>JACJYR010000002.1 GCA_020636005.1 Lewinellaceae bacterium
AATTGGGACATCCGTGACATTTGGAATACCAAGACCGTTTGGCGTTTCCCGGTCATGGAAAACGGGATGCTGGGCAAGGGGGAAGTCTTTTTCAATTTTGACCAAACCCCAGAATCAGAGGCCATTGACGGTATCAAAGTGGACTTGGAAGGGAATGTGTTCGTCTCCGCCCCCGGTGGCATTTGGGTGCTTTCTCCCGCTGGAAAATTGCTGGGCAAAATCTCCGGCCCGGAACGCCCAGCCAATATGGCTTGGGGGGACGATGGAAAGACACTTTACCTGACGGCGCATACTGGCCTGTATAAAATGCAGGTAAAAACAGGAGGCAAGACGGCAGGGAGTGGTAAAAAATAGCGGCGTCAGTTTTTTTATAAAAACAATTGGCGCAGCACAAAAAATAGGTTTGGCTGGGCTTTTTCCCGCATCTGTTACCTCGGTATCAGACGGGGCGGCCTATCTGCCCGACCTTTGAGCCATAAATTTTAATCGAGTAAAATTCGAATCATTGATATGGAAATGAAAAAACTGGAAGGGCAAACCGCCGTCGTCACCGGGGCCAGTTCTGGCATCGGACAGGCCTGCGCCATTGCACTCGGCATGGCCGGGGCCAATGTGGTGGTCAACTATGCCGGCAACCCGAACGGTGCCATCGTCGCCGTGGATAAAATCAAGGCAGCGGGCGGACGGGCCATGGTCGTGCAGGCCGACGTCAGCCAGAAAGAACAGGTGGACAATATGTTTGCCCAGGCTGTCGAGGCATTCGGCACGGTGGACATTTTGGTCAACAATGCTGGGCTGCAAAAGGACGCCGCCTTCATTGATATGACCCTCGAACAGTGGAATTATGTGCTGGCCGTCAACCTCACCGGGCAGTTCCTCTGTGCCCAGGCAGCGGTAAAGGAATTCATTCGCCGGGGCATGAACGGGCACTCAAAGGCACTTGGAAAAATCATCTGCATGTCCTCCGTCCATGAGCTGATTCCATGGGCAGGGCACGTTAACTATGCCGCCTCCAAAGGTGGGGTGATGCTCATGATGAAATCCCTTGCACAGGAGCTTGGCCCGATGAAAATCCGCGTGAACAGCGTTGCCCCCGGGGCCATCAAAACCCCTATCAACCACATGGCATGGGAAACGCCAGAAGCCGAAGAACGTTTGTTGAAACTCATACCCTACAAGCGGGTGGGCGTAGTGGACGACATTGGAAATGTGACTGTCTGGCTGGCCAGCGATGAGAGCGATTACATCCACGGGGCGACCATTTTTGTGGACGGCGGCATGACGCTTTACCCGGGGTTTGAGGACAATGGTTGAACAAACCATACTGTTGCTGTTCGATGCTGCGCATTACCTGTTCGTGCGCTCGCAACTTGGTTTAATGGGTTTAAAAAATTCATATTTTCATGAAAAACAATCAAGCTACCATAGAGGGGAAACGCCTTTCGGAAAATTATACGCAAAAAGGCCAGTGGCTCAAATGGGGCCCCTACCTCTCCGAACGCCAGTGGGGCACGGTTCGGGAAGATTACAGCGAGCATGGCACCGCCTGGGATTCCTTTCCGCACGACCACGCCCGCAGCCGGGTCTATCGCTGGGGCGAGGACGGGCTGGCGGGGATTTCTGACGACCTGCAGCGGCTCTGTTTCGCCGTCGCGCTGTGGAACGGGAATGACCCCATTCTAAAAGAGCGGCTGTTCGGGCTGACTGGTTCGGAGGGCAACCACGGGGAGGACGTGAAGGAACTGTACTACTACCTCGACTGCACGCCGACGCATTCTTACATGAAGCACCTGTATAAGTACCCGCAGCGGGAATACCCTTACGGTGAGCTGGTGTGGAAAAACCGGGAGCGTTCCAAGCACGAAGGCGAATATGAAATTTTGGACTCCGGCATTTTTAACGACAATAAATATTTCGATGTATTTACGGAATATGCCAAGGCATCCGAAGAAGATTTGCTGATACGCATCACCGTTCACAATCGGAGCGACGAAGCTGCTCCGATTACACTGCTTCCTACCCTGTGGTGCCGCAATCTCTGGTCATTTGGTTTGATGGAAAAAAAGCCGACCATCAGCATGGGGGAAGGAAGCGGACAGGATGGTTCAGTCAAAATATCGCACCCAGAACTGGGGGAATACGAGCTGTATTTTGAAAAACCCGACCACGCCCTTTTTACCGAAAACGAAACGAACACAGAGCGGCTTTACCAATCCAAAAACGAGCAGCCGTTCGTCAAAGATGCTTTCCATGAGGCCGTCATCAGCGGCCAGTACGACGCTATTTCGGAGAAAAAAGAAGGTACTAAGTTCAGCCCTGTATTTTTTAGAAACATACCAGGCGGCGGCTCTACGGAGCTGCGTTTGCGCCTGAGCAAGAAGCCCTTGGGAAAAGAGCCGTTAGGTAAAACATTTGAAAAAATATTCTCAGACCGGAAAAAAGAGGCGGATGAATTTTACGCCCATATTTCCCAAAACATCAACAGCAGCGATTTAAAAAACGTCCAGCGGCAAGCCCTGGCAGGCATGCTTTGGACGAAGCAATATTTCAACATCGACATCCCCCGCTGGCTCAACGGTGACCCCGGGCAGCCCGCACCACCCGAAAGCCGCAAGCATGGGCGCAACCACCAGTGGCAGAGCCTCAACAACGAGGACATTATTTCCATGCCCGACAAATGGGAATACCCATGGTATGCCGCCTGGGATTTGGCTTTCCACTGTGTGCCGCTGGCGATGGTGGACGCTGAATTTGCCAAAAATCAACTTATCCTTTTCCTGCGGGAATGGTACATGCATCCAAACGGACAAATCCCTGCCTATGAGTGGGCTTTTGGCGATGTGAACCCTCCGGTTCACGCCTGGGCCTGCCTGCAGGTTTTTAAAATGGAAAAGGATAAGACGGGCAAAGCGGACTACCGTTTTCTGAAAAGGGCATTCCAAAAACTGCTGCTCAACTTCACCTGGTGGGTGAACCGAAAAGATGCCCACGGCAAGAACGTATTCGAGGGCGGGTTCCTCGGCCTCGACAATATCGGGGTGTTCGACCGGAGTGCTGCCCTGCCTGACGGCGGCCACCTCGAACAAGCCGATGGCACGGCGTGGATGGCCATGTACTGCCTCAATATGTTGGAAATGGCGCTCCTCATCTGCGAGGACGATAACAGCTTTGAAGATGTGGCCACCAAATTCTTCGAACACTTTGTTTATATCGCTGAAAGCCTTAACCGAATCGCTACCAATTGGACGGGCGCATGGGACGAACAAGAAGGTTTTTTCTATGACATATTGGCCTTGCCAAAAGGCGAATATATCCCATTGAAAGTCCGTTCGCTCGTTGGCTTGAGCACCCTGTTTGCCGTGCTTCGGATACCTGAAAACATCCTGCAAAAAGTGCCGGAGTTTCATTTCAGGCTGCACTGGTTCATTGATTATCGCAGCCAATTCCACGAATACCAAGTGGTGGACGGGCATGATGAAAACACCGACCTGCTGCTGTCGCTCATTTCAGAAAAACGCCTGCGCCGCCTGTTGCAGGCCATGCTCGACGAAACGGAATTCCTCTCGAACGGCGGTATCCGTTCCGTCTCAAAAATCCATGAAACGCCTTACGTGGTCAACATCGAAGGCCAGGATTTTGGGCTGCAATACGAGCCGGGCGAGAGTACCACGGGGCTTTTCGGTGGCAATTCCAACTGGCGGGGGCCCGTCTGGTTTCCCATGAATTACATGCTGATTTATGCCCTGCGGGAGTACCACGGTTATTTCAAGGATGGATTTAAAGTGGAGTGCCCGACTGGCTCTGGGAATTGGATGGAATTGGGCGAGGTAGCCGACGAATTGTCCCGCCGCCTGGTTTCCATTTTTGAAAGAGACGAAATCCACCGCCGCCCTTGCCACGGCAACGAAGAAAGGTACATGCTTGACCCGCATTTCAAAGACCTCGTTCTTTTTTATGAATATTTTCATGGGGACACGGCGAGGGGCGTCGGTGCATCGCACCAGACCGGATGGACGGGGGTGGTAGCAGAATTGATAAACCATTGCGGCAAAAAATAGCCGGAAATAACAACGAAATAAATAGTGTGGAATAATCACCTAAAACCACTTTTAATCCATTTTTTCAATTGCTCATAATGATGAAACCAATGTTTTATTTAATCCTATTATTTGTTGGGATATTTATTTCAGCTTGTGCCCAAAAGCCTGCGTCGGTTGATTTATCCCGATTGCCAGCCGTCATTACCAACCCTGCAAAATACAACCCATTGCAGCCCAATGAGGCCCGGGTTATTTTGCAGCAAGGGACAGAATATGCTTTTTCCGGAGCCTATCATGATTACAAAAAAGACGGGATTTATATCTGCAAACAATGCAACAACCCGCTTTTCCGCGCTGCCGACAAATTCGACTCTGGCACGGGCTGGCCGAGTTTCGACGACATTATTGAGGGGGCTGTAAAGGAACTCCCCGACGAGGATGGCTCGCGTACGGAAATCGTCTGTGCCAATTGTGGCGGGCATCTCGGCCATGTTTTCCGGGGCGAGGGTTTCACCAAAAAAATGACCCGCCACTGTGTCAATTCCGTCAGCCTGAATTTTGTCGGCCAAGAAAATCCCAAGAAGAAAAGCAACCCCGACGGTGTGCAGCCTATTGCTGAATATATCAAAGGGAAAGGTTACGAAAAATACGAAACTGCCATTTTCGCCGGGGGGTGTTTTTGGTGTACCGAGGCGGCTCTGGACCGTATCAATGGCGTGGCCGATGTCATCAGCGGATATAGCGGCGGCTCGGAAAAATACCCAACCTACGAAGAGGTCGGGGCGGGCAACACCGACCATGCGGAAGCCATTATCCTATATTTCGACCCACAAATTGTCAGCTATGAAACGCTGCTGGATGTGTTTTTCACCGCACATGACCCCACCCAACTGAATCGGCAAGGGCCAGATGTTGGGCGACAGTACCGTTCGGCCATTTTTTACCAAAATGAGGAACAGGAAACGTTGGCAAAAAATACAATTGAGCAGCTCAATAAATCTGGGAAATTCGACAAACCAATAGTCACCGAATTAAAGCCTTATGAGGAGTTCTGGGTAGCGGAGGCTTATCACCAAAACTATTATGAGTTGCACCCCGAAAACCCCTATGTGCAAAGGGTCAGCCGCCCCAAAGTTGAAAAAGTGAAAAAGGTGTTTTCCGAAATATTGAAGCCTGAATTCAAATAATATAAAAAGGAGAAACAGCCGATGCGATTATTTGAAATAATCACATCGGCTAAACCAAAAAAACACTTACCAAATAAAACGAACATGCTAAAATTCAAATCCCCATCCTTCGAGGAACTCAGCGAAAAAGAATGGCTCGTCACCAACGGGCTGGGCGGCTATGCTTCCTCCTCGATTTTAGGGGCGAACACCCGTCGCTACCACGGCCTGTTGGTCGCATCGTTCAACCCACCGACTGACCGCAGGGTGTTGGTCTCCAAAGTCGAAGAGTCGCTGTTTTTTCACCGGGACAGCATGGTGGGCATTTCCTCCAACCAATACCCGGACACCGTTTACCCGAAAGGCTACGAATTTATGGAAGGGTTCGAGCGGTTGCCCATTCCTACTTTTCACTACAATATTGATGGGTGCAAAGTTTTGAAGCGGGTGTTTATGCCGCAAGGCTCCAACACGACCATCTTGGAATATAAAAATGAGGGCAAATGTGCTTTCCGCCTGGTTTTGAACCCCCTTTTCGTCCACCGGGACTACCACAGTTTATTTTCCGAAAACGGTTATTTTGATTTTTATACCCACTGGAAAACGCCCAACACGGCCTGCATCTATGCCCATTACGGCGCGCCCGCTTTGTATTTTTCATTTTCTCAGGGCATGTTCCATGAAAGTAAATATTGGTTCAAAAATTTTGAATACGCAAAGGAAAAGTACCGTGGGCTGGATTACCGGGAAGATGCTTTTTCACTGGGGACGGTGGAAGTCAACCTCGCTGCCGGCGACCATATTTACCTGGCCTTTTCAACGGAGGAGGATATGGTGGGCAGCAATTTTGAAAAGCTGAAAAAAAAGGAAGCCGAGCGGGTCAAGAAGATAAAAGGAGGTCGAAATGGGTTTCATGCCGACCTGAAAGTTGCCGCCGAGCAGTTCATTTGCGACCGAAAGTCAAGCGAGGGGAAGACCATCATCGCTGGCTACCATTGGTTCACGGACTGGGGCCGGGACACCATGATTGCCATGCGGGGCCTGGTCATTGCCCAAGGCAAAAAAGAGTTGGCCGAGTCCATCATCCGCACTTTCCTACAATACCTTGATGGTGGCATGCTCCCTAACCGTTTTCCGGACAAAGGGGAAGAGCTGGAGTACAACACCATTGACGCCACGTTGTGGCTGTTTGTCGTGCTGCACGAATATTTTGAAAAATTCAAAGACCTCGGATTTATTGAAAATGTATTCCCTCAACTGACGGACGTTATCGAGGCGCATATTTCAGGCACTCGATACAAAATCCACACTTTGGAGGAGGGGCTTCTTTTTGGCGGAGAGGGTCTTTCACAGTTGACCTGGATGGACGCACGGGTCGGTGACTATGTGGCTACGCCGAGGCACGGCTGCCCGGTGGAAATCAATGCCCTTTGGTACAATGCACTGATGATTCACAATGCGTTTTCCGACCTTTTGAAAAAAGAACCATCCAGCTTTTATGGTTTGCCCGACACGGTCAAAAAGAGTTTCAGAAAATACTTTTTGAACGATAAAAATTACCTGAACGATGTCGTCATACCGAATGAATACGTGGACGATTCGTTTAGGCCAAACCAGATATATGCGCTCAGTTTGCCATTCCCCTTGTTGGACAAAAAAGAAGGGGAGGGAATATTGTCGCTGTGCAAGGAAAAACTGCTGACCCCTTACGGCCTGCGCTCGCTGGATGCCGACCATGTTGATTTCAAGGGGAAATACGGCGGCGACCAATGGCATCGGGACACTGCCTACCACCAAGGCACGGTCTGGTCATTCCTGATTGGCGAATATTTTCTGGCCCACCTCAAGCAGAACGGTTTTTCCAATAAAGCAAAATCAGAAATCACTGAAATGATGGAGCCGTTGCGCCAGCATTTTTACGGGGAAAGCTGCATCCACGGCATTTCGGAAATATTCGACGGGGCAGAACCCAAAGAAGGAAGAGGGTGCGTACAGCAGGCCTGGTCAATCGGGATGCTCCTGTTGGTGCTGGCAATGATGGAGGCTGCTCCTGCTACCAAGCAAAAAACCAAAAAGCAACCAGTAACTGAAATCTAATTTTTAAAACATATCATTCAAATGCAAAAGAAAATCATCCTGTTATTCTCATTTCTATTGGTCGGCGTTTTCGCTTTCGCCCAAACCGCTGCACAGCGGCAGCAACAGTACAACCTCGACGGCAAGCACTTGGCGCTCGAAGGCTACGACCCCGTTTCCTATTTTCAGGGCAAGCCGCAGAAAGGCAAAAGTGAATTCACCGCTGAGCAGGGGGGCGTCACCTACCGCTTTGCCAGCAAAGCCAACCAAGAGCAGTTCAAATCGACCCCTGGCAAATACGAGCCCGCCTACGGTGGTTGGTGCGCTTATGCCATGGCCGCCAAGGGCGAAAAAGTGGAAATTGACCCGCTGACCTATAAGATTGTCGATGGCCGTTTGTTAGTCTTTTACAATGCCTTTTTCAACAATACGCTGGAAAAATGGAACGAGATGAGCATTTCTGAAAAGGAACGGCTCGCCAAAGCCGACCGCTCTTGGGGGAAGTTCCTTGGGAAGTGACCGCATTGTTTTACCATCCAATCATGTAAAATATGCTGGCAGCATTAAAAGACAATTGGAAAAACTACCTCATCGAAGGGTGGGCTTTGGGCATGTTTATGGTCAGCGCCTGCTTCTTCGTATTGCTGCTGGAGCATCCCCGTTCACCCTTTCACCTTGAATTGCCATCGGCAGTGTTCCGCCGCTTTCTCATGGGGCTGGCAATGGGCCTCACGGCCGTTCTGCTCATCTATTCCAGTTGGGGCAAACGCTCCGGGGCGCACATGAACCCCGCGGTCACGCTGGCCTTTTGGCAGATGGAACGCATCTCGACGGCCAATGCCATCTGGTACATTTTGGCCCAATTTATCGGTGGTGCGCTGGGGGTTTTTCTTTTTAAATGGACGGTGCCACAGTTCATCGCAGAGCAAGGGGTACAGTATGCAGTGACGATGCCAGGCCCGGATGGGGTGGGCATTGCTTTTTTCTCGGAATTTATCATTTCGTTCGTTTTGCTCGGCACGGTACTCCTGATGAGCAATTCAAAATATGCGGATTATACGGGCTGGGTGGCAGGCATTTTATTGGTTGCATATATCACCATCGAAGCGCCTTTTTCCGGCATGAGCATGAACCCTGCACGGACGGTTGCCTCAGCCCTACCCTCGAATATCTGGACCGCTTGGTGGGTGTATTTCATCGCCCCCATCGGCGGCATGATGCTGGCGGGATTTATTTACCGAAGGTGGTACCGATGGTCGCACGGAGGTAACTGCCTGACCATGAAATGCCATTTATCAGGGAAAAAACACGATTGCGAAACCTATGAGGTTTTAGGCCCTGCCGAATTATTGGAGCAACAAGCTGAAACCTCCCGTTCGGGAATGGGCCATATTTAAAAAACAGCTTTGTTACAAGGGTAGCAAGTTGGGCATTCGTGCCCGCCTACCTTTGTTTCACAGCCAAAAAATAATTTTGAAAATGAAGAATATCATCGTCACCGGTGCCACAGGAAACCTTGGAACGGAAGTCGTCCGCACCCTGCACGACAAAGGCCACCGGGTACACGGGACGGTTGGGGGAGCCATGCCGCCAACTGAAATGATGGACATGTTCCAATCTGCACGGCAGGTTGACCTGATTGATGCAGGGGCTTCCCAAGAATTTGTCGAAGCATTGATTGGGGAAAACAAGAAACTGGATGCAGCGGTCATGCTGGTCGGGGGCTTTGCGGCGGGCAGCATCGAAACGACCGATTTGGCTGCCATTGACAAACAAATTGCCCTCAACTTCAAGACTGCCTACAACATCGTTCGCCCGATGATGGCACATTTTGAAAAAACGGGTGGTGGCCAGTTTGTCTTCGTCGGGGCAAGGCCAGCGCTCGATGCCGAGGCAGGGAAAAACCTCGTGGCCTACTCGCTCGGCAAGTCGCTCGTGTTCCAGTTGGCGGAAATCGTCAACGCCGCGGGGAAGGGGAAACGCATCTCTGCCACCGTCATCGTGCCGAGCACCATTGATACCCAGCCCAACCGCCAAGCGATGCCCGATGCCGACTTTACCAAATGGGTGAAAGCATCGGACCTGGCCGAAGCCATTGCCTTCGTGCTTTCCGAAACGGGCGGCAACTTGCGGGAAGGGGTGTTGAAAATGTACAGCGAGTCCTAATCCTTTTTTTTAGCATAAAAATCTAACCAACATGACCGTCGTACATCTGCAACCTGATACGCATTTGGCCAGGCTCAAGGTGCCGGACCATCCGATGCCTTTCCGGCAATGGGAAGAGGAGTTGGCTTTTATGCAAAAAGAAGCTGTTTTTTATCAGCAACTGCTGGGCATGGCCATCAGGAACGGGTCAGATGCCAAAAAACCATTCATGTATGCCCTGCTGGAGCAGTTCGCACATTATGAGCACGACCTATTGCCCGCCATGCAGCAGTCGGTCAACGATTTTGCAAAGGGCAACCCAGCACTTCCAGAAACGGTGGCCTCGTTCCATGCCTCATTGGCCAAGCTCCAAAAAACGCTTCAAGAGATGAAATCGGGGGTTTTCCCCCTTTGTTTTGAAATGCAGAAAATTACCATCTGGTAAAAAACAAGCTATGCAAAATCCTTTGCTGAACGATATTTTTCAACAATTTGACGGTGCAAAATTCTATCTTGGAAATATACCTGAAACGGCATATTGTCAGCCGTTGGGTGTGCTTTCGGGTTCGACGGTCGGGCAACATACCCGCCACTTTATTGAGTTCTTCCAATGCCTGATTGAGCACAACGACAAGCGAGCCAATGGCGAAAGACACCCCCTCAACTACGATGGTCGGCGACGTGACCTATCCATCGAAACGAACCCGCTGTATGCTTTGGAAATTATGGAGAAGATAGCGACTCAGTTGCCTTTTTTAAATGGCGGTCATTTCCATGAAATTGCCTACAAAAACTACCAGTCCAATATCACACTCACCTTACCGACTTCGCTGGAGCGGGAGCTGCTCTACAATCTGGAGCACGTCATCCACCATTTTGCCCTCATAAAAATCGGGCTGAAAATCGTCGCTCCCCTTTTGGACTTACCTGAACATTTTGGGGTGGCCGCTTCTACAATCCACAGCCGCAATGCCAGGGCTGGAATTAGGCAATAGAGCAGCTTCGGATGCTTACAATGGTTAAAACATCCTCGAAAATTCGATTCAAAATTGACAGCAAAAAATCCGTTTTCATCCGCCAAATCCGCCCAATCCGTGGTTCAATCCTCCTCGCGTATCAAACAGTAATTAATTTTTGGATAATCAGTAGGGTTTATCCCGACACCTGGACGCCAACGTTCACGCATAAAATCAGGAAGCCATTTCATCATGGCTGCTGGGAAGAGTTTTGGGCAAAATACTTGAGCCGCTTACCCGGCTGCACCTCAAACAAGCTCTAAATAAAAAGGCCCCCTTGCAACAGGTAGCCTTCCAATAAAAACGTGGGTAATATGCTTCGAGTACCTTGAATTTGGAAAACAAAATCGGCCTTCTGACGGGGTTACAGGTATTCGTATAAAACTAAGTTCATCAATTTTTAAAACCCAATGATTGATATTGAGAGTAACCTAAACCCTCCCTCCAAATGAAAAAAAATAGGAGGATAAGGCATTGAAAAAATTGCGTTTCACAAAATCCTAAAAGTTGAGTAAAAAAATGGGCAGCCTACCGAAATAGGCTGCCCAATTATTATGAACAATATTACATTTAATATTAAAGCCTCCCGATGACCAGTTGCACCGTCCTCGGCCTGCGGCCAGGGATGTTCACCCAAACGGAGTAATGGCCCTCGTGGAGTTCCCGCAAGTCCATCTGGTAGTACTTGCTCCACACCTCATCGAGGTGGAAATGCTTCATGCGCACACCCATGTTGTTGTACACATGGATATCCACGTCCTTGAAGCCCACGATGCTTTCGAGGTTGATGTTCGTGAACTGGTTCGCCGGGTTGGGGAACAGGACGAAGTCAATCAGGTCCTCATATTCGACCATTTTCACCTCTGAGAAGCTAACCGTCCCGTCTTCGTTCAGCATCTTCACCCGGTAGTGGTTCATGCCTGTTAGTGGTTCGATGTCGTAACCTTGGTACAAATCCGCCAAGGCGTCTTTTTCCGAAGCAACAGCATAGATTTCCTCGAAATCCTGCCCGTCGGCAGAGCGTTCGAGGATATACTCGTCCACTTTATAGTCCCCTTTGTGCAGCCATAGAAGTTCCACGTGTTCGGGGAACTTAGCCGCCTCGAACTGGAAGTTTTCAGCCTGGCTGCCTGCCAGTGCCTGAACGACGTTCACCGTCTGGTTCACCTCGCAGATGAGCTGGTAGCCTGCCGTGTAGTATTTTACATAAACGATGTGTGCGCCAGCCGTCACGGAGAAGGTCGCCGTCGGGCTTTGGCAGTTGGCAAAGCAGTTGTGCTCCGGCTGCCAGGTGGCACTGAAAATCTGGACGGAAGTAACGGGTGCTCCATCAAGCCCTGCGATGACAATGCTGCCAGGCCCGGTGCTGATATTGATGTTGGCACAATCAGGATTGCCACTTCCACCTCCGCAGTTGCTGGAGATGCCCAGCGTCACGATGTTGGACTCCACGAAGTTCGGGCAACCGGCACGGCGGGAGCAGCGCAGGAAACAGGTCTGCTGGGTGACGTTGGTCGGGCTGTAGTCCAGGCTGGTGGCGCCGGGAATCATCGTCCAGTGCGGGTCAAGGCCAGCTGCAATCTGCGCAGCAGTGGTGGTAGGAGCAGTGCAAGAGGTGGTACTCTTCAGCCACACGATTTCCAGATTGCCAGCGCCGCCGGAGGGGGCTATACAGTTTTTGACTGTAGGAGCAGCTCCCTGGCTTGGGCAAAAGCTGGAGGATGAGGCACAGTTGGTGCCGAAGCCGATGGTGCCGCCACTGGTGATGTTGTCGCAGGTGCCGCCACCTACTGTCACCGTGGCCTGTTTCTCACAGATAATGCTGTAGCCAGCGGTGTAGTATTTTGCATAGACCAAGTAAGTGCCGACAGGAACGTTCACCGTTTGCGAAGCACCGCAATTTGCGAAGCAACTGTAAACGGACTGCCATGTGGCAGTGAAAATCTGCAGCGAACTGACGGGCGCACCGTTTAGGCCAGTTACGGTGATGGTACCGTTGCCTGTCGTGATGGTGATGTCCGTTTCACAGTTTGGGTTGCCGCCAGTCGGTGTTCCTGCGCAGGAGCAGCCGTCCGCTTGCACCACGTCGTTGGTGGTGTTCGGGTTGCCATCGTTGCAGGCAGTTCCGGGGGTGGCAGGGAATGCGGGGTTGTTCGGCTGGCAATCAACATTGTTGCAGACGCCATCGCCGTCAGAGTCACCACCTTGGTTGGCGCATGGGTTGTTGGGCTGCACGTTTATGGTGGCATCGTCCTCGTCGTCCTCGTTCACGGTCTGGTTGGTGTCGTTGCCCGGTGTGGAGTCCACGTCGTTCGGGCTGGCCGTCTGCACCTGTGCGAAGTTACGGATGGTGCCGCTGGTGGCTGTCACCGTGGTGTTGATGGTCAGCGTCACGGTCTGGTTCACTGCGAGGTTGCCGATATTCCAGGTGAGGGTGCCTGCGTTGAAGCTGCCCTGTGAGGCAGTGGCCGAGTTGTAGGTCAGTCCGGAAGGGAAGGCATCCTTCACCGTCACGCCCATGGCGGCTGCAGGGCCTTTGTTCACCACGCTGATGGTCCAGGCCACTGACTGGCCAGAAGTCACCGTGGAGGCGCTCGCCGACTTGGTCAGTTCCAAATCAATTTGCGTTGGTGTTCCTGCGCAGGTGCAGCCGTCCGCCTGTATCACGTCGTTGTTGGTGTTCGCATTGCCGTCGTTGCAGGCCGTGCCGGGAGGCAATGAGTTGGGGTTGACGATGGTAAGGTTGCCGAAAAATTCAGTGCAACCGCCAAACGTTCCACCGCTCCAGGCACCAAAACCATATTGTCCGGATTGCATGCTGGCACCGGAACCCAAGGTGAAATTCGACCCATCCCTTGGAGTAACGGTGTAGGAAACGCCTCCAATAACGATGGTACCTGAATAGCTCTGGTAGTTTTTCATGTTGTTACCAAGGCCGCCCAAATAGCAGTTGTCCGTCCAAGTATTACCCATGCCGTTTGTCAAACCAGTGAATACTATATTCACTTGCCCGGTAGTGCTTCCTTTAGTGATATTGCCTGATAGGATAGCCGTGCCATTTTGGTACTCCGTGAAGTAGAGGTTGTTTCCAGCATGGTAAACCACATGGACATCATTACAATCGTCCCTGCGGTAAAATACGCCGTTTTCGTTCGTAAGCCCGAGGCAGACCTGAGAAACATCGGACACTTTGTAAGTCCTGATTGCATAGGTATTGCAAGGGGAAGTGATGCCAGCACAGCCGCATCCATTGGCGGTCACTACGTCATTGGTCGTGTTGGCGTTGCCATCGTTGCAGGGAGTGCCGGGCGCAGCGGGGTAGGCTGAGTTGTTCGGCTGGCAGTCCACGTTGTTGCAAACGCCGTCCCCGTCGGAGTCCCCGCCTTGGTTGGCACAGGGTGAGCCAGATTGAAGGCAAAAACCGTCCAGGTCCAAGCTTGTCCCGGCGTTTTTCCAACCAAATACTATCAAATAAGCTGTGTTAGCTGGTGCCGTATAGGAGACGCTGTATTGTTTGAAGTTTGAAGAATTAACTTGTAACGAATGGTCAGAACCGATTTTCGTCCATGATGCGTCATAAAAAGAGAATCCGGCCCAAGAGTCTTGGGCACTTGTATTTTTACCCAAAAAAGAGAGCGTGTAAGTTGTGCCCGCAGTGGCTGCCAGGTTCTGGCCGAAGCCTCCAGCGCCGCCGCTGACGCGAGCAAACTTATTGCCGTTCGCCTCCGTTTGGATGGACGTGTAGCCCCAGTCATCCCAGCTGGTCAGGCCGGATGAAAAACTGGGGTTGGAGAGGAGGCCAGAGGTGCAGGAAAAACAATCGGGGTCGTTGCTGTCAATGGCACCATCGCCGTCGTCGTCAACGCCGTTGCCGCAGATTTCGCTGGGTGGAGTTGCAGTCGTTACGCAAAAACCGTCCAGGTCCAAGGTGCCTGTTCCAGCGTTTTTCCAGCCAAATATTCCAACATAGGCTGTGTTTGCAGGTGCTGTATAGGTAAAACTGTATTGTTGGAAATTGGAGGATAAGACCTGTACTGTATAGTTGGAACCAATTTGGTTCCAGGATGCGTCATAAAAGACAATTCCGGACGAGGAGTATTCCGCACCTGTTTTTTTGCCTAAAAAAGATACCGTATAAGTTGTGCCCGCAGTGGCTGCCAGATACTGGCCGAAACCTCCCTGGCCACCGCTGACCCGTGCATATTTGTTGCCGTTCGCCTCCGTTTGGATGGATGTGTTGCCCCAGTTGTCCCAGCTGGTCAGGCTTGATGAAAAACTGGGATTGGAGAGTAGGCCGGACGGGCAGGAAAAACAATCGGGGTCGTTGCTGTCCACCGCACCGTCGCCGTCGTCGTCAATGCCGTTGCCACAGATTTCGGGGCAACCAACCCCCTGGGAGCCGGAGAGCCGGACATTGATGTCCATCTGTTTGTTGCCCAAAAAGCTGACCCCTGAAGCAGTAGGATGGCTGACAATGGTGTAAGAAAGCCACGAGCTTCCCCCCATCTTATTGGCGTCCATGAGGTTGGCCCCAACACCGACCTGGAAGGCGATATTGTTCAACAACGAGACCTGTATCACACCCCCAGCCAAGCTGTTCTGGCCAGTGAGCGTACCGCTCATCTGCGTGTAATAATACCACTGCGAGGGGTTGATGGTGTAGCAGGTGGAGGTCTTCGGGCTGCCAGCCGGCGCACTGAACACGCGGCCCGAAAGTTGGACGTTGATGTTGAACTTGACGTTGCTGTTCGTCACGTTGGTCGCCTTTGCAGTGTAAACAGCGGTGCCATCACTGTATTCGGTCCAGACACCGTTTGAAATGGAATAATGGTTGTTGGCGCTTATTCCCGACACTAAACCGTTAGCAAAAAAGCCATAGCTATACCCTGAGCCACAGTTGGCAACGGTATTGGTAGCTGTGCGGGTGGTGCAAACATTCTGTGAAAATAGTGGATTGGCTAAAGCTGCGCATATTAGGAGCAATACCAGCAATGCACTTAGCCTGTTAGGTAAGTAATAAAGTTTGTTCATTGTAAGAAGTTATGGTTAAAAATTAAAGGGGGATATTATCTCAGACAAAAAGGTTAAGACGTATTTCGCAAGGTTCTTTGACTTATAATAGCGTGGTACATCCTCCACGTTATCAACTGGAGCAGGGGGGCAGCATTCGTTACCAGAAATTCAATTGTTTAATGAGACCGAGAAGGGATTCCTCGAAAACAAAAGATTATTAGAAAAACAAAGGCATTGGTTGCCTAATTTTAAGGAGACCTTTAATGAATGCAATGTCAGATTAACACGTTACAGGGAGGACTGTCCTTTTTCTAAAATCTAATTCAATAAAGTAAACCCGAAAGTTGGGTCAGAGACCAAAATGTTGACACAAAACTAATAGACGGCTTTTGAATTTTGCAAAACAACCCTCTATATAGCCCCAGGAAAGGAAGGTAATTTCAATTTACTGCATCGGTGTGTGGCTTTTTTTTTGTAATAGACAAATGGCACAGGTCAGATGGTTTTTACTTTTGATATAAATTTGGGTCATGAGAATCATTTTTGCGATGTACCTTCTGCTCTACAACCTTCAAGGTGTTGCAGGGCAAAGTGCCTTCCAGTTGCTGGCTTCATTGGATACGTCGCAGTCTGCTACCGTAAAAGTAGAATTGCTGGACTCCCTTTCCATGACCTACCTCCAGGAGAAAAAGTACCTCAAGGCCGTAGCGGCCAATCTTGAGGCTGTTGCTTTAGCAGAAAAATCGCTGAAAAACAAAAAAATCGCCCACAACCTGAGCGACAGGTTAACAGGGGAAATATTTGAGGCTATCCCACCCGAACGCCTCAAGGCATTGGAGCACGAAATGGACTGCAAGTACCGCAACGCCAAACTCTACAATGGCCTATCATTTTATTTCAGGAAGAAAGACCGTCCTTATTCTATTATTTGCGCTGAGAAAGCATTGAATCTAAGCACCCAATCATCGGATTCATTGTTGTCCCATGAAAACATTGGGTATTCATTTCTGGGTCAGTTTAATTTTGCTGAGGCCGAACCCCATTTTAAAAACGCCCTGAAAGCCAGTATCGAAACAAAGGATACCCTCATGATAATCAGGGTACAGCGGGCCTTGGCGGAACTCTACACTCGGACATATAAATTGGACAAGGCAATGGAATGCCTGACGCAGGCGATGGATTTGCATAGAAAATGGCCTTATTCTCAAAAAAAAACCATCTGGACCATACAAAATGGATTTGCCTATGTCTGCCAGGAAAGGGGTGACCTGGACAAAACCATTCAGATAAGGAAAGAAATCATCGAAGTTGTTTCGGCGGAACAGGACTCCCATGCAATAGTATTCTGTTATGCTAATCTTGCGAGCGACCTCTTACGGAAGGGTGATTTGAACGAATCGCTGTCCTTACTCAGAAAGAGCCACGAGTGGATATTACGAAACTCACCTGAAGGATTGCCATTTATCTCTCTGGACCTCGGCGAATGTTATTATGAAATGGGCGTTTACGATACGGCCTTGATATACCTCCAAGAGGCCGTAGATTACGCCAAAGAATATGGGACTTATGGGTATGCCTGTGATGGGTACCAACTGATATCGGAGCTTTATTTCGTGTTGGGAGATACGGTTTCTGCCAATGACTATGATGAAAAAGCCTATGATTGTCATTGGGAGCACAGCAGTATTGACCTTAATACCAGTGCGAAAGTCTATGAGTGGACATCCGGTTATCATCAGAGGAGGGGACATCTCGACTCTGCGCTGGTGGCCATTGACAAAGGGCTGGAACTCATTTATGAAAACGGTATTGATGGAATTTTGCCGCGTTTACTTATCCGCAAGGGCGAACTGCTCTACGAAAAGAAGATGTACGAAAGGACGGGCCAGGTGCTGGGCGAGGCGCAACAAGCCGCCCGGGAACATGGCCTGAGCAAAGATGAATGTGACGCCTCCTACCTCCTGGCCATGGCCCAGTCGGAACTCAAACAGTACCCCGAAGCGCTGGAGCACGCCCTCCAAGCCGAGCAGGTGGCAAAGGAAATCAACTACTCGAAGAGGCTGCAGGACATCTACAAACTGTTGGCAGTCACCCACCACCGCCTGGGTGACGGCGAACAGGCCTACCTCTACCACCTGAAATACACCGAACTGAAGGACAGCCTGTACGGATTTGTGCAAAAAGACCGATTGGCAAGGTATGAGACGCAGTTCCAGTTGAAGGAAAAGGAAATGGAAAAAGAACTGCTGGTGATAGAGAAGGAGAGGCAGGGGGCTGTCCTGAAGCGGCGTACCCTGCTGCTGGTGGCCGCAGGCGTGGCCATCCTGCTCTTGACGGTAGCCTCTTTGCTATACATCCGGTGGTCGAAAACGAGGGCGCAGAAACTGTTGCGCCGCCAGATTGCGAAGGACATCCACGACGACGTCGGCGGCATCCTGAACTACATGTACCTCACCGCAAAGGACGCCATGGAACAGAGCCCCGACATACCCGTCGTCAAGGACAAGCTGCAAAAGGCAATCGCCCTGAACGACCAGGCGGTAATGGCACTCAAAGACCTGATTTGGAAAATGGAGAGCAGGCCGGTGCCCCTGGCCCATTTTGCGGGCAGGCTAAGGGCCTACACCACCAATGTTTTTGATGATTTATCAATACCTTACAGCCTCAAAGTGGACGGTTTCGAAGCGGACAGAAAGCTCGCCTCCGACACCCAGTACCATTTCTTCATGATGTACAAGGAGGCCCTGCACAACGCCTTTAAACACGGTAACGGTGGCCCCATCAACATCGACCTTATCCAGAAAGACAGGTTCATCGAACTGACGGTCAGCAACACTTTTTCAGAGGCGGGCGAAGATGGGGCGGACAGCTACGGGGGCGGGCACGGCCTGAAAAACATGCGGGAAAGGGCCGCCAAACTGAAAGGGGGTGTTGAATTCAGCCAAGAGGCCGGCACCTTCACGGTTCGGCTGAAAATAAGGACGGCCTAATGTTTTCGATAGGAAAAAACCAATGAAGTAATCTTTAATAGTATTGACAGCCCTGCAGTACTACAAGGTTCACCAACAATCACAATACCTGCACATGAGACCTTTTCTGTTCTTTTTGCTTTTAATCAGTCTCCTGCATAAAGCCAGCGGGCAAAATACAACCCAGCTGTTGGCATCATTGAACAAAGCCCAGTCCCCTGCCGAAAAGGTGAAATTGTTGGATTCACTTTCCATGGTGTACCTCAATGGGAAGATGTACAAGAAGGCCATCATAGCCAACTTAGATGCTTTTGCATTAAATGAAAAGACCCTTAAGGACAGCAGAATCACCCGTGACCTGACCAAAAACCTCCATAATAAAATATTTGAATCCATCCCTTCTGATAACCTGAAAACACTCTCGTCCGAATTGGACAGTAAGTACCTCGTTGCCAACTTTTACAATGGCTTATCCCGCTATTTTAGGAAGAAAGACCCTAACTATGCCAGGGCTTGTGCCGAAGAAGCATTGAAGGTGAGCAAGCAGCCAAGGGATTCGTTGCTGGCTCACGATAATATTGGGTACTCGCTCTTGAGGCAGTTCCAGTTTAAGGAGGTAGAACCCCATTTTAAAATTGCACAGCGAATCAGTTATGAAACAAGGGACACTTTCATGATGATTGAGGTATTGATAAATTTGGGGCAACTGTATTCACAGACCTATAACCTGAACAAGGCGACTGAATGTTATACCGAGGCGATGAACCTGCACCAGAAATGGCCCTACGCGGATAAAGAGACCAAGACGCTATTACAATCAAGGATGGCCTATGTCTATCGAAATAAAGGCAACCTGGATAAAGCCATCGATATCAGAAAGGAATTGATAGAAGCCGCCACGGCCGAAAAGGACACCCAAACGGTCGAAATATACCGTTTAATCCTTGCAGAAGATTTGATGCGGACAGGCGCTTTCAAGGAGGCCCTGCCCCTGTTTAAACACGGCCACAAATGGTTGTTAGGGAACATGCCGGAGCAATTGGTAAATTTTTCCTTAGACCTCGGCGAGTGCTATTTTGAAATGGGGGTTTACGACTCGGCCCTGGTGTATTTCCACGAGACCATTGACTACGCCAAGAGGTACGGTCAAAATCTCTATGCTTGCGATACCTATAATTTCATGGCCGACCTCTATGCTGGGCTTGGCGATACCATTGCTGCCCAGCAATATGATGAAAAAGCCTACGCATGTTATTCCGAGTACCTTATTGGTGACGAGTATGCCCACGCAGAAAAATATGACTTGTTTTCTCACTTCCATCAAAAGAGGGGACATCTCGACTCTGCGCTGGTGGCCATTGACAAAGGGCTGGAAATCGTGGTCAGGAATGAAATCAATGCGAGGTTGTCCGGTTTCCTCATCCGCAAGGGAGAACTGCTCTACGAACAGAAGATGTACGAAAGGGCGGGCCAGGTATTGAGCGATGCACAACAGGCCGCCCGGGAACATGGCCTGAGCAAAGAAGAGTGCGACGCCTACTATATCATGGCCATGGCCCAGTCAGAACTCAAACAGTACCCCGAAGCGCTGGAACATGCCCTCCAAGCCGAGCAGGTGGCAAAGGAAATCAACTACTCGAAGAGGCTGCAGGACATCTACAAACTGTTGGCAGTCATCTACCACCGTCTGGGTGACGGCGAACAGGCCTACCTCTACCACCTGAAATACACCGAACTGAAGGACAGCCTGTACGGGTTCGTGCAAAAGGACCGTTTGGCCAAGTACGAGACGCAGTTCCAGGTGAAGGAAAAGGAAATGGAAAACGAACTGCTGGTGATAGAGAAGGAGAGGCAGGCCGCTGTCCTGAAGAAGCGCACCCTGCTGCTGGTGGCCGCAGGCGTGGCCATCCTGCTCTTGGCGGTGGCATCGTTGCTGTACATCAGGTGGTCGAAAACGAGGGCGCAGAAACTGTTGCGCCGCCAGATTGCGAAGGACATCCACGACGACGTCGGCGGCATCCTCAACTACATGTACCTCACCGCAAAGGACGCCATGGAACAGAGCCCCGACATACCCGTCGTCAAGGACAAGCTGCAAAAGGCAATCGCCCTGAACGACCAGGCAGTGATGGCACTCAAGGACCTGATTTGGAAAATGGAGAGCAAGCCGGTGCCCCTGGCCCATTTTGCGGGCAGGCTAAGGGCCTACACCACCAATATTTTTGATGACATATCCGTCCCTCACAAATTGGAGGTGGACGGTTTCGGGGCGGAAAGGAAGCTGCCCTCCGACACCCAGTACCATTTCTTCATGATGTACAAGGAGGTGCTGCACAACGCCATCAAGCACGGCGACGGCGGCCCCATCAACATCAGCCTGCTGCACCAGGACAGGGTCATCGAACTGACGGTCAGCAACCCGTTTTCAGTGTCTGATGGGCATGGGGCGGACAGCTACGGGGGCGGGCACGGCCTGAAAAACATGCGGGAAAGGGCCGCCAAGCTGAAAGGAGACCTCGACATCAGCCAGGAGACAAACACCTTCACGGTTCGGCTGAAAATCAATGCGGCCTGATGTTTTGGGAGAACCAAAATCTATTTCAACTAAAACTGGTCAATATCCAGCTCTTTATATTTAGATGTCAACTTCGCACGTGAATCCACCTGCAGCTTTTTGTAAATGTTCCTGACGTGGAACCGGACACCGTTGAGGCTGATGTCCAATATCTCACCGATCTCGTTGTAAGACAGCCCTTGGACAAGATTGGACAAGACGATTTTTTCTTTTTTCGTCAGCTTTTCTTTGTTATTGGAAAAAGAAAACAACGATAGGGACGGGTTAAAATAACTGATGATTTTTCTCGCTATTTCTGGAGATAGTGGTGTGCCATCTTCCCTGACCGACAAAATCGTTTTCAGAAACTCGTACCGGGTCATCCTTTTCAGCAGATATCCATCGGCCCCGAGGCGCAAGGCTTTGAATACCGTCTCTTCATCGCTGAATGTCGTCATCATCACAAGGTGGACATTTGGCAGCTTTGCTTTTATCTTGGGGATGGCCTCCAGCCCGGAAATGCCAGGAAGCTCAATGTCCAACAACAGAACGTCCAGCTTTTCAAATGAATGGATGTGCTTGAGGAAGCTTTCCGCAGAAGATACCGCCGCCATACATTCCATCTCTTCGGAGGATTCAATGTATTTCTTGTACTGTTCAAGCATTACTAAATCATCTTCTACCAACGCTATCCTTAATTTTTCCGCCATCGTAAATGTTTTTTTGATTTGGATTCCGGAAATTTTCCCGTACCAGAAACTCGAAGCTTTGGCCAGCTTTCCCTCACCTTACTTTTAATGTTGCTACCGGTTGGCTGGCACTCTGTTCGAGGTACAAATTTCTTGCTCTTATCGCCACCATTCAGTCCTATAACACTGGATTACTGTCTGAATCAAATACTTTACCACACAAAAAACAAAACACTACATCAAAGTATAGTTTTTCAATTTTTCTTGCCCCCCTTTGGGCATGGATTGTGAAGTTTGGCCAGTGTTAATTTTTAACTTAAAATTCCTTGTTAACCGTTTTTTCCTACCCTCCATTTTAAGGTTACCAATCGTTGCTTCTCCCTCTCCGTTAGGTTCCAATCTACACTAAAATGCTTGCTTAAAAGCACAAAACTTGGCTTTTCCAGTGCAAGGGGCAGCATTCTATTGTGGCAAAGATTTCAAATTTTCAATCCATGTGTACAAACAAAACTATCACAACACTATCACTTTCGCTGGCATTTGTTTGCTTGCTTTTGGCAAACACTAACACCCCATCATTTCTCGCCTTTGCCCCAGAAATCTGCGGTAACGGCATTGACGACGACGGCGACGGTGCCGTGGACAGCAACGACCCCGACTGTTTTTCCTGCACGTCCGGCCTCCTCTCCAATTCCGGTTTTTCATCCGGTCTGACCAGTTGGATCCCCTGGGGACCTGTGACCATCCAGACGGAGGCGAACGGCAACAAGTATGCACGTATCAGCGGTGGCGAGGGGGGCTTCGACCAGTCTTTGGCAGCCTCTGCGGGCACCATTTTTACGGTATCTTTTTTGGGCAAAAATACAGGTGCGGAAGCCTCCTTTGCCGGGTTCGCCTTTTATAACGCAGCAGGGACGAAAATCGGTTCTGACCATTTTGTACAGGTTTCCTCCGCAAGTTTCAAACAATACAGCCTTACCTATACGGCACCGGCCAACACGGCCTCGATACGGGCAATTGGCTACAAAATCCCCGGGACAGGCACCCTGGACCTCGACGGTTTCTGCTTGAGGCGTACCGAAATCTGCGGTAATGGCCTCGACGACGACGGCGATGGTGCCATAGACAGCAACGACCCCGACTGTTTTTCCTGCCCGTCCGGCCTCCTCTCCAACCCCGGTTTTTCATCTGACCTAACCAGCTGGGGCAACTGGAACAACACGTCCATCCAGACGGAGGCGAACGGCAACAAGTTTGCACGGGTCAGCGGCGGCCAAGGCGGCTTCGCCCAGACATTGGCAACCACCGCGGGTACAAATTTTACGGTATCTTTTTTGGGCAAAAATACAGGTGCGGAATACTCCACGGCCGGATTTGTCTTTTATGATGCATCCTGGAATCAAATTGGTTCCAACCATACAGTACAGGTCTTATCCTCTAATTTCATAAAATACAGTCTTACCTATTCAGCACCTGCAAACACAGCCTATGTTGGAATATTTGGCTACAAAAACGCAGGGGCAGGCACCCTGGACCTCGACGGTTTTTGCCTGACAGCCCTACCCCCCGAAATCTGCGGCAACGGCCTCGACGACGACGGCGACGGATATGTGGATGCAAGCGACCCAGACTGTGTAAGCTGCTATTTCAATGGCTGGGTGGTCTATAATACATCAAACCAGCTTCGGCGGTACAATATTAATAACAATCAGGACGAACTGCTTGCGAATCTCAGCAGAGTTTACGGAGACATTGGGTTTGCTGGAGACGGGACTTTATACGCGGTTAATCTCAATTCATCCTTAAATCAATTTACTATTTACAGGCTAAACCCTGCTACCGGGGCCCACACGGCCGTACACTCCGGCACCGAAGTCTCATCAGCAAATTCATTGTCATTTGACGAACTGGGGTGGGCTTACATCGGTTCAGGAGCATACAATCAAACTTCCCAAAACAACAAAGTGTACCGGGTCAAACCGGGCGTGACCAGTGCAACATTGTGGTTGGACCTGAGCAATTATGGGTTCAATGGATACCCCTCCGGAGACTTTATATTTATTGACGATGTGGCTTACGTGGCTTGTACCTCAGCAGATGTCTTCTCTAGTCCGACCCTATTGCTCAAAATCGAGAACCTGGGTGCAGACCATGCTGTTACAGCATCTACAACCGTAACTTCATTAGGAAATATGGGGACAGATGTTTTTGGGCTTGCGGGCAATGAGAATGGGGACCTGTTTGGTGTGAGATATAGTGACAGCAAGCTTATCCGTGTTCAAACCGCTCCATTCAACGTGAGTATAGTAGGAGACCTCGGAGGGCAACCTTATGGTGCCACAGGCAACGTCGAAGCATCTGGGGTTCCTTGTGGCCCACAGGATGAAATCTGCAACAACGGCATTGACGACGACTTTGACGGTGCCGTGGATAGCAACGACCCCGACTGTTTTTCCTGCCCCGGCGGCCTCCTCTCCAATACCGGTTTTTCATCCGGCCTGACCGGCTGGACCGCCTGGGGCCCTGTGTCCGTCCAGACGGAGGCGAACGGCAACCAGCATGCACGTATCAGCGGTGCCGAGGGGGGATTCAACCAGACTTTGGCAGCCACTGCGGGCACAACTTTTACGCTATCTTTTTTGGGCAAAAATACGGGTACGGAGAGCTCCTTCGCCGGGTTCGCCTTTTTTGACGCAACAGGGACAAAAATCGGTTCTGACCATTTTGTACAGGTTTCGTCCGCAAGTTTCCAACAATACAGCCTCACCTATACGGCACCGGCCAATACGGCCTCGATACGGACAATTGGCTACAAAATCCCTGGGGCGGGCACACTGGACCTGGACGGTTTTTGCCTGACATCTTTAGCTGGCGAAATCTGCGGCAACGGCCTTGACGACGACAGCGACGGTGCGGTGGACAGCAACGACCCCAATTGTTTTTCCTGTGCAGACGGGCTGCTCTCCAATCCCGGTTTTTCATCTTATCTAAACGGCTGGACCGACTGGGGCTATACGGCCATCCAAACGGAGGCGAACGGCAACCAGTATGCACGGGTCAGCGGTGGCGTTGGAGGCTTCGCCCAGAATCTGGCAGCCACTGCAGGCACAACTTACACGCTCTCCTTTTTGGGCAAAAATACAAGTGCGGCAGACTCATGGGCCGGATTCGCCTTTTATGACGCATCATCAACAAAAATCGGTTCCGACCATACGGTACAGGTTTCGTCCACAAATTTCCAACAATACAGCGTCACCTTTACAGCACCGGCCAACGCAGCCTACATTACAGTATTTGGCTGGAAAAACGCCGGAACGAGCTTGGACCTGGACGGTTTTTGCCTAACAACCTCATCCAGCGAAATCTGCGGCAACGGCATGGACGACGACAGCGACGGTGCGGTGGACAGCGACGACCCCGACTGTTTCTCCTGCACGTCCGGCCTCCTCTCCAATCCCGGTTTTTCATCCAATATGACCGACTGGACCGACTGGGGCTACACGTCCATCATTACGGAGGCGAACAGCAACCAGTATGCACGGGTCAGTGGTGGCCAAGGGGGCTTCGCCCAGACTTTGGCAGCCGCTGCCGGCAATACTTATACGCTCTCATTTTTGGGCAAAAATGCAGGCACGGCAGACTCATGGGTCGGATTTACCTTCTTTGACACGTCATCTACGATAATCGGTTCGAACCATCTGGCACTCGTTTCTTCCTCGAGTTTCCAACAATACAGCGTCTCCTACACGGCACCGGCCAACACGGCCTCGATACGAGTATTTAGTTGGAAAAACGACCCAACAAGTACCCTGGACCTGGACGGTTTTTGCCTGACGGCCCAACTCCCAGAAATCTGCGACGACGGCATCGACAACGACGGCGACGGCCTGACAGACTGCGCCGACACCGATTGCCCCTGTTACAATGCCTGTACCTGTGGCTCTTCCTTGGCCTATGCCGCTACCCTCGACCGGGGCGGTGACACTTCCATCAACGGCGGTTGGGCGGAATACTTTGACCACACACTGCAGGCGCTGTCTTACGCCGTCAACCCGGACGGTTCCATTTCCATCACCGGCCTCATCGAAGGGGGGGCAGGCGCCACCTGCCCCGGCAACGACCATTGGGAAGTGGACGTCACGCTCACCGACCCCCAGAACTGGGCGACCTTTTCCGCCAACGGCGGTACCTACAACCCCAACACGGCTGGTTGCAACGACTACCAGGACTGGCTTTACTACAATATCAGCGGCCAATTGCACGGGCTTGGGTGCAACACGGGGACAACGCTCCCGATTACTGGCAACGTCGGCAACTACAGGGTTCAGTTGGGGGTCGGCTCAGCAGATCCTGACAACTGTGCCTATGGGCTTTCCGGTTGGTTCTTTTTCGAGGAGGGGGGCACGACCCGGCAGGGTGATTTTTACATGGCCATTGACCAGGCCTGTTTTCAGGCTGCGCTGGCGACCTGCCATACCCTGGAAACCTGCGGCAACGGCATTGACGACGACGGCGACGGTGCCGTGGACAGCAACGACCCCGACTGTTTTTCCTGCCCAGGCGGCCTCCTCTCCAATACCGAATTTTCATCCGGCCTGACCGGCTGGACCGCCTGGGGCCCTGTGTCCATCCAGACGGAGGCGAACGGCAACCAGCATGCACGTATCAGCGGTGCCGAGGGTGGCTTCGAACAGTCATTGGCAGCCTCTGCGGGCACCATTTTTACGCTCTCTTTTTTGGGCAAAAATACAGGTGCGGAGAGTTCCTTGGCCGGGTTCGCCTTTTATGACGCAGCTGGGACAAAAATCGGTTCTGACCATTTTGTACAGGTTTCGTCCGCAAGTTTCCAACAATACAGCCTCACCTATACGGCACCGGCCAACACGGCCTCGATACGGACAATTGGCTACAAAATCCCTGGGGCGGGCACACTGGACCTGGACGGATGTTGCCTGACGGCTTCATATGTCGAAATCTGCGACGACGGCATCGACAACGACGGCGATGGCCTCATTGACTGCGCCGACCCAGACTGCTCTTCGGCACCGGTCAGCATCAGTGGCGGGGGTACTACTATCTGTACAGGTGGAAGCGCTACACTGACGGCCAGTGGTGCTGTTGGCAGCACCTTCTTATGGAGCACCGGGGCCACCACCTCAGCCATCACTGTCTCTCCGGCCATCACAACTACCTACTCGGTGACCGTCTACAACCCTCTCACCATTCCTGACACCATTCCTTTCAATGCGGCTAACTTCAGCCTAATCAACAGCACCAATTCCTTTGGCGGCCCGGCCAGCCTGTTCAACGGGGCTGACGAAATCAGCGGAGCATCTTTCCATGCCACACGGGTTACAAATGGCCAGACCTGGGGCATTGCCTATCAACTCGGCGGTGATTATAAAATAACAAGCCTCGGCTTGGACAGGCGCAACGACTGCTGTACCGATCGGGGAGAAGGTGGCGCCATGCAGGTGTACGACAATGGCTCGCTCGTTTACCAGAGCAATGTCCTCAATGGCACAGGAAATGGTGCCCTCTATGCAACGCCTGCGCTGAGCAACATCGTCGGCGATGAGGTCAGGTATGTGTTCCTGAACGGGGCAAACACAACTAACAACGATGCAGTACTAAACTTCACCGAGTGGCTCATCAATACAGAATTGGTGTGCAGTGCCACCAGCAGTGCCACCGTCACCGTGGTCGCCGACCCGGCCATCACCGCACAGCCGACCGGCTCGACCATCTGCAACGGCGGCACGGCAACTTTGAGCGTCACCGCCACGGGCGGAACGCCGTCGCTCAGCTACCAATGGCTGTCCTCTTCCGACAACATCACTTTCAACAACATCGCTGGCGCAACCTCCAGCAGCTACACCACGCCCGCATTGGCCGCCACCACCTATTACAGGGCAATGGTCAGTGCCTCCGGCGACGGCTGTGGAAGCGTCACTTCCAGTTCCGCTGCCGTCACCATCGGCGTCTGCGGGGAAATCTGCGACAACGGCCTCGACGACGATGGCGACGGCCTCATCGACTGCGCCGACCCCGACTGCGCCAATTCATTTACGGTAAATACCAACGCCACGTCCGGCACCATCTGCCGGGGCGGGAACACGACCATTTCGGCCAGTGCCAGCGGCGGCACCGGGCCGTACACCTACAACTGGTCGGGCGGCCTCGGCAGCGGTATCAGCCACAACATCACCCCGCTGGCGACCACCACCTATACCGTCACGGTCACCTCGGCCCCCGGCTGTACCTCCACCGCACAGGTCACCGTCACCGTCAACTTCTGCTCCGAGAACTGCACGGATGGCATCGACAACGACGGCGACGGGCTGATAGATTGCGACGACCCCGACTGCGGGCTCTCCCTGACCGCTTCCCCCACCAACGCCACCTGTGGCAGCAACAACGGGCAGGTAAGCATTTCCGCCAGCGGGGGCAGTGGCAATTATGAGTACAGTTCCGACAGCATTACCTGGGCGGGCAGCAACCTGTTTGCCAATGTGCTGCCCGGCAACCATACTTTCTATGTGAGAAACGGCGACGGCGCTTGTCCTGCCTCCGTGGGCGCCACCGTCACCGACGGCTGCGAGGTCTGCACCGACGGCATCGACAACGACGGCGACGGACTTATCGACTGTGCCGACCCGGACTGTGCGCCTGTTTCGAGTGCCGGGCCAAATGTTTCCATCTGCAGCGGTGCCAGCACCATGCTGACGGCCACGGCCAGTGGCGGCACGGCGCCGTACACGTTTGCGTGGAGCGACGGGCTTGGTGCTGGCGCAACGAAGACGGTCAGCCCCGGCCCGACCACGACCTACACCGTCACCGTGACCTCCGTCACGGGCTGCTCCTCCACCGCACAGGTGACAGTGACCGTCACCGCCTGCTCCGAGGACTGCACCGACGGCATCGACAACGACGGCGACGGCCTCGTGGACTGTGACGACCCCGACTGCCAGGCCATCGGTATGCCGCAACTGGTGGACGACGTATTCAACACCTGTCCGGGTATTGGGAACTATGGTAACCTCGTCAGCGTCAATGACGGCAATTTACAAAACCCCGTTTTCACCATCGTCACGCCGCCCGCAAAAGGCACTATAAACATCAACAACTTCGGGGCCTTCAACTATACCCCCGCCGACAGCCAGTGCGGCCCGGTCAGCTTCACCTATCAGGTGTGCAACGGCTCCGGCTGCTGTGCAACGGCAAACGCTGTCATCAACTTTGGGGACAACGTGCCGCCGACTTTGCAAAATGTGCCCCCCGACATCACCATCTCCTGCGACGACGAGGTGCCACAGCCACCCGCCGTGGTCGCCACCGATTTCTGCCCCTACATCTCCATCTCCGTCGAGGACACCGACGACCAGGGCAGCATGGGCGCCTGCGGCACCTACACCATTACCCGCACTTGGACGGCCACCGACATCTGCGGAAACACCGCCAGCCAGTCGCAGCTCATCACCGTGACCGACCAGGCCGGGCCGGAGGTGTTCCGGGTCCACACGTTGCCCAACGGCAAGAAGATGGTGGCGGGCAACGCCCAACAGGTTTCCGGCCTCTGGAAATACGTGAAATTCCCCGTCCATTTCGATTCCCCGCCGCTCGTATTCGTACAGGTGGCCACGGAAAACGACGCCGCCCCCGTGACGGTGCAGACCCGCTACATCTCCACGACAGGCTTCGAGGTGAGACTGCGGGAGGAAGAGGCCGCCGACCAGCTCCACGGCGGCGAGACGGTCAGTTGGATGGCCACCGAAGCTGGCGACGTGGACAGCGGCTACAAACTGTCCGCCCAACTGCTCAACAACGTCACCCATAGCGATCAGGCACTGAACTACCCATTGGCTTTTTCATCGAAGCCCGTCTTCATCGCCTCGGTCAACGGCACCGCCCAGGCCGACCCCGTCAGCGTGCGCACCAAGGCCGAGACGGCCACAGGCCTCACCGTCTCCCTCCAGGAGGAGCAGAGCGCCGACAGCGAGACGGCACACGCCAACGAGAAGCTGGCCTGGCTCGCCATGACACACGGCGCATATATCACTGATGAAAACGGCAATTTCGTGGCCGAGTCCGGCACGCTTAGCACCAACCACGGCTGGGCCACCGTGAGCCTAGCGAACAGTTTCACCAAGCCCGTGGTGCTGCTCGGCGGCCTTTCCTCCAACGGCAGCCAGGCGGCCACCGTCCGGGTGCGCAACGTCACCCCCACCAGCTTCGAGGTGCGGGTGCAGGAGTGGGACTACCTCAACGGCATCCACGCCAACGAGACGCTCAGCTACCTAGTGGTGGAGGGCAGCATCCCCACCTACCGGGAATTCTACTGCTTTAACGACGAAGGCCCGCTGCAGTTGGGGGTTGACGTCATCGCCATCGACAACTGCGACGGCCAGGTCGCCTTCGACTACACCGAGGTGGAGGAACAGCTCGCACAGGGCCTCAAGGCCACCCGAACCTGGGCGGCACAGGACGACTGCGGCAACGTGGACGTGCTCACCCGCCGGGACACCTGCCCCGTGGCCGCCGTCCGGCTGAAAACCCTGCTCTCCGGTGCGGTGCCCGTTTCGGGCAACGACGTGCTGATGAACGACGCCCTGCGCACCAAGCAGCTCGTACCGCTCAAGGAGCCCTACTCGGGGCTCTCCGGGTTCCAGCACCACGGGATGGGCGGCGGGGAGACCGCCAGCCCCAATGCCTTCTGGGAGGACGGCGCTAAGGCCGTGGAGGACTGGATCTTCGTGGAGTGCAGGGCGCCAGGAAACGACAAGGCCGTGCTCTCCACCTGCTCGGTGCTGTTGCGGAGGGACGGCTCAACGACCACTGCCAATGGGGACAGCATCCTTTATTTTTGGGATCTGCCGGAGGGCGACTACTACGTGGCCGCTCGCCACCGCAACCACCTCGGCCTGATGACCGACGGCGCCTGGTACCTCAGCTCGGACGGCCCGCCCACAGTTGACCTGGCTAAAACCGAAACCGCCGTAAGGGGCGGCAGCGCCGCCGGGAAGCCTGTCAACGGGAAAAGGGCCATGTGGTCAGGCGACTACAACGGCGACGGAAGGGCCATCTACCAGGGCCCCTACAACGACGTGTTCTTCCTCTTCTCCAAGGTGCTGGGCGACCCGGCCAACTCGAACTTCCTGGCCAACTACATCTCCATCGGCTACAACCAGGAGGATTTTGACCTCGACGGGAGGACTATCTACCAGGGACCCGGCAACGAACGCTCCCTGATCCTCTTCAACGCCACGCTGGCACACCCCCTGAACACCGGCGGCCTGGCAAATTATATCGTGAAGCAGGGGTTGCCGTGAGGGGGGTGGAGCCCTCAAAAATCACTTCCCCCGGAGAGCCCCCAAAGGCGGGGCAGGGGTATTTATTTGAAAATGACTTGTGACAATGAAGTGTTAATAACAAATGCGGGCATTTATCAAAACGTCGGCAGGGGTTCGGTACCCTGCCGACGTTTACTATAATTGATGGCGCAAAAGGGCATCGGCACTTCTGTTCGGTATCGTGTCGGGAAGAACATACCGATTTGGGCGGCGCCTTTTCCCGATAACTTCGTTGTCAAAATAGTTTCGCAGCACCACTTCTGGCGTAAGGTACGGGACAAGTTTTGCGCCTCGTTCCCCCGGAAGCTTTCGGGGTCGCCCGGGGAAAAATACACCCACCAAAACCAGCATTTTGTTTCCGATACGATCTGTATCACAAGTAAACAGGGAATCTTGGGCACAGAATTTTTTTAAACCTAAAGTGGCGAAGCCACAACCTAAGAGGTGACGACATCTTTTTGCCTGCTCTACATTACAATTTTCGGCAGGTAATTCAAAGGCAAAAAGGTGTCGTGCGATGATTTTTAGAAAAACCTTTGAAAATAAATATCCATAACTTTCTAAAAATCATCCACAAGCGTATTGTGTCAAAACACCTTTGAGACCGTTTTCTGGTGTGTTTTAACACAGTTCGTCAACCAGTCCATCCCCGACAAAACCTGTCGTGCAGCGGTATAAAAATACTTCCCTACCCTTTCGCTGGCTGTGATGGCCGCACCTCTATCTTGCTTGGCAGGGTGCGTGGGTGCATTTTTAACAAATCCACGGTCATCTGGCCCAAGTCTTCGGGCTGTATTTTCCAGGCATCCCTGGCGTTGGGTTCATGGTCGTTGAAATGGGTAGCCACGGAGCCGGGCATGATGGTGCTCACTTTTACGCCCTTGTCCCGCAAGTCGAGCATGATGGCCTGGGTGAAGCCGACAAGGCCGAATTTACTGGCGTTGTAGGCAGAGGCCGTTGGGAAAAAGTTGGTGCCGGCCAGGCTGGCGATGGTGATGATGTAGCCCTGCGATTTAATGATGGCGTCCAGTGCCGCTTTTACACTGTAAAAAACACCCGTTAAGTTGGTGTCAATGGTTTCGTTCCACTGGTCGGGGGTCATGTCCAGCACGTTGGCAAAATGGCCCAGGCCTGCATTCGCAACGAGGACATCAATGCCCCCGAAAGTCTTCACCGTTTTTTCAACAGCTGCTTTTTGGGAATCCAAATCCCGCACATCGGAGGCTAAGCCGATGACTTTCCCGGTCCCAATTTTTGAAAGTTTAACCGCTGCTTCGTCTGCCGCTTGTTGGGTACGGCTGGTGATGGCCACGTTCATGCCTTCTTTCAGCAGGCTTTCGGCGATGCCGTAGCCGATGCCTTTGCTACCGCCCGTGATGAAGGCTGTTTTTCCTGGCAGTTTGTTCATAATTGATTGTGTTTTAGATTGAGTGATGTAGATCTTAAGAAGATATAAGTTCAAATCTGGCCCGTCCTGAGGTACTTTCGATGGAAAGCTTCCCAGGTGCTGGGCTCCGCAACTTTGACCGGGGAAGATGGGCTTTTGGATGGTGGTTGAACGGCGGTCGATGTCATGGCTTGGATTTTTTACAAAAATACAAAAATAAACTGCTCGTTATTCCGCCCACACCTTGCACCCCTCCGTGCAGTTGGTGCAAATGTCAATCTGGTCACGCCCTTTGAGCAGGGAAGCACGGAAATGCTGGTAATATTCGCCCTGCCAGATTTCCCGGAAGGATATTTTCTTCAAATCGCCCAAACGGTGCGAGGCATCTTTGTCAAAACAACACGGTACCACCAGGCCGTCCCAGGTGATGACGCAGGCGTGCCAGAGTTTCCAGCAGTGGTTGAGGAGTTCGTTTTTCACCCGCCAGGTGCCGTCAGGTTTCTCTTCGTAACGGGCGTATTTCCCCTGTGTAGGGATGAGGTCGTTGCCATGTTCGTAGTCATAAACCTGGGCGGTTTTCAGCTTTACTTCGTCAATGCCGATTTCTTCGGCCAGGCGGTAGATGTCTGGGATCTGGTGCTCATTGGGCCGCGTGACGAGGAACTGGAAAATGAGGTGCGGGGTCTTTGATTTCAGCTTTTTCTTCCATTTCACCACATTGCTCGCTCCTTGCAGTACGGTCTCCAACTTGCCTTCTTTCCGGTAGCTTTCGTAGGTCTGCTGCGTCGTGCCGTCCACGGAAATGATGAGGCGGTCGAGGCCGGATTCTATGGTCTTGCGGGCGTTTTCATCGTTCAAAAAATGGCCATTGGTGGAGGTGATGGTGTAAATACCTTTGTGGTGGGCGTATTTCACCATGTCCAAAAATTTCGGGTTGATGTAGGGTTCGCCCTGGAAGTAAAAAATGAGGTAGAGCAAGTCTTTGTGCAGTTCGTTGATGGTGCTTTTAAAAAAATCCTCTTTCAGGTTCCCCGTTGGCCGGGTGAAGGCACGGAGGCCACTGGGGCACTCGGGGCAGCGCAGGTTGCAGGCGGTGGTCGGTTCGATGGAGATGGTCATGGGCATGCCCCATTGGATGGGCTGGCGGGCGAGGCGGGTGAGGTGGTAGGAGGTGAAAATCTTCGCAAGGTTCAACAACCGCCGGGGCGTGAGCTTGGTGAGAAAATTCAGGGCGTCGTGGCGGTAGATTTTCATGTGGTAAAATTAGTCATTAATGTCATTGGTTATTGGGTCATTAGGTCATTTGCAACTTCCGAGTATTTTTGCATCCGCATAAATTTTCAATGACTACAATGGCCAATGACTAAGGATCGAAGGAAAAATAATCCCGGTGTGAAATCAGAATTATTTTAAAAAACCTTCCAGTACCAGGGTTTCAACATCAAAATAGGGAGGTTATTATTTCATCGTTACTAATGATGGGAATGACGAGTTAAAATAATTGCCCCGTTTCCAGTTGTTTAAAAAACGAAATCATGGTGATTTTTAAAAATCACCATGATTTAACTCCTTGAAAATCAGCGAACTTTTAAATTAAACCCATTATTCGCATTAATGACCAATCAACATGATTTCAGAAAATACCATTGACAAAACCATAGCTCTGCTTGAAAAACAGCCGGATGGCTACGAGAAAGCTATGCGGGATTTTGCGGGGAAGCAGCCCGCCGTGCTTTCCTTTTTGATGACGGACAACGAGGGCGCACTCTCCGACGAAGAGCGTGATTTTGTGGTCTATATGGCTGTCGTCATTTGGAAATCCATATTGGCCGAGGGGCAGGATCCGCCCAAGGTTTCCGTGGAAGAACTGGCCGAAGCAGAAGAGGCCATTTGGGACAAGCTGCAAAGCTCAAAGGCGAAATCCTTTCGGGAGAAGCTGGACGTGTTTTATGAAAATTGCCAGGAAGAAGACCTGTTGGCACTTGTGGAGGATGCGCTGACTATCGAAGACGAAGACATGGAAGACGACAATTTCCACCTCACCCTTGAAGGGCAGGAGCCGATGTTTGTGGCGCTGAAAACGGTTATTGACGTGCTGGCAGAGGATGTTTGAGATTGGAAATTAGATTTCCCAGCCATGCTTTTCCCAATCATCCACATTGTCCACGTCTGACAGGGTTTTGACAGCCGACCAGCTTTTCCCCAAAGCTTCCATTTGTTGAATAGTTTCTTCAAAAACGGTCGGTACGCTCCATGTTATTTGCTCAAAAACGGTTGGATAAAAGGCTTTCATGCCAATCAGGTAGTACCCGCCATCCTCCGCCGGACCGATGACAAAGTCATTGTGGCTGAGTTTTTCAAACGCCTCTGCCAAAATCCCGGCGCTCAGGCCCGGTATGTCGCTCCCGACCAAAATGGCCTTTTCATACAGGGGCAATGTTTCTTCAAAGCACCTGGACATGCGATGGCCAATGTCGCCTGTAGTTTGGGCTTTTTTGTAAAACCTGTCGCTGGACCACTCGTCCGTTTCGTCCACAAAATCACTGTAGTACAGGTAGCGGTCGGCCTCTGTCTGCAAAGCCACTTCACAGGTATGGCGCACCAGGGAAAGATAAATCCCCAATGCCTTTTCCCTGCCGAGGCTGGCAGCCAGGCGTGTTTTCACCTTGCCCAAAACGGGGTTCTTGATAGTAATTAAGAGCGCTTGTTTTTTCACGCAAAAAGGTTGTATTTCAAGATGCAGTAGATAGCCCTGAAACCGTCCCGCCAGTTGATTTTCTTGCCCTCGGCATACGTCCTGCCGTAGTAGGAGATGCCCACTTCGTAGATGCGGATGTTGGGCACCCGTGCGATTTTGGCGGTCACCTCCGGCTCGAAGCCGAAGCGGTTTTCCCGCAGGTCGAGGCCCTGGATGATGTCCCTCCGGAAGAGTTTGTAGCAGGTTTCCATATCCGTCAGGTTGAGGTTGGTGAAGGCGTTGGAGAGGTGGGTGAGGAAACGGTTGCCGATGGAATGCCAGAAGAAAAGGATGCGGTGCGGGCTGCCCCCCATGAAACGGCTGCCATAGACCACATCGGCAAAACCTTCAAGGATGGGTTGCAGCATCAGGTTGTATTCCCGTGGATCGTACTCCAAATCAGCATCCTGTATGATGACAAAGTCGCCGGCGGCATGTTTGATACCTGTGTGCAGTGCGGCGCCTTTGCCTTTGTTTACCTCGTGTTTGAGGTATTGGATGGGGAGCGACCGGTTTTCAGCCTGGTATTTCAGGATAGCGTCTTCTGTGCCGTCTTTCGAGCAGTCGTTGATAATAATGACCTCTTTTTCAATGCCTTGCACCAGTTCAACAGCCTTTACTTTATCCAGTATCAAGTGGATGGTTCGTGCCTCGTTGTAGGCAGGTATGACGATGGTGAGTTTCATTTTTCGGTGGACAGTGGACGGCTGGCGGTTCATGGTCAAGTGTAAAAAAGGATGCAAAGAAAATAAAAAAATTATGGCCCGAAGCGCTGCCCAGTATCAACCGCCTGCCAATTATACTGTACGCTGATGGCTTTTGGCCTTTGGCAGTTGGCAAAAGCCAATGGCCAACTGCCAACAGCTAATAGCAAACCGACAAAACCATCCGTGTTTTAGTATAAATAGAAAGACTAAATTATACGACACCATTGTTGCTGTTTGAAATCGAAGATTCACGTCAGTAAATTTTTGGTTTTCAACCATTTACAACAGTTGATAACAAGGTCAAACCATAGTTAAACGATGTCGAGCCCTTTCGAACCACGACTATAGCAAAGAGCGAATAATAACCTGTCAATTTTACTTTTGGCAACCTCCGGGAGGAAAGCGTTTTTTCCCTTCGAACCTAAAGGGCGTCCACTTTTTCCAAGAGCCACTTTTTAACAGCTACGGCCTGACATGCTTCGATTTGGGATTTTATTTTTCTAATTGCTTCTTTGTCATAAGGTGCCACAGCCGCCATCTTTTTTGTAAACCTCACCGCATTCAGGTACTGCTTTTTATTTTCGTTGGACATGAATTTGTTGCGCCGGAGATAGATGTTGAAACTGTCGATGAGGGAATCCAACGCCTGCTCCTCCCCTAGTTCAAAATAGGTTCTCAAAAGCAGCAGTTTACTTCCCAGGGCGTAGGCAAGGGTTTGATATTCTACTTCCCGGAGCTGGCCAATCACTTTCTTGAATTCCCCTTTGTGAAAATACAGCTGCGCCAGGTTGTACTGCAGCGCATTCTCTTGATCGGCTTTGGGGAGGCGGGGGGTGAATTCCTGTATAAAATTTTCGGCCCATGCAAATTCCCTGACATAGAAAGAAGTGGTAATAATATTTTTATAGTGGTGCGGGTCCAATTCTCCATTATCAAATATGATTTCCTGGCGGAGGGCAATGCGGTAGAGGGCAAAAAGTTCCTTGTAGTAGTCAATCCTTCCGTTGTTGATTTTGGTGTAGATGCAGAAGTTCATCAAATGGATAAACAGGGTCTGCAATTCCTTTTTCCTGAACATTTCCGCCTGTTTTTCCACCAGGGCTTTTAATTTGAAAAAATAGGCTTCCTGGTCAGGGTGCAGGGCCATCAGTGCCACCAAATAGTAGGCTTCCACAGAAGGTTCTTTGAGGTAGGGGCTGTTTTCAACCTGGGTTAAGAAATCAGGAAAAAGGTAGATATCGGCCGCAGCCGATCTGATATTTTGATAGCCCAGCATATCGCAGTAGTGCTCGAGTTTTTTGGTGAGGTAGTAGCAATCGAGGTGGTAGTCGGCAGCTTCCATGTATTGGAAAGAGGCATCTTTTCCAGGGCTGAATTCCATGTGCTCGTGGTGCCTGCGCTGCAGCATGTACCTGAAATAATGGAAATCGGCGTCCTGGTGGCCGGATTTTTCCAGATCGGCTTCGGCCTGCTTTGCCACGCCGTTAAAATGTTTGTCGAGCCGGGTTTTTGCGAGGGCGTGAAGCAGGAAAATTTTGGGCGTCACGGGATGTGCCCTGTATTGCTGGTAGCCGATGAAGTCGAGCGCCAATTGCAGCAGGTCGGAATGAAGGCGTCGGTAGCGCACATCGTCGAAAGGCAAGCTTGGAAAAAGCATTTTCCACAAACCCAACTTTGACCCCATTTTCTCCGTCTTCCCTGGAGGTGGGCCTTGTGTCAGCAATTCGTAGAGTGCGATCAGGTCTTTTTGCTCGTTGAAAAAGGGGGAAGAAAGATATTTGTGGAACCGCAGTTTATCTGTTGACGAGAATGTTTGCAGCAGTTCGTTCAGTTTGTTGCTAATCATTTTCTGTAAAATAGCTGGCCTTTTAAATACCTAACATTCAGCATCTTATGAAAAGATAAACAGGTGGCTTTTACGGAACAAAATTAATCATTTGTGCTTGTCCGGGTGAGCTTTAAACCAGATTTTTGTAAATTGACCAGAAATGCGGATAACGGGTTAAGTAACGATGAAAAAATAACTTCACCATTTTGATTTTGAAAACCCCAGCAATGGAGGTTTTTTTTAAAAATAATCCCATGTGAAATCGGGATTATTTTTCCTTCGATCCTTAAGCTACCTGACCGATTCAAAATTTGAGACTATGCCGGCATTTTTACCAAAGTTGTTCATTCCTTTTTCCTTCAGTCTGATGTTGTTGTTTCACCAGGGGCAACTCGCCGCCCAGTGTTCCCTGACCGGCCAGGTCATCAATCTTTCCTATGCAGGCAACTGTGGCCTGGTCATCTTGGAGTACCAAAATTATACCCTGCTCGTCCCTTCGGACACCCTGTCCGGCCTGGCGGAAGGGATGGAAATCAGCTTTTCCTACGAGCCTTCCAACCAAACCTGCCCGTGTACAGCAGGTACCCACATTGACATCATTTGTTTGGAGGTCATATCTGCCCCGGCAGTAGCCTGCGAGGCGGGTTTCAATTATGCCGCCACCCCCGGTACCGATTTCAAATTACTGTTCCAGCCTTTTTCTTTGGACAATACCCTATCATATTTCTGGGAATTCGGCGACGGGGGCACCAGCACCCTACCCTCCCCTTATCATACTTTTCAACAGGGCTTATATGAAGTTTGCCTTACAACCGAAGGGACGTCCTGCGCCCAAGCCACGACTTGCCAAACCATTGATTTACAGTCCTGTACGGCTTCCTTTGGCCACACCACGCCTGTAGATGGCACCGTTGTTTTTGAAAACACCTCCACGGGCGACTTCACGCATTGGCAATGGGAACCTGGCGATGGTGCCATCTTCTACGACGAAGTCCTTGGCACTTATGACTATGGAGCGGCTGATATTTACACAGCCTGCCTGACTGTGTGGAGCAACGATGGCTGCTTCTCGAAATATTGCAACCATGTGTTCTCCGGCACAGGCGATGTGTGCGAGTTTACCGACTGCGTCTTGCCGGGCGATACTGACGGCGACGGCAACGCCTGCGTCTATGACCTCCTTCCTTTGGGAGTTGGATACGGCGCAGAAGGCCCGGGAAGGCAGGAGGATTTAAGCACCAATATCAATTGGTCGCCTCAGTTTGCCACGGACTGGGGCATCGCCACTGTCAATGGTATTGACTATAAGCACCTCGACTGCAATGGCGACGGGCAAATCAACGAGTTAGATGCGGACATTATCCAACTCAATTATCAGGAACCAGGCAACCCGGTCCTGGTGGAGACCCCCGGGGCGCCATACTTTTGGCTGGATTTCGACTGGGACACCGTTGTCATCAACGACAATTCCCCACCCTTCATCGAGCTGGAGGCAGACCTGGTAGCCGGCCAGCCCCAGGTTTCCTTTGAAAACCTAAAGGGATTTGCCCTGCAGTTCGACTACCCAGCAGAAATGGTGGCCGATGACGGCGTGGAGGCCGATTACAATGACAATTCATTTTTTGGTAGTTCCAATAACATCATGTGGTTTGGGAAAAACCGTTTCCAGGCAGGCAGGTACGATCTCGGCCTAACCCGGAAAATGGGCAGTTCGGGTGGTTTCGGAGACGTGGCCAAATTAAAATTCATTGTGATTGCGGACGTGATCGGGCGTACTGAGTCCGCTATCCCGTTCACAGTCTCCATTGAGGGAGCTATTGCCCTGAACCCGGAAGGTGAACTGATGGCACTCGGTGCCTCATCCGGCAGTGCCACGGTTGTTATTTTAAATAAGATGACAACCGGCACCAGCGAAAAATGGCTGGAAGACAAGGTAGCGGTGTTTCCAAACCCGGCCAGCGCCAACTTATACGTCAACTTGCAGGATGTGCAAGGCCAACTTCTCCAGGTATTCAATCCAATGGGGCAAATAGTGCATGAGCAACGCATCCAAGCTGCCCACTCAACAGTCGGGACGTCGCATTGGGGAAAAGGGGTTTTTTGCATTAAAATACAAACGGATGCAGGTTTGGTAAACAAAAAAGTGGTGATCGAGTAAACCCCTGTCCATACAAAGGATAAAGCCTGGTGTACACGAGCCACCGGGCTTTTCCATTTTCAGGGAACTATATCGAAATAAAAAGATTTATCTAACTTGGCCTCGCCCAAAAGGAACAAAATATTAATCATTGAGTCGTGAAGGATAAGTCGTTTTAGGGATTGTTTGAGATTGTTTGAGATTGTTTGAGTTGTTTGAGTTGTTTGAATTCGTTTGAGATTGCAATAGACGCCTGGTAACAAGTTTTCAGGAAAATCAAATAACCTAAACTAATTTCAGGGAGGTACTTAACGAGAACTAAAGGCAATTCTGGCCAGAGCGAGCTTCCCACACCCGCTTCCCCTTCACCGCTCACTTCTTATTAACGAGTGAATAATGACTTGCCATTTTACTTTCGGAAATCTCTGCGGACCTTTCCAGGGTACCACAGTTTTTTTTAAAAATAAAATAGGCATTTTTTTCTTCCATCGAACCTGAAAAAATGGCCAACATCCGCCAAAAACAAGTCGCTGAAATGATCAAGCGCCATTTCAGTACCATGCTTCAGCAGGAGGGTACCTACATTTACGGCACCGAGCCTTTCGTCACCGTGACAGAGGTGCAGATGACCCCTGATTTTAGCATCGCCAAAATCTACCTCAGCGTTTTCAATCTTGAAAACAAGCAAGAGGTCATCCTTCACATGGAAGACAACTACTACCGCCTCAAGCAAGCCCTCGCCTCCAGGATACACAAGCAGATACGCCGCATCCCGGAGATGCAGTTTTACCTCGATGACATGCTGGACGAAATGGAAAAAGTAGAAATGCTCTTCCAGAAACTGGAGCAGGACAACCAGATGGGCACCCGCGACGAAGAGGAGTAGGATGTCCTGCAATTTGGAAATTGTATCGCAACTGGTTGACGGTCAAACCTCTCTCGTCTGGTTCAGTTTTATCGAAATCCTGCTTGACAAAAAAATCTTGCATACTTTAGCCAAAATTTACTGCGTACCATGAAAAAACTTATCCTTCTCGCCCTGCCTGCGTTTATGGTGTTTTCCCTGTTTTCCTGCCAGCCCCGGCCAGTTGGGGGCAAAATAGAAAACACAAACTGGGTACTCTCATCGCTGACTGCCAGCAAAAAAGTGATGCAGCCGCCTGCCAACATCCACATCACCGCCATATTCGGAAGCGACAAAGTGACCGGTATTGGCCCCTGCAACAGTTATTTTGCCGGTTTTAAGGCCACCGGTACCGCCATTGCCATTTCAGATCTGGGATCCACCGAACGGGCCTGCGATGAACTGGAATTTGAAAACAGCTACCTCGGGCTTTTGAGCAAAGCCAATGGTTATTCCGTGCTCAAAGACAAAATGGAAATCTACAGCGAAAGCGGAAAACTGGTTTTCATGGCCATGCCGGCAGCAGAAGTGGAAAAAATCAACTTCACCAATGGCGTGGGCAAACTGGCCGAATTGTTCCCCGTCGTGGAAGGCGACCAGGCACCCCACCTCTTCCCCATCCTGAAAGTAGATAACCCTGGCAACTACCCCTACAAAGGCCAGTTGGTGGACACGGCTTTTTACAAATATTTTGATTCCGAAACCAACAACGTCTGGAGCAGTACCGGTGGCGATGTATTCGCCGTAGGCCAATTTGGCGGCCTCTACATCTGCCGGGTGCCGGGACGCTATGTTTCCAGCGACATAGCGCTATTCCAAATAAAGGACGGCGTGATGGCCAGGAGCGAAACCGTGGCCTGGGCATGGTGCGACGAGGGCTGGTGCAACCAACAGGATGCCTGGCTCAGGGATATGAACAACGACGGGCTGACCGACATCGTACAACGCTACAGCTTGACCGACGACAAGGGGAAAATAAGGGAGGAAAGGCTGGCCGTGCTCGAACAAACAAAGGAAGGGACATTTGTTGAAAACCAGGACTTAAAACCTGATAAGGCACAATTTGCCATGGCCAAGATATAGGAATTAAGACTATGAAAACCACGATCATCTTTTTGTCCCTCTGCCTTCTTACAGGTTGTTACGAGAAAAAACCCGCCACTGTGGGCGGCATTACCGTGCCGGTCGAATTGTTGAAAAAGGCCGACGAATTGGCCTTTGACTACACCGGTCACCTGGCAAAGGCCCTGGCAAAAGAATCAGAAGCCTTGAAATCCCTGCTCCTTTTTTCAAGAAAACTAGAAGATAAACCAATAGCAGATCAGCACAGTTGTGTACTGCGTGATCTCTTGGCCAAAACAGGGGATATTTTTTTTGCAGAAACCATTAGCAGCCTCACTGATGGAGAAAAAAACGATGCATGGCCAGCCTTAGAAGACGGTGCAGCCCGGCTGCTGAGAACCACGGCCCCCCTGTCATGGAAAGCGCTCCAACCCGCTGGTTCTGTGAAAGAATTTCAAGGCTTGTATGTGTTCAATGCAGAGATGAGTACCTTCCGGGACTGCTCAATGCCAGAGGCCATTTATTATGCCGTGGACGAAACAGGCGACATAGAAAAAGACTACCGCCGCTTGTTGCGCGCCGGCTACCCCGGCCAGGCTATTTACGCTGAGTTGAAAGGATATCAAACCGATTATTTCGGCAGCCGTACCCTGCCCTCCAACTTTGCCGGGTATTTCATCGTCACTGAAATTATAGAACTGGAAGAAAAAAACTACCGCAACACCTGCATTCCTTACGACTATTGGGCTTTAGGAACAGAACCATTTTGGGCTGCGCAGATATCGTCGAAGGAAGCCGTCATTGAATTCAAGGAAGCCGAAAGCGGGGGCACCCGCATGTTTGCCTACGCCAAGCCCATCGAGGAAGATACCGCCACCATTTACACCGCCATCAACCAGGATACGGGCGATAACATCCGCATCACTGTTAAAGAAACACCTTGCAGCGACGGCATGTCGGACGTCCAGTACAATTATTCTGTCAGCTTGGCAGTAAACGGGAAAAATTTCAGTGGATGTGCCCTCTCTTTCGAGGAGAGAGAAGGAAAGGTCAAAGGGCAGTGAAGGCAGGTTTGCCCAAGGAGATGGTTGGAAAAATGCTCACCGCAAAACCAGGCTTTTTTTTCATTTCGAAGCTTACAAAGGCTCAGTCTTTCATCCTGTCAATCCTTGCTAAAAAAGTCCTGAAAGCCTTTGCCGTCTCACGCTGGGCAGAGTACATACCCATGTGCCCGACGGTGTTCAGCAGGTGGATCACAGCCAGGTTAGGCAAATGGGCCATTTGCATGCTCAGTTCGAGTGGCACTGCCGTATCGTGTTTGCCAATGAAAAAAAGCACCGGGCAGGCGACATTCTTCAGCACCTCCGACCTGTCAGGGCGGTTCCGCATGGCATCAAGGGCTGCGATGATGGCTTCGGGGGCAAAATGTACAGCGTTGTGAATGAGCTTGTTCACCTCCATCTGGTAGCCCTTTGAGTAATCGTATGCAAACAACTTGGGGATCGTTTGCCGCACATATAATATATGTCCATTTTTTTGGATAAAATGAATGGACTTCACCCTTCCTGCCTTCTTTTCCGCCGAATCGGCAAATGGGTGGGAGTGGAAGAGGCACAGCCCGGCAAGTTTTTCAGGATAAAACTCCGCAAAAGCAAGGCTTGCGTAACCGCCCATTGAATGGCCGACCATGACACATTTCTCAATACCCAGGTGGACCAAAACCGCATCGATCGCTTCGGCCATTTTCTCCACGGACAAATCTTCCACCCGTTCAGAACTGCCAAAGCCGGGAAGGTCAATCCGCAGGTAGCGGCGGGGCGGCAGGAAATCCAGCCATTCGTCCCACAGCCGACTGTCCTCGCAAAAACCGTGGATGAGCACGACTGGCAAAGCCCCATTTTCGCCGTTGAGGTAGTAGGCTATTTTTTTTTCCTGGAAATCAATTGATTGCATCGGTTAGGTTTAAAAGATTTCAATGGGGCACCTTCGCACCTGATCCCCCCAGCACGGGGCAAATTTCCATGAAAAATACTTTTATGAAAAAGTTTACCACTCAATTTCTAATTTTACCCAAACTTGTTGATGAAGGATATTCTGCAACCCTGTGCAGCCGCCGGCCAAATGGGGCATAATATTTTAATAGGGCAAACTACTTACAAGGCTCAATGAAAGAAACTACTGATACTTCTCCACAAACGGTTTTCAAGCGCGTCAAGCAGGGTTTGAACACCATTGGTCAACTGGAACGTGACCTCAACCTGAAGCAGCTGCAGATAAACCGTTTGCTGAACATTACGCAGGCCATCAACAACAACGTGAAGATGTCTGGCCTGTTCGAGATGTACTGCTCCTTCCTGGGCTGGGAAATGGGCGTGAAGAAAATGGCGTTGTTTTACAGGAAAAACGAAAAATGGGAATGCACCGCCCATATTGGCGTAGAGGAAAAGTACCTAAAAATGGACATCGCCAGCCAGTTTTCAAAATACTCCCGCCTGCAAAATCTGACAGACAGCGAACACCCTTTTGTCAAGCTATTCGATGTAGTCATCCCCGTGAAGCATAAAGATAACCACCTGGCCTATGTCTTTATCGGCGGCTTTAGCGAGGAGGAGGACATGTATAACAAGGTGCAGTTTATCACCACCATCACCAATATCATTACGGTAGCGATTGAAAACAAGCGCCTTTTCAAGCAGCAGTTGGAACAGGAACGCCTGAAAAGGGAAATGGAACTGGCCAGCGAGATGCAGCAACTGCTCATCCCCAAATCCCTCCCGACCAGAAAAGACTACGAACTATCAGCCATCTACCGCCCCCACATGACCGTTGGCGGCGACTATTTTGATTTTGTGGAACACAACGACGGGAACATCACCTTTTGCATAGCCGATATTGCAGGGAAGGGCGTGGCTGCCGCCTTGCTGATGTCAAACTTCCAGGCCAACTTCCATACCTTGTTGGGCCGGCACCATGATTTGATAGCATTCGTCAAGGAACTGAACGAAGGCGTGCTTCGAATTACCAAGGGCGAGCGTTTCATCACTTTTTTTGTGGCGCAGTACGACAAAGTTTCCCGCACATTGACCTACTTGAATGCAGGCCACAACCCGCCTGCCGTGGCTATGCGGGATCAAATCTTCCGCCTCAAAGAAGGATGTACGGTTTTGGGCGCTTTCGATGAACTGCCCTTTATCGAACAAGGCAGCATCCAACTGAACGACGAAGCGCTTATCCTCTTGTTCACCGATGGGTTGACGGAATTGCAGAACGAAAAAGGCGAGTTTGTGGACCAGGATTTCGGCCACCATTTTGTGCTGAACAACTACCGCCTGCCCGCCGCAGAGTTCAACCGGAAACTGATGGATGAACTGGACATTTTTAAAGGCCAGGCCAAGTTCCAGGATGATTTCACGGTACTGACCTGCAAGATTTTTTGAGGTTGGTCTGTTAAATCATAGGGTGAATCGAAGAAGGCCATCACTTTAGAAACCCTGATAGTTGCCGTACGTTTTCTAAACAAAATATTTAAACGAAGGCACATTCTTCATGAAAGATAAAAATGCAGCAGGTATATTGGCACTTTTCCTCGGATGGATGGGCTTTCACCGTTTCTATCTTGGGCAAACAGGACTAGGCGTTGTTTACCTGATTTTTTGTTGGTTCCCGTTGATTTGGATAGTTGCTTTTGTGGACGCCATCAGCCTTTTTGCCATGGATCAGGCAAGGTTCGATCAAAAGTACAACAGCCCATCGCATACCGACCGGCGGGATACCGACTTCGAGCGGCGGCCCCGTGAGCGGGAGCGCTACAGGGATGAACGCCGGGAGTACAGGCAGGAGCACCGCAAGGAAAACAGGGTGCCTGTCCAGCGATCCCAACCTGCCAAACCCAACCCCTTCAAAAACAGCGGCCTCGAAAAATTTAAAGACTACGACTACCCCGGCGCAATTGAAGATTTCAAAAAATCTCTCGACCTTGCACCAACGGACATCGCCACCCATTTCAACCTGGCCTGTGCCTACTCACTCGTCGAAGACGCCGCCAATGCTTTCAGCCACCTTGACAAGGCCGTTCAACTAGGCTTCCGTGATTTTCAAAAGATCAAGGAACACCACGCTTTAGCCTATCTTCGTATCCAGAAAGAATTCGATGCCTTTGAAGACAATGGATTTCGGCTACCCCAGGCTTCCGGGCCTGCACAGCCGTCAGCCGATTTGCTGAACTCCCAGCCCGACCTCCTCGACCAACTTACGAAACTGGGGGAACTGAGGGAAAAAGGCCTCTTGACGGAAAGGGAGTTTGATGAACAGAAAAAAAAGCTGCTCGGGTAACTATTTGGCAAAACTTTGTTGAATTTCGCCCGCTATGCGCATCATATATTTCAGAACAGGACGGAAACACCAAATCATTTGAACCCAGTTGGCCTCGATTTTGCAAAACCAGGTCTTGATGACATTCTTAAAATTCATTTTCACAACTGTAACAAAATCAAAGTTGGAGAAATGAATCCTTAATAACTGTTCGGACTAATACAAACACTTAAACTATGGTCGCTGAAAAATTAATATCCACCGCCGTCCTGCCACTCAGGACTTCCGACACAGGCAAGGAAGCTCTTGTAGTGATGGAAAATTTCAACGTCAGGCACCTCCCCATCGTCAACGACCGGCAGTTGCTCGGCCTCATTGGCGAAGAAGATATCCTCATCCACAACATCCATGAACCTATTGGCTCTTACCAGCTTTCTCTTTCCCGGCCCTATGTCAAGGAAGCCGACCATATATACGAAGTGATGCGCTTGTTGGCGGAGCACCAACTGACCGTCATTCCAGTGGTGAATGTAGAGGGTGATTACGTCGGTATGGTTTCCCTGGAGGATGTGCTCAACTACTTTGCAAAAACTGCCGCTTTCAGCGACAGCGGCAGCATCGTCGTCCTGGAGTTCCAGCAAAGAAATTATTCCCTGGCTGAGATCGCCCGATTGGTGGAAGCTGAAGGAGCCGCTATCCTGAGCACCTTCGTTACCTCTTACCCGGAATCTTCTACCGTTGAGGTTACTTTAAAGATCAACCGTCAGGACATCCACACGATCCTCAATGCTTTTGAGCGTTTTGGCTACGAAATAAAAGCCTCCTACAACGAGGAAGAATACCTGGAATCCCTGCAGGAGCGCTTCGACGCACTGATGAGCTACCTGAATGTCTGACAAATTGTGTGTCTGATCCGAAAAAAAAGCTGAGCGGCACAGGGAATTCCCTGTGCCGCTCAGCTTTTTTATAACTTGTCCATATTAATGCGAATAACGGGTTCATTTTTTAAGTTCCTTGATTTTCAGAGGGTTAGATCATGGTGGCTTTGAAAATCACCATGATCTCGTTTCTCAACCAACTAAAAATGTGGGAATTCATTTTACCCGTAATTCGCATTCTTATGCAATGGATCACCGAAAGCTTTTCCAGGGTTGCGAATCGTGAGGTTAAATAAGAAACGGCCATTTTGTTTTTTCTCCAATCCGTGCAAGAACAAAAATTTTTAAAAGGCTGGAAATCAGGCCGTCACCTGCTACTTTTGCTCTTGCGCAGCAAAGTGTACAAGAGGGCAACCACTTCCGGATAAGCAACGAAACCCCTCTCCCATGATTCCCGTTTTCAAAGCACTTCGCACGAGGGTTTATCGTTTTTCTCTCATCGTTCATCATTCGTTAAATGGATATCTATAAAAGAAAATCGAGGTGGAAGGTATATTTGGCCATAGCCGGCATTGTCATCGTGGCCATTTCGATGCTTTACACAAAATACCTCACCGACCGGCTAGCGGAAGAGGAACAGAAGAAAGTGGAGCAACTCAAAACTGCCTACGACCAGCTCTCATTCTCCCTCGAAGACGATGCTTCCTCCCAATGCGACTTCAGTTTCCACCAGGAATTTTTTGAGTCGAACACCTCCGTACCCATCATCCTCGTGACAGCCGATGGGTTTATGGAAGGTAAAAACTATGGGTTGGAACAAGACACCAACCTTATTTTTTTGAAAAAGAAAGTCGCTGAACTGCAAGCTGCCGGGCAAACCCCTAAAATTATTTCCTCCCCGTTCGGCGATACGCAACTGTACTTTGAGCACTCCCGCATCCTCAGGCTCCTCACCTATTATCCTTTTATCCAGTTGATCCTGATTGCAGCGTTCATCGGCTTTGGGTACCTTGGTTTCAGCACCTCCCGCCGGGCAGAACAGAACCGGGTGTGGGCGGGTATGGCCAAGGAGACGGCGCACCAGCTCGGCACGCCCATTTCGGGAATAGTGGCTTGGATTGAGCACCTGCGCATGATGCGGGAAGGTGATGGGGAAGTCAACGAGGTATTGGATGAACTGGCCAACGACGTGAAAAGGCTGGAACTTATCGCCGATCGGTTCTCCAAAATAGGCTCTGCGCCCGAGTTGACCCCTGTTAACATTTATGACGAACTCGAAAGGTGCAGGGTCTATATGCAACGCCGGGCGCCCCGGAAAGTGTTGTTTAAATTTCCAGATCCTACTGAAAACGAGCCACTTACCGTAAAAATAAATTCCCACCTATTCGATTGGGTCATCGAAAACCTGCTGCGCAACGCACTCGATGCCATGGAAGGCACAGGCCAGATTGGGGCAGAAGTTTATACCGATGACAACAATGTATATATTGACGTGAGCGATTCGGGCAAGGGAATCCCTGCCAACAAGTTCAAAACAATTTTCCAGCCCGGCTACACTACTAAGAAAAGAGGTTGGGGACTTGGGCTATCATTAACAAAACGCATTATAGAAGATTATCATTCTGGCAGAATATTTGTCAAAAGATCGGTGCTGAACGAAGGGACGACCTTTACCATCCAGTTGCCCAAATAATGGCTGGCTGGGTGTATCAGACCGGTTTAGTTGGTATTGCAGTGTGAGAATTCGTATTTGGAGCGCCAACTTTCAAGGTTGATATCTACTGATACTAGACTTTGTTCTGAAATTGGAAATTGAGGAATTAGAAATTATTTGAACGCTGACAATCAACGAGTTAACTGCCTTTAATTTGCTAATTCTTGCTTTAGAATAAAGTCAATTGATTTTGGTTTTTACTTTTTGATAGTCTAAGCGCAGCTTTATCTTAAATTTCAGGACCAACCGACTAATTTAATTCTCCTCATTTCCTCTCGTTTTATCCTCTCCTTTTCCTTCAGCGCACTCCCCCTTTCGAGTTACCATTTTTTAACCGGGCGAAAGCCCTCATCCCAATCCTATGTTTGAACGATACACCTCTGTTCGCAGGCTGTTTTTGGTAGTTTTATCCTTGGCCATTTTCCAGTCTGTTTCGTTTTCAAATTTTCCCTCTTCCCTTACCTACGATTTTGAAGTTACTGTGCTGGACGAGCGCAACATGCCGATGGCGGGCGTGAACATCTTCACCGACGACCAGGTAAAAGTAGCTACCACCACGGATGTGGACGGGAAGGCCATCCTGAAGGACCTTGGCCATCAGGATAACGTCAATTTCACCTTTATTGGCTATACGCCATTGAAGTTGCCGTTTTACGAAATCAAGAAAAGGAACGGCATCATTCGCATGTCAAGATTGGTCACAGAGCTAACCCCCGTGGTCGTGATAGGCAGAAGGGACGACCTCCCTTCGCAGGTACCCTATACCTTCGATAAGATCACTAAGAAGGACATTGCCTTTTTTGAGCCACAGACTACCGCGGATGCCCTTTGGAATACAGCAGGCATTTTTGTCCAGAAGACGCAAATGGGCGGTGGCAGCCCTGTGCTCCGTGGCTTTGAGGCCAACCGGGTGCTACTGGTCGTGGACGGCGTGCGCATGAACAACGCCATTTACCGCAGCGGCCACCTGCAAAATTCCATCACGGTGGACAATGCCATGCTGGAACGTACCGAGGTCATTATGGGCCCCGGTTCTTTGCTCTATGGCAGCGACGCCCTGGGCGGTGTCATCCACTTCCGCTCCCGGGAACCCAATCTGAGCCTGGACGGCACACCCGGCAGTTCCAACATGGAGGGAAGCTTCTACACACGCTATGCTTCTGCCAACAGTGAAAAATCCATACATGCGGACGTGAATTATGGCCGCCGTAACTGGGCCTCCCTTACCAGCCTCACCTACACCAACTACGGTGATCTGCGGGCAGGTGGCAACCGCCCCGACGGCTATGAGGATTTTGGCAAAAGGCTCTATTTCGTCCGCCGGGTGGGCAACGGCGACCAGGTGATTGAGAACGTCGTGGAGAACGGCGACGGCACCTTCAAGCCCAATTACAACGTGCAGGTCGGCACGGCCTATTCCCAGATTGATTTGTTGCAAAAAATTAAATTTCAGCCCAATAGAAATTTCTACACCGTGCTGAATTTCCAGCATTCCACCAGCACCGATGTTCCCCGCTACGACTACCTGACCGAACTGACGAACCCTGCTGACCCGACCAGCTTCCGCTATGCCGAATGGTTTTATGGGCCGCAGCGGCGCCTGATGGCTTCTTTGAAGTCCCGTTTTTCCAAAAAAACGCCTGTGTACGACCGGGCCACCATCATCGGGGCTTTCCAGCGCATCCATGAAAACCGCCTGAACCGCATCCTGCACAAGAGCCAGCGGATTTTCCAACTGGAAAACGTTTATGTCTATTCTCTCACGGCAGATTTTGACAAAAACCTGAGCCAATCGGGCCAATCCAAACTGATGTACGGCCTGGATGGCAACTATAATTACGTGCATTCGGAATCGGGAAGGGTGAAAATCACGGACGAGTCGTTGACCCGGAATGCCATTTCCCGCTACCCGGCCAGCAACGACGTGTTTTCTGCTGCTGCCTATGCCAACTACCAATGGCAAACAGCCGACACGGCACTCACCGTCAATGCAGGCCTGCGCTACAATTGGGTGAAGCTTCACTCCGTCTATTCAGCAGACAGTACCATTATCTGGCCTGCCAGCTACCTCGACCCTGGTACCACGGCCACCAACAGCGACCTGACCTGGTCGCTCGGCGCCACCTGGCGGTCCCCCAAAGGAACGGAAGTCAGGGCCTTGGCCTCCAAAGCGTTCCGTTCGCCGAATATTGACGACTATTCACAACTGCGCCCACGCAACAACTTTATTTCCATTCCCAATCCCGACCTGCAGCCGGAGCGGTCGTATAATGGCGAATTGGCCATCGCACAGGAATTTGGAAAAAACAGGGGCAACCAGGGCCTTCGTTTCCGCCTTGATTTGACCGGCTATTATACCTACATCAAAAACCTGATGATACGCCGGGCTTTCCCATTGCCGGACGGCTCGAACATCGTGGAAGTGGATGGGCTCCAATATGAAACCAGGGCCAACGTCAATGCAAACAAGGGTATTATTTATGGATGGGAAGGCCGGGCCCAGGTGCGCTTTGGCGAGCATTGGGAACTGGAATCCAGCCTCAACTTTGTACACGGCGATGCCTCCCTGGAAGCCAAGGACGACCAGGGCAAGGTGGTTTTTGACACCCTTGCGCCCATTGACCACATACCCCCCATACACGGTTTTACCAGCCTTTCATTCACCACCAACAAATTCAGGGTGGCCGCGGTGGCCCGGTACCAAGCCAAAAAACCGGTTGAGCGCTACGGGGCATCTGCCGTTTCGCTGGATGAAAATGGTGACCCCGTGCTCGATCGCAGCGGTACGGAAGACAACCTTGAATACAGCTACTACCGCATTGATGAAAATGGCAAGACCATCTACGACGGTACGCTGGCCTGGACGACCTGGAATCTCTATGGCTCCTGGAACATGACCAAATGGCTGGCCCTGAACATGGCCGTTGAAAATATTCTCGACCTTCACTACCGCCCCTTCTCGTCCGGCGTGAGTGCGGCGGGCAGGAATTTCATCGTTTCGCTCAGGGTAAATCTGAGCAAATAAGGATCGAAGGAAAACCTAACTGATTATTTTCTAGTAACGATGAAAAAATAACTTCACTATTTTGATTTTGAAACCCCTGTAATGGAAGGGTTTTTTAAAAAATAAAATAGTCATTTTATTTTTTCTTCGATCCCTAACCTTAAATTTTGACCTTTTTACAAACTTTTGATATGAAAAAACTAATCTATCTGCTTTGTATCATAACCATCGCTTCCTGCAATGACAGCGATGAAATATTGGGGCCGGCCACCAATGTGAACCTCAACATCAACGCCACTTTCAATGGTGAGCCTTTTGAGATTGGAAAATCTTATACCTACCCTGATGGGCATAAAATCAAGTTTGACGAGTTCAGTTTTTTCATCGCAGGCGTCACGCTGCTGGAAAGCGAGACCGATGACGAACTCGACCTGCTCGAAGTTGGCCTGGCCGATTTCGCTGCAAGCACCGGCCAGGCGCAGCCCGCTTCTTTCCTCATCCGCACTGTGCCTGCCGTGAAATACGATGCCATCCGCTTGAGCATCGGTGTGCCCTCAAAGTTCAACAAGCCTTCTATCCTCGACTACGGGGCAGGCCACCCCGTGCGCTCGGCCTATGATACCCACTTCTGGGATGCAGGCGAAAGTTTCTATTTTATGAAACTCGGAGGTGTGTACGACACGAATGGGGACGGCGTTTTCGGCAGTTCCCCGGAAGACAACATGTTTCAGCATTATCCTGTGAAAAATGCCAATTTTATCACCCTAACCTTACAAAAGGAGTTGGACATAGTGGAAGGCAAGCCGTTCGATCTCGACCTTTCGGTGGATATTTTGAAACTTTATGAGGATGAACAAACTAACACGCCCCTCGATTTTACGAAACCCGAAAACCTTTCGACGATTGACCCTGAAAACGATGCGCTTTCTGCGTTTTTGATGAAGAATTTTCAACAAGCGCTCACAGCGGAATAGCCCCTGAAAGAGGCTGTATCAATAGACCTGATTTACGATAACTGGCTGACGATTTACGGTTATAAAAATATTCAGAATACTGATAGTTTAAATTTTTTGTGTCGCAATAATCGTAAATCGTAAATTGGCAATAAGGATACAGCCTCTTTTTCAATGTTTTTCCTTGTCCCCGGTTTCCGCCACACTTTGCAGGGTGGGCGCTTTCCATTTTTCATACCCTACCGGCATACTTTGCGCCTTTTTCACCGCCTCATTCATCCGCTGTTTGTCGTGTACCATTGCCACCGTCATGATGACGCTGCTGGTAATGATAATAAACAATAAAATGCCCGGCTCAAAGCCCTCCACCTGTATTTCCTTAGGAATGGCATAAAAAAGCAGGATGGTGATAAGGCCGCGGGGCGCAACGAACAATTGAGGTAATATGTCGCTGCCAAGGAATATCCTGAGGATGATGAAACGGATCACATAGATGGAAAGAATGATCAGGCCGCTGATCATGGCTACCTGCCAACTGAACAAGGCTGCCAGCGATATGGTAAGCCCGAAAATGACAAAGAAAAGAGTGCGCACCACAAAGGCTGTTTCCATCGTGATGACGTGCAGCCCTTCGTAAATATTTTTTGCCCGCTCCACATGCAGCAGGCGGCCCAGTTTCCCCTGGAAAAACAGCGGCATGTTAGCGATCAGGAGCCCAAAAATGAGGATAATGATCAGGGAACTTAGGTGCATCTTTTTCCCAATGGCATACAGCAACAACAGCACGGCAATGAGGAGGAAGAGCTTGACGTTGCTACGAATGTTTTGGAAAATGAGAATGATCAGGTAGCTCGCCACCAAGGAAATAACGATGGTCAGCAGCACATTGGCAAAGAACCCGCCGACGCCATTGGAGTGCCCCTCACCGGTCGCCTCTATTTGCCCACTGAGGAAATAGAACAGCATGATGCCCAGTATATCTGAAAATGTGCTTTCGTAGATATGGAACTCTTTTTTCTCATTGTTTAGCCCCGCCACGCTGGGGATAATGATGGCGCTCGAAAGAATGGACAGCGGCGTAGCATAGAGCCAGGCAGCGCTCATCGTCATACCTGGCACAAACTGGTACAAAATAATGGCAGCCACCCAGGCCGACAGCAGCAAGCAAACAAGTGCAATCAGCAACGCTTTGCCTATGGGCAGCATTTTTTCCGGCTTCAGTTCCAGCTCCAATGCGGCTTCCAGCACAATCATAATCAAACCGATAATCCCCAAAACTTCCAGTATTGGAAAAAAGTCGAGACTGCCAAGGCCCAGCGCATCCAGCCCAAACTTGAGCACGATACCCAACAGGATGAGCATCAGCACGGAAGGTACGTTCGTCTTGCGCGATATTTCACTGAACACAAAGGACAGGATGATGATGAGGGAAATCTCGATGATGATGTTGTAAGAGGATAGTACGTCCATATAAGTAAAAGTTCTTGTTTAGGATCGAAGGAAAAATCCCGAATTCAAATCGAGATTTCTTTAAAAAACCCTTCCAGTACTGAGGTTTCAAAATCAATTAGGGAAGTTGTTTTTTCACCGTTACCCAGCAGGTCGAAACGTGCTGAATCAAATGCTCCTGCCACCTTAAACCGAAAAAATAAACTACCATTGGCTAGCTTTATAGCTTCGATTTCGTGATGGTCTTGCAATCGTAGCCCCATTCACTAACCAGTTTTTTCAAGTCCACCAAATATTGGCTTTCGCGCAGCAGCATTTTTACTTCCACTTCGTTGCCGCCGTTTTCGTTCGGCAATATTTCGGGCTTATGGTTCCAGTTGAGATAAGGGGTTGTGGCCAGCATATCGGCTATATGTTCGGCATGGTTGATTTTTATTTCATCCGATTTGGGTGAAATCTTCAGGTGGCAATAACCGCCTACGTCTTCCCCCGACAACAAGGAATACCCCTCCGCAAGCAGCTTTTGGTAGTTGATAAAATGAAGGCCGGTATTGCTACGGATGCGCAAACCCATTTTCCCAAGGGTCTCGACGATGCCTTCCAGTTTGTCAATCCTAATCTTTTTGCCCGGCGCCACTATTCCCTGCAGGAACACCATCCGTCCGCCAAGATAGTTTTTCAGGTGGGAAAAGCCGGCCAGCCCTGCCAGTAACGCTGCAAGCCCAAAAGTGAAAGGGTTGACAAACACCAGGACCCCGACGAGCAAAAGGATGGCTGCCGGCTCATACACTACGATAATTTTGGTTAAAATTTTCCTGGTGCGGGCATTCCATTTGGCCCTCAAATACACAGCAGCCAGCACCCTGTCGGCAAATTTAAGCAGCAGGTACAGGGTTAAAGCCATCAGGGCGCTACCAAAAAATTGGCCCCACGTTAACCGGTATGCAAACAGTTCATCCATTTTTTATTGAAAAAGATGGTGGCAACAAACGATAGTATTCGCCCAAAGATACCTTTCATTTTTACGAAACAAAAAATCAAACGCCTATCCATAGATGGTAGATTTGGGAAGCCACAGCTTTAGCACTCCAATCTTTTCGCCTTATGTGCAAGGTCAAGTATGGCCGGAGTTATCAAAAATACCCCATTTTTGCCTGCATGGAACTCATTTATGCCATTGACATTGCCGGTACTTTCGTTTTCGCCGTGAGCGGTGTGCTTACTGCATCTGAGAAGAAATTCGACCTGTTTGGCGCTGCCATCATTGCCCTGGTAACAGCTGTTGGCGGCGGCACCATCCGTGACCTGCTCATCGGCAGCCAGCCTGTTGGTTGGATGCGGGACCTGAATTATCTGGCAGCCATAGGGCTGGCCATCCCTGCCAGTTTTTTCTTCAAAAAATACATCCTTCGCCTGCGCCGCACCATGTTCCTGTTCGATACCATCGGCATCGGGCTGTTTACGATTTTGGGCTTGCAGAAAACATTGGCGGTTGGCCTCTCGCCCGTTGTGGCGGTGATGATGGGCACCACTTCTGCAGTTTTTGGCGGCGTGGTGCGGGATATTTTGTGCAACGAAGTACCGCTCATTTTCCGCAAGGAAATCTATGCGACGGCCTGCATGGCGGGGGCCGTTTTGTATCTGATTTTGAAATACTTCGGTCTTGAATACCATGTCAATATTTGCCTCACCGTCCTGTTCATCATCGTCATCCGCATACTGGCGGTGAAGAAAAGCTGGAGCCTCCCGACCATCAATTGAGTGTTTTTGTATTTACGTGTTTAGGTGTTTTTTAGCTTGATTTTCAGGCGCTTAGAATCCTTTATTGTAAAAATTGCCAAGTATCCCTTCAATTTATCGTCCTTCCCCAACTACCCAAAACACAGAAACACCCAAATACAAAAACACAATTATCCCCGCCTTATGCAATCCACCTTGCACCTGCATCTGCAAAAAACTGCCCCATGCACCAACCATCCTTTTCACTCTCATCGTTGTCCTAAAATATAGATGCTGATGCAAAAAATACCCTTTACACAAAAAAGCACCGACGCCGAACTGGTGGCCGGTTGCCGCCAACAGGATCGCCTGGCGCAGCGCTACCTCTACCAGCGGTATTTTGGCAAAATGCTCGGCATCAGTATGCGGTACACCTCCCACCAGGAAGAAGCAGAGGACGTGCTGAACCGTGCGTTCCTGAAAATTTTCCAAAATATAGGTGAGTACGAAGAGCAAGGCTCATTGAGCGGCTGGCTGGCCACCGTCACCCTGCGCACCGCCATCGACTTCGTGCGGGCCAACGTGAAATACCGCCAGGTGATGGACTTCGACAACGACCGTGACATCCCGCTCGACGCCAGGGCGATTGACCAACTCTACGCAGAAGACCTCTACCGCCTCATCCAGCAGCTGCCGCCGACCAGTCGGGCCGTCTTCTCAATGAATGTGGTGGAAGGCTACACCCACCCCGAAATCTCGGAGTTGCTCGGCATCAACATCAATACCTCGAAGTGGCATTTGGCCGAGGCCAAAAAACAGTTGCGGGAATGGATCCCAAAGCATTTCCACAACGGCGAAACCACCGCCCAAAAAGCCGCCCCCAAAAACAACCACTTGCCGGAACTCGGCTTCCGCATCGCAAATCCTGTAGAAAAATGAGCGACCAAAATTTCAATATCAACCGCAACATAAAAGACAAACTCGACTCGCACGAGTTTGACTTCAACCCAGCAGCCTGGGACAACATGAATGGCCTCCTCGACGGAAAGAGGACTCCAGATAAAAGCTATTTTAAAACTAAAATCTTTATTGCTATGACAACTTTGCTATTCCTACTCGCATTCCTGCTTTGGCAGGATGGGGCGGCGGACGGCGGACGGCAGACGACGGACAGAGGTTCGCAGTCTGCAGTTCAAAATCCACAGTCCACAGTTTCCAGTTCCCAATCTTCGGTTCCCGGTTCACAGTCTTCACTTCGACAAACAGGTGATGGTGCTGCGCAAATGACTGTTTTTCAACCAAAAGCACATTCGCCAGCGAAGTACACCCCGCCTTCAACCGTCAACCGTGCACCGTCCACCGAACCGCTCCCCAATTCACCATTCACCATTCATCATTCACCATTATTTGATTCAACTTTTTTTGAAAAAATCGCCGCCCGCCTTTCCCTGTTCAATCGCCACTATGCTCCGGAAAAAGTGTATCTGCAATTCGACCGCACCTTCTTCGAGCCGGGCGAGGCCATTTGGTTCAACGCCTATGTGCGGGACGCCAACTCCTTGAAGGCCAGTGGCAAAAGCGAAATCCTCTACGCCGAATTGCTCGCCCCGAACGGCAGTGTTTTGAACCAAATAACCCTATTGGCGAATGGCGGTACGGCAGCGGGCGATTTCCAACTGGACGCAGCAGCGCCCGGCGGCATGTACAAAGTAAAAGCCTACACCAACTGGCAGCGCAATTCGGGAGATGCTTTCGAGCGGGACATACAGGTGCAGGCCAGTGTGCTGCCCCGCCTGCGGATGGAGTTGGAGTTTCAAAGAAAAGCCTACGGCCCCGGCGATGTGGTGGAGGCCAAGCTCGACCTCAACACCCTGGCAAACGAACCCCTTTCCAGCCAATCATTCAGCGGCACTGCCAGTCTGGAGGGGCAGGTTTTTACCCAAATAAAAGGCACAACTGACGGCGGCGGCCGTGCCATGGTAAAGTTCGATTTGCCAAAAAAACTGACGACCAACGACGGCCTGCTCAACGTGATGATCCAGTATAATGGCCAAACGGAGAGCATCAGCCGAAGCATACCCATTGTGCTGAACAAAATAGACCTTCAGTTCTTGCCCGAAGGCGGCGACATGGTGGCCGGGCTGCCCGCTTCGGTCGCCTTCAAGGCGCTGAACGAATTTGGCAAACCCGCCGATGTGGAGGGCAAAATCTTCAACTCCAAAGGCGTGGAAATCCACACTTTCAGGAGCTACCACCAGGGCATGGGCGCTTTTGAATTCACCCCCGCCACCGGCGAAGCCTACACCGCCAAACTGACCAAACCAGAGGGCATCTCCGAAACCTACCAACTGCCGGAAGCACTGCCAAGAGGCTTCACCCTTCAGGTAAGCCCCCCCCTCACCTCTCACGCCTCACCCCTCACGTCCGATACGCTGATGGTGGAAGTATCCTCCACAGAAGACGAACCGCTGAATGTGGCACTGGTGAGCCGTGGTGAAATTTATTTTACCCAAACCCTGCGCCCGGTGGCGGGTGCGCATCTGGTGAAAATACCCACCGCCTCCATCCCCATTGGCGTTGCGCAAGTGACACTGTTCGATAGTCGGGAAATACCGAGGGCCGAGCGTCTCGTTTTTTTGAACCCGCACAAAAAACTGAACGTGGAAATCAAGACAGACAAGGAGCAGTACCTCCCCCGTGAAAAGGTGCAGTTAAAAGTGAAAGTGACCGACGAGCGGGGCCTCCCCATGCCCGGCCAGTTCAGCCTCGCAGTTGTGGACGACAACCTGCTGACCTTTGCCGATGACAAGCAGGGCCACATCCTCGCCAACCTGCTGCTGGAAAGCGAACTAAAAGGCGAGGTGGTAGAGCCGAATTTCTATTTTGAACCCAAAGAAAAACACCCCGAAAAGAATGAACTGCTGGCGCTGGACTACCTGATGATGACGCAGGGCTGGCGGCGCTTTTCGTGGGAGGAGTTGCTGTGGGAAGCGCCCGTGGCGATGGGCTACGAGGAGGAAAAGGCCGTGACGGTTGGACGGGTATTGGACAATCAAAACAGGCCCATCCCCAACCTGAAGGTATTCGTAGAAGGCACCAAGGCCAGGACGGTGACCGATGAGCAAGGTTATTTCACCCTCGATACTATGTTTGCCAACCTTCGCTATGCGGTGGAGGTGGACAATAAGCGGCAACAGTTGACCCATTTCCTGGATGCCAATAGTTCCAACCCTCAAATCAGGTTGCCCTTCAACTATTCGACCCAAAACCCAAAACCCACTGCCCTCATCCTGAAAGATTTGTCCAGACAAGGCTTGGCTTCTTTGCAAGGCATGGTGCGGGATGGCGATAATGGGCAGCCCATTATATTCGGGACCGTGGCAGTTTATAAAAATAGAACGCTAATTACTGGCACCGAGACTGACCTGGACGGCTTTTATTCGCTAAACGAATTGGAGCCTGGCAAATATGATATTGTATTTTCTTACACTGGTTACAACGAGTCTAAAGTGGAAGGCATACAGGTAGGCGAAGGGAAGTCGTACCAACTCAACGGCAACCTCTCTGCCGGGGTGGTGCTGGAGGAAGTAGTTGTCACCTATTCAAGGCCCATGATAGAGCAGGACAACACAACCCAAGGCGCTGTCATTTCGATGGACAGGCCGAGGGGAGGAGGTACGACCCGCAAAAAGCAGGGCCAGCCCAAAGCAAAACAACCTGAACTGGTTGAAATAAATAAACCCGTAGCAGGGAAGCCCCTCACCTCCGAAGACATCAAAAACCTCCCCACCCGAAACGTCAACGCCCTGGCCTCCCTCGGAGCAAGCGTAGCTTCTGCCGAAGATGGAGATGATATAAAAATCAGGGGCGCCCGGGGCAATGCAGACCAGTTTTACATTGATGGTGTGAGGGTGGAGGGCAGGGCCATAAAACAAAATTTGCAACAAATACTCGGTGGGGTGCCTGCTAAGTTTGGCAATGAAAAAGGAATGGCGGAGAAAGTAACCTTTGAAGATCAATCGATAGCAGAGGAAACGAGGATTCAAGATTTTGGCAAAATAGCCCTGCCACCACCCCCACCGCCACCAGCAATGAAAGACGAAGCTGACATTTTTAAAGTAGTGGAAGACATGCCGTTGTTCAACATAGCCAATTGTGAAAACATGCCGGACAAGGCAGAACGCAAACGCTGCGCTGACAGCAAAATGCTGGAGTTCATTTACCAAAATGTAAAATACCCGGCCATTGCGAGGGAAAACCAAATAGAAGGCACGGCCGTGGTAAAGTTTACCATTGAAAAAGACGGCAGCATATCCAATGCGGAGGTGGTCAGGGACGCAGGCGGCGGGCTTGGGCAGGAGGCATTGCGTGTGGTGAAAATGACCAATGGCAAATGGACGCCCGGCAGGCAGCGAGGCCAAACGGTGCGGACGCAAATGAACATCCCTATCAAATTCAGACTGGATGGCAGCATGAACGTGGGTGTGGCTGTCGGTGCAAAAAAGGATTACAACCTCCACACCCCCCGCCAATTCTACGCTCCCAAGTACCAGGGCAACGATCAACGATCAACCACCAACGATCAACGCACCGATTTCCGCAAAACCGCCTTCTGGGAGCCCAACCTCACTGTTGGCCGCAATGGAAACGCCACCATCGAATTCTACAACACCGACGCCATTACCACCTTCCGGGCCACCGTCGAAGGCATTGGCATGGACGGCAGCATCGGGCGGGGCGAGCAGCGCTTTTTCACCCAAATGCCCTTCGGCATGGACGTGAAAATACCTACCAACCTGCTCACAGGCGACCGCCTCATTTTGCCGCTCACCCTCTCGAACAACACGCAGCAGGAGGTGTCCGGCAAACTGGCCATCTCCATCCCCGAGCATTTTATTTTGGCAAAACAACTACCTGAAAACGTGACACTTAAAGCTGGTGAAACTAAAACCCTCTACCCAGAATACGAGGTGGGTTTTGGGGCGACGGGCGGTGCCTTGGAAGTGGTTTTCCAGGCGGAGGGCATGCAAGATGCTTTTCAAGAAAAGATAAAAGTGCAACCCAAGGGCTTCCCCGTGTCGCAGGTTTTTGGGGGAAATGATAAGGAAAAAACTTTCCAAGTGGAAGTGAACGACCCCGTAGAGGGCAGCCTGCAAGCAGCCTTTACCGTCCACCCAAGCGTATTGAGCGACCTTACGACTGGCTTGGAACGGATGCTCCATCAACCCGGCGGCTGCTTTGAACAAACCTCCAGCGGCAACTACCCCAACCTGCTTGTTTTGGATTATTTGAAAACTACGGGCAACGCTGCCCCGGCCATCGAAGCGCAGGCCAACCAGTTCCTCGACTACGGCTACAAGCGTTTGCTGACTTTTGAAATACCGGGCGGTGGCTTCGATTGGTTCAGCCAGCCACCGGCGCACGAAGCGCTGTCGGCCTACGGCCTGATGCAGTTCGTGGACATGCAGGCCGTCTATCCCGTGGAGCAGGATCTCATTGACCGCACGGCCAAATGGCTCCTCTCCCGCCAGGACGGCAAGGGCGGCTGGCTCAGCAGCAAGGTCGGGGCGCACAGTTGGCAGCAGCCCAACCCAGTCTCCAATGCTTACATCACTTGGGCTATGACGGAGGCTGGCTTTGGAAAAGACGTGGCTGCCGAGTTGGAACACTCGGTGGTGGATGCCCAGCAAAGCCAAGATCCATACATCATCGCCCTGATGGCCAACAGCCTGCTCAATGTTGGCGACAAACGTGCCGCCGCAGCCATGCTGGAAATTTTACAAAAAACACAAGCCCAGGACGGCAGTTGGACGGGCAAAACGGCCAGCATGACCCAGTCCACGGGGAAAAATTTAACGATAGAAACCACCGGCCTGGCAGCCCTTGCCTTTTTGAAAACAAACGACCATGCCGCACAAGTGCAGGCTGCCGTCAACTACCTCGCCGAAGCCAAAAGCCAGTACGGCTATGGCTCCACGCAGGCCACCGTGCTGGCCCTCAAGGCGCTGACCGCCCATGCCCAGCAGTTCAAAAAGTCCATCGGGGGCACGGTCGCACTTTTCATCAATGGCAAAAAAGCGGGCGAGCAAACTTTCACTGCCGACCAAAAAGAGCCCTTGGCCTTCAACGGCTTAACGCAGTTTTTGAAAACAGGAAAAAACGAGGTGAAGGTGAAATTCACGAATGGCGAGGCATTACCCTATGACCTCTTGGTGAGCTACAACACCCGCCAGCCGCAAAGCTCGCCCGATTGCAAGCTGTCATTGACCACCAGCCTTTCGGCCCAAAATGGCAGCATGGGCAGCAATATCCGCTTGAGCACCTCGCTCACCAACACAAGCAACGAAGCCGTCCCGAACCCAATCGCCATCGTGGGAATCCCAGCCGGATTAGGCATTCAGCCCTGGCAGGTGAAGGAGATGCAGGAGAAAAACCTGTTCGATTTTTATGAAATCAAGGACGGCACGGTGGTTTTTTACTTCCGCCAAATGGAGGCAGGGGAGGTGAAAAACATACACCTCGACTTGAAGGCCGACCTGCCCGGAGAATATGAGGCACCCGCCTCGAGCGCCTACCTCTACTACTCGAACGATGCGGTGGTGTGGAGCAAGCCTGAAAGGGTGGTTGTTTCGGCGGTCGGTGGAGGGTAAACTGTGGACTGAAGACAGAAATGGCTTTCCCAACAAAATGGGAAGGCCATTTTTGTTTTGAAAAAACCGGCAGTAGCGGTGTCGTTTTGCCATGGACAGACCCAGTGCCAGCAGGGAATACAAAAGCGTAGTTCCTGATTTTTTTGTTATTTTGTCGTTGCTCAACTTCTTACGTGCAGGTCATATTTTAGCTAAATTTTTCATTTTATGCCAAACGCAATTATTTCCCGCTCACTACTGCTTATGTTGCTCATCGCTCTGTCCATGCTCTCGTGCAAAAAAGAGGATGTTGGCCCTAAATCCCACACCTCCGAAGAGGTTTTGGAATGCGTGGGAGAAATAGAAAATCCTGATGATGAATTTGTCTGCGACGATGACTACCCTTATGACACCAACAATGATAGCCGATGCATGGAAGATTTGGGCGGTTTCTCACTCCTCGACGAGAGCAAGGGTTGCGTCCCCACTTTTTGCATGAATATCGGTGAAGAACTGGTTTTCGTGAATAAAGGAGGGGAAGAATTGGTCGTCACCTTAGCGGACAAAAGTTACTCCAAATCAATGTGTTATTACAGCCCAAATTTTGACTGCGAATTTTTGCTTCCAGTATCGTATTGCTACGAATGTGACGTCGTGTACCTCGAATTAACTGTCCCGAGCAAAAACCTGGAGTTCCGGTTCAAACTCTACCCAGCGCCTTTATTTCAAGATAATGGGGAAGACAGGCTTTTTGTTTACTCCAGGACCGGTAATAGTGGCTCTTTTCAAATAGAGGGAATTTTGTTCAGGAACAACTATCACGTTGGCACCCCCTCCTATCCAACACCGACACACGATGAAATTTCCATCTTGGGTAAAAAGTACATGAATGTTATCAAAAGCGAGGCGGAAATTTGGGACCACTTTAATTTCTATTACAGTTGCGAACAGGGTTGGATTGGCTTCTATGATAAATCAGCGGACGAATTGTGGCGGATAAAATGAGGTAGGTTGGCAATGCACTTGTTACTTACTACTTTAAGCGTTTCAATTACTAATTCTTACTTTTTCAATCCAGCGCTTTAAATTAATTTCGTTCCCCGCTTGCCCGTGGTCTTCCAATTGAAAACGACACTGCCCCTGCCGGTTTGCAACCGGCACTTTCCCACCTTTAACCATAAGCACAAAATCATTTTCCACCTGTATAAGTGTTGCTTTAGTGCCAAAGTTGAACTTATCCCTGATGAACAACCGCAGTAGTGCCGGTTGCAAGATTTATCCCGATACAGCGGGACCGGCAGGAGTGGCGGCGTTTTTTTATCGGAAGACTCCAGACCAGCAGGGTATGGCAACGTTCTTTTCTCAGTTTATGATGGTCGGGTCTTGCAGTAAGCTGCCGTTCCGATAATCTCTTACGCAACAGATTCCTATTACTCTATTGCATTTTCATTTTCTCCTTTTTGGAAGAATCTTATGACTACACCATCTGAATTGCTATTTCCTTCAATGTGAATAATTTTTTCGTCTTTACAGTACAATATAACAGAAGACTCACTTTCAACACTAATTGAAGCGGAGGGGTTTTCATCGTCTATAAACCTTTTTACAGACTTATGCATTTCAATAGATTCAATAGTTTCTAATGTTTGCACAAAATGGTTCAATTGTGGAAAGCTTCTTGATTTATAGTACTGGGACACAATATGCTTCGAGTTTTCAAGCGATGAAAAAGATGCCGTTATGTCCCAATCCCCTTCAGAGAAATACGTAAAATCTCGTCTTATCTTTATCTGAAGAAGAATATAGCGATTGTTCTTTGTGAATAAAAAAGTAACTGAGCCAGAAAAGTAGTAAGTTAAACTACTTTTATACATGTACACACTTGATGTTGTGTCGGAATCGGAGGAGCCAAACCTCATCAAGGTTGCTCCCTGAAGAGCATCAAAAGATGTTTCTCCATTTTTAATAATGTTAATATTTTTCCTTACTATTTTCATTTTAAAGCTATTGAGCATTGTGCGGGAAAACTTACAGTTTCCCCGCACAAATGTTTTAATAATCAAATCTTATCTTGAATTTCTGGCCAGAACTAATGTCACTCCATTGATTTGCATTTTGTGTGGCAAATATAAATTCAATTGTCCAAGCAAAACCAGATGAGGAATCTGGATACATTACTGTATAAATGCTTTTGTTTGCCATTTGGACATCTAAAATTTTCCACACAGGATTTCCATTGAAATCAGTAAAAAGCATAATTGTGGGATTAAATTCATCTTCGATTTTTTCGAGCATTTCGGACGCACCGACATCATCAAGTTTTGCACCAACTGTATTGCTTACCCGCTTGCCCGTGGTCTTCCAATTGAAAACGACACTGCTCCTGCCGGTTTGCAACCGGCACTTTCCCACCTTTAACCATAAGCACAAAATCATTTTCCACCTGTATAAGTGTTGCTTTAGTGCCATAGTTGAACTTATCCCTGATGAACAACCGCAGTAGTGTCGGTTGAAAACGGGCAGGAGCAGGGTCGTTTTTCAATGGACAGACCCAGTGCCAGCAGGGTCATTGGTCATTGAAATTCTACCGATTGCAAGAAAGACGTTATCGGTTTTCAATTCGACCATCCATAAAACAGTTTCTAAAGTTCAAGCAAGGTGCATTCACGGCAACACGGCACAACCCGAAACCTCCGCACTGAACAAGCCACCCGCGATGACCTGAAAGCCAGGCTGGAGCAATATTTCTGGTGCCCGGATTGTAACAGATGACCCAGCCTCGATGGCGCCATTGGAAGTGGCCGAACTGGTCGCCTGAAAAATCCCGGCAGGCACGATCCCATTGAGCACAAAGGAAGTGGCGCACCCTTGGCTCCCGGATTCGTCAGCGCCCTTATCGACGGCCGGGCCTACGATCCTTGTGCCCTGATCCAGTTCCTTTTCATTGGCAGAAACATAGGAGTTGTTGCCCTGGTTGATGGCAGGGGAAGTTGGCTGCAGGTGGAAGTCGGGGGACGGTAAGCCCGCGTTAACCAGTAGCGGATTGGCCGCCACCGTGTTCGTGTTGGCGGGCGGGGCGGGGTCTCCGGTAATCAGTTCGCTCAAATCGCCGCCTTCCCGGAACACGAGGTTATAATCTATGTCCAGGTTGACGGCAGTGTATCCAAACAGCCCGATTCCGTAGTGGCTGATGGTACGGGCATACAGAATATTGTTGGCGATGAGGCATCCAGTGCTTTTTTGGAGAAAAATCTCCATGGTATAAATTTCCAGCATTCCATTTTTCAAGAATGTATTGTTCCTCAAATGGCAGTTGACGATGTCCCCGGTATTGGCCCCGAAGAAAATACCGTTGTTGTCGTTATCGAACACAAAGTTGTTTTTCACGACAATGTTTTCAGCCGTTTTGCCAGTATTTTCACAGCCTACCGATAGGCCGTTGCCGTTCCTGAACACAAAATTGTGCTCTATCACGACATCCTTGCTGCCATCGGCATAGATGCCGGCTGGTGCATCAAGGTTGCTGAACCTCCGGTGTTCATACACGATATTTCGTGTTACAGTCCCATTCCTCGCCTGGTTGAGCAAAGCAGGCACCCCCGCATCCACGGCCCAGGAATAATGCCCGGCAATGTCGATACCGATATTTGTGTTGTTGTGGAGCGAATTGTTGTCAATCTCAAAGTTGAAGACATTCCCCACCAGGGTCAACGATTCGCTGTTGCCGGTTATGAGGTTGTGCAGTTCATTCTTTTTAATGAAAATATCCTTGTAGCCAACCGTTGTCCGGCCGTTCACCAGGATGCCGTGTGCCTGCCCGTTCACGGGGTTGGGGTTGGTAGCAGGGTTGGTGGTAAAACCGATGTTCCGAATGGTACATCCTTCGATGGTGATGTCCTCGCCCTGGCCAACCACATAAATCCCCTTCGCTTCCGCCATATAGTTGTCTTCCAGCACCAGGTTTTCAATGCGCAAGTGGCTCTTGTTCTCAATGTGTATAATGGCCGTTTGGCCAGGAATGCCGTTTCCGGAAACAATAGGTTCCTCGTCCAAGTAATTGGTCAGCACCACCGGCATAGCGGCAGTCCCCGAAGCCGACCAGTTGATTTTTTCATGGTAAATCCCGCCCCGCACCTGGATCACAGCTCCTGCCGACACATGGTCAAGGGCATACTGGATCGTTTGCCAGGGCAGGCCTACGGAAGTGCCGGGGTTGGCATTGCTGCCAGTCGTCGCCACAAAATAGTTGGCCTGTGCAGACATTTGGAAGGATTGGAGCAGGATGGACGCCAGCAGCGGCAGCAGGGAGTTTTTCATTGGGTGGATGTTTTCTGAAATAAAAAATACCTTTGGGAAGCAAGATATTGAAATATGGGAAAGTGGCAAATCCCAATTGAAAAAGGGTTTGCAGATCAGGGGAGATCGCCAAAAGTTTGTTTTCCCCTGCGCCGCTAAGCTGCTTGCCAAGGAAAAGATGATAGTTTGAAAGGCCGAACGATTTTCCGCAAAAGGTGAAAAACAGCCAAAATTGCAATGTATCACTTAGGCTTATCTGCCACATTGTAAACTTAGCGTGAAATCAAATTTGTCGGGTTTGACTTGACTGCCCACCAAGGGTATCATTTTGCCATGTTGGCCAAGATTGTGCAAGGGCGGAATTTGAAAATGCTTGTGTCCGGGCTACCATTTTTGCAGAATTTTTCTTATATTTGCACATGCTTGTGAATAAAATCCATTCTTTTTCCAACGATATTCGAGGATTCCCCAAAATGATTGCCGCAAAAATTCCACCTCCTTTCCGCTGAAAAAGTTGGAATTAGGGCAATGAAATGTAGTCGCTTACGAGCAGGGGCCGCACTCTCAAATCCCTTTAATCCCAGGTATTTTTCCCATCTGTTTTTGTTGGATTTTCCTGAAAGAAATAATTATTCATAGCAAAGGCACAGAATCCGGCACCAATTCAGGCAGCATGGGCAGCGGTTTTTAATTTGAATTATTTTTTTTAACTAAAATATTTAAGAACATGAGGAAAAGAAATTCTTTCGAGTACGGTGAAGGCAAGTATTATTTCACCATCAAATCGCACCCCAGCAACATCACCATCCATAGAAAGCAGCGTGAAATGGCAGAGGCCGCATTCCGCCAATATAAAATGGAAGGCAAGGACATTGAGTGGCTTGGCAAGTGGAACGGTAAAACGTTTGTTGAGTGCAGTCAACCCAGTGTCAACTGACCAATCATCCATTTATTCCTATATTTTTCAGTAAAACCTTTCAAACGATAATATCATGTCAGACAGCAGAAGTATCAAAGTAAAAATCATGAAAGAAAATGCCAGGACCGTAGTGGTTCGGCTGGTCAGCCTGAACCGATCCATGCCCGTGCCGAAAAAGGAATTCGACAAAAGGGTGGAAGACGGCATGTACGAGGTAGTGGGCGAGACGGAAGAAACCCTGGCGGACTGACGCACAGCGCCTGGACCTGGGAATTTGCATGATCCGACAACAGGTTTTCGCCTGGCATACCAAACATTCATGCAAATACCTCAAGTGCCAAAAACTCAGTACTGGTAAGCCCCAAAAGAACATAGCCCAAGCAGCCCAACAAGCTGGCATTATGGGTATTTGCCTTTTGAACCCTTGAAAACCAGTGGTTTCAAAAGGCATTATTTTTTAATCAACCTTATAACTATGCTTATTATCAATGTAAAAAATGGCGAAACGATTGACCGGGCGCTCAGGCGGTACAAGCGAAAGTACCGCGATACCAAAGTGCGCCAGGAACTCAACCGCCGCAAACAATTCACCAAGCCTTCCGTGAAAAGAAGGCATGAAATCCTGAAAGCCGTGTACAAAGAAGAAAAGGTAAACAGCGACAATTAATCTTCCATAGCCCATTGAAAACGAATGGAGAAAAGTTTTCAATGCAGCGCTAAAAAAACCATGTGCCATGAAATTATTTGAAACGATAAAATCCCTTTTCAGCAGTAGCAATGCTGCTGAAGGAGACAGGCAAGGACAGGCTTCCAATATTGGCTTTGTCCAATTTTTTAATCGATCCCGGGGCTATGGTTTCATTCAAACGAAAGATTCGGATCAGCGTGTTTTCGTACACATTTCTGAACTGAAAGACCAGGTGCGCAAGGGCGACCGGGTGCGTTTTGATGTGGAACCAGATTCCAAGGGGCCGAAAGCGGTCAATGTAGAGTTGTTGTCTGAATAATGGCTAATTTTTAAAAATTGCCATTCCAACTGGCCGGGACAATTTGGCTTGTTTTACATTTGGACAAAATTGAAACAAGCCATGAGAGTATTTTTCCCCGTAGTTCTCTTCTTACTTCTTTCGTCCCAGTCCATCTCCCAGGATTTATTTTATCCGGAACTCCGCCCGCTGTACAATGAAGCCCTTGCGCCGTTTTATTTCGGCGTAGCATCCGGCGATCCCCTGCCGGAAGCAGTGGTCATTTGGACAAAAATAATCCCGAAAAGTGCTGGCAGCCAGTCTGTTGGCTGGGAAATGGCCACGGATTCGCTCATGCAGCACGTTGCGCAATCGGGCACCACCTCCACTGACAGCACCTCCGCTTTCACCGTGAAAGTTGACGTGCCGTCCCTCTCCCCGGGCACTATTTACTTCTACCGTTTTAAATACAAAGATAAATACTCACCCATCGGGCGGACGAAGACGGCCCCGTCGGGCGATCCGTCCATGTTGCGGCTGGCCATCGTTAGTTGCGCCGACTACCAGGGTGGATACTACAATGCCTTTGAGGATATTGCAAAGCGGAACGACCTGGATGCAGTAGTCCATCTTGGCGACTACATCTATGAATACGGCGTGTGGCGGGGCGGCAGGAAGCGCATGATGAAAAACAGGGTCAGGGAGCACATCCCTGACAAAACCTGTACGACCCTGAAAGACTACCGTACCCGCTACGGCCAGTACCGTCTCGACCAGCAACTGTGCGAAGCCCATCGGCTGCAGCCCTTTATCGTCATCTGGGACGACCACGAAATCGCCAACAATACCAGCGTGAATGGCCCCGATGGGCAGGACGGCCCCGAATGGGAGCAACGAAAAGCAGCTGCAAAACAAGCCTACTTCGAGTGGATGCCTATCCGGGAAAATCCTGAAAGGAGCATTGTGCGGAAATTTACTTACGGAAGCCTCGCCGAGTTGTGGATGCTCGATGGCCGGTTGGCTGGCCGCAGCCCACAAGCCAAGGGGATCGACGATCCCGACCTGCCCTCGACCCAGCGGCACATGTTGGGGGAAGCACAAACGGAATGGCTTCTCAAAGGCATCAACAACTCAACTGCCAAGTGGAAAATCATCGGCAACCAGGTCATTTTTTCCCACCTCAACGACAGCAAGGTGTTTGACCGCCGCCCTGAAATCCGCATGGACCGCTGGGACGGCTACCCGGCTGAACAGCAGCATATCCTTGATTTTTTTGCTGAAAACAACCTGAAAAATATCATCGTCGTAACGGGCGATGTGCACACCTCCTGGGCCTTTGATCTGACCGCCGACCCTTCCAACCCTGAAATTTATGACCGAAAAACTGGAAAGGGCGTCTTTGGTGCAGAGTTCACTACGCCCAGCGTTACTTCCTTCAATTTCGACGAAGTCGTCCCCAAAATCATCTCCGCCGAAGCCAAGCGCCGTTTCAAAAAGAAGAAAAACAACCCCCACCTGCGCTACCTCGACCTCAACAACCACGGATATCTCCTGCTCACCCTGACACCTGAAAAGGCGCAGGCCGACTGGTACTTTGTGAAAACCAAAAAGCGGGTGGATGACCGGGTGAAGTGCAAGGCCAGCCGTTTTCTCCTATACAATGGGAATATGGTAAGAAAGAAATAAGTGGGGGAAATTGGAAATTGGGAATTATTTGGATACCGAGAATCAGATGGGTAGAAATTTCCTGATTTCCAATTTCTTAAAATCAAACGAAGCCGGATGAGACCGCATTACACCCTCACCGTCACCCGGAGAGCCTTCAGCCCTTCGGCACCCTGTAGTTTTTCCAGTTCCAAATCCTCGATTTCCTCCGCTATCAAGCCTCTGTTTTGCAGGTGGTGCAGGTATTCCAGGTATTCCAGCCTGTCTTTTTCGTTGAGCCAGACGATAGCAATCTTACCGCTTTGGGTGAGTCGCTCACTGGTACCCTTGATAACGGCCTTGTCAATGCGCTTTTTCAGGATAGCATAGCGCACATTGTAGGCCCCGTCCACGTCGAACTGCTTTTCGTCCATGCGGAAACGGATGCTGAGCGGGTTGCTGTAGGCGAAGATGAGTTGGGCGGTGGTGAGGGGCACGGGCAGTTCTTTGGAACGCTGTGCCACCAAGCGGGTGATTTCACAGAAATGGATAAGCTGCCAGAGGCGGAAATTTTTCAGGAAAAATGGGCTGAACTCGCCTTTTTCGAGCAGCGACGCCCCGATGTAAATGTTGTACTCCACCCCGTCAGTCTTGTATTTTTCAAAATAATGGGGCAGCACCTCCTGCATGCGCCGGTCTTCCCCGTCCAGGTGGTCGGCCAGGGTCTCCACCAACATGCTCACGGATTCCTCGTAAGCTTTGCGGCGGCGGTAAACTATGCCCAGTTCTGTATCGAGGTAATCGAAATAGCTGTTCAGTTTTTCCCCGTTCAGTTGCGGGAAGCGGCCTTCCAGGCTCCGCAGCAGGGGATGGATTTCACGGGTCAGCAAGTCAACGATTTCCGACTCGTCGCTGGAGATGAACTCACCTGCCCGGAGGCGTGCCAGACAAGTACTGATTTTTTCAAGATAAACATCCAGCAGGTGGAACACGACTGCCCTGCCGCAGAACTTTAAGACCTCGCCGAGCCGCTCCAGGTTGTCGATCAGGTCGGCAATGATGGACTCGTTGCGCTGTTTGGATGAGCTGACTATATCGGCCTGTCCGTAAAGGGGGTAAACTTCATTGAAAATGATAGGTGGGATGACCGTTTGAAGGCTGTCCACCTCCCGATCCCAATAGAACTTGGTGGCGGCCTCCCGGAACTTCCACTCCACGCTGGGGTGAATAGAGGTGAACTGCTGCTGGATCGTAAGCCGCACCTTGTTGCCGATGTCCTGCACGAATTTATTGGTGCCCACGGTGTAAAGGGCGAAGATTTCCTTCAACTCCTGGACGGTGAGCTGTGAAAAACGGAAGGGTTTGGGCGAGGCCAGTTCGAAGATGATTTCTATGCCTTTGTCGTCAATGGAAATGGGAGCGAGGAGCAAGCTGCGGAAACCTTTTGCGGCGAGCGCCATTTCAAAATCGGTATTAGCCACGGCGGGCAGGTCCGTAACGGTAGTCGCCTTGCCCGTTGCTACTACTTTTCCGTAGATACTTTTGGGATTCTTGAGGTCGGGCCTTACCAGCCCGGCATCGAAGCGGCGAAGCAGGCTCCAGCTGGTGCCTTCCTGCCAGTAGTGCTGCCTTACCTGCAGTGTGCCGAAGGTGACTTCGGGCATGGACAGGAAAGAGCGGATAAGGTGCTGCTGGTAGCCGAGTTCGTCCTGGTGTTCGCTGTTGCCGCTTTCATTGGCCATCAAGGATTCGATGATGGACAGGGTTTCCCGCTGGGTCACGTCGGACAGGTAGCCGATGACGAAGCCTTCGGATGAAAAATTCTCGACGGGCATCATCTGCAGCCATAGCGCCTCGTCGTCCCAGCGGTCGAGGAGGTGGTGAATGTCTTTTTTAGAAAGTTTTTTCAGGGGTTTAACAGCATGGACTTTCACAAAATCGGTCAGGATGTTGATCCTGAAATGTTTCTCCAGGCCGGTCGCTGTATTCCTCAACCGAAGTGTTTCGGCGAAGGAACAATCCGTATCCATATCGTAAAAAGCATTCAGCACCAGATTGCCGGCATAAGTTGCCCCGTGCTTGTCCTCGCCCTGGATCCCCAATTTTGCCATATTGATTTCCCACTGCCCAGTACCTGCCATCTCCTGGAAGGCTTTGGTCGTACAGAGAAAATCATTGGAAAATGGCTTGGAGACAAAAGCCATTTGGCCTTCGGTAAAAAGCGCCGGAAACAAGATAGCCATCAACGAGGCAAGTTGTCCGGGAGATTGCAGCAGCGCCTCTGTGTCAGCCAGTTCTGTTTCCAAAGTTTTCAGAAATGGTGCGGAAGTGCCGCCTGATTTCTGGCTATTGGCCTTCAGTTTTTCCAAAAAAGGCTGGAAACTGAACGTGGAATGGTAGGGGCTGGCAGCGCTTTCCGACAAATGGCGAATAAAATCGTTCAATGGCAAATAGGCCTGCCCGTTGGTAGCAAAGGGCCTTACAGTGGATGCAGGTTGTTCCATAAAAGTTACATTTGGTTGACTCAACACAAGGTTGGCAGGTCAAAAATAACATTTCCCCAAAACTCTATTTGACATGGGCGCACAGAACAATGTGATTGCACTAAAAGGAAGGCCGTTGCAGAACAAGCTCCTTCAAATAGCTGTGCCTCAGTTATGGTTTTGGTGAACATGCACGTCCATCTGCGGGAAGGGGATGTTCAGGCCCTCAGCGTTGAAAGCGTTGTAAACCTTTTCGTTGGTTTCAAAAAGGACGCCACCGTAATCTGCTGCATTTACCCACACCCTTGTATCAATGTTCACGGAATTGTCGCCGAGTTCTTTTACCTGGATGAAGATCTCTTCGTCTTTCAGGATGCGGTCGTCCTTATTGAAAATATCGAGCAGCACTTCCCTGGCTTTTTGCACACTGTCGCCATAGCCGATGCCAAAGGTCCACATTACCCGGCGTTTTTCCACGGTAGAAAAATTTTCCAACGATTTGTTGGCCAATTCCCCGTTCGGGATGACGACCTCGTGGTTGTCGAGCGTCAGAAGGATGGTGTTGAAAATCTGAATTTCCTTCACCGTGCCCTGGAAGCCCTGCGCCTTGATGAAATGGCCGACCTTGTAGGGTTTGAACAGCAGGATGAGCACCCCCCCGGCGAAGTTTTGCAGGGTGCCGCTGAGCGCCATACCAATGGCGAGGCCCGCTGCCCCAATAATGGCAATGAATGAGGTCATCTGGATGCCCATCGTGCCCAGGGCTGCCAATACGAGCAACACCCGCATCAAGGCCCGGAACAAAGTGATCAGGAAAGGACGGAGGTTGGGATCCACTTCCGTGCGGGCCATCGCTTTTTTGATGGCCCTGAGCAGCACGTTAATCACAATGCCGCCGACGACGAGTATGAGGATGGCGAGGAGCAGCTTGGGGCCGTAAATGGATACAATATTTTTTAGGTCAATCATCGGACTACTAAAAGGTTTAATGAAAAGAAATGGTAAGATTACAAGCCTAAGCAAGGTTTTTCTCCCTTGCATGTATAAGGATAATGGGTCAATCCTCTAAATGTTTAAACGCACGCTAACAGGCTTCAAAGATTTTCCCCCCTGACTCCTAATCTGCCTCGCCCCGTCAACTTTGACGCTTATCTGCTGTTTCAAATGCCCAATACTAAGAGACTTTTTCAAATGCCGAATACTGGCTATGGAGGAGTAAGTAGTTGTTTGAGTTGTTTGAAATTGTTTGAGTTGTTTGAAATTGTTTGATGTCGAAGATTCACGCCAGTAAATTGATTGATGCAGCTGATTTTCAGGTGCTCATTTGATTTTTTCTTAAATCCAATTAACCCAAACTAACTTCAATCATGTACTTACTTTTAAGACAGGGAGGGTTTGAAACGGTTTCTAAAGTCCAACCTTATGAAATGGATCAAGTGGATCGGCGCCTTGTTCGCCTTTTTGTACGTTATTTTTTGTGCAGTCCTCTACTTCGCCCAGGAGCGCATCATCTTCAATCCAGACCAACTCTCAACCGATTACATATTCAGGGAAGGTGAGGAGGTGCAACTGGAAGTAGAAAAGGGCATTTCACTCAATTGCCTATGGCTCCGAGAGCCACCTTCAAAAGGCGTCATCTTGTACCTGCACGGCAATCGGGGCAGTAACCGCCGTTGCCTGCACCAGGCCAAAACAATGGAGGGCCAGGGCTACGATATCTTTATGCCCGACTACCGGGGTTATGGTAAAAGCGGGGGCAGCATCGAGTCTGAAGAGCAGCTTTTCAGCGATGCACAAAAAACCTACGATTTCCTCAAGCAGCACTACGCAGAAAAGGACATCGTGGTCGTTGGATACTCATTAGGCAGCGGCATCGCATCCTACCTGGCCGCCAACAACAATCCCCAACAGCTTGTGCTGCTGGCTCCCTATTGGAGCATGTTGTACATGAAAGACCGGATGGCGCCTTTCTTGCCCGATTTCCTGCTCAAATACCCTCTCCGTACAGACGAGTTTCTACGGCGGGTCAAAGCCCCCATCACCTTGTTCCACGGCCTGCTTGACGATGTTATCCCTGTTGAATGTTCCGAAAAATTGAAGACTATAAAACCCGGGAGTATCCATCTTATCACCATGCAGGAAGGCCATCGGGGGGTCATCTTCAGTCCGGTCTTCCGGCGGGGCGTCGGGGAGTTGTTGCGCCAATGAACGCTGAAAGCAGGTGTCGTTTGATAAATTCAATGATAGCTGAAAAAGGAAGGGACAGCCAGCAAGCTCGTCCCTTCTTCTATCTGAAACACTACTACTAAGCACGGGAAGAAGGGGGGCCGCCAGCTGATTAGCCAGCGGCCAATTTAATAGAGACCAATAAGATTACACTGGGCAGATGTGGGAGTAGAAGGGGATGGATGATAGACGGACAATTATCAAGGAACAGGAGGGCAAGAAAAGTATCGGTTTTTAATGCGGATATCGGGTTAAATTAATCGCCATATTTCCAGTTGTTTGAAAAACGAGATCATGGTGATTTTGAAAATCACCATGATCTAACCTCCTGAAAATCAACGAACTTAAAAAATGAACCCATAAATCGCAATTTTAGAAATCAAGTAAAATATGAAATTGATAAACCAACTATAAATCAATTGATTACGTGCCGTACCAATTTCTTTTTATTTCTAAATTTCAATAACTTTCCAGGCGCACAACCTAGTTCAGGCCTCAATAATTGATAACTTTTTGAACCTTGGGTAGATGGTGAAAGGGCTTCTGTAAGAGACCATTCAGCGAAGTGTGTTTTTGAAAAAAACGCATTCTCACAATCAATCAGTTGTGCGAAATTGACACAGTTTTTTGAACAATCTCTTCTGTAAGGGTAGTTGAACGAAGGGGAATTCGAGCCCGGTTTCTTAAAGATAGGGTAAGCGAGTGTCAGTTTAGAGGTATAAGGTGCCAGGGGTTAATTTTTGTTCGGCAGCGTGGAAAAAAAGTGAAATTATTTTTGCCGACTTCCCAAAAGCCCAACCTTGGCATATCCTTTTCAAAAAATAAACCCCGCAATATATTTTTCCTAAGACCATAAACCGATATTTGCGGCTCATAAAAAAACCACTTAGAAATATGTCAGTTGTAGAAATGAAAGTCCCCGTCATCGGGGAGTCCATCACCGAAGTTACCCTCTCCCAATGGCTCAAAGGCAATGGCGATTACGTCGAACTGGACGAAGCCATCTGCGAGTTCGAATCCGATAAGGCCACGCTTGAATTCCCGGCCGAGGCAGCCGGGAAGCTGATCCATGTTGCAGCGGAAGGCGCCGATCTGGAAATCGGGGCATTGGTAGCAAAAATTGACACATCCGCAGCGAAAGGCAATGGTGCGCCCGCCGCTGCCAAAGAAGAAAAACAAGCCCCGGCCGAGCCTGAAAAAGAAAAACCCGCCCCTGCTGCTGAAAGCAAGGCTTCCTACGCTACCGGGCACCCCTCGCCTGCCGCTGCCAAGATTTTAAAGGAAAACGAAATGGCGGCCAACGACGTAAAAGGAACCGGCCGGGATGGGCGGATCACCAAGGAAGATGCCCAGACAGCAGTGACCGAAAAGCCATCAGCACCTGCCGCCCCAAAACCTGAAGCCAAGCCTGCGACCAGCCAGTCAGCAACTGTTACCCCGTTCAGCCGGGAAACGGAGCGCAAAAAAATGACCCGTATGCGCCGCACCATCGCCAAGCGCCTGGTTAGCGCCAAAAACAACACGGCCATGCTTACCACCTTTAATGAGGTGGACCTGACAGCAGTAATGGACTTGCGGAAAAAATACCAGGATCAATTCGTCGCCAAACATGGTATAAAACTGGGCTTCATGTCCCTTTTCGCCAAAGCCTGTGCAAAAGTACTCCTGGAAATGCCCGACGTAAACGCCATGCTGGATGGCGAAGACCTGGTCTATCACGATTATGTGGACATCTCCATTGCCATTTCCACGCCGAACGGCCTTGTCGTACCGCCGGTCCACAATGTCGAGTCGTTGAATTTTGCTGAAATTGAATTGAAAATCAAGGAGTTGGCAGACAAGGCCCGCAAGAACAGCCTGTCTTTGGAGGAGATGTCCGGCGGCACCTTTACCATCACCAATGGCGGCATTTTTGGCTCGATGTTGAGCACGCCCATCCTGAACGAACCTCAAAGTGCCATCCTCGGCATGCACAATATCGTGGAACGCCCGGTCGCCGTGAATGGGCAGGTGGAAATCCGTCCGATGATGTACCTGGCACTGAGCTACGACCACCGGGTAATTGACGGCAGTACTTCCGTTACGTTTTTGGTGAAAGTGAAGAAATTGCTGGAAGACCCCATCGTGATGTTGATGGATTTATGATGGCACATCGGCCTTTCTCATAAAGCACTGGCCAAGGAAAGAAATAGCTTTTCAACGTGAAATAAAAGTCCGGCACCCTACGCTGCCGGACTTTTTTTTAACCCTTTTTTGGATAACTCTCCATTCCCCCCTACCTTTAGGGCGCTTTTCAATCAAAGGCAGCCCTTCTTAAATAATTTGCTAGCTACCCCCGCCCAGGCCCCCGCAATCAATCGGAGTGCATTGTTAAAAAAAAATATAGTTTTCAAAGGCAACATCACTGCATCAGGCAAACAATGATTCTATGAACCCACACTACCAAAAATATTTTGGGCTTCTGTTAACGCTCCTGCTTTCCGGGTGGCTGATTTTACCTTTTACCGCTTTTGCACAACTCACCTTAGAATGGGAACACACATTTGGCGGCACCGGCTTTGAAGAACTGAACGCACTGGCGCTTACGAATGACGGTGGGTACATTTTTGGCGGCATTACCACCACTGAAAACCCATCCCCTGGCACTGAAATAACCGGGGCGACCAAAGACACGGTCGCCTGGCCTTCGCCCACCGGCGATTTCTGGTTGGTAAAAACAGATGGTGAAGGCAATTTGGATTGGGAAAAACGATTTGGTGGCGATGGCCAGGACCGGTTATGGGATATCCGTCAAACAACTGACGGGGGATACATTTTGGCCGGTGAATCCAGATCCAGCAAATGGGAAGACCATTCCGAACAACTAAGGGGCGTCTTAGATGGCTGGGTGGTCAAGACCGATTCAAATGGCTCCATTGAGTGGGAAAAGACTTTTGGCGGCACCGATAGCGACATAGTCCGGGTCATTCTGCCCATCCCCAACGGGTCAGGTTATTTGTTGGCCGGCCATTCCAGTTCGGGCGCCGGGTTCGAAAAAAGTGAAAACTCCAGGGGAGGACAGGATTATTGGCTGATCAGGATAGACCTGCTCGGCAACGTTCTATGGGACAAGACCATTGGCGGCGATGGCGACGACATCCTCAACGATGCAGAGATAGCTTTTGGGGGTGGCTTTATCCTGGCGGGTTGGTCAGCATCCAACATTAGTTTTGACAAAACAAAACCACTGTTCGGGAAAAACGACTATTGGATAGTTAAGGTAGATGATGGCGGCAACATCGTTTGGCAGGAAACCTATGGGGGTACCGACGAAGATGTTTGCCACGACATTTTACCAACAGTAGAAGGAAATTACCTGCTCTCAGGCCATTCCGTTTCCCAAAACGGCTTTGGCAACAGGGACGCCTTGTTTATCAATATAACGGATAACGGCTGGGGGCCTACCACCAATTGGGAAAGGCGCTTTGGCGGGCAATCCGCCGACATTGGCTATGCTGCTTCCCAAAATTCAATCGGCTACTACATGGCCGTTGGTGTCTCTTCTTCCATCCCCGATACAGTTTCAATGGTAGGCAATAAAAGTGCGGCTTTGCTGGGGGCCAGCGATTATTGGGTGCTGTTTCTCGACCCTGCCGGCAATAAACTCTGGGACGAATCATTGGGTGGCTCCCAACCTGAAAAAGGGGAGTTTATCCTCCGGGCGCATGACTATGGGTACATTATCGGCGGAATTTCCGGCTCTGGCATCAGTCCCCCGTTCAAATCAGAAGACTCCCGTGGCGGCAACGACATGTGGGTCGTCCGCACAGGTTGTCGTTTCCCAGGCCCGGTCCTGGAGGATTTGCCCAAAGTATGCAGGGACGAGTTTGTGGAGGTAGATGCCTCCGTGCCCGCCTGCGAGCATTGTATTTACATTTGGGATGATGGGGAAAAAGGCCCCGTGCGGCAGTTTTCCCCTGATACTACCACCCAGGTCAAAGTGACCCTCGTGCATCCGGATGGCTGCGAATTGAGTGATTCCGTCACCATCCAAATAGTGCCCGGCCCGGAATCAGTTCTGGGCGGGGGCAGGCCCATTTCATGCTATGAAGCGGATGATGGCGAATTTTTCATTGAACAAGTGGCGGGCGGCACCCCACCCTACCAATTTTCCCTGAACGGGGGCGCTTGGGAAGATTTTGCAGACTACGCCCGGATGCCGCCCGGCAACTATACCCTGGAGGTACTCGATACCAATGGTTGCGTGTATGACACTGCTTTTTTCATTGACCAACCAGAAGAAGTGCTGCTCGAACTGGGCCCCGATATTTTTCTTGACCTGGGGGACAGCGTTCAACTGCAGGCACTCACCAACCTGCTCGACTCTTTTCATGTGGAATGGCAACAGCCCGACTTCCTTTCCTGCACCGATTGCATGGAGCCTTGGGTGGGGGGCGTTGCCTATACGACCACCATCAGTGCGAGAATCGTCGATCAAAATGGATGCGATGCCAGTGACTTCCTCCGGGTAGTGGTGGAAAAGTCAGATGCCGTTTATATACCAAATGCCTTTTCCCCTAACAATGATAATATCAACGATTTTTTCACGGTCTTTGCCGATCAGACCATCAAACGGGTGAATTCGCTCCTCGTATTCGACCGGTGGGGGGAAAAGATGTTCGAAAAGCATGGCTTTCAGCCGAATATGGAGCAAATTGGATGGGATGGCCGGTTCCAGGGCAAATTTTTGGATCCGGCAGTATTTGTCTATTGGGCAGAAGTTGAGTACCTGGATGGGCGGAAGGAATTGTTTGAAGGCGATGTGGCCATTATCAGGAAATAACAAAAAGAAGATGCGTAAATTGCAACCATTAACAATTCAAATTATAGAAGAAATGCCTTGGATATATGACATAGAATCAGACATTCGATACAAGCAAGGTATCGAGAAAGGTATCGAGAAAGGTGGAAAGGCCAAAGCGCTTGAGACTGCCATTAAAGCCTTTCAAAAGGGCCTTGACTTTGATTTTGTCATGGAACTCACCGGGCTTTCAAATGAGGAATTGCTCAAAATCCAGAGAAGTTTAAAACTGGGGAAAAACAGCACCCAGCCAGGAAAGGGAGACGATTCCCATAAAAAAAGCTGAACATTCTTCCATTCCCATTTCCCATTTCTAACTTAGCCTCCAAATCCATTCCTTCATGTTTGAACTTAGAGGCAAACTCAGCAATGTACAGCAGATAGGATTAGGAATATCAGGCGTTGTCATCCTGTTAATCGTTTGGTGGGTCTTAGCGGAAGCCTTCTCCAGGCAGGTACCCGTAGTAGAGGGGTTCAACACAGAACTTCCCTCCACCCTCACGGGCGATTCGCTGGCCAACACGGCCCTCCGGGACTCCATCCTCAGGGCCGATTCCATAAAATTTGCCAATGCCACCGAATTCCGCAAAATATATCCTATCGTACCGCTGCCAACGGAAGTGTTGGCCAGTTATTCCCACCTCTTTTCAAAAGACAACCTGGTGGGCAATGCCCTTCGCTCTATTTGGCTGAATTTGAAAGGTTATTTCTGGGCGGTATTGTTATGCGTACCAATCGGTTTTACCATTGGCCTTTTCCCCCTGTTCAAAGGGCTTTTCAGCAAACCGGTAGATGCCCTTCGCTACCTGCCCCTCACGGCACTCATTGGTGTTTTCATTATCTGGTTTGGGATCTATGACGAAATGAAGGTGGCTTTCCTGGCCTTTGGTATCATCGTTTTCCTGCTGCCCACTGTCATTTCCCGCATCGACGAAGTAGAAGATGTATATACTGCCACTGTTTTTACCTTGGGGGCAACCAATTGGCAAACCATCAAGACCGTTTTCTTCCCAGCCGTCATGAGCAAATTGCTCGACGACATCCGTGTGCTTACTGCCGTTTCGTGGACGTACATCATCGTGGCGGAATACATCAACAAAGACGGGGGCGGACTTGGAGCGTTGATTTACATCAAACGGCGCTTGCAGCAGGTGCCTGATATGTTCGCCATTATCCTTGTCATCGTGCTCATCGGTTTTTTGCAGGACATGATTTTTGTCTATCTGGGCAGGCGGCTATTTCCTTACCGTCATTACAAAACAACCCTGAACGGCAACAAGGAAGTGCGCTATGGGGTCTATCTGTTACTGGCTATTTTTGCAATGGCTGTCTTTCTGCCCCATGTGCCAATGATTGGAACTATAGCCCTCATTGGCTCCCTGGCAGCTATCGTTTTCATCCTTTTTGGTGAAATCAGGGTACAATCGTCCCTCCGCAACCAAAATTAACCGTATGTGGTAAGCAGTTGGACGACACAGCTGCCCACATATCCCTGACCTCAATACTATGGCTTCAGCAGACAATTTACCCTCTATCATAGAATTGAAAGACATCGGCCAGAGTTACGATGGCGGTGAAAACTGGATATTGAAAAATGCCCAACTCATCATACCCGACAAGCCTGCCCAAGGAGAGTTTGTCGTCATCCTCGGCATGTCGGGCTGCGGGAAATCCACCATCCTGCGCTATGTGGCAGGCCTCCAAAAGCCAACCGAAGGCCAGGTACTCATCCACGGCAAGCCGATGGAAGAAGCCCCCCGTGTCAGCATGGTCTTTCAGCAATATTCTTCCCTGCCCTGGCTCACCGTACTTGATAATGTGGCGCTCAGCCTGCAATACAAAGGGGTGGCGGAAAAGGAGCGCCACGAACAGGCCATGGACATAATCAAAAAAGTAGGCCTGGATGGCCATGAAAACAAATACGCCCAGTACCCTACCCTCTCCGGCGGCCAGTTGCAGCGGATCGCCATCGCCAGGAGCATGGTGGCCAATCCGGAAATCCTGCTCATGGACGAACCCTTCGGCGCACTGGATATCAATACCCGCCTGCAAATGCAGGAACTTCTCACCAGCCTCTGGCTCGAATTCCACCCGACCGTTATCTTCGTCACACACGACATCTCAGAGGCAGTCTATCTCGGCGACGACATCTACATTATGAAATCGCCGCCCAGCCGGTTTGTGGAACATATTGAAGTAGGCCTGCCTTTCCAGCGTACCCGGGAACTCAAAAGGGATCCACATTTTATCGAACTCGTACAGCACGTAGAAGACAAGATGGTGGCCGTTGGGAAGATGAATTGAATGAACGCCGGCTATTTGTGGGCATTTCTTCCAATAAGTGGGCAAGCTTGCTGTTAAGGTTTTTAAAAAAGCTTGACTCCTATTGGAATCCAGCCTATTTTTCCAGTTGCGTTTTTTGCCCCTGGAAATTGCAATTGGTTTTTGGGAAATTGAACTTGAGCAATTAAAAATTTGATAATCAATTGTTTAATGTCTCTATTCCCCAATTTTCCAATGTAGTTTACTTCTTTCGACTCAATCTGGCCCTATGCCCATTTTCCTTGCATACTTACTGGAATCAAGCTTTTGGTGGCTTGTGTTCATGGTGTGCTACTATTGGATGGGGAATGGCCCTATCCATTTCACATTCAAAAGATGGTACCTGCGCCTGGTGCCACTTTTTGCTTATCTCATCCCGCTGGCCAGTTTGGATGTTGGCCGATACGCCCACCTAGAGGGGCTGATCAGCAAATCTGCAATTGACCCCATAAATTGGTTCCAGTTCAATATCCCATCCGTGACCGTCACCTTGGGCAGCATACTGTTAATAATTTACTTTATTGGCTTTATGGTGGCATTGTTGAGCATGACGGATAGGTTCTGGGAAATTGGACTTTTTCTAAAAAGCAACGGCAACCGACCCCTCAGCGCCTTTGGATGGCAAAGGAATCCAACTACCTGCTTCAGTCGGCTTATTTTTTCTTGGCCCATTTTGGATGAAACAAAAAGAAAGCAGTGGGCCGGCTCATGGCTGCCTATCCATCCGGTTTTTGCATGGGAAGCATTTTATATTGAAGGTATCCTGGCCATTCACTGGTGGCACCCAGTGGTCAGAGCCTGGGGCAGTCAGTGGCGGCGCCTCTATCTAACCCAGGATTCGTTCGCAGCCAAACCGGCTCCGAAACCTTCTCATTTGTTGAAATTATCGGGCTTGGCAGGGGCCGCTGGCCTTGTGGCACTCTTGCTTTCGTTTACCAACCAACAGGGTGGCCTTGTGTACAGGCTTTCCAACAATTTTGCAAACCTGGCCAATCTGGTACTCTTCAAATACGAAAAAGAACAAATCCTTCCCGTACAATACTCCTTCGCCTGGGGCGACCTCTTGATCCCCCTTCACAAGTTTGCCAGCCCAAACGGTTACGAAGCCAGCCTGGACGTGCAGTTCTCCGATTTCCAACAAAATTTCAGCAAGGAATTGAAAATACTCCGCAACGGAAAACCCCTAGAAACCGGCATTATCAGCATCATCTATAAAGCCAAAAACGCTGGAAAATTTGCCTACATCAATGACATTGATCCAAAAAAAGTCCTGCTGTGGGACAGAAGGGATGGAAAGGTGTACAACGACAGCCTGGGCCTCGGGGACGAATTGACCATTTTTGGGGAATCGGGCGAAATCTATATTTCCAAGGTCACTATCCGCATTTCGGACCCTGGCGCCATGTACCAGCCCGCCGTGATGGTACCGGAGATCAACCGCCTCGCTCCCAGCTTCTGCTTCCAGGTTATTGCCCGGCCCGGCCAGCGGGCACTGGTGAAAGTGGACAAATCCGATCCAAAAGCCGAGCACATCCTCAACATGTACAAAGACGTCTCCCGCTACGAAATTGTCCATATCCCGGGTTTCCGGACGAACAGGCGTTACCTGACCGAAGCCGACGCCCTATTTAAAAAAGGAACATTTACCGAAGTGGAACTGGCCCCAGCAGGCCTCAATGTAGATTACCTGCCCGAATACCAGGATTACCAAGACAACCAGGTCGTGCTCCGATGGGGTGATATGGAGGCAGGCCCTTCTAGTTACAATTACCCATTGGATAGTTTTCAAGTCTCCGCAAAAAAGGAAATCCAGCTCCGGGTTGGCGACAGGCAACTGCCCATTATATCTTTCGAATGCATCATTTCCAGCAAAACCGTGGCCCCATATGGCTTCAAAAGCGACCGGCTCGACCACCCGGCCCTCCTGTTTGCGCTGGATGGCATTGCCCCGGAAACCAGTATTTACTTTGACCGGATAATCGTTAAAAGCGAAGAAGGGCAGCTTAAGTTGTTCCCTGCTGCTTTTGTGTTCAATGTGGCCGATTAGGCCAATCACCTGTAAGCCTTATCATTTCAGGCAATTTGGTTTCTCGTAAAATCCCAATCCTGCCCGCAATACCCAAACTGGTCAAAAATTTGAAGGTGCAAAGCCGCCCCGGTTAAAGCACAAAGCATGTTTCTGAAAAGCATCACCTTACTCGCCTTCCTCACTTTTTTCATGGTCGTCACTGCCATCGGTTGCCAATGGCCCGTTGGGCTGTTCATCAAATACGCCATCAGCCAGGTACCATTCGGCGACAAGAGCCTGCATTTTCTGCTCTTGGCCGTGCTATCGCTGCTACTAAACGGATGTATGGAGCAAAGGCGCACGAACATCTGGGGCACTCAGGTGTTAGTTGGGAGCCTTTTGGTGGGCGCTGGCATTACATTGGAAGAATGCAGCCAGGCCTTTATCCCCTCCCGAAATTTTGAATTCTTGGACATGGTATGTAACTATGCAGGGATTTACGCAGGCAGCATGGCAGGTTTTATACTGCCACCCAACCGCAACAAACAGGAATCAGATGCAAGTGACCGCAACAAAACCCTTTCAGTTTAAACAGTTTTCCATCGAACAAGACCGATGTACCATGAAGGTGGGAACGGATGGCGTACTACTGGGCGCCTGGTCTGATGTGGATGGTGCGTCTCATATATTGGACGTGGGCACAGGCACGGGCGTCATAGCTATCATGCTCGCCCAGCGGACTGAAAATGCCACCATACATGCTGTTGAAATTGACGAAGAAGCATATACCCAGGCCTCGCAAAACATGCAAAATACCGCCTGGGCCAACCGCCTCCAGGCTTTCCAGGTCGCCATCCAGGATTTTGCCAAAAACAAGGATGCAGCGTATGATCTCATCGTGAGCAATCCCCCCTTTTTTTCAGGCGGTACCTTTTCCAGCAGCCAGGACAAAACCTCAGTGCGGCACACCGTCAAGCTGCCACATGGCGATCTGCTGCTGGCCACCCGCAAGCTGCTGAAAGAAAAGGGGAAATTCTGCGTCATCCTTCCTTATCTGGAAGGCCTCCGTTTCAAGGAACTTGCCAATAGTTACAACTTGTACTGCACCAAAATGACAGAAGTAAAGCCCAGGGCCGACAAACCGGTGGAGCGGTTGCTGCTGCAATTCGACCGAGTGGTAAAACCCATGGAAAAGGATGTATTGGTAATCCAGCAAGGCCAGGCCAATAGCTGGACGGCAGAGTACAAGCAGTTGACGGGCGAATTTTATCTGAAAATGTAAAGCACAGATGCCAACAAAAAAAGGGGCGGAAGTGTATTCCGTCCCTTTTTTTGTTGTGGTATTTAAGTTTTTAGTTAGGATGCATGGCCGGTGCACTGGATTCGGTGATAAGCTGTTTGGCCAGCTCCAGGATTCTTGTGTCTTCAAGGTGAACGATGCCGCCGCCTGGGCCTGGTTCTATTTGGATGCCCGCAACCTTCCCATTTTCATACTTTTGAGCGCCGAAGTAGTTTCTGACCGTTTGCTCTTCGATGTTAAGCTCCTGGGCGATGCGGGCAATACTGCCGGTGGGCAGGCTGTGCTTGATCTTTCTCAATTCATTGAAGGTGATATTCATATCGATAAAATTTTGTTTATGCCGCAGTTGGCTGTCGGCAGTCGGCTGCCCTCCCGGAGAAAAAGTGTGGAGAGTTCAGGATGGATTTGGGAGGACTGGCCAAAGTTGCCAATACCCAATCAGCAGCGAAATGGATGATATCAGTAAGAAAAGAACTTTTGTAAATCGTTGGGGAAAGGTAGGGGTTTTTAAAAATAATGCAAACTAAATTTTAAGGTTTTTTTCATCTGTGGTATATCCAAAATTAATAATCCGAACAAATGAAATAATGGTTGGATTTTTCAACCCAAAAAAAGTTTGTCCAGGAAAATGCGGAAGCGGGCGTCCAGCTTTTCCATCGTGTATGCAGGGCGGCCCGCTATGCTCACGAAATTGTTGATTCCCATCAATTTATCCACCATCCATTCCTGCTCTACCCTCCTCCTTGGCTTTTCCTTTTTGAAAAAAGCCAACCGGTGAACCTCGTCTGGTGTATCAATATCCTTCAGACTTGTTTCCACAAAAAACAGCATAGGCTCCTCCCTGTCCGCCAAAAACCATTCCTGGATGCCCGCTTCAGGCTTCAGCCAGGGCCATACGGCTTCCCCCTCCAACTCCAGTTCCACGCCACAGAGAAGGTCGTTCTTGTGAGGCGGTAAAAAAACGAACGGCTCCTTCCTGCCCGGTGGGTTCCAGAATGCTTTGATATAATTGCTGGGGGGCAGTGCTGTGCCCGCTCCGACTTCCTGCGTGTCCGTTGTAGCGGAATCTGGCGTTGTTGTGCTGCCGTTCCCCTGCACTGGGCGCTCCCGGAACCATACGGATTGGGGCTGTTTTACTGCCCAGCCCTTCAAGGAGAAAAGATCGAGGTAAAATTTTAACAAATGTTCTACATCAGCACCGTAAATGCCTATATGACAGGTATTGTGTTTTGGGTGGAGGGTGGCGTAAAGGGAAATTTTAAAACTAAAAACCGCTTCTTTCCAATGTTCCAACCGCTCTTCAAAAGTTTTCTGAAAGGGTACCTGGTCCATGCTGGCCAGGGCAATGTCCATTTCCAATGCCTCAATAGCCTGGTAAAGTTGAGCGGCGGATTCTTTAGCCCCCAACAACCTGGTGTAAAGGCTGGCCTGCTCGATATTTTCCCAAAATTTATCTCCCTGCCGCTTTTTCTTTTGCTCTATTAAATCTATTTCACTTTGCAGCCGCATGAACAGCGGGCCTTCCATCAATCGTACAAAGTGGCGGCGGTCGGCAGAGGCGGTTTCGGCCAGGGTAAGCTTGTCCCACTGTTCCATTAGCAGGTCGAAGCCAAGCGGGTCGGCCTGGCTGGTGATATCGACCCGATCATCCTTCATCGCTACCCTAACCAATAGCCTTTCATCGTAGTCAAACCCGTTCAGTGCCTGGGCGAGCGGCACGATGAGTTCTTCCCGGATGGTGCGCTGCAGGTACCGGGCCCCATATTTTGGGTCAAATCCCTTGACGGCCAGATAATCGGACACCGCCTCTTCGATAGTCAGTTCAAGGCGGCGGAAACGGATGCCCTCCCGTTTCCTGAACAAATCGGTTTCCCTTTCCACCACATAGCGCACCGTCTCCCGGGAAAGGGGCTCAAAGGCAATAATGGCATCAATGCGATTAAAAAGCTCTGGCCGGAAATGCTGTTCCACGGCCTTCATAAAATGGCCGGAGACATCAGCGGTATTCAGGTCCTTTTTCCAGCCAATGCGCCCGCTTTGCAAGGTAGCGGCACCTATATTGGACGTCATGATAATGATGGCGCTGCAAAAATTGACCAGTTTTCCCCGGCTGTCGGTCAGCCTGCCTTCTCCTAATATCTGGAGGAGCAGATCGTTGAAGTTTGGGGCGGCCTTTTCTATTTCATCGAACAACAACACGCAGAATGGCTCCCGGCGCACCGCTGAGGTAAGCAGCCCATCAGAGAAATAGGCCTCCCCGGTGAGCCGCATCACCGCGTAGGGGTCACTGTATTCGCTCATATCGAACCGGATCATCCGCTCCCGGCTGCCAAACATGAACTCCGCCAGCACCTTGGCCAGTTCTGTCTTGCCGACCCCCGTTGGCCCGACAAACAAAAAGGAGGCAATGGGCTTGCCCGTCCGTGTCAGGGCCGTTTTTACCGCTGACAGCATGTCCACTACCGCATGGACGGCCCGTTCCTGGCCAAAAACGTTTTGGTTGAAATGGGACTTGATGGACTGGGGATCCATCGGCATTTCAGGATCCACCATAAAGGGCGGCATACCGGATTCCTCGCAATAGTACCGTATAATGGTTTGGCGGTAGATAGTGGACTGCGGATTGCGGATCACAGCGGTATTTTTATCGGGATGGGCAAGTTGGCCAAGGATGATGCTTTCAAGAAAACGGATAGGCTTGCCGGGCATACCTGAATAGGGCGAAAAGCGCCTGTGGAGCCGGATGATCTCCCGGATGGCTTCCGGGTCAACTTTTATTTTCCACTCCCTGGCGATATCGTCAACCTTTTGGTGGATGATGTCTTCCAGCCCGGTTTTGGGTTCTTCCAACTGTACGGTTTGGAAAAATGCCAGAAAGTTGGGGCTGCGCACTTCTATGCGGGCACGTTCCTCCGGTGTGCATTCCGAAATCATGGACAGCTCGCCCCTGCCGAGAAAAGGGCGGAGGTATTCAGCCATGCTGACGGCATTCCCTTCATAGCGCCCTACCTCAAACAACTCGGCCAGGTTGCGCACAAAGAGGATATCGCCCTTTTCCGTCAGTTCCTTCACCAGATGGGAAAGGTTGTCCTGCCACCCGGTCTCCTGGGTCAGTTCCTTGATCATCATGGAGGCGTTGGTTTCCCAAAAATCACTTTCCATACCCAGCCGCTGCATGATGCGCACCAACTCCCAAACAAGGGCAGTTTTCCCGGTACCGGATGCGCCTACCAGCAGGATGTTGCGGTTAAAACGGCTTTTCAGGATGCGCTCCATGTAGGCAAGTTCTTCCTCCCGCCCATAGGCCACCTTTTTTTTAACTACCAGTTTTTCAGCAACTTGTGGCAAAAGGAGGCGTTTTTTTTCTTTTTTCAGTTCTGTCAGTTCAGCGGGGGAATAAAAATCAAGCTGGATCTCCCTGCTTGAGATCGCTGCCCCCTCAAACCAGGAAGCGGACAAGATCTGCTGTACTGCCTGCATCCGTTTTTTGGTGGTAAACTCCACCCTGACCACTTCCTGCAGGCGCAGGCCCAATTCTTTCTCATCGGCTGCCAGGGCCTCCAGGCCCAGTGCGGGCAACACCCCCCAGTATCCTTTTTCAGTATGTTGCAAAAAGCAATCAAAGTGGATGGAGAAAGCCGGGTAACTAATGCCATCCTTGGCCGGCGGAAATGGTACCACCAATTTTTTTTGGGTGAAACTGCCCTTTTTCAACAAATCCAGCACACGGGTATATTTGCCCTGATCAATCTGGTTTTTCTGGAAACGTTCCTGAAATTTAATCGCCAAATCTTCCGGCGACTTGTCCACGTGCAGGGAAGCCATGTCCGTCAAGGGTATGGTGACCGGGCCATTGTTGGCCAGTTGGATGGTAATGGAATAAAAAGGTATTTTGACAGGATGAGGCATGTTGGAAAAAGTTGACGTACCGTCTGCGGGGCTAATGTACACCTTGCCCGGCTTTTTGGTAAAAAAACGTGGGTAAAAGGGGCGATATGGTAATTTTACCCCTGACAGCAAGTTTGTGATTATTAGAATTTGTTGGAGGTTGTTTACTATCGCAATCCCAGATTTACCAGGCCTCGAACAATTTTCAAACTAACTCAAACAACCTCAAACGATTATCAAACAACTTATAGGCATGCGCCTGCCCAATTTCAAAGCCGTCAAGGAATTTTTCCTCGCACATCCCTATGTCTTCGCAGGCCTGAAATGGTCGAAAACCCATTCCCTGCCCGGTTTTTTCGGGGTGCCGGTGTACGATGTGGCGGTTTTCCTGTTCAACGAGTCGAAACGGGTGACCATCATCAGCCGGGCCAATGCAATGGCCTTCAGCTTTTTCCTTTCCCTTTTCCCGGCCATCATTTTCCTGTTTACAGTGGCCACCCTGCTGCCGCTTTACGAATCTTTTGAGCACGAAATCAACGGATACATTGATTATATCATGCCCTCCAACGCCGGCAAGGAACTACAGGTGGCCATCAAAGAACTTGTAAGGCCCGACTCAAGGCTGCTGTCTGTTGGTTTCCTGCTGGCCATCTACTTTTCTTCCAACGGCATGTTGGCCATGATGGGCGGTTTTGAAAAGACGCACCTCAAATCTTTTCGCAAAAGGCCGGGCTGGCGCAAGCGGCTCATCGCTGTTGCCCTTACGATGTCACTCGGCGTCCTTTTGGCAGTCTCCGTCCTCCTCATTATTTTGGGCAATACGGCCATCAACCTTTTGACGGACTTTCTTCACCTGACCGAATTTGCGGAGGTGTCCATCAACCTATTCCGGTGGGTGGTCATCCTGATGCTCTTTTACCTGGGGGTTGCCCTGCTCTACCGATACGGGCCTGCCCTTCACACCCGCTTCAAATGGCTTACACCAGGCGCAACGCTGGCCACCATCCTTTCCATTATTACCTCTGTGGCGTTTTCTTTTTATGTGGATAATTTCAACACCTATAATAAGGTGTACGGATCCATCGGCACCATCATCGTGATGATGCTATGGATACAGATCAACTGCTTCATCCTGCAGGTCGGTTTCGAGTTGAATGCCAGCATCGCTGTGAACAGGGATTTAAAGGAAAGTGTGCAGGAAGACGGGTAAAGATTAATGATACGAATAGGGATTCATTTTTTAGTTTGTTGATTTTCATGATGTGGTTCCCCCTTTAGGGCAGAGACGAATGGTTCTGTTTCTTTGATTTAAGAATTAAGATTACATGATTTTAGATGTAAGATTTTGTGGCAAAACCCAAGGGCAATTAAAATTCGGGAAGCAGTTTAAGGAGAATGGGTTCGGCACTTTATCAAACAGGCCCGCCGGGATGCGCATCCCGGCGGGCCTGTTTGACATTGATAAAAAACCTGCCACTACCAGAACATCGCATAAAGCATGACGAGTATTAAGCAGACGATGACTGCGCTGATGTTGAAAGCAGGCGGGGTGGCGAAAAGCTGCCTTGATAGCGGTATGCCCTTCTCATGGTCGGCCCCTTTATTTTCTGCATAACTGACGGCAACCATGATCAACATGGACAGAAGGCAGGTCCAAAGCATCTGCTGCAGGAAGGGAAGCTCCAGAAAGATCGGGCTATCCGACCAGCCGTTCGGGGCGACCTTGAAATACATGGCAATGGGGATGGACAACAACACGCCCCAAATGGCCGCACTATTGGTGGTTTTTTTCCAAAATAAACCCAACATAAACACAGCGAGGATGCCAGGGCTGACCACCCCCGTATATTCCTGGATGTACTGGAAAACCTGCCCCAGGTTGCCCAGTTGGGGCGCCAGGACAATAGCAATTACGAGGGAAACAGCCGCAGTAAGACGGCCCACGTTGACGAGCTTGCCTTCACTGGCTTTTTTTCCGAAATATGGCTTGTATATATCCATCGTAAAAATAGTGGCCGTGGAGTTTAGCATCGAAGCCAGGGAGGAGACGATGGCCGCCGCCAAAGCCGCCAGCACAAGGCCTTTCAGGCCGGTGGGGATAAAAGTCCTGACGAGCCAGGGATAGGCACTGTCGTTGATGAAATTGCCGTTTTTGCCAATAAAAGAGGGATCGACGGACGTTGCCGAAACAACCCCGTCGGGGCCGGCATTCACCACATAGGCGACGATGCCCGGTATGACGACGACGAGTGGCATCAACAGCTTCAAAAATGCGGCAAACGCAATTCCCTTCTGCGCTTCGCCCAGGCTTTTGGCGGCTAGTGTCCGCTGTATGATGTATTGGTTGAAGCCCCAATAATATAAATTAGCGACCCACATGCCCCCCAGCAGCACGGCCAGGCCCGGCAAGTCCCACCAGGCATCCCGTCCGTCCGGCGTAAAGACCTCTCCTTTTTCGAGTATCATGGAAAACTTGGCGGGCACTTTTTCTATCAGCATTTGAAACCCTGAAATGATGCCGCCGTCGGGGGATACGTGCGAAAGCGCAATAAACGTTGTGACTAAGCCGCCGATCACCAGCAACACTACCTGAACCACGTCCGTCCAGGCCACGGCAGAAAGGCCACCCCAAAGGGAATAGGCTGCCGCAAACAGCGCCAGTCCAATGATGGAATACATCAGGGTAGTACCATCGCCTGCACCCAGGATAGTATCGAGCGCCTTGGCACCCAGGTAAAGCACGGAAGTGAGGTTGACAAAAACGAACAGGGCAATCCAGAAAATAGCCAGGATGGTTTTCAGGTTGGTGCTGTATCGTTTTTCCACAAATTCAGGGATGGTATAGAGTTCTTTCTTGATGAAAATAGGCAGGAAAAACTTGCCGACGATGAGCAGGGAAAGGGCAGCCATCCATTCGTAGGAAGCAATGGCCAGGCCGATGGCAAAACCAGAACCCGACATGCCGATGAACTGCTCGGCAGAAATGTTGGCGGCAATGAGCGAGGCACCAATGGCCCACCAGGGCAGGGACTTACTGGCCAGGAAATAGTCCTCGGCTGTTTTTTCTCCCTTCCTCGACACCCAAAGGCCGATCGACATGATGAGCACAGCATAACCGATGAACACTACATAGTCTAATGTACCGAAATGCATAGTTGTAAAGTTGGTTGGTGATTGAATCGTTTTTTACAAAATGGGAAAAACAAAGGTTGGAAAAAATATTAGCATACGGTGGCCTCTTTATCATAAAATTAAAAATTGGAACTGCTGGCACCAACCGGCATGAATGATGGCTGACGGCCTGTATATTGGTTTTTTATTGCGCCCGGCATGAGCCACCTGCCCTCCTGGCCCATTTTACTTAAACCTGCCGGGAGTACTATATTACTTTCAGGTTCAATTGTTTTTGGAGTCGTATTAAACAAAACAATCTACCCCTACCTGTGTTTCCACCAAAGTTTTCACTTTTACCGAACTAAAAAATCCACCTCAACAACTTACATGAAAAAAGCAATGACACTGGGCGAACTGAAAGCCTCGGGCTACAAGCCCCGCTCGATCAAGGAAGAACTCAGGGAAAACCTCATCCAGAAACTAAAAAAGAAAGAGACGGTCTTCGAGGGCATCTACGGATTCGAAGATACGGTATTGCCCGACATTGAGCGGGCCGTGCTTTCCCGCCACAACATGGTGCTACTAGGCCTGCGGGGCCAGGCAAAGACCCGAATAGCCCGGATGCTCGTCCACCTGTTAGACGAATACATGCCCATCGTAGCTGGCAGCGAACTGAACGACGACCCGCTGCGCCCCATTTCCCGGTATGCCATTGATTTGGTAGCTGAAAAAGGGGACGATACCCCGGTTGAATGGATACACCGCAACGAACGCTATGTGGAAAAACTCGCCACCCCCGACGTGAGCGTGGCCGACCTCGTGGGCGACGTGGACCCCATCAAAGCGGCCACCCTGAAGCTGCCGTACTCCGATGAAAGGGTTATTCACTTTGGCCTTATTCCCCGCTCGCACCGCAGCATTTTCGTTATCAACGAATTGCCCGATTTGCAGGCAAGGATACAGGTGGCGCTGTTCAATATCTTACAGGAGGGCGATATGCAAATCAGGGGTTTCAAGCTCCGCCTGCCGCTCGAAATCCAGTTCATGTTTACTGCCAACCCGGAGGACTACACCAACCGGGGCAGCATCATCACCCCGCTGAAAGACCGCATCGAAAGCCAGATACTGACGCACTACCCCCGCAGCATCGAAATAGCAAGAACCATCACCCAGCAGGAGGCCAAACTGACGCCTGAGCAGAAAAAAGCAGTGGAGGTGCCTGACCTGCTCCAAGTATTGCTGGAGCAAATCTCCTTCACCGCTCGTGACAGCGAACTGGTGGACGAAAAGAGCGGCGTCTCCGCCCGCCTTAGCATTTCCGGCTACGAGAACCTGGTGAGTACTGCCGAGCGCCGTATGTACATCAACAGCGAGAAATCAACGACTGCACGGATTACCGACTTCTGGGGCGTCATCCCAGCCATCACGGGCAAGGTGGAACTGGTCTATGAGGGCGAACAGGAAGGGCCCTATGCCGTTGCCCTTCATTTGATCGGCGAGGCGGTCAAAGAATTGTTTTTGAAATACTTCCCTCATCCTGACAAACTCGGCAAGCGCCCAGAGCGCGACCCTTATGGCATTATCAAAGCATGGTTTGCCGGTGGCAACGAGGTGAACCTGATGAACGATGCCTCCGATCAGGAATTCAAAAAATCATTGGACAAAGTGGCGGGCTTGAAAAGACTGGCAGAAGGTTACAATGCGCCCAAAGACCAGCTCTATTCCTACATGGAACTGATCCTGCACGCTTTGTCCGAATTCAATGTTATCAACCGGAGCCTGGTGGACGCCTCCCTCTCCTTCAACGATGCCCTGGCGGGGATGCTGCGGGAAGACGAGGACGACCAGTTTAATTGAGAAGGGTGAATATAAAATGGTGAACGGTTAATTTTTTAGCCGAGGCCTTTTGGATGGAAGGAAAAATAATCCCGATTTTGCATCGGGATTATTTTTATGAAACCCTTCCATTTCTGGGATTTCAACATCAAAACAGGGAAGTTATTTTTTCATCCTTGCCTCTTCAAAAATGATGGTATGAAAAATTTATTCCTCGCTGCTTTAGTTTTCCTTGCTTTTGCCGAAGCGTTTGGGCAAAAAGAAGGGACTTCCTTTCGGGAAGCTATCCTGCAGCACCGGGAAGCCTACAAACAGGAATTCCTTGCAGATGAGCGGTCGCCCCTGCAGGCAGGTGACCTCGCCAACCTGCGGTTTTTTGAGCCGGATGAAAATTACCGGGTGGCCTTCTCCTTCCGGTTGACGCCCGATGAAAAGCCCTTTGAATTGCCGACCTACAGTGGCCGCACCAAGCCTTTTCGCAAGTATGGGGTGCTCAGTTTTGAAATAAATGGCCAGCCCTGCCAACTGGCCGTTTACCAAAACCTTGGCCTGCGCAACATGCCGCAATATGCCCAGCACCTTTTCCTGCCTTTCCGTGATCTGACCAACGACGAAACGACCTATGGCGGTGGCCGCTACATAGATTTGACCGTGCAGGAGGTCGAGGCGGAAAACCCCGTTCTCGATTTCAACAAATGCTACAACCCCTGGTGCCACTACTCCGATGGCTACAATTGTCCGGTACCCCCCACGGAAAATTCGTTGGAAGTAGCCATTAAGGCGGGGGAAATGAAGTGGGCTGGGGAGAAGAAACACAAATAACAGCGCCTGCGTCTTTTTTGGCGGTTGCTTAGTTTGCAAAAAAATCCAAGCTAAGGTTTAAAACCCAACCCTCCATACGAAGCCTTAACCCAAAAAGAAAAGCGGGCAGACCATCCTCAAATGCTTTCCCAACGACTTTAGTAACGATGAAAAAATAACTTCACCATTTTGATTTTGAAAACCCCAGCAATAGAAGGGTGTTTTAAGAATAATCCCGATGCAAAATCGCATAGGCGTCAACTTAAATTTATTTCATACAAAAATTCGAGATAGCATTTTCGGGATTTTCGTTTGTCATGGGAATAATATCTGGCAAGCTCACCGATGAAAACATCGAGGTCGCTTGTCAAAAGTATTTCCCAAAACCGTTCTTTGACAAAATCGGCGAACAGCAGCATGCTGATGAATTTCTTCTTTTCTTCGTAAACCCGGTGCACAAAATACCCATACCAAGCCCCCATTGTCAAGGTCAACCAAGCAAGCATCAGGTAGATGGTCATGGCTGCCCTCGGTGGCGATATTGTTTCCCTGCCTTCGAAGAACTTGTCCAGGTTGAACTTGCTTTTCCAACACTTGAACACTATTTCAATGCGCCAACGGTACCGGTAGGCCCTGATGATGTCCCGGCCCCCCCAGGTTTCCTTGTTGACATTTGTTATGAAAATGGTCCAGCCCAGCAGTTGGATGTACTCTCTGGAATGGGCGGCCTTTGCACTGCGGTCAGTACGGGCCTTGTGCTGCCTCATCCGTTTGGCCTCTTCAGGGGCTTCGATGGCCACCAGGCGGACTGGCAGTTTCTCCTTGCCCCCCAGCAATATTTCCTTGTCAAGGACTTGGCGGCCTGCTTTTTTCAAAGCCTTGAGCTCTTTCAGCAAATCCATTTTTTCCCCGGTCTGCGCATCAAAAACGGTTGTCCCAAAGCGGAGGCGGGACAGGAAAAACGCCTTTTTCTCCATGATCGCCCGGAAGGCGGCCAGCACAAAATACCCTTTGTCCCGGATCACAAGGCAGCCTGCCGTGAGTATTTCAACGATACGGTGCGCAAAACCCTGGTCATTTTCACGGTAACTCCCCACAAAAACCCCTTCGTAGGATTCACTCACCAATTCCATGCGCAACTGTATGCGGGCAGTGGCACATTCCCCGTGGGTTTTGCTGTGGGGGCCGGGGTAGAAAGATGACAGGTTGCGGGGCAGCCCCACACAGGTGCTGTCCTCAACATAGACCTCCTTGAACGGTGCGAAGAGGGCAACCCCCTGGTGGCCGTTTGAGGCCGTGCACTGTTTGAGTACAAACCCCAAAAGTTGGCGGGCAAAAGCTTCGTGCCTGAACTGGAGTTTTTTTTGGAGGCCTTGTTTGGAGACCAGCTTTTGGGTCAGCCGCCCTATGCTTTTTGCCCAGTCCCTCAGCCCCGTCTGCCCAAGCTGTACCATCATGCAAAAACCAAGAAAAAAACTATATCCGGTGACTTTCCTCGGCTCCCGCTTTTGGAAACCGCTACTTTTTGCGATGGCGTTTATTTGTTGTTCGCCAATTTTTCGCTTAATTTGTTCCAACTTAATTTTCATATGCTGTTTAGGTGTTCTGAATGTTGATTTGAACAAACCTAAGCAGCATTTTTATTTTATCTAATCATATTCGGTTTTTTTAAGTTGACGCCTATGCGATGCAAAATCGGGATTATTTTTTCTTCGATCCTTAGTACCATGACCAAAATCTTTACCGACCAGATGGGCAGGGAGGTGAAAATTTCCACCCCTCCCAAACGCATTGTTTCCATTGTCCCTTCCCAAACCGAGTTGCTTTTCGACCTCGGGTTGGGGGAAGCAGTGGTCGGCCTCACCAAATTCTGCATTCATCCAGGTGAAAAATGGAAGGATAAAACAAAAGTCGGCGGCACGAAAAAATTGCACATTGAGAAAATCGCCTCCTTGAAACCCAATCTTATCCTGGGCAATAAGGAAGAAAACGACCGGCAGCAAATCGAACAACTGGAAAAAGATTTCCCGGTGTGGATGAGCGATATCTATACCCTCGAAGACGCCTTGGAAATGATCACATCTGTTGGTGAGATTACAGCAAAAAATGAAAAGGCTGCCGTATTGAGTGAAAAAATTCAACAGGCCTTCCAGCAGTTGAAAAAGAAGCCGGCAAATACTGATCTCCCTTCGCTTTCCGTTGCCTACCTCATCTGGAAAAACCCCTACATGGCCGCCGCTTCCGGCACATTTATTAATAGTATGCTGCACGCTATGGGTTTGCAGAATATCTTTTCCCAAAAAACACGCTACCCGGAAACCACGTTGGAAGAACTGGCCGCATTGAAGCCCGATGTTGTTTTGCTCTCCTCCGAACCGTTCCCCTTCCGGGAAAAGCATTTGGAAGAAATCAAACAACAATGTCCGGCAGCCGTCGTAAAGCTGGTGGATGGCGAAATGTTCTCCTGGTATGGCAGCCGCCTGTTGCAAGCCGCCCCGTATTTCGCTAATTTGCGGCTCGAAATTACCCATGCGCTTGAAAAAATAAGTCAATGAAAAAACTCTTTACAGTTCTCCTCTTATCCTTGTCATTTTTCCACTGCCTGCTTTCCCAGCAGCCCGCCCGGGCCTGGCAAAACGAGATCATCATCCGGCTGAAAGAAGGCGTCCAGGTGCAAGATTTCATCCGGCACACCGACAACCGGACGGCAGCTTTTCCATCTTTGAAGCTCAAAAAAGCACTTTCCCCCAATCTTCAGATTTATCTTATCGAAAACTTGGGGGACGACAACCCTGAAGCAACGCTGGCTTCGCTAAGGGCCAGGCCGGAGGTGCTGTTTGCCCAGCCCAATTCGCCCATCCAGTTCCGGGAAACTACCCCCAATGATCCCGCATTTAGTTCACAGTGGGACATGGTCCGTATCGGCCTGCCAAAAGTATGGGACGTGACTACCGGTGGCCGGACCTACAACGGCGACACCATCGTAGTGGCAGTGCTTGACAAGGGCTTCGACCTGGGCAACGATGAATTCCAGGGCAATATTTGGGTCAACCGTGGCGAGATTCCCGGCAACCTGAAAGACGACGACAACAACGGCTACACCGATGACATCTATGGCTGGAATTTCAGGGACAGTTCGCCATTTTTCAACAAAGAAGGGCACGGCACCTGGGTGACCGGCATCATCGGTGCCAAAGGCAACAATAATATCGGCGTGGCCGGTGTCAACTGGAACGTGAAAATGATGTTCCTGGCCGTCGAATTCCAGGATGAGGTCATCGGTGCGTTCAACTACGCCCTCGAACAGCGAAAAATGTACAATGAAAGCAACGGAGGCAAAGGGGCTTTCGTCGTGGTGACCAATGGCTCGTTTGGCATAGACGGCGCTTCCTGCGAATCTCCTGATTACGCTGGCTGGGCTGCTATGTACGACGTGATGGGAGCGGCGGGCATACTGAGCGTGGCCGCCACTGCCAATGAGAACTGGGACGTGGACGAAGTTGGCGACATGCCCACTAGCTGCCCCAGTGAATACCTCATCACCGTCACCAACACCGATTCCAACGACGTGAAAGCCCCCAATGCCGGTTTTGGCAAAAATACCATAGACCTCGCCGCACCCGGGGCAGGCACCACCACCACCAATACACAAAATGAAATCCGGGAAGGGTTCAGCGGCACATCTTCCGCTTGTCCGCACGTGGCAGGAGCGGTGGCCTTGCTGTACAGTGTACCTTGCCATGACCTGGACAGTCTTGCCCTAACGCAGCCTGCCGCTGCCGCTTTGTTGTTAAAAAAAGCCATCCTGGAGAGTGCTTTCCCCGTCAGCAACCTCAAGGATAAAACCCTGACGGGCGGCAGGCTCGATGTTTACGAAAGCATGAAGTACCTGCACGCTTACTGTATCGGCACAACCAGCGAACGGCAGGCCGGCAATTTTGCCCAAATCTATTTTGGTCAAAAAGGCATTGTGAATATTTTCCCAAATCCGGTGTCCGGCACCGTGAACATTGAATATAGCAATCTCGATTTTTCAACCTTACAGATCAAATTTTACAATGCTTTGGGTCAGGAAATAAGGTTGCCGGTGGAAGCCGTCATTGCCCCTTTCGAAAAGCAACAGATAACACTGGACGTAAGCAATTGGCCAACCGGCACCTACATGGTCAATGTTTTTGACAAATCGCAGAAGATCAGCCGGAAGTTTGTGAAATTTTAGCCCCAAAGTGGTTTCGACTCGTTATGTTTCCACTGAAAGGATTTCTTTAGGATCGAAGGAAAAATAATCCCGATTTCACATCGGGATTATTTTTAAAAAACCCTTCCAGTACTGGGGTTTCAAAATCAAAATAGCGAAGTTATTTTTTCATCGTTACTTCGCAACACCCGGAGGTACTGGCTTTGCAGCACCACCTTGAGGGCATCCTTGATGGCCTTGAGGTGATGGGCATAGCATTTATGCTGCTGTTCACAGAAGTCTTCATAAGGGCTGAGGCAGTCGCTGATGAGGGTGCCTTTGAAATCCTTGCCGAGCACTTTTTCGAGCACGTCCCTGCCCTGGCTTTGGTTGACCTCGTGAGTGTCAGATCGTCATTGGCAAAGACCCACAGCCAGTGTCCCCGTTCGCCTACGTACCAACTGGTCTCGTCCGCATGGATGCGCTGGGCATCACCGGGCCTGTTCGAGCAACTGCCCGTAATCAGGCTGCAGCTTTGCGGGACATGCGCTGTTCAGTTGGCACACAGCAGCCCGGGCTGAGCGGAAGACCAAAGGCGTCTTTCAACAGCTTGCAACTGTTGCCCACGCTCAGAGCCGTACCGGTGACGTAGTTTGAGAACCCAGGTGATGGCGCCGGGCCCAAGCTGCACCTTGGCGCTGCCCGTGGCCGTGCCGACCTGCAAGGGTGCGTCGAACGGACATCCCCGCAGCACTGGCAGTGCCCCTGCCAGGTACGCGAGGCGGACGATGCGCAACCGGATCGGGGGGTATTTCTTCAATGACCTGGTCCAGCGGCTGCTTGCCCGTTATCAGGCCGCCACAGCGGGGGCAGGCTTCAAGGGGCTTTCTGCCGACTCTGTGGCCTCGCCGCTGACTGTGCGGTAATGGCCTTTGTGCCTTTGTCACGGCCCCTGGGCTTCGGGTTCTCCTTACCTTTGGGCTTTCCAAATGGAGCGGCTTGCCGCTTCTCGGCGGAGGGCCCGCTTGAAGTTCCTTTGAAGGCGGAAACTTCTCCTTCGCTTTTCAATGCGCTCGTGCCTGGTCAAAGCAACAACGCCACCAGTTCGGCCTTTTCCAAACCGGACAGCGCTTTTTCAAGGATATGTTTTTCATCGTTACTTAAACGCAAAATGAAAAGATTCGCCTTTTTCCTCCTCGCATGGGCGCTTGCCGGCAGCCTGTTTTCACAAACAAGCCTGGCCTCCCAGCAACAAGATGAACTGGTCGTCCAACTGTTGCCGGGCACCAACCCGCACACGGTAGTCCGTGCGCTCAATGCCCAGCTTTCCGATGGTGGCCAATTGTTGTTGGTGAAATTTCTCTCCCGGCGTTTCAACATTTATTTGATGAAAACCGCCCACGTCAAACAGGAGCAATTCCCCCTGGATGAACTGCGCAGCATTCCTTCCGTAATTATGGCCCTTTGGAATGAGCCGCTGGTGTTCCGGCAAGACTCCATCCCCAACGACCCGTTTTTCCCAGCCCAATGGAATATGCAACGCATACAGGCGCCGGCTGTCTGGTCAACTGCCAGCGGTGGCACGACCTTGGATGGCCGTGAAATTGTGGTCGCCATACTCGACCACGGCTTCGACCTCAACCATTCCGATCTGAAAGACAACATCTGGACGAATGCACATGAAACCCCAGGCAACCTGCTCGACGACGACGGAAGCGGCCAACCGGACGACATCCACGGGTGGAATTTTGAAAATGGTTCGCCTTTTTTCCCCCTCAACGAGCACCACGGCACCAACGTAGCTGGCATTGTCGGTGCGGCCGGCAACAACGGGGAAGGCATAGCGGGCATCAATTGGAAAGTAAAAATCCTGCCCATCGGAGTCAGGAAGCCGTCGGAGGTGCTGGAAGGCCTGGAGTACATATTGACGCTGCGCGAGCTGTATAACTCCACCCACGGCGAAAAGGGGGCTTTTATCGTTGCGACCAATACCTCTTTTGGCTTAGATCCCATCGTGCCTTGTACGGACGCACCCGCCTGGAACCAGTTCTACGACGCACTGGGCCAGGCAGGCGTAATCAGCGCAGCAGCTACGGCCAACGATAAAATAGATGTTGACGCAATAGGCGACACCCCAACTTCTTGTGCCAGCGACTTCCTCATCACCGTGACCAATACCGACATAGACGACAACAAAGTGGAAAAATCGGGTTATGGCCTGACCACCATCGACCTGGGGGCACCGGGCTACCCCATCACCACCACCGACATCCTTTCCCGCTACGACGATGGTCACATGGGCACCTCATTTTCAAGCCCCCATGTGGCCGGCGCTATCGCCCTGCTGTATTCGCTGCCCTGTATTGTTTTTGACAGCCTCAGTGAAAGCAACCCCGCCGAATCGGCCAGGTTGGTAAAAAATGCCATTTTGAAAGGGGTAGATCCGTTGCCGGGCTTGCGCGGAAAAACGGTGACGGGAGGCCGGCTCAATGTGTACAACAGCATGAAATACCTGCACAACTACTGCCTGTCCGACGATCAGGCCAGGGCAAACGGCAGCTACGAAGGCAAGTACGTGGAGGAGAGGGGGTTCGTCGGCATTTATCCGAACCCGGCCCGGGATGCCTTGACGATCGAATACTCAAACTACGATTTCACCAACATCCAGGTGCGCATAGTCAATGCGCTGGGCCAGGAAACCTGGCATTCGGAACTCAACACGGTGCCCTTCCAGCCTCAGCGCATCGCTGTCAACGTGGCCGATTGGCCTGCCGGCACCTACATCGTCAACCTGATAGACAATGGCCGCAAGCTGAGCCGGAAGTTTGTGAAAATATAGGCCTGCCCCAAAAAGCATGGACCTGTAGAAAACTATTTTCACGAAAATATTTTTCTTTATCCGTCAAAGCCCTATTTTTGCAGCCGCCTTTGAAAAAACAGTTTTTGAAAGGCATTTTTCATTGAAATATCAACGAGCACTGGACAAACTTCAACATTTTGAAACGCTTGTCATTGTTCGTTCCTATACGGCTCCGTGGCTCAATTGGATAGAGCATCTGACTACGGATCAGAAGGTTAGAGGTTCGAGTCCTCTCGGAGTCACGAAATTGGTTGATAGTTGATAGTTGATGGTTGTAGCAATTCGACCGCCTGCAACGAAAAACTAACAGCGGCCAACCAAAAACCAATTAGCAATGTCGAGAGTTTGTGAACTAACGGGAAAGCGCCCCATCACGGGCAACAGGGTGTCGCACTCCAACAGGAAGACCAAGCGCCGCTTTTTGCCCAACCTGCAAAAAAAGCGCTTTTACATTCCTGAACTGGAAAAGTGGGTAACCATCAAAGTTTCTTCCAATGCCATCCGTACTATCAACAAGCACGGACTTTATGCCTACGTGAAAAAATTGCAGGCAAAAGGACAGGCAATGGGCGTGAAACTTTAATCAACTGATTTTAATATCAAAAAAAGATGGCTAAGAAAAGCAAAGGCAACCGGATTCAAATCATCCTCGAATGCACGGAGCAAAAGAAAGCCGGCGTGCCCGGTATTTCAAGGTATGTAACGGAGAAAAACCGGAAGAATACCCCTGACCGCCTCGAGCTGAAAAAGTACAACCCATACATGAAAAAGATGACCGTCCACAAAGAGATCAAGTAACTTTTTCATTTTGGCGATGTTCTTGAACCTGCAATCAATATTGATAACCTTATAAATTAGCTGAATCATGGCAAAAGTATCCAAGAACGCAAGGGTCGCCCAACGTTCCGCCAACGCCGGTTCTGGCCGCGACCACGTAAAAGTCATCAAGCCGATCAAAGACCCCAAAACAGGTAAATACACCTACAAAGAGGTCATGATCCACAAAGACAAAGTGAAGGAGTTTTTTGAAAGCAAGTAAGTTCAGTTGGCAATCCGACAGTTGGCAGTCCTTCGTCGAAATTGCCGCCTGCTTCAAACAGCCTTCAATTTTTTCTTCAATGGGCTTTTCTTAAATGCATTTAAGAAAAGCCCTTCTCATTTTTAGCAAAATCCTCCACAGTTCCCCCCCCACCCCGACTGCCGAATGGAGAACTGCGGACTGCCAACTGACCATGAGTTTCTTTAAAAAATTCTTTACCAAGGAAAAACAGGAAGACCTCGACAAGGGGCTTGAAAAAACCAAAACTGGCTTTTTCGACAAAATTTCCAAAGCCGTTGCCGGCAAGTCCACCGTAGATGTAGAGGTCTTGGACGAACTGGAAAATATCCTCATCGCCTCCGATGTCGGCCTGGAAACCACCATCAAGATCATAGAACGCATCGAAGATCGGGTGAAGAAAGACAAGTACCTCAACACCAGCGAACTGGACAGGATCATGCGGGACGAAATCGTGCGCCTGCTGGAGGAAAACAACACGGGCGACATCGAAGATTTTTCCATCCTGCCCAACCAAAAACCTTATGTCCTTTTAGTGGTCGGCGTGAACGGCGTCGGTAAAACGACCACCATTGGCAAACTGGCCTACCAATGGACACAACAAGGCAAAAAGGTGGTGATCGGTGCCGGCGACACCTTTCGGGCTGCCGCCGTTGACCAATTGAAAATCTGGTCGGAGCGGGTCGGCTGCCACTTCTACGCCAAAGGCATGAATACCGACCCCGCCGCCGTGGCCTACGAAACAGTGGACTACGCTATCAAAAACAATTGCGATGTGGCCATCATTGATACTGCCGGGCGACTTCACACCAAGATCAACCTGATGAACGAGTTGGGAAAAATAAAGCGCTCGGTAAGCAAGCGCATGGAAGATGCCCCCCACGACGTGTTGCTCATCCTTGATGCTACCACCGGCCAGAATGCCATTGAACAGGCCAAACAGTTCACGGCTGCGACCGAAGTCTCCTGCCTGGCACTGACCAAACTGGACGGCACCGCCAAGGGTGGCGTCGCCATCGGCATTTCCGATCAGTTTAAGATTCCCATCAAGTACATCGGTGTCGGCGAGGCTATTGACAAGCTCCAGGTGTTCAACAAAAGGGCCTTTGTGGAGTCCATGTTCAAAAAATAAGGATGCCTGGCAAATCCATTTTCATCGTCATCGAAGGCCTGGACGGCTCCGGGAAAACAACCGCTTCCCAACACCTGGCAGAATTGCTGGAAAGCCATTTTCCTGGCAAAACTCTCCGTACCTACGAGCCGCACGACCCATCCTGCGGCGGTGACTATATCCGCAAGGTGCTGCGCAAAGAAATAACTGCCTTCCAACCCCGCACCCTTGCCCTCGCCTTTGCTGCCAACCGCCTGGACCACGGCGACCGCATCGTAACGCCCTGGCTCGCTGGCGATTCGGGCAGGATAGTCCTGTGCGACCGGTATTATCTTTCTTCCCTGGTCTATCAACAGACCAGCGATTTCCCAATGGAAAACGTGTTGGAACTGAACCAACTGGCCCGAAAGCCGGATGTCATCTTTTTCCTGAATGTGAGCAACGAAGTGTGCTACGAACGCATGAAGGGCAGGAACCTGCCCCCGGAACTGTTTGAAGAAAACCTGTCGGAAACCCGAAGAAAATACCAGGAAGCCATTGAATTTTTGCGAAAAGGCCACCAGGAAAATATCGTGGAAATAGATGGCAATGGCACAGTGGAGCAAACCGCTACTGCCATGTTCAGGGTTATCATGTCCATGCCGGAATAACCCCGTCAAAAAGTTACCTCCACGCGTAATAAACACACTTCACAAATGCAAATCACTCTCAAGCGGCTCAACAATGATGTCCTGTTCCAATGCACTAACGAGGACGGGAACACTACCTTGACGGAAGGCAGCCCCGACATTGGTGGCACGGGCCAGGGCATCCGCCCCATGCAACTGCTATTGATGAGCCTCGCTTCGTGCAGCGGTATTGACGTGGTGATGATATTGAAGAAATTGCGGCAACCGTTGGAGGATATTCAGGTGGAGGTAAACGGGGAACGGGACACAGAGAATGTACCTCCGGTTTTCAAAAAAATCCATTTGCATTTTATCTTACAAGGCGATTTGAATGAAGAGAAAGTGGCAAAAGCGATTGGCCTGTCGGTTGATAAATACTGCTCGGTAGCGAGGATGCTGGAGAAAACGGCTGCGATTAGTTGGGATTTTGAGCTTATATTGCCCAAGTAGTAGAAGTTGAATGTGGAGATGGTTATTAGCTTGGTTTGACCTTCTCACCTACCCTTCATACTTGATTGGAACACGGATCGGGCGGATTGGGCGGGTTTTCAAGGATTTTTCTCACCTTTAAACATACTGCTATGCTACTGCACAAAGAACTTACCGAAGAAATTTTAGATGCCTTTTATGAGGTTTACAATGAATTGGGTTATGGGTTTTTAGAAAGGGTTTATCAAAATTCCCTTTTTATAGAATTGCAGGATAGGGGGTTTGACGTAGTTGCACAAAGGCGGTGCAACGTATTTTTCAAAGGAAGGGAGGTGGGCGAATATTTTACCGATCTTATTGTGAACAACCTTGTCATACTGGAACTAAAAGCCTGTGCGACAATTTTGGACGAACACGAACTTCAATTGCAAAACTATTTGAAAGCCAGTACTTTAGAAGTTGGTTTTGTCTTGAATTTTGGGAAAGAACCCGAATTTTCCCGCAAAATTTTCACAAATGAAAAAAAGAAATTGAAGCGGAAAAATCCGCCCAATCCGCTCAGTCCGCCCAATCCGTGTTCCAATCACGTACAAAGGCAAGCCAAACAAAATGACAGAAAATCCGTGAAAACCCGCCCAGTCCGCCCAATCCGTGTTCCAATCACGTACAAAGGCAAGCCAAACAAAATGACAGAAAATCCGTGAAAACCCGCCCAATCCGTGTTCCAATCACGTACAAAGGCAAGTCAATAAAGCACATTATGAACTTTGAAACCCTCGCCATCCGCCTGCAAACCGACCGTACCCAGCACCGGGAGCACAGCACGCCCATTTTCCCCACCTCCAGTTTTGTTTTTGACGATGCCGAGCAGATGCGCTCCATGTTTGCCGACGAGATGGAAGGCAACATTTACAGCCGTTTCACCAACCCCTCCGTTCGGGAATTTGAAGAAAAAATGGCGGCACTCGAAGGCATGGAAGATGCTTTCGCCACAGCGACGGGCATGGCAGCGGTGTTCGCCTCTTTTATGGCCTTTTTGAAATCGGGCGATCATTTGTTGGCATCCAGGGCCGTGTTCGGATCAACTTATACGGTCATCACGCAGTTCCTTCCCCGCTGGGGCATCACCTTTGATTGGCTGAATGGCGCCTCGCCCGAAAATTGGCAACAAGCGGTAAAGCCCAACACCAAAATGCTGTTCCTGGAGACGCCTTCCAACCCTGGGCTGGATGTCATAGATTTAGTATTCGCCGGAAAATTTGCCAAAGAGAATAGCCTGATTTTCAACGTGGACAATTGCTTCGCAACACCTTACCTCCAACAACCTGCAAAATTCGGCGCCGACCTCATCACACATTCTGCTACCAAGTTCATTGATGGTCAAGGCAGGGTGCTCGGCGGCGTTGTTGTGGGAAACAAGGAACAAATTGCAGAAGTGCGGAAATTCTGCCGCAGCACTGGCCCTTCCCTATCTCCTTTCAACGCCTGGGTGTTGTCAAAAAGCCTGGAAACACTGGCCGTCCGCCTCGACAGGCATTGCGAGAACGCTTTGGCGTTGGCGCATTTTCTACAAAAACACGAACAAGTAGGCAAAGTCACCTACCCGTTCCTCGATACCCACCCTGCCTGCGACATTGCGAAGCGGCAAATGAAAAAAGGCGGTGGGCTGGTGACGTTTGAAGTGAAAGGTGGCCTGGAGCAAGGCCGCAAATTTTTGGACGCCATTGCAATGTGTTCCCTTAGCGCCAACCTCGGCGACACCCGTACCATCGTTACCCACCCCGCCTCCACGACCCATGCAAAACTGACTGAAGAGGCTCGCCAGGAAGTCGGCATCACCAAAGGACTAATTAGAATATCCGTTGGTTTGGAACACATTGACGATATTGTGGAAGATATTGACAAGGCGTTGAAAAAGAGTGTTTTATAAAAATTATCTTAGCGTTTTGCCAGGTAATTTTGAACAATTGTTTGCCACCAAACGATTTTGATATTGTCGCTTTCACCTCCTCATTGAAGCAACATGCCCGACAACAGTTCTTATAAAATCCCGGTCGAAATTCCCGGTTTGAAGTTTTACCATCATCCTGCACCATTCCTCCAGGAATCGGGGGCAGCCTTGCCTGGACCAACCATCGCTTACCACACCTATGGCCAGCTCAACGCCGAAAAGACCAATGTCATCTGGGTCTGCCACGCCCTTACGGCGAATTCAAATGTGGCCGATTGGTGGTCGGGCCTGTTCGGGCCAGGCAATGTTTTTGACCCTGAAAAATATTTCATCGTGTGTGCCAATATTTTGGGTTCTTGCTACGGCACCACAGGCCCCCGGAGCACCAACCCGGAGAACGGCGAGCCTTACGGCATTGACTTCCCGCATTTTACCATCAGGGACATGGTAAACGCCCATGAACTTCTGCGGCGCCATCTAAGTATTGAGGAAATACACCTCTGTATCGGGGGCTCGTGCGGTGGCCACCAGGTGATGGAGTTTGCCTATTTGTTGCCGGAAAAAATAAAAAATATAGCGCTATTGGTGACGAGCGCCCGTGAAACCGCCTGGGCCATTGCCGGCCATGAAGCACAGCGCATGGCCATCCAAGCCGACCCGACCTGGCAGGAAAACAGGGACGATGCCGGAAAAAACGGCCTCAAAGCAGCAAGGGGAATGGCACTGCTCGGCTACCGCACTTTTGCTTCCTATGTGGAAAGGCAAACCGACGAGGAGGAAAAAACCTACAACCTGAAAGCCGCCTCCTACATCCAATATCAAGGTTTAAAACTGGAGCGGCGCTTTTACGCCCACAGTTATTGGCACCTGACAAAGTCGCTGGATACGCACAACATTGGCCGTGGAAGGGGCGGCGCCCCCCGGGCACTTTCGCAATTAAAAATGCCGGCACTTGTGATTTCTATTGATTCGGATTTATTGATACCGCCCGTTGAACAACGGTTTTTGGCCATGCACCTTCCCAATTCGACGTACCATGAAATCAGTTCAGGCTTCGGCCACGATGGTTTTTTGATTGAAACGGAGCAGATACGGATGTCAGTGGGGAATTGGCTGGACGGGTGAGCATTCATGGAAATTGGGAAATTGGGAAATTGATATTCCGTGGTCAATTTCCCAATTTCCTAATTCCCAATCAAAACATCTCCGCCAGCACAGGTGCATCCCTCGTTTCCAGCAGCGAATGCCCCATCAGGTATTCGTCCACTTTCCTGGCGCACTCCCGCCCTTCGCTGATGGCCCAGACCACCAGTGACTGGCCACGCCGCATGTCGCCCGCCGCAAATATTTTGGAGATGGTCGTTTGGTAGGTCCTTTCCGGCGCACGGATGTTGCCCTTGCCCGTCATCTCCACGCCGAGTTCGTCGAGCAGGCCTTTTTTTTCCGGATAAACAAAACCCATCGCCAGCAGGGCCATCTCGCAGGGGATTTCCCGTTCCGTGCCGGGTGTTTCGGTGAAACGGACGGGACGGCCATCTTCTCCAGTTTCCCACTCCACATCCACCACCTGCAATGCCCGGAGGTTCCCATCCTCATCCCCCAAAAAGGCTTTTGTCTGGATGGCCCATTCCCGTTCGCAGCCTTCTTCGTGGGAGGATGAGGTTTTTAAAGTCATTGGATAAGTCGGCCAGGGCATGTGGGGCGTGCGCTCATTTGGCGGCGTGGGCATCAGTTCAAATTGGGTGACGGAGGCCGCCCCCTGCCGGTTGGAAGTGCCGACACAATCGCTGCCCGTATCGCCGCCACCGATGACGACCACGTTTTTTCCAGTGGCCACTATAGCTTCCACTTTTACCTCCTTCCCCCCTACCCTTCTGTTTTGTTGGGTCAAAAAATCCATCGCAAAATGAACCCCGTTCAGGTTGCGGCCAGGCACGCTCAGGTCACGTGGGACGGTACAGCCCCCCGCCAGCACCAGCGCATGGAACTCCCGCAGTAAGTCGCCACCGGACACGTCCACCCCGGCATTGGTGTTGCAACGGAAAACGACGCCTTCTGCTTCCATCAATTTGATGCGCCTTTCCACCACCCATTTTTCCAGTTTGAAATCGGGGATGCCGTAGCGCAACAGTCCGCCCGGTTCGTCGTCCCGCTCGAAGACGGTGACGTTGTGGCCAGCATAGTTGAGTTGCGCCGCAGCCGCCAATCCAGCCGGGCCGGAGCCGATAACGGCTATCTTTTTTCCTGTCCGGTTGAATACCTGGCGGGGTTTTACAAAACCCTGTTCAAAGGCCATTTCGATGATGTGCTTTTCTATTTCCTCAATGGCCACAGGCGGCTGGTTGATGCCCAGCACACAAGCCTTTTCGCAGGGCGCCGGACAGATGCGCCCCGTGAACTCCGGAAAGTTGTTCGTGGAGGTGAGGATGTCGTAAGCCTCCTTCCACTGCCCCCGATAGACGGCATCGTTGAACTCCGGGATGACGTTGCCCAGCGGGCAGCCACTGTGGCAAAACGGCACGCCGCAGTCCATGCAGCGGGCAGACTGCTGGTTGAGCTGCTCCGGCGTCCAGGGAGAGATGAACTCTTGATAGTGTTGCAGCCGTTCATTTACGGGTTGCTGGTCTGGGAGTTGGCGGGTGTTTTCGATGAATCCGGTGGGTTTGGCCATGTAACTTAGTTTTGAGTTATGAGTTTTGGGTGATGAGTTGGGAGGAATTTTGCAAAGCCCGCTTGAAATCTTTAGGGAAAACTTTCACAAAGCGCCCAACCTGATTCTCAAAATCGCTCAGCACAAACTTCGCCACGCTGCTATTGGTAAAATCAAAATGGCGCTGGATGAAACCTTTCAATTCAGCAACATCCTCCTCGCCCACCGGGTCGAGGTCAATCATTTCCAGGTTGCAGTTTTCAGCAAAATCGCCCTTTACGTCCCAGACGTAGGCGATGCCGCCGCTCATGCCTGCGCCGAAATTGCGGCCCGTTTTGCCCAAAATAACGGCCAAACCGCCTGTCATGTACTCGCAGCCGTGGTCGCCGACGCCTTCTACCACCACCTTTGCGCCGGAGTTGCGGACGCAAAAGCGCTCACCCGCCTTGCCCCGGATGTATGCCTCCCCGTCCGTTGCACCATAGAAAGCCACGTTGCCGATGATGATATTTTCCTCCGGTGTAAAAGTGGAAGCGTGGTTTGGATAAACAACCAGCCTTGCCCCGCTCAGCCCTTTACCAAAATAGTCGTTGGCATCGCCCTCCAATTCCAGGGTCAGGCCTCTGGTGTTGAAAGCGCCGAAGCTCTGGCCGGCCGTCCCCGTAAATTTGAAATGGATCGTGTCGTCCGGCAAGCCTTGCGCACGGTAGCGCTTCGTGATTTCGTGTGAGAGGATGGTTCCTACCGTCCGGTCCGTATTTTTCAAAAAATATGTTCCCTGCGCTTTTTCCTGTCGCTCCAAAGCTGGTTGGGCAGCCCCCAGCAATTGCCAATCCAACACGCCAGACAAGCCGTGATCCTGTTCTTCCTGTTTGAAAAGGCCTACGCCTGGCTCGGCCGGTGTTTTGTGTAAAATGGGTTTTAGGTCAAGTTTGCTGTATTTCCAGTGCTCTATACCTTCTTTTACTTCCAAATTCTGCGTTTGGCCGATCATTTCATCCACGGTGCGGTAGCCGAGGTTGGCCATAATTTCCCGCAGCTCCTGGGTGAGGAATTTGAAAAAATTCACCACGTGATCCGGGTCGCCAGCAAAGCGCTTGCGCAGTTCGGGGTTTTGCGTGGCAATGCCGACCGGGCAAGTGTTCAGGTGGCATTTGCGCATCAAAATACAGCCCTCCACTACCAGCGCCGCCGTTGCTACGCCCCATTCTTCTGCCCCCAGCAGGGCGGCAATGGCAATGTCACGGCCCGTTTTCATCTGCCCGTCGGCCTGCACGGTGACACGGTTGCGGAGTTTGTTTTTCACCAAAGTCTGGTGCGTTTCGGCCAAGCCCAGTTCCCACGGCAGCCCCGCATGGCGGATGGAACTCATCGGCGAAGCACCCGTGCCACCGTCCAGGCCGGAAATCAGGATGACATCAGCCTTGGCCTTGGCCACCCCCGCAGCGATGGTGCCGACGCCTGCTTTCGATACCAATTTCACATTGATGCGGGCATGGCGGTTGGCATTTTTCAAATCAAAAATCAATTGCGCCAAATCTTCGATGGAGTAAATGTCGTGGTGGGGCGGCGGTGAAATCAGCCCGACGCCCGGCGTGGAGTGCCGTACTTTCCCAATCCAATCGTCCACCTTGTGCCCCGGCAACTGGCCGCCTTCGCCCGGTTTCGCCCCCTGCGCCATTTTTATCTGCAACTCATCCGCCTCCGTGAGGTACAGGCTGGTGACGCCGAATCTTCCCGAAGCTACCTGTTTAATCGAGCTGCGAAGGGGCTTGGAATTAGGGAATTTGGGAATTGAGGAATTCAAGGAGTCATTCAACCTTAATTCCCCAATTTCTTTCAATTCCTCAATTCCCAAATACCTGCGTTCATCCTCCCCGCCTTCGCCCGTATTGCTCTTACCCCCGAGACGGTTCATGGCGATAGCGAGCGTAGTGTGGGCTTCCCACGAAATAGAGCCGAAGGACATGGCGCCCGTTGCGAAGCGCTTGTAAATCTGCCCCGCTGGTTCAACCTCCTCGATGGGGATGCTCTCACGGGTGCGTTTGAACTCAAACAGGCTGCGCAGGGTGCAAGCCTTTTCGCCCAAATCATTAATGGTTTTCGAGTATTTTTTGAAAATGGAATAGTCATCCATACGGGTGGCGTATTGCAACAGGTGGATGCTCTGCGGATTCCAAAGATGGAACTCGCCCTTGCGTTTCCATTGGTAAATGCCGCCAACGGGAAGCCTGTCCTCGGGCAAGGGTTTTGGGCTGAATGAAAAACGGTGTTTGGCCAGCGTCTCCCTGGCTATCTCATCCAAACCCATGCCCTCGATGCGGCTGACCGCCCCGGTGAAGTAGCGGTCCACCACCTCACGGTTCAGTCCGATGATCTCGAAAATCTGCGCCCCTTGGTAAGATTGGAGCGTGGAGATGCCCATTTTTGAAAACACTTTCAACAAGCCCTTATTGACCGCCATGATATAATTGTCTTCCAAATGCCCTTCCGAAAGCAGCGTTTCCAGCCGTCCGCCCCGCTTCATGTCGTAGATGGTTGACAAGGCCAGGTAAGGGTTGATTGCTGTTGCCCCGAAGCCGATAAGACAAGCGTAGTGGTGGACTTCCCACACGTCGCCGGCCTCCACGATGATGCCCACTTTCCCCCGGTAGCCCTTGCGGATCAGGTGGTGGTGGATGGCGGCCGTACACAGCAGGGAAGGGATGGCGGCATGTTCCGAATCAATGACCCGGTCGGACAATATCAGCACCTCGAAACCATCCTCCACCGCATCCACGGCGTAGCGGCAGATGCGGTCGAGCGCCTTCTTCAGGCGGCCCGGCTGCCCATCGGCCAGGAAGTACATATTGAGCGTTTTGGCCTGATAAATACCTGTGTCAATACTGCGGATTTTTTCCAATTCATGGTTGGTCAAAATGGGGTGGTGGAGCGCCACCGTGTGGCAGGTTTTCGGTTCTTCCTCCAACAGGTTACCGATGTTGCCCACATAGGTCGCCAAAGACATGACCATCCGCTCCCGTATCGGATCGATAGGCGGGTTGGTCACCTGGGCGAAGAGTTGTTTGAAATAATTGCTCAGGTGCTGGGGCTGGTCGCTCAGCACGGCCAACGGCACGTCGGTGCCCATAGAACCGATAGGTTCGTGGCCTTCCAGGGCCATCGGGGCAATGATGGCCTGCAAATCTTCCGATGAGTAGCCGAAAGCCTTTTGGTATTTGAACACCTGTGCAGGCTGCAAGTCGGTGTACTGCACACGGGGCTCGGGCAGGTTTTCGAGCCTTATTTTGTAGCGGTCGAGCCACTCGCCGTAAGGTTTGCGGGAGCAAATTTCCTGCTTGAGTTCCTCGTCGCTGATGATGCGGCCCTTCGCCAAATCCACCACGAACATCCTGCCTGGTTGGAGTCGCCCATTTTCCTTGATGAGTTCCGGGGCAATGGGCAGTACGCCCGTTTCGGAGGCCATGATCACCCGGTCGTCGTGGGTGAGGCAATAGCGGCTGGGACGCAGGCCGTTGCGGTCGAGCGTGGCGCCGATGATGCTGCCGTCGGTAAAGGAGATGGAGGCGGGGCCGTCCCAGGGTTCCATCATGGAGGCGTGGAATTCATAGAAATCCTTGCGCACAGGATCCATGTCTTCGTTGCCATCCCAGGCTTCAGGGATAAGCATCATCATCACGTGCGGTAGCGAACGACCTGTCATCGTGAGCAGTTCAATCATGTTGTCGAGGCAGGCGGAATCGCTGGCGCTCTCGTCCACGATGGGCAGCAGCATGTCCATTTCTTCCTTCGTAAAATAGGGCGACTGGAAGCCTTTTTCGCTCGTGCGCAGCCAGTTGAGGTTGCCCTGCAAAGTGTTGATTTCGCCGTTGTGGGCGATAAAACGGAAGGGTTGCGCCAGCTTCCAGGATGGGAAAGTGTTTGTTGCGAAGCGGCTATGGACGAGGCCAAAAGCGCTGACGAGCCGCTTGTTGCTCAGGTCCGGGAAATACTGGCGCACCTGGTGGCTGGTGAGTTGCCCCTTATACACCACGATTTTATGCGAAAGCGATGCGAGGTAGAAGCCGATATTGTCCTTCGGAACGGTGTCCTTGGCGAGGTGCGTCGAGTAGTTGCGCAGCACGAAAAGCTTGCGCTCGAAGTCCTCCGGCGTGGCGATGCTGTCAGGTCTGGCGACGAAAACCTGCTCGATTTCGGGTTCTACAGAGAGTGCCGTTTCGCCGATTCCCTCTGTATTTACAGGCACTTTGCGCCAGCACAACACCTCCAAGCCCAGCCGCTCGGCAGCCCGCAGGAAGATGGCACGGCACTCTTCCCGCAACCTGATTTCCTTCGGGAAAAAGACCATGCCCACGCCGTACTTGCCGTAAGTAGGTAAGTATGTGCCGAGTTTTTGACATTCTTCGAAAAAGAACTCGTGCGGGGTCTGGATGAGGATGCCGGCGCCGTCGCCCGTGTTTTCCTCGCAGCCACAGGCGCCCCGGTGCTCCATGTTCTCCAGCACGGTGAGCGCATCGCTCACGGTTTGGTGGTTCTTGTTGCCCTTGATATTGGCAACGAAGCCAATGCCGCAGGCATCGTGCTCGAATTTTGAATCGTACAGACCTAATTGCTTCATAATCAATTTTTTCGGTTCTACTGGTTAGGTCTGTGAATATTCGAAACAAGGTATTTTAACCTTCTTGACTTATCGTTTCGATTAGGAAATTTTTGTAAAAAATCAGTCTTTCTACTACTTGCTCTTTGTTGATTTTTTCTTCAGGGTTACCGAGCCAATTTTCGCAATCAACAATTGCTATGGTCATATACTTGCCACTGCCAAACCTGTCGGGTCGTCTTATTTGCATCAGACCATTTTTTGCTGCGCTGTCCAAAATCAACTCACTTATCCTATTTCGCACCGCTCCCCGACATTCATACTCCGGCATATCTACCTCTTCAGGGTCGGTTGATAATTTGAAACACAGTTTATCTTGCTCGGTCTGTAGATATACAGGGTAAATATCCCAGTAATTCCAGTTCAGCACCGCATTCCAAAAACTCCCACTTAGGCTGTTTATTAAATCCCATCGAACTAATCCAATTTCGGGGTGCCTCTCAAGAAATTGATAAAAGCCTTGCCAGTCATTTCCTTTCCAATTTTTGACAGGCTCATTCTCCCATTGATTATTTGCCTTTTCGATTTTGGTAAGATTTTCTTTGAAGTCTTTGAAAACATCATTTTCTATTTCATCCTTGTTGAGCAGCTCTAAAAATTCTTGCCGAGAGTAAATCTTAAACCCTTCCTCAATCACCTTTGTCAAACTGAACTGGGATTCATTTACTGTTTTAAGATAGATGCAAATTGGTGTTTTGTACTTTGGATTTTGGTCATTACACCAGCCTTCAGCAGTTGTTTTATACCGAGACAATTGCCCTGAATGCTGTCCTGTATGGGTTTTATCTTCGATTATTATGAGGTACTCATTGTTGACCTCAGCCCAAACATCAATTTTTTCCCATTGCATACCAGCTCTAACAGATGTAATTCGCCCGTCAAACTCAGGGAATTCTTTTTTTATTAATGCAGTCACGAAGTCTCTTCCGCATTTATTTAAGTCTTCGTCAAATGATGAGCTTTTACTATCAGCCCATTGCAAAAGCCATGTAATAAAAGCATCTTGACTTAATTCCTTTGTTGCAATTTCAAAAATGTTAGGTTTCATATTTATTGGTTTTGATTGGTAATCAATACTTTAGGGTTTGTTTTTTTGTTTCGCTTGTAATCCACTACATTTGTAAAACCAATCCAAAAGTCTTGACAGCCGTTCTAAAAATCAATATCCAAGAGCTTGACGCCCGTTTCATCGAAAAAATGAAGGCAGAACACGCCACGTCCGACCTCGAAATCCACGTCGTGGACGCCGCTGGGGAGTCGCCAAGATTGGACGAAGCGGGCTTTTGGAACGTCATTTCAAAACTCGATTGGGACAAGGTGGGCGACGATGCCGCCGTGCTCGAACCTGCCGTTGAATACCTGTCAAAACAGCCGCTTTCACAAGTCTATCAGTTCGTTGACCAGCTTGCCGAAAAGCTGCACCGCCTTGATACCAAGGCCCACGCCCAGGTCTTTCTGGATGACGAAGAAGCCGAGGGCTACCTATCGCCCGACGATTTCCTTTATGCCCGCTGCGCCGTAGTCGCCAGTGGCGAAGCTGCTTTCAAAACCGTCCTCGCCGACCCTGCCAAGATGCCCACGGAACTCACTTTTGAGCCGCTGCTGCATTTGGCGAATGCCGCCTACCGTCGAAAGACAGGCAAGGAAGCAATCTTGAAACCTGCCATCAGCTATGAGACTTACAGCAATCTCAACGGCTGGAAATCCTAAAACCTGCCTCCTGTGTTTCACGGCAATTCCAACAAAAACGAAAAGCTGCACCACCTTTACGAAATCCGTGACTCCACGGACGACGACGTTTTCAAATATGGTATCAGCCACGACGAAATAGACGCTGATGGACTTTCAGAACGTTGCCGGGAACAGGTTAACTTTTTGAACCTGGGCGTGAATTGGCTTCGGTTTTTTGGGCGCATTTTGCTTTTCAATATCCCCGGTCGCCGGGAAGCCAAACGCATAGAACGGGAACATATCAAACAATACGAGCAAATTCACGGTCGCAAACCCCGTGGCAACCGGGATTAAACCAAATACCCAATCAACGTATCATCCCTATTCATCTCCGTAAAGTCAACGTTGTACTGTCACATGTTTGCCAGCAACCGCTCGTAGTCGCTGCACTTATGCAGCTCGATGCCCACCAGCGCCGGGCCGTTTTTACCGTAATTTTTTGATTTCAGATTCCAGATTACATGATTCAAGATTTAAGATTGGGAGACCGTGGGTTGAATTAAAATTCGAGGGTTTGGCCCGAGAGAGCGGCTTATCAAACCCGCTGGTTTTGGCCTTGCCGTTTTTCGGCAAAACCATATTAACCGAACAAAACGATCTGCCCATTCCCATTGTATGATTCCGGAACCGGCGGATTTGATAACCCGCCCGCTCGTTTTGGGGCAATACCTTCGTCAAAAGTTGGATGGTACCCCAAAATCTCAAATCTTAAATCATGTAATCTGCAATCTTAAATCAAATTACTCCACCTCGACCGGCTGGTTCTCCGGCCGCAAACTCCGCACCGTTTTCCCGGCCTGCCACATCTCGCTTTCCCGGAGTTCGGTCAGTTCCACTTCCAGTTTTTCCCGGTAGTCGGGTTGGCTGTTGGAGCTGATGGACTTGGCGGCCTCTTTGCCTTCGGCAACGCTGGTGTAGAGTTCGTTGAAAACGGGCAGGGTGGCGTCCCGGAATTTCTTCCACCAATCCAATGCGCCACGCTGGGCGGTGGTGGAGCAGTTAGCGTACATCCAGTCCATGCCATTCTCGGCGACGAGCGGCATGAGTGACTGCGTGAGTTCTTCCACCGTCTCGTTGAACGCCTCGCTGGGCGAGTGGCCCCGCTGGCGCAACACCTCGTATTGCGCAGCGAAAATGCCTTGGATAGCACCCATGAGCGTGCCCCGCTCGCCCGTGAGGTCGGAGTAAACTTCCTTCTTGAAAGTGGTCTCGAACAAGTAGCCGCTGCCGACTGCGATGCCCAGTGCCACGACCCGTTCCCAAGCCCGTCCGGTGGCGTCCTGATGGATGGCAAAAGAACTGTTCAGGCCCCGGCCTTGCAGGAACATGCGGCGTAGCGAGGTGCCGCTACCTTTCGGTGCGACGAGTATCACGTCCACATCGGCGGGCGGAACGATACCTGTCTGGTCGTTGTAGGTGATGCCGAAGCCGTGCGAGAAATAGAGCGCCTTGCCGGGCGTGAGGTGCCTCTGTACCGTCGGCCAGAGGGCGATTTGCGCCGCATCACTGAGCAGGTAGCAGATGATGGTGCCCCGCTGGAGCGCCTCTTCAATTTCAAAAAGGGTCTCGCCCGGCACGAAGCCATCACGGACGGCCTTGTCCCAGGTTTTCGAGTCCCGCCGTTGCCCGACGATGACGTTGATGCCATTGTCGAGCTGGTTGAGCGCCTGGCCGGGGCCTTGCACGCCGTAGCCGACGACGGCGACGGTTTCGTTGCGGAGGACTTCTTGTGCTTTTTCGAGCGGGAATTCTTCCCTTGTTACGACGTTTTCGACTGTGCCGCCGAAATTCAATTTAGCCATTTTAGTTGTTTTAAGTTGTTGATTGTCAATTTATTGCTCAATTAATTGGATAAGTTTTTGACTACCCAAAGGTCGTGTAAATCGTTTCCAAAATCCCCCACCCAACAGTCTGGTCAACGAATCAAACTGAATCCTCCTTCTTCCAGTATGCGCCGCTTCGTCCCCGCATAGAACAAATCATACTCAACATACCAGACATAGGTATCAGGAACCGCTTCCCTCCCATTTATCAAACCATCCCATCGGTCCACCGCCGTGCCGGACGACCAGACCCTTTCCCCCCATCTGCTGTATATCTCAAATTTCAGGATTTCATAATCGTAGTCGCATCCAATGTATGGCCCCAAGGCGTCATTGATGCCATCCCCGTTGGGGCTGAAAACATTCGGCACGAACACCCGGCATTTGCATGCTTCCCATTCTACCATTTGCCGAAAGGCGAAGTCTCCACATATGTTTGAAATAGCGGCATCGTAAATGCCGGGTTGCGAAACACGCAGGGTTTTGGATTTGGAACCGTTTGACCACAAGTAGGCACCTTCTATATTTGGTGAAAGCACGATTTCATCGCCCTGACAAAGGGAGGTATCAGGAGGCAATAAATTGTTGAAATTGAGCGCTACCACTGTCACTTTTTCCTGAAACACGCACCCGTCAATCTTGGCCTCCACGAAATATACGCCTGTATCTTGCGCCAAAAAAACGGGCGTGGTATCCCCCGTTAGCCACTTGATATCAGCTTCGTAGAAGGTAGCGTCCAGTTTCACCGGCTCGCCGTTGCACATCAGCACAGTGTCTGGAAATAGGTTGAACGGGGCAAGCAGCAAATCGTCCACGAACAGGTAATTCGACTGCTGGGAAATGGGGAAAATAGTGTCGGTGGACTCAAGTATCGTTTCGTCATTTCCCCTGAAATTCCCGACTTGCACTATCAGTTCGTTGCCCTGTGCCTGAAAGCATCCGCTGACCTTGGTCCATCCTGCGGTGTCCCGTATTACCGCCCCTTGGTTCTCAGCTACTATCCTGAAATTATCATTTGGCCCTGTGCCTTTCACCCCCATCCCAATGGCATCGCTGAAAGTCTGGGCCAAATAGGAGCAATCATCGTCAGCGGCAACATAAAACCGGGCAAAGTACTGCCGTCCCGACTCCAATGTGTCCAACAACCTTGCGAAAATGGCCTCTCTTTCAAAATATACGAACATACCCACGTATCCTTCGCCTTCGTGGGCGGGCAGGTAGTTGCAGCTCAGATTTGTTGGGACACTATAACTGACGGATGTTGCACAGGCGTTGAACAGGTCGGGGGTCTCAGGGCCTTCCCAAGGCTCTGCAAGCGCTGTTTGCCCAGCATCGGTGGGACAAGCCTCCAAGATTTCAAAGCTGGGGTTGGGCACAAGGTTCTGTGCAGCCGCCTCCAACTGGAAGAGGATGAACAAGGCAAGAATGTGCGCATACATTCCCGCAGCTTTGAAGGCAAGTACCTGATTTTGCATTAGGACATTCCTTTGTTTTTCATAAAAGTACATTAAATTATTGGAAGGCCAAGCGCCCCGACGTTGTACCCATTCCTACATCGAAAACACCTTCTCCCCCTCCCCCAAAAACTCATTTTCCGCCACCTCCCCGCTCGGCATTGCCTCCTCGAATTCCCGCAGCCGTTCATGGAAACTATGGCTTCCTTTGATGATGGCCACCCGTGCGCTGCGCACGAATTCGATGAGGCCGTAAGGTTCGAGGGCCTTCATCAGCCCGTCGGTTTCCTCCCGGTGCCCCGTCGTTTCGAACACGGTGTAGTCCTTGCGGATGACCACCGCCCGTGCGCCGTGCTCCCGCAGCAGCCGCTCGACCTTCACTTTCTCGGCGATTTCGTCGGTGGGCACTTTGAAGAGCGCCAGCTCCTGCCAGATGATTTCTTCGTTGGTGCTGAAATAAACCTTTAACACGTCCACCTGCCGCTCGATTTGGCGGGCGACCTTGCGCACGACCTCCTCCGTTTCCTCCACGAGGATGTTGAAGCGGTGGATGCCGTCCACTTCGCTCGGCGAGGTGTTCAGGCTCTCGATGTTGATTTTCCGCCTGGAAAACATGGTGGCGATGCGGACGAGCAGGCCGACCTGGTTTTCGGTATAGACGGTTATGGTGAATTCTTGCTTCATTTTTCCATTTTTGAGAGGCCGGGTTATCAAACCCGGCTGTTTCCATATTTTCTTTGAAGACGTTTTTCAATTTTCATTTCGGAACCGCCGGGTTTGATAACCCGGCCGCTCGAAGGGGGCCGTTTTTCAAACAAAAGGCTACTTTCGTTGCACAATCAATGGGAAAACTATGTCAAAGCGCATCCACGTCAAGGGGGCGGCGTACCATGCCACCACTGTCTGCCAGAACCGATACCCTTTCTTTCAAGAGGACATCTTTTGCAACGTTTTGCTGGATGTTATCGCCAACTCCATGAAAATCAAGCAGTTCAAACTATTGGCTTCCAAAATAAACCCCGACCATATCCACTTGGCCTTGCAACGGGTTGGGAGATACAGCATCTCGGAAATCATGCACAACATCAAGCGCATCAGTTCTGTCCACATCAACCTCATCCTTTGTTTCGATTTGGCGGACAGCCAATACAGGGAATTTGAACTGCCAGACAACGTCAATTTTTATCGCCAATGCTTTCAAAGAAAATACAGCCGGGGCCATGAATTTCCTCCCTTCGATTGGCAAGACGGTTTCGATGACCAACTCATACGTTCAGAAAATCAACTTCAAAACACAATCGGCTACATCGAAAAACAGGCACTCCACCACGACCTCGAAAACAACCACTTCCTTTTCGTTTCTGACACAATCCCGTCCGATTTGGTATTCATTGGCGAAGAACCCAGTGCCCCATGAGCGGCCGGGTTATCAAACCCGGCGGTTCCGAACCGAAAATCAATGAACGGCTTCCTTTTTGGCAAATGCAACGCCCCAAAATCCGCCATTCAACCCCAGCATTTCAAGCAAACCCGACGCCCCTCCGAGCGGCCGGGTTATCAAACCCGGCGGTTCCGAACCGAAAATCAATGAACGGCTTCCTTTTTGGCAAATGCAACGCCCCAAAATCCGCCATTCAACCCCAGCATTTCAAGCAAACCCGACGCCCTCCGAGCGGCCGGGTTATCAAACCCGGCGGTTCCGAACCGAAAATCAATGAACGGCTTCCTTTTTGGCAAATGCAACGCCCCAAAATCCGCCATTCAACCCCAGCATTTCAAGCAAACCCGACGCCCCTCCGAGCGGCCGGGTTATCAAACCCGGCGGTTCCGAACCGAAAATCAATGAACGGCTTCCTTTTTGGCAAATGCAACGCCCCAAAATCCGCCATTCAACCCCAGCATTTCAAGCAAACCCGACGCCCCTCCGAGCGGCCGGGTTATCAAACCCGGCGGTTCCGAACCGAAAATCAATGAACGGCTTCCTTTTTGGCAAATGCAACGCCGGGTTTGATAACCCGGCCTCTCAATGGGGCCGTGCTCCGATTTTCATGTGAAGCCATCACATCAACCGTATCTCCGCCACCCCGCACCCCTGCGGCACCATCGGAAAAACATTATTCTCCTTCCCGACCATCACCTCCAGCAAATATGCCCCCTCCGTTTCGAGCATGGTTTGCAGCGCATTTTTCAAAAAAGCCCGCTCCGAAACCCGCTGCCCGGCGATGCCGTAGGCGTCGGCGACCTTCACGAAATCGGGCGAGACCATGTCCGTGAACGAGTAGCGGCGCTCGTGGAAAAGCTCCTGCCACTGCCGCACCATGCCGAGGAACTGGTTGTTTAAAATCACGATTTTCACCCCAACGCCGTACTGCTGGATGACGCCAAGTTCCTGGATGGTCATCTGGATGCCGCCGTCGCCGACGATGCCGACGACCGTGCGGCTCGGCTCGCCGAACTTGGCACCGATGGCCGCCGGAAGCCCGAAGCCCATCGTGCCGAGGCCGCCGCTGGTGATATTGCTGCGGGTCTGGTTGAAACGGGCGTAACGGCAAGCCACCATCTGGTGCTGCCCCACGTCGGTGACGATGATGGCGTCGCCGCCCGTGAGTTCGTTCAGGAGATTTACCACCTCGCCCATCGTGAGGGTGTCGCAGGTCGGGTGCAATTCATTTTGGATGACGGCGGCCTGCTCCTGCACGTCGTGTTCCCGGAATCTGGCGAGCCAGTCGTCGTGTTTTTTCGGTGAAACAAGGGCCGTGAGCATGGGCAGCGTCTCCTTGCAATCGCCCCAGACGGGCACGGTGGCCTTCACATTCTTGTCAATTTCTGCCGGGTCAATGTCAAGGTGGATGACCTTGGCCTGCTTGGCGTACTTGTCGAGGCGACCTGTCACCCGGTCGTCGAAGCGCATACCGATGGCGATGAGCACGTCGCACTGATTGGTCAGCACGTTGGGGCCGTAGTTGCCGTGCATGCCCAGCATCCCGACGTTGAGCCGGTGGTCGGTGGGTATTGCGCCAGCGCCCAAAATCGTCCATGCGGCGGGGATGCCTGTTTTTTCAATAAATTCCCGAAATTCCTGCTCCGCATTGCCCAAAATCACGCCCTGCCCGAAGAGCACGAAAGGCCGTTCCGCCGCATTGATGAGCGCCGCCGCCTGCTCCACGTATTCCTTTCTCACGATGGGTTTCGGGCGGTAGCTGCGGATATGCTGGCACGGAGTATAACCCTCATAATCAAAGGTTTGCAACTGTGCATTCTTCGAAATATCCACCAGCACGGGGCCGGGCCTGCCGCTTTTTGCGATGAAAAACGCCTTGGCCAACACCTGCGGGATTTCCCGTGCGTCGGTCACTTGGTAGTTCCACTTCGTGACGGGCGTGGTGATGTTGATGACGTCCGTTTCCTGAAAAGCATCCGTGCCGAGCAGGTGCGCAAACACCTGCCCCGTGACGCAGACCAGCGGCGTGCTGTCAATCTGCGCATCGGCCAGCCCGGTGACGAGGTTCGTGGCCCCTGGCCCGCTGGTGGCGAACACGACCCCTACCCTACCCGATGCCCGTGCATAGCCTTGGGCGGCATGCGTTGCACCTTGTTCGTGCCGCACGAGGATATGGTTCAGCCTGTCCGAGTAGTCGTACAGCGCATCGTAGATGGGCATGATGGCGCCGCCGGGGTACCCGAAAATGGTTTGTACACCTTCGTTTACCAAGGCATCCAAAACAGCGACCGAGCCAGTTATGACGTTGATCTTGGGCTTTGCCGGGGCAACGCCATTTGACAGCTTTTCAGCTTTTGGTATTTCTATGGTTTGCTCCATTTTAATGGGCTTTTATTTTGTTGCCGTTGGCAATGTTTAAGTCAATTATTTATTGGTCAAATAGGTAGTGTTCCATTCCAGCCTCTTTTATTAGATTATGCCATCGAATTCTGTTAGTTCCTTGGCCTTCTTTTGTCCAATACAAGTTTCCAGGGCTTACATATACCATGTTCCAAAGGTCAAACATGTCTTTTGGTTGATATTTCATTTTTAAAAAAACTACCTTCCTGATAAATAATGCTTGGACATTTAAGAACAGTTCTATTCTACTCCAATCAAAGTTTCTTTGCATGTAATATTCTATTCCCAGTGTTTTTGCCCATTCTGTTACTCTCCATGATATATAAACCTTTGTCCATTCAATCGAGTCATTCTTATCATCTGGGATAGTCACAATCCTCTTGTCAAACATGGAGTTTAAATCTTGAGCTATATTCCTTAACTCATCATCTTTTGAAGCCCGTCTTAATTGTTCCAAAAACTCTTCCTGCGAAATTTGACCTTCCGCTATTTGAAGAATTATTTTTGATAAGGTTTCCTGTTCTTGTAGATATGGTGCTCTTCCACTTTCTAAAAACATAACATGCGCAAACGGATTGAACCAATAAAAATTCTCGATGCCACCTCCAGCACAAAGAGCTTTTATTGCCTTTAGACCCACATCGAAGCGTTTCACAAGATTGTCAGAATGTAGTAATTCGAATACATTACAGAATGTCCGAACTAATCGAGCATTTTCAACCTTAAAATCATCAGGTAGGTCGTACCATACATTTGTATCACAAACTATTTCTTTCATTTTAAACCAGTATTTTGTTAAAAGGCTTTTTCACGTAGCATTTCATCACATATCCGTCACACACCCGTCGCTCGCCGAACTCACCTGCTTCGCATATTTGTACAAAACCCCCTGTTTCACCTTCAACTCCGGCTGCACCCACGCCTTCTTTCGCTCCGCAATTTCCGTTTCAGTCAAATGCGCCACCAGCTCGTTGTTCTCAGCGTCAATGGTGATGCGGTCGCCGTTCTGCACGAGGGCAATCAGGCCGCCATCATAGGCTTCGGGGGTCACGTGGCCGACCACGAAGCCGTGGGTGCCGCCGCTGAACCGCCCATCGGTGATGAGGGCCACGCTGGTACCGAGGCCCTTGCCCATGATGGCGCTGGTGGGCACGAGCATTTCCGGCATGCCGGGCGCTCCCTTCGGCCCCTCGTAGCGGATGACGACGACGTGCCCCGCCTGCACCGCTCCCCCACGAATGCCGTCAATGCAGTCGAATTCGTTGTCGAAGACGATAGCCGTGCCTTCAAATTTTTGGCCTTCCTTGCCCGTGATTTTTGCGACAGCGCCGCCTTCGGCGAGGTTGCCACCGAGGATGCGCAGGTGGCCGATGGCCTGTATCGGGTTGCTAATGGGTGCTATGACCGTCTGACCTTCGGTCAATGCGGGCAGTGCAGCGAGGTTCTCGCTGATGGTTTTGCCAGTGACCGTTAGGCTGTCGCCGTACAGCAGTTTTTCCGAAAGCATGTACTTCATCACGGCGGGCACACCGCCCACGTCGTGGACGTTTTCCATGTGGTATTTGCCGCTGGGCTTGAGGTCGCCGAGCACGGGCGTTTTGCGGGAAATTTCCCGGATATCGTTCAGCGTGAACGGGATGCGGGCGGTGCGGGCGATGGCCAGCAGGTGCAGCACGGAATTGGTGCTGCCGCCGAGCACGGTCACGAGGCGTAGGGCGTTCTCGAAGCTCTCACGGGTGAGGATGTCCAGCGGTTTCAGGTCGAGTTCGAGCAAATTCCGCATGGCTGGGCCAATGGCGGCGCATTCCTTTTCCTTGGCTTCGCCAACGGCGGGGTTGCTGGCGCTGTACGGCAGCGAAAGCCCCAGTGCCTCGATGGCGCTGGACATGGTGTTGGCAGTGTACATGCCGCCGCAAGCGCCCGCCCCGGGGCAGGCGTGTCGGATGATGGCCTGCACTTCTTCGGCGGTGATTTCGCCCGTGTATTTTTTGCCATGCGCCTCGAACGGCGACACGATGTCGAGGGTGCGTCCCTGCCAATGCCCGGTGGCGATGGTGCCGCCATAGACCATGAGCGAGGGGCGGTTGAGGCGTATCATGGCCATGACGGAGCCGGGCATGTTCTTGTCGCAGCCGGGGATGGTCACGAGGGCGTCGTAGTAGTGCGCCCCCATCACCGCCTCGATGCTGTCGGCGATGATTTCCCGGCTGACGAGCGAGTAGCGCATGCCCTCCGTGCCGTTGGAGATGCCGTCGCTGACTCCGATGGTGTTGAACTCCAGCCCAGTCAGCCCCTCCTGCCGCACACTCTTGCGGATGTCAGCGGCAAGGGTGCGCAGGTGGCGGTTGCAGGGGTTGCCCTCGTACCAGTTGCTGCAGATGCCGACGAACGGCTGCTGCATGTCCTGCTCGGTGAGGCCCGCGCCGTAGAGCATGGCCTGGGAGCCGGGCTGGGTGTCGGAGGTGGAGACGAGGCTGCTGTATTTTTTTAGGTTCACGATTTTATGTTTTTGATATAAGAAGTCAGACGTTAGAAATCAGATATTAGAATTGGATGGGCGATTTTGAGATTTTCGATGGTTGATGACAATCGCAAATCCCAACATCCACATTCAAAAATCCATCACGTAACATCTAATATCTGATATCTAACGTCTGACTTCTTATATCAATTTTCAAAAACAAAAGCGCCTTTCCCGACTGCGAGCGAGAAAGGCGCTTTGTTTTTCTGCGAAAAACTTCCTTTCTCAACCCGGTGGATTGACGACGATAATAATGTTAGCGATTATGTTGGTTAGGTTAGGCATGGTGTAAATTTGGTCTGTGAAGGCCGAACTTTGACTTTCAAAATTCTGTACCTTTGAAAAAAATTAAATCATGCAAATCGTATCTGTCGAACTGTTGAACGAGGAAGCGCTGAAATTACTGCAAGTTTTGGAGCAAATGAAGCTCATCCGATTGTCGCCAAAAACTGATGCCGCTGCCCCCGTTCAGCCTAAAAGAAAGTGGGCGGGGTCTATTTCAAAGGAAACTGCTGCCAAGATGCTTGAACACGTTGAACAATCAAGAAACGAATGGGAACGCATCTGATTGACAGCAACACGGCCATTGAGTTTCTCGGTGAGGTGTTGCCTGCTTCGGGTAGCCGATGGCTTGATAATTTGGTAGCCAAAAACCTGCACCATTTATCAATTATCAACCGAATTGAACTGCTCGGATACAACGGCAAGCCATCGGAAATGCAAGCTATGGCTGATTTTGTCCAAGCCTCAAGTGTTTTGCTGCTGGCAGAAAACGTGGTCTTAAAGACCATCGAAATCAGGAAGCAAATCAAAATCAAACTGCCCGATGCCATCATTGCAGCCACTGCACTCACCCATAACCTCACGCTTGTGAGCCGTAATACAAACGACTTCAAGAATATTCCAGGTTTGAAAGTGATCAATCCTCATTTGGTTTGACTTTGTTTTCTCGGTTCTTCCTTTCTTCCCTGTCCTTCTTCTTTAGCTTCCTAATTATCATTTCATCATGGATTATCTTGTAGATGAAGGAAATTGCGACAAATGCAGCCCAATAATCTTCAAGTTTCATTATACAAGAGTTTTTAATATACCACCAACAATAAGTTCCTTCCGCATTTTGTTGGAAATCTCGAAAAGCACGAACGCAAGAAAGCAAAAGTTTAATATACCCCAAATATTCAACCCGAAGTAGATCACTTTTGACCCTAAGGTCATGCACTTCAAACTCTAATATTCTTCAAAAATCACGCCACCACCCCAGCCATCTCCCCCACCTTACCACTTACCAAATCCCCCATCTTCGCACACCCCACCGTTTGCGCAGCCTGCAAATCCGCCGTCCCGTAGCCCGCTTCCAGTACGGATTGTACTGCTTCCCGCACCGTGTTCGCCTCATCGGTGAGGCTGAGGTGGTCGAGGAGCATTGCGGCGCTGAGGATGGCGGCCAGTGGGTTAGCGATGTCCTTCCCGGCGGCCTGTGGGTAGCTGCCGTGTATCGGCTCGAAGAGCGCCACTTTCGCACCGACCGAAGCCGAGGGCAACATGCCGAGCGAACCTGCCAGCACGCTGGCCTCGTCGCTGAGGATGTCGCCGAACATGTTCTCCGTCAGCACCACGTCGAAGCTGGTGGGGAACTGGATGATTTGCATGGCGGCGTTGTCCACGTACATCCAGTCGAGCTGCACGTCGGGGTACTCGGCGGCACAGAGGTCGAAGACGATTTTCCGCCAAAAGCGGCTGGTTTCCAGCACGTTGGCCTTGTCCACGAGCGTCAGTTTGTTGCGGCGCTGGCGGGCGTACTCGAAGGCCAAGCGGGCGATGCGTTCGACCTCTATTTTAGTGTAAACGCAGTTGTCGAAGGCGCTGTCCTCGGTTTTGCCTTTTTCCCCGAAATAGATGCCGCCCGTCAGTTCCCGGAAGATGACGAAGTCCACGCCCCGCACTTTTTCCTCCCGCAGCGGCGAGAGGTGCAGCAGGTTCGGATACACCGTCACCGGGCGGATATTGGCGAAGAGGCCGAGGCTTTTGCGCAAGCGCAACAGGCCCTGCTCTGGGCGCACCTTGGCCGTCGGGTCGTTGTCGAACCGGGGGTGGCCAATGGCACCGAACAGGATGGCATCGGCGGCCAGACAGGTGTCCAGCGTTGCCTGCGGCAATGGGTCGCCGTGCTTGTCAATGGCGATGGCGCCCATGTCGGCGAAATGGCAATCGAAGCGGTGGCCGAAGGTCGTTTCGACGGTTCGGAGCACTTTCAGCGCTTGGTCGGTGACTTCTGGGCCGATGCCGTCGCCGGGGAGGACTGCGAGTTTGAAATTCATTTTTTACCTTTATTGCTTGGTTTTTTGATATAAGAAGTAAGATGTACGAAATAAGATATTAGATTTAGATGGGCGATTTTTAGAATTTTTGACGGTTGATTTTAGGAAACAAAAAACACTACTATGGACGAGAAAACTAAACGAAAAATGACCTCGCAGGAACTGGAAGAGCGCCTTATTGAGTTTGCTTCCAGAATTATTGACCTCGTGGAAAACCTTCCAAAAGGCAGCGCTGCCGCAAAGCATCTTGGTGGCCAATTACTTCGTTCCGGCACTTCTCCTGCCCTGAATTACGGCGAGGTTCAAGCAGCCGAGTCCCGGGACGACTGGAAACACAAAATGAAGATTTGCCTCAAAGAACTCCGGGAAACACTCGTTTGCCTCAAGCTCATCAGAAAGCGGAAATGGTTTCCTGACACTCGTCTCGAACCACTTTTGGCCGAGAACAATGAACTGGTTTCGATTTTTGTGTCCAGTCTTAAAACCGCCACCACCAAGTAATCAAACACCATAACCTCCAAAAACATCAACCGTCAAAAATTCTAAAAATCGTACATCCAAATCTAATATCTTATCTCGTACATCTGACTTCTTATATCAAATCAAAATTCCACTTTTTTCTCCTTCCCGCACCCGCTCAAACTCCTCAATCTCCCCCTTTAAGCTCAGCAGAAAATCAATATCATCATACCCATTTATCATGCAAACCTTCCTGAACGGGTCAATGTCAAATTGCTCCTCCCGCTCCGTGCCAGCGATGGCGATGGTCTGGTGCTCCAGGCTCACGATGAACTTCACCTGCGGGTCGTGCTCAATGGCGGTGAACATTTCATGCAAAAACTCGGGCGACACCTGGACGGGCAGGAGGCCATTGTTCAGGGCATTTCCCCGAAAAATATCGGCGAAGAAGCTGCTGACCACAACCTTGAAGCCGTAGTCCGTCAGTGACCAGGCGGCGTGTTCCCGGCTGCTGCCGCAACCGAAGTTCTTGCCTGCCACGAGGATTTTGCCGCTGTACGTCTGGTTGTTCAACACGAAATCGGCCTTCGGGCTGCCGTCGGCTTTATAACGCCAGTCCCGGAAGAGGTTTTTGCCAAAGCCCTCCCTCGTCGTCGCCTTCAGGAAACGGGCGGGGATGATTTGGTCGGTGTCCACGTCCTCCATGGGGAGGGGAACGGCGGTGGAGATTATGTGAGTGAATTTTTCCATTGTCTTTTTTGATTTCAGATATAAGACGTACGATATCAGACTTTAGATTTTGCGAGACGGATTGGTGATTCTGAGATTTTCCGATGTTCGATATCGGGCTTCGGACTTCCGTCAACCCATCATAAATCACCCCATCCAAATCTAATATCTTATCTCGTACATCTGACTTCTTATATCAATTCATCACAGCCCGTACATCAACTATTTCCCCCGCCACCGCTGCTGCCACTGCCGTTAAAGGACTCGCCAAAATCGTCCTCGCACCCGGCCCTTGCCGTCCCTCAAAATTTCGATTCGAGGTGCTCACGCAATACTCGCCCGCAGGCACTTTGTCTTCGTTCATGCCGAGGCAGGCGGAACAGCCCGGCTCCCGGAACTCGAAGCCTGCGGCAATGAAAATCTGGTCAAGCCCCTCGGCCTTGGCCTGTTGCTCGACCTGCTTGCTGCCGGGTACAATCATTGCGGTTACGTGAGCGGCTTTCTGTTTGCCCTGCACGAATTTTGCCGCCAGGCGCAAATCCTCGATGCGGCTGTTGGTGCAGGAGCCGATGAAGACGTGGTGGATGGGTTTGCCCAGCAGGTTTTCGCCAGCGGCGAAGCCCATGTAGCCAAGCGATTTTTCAAAGGACGCCAAGCTGTCGCCGGGCATTGGAGCAGTCGGGATAGCCTCGTCCACGGGCACGCCCATGCCGGGGTTCGTGCCGTAGGTAATCATCGGGGCAATGTCCTCGGCCCGGTAGTGGTATTCCTTGTCGAACATAGCGTCGGGGTCGCTGAAAAGGGTGCGCCATTTTGCGACAGCGGCTTCAAAATCAGTGCCTTGCGGGGCGAACTCCCGGCCACGCACGTACTCGAAAGTGGTCTCGTCGGGAGCGATAAGGCCGCCACGGGCGCCCATTTCGATGCTCATGTTGCAGATGGTCATGCGGGCCTCCATCGAGAGGGAGCGGATGGCGCCGCCGGCGTACTCGACGAAATAGCCGGTGCCCCCGGCGGCGCTGAGTTTGGATATGATGTAAAGGATGATGTCCTTGGAAACGACGCCCTCGGCCAGCTCGCCGTCCACCGTGATGCGCATGCGCTTGGGGCGCTTGAGCAGCAAGCATTGCGAAGCGAGAACTTGCTCCACCTGGCTGGTGCCGATGCCGAAGGCGATGGTGCCAAATGCCCCGTGGGTGCTCGTGTGGCTGTCGCCGCAGACGATGGTCATGCCCGGCTGCGTGATACCCAGTTCCGGCCCGATGACGTGGACGATGCCCTGCCAGCGGTGGCCGAGGCCGTAGAGGTCCACGCCGAACTCGGCGCAGTTTTCCGTCAGTTTTTCCACCTGGAAACGGCCCAGCGGGTCGTTGATGGGCAGGTGCTGGTTGATGGTCGGCACGTTGTGGTCGGCAGTGGCGACGGTTTTTTCCGTTCGGAAAACGGGAATATTGCGCTGGCGCAAACCGTCAAACGCCTGCGGGCTGGTCACCTCGTGGATGAAGTGGCGGTCAATGTACAGCACGTCCATGCCGCCCTCGACGGATTTGACGACGTGGGCGTTCCAGATTTTATCGAAAAGAGTCTTTGACATTTTGCTAACTTGACTTCGGTTTTTTGATTTAAGATATAAGATAGACGATATAAGATTTTAGATTTCGGGAGCCGATTTGTGATTTTTTGGGATAGGTGATTTATGATTTTTTGGGCTGTGGTTGTTTTCCACTTGAGGTGTTTAAGCTGGTAACAAAAATGGAAATCAACTCATTGTTTTCACCCAATAATGGCTCAAGCCGATTTTCAGGGAACCATTTCCGCAGCCTAATCAACTTCAAGCAAACCAATGTTTCTCGCAGTTCTTTGAGGCAAACCTTCATTTTATGGACAAAATCATCTGTTGATTCTGCCGCCCTTACCTCTCCGTAATTCAGTGCTGGCGAGGTTCCAGAACGGAGCAATTGTCCGCCGAGGTGTTTGGCTGCCGCACTTCCTTTTGGTAATGATTCCACGAGGTCAATGATTCTGGAAGCAAAGGCAATCAACCTATCCTCCAGTTCTTGCGGTGTCATTTTGTGTTTGGGTTTATCTCCCATAGTATGTGATGTTGTGCGTGAATCATCAATTCCAAATTCCAACATTCACCAATCTGTCCCACAAAATCTAAAATCTGAAATCGTCTATCTTATATCTGAAATCAAAATTTAAACTACCACCGCCTCCCTCACCGGACTCAAAATCTCCATCAAATCCTCGTCCCCCACTTCCTTTTTCTTATCCGCCACATTCAGGAAAACCCCATACACTTCATCCAATTCTATTTTGGTCAATTCAAAGCCCAGGTTCTTCGCACGGTAGGCGATGGCGGCTCGCCCGCTGCGGGCGGTCAGTACTATTTTGGAATGGTCAACGCCTACTTCGAGTGGGTTGATGATTTCGTAGTTCTCTCGTTTTTTAATGACGCCATCCTGGTGAATGCCGGACGAGTGGGCGAAAGCGTTCGCCCCGACAATGGCCTTGTTGGGCTGCACGGGTACGCCCATGCGGTCGGAGACGAGGTGGCTGATGGGGTTCAATTTTTTGGTGTTGATTCCAGTTTCAAAACCCAGTTCAGCGTGTTGGCGGATGACCATCACTACTTCCTCCAGCGAGGTATTCCCCGCCCGTTCGCCAATGCCGTTGATGGTGCATTCTATTTGCCGGGCGCCGTTGGTGATGCCAGCGATGGAATTTGCGGTAGCAAGGCCCAAATCATTGTGGCAATGCGTGCTGAGGATGGCCTTTTCGATGCCCCGCACATTTTCATACAGGTATTTGATCTTGTCGCCATACTGGTTTGGGAGGCAGTAACCGGTGGTATCCGGCACATTCAGCACGGTAGCGCCAGCTTTAATGACCGCTTCGAAGACCCTGGCCAGGAATTCGTTGTCGGCACGGCCAGCGTCCTCGGCGTAGAATTCAATATCTTCCACAAAAGTCTTGGCGTATTTCACGGCTTCCACGGCACGGAAGAGAATATCCTCCGGCGTGGTGCGCAGCTTGTATTTGATGTGCATTTCAGAGACGCCGATACCCGTGTGGATGCGGGGGCGGACTGCGCCTTTCAGCGCCTCCGCTGCCACTTTGATGTCGTTTTGCACCGCCCGGCTCAGTCCACAGACGATGGGGAGGCGGAGCGTATCGCTCACCAGTTTTACCGCTTCAAAATCGCCGGGGCTGGAGACCGGGAAGCCTGCTTCGATGACATCCACGCCCAGCTCCTCCAGCGCTTTGGCCACCTCTATTTTTTGTTTAGTGTTCAACTTGCAGCCGGGCACCTGTTCGCCGTCCCGGAGGGTGGTGTCAAAAATCTGGATTCGGGAAGTCATAGTTGAGATGTTTGGATAAATGGTTAATGAAATTCATATTTACGCTGCAAACATAAAGCCCGGCCAGCCCTTTCCCGAAATCAAATAATTCCGTTTCTCCAAAATCCAAAGCGGCAAACATTTCCCTAAACCGCCTGTTTATCAGCCCTTTACAAGCCGACTTACTACGATGCCAAAGCAACGGACAGACGACCTCGTGCAGTTGATCCTTTCCCTGACGAAAGCGGAAAAGCGCCATTTCCGGCTGTTTGCGAAGCGCAACCAGTCTTCGGAGGAAATGCTGTTTTTGCAAGTATTTGATTGGTTGGATAAAAAGGGCGAGTATGAGGAGGAGGCGCTGTTGGCTAAAATACCCGGCCTGAAAAAGAGCCAGTTGCCCAACCTGAAATCACATCTCTACCGACAGATACTGACCAGCCTGCGCCAGTTGAGCAAAAACAAAAATGAGGATATTCAAGTGCGTGAAACCATTGACTTTGCCAGGGCGCTATACGACAAGGGCCTGTACCGGCAAAGCCTCGACCTGCTGGACAAGGCAAAGGAACGGGCGCTCTCAAAGCAGTTCACGGCCCTTGCACTGGAGGTTTTGGAGTTTGAAAAAATGATAGAAGGTCAATACATCACCCGCAGCCTGGAAGGCCGGGCAGATGAACTAGCCAGCCAAACACTGGAACTGCACACCCAAATCGGCCACACCGGGCGCTTTTCCAACCTCTCACTGATGATGTACGGCTTATACCTGCGCATTGGTTTCAGCCGCAACAAGCGTGACAACGACCTTGTGAAAGCTTTTTTTCAGAGCCACTTGCCAGTCATTCCCTTTCAGGAGTTGGATTTTTTGGGTAAAATTTGGCACTGCCAGTCGCACGTTTGGCTGCACTACATCTGCCAGGAATTCGCCGCCTGCTACCGCCATGCGCAGCGCTGGGTGGACTTGTTCGAGGACGAGCCGGAGATGAAAGCGCTCCATACGCCCCTCTACCTCAAGGGCTTGCACAACCTGCTGAGCGCCCTGTTCCGAAGCCTGGCCTACGAGCGTTTTGTGAGATATGTGGACGTATTGGATGAATGCCATTCCGAAATTGACGTTACCCAAAACAAGAACGTGGAGGGGCTTTACCTACTCTACCGCTACATCCACCTCATCAACCGGCACTACCTGGAAGGCACGTTTACAGAGGGCGTTGTGCTGATTCCCGGTTTGGCAAAATACCTGGAAACCAATGAGTTCAATTGGGACACCCATCGAATCATGGTTTTCAATTACCGAGTTGCCTGCCTCTATTTTGGCAACGACGACTTTGAAAACGCCATCGAATACCTGAACAAAATCATCCAGCAAAAGGTGATTGACTACCGTGCCGACATCCAATGCTTTGCCCGCATCCTGAACCTCATCGCCCATTTTGAACTGGGCAACCAACTGCACGTGGAATACCAAATCCGCTCAGTCTATCGCTACCTGCTACACTTTGAGAGCGTGCAGCAGGTGCAGCGGGAAATCCTCAGCTTCCTGCGTGGCGTACCCGGCCTGACGAAAGCAGATACAGAAAAGGCCTTCCGGGAACTCCATAAACGTCTGCTACCACTTGAAAACGACCCTGTGGAGCGGAGGCCGTTCCTTTATCTGGATATTATTTCCTGGCTGGAGTCGAAGCTGGAAGGGCGAAGTATTCAGGAGGTGATAAGGGGAAAATTTTTGGAGAGAAGGCCATTGTAATTCCATCGAAATCATCTCGACTTGCGTACTCAGCAATTGTTTCCCCTACTGGGCTGTTTTCCAATATTATAGATCCGGCAGCGGGATTTATTAACTGATATTTGCATTGAAAAAAATATCCTTGTCAAGACCGGCAAACAGGCTTGCTGAACTATTATTGCAAAGATTGCAATCCCTGATATGTCTTTTACAAAAAGCAGCCAGGCTGCACTTTTGAAAAAAGGACTTAACAGGAGCGCCAAAGCCCCGGGAAGGCTCCGGGGCGTTTACCTGGATGGCTTGACAATGTTTTTCCCTTATTTGTAACGATGAAAAAATAACTTCCCAATTTTGATTTTGAAAATCCCGGCAATAGGAGGTTTTTTCAGGATAAGATGGTTATTTTATTTTTCTTCGTTCCAAAGCAACTCCTCACAAATAAATGCCCAAGATAGTTGTACTCGATGGCCACACAATGAACCCAGGCGATTTGTCGTGGGAAAAAATGGAAGCGCTCGGAGAGTTGTCAGTGTACACGCATACTCCTCCCACGCTTGTCGGGGAACGTGCGAAGGATGCTGAAATCATACTGACCAATAAGGTGGTCTTAGATCAATCGAAAATTAGAAAACTGCCCAATCTGAAGTGCATCAGTGTAATGGCTACTGGTTTCAACGTGGTTGATGTGGGGGCAGCAAGGGAACACGGAGTGGTTGTTTGCAACGTGAGGAGATACGCAACCGACTCAGTGGCGCAACATGTTTTTGCACTTTTGCTGGGTTTTTGGAGCAAAATTTCCTTGCACAATAAAAGTGTGACAGAGCGGGATTGGCAAAAATCTCCGTATTGGTCTTACAACCTCTCTCCCACTACCGAACTGGCCGGCAAAATCATCGGCATTTATGGCTTGGGGCAAATTGGCCGGAAGGTGGCACAGATAGCCCTGGCTTTTGGGATGGAGGTTTTGTCCCATCATAAACATCCGCTACGTGACAAGATGCATGGCGTAGCATTTACTACTTTTGAGGAAATGCTGCAGCGGAGTGACGTGATCACGCTCCACGCTCCCTTGACAGTTGAAAATGAGGGCATTATCAATAGAACAAGTTTGTCCAAAATGAAACCGACGGCTATTCTGATAAACACTGGCCGGGGTGGGTTGATCGTAGAGCAGGATTTGAAAGACGCATTGGAAGATGGCCGCATCGCAGGGGCAGGGTTGGACGTGTTGTCAGAAGAGCCGCCAAAGGATGGAAATATCTTAATCGGAGTCCCCAATTGCATCATTACCCCACACAACGCCTGGGCGACAAAGGAGTCGAGGGCAAGGCTTTTGGAGGAATCCGTTTTAAATGTTGAAGCATTTTTGGCGGGCAGGCCCAGAAATGAAATAGGCAAGTAGCCGAAGAGGTACTTGCCTATTTTATTAAATTTTCTCCACCGGCAAATTAAGCCATTGGCGGAATGCGCAACATCTGGCCAGGGTAAATCTTGTCAGGGTCGGAAAGCATCGGCTTGTTGGCGTTGAATATCGTCATGTACTTGTTGGCAGAGCCGTATTGCTCCTTGGCGATTTTTGACAAGGTATCACCTTTTTTCACTTCATAAAAAGTGGATTCAGGCTCTGGCGCCACGTCCGGGGCAGCCATAATGGACATCCTGTCGTCCACGGTAGCAATGCCTGCCACGTTGCCAACGGCGAGGATGACCTTTTCTTTTTCAGATTGGTTGTCAACGGTGCCATACACGGTAGCTTTGTCGTCATCCACTTCGATGTTCAGGTTTTCAACTTTGAGGCCGAGGCCGACCACCTGGTTGGTAAGGCGCATGGCCAATTGGGCATTGGCCAGTTGCTGCATGGCATCCGGAGCAGCTGGGGCAGCAGGTGTAGGCGTTGTTTCTTTCTTGCCACCGCCAATAAGGGCGGCACCGGCATTTTTCAAAAAGGAAAAGAGACCCATAGTTATTTATTTTTTGGTTTAAGGAAATGAAAACTTACAAAGCAGCCATCAAATCCCTGTAAATGAGCGGCAAATGTAGTCAAATGGGACAAGGATGAAAAAAGGCAAAAAGCAATTTTACCGCAGCGCCCCTTTTTGTATATTTACCGGTGTTCGGACGGTGACTTCACTTTTTGTCACACTTTTTGAAAAAGAGGCTCCCCTTTAGCCTACATTTGCCCAACTCAGCTTATTACGGCCTTCACCAGAACCAACTTGCCCTTACAGCTTCCTGAAACAAAAGACTTAGAATTGAGTAAAAGGCGTATATTTGCGCAGTTTTCCCCAAAGGGGTCTTAAAATTTCATTATTTGTTTATCTAAACAATTGGTTTTTAAGCCCTTAAGTTAGTCTTAGAAGATAATTACCAAGCGTTTTTCCAAACTAAAATATGTAGAAAATGTGGGACTGGGTTAAGTGATTGCGGGTATCCGGTAAAAGGCAAAGCACTCAGCAAAGCCTGAAATTTACCAACCAGCATTCCCCCACCGCCACAACCAAAAAATTTGCTGGTCATGCAAGGAAAAGGTATCATTAAGTTCTTTCTCGTAGCCCTGGCTGTTGTTTCTTTGATTCAATTTATTTATGTCCTGCCTACCAACAGGGTTGAAAACAAAGCGGACAAGTATGCTCATTCCCTGTCCGATAATCTGCCTGCAGAGCAACAGCGCACTGCGTTCAAAAATGCCAGGGCAGCCTATCTGGACTCCATGTCTTCGGAGGTTATCTTTAAAATCCCATTGGTAAAATCGTTCACCTACCAAGACCTCAAAGGTTCCCAGCTCAACTTTGGCCTCGACCTCAAGGGGGGCATGAGCGTTTTGATGCAGGTTGATTTAAGGGATTTTATCAGGGCCCTGGCAGGTAGCAGTTCTGACAAATCATTGGAAGATGCCCTTGCAGCAGCTGCAAAAAAACAGCAAACTTCCCAATCGGATTTTATCACCCTGTTTGCGGACTCCTGGAAAGAAGTGGCACCCGACAAGCCCATGAACAGCATCTTTAAGCGCAATGAATCGCTGAGTTCCCAGATAAATGCCTCTACCAGCGATGGCGAAGTCACCAGTATATTAAGGAAAAAAGCAGACGAAACGGTCGATCTTACCTTCAAGCTCTTAAAAGAAAGGATTGATAAACTGGGCGTTGTAGGCCCCAATGTTTCATTGGACGCTGGCCGGGATATGATCCTCGTCGAATTGCCAGGCGTTGACAACCCGAAACGTGCAAGGACCTACCTCCAGGCTGCTGCCAAGCTGGAATTCTGGAATGTGTACCGCATTACTGACGCTGGTATCCAGTCAGCATTTGTCGCCGCCAACGAAAAGCTTCGCAAAATGGAAGCGGGCGAACCAACTGAAACAACCAAGCAGGAAGCCACCACGCAGGATACATCTAAAATCGTTGTATCGGATTCTTTAAAAACCGATACCAATGGAGTGGCCGACATCCCACAAATTGCGGATGACACCACCTCCCCATTGAGCGACCCTAATTCACTCAACCAAGGCCCTTTGTTCGACATTTTCACCTTCAACAATACTGGAGCCTATGGCCTTGCAGCGATGGGCACGGCCGACAAGAACAAGCGCAACAACGTGATGGAAATGCTGAACCGGCCTGGTGTTAAGGAGCTTTTCCCACGGGACGTCATGTTCCTTTGGTCCAGAAAGCCCATCAAAAACCCAGAAGGCGTACAGACTTCCGATCTTTATGAACTCTATGCCATCAAAAAAGAACCTGGAAAAGAGGCTGCACCCCTGGAAGGAGACCGGGTCATTGATGCCTCTGTAAGCCCCGACCCGACCACAGGCGAACTGGCCATCAGCCTTAGCATGGATCAGGAAGGCGCCCGTACATGGGGCAACATGACAGAAAAAGCCTTCAACGACAATAAGCGCCAGATAGCTATCGTGCTGGACAGCACGGTGGTCTCTGCGCCTACCGTACAAGCGGCCATCAGGGACGGCCGTTCACAAATTACGGGCGGCTTTACGGTACAGGAAGCACAGGATTTGGCCAATATTCTGCAGATCGGTAAACTTCCTGCACGAACCCAAATCCTGCAGGAATCTTTGGTAGGACCCTCTTTGGGCGCAGAAAATATCAGCACTAGTTTAAATGCCCTGTTGGTCGGCTTTTTACTCGTCCTTGCATTTATGATTTTCTATTATGGAGGGGCCGGCCTCGTTTCCATTGCCGTGTTGTTCCTCAATGTGATTTTCATGCTAGGTGCCATTGCTTCCTTCGGCACCGTACTCACTTTGCCGGGCATTGCCGGTATCGTTTTGACCATCGGTATGGCCGTTGATGCGAACGTAATTATCTATGAAAGGGTTCGGGAAGAGCTACGGGCAGGAAAGTCATTGGTCGCTGCCGTAAAAGACGGGTACAAACATTCCTATTCTGCCATTATTGATGGAAACGTCACCACTTTTCTGACAGCAGTAGTGCTGGCAGTATTTGGGTTAGGCCCCATCAAAGGATTCGCTGTGGTGTTGATGATCGGTATCATGACCACCCTGTTTACCGCCGTATTGGTCAGCCGCCTTATAATAGATTGGTGGATGTCAAGGGGTAACGATATTACATTCTGGAGGCCTGCTACCAGAAATGTGTTAGCCAACTTGAACGTGGACTGGATGGGCAAGCGCAAGAAGTTTTATATCCTTTCAGGGGTCATTACCTTGTTGGGCCTTGTCTCATTTTTTACCCGTGGCTTCGACTTGGGGGTAGATTTTAAAGGTGGGTATTCAGTCAACATAGAATTTGCACAAGACCCTGGATCAGACGCCATCCGTAACGCCTTGGCCGGTATCCTGGAAAAAGAACCTGTTGTAAAGGCTGTTGACACCGACAAGACCTACAACATCGTAACGGACTATTTGGTAAACGACGAGGGCGAAGATGCACCTGAAAGGGTTATGGACAAATTGCATGAAGGATTGGCCAGCCTTTCTGGTGGGGCCACCCTCAACAATTTTAAAGATCCCGATGCAGCGGGCCTCACGCACGTAACTTCATTCAGCAAGGTAGGCCCCACCGTGGCCGACGATTTGCGGGACAGTGCCTGGGAGGCAGTCATCTTTGGTTTATTGGTCATCTTCCTTTATATCTTGATCCGCTTTTCGAAATGGCAATACAGCCTCGGTGCAGTCATCGCAACTTCTCACGATGCCCTCATAGTGGTTTCTGTCTTTTCACTGCTGCATGGTATCCTACCCTTTCCGATGGAAGTCGATCAGGCCTTTATTGCAGCCATCCTGACAATCATAGGCTATTCGGTGAATGACACGGTCATCGTGTACGACCGGATCAGGGAATATTTTGGATTGTATCCAGAGAAAGAGAAAAACGAAGTCATTAATATGGCCATCAACAGCACAATGAGCCGAACCCTTATTACTGGGTTAACGACCTTGTTCACCGTTTTTGTCCTCTGGATGTTCGGAAGCGGCAGTATCAAGGGATTTGCCTTCGCCCTTGTGGTAGGCGTCGTTGTTGGTACATATTCCTCGGTATTCATCGCATCCCCTGTAATGTCCGATCTTTCAAAAGCAGACATTAGGATCACCCGTAAAGAGAAAGATGAAAAAGGCAAAAAGACCATCAAAAGGCATACAGCGAAAGCTTAATGCCAGGTCTTTTTAAAAGAACGAAAGAATCCTGCGGAAAAATCCTCCGCAGGATTTTTTTTTGGCATCATTCTTGGATTTTTAGGATTAAGTAAGTTTTGGTTAAAAATTGTAAGATTTGTCAAAATCGCCCGAAGTAAAATTCGGGCATTTTATTTTTAAGGAAGTCAGGAAGGATCGAAGAAAAATAATAAGGTCATTTTAGTTTTATAAACCCTTTTCTCGTTGAGGTTGCTAAAAGTAAAAATGACATTCTGTTATCCATTCGTTGCAAAACAAAAAAAAGGGAAGCAGTGAAAATTCACTGCTTCCCTTTTTCATTGTTCGGCCAATAAAATTACTTTTTCATCACTGAATCAACAACTTTCTTGAAAGCATCGGGATGGTTGAGTGCCAGGTCAGCCAATACTTTCCTGTTCAGATCGACATTGTTTTTGGCAAGCTGGTGGATTAGCCTGGAGTAGGTAGTCCCCAATTGCCTGGCACCGGCGTTAATACGTGCGATCCAAAGGCTGCGATAAGCACGTTTTTTTAATTTTCTTCCGACGTAGGCATAGCCCATCGCCTTATCAACGGCGTTTTTGGCGACCGTCCAAACATTTTTTCTCCGACCAAAGAAACCTTTGGCCATTTTAAGGACTTTTTTGCGCCTTTTTCGGGACGCCACCGAATTTACTGAACGAGGCATAATTGGTTAATTTTTTAGTGCAGAACAGGGACCCCAATTTTTTGGGGTACTTGTGGCCTGGACTCTCGTTAAAAAATCAGGTTTGAATTTCATTACCCTTTAGCAAGCATACGTTTGATTCTTGCTTCATCCGCAGGGTCCACGGTAGTGGAATGAACCAGCTTCAGCTTAACTTTCTTGCTCTTATTCCTCATCATGTGCGAGGTAAAGGCATGAAACCTTTTCACCTTTCCGGAACCGGTCAGGGAAAAGCGCTTTTTTGCGCCGGAATGGGTTTTCATCTTAGGCATATCAATTCGTTTTTTTTAAGGAGGCGCAAAGGTAAGCATCTCCTCTAATATTCCAAATGTAATAAAAAGTGGATTTTGTCAGGTGTTACCCTTCTTTTTCTTGGGCGAAAGCACTACAATCATCCGCTTGCCTTCCAGCTTGGGAGGGGCTTCGGGCGATCCCAGTTCCTCTAGTTCTTTTACGAAGCGATCCAGCAAATCCCGACCACGGTCTTTGAAGACAATGGTACGCCCATAAAAGTGGACATAGGCTTTCACTTTTGCACCTTCTTCCAGAAAGTTTTTGGCATGGCGGGTCTTGAATTCAAAATCGTGATCGTCGGTGTTGGGGCCGAAACGGATTTCTTTCAACACCGTTTTCACGGCCTTTGCCTTCATTTCCTTTTCCTTGCGTTTTTTTTCGTAAAGGAACTTACTGTAGTCGGTGAGCCTGCAAACCGGGGGTGCCGCATTGGGAGAAATTTCGATGAGATCGAGGCTGACTTTATCGGCCCAGTAAAGGGCTTTTCTTGTTTGGACAATAGAACCAGGTTCTATTTTCTCGCCCACTTTTTCTGAGACCTCCTCCAGGTTTTCACCTACCAGTCGGATTTCAGGAATCCTTATTTGTTCATTGATTCGGAACTTGGGTTGCTCCGGTCTTCTGCCATAGTTTCCGCCACGGCGAAATGTACTTTTAGCCAAATGCTGATTTTTTAGTTAATAAATGTGAGTGAATAAGGGCAATCTTGAATTGCGGTTGCTTTGCTACCGCTTAACAATTTGACCTAAAAAATGAACGGTCAATGCCCCATTAGCAAATGTAAGGCATTGACCGTTGTTTTTCTTATATTTTTACAAAACCCCTTTCACCTAAGCTCCTGTTTTGACTGCCTTGGCGATAGCGATTTTCAATCCTGTACCCTCTTCGTTCATTACCGCTTCCAGGTGTGTACCTTCGGGCGGGCTTTCGTTCAACAGAAACTCCGCCAGCGGATCTTCGATGTATTTTTGAATGGCCCGGTTGAGCGGGCGGGCGCCGAATTGGGGATCGTACCCTTTTTCGGCCACAAAATTCTTTGCTTCGGCGGAAAGGATAAGCTTGTAACCAAGTCCATCCAACCGTTTGAACACATCCCGAAGCGTGATGTCTATAATCTGGAAAATTTCTTCTCTTTCCAGGCTATTAAATATGACCACATCATCAATACGGTTCAGGAACTCTGGTGCAAAGGTTTTTTTCAATGCATCCCTGATCACGCTTTTTGCATTGTCTTCCGCAGCTTCCTGCCTTGCCTTTGTGGCAAAACCAACCCCTTGGCCAAAATCCTTCAACTGGCGGACGCCAATGTTGGAAGTCATAATTATCAAGGTGTTCTTAAAGTCCACTTTCCTGCCAAGGCTGTCGGTGAGTTGGCCATCGTCCAATACTTGCAGGAGGATGTTGTACACATCGGGGTGTGCCTTTTCGATTTCGTCCAACAGCACCACAGAATAGGGCTTACGGCGCACCCGCTCGGTTAGCTGGCCTCCTTCTTCATACCCAATATAGCCAGGAGGTGCTCCGATGAGGCGGCTGATGGAAAACTTCTCCATGTATTCGCTCATATCAATGCGGATGAGGGAATCTTCAGAATCGAAAAGATAGCGGGCCAGCGACTTGGCAAGTTCGGTTTTGCCAACACCGGTGGGGCCTAAGAATATAAAGGAACCAATTGGACGCTTTGGATCCTTCAAACCCACCCTGTTCCGTTGTATAGCTTTCACAATTTTTGCGACAGCCTCGTCCTGCCCAATAATCATCTTTTTGATGTCGTCGCCCATGTGTACCAGCTTCTTGCTTTCGCTTTGGGCTACCCTTTTTACTGGTATGCCTGTCATCATGGACACTACCTCTGCAATATCTTCCTCCCCAACCGGATAGCGTTTTGTTTTGCTTTCCTCCTCCCACTGCATCTTGGCAAAATCAAGTTGCCTGAGCAGCTTACTCTCTTCGTCCCTCAGATCTGCTGCCCGTTCGTACTGCTGGTTTTTGACTGCTTGGTTCTTTAACTCTTTGATCTGTTCGATTTTCTTTTCAAATTCTTCTATATGCCGAGGCACATGGATATTTTTCAAGTGGACCCTGGCGCCAACCTCGTCCAGCACATCAATTGCCTTATCAGGGAGGAAACGGTCGCTCATATAGCGGTCACTAAGTTTGACACAGGCTTTGATGGCTTCGTCCGAATAAATTACATTGTGAAACTCTTCATACTTTTCCTTGATGTTTTCAAGGATGTGCATGGTATCATCGGCAGAAGGCGGATCGACCATTACCCTTTGGAAGCGGCGGTCAAGGGCGCCATCTTTTTCAATGTATTGCCGGTATTCATCCAGGGTGGACGCACCTATGCATTGAAGTTCGCCCCTGGCCAGGGCAGGTTTGAAAATATTGGAGGCATCCAATGAACCGGTTGCTCCGCCGGCACCCACTATGGTATGTATCTCATCAATAAAAAGAATGACATCCCTGGATTTCTCAAGTTCATTCATAATGGCCTTCATGCGTTCCTCAAACTGGCCACGGTACTTGGTACCTGCGACCAGGGCTGCGAGATCCAGCATTACAATTCGCTTGTTAAACAGGGTTCGGGGCACTTTCTTTTGGTGTATCCTCAAGGCAAGGCCTTCAACAATGGCCGTTTTGCCCACGCCCGGCTCTCCGATCAATATTGGATTGTTCTTTTTGCGGCGGCTCAAGATTTGGGAGACCCGCTCTATTTCGTTCTCCCTGCCGATGATCGGGTCCAGTTTGCCCTCCTCGGCCAGGCGGGTCACATCCCTGCCAAAGTTATCCAGCACGGGCGTCCGGCTTTTCTGCTGCCCTTTGCGCTGTTGCTGCTGAAAACGGGGGTTGTCCTCGTCTTCATAGGAGTCGTCGTCAGATGGAGCCTGCGCATAGGGATCAACACTTGTAGGATAGTCTTGCTCCTGTCGAACATACTCCAATTCTGATTTATAGATTTCATAATCAATATCGAACTGGTTCAATATCCTGCAGGCTGGGTTGTCTTTGTGTTTCAGGATGGAAAGCACCAGGTGCTCTGGCGAAATCTCTTCACTTCTGAGAGACTTTGCCTCCAGAAAGGTTACTTTCAGGACTTTTTCAGCCTGCTTGTTCAAAGGAAGGTTGCCTACATGGATTGTGGACGGGCTCGAAGACCTCCTTGCAGCAGTTTCTTCAATGATATGCTGGAGTTCCAGGTAATCTATGTCCAGTGAATCCAGAACTTTCATGGCGAGGCTGTTTGGTTCTTTCATCAACCCCAGCAATAAATGCTCAGTGCCGATGAAATCCTGGCCCAACCTGACCGCCTCGTCACGGCTGACGGATATGATCCTTTTGACTTTAGGAGAAAATTTTTTGTCGTTCATCATATTTTAGAAATCGCTTGTACGCTTAATTTCGGGATTTGAAGCAATTTTAAGATGAAATGAACCACATTCAAAGTGATTGGTGAAAAAAAATTTCATTTGTCCCTTTCAATGGTGGATTTTGAGTAATATCCAAATAGCTTCCTAACCCAGGTTTTGAAATGTAGGGATGTTTGGTTTTCTGGGTTTACCCTTGAAGTTGAGTAAAAACAATGCCAGTAGTCTGTATTAGGATTCGCAGCAAAAAATGAGTGATTGAAGAAACATTTCAGGCCAGAGCTTCAAAAGTACGGCAAATAAACAGATAATGCGACCCTAAGTTTAAAGATGTCTCTTCAGATGAGGCCTGTTTTGGAAAAACCTGTTTTCATATACCATTGCGAAAATCACAATTGTTTGTTTTAACTTAGCGCTTTCAAAGCAGCTACTGCCTTAATCCATGTTTAGAAAAAGTTTGGTTCATTTCTTTAACGATTGGCAAACAACATTTTATGAAATATACAATAGATAAAAAGGAAAGATTCGCAGTGTTGAATTTACAGGAGGAAAACCTGAACTCTGTGGTAGCACCCAGCTTGAAATCTGAACTGGTTATCCTTTCAAACGAAGGCATTCCCAATCTAATCCTTGATCTTTCCCACGTTAAGTATGTTGACTCCTCGGGCCTCAGTGCCATTCTGACCGCAAACAGGCTTTGGAAAGGCAGTGGTTCTTTTGTCCTCACCGGCATCAAGCACGACCCGGTCAGGAAACTCATCGAAATTTCCAGGCTGGACTCTGTGTTGACGATACTTCCCACTGCCGAAGAGTCCAAGGATTTTATTTTCATGGAAGACCTTGAGCGCACCATCAAGGCAGAAGGTGAATGAGGTTTGCCCTTACCATTCTTGGTGCCAACGCCGCCATGCCGGCTTCTGGGCGTTTTCCTTCTGCCCAGGTGCTTCAAATTGGAAACCAGTTCTTTTTGATTGATTGTGGAGAAGGGGCTCAGATAAGGATGTCGGATTTCCAAATCCCCCGTTACAAAATAAATCAAATTTTCATCAGCCACCTGCACGGCGACCACGTCTTTGGTTTGCCGGGGCTGTTTTTTTCATACGCACTGAATGACAGGGTCAAACCGATTGAAATTTTTTCCCCCTCCGGTCTCAGAGAAATGATCATGGCCCAGCTGAATCCTGGAGGCCAACTTCCTTTCCAACTTGTTTTCCATGAATTCGACACCAGCGTGTCCAAACTAATTTTTGAAAACGACACAGTGGAAGTGGTTACCTTGCCCTTGCTGCACCGCATACCTACAGCAGGGTTCCTCTTCCGGGAAAAACCAAAGCCCAGGAACATGTTGCCTGAAAAGATCCTGGAATACGACCTATCCATTCCACAGATAAAAGCCGCAAAAGTCGGAGAGGATATTTTGCTAAACGATGGCCGCAAAATCCAAAATTCTGAACTGACCAAAGCCCCTCCCCCACCCCGTTCCTTCGCTTATGTTTCAGATACGGCCTACTATGAGAAAATCGTTCCCCTCATTAGGGACGTTGACCTTTTGTACCATGAAACTACTTTTTGCGAAGACCTGATCGACATGGCGCAGGTAACTATGCACTCCACTGCCCTTCAGGCTGGCCGAATAGCGGCTATGGCAAATGCACGGAAATTAATAACGGGTCATTATTCGTCACGGTACCGCGATGTAGAAGTTTTTCGGGCCGAGGCACAAACTGTTTTCCCTAACACCGATCTTGGGTTGGACGGTAAGGTATATGAAGTGACAAATTAAGCAGAAGTCGAGGTTCTCTTATTTTTTCAGGACAATTTCCCCAAGTCCCTTATCAGAATCGTGTTGCGGTTAAAATAGATGAGGTTTTCTTTGCGCAAGTCGTTCAAAACTGACGTTACTGTTTGCCGGGAAGTACCTGTTATGTTAGCGATGTCCTGTTGGGTCAGGCAATGTTTGAAGAGCATCTCGTAGCCAACTTTTCGGCCTATTTTCATGGCTGATTCTTTCAAAAAATCAATGATCCTTGCCCTTGCATCCTTGAATATGAGAGCCTCCAGCTTTTCTTCCACTTTTAGCAGCCGGTTACCGACCATTTCCAGGATATTGAGGCACAGGAAATGGTTGCTGTGCATCAGGCGCTGAAAGTCAGGGATGGACAAGGTGCCAAAATATACCTCCTCGTTCATCGTAATGGCCGTCTCGTGCCGGTGCTTTTCACCTACCAAGCCCAATTCCCCGAACAGGGTGACTGGGTGCATGATGGTCTTGATGACTTCCCGCCCGTCGCTCGACAGCGTGCAGCTTTTTACCGTTCCTTTGAAGAGAAAGTAAACTTTATCAGAAGGCTCTCCCGTCTCGTACAGGGTAGTGTATTTTGGTTTGGTTTTACAGGAAAGTAAGTTTCCAAGTTCGATGAACTCTGATTCGGTAAGGCCTTTGAACAAAGGGAAATTTCTTAGAAGTTCGACTGCGCTGTTGGCATTCATAAGTTTAAGGATTTTTGTTTTTGGATAATTCCCTGAAACAGACCTTTACGCAGCAAACATCTTCAAAATTGATTGAAAATATTTTTACAAAATTTAATAATTGTACTCTTTTTCCGGTTCGTTTTCTTTGTTTTAACTGTTGATTTTAAATGCTTTATAAAATCATTCCGCTTTGTTTTTTCTTTAACAAACCTATCGAACAATGCTTTATAGCAAATGGAAAGTGCTGTAATTTTCAAAACCTGCGGGCAAAATTTCACCATAAATAGATTTTCCTTTTCTTGTAGTTAATAGCAATATTCTGTCCCTTGAAAAATGGAAAACCCAACAAACCATCCAACCGTGAACCGAGTTGATCCTCCATTTTGGACATATCCGTGAAGAGGTAACGCATGGACGGAAAACAATTGCCCTTGATTTTACAGTCTCCAACATTTGCGCCCACGACCAATTGGCGGGTGTTATCCAACCCTACCAGCCATTCTTCATTGACGTTCGACAAAACACTGTCGCCCAATTTTCCCAGATAGTCGGTGTCTAAAAGGTTAACTGCTGCCCCACTGTCTATCCCGAAATAGGCCTTCCTGCCTCCGACACGGACTGTAATTACGGGCACGTGCTCACTAAGGGCGAATGGTATGGTCTTAACGGGTTTGGATGCATGATATCTCCCGGCTTCGGAAGCCGGGTAGATCAGGATAATTTTCTTCGAGTAATCAAACTGAAGCTCATACTGCTTTAAGACATCATAGCCAATAAGGCCCATCAGATCGCGCCCACAGGCCTGCTCCAATTGACTAATGTCGAGCACATAACCTTCCAAGTCCTTTTTGTGGATATTGCCAAAACTGAAATCCCGAAGTTCCGTTTTCCCAATCCGCATTTGGCCTCCAACTCCCATCGCCACTCCATTTTCCTTTGGGTTTCTTTCATTATCTACCACCATCGCAGGAGAACCTGTATCTAAAATAAAACTCCCTGTTTCTCCATTGACTTGCGCTTGCACCACAATCATCCCTTCCAACAATTCAAACGGTGCGACTGTAAACTCGGGATGCTCCTTATCGAATTTAGCTTCTCCCGAATTCGTTGTATGGAACAAAGCCACATTGTTTTGAGCTTGAAAAAACCAGGGGGCCAACACTAACATAAAAATCAACTTTTTCATAGCCGCCTCCTTTTTTTATAAGCTGCAAAGGGGACAATTAATCGTTCATGGGTATTCTCTCTTTTGCAGCTCGGGGTTTAACCATATTTGACTAAAATCACCAGATCTTTTCCCCGCCAGGTGATTTGAGCGGATAAATATAGTTGATCCACCTGTCAAAGGCAACTTTAAATTAAAGTTAATTTTACATTGAGTTAACATTGCGCCGTTTCCCCGGTGTCCTGGAAAAAATTTCCCCTTGCATTTTTTGAAGAATTTTCCACCCGGAACTAAAATGATCCCTTTAAAGTGACAATTGTTACGCCCCTGCTTTTTACCAAAGGCATACCTTTGGCATTTTTAGCAGGTTAAGCCTTTTTCCAGCAAAAGGCATCTAATTATGCCATTTTGACTTTACAGCATCAATCTCCATTCTGCCGTGCAGACCGAAATCATTAAGACCAACATATTCCACAAAATTTTCCCTTTTTTGACCTGGTGGCCTTCCGTGAACAGGACAACGTTGAAGGCAGACTTTCTCGCAGGGCTTACAGGTGCCATCATTGTGCTTCCTCAAGGCATCGCCTTTGCCATCATTGCCGGGATGCCACCGATCTATGGGCTTTATACAGCGATGGTCATCCCTGTTATTGCAGCCTTATGGGGTTCCTCCATTCACCTCGTCTCAGGCCCGAATACAGCTATTTCGCTGGTAGTATTTGCAGCTGTGAGCAAAATAGCGGCTGTTGGCACACCAGAATATATTCAAATTGCCCTTACGCTTACTTTCCTGGCTGGTGTTTTCCAGTTAGCGCTCGGCCTTGGCCGGATGGGGGCCTTGGTCAACTTTGTATCCCACGTTGTAATTACCGGTTTTACGGCGGGTGCAGCCATCATTATCATGGAAAGCCAGCTAAAAAACCTCCTGGGCCTGACCATTCAGCGGAGCGATTCGTTTTGGCAAACCCTGATGAAAATCCTTGCCAACATCGCTGATACCAATCCTTATGCGTTGGGCATTGGTTTGTTTACCCTGCTCATTTCCTTTTTATCAAAAAAATGGTTTCCAAAGCTGCCCAATATGTTGGTAGCGTTGGTACTGGCCAGCGTTCTTGCTTTTTTCCTGGGTGGCGATGCCGTGGGCATCCGGTTGGTCGGACATGTGCCATCAAAGCTGCCTTCTTTGTCCCTACCCGATTTTCAGTTCAAAACCCTAACCGGAATTGCACCTCAGGCTTTTGCCATCGCCATTTTGGGTTTGATACAATCCACGGCCATCGCACGATCGATAGCGACCAAATCGCAGCAACAGCTCGATACCAACCAGGAGTTCATCGGGCAGGGCCTCTCAAACCTCATCGGAAGTTTTTTTTCTTCTTACGCTGGCGCAGGTTCTTTCACCCGTTCAGGATTGAACTACGAATCTGGGGCAAGAACTCCAGTAGCTGTACTTTTCGCTTCGGGCCTCCTTACGATAATGGTCTTGTTCATAGCCCCACTGATGGCCTACCTTCCCATCCCTGCCATGGCAGCCATCATCATTATCGTAGGCTACAACCTGATTGATTTCCCCTTCAGCCGCACCGTGCTCAGGGCCAGTAAGCGGCAATCCATCGTCCTCATCATAACCTTCCTATCCACGCTTTTCCTCGAACTGGAAATAGCCGTCTATGTGGGTGTAATCTTTTCCCTCATTTTTTACCTGCAAAGAACCTCTACCCCCAATGTGGCCATTATGGCGCCTGATCCTGACTATCCAAACCGGAAATTCATCTACCTCGAACGGAAAGAACTGTTGGAATGTCCCCAATTGAAAATGCTGCGAATTGACGGTTCGATTTTCTTTGGTTCCGTGGCCCATATCGCTGCAGAGATCCGGCGCTTAGTGGACGACGAAGCGCCATCGGTGAAGCATGTCCTCATTTTGGCAAAGGGCATCAACTTCATTGATGTAGCTGGTTCGGAATGGCTGCTGCACGAAGCTGAGCGCTGGAAGGAAAAAGGCGGCGGGCTGTATTTTACGGGCTTGAAGCTCATAGCACAGGATTCGCTGATCCGGGGCGGCTTCAAAAAGCAAATCGGGGAAGACCATTTCTTTGCTTCCAAAGAAGAGGCACTTGAGCATATCTGCCAACGGCTGGACATGGACGTCTGTGCAAGTTGTACCCACCGCATCTTTTTGGAATGCAGCAAACTGCCCGCCCCTTCCCGTCAAATCCTGGAAAAAGAAAAGGCCGACCTTTAAAAATTATGTAGGAAACAAAGGTGAATTCTTAGCCCCATCTTTGCCGTCCGCTCACACCACGTTTGTACTTACTTCCACTGTAACAAACATGAACTACTACCACGGGTTGACGTCCAATCTTTAGGCTTTCAGAGTCCAATGCCCACTCGCCCAAAATATAAGCCTTGTATCATGTACCTATCTGCTTGGTCATAGCTTCGCCGCCGGCTTCCATCAGATTCTGCCTCACGGCGGGCTACCTTGCCCTTGGGTAAAAATTCCCGTTGGCAGGCTTCTAAGCGGCTTGAAACTTTAAGTCATGAGGTTTGCGGAGCGCACATAAAAAAGCGTTGTGAGAAATCCTGCACAACGCTTTTTTTGGCCAACAGGCCCAACGATCATTGTTATTTTTTGAAAAAGGGCAATTTCAAACCCCCTCCGGTACTTGCATTTTCAGCTCGAATTTTCCATTGGTAAATTCAATTTCAAGGTTTCGCCGGTACTTAAACCAACTCACTATCTCTTCTCCCAGAAACTCCTTGCGCCAGCCGTTTTCCAGGGAGGGGTCGAAAAAATTCTTGTCGTTTTTCATCCGTTTCAGCACGGATCGGGGCAATACCAGGTGGTGGGAAATCCCTTCGTCCAGGCACTTATAACGCACTAACAGGTCGAGCATTTCCATCAAAATATCCTGCTTCGGGTTGTCGCTGTTATCTCGGGGTATTTTTTTCAAAACCTCCATTTCCTCCTCTGTTGCCTTGCGCTGGTACATGTCAACGATATCGGCCCCGTGCCGCCCAATCAGGGAATCGGGCAGCCGGCGGTTTTGTTTCAGTGCCTCCAGGCCCGAATGGACTGCCCGCACAATGGCACCGATATATTTGCCCGGCAGCACCATTTCTTTGGAATGGTTGCGTTCTTTGGCCAGGTTGGTGCGCCAAAGCAGCAGGCGCAGGAGAAAGACCTGCTCTTTTTTTCTCAAACTTTTGATGAGGTTGCTTTGGATCGCTTCCTTATAGGGATCTTGCTCAAAAATTTCGGGATTCTCCATCTCCTTGAATTCTTCCTGTGCCCATGTCATCCTGCCAAGTTCTTCCATTCTTGTTTTCATCCTTTGCCACAGTTCGTATAGATAAATGACATCGTGGATGGCGTAGGTGAGTTGTTTTTGTTTAAATGGGCGTTGTTCCCAATCAGTCACGGTATAGCCTTTGCTCAAGGCGATATCCAGTTCATTTTCAACCAATTTGCTAAAAGCAACCGGGTACTTGTACCCCAGGAAAGCTGCCGCAATTTGCGTATCGAAAGTATTTTCCGGGATGATGCCAAAGTGGGTGTTAAAGAGGCGGTAGTCGTTGTCGCCTGCGTGGACGATTTTCAGGATGTTCCTGTTCACGAGCATGGAAACGACTGGCTGGATATCCTTAATTTTGAGCGGATCGATCAGGTAAAGGCCATGCTCGGTACTGATTTGGATGAGGCAAATGGTCGTGATGAACCTTTTTTCCCCAATAAATTCCGTATCGAAGCACATCCACTCCACATCTTTGTTTTCCTGGGCAAATTCAGCCAGCGCTATCGGGTCTTCTATCAGTTTGTATTGGGCATTATCAGCCTGCATAAAGACAGGTTTTAGGTTTTATTAAGCAATGCAGCTCCTTGAAAATGAGCTTTCGGTTATTCAGTCAGTTTCAGGATTGAGGGCGAAGATAGAAATGCACTTTTTGAAAATGAATTAACCTTGCCTTAACTTGGTAAAATATTTTCAGCAGTTATCACTGCACAATCAATTGTTTGGCCAAATTTGGCCTCGGCATTTTATTAAAATCCATTCGCATGAAAACCCTACTTGTAACAGGAGCCTCCGGATTCCTGGGCTGGCATATCTGCCGCTATCCATTGCCTGGTTGGCGGATAATTGGCACCCATTGGCAAAACCGGGAAGGTATTTTCCCCAAAACAGAATACCTGAAGCTGGATTTGACCGAAAAAGACTTCATTTGGAAATCCCTGAAAGATATCCGGCCAGATGCGGTTTTCCACCTGGCAGCCTATTCTGGTACTGGCTATTGCGAGGAATTTCCTGAAAAAACCAGAAGGCTCAATGTGGATGCGAGCGCCCACCTGGCCGAAATGTGCGCCGATCGCAAGATCAAGCTGATATTCACCTCCAGTGAGCAGGTTTACGATGGCCAAAAAAGCCACTATACGGAGGAAGATACCCCTTCGCCCAAAAACGAGTATGGCAGGCAAAAACTGGCAGCCGAAAGGTTTATCGGCGAAATCCTGCCCGCCTCAGCCATCGTACGCATTGCCGTTCTCTTTGGCCAGGCCAGCCCGGTGGCCCGCAGCTTTTTGCAGCAATGGCTGGAAACCTGGCAGACTTTCCTGCCAGTGACGGCCTTTCACGACGAAATCCGCTCCTTCCTCAGTGGCCGCTCGGCAGCGGCTGGCCTTTTCCAACTCTTGCAACAGGATGCCTCCGGCATTTTCAATTTGTCGGGAGAGGCCTCTATGTCGAGGTATGAATTTGCACTTTTGGCCAGGGAAATTTTTGAATTGACTGAAGGCAAGGTAATCCCCAAATCACAACAGGAAATAGAAATGACGGCCTACCGGCCGCCTGTTTTGGCGCTTGACAACCAAAAAATAATGGATACTGGCTTTCAGCCCAGCCATCCGAAGTACGAGTTGAAAGCCTTGAAGAAAGAGATCTTCCTTCCGCCGGGCTTCTCGGAAAACTGAAATCATCTGGCCCAGCGGTCCGTACCTATCATGGCCTTCGGATAATCCGACCCGATGGTGACGTGCAGGGAAGCCTGTTCGCTGCCGGAGAGGGTATCCGGGCGGTGTACTTTGTCAGGGGGCAAGTCACGCAGTTCGGGCAACCAAAGCTTCACATATTCCCCCTTCGGATCGTAGCGGCTGGCCTGGTTGAGGATGTTGAAGTAGCGGTCTTCACGGGGGTCGTTGCCGACCCCGGCAATGTAGTTCCAATTGCCCCAGTTGCTGGCAGTGTCATAGTCAATCAGCAGGCTTTCGAAGTATTCAGCGCCCATCTGCCAGTTCACTTTCAGGTCGTTTACCAGAAAACTGGCCACGTTTTGACGGCCCCGGTTCGACATAAACCCCGTTTGGTTGAGTTCCCGCATATTGGCATCAATAAAAGGAACGCCAGTGCGCCCCTCGGACCAAACCTGGAAAAGGCTCCAATCTGTTTTTAAACGGGAATCGGCATCTCCTTTCATGCCGCCTTTCAGGAATATTTTATTGCCGTGTTTTTTGGCCATGAACCGGAAGAAATCACGCCAGAGCAGTTCAAAGAAAATCCAATAGGTGGACTTGTTTTCTTCCCTGATTTCCTCGTAGCGTTTCACTTCCCAATAAACAGTTTTTGGGGACAGGCACCCCAAGGCCAGCCAGGGGGAAAACTTGGTGGAATAGTCGCCCCCAACCAGTTCGTTCCTGGTTTCAAAATAATTTCTCGCCAAATCAGCTTCCCATAAATAATAGTGCAGGCGCTTCAAACCTTCCGTTTCACCCCCTTTGAAATCCAGCACGGCACGGGGGTCGGACAAATAGTCCTCAAAGCCCAACTGTTCGGGGGTGGGAACTTCGCCAGGGACAATCTCGTGGTCTATGGGCGGCATCGATTCGGGAGTGGGGAGGGGAACTCTTACCTGGACGACCCTTTCCACTTCTTTTTTGAATTGGGTGAAAACCTCCGGTGTATGTGTCACCGGGAACGGCAGGTCGGCTGTGTAGTACAGCAGCTTGCCCCGGGAATAGCGCATTTCCTGGCCGATAGACCATAGGTTCCGCTCAAGGGCATCCTGTACTACCTCTTCTTCCTGTGTTCTTTCCCGGTTGCAAAACACCCAACTGGTCTTGTTTTGGCGGGCTATCTCGAAAATTTCTTCTTCAGGTTTACCTACTCGCACGATCAGGTCGCTCCCCATTTTGCGAAAGGAACGCCGAAGATCATTGACTGATTCCAGGATAAACTTCGCCCTGTACTTTCCAATTTTTTTGAACCCAAACCAGCGGGTCTCACCTGAAAAAACCCGTTCGTCAAAGACATATACAGGGATAATTTCTTCACAATGCCTCAGCGCTTCTACTAGTGCTTCGTTGTCGTGAAGCCGGAGATCCTGGCGAAACCAAACGATTCCTTTGCGTTTTTCCATAACCTTGAAATTTACCTTTTAAAGCGGCGGGAAGTGGGATGGCCAGATTGAGGTTTGCAGATTTTGGCGCTCGAGCCCATCTTCTTGCGGTGTTTAAAAGTTGGCTAAGTAACAACCTTTCCGGCATCCTGTTTATAAAAAATCTATTTGTAAACCCCTTTATCCGTTTCTTTCAAACTGCTGCCTTTTGAATAGAAAAAAACAAGCCCGCGCTTCCATCAAATGATATCTCCTTGATAAACCTCATGCCCGATTTCTCCAAAACCCTGATGGAGGCGGAATTTTCTTTCATGGCTTTGCCGACCAATGTGGTCAGGCCCAGGCTATTGAATCCGAAATCTATACAGGCGATGGCAGCCTCGGTTGCATAGCCATGTCCCCAATATTTTCTAAAAAAACGAAAACCCAGATCCGTCTCCTGGCTTTCCGGGGAAAACTTAAAGCCGCACCAGCCGATAAACTTCCCGGTCCCCTTAAGCAGTACCGCCCAACGCCCATAGCCGTATTTTTCATACTGGTCGTAGTTTTCCAAAAAAATCCTGGCTTCGCCAATGCTCAGAAATGGCTTGTCCCCAGTGTAACGGATAACCTCCACATCGGCATTCAAGCGGTAAAAATCCTCCGCATCTGCCACGGATAGTTCCCTGAACCATAATCGCCTGGTTTCCAGCACAAACTGATTTCGAGGTCTATCTGCTTTCTTCTCCATTGCTACTTGTTACTTTCTTGTTTCAATTCGTTGGCGACTGTTTAAAAACCTATCAGACAATTAAATTTCTTCCACTCTGATCCCGGTCAATTGCTTATCTTTTGGTTTTGCGCTAAATGCAAAAGGCAAATTGCTAAAAGCTTGTGCACAATATCTGGCAGTTGGAGCTATTGAAACAAGCATTTGATTTTTCTTTATCGTCTTCAAATCTGAAAGCCATCTGTTTGGCTCGCCGGTCAGCACTGTCCCAAAAGTCAAAAAGCTGGCTGCTTTTTGGTCGCTTTCAACAGGCTTCAAAAGTTGAAATACCTTGTTGTCAACCTACCCATTCAATGAGTAAATGCAAAAACCCGGAAAAATTTTTATCCACAAAAACCACCCGTGATGATTTTAGGCAAAAAACTTGTCTTATACAAATTGCTCCGTTGAAGAAAAGCCCTTTGACAAGGTTATCCCTGTACAAACATTGCCCCTAATTTTCAGGTTGTTTTAGCAAACGATTTGAAAATTCCAGCTTAAAAACTAAAATATCACCCTTCAGCGCCGTTTCTTTGCATTACTACTTTAGAGTCCGATTAAAATTTTGAAGTCCATGAACAGTTTTACAATGCGCCTAAAGCAACTAACTTTTTTATTGGTTGCCTTTGCGGTCTTGTTTCCCGCCTGCCAGAAGGATGATCCTGCTACTGTACCCGATACCCAACTCGTGAAGAACGAAGATGCTGCCGTGCCGGTAGCATGGATGAAGCTATTCCTCGAACTCGATCAGTATGCTGCTGGTTTCAGGCCCGGGCCTTGCCCCAGGTCACTGGCCTACATCAACATGGCCGCCTACGAGTCGGTCATGCATGGGATGCCCGATTTCAAATCCTTGCAGCACCTGTACCCAACTCTGAAACTTCCTTCCATCAACTCGAATGAAGAATACCATTGGCCCACAGTGGTAAATGCCGTTTATGCAACTTCCATTAAGCATTTTGTGCCAGGGAATATCCTGCTCTCCGCCAAACAAATTGAACTGCAGTTCAAGGTTCTGGAACTGGAAAGGGATTTTTATAATGAATTTGAACCAAAGGTAGGTGCTAAGGTCATGGAGCGTTCCAAAGCACACGGAGAAGCCGTGGCAAATGCTATTTGGGAATGGTCGAAAACGGATTCATTTGGCGATCAGGCCTATCTCGACCCAAGGCCATCAGGATACACCCCCCCCTCAGGCCCTGGGCTTTGGCAACCTACTCCGCCCGACTACAATGCAGCATTGTTCCCTTATTGGGGAAAGGTTCGTTGTATGGCCATCCATGAAGAAGACAAGCTATCCAATCCGCCCCTGAATTATAGCGAGGATCCGAATTCTTTGTTTTTCACCCAGGCCAATGAAGTGAAAAACAGTGTCAACAACCTGGATTTCAACAACCAATGGATAGCAGAATTCTGGAGCGATGATTTTGTAGGCGAAATGTTCAGCCCGCCAGGTCGCTGGATTTCCATTGCCGTTCAGGTGATTGAGAAAGAAAATGCCTCCCTGGAAACAGCACTCTATGCCCTGGCAAAAGTTTCATTCGCCCTGAACGATGCCGGCGTTGCCTGCTGGAACAGTAAATATACCTACAATGTGGAGCGCCCGGTCACTTATATCAGGCAGGTCATGGATCCAAACTGGTTGCCACATTGGGATTCCAACCCAAGTTTTCCGGCCTACCCATCCGGCCATGCCACCTTCGGGGCCGCTGCTGCCGAGGTACTTTCCCATATTTTTGGATATAACTACGCCATGACGGACAACAGCCATAAAGACCGTACAGAATTTTATGGTATGCCCCGCTCTTATGAAACCTTTTATGAAATGGCCGAGGAGAATGCGTACTCCAGGATTCCGTTGGGCGTCCATTTTCGTATGGATGCAGAGGAAGGCGTCAGGCTGGGTTTTAAAATAGGCAGGAAGGTCAACGAAATGCCGTTCAAAAAATAAACATTGTTGCTATTTTCAGGAAAAGCCTTGCCATCCGTTGAGTTGGCAAGGCTTTTTTGATCAACCTTTTTTACCGCTGCTGTTGTGAAAATGGAGCAGTAGTATTTCTTTGAAAAGTACCTGTGTGCCCTTCCTGCAATGCAAGCTATTTCCTACCAGGATTGCCGGCTATTATAGTTTTCCCTTTAAATCAACTTCCCGCCCTTTCATCCCTAAAGCCAAGCGCCTCTTCGATCACGGAAGCATATCAAAACATTGGCATTGGCTTGAATATTCAGAACTTGTATTTATACAAACCTTAGTAACTGTTCTGAAACATAAATGCCGTGATTAAAGAAGAACTTTTACAGAAAGGGGAGTTTAAAATGAAAAATGCTTCCAAACTTTTTCATTTCAAACTCCCCCTCTCCGATGGTTTTTCCGGATGGCAGGTTTTACAACAGATTCTTACCTTAAACACGGCTTCGTTTAAAGGAGGCATCAAAAAAAACGGCAGGCAAAAAGTTGCCTGCCGTTTTTTCAGCTAAAAATTATGTATAGAACCAGCGAAGTGTTAAGGCACCAAAGTGAACTCCACCCTTCTGTTCTGCCTCCTGCCAACAGCGGTCTCGTTGCTGGATATCGGGTTACTTTCGCCGTGGCCGGTGAAGCTCATGATATTTTTATCTACCCCCTTGCTCCCCAGATAATCGAAGCAAGTTTTAGCACGGGCCTCAGAAAGCTGCTGGTTTGCAAAGTCGTTGCCCACATTGTCCGTATAGCCATCAATTTTCAATTTATAGCCAGGGTAGCGGCTCATCAATTCAACGATTTGATTCAGTACGGTCAGCGAAGAAGGCAACAACTTTGAACTGCCCGTTTCAAACTGGACATTCTTCATGGCCGAGACCAGCGTAGCCTTGTCTTCTTCCTTTATTTCAGGACAGCCTTCGTTGCTGGGCAATCCAAACAGCAATGGGCACTTATCTTTCGTATCATCAATTCCATCGTTGTCGGAATCGGGGCAGCCATTGAATTTCCTTGGGCCTGCTTTATCGGGGCAATTATCTTCCCGGTCGGCGATGCCGTCGTTGTCGGTATCGGGGCAGCCACCGTGTTCGGCAGTACCCGGGTCGTTCGGACATTCGTCCTTTTCATCCGTGATGCCATCACGGTCGGCATCCGGGCAGCCGTTCATGGCTGGAAGGCCCGGCACGGTGGGGCAGTTGTCTTCTTTGTCAACAATATTGTCGTTGTCGGTATCTGGGCAACCAGAGAAGCGGCGCAGGCCAGCCTCATCCGGGCAGTCATCCACATTATCGGCGATTCCGTCCCCATCCCTGTCGGGGCAGCCGTTCATACGGATTTCACCGGCGTCGTCCGGGCAGTTGTCATCGCGGTCTGCGATGCCGTCAGCATCCCGGTCGGGGCAACCATCCAGGCCTGCTGGGCCGGGAATGGTGGGGCATTTGTCGTTTTCGTCCGATACGCCATCGTTATCAGCGTCAGTATCGCCAAAACGGTACCCTATCACCAGGCCTCCCGTCACAAATACGTCGTTGTCATCGGGGTCGCCCGATTTTGAAATACCGTCAATGTAGTCGGAAAATGTAAACCGAGCACCCAGCTCCAAGCCAAGGTTAACCTTCCTGCTGAGATCAAAACGCAAGCCTGCACCGATGGGCAGGATAAAGTGGACATTGGAATAGTCGGCCCCAATGTCCGGGTTGTTCTTATCGGGTTTGCCGGCCGTTTGAGCGATTTTAACATTTGGGTCGAAAAAGCTGCCGCCTACCCCGCCATAAACGTAGGGTGAAACCGTTTTACGGAATTTCCCGTCTTCGGTCCATCGGCGGTTGCCGAGCAGCTCGTATTCTCCCATTAAGGCAAGCTCTACCCAACTGGATTTGAAGGAAGCTCCCCGGTCTGCATTTCTGTCATAGTTGGCATCGTCCCCTTTGATTTTCCCGTACTGCAAGTTTAAACGGAGGCCCAACGTATTGGTCAGGTGGTTTCTGACCAAAATGCCAAATGATGGCCCAGGCTGGCTGAAGGTAAAAGTAGGCTCAACCAAATCTCCAAGGTAATTAGAGTACCCCAAGAACAAACCGCCTTCCCATTTGTCCTGGGATTGGGAGAGGAATGGGAGCATCAGTAAAAGTGCGAAAAGTTTAAATTGCTTCATAACAAAACTTTTTGGAATGTTTTGAGGAGTAACAACAAGAACCAAGACTGATCGGAATCAGCCCGACTCAATGCTGCAGTGTTCAACAATATAATTTTATCAGGAAATTGTGATGACACCAGGACGTCAAATTGGGTTTCAGGAATGAAAATGTCCACAGAATAATACCCAATAGGATGGAAAGCAAAACGAAAATTTCAATTCATTTTTAACTTGCCACAAATGTAATCAATAATTTCCTAAACTTCCTCCGATTTGATTTTGATTTTTTTTGATTGAAATAATGGACGCACAATTCTTACCTTCACTGGTCATCAAAAATACAGCTGCGCATTGTTTGCATCCTTTCATCAAAATTATGATAGCCTTCAACTCTTGCCTGATCTCTTTGTTCACAAACCTGTAAGTTTGCACGCCCTAAATTAAACAAGTTCCAAGTATTTTTTTTGTTAGCATGGCTAAAATTCCAATCAATATAAAAAAAGGCACTGTTCAAAAAACATCCTCCGAAATTATCATCGGCATTGACCTTGGCACCACCAACAGCCTTGTTGCTTACGTCAGGGAAGGCAATCCTGTTGCAGTCAGGGGCCAAAAAGGCAAGCACACCCTCGTGCCGTCCATTGTTCATTTTAATGCTGACAATGAAGTGCTAGTCGGCGATGCCGCTAAGGCCAAATTGATAGCTGACCCGGCCAATACCATTTATTCCGTAAAAAGGTTGATGGGAAAGTCCTACGCAGACATTAAGGACAAGCACCAATATTTCGGCTACCAGATTCTTGACGATGATACCGAGAGCCTCGTGAAGATCAGGGTGAAGGATAAATACTACACTCCCATTTCGCTGTCGGCGGAAATTTTGAAGGAATTAAAAAACCGCATTGAAGAAGAACTGGATGCGCCCGTTAGCAAGGCAGTCATCACAGTTCCTGCTTATTTCAACGACGCCCAACGGCAAGCCACCCGTGATGCGGGAAAACTGGCTGGCCTGGATGTGTTGCGCATCATCAACGAACCAACCGCTGCAAGTCTCGCCTATGGTTTGGGGCAGCAAGGCTCTCAAACCATAGCGGTGTATGATCTCGGCGGCGGGACTTTTGACATCTCTATCCTGAGGATTGAAGATGGGATTTTCGAAGTATTATCAACGCATGGCGATACGTTCCTTGGCGGCGACGATTTCGACAAGGCCATCCTTGATTATTGGCTTGAAAAAAACGGAATAGATCCTATCAATAAAGATAATACATCCAACCAGGGGCTTAGGCTCAAAGCAGAACAGGCCAAAAAGTGGCTTAGCCAAAATGATAACTTCCAGGAAAGTGAACAGGACTATGTCTTTTCCCTTTCCAAAAATAAATTTGAGGAACTCATCAGGCCCCTGGTAGAAAAAACCCTGGATGCCTGTCGCCTGGCCCTCAAGGATGCCAAACTGGAACAAAAAGACTTGGATCATATCGTCATGGTAGGTGGCTCTACCAGGGTGCCTTTAGTAAAACGAGCGGTCAGTGATTTCTTTGGCAAACCGGTATTTGACCAACTCGACCCCGATGAAGTGGTGGCATTGGGTGCAGCTATCCAGGCAGATGTGCTGGCGGGCAACCAAAAGGACGTCCTCTTGCTCGATATTACGCCGCTGTCGCTGGGAATCGAAACAATGGGCGGGTTGATGGACACCATCATCCCCCGCAACTCCAAAGTGCCGACAAAAGTTGGACGACAGTACACTACCTCCATTGATGGCCAAAAAAACCTCAAAATCGCTGTCTATCAGGGTGAGCGGGATTTGGTGGAACACAACCGGAAACTGGGCGAGTTCATCTTGCGCAATATCCCGCCCATGCCAGCCGGCATCCCCAAAATCGAGGTCCATTTCATCATCAACGCCGATGGTATCCTAAAGGTGAGGGCCAAAGAACTCCGCTCCGGGCTGGAGCAAACCATAGATATCAAACCGACCTACGGCATCTCTGAAGAGGACATGGCCAGGATGCTGCTCGATTCCATCCAACACGCAGCCGAGGACATGAATACCAGGGCCTTGCTGGAAGCCAGGAACGAAGCAAAATATCTCTTGCTCTCTGCCGATAAGTTTTTGAGCCAAAATGCAGGTATCCTCAGCGAAACAGAAAAAGCAACTACCCTGTCGCTCGCAAAAAACTTAAAAGCAATGGCAGCGGAAGCAGACAAAGACGCCATCAACAAAGCCATCCAGGAACTCAATGAATTCACCGCCCCCCTCGCCCACCGTTCCATGGACAAGACCATTTTGGAGGCGATGAAAGGGAAAAAAGTATAACTCTAACTATTCTGAATTCCGCCAAGTTGCGGTTAGAACATCTGCATGGAAATCATCAAACTACCCTATTCTGAAGTACCGCTTTTGGCAGCCAGGGACACCTCCTACATCAATGAAGTACCCGCCCTGCGGCCATTTTATAAATACCCGGTCGAATTGGCTTCCTTTCCCAAGGTCATAGCCGACAAGCAAAAGGAGCCTACCAACCGTAATGTTTTGGTGGAGGTGCTCAGGGGCCAGCACGAAAAATTTTCGCCTTCGCCGGCCGTTGCTTCCAACATTGAAAAACTTTCCCAAGCGAATACTTTTACCATCACCACTGCCCACCAGCCCAGTCTTTTCACCGGCCCGCTTTACTATCTTTATAAAATTATTTCAGCCATCAATTTGGCCGAAAAGCTGAACAAAACTTACCCTGACTTCAACTTTGTGCCCATCTTCATCACCAGCGGGGAAGACCACGACTTCGAAGAAGTGAATCACCTGCATTTGTTCAACAAGGACATCCGATGGGACAGCGGGGAAACCGGGCCGGTGGGCAACATGAAAACGGACAGCCTTGCCTTTGTTTTGGCTGAACTGAAGGACATCCTGGGAGATGGTGAACACGCAAGCGCTATCTACCAACTCATCGAATCTACCCATGCCAGCCATGAACTCTACAGCGATGCCGCTTTTGCCCTTGCACATGAGCTGTTCAAGGAAGATGGCCTGGTTGTGCTCAATACCAATGATGCCAGGCTAAAGCAGCTATTTATTCCCATCATAAAAGAAGAAATTTTCGATCAGCCTTCTGCCCCACTGGTCAGCGAAGTGATTGCCGGCCTGGAAAAAGCAGGCTTTCCTTCCCAGGCCACGCCCCGTGAAATCAATTTTTTCTACATCGGCAAGCAGTTCCGGGAGCGGATTGTCGAGGATGACGGGAAGTTTAAAGTGCTAAACACCGACCTGGTTTTCACTAAAAAAGAAATGGAGGCGGAAATTGAAGCACATCCAGAACGATTCAGCCCCAACGTCATCATGCGCCCCATCTACCAGGAGCTCATCCTGCCCAATCTCGCCTATGTGGGCGGTGGCGGGGAACTGGCCTACTGGCTGGAGCGGGGAAAACAGTTCGGGCATTTTGGCCTGAATTTCCCCATCCTCGTCCGCCGCAACTCGGCCTTTTGGATCGATAACAGCAGTTCCAAAAAAATGGACAAACTTGGCTTGCAGTTGGAAGACCTTTGGCAGGATACCGATACCCTGATCAAAAAATATCTACAGGATAATGCGGGGAGCGATTTTTCGCTCGAGGCTGAAAGCGAATCCCTAAAACCTGTTTTTAACCAAATCGCTGAAAAGACAGCGGCCATCGACCCCACGCTTGTCAAAACCGTTTGGGCCGAACATGCCAAACTATTAAAAAACCTGGAACAGATCGAGACCCGCCTGGTACGTGCCGAAAAACAAAAACACGAAAGCGCATTGAACCAGATCAGGGGGTTGAAAGATAAATTATTCCCCGGTGGAGGGCTACAGGAGCGGTACGACAACTTCCTGGCCTTTTACCTGAAACACGGAGATGCTTTCTTTGAAGTGTTGAAGGGAAGCTTTGACCCTTTGGAAAAACAGTTTGTGGTCATTAAGGAATAGCGGAGGCTTTTTGGCCGCTGTGCAACTAATCTGTAAAACTGTGGCAGGTTTTCAAAAACACCCAAATACGCATACACCAAAACACACTGGATTCAAGGCGCAGGCGGTACGGCCTTCTTTTTATCCTCCAAAAATCCTTTCTTAAAGGCCCGCACCAGTTTCGCTGCTTTCTCCCGTTTGGTCTCATCAATTTTGGTGTCCCGGAAGACGAGGACGGGCACTTCCCTTATCACTTCAATTTCACGGACCTCCTCCTCCCGTTCTGCCAGCAGCTTATTCTCTGCGGCCAACCTGGCATTTTCCCCCCGGAGGAGCCTCATTTCCTGCTCCAACTCAAATGACTGGGTTTCTATGTTTTGAAGCAGGTTTTGCAAATTCGCCAGTGACAGTTTTTGGGTTTCATTTTCAGCACTGACCTTGCTGATGGCGGCCCGGCATTCCTTCATTTCATTTGCCAAATCTTTGTTTCCTTTCAGGAGGACAGCCTGTTTACGATGCTGGATAGTCCAGGCAAAGAGAAACCCCAGTGCCGCTGCGCCTGCCAGTACAAAAAATATGAGTCCAATGTGTGCCATAGCCGTGTAGGATTTCGATGGAGGGAACCGGCCCGCTATAAAAGCAATCACGAATGCTTATATGGCTTCCGCTGCTTCCCATTTCCGAATGTATTTAATATCATAGCTGTTTTTTGGGGACGTTGCTTTAAGAAAAATTTCAATTCCCCCATTTTTATCATTTTTTACCAGAAACACAGGTGTCATCTACTCGATAATTACCTCAACGTGGTGGGCAGTGGAGGCCGACCTGCCGGACACCTTGATTTGCTTCCTTCTCACCCCATTGTCCACCAAATATCGCCGCACCGCTTTCGCCCTCAGCTCTGCCAAATCGCCTGACTGGACTTTTTCCTCTTCCTTTTGCGAAAACCCGTGCAGGGTGGCCACCTCGGAGGGGTTGCTGCGCAGGTAGTCCCTAAGTTCGCCCAATTTAGGCAAGTAGCTTTTGTCCAGCTCATAGCTACCCTGTGCGAAAGTAATGATCAGGTCGGCTGCTTGGGCGGAGGCCTTCTCCGCATTGGGGGCAGGGGTGTCTTCAACTTCTTTTTCCGCCGTTGCCTTTGAGAAGGTGAAGTTCACACCGCCCATCCATTTGCCCGTGTAAAGTAGTGTATTATCGGTTTGCTGGGAAGCTGTTTTTATGTTTTCCGCTACATTTTTGTTTTCTCCGACCAGGAATTCCTTCAAGGCTTCCGCACGTGCTATTCCCAGGTTGGCATGTACTGTCTTGTTCGTTTCATCAGTGCTATAGGTGCCTGTAAGGGTCAATACTTCGTCCGGATGGTGGGAAAGATAATTGGCGAGCGAATCCAGCAGGGAGACGGCATCGTCCGACATGTAGGCCACCGCATCAGATCGCAGGAAATAAAATGGTTCGTTAGCCTCGAATTGAAACCCATCGTGCGCCACACTAAAAGAAAAGGAAGGGGAAGCTGATTGGGAGTCCTGCCCAAATTTGTTGGAGGAGAGCCACCACGACCACAGGGTAACCCATAAGAAACAGGCAATTCCCGATATTGGTGGTACGAGTTTGCTCATAGAAGGGTTTTAAGTGTTTCACAAAGATGATAACTCCGTAAAGGTAATTTAAACCGTTTGGAAATTCAAAATTGAATGCTTTTTAGGTTGCACTGATTTTAGTTGGTTGTTTGTTGATCGTTGTTCGTTGGCCCAAACAAGCCTGCACCCAACAAACAACGAGCAACAAACAACGCTCAACCATTACTTCTCCTGTAAAAACGGATAGCGGTAATCCGTTGGCGTCAGGAAATTCTCCTTGATGGCCCTCGGTGACACCCAACGGAGCAGGTTCCAGACAGAGCCTGCCTTGTCGTTTGTCCCTGAAGCCCTTGCACCGCCGAAGGGTTGCTGGCCTACCACTGCCCCGGTCGGTTTGTCGTTGATGTAAAAATTACCTGCTGAGTTGCGAAGTTTTTCAGTTGCGGTGATGACGGCCTGCCTGTCCTTGGCGAAAATGGCGCCTGTCAGCGCGTACGGGGAAGTGGAATCCAATAACTCCAGCGTCTGTTCGTACTTTTTCCCATCGTACACATATATAGTAAGTATTGGTCCGAAAATCTCCTCGCACATTGTCACGTATTTCGGGTCGTTGGCCACGATGACTGTCGGCTCGATAAAGTAGCCCTTCGATTTGTTGTACTTGCCCCCGGCGATGATTTCCACGTCCTTGTCCTCTTTTGCCTTGGCGATGTAGCTGCTGATTTTGTCAAAAGCCTTTTCGTCAATGACGGCATTGATGAAATTGGTAAAATCTTCCGGGCTGCCCATCTTCATGCTGGCGAGGTCTTCCACGAGGTATTTTTTTACATCTTTCCAAAGGTTCTTCGGAATGTAGGCCCTGGAAGCTGCCGAGCATTTTTGCCCCTGGAATTCAAATGCGCCTCGGCTCAGTGCAGTGGCCACCTGCCTGGCGTTGGCAGATGAGTGGGCAATCACAAAGTCCTTTCCGCCCGTTTCGCCCACGATGCGGGGGTAAGATTTGTAGGTGGCAATGTTGCCCCCAATTGTTTTCCACAAATGCTGGAAGACCCCCGTGCTACCGGTAAAATGCAGACCTGCAAAATCGGGGTGGGAGAAAATAACATCACCCGCCACCGGGCCATCCACAAAAATGAGGTTGATAACGCCTGGCGGCAAACCAGCTTCCTCCAATATTTCCATGATGACGTTGGCGGAATAAATCTGCGACTCGGCGGGCTTCCACACTACCACGTTGCCCATCAGGGCGGGTGCGCCGGGCAGGTTGCCGGCGATGGAAGTAAAGTTGAAGGGCGTGAGCGCAAAAATGAAGCCTTCAAGGGCCCGGTATTCCATGCGGTTCCACACGCCCTGCGAACTTTCGGGCTGCTGGCTGTAGATTTCCGTCATGTATTGCACGTTGTAGCGCCAGAAGTCGCAGAGTTCCGCCACTGCGTCAATCTCCGCCTGAAAGGCATTTTTCGACTGGCAGAGCATGGTGGCGGCGTTCATTTTGGCCCGGTATGGCCCGGACAGCAAATCTGCAGCTTTCAGGAAAATGGCGGCCCGCTCCTGCCAGGGCATGTTTTCCCAGTTTTTTTTGGCGGCCAATGCGGCATCAATGGCCTGCTTTACCAACTTGCTGCCGGCCTTGGTGTGCCAGCCGAGGGTGTGGCTTATTTCGTGGGGCGGGCGGATAGCGTATTTTTTGCCTTCAAAAATTTTCTCGCCGCCCACCGTCATCGGCACTTCGATGGTTTGGGATTTCAGTTCAGCCATCATGGCTTTCAATGCCGCTTTTTCGGGCGAGCCGGGGGCGTAGGAAAGCACGGGTTCGTTGACGGCGATGGGTACTTCGAAGAATGCGTTTGCCATATTTTTTTTGTTGATTTTAATTGTTGGAAGGACTTGTGTTTATGTATTTAGTAACGATGAAAAAATAACTTCCCTATTTTGATGCTGAAACCCCAGCACTGGAAGGGTTTTTTAAAAATAATCCCGATTTCACATCGGGATTATTTTTTCTTCGATCCTTAGGTGTTTAAGTGTTTTTGAACCTCTGTTTTTTTTGGCAATCTGATAAATGAAATTTGAAAACCAGTGCAACCAAACACCTAAACACAAAAACACTTAAACACCTAAAAAGAGCCGCAAAGGTAGGAAAACGGCGGGGCGGGCAAGGCTCAAAGGCCAATGATTTTCTTCAAATCATTCAAATGGGAAATTTCATATACCGGGGCATGGCCACTTGAATTCCCTGCCTTTTTGGGGTTGTACCAACAAGTGTCCACCCCAAAGTTATTGCCCCCCTGGATGTCGGAGCTGAGGCTGTCGCCCACCACCAAAACTTCCGCTTTTTCCGGTTGCCCCATTTCAACAAAAGCATGTTCAAAAAAACCACTGTGGGGTTTTGCCACGCCAATTTCATCGGAGACGACAATAACGTCAAAATAGGTTTCCATCCTGGCCTTGGTGATGCGAGGGCGCTGTACTTCTTTCAGCCCGTTGGTGATGAGGCCCAGCCGGAATTTTTTCACCAGGCATTCCTCCACCAACTCCCGGGCGCCTTCCAACAGGAACTCGGTGCGGGAAAGTTCGGCCAGGTAATGCCCGTTCATTTCGAGCGGATCCCGCCACTCGCCGATGGCGTCGAGGAAGCGCTCGAAGCGCACCTTTCTGAGTTCGAGGGTGTTGATTTCCTGGCGTTCAAATTCGGCCCAGGCTGCCTTGTTGATGTATTCGTAGGTTTGCAGGTGATCTGCTTGGGGAGTTATCTTAAAATGCGCCAACGTGAGGGCAAGGGCATGGCGGGCCGAGCGGTGGAAGTCGAACAGGGTGTCGTCGGCATCGAAAAGTATCCAGGGGTATCGCATATAGGTCAGGTTTTAAAAAGCGCAAAGGTAAAATATTCACTTGACGAACACCAACGACCCCAGGTAAAGCACATACAACGCCACAAAAACGACCCCTTCCCGCCTGCTTATTTTCTTCGGGGTGAAAATAACAGTGGCCAAAAAGAGGAGCAGGCTGGCCATCACCACCAGGCCCAGGTCGTGGTTCATGGCAGGCACCTGAAAAGGGAGTGGGTGGATGATGGCCGTTGTCCCCAAAATAAGGAAGATGTTCAGGATGTTTGAGCCGACAACGTTGCCGACGGCCATACCCGCCTTGCCTTTCAGCGCCGCAGCTATGGAGGTGGCCAGTTCCGGCACGGATGTACCAATGGCCACTATCGTCAGGCCGATGACCCGCTCGCTCATGCCTATCATCTGTGCGAGGCCCACCGCGCCGTCCACCAGTAACTTTCCGCCGAAAAAGAGGCCACAGATGCCCACGACAGCGTAAACGATGCTTTTCCAAACAGGCATCACCTGCACTTGCTCCACCGGATCGGGGTGGAACCTGGCTATTTCAAACGTATAGACCATGAAAATGATGAGGAAGCAAAGCAGTACCATGCCGTCCGTCCGGGAAATAAAATTGCCGTTGGCAGAGGGATCGAGCCATTGATCGTTGGCCATGATGCCTATCGTTACAGCGGCCAGCAGGCTGAACGGGATTTCCTTCCAGGTGGTGTTGGTGGTTACCTTGATTTCGGAAATGATGGCCGTGACGCCCAGGATGAGCAGGATATTGGCAATGTTGCTGCCCAACACGTTGCCGATGGCCAGCCCGGACGAACCTTCCAGCGCCGAAAAAATATTGATGGCCAGTTCGGGCGTGGAGGTGCCGAGTGCCACGATGGTGAGGCCGATGACCAGGTCTGAAACATGGAACCTTTTGGCGATAGAAGATGCGCCCTCTACCAGCCAATTGGCACTGAAAAGGGTGAGGGCGAGGCCTGCTAAGAGGAGTAGAATGGAAATCATGCCTGGTTTTTCAATTTGCCGCAAATATCTTATTTCAGGACAACTTCCATCGGCAGGAAGGGGGAGGCGTCCCCTTTGCCCTTGATGATTTCCCTGACAATGGTGGAACTGATGTGCGAATACTCCGGCTCGCTGATGAGAAAGACGGTCTCCAACTCCTTACCGACGATGTGGTTGAGTTGGGAAATGGTTTTTTCATAGTCAAAATCGGAGGCATTTCTTAAACCACGAATGAGGTAGCGGGCGCCAATTTTATTGCAAAAATGCGCTGTCAGCCCCTCGAAGGAATCAATGGAAATCTTCGGCTCGTCGGCAAAAACCCTTTCCAGCCAACGCATCCTTTGTTCCAAATCGAACAAGTATTGCTTTTGTGAATTGATGCCGATAGCCACCACGATTTTATCGAACAGCGGCAATGCCCTTTTCACGATCTTCACGTGGCCGGTGGTGATGGGGTCGAACGAGCCGGGGAATACTGCTATCTTCATTGGAGAAGGGAATGATAGAATGAGGGAATGATAGAATGAGGGAATTCGCATCTGCTATCAATTCATCCAATCTGTTTTGTAAAATTGAAAATTTTCACTGGCAAAGCAAACAAGTATGATTTTTCAAAAAAGGTTTTGCCAGTGCAAAATGAAGTGGCAATTTAACGCCCTGATTTGAAACTGTTCAAAAACATCGTTATGAAAAAAATACTGTTGGCCACGGGCGGTGGCGACTGCCCTGGCCTCAACGCCGTTATCAGGGCCATTTCAAAAGCAGCAAGAAGGAAAGGTGGCTGGGAAGTGTGGGGCAGCATCGAAGCCTTCAACGGCATCATGGCCGAGCCGCCGGAAATTGTAAAATTGAACCGCAGGCGGGTGGCCGGCATCCATGTGAAAGGCGGCACCATCATCAAAACCACCAACAAGGGCAACCCTTGCGATTATCCGGTACAGTTACCGGATGACACCTGGACGACAGAGGATCGCTCCGAAATTTTGATACAAAAGATAAGCGATCATGGATTTGATGCAGTCGTCAATATTGGCGGGGACGGCAGCCAGAAAATTTCCCTGGCCTTGTTCCAAAAAGGCTTGAACATCATCGGCGTTCCGAAAACCATTGACAACGACCTGTCCGCCACCGACCTCACTTTCGGGTTCAGCACCGCCGTGCAGATAGCTACGGACAGTTTTGACAAGCTCGTCACCACTGCCGAGAGCCATGACCGGGTGATGATCATGGAGGTGATGGGAAGGGACGCCGGCTGGATTGCCTTGCACACGGCCATTGCCGGAGGGGCCGAAATTTGCCTCATCCCTGAAATTCCTTATAAGGTGGATAACATTTTGAAAAGAATTCACAAGCGCTATCGCAAAGGCAAAGGCTTTGTAAACATCGTAGTGGCCGAAGGCGCTTGCGAGGAACATGGAACCATCGTCGGCGAAAAAGCACACGATATTGGGGACAAGCATATCAAATTGGGCGGCGTGGCCAACTACCTTCGGGCCGCTTTGGAAGAAAAAGGCTGCCCCGCCCAAATCAGGACGACCATTTTGGGCCACGTGCAACGAGGCGGCACTCCCATCGCCTTCGACCGGATACTAGCCACGGCCATGGGCATCAAGGCATTTGAGATGATTGAAAATGGAGAATTTGGAAAGATGGTCACTTATAAAAACAACCAAATAGAAAGCGTAGAATTGTCGGAAGCGGTGAAGAGTTACAAGGTGTTGTCTAAGGACGATTATCTTATTAAAACAGCCAGATCGCTGGGTATCTCTTTTGGGGATTGATTGTATTTTCGACTTAGCGATTGACGTTTCTCGATTTGGGCTGCAATCGTAAAACGTCAATCGCTAAATCGTAAATCAATACTAGTTCAACAATTCATAAATCCCCGCTATGCCCTGCCCACCGCCGACGCAGGCTGTCACCATGCCATATTTCTGATTGCGGCGGCGCATTTCATTAAACAATTGGGTAGAAAGTTTGGCGCCAGTGCAGCCGAGCGGATGGCCGAGTGCTACTGCCCCACCATTTACATTTACGATTTCCGGGTTCAAATGGGCTTCTTGTATCACGGCCAAGGCTTGTGCAGCAAAGGCTTCGTTGAGTTCTATCTGCTGGATGTCGTCCAATTTCAGGCCGCCTTGTTTTAACGCCTTGGGAATGGCGGCGCATGGCCCGATGCCCATGTAAAGCGGCTCCACACCGGCCACGGCGCAGGAGACCAACCGGGCGATTGGCGTCAGGTTGAGTTGTTTCACCAAATCACCGCTCATCACCAGCACGAAGGAGGCGCCGTCGGAAGTTTGTGAAGAATTACCGGCAGTGACGATGCCCCCGTTTTTGAAAGCAGGGCGCAGTTTCGCCAAGCCTTCCATTGAAGTATCCGGGCGGACGCCTTCGTCGGTATCCACGATAGATTCCGTTTCCTTCCGTTTGTTGTTTTCCACAAAAACCTCTTTCACTTTGACGGGCACGATTTCGCTTTTGAACTTGCCTTCGGCGATGGCCTGCGCCGCTTTTTGGTGCGATTTCACGGAAAATTCATCGGCAGCCTCCCGGGTGATGCCGTATTTGGCAGCAACAGCTTCGGCAGTATTTCCCATGCCTGTCACATATTCCGGCGTGGAAACGGCGACCGAATAACTTGGCGAAAGTTTGTAGCCCGTCATGGGTATCATGCTCATGCTCTCTGTGCCGCCGGCGATGTAGCATTGACCCATGCCTGCCCTGATTTTTGCCACGGCGATGGAGATGGTCTCCAGGCCGGAGGCGCAGTAGCGGTTGACGGTCATGCCCGGTACGGTCTTGCCGAGCGCCCGCACGGAGATCATGCGGCCGATTTGCAGGCCCTGCTCGCCTTCCGGGTTGGCGCAGCCGACGATGCAGTCGTCCACCAGGGCTGGGTCGAGTTCGGGGGTATTTTGCAATAAAAAGTTGATGACGTCCACGGCGAGGTCGTCGGAACGGTAGTTTCTGAAACCACCTTTTTTGGATTTGCCCACTGCGGAGCGGTAGGCTTTTACGATATAGGCTTCTTGCATGATGGTTTATTTATTCATTAACGATTTGTAGAACTTGTTGATAGATTTTCTTTCCCATCCAAAATCCGCCTTTTTCTCTAAGTTCGTCTAAAACAGGCCTGACTAAAGGAATATAGCCTATGGTCTTGGCTTGAATTAGCACTGAAACCAGGCCAATTGCATTGATGCCGAGCGATTTAGCCATGTCCCAGCCCTTTCTTTCATCTATCAATAGGTAATTTGCATTTAATTCTTTGGCAAGCGTAATAGCTTCGGCTTCCCCCCTATCCAATTCAACAATTACTTGGCTTAATAAGATAGTATCACTTGGTACTCTAGTTTCTATCCAGTCTGCATTTTCAAAAATGGATAAATCCCATCCAAAATTCTTCATTTCCAATAGTTCTTTGTGAACTTCCGAGGGAATGACTACTTTTTGAAAAATATCTTTTAGCAGATCTAACCTTCCAATTCGTATGAGGGAACTTATGGGGGAAGTGTCGCTGACTACTATCATCGAAACGGAATTTGAAGTGTTTTCAAGTCCTCTTTCAATTGCTCCACATCATAATGAACAGCGATCTCCCGTTGTGCCAAAATTTCCTCGAACCGAACCCTTGGGATATTGGACAAACGGGCTGCCTGGGCAAGGGTAAGCATATTTTGCTGGAACAATGAAATGGAGAGTTCCAATTTGATGTCTAATTCTGACAATCCAGTAGGGCGTATTAATTCATCTCTCAATTCAATGGTCATCTTACATTTTTTTTATCAAATTTAGGTTATTGCTGAATCAGGTGCACGAAGTATTTGGTTAGTTTTAGTTTCTCAACGGCCGGTTGTTCGTCAGCATATACTGTACCCTTTCCAGCGTTTTCTGCTCCCCGCACAGGCTCAAAAACGCCTCCCGTTCCAGGTCCAGCAAGTAGCGTTCGCTCACCTGCTGTGTGCCGGTCAGATCGCCACCGCACAACACCCAAGCTATTTTTTTGGCGATCTTGATGTCGTGCTCGCTGGCGTAGTTGCCCAGCTTCAACTCGTTGGCGGCTACATACAACGCTGCCAGCCCGCCCCGGCCTAAGACAGTAACATCCGTCCTTTCGATAGGTTGAACGTAGTTGTTGGCGAGTTCCAGCACCTTCTTTTTGGCTTCGGCGATGTTGCGCATGGTGTTCAGCACGACCGAATCCTTTTCCGGTAAAAGGTAGCCGTAGTTGAAAGCCTCATAGGCCGAAGTCGCCACGGAAGCCAGTGCGATGGTCTTGAATTTTTCCACCAAAGTGGGAATTTGAACATCCCCTTCAAAAAACGAATCGGAGGCACGGACGGCAAACTCTTTTGTGCCGGCACCGCCCGGAATCAACCCTACACCAACTTCTACTAATCCGATGTAACTCTCAGCCGCACAGACCGCTGCATCGCAGTGCATGATGGTCTCGCAGCCGCCACCGAAGACATATCCCTGCGTGGCAGCGACCACCGGAATGCTGGAATAGCGGCAGCGCATGGTCGTGTTTTGGAACATTTTCACCGCAAAACCCAATTGCTCCCATTCCTGCTCGTAGGCCATCATGGCGAGCATCATCAAGTTGGCGCCGACGGTGAAATTTTTAGCATTGTTGCCGATGACGAGGCCGTTCCATTCGCCTTCTTCCGCTATTTTGATGGCGTCGTTGATGCCCCGCAGAACGCCCTCGCCCATCGTATTAGCCTTGCTTTGGAATTCAAGGCAAAGCACCCCATCGCCGATGTCGTGGAGGGTTGCATCGGGATTCTGATAGACAGGCTTTTTGTCCCAATAATTATCTAAAATGACAAAGGCTTCCGTTCCAGGTATCTCTTGGTAGGCTTTGGAAACCTGGTCGTAGTAGTAGCGCTTTCCGCCTTCACTTTTATAAAAGGAAACAGCACCGGCAGCCATCATGTCCTTCACCCACAGGCTTACTTGTTCGCCCTGGGCCTCGGCCATTTCTATGCCTTTTTGCACACCGATGGCATCCCAGTATTCAAATGGCCCCAAATCCCAGGCGAAGCCGGCCCGCAGGGCGTCGTCAATACTATATATGTGATCGGCAATTTCGGGGATGCGGTTGGAGACGTAGGCGAAGAGGCCGAGCAGCGAGCGTCGCACCAGTTCCCCGCCTTTGTCCTGTGCAGCAAAAACAGCTTGTACCCTTTTATCGAGGATTTCAGTTTGCTTCGCAATGGCAAGGCTCGGCAGGCTGGGCTTTGGCTGCTTTTCGTATTCCAGCGTGTCGAGGTTCAAAGCAAGGACAACGGGCTTTCCTTTTTCATCCTTCTCTCCGGTTTTCTTGTAAAACCCTTGTCCAGATTTGTTGCCCAAAAAGTTGTTGTCCAATAAAAACTGGAAATACTTTGGGATGGTAAAAGCGCCAGCCTGTTCGTCGTCCGGGCAGTTGTCTCTTATCCCGGTGATGACTTTAGCAGCGGTATCGTGGCCAACCAAATCCCCTAAACGGAATGTACCTGTTTTGGGCCTCCCTATGGCTGGGCCGGTCAGCGCATCTACTTCATTGATGGTCAGGCCGATTTCAGTTGCCAACTGGTAAATTTTAGCCATCGCATACACCCCTACCCTGTTGGCGATGAATGCGGGCGTGTCTTTTGCCAGCACGGTTTGTTTGCCCAAATGGACATCGCCATATTCCATGAAAAAGTCAACGACTTCCTGGCTCGTCTCTTTTGTGGGAATTATTTCCAGGAGCCGCATGTAACGGGGCGGATTGAAAAAGTGGGTGCCACAGAAGTGTTTTTTAAAATCATCGCTCCTTCCTTCCAGCATTAAATGGATAGGAATGCCAGAGGTGTTGGAAGTGACGAGGCTGCCCTTTTGACGGTACTGATCGACTTTTTCAAGGATGATCTTCTTGATGTCAAGCCGCTCAACGACCACCTCGATGATCCAGTCGCATTCTTTTATGTTGGGGAAATCATCGTCGAAGTTCCCGGTCGTAATGCGGGAGGCGAATGCGTTGTCGTACAAAGGGGCAGGCTTCGATTTGATGGAAGCTGCCAGTGCCGCATTGACGATGCTGTTCCTTGCAGCTTTGTCGTTTTTCTTGTTTTCGGGCAAATCCCTCGGCACGATGTCGAGCATCAAAACCTGGAGGCCGGCATTGGCCAAATGGCAGGCTATCCCCGACCCCATGATACCGGAACCCAGGACAGCTACTTTTTTTATTCTTCTCATGTGGGAATTGGTTGTGTGTTTTTGTATTTGGGTGTTTTTGTGTTTTTGAGCTTGGTCCTAAATAAAAGAGGGAAGTTCAAAAATCCAGCGAAAATTCGCCGATGCTGGCAAAAGTACAAAGGGCAAGATTAAATCAAAAGGGGCGATTTCATTTTAAAGAAATTATTATCCGCTGCGTAAACCATTGTGTTTTAACAAAAAACAATAACTTTCGCCCCGATTTGACACTTTCGCCGGCATGTGGTTCGTTACATCCGGTCTTTAAAGGGGAAGTAAAATTTAATTTGTACATCATTTGATGAAATTTGTTTTAAAAACAAATCTTACGATTTATTTTTTCTTCTATCCTGACAAACATAACGGGAATTCCTAAAATCAGCTTTATGTTCCAGAACACCTTGTTTCTTCAAGTGGCTGACCTGCCCGCCACCACCGAATCACATTCGGTGCTCGACCTGCTTTTTTCGGGCGGCTGGATTGGCATCGTCATCGTGCTCATTCAATTTGTCCAGTCCATTATTGCCCTATACATTTTCATTGAGCGTTACCTTTCCATTAAGAAGGCAGGAGAAGTGGACGAGAATTTTATGAACAACATCAGGGCAAACGTAAGCGCCGGCAATATCCAGGCCGCACGCACGCTTTGCCAGAACACCGATACGCCCGTGGCGAGGATGGTGGAAAAGGGGCTTGCCCGCATCGGAAAACCATTGCGGGACATTGACGCCGCCATCGAAAACGTGGGCAACCTCGAAATCTTCAAGCTGGAAAAAAACCTTTCCACGCTGGCGGGTATAGCTGGCTCGGCCCCCATGCTCGGCTTTCTTGGTACGGTCACGGGGATGATCGTTTCTTTCCAGAAAATGGCCACTGCCACCAACGTAACCCCCCAGGTATTGGCCGGCGGTATCTACCAGGCCCTCATCACAACAGCGGTGGGTTTGGTGGTAGGTATCATCGCCTACATCGGCTACAACCACCTCGTTGGCAAAGTGGACAAAGTCGTGTATAAAATGGAGCGTTTCACCACCGAGTTCATGGACTTGCTGCAAGAACCAACTTCTTGAATTAAATGGTGAATGATAAATGGTTAATGGTCAATAAACGGCCATTAACCATTTACCATTAACCATTAACCATTAACAAAAATGGGGTTAAAACGGAGAAATAAAATCACGGCGGAGTTCAGTTTTGCGTCCATGACAGACATCATTTTCCTGTTGCTGATCTTCTTTGTTTTGACGTCCAATTTTGTCAAAATCTCGGATTTGTCGTTGCCGGAGTCCGACAGCAAAACGGTTGCGCCGACCAGCATGGTAGTGGAAGTAGATCCCAGTGGGAAGTTCAAGATAAACGGCGAGGTATTAGTTGCTGCCGCTGTCAAATCGGCCATAGCCAGGAAAAAGAAGGAAATGGGCGATCCGGTAGATTTTACAGTGACCATAGCCGCCGACCAGGAATCGCCTTTTGACAACCTCACGGAAGTGATAAAAATGGCCGGGGAACTGAGGGTAAAAGCCATTTTGGCAACGCAGGCAAAACAACAACCAGGCATTTAGGATCGAAGGAAAAATAATCCCGATTTCACATCGGGATTATTTTTAAAAAACCCCTCCAATGCTGGGGTTTTCAAAATCAAAATGGTGAAGTTATTTTTTCATCGTTACTTAATTAGGAATAATGGGGCTAAAAAAGAAAAATAAAATCAGCACAGCATTCAGCACAGCGTCGATGACGGACATGATCTTCCTGTTGCTAATCTTTTTTATGCTTACTTCCGGCCTTGTGGCACCCAATGCCCTAAACCTGAAACTGCCGGGTACCTCCAAATCAAAAATCCAGATAGACTCAAAGACAGACGATGTTTCTATCAATAAAAGTGGTTCGTTTTACCTGAACGGCAAGCGGGTTTCGGCAGGTGATCTGGAAGCAGCATTGGCAAAAAAAGCTAGGGGCGGCGATTTGGACATCACGATTTCACCAGAAGCAGGTACCGCTGTAAAATATGTGGCCTTTGTAATGGACATTGCCATGCGGTATCAAATAAACGCCATTTTGACCTCAGAAGAAAAATAGCGGGTTTGTTAAACTTTTATAAAATTGCGACCGCCCGGTAACCAATCCCCCGATTCTATTCGTTCTACCTTGCGTAATCAAATTTCATCCACATGGAAGATTCAACCAGATCAGAACAAGGCAATCGGCAAAAAGGCCTCATTTTCAGCATCGTGTTCCACACATTGGCTGTCATATTGTTGGCACTTTATGGTTTTACATTTCAAAACCCGCCGCCCGAAGGAGGTGGTATTTTAGTTAACCTGGGCATCCCGGACGTTGGCCAGGGCGATGAAAATGCACCCGCCGGCCAACCAACTCCTCCCGTGGAGGAACCTAAGCCACAGCCCAAAGAAGAAACTGCGCCCCCGGAAGAATCTAAACCGGTAAAAGAAACAACGAAGGAAGACCCTAAAAAAGAAGTAGTGAAAACGGAAGACCCGGACGCCATTGCCCTCAAAAAAAAGAAAGAAGAAGAAAAGAAAAAAGCAGATGCCGAGGCCAAAAAGAAAGCGGACGAAGCAAAAAAATTAGCCGAAGCCGAAGCAAAAAAGAAAGCGGAGGCTGAAGCAAAAAAGAAAGCCGAAGAAGCCAAGAAAAAAGAACTGGAAGATATGATTGCTGGCGGGTTGGGCGGAGGAAAAGGCAACGGCAAAGGCAATACCGGAACACCGGGCAATCAGGGCGACCCAAACGGCGATCCAAATTCAGACATCCTTACGGGCATCAGCACAGGGTCGGGCGTGGTTGGTGGCGGCTTGGGCAACAGGGGTGTTGAAAAGAAAGGGCCTGCCATAAAAGATAACTCACAAGATCAGGGCACCATATACCTGGATGTTTGCGTTGATAAAAACGGCAACGTTGTAAGCGCAGAATATACCCAAAAAGGCTCAACCACCAACAGCACCAGGCTCAAGCAACTGGCCATCCAAAATGCAAAAGCCTGGAAATTCTCGAAAGGCAGCGTGGACAAGCAGTGTGGCACCATTCGCTACGATTTCAAACTGAAATAAAATTTTCGCAATCCAATACCTTTTTTCAGAAAGGGCGGAGCGTTCACAGACCTTCGCCCTTTATTTTTTTGATGCCAGCTATTTGATGTCAGGAAATTGGGCTACTCTGCGACTAACATAAACTTATTTTTCTTTCCGTTTTCCACCATCATATACTTTCCGTGCAGCAGGGCTTCGCTGGTGACAACGGTTTCAGGGTTTTGCACTTTTTCTTTGTTGACGGAAACTGCCTGGCCCTGTACAGCCCGCCTCGCCTCGCCTTTTGAGGCAACAATACTTGTCGTTTCGGCCAGCAAGTCCACTATGTGGATGCCATTAACAACCTGGTCTTTTGAAATGGCGAAACTTGGGATTTCCCCGGCAACGGTTGCGAGGTCTCTTATGCCCAGGCTCATCAAGGTTTCCCTGCTTGCCTTTGCGTTGAACAGCAAATCGCTCACTTTTAGTACTGCTTCATAAACTTCTCTGGAGTGAATCCTCACGGTAAGTTCTTCGCCCAAAATGCGCTTCAGTGCTTGCGGGTTGTTGTCGTGCTCAACTTCCAGGGCTTCCACTTCCTCTCTTGTTTTAAGGGTAAAATAGCGGATTAGCTTAGGCAGATCACTGTCTGTGGAGTTTAGCCAAAACTGGTAAAATTTGTAGGGGGACGTAAGTTCAGCATCAATCCAGATGTTCCCTTCCTCAGATTTGCCAAATTTTTTCCCGTCAGACTTGGTCAACAAATTTGACGTGATGGCATGGGCCTTTTCGCCCAGGTTGCGGCGGATAAACTCCGTGCCGGAGGTGATGTTGCCCCATTGATCGCTGCCGCCCATTTGAACGGTACAGTTGTTTTCTTTGTAAAGGCACTGGAAATCGTAGGCCTGCAAAAGCTGGTAGCTGAACTCGGTGAACGACATGCCTGTATCCATGCGGTTTTTCACGCTGTCTTTCGACATCATATAGTTGATGGTCAATGTTTTACCGACATCCCGCAGGAAGTCCAGGACGTTCATGTTTTTATAAAAATCAATGTTGTTCCTCACAATGGCACCGTTGCCTTTTTCACCAAACTCCAGGAATTTCATCATCTCTTTTTGCTGGGCGGCGAGGTTGGCATCCAGTTCTTCCACCGTTTTCAGTTCCCGTTCCTTGTCTTTTCCGGAGGGGTCGCCTACCCTTCCTGTTGCCCCGCCCATTAAGATAACAGGCTTGTGGCCGGAACGCTGGAACAGGGTCAGAATCATTATCTGCACATAGTTGCCGATGGTTATGGCCGGTGCGGTAGGGTCAAATCCTATATACCCGGTCCGCATCCCTCCAGCCAGGTGTTCGTCAGCTTCCGGGGTCATTTGGCTGAACATCCCCCTCCATTTAAGTTCTTCGATGAAATTCATTTGAGTTGTTGTTGATTATTTGGATGTAAAAGTTGAAGTTGGTTTTCTACCAACAGGCGGCAAAAATAACCAAGCAAAACGAACATTGTCCTATTAAAACAACCGGTGAAAAACCAGGAAACAAGGATGCCATGAAACAATCGGGACAATTAAAATACCTTTGCCTCCATGAACCTGCCTTTATTCATCGCCAAAAAAGTTGCATTCACCAGCGGAAAGTCGTTTTCGGGACTGATCATCCGGATTGCCGTCATCGCTGTGGCACTGAGCCTGACCGTGATGATAGTGGCTACGGCGGTGATATCGGGTTTTAAAAATCAAATCGGCGAAAAAATCTTCGGTTTTTGGGGCCATATCCATATCACGAGCACCAACATCAACCGCACAACCGGAGAGTCAGTTCCCATCAGCAAACTCCAATCTTTTTATCCTTCTATAGATACGGTACAGGGCGTTTATTATGATGAGGCCCGTGAGATTTTCGGATATGAGCTGCCCTACACCCGGCAAGTAAAGACGAAAGGTGGCATCCGGCATATACAAGTATTTGCACTTAAACCGGGCATTATCAAGACTAAGGATGAAATAGAAGGCATCGTCCTGAAAGGCATCGGCCAGGATTTCGATTGGTCGTTTTTTGACAAATACCTGGTGGATGGCCAAAGGCTTTCCCTGCCCGACACGGCTGCTTCCAACGGCATCATCATTTCCTGGCAGACCGCCAACCGCTTGAAATTGAAAACGGGGGACAAGTTCATTTTCCATTATGTGCAGGATGGCGATGCGCTGCGCAGGGGGTTCATCGTGGAGGGCATTTACAAAACAGGCCTGGAAGAATACGACCGCAAGTTTGCCCTGGTGGATATCCGCAAAGTGCAGCAGCTCCTGAATTGGAGCGAAGATCAGGTGGGCGGTTTTGAGGTCTTTATTGATGATTTGAGCGACCTGGAGGTGTTTACCGATTATATTTACATGGAAGAGTTGCCCGGCGAACTTTACTGCGAAAACATCCGTGAAAAATTCCCTGCCATCTTCGAGTGGCTCGCCCTGCAGGACATCAATGAGGTCGTGATCCTGGTGCTGATGGTCATTGTTGGCCTCATCAACATGATCACGGCACTGATGATCCTTATCCTGGAAAGAACCAACATGATTGGGGCGCTGAAAGCACTGGGCCAGACAAACTGGGGCATCAGAAAGATTTTCCTTTACCATTCCGCCTATATTATCGGCCTTGGCCTTTTTTGGGGCAACCTCTTCGGTATCGGGTTTTGCCTTCTGCAACAAAAGTATGGCATCATTCAGCTTTCCGAAGAAAACTACTACCTGCCCGCAGCTCCTATCGAGCTCGACTTTTGGGCCATTCTGGGATTAAACCTTGGCGCATTGGCCATCATCATGCTTTTCTTGATAGTTCCCTCCTGGCTGGTATCTAAAATAAGCCCTGTAAAAGCTATCCGGTTCAAATAAGTACCGGCGAATGATTAATGATACGAATAACGGACTAAATTAATCGCCACGTTTTCAGTCGTCTGGAAAATTAAATCATGGTGATTTTCGAAAATTACCATGATTTAACATCGTGAAAACCAACGAACTGTAACTATCAACCCGTTATTCGCATTATTGGTAAATGTTTAATGGACACGAGGGGTTTACAACCAGCGATTTGTACAAATGCCGTTTACCGAATTATACTGTACGCTGATGGCTTTTGGCCTTTGGCAGTTGGCAAAAGCCAATGGCCAAAAGCCATCAGCTAATAGCAAACCGACAAAACCATCCGTGTTTTAGTATTGCTAATACCAGCACTTTATCTCCAAGCAACGCTTCGTAAAACTTACCGCCCGCCTTCCCCATTCAATTTTACAAAAGGGAACTTTCTCAGTTGTTTTCTCCGTTGTGGTGCCCATTACTAATATTAATTTACGGTTAATTGCCAACAGGCCAACTTTTTGCTTACAAATAAGTTGTTATCTTTCGGCATCTAAAAACTACTGACCCATGGAAAAATGGAGAAAGCTAAATGGTCAAATCGTTGACCTACCCATCAAAGAAGCCGTCAGGCAGACCATTCTCCGGGAAACCGAATTGGGGCACCGCCTCAAAGTCTGTATAGGATCAGACTCTCAGGTGCGGGGGAGCCTCGTGGAATTTGCAACGGTCATCGTCTTCCTGCGGGAGAAAAAAGGCGGCTTTATGTATATCAACAACTCCAAAATGGAAAAGCGAATGGGCCTGAAGGAGCGGATGATATTGGAAGTGGCCAAATCAGTGGAAATCGCCTACAGCCTTTGCGATTTATTGGACGAGTACCATGTAGAACTGGAGGTCCACGCCGATATCAACACAGATCCTTCTTTCCAGTCCAACACAGCACTTAAAGAAGCGATGGGTTACATCCTGAGTATGGGCTTTGTTTTTAAGGCCAAGCCGGATGCTTTTGCAAGTACCTCTTGTGCGGACAAGGTTATCTAATACCGCAGCCCCCGCTTCAATGAGCCCTGGTTTCCGGTCAGCTTGCTGATTTCTTTTTGCAAAATTTAGATTTACCAGAGAAGTCATTTGTTTTTTGCAAATGACTTCTCTTAATTTGTGCCTCCTTCCCTCAAGCTACTTTTTAAGTAACCCTTCTCTATACCTTGTTTAACAACTGTGAAAAGTAAAATCACTTTTTTGGTTTTTAAGAACCAAAAGATGAAAGGTTCTATTGAAAAAAAGACCATTTTACACCCCAAAGATCCGAATCCATTTTCCCAGGAGTTCTGCAACGCATGTTGCAGGATGCTTCAAGGTTCGTATGTTTGCCTGCAATAATTGAAAAATCTTGATATTATGTAAATAATATATCCTAAGAGCAAAATTTGACTCCTTCAAGCCTGCGGTTATTATTGTAAACAACAAAAACAGAGAGAGCGTGCTTTACAAAGTAAAACTCAAGAATGCAGACGAACACGTGCTGCTGGATGACAACGTTTATGAATGGTTGACATCCGATCCATACCTCGTAAGGGTTGATTTCATCAACAATTTGAGGCGACATTCAAGTGGTTGCGCCGTTTTTCAGAAGACCTGGAAAAAGTCGGACGGAAACTTCAAGACAGAGACAATTTACCTGCACAAGTTGATCGCCGAGAAGTTTCTCATTGGCACAAAATCCAAGGAGAACAACCTGGTCGGGGCGAAAAATGGCAACAAACTGGATTGCCGATTGGAAAACCTGGTCTATCGTTCCAGGGCCATTTCAAGCCGTAAGCGAAAGACAAGCAGCAAAACAGGTTATACTGGCGTGTACCAGGAAAACAACAGGTATCGGGCCGTTATCTCCATCCACGGCAAATCAGTACATATTGGCATGTTCGACACAGCCGAAGAAGCGGCATTGGCCTACAACAAAAAGTCAAAAGAAATTTACGGAGATAGCGGCAAAGTGAACGTCATCAAAGGCAAAAAGAATGATGGCCTGGATGATTAAGAACAGGTTGACGGATAGGGGCTCCGGCGCCCCTATCTGCAATCAATTGATGCCAATAGCAATTATTTATTAATGCGAATAACGGGCTAAATTAAGGGCCACATTTCCAGTATTTGAAAAACAAAATCTTGGTAGTTTTTAAAATCACCATGATTTAACCTGCTGAAAATCAACGAACTTAGGAAATGAACCCGTAATCCGCATTATTAGCCATAGTTTTGACATTTCTTCCCTGACGGAGCAGGACTGGCACAAACCCCAAAAGCCTTCTGGAGACCAGGTTGCAACAACATCAATGAACTGAAAGACAGGGCTACCTTTCAGTAGAACTCAAGTTTAACACAAATACAAAAATTTCTTTAGCTAATGGGTTGGTTCAAGCGATTAAAGGACGGGATACAGACTGCCACCAAATACAAAAAAGAGACGCCCGACGGCCTTTGGTACAAATGTAAATCGTGCAACGAAATGAGCACGATGAAGGAAGTAAAGGTCAATTTTTATAAATGCCCAAAATGTGACTACCACATCCGCATTGGTTCCCACGATTATTTCGATCTCATTTTCGACCACGCCGACTACGAGGAACTTTACACCGACCTCGTTTCCACGGACATGCTCAATTTCTCAGATTTGAAACCCTACAAGGAAAGGCTGGAAGATGAACATAAGAAAACAGGGCTACTCGATGCCATCTCTGTCGCAGCAGGCAATGTCGAAGAGCGAAAACTAGTGGTTGCTGCAATGGATTTCACCTTTATTGGTGGCTCGATGGGCTCTGTCGTTGGGGAAAAGATTGCCCGGGCCATTGACTTTTGTATAGAAAACAGGGCCCCCCTGCTCATCATTTCAAAATCTGGCGGTGCCAGGATGATGGAAGCTGCCTTTTCACTCATGCAAATGGGAAAAACCGCAGCTAAACTGTCCCAACTTTCCAAGGCCGGCCTCCCCTATTTTTCACTCATGACCGACCCTACCACGGGGGGCGTCACGGCGTCGTTTGCCATGCTCGGCGACCTCAACTTTGCGGAACCAAACGCACTGATTGGCTTTGCAGGCCCGAGGGTCATCAAAGAAACGATCAAACGGGATTTGCCGGAAGGTTTCCAAACTTCCGAGTTTTTGCTGGAACACGGCTTCCTCGACTTTATCGTCAACCGGAAAGACCTGCGCCCAAAACTGGCATCCCTGCTTACCTTCTTCAATGCCGAAGCAGTGAAGGTTTGAACCCGTTAAAATAGTTTTGAGAAATCGGGAAGGAGTGCGTTCGTACTTTTGACATAAGCCTGGTAAGCTGCGTTTTCCTCGTACTTTTTTTCCAACATCGGAACGCCGGAAACCCTGTTCAACAACCACGTCACGGTGAGCGGGCCCAGCAGGCCCAGCCACCAAGCCCCATGCGGTATCGTAAAGATAAAAATGCCCCACCACAGCACCATTTCACCGAAATAATTGGGATGACGGGAAAGCTTCCAAAGCCCCGTTGTCATTATTTTCCCTTTGTTTTGGGGATTTGATTTAAACCTCGCCAACTGCCAATCCCCTATTGCCTCCCATAAAAAACCTATTAGCCAAAGTAAAAAACCAAGCCATTGAAATAAACCCAAACCACTTTGATCTCCTGCTTTCGCATCCTGCATGATAGGGAGTGCCACCACCCACATAAAAATACCCTGCAGCATAAAAACCTGGAAAAACGAGCGGATGAATGCCCATTTGCCCCATTCCTCCCGCCATTTTCGATAACGCCAGTCTTCTCCTGTCTTCAGGTTCCGCTTTAGAATATGCCAGGCCAGCCTCAAGCCCCAAATGGCCACCATCCAAAGAAGCAGCGTTGGCAGGTAGTAAAACCTGTGCATCCACCAGGCGGCCACGACAAAGCCCAGCCCCCAGGCAACATCCACTATGCTATTGTCACCTTTTAATTGGGCAACAAAAAACCAGATAACCATGAACCAAAAAACAAGGGTGGCAGCATCGAGGTATAAATTGTACATAAAAGGCTGGGTTTGTGGTATTGAAAACAGGGCATCCAGGCAAATGTTGTCAAATGCCAAACAGGCATTTTGCAAGCCGATCCCAACCCTGAAAGTGTGGATAATTACTTGCCAGACAAGGCTCAAAAGCGCCCCTTTTTTCCTACTTTTGCCCCGCTTTCATAGCCATCATCAGAATCACAAAATCAAACCATAATTAATGACATCAGGACAAAGGATTATCCCGATCAACATTGAGGAGGAAATGAAAAGTGCTTACATTGATTATTCAATGTCGGTCATCGTTTCCAGGGCGCTGCCGGATGTTCGGGACGGCCTCAAGCCCGTCCACCGGCGGGTCATGTACGGAATGCACGAATTGGGATTGGCCTACAACAAGCCCCAAAAAAAATCGGCCCGTATCGTAGGTGAAGTTTTGGGTAAATACCACCCGCACGGCGACGCTTCCGTTTACGACACTATGGTGAGGATGGCCCAGGACTGGTCCCTGCGCTATCCACTGGTGGACGGGCAGGGCAACTTCGGCTCCATGGACGGCGACAGCCCGGCAGCTATGCGCTATACAGAGGCCCGCCTCCGCCGGATTGCTGACGAAATGCTGGGCGACATAGACAAGGATACCGTTGACTTTGCCCTCAACTTTGACGACTCGCTGGAAGAACCCACCGTACTGCCCACCAAACTGCCCAACCTCCTCATCAATGGTGCCTCCGGCATTGCAGTGGGGATGGCTACCAACATGCTGCCACACAACCTCAGCGAAGTGGTGGACGGCATAGTGGCAACCCTCGACAATCCGGACATCACGATTGAAGAGTTGATGAAATATATCAAAGCGCCCGACTTTCCAACCGGAGGCATCATCTATGGCTACTCCGGCGTGAAAGATGCCTTTGAAACCGGCCGTGGCAGGGTGGTCGTCAGGGGGCGGGCCAATATCGAAACAACCCCCTCGGGAAAGGAAATCATTATCATTAGTGAAATTCCCTATCAAGTCAACAAAGCATCGCTGCACATCAAGATTGCAGAATTGGTCAACGAGAAAAAAATAGAGGGCATCAGCGACGTAAGGGACGAAAGCGACCGGAACGGCGTGCGCATCGTCGTTGACGTGAAGCGGGATGCAATGGCCAGCATTATCCTCAACCAGTTGTACAAACTGACCCCGCTGCAATCCAGCTACGGTGTCAACAATGTTGCCCTGGTGCATGGCCGCCCGATGCAGTTGAACCTGAAAGACATGATCGAGGAATTTGTCCTTTTCAGGTACGAAGTCATCGTGCGCCGCACAAAATTCGAGCTCAGAAAAGCAGAGGAAAAAGCCCACATCCTCGAAGGATACCTCATCGCACTCGACCATCTGGACGAAGTAATTGCACTCATCCGGGCTTCAAGAACAGTGGACGATGCCAAGGAAGGCTTGATGAATTCCTTTGGCCTGTCCGACATCCAGGCTAAGGCCATCCTTGAGATGCGCCTCCAAAAACTGACCGGCCTGGAAAGGGACAAAGTGCGGCAGGATTATGAGGAAACCATGGAATTTATTGGCCGCCTGAAAGCCATCCTTGAAAGCAAGGATTTACAAACGGGGATCATCAAAGATGAACTCTACGGTATCAAGGAGCGCTTTGGGGATGCCCGCCGTACGGAGATTACCTTTGAAGATGGCGAAATCAACATCGAGGACATCATCCCCGACGAACAGGTAGTCATCACCATCTCCCATGCCGGGTACATCAAACGCACACCCGCTACCGAATACCGCTCGCAGGGCAGGGGCGGCAGGGGCGCCAGGGGCAGCAAAACAAAACAGGAGGACTTCATAGAGCACATGTTTATTGCCAGCAACCACAACTACCTCCTGTTTTTTACCGAACAGGGTAAATGCTATTGGTTGAGGGTATATGAAATACCGGAGGCCGCCAAAACATCCAGCGGAAGGTTTATCCAAAACATCCTTTCCATACCACAGGAGGACAAAGTTAAAGCCTACATCATCGTACAGGATTTGACAGACCAGTCCTTTCTGGACAACAACTACATCCTGTTCTGCACCAAAAGAGGCCTGGTGAAAAAGACCCTGGTGGAGGCATACTCCCGCCCCCGTGTTGGAGGCATCATTGCCATTTCCATCAATGAGGGCGACCAATTGCTCGAAGCCAGGTTGACCAACGGCAACAATGAAATCTTCCTGGGTGCCAGGAACGGCAATGCCATCCGGTTCCACGAGAAAAATGTAAGGCCTATGGGCAGGCTCGCCACCGGCGTCATCGGCCTGACGCTCAACGGCCCTGACGATCTGATGGTCGGGATGGCCGTTGTTGAAGAAAATGAAGTAAACCTGACCATCCTGGCCATTTCGGAGAAAGGCAGTGGAAAACGGAGCAAAGTGGCAGACTACCGCTTTACCAACAGGGGTGGGAAAGGCGTGAAAACCATCGAGGTAACCGACAAAACCGGCGACCTCATCGCTATCAAAGCAGTAGCCGAAGATGACGATTTGATGATCACCACCAAAGCCGGTATCGTAATCCGGATGCCGGTGAACGAAATCAGGGTGATGGGGCGGGCTACCCAGGGCGTCAGGGTAATCCGGCTGGAGGGCGATGATGAAATAGCCGATGTGACCGTGGTTCCAACATCAGAAGGGGAAGAAGATGTGCCTTCTGAAAATGGCATCGAAGACAATGGCATCAACCACCAGGAAGCGGAATAAACGCCAACCAGCATTGAGCCAGACGAACTGGCGAGCAGCAAAAATTAAAATTTTGCCCCTCGCTGCATCAAGGTTCTTTTGTCCTAATTTTAAATTTTAACATTTCCCTCACTTCCATTTCGGGGGATTCTTAGTCAACTTATTGCTAATCAAATATTTTTTGGGTTTGAAACCTTTCAACTGGAAACTAAAAAATGACAACTGTTATGAAAAAATTGCTTTTTAGCTTACTGGCTCTTTTTGTATTCGCCAACATGGCCTTCTCCCAGGAAGATCCTGACAAGGCCCTTTCCAAAGCAGGCCGTGCCCTGGGTAGCTACAACCTCGATCAGGCTAATAATAGCGACAAGCTCAAAGAAGCCATTGATATGATCGAAATCGCCACCACCGGGGCAGAGACCAAAGAAAAAGTGAAAACCTGGCAGACAAGGGGTGAAATCTACAATTCGCTGGCTGATAAAGACATCGCCAGCATGACCATCAACCCCGACTTTGTGCCGGAAAACCCCGACGCTCCCGTCAAGGCTGCCGACTCCTTTATGAAGGCCCTGTCCATGGCTCAAAAAAAATTCGAGACTAAGGACGCCTTGAAAGGGATGAGGGAAAGTGCCAACAAGTTGTCCATGATAGGCAACAACCAAATCAAGCGGCAAGAATACGCCAACGCCTATACCTCCCTACAGAAAGTGCTGGAAGTTGACAAACAACTCAGGGCGCAAGGTGAGGATCCGGCTATCCCGGATACCGATATCAACAACCATAAATACGTGCTGGCTTTTTGTGCAAAAGCTGCCGACAAAAATGATCGTGCTGCCGAGCTCTTCAAAGAATTGTACGATGCAAAAGTGAACGAGCCAGGTGTTTACGCACAGTATTTCAACATCCTCAACGCCAACAATGATCCAAATGCCATCAAGGTGCTCGAAGAAGGAAGGGCTAAGTTCCCGGACGACACAGAGATACTCTTTGCCGAGATCAACTACTACATCCAATCGCAGCAGTACGACATCCTGGAGCAAAAACTGAAAGAGGCTATTTCCAAAGAACCGAACAACCCTTCTATCTATACGGCTATGGGCAATGTTTACATGAACCTTTCCAGCCAGGAATTCGCCAAAGACCGCAAATCCGTTGAAGGCCAAAAGCATTTTGATCAATCGCTGAGCTATTTCAACAAAGCTGTGGAGATTGACCCAAAACAGTTCGATGCCTTGTATAGCATCGGTTCGCTTTACTTCAACAAAGCAGTGGAGCAAATCAAATATGCTGGTACCCTCGGCATGAGCAAAGAAGACCAAAAATCCTACGACGAGGTGATAAAGGATGCTAACAAGCTCATGGAAAGTGCCTTGCCCTACTTCCAAAAAACAGAGGCAATGGACCCCAACGACATGAACACCTTGATTGCCCTATCGGAAATCTACGCCAGGATGAACGACTTTGAAAAATCGAACGAGTTCAAAAAACGCCTTCAGAATGTGAAGGACAACGTGCCGAACACCTCCTCTTATTTCAAGATGTAGTCAATCAATTATTTTATAGTTGTAAAGGCAAGCCTGTCGTGATAGGCTTGCCTTTTGTTGTTGGTGAAATTTGGAAGGCTCCATGAAAATTTTGTAAATAGTGCCGCCATTTTTTATTCCATGCTTAAAGTCCTCCAATTATTTTCTGAAAAGATTAACCTGCTCAACGAAAAGGTAGGCAAAGCCACCGCATGGCTCACTTTGGTATTGGTACTGGTCGTGTGCTTTGATGTGATCGCCCGCAAACTGTTTAATTTCTCCAAAATCTGGATCATGGATCTGGAGTGGCAACTATTCGCCCTGATTTTCCTGCTGGCAGCAGGGTACGCCCTCCGCCACGACAAGCACGTCCGGGTGGACTTGTTCTATGCAGAATTTTCAAAAGCAGACAAGGCCAAAACCGACTTTTGGGGGACGCTCCTCTTCCTGATTCCCTGGTGCGTAGTAGTGATCATTTATGCGTTTGGCTATGCGATGGAGTCGTGGCGGCTAAAGGAAGGTGCATCGGAACCCGGCGGGCTGCCCGCCCGGTATGCCATCAAATTTTTGATGGTTGCAGGAATCATGCTCCTGCTGTTACAAGCCATTGGCCAACTGATTGAAACAGGTTTTATTTTATTTAAACAGGATCCCGGCCTCGGGGAAGATGGCACCCATACAGGGCAAAACGAAAACGAATGAGCCTGGAAATTTTGGCATTGATCCTTTTCATCAGCGTTTTTATCTTGATCCTTTATGGCTATCCGGTAGCATTCACGCTGGGCGGACTTTCCATCCTGTACGCCCTCTGCTTCCTGGAATTTTCTTCGCTGGAAGCCCTCCCCTCCCGCTTTATGGGTGTGCTGACCAACTACAACCTGATAGCCGTGCCGCTGTTCATCTTCATGGGCATTATGCTCGAAAAGTCGGGGCTGGCAGAAAGCCTGCTGGACACGATGGCCATGTTGTTTGGAAAATTGAGGGGTGGACTGGCCATTTCTGTCGTTATCGTGGGGACTTTGCTGGCAGCCTCCACGGGCATTGTCGGGGCCACCGTCGTCACGATGGGTTTTATCAGCCTGCCCACCATGCTGAAACGAGGTTACCAACCAGAACTGGCCACCGGCGCCATTGCTGCTTCCGGCACCTTGGGGCAAATCATCCCCCCGTCCGTAGTGCTGGTTTTGTTGGGCAGCACAATGAACATCAATATCGGCGACCTGTTCGCCGGCGCCCTGCTGCCCGGCCTGCTCATGGTGGTGGCCTATATCCTGTACATCATCATTTACGCAAGATTGAACCCCAAAGCCGCCCCCCTTATACCCAAAGAAGAATTCAGGCAATTTACCGAAAGCAGTGGCTACTGGAAAAAGGTATTCAAAGCGTTCGTACTCCCCATGCTGCTGATAATGGCCGTGCTGGGTTCTATTTTTCTCGGCTGGGCCACCTCTACCGAGGCGGCGGGAGTTGGGGCTTTGGGGGCTAGCCTGATGACCATTGGGCAGGGCAAATTCAAGCTTCCGGTATTGAAGTCCGTCATGCAGGGAACCACGCACCTGACCTGCATGGTATTCGTGATCCTGCTGGGTGCGACCACCTTCTCCCTGGTTTTCAGGGAAATGGGGGGCGACCGCTACCTGGTGGAATTTGTAGAAAACTCCAACCTCACCACAGGCCAGTTCCTCTTCCTGGTCATGCTGGTCATGTTCGTGGCAGGTTTTTTCATTGACTTTATTGAAATCATCTTCATCATTGTGCCGGTAGTCGTACCAGTTTTCATCCGCCTCAATGTCGATCTGCTCTGGTTGGGCATCCTGATCGGGGTGAACCTCCAGACCTCTTTTCTCACGCCGCCTTTTGGGTTCTCGCTGTTTTACCTGAAAGGAGTTGCACCTCCGGAAATCACCACCGGCCACTTATACCGGGGCATTTTGCCGTTTGTTTTAATACAAATAACCATCCTTGCATTGTTATTTTTTTTCCCGGAAATTATCCATTTCAGCATCGGGATGTTCAAGTTTGACAAATAGAAAATGCCCATTTTGCTAAAACTCAACAACACCCAAACACTTAAGGATCGAAGGAAAAATAATCCCGATGTGAAATCGGGATTATTTTTAAAAAAACCCTCCATTGCTGGGGTTTTCAAAATCAAAATAGTGAAGTTATTTTTTCATCGTTACTAAACACAATTTTCCATACTTTTGCCGCCGCTTACAATTATTTACACCAAACTTGCCCATACCTGAAAGTGGGCTACACCAACATTTCCGCTATCCTCACGCACTTCCAAAAGAGCGCACCCAATGCCTGAACCACCACGGGCAGCCCTTACCTTATGAGTCTTTCCGGTATAATTCTTGACCATTGGGGATCAGCATATTAGCAGATCTCACCTATATCTTTTTCTGAGAAACTACACAAGTCGGGAGGCGTTCTTTTGCAAATCGTTTCAGTCGCTGCGGCGGCGAAAGGCTGCAAAAGGCTTTGTTTCAAACGATGGCCTTGTATATTGACCCTTCTTTTGGATCTTCAAAGGAATACCAATGTCCAATGGCTCATTGCACAGTAATTTCTTACGATATTGGGTATGCTGAAAAAATTCCCCCACCACCGCCAACCACATTCCCGCGACTGCGGTGCCACCTGCCTCGGCATGATCGCCGAATACTACGGGAAGTTTTACCGGATCGAGTATTTGCGGAAACTCACCCGCCAGACCCAGCAGGGTGCCACCCTCCTCGGCATCAGCGACGCTGCCGAACACATCGGGATGCACACCGTCGGCGCTAAACTGACCTATCATCGGCTCATTGACGACATCCCGCTGCCGGGCATTGCCCATTGGAAGGAGACGCACTTCGTCGTCGTCGTGGACGCCAACCAAAAAGAAGTAGTTGTCGCCGACCCCGACATGGACGGCGTGGCCACCATTTCCAAATCCGATTTCCTGAAAGGATGGACCGGCAACCCCGACGATGGCGGGCAGGAGGGCATTATCCTTTTGATGGAACCCACCGCCGCTTTCTATACCACCCCGGAACAACAACCGGAAAAGCGGGACAACAGCTTTATCTGGAAAAAAATATTGGAACAAAAAGCCCTGCTCACCTTTCTGGTCATTGGCATCCTGTTCAGTGTCCTGCTGGCTGTTACCTTTCCTTTTATATTGCAGACGGTCGTGGACGAAAGTATTTACAGGGAAGACATCCAGCTCCTCAATATGATCCTGATAGCATGGATTGCCCTGTTTATCAGCCAGGTAGGATTGGAGTTTGTGCGGAGGTTCATCCTGTTCCACATCGGAACCAAGGTGAACATTGAACTCATCACGGAATTTATGATGAAGGTCTTGACCCTGCCGATCCGTTTTTTCCTAAACAGGCTTTCGGAAGATGTCCTGCAAACCCTCTATGACAACCCCAGGGTGCAGCGCTTTTTTACCCAGGATGCGCTTTCGCTCCTTTATGCCGCCCTGTTGCTGAGCTTGTTTTCGCTGGTACTCGTCGTGTTCAGCGTACCGGTATTCCTGGTTTTTTTAGGAGCGTCCCTCTTTCAGGCATTGTTTATCCATATCTTTTTGAAAAAACGGAAAGCACTCAATTATTATCGTTATGAACTGTCGGCCAACCATTTCAGCAAGCTCAACGACCTCATTCGGGGTATCAAGGACATAAAACTCAACAACGCTGAGCGCACCCAACGGTGGATTTGGGAGCAATCAGAAGCAAAGCTCTACCAGATAGGGAAGAAATACGCCCTCTCCAACGAACTGTCCCTGCAGGTACCTTTTTACCTGGGGGAACTGCGCAATATTTTTATCATTTACCTTTCTGCCAGAGCAGTGATGGATGGCGATATGTCCGTTGGGGTGCTGATGGCTATTATTTTTATCGTACTGCAACTCGACAAACCTTTAAAGCAGGTCATCGAGTTTTTCCTGGGCCTGCAGGAAACCAGGCTCAGCCTGGAGCGAATGGACGAAATCCGCAATTTTGGTTTGGGTGAAAATGAGTACACCATGGATGTGCTCCCTGAAAGTGGCCTGCTGGAAGGTGAAAACGTATCGTTCCGGTATGACGACAGACAGCCCTATTGGGTGATCAAAGACCTGGATTTCAAGATCGTACCAGGCAAGACGACCGCCATCGTGGGGCCCAGCGGCAGCGGCAAGACTACCCTGCTGCACTTGCTGCTCAATTTCTACAAGCCCGAAGAAGGTTCCGTTAAAATAGGCGACATTAAGCTAAGCGAAATCCGCCCGGACGTTTGGTTGGAAAAATGCGGCGTCGTGCAGCAAGACGGACATTTGCTCCATGACACCGTTGCCCGCAACATTGCGCTCGGCGATGATATCATTGACAACAAACGATTGATGGAAGCTGCCCGCATTGCCAATATCCTGCCTTTTCTGGAAAGGATGCCGAAGGGTTTTGGCACCGTCGTCGGCGAGGGCGGCGTCGGATTGAGCAAAGGCCAGCGGCAGGGCATCCTGATTGCCAGGGCGGTTTACCGAAAACCAGATTACCTGCTGCTGGACGAGGCGACCAACGATCTGGACGAGGCGAACGAACGTATTGTTTTGCAGCGCATCCAGAAAGCTTTTTCGGGCAAAACAATCATTATCGCTGCCAGCCGCCCCAACCTGCCCATGCACATTGATCGCATTATCCCGCTGGCCGTTCCGTCTTCCAAAAAAGACAAGCCCAACGAACTGGCCTCCTCCTGGGGCGGCAACAGGCGGAAGGGACTGGAAGGGCAGTTCGGCGAAATATTAATCCAGAACTGACAGGAAGTTTTTTTTAAAATGTATTTTAAAAACCCACCGCATTTGATAGGCAATCGCATCATTCACCATTACTGAATCACCTTTAGATCATGGAAGAAAACAACATAGAGTTGCTCAGTGGCGAGGTAAAGGAAATCCTCCGCCGGCCTCCCTCCTCGGTGATTACGTGGGGCACGGCCGTTCTCAGCATTTCGGTGCTCCTAATCGGCATCACGGGTTATTTTTACCAATACCCCGAAACGGTGAAAGGCGAGATGATCCTCACCACCGCCGTACCGCCCGTACCGGTGCGGGCGCCCCAAACGGGGTATATTTCCGAATTGAAAGTGCCTGAAAACACCATTGTATCAAAAGGCGAAATCCTGGCTGTTTTTGCCAGCAATGCGGACCTGGCCGATGTGCTGACCCTTGAAAAAGAGGTGGACGTATTGAGCGAATTTGATTTCGTCACCCTGCAAAGCTACCGCCCCAATCCTCAATTAAGGGTGGGCGAACTTTCGGCCTATTATGCCAGCGTGGTGAGCATTTTCGATTACCTTTCCAATACCCGGAGCGTCTCCCAGGGCGATCAGCAGTTGGCCGTCCTGGAAATCCAACGGCACATCCAGCAATTGCACAATGCCAACCGCTCGCTGGAAAAACAAAAGCAAACAGCACAAACTGAATACGATGCCCTGAAGCAGGAATACAACGTGGCCAAGTACGAATACGAGCGCACCACGGACGAATCGAAAGCCCCGATCCAACTGAACGCCTACCTGAAAATGTCTCAAAAGTCGAATGAAATCAGCAACATCGAAGCACAAATGGAAGCCAATAAAGGGCTGATCATTGAAGACAATGCCAGGATTTTCGAAATACAGACCCAGCAGCAGACCGGTGCAAAAGACAAGATCAGCCAACTGAAACAGAACCTCGGCGTCCTGAAATCCGAAATACAGCGATGGAAAGAAAAATACCTCGTGGTGGCCCCGGCCGATGGCAAAGTCTCCTTTTATGCCGAACTCACCCCCAAGCAACTACTGACGGTAGGTGAGGAAATGTTGGCCATCGTGCCGCCGAGCGCCGAAAAAAATTACATCGGCGAGGTGAAAATGCCCGTGGAAGGAAGCGGGAAAGTGGCAGTCGGCCAGCCTGTAAACCTGATGTTCGACCGCTACAATTTCAGGGAACTGGGCCTGGTGAAAGGCAGGGTCGCCAAAATCTTTCCCTTGATGAAAGGCAAGACCTATTCGGTGGAAGTGGAACTGGTAAACGGCCTCGTGACCACCAAGGGCCACGAACTCGAATACCACCTGGAAATGGGCGGCCAGGCGGAAATCGTCACTGCCGATAAAAGTTTTGTGCGGAGGATTTTTGAAAAGATATTAGGTGGATAGATGCAGCCTTGAAATTTCATAGATCGCTGGTTTTCAACTTCCTGAAACTCAGGAACAAGAAAATGGCTATGAAAATAGTGGAAGCAATGACCGCCTGCGCAGGGGTCAAAAAGAGATAGAACCCATTTTCTTTTAAAAAGAAATCTGCCTGCCTGGTAAATGGAAAGGGGCACAAATCTTCAAAGACGTTGAGCGGGTAAAAATTCATGCTTTGGTTTTTCCAAAAATACAACTGCGTATAGCGGAGCACCGGCTCCAGGAACATCGAATAGCCCAGGAAAACAAACAGGGCAATTCCTGTCCTTTTTACCAAAACCGCTACCAGCAAACCAAAGCTCATATAGCCCATGCTCATCAGAAAATACCTCGGCACCAAATCCCAGTTTTTAAAGACGGTATCAAAATAAAGGGTCTCTGTGTTCAGCAGTCCGATGGCCAAAGCGCACAGGGCGTAATAGAGCGTGGCAAAAAGGGCAACGGCCACCATGAACAGCAGTTTGCTCTGAAAAAACTCCGAGCGGTGCAACCCTGTGATGACGTTTTGGCGGAGTGTGCGGTAAGCATGTTCGTTGGTAACCAACAGCACGGCCAGGAAGCCGAGCACAAAAAACACCATCCAATTGCCCACATACGCCAACCACTCCCAAACGGTCGGGAACTGGTAAAGCATGACTTGGGGGTTGAAGGGAAGGCCGCTGCCAGAGAGATTGAGCTTCTTGCCAATCATCAATACAGATGGCAATAGCAGGACGTATGAGATCAACAACACTTTGAAAAGGATATAACCCTTTTGCTTTTTCCATTCGAGTTGAAGCAGGTGTAGCATGGTGGACGGTTGAAGGTGAACGGTGGACGGCGGACGGTTGCCATTCGGGCCACCGTCCGCCGTCCGCTCTTCATCTAGTAATTTCCAAAAATTCGGATTCAAGGCTTTTGGGGCGCATGGAGAGATGGGTGAGCACCAGGCCATTATCAAACGCCAATTTGTTCAGGTAGGCCGCAGTGATTTCCTCTTTTACCAGCAGCGACAAGTGGTGGTTCTTCTCTTCCAGTTTGGTGATGGCCGGCAAAGAGGATAGCAACGCTTTAAGTTTTGGCAAATCTTCGGCTGCAATGTCCACCTGCCGGTCGTTGCTCAAAATGGCACCAACCTCGCCGGTGGCCAGCAGTTTTCCTTTTTTGATGATGCCGACATGGCTGCAAACCTTTTCCACCTCGTCCAGGATGTGGCTGGCCATGATGATGGTTTTGCCCTCACCGGCGATGCGCAGGATGATCTCCCTCACTTCAGCAATCCCTTGTGGGTCGAGGCCATTGGTCGGCTCGTCGAATATCAGTACTGCCGGGTCTCCGATCATGGCAGCGGCTATGGCGAGGCGCTGTTTCATGCCGAATGAAAAGGTGCGGAAGGCGGAATCCTTCCGTTCCAGGAGGTTGACGAGCTGTAGCCAACGGTCAATTTGAGGCTCCTGGATTTTTTTGATGTGGGCAACGATTTCGAGGTTGTCCCATGCGCTTAGGTAGGGATAGAAATTGGGGGTTTCGAGCAGGGCGCCGATGTGCATCCGCTCGTCCCTGCCGTATTCGCCATCGAACCAGGAAAACGTGCCGACATCCGCCCGGATGATGCCCAGGATGATGCCCAGTGTCGTGGTTTTTCCGCTGCCATTGGGGCCGAGGATTCCAAAGACCTGGCCCTTGTTGACCTGCAGCGAAAGATCTTTGACTGCGGTGATGCTCCGGTAGGTTTTAGTAAGTTGGTTGATTTCGAGAACTGGCATTCAGTAGAATTGGATTGGTTGAAGTCGGCAAAGGTATTTCCCCCATTTTTTTTACCTCATTTTCTTAGACAAAATGCCCCTTGGGGCGGAAGGACAAATGAAATGGTCTTTTTTGTTTAAAAAAAAACTTTTCACGCAGTGGTTTCAACAGTATAAAATAGCAACTTATTATTCCATCATTACCTATGCGGATAATGGGTTAAATTAACTTACGCATTTTCAGTTGTTTGAAAAATGAGATCAAGGTGATTTTCAAAATTACGATGCTCTAACCTCCTGAAAATCAACGAACTTTAAAAAATGAACCCACTATTCGCCTTACTTATCAATGGATAAGCGAATCAGCATATTTTGAGCAACAAATATTTTTACCTTTGACAGCCACTAAATATCTTGACATGTTCGACAAATTCAAACAATCCATTCAGCAAGCGGGAGATGTCATCAAGGAACAGGCCGCTTCTATCGGGGATGCCGCCAAAGAGAAGGGCTACCAGATCATTGAAACCTGGATTTCGACGATTCCGAAGCTGGAAGCCTATGGTTTTAAGACCACTTTCTTTTCGCTGTCTGTTTCCATCAATCCAACCCTTGAGGTAGAAATGCAGGCCCCCCCAGCAAAATTTGAAATGGATCGGATCAACGAAATCTTGAAAGAAAATAAGGACAGTACGCCTGTCAACCTGGTCTTCACCGCCATAAAAACGACCAAGCAGTTGCATACCCGTTCAAGGGTGGCCCTGTTGTCGCCCCTTACGGTCAGGATCAGCGTAAGGTTTTCCCCCGAAGTCAGGGTGTCCTACGGCAAGCCAATCGTTGATTAGTGCTGGAAATAAAATCTGAACGGCCCCATTTTACCAGGCAACAAATCCATACATTCCAAACCTTTTATGAAAATAGTTAAATTCATCCTGTCGCTGTTGCTCACCGCAGGCCTTATCTACCAAATGGGCAGGCCAATTACGTTGAAGGAACCGGTGGCCGATAAGCCCGGCACCTTCAAGGAAACGGTCATCCCGCCCATTGGCCACTTCTTCAGCCCCTTTGCGGGTTTCTGGCAAAATGCAGAATCCCTGAAAGATTATGTGCCACAACAACTGGAGATACCCGAGATGAAAGGCAAGGTGAAAATCCTGTTCGATGAACGGATGGTGCCGCACATCTTTGCAGAAAACCTGGAAGATGCCGTCTTTGCACAGGGTTATGTGACCGCCCGGTTCCGGCTTTGGCAAATGGACATGTTGAGCCGGCTTCCAGGGGGCCGCCTGTCAGAAATACTCGGTGCCGACCTCGTAGAAACGGACAAAATGATGCGCCGCCGGGGCCTGGCCCAAAGCGCTGAAACAACTGTGAACAGTTGGCAACAATCACCCGAAACGTTTCAACTCATCGAGGCTTACGGCAGGGGCGTCAACAAATACCTGCAACAACTAAACGCCAAAGATTTTCCCCTGGAGTTCAAGCTGCTGAACTATGCGCCTGAAAACTGGGCGCCCATCAAATCAGCCCTTGTAAAAAAGTACATGGATCTGACCCTTTGCTTTGCGGAAGAAGACCTGGAAGCCACCAATGCCCTCCAAGTTTTTGGGCAGGATCTGTTCAACAAACTTTATCCTGAGTGGAACAGGAAACAATCACCGGTCATTCCTACCGGCACCAAGTGGAATTTTACCCCACCCTCCCCCGCCGGGCAAAAGCAGGAAATCCAGGAAGCCATTGGGCTGATTCACCACAAGGTTTACCCAAAAGAAAGGGAACTTGTAGGCAGCAACAATTGGGCGGTGTCGGGCAGCAAAACCAAATCGGGCAAACCCATCTTGTGCAACGACCCCCACCTCCAGCTTTCACTGCCCTCCATCTGGTTCGAGGTGCAAATCCACACTCCCGAACTCAATGCTTACGGCGTTTCCATTCCCGGCATTCCCGGCATCCTGATAGGCTTCAACGCAAACACCGCCTGGGGAGAAACCAATGTTGGCCAGGACGTGCTGGATTGGTATAGAATAAAATGGACCGATGCCACCAAAACGGCTTATGAAATGGATGGCGAAATCAAAAAAGCCAGCCTGGTCGTCAACCCCATCCGGGTGCGGGGACAAGAAGAGCCCGTCCTCGACACGGTTCGGTGGACGGAATGGGGCCCTGTGGTATATGAATCGGACCAAAATCCCAGGCACGATCTGGCCATGCACTGGTTGGCCAACGAAGCGCCCAACCCGAGCGACATCGCCACTTTCCTGGGACTGGACAGGGGTGAAAACTATGACGATTATGCAACTGCCCTGACCCACTACGACTATCCCGCCCAAAATTTCGTATTCGCTTCCAAAAGCGGCGACATCGCCATCACCGTCAACGGCAAGTTTCCCATCAAAGAAAAAGAACAGGGCCGCTTCGTGCAGGACGGAAGCCTTTCGGCAAACCGTTGGAAAGGCTGGATTCCCCGAACCGACATCCCGAAGGTAAAAAACCCCGGCAGGGGCTTCGTAGCCTCGGCCAATCAACACTCTACCGATCCGTCCTATCCCTACTATTACAACAGTTCCAGTTTCGACGATTACCGGGGCCGGTACCTGGTGCAGCAGCTTTCCTCAATGGACAGCATCACCCCGGAAGATATGATGGCGCTGCAAAACAGCAATTACAGTATCCTGGCCGCCGAAGGCTTGCCTGCTATGCTGGACCATCTGGACACAGCAGGGCTGGACGCAGTTGCGGCCGGGCTGGTGGCCAAGATGAGAACCTGGGATTTCCGCTTCGACGCAGACAAGGTGGAGCCGGCTATTTTTGAGGAATGGTGGGGCCATTTTTATGAAATGACTTTTGATGAAGTGTTGGCCTGGAAGGATTCGATGCCTATGCTGATGCCCGAAAATTGGCGGCTCATTGAGCTGGCCACCAGCTCGCCCAACGACCCCATTTTTGACGTTACCAATACGCCGGAAAGGGAAACTGCCAGGGAAATCGCTACCAGTTCCTTCAAGAAAACACTGGCGGCAATGGCGGACGATTTGGTCAACCCAACCTTCAACTGGTCGAGCAAAAAAGGGACGGAGATACTGCACCTGGCCAGGATCCCTGCCTTTTCCCGAAAAAACATAGCGGTGGGCGGCTACCGGCAAGCCCTCAACGCCATCTCCGAAAGGCACGGCCCTTCGTGGCGCATGGTCGTCGAATTGGGGGACGAAGTCAAGGCATGGGGTGTTTATCCTGGCGGCCAATCTGGCACGCCCGGCAGCCCCTTTTACGACAATGGTATCGAACAATGGCGAAAGGGCGAGTACAACGAACTATTTTTTATGAAAAACACGGAAGATGCCCGAAAGCCCATCTTGTTCCGTATTGAAATGAATTGATGTGATTGCATTAAAAATAATATCATGAAAAAATTTGGCCTTCAAACAGTCATCATACTCATCGTTGGTTTCATCGTACACCAATTCCTGCCCTTTTGGGGCACGGCTGTCATAGCTGCGGTGGTTGGGCTGCTCTTCAGGTACGAAAACAGTGCGGCTAGTTTTGCGGCGGGCTTTGCAGCCGGTTCACTTTTGTGGGGCACGTATGCGGGTCTGTTGAACTCTGGCAACTTGTCCTTTTTGTCCAACATGCTGGGCGAGCTGTTTAAGACGAACGGTGCCTACCTCGTTTATGCCACTGGCCTCATCGGCGGCTTGTTGGGGGGAATGGGCGCTATAACAGGCACCCTGGCGAGGAAAATGTTTGAAAAAGATAGTCCTTCCGTCGCCTGATCCTTTTCATTTTTCCTTCTTTTCAACTTGTCCTTGTTTTACGACAAAGCCATAGGGGCAGTGGCGGCAGCCGCTTTGGCAGCAGTAGCCCCGCTTGAGGTGGTATTGGCGGGTGAATACCAACAGGCCGTTTTCGATGTAGTAATCTCTGTTCGATTCTGATCCCGGGCCTTCGTTTTCATGTTGTATGCCCATTCGTTTGTTCTTTTTAGAAGGCGTTCGTGATTGCTCCTCCAATTCCATTGAACTTCCAGACCTCAAAAAGGCCGCTTTTTTTGTTCGGAAGGTTGTTCTACATGGGGCTGCGGTGGTGTCGGGGGTGGATAGGCCTGCATCGGCGGCGGCGGCGGTGGTGGTGTAGAATAATAGGGCTGCGAAGGTGGTGGCGGCGGCGGCGGATAGGAAGGCTGTTGCTGGGGCTGGAACTGGGCTTTGTTCACATCCGTCACGTCAATTTTTATGGTTTTAAATTGATGCTGCCGCAAGGCGTTAAAGAATTGCTCCAGTACCACCAGAAACTCGTGGGCCAGTTTCAAGGAGTTGTAGATATTCAAATGGTTAGGCCGGTTGCCTACCAATGCATCCGCCGACCTGTTTACGCCATATTGGTCAAAAGCTTTTTTGACCAAATTACCCTGAAAACAAAGGCCGACGGCAAAACTAGCGTAACGGGCCAAATCCTGGATAAAGGCAATGAGATTGATAGGGGGCTGGTTGGGCAAAATGAGGTTGTAGTAGCTTAGGTTGGTCAACAAATGGGAAGCAACTTTCTCCGACACGTTGGAGGCATCCTTTGCATCCTGGTTGTTTTGCACATAAGGCGCTACGTCCCGCATCAGCACTTTCCCATGTTCGAGCACATTGTTGAGTATCTGTTCGAATGCCTGGTGGGCCGCTTCAAGGCGCCGGTGGGCCCTCAAAGAAACGCAGGGAGGGATGTAGTCGCCAGTTTCAGACAAGATGGCAGCCAGCTTTCCGTCCCTTAGTTCCACTTCGGTGATTTTCAAAATATTGGGCCCGGTACCCGTCACTGAGTTTTCGCCCTTGCGCTGCAGGCTCAGTTCGTATCTGGGTGAAATGGTGCTGTGCCTGGGAGGAATATCCTCCGCATAGCGGCCCGCCCCCACCCTCTCGAAAGTATGCACCGTCAGAAAAACTTCGTGGATGCCATAGTCCTGGGGCGATATGGTGACACTGGGCAATTGGGCCGGCACGGATTGCGATTCATAGGTTTGTTCAGAAATCTCGATACGGTGGCCGCCGGAAGTGATGGCCCGGCATTCGTGGAGCACAATGGATGACTGTGCAAAATTGAACTGCAGCTTGGGGTATCGTTCTACTTCCAGGTTGGAGGTGGGCAAAAGGCCATACCTGAATTCGTGCAGGCCTGCGCAGCGCATATCCCGCAGGGCATCCTGCACTGCATTTTCCATGGCGACGAATTCGGCACTGGAAATCTTCATGCCGTTGGTCCAATTGACCGGGAAGTGTTTGAATTGAGGGTACATACCTATGGTTTGAAAATTATTGTTTTTGGAAACCGAAAAGACCACACCAGGAATGGCAGGGAACATTCAATGACCAGTCCTAATTTTTAGCGCCTCCCTAACAGTTTATTTTACCACCAAATGGTGGAATCTATTTTTCACCCATTTCAGAAAGGGATACGTTTGGCCGTCGCCATAAAATCGTTTTGCAACCTGTTGTTTTCGAGGCTCAGGTCAGGATCGAGATACCGCTGTTTCACGAACCACGTACTGGGCTTGAACAGGTTGAATTTTATATAAAACAACCACCAGAACTCCGGCGGGGTTTTTTCGTAGCCAATATCCTGGACAGGCACTACCGGGTTCTGATCGTGATAAACCCTGAGTGCAAGGCGATAGACTTGCGACAGAGGTTGGTTGCGGGGTGCCCGGATGGTAAACCGGGCAATTTTCGGACGCCACCTGTCTTCATTTTTGAAGGAATCTACCACATTGAATCCAATGATCATCGTGTTCACCCAATCCCACCGTGTTTCATCCAACTCGGTCAACTGATAAACCCATTTTTTCTCGAACTCTTTTCCAGGTACCTGATTCATCAAATCTAAGACTTTCGTTATAACGAATGGCAATGAAAATGGCACGAACAAGCTCCAGAAAGTGGTTGCCTCGGACTCGCCCAGTGGGCTTAAGAAAAAATAAACCAGCATGAACCCAAGGGTGAACAACTGTGCCGTGAAAAAAGTAAAGGCAGCCTCCTTTTGCAGGGAATCCCGCTCCCAAAAAAGGGAATCCCTAGTGCTCCACATCAATTGGTACAAAAGGTATATCTGCAGCAGGCCTGTACAAAAGGCGAGGAAGGTCATTAGGTAATAGTTCCAGGTCAAAGACAGATCGGCAAACTGACGCAACACCCATCCCAGCAGCCCCAGCAATGCCCCTATCAACAGATAAATCAGGGCGTGCAACATCGTCCGTTTGTCGGGTTTCCCATTATTGATCCAAAAAATGATGAGGGAAACAATAGTGACGACTGCCATCAGGATAAAGAAAATAATGTTATCCATAGTCATTCAAAATTACGGTTGGTTGGTAGTGGTTCAGATTAAACAGCGATTAAATATAAGTTACATATCCCAGGATGCTGGTGGGTTGTTGGTCATCAAGTACAAAACCGCCCGTGGGTTCAACAGGCGACACCTGCAATTCAACAGGTATTTCTGATGAAAAAAATAAAGGTAAAACATTTTTTTCTGCGAACTGCCGGAGGTACTGGCCCGGTAGCCATGCTTCGATTTTGTCAAGGTGGTCTTCTTTTATTTCGAGCTTGGTGGAAGGGATGCCATCGAGGAAACAGTCGCCTATCAAGGTATTTTCGCCGAGTACAGCATCTTCCCCAACCACCGTTTGTAAAGAGAGCGGAATGGGGATGGGTGCGGGTGCTTCAGTCGTCATCGCCACCTTTTTCCTGAAAATCTTCTCCAGGACCATCCGGCACTGTTCAGCATTTCCGACCAGTTGATCCAATAAAGGAGTAAAAAGCATCAACGCCCGACGGTGAGCGGTTAAATCTTCGTCCGGGCTTGCCGATTCTTTAGCGTCTCCTGCCTCCTCTAATATCCTTCTGAGGAATATTTCGGGATGGTGCATCACCTTTTTTTCATGGCATTCTATGGCTATGCGGGCCTGGTAGAATATTTCCTCGAAAGGGAGGAAAAACTGGCGTGCGTCCTCCGTTTGTTTGGCCAGTTGCTCGGCTTTTTCTACATCGTCCTCATAGGGTTCGTCGGGATGCAGGAACAAGGAGGCCGGCAATATGTCGAACAGGCCCTCCCTGTTGACCTCCAGGATTAGGTTGGTGACGTCGTCCTCGTGGTGCGGGGTCTCTACCACCGAGAGCACCTCTTTGTTCATGCTCCGGGTTAAATGGCCAACGGGCTTTACCAGGAACTGCTCCACCGATTTGAAGCGCTCCGGATCACAATCCATGATGGCTGCTGCGAGGGCCTCCACCTTCATGTCGAATGTTAGCCCAGCCGGTATATTTTTATAGATAGACATTTATCAATCCTCCAGTTTGACCCGGTAAGGTAGAACGGAAAGTGCGTTTTCCGCAAGTTCCATTTCTATTTCCCGGCAGGTATCCTTCCACGTCTCATCTTCGGGGTCGGACACTTTTAGCCTTACTTCCGTAATCCTGGTGATGCCGAAACCGGGCCGTGGATCCATTTCCACCCCATTTTGGATGCTGACACCCCGAAGCATTCCCCCCAGCCTTGCCTGGCAAAAATTTTTCACATCTTCCGCAGTGAGCAAACGCCCGCGCCTGAGGAGTGTATCCTTTAGTTCCTGATAGAGTTCTGGCTCAGTGGGCACATTTTTCCCACCTCCGGTGGCGGTGACAAAACGGGCATATATTTCTGTTTTGTCTTCTTTCTTTATGCCTGGCACAGCGGTGTTGGCCTTCAAGGGCTGGCCAGCGGCAATACCGTTGCCTTTTGACCCCAACGTGGACCAATACTCTGCCACCGCACGCACACCCCTTGCCACGAGGCCCGGGTGAAGGAACAGATAGAGGTGCTGCTCAGGGTTTTGGCTGGTTTCATAGTCCCCTTTTGAAATGCGCTCGCCTAACAACCGGTGGAAGCCTTCCAGGGAAACCTTGCTGCCGATATTGTTGGCCACTTCAAACAACCTGTGTTCTTCCCGGAAAACATTTAACAGGTAAATGTACCTCCTCCACAAGTTGTAGCTATCGAGCCTGCCTACCCCGCCGTAGCGTAGCGTAAAGGCCGGGTGTTCGCCCTCTTTAAACTGTACGAGTGGCAGGTATTCAAAGTCTTCGCCGGTCTGTTGGTTGAAAACCCGCCTGACACCCAGGATTGGTTTTTGCGAAAACAGGTGGATCACGTTTAAGGCAGGGCGGTCGAAATAAGTATCGGCATCGTCTTTTATATGAAGCTTCCTGTTCACGACCGGAAATATGCAGGTAGAGCACCGGAAATTGGCTGCAAGGTCGTTCACCCTGACGGGGTATGGCAGGGTGATCTCAAGCCAGAGGTATTTTCCCTGCAGCAGGAAAAGGCCTTCGGCCTGTTTTAACAGATTTTCATCCTTTATCCTGTTATAGTCAATCCACTCCTGCAGCACTTCCTGAACCGGTGTTTCGACTGGCTCGAATTTCTTTTCGTCGGCGATGGTAACAAACTGCCTTTTGTAAATACTTTCGATGCGCCGTTTCAAAGATCGGGTCGTGTCCAGCATATCTTCGGGCACGGCCTCCTCGCCAAATCCCTGTTTTTTCAGGACTTCCTGGTTTCTCAACCTCCACTTGCCCGTCGTGACAGCTTCGAGGAACAAGGATTTGCGGGAATTGTCTTCGAGGTCGAAATAAAAGCCAACCCCCTGGAGGGAGTCGGGTACCTTTGGGCATTCGAAGCCCAGCAGCAGTTGGGTCATCAATTTGGCGTTGCCCCCGCTTTTAGGTGGCCGCTTGCCCACGTTGTACTGGAAAATGCCAGCCTCCGATACGACGATTTTCAATTTTGCATTGAGCAAAACCTGTTCAAAGACCGGGGAAAAATAGGCTTCTTCTCCATTGTGTTCACATACCAATTGAAGGGTTTCCGGTAAAAGGTAAGATGCCCCGGTCGGGTTGACCCTCGCAAGGGCATGGGAGGGGCTGGGCAAGTGGCGGGACTCAGGTACCAGGAGGTTGGCCATCTGACGGAGTACCCGGCGGTCCGAATCTTCGATGGCTTCATAAATGGAGGTCACCTCAGAAGCACAAGCCCCTACCAAAAGATTGATCAGGGGGTCAAAGTCTTTACCCCGGTAATCCCATTCCTGGCCCATCCGGGCAAAGATGTTGGTTCTTACCCATTCCAACATTTCTTCTTTTGTCTGTGCAGGAGACCGTCCAAAATTCATAGCATTGGTATTAGATCGGTGTAGCGGAAATCTTCATGGTCCAATAGCAATCCGTCAATATTTATTTCCAGGGCAATGCGCCCGCTTTTGATTTTAGGATTGGGTTTGTCCGGCTTCGGCAGGAGGACCGTTACGCCCACATTTTTTATTTTCAACCTCGGCTCGTAGGCTGCTATCAGGTATTGAATATTTTTTAAGACCATATCTTTCAATTCTTCTTCCAGCTTTTTGTCCCCTTTCCTTTTATCCGGCAACCTGAAATGTTGCTTGTTGAGCACACCGCCGTACGCAGGTTCAAACTTGACCTGGTTGGGAATAGTCATCAGCATCATTTTGATATGTTGGCGCACGGAGGTCTCCAAGTCCACCCTGGCATAGGTGGGCTTTGTCATGCTTTCTGCTTTGAACGGGATGGAATAGAAGGCTTTTTTCAAGTTGGGAATTATTTAGAATTGGAATTGATGGGTTAAATTAATTGCCACGTTTTCAGTTGTTTGGAAAACTAAATCATGGTGGTTTTGAAAAATCACCATGATTTAACATCCTAAAGCAGGGTATCCATTTAGAGGCTCCTTACTTACGGATGGGGATGGCTGGCTTTGGGGGTTTCACAGCGGATGGTGGCACCTGAGGTTCCGGTTTGGTTGGAAGGATGCCGGATGGATTGCCAGGGTTGACGGCACGGTTGCTTTTTTGTTCCTGCAACATGAACAGGACGGCCCAACATCCAAATACAAGTACCCAAAGAATAGTGGAAATGGTTTTTTTAGTGTCCATAATCATACTTATTGAATGGTATCAATCAAAATTTCAGGATTTTCTGCTGCACATCAGCCTAAAATACAATCACCCGGTGAACATATCCCTGACATAGTTTCACCGGGTGAAGATAAATTTAAAAAAATAAAAGTCTTTACCAGAAAAGGGAAAACTTTAATTAAGCTTGACCATGGCCCCTTTCACTTCGGCTATAGCGCTGGCGCTGATGGAGACCATCGCCCCTTTGATGGTGTTGGTAGCACTTCCTTCTATTTCAGTCTGGGCCCCTTTTGCCTTAAAGGACGCCATGGCTTCATTTTCAATTTTGGGAGCCTCCAACTTAATACCGGCGCTTCCCTTGATGGTAATGTTTTTACCATCGATGGTAATGTCGTCGGGGGTTTTGATCGTAATACTTTTACCATCGCTGGAAATAACGATGGTGGCTTTGGCGGTCAGGTCCATTTTACCGCCAGTAGCCGTGATGGCTACATCCATGGGGCTGGTAAGGCCGAGCGTCTCTTTGCCTTTTTCGTCGTTCATCAGGATTTCAATGCCGCCAGCCGTCTTGAGGCCCTTTTTGAGATTGTCAGGGTCGGAGTGCTCTGGTTTTGCATCGCTGTTGTACATGCCCGTCAGCACATAGGGGCGTTCGGGGTTGTTGCTTTCAAATGCTACAAGTACCTGGTCGCCTTTTTCCGGAATAATATAAAAGCCTTTGTCTTTGCCGGAGTATGGAGAGGCTACCCGGATCCAGGGCGACATTTCACCATCGTCCCGCTGCCAGAGGAACTGCACCCGGATGCGGCCGAGGCTGTCGGGGTCGTTGTTTTCCATGACTTCGGCGAGTTGAATTTCGCAGAAGGGGGGATTTATCGGTGAGGATAATGGGGGAATTGCAGATTCTTCCGGGATTGCCTCAAAGTGGTTTGAATAATCAAAACGATCACCATGTGTTACAAAGGAGTGGGTGATTTGTGTGACAATGAACTTCCCATAATCGTCCGCCCCACCTAGAAGTCCCATTCTTTGATCTTGAAGGTGAATAAATGTTCCTAGACGCAGGCTGGTTTTGGACGAGGTGGCACTCAAAAATACCATTTCACTTACCCGGGCCATGCTTTGCACTTCAACGTATTGCTTAAGATCTGGTTTACTGTAGTATTGAACCAAAGCAGTCTTGGCCTTTCCTGCGAATACTTCATTTTGAGATTTATTCAGGGCAATGTTCGCATACTCGTTTAAACCGCTATATTTATCCTTTTCTGAAAAAAAGTCGTGTTTCTTATAATCGTATGCGCTGACCTCAAACCCAACTGGCACCACCCTAACGTTTAGATCCATACTTTGCACATCACTCCCAAAATTCAAATCAACTATCTCTCCCGCAGCAGGTTTTTGCCCAAAATATAGTTTTTCCCCATCATAATACAACCATTCTCCAAATCTTCCTGCCAACCGGGTTAAAAACCTAAAATTGCCTTCTTGGTATTGAACGATGTATTTTAATTTTTGACTGTATTTTGTCTTATTTTCGACTGCGGAGCCATTATAATTAGAAATGGTGGTATTGACGATTTCCTTGAGCGTTTTTTCGTAATGGGACACAGTAGTTGCTCCTTCATCCATAGCGGCTGTTGGGCTGGTGCCATGTATGATTAAATCACTGCCACCAATACTGGACCTTCCCAATGAAAGTGAGGTAATAATACCTTTAAAAAGATTATTGTCAAATTTTACCTCAACTTTGGTACCCAATAATTCTTCAGATTTAGTTTTGAGATAATCTTTGAAGCTACTGCTACGGTCTTCTAAGCTTTGACGAATTTCAAAGGAATGGTGCGCTGCAATTTTTTGTCTTATGGAGACTTGGTTTATCGAACGGGTAACATCCTCTGAATTTATTGTGACTTTCATTTTAAATTATTTTCATTGTGTGGTTCAAATGCAATGATTATAAAATTGCAAATAATCACCAATGGGGTTTGATTTGATCAAGGTCAAGGTGCAAAACTCATGTTAGCTTCTGGCACATTTGCAATCCAGTTTTCGAAGGAACCACCAGGATAGGCAGTCCGTTTTGGCCCTTCAAAACGTACATTTCTCCTTTTCCAACGGAGGGGTTCAATGGAGTACGCATCATTTTCTGCCCAAGCTGCCAATTGATCGTTGATCCCTGCCGTGGCAGGCACTCCAGTGTTGGATGCCACCCTGTTCAAAAAATTCCTGCCGTCCCTGCCCCGTCCTGTTCTGCAACTGTGGAATTCGATGCTGCCATAAGAAGCAAAATATGGCTTTAAACTAATTAAAAAACTATCAAATTCACTTGTATCAACGGCATTTATATCCATATAGTGCAAACTGCCGTTTACCTGAATAAACCCTGAGTTTCCATGTCCATAGAACCTTAACAAAACAACAGGTTTGACAGCGCAAGCAGCCCTAATTCCATCATATATTGTTCGAACGTTGATAAAGCAATATTTCGGGGATTCTATGTTTGTTCCACCGTGCCTTCTAAGAAATGCTTCTTCCATCACTTCTAAACTATCGTCGTAAGTATCCACATAATCCACTATCTGAATGTTGACCCCATTGGTCAGTTCCCTCCATGTATTAGTTCCGATCACACCATCGTCGGAGAGACTTTTGCTTCTTTGAAAAGCTTTTACTGCTGCCTCGGTCAACCTACCAAAATCCCCATCAACATCAAGAATCTGAGCAGAAGGCAAATGTCTGTTCAACAGAATCTGGCAGGCCGCAACACTAGGTAAGGAATCGCCATTTTGCAGATAAATCATAGGGAATAAATTGGAAAAAGGCTTAGAAAGCAGGTGAAACTGCCTCCTAAACCTTTAGTTCAAACTTATGCATGGCTTTCCGGCCACAGGAAGTCAAACTTGGCACCGTCAATGTCAACGGTTTCGCAGGTGATGCTGAAAGATTCGACCGTGTTGGAAGAACCGGCATCCAGGTTGAAGTTTTCCTCGTAGGCGCAGATGTAGCCATTGGTCCATTTGATGGTTTTCAGGGCATTCTTCTTGGCCTCGTCGGCGTAGATGACGACTTCGCCGTCCTTGCCCTTGTCGGGATCGGACATCCAGGTAGTGGCCGAGCCTTTGTCATAGATGGTGTCCTTTACAAAGTTCAGCATGACGGAACGCACACGGGTGGAAGGTTTGCCATTTTCCTCGGTATAGCGGGAGAGGCTATAGGAAAAATGTTTCAGGTCGCTTTTCTTTCCGTCGATTGTTAATACAGCATGATTTGCCATGATTCAAATTGGTTTAAAAATGTTAAAGATTATGGGTTCAAAAATTGATTGCTATGATTGTTTTCCTGTCCGTTGCCGGGGCAGGAAGCATTAAAGCGTGTTCCTTCCACCCGCAACACCTGTCAGGAAACTTCCGATTCTGGTGATTCCCCTTTGGAGACCCCGATTTTGTAAACAAATGTCCTGGTAGCCCAAAGCGGCGTGATGCTAAAGTCAATGTCCACACGGTCTGGCTGGTCACGGTTGCGCTCAAACTTGGTCAGCTTGCCTTTTTCGATGATCTTGTTCTCTGCCAGGTCGTCCAGGAATTTCACCAGGCGCTTGTGAATGACATCCCGTTTTTTTGCATCGAGCAGTTCGAAGGTGTATTTGCCGAGGAAGTGCTTGAGGGTTTTGTCAATCCAGTCCAGCGTCCTCACCACTGCGTAATGTTTCAGTTCAAGGTTGGCGCCGTTAAACATGGTCGTGGCCTCCCAGGGGGAGTTTTGTTGATAAAAATCTGCCAGTGCGTTCAGGCCTGCTTTTGACAGAAGGCCGACTTGCGGCTGGTTGATGTCGTACTTTAGGCCACCGCTCTGTTTTACCTCGCCAAACTGGACACCTGCTGCTGGCTGAGAAATCTTGCTGGCATATAGTTTACCAGTAATGGCCATGGCCGGTGAGCCGTATAGGTTGTCTTTCTCGCCGAGGTCGGCGTACTTGCCCCGCATATTGATCCAGTTGGCAAACATCACGGCATGGCTCCAGTATTTCTGCATCCCGCCGATTTTCTCCCCTTCGGGACTGTTGCGATATTTCAAAGTGGTTTCAACAGAAGGCATGTCCTTATAGTCGGACATAAACAGCACCTTATTGTCGTGGGCGATATCGGCATAGGTCTGGATGAGCTTTTCGCCCAAAAAACCTGGAATTACCATCAGGCTATACACTTTGTCCTGGTCGATTCGCAGGTGCGGTTCTGCCAGGATATCCCTCACTTTTGAGGTCAAGGTTTCGTCGTCCGGGTCGTTCACCATGCTTTTGTCAATGTTGAGGATGGTAACGTGTTCCAATTTATTTGGCCCGGCATTTTTATAAAAAAGATCCAGTTGACGGTACGATTGTTCCAGGGGCCGGGCTTCTTCCACGATTTTCGCCAGGTTCTTTTTCTTCAGTTCTGTGGCAGCTTTCACTTTTTCCCCTGCAATAGTCTGAGCCTGGGCGGGGTTTTCGGCCTGGCCGAAAAGTTCGAGCATCGAATCCACCAACTTTTTCAAATCCTCCCGCTGTGCCTTGAATTCCGGTTCGTCAAGGAACATGGCCTTGGTATCTTCATCCCCCTCTGGAGCGAAGTAGGTCAGGGTGTCATCAATGTTTTTAAAAAGTGCGCTGTATCCACTACGGATTTTCTGCAGCGCTTCCTTGCGCCGCTGGACTTGGGTTCTTTCTTGTTCCATGATTGTTTTGATGCGATAGGTTTAAGTTTTCCCCAAAGCTGGCAACAACCAATGGCTACGAAATGTCAATGTTGGATCATCCTGTTCCGAGAGCCGCTGGCAAACCATCCCTGGGCTTTCAGATTCAGGCTTCCGGGCCGGCCAATTCTTCCCTGATGCTTTGAAGGATGTCCAGGAAAGCTTCCTTTTTACTGGGATCGGCGATGATTTCCTGCAGTTTTTTGCTGCGCTCGATTTCATCCACCAGCTTCTGGTACCGCTTTTCCTGTTCGGTCAGTTTTTGCAGTGCGGGTATCCGCTTTGCCATTTCTTCTGGCCGGAAGTCTTTCAAAGCCTTGAACTCCACCACCTCGTCAGAGGTAGGGTTGTCCTCGTCGCCCGTGTCAATGGTCACTTCAACTTTGGGTTTCCCATACTCAAAGAGCTTCGTGATAGAGCCTGTGTATTCGTCCGGAACTACCTCCGGGTCGAAAGGGCCATCTTTTTGCAAACTGGTCACCAACAGCGTTCTGTTGGTGGTGAGCATGGTAAAACTCGCCTCTACGTCAATGTCCTGAATACCTATCGGACCAGGAATATCAAAATCAATTTCAGGCATGTCTAAAATGTTTTGAAGTTAATGATTAATAAGCCGGGCTGACAAAACGTTACCGATTTTGGAAAAAATTTCATTTGGCCACCCCGTCTTGTTGAAATTAGTTCAACGGCGAATATAAAAATTACCCTTTGGTAATTTGCCAATCGAAGTCATTTTCTTTATCGTTCCATCCAAGCTCCACTTTTGAGCCTGGCGTTATCTCGCCGCCAATTATCTTATTGGAAATTGAATTGCCCAACCGGCGGCGGATGGTTTCTTTGAGCGGCCTGGCACCGTAAAATGGTGAAAAACCACTCCTGACCAGTTCCATCCTGGCCTCTTCGGAAAGTGCCAGTTCGATGTTCTGCTGGCGCAGCAATTTTTTGAAACTCCCTAAGTGGATATCGAGAATTTTCGGAGCGATTTCTTCTGTGATTGGAGAAAACGGAATGATGTCCATTGTCCTTCCGAGCATTTCGGGGCGAAATTTCCCGCTGCTCTGTATCAGTTCTTTCAACTGATCGTCGGTGGGAATCCTCCCCTCCGTAAATTCTTTGGTGATCCACTCAGAGCCAATATTGGAGGTGAAAATGACAATGGCATTGGTAAAATCGCCCTTCTTGTCGAGTTTGTCATGTACTTGGCCTTCGTCCAAAATTTGCAGGAAAATATCGTAAATGCTCTGGTGGGCTTTTTCAATTTCATCGAACAGTACGACCGAGTAGGGCTGCTGCCTGATCTTGTTCACGAGCAAGCCACCTTCCTTGTAACCAACATAGCCCGGTGGCGAACCGTACATGAGCGCTACGGAATGCTGCTCCTTGAATTCGGACATGTCGAACCGTATGAGAGCATTTTCGTCATTAAACAGCAGTTCTGCAATGGTCTTGGCCAGCTCTGTTTTACCAGTACCCGTTGGCCCCAGGAAGAAAAACACGGCGGCGGGCTTATTGGGCTCTTTCAGGCCTGCCCTCGCCCGGCGGAGTGCCTCGCCCACCGTGACCAGCGCATGATCCTGGCCCAGCACCCGTTTGCGGAAATGTTCTTCCATTTTCATCAACCGCTCCTGTTCCTTGCTCTGAATCTTTCCCATCGGGATGCCTGTGCGGTATGCGACCATGGCGATGATGTCGTCAATCCTGACCGTTTTTTGCGGCTCGGCACTCCAGGTGCGCAATTGGGCAAACTTTTCCGGCCAGGTGGACGACGGGTTCGTTTCCACCCAATCGTTCAGCCGGCTCACCAATATATGGCTCAGGCGGTTCCGCACATCTTCCTCAAAATCTGCCTTCCGGATGGCCTGCACTTCCGGCGATTCCTCGGTTTCTATGGCCTTCCATTCTTCTTCCAGCAAGGTAAGTTCCTGCGCTGAGGTATCGTTCATCACCCGAACGGCACTCATGGTGAGGTCAATCAGTTCCAAGGCCGAAACCGGGAGGTTTTTGTCGGCCATGTAGCGTTTGGCAAGGCGCACCGTTTCGGCGGTGGCCGTTTTGTCAAACTCCAGTTCGTGGTGGCTCTCAAACCTCGGGGCCAGGCCGTCCATCATTTTAATGGCTTTTGGCACTTCCGGTTCTTCTATTTTCAGCACTGTAAAACGGCGACGAAAGGCCTCGTCGCTTTCGATGAACTTGCGGTACTCCACCTGCGTAGTAGCGCCTATCACAGTTAGTTCACCCCGGGCAAGCTCAGGCTTCAGCAGGTTGACGGCGCCCGTGCCAACCGAACCTTGCTCATCCAGCAGGGCATGTATTTCGTCAATAAAAAGAATGGCCTTGCCGTTGTAATCCTTCACGCCCCGGAGCACATCCTTCAGGCGTTCCTCTACCTCTCCTTTATAAGCACCCGCTACCAGCCGCCCGTTAACATCCAGTTCAAAAATAGCGGCATCCTTGAGGTTGGATGGTATTTTACCGTCGAGGATGCTCAGCGCCAAACCACCGACCACGGCTGTTTTGCCGACGCCTGGCTCCCCAATGATAAGCACGTTGGGGGAAAGCCTTTTACCCAGGATTTCCACTAATTGTTTCAACTCCTTGTCCCGCCCAATGACGGGATCTATTTTTCCCTGGCGGGCACGGCCGGTCAGGTCTTCACAGTATTTGTCGAGGGCCTTGCCGCCGCTTTTCCTGGCAGCAGTGGCGGCGGTGCCGCTCCCATTGCTGGATGGGAAGGCATCGGCTACGGCGCTCTCCTGCTCCATCTGGCCCGAAAATTCGCCGGGACTGATGGGGAACCGTTTCAATTGTTCGGCGGTAAAGGCAATTTCCGGGGTGCATATCGCCTCCAGTACATGGATGGGCGACACATAAGGCTCCATTTTCCGGCTGCGGATTTTGTCGGCCTCTTTCATGGTCAGTTGGGCCTTGTCATCGGCAGGTGGGTTGTCCGGTATTTTGGGGCTTTTTGGATAGTGGGTGATTCGAAAATCAGCCCAGGCCCTGAGTTTGAAGACATCTTTTCCGAGGCGCTCCAGGAAGGGGTGAAGCCCAGCATCTTCGGTAAGGATGCCCCATAGAAGATGCCCTGGTGAAAACTGCCCGTGGGCGTGTTCCCTGGCCTGGTTTTGTGCGGCACGTATAGCTGCTTGAAGTTCGTAGGTAAGCTCGTAAGGTAATGTTGTCATATTGGCATTTTAAAGTTGGTGAAGCAGAAGCACAAATTAGGAAAATCCATCTAAATGAAAAGAATGGCTTCTATTATTTTTTAATGAAACAGTTGCCGGCGGGCTGGCAAGCTGTTTGGAGCCCCCTATGTTTTAGAACAATAAGCCCGGCCAGTATCTTTGCAACACTGGTCAGGCTTTGGCGAAATGATGATCAGGAATTGGCACGTTGAAAACGGATAAGGGGGCCCATCATCGAAAGGGTTTAGAAATGGGTGAATGTTTCCTTGCACTGCGCCCAAAGAAACCCTAATTTTTATGGATTTTTTTTTTAAAATAAGTACTCCCTTGAAATTAGTTTGGTTTAGTTGAGATTAACATTGCCGTCCGAACCAATTGATTGCCAAGTGTTTCTGACGATTTCAAACCATTTCAAACAAACTCAAACCATTTCAAACTACTACTTAAAAATGCCTTACCTACCTGAAAGTGCCCATCGCAGGCACAAAGGCCGTGACCAGGCATTGCAGTTTACGGGTCATAATGAATTGGGGGACCATCGTGCCAGCGGGGTAGCCCCTCAGTTCCTCGTGGGGTTTAGCAGGAATCACCTTTACCAGCTTATTTTGCGGGAATACATCCATGTACGCCTTTTTCATCTGGGGGATGTTGATGCCCGTATATAGCTTGGCAAATTTATCGGCGTGGTATTGCCCCCCTTTTTTATCGTAGGTCATAAACTTGTCCGTAGAGTCTATCGTGACCCCGGCGAGCTCAAACTCGTGGAGGCCCGGAAGTGTGAGCGCATGGGCTACGAAAAATCCTTCATCCATGCGCCATTGGGGCAAACCCAGGCGGCGGGCAATTTCCAGGATGTTTTGTCCTTTGATGTAGCCCTCAAACGTGAAGCAACCACCTTGGTAGGTGCTTTGGCCAATTTTCATTTGAATGAGGTTGGTGGTCATTTTTGCAAATTTTTATTTTGAAATGGAAATGAGAATTATCTTCTGGTGGAAGCCTCTCTACCGCTGCAAAACATACATGGAAACCAAAGGGAATTGCTGCATGAGTTGATCGTACCGAAGGCCTCGTTGTATTTTGCCGACATTAGGTGGCCAGGGGTCGTATATGGTGAGGTAGGTGCCAGCAGCCGATCCGTCGCTTTGGATGCCAGCCACGACCACTGCATGTGCATTCGGCATCCTGCCCATCATCACAAAAGGGCCCCGCCGCAATAGCCGGATGAGCCCCTCCACCGACCAGGATTGGGGGGCATACATGGTTAGCCCATGCGCTTGGGCAAACACCTGGATGTTATCAAAATCCGATTTCAGGCCTCCATTTTCGCCGGTCTGGGCGCTGCCTGCCCCAATTGACCTGTCGCCGAACAGCATCGTAGTGGCCGCCGACCAACAGGTCATATCGGTGGGCTGAGGGAATAAGGTGACTATGTGGTTGATACTTGTCTTAGGGCTGGGCATGGTATTTAGGCTTTTTGTTTTCAAAAAAATCTAATGGTGCGGGAATATTCAGGGCAAATTATATAGTGTTCCGTTTGGGTCGTTTTACACAGCCCTAATCCTCTTGTGCCAAATTGTTTGCACGCTTTTGGTAAGGCTGTTTCCGATTTTGGCTGTCTTACATTATAACGATACAGTCTAATCATGCTGGGTTTTTCGTGATGAAGATGTTGGTATTAATATTTAAGCAAGATGCCCAACACCGACAAGTTCGGGACACCGTCCACCAGATATGCTGCTATCAAAGCTGCTTGGTTCATGCACAAAAATGGATGGCTCGCACTTTAAAACCCACCTGTTTGATTTGAAATATTTTTCTCCACCATTGATACAAACACACTGAGTTACTGTTACTGATTTTCCATTCTTATTTCGGCAGCGGAAAAAAAAGGGCAGCCGGGATTCGTAAAATTTACCAGTTGGTAGTTTTTATTGCCTTCCTGATCACTCCACTACGATAGCTTCTAACTTGTCCTTGCTGTGGATGGTGTTAATGTAGGGCATAGCGTTGGCCGGCACCCTGATACAACCCATCGTCACGCCGCCAACCTTGTCCCATTCACCATTAGTACGCCCCGAATGGACACCCATGCCCGACCGGCTATCCACTTTAAAAACATGGATCCCGTCGCACCCATAGGCCGTGTTATAACATACCGGGGCACTTCCCATTTCAGGGTGGGGCTTGTAATATTGGTAATCGAAGACACCGGTGGGCCAGGCCCCCCTGCTTTTCTTTGCGGTATTGTTGTGGGCGGGCCACATGGCTATCAGTGAAGTATTTTCCCGTTTGCACATATAACGGTAGTCTTGCCTTACACTTTTAAAAGTCTTAAAATGCTGGACGGGTGCCAGGGATTGGTTGGGGGCTTTTCCCTTGTGGAGTTCTAGTGTGCCGCTTGCACGGTTAAATTTTAACCAGGCCATAGGATGTTAGATTTGTGTTTAATAAAAATGATAAAATTCGCAGCTTTTCAACCGAGGGTACCGCCGATTGAGATTTTTTGGATGATGCTTGATTCCCCTGATCTATTGGAAAGCTGTTGCCCGTTAATACCGGCAAGGATCAAAAAGTTACCACTCTCCTCTATTTATTTTTCAATAAATCATCCAGCCCCCGCTTCAAGCTGCCCCTGGCCACGGTGCAGGATAGGGTTCCGCCCACAAACCCTGCCAAAGCACCGGCTAGGTAACCAGGCACGGCCCCAATACCCGGAATGACAACCGACCCGGTCCCAGCAGCGAGAACTGCGGCCCCGCCAGCGGCAGGTATGCCCACCGTCCTGGCACAGATTTTAGCGGTGTTGTAAAGGAATTTCAGATCGGATTGCGAATAGCCAATGATCCCGTTTTCGAGAAGGCTGCGCTGGAATTTTTGCAAATCAACGGTGTCCATAAAATTATTGTGTTTTGATGGTGATCAAACAATATTGTACGTTTCAAAATAGAAGCCATCCAGTCAGACGAACCCTTGGGAACTAAGCCGGGCTACCAAATCCCCAGTAAGGTAGTCGAGATCTATTTTGACCTGGCTCGACTCTATCCCAACCTCCCATTTCCTGGCCATGGTGTTTTTTTTAAGCTGGTTGACGGCGGTCTGTGCCCTGGTATGGTTCAGGTTTATGCTGCGCAGGGCCAGGTAAAGGCATTGCTCGTAGCTGTGGGCATGTTGTTGTTTAAACATGCTGAAATCTGTTGCCGCCGAGCCGGTGCCGTTCAATATTTGCAGCACAGAGACAACCGATTCATCGGGTACGTCCTTGTTCATCCGGCGCCACGGTGCGCCCAATTGGCCACTGTAAAATTGGATGGGGGTATTGACGGTCGCCCCCGTAAAGATATCGAACCGGTCGCCCCCACCTGGTGCAGGGATAAGCGTGCCACCAGCGATGGTTACAATTGCTGGGTTTCGCACAGTTGGGCAAGTGTAGGTCAAATTCAGCCCTGCGGCGCTTGGGTTGTTCCGCAGCTTTTGGATTTGGAAAACAGCATGGTTCAGGTTGGTCCGGCCAAGGGGCGCAGTGGCTGCTTTCTGCCAAATGTGGATGGTGATTCGGTGCATAATGAATGGGTTTGAACAGGTTAAATGCGTGCAGGCTTCAGCTCTTGGTCGGCACCAAGCCGTAGCATGGCAAGAAAAGCCAAAGTCCACCAGCGCAAATATTTTTGCCTGCTCCCTGGTTAAGCCTTGAAAATCTGATGGTTGGGAAATTTGCCCTTTCATTGGGCCGGTTTTCGGCACGGAAAACAATTGTTCCAATACCAAAAAAAACAATTTAAAATGTGTAGTTCTGAAAAAGCGGGATGCGGGACATAGATACGGAAAAAATGATGATTTTTATTTCACTTCCCACAGCACAACTTCATGTGAATTGCCCCAATAGTCTGAGTTGTCGAAGCAGCGATGGCCGTTCCACAGGGTGAAATGCCCGGAGGCATCGCTCCAGCCGGCCACCTCAAAGGCGATGATGCCTGTCTTTCCGATAAAGTCTGTCGGTACAGCAGAAAGTTTCCTTACATTTTTATGCACGAGGTCGGGCTTGCCGAACTTGTTTTCCAGGTATTTCCTAAATTCTTTAACCCGCAGGACGTACCACTTTTTGTCAGCACCTGAGACGGTGAGCAGACCCGGAAAGTGGTTGGGGATGGCGAACTGTGTCCCATTAAACGCCATGCTGAGCTTGATGACACAAGTATTGGTGATCCAGCCGGCATTGACCTTTCCGCCCACTTTGGTTTTGATATGTTCGGGGGTGGTTTTGCCGTCGGGGTAGTTGGCTTTGAGGGTGTTGAAGGTGATGGGGGTGATGGGCATGTGAGAGGATTTTATGGGTTTGGAAAATTAAGTGCTTGAAAATGAGAACCGCAAGTGAAGCTGTGATTAACACTTGCTACTACTGGTGCAAGAGCAAATGTGATTAACTCGTTCAGCAACCATAGTTATTTTAATACTTCGCTAAAATCTATTTTACTGCAATTAATAGAGATAGAACCATTTTCAAGTTGAAAATCATAATTAAAAAAATTATTACCGTCAAGCCAAAATTCATGCATTAATAGATCTCCAAAATTTTTTTCTTTTAGCTTACTTTTAAATTTATTCACATCTGAAAAAACAAATTTGAAAATTCTATCGTGAAATGGCCCCAGTAATGCGATTTGAATTATTGTTCTTTTGTCTTTTTTTTCTGAAATCTTTATCTCTCTAATCCATGAATCGTGTAAACAATTCTCATTTGTTGGCACGTAACGATCCTCGTTACGAAGGAAATTAAATAATTCCAAAGGTATTTTTTCTTTGATACTTTCTAAATAAGACCAATAATCGTCCATATACCATACTCCTTTTTTGTACTTAATATTTTTCATAAGAAATATAAATAAATGCAGATTATGGATGACCGATTTTCGCATTCATTTTACCAACTTCTGCATCAAGGTTTGCTTTAACATTTTCAGGTAATGCCACATCACCTTTATGTCCATGTTTGTTAATCCACCCATCAGGGCCATGTACACCTAATTCTGTCCCTTTTTTATTATAAACATGAATTTCGAACGACGCTTGTCCACCAGTATTAAAGGTATCTATTCCTCCTTTATGCCCATCCCCTAAATCAATCCATTTTCTTTTTCCTAATCCAAAAATATCCGTCCAAACATTTGTATCAAATGCGTAATGGTATAGCTTTATTCCACCAGCCAATCCAATTGGATCTGAACTAATGTATTCACCAATTTCCGCATCATAATACCTAAACCGGTTATAATACAACCCCGTCTCCACATCCTCGTATTGCCCAGGAAACCTGAAAGGGCAATCCTCCGCCTTCCCGGCAAGCTGTGTCCGCTCCCCATAAATATTCAACTCAGCAGACCAGACGCTCTTGCCGGATTGATCGAACATGCTCAAGGGCGTACCAAGGTGATCCGTTACAATGGAGCATGGCTGCCCGCCTGCTATTTTCGCCATCGGCGAAAAAGAATCTGGCTCGAAGACCCACGTCACCAAATCGGCAGCATTGACCAATTGGGAATGCGAAGCTGCCTCATCCACTGTCATGCCTCCTGAGGCCTCAACAAAAGTCGGGGTAGGCACAGTGCCTGGCTCTACCCATTCGTGCAACGGCACGTTGCCGTCCCACACCCACCGGGTGGTTTTACCGTTATAGGTTTTTGAAATCCTGCGGCCCAGGGCATCGTAAGTGAATGAAACGATGCCGCCATCTGGCCGAACCACCCTGCTCAACATGCCAGAGGCGTTCCATTCGTATTGCCAGGTTTTGCCGCTTGGCAAAATTTTGCACTTCAGGTTTCCTTCTGCATCGTATTCATAGCGGGTGCCATTTGCCTGGAGCAATTGTCCGGCGGGGCCGTATTTGCGGTCGTTCCTATCTTTAGTCCTGAAAAGGTTGCCCACGGCGTCTGGCATCCTGTAGTCGGTTGTCCCGTCGGGGTTTTGTGCCCAGGCGAGGTTGCCGAACACATCGTGCCCAAAGGTGGTCGGCCCTTTCTGGTTGTCAATGATTTGCCGGAGGCGGTCGTTGACGTCCCAGGTATAGTTCCTGGTTCGGCTTGAGAAACCGCCATTGAGTATCTGTTGCTGTAAAGGCCGGCCGAGCCGGTCCCTGCTCCAGCGGCTGCGCACGCCGCCGGGCATCTCACGTTCTAGTTCCAGGCCCATGTTGTCCCGGCGAAATTTGGTGATCCAGCCTTGCCCGGCCACTTGTTCCACATCGCCCATCAGGTTCCTGCTGAAGTCGAGGCTTGCGCCGAGGGACGATTTCAAAGAAATCCGCCTGCCCATGATGTCGTAATACGATTCGACGAGGAACCCGCCTTGTGTTTCTTTCAATATTTGCCCTAATTGGTCTTTCTCAAATCCTACGGTTATGGCGTCATTTTTTGCAAATACGAGTTCGCCATCAGCCCGGTATTGGAAAGCCTCGGAAGTGCCATCGCTGTGCGACACTTTTGCAACTCTTCCGCCGAGGTCGTACTCGTAGTTTGTCACCAAACCGCCTGGTCGTTGCACTTCTGCCACCTTGCCGGCCATGTCCCTTACATAGCGGCGGGTCAGCCCGTCGAAGCCATATTCTGCTACTACATTGCCTTCGGTATCCAGGTCGAATTTATACACCGAGCCGTGCTCGTTCTGAATGGCAATGAGCCTTTCCTCTGTGTCGTAGTGGAACTCTACCCGTGTGCCAGCTTCTACCCTTGCCCTCATTTTTCCCAGGCCAACGTATTCAAACTTGACATCGTGATGGTTGTCTTTTGCCCGGATGACGTTGCCACCGGCGTCATAGGCCAATTGCCTTGTGTTGCCATCAGGCTCTGCCACTTCTATCACATTGCCTTTCAGGTCGAACCGTCTTTGCTGGCGGTTGCCTTTTGGATCTATCGTTTCAACAGAGCGGCCAAGTCCATCATAGCTCCACCAGGTGGTTTGCTGATCGGGTGTGGCGACCATGTTCAGGTTTCCATTAGGGTCGTAGCCAAGGGTGGTTTTTCCTTCTATTGGGTTGATGATTTCTGTAAGGTACCCGTTGACCCAAACGAACTTCGTGACATTCCCCAAAGCGTCTGTCCTGGCAGTCAGGTTTCCTTGGCTGTCGTATTCCCATGCCCAACTGCCGCCCATCGCGTCGACTGCCGATACAGGCTGACCGAATTCATTGTACTGAATCTGTATGGCCGCCCCGTCAGGCTCTACTTTCAGGATTTGGTTTCCGAAGTCGTCGTATTCATAAATGGTTTTGAGGCCCAGCGGGTCAGTTTCGGATACCAGGTCCCTGAATTCATTGTACTCTTTCAGCCAAACAGCGCCCCTCGCGTCTATTTCCTTTACCAAGAGGCCATTTTCGTGGAAATAGGTTTTTTGGGCACCCAGAGAATCTATAGCAATCGTTTTTTCTTCCTCGGGGAAATATTTCAGCTTGTATTCCAACAATCCGCCGTCTCCCCAGGTATGAATACAGCGGGCCTCTGGACCTTCCCCATCATATTCCCAGTAAAACGCAACCCCTGTCCGTGTCACGTTTTTCACCATCAGGTGGTTCTCGTAGGAGTATTGCGGTGTATGCCCCAAAGCATCGGCGGCACGGATTAAGTCTCCTGTTTCGTCGTATTGGTAGGTGATGAAAACAAAACCTTCGCCAGGCTTGTCAGGATGAGGGCCAAGAATCCGGGTTATCCTCCCATTGATGTCGTTCTCTACCTGAAGCACCCTGTTTGCGGTGTCCCTGACCTCCACAAGGCGATCCTGCGAGTCATGTGAGAAGCTAATCCGGTGCCCGTTAAAATTAGATATGCTATCCAGGACTTGGATGTCTGAATACCGGTTGGAACGCTTGAAGTTGTAAATCAACAACTCGCCTGATCTAAAGGAATAGCATCCATTTTGGAATGAAAGCAATATTTTTTCTTCCCGATGAAAAAAGGATTCACCCGGCAATAAGGCATCAAACTCTGCCTCCCTTCCATCTTGTAACCGAACAAATATCTTATCGTCAGCAACCCTAACCTGTAGGTCATAGGCGTGGTGCCAGCCGTACCCAATTGGGCCATCGTGCTGGGAATCGGAGTACCAATGTCGCTCCCATTTTAGAGGAACAATACCGCCAATTTCAAAATCGGAAAAAATGGCAAATACCTTCCCATTGGCTGTGTCAACAGGTTCGCCCACACCATTGCATTTACTGGCTGGTGCTTTGCCTTTTTTGGGGGCCTTTGGTTTTTTCGCCTTCTTTGCAGCTTTCGCCTTCTTCGCCAATTTCCCAAAAGCCGCCATCCCCGCCTTCATCGCCATCGCCATCATATCAATGGTAGGAGGCCCACCGATCAGCACCGGCATCCCGGCGGGTATCGGCATCACCACGGTGGTGGGCAGGAACATGCTTTTGGGGGCACCTTTTTTCTTGGGCCTGGGCGGAGGCGGCATACCTATATCATGGCAGGAGAGCACCGGATTGGCCATAAAACTGAACGGCGCACCTTCCACGTTCACGGTGGCGCTGCCCATGAACATCTCGCCTTCGTTGGCGGGCGGTTTTACAAAAACACCGCCGATGGGGATGTGCGGGGGGATGTCCTTTGCTGCCGTGCCCGCCTGCGCCCGGGGCATGTTGTTCACATATACCGTCGCCCCAACCATCGGCACGAAGTCCATCGGGTCGAGGATCATCCCGATAAAAGGGTGCGGAATGGGGATGGGGGGCACCGGCCCGGGGGGCTGGATGATGTGGATGTCCACACCCATGACGATATCGTAGGCTTTGGCAGCAAACATTTTTACAAGGGTTGACGGATGGTGGTTGACGGTGATCGGTATGTTCCGGGATTATCCGGAAATACAGGGCAGCCGCTTATTTCAAGGTTTATCAATGAATTCATTTTTGCTATTGGGCAAACAGACCTTCAATGATTTGAATTTTTCATTTTTTGCGTTGTTCTATCTGCTTTTCCCAACCCGGCCCGGCCAGGTGGTTCATTTTTTCACCAAGTTCGTAGTAGTCTTGTTTTCTTCCCATTTTGTAGGCTAAATCCACCAGCATTTGGCCGAGGTAGGGCAAGGTGGAGTGGTGGCGTGTTTGTTCGTCCAGTTGTTCGGCGAAGCCCAGGCCGGAAATCCCCGCTTCGTATGCACCATTTCTATTGCCCGACTGAAGCAAGCAGAAACCTTCCATCCGCCTGCCTTCCATGGCCTGGAAATGATCGCCGGCTGTCTCGGCCAGCAGGGCAGCTTCCTGATAATGCCCAGCGGCAGTCGTGTAGTCCTTTTTGGCGATGCATATACTGCCTTTGTTAAAAAGGGACTGAACAGCCAATGTCGCCCCCATTTCGTTGCCCTGGGCCTGCGCTTGTTTTGACACCAGGAGCGCCGTATCGTAGCACCGGAGTGCTTCCGGAAAATCGTTGATGCCCAAAAAGGCGGAAGCGGAAACGGAATGTACCGCCACTTCCAGGTGTGGCCAGTTTTGCTCCCTGGCGATGGCCAATGGGGCACTTTGCAATTTCCTGACGGCGGCGATATCCTTTTTGGCAGCGGCCTGCGAGAGGTCCACAAAGGCCCGGCGGAATTGTACGCCCGGATCGGAGGGGTTGCCGGCTGCCGCCAACTGACGGATGGCGGAGGGCATGTCGAGATCTGGTTTCAGGGAAATTACCTGTTGGAGGTATTTGGATGCAAGGCGCTCAAAGAAATTGCTGGTTTCCACTTCATAAACCATCAGCTTTATGTTGTCAGGGATACCAGCCTCGATGGCGTCGAAGAGCCATTTTTCAAAACCAGTGGACTTGTCGGGCGGATCAAGAAAGGCAACGATGTTTGTATTTGCTTCGAGGGCCTGGGCAAAATTGGCAAAATTGCCCAGGAAATGAATGGCCTCGTTTCGCCGGTTGTATGGTTGCTGGGCTGGTGGTGCAGGTTGCCAATCCACAGCCAGTCCTTCCTCGGCCATCGCCTCCCGGTCGCTTTCCATCAAATGGAACAACTCTTCCACCAGGCTTTCACTATAGGTTTGTAGGTCGGTAAAATCGGCTTGAAGGGTGTAGATCAGGTCGGGGACGTCGGAATCTTCCTGAATGGTAGTATCAACGAAACCATACAGCATCCGCACTTCATCTTCGTGAAGCATCCATCGGCACAGCTTTGCATCTGGATAGGCAGTGAACTGAAACCAGGATTGTTGCAGCCTGTAAAGCCGCTGTTGGATGGGGTTCGGGGGCTCGCTGCTCATGTCATTTGGTTTTAAAGATTCAACACATTAAAGATTACTGAAAGATTCCGGGCCAATCAGTTGGTGATTGGATGCCCACCGGGCAGGCTGTAAATCAAACGAATTGAATTTTCGTGCTAAAAAAGAGTTCGGCCTTGCAGAAATGTAAATCTCTGTTTTTTTTCAAATTAAACAAAGGAAAAATTGATTTTTTCCCCATTCTGAAAATAAAGAGACCCCTAAACTTAGTTTGGCCAAAAAAATTCTATTTTTACGCATTGCCGGTCGGGCAAAACTTTATAATGGAACAGATGGCTAAAATGGCAAAGCCGGTACCTATTGATTCCCTGTCGGCCAAATTTGTTACTTGTTTTTGCTTTTTTTTAAAAAAAAACAAAAACAGACTTGGTTGGAGCAATAAAACTCTTTATCCTTCCGGCCTGACACCCATCGCTTTCTGAAGGAGCTTCAGGGAACACAAATCTGCTTTCCCTGCAGCAACAAGATAGGCTCCTTTCGCACACATCTAAATATATAGTATTCACAAGTGCATAATGCAAGTGAATCGCCAACGACCACGTTCTGCTTGTTATCATTGCCATTTGAGATGGCATTTTTGCGAACTTTAATCCTAATTTTTAAAAAAACTGTATGAACCAAGTTGCAAACAAAAAACAGATTTCCGATGCAAAAAAGCGGTTTTGGCTAGGCTACCTGTTGTCGCTCCTGCTGGCCGGCGTCCTGATGTATTACAGTGTGCGGCTCCCCGATATTGACAAAAAAGTACAAAATGCCGAGATAGCCCGCATGAAACAGCGGGACAACATGTGGTCGAAAATGGCGGAAGCGGCCAGTGCCCTGAACAAAATCTATGAAATAAACCAGCGCAATGAAGGAAGCATAGATTATTCCATTGAAGACCAAACCAAAGTGGACAAACTCCAGGTGGACATTGAGAAGGCATTTTCGGAAATCAATAAGATTTGCATCAACGACCCTACCGGTTACCAGGATGTAGAGGAAGTGTTGAAAGGCGTGAAAGGGTACAAACTCCTGATCAACAAAGGCAGGCGTGACCTTGTGTCCAACCTGTCCGGCGCTTGCGAAAAAGTGAAACAAGAATGCGAGAAGGAAAAAGACAAGCTGGAAAGTGAAAAGAAAGACCTTCAGAACAAAATAGACAATTTGCAAATGATGATGATGATGAAAGCCGGCGGGGGTGGCGGCGGGGGGAAAGCCTCCAGCAAGGAATCAGGCCTGGACAAAGGCGGCGGGGGCGAAGGTGACCTTGGGGACATGGAAGACCCCGAGCAAACTTCCCCCAAATGCGCCGCCCTGGAAAAGGACAATGAAAAACTGGCCAGCAAAGTGAACAAGGTAAAAGGACTGGCCTACGACATCATCAACCAGGCGGGCCAGATAGAGATTTCGGCAGGCAATATCAAAAAGAACGACAACGAAAAAGAGTTTATCCGCTCAAGAGTAACCGAAATCAAGGGGATTGCGGAAGCTATCCGTAAAATGTAAATCCTTTTTTTTGCAGGCCGCCAGCGGTAACGTTTTGACCTACCAGGTTATTAATTGGACAAGCCATTCTTTCTTAATTTTTAAAACCCATTCCCAGTCAAATGAAAAAAAACTTTACCATTTTCCCTCTTCTTTCCTTTTCCTTTCTGTTGGTGGTGTTAATGCTTGCCTGGAGTTGCAACCCGGATGTCAAGGTTAATTTTACCATCAACGGCACAGACCTCCTTCCGATAGACGACATCAACGCAGTAGATCCGAACGACTCTCTGAGGGTCCTAAAAATTTGGCCCGGTGATTCGGTGGTCTTTCAAGACATTTCCATGCCCCGGGGCAACGTAACAAGCCATTCCTGGGAATACACAGCAGACGGCATTTTTGATATAGAAAACACGGACAGGTTTTCCTTGAATTTTGAGTTTCCAGGCCTTTATAAAATCATCCTTTGCATCAATGGCGCAGAAAAGTGTATTGCCAAATGCATTTATGTGCAGGAAATCTCGGAACCATCCCTGCCGCCGACCCCGGTCGTCCAGTTCATCAGTCCCTCAGAACCTACCCTGGAAACAACCGAGAAAAAATTTACGGTCGAGTTGAGCACCATCAACGTCCAGGATGCTGCGGAACTAACCATGCAATTGAACGGAAAAGCCTTTAAAAACTTCACCTTTTCACCAGAAGATGGCAGGCTGACAGCGGAAGTAACGCTCGACAACGGGGAAAACCGGGTGGCCGTCCTAGCCTCAACGGATGCGGGGACTGATTCCGACGAGGTGGTCATCATGCGCGAGAAACCCGTATCGAAAAAGAATGACAGCGGGCCTGCCCCACCGAAGGCGCCATCTCCGCCAGTCGTAAAAATCAAGAAACAAGGTAAATCCACGGTCACCAGTTCGAGCTACAAGCTAGAGGCCAGTGCGCTGAACGTATCTGATAAAGGAGACATCATCCTCACGTTGAATGGAAGCCCCGTCAATTTTTCGCTGAGCGGAAAAACCGTAAAAGCGGACCTCTCCCTGGCAGAAGGGGAGAACACCATCAAAGTTGCCGCCGCCACCAGCGCGGGCATTTCCAACGACGAGGTGCTGCTAACCTATAAAAAACAATCGCCTGCGCCTGAACCCGCCCGTAAAATTGCACCACCACCCCCCCCGCCCGTTCCTGATCCTCTGCCAGAAAAAAAAATAACAGAGAAGCCCGACCGGTTGGTGAAGCCCGGCAAAATAGGCAGCCCCGTGTCCAGCTATCCAACCGCCACCGATTGTATTGACATCGTGAAGAACAGCTTCAGCTTCACCCTGACGCCCAAGCAGTGGGTGGAACTGCAGTCTTTCACCATTTACCACGACGATTGCGGTGGCATGTTGCTCACCCTGAGCGGCCCGGAAGGTTCCCAAAGCACGAAAATTTCGTTGAGCGGCCTGAAAACCCAGGTCACCTTTGGCAGCATAGATGCCCGGCTGGAGCCCAATACCACGTACACCGTAACCTGTGCGACCCTGGCCGGCTATGGCGGCTGCCCTTCCAGCACCCCGCCGAACTTTGAAAACACCAAAGCCTGCGCCGGCACTAACCCCACCACCTCCTCGGTGCTCGGGCTGGACCAGAAAGGCAAACAAATCATTTTTGACCTTAAATTTTTATACTGATGAAAGCAATTAGTACCCCTTTTTTTGTTATCGCCACTATCCTCGGCCTCGGAAAATTAAATGGACAAATTTGTACTGTACAAGGGCCATATTGCGAGGGCAATAATTTGACGGTCCAAACTCCAACACCAGGCTGCGATACACCCGTTACATTTACCTGGACTGGCCCCTCGTGCTCTCCTTTGCCTTGCACTACTTCAACAATCATGAATGTAATGGCAGGCGAGTATAATGTAACAGTAACCAGTCAAGGAACTATTGAATGTTGCACGTTGACCCAAATTATGGTAGAACCGAAACCTTCGGTTTCTATCACCAGTTCGAATGCTAATATGTGTGTAGGGGACACAAGAGCCCTGGTCGGCAGCCCAACTGGAGGCACTTTCTCAGTAGTTTCAGGGCCAGGGATGATTAATGGAAATGTTTTGACCGCTACAAACGCAAGTCAAATACAAATAAAATACACTTACGCCAATACGGCAGGGTGCTCCGATAGTGTAACCCAAAATATAGATGTGGTAGCTCCTCCTTCTATTTCATTGACATCAGGATCCAGCACCCAGTCAAAATGTTTGGGAAATCCTATTGATGCCTTTTCATATACAATCACAAATGCAACTGGGGCAAATGTTAGCGGTCTTCCAACCAATGTATTCGGTAATTTTAACAATGGCATCTATACGATATCAGGAACGCCTATGCAATCAGGTACTTTTAATTTTACGGTTACCGTAGCGGGGGCAACTGCCCCTTGTACTTCAGCCCCACAGGCCACTGGCACCCTTACTATAAGCCCCCCTCCTTCCATCACCTTATCTTCCGGCACAGGAACCAATACCCAGACCAGATGTGTAAATACTCCGATTACCGCCATTACCTTTACAATTGCAAATGCTACGGGCGCTGCGTTGACCTCAGGCAGTTTTCCGAATGGTGTATCTGGTGTATATAACAACGGTACTTTCACCATCTCGGGAACGCCCAGCCAATCAGGAACTTTCAATTATACAATCACCACTTCCGGGGGGGGAGTTCCTCCGTGTTCAAATGCAACTATAGGAGGGACTCTTACAGTCATCGCACAACCCACTATCAACTTGAGCTCAGGTTCTAGCACAAACACCCAAACCAAGTGCCTGTCGGAGGCCATTACAAACATCACCTATTCCATTGGTGGTGGGGCAAACAACGCAAGTGTAACTGGCTTGCCAAATAATGTGTCGGGCTCGTATAATAACGGGGTTTTTACCATCTCCGGCACACCTGACCAAGGTGGTGTCTTCAATTACACAGTTATTACTTCAGGGGGTTCTCCCTGCAGCGCTGTGACGGCTACGGGCACTATCACAGTAAACGACGTGGCAGCTGGCTCACTCAACGAGCCTGCTGCCGTTTGTGCCAACGCCGATCCCCCACCCATCACAGAATCTTCTGCAGCTTCAGGTTTAGGAATGGTTACCTATAGATGGCAGAGCAACACTAGCGGCTGTACAGGAACATTTAACGATATTGTGGGTGTGGAAGCAGCCGAGTCAAGCTACGATCCTCCAGCCAACCCCTCACAGACAACCTACTTTAGAAGAAGAGTTACCTATCTGCTTAATGGCGTGACCTGCACAAAATTTTCCAACTGTGTTACAATGACGGTAAAGCCCGTCCCAGTTATGAATACAATTGATGACATCGGGGCCTGCTCGGGAGATCCCATCGGCCCCATCAATTTCAGCAGTACACCTTCTGATCCAACGACTGAATATAAATGGACCAATTCCAATATCAGCATTGGCCTGCCAGTCATGATGGGGACAGGCAACATAGGCCTTTTCAATGCGCCCAATGTCAGCATGGTTCAGACGGCTATGATAACAGTTACCCCCACCTTAGCGGGATGCACTGGGAATTCTACTTCATTTACCATTACAGTAGCAACGGCCCCATCGTTCAGCGATATATCGAACGTTTCAGGATGTTCCGGCGAAGTAAAACAAGTGAACATCACCGGTACCCAAAACGCCACGGTACAGTTTTTCTATGATGGGCAGAACTATACTACTACCCTTGACAATAATGGGCAGGGCGCAATAGACATAAATCTTCCCATCGTTACCTCCCCACAAAATGTGAATGTGACGGCCACTATAGAACTGGGCTGTTCAGGCCTCACAAAGATCTTTTCCGTGACGACCAACCCAAGGCCTGGAGGGATAACGGTTGTCGAGTCATCCGGCAACGGAACTGGAGATGGAACCATCTGCCAAGGCTCCGCCGTTACGCTGAACGTGTTCGACGGCACCTCCTGTAATTGGACCAGTGATAATGGTGAGCCAACCCCTTCTGCCTGCAACGCCAGCAACATCTTCCCATCCGCAACTACAACCTACTCTGTAACAGCTACGAACTCTCTCGGATGTACCAGTACGGACACAGAACAGATAACCGTCATTCCAGAACCCCAATTTCAGATATTGGTGGAAAACCCATGTATTGGCCAAAACCTCATCTTGAAATCAAGTGACAACACCTTCCAGAGTTATATCTGGAAAAGGGACGGCGTTCAAGTGCACGTGGGATCCCAGTATACTGTCAACAATGCAACTGCCGCTGCATCGGGCGCTTATTCACTACAGGTGAAAGACAACCAAGGTTGTACATGGACGGTCGAAAAAACCGTGTTTGTAGCCCCAATCCCCTCCCCACAATTGTCAGCCGCCATTGCAGAAGCATGTATCAACCAGCAAAACTTGTACAGGGTGACCAATCCGACTTCCCAACAGGATAGCCGCTTCCAGTGGAAAATCACCCCTTCTATCAGCAATAGCAGTGTAGAACAAATGGGCGAATTATTGTGGGTTCATTGGAAATCTCCTGGCCAATACACGATTGAAGTAACAGAGGTGCTTGGCGACGACTTTGACTCCCCATGCCGCGGCGTGGCTACCCTCAATGTAACAGTGAGCAATGAAATGGCCCGCGACACAGCCCCTATTTTTCAATATGCATTTAATAACCTACACATCGTTAAGGATGCGGAGGCGACCTGCTATCAATGGGGATACTACGATACGCTATCTTATGAATTGAAAGATGAAGATCAGGAAAAGTTTCAGGCTTACCCAGTAGGCGCTGCTTTCCAGTCAAACAGAATATATTGGGTGAAAACCTGGGGAGGTGATTGCAACGGTTGTGCAACCCTCTCCTTCCGCACCTACCAAGGCACCACCCCGCCACCCACCGAACCCGCCAAATTCCTCCTCTACCCCAACCCCAACAAGGGCACCTTCAAACTGGAAATAACCGACCTGCCCGAAAGGGCATACACCCTCGTCATCTCCGACGTCTGGGGTAGGGAGTTAATGCGATCTTCCATTGCTACGAACAACGGGGCCATTGACAAAACCATAGAAATGGTGGGCTTGGCCAACGGCTTTTACAGGTTGCTGCTGATCGGCGACAAGACCATTTACCGGGCGAAGTCGTTTGCCGTCATCCAATAAGCCATCCCGTCAAACCCATTTCATCAAAAAAACTGAATGCCATGCAAACAATGTTAAAATATTTCCTCCTGGTCTTTATCCCGTTCGTTTCACTGCCCCTGGCGGCCCAGACCATCAAGCTAAAGACCGAAGGCTCGCCGAAGTATCCACCGTTTTCCGCGCTACCTTATGAGCAGCGGCAGCAGGTGCTGGCCACCGTGGAGGCGCACCTCAACGAATATGCACTGGCCGCCCCGATGTTTGACGACCGGCAAAAAAAAGTCACCAGCGAAAAAGTCACCGAGTTCCAGGCGCTGTTCAACCCCAACGCCATGATGGTGAAGGATTACGAGGAGAACATACAGGGCGAACTGGTAACACTCAGGGACTATACGAGTGGCGTCTTCAACCGCCTCGACCGGCAGGGGGTACAGGTAAAGTTGGGGAATGCCACCCTGTTGGAAATCATTGACGACCAACTCGGCTTCTGGGTGGTGGTGGTGAAAGTGGACAAGCTGATCTACAACTATGTCACCGAAAAACAGGAGGTGAAGATAAACGCCGGTGGCCGGTTCCTGGAGCAGGAATTCCGCTTCGACGTGCCGAAGAACGACCTTAACAGGGCCCGCATCGCCCGCATCGCCCGCATCTGCCGGGGCAAGGAATGCGACGTGGCCGGCGACTACGCCCGCTACATGGGCCTTTCCATCGGCTCCTACCTGCCCTTCGTCAGCACGAGCTATTCGGATTTTTGGCAAACGACCGCCAACCCCGACAACCTGGACGTCAAGGGCGAAGTCAGCTTTTTTGCAGGCTTTGATTTTTTGACCAACAAGCTCAGCCCCAAGGCTTCCGTCGGGAAAAACCTGTTTGTGACGGCCGGGCTGCATTTCGACTACAAGCGGTTCAGTTCTACATTGACAGGCTACAATATCCCTGCTTTTGACACCCTCAGCGATGTGTCTAATCAAGTGGCCAATGGAGAAAAGTTGGATTTCTTGCGTGACCCCAGCAACACAACAGTCGAAGAAAAACTGAACGTTGCTTTCCTGAAAATACCCTTGGGTGTGGGCATTAGAATGATGAAAAAACGGAAGGCGGAGTTTTTGCTGAACTTCAAACTCGTGCCCGCATTTTTTATCACAAACTCTTCGGGAAGCCTGACTGGATACGGTAGGTACGACGCACTGCTCCCAGAAGCCGATTGGCGTTTTTTGGAAGAGGGGGCTGCCAACACAGCAGATCAGGCCTACATCCCATTAAGGGTTGGAGATTCCCTCAGCATTAACGAAACTCCCAGCCCCGATTTCAAGGGCTTTTCCATCTCGGCTGAACTCTCCCCTACCCTTTATATCCACCTCTCAGAAAACAACCCCAACTGGTCGCTGCTCATCGGGCTCGACCTCAACTACAACCTGGGGTCTTTCGTACAGTTTGATGAAACCAATGCGTACCTCCTCCGCTACAACGATGAATACGACAAGAGCCTGGCCCAGCACTACCTCAAGGGCATGTCCAATTTTTCTGCGGGGTTCCGGATTGGCCTCCACCACCACCTGACAACCAAACCGTAATTTTATAATAAGCCGTTGCCATATTGAATTCAACTGAAATAATTCAAACCTGCAAAGAACAATGAAAAATATTCCAGCTTATTCCTTTCTGTTATTCCTCCTGCTTCCGGTTGGCTTGCAGGCCCAGAAAAAAATATTGGGCAAGCCCGACATTTATGTTGCGCCGGTTGACTATTTCGACGAGCCTTCCAAGTACCAGGCCTTTCTCCAAAACACTTCAACCAAGAGCAAGGACGATGGGTGGATGGTCGTCTCCGACCGGGACGACAACCAGGTATTCGACAAGCCCAACGGCACGCCCATTGGTACCGTCGGCTTCCGGGAGTATTTTTTTGTCACGGACGAGAAAGACGATTGGGTAGAAATCATTGATGCTACCGTGGACGAACTCAAGGTGGTAAACCTGAAACGCAAGGTTGGATGGTTGCCTAAAACGAACCTCTTACTCTGGAATTCCGGCCTCGTGGGGCAATCCACCCATATCCACAAAAAGGTGCTTTTGTTGAACCGTGCCGACGATATCCAAAACGTCATTAAATACCCCGACAAAAACCTGGTCAAGATATTCAGGGGGCCAAACACGGACAAGAAAGAACCCGACCGGCGCATTTTCGATTTTTATTTCATCCTGAAAAAAGATCCGGACAGGGGCATGCTCCTCCTGAGCCAGGAGGCCATTATCAGCCCCTTTACGCTGGACAAAATAATTGGCTGGGTATCTGCCCGGCGCTGCGATCCCTGGGATACCCGCATTTGCCTGGAGCCCAATTTTGACGAAGCAGCCTATAACGAGCGGAGGGAAAACAAGAAAGTGAGGATGCGGGCCTTTAAAACAGAGGCCGGTGCCCGGCAATTTTCTGAAGGCTCAGGTGGCGACAACGAAATCTTCTGGGAAGACGACCCGGTCATTATCAGAAAGGAAAAAATGGCGCAGTCCAACCCCCGGCGCTTCAAAGGCTCTGTGGTGCGTTTCCCCATGATCAACGTCTCCAGTTCGGGCCTCGACAATTTTGAATACTATCAAAGCGGGGTCATCGGCAGCATCAAAATCAAAAAAGACGGCACCTCCACCAAATTCGAATCGGAAATTGCAGAAGCTGATTATGCCAAGTTCCAGGACTACCTGATCGACCTGGAACGTAAGGCCAAAAAAGTAAACGTCTTTTTTGTGGTGGAAGGCACCGACAGCATGTATGCCTACCGGCAGCAGGTAGTGCAGGCCTTAAAAACCATCAACACGCAGGTCGTCAGCAACGTGCCGGATGTCAGCTATGGCGCACTCGTTTACCGGGACCTGCCGGAAGAGTCAGTATCGGTTGGTGGACAAAAAGTAAACCGGCTCACAGAATATGTCTCCCTCACCCAGGATTTTGACAAGGTGGTCAATTTCCTGAATAAGGTGGAATACAAAAACATAGCAGACCGTGATCCATATACTGCATTGTTCTATGGGCTAAGCCAGGCACTCACGGTCGGAGGCTTCCGGCCAGACGAACTGAACGTTATTATCCTGGTCGGTTGCTATGGTGATTTCCGCATAGACAGCGACCGCAAGACCGCTGCGGTGGGCCACCCGGCCCTGATGGAAAACATAGATCCCATCGTGGAAAGCCTTAGCAAGATAAACGCCCACTTTTACTCGGTACAGGTGAGGAACGACGGGACTACAGCGGCCCGCTCCTTTGCCAATGTGAGCAGGCATTTTATGCTGGAAAGCGCCAAATTTGCCTACAACAGGCAATATGGCAACCGCCGGAATCCCGAGACGCAGGAACTACTTTCAAAGCTCCAGAAAGATTACAACATCAACGTGCAGGAACCGACCATGGCCGAAATCAATGAAATGGACAACATCAGCCTGATCGGCGGCCGCATCCCGGGCAGGTTGATCAAGGCACCCTTCGGCAAGAACATGGAGATCAGCCAGTTGGCAACCATTATGACCAGCGATGTGGACGAGTCACTTGAATTTGTCCGGACTTTGAAATCCGTCGTTTCAAAAATATACGTGGAGGGTGCCGCTGCCTCCGACGTGAATAACGTAGAGTCCGAGCTAAAAGTGGATGCCGGGCGCTTTGCCCCGGCCCTGGCCGAGTTCCTCAACCAAATGTTGAAAGACGACGAAATTGCCAAAAATGACCTGTACAATTCTTTTGATGAAAAATACAAGCTCTATACCGAAGTGACCATTCCCCGGTTCATCCAGGGAGCCACCCACCCCACCGTCTCCTATGTGCTCTTCATGCCCGAAACCGACCTGGTGGAGTATGTCCGCACTATCCAGCGTTGCCTGATCGACTATATTGGCTCGTATGACAAAAAGCGCCAATCGCTGTTCGAGGTGTACCGGGAACTCGTCAACCAGTTTACAGGAGAGGGCGCTTACCTGCGGAACAAAAAACCGGAAGACCTCACCCGATCTGACCTGCTGAGGCTGATGCAGGGGGTGTACAACCAGGGCCTCCGGATAGATGTGGAAGAAGACATCCGCATCGGCGATATCCGGGATGAAAAGAAAGTATCGAACGAGGAGGTGGACAACCTGATGCAACGGTTCAAAGACATCGAAAGCCGCCTCAACAACATTCTCCGTTCGGCCGATACTTATGAGTTCTGTTATACTACCGACGAAAACAACCGGTATTACTGGATCCCTATCGGGGATGTTTTTTGAGCTAAGGATCGAAGGAAAAATAAAATGACTATTTTATTTAAAAAACCCCTCCATTGCTGGGTTTTCAAAATCAAGATGGTGAGGTTATTTTTTCATCGTTACTAAAAGAAAAATTCCGACCCAAGGCCGGGTGGTTCCCAATGCCACCCGGCCAGTCGAAAAATCCCAATCCAGACCCACCACCAAACCCATCCTTCAACAGTGAAACTGAGCACCTATACCCAATTATTTCTCTTCCTTTTACTGATGCCGATGTGCCTGACAGCGCAAAAAAAAGTAGTCGGGTACCCTGATAAATTTATTTCCCCGCTCGACCTGTTTGACGAGACCTCCAGATACGAATCCAGCCTGCGGGAAACTGGCACAAAAAGCAAGGACAATGGCTGGATGGTCATTTCTGACCGGGACGAAAACCCGGTGTACGACAAGGCCAACGGGTCGCAAATAGGCGTGGTCAATTTCAGGGACTATTTCTTTGTTACCGACGAAAAGGACGAATGGGTAGAAATTGTGGAAGCCTCCGTGGACAGGCTCAAGATTGTGAACCTGAAAAGGGCGGTGGGCTGGATGCCAAAAAAAAACCTGTTGCTGTGGAATACAGGGCTGGTAGGCCAAAATACCCATATCCATAAAAAGGTGCTTCTGCTCAACCGGGCCGACGATATTAACAACGTGCTGAAATATCCCGACCGCTCGCTGGTGGATATTTTCAGGGGGCCTAACACTTCCGAAAAGGAACCAACCCGCAAGATTTTCGACTTTTATTTTATTATGAAAAAAGACATGGAAACAGGGATGTACCTCCTCAGCCAGGAGGCCATCATCAGCCCCTTTACCATGGAAAAAATAATCGGCTGGGTCTCCTCCCGCCGGTGCGACCCCTGGGATACCCGCATCTGCCTGGAGCCAAACTTTGATGAACTCGCATTCTCCGAGCGGAAAGGCCACGATGGCAAATACAAGTTGAGGGCATTTAAAACAGAAGGCGGGGCCAGAAAATTTGCAGAAAATGGAGATTTGGATAAAAAAGAAGTGTTCTGGGAAGATGATCCTGTGGTCTTGTCCAGGGACAAAATGGCCAGCGAGAACCCCCGGCGCTTCAAAGGCTCGGTAGTGCGTTTTCCCATGATCTCCGTCTCCAAATCGGGGAACAGCAGCTTCGAGTATTATCAAAGCGGCGTCATCGGGAGCATTAAAGTGAGGAAGGATGGTTCCCCCGTTTTCACATCAGAAATAGCCGAAACGAAATACGGCAAGTTCCAGGATTACAAAACAAAGCTGGAAATGCAGGCTCAGAAAGTGAACGTATTCCTGGTGGCTGAAGGCACTGACAGCGTTTTTGCCTACCGCCAACAACTTGTGCAGGCTTTAAACAATATTAACTCGCAGGTACTGAACAATGTGCCAAAGGTAAATTACGGGGCTTTGGTCTATCGGGATCTGCCCGAAGAGGCAGTAACCATCGACGGCCAAACAGTGAACAGGCTGACCGAGCATATTTCCCTGACACCAAACCTGGGGGACGTCACAAAATTCCTGGAAAAAGTGGAATTCCAGAGCAAAGTGGACCGGGACGATTATACTGCCCAGTATTACGCCTTGAGCAAAACGCTTTCCATCGCTGGTTTCAACCCGGATGAACTTAACATTATCCTGTTGGTGGGCTGCTATGGCGATTTCCGGTTCGAGCGCGACCGTAAAACGGCTGCAGAAGGCCACCCAGCCCTGTTCGAGGATAACTCTACGATCATAGAAAACCTGAACAAGTTGAATGCCCACCTATATGCGCTCCAACTGCGCAATGACGGCACCCGTGCTGCACGCACCTTTGCCAAGGCCAGCCAGGTATTTATACTCGAAAATGCCAAATTCGCTTTCAACCGGCTTTACGGCAACCAAAGGGATCCTGAAGTCAAAGAATTGCTGGCCAAATTAAAAACCGACTATGGCATTGAGGTAAAAGAGCCAACCATGGCCGAACCTTCTGAACTCGACAACATCGCCCTGGTCAACAGCCGTATCCCAGGGCGTTTAATTATGCCTCCCTATGGAAAAAACCTCGACCCTTCCCAAGTGTCCACCATCCTGTCCAACGATGTACAGGAATCGCTGGGTTTTGTAAAAAACCTGAAATCCATTGTCTCAAAAATATATGACAAAGGTGACAGCCCCGACCTGAATGAGATAGAGGCAGAACTGAATGTGGACGCTGGAAGGTACACTTCTGCATTGGCCGACTACCTGAATAAAATACTTGAAGACAAGCAATTGGACAAAGACGATGTCTTGAATTCACTGGATGAAAAATACAAGCTCTACACCGAAGTCACCATACCCTACCGACTGGTCGGGGCCACCTACCCCAGCGTGTCGCACGTGCTTTTCATGCCGGAGAGCGATCTTGTTGTTTACCAGAGTACCATCCAACGAGCCATCGCCGGGGCCACAGGCTCTTATGACAAAAAGCGGGAAGCACTTTTCGAAGTTTACAAAGAACTTGTCAGCCAGTTTACGGGGGAGGGCGGTGTGCTGCGCAACAAGAAACCGGATGAACTGACCCGGAAGGAACTGGTGGAACTCATGCAGGGTGTTTACGAGCAGGGGCTACCCATAGAAATGGACAACAACATCAAACTAAAAGATCTGCTCGACGAGAAAAAAGTATCCAATGAACAGGTGGACGAGCTGATGTTGCGCTTCACCCAAATTGAAAAGCGGCTCTCGACAATTCTCAGGGCCGCCGACACCTACGAATTTTGCTACTCCACCGACGATAAAAACCGGTATTATTGGATACCTTTAGCTGAAGTGTTTTGAGTGCTTCACAAAAATATGGGCCGTAGCGCCGGCTTTAGCCGGCGTCTCCATTTCGCCGGCTAAAGCCGGCGCTACTTTGGCAAACCTGGGATTTGTTATGCACTGAAGTGTTTTAATAAAATATGAGCCATTCAATATTTGAAATCCGAAACCTTAGATGTGAATACGTGCCGGGCGTACCGGTGCTGCAGTTGCGTAAACTGGACATACCGGCCGGCAAACTGATATTCATCATCGGCAAATCCGGCATCGGCAAAAGCACCCTCATCGAGACGCTGGGCCTGATGAACCGCACCATTGCCAGACACCCCGATACTTCCATCAAATTCCAGCCAGCAAATGGCGGGGAATACGAACTGAAAGACAGTTGGGACCTGCCCAACGAACGCCTGTCGGAATTCCGCAAGAACCATTTCAGCTTCGTTTTCCAGAACACCAATCTGATGCCCAATTTCACCTCCGGGGAGAACATGGCAATCAGCCTGCTGATAAAGGGGAAACCCTTCCAGGAGGCCAAGAAGGAAGTCCTCTCCGTGATGGATCGCCTCTCGCTGGGGAGGGATATTTTTGATAAAAAAATCACGGAAATTTCGGGCGGGCAGCGCCAGCGGCTTGCTTTTGTGCGGGCTGTCACCGCTGATTTCAGCGTTCTCTTTGGCGATGAGCCAACGGGTAACCTCGACAAAAATACCGCCGAGGAACTGATGGGCCTCCTGAAAGAACTGATCCGTGACAAAGGGAAAACGGGCATCGTCGTTTCCCACGATTTGAACCAGGCAGAAAAATTTGCCGACATGATAGTGCCCATCACGGTGGAATGGAACGAAGAGGGGATGCCCGCCGGGGACATCGTCCCGGAGAACATCATCCATAAGAACGGCCAGGGCTGGGCGAAGCCGACGGGCGAACCCATGAAAAACCCCATACAGTTCCTCAACCAATTTTTGGCATCCGTACACGCAGAACCAACAGCAACATGAACCAACTTTTCCTACATCTACTGGGCATCCGTTCCGATTTCCAGCAGCTTTTTTTCACCAACGAATACAAGGCCCTTTCCGGGAAAAAGAAGCGTACCATCATTGCCCTGGTGACCATCCTGTCCCTTACGTTCCTTGCCCTGGGCTTCGCTGTAGGTGGCAGGGAAAACCTGCAGCAGAAAATGGAGAACCCTTTCACCAACTGGGTAGATCTGGAGGTGAACAACTATGTATCCCAAAACAGCTCGGAACTCCAGGAACACTATTCCAAACCAGAAATGCTGGAAAAGTTCCAGATGGACAATACCAACGGTTTCAGCCGTTATACCATTGACTTTTGTTTCAAAAACTTTGACCCTTTCCAACTGGCCACTGCCGACAAAAACGATTCCTACCAAGGATGGGGCCGAACGATCGAACCGGATGAATCCATTTTTGCCAAGGTGCTGGATGCCAATTCGGGCAACCTGGTTTGCCAGAAAGAAGAAACACTGGAAGACGTAGCCGCTGCTTACGATGGTTGCGGCATCATCGTGTCCGAGGATTTATTGCAGCAATTGGGCTATAAAGACCCTTGTTCGGTTGACTACCTTGTGCTGCAGGATGATTATCCGATCATCGTCGCAGTCGTCGCCGTGGTCAAAGAGTTGCCCACGCTCTGTAAGTTCGCCACTTCAGCCAAGTTGTACAATATCCTGAAAAGGAAGAGCGACGGGGGCCGACGGTGCGACAACCTCATAAAAGTCAACCAGGAAGGCGACAACCGTTTCTTGTTGTTGACCAAAAATGCCGAAGCTGCCCAACAACTCCCTGCTGCTGCCGGCGCTTTCTTTGGGGGGCCGGTGCCTTCCCTGGAGGCTGAATACGAATACCAGATAGCAGACGAAAAATGGCAGGGCAGCTATATTTCCTTCCTGCCAACCGATGCGCCGACCCTTGATTCGATGAAACTCTTCGTCCAATCTATCAAAAAGAATATCCCGGCTGCGGAATATGCCACGCTTGAATGCGGATCCAGCCTGTGCAGGCACATTGACCCAAAGGATCTGCATTACATTGCCTTTAATTTTGTAAAACTGGATTTGATTCGGGCTTTCCGGGACGATTTGGAAAAAGAATTTGGCATCCCGCTCGACATGAGCCAGGTGGACTCAAAGGAAAATTTTGCGCTGGTCTCCAGGTTGACCTTTTTTCTATCGCTCATCCTGCTGGGCTTTGGGATATTGAGCATTGTACTATTTGTGAACAACCTGCTGCGCAACCACCTGTTCGAGGTGCGCTCCAACCTCGGCACCTTTCAGGCATTTGGCCTCAGCAACCGTTTTTTGGTAAACACTTACCTAAAAATTATTTTTTCCTTCCTTTTGCTTTCCATTGGGCTGGCATTTATCTTGGCTGCAATTGTGGACAGGTTGGAGCAGTACTGGATGGGGAACGAAAGCAGGTTTGACCTCTTCAATGTTGTCATACTGGCAGCTATAGCAGTACTCGTCCTTATCAGTCTGCTGCTCTCGAACCGGACGATAAAGCGGATATTGGGCGACACCCCCGGGAACCTTATTTATGAAAGATAAAAAACCATTGGCTTATGAAAAATCAGACTTATTGCCTCATGCTTTTTGTGCTTTTCGCAACCCTGATTTCGAGTTGTCACCAGGATCATTCAACGTCAAATGAAGAAGCCTCGGAATACACGCCTTTAGTGGGAAAACTGGATTCGATTGGAGAAAATATACCAGTGGCCACAGACCCATTGCCAACACCGCCCGTTGATAAGGCAACTATTGAAAGGATCAAGGTCAACAGTAATAAAAGCCCGTTTGCAAAACTTGGCTGCTGCGATGACATGGACAAATGGAAACAACCTTGCTGCTGCGACAAAGTGGTGGAAAAGTACCGGGAAATGGTGGCTGCCAAGGATAAAAAGCTAGGGGATCTTAAATCAAAAGATGACATCCTTGCCCAATGCAGGCAAATGAAAAAGCTGGTTTTCGATAAAATTGACCACCCCGAGGAAGAAGAAGAAAAGTTTTAGAAAGGCCACTCATGGTGGGCGGCCCAAACAAGGGAAGAGGCTGTGTCGGAAGGACTGATTTACGATCTTAGACTGACGATTTACGATTTTAAAAATATTCTAAATACTGACAGTTGATGTTTTAGGCATCATCACAATCGTAAATCGCCACTCGTAAATTGGTATTTATGACATAGCCTCTTCTCTTGTTTGGGGGCTACTTGAAGGCTGTTGGCTGGGGGATCAGGCAGTTTTCAAGACTAGGCTTGGGTAGCGCCGCTGTGCCCATTCAAAGACACCAAATAAGATGGCCACGTAAAATAAATCGCCTGCCACCGTATTCCAAAAGAAAGGAATTGCAGCTACGTAACAAGTGACAAGGCCTTCCATACTCTTGGCATACATTGTCCCATTGGCCCAAACAAAAAAATTGGTGGTCAGAAAAAACAAAACAGAAGCGCCCAAGCTGGCCCCTGCCAGGCGCAACAGGGATATTTTCCGCAATAGAATGGTACCTAAAACGACGATGAGGGCGAAAGCCAGATATACTTCCCAATTGGCAAACCACACAAAGCCGTCATAGTATTGGGCGAAGAAAAGGTTATCGAGCATCACATTGCTTAGCCAGAGTGCAGCAAAGGGAAGGATAAAGCCTGTAAGATTTTTATGGAAATAGGCCCCACCGAACAGGGCCAACGCACCGACCGGCGAGAAGTTGAAGAGATGGGCTGCGCCAAAAGCATGGGGGATCAGCCTGCTCAGTGCGGCGATAAAGACAAGAAGGCCCAAAACCAGCCAGCGATTGTTAGAGTTTTTGTCAGTCATTTTTAGATTTGAATTTTTTTATCAAAGCGCAAAAATAGGGCAATTTCCCAAAAACGAACATGGAATGGCTTAACGAAGTGGAGGTGGGAGGATAAAAGAAAACCCTTGCTTTGCGAGCAAGGGTCTCTAACCCAAACAAATAAACACAAAAACTACTTTTTAAGATGGCTCAAAATTAGAACTTATCACAACAAAAGGCAAGAAATTGGCCCGGTAATAAGCAAAAAATGTGACGCCTTACTTTTAAAGGAATATCTATAATTAACAATCTGTCAATAAATTATAACGTCAATGTGTGAAACAAAAATGTGAGGTGTACAGCGTTACCCACGTCACAGATAGTTAAGTGCCTTAACTATCCTGTTCACACAAGTTCAGAGTCGTCATAGTTTTTCCTCAGTTCCTTCAGATCCAGCTTTTCCTCTTCTTTTATTTCGGATTTCTTACCAGTCATTTTTTGCATTTCCTTTTGCACTTCTGTGTCTTCCCACTCCTTGCTAAGCACGCCCGACCCTGGCAACCCAAATACCTTGAGGTAGTGGAAGGCCAGCCCGATGCCCCAAAAAAGCGACATGGCCAGTGGGGCGAAAGGACGCCCCCGGAAAAGGGCCATCACAAAAAATACGATGTTGAAAATCAGGTAGGCATAAAGGTGTTTGTAAAATTTTGCCTTTTCTTTTACCCGGCGGCGGGCTTCATTGTACAAATTCGGATCGTGTTCTTTCATATTATACAAATTCTGATTCGTCGTGGTTTGTCCTTAGTTCCTTCAACTTCATTTCTTCCGGCTCTGCTTCTTGGGTGGTTCGCTTGTTTTTTACCGGAGCGTTCAATTCGCCTTTCCTAAGTTCTTTTTCCACCTCCCTTTCCTCCCATTCTTTGCTGAGGATGTCAAACCCAGGGATGCCGAACACCTCGACATAGTGAAACGCAAGGCCGACCCCCCAACCTAACAGCGGGAACTGAAACCACCAGTTAAAGGGTGAGGTTATCATATTGAGTGCAAAGAGGAAAAAATTGACGATGGCGAAGGACATCAAATGTTGATAAAACTCTTTTTTGGCCTTGACTTTTTTCCTGGCTTTCCTGATTTCTTCTTCCTGGTACATATTGTTTTTTTTTGGTTTTACTACTCCGTCACTTTGGCACTAAACAACTCAAATTGCCGACGAGATGTTTGAAGGCTCTATTGCATTTATGAAAATTGGCGGTTCCATTCAACATCATTTTCCTTTGATTGCAAGCTCACCAAAGCTTTTCATAAATTGCCCCCCGTTTTATTCAATCTTCAAAAGTAATTGTTCTTAAAGCAATCTCAAAAAATGAAAAGACAGCTCATCGACGATACAAAATTGCCAGGCGATCCGACCCTTCCTTCTTCCAAACAGGTGCTCGACAGCTTTATTAAAAAAAGCGCCGACAACGCTACATACAGTGTGGAAGATTTTTTCAGGCTGCCCAAAAAGTCGAGGTACCAACTTTCCCCCGATGGCACCCTCTTTTCTTACCTGGGCCCCTACAAGCGACGGTTGAACCTCTTTGTACAGAAGACCGACCGGAAAACCGCCAAAAGGGTAACCGCAATCACTGACCGGGACATCGCCTGGTATTTCTGGAAAGATGATAAAATAGTGTTTGGAAAAGACGATGGCGGCGACGAAAATTTCCACTTATATTCCGTGCATGCTGACGGCAGCAACCTCCGCGAACTATCCCCTTTTCAAGGAGTACGGATTAATCTCATAGACGACCTGGAAGACATGGAAGACCAGATCATCATTTCTATGAACAAAAACAACCCGGCCCTTTTTGAACCTTACCGCCTCAACATAGCCACGGGGGAATTGAAACAACTGGCGGAAAACACCAACCCGGCAGAGCCTATTGATAGCTGGATGACAGACCACCAGGGCAGGATCAGGATCGCCAGCATGGTCTCGGGCGGCACGAACACCACCCTGCTCTACCGGCCCAGCGAAGATGAACCCTTCTCCAAGGTACTGACCACTGATTTCAGAGAGGGCGTGACGCCCCTGTTTTTCGATTTCGAAAACGATGACCTTGTTTATGCTACCTCCAACATCGGCAGGGACAAACAAGTAATCCTCAAGCTGGATCTAAAAACCGGCCGGGAAGTGGGCGAACCTATTTTTTCCCACCCCGACGCAGATGTTGCTTCTTTGGGCTATTCAAGGAAAAGAAAAGTACCTACGGCCATTTCCTACTTGACAGACAAACGCCACTTACATTTTCTCGATAGGGAGACTGAACTGCGCTTCACCCGGTTGGAGGCCAAGTTGCCAGGCTATGAAATTGTGGCCACAGCATCCAACAAAGAAGAGACGAAGTTCATGATCCGTACTTACAGCGACCGGTCGCTCGGCGCATATTATTTATACGACCAGCCAATTGATGACCTAACCAAAATAGCCGAAGTTAGCCCTTGGTTATCGGAAGAAGACATGGCGCCCATGCAGCCTGTTTCATTTCCATCCCGTGACGGCCTGACCATCAATGGCTACCTGACGGTACCAACTGGCAAATCGAACAGGCATTTACCAGTCGTTATCAATCCGCATGGTGGTCCGTGGGTAAGGGATGCCTGGGGCTACAACCCGGAGGTGCAGCTGTTGGCGAGCCGGGGCTATGCCGTATTTCAGCTGAACTACAGGGGAAGCACCGGGTATGGCCGCAAATTTTGGGAAGCAAGTTTTAAACAATGGGGCAAAAAAATGCAGGACGATATTTCGGATGGTGTGCAATGGCTGATAGATCAAGGCATTGCCGACCCAAAAAGGGTAGCCATCTATGGCGGCAGCTATGGCGGATATGCCACACTGGCCGGCGTCACGTTCACACCCGATTTGTATGCCTGTGCCATTGATTATGTCGGCGTTTCCAATCTTTTCACTTTCATGAACACCATCCCTCCCTATTGGAAACCCTATCTGGACATGATGTATGAAATGGTGGGCAACCCAGAGAAGGACAAGGACTACATGTATGATGCATCCCCCGTATTTCATATTGACAAGATAAAGGCACCTTTATTTGTAGTGCAGGGTGCGAACGACCCACGGGTGAACATTGACGAAAGCGACCAGATAGTTAGCGGCCTTAAAAAGCGGGGCGTGGAGGTATTGTACATGGTAAAATACAACGAGGGCCACGGTTTTCAAAATGAGGAAAACAGGTTCGAGTTTTACAAAGCCATGCTTGGGTTTCTAAAAAAATTTCTTTAGAAAGGAGTTGGTACCTATTGAATTCAGTTCCTACAGGCCTGACGCTGAAGTGAAACCAATTCCTGCCGGATAAGCTGGCATAGTCTTTTCATGAATAACTCAACTACTTAGAAAAACTCCCTTCGGTTCCCACTCATTAACAAGCTTTCAGGATAGCCTCCGTTCCCGGCACCCGCTCGAACAGTATTCCTCTACGAACCCGCTTTATTTTCCCCCTCAGTTTTAGCTGCAGTGAGCATTTTTTAATGCCCGTGCTGCATGGCATTGGCAGTATCTACAAAAAACAACATCACTATGAACAAGCTTATTACTATTGCCTTAGCATTGTTTGTTGATTCTATTCTTCCCGTTTACCCCCTTTTCGCCGACAATCCAGCTTACAGCATTTGTGTAAATGAACTTGATGGGACACCTTTTGAAGTGATCAAGGGTCTCCTCATTGTGAAGGCAGAAATCAATGGTGAAGAAGGGAATTTCATTCTCGATACTGGCTCGCCCATGATGATATTGAATAGCAGGCCGGGCGAATCCCAAAAATCAAGTCATGCAAAATCATTGAGCGGGGAAATATCCGGCCAGTGGGAAAAAATAGACGAATTCAGTTGGGCAGGCATCCAAAAGTTTGGCATGGAGGCCCTTTGCACCGACATCTGCCACCTGGAAACCATTGCCGGCAAACCGCTGAGAGGGCTGATAGGCTATGAGTTTTTCGGCAACCTGGATCTATTGTTGGATTTTGAGCGGCAAGTGCTCAGGCTGATGCCACCTGGTTTTTCAGACAATATGGAGGGTGGTGGCCCAGCATTGCAAATCCCCTTTACCATAGTGGGCCATCTTGCAGTAATTGAAGCAAAAATCGGGGAAGCCAGTTTTAGGCTTGGGCTCGATACAGGGGCCGGCATCAACTTATTGGACAGTAGCCGCAAGAAGGATATTGACAAGAACCTGTATATACCTGCAAAAGATGCCAAAATTGTAGGCCTGGATCAAGCCCGGAGCAGCTATTCGGTGGTTGAGGTTTTAGCCACTTCGGTTGCAGGCAAAAGCTACCCCAACATGCAGTATTTGCTGACCGATATTTCCAACTTGCATAACCTTTCGGACAACCATGTGGACGGCCTGCTCGGCTACCCGTTCTTTCAATCGGGTAGGTTCACGATTAACTACACCAAGAAAATTATTTCAATTTGGCAGTAATTAAAAGAGGCTCATCTAATATGTTAGTTTTAGGTGAGCCTCTTTTTCTTTTTGATGGATGTGGGCCTTCCCGGTTTTTTTGATTCAAACAATGGAATAGCCCATAAAGATCAGCACCCAAAAAAACATAAATACCCAAACACCGATTAACAGGTCAATCTTTTTTGTTTTTGTCTTTATCCTCATCGTTGTTGACCGTAATCGCCGATCCACTTTCCAATTTTCTTGACACGGCAGTGTAGGGGCCCGTCACCACCTCTTCCCCTTCTTTCAGCCCAGTTACAATCTCAATAAACTCGTCATCCTGGATACCTGTTTTGACCTCCTTCATGGCCACTGTATCGCCAGGCATCACCACAAAAACGACCTCCATGATGTCATCGTCCAAAGAACCGGTTTGGCTCACTTTTTTGGCTTCGCCCTGGTTTTTCTCTTTTTTCCTTTCCCTGCTTGTCACGGCCTGAATGGGCACGCTGACCACATTCTCCAGGGTCTTGGTGTTGATTTCAACAGAGGCGGACATACCAGGCCGGAAAGGGTACGGCTTCCCAGGTTTAATTAGACTGGCATAAGATGCCTGATCGATATCTATGGTAACTACAAAATTGGTCACTTGATCGGTCGTGAGGTTGACCACGCCCGTACCGGTGCTGCCCACCAGGTTATTGGCAGTGTGGGCTACTTCAACTACCTTACCCTTGAACTTCCTATCCAGGTAGGCATCAATTTCAATATCCGCCTTTTGGCCAAGCGCAATACGGGGGAGGTCGTTTTCCGTCACTTCCACCTGCACCTCCATCTCGCCCAAATCGGCAATGCGGAGTATTTCCGTGCCGGCCATCATAGATGTACCCACTACCCTTTCTCCTTTTTCCACATTGAGTTTTGAAACGATGCCGCTCATAGTGGCATAGATGGTCGTCCTTTTCAAACTGGTGCTGATTTCCTTTAGGGTGGCCTCTGCACTGCGCACCTGGAATTCGGAGGCCCTGGCACTCTGCTCGGCTGAACGAATATTGGCCTCCGCCGATTTCAAATTGGATTCCAGGGAACGGACGTTGGTCAGCGATGACTCGAAGTCCTGCTGTGAAAGGACACCTTCCTTGAATAATTTTTCATTCCTTTTGTGAATATCCCTGGCATTGGTCAATTGCGCTTCAGTCTGTGCCTTTTGCGCTTTGGCAGCTTCTATTTGGGAAAGTGCATTGGCAACGGAGGCTTTAGAACTGTTGACGCCGGCCTGCGCCCTTTCCACCTGGGAGTTGTATGCCTCCGGATCAACCCTGGCCAGCACCTGGCCAGCCCTGACGCTATCCCCTTCCTGGACATAGAGCTCTACAATTTCCCCGGAAACGTCGGAACTGATCTTGACTTCTGTCTTCGGGAAAACCTTTCCGCTGGCTTCCACCGTTTCCTGAATGTTGCGCAAGGCAGATTTTTCTGTTTGTACCTCTTCACCCCTGGTCTTGGTTTTTGCTTTATAAACTGCAAAAATCAGCAACAGGGCAACCACGCCCAACAGGATGTAAATGATGGTATTCTTATTTTTTTTAAGGGCCATAATTGGATAAAAGATTAATGGTTATGCGGGTTCGTTGGGGGCAGGAAAACAAAAAACAATAAAGATGCTGCGTTTTTGTTTTGATAGCCAGTTCCTCAATCAATCAAGCTTTAGCTCCCTGCCAAGGTAAAAATCGATGATTTTCAGGCGGAACAGGTAATCGTATTTGGCAGAAATCAGCTCAGTCTGCGCGATGTCCAGGGCATTCCTGGCAGTGATGAATTCCAGGTTGTTGATGGCGCCGAGCTTGAAGCGTTTGTCGGCATTTTCATAGGCCACCTGGGCGGCTTGCTGCGATTTTTCTGCGGCGGCCAATGAGCGGCGGCCTGCCCTGGCATTTGCGATGGCCTGTTGCACATCGTTTTTCAACTGCTGTTTGGTCAAATCGCTCTGTAGCTTTGCGTTCAGGATATTGACCTCCGCCCTTTGAACGTTGATCTTGTTCCTGCTTCCATTGTAAATGGGTATGCTCAAATTTAGCCCGAAGTTTTGTCCGAAGTTTTGGTCAAGTTGATCAAAATACGGGTTGTCTTCGATAATAGGGCTTTCACCGGGGAAGCCTATCTCTCCCGAAACATTTTCAAAAATCACCTCCTGGTAAAAAGTATCAACTATTGAACCTGTCTGGATTTTCCCGGCACTTGACCAGTTGGTGTTCAAGCCCCCGAAAAGATTCAGGGTAGGCAGCAGCGCCCCCCTGGCAATGTTAACCCCCGCTTCGGCGCTTTCCTGCCGCAGTTCGTTTGCCCTGATTTGTGGCTGGGTGTTCAGGGCATTGGAATACAATTCCCCGAAACCAAGGGCATCAGGGTTGGCGTCGGCTGGAATAACAAATTGGGGCTTTTCCAACTGCATCTCTGTGGCCGGATCTATTTGCATCAGTTCCTTGAGGTTCAGGAAGGTGATATCAATGAGGTTTTGGGTTTGGATGATCGTCTGTTCGTCCCTGGCAATCTGGGCCAGCACGTCCAGGCGGTCATTGGCTGGAAGAGTGCCTGCTTCGATGAGTTTGTCCGTCTGATCCAATTGCTGCTGGGAAAGGTTCCGGCGGTTGGTGGCGCCTTCCAATTGTTCTTCAGCCATCAAAATCTGTAGGTAAGCGTTGGCGATGTTGAGGGCCAGGGTGTTGAAAGTGGATTGGGCGTCGGCTTCGGATGCCTCCACGTCGAGCTTTCCCTGTTTGATGGTATTGTTGATGCGGCCCCCGGAGAACAGGGTCATGCCGGCGTCCAGGCCAAAACTGTTGAAAGCGATACGCTGTGTGTTGAAGGAGTTGGTCACTGGGTCAATCGTGCGCCCGAACTGGAAGCCGCCGTTCACAGAGCCGTTAATATTGGGCAGCCTTGAAAGACGGTTTTGCTTGTCGGTCAGCTTGGCCAAAGCGATGCTATACTGGGCCTGTTTAAGTGAAAGGCTGTTGTCCCGGGCGTATTCGATGCATTCACGCAGCGTCCAGGTCTTTTGACCTGCTACATCGAAGGCCATCAAAAAGCCAAATACTACTGCAACAAGTTTAACGGGGGAACAGTAAAAATGAAATGTACCAATCCTCATGCTTGTAAATTTTAAGATTTGAGACAATGTTAGAGCGGCACAGGGCTGTGCAAGGAAATAATTCTATCAAGTGCCGCTACTTTTGGATAAAAGATGGAAGGAATGGAGAATTAAGAAAACAGGGCTGTTTCAGCCGCCGCAAAGGTAGGGTTTAAGTAGCAAAAACCAACTATATGCAGGGCGGGATGTGGGGAACGAAAAAAAAGTTCATTAAATATTTTAAAATTTAAAATTTGTAAAATACTTTTGCGTCACGCTTTTGCAAAAGAATACAACATACAGCGTTCCCGGTCAAGTCCGGGGAACAGGAAATTGAGAAAATACGGATTTACAGGGTATTCAAAATTGCTGCCTGTATTTTTAAACTGATCTGTTGCAGCACTCAAACATACCTGTACATTCTTGACGACCATTGTGAAACACTTTTGTTCATTACCCGTATGTAATGCACTACTGAAACACTGTACATTTAGACTAACACACTACTAAGGAAACACTTTATACTCCTTACCTGTAACGATGAATTTTACCCACGCAAGGCGTGGTGCTTGACCGTTAGCGCAGCACTTCACCGATTATAATCCTCCACCTGGGATTTTTTTTGTGTCTGTTTTTCTTCAAAAACCGGTACAAACGCATTGAACAACCCATCCTATACTATCCAGGTGGAAAGAACGGACAAGCAAGTTATAATCCAATCATTGGTCTTCAGAAACTAAAAAAGAAAACTGCGTCAACCACATTGGCGTGTGGCCATGTCGTCCCGCTGCTTCATTTTGCAATAAATGATGCCAGTGCTGGCAGTGTGCCCTTTGCCTTTGCTTGCTTGGTTGTACTGCGACTGGCTTTTACAATACCGTATTGGCTGAAGACATTTTTATGATCCCTTTTTTATAACATTATAAATCCATGAACTCATGTTTAGCAAGACTACTCCTCACACCTTCAACCTGGAACACTATCAAAACCCGGATTCGGGACTAACTACTAAAAAAAGCAACACACTGGAATCTGTTTTTCCGATTCTCATGATTCTGGTAGGGATTATTGGCGTGGTAATGATGGTTCAAAGCGCTTGAACCTGACTGCTTCAATTGATCCTTTTTAATGAAAAAAGGTTGAATTCAAAAGCCCCTGGAGATTCGTTTCTTCAGGGGCTTTCTCTATCCAGGTATGGGTTTGACTAAAGTAAGGATCGAAGGAAAAATAATCCCGATTTCACATCGGGATTATTTTTAAAAAACCCTTCCAGTGCTGGGGTTTCAACATCAAAATAGGGAAGTTATTTTTTCATCGTTATTAAAATGGCCCGTTAATCCTGAATTTCCACATTGTTGAACAACGGCAGCGGCACAGCCCCAAAGGGAAGCCGGAACCCAAAATAAAAGTAGGGTTCGTCTGCCCCGAAATTGTAGCCCAGGCCTGCGGCCAGGTAATCACGGATGAGGCTGAGTTCAAGGCCGGCACCAAATTCCGGCGTACCATCCGTATTGAAATCGGTAGCGGCAAAGTTGAAGCCGATGCCGGGGCTCCAAAAGTTGTTGAACGCACTGCTCTTGCGGCTACCCACCTTAAAAAGGATCGAATAGGAAGGTGCAAACTGGAATTTACCACCCAGATCAACGTTCGGGCTGTTGTCATCAAAAGGATTGGCCAGCAGGAGCAAAGGTTTTACCACCGAATAAACACCAATCTGCTGGACGGTAAAAATGCGCTCGTCGATGGTCATCGGTACTTCCTGGCCCCCTGATTCCCGCCATATCACGGCCTTGATGTGCAGTTTGTCCCCGTTTTCCCGGAAGCCCGATTCTGTCAGGTCGATAAAGGCCTGCTGCGGGATTTGCGAGTAGCCGAGCCGTTTTATTTTTTCTGAAATCTTTTCTGTCGCTTCAATCGTCCGCCTGGCCTGTTCCAGGTAGGTCGTCACATCCTGCACGAGCGCCACCATCCGGTTGCGGTCGGCCTCCAGCTTGTTCTTACAGTCACTAAATCCCTGCTTCAATTGGCCAATGACAGGATCATTGGGCAGGTCGGTGAAAATAGCTGCCAGGCCTTTGTCCATGTGCGCAATCAGCGAATCTATTTTCTGCTGGGTGGAAACCAGGTCGTCGTTGAAACCGACCAGCAACTGGACGTTGGTAATGTCGTTGGCCATCCCTTGGCCCTTGGTATATTTCAGCACCAGTTGGCTGGCTTCCAGATAGGGCTGCTGGAGCTGCATTTTTACCTGATCGGCCAGTTGGGGGAATAAGACATTGGCCCGCTCGTTGATATTTTGGAGCTGGGCTGTCAGGTCTTCCAGGCATTGCTTGGACTGAAAGGTCTGGTTGAGCATTTCATCAATTTTCTTTTCTCCCTGCTCTTTCAGGGCCTTTATGTTTTGGGTGAAATTTGCGATTTGCTGCAGTTCTTTTTTGTCGCTGTCCGAAAGGGTAAACTCAAACTGTGGGACGGTGAAATATTCCGCCGCCAGGTTGTCGAATTCGTCGGACAACTTGATGGGCCTCCTCCCCCGCCTGGAACGGAGGCTGCCTGCCAGCGAGAATTTCACATCGTTCTGGTTCATGGCATGGGCGATCTTGGCAGCCAGTTCCTCTGTTTTGTCAACAAAATAAGAAAATATGTAGGCATCGGGCGAACCACTCACCTGGCCTGCCTGGAGCTTGGCCATGTAGTCGTTGAAGGCTTCGTTGTACAGCCCATTGAGAACGGAATCACCGGCCACCTCGTTGGCAAAAGCAATCATGTAGTTGGCCAGTTCGCCCAGTTTTTCAAAATTTGGCCCCGCCACGTCTTCGTTCAACAATTCGAGGATGCGCTGCTGGTTCTTCAGCAAAGTTTTCAGCTTTACCAAATCTTCAGAATTGATAACCGCACCGCCGGTAATCAACTGGGCCTTTCCGGCAATCGCATCTTTGTTGATATTCACCACCAACGTACTGTTGATTTCGGCAATGCTGCCGTTTTCAATCCGAATAGATGGATCGGCCCCCTTCTTTTTGTACAGGCTCAGTTCGTACAAATCGAAGACCTGCGCCAGCAGGGGACTTGCAGTAAAAAGTAACAGGTAAAATGCCGTGTATAATTTAAAGCTATTCATTGGATTTGGCTTTTGATTGAAATGAGAATGCCGCATCGGCATTAAAGACTGGAAAAAAAAGTATCAAAGCAAGTAAAGGACTTTTCGTTTGTAGAAGTCCTTTCGCCAACTGAAGCATTTGCAGAAAAAACTAACCTGTTGTGTTTCTGGCTCCTGCCGGCAAGTTGGGTTGGCCATTGCCTCCCGGCAAATCAGCTTACCTCTTCGGGTTGGCTTGCCCACCAATAACCCAGGCTGACGTGTAGTGGCATGTAAGTGCTATCGGTATAAAACAAGTATTTCACCTCGTGTTTTTGGGGGCTTATCGTAAATGCGTTCATCCTTGGGTAGTCATCGGGGTGGTAGTTTGCGCTGGTGCTCAGCAGGTTGTGCAAATGCGTTTTAAGGGTGGTATTTTCCGGCACCCAGATGACTTTCCGTTCTACGCCCTGCGGTGCCCCGTTCGCAAAAACATCAGCAGTTTGCACGAGCCACTTACTTTTGTCATCATTTCCGACTACCACGAAAACCACAAATTTTTTCTCGAAAATAAGGCTTTTGAATTTTTGCTCCCAATCGGCGCTTGGAAAAAGCCCCAGATCAAGTGTATGCTTGAGATCCATAATGAAACATTTAAGATTTGAATGGAGGATATCGAATGAAAAGGCAATTTATGAAAATAGTCACAAACAGGCCTAAAATTGTTGTCGCCCCTACCTTCAAAGCAGGGAAAATCAACCATTTACGGGATGTGGAGTCAGAGGCAGGCGTACCGTAAACGTGCTTCCAAAACCGGGTTCCGAACGCACGAGGATGCTGCCGTTGTAGCCCTGGGCGATTTTTTTGCACAGTGCCAGCCCTAAGCCGGTGCCCTGGTAGTGTTGTGAATTGTGGAGGCGTTTAAAATGCTCGAATATCAACCCGTGGTACTCCTCTTCAATGCCTATGCCGTTGTCCTCGATATGCAGTAAATAATGGCCATTTTCTTCCTGGCCCCTTACTTTTACGGTCGGTGTCTCGCTTTCATTGTACTTGATGGCGTTCTGGATGAGGTTTTGGCACAACAGCAACAGTTCAACTTCATTCCCATAGTAGGCCGGCATCTCGCCGTACTGGATAACAGCTTTTCGGTCGAGGATATCTTTCCTTAGGTTGGCGATTGCCTTGTACACGATGTCGTTGAGTTTCACCCAGGCCATTTCCTTGTACACTTTTGAATTGACCTTTGAGATTTCGAGGACATCCCGGATGATGAAGTTCAACTGGTGCGCACCTGATTTGGCAAATTCAAGGTAGCCCGGCACTTCCTCCATTTTTCCCGCCTTCAAGTCCCGGTCTATCAAATCAAGAAAACTGATGATGGTGCGGAGTGGTGATTTCAAATCGTGCGAGGCTATGTAAGTGAACCGTTCCAGTTCTTCGGTCGTCCCTTGCAATTTTCTGTTGTTTTCCGTCAAATCCCGGATAAAATTTTCCTTCTCATTTTTGTAGATAGAGGCGATGACGGAAATCCAGGCGATAGATACTAAAAATACCGCCACTTCATCCAGGGGATAGTCCCGCTCGCCCAGCAACGGCGGGAAAAAAGCAATATAGGCCACAGGAACGATATACAGCAAAATATCATATAACAGGAGCCAAAACTGGAGTTTTGGCCGTTGCTCATAAAAAACAAAGGTCAGCGCAATGGTAGCCATGATGGCAATGCCCTGACTGAAAAAACCACCAATCAAAAGGATGGTCAGGGAAATCCATATCGGCAAAATAGCAGCAATATAAAACCTCGCCCACCAGATTTTGCGGAAATGGTGCAGCACCGGAATGACGAGGTACAGGATGGTGAGCAAGCCCGTGATGAAGCTGTAGTACTTGTCGTTCAGGGTAAAAACTGCAATGGAAAAAACAAGGAAAGCGGTTGAGGAAGTCAGAATGGCAGCCTGGTTCAGATGACTGGTGACGATGTTCTCCTCCTTGAACTCTGCCGCAACCCCCTGCCGGGAGAGCGTTTTCCAAAAATGATTTGATTTCAGCGTAAATTTCATCGAAGCCGCCCCTGGGCGCAGTTTTTAAAGATTCGACTGGAATTTTGTTGACCGACAAAAAAGGGGGGGGAGATTCCGCAAAATGACCAAGTTGGAGTTTGTATTTGCAAATTTCCAGCCGTTTTGATTGGCGCTTGCATTGGCCAGGAAGCCACAAACCTAATCTATGCCATCAAACCTGGACTTCCTGCCAACTTTTTTACCAAAAATAAAAGGGCGACAAGGAAATGAATCCTTTGCCGCCCTTTTTCAGATGATTTTTGGGACCAAAATCTTAGAGCCGGAAGGTAAACCCTGCGTTTAGCAAGGCCACGCCATAACCTGCCTCGGCAAATACACCGACATAGTTCGTCAGGTAAAATGTGCCGCCGACAAAGCCGGCGTAAATCAGTTTACCCTTTGGCGCATTGGGGTCGTAGGGAGTGGGGCCCTGGGGCTCACGGCCCACATCCTGGCCCGTCAGTGCATCGGTTTCTTTGATGTTGGCAATGCTGACACCCAACATCCCGCCGCCATAGACGTCAAACCGCTTCGAAAGTTCTTTGCGAAGTTCCCCCCGCAGCCCCAAAAGCACGTGCTTATTGGTCACATTGGCCAACTGGCCGTCGGAGATCAGGTAAGATTGGGAAGTAGCCGAAGAATAGCCGCCAAAAGCGTTCACACTAAAGGCGGGCGTAACCTGATAGCCGATTTTCAAGGAAACAGGCGGTGTATTAACGGTAGCCTTGTCGGCATAAAAAGTGGGTTCGAAACCGACCCCTGCACTGATGGTCAGTTTTCCGTTTTGGGCTTGGGCCAGTGCAGCCGTAAAACTCATGGTAAAGAGGGTCGTGAGGATAAAAAGGACATTTTTCATGGAATAGAAATTTTGGTTTTTCAGAATCCTGTGAAAGCGTTCTTGGGTATTCACAAGGTTCCAACTATGATAAAAATTGATAGAATCTGGCCGCAAAAGTGGGCGGCTTCTTTCAATAAGTCAAGCAGCGTTCCAAAATTTAATTTTGAAATGACCTTAAATTAATGGTTTCAAAAAGATTATTATTCCGAATAACAACCTTGTTTAAAACATCATTCTTAAATTAGGGTTTTCGCAAATTTTAATCCGCCCGCACCAACAGGCCGGCAGAATAAACCGCTTTGTGGAAAATTATTATTGGAAAGCCGCTTTGGCTTAAATAAGGTGGGTAAAAGTTAGGTGCGTATAGTGGATGTGGTTAGTTAAAGGGTACAATGTGTTTTGAAAACGGAATTGTTCGCCCTTTATTTTCATTTTTTCAACACTTTGGGGCAATTTTGAATTATCGCCCCCAGACAAGTGTTTTTGCCGCATTCGCCGTAAATTTGCGGCCCTTTAATAATGCGAACAGGCTGAAAAGTTACAATGCTTAGCAGCTAAAGGGTAAATTTTGCACAATGACTTTTATCAAACAAGAGAAAATGTAAATGGTAAAAATCGGCAACATAGCATTGGGTGAATTCCCACTATTGCTCGCCCCGATGGAGGATGTGAGCGATCCGCCCTTCCGCAGGCTGTGCAAGGAACATGGGGCGGACATGATGTACACGGAGTTCATCAGTGCCGCCGGTTTGGTACACGACGCCGCCAAAAGTTTCCAAAAACTTGACATCTACGATTACGAAAGGCCTATCGGCATCCAGTATTTTGGCGGCCAATTGGACTTTATGATAGAGGCCGCCCACATCGTCGAAAATGCCAACCCCGATGTGATTGACATCAACTTCGGCTGCCCCGTCGCCAAGGTCGCCTGCAAAATGGCGGGCGCCGGCCTCCTGCAGGACATCCCCAAAATGGTGGAACTTACAGAGGCCGTCGTGAAAAGCACCAAAAAGCCCGTCACCGTAAAAACCCGCCTCGGCTGGGACGAAAAGACGATCAACATCGTGGAAGTCGCCGAACGTCTGCAGGATGTGGGCATCCAGGCACTGACCATCCACGGCCGTACCCGCAAGCAGATGTACAAGGGCGAGGCCGACTGGACGCAGATAGCCGCCGTGAAAAACAACCCCCGCATGAGCATCCCCATCTTCGGCAACGGCGACGTGGACTCCCCGCAGAAAGCCCTGGAATACCGAAACCGCTTCGGCGTGGACGGCATTATGATCGGCCGTGCGAGCATTGGCTACCCTTGGGTTTTCCGGGAAATAAAGCACTTTTTTGAAACGGGCGAACTGCTGCCACCACCCTCCACCGAAGAGCGGGTGGAAGCAGCCCGGCAGCACCTTTCCCATGCTATCGAATGGAAGGGGCCAAAGCTCGGCGTGTTGGAAACAAGGCGCCATTATACCAACTATTTCAGGGGTTTCCCCAATATCAAAACTTTTAGGAGCGAACTGGTTACCGAGGATGAGCCTGAAGCGCTTTTTGGGATCTTGGATAAAATTTTAGCGGAATACGGGGAGCTTGAGTTGGCTTAAGTGGAACATTTTAATCATCAAAATTTTCAAACATGAAAGCGATTGAAGTGAACGCACATATTGATGGTAAGGGAAACATCAAGTTGCCATCCCCGCTTAAGGTAAAAGATAAGGATGTGAAAATCATTGTGCTGATTCCAGAAGACGATGATGTGTATGATGATTCATGGCTAAAAGGCCTATCGGCCAATCCAGCTTTCGGGTTCTTGAATGAACCGGAAGAGGACATTTATAACTTAAATGACGGAACTCCCATCATCAATGAAGTATAAAATAATCCTTGTGCCATTTCCTTTTGATGATTTGAGCGGGACAAAAGTTAGACCTGCAATTTTCTGAAGCTACCATTTCGACAGTTAAACAACCATTAAGTACATCATAGAAATCTGTTTGGGAAATTTGGTTTTAATAAACACTTGATAATCAAGTTTGTAAATCGATTTCAAACAAATTCAAACAACTCAAACAATTTCAAACAACTTCTCAACCACCAACCCTTTGGTTTTCAACATTCAACCGCACGAAAGAGAGATTTTCAACACGGTGGCAAAAGCCGCCAGGCAGTGCAATGTGCCTGCTTATGTAGTAGGCGGCTATGTACGTGACCGGCTGCTGGCACGGCCTACCGACGACATTGACTTCGTCTGTGTTGGCGACGGGATACGCCTGGCGCAGGTAGTTGCCAGCATGCTGTCGCCCCGGCCCAGGGTGGTCGTGTACAGCCGCTTCGGCACGGCCATGCTCCGGCACAACGACATGGAACTGGAATTCGTCGGTGCCAGAAAAGAAAGCTACCGGGCCGACAGCCGCAAGCCCGATGTGGAGGAAGGCACTCTCGAAGATGACCAGCTCCGCCGGGATTTTACCATCAACGCCCTGGCCGTCAGCCTGAACGACGAGGACTTCGGCACCATCCTCGACCCTTTCGATGGGCTGTCGCATTTGGAACAAAAGCTGCTGAAAACGCCAATTGACCCTGGCCAGACCTTTGCCGACGACCCACTCCGCATGATGCGGGCCATCCGCTTTGCCACCCAGCTTGATTTCCGCATTGAGGACGAAACCTTCCAAGCCATTTCAAAATACCGAAACCGCATCCACATCGTGTCGCAGGAGCGCATCACGGCGGAAATGGAGAAGATATTGGCCTCGGCAAAACCTTCCATTGGCTTTAAGCTGCTTTTCAATACGGGTTTGCTGAAAATCATTTTCCCGGAATTTGTGGCGCTGCACGGCGTGGAGGTGAGGAACGGCATCGGCCACAAGGACAACTTTTACCACACCCTGCAAGTGGTGGACAACCTCTGCCACAAGTCGAAAGACATCTGGCTGCGCTGGGCCGCCATGCTGCACGATATTGCCAAACCGCCCACCAAGCGCTTCAACGATACAGAAGGCTGGACTTTCCATGGCCACGAAAACCTGGGCGCTGCGATGGTGCCACGCATTTTCAAAAAACTCCGGCTACCGCAGAACGAGCACATGAAGTTCGTGCAGAAAATGGTTCAACTTCACCTGCGCCCTATCGCCCTGACACAGGAAGAAATCACTGATAGCGCCGTGCGCCGCCTCCTCTTCGATGCCGGCGACGACATTGACGCCCTGATGCTGCTGGCCGAGGCCGACATCACCTCGAAGAACGACACCAAGGTGAAAAAATACCTCCGCAACTACCAGTACCTCCGCCAGCGCTTGGTGGAAGTGGAGGAAAGCGACCGTATGCGCAACTGGCAGCCGCCCGTCTCCGGTATTGATATTATGAACACTTTTGAAATACCGCCGAGCCGGGAGGTTGGCACTATCAAAAATGCCATCCGGGAGGCGATTTTGGATGGGGAGGTGAAGAACACTTTTGAGGCGGCGTATGGTTTTATGCTGGAGAAGGGGAAGGAGTTGGGGTTGGAGGCGAAGCATATCCTTACTGAAAGCACGGTTGAAACCGTAGAAGAAAAACCCTAAACTTTTGTTTTTGAGTAACTTAGCGTCCTTATCCAAGTTTTTATGCTGACAAGAATCGAAATAGAAAATTTCAAGTCCATCTACAAAGAGTCCATCGAACTGGGCCGGGTGAACGTGTTCATCGGGGAGAATGGCTGCGGGAAGACGAATATTTTGGAGGCGGTGGGGATGGCGAGCGCAAGGTTTCAAAATAAAATAAGTAACGATGAACTTGCTTTAAAAGGAATAAGAGTATCAAAACCATCAATTACTATCAGTTCATTTAAAGGACTTAAGCAGAAAAAGCATTTTTATATTAAATGCCACTTTAAAGCAAAATATGATGATTTTAACCTTATTCTCCCTTTCAAAATGTCACCAAAAAGTCCGGATGATATTTATTCTCAATGGAACGATTATGCAAAATCAGATTATTCAGAAGTTAATTTTGCAGAAGTTAATAAAATTATCGCAAAAGAGGTAGAGCAATTGGTCAATGAAATAAAACTTCAGAAATCAAATTCTTCATCTCAACCAGCGGAACCTTATATTAGACAGGCTCTATTGTTAAGGATGACAGGTTATCTACCTGACTTTAAAATGTACACACTTTCAACAGAAGTATTACGGGGCATCGGCGGCAGAAGTTTTGACATCCCTGGTATTCATGGTGAAAATTTAGACGTATTAATTGCAAGTTTAGCAAAAGAAGAATTTTCTCAACTCATTGACCACTCGCATTTCATCTCCTGGCTTGAAGAAATAGTCATAGATAAAGAAGGCACCCTCCGCCTACAAGGTCACAACCTCAACCTCAGCCAGTCCAAGCTCTATTTCCGTGACAAGTTCATGGCAAAGAAAAACAACATCTTCTCTGCTGAAAACGCCAACGAGGGTATCCTGCACATCCTGTTTTACCTGGCACTTTTCATCAGCAAACGGACGCCGAAGTTTTTTGCAATTGACAATATCGAGACAGCGCTGAACCCACAGCTGTGCAGGGCTTTAATGGTGGAGTTGGTGAAATTGGCCAAGAAAAACGACAAGCAGGTTTTAATTACCACGCACAATCCAGCCATATTGGATGGCCTGAACCTGCACGATGACGAAGTTAGATTGTTTATCGTGGAAAGAGATTTCAAAGGCCATACCCGGGTGGAGAGATTGAAAATAAAACCTGACGCCGAGGTGGATGGCCAACGCCTCAAACTTTCCGAACTATGGATGCGGGGATACTTGGGAGCCATACCACAACATTTTTAGCCCTATGAAATTCGGGATCATTGCAGAAGGTTGGAGTGATGTGGCAGTTTTGGAAAACATCCTCCTCGGTAAAGGATTGATTGTTAAATCATCTGATGTGCTTCCATTGAGGCCAGAAAGAATGACCGACGAAACTGACATGAGCACCAAAAAACCAGAAGCATTCAGCAATTGGAGTTTGGTAAAACAGGAGTGCCAGGACAGGATAAAAATCAGCTATTTTTTAGGCGACAGGAACATCGTAGAAAATGACAGGAAGCTTATTATCCATATTGATACAGCAGAATGCGGGGAGCAGGGTTTTGAGGTGGAAAGGCCAGCTAAAGGAACAGATTACTGCCTAACATTGCGAGAAAAAACAATTGACAAAATCAGCAAATGGCTTGACAATCAATTCCTTGACGACACCTATTTTGCTATTGCCATAGAAGAAACAGAGGCATGGATTCACGCTTTGTACGAAAACAAAGACACCTCGAAGTCAGCCAACCCAAAAGAAGCGTTCCAAAAGTTTTTATCAAAAAAAGGAATCAAAACTCCAACCAACGATACCTATAAACGGGCAAAAATATTGGCCGACAATTTTACCAAATTGAACAAAAGAAAAATAAAGGACTGCTTAGACAACAACCCATCCTTGAAGATGTTTGTGGAATCGCTTCCAGCTGTAAATTGAATATGAAGACAAAAAAACTACATAAAGACAAAGTCAACGTCATCACCCTCGGCTGCTCCAAAAACCTGGTGGACAGCGAGAACCTTATCACGCAATTGCGGGCGAACGAGTACGAAGTGGTACATGACAGCAACGATGAGGACGCCAACATCGTCATCGTGAACACCTGCGGCTTCATTGACGTGGCCAAGCAGGAGAGCATTGACACCATCCTGGAATATGCCGGGGTGAAAAGCGAGGGCGGCATTGACAAACTCTACGTCACCGGCTGCCTCTCGCACCGCTACATGGACGAACTGGAACAGGAAATCCCGGAAGTGGATGCCTGGTTTGGCACGATGGAACTGCCCGGCCTGCTCGCCAAGCTCGATGCCAACTACCAGCACGAACTCATCGGGGAGCGCCTCATCACCACCCCGCCCCACTATGCCTACCTGAAAATCTCGGAGGGCTGCAACCGCACCTGCTCCTTTTGCGCCATCCCACTGATGCGGGGCAAGCATGTGTCGAGGCCCATCGAGCAATTGGTGAAAGAGGCCCAAAGCCTCGCCCGCCGTGGCGTGAAAGAACTCATGCTCATCGCCCAGGAGCTCACCTACTACGGCCTCGACATTTATAAAAAAAGGGAACTGGGACAACTGCTCGACGCCCTTTGCGAAGTGGAAGGCATCGAATGGATCAGGCTGCACTATGCCTATCCGAGCAAGTTCCCGGTAGAAATTTTCGACGTGATGGCCCGGCAACCAAAAGTCTGCAACTACCTCGACATGCCGCTGCAACACGCCGCCAATGGCGTGCTGGAAAGGATGCGCCGCCAAATCACCCGGGAGGAAACGACCGAACTGGTCCGGCTGGCCAGGGAACAGGTGCCGGGCATCGCCATCCGCACGACAATGCTCATTGGTTTTCCTGGCGAAACGGAGGAGGAGTTTCAGGAACTGTGCGATTTTGTAAAAGAGATGGAATTCGAGCGGCTCGGCGTTTTTCAATATTCCCATGAAGAAAATACCTCCGCTCACGACCTTGAAGACGACGTGCCAGATGAAGTGAAAGCCGACCGTGCTGCCCGCCTCATGGAAATCCAACAGGAAATATCTTTTAGGAAAAACCTTGAAAAGGTCAACCAAACCTACAAAGTCCTGTTCGACAGGAAGGAAGGCGGCTACTTTGTGGGCCGCACCGAATTTGACTCCCCCGAAGTGGACAACGAAGTGCTGGTAGATGCCAAAACGCAGTTTGTGCGGATAGGTGATTTTGCGGAAGTGAAAATTACGGACGCTGCCGAGTTCGACCTGTTCGGGGAGATCGTTTCGAAAAAATGACTTTTTTACATCAACTTGTCAAAACGGTTTTCAAACCCAACTTCATGGAACAACCCACCGCCGCTTACCTGGTAAAAATGCAAAACCCAATCCTCCAGGCATCCGTTGTAATGGGGGCCATTCTGGTGGTGGATATTTTGGCCAAATTCCTCCAATCGGCGGGCATGGACATTGAGCAGCGTTTTCCCTGGACGGTGACTGCCTCATTTATCCTGTTCTTTGCGGTGGGCAACAGCATGTTCAGTTTGTTGTCAAAAAACATGGACAGCTATTGGACCCGCTCTATACTCAGCTATGTTGGCCTGGCCGGATTTTCGGGATTGGTGGCCTACCTTTTTTCCTCCCTGGGCATCAATGAAGCTGGATCCTACCGGTGGCTGTACATCGTGCTCACTTTTGGTTACCTGTTGTTTCTTACCATTATCGGGTTGATGAAAAAAATCGTCGAGTTTGCGCAACGGGAAGAATGGAACCAGCCCCGCCTGCGGAAAAGGAAGAAATAGGCACGCATAGGCTCAAAGAAAAAGCCGCCAGGATTACTTGTAACCTGGCGGCTTTTGACATTGCATGAATGACGTTCCCTAAAAATTAACGTCGGATTTGATGTCCATTTCTTTCAAATCCCTGGTGCGGAATTCAAAGCCACATTCCAGGTAACCATCTGCCACCACGTCCACCCGGCGGTTGTACTGGTGCTGTATCGGCGGGCAATAAACGTTGTCGGTACAATTGTTTACCAGCCCGTCTTCTCCGTTGTTTCCGGTAGTGATTCGATCTTTGGCTATGCCTTTTCCTATTAAATATTCCCTGGCTTTGGTGGAACGGGCATTCCCAAGCTTGATATTGTAATCCTTGCTCCCCCGTGAATCACAGTTTCCGACCAGTTTCACATTTAAGGAGGGGTATTTATTCAAAATCATCACCAGGGTGTCCAGTGTGCCTTTTGCATCTTTCTTGCGGATGTAAGACTGGTCGAAATCAAAGAATATCGGCTCCAGCATGACGACTGTTGGCTGCTTGAGTTCAATATCCACCTTATGTTTGTCAGCCTTCTTGCAATCTACGGATGAAAGTAAATCCCGCAAAGAAATGGTCTTGCTGCAATAAGGTGCTTTGCTGGCCGTGATTTCGTACTCATGGTCGCAATCAATCTGAATGGTGGTACAGCCCTCACCACTGCCTTTCAAGTCAACCGTTTTTCCAGTGGTTTTGTCCAGAACCTTGATGTCGGCCAGGGGTATCATCTTTTTGGTACCTTCCTCCAGCACACAAATTTCCAGGGTCGGAGTGTACTTGTCGGGTACCAGTTCGATGATGTACACGTCACTGCGCTTAAGGTCTTCCGTGGTGGGGCTGACTGTGGCGGGCAGGTATCTTTCAGCCGAAGCAGCCATGGTATATTGGCCGCCCTTGTAGGTCTTGATGGCTATCGGATCGGGCTTGGCATTGAGCTGGAACTTTTCGTTGCTCAAAACAATCTTTGCTGAAGTTGGCGTAGCATAAAGCTTATCCAGAACAGCCCCGTATTTCATCAAGGAAGGGTCGTCAAATTTGAGCGGCTCGATGCTGAGATTGGCAAAAGGAATAGGAATTTTCGTGTTTTTGTCAACGATGAGGATTTTGGCGGCCAGGCTGTCTGGCGTCCTCTTCCAGTAATAAATATCGTCCAGGCCCTTGGCACTGGCATTGGCCCGGTCGCTGGCCATATAGCCTTCGGTGGCACCATTGAGGGGCACAAAGTTCACGTCATCGCCGCCTTGGTTGAACTGCCCACCGATATTGCCGGCCAACACCCACTCGTCGCCGGTACCGGGGGTGGCCGCCCAAATATCGAGCCCGCCTTCACCGCCTGCCCGGTCGGAAGAAAAGAACAGGTTGCCCATTTCATCCAGGTAGGGGAATATCTCGTTGCCATCGGTGTTCACGTCCGGGCCGAGGTTGACAGGAAGTGACCAAACGCCGTTTTCATATTTCGAAGACCACAAGTCCATGCTGCCTCCAATGGAACCAGGGCGGTTGGAAGAAAATATCAGCATAGTGCCATCTTTGGACAGGGCAGGGTGGCAGGTTGACCAGTCGTCGCTGTTGAACGGCAGCGGAGTAGCTTCGCTCCAGTGTATGGCATCGGCTTCCTTTGTAGCAGAATAAATTTTCAGGTCAATGACATCCAATGCGTTCTTCCCGTTGAGGTTGTTCCTGGTGAAGAGCATCATGTCGCCGGCAGCATTGAAGGTGGCGTTGCCGTCGTTGTATTTACCGTTCACCCCTCCCTTGAGGGATTCCCTTTCCCCGAAAGAGCCGTCAGCGTTTTTTTCAACGTAATAGACATCGGTGTAATCTCCCGGATTATCGGAAGGGCATTTAAGGAAACGGTTGGTTTTGGAAGAGGTGTAGATCAGGCCGTTGCCAAAGGGCGTAGGGCTGAAATCGAGCCTGTCGGTGTTGGTTGCCTTGATGTTTTGAAACTCAACACCTTGCGCCATCACTCCGCAGCTGATTGCCAGGCTCAAGAAAATTAGCAAGGGTTTCATATTTTTCATCTTTTGTCTTTTTAAAATAAGGGTTGAAAGATAAAAAGCCAGGGGACTGGAGGATATATATACCGTCCGGCCTTCCTTGAGCCTGATTAAAAGTACCTGAGGTTCTTGATTTTACAATCTTCGCATGGGAAAGTATAGCCCAGCATGACCTCAAAACTGCCGGTGGTAGCTTCGTTAAGATCGGAAGTAGTAAAGTCCATGGCAAAGCCAATTTTCAAACCGTTGGTAAACTGATAGCCAATCAACCCATCCAGCGAATCATCCTTCCGATAGTTGGCCCCGATCCAGAACTGTTCGAAGAACATCACGTTGAGGTTGGCGTCCAGGTCGAAAGGTGCGTTGGGGTTGATACGGATTTGGAGGTTGGGCAGCAGTTCCACTTTTTTAACAGTGGGGCTCTTCGCCACGGTGATTCCCGCACCGCCTTGCAAATAATAGGTATTGACCTTCCCGCTGTAATTGTTTCTGTCGGCATACAGCGAGTTGGCCAGCAGCCGGGGAATGGCAGCCCCCAGGTAAAAGTGGCGATTGTTGAAGTAGATGCCCGGCCCTACGTTGAAGGTAGATTTCGAGTTGGCCACATCTCCAAATTTTGGATCCCCGGCAGTTACAGCCTCGTTGGCCTGTGCCCAGTCGGACCGGGCGCCCTCATAGCGGGCGTTCAGGCCAATGGCCAGCACGCTTTTTTTCTTGGGATCGTCTTTGTTGAAACGAATGCGGTAGGCATAGCTGGCACCGAGGGAAAAGACCCGATCAAGCCCGATTTTGTCCCAAATAAAATTAATACCGATACCGCTGCTCAACCTGGCAAAGGGCATATGTGCATTCACGTTGACGGTCTTTGGCGAACCGTCAATGCCCGACCACCACTGGTTGCGGTAGATGGCCACGGCATCCAGCACTTCCTTCGAGCCGGCATAGGCTGGGTTGTAGTTCAGCCTGTTGAACATATAGTGGGTAAACAACTGCTCGCTCTGCGACCAGCCTGAGAGTGAAATGAAAGTGATGAGAAGAGTATATGTTAGCTTTTTCATTTTTCAGTATTTTTTATGGTGATTCGTGAAAGGCAATCCATGATGGGCGGCGGGAGGATTGTCGGAAAACCCGCCCACCGCCGTTCACGAATCACTATCTGACAACTTTGACGTATCCGGCTTTTGGCTTTTCCCCACTGGTCTTGTCTTCTTCAAACAAGTAGAAATAGGTACCTGCGGGCACTTCCTTCTTGTCGGTGCCATAGGTGCCGTCCCAGTTGTTTTCGTAAGGCTCGAAGGATGCGATTTCGTCGCCCCAGCGGTTGAAGACCCTCATGCGGCTGTTGGGGAACTGTCCGGTTTCCAAACAATCAATGAAGAGTACATCGTTGATGCCATTCCCATCAGGGGTGATGATATTGGGAACCGTACACTCAACTACGTTCACGGTGATGGTGACCGTTGCCTGATCGCATGTATTTTCATTCGGAGGGCAATCTGCCAGGCATATTTCATACACAAACTGATCCGTGCCGCCTGCAAAAGTCGCATTGGGCGTGTAGGTAAAATTGCCGTCCGCATCGATCTCCACGGTGCCGTTGGCCGGGCCGCTCACCAACTCTACCGTGACGTCGGGGGGCGTGGGTGTGTCGTTGACGGTCACATTCCCGCTCACAGGAACGCCCGCATCCGTCGTGGCGACATCGTCCACTGCATCAGGTGAGGTGGCGGCGTTTACTGTTACCGGATCGGACAGCCCTGAAGCGCAGTCATCAACCGTCACCAGCACGGTGTACTCACCAGCCTGTGGCGGAACGACCATGAAGAAGGTATCGGTGCTGACGCCAATACTGTCGTCGTTCCTGAACCATTGGTATAGCACCATATCGCCATCTTGTGGGTTGGTACTGAGAATCAACTCGTCGCCCGGGCAAAGGTCATTGGCCGACACCATCAGCACGGGTTTTACCACCTGGGTGATTGAAATGGTCTCAGTGGCCGACTCAGCGGTACATCCTTTGTTAGAGGTTGCTTCAATGGTGCAGTTGCCCGCCGTGGCAGCGCCTACTAAAATATCAATGGACACCGTGGTCACCATTGTAATGGTATCCATAATGACGGTATCAGGGCAGGTTACAGTCCATACGACCGTGTCGGCGCCATTCGGATCGACGGTAAACGTGAGGGTAGCTGTTTCCCCTTCGCAGTAGGTGCCACCGCCGCCAGTATTGGAAATAATAGGCATTGGGTTCACATTGATCACCACCGAGACAGAGTCCTTGCAGCCTGCCGCCGTTTCAACCACGAGGGTGTACACCCCGCTTTGGTTGAGGCCGATGTTGAAAACCGTATCAGGATAGGGCCCGCCGTTCGGGGCTGTATCCGAAAAGCTATGGTTGGGGCCAGTCCAGGAGTAGGTGACGTTGCCGGGGCCAGGGGTACTAGAACCATTCAGCGGAACATCCACCCCTTCGCAATAGTCGCCACCACCGGAGGCCACCAAATTTTCAGGGGCCAGGAGCACGTTGACCGTGGCGCAGTCGGGGCCATCGGACTCGCAGCCTGTGGTGACACAGGTAAGTTCGATGCAATAGTCGCCGGCGCCGGAAACTTCTATTCCGTCCAAGTTGAGAGTAACCGTAGAGCCGCTCGGCACCGTACCGGTGCCGCCAGGTACAGGCGTTCCGTTCTGTGTCCACACATATTCAATTTCGCCGCCGCTGGGGTTCACCACCACGGCAGAAAGTTCCACATTATCCCCGGCACAATAATCCCCACCCCCATTAACCAGGCCGCCTTCTACGAATGGGACTTCGTTGACTATCACCGTTATACAGGCCGTGTCTGCACAATTGTTGTTGGCAACAATCAAGCAGTATTCTCCGGCGACAGGATTCACGACTTCCGCCGGGAAAGGCCCGCCACAGGGGGCTGTGTCTGTAAACAAAAAGTTGCCAGGCCCCGTCCAGGTATAGGTGACGGTGCCGGTACATGCGGCGTTGTTTATACCGTTCAGCAGGAGGGTGTCGTTGGCACAAACGGGCGAGTTGGAGGTAATTTCAATAACAGGTGTGGGCTGGAAAATGATCTCCGTTCCATTTAAGCTGGAAACACACCCTTTCAGGGATTCAAGCGAACAGAATACAAAACCTGGCTCGGTCACGAAAATGCAAACGGTATCGAGTCCGCCGACAATACCCGTATAGGTCGTGTCGCCGATGGCGCAGGTATGGTAAAAACTGTCCACGGCTGGATTAGTATTCCAGAAATAAAGTTTGACCGTGTCGCCCTCACAGAAGGTACCTCCACCAATGATGGGAGAGATGACCGGATTTGGGTTGAGCGTAATGTTCACCGTATCAACGGAGGGGCAGCTTTGGTTATTGATCACCAAGATATATTGGCCGGAGCCGAAAGTGGCCAGTGGGAGCAGTTCATCGCAGAAAACATCCGTCCCGTTGCCCTGACCTGTAATGCTGATGCCCGAGGGGGTGATCCAGGTATAATTGAACAGCCCGATATCGGGGTTGAGGTTTTGGCCACACAGTAGCAGGGTGTCCAACTCACAGAGGGAGGTATCTGTGAGCAAAATATTGGCAATGGGCACATCGAAAAATGAAATCGTAGTGGACTGCGAATCAGCGCACCCCTCGGCCGTGGTACAGGTCAACGTGTAAACACCTGGGTCTGGTTCTGTCAGGGTGATGGAAAGGGGATCGAAGATAGCGACAGTATCCACGCTGAGGGTGTCGCCGGCAGGCCCGGTCCACACACAGAAAACAGAATCTGCCGTACCTGTGCCAGTTCCGACCAGGATGATAGGATCAGGATTATCCGCACAGAATTCGCCGCCACCTGTCACACCGGTGATGTTGAAAGTCGGGTTCAGGCCAACATGCACACTGAAAGGCCCGGCTTCGCAACCTGCATCCGAAACCACGGTGAGCATATAGGTACCTGTATCTACCACCGAAACAGAAGTAATTATTGTTGTCAGGGGGCCAGGGGCAGCGACTGTTTGGGTAAACGAAAATCCGTTGGGGCCAGTCCAGGTGTAGGTAATTTGCCCGGAGGTAGTCGTCGTGGTGGCCGTGAGGGTCACGTCGGTGCCTTCGCAGTAGTTGCTGTCCGGCGTTATATCAATCACATTAAGCCCCTGGAGTACATCAATCGAAACGGTAGCAGTGTCTTGGCAACCACTGGAAAGGGAGGTCAAGGTTAGCGTGTAGATGCCTGCATCATCCATTTGGACATCGTTCAAAATGGCAATGAAAGGCCCATTGTTGCTGACCGTGCCCGTGCTGATTTGGTTGCCCTGCGGATCTTGCCACAAATAAGTGATGGAACCAATGCCCAGGGAGCAATTGAACGCCCTAAGGGTATCCGTTTGACCGACACACAAATCTCCTCCTCCAGTAATGTTGCAAATTTCTGGTGTTGGTTTAATTCCAATTTCAACTGTCTGTGGAACAGATTCGCATCCCGCAGAGGTAATGAGCACGATTGTATAAATGCCGGCATCACCTGGCTGTACATTGGGCAAGGTACATGGGAATGGCCCAAGTTCGGGCGCATTGGAAACATTACATAAGGTGTCGCCACCAGGCCCTATCCAAATATAGGTCAGTGGGCCTGTCCCTGTCACGTTGTTTTCAGCCGTGAAATTGACGTCCTCACCCACACAAAAATCGCCGTTCGGGCTTTCTCCATTTATTTCCGGCCTTTTTTGAATATTCACATTGAGCGTCAGGGTATCAGAAGTGCATCCATTGAAAGAACAGACAAACTTATAGTCCCCCGCCTGGTTGATGAGTACGCTGGGTAAATTGATGACCAATTGATTGCTTCCATTGATAGTGGGCACCAGCGGGTTGTTGCTTGGGCCAAAAACGGTACAGGTCATGGTGCCCACCCCAGGAGTAATATTTTCAACGATTAGCGTCACGTTATCTCCTTCGCAATAGGAACCACTGCCCGAAACTTCTGCCAGCACAGGTGTAGGGTTCACTGTTACGTTGGCTGTTACCGGCACGGCGGTGCAACCATCTTCGGATGTCACCGTCAGGGTATAGGTGCCTTCGTCGGCTTCCGTAAGTGGCCCGACCGAGATGGTGATAGTCGGGCTGCCCGTCACAAAGTCGTTGATATTGGTGTTGGGGCCCGAAAGGGTATAAAACAAGGTATCTATACCTTGGGTGAGGTTGACGGCCGTGAAGGTGGCTGTTTCACCGGCACAGAACGAGCCGCCGCCGGTTAAGGCCGTGAAATTGGGCCTTGGAAAAACCGTCACCCCAATCGTAATGGTATCGGCACAGCCATTGGCATTGGATGCAATGATGGTGTAAGTACCGCCAGCCGCCAGGGTGACGTTGTTGATGGTCACCGTACTGGTTTCATTTTCGCCAATGGATTGTGTTGTAGAGAAGTTGTTGGGGCCCGACCAACTGTAGGTCAGGTCGCCGATACCAGCGAAGGTATTGGAAACACTCATGGTCAGGATGTCGCCTGAGCAAATGCTGATGGCAGTGTCGGTGGCCACCAGGGCAGGCACATTGGCGAGGCAGTCGCACTCCTCAACAACCTTCACCACCACAGGGGTTGATGCAACCTTGATATCCACAAATGACCACTGGTCGAGGTACTTGATATTCCCGAAATTATTGATGTAGGTAAACGGGTCAACGGTAGGCAGGGGGTTCCCTGGGGTGCCGCCGCCACTCACCAACGGGCTGACCCCCGCTATCGGAGGGCCTACGGCTGAATGGTCGTAGTAAAACGAGTCGGTGGGAAAGTTGGGCGGGGCGTTCATCCATTTGAAAGTAACCCCGCCATTATTGTTCTCAACGTCTGTCAGCGCCACGTGAATCTCGCCGAAACGGAGGAGCGCCTTGTAGTTAAACTTGAAGGAATCCTGGACGGCAATTGGAATGCCAAGGCCGTCGTAGCCATTCCAAAACAAGGTATCCGATCCCGCAGTGATGGGTTGGGTAATCGTCGTATCCACCGGATCAGTAAAGATGCCATTGTTGTTCAAGTCCAACTGAAGGGTAATACTCCCGCCAATGTTGGTTTCAAAAACGAAATAAATCCCTTTGCCAAACTCGATGATATTGGGGCCGCAGGGGGCACCGTCTGGATTGTAGCCCAGGAAATAATAATCGATCAGCTCCGGCGCCTGCAGTTCATTGCGGAGCCAGGTAACGTGGGGGTTTTTTCGGTACACGTCCGTTGTTACTGCCGAGGGAGGCAACGAAGGCGAAGGGGTATTAAAAAATATCTTGTTGTTGATGATCTCGCCGAGGTCTTCGGCTTGCGGTTCATATAAATAGGTCTTGCCAGGCACCCAGACACTCGTATCAGCGCTTCTGGACAGGTTCATCTCCAGGGAAGATTTATAGAGTGGGTTCAAATCGCTATTCACCAGGCCCAGCGAATTGGAAGAAATCGGGAAACGGAAAGGGTCGGCATTTATAATATCTACATAATACAAATAGCCATCCTGTGTCAGCACATAGAATTTCGGGGACGTGGTCACGTTGTTCCCATTGAGCACGGAAACGTACTCGTTGGTAAACACCCGGCCAGTGAGTTGGTTGCCGCCATTATCCCCGGGGTTGCCTGTTGTTACGGTAACATCCCATGCCAGGATCACCCGTTTTGAATTGGGCTGGTTGTTGGCCCGGGTCCAGAAATCGGTGTTCAGGAGGTTGTTAAAAGTAGCATTGGGCTGGTACTCGTCATAATCAAAAATAACCGTCCAGATACCTGTACTGTCAGTTGGCACGGGCACTACGCCAGGGATGTAGCCGCCGCCGGCAGTACCGGACGGCCCGTTCATTTCCTGGTTTTTATTGAAGATGATGCCCTTTCCCTGGTTGGGGAATAGATTGTTAAAGATGGCCATAGTGTCGCCCCGGGGGCTGATGACCACAATGAAACCACCCTGGATGCCGGTATGGCTGGAGCCCACGTTGATGAACTCCCCGGCTTCGGCATACACCTTCATCTGCTGTTGGTTTTGATCCCTGGTGTCCAGGTACAAACGGTAACCGGGATAGTTTACCAGGTCTTTTGAGCCTTCGGCCAGCAAGGGCGTGGTCTTCGACAGCAGGAACATGGCTGTTATGAGCAGGCATGTGGCATGTCGTCCCAATAGGTAGGGAAGTCTTGTTTGAGAAATTCTAAGTAAAGGAACTTTCATGTTTCCAGATTTTTGTGAAGTTGCTGAAATTTTACCACTATCAAACCAGGGTTTCCCCTGTTTTTGATTAACATTAGTATGGGTTCGCTGGCTTGGCAGATCGCAATCGCCAGCATCAAAAAGCATTTAACTCTTCCCTCTGTGTATAATGAAAAGTTTTCCCAGGTAAATTTTATACGGCGAAAGCAGCGAAAAGTTGCTGCTAATAAGGTTAGTATCAGCCTCTGATGTGTGGGAAGTTTTGGCAGGTAGATTCCTCGATCCCCGTCCGGTGTGTAAGAAGAAGGGGTGAGAGAACAGGGTTTTGTGTTTTGTTTTTGCTAGCAGCATACTTGGGCTATGAATCGTCTAAGCCCCAAATGTATCTAAACCGCTCTTTCTGGGCAACTTTAGCCTGATTATTTTTCCACATTGCGCTTTGATAACCAATTTTTTAGCAAAATAAAGTTCAACCTTCCTCAAATGCCCCGCTTGACCATTTCCAAAACACCCAACGAAAGGAATACTTCTTCCTCTTCCTGGCCCATAGGGGCAATCATCTGGAATGCCCTTGGATTGGTTTGCCCGCTCTTTTCAGGGTTAGTCAGGCTCCCTACCTGTTTTCCGTTCACCTGTACCGGTAGCATCAACGCTTCCGTTTGGCGGTTGATTTGGGCCAGCAGCTTCACCCCCTTTGCAGGCCTCAGCACACCGTTGGCATCGAGCGTGCCCATTAGCTTGTTGTTGGCCACTATTTCTACTTCGCCATTTTTTATCCTGAAGATAAACTCGTGCGCTGTCGTGCGAGCATACACCAGGGCGTTCTCTTTTGGTGAAACATATTTTTTATATGCCCAGGCAATCACCGGCTCGTGGTAGATGGTGGTAAAAACCCCCTTGATTGTAGTGGCCACTCCCCGATTGGCTTTCCTGTTGATTTGGTTCAGCGATAGCTGCTCCATTTCCTCTTTCGACCAGGGCACCAAATCGCTCACCAATGGTTGGAGTTCTGCTTTCATTATGGCCAGATCACTTTGGATTTTTGCCCTGCCGGGTTTGAGATTCTTAAGGATATTCAATAAAAGGTAAACCCCGGCAGCGCCGAGGGTCAACATGATCAACAATGCAAATGCTACTCCCATATCCTTGGGTATTTATCTGAATGTTTTTGGTTGATTAAAAATTTACCTGAAAACAAAGCAACAGAAAAAAAAGGACGCACTTACTGCCACTTTTTTCCACATCTATCTATTGCCGCCGCCCAACACTTTCCCCTCAGGGCCAGTTGCCATTCAAACCATAAGGGTGGGCCAGGTGGGTTGATTGGCCAGCGTTTGTTGCCCCGCCCAGTCGGCGTGGAGGCCCTGAACCGGGAAAAATATCCCCCGGCTTTCGCCGCCAAGTCTAAAGCTTTTATTCGGTTCGGCCAAACCCCTTTCGACATAAATGACAAAAGCCCTGGCCGAATGGCAGCCAGGGCTTTTGTGTAGTGCGGGCCGTTCGCCTTAGCCCAGGTACGATTTCAATGCGTTCCGGTTGTAGGCTTTCCGCAGGCGACGGATGGCCCTTTCCTTTATTTGGCGGACCCTTTCACGGGTGAGGCAGTAAAGCTCGCCGATTTCTTCCAGAGTGAGTGCCTTGTGGCCGTTCAGGCCATAGTAGGCAGACAATACTTCGACTTCCCTGGGCGACAGAATGGACAGGCCCGCCTGTACTTCGTCTTTGAGCGATTGCTCCATCAGTGCGTCGTCGGGGCTGCTGTTGCCCTCGCTGCTCAATAAATCCAGCATGGTGGAGTCGCTGTCTTCTCCGCCGATGGGCGCATCCACGGAAACGTGGCGGATGCTGCCTTTCATCATGTTGGACACTTCTTTTGGAGAAAGATCAAGTATTTCTGCCAGTTCTTCTTCGCTGGGTTCCCTTTCAAATTCCTGTACAAATGAAATGAATGCCTCGTTGATCTTATTGTAGGAGCCTACTTTGTTGAGCGGCAGCCGGACTATCCGGGAATATTCTACGATGGCCTGCAGAATGGACTGCCTGATCCACCAAACAGCATAGGAAATGAATTTGAAGCCCTTTGTTTCGTCGAAGCGCTTGGCGGCTTTCATCAGGCCGACGTTGCCCTCGTTGATGAGGTCGCTCAGCGATAATCCCTGGTTTTGGTATTGTTTGGCTACCGAGACGACGAACCGGAGGTTCGCCTTGGTCAGCCTGTCTAGGGCTTCCTGGTCGCCAGACCTTATTCGCCTGGCCATTTCTGCCTCTTCTTCTGCTGTGAGCATGTCAATCTTGCCAATGTCGTTCAGGTACTTGTCGAGGGCAAGGCTCTCACGGGTAGTAATTTTGTTGGTAATCTTTAATTGGCGCATATCTGGATTGTTAACGGTTCAGGGAATTGTGTAGTTGAAGAGCAGATTGATCGGCCATTGGCGTATTCCTGAAGTTACGCCGATGTTGATTCATACCTTTTTTATTAAAAATTACGCCAAACTAATCAAAAAAGTTGCCACAAAAAACATTCAGGTATTGACTTTTTAACAAAAAAGATTATTGAAGGAAAGCCTTTGGTCAACAATGGGGAAGAACACAAAGTTCAGGAACAAAATCGAATTTTGTTATTGTGATTGCGAGACAAAGCCAAGGGATTGCATTGTTTAGTGCATCCGGTCGCCTCTCAGCGACAGGCCCTTCAAAATTTCTTCTTCGTGTTCCAAGTAGGCCTTCCAGCGTTCCTTCACCATTTCCTCCCCGAAATAGTGCTTGGCCAAGTCAATGAACATCCGGTAATGCCCTGCCTCCGACACCATGAATTTATGGTAAAATTCTTTCAGGTCTTCTTCACCAATGTGTAGCGACAGCAAGCGGAACCGCTCGCAGCTCCGGGCTTCGATGAGCGCACAGACCAACAGTTTTTCCAACAACCTCTCATCCCTGCTCCCGCCTTTTTTTTCAAATTTTAGTAGATCGTTCACGTATTCATCTTTGCGCTGGCGGCCCAACTGCAGGCCCCGGCGCTCAAGTTCGAGTAATACCATCCTGAAATGCCCCCATTCTTCCGTCACGATGGGAGCCAGCTTCCTGACCATTTCTGCTTTTTCCGGGTATTGCTGGATGAGCGAAATGCAGGCAGTTGCTGCCTTCTGTTCACAATAGGCATGGTCCGTCAGGATTTCTTCCAGATCCTTTTCTGCCAGATTGACCCATCTGGGGTCGGTGGGTAATTTTAATCCTAACATGTCATAGATATTTGGGAGTTTAGAAATTGGCAAATTAGCGCCTGATAATCAATGATTTATTTGATTGCTTAACCAATTAATGGGTTTGCCGAAGCAGCGTCGGCCTTAGCCGGCGTCTCCATTTCGCCGGAAAAAGCCGGCTTTGCGGCCCATATTTTTGTGAAGTACTCGATTTATTTTCTGATTGCCGGATAGTTATTTTCATTTCCTTCTTGTAAAAATGAGTTTGTCGGATAAATAAGCTCTTGCCAGCTATCCGGCATCACCTGTCGAGACACCCAAACTGTTGGATAAAAAAATCGAGGTTATAAACGTCGAATTCCTCGGACGCTTTGCTCCAGCGAAGCTTTATTTTGTCCAATTCCATGTTTCTTAACAACTTTTCTTCTTTTCTGCCGATGGGGTACGAGCACCTGTAAACATGGGCGTTTAACCGGGGCTGCCAGGTACCGGCGCTTTTTTTTTGATTCAGCAACCGCACCACCGTCGCATCCATTAAAACCAGGTCGAGGATGCTGCCTGCTTCGAACAACCCAAAAATCTTTGGTGCATTCTTCGAGGCAACGGCAATTTCCAGCGTGAGAAAACGATAGCCCCCCGTTATTGATGTGAGATAGCCACTGCAAGCTATCAAATCATTGTACTTAAAATGGTCTTCCAGTTCCCGCCCTGTAAAGCTAAAAATGGTGGCCGGCTCTATATCTTTCCGCTGTTGGCCGGTAACAGGGTCGGCGCCTTCAAATGCAAGGTGGCAGGTGCTTGGCGGAGGGTTTAGGAGCAGGTCCTCCTGATCCGCACTGCCTTGACTAACCTCGCCTTTTTCTACAACAGGACTTTTTTCCTTGTCTTTTATTTCAGTTTCACTTTTGGCACTGGCCTCCCAGGCTGCTATTTTTTTGTCCCTGGCTTCGCCGGTCAAATAAAGGAGGGTGCCGTAAAACAAACGTTTCTCCTTCAATTTCTCTAACTTGTTTTCCAATTGGCGTTCCTTTTCCACGGCATTTTCCAACTGGCCTTTCGCATGCACAATGGTTGCTGCCGAGGTGACCATCCCGGGGGCCTGGAGGGAATCAAGCACGAGTTTGCAGGCGGCCTGTTCCAGTCTCGTTTTTATCAGTTCCAGCACTGCCCTATCCTCTTCGAGCCTTATTTTTTCTATCTCTTGGAAATTTTCCCTAAAGGCTGCATCCTCCGGAGAAAAAGTGCCCGACAGTTCATCCAGGCCGGTGGAATCGCCCTCGAAAAAAAGCCACGAACCGTCCGGGTAAACTATAATCCGCTGCCCCTGCTCATTGAGCACTACTTCCTGGCTGCTGACTGGCAGTACCTGGCAACAGGCCAGCACAATGGTCAAGAACATGCAAAGGCTCCGAGGTGAATTTTCCAAACGATTGTTATTTTTCAGAGGCGCAAACTTAAGACAACTTTGACGGAATGAATTTTTAGCGATATTCACGGCCTCCTTTACGCCAGCAGATAAAGGAATACTCATACCAGCATGATTTTTCTCTTTAAAATCGGTTTCCTCCCCATCAGCCTTTGGGATGTGCTCGACATTGTCATCGTGGGCTACCTCATCTATCGGATTTATCTGCTGCTGAAGGGAAGCATCGCTTTCAACATTCTGGTCGGGGTGCTTATATTATATGTGGTATGGTGGCTGGTGGGCCTGTTGAAAATGGACATGCTTTCCCTGTTGCTCAACCGGTTCGTCAACGTTGGGTTCATTATTATCATCATTATTTTCCAGCCGGAAGTCAGGCGGTTTTTTCTGCTGCTGGGCAGTACCACGCTCGGCAGGCGTTCCAATTTTTTCAGCCGGTGGCTGGCCAAAAACGTCAACCAGAAGGTGGACCATTCTTCGGATATTCTGGAGATAAAATCGGCCATCCTCCGCATGAGCCGGGAGAAAATCGGCGCCCTCATCGTCTTTTCCAAAAACCTTGATATTGGGAATATCGGCCACTCCGGCACCCTGCTCCACGCCCAGATCAGCCATTCCCTGTTGCTGAGCATTTTCCAAAAAGAAAGCCCTCTCCACGACGGGGCCGTCGTCATCGGGCAGGGCAAAATACTGACAGCGGGCTGTATCCTCCCCGTTTCGGAAAGCAGTGCCCTACCGGCATCCGCCGGCCTGCGCCACAGGGCCGGCCTTGGCATTTCCGAGCGTACTACCGCCGCTGCATTTATCGTATCAGAGGAAACAGGGGCCGTCAGTTTTACAGCCAAAGGAAAAATCGAAATGTCCCTAACCGAGGCCCGGCTGAACGAAGCCCTTTTTGAACAATATGAATAGACAGGGATACGAGACGGATGGGCGAGTCGCCGGCATCATCTCTCGGCTATCTCTATATTCTTCAAAAAAACTGTGTCAATTTCCCACAAGTGATTGATTGTGAGCATTTGTTTTTTTAAAAAACACAGTTCGCTGAATGGTCTCTTATCTCCTACATTTGCCCAACCATTTTTAATAAACCTAACTATCTCATCATGAAAAACACTCAGGAATACATCAAAGAACATAAGCAACGCTTCCTCGACGAACTGTTCGACCTGCTGCGCATCCCTTCCATCAGCGCCGACCCCAAATACAAGCCCGACGTGCTGCGCTGCGCCGAGTTCGTGGCCAACAGCCTGAAAGCTGCCGGCTGCGACAAGGTGGAAATTTGCCCCACCTCCCATAAAAAAGAAGGCAAAACAAAAGAGGGCTATCCTATTATTTACGGTGAAAAAATCATTGACAAAAAACTGCCCACCGTCCTGGTCTATGGCCACTACGACGTGCAGCCGCCCGATCCGCTCGACTTATGGGATTCACCCCCTTTCGAGCCCGTGGTCAAAAAAACGAAGGTGCACCCAAAAGGCGCCATCTTCGCCCGTGGTTCCTGCGACGACAAAGGACAGACCTACATGCACGTAAAAGCCTTCGAGGCGATGGTCAAAACAGGCGAGTTGCCCTGCAACGTAAAATTCTGCGTAGAAGGGGAAGAAGAGGTCGGCTCACCTAGTTTCCGCCCTTTTGTAGAAAAAAACAAAAAGAAACTGGCCTGCGACGTCGTGCTCTGCTCCGACACTTCTATCATCGCCAACGACATCCCCAGCATCACCACCGGCGTGCGTGGCCTCGCCTACCTGGAGGTGAAGGTGGAAGGCCCCAACCGTGACCTTCATTCCGGCGTGTACGGCGGTGCCGTGGCCAACCCCGCCAACGTACTGGCAAACATGATTTCAAAGTTGATCGACAAAAACGGCAAGATCACCATTCCCCATTTTTACGACGACGTGCAGGTGGTGGGCAAAAAAGAACGGGAAGCGATGGCCAAAGAGCCGTTCAACCTGGACAACTACAAGGCCGATCTCGGCATCGGCGAAGTGCAGGGCGAAAAGGGCTATTCCACCAACGAGCGCACTTCCATCCGCCCCTCGCTCGATGTAAACGGCATCTGGGGAGGTTACACCGGCGAAGGCTCGAAGACGGTTTTGCCCGCCAAGGCATTTGCCAAAATCTCCATGCGCCTGGTGCCGCACCAGCGCCCGGAAAAAGTCTATGAACAGTTCGAGGAATATTTTAAATCCCTGGCCCCGCCTTCCGTAAAAGTCACGGTCACCCGTATGCACGGCGGCACGCCTGGCGTAACCCCCGTGGACACGCCTGAGTATAAAGCGGCGCACATGGCCATGGAAAAGACCTTCGGCAAAGAACCTATCCCAAAACGGGAAGGCGGGTACATTCCTATCGTGGCCCTCTTCAAGGATGTACTCGAAAGGGACAGCATCCTCATTGGCTTCGGCCTCAACAGCGATGCCATCCACTCGCCGAACGAACATTATGGCCTGTTCAATTTTTACAAAGGCATCGAGACAATACCCTATTATTACCAGTATTACAAAGAGTTAAAAGGAAAATAGCCAGGCAAAGCAAAAGCCCTCATTCGCTGAAATCGAATGGGGGCTTTAAAATTTAAAGGGAATAGCGGCTTATCTCAACCTCTCTGCCTGGTTCGTGTTTCCTTCATTTGTTTCTTTCTTCTTATTAACGATGAAAAAATAACTTCACCATCTTGATTTTGAAAACCCAGCAATGGAGGGGTTTTTTAAAAATAATCCTGATGTGAAATCGGGATTATTTGTCCTTCGATCCTTAAAACAACCAAACAAATTCAAACAACTAATCAGACTTCATGGCGACTATCAACGAACAGGCGCAAAACGGCCCCGATTCCAAAAAGCTTTCCGCCGAACGGCTCCGGGAAGCGCTGAAAATTTTCCGCTTCATCCGGCCCTACCGCTGGTCTTTAATATTCGGGCTGGTCTTGTTGTTCATCTCCAGTTCAGTGTTCATGGTGTTCCTCAAGCTGCCCGGCGAGATGGTGGACATTGCCCTCGGCAAATCCAAATACCAGATCAGCCTCAACCAATTGGGCATCATCCTCCTGTTGGTGCTGGTGGCGCAGGGCGTGGTGTCGTATTACCGGGTGCGGCTGTTCGCCGTCGTGAGCGAAAAGGGCATCGCCAGCGTGCGCAAGGCGCTCTACGACAAGCTCATTACCCTGCCCATCCTGTTTTTTGAAAAAACGAGGACGGGCGAGCTGGTCAGCCGCATCACCGCCGATGTGGAAAAACTTTACAATGCGTTTTCCATCACCCTGGCCGAATTCCTGCGGCAGGTCATCATCCTCATCGTGGGGGTGGTTTTCCTGGCCATTTCTTCTTTGAAACTCTCGCTCATCATGCTGGCCACTTTTCCGGTCATCGTGATCAGCGCCATGTTTTTCGGGCGCTACATCCGCAAGTTGTCGAAACAGCGACAGGAAGAACTGGCCACCTCCAACGTCATCCTCAACGAGACCATGCAGACCATCCATGTGGTGAAGGCTTTCACCAATGAAATCTTTGAAAGCCTGCGCTACGGGAAGTCTATTGACAGCACCGTGAAAGTATCACTGACCTATGCCAGTGGCCGGGCCTTGTTTGCCGCCTTCATCATCACCATCCTCTTCGGGGCGCTGTTTTTCATCATTTGGCTGGGCGCCAAAATGGTAGCGGACAACGAGATTACCCCCGGCCAATGGATTAATTTTATCATGTACACTGCCGCCATCGGCGGGGCCATCGCCGGCCTGGGCAATTTTTACACGGAACTCCTGGGCGCCATCGGGGCCACGGAGCGGGTAAGGGAAATCCTGACCGAGGAAAGCGAAGTAGGGACGGATGACAACGCACCTAAAAAAACAGAAAGGCTCTTTGGTGAAATAGCCTTCGACGAAGTGCGCTTCACCTACCCGACCCGGCCCGACATTGAAATTTTGAAAGGGATCAGCTTCAAGGTGCCTGCCGGGCAAAAGGTAGCCCTGGTGGGGCCGAGTGGGGCAGGCAAGTCCACCATTGTGCAGTTGATGCTGAAATTTTACGAACTGAAGGACGGAAGCATCCAGGTGGACAGGCGCAATATTTTTGACATGGACACCACCGCTTACCGCCAAAACGTGGCCATTGTGCCACAGGAAGTGCTGCTGTTCGGCGGCTCTATCCGGGAAAACCTGCTGTATGGAAAACCCGACGCTACGGAGGCCGAAGTCATCGAAGCGGCCCGGCAGGCCAATGCCTGGGATTTTATTAAAACCTTTCCGGAAGGGCTGGATACACTGGTGGGCGAGCGGGGCATCAAGCTCTCCGGCGGCCAGCGGCAGCGCATCGCCATCGCACGGGCCATCCTGAAAAACCCCGCTATCTTGTTGCTCGACGAAGCCACTTCCTCCCTCGATGCCGAATCCGAAAAAGTGGTACAAGAGGCACTGGACAAGCTCATGGAAGGCCGCACTTCCATCATCATTGCCCACCGGCTGGCTACCGTCCGCAACGTGGATCGGATTTATGTCATTGACAATGGCCGCATCGTGGAGGCAGGTACGCACGAGGAGCTTTCCCTCATGGAAGACGGCCTCTACAACAGCCTGGCCAAGTTGCAGTTCGAGCAGGTTTGACAAGCAAAGGCGGATGGTGGATGTTAGACTGAATTTCTGACCAAATGCAGCGCCATTAATGAGCGTAAAATTCAAAATACTTGCATGGGCTTCTGTCTTTGGGCTTATCGGCCTTATCAGCGCCTATGTCCTTGAGTTTCATTGGCTGGCCAACACGTTTGATGTTGGAATGTTAGTGGCAGGTTCTATCCTTACAGCACTTATGATTGGTGCTGCGGCAGCGTGGAAATGGCAAAAATGGGGAGACGAACAGGTGGACAGGATACGCATCTGGGCGGCCTGCCTTCTCCTGCCAGCCCTGTTTTCGCCGCTACTGGGCAGTTGGGCCAACCGGTTGCTTTCCCCCTACCCTGTCAAAAACGAATCATTCGAATTTTTTGAGGAAAAACCCTTTGCTGAAAGCAGGTTCGGGTTTATCGAAGGGGAAAAAATAACCCCGGACGGCTATTACATTTTCATTGTCCATCAAGGGAAAATTCAACGGGTGAAAAGCAAAAACCAACTTTTTCAAGGCAAACAAAGAGGTGATCAAGTGGAATTGCCAGTGAAGAAAGGGCTGTTCGGCTTTGAAACAGTAATGGTCCATTAAGCACAGGTGGCTGTGTGTTTTATCGTTTTTAGGGCCGTCAAAACACATAACCACTCAACCACCTTAAGTGCTGGTGGAAAAATAACTTCCCTGTTTTGATTTTGAAACCCCAGTACGGAAAGGTTTTTTGAAAAATAAAGCCGATTGCACAGCAGGATTATTTTTCCTTCGATCCTAAACACACCCTCAAACGATCCCCTCATTCACGGCATAGAGCACCAGTTCCGAGGTGGAGCCGATCTGCAACTTTTTCATGATGTTTTTGCGGTGGGTATAAATGGTGTGGGTGCTCAGGTTGAGCTTCCCGGCGATTTCTTTGGCGATGAGGCCGCTTGCTACCAGGCGCACGATTTCTATTTCCCTTGGGGAAAGGGGGGTGGCCGAACAAGCCAGGTTCTTGGGAAAGGATTTTTCCAACAGGTAGTTCAGCACGTTGGTACAATAGAACTTCTCGCCCTTGGAGGTGGCCATTACGGCGTCCATGATTTCCTTTTCGTCGCACTGCTTGGAGAGGTAGCTGCTCACCCCGCTCTCCAGTACCTGGTAAATCGTTTTCTTGTCGTCGTCGCCACTGATGACCAACACATTGGTGCAGGGGGAAAACTTCCTGATTTTCTCGACAGTCTCCGGGGAAAATTTGTCTTCCTGATCGTAGTCGAGTACCACAATGGATGGCTGGTATTTTTTCAGTAGATCTACCAATTGCCGTTCGTGGCAGGCCTCCCCGACCACCTCCACCGAAGGCATGGCATCAAGGATGTGGCGGAGGCCTACCCGGATGAGGTACTGCGAATCAGCGATGATGGCGGTTACGGTGTTCATTGTTGCATCTTGCTGGTTTGGTGACGTGGCAAAGATAGCGGGCAGGTATGGTTTGGACAACTTTATTTAGATTAAATTCAGATTGGGAAAAAGGGCAGCGTTGAAGGCTTGCAGGTAGCCGTATTCAAAATTGATGGTTCTTCATTTCAGGAAATTTGAGCATGACTGCATTGATTGATCCCAATATAGCATACGGATTCATCTGGTTCCGCCCCAAGCCTCTGTTTTTAGTAATGTCTATTTACTTATTTTACAAAGTACTTACAGTTTTTTTTATAAGGAATACGATAAAATTGGGCAGCCTCGGCCCATCTTTTGCCATTCTGTCAAAATTCCCGTTCTTTGCCCGACCAACAACCAGCCACCATTGATTAACACGCATTTTTTCACCAAACAGATGATGCAATGACCACCCTGAACATCAATGAAGACTTCAACAGGAGCAAGATCTACGAGAAAATGGACTACGCTCCCGAGCCGGCAGGCTACTCCTCCAACATCCCCTGGATCGTGCAGCAGCAGATAGCCGCCACCAATGGTATCCATTACGTGGACCGCATTGGAAAGCTGAAAGACTATCCGATCTTCGAACTGCCGGTGCCCGCCGTTTCGGGCGACAAACTGATGCTTGACATCGGCAACGGTTGGGGCCGTTGGCTGGTGGCCGGTGCCAACAAGGGCTACATCCCTGTCGGCCTCGACATCCGCCTGGAATTCTGCCGGACGGCATTGAAAAGCCTTCAATTGCAGGGAAAAAAAGGCTATTCCGTGGTGGGCGACCTGGAAAACCTGCCCTTCAAGGACAACATCTTCGACCTCGTCTGGTCGTTCAGCGTCATCCAGCACACCCACTATCAGCGGCTGAACAACTGCCTGGAACACGTCAACCGCATCCTCCACCGGGAAGGTTTTACCTACCTGGAATTCCCCAACAAAAATGGCATCCACAACCGGTTCGGCCCTGTAAAAGCAAGTGCCCATGAAGTGGACGACATCAACAGTTGGTGCGTGCGCTACTACACGCCCAAGGAATACAAAGCTGTTTTTGATAAATACCTGGACGGGTTTTCCTACGACAACCACAGTTTTCTCGGCATTGGTGTTTTGAAAGAAGACCTGAAATATGTTTCAACAAAAAATAAAGTGCTGTCGCTGGCATCGCTGGTCTTATCAGCACTCACCCACGTAGTGCCGGGCATGAAAAACCTGTCGGACAGCCTGTACATTCGTTCCTCCAAAAAGGAAAAGCAGCCGGCAGACAAGGACAGCCTCTCGCTTTTCCTGCAATCCCATCACCGGCAGTGGGACAACCTCAACGTGGTGCCTTTGCTGCGCTGCCCCAAGTTTGGCGGGGATTTGACCTTAAGTACTGACCGGAAAAAGTTGCTGGCGTTGGAGGCAGGTATCGCCTACCCGGTAGAATGCGGCATTCCCATCCTGGTAAAAAGCGAAGCGAGGGCCATGTAGGTTTCTGGCAGGAATTTTCATTGCTGGCAATCCTTCCTTGCCTTTCCCTTGAGCGAGGCGGCAATTACTTATCATTCGAAGTTGCATATAAAAAATGGAACGGTTCATATTCTGCGTTTCACACAAAGGCTCAAAGGCACAAAGATTTGATATTGAGCGTTTTGCGACTTTACGACCTTGTGTGAGACGCATTTTTTTTGAACGGTGCCAATAAAATGCCCGCAATCAGCCCGTCAGGATTTGCTCATACAGATTGGTAGTTTCCCGCCCAGGCAGCACGCTCAATTCCTCTTTCAGGTGGTCCCTGCATTTTTGGAATTGCCGGATGGCCTTATCCCTCATGCCCAGTTGATGGTAGCAGGCCATTAGCCGCCGGTGCGTTTCCTCCAGTGCGGAGTCCCGCACCAGTGCCTCCTGGCACAGCTTGAGGCAGATGGAATATTTTTCTTTTTTAAAAAAATGGGCGCTCAACCTATTGAGGATGACCAGCCATTCTTCCTTGTATCTTTCCCGTTCCCACGTTGTCCATTCTTCATAGCCAAGATCCTCCAAAAAGTCGCCCCTGTAATAGGCGAATGCCTGGTAGTATTTGTCCACGGCGGCTTCGATGCCCGATTCCTGTTCTATCCGGCGGCCGTTTTCCCAATAAGCCTGGAAACAATCAATGTCCCGCTCGACCAGGAGGGCGGGGTTGATGCTGTAGCATTCATTTTCAAAAGTGATCACCTCCATATCGGGGGCTATTGTAGCAAAGGCCCGCCGCAGCGTATGGATGTGGACATTGAGGCAGTTGCGGGCGGAGTCGGGCTGGGCGTCTTTCCAGAAATGTTCTATCAGGAGGTCCCGGTAAACAGGCTTTGGGTATCTGTCCAGTAAAAAAGCAAGCAGGGACTTGGCCTTTTTACCGCTCAACGGCAATGATTGCCCTTTTACCAAAACGGTAAGCGGCCCCAGCAACTGTGCCTGTATATCGATGGAAATCGCTTCACTGGTCGTTTCTTGTTTGGTTAAAAAAGGTGACCCGGAAAATTTCAGCACTGCCAATGAATGGTTGGGGCGGGTAATAAACGAAGTCTTGCACCAACCCAACCAGGAAGGCATTTTTCCCCACCAGTGGGCAGGCTTGCTTTGGGCCTCTTCTGTTATTTTTTGCAGGGAATTGGCCAGTTCTTCCGAAGGGAAAGGAAAAAACAGGTAATCGAGGGCGCCCATCCTGAATATTTCTGCAATGTCATTGGCAGGAGGGGCCGGGCCGGTCACCAAAATGGGCAGCCCTGGGAACGCTTGTTTTACTTTAATAAATAGTTCAAGTCCGTTGGTGAGCGGGGGGTGGTGGCAGATAAGGGCAACCAGAAATTTATCCTGGCTCAATTCGCCAATGTCCTTCAGGGTTGAACATTCCCAAGTCAGAGGAATTTGACGGCGGATGTGGTGTTCGATACATGAATTGCTTCCGATCAGGGCAAGCTTCTGGGGATGCATGGTTTTCTGTATTTAGGTTTGAGTTAAATGGCAATACAGTCCACTCAAAGGATGTTTTTCAGTCTTTTTGAGAATACAAGTATTTCCAGCCTTACCGAATGGCTGGAATGGTTTTTCCTCCCTGGAATCTGAACTTGAAAATGGTGTTGGATAAGCTGCAGCGAAAATATTGCAGAAGCTGGAAGTGTAGTTTTTAAATGCTGGCTAATGGCCGCAAGACGCTTTGTGTTCGCCAAAGTTAAATAACTTTTTTATCTATCGAACATAAAAGTCAAGTGTGTTTTCAAGTATTTTGGGTTCCTAATAATATGGGTGAAGCGGCCAATGAGGATCGAAGGAAAAATAAAATGACCGTGTGTTTTTCCTTTTATCCCAAGCTGGTCTTTGAGAAGCCAGGTTATTTTATGCAGTGGTACGTGTCAGGTTTCTTCAGATAAAATAACCCGGCCGCTCGAAGATGAAAGTAATTTTCCCAGACACGCTCCACTTTAATAAAGCATGTAAAATGCTTTTTGACACTTTTCAAAAGGAGGTTTTGGGGGTGAAAATTGCAGGCAATTGTTTTTGTTTAACGCTAAACTTGACGCCAATTGATTTTGTGCAAATGAGCAACAGGGTTTAGATGGTTGAGAAGGGCTGAGATGGTTTATTCCTCAACCCTTCTCAACCATTTCAACCCGCTCAACAAAAAATACGGGTTGCACAAAACCCTTTAGTATGGAGTATGAAAAGGCGCAGCGCCCCGGCCATATTATGGCAAGATTGCCTGGGTGCTGCCCTTAAGAAAAGCGCTCAATGGATACAAGCAATTTTCACCACCCGCATCCCTGCTCAAAAAGTCGTGAAACCTCAGTGTATTAAGCGGCGACCAACATGGCACTTTCCAGCAGGGTTTTCATGGACATGGTGCCGTCCGCCGTCAAATTGGGCTGCCAGTTGCGGTTGTTTCCAAAGAAAGAACTTGAGTCGAGTTCGAGCAGTCCGAGGAGTACTTCTGCCACAATAGTAGCGCCAACGGGGCCAAGCCCTTCACCGGGTTTGTGGCCGTCGTAATCTTTCCTGCCCAGCACTTCGGCCTCCGCCAAAAGGTAGAACCATAAGGGTGTGCCACGTTTCAGGTTGATCTGGTATGGATGTGTTTGCTGTTTGACAAAATCGTGGACACGCTTAATTTCATCGGCCGGGCGTCCCATCCTTTCGGCCAGGCTTTCGCCGCTGGGCATCAAAAAACTGTTGGCCCGCAGCATGTTCCGGGTGGCCAGTGATTTTTCCGCAGGGTTGGAGGAAGGGAAAAACGGCAGGCTGAGCAGGGTACTGGCCATCTTGGTGTCGAGGTTGTTGGCCTTTTGTTCCAGGCCGCTGCCGAAGTTGAAAAATGCCTCCCAATCAACGATTTGGCTTTCGTCGGTGATGGGGCTGAAACCAAATCCAAGCTCCCGGGAAAAGAGGTTGAGCTTGGGGCCATTGGGCTGCAACTTGAGCTTGTGCGGTACCATGCTGTGGCCAAAGCGGTAGGCGGCCACGGAAAACTCCACCGGCAAATAAGGCCGGGAGCAGGGAGTGTAAAACTTCCGCCCTTCGCTCAAAATTTTATCCACTACTTCCTCGCCGGCAATGAGCGGCAGGAATTCGTTGACGATGATCCACTGGTAATTCCAGCTCGCCTCCTTCCTGGCCACTTCGTACAGTTCTTTGGCGCTGGCCCCGGGACGGGCATCGGCAGTTTTTTCGTACAGGAAATTATAAAAACGAATCATAGCCAGTTGGAACTGCGAAAGGATGCGGTTTTCGTCGTTGCGGGAATCCCCGATAATGGCCGTGCCGGAGGCGGTGCGTGCCAGGTCGTTGGCTGCAAGCCATTCTGGCTGGCCGTAGTTTTTGTTGGTTTCGCCGGTCAGCAACCGGTGGTCCTGGTCTTTTTTCACATAGAGGAACGGCTCATCGTCGGGACCTTCCCCGAAAATGCAGTCCAGATCAAGGTTGGGCGTTCGGAAGTTTTCGATTTCTTCCGGGTGGTTGATTTTATCCAAAGACGAACTGGGATCGAAGGTGATGTCGTGGTCAATAAACTGGCCGAAAAACACCATGCCCAGCGGGAACGTATTGGTGGTGAGTGGGTTCGTCCCGCCGTCCATGGGGCCATTCGGCGCACCGAGCTTGGCAAGCTCGCCAGGGCCTGTATAGAGCGGCGGCAGTTTTCTGAACATTCTCCCGAACCGTCCAATTCGCTCCGCCTCAAAAGACTGGTGCCGGCACATTGCGTTCATCGGGTCTTTGCTTTGATTTCCATGGTGGCTCTTGTTTGCCATGATTTGATGGGTTTTGTCCTTTTTGTGTTTTTGTCCAAACCCGGGGGGGCGAGGCTCAAAAACCAGGAAGGTTATTTAATGAAAATAAGCTTAAGAAATGTCATGGGATCATTTGGAATTGGTAAATTGGGGAATTAAAAAATTGATAATCAATGGTTTAATTTCTTGACTTGCCTTTTTTCCAATAATTATTGCTGGGTCAATGTTGTGACTGTGGTTACATCTTCTTTTTAGGGATAACCCCGTTTGACCTGCACTTTATTGCATATAAAATAAAAAGGTAACATGAACATTCTCCAATTATTATCCGATTAGCATACACGGGGTATTTTTTCAAAAATACCCAACAAACCCTTTTCTGTTGTGGCAGCATTTTTGTCAAAACCCTCCCTAATCGGCTATATGACGCCGTCAAAAAAAATATTCGCTGATGGAAAATTATTCATTCGATATCTTCAACCAGGAACAGCACCAATGCCTCAGCCACCGGGAAGGCGACTGGATTATTTTCCATTGCCCCATCTGCAAGGACTACGAGCGGCGCATCAACTGGAAAACCAGGGAAGTGAAAGTGAGAAGAGGCAGTTCCACTGCTGCCCACGCCGGCTCCCATGCCCCGGTATCTTCCGATGTTGAGAATTTCAGCATCAATTAACGCGGACAAGTATTGCGCAGCCCGCTCCGAAAACTCTCCTGATTTTTAATACCTTTCGTTTATCAATCCAGCTATCGCTCTTCCCTTCTTCGAGGTGAAATACAGACTTTTAGGTGAAGAGGCCGGGTTATCAAACCCGGCAGTTTGGGGCTTTTAGGTGGAGAGGCCGGGTTATCAAACCCGGCAGTTTGGGGCCGGAACCGCCGGGTTTGATAACCCGGCCTCCCAAAACTGAAACGGTGCTGAAATGCCCACTCCATCTTAAAGAGGGGATGAGCGCCAGCTATTTACAGCAGTTTACTGTACGCTGATCGCTTTTGGCCTTTGGCAGTTGGCAAAAGCCAATGGCCAACTGCCAACAGCTAATAGCAAACCGACAAAACCATCCGTGTTTTAGTATAATTGTGGTGCCAGCAACTGTTTCTTCACACGCTGCAACCACAGTTGGCAGATCGCATAAAACTATCCACGACATCTTTTTTACTGGCAGGCGTGCTATCCGGCAATTTGGTGTGCAGGATTTCTGAAAACCCAATTATCGCTTCCTTTTCATGGTAGGTTTCAAAAATCACCGTCGTTCCCTTTCCGTTTATAAACTCTTCCACCATGCTTATCTTGGGCGGTGGGGCCGGCCTTTCGCCTTTCAGGAAGTCAGTGTTGAAACTGACCTTTTTTTGCTTCCCTTCCACAAATTCACGGAGATCCACTTTTGACCGGAGCATCGCATCCACCACATCCTCACCATTTGAAGTCCGGCTGGCCTCCACCAGTGGGTTTATTTTTTCATTTCTGATAAATGCGTCCACCTCGTTTTCGGCTGGTGCCGGCTCAGGGGGCAGCGATGTTTTGCGCAGCATTTCCCTAACCTCCCGGGGCGAAAAGTCTTTGCTGGCTTTCGCACCCTTGTCTTCATTCATAAAAGCCACGATAACATCGTCGAGCGAGGGCTGTTTCACAATTTTGGGCTGGGCGGGGTTGGGAAGGTCTTCCCCGGCTGCTGTTTCCGTAGCAGGGGTGCCTGCTATTTTGCCGTTGCCATTTTGCCCGGTAAGTGTATGGCCGTTCCCTCCGGGCGATGTTGGCATTGTCATTTGGTTGGTTGGGGGCGGTGCAGCCATCTTGTTCCCAAGGGCATTTTCAAAGTTTTGCTTCCATTCTTCGGGAAGATAGAACATAATAAACTCGGTGATTTTTTCCCCCGATAATGTTTGGAAAGTAGCCTGGTTTTGGGTCAGCACATGGGTGATCTGTACGCCGAGCGGTTCGCCATAAACTTTTACGGAAAACGAATGCCTTGGCAGGTCGGTGGGGAAGGTGGAACGGCTACTTTGGCTGGTTGCCGGCTGCGTTTCAGGCACTGCATTTTGCGGGGTGCCGGCATCAATTTCCTCTTCCCGTTCGAAAATGGGTGGGTTGTCCATGACCATCAATAATTTTTTTGCAGCTTCCATTTCGGCCACAGCGGAAAAGGTAGGGCTTTGCCCGATGGCCTGGTGGTTGCCTGCTTTTATGATAAAATATGGGTTGTTTTTATCGTCCGATACCTCAAAACGCTCAGGTTTTGGCGAGTTGGCAATGACCGACTGGATGGCATTTTCCCTGCTCCGGGCACTTTTATAGGGCTGGCTGTAAAGCACGGCCCGCCCCGCCTCATTGTTGAAATGGAAATAGAAATTGCCATCTTCCTGGTTTTGAAAACATTCAAAGCCATATTTTCCGGTGACGGAGGTTTCGCTGAAATGGTAGCTGTCAGTTTGAGGTTTCATGTTTGATTTTTTGTAGCCGGCAACTCAAAAAGGGCTTGTGTCAAAGCTGCCAAATCCCCGCTTTCTGTCGGCCCGCTTTTTTGTGAATAATGATATGCCCCAAGCCGTTCAATGCCCCTGATCCCTTGCCTAATTGGTAACGATGAAAGAACAGCTTCCCGATTTTGATTTTGAAATCCCAAACTGGAAGGTTTTTTTTAAAAATAATCCCGCTTTCACATTGGGATTATTTTTCCTTCGATACTTAGCCCGGAAAAAAAGGGACATTGAACAACCTTGAAACATTGGTGCTTAGTGGTACTGGTGGCCTTGTGGTTCGGAGTCTTCGTAAAAACGGAAAGCCCCAAGTTCTCCCATGGCGGCGACGGGCAGTGGGCGCCCACAGGAATCCTTCAGCGTGATGCAAACACAGATGTCGAAGATACCGGGCGGCACGGTGTTCTTCGGAATGGAACAGGTGACCTCATAGCAGTGGCCGGCCTTCGGCACAAATGGGATCATCTTCACCCGGATGTTGTCGGGCAGTTCAAATTCATTGATGCCTTTTTGTTCCATCAGGATTTCGAGGCACCAGTCGCCGCAAAGTGCGTTCACCAGGCAGCCGATGGTGCACCACTTGAACTTCACGTTGAAGCCCTGGTCTGTCTGGATGAGGCGGGGAATGGTGTAGTCGCCTTCCCAGCAGGTGCAGTTGTCGTCGCCTTCCCAAAAGGCAACCGTGGCGCCGCCTTTGATCTTAAAGGAATTGGGGTCGGCCAGTTTTTCTTCGAAGAGGAGTTGTCCGGAAACTAAAGCATGAGCTTGTGCCATGGTAGGTTGAAATTAGTGCCGTTCTTTATCCCAACAGGTTTCAGGCGGATGAGTGGTTACTCGTTGGAAGGTCGGATTGGCAGGTTGTTGAGGTAATGAAATATGTTGTTGCCCAAACCTGCCGCAAATTGTACCGGCCACCTTAAAGTGCTATTAAACAAGGCATAAGCAGCACTTAAATTCCAATAAAAAATTACATAAAAAACGGAGCCGGGCGATTTATTTTTGTTTTCCATGCTTTTGAAAGCGATTTGTGATTTTTCCAAAACAAAAAAGGCGGCCCACATGAGCCGCCTTTCTTCATTATCAAGCACTTTAAAATCACATATTCGCAATGATCTCGTCGCCGAATTCGGAGCATTTCAGCAGGGTAGCCCCTTTCATCAAGCGCTCGAAGTCGTAGGTCACCCGCTTTTTGCGGATGGCACCTTTTACGCCTTTCAGGAGGAGGTTGGCCGCTTTCGTCCAGCCCAGGTAGCGGAACATCATCTCGCCGGAGAGGATGACCGAGCTTGGGTTCACCTTGTCGAGGCCGGCGTATTTTGGCGCTGTGCCGTGCGTGGCTTCAAAGATGGCGTGGCCAGTCGTGTAGTTGATATTGGCGCCGGGAGCGATGCCGATGCCGCCCACCTGCGCTGCCAGGGCGTCGGAGATGTAGTCGCCGTTCAGGTTCAGGGTAGCGATGACGGAGTATTCAGCCGGCCGGGTCAGGATTTGCTGGAGGAAAGCGTCGGCGATGACGTCTTTCACCAGCAGGGCGCCTTTGCCGAGGGCCGCTTTTTGGGCGGCATTGGCAGCGGCTTCGCCTTTGTCGTCCTTGATGCGGTCGTACTGCGCCCAGGTCCACACCTTGTCGCCGAATTCCCGTTCGGCCAGTTCGTATCCCCAGTCTTTAAATTTCCCTTCGGTGAACTTCATGATGTTGCCTTTGTGGACGAGCGTCAGCGAAGGTTTCTTATTGGTAAGGGCAAATTCGATGGCGCTCCTCACCAGGCGCTCGGTGCCTTCGATGGAGACGGGCTTGATGCCGAAAGAGGCCGTTTTGGGGAAACGTATCTTCTTCACCCCCATTTCGTTTTCCAGAAAATTGAGCACCTTGGCGCATTCAGGCGTACCGTTCAGGTATTCGATGCCCGCATAGATGTCTTCCGTATTTTCACGGAAAATGGTCATGTCCACCAGTTGTGGCTGCTTTACAGGAGAAGGCACGCCCTTGAAATACTGCACCGGGCGCACACAGGCGTACAGGTCGAGTTGCTGGCGCAGGGCCACGTTCAGGGAGCGGATGCCGCCGCCTACGGGGGTGGTCAAGGGGCCTTTAATGGCCACCAAATATTCGCTGATGTGGTCGAGGGTTTCCTGTGGCAGCCAGCTTCCTGTTTTTTCAAAAGCTTTTTCGCCCGCCAGTACTTCTTTCCAGATGATTTTTTTCTTGCCACCGAATGCTTTTTCAACGGCAGCGTCGAGTACCCGCACGGAGGCGGCCCATATATCCGGCCCTATGCCGTCGCCTTCGATGAAAGGGATGATCGGGTCGTTAGGGACTTTTAATTTACCTTTGGCAATCGTTACTTTTGTTCCGGTCATTTCGTTGGATTGGTTTGTAGCGGAGGGTTCGTGGTTTAGGGTCTATGGTTTATGGTTTGTGGGGCCAGGCAGCTTTTTTCAAAGCTTTGCCATGCCACAAACCATAAACCCCAAACCATAAAACATAAACCGAGCACCTTTTCAAAAAGAGGCGCAAAGGTAAGGAACAGGGCTTTTTTTAAAAACAGAAACCTTTAAAAATCAGTCATATTAAACATGAGGGTTTTACTTTTTTCGTGCTTAATGGTTTTCGTTTTTGGATGCAAAACTAAACAGCAGGCTGCCGGCCAGGATTGCGGGGAGTTTGGCATCGTAAAAGACTTCGGCGATCTGGACGGCTGCGGCCTGCTCATCGAGCTGGACAATGGCGTGCTCCTCAACCCGGCAAAGGTGGCTGGCGGTTTTAAACTAAAAGAAGGCCAGCGCATCAATTTCAGCTATAAAAAACTGCCGGATATGGCCAGCAGCTGCATGGCTGAAAAGGCCATCGTTGAAATTACCTGCATCCAGGAAGTCAATGACGGAACCTCAGGGAACAACGATTGCGTGGACACCGAAAACCCTTTTGCTGTGGACTGGATGGACAAGGCCATTGACATCCACAACCCGAACCAAATCATCAAATACAAAAAAGGCGACGGCTGGGCCTACCTTTTCAGGGGCATCCCGATGTCCTTCCTCTACGACTGCAGGGGCAAGCTGATCTGCGAGACCCGTAGCAACCACGACGAGTGCTATGAGGAGTACCTGGCAAAGTTTGGCAAGGGGAAGATTATTTGGCAGGGGGAAGGGATTTGGGATTGATAGTATTTTCTAATGAATCCATTAATTTTGGTTAAAAATTGATGCTATGCTTACCAAGAATAAAGTGTTAGAAACTATTCAACAGATGCCCGAAGAATTTTCTATTGATGATTTAATGGAAAGGGTTATTATTTTGGAAAAAGTGCATACCGGGTTGATCCAGGTGAAAGAAGGAAAAACTGTGTCCATGGAAGAAGCAAGAAAAAGGTTTCAAAAATGGCAAAAGTAAATTGGACGTTTCAGGCATTGGAAGATGCTGTTCCTTTAGTAACGATGAAAAAATAACTTCCCTATTTTGATGTTGAAACCCCAGCACTGGAAGGGTTTTTTAAAAATAATCCCGATTTCACATCGGGATTATTTTTCCTTCGATCCTTAACTGAAATTTCTTTCCCAACTTAATAGAGGCCTGTTTCGATATAAGTTTCACATGCAAAATCCAAACTTAGACCCAAGCGGCGAAGCGATGACCTCCGACGAGCGCCTCGTCGAAAAGGCACTCCGCCCGAAAGAACTGGACGACTTCAGCGGGCAGGAAAAGATCGTGGACAACCTGCGCATCTTCATCGCCGCCGCCCGCCAACGGGGCGAAGCGCTCGACCACGTATTGCTGCACGGCCCGCCCGGCCTTGGCAAAACGACCCTCTCGCACATCATTTCCAACGAACTGGGCGCTACGCTGAAAATGTCGTCCGGCCCCGTGCTGGAAAAACCAGGCGACCTCGCCGGGCTGCTCACCAACCTGGAAGAAGGCGACGTGCTGTTCATTGACGAAATTCACCGCCTGAACACGGTCGTGGAGGAATACCTCTACTCAGCGATGGAGGATTACCGCATTGACATTATGATCGATAGCGGACCGAACGCCCGCAGCATCCAGATTTCGCTCAACCAGTTTACCCTCGTCGGTGCCACTACCCGCATGGGCCTGCTCACTGCGCCGATGCGCTCCCGCTTTGGCATCACCTGCCACCTGGATTATTATGATGTGAAAACGATACAGGGAATCATAAAACGCTCATCGTCTATCCTGAACGTGCCAATCACCGAGGATGGCAGCTACGAAATCGCCCGCCGCAGCCGTGGCACGCCCCGCATCGCCAACCTGCTGCTGCGGCGCATCCGAGACTTCGCCCAAATAAAAGGCGACGGCACAATAGATGTTGAAATCGCCAAAATCGGCCTCACCGCCCTCAATGTGGACGAAGGCGGCCTCAACGAAATGGACAACAAAATCCTGGACGCCATCGTCAACAAATTCAAGGGCGGGCCGGTGGGTTTGACGACGATTGCTACCGCAGTCGGGGAAGAATCGGGGACGATAGAGGAAGTTCATGAGCCTTTCCTGATCATGGAAGGCTACCTGCAAAGGACGCCACGGGGCCGGGAGGCCACGGAAAAATCCTACAAGCATTTGGGCGTGGTGCCGCCGGGGCGGGCGGGGACGCTGTTTGAGTTTTAGAATACCCTTATTACTTGATTGGAACACGGATTGGGCGGATTGGACAGATTTACACAGATTTGATCCGTGGCAATCCGCCCAATCCGTGTTCCAATCCTCCCCGCAATCCGGGCAGTTCCCACCAATTCCTCCAAAAAAACAATCTATCCTACCTGTGCAAACAACCCGTGCGTTGCATCCCCGTTTTTCATTAAATCCAACCGATATGAAAATCAATCTTCCGATCAGTTTAATTGTGCTTTTTACTTTATTATTTTCTTGTCAAAACAAGGGCGAACAGGCAGGATTCGCCCAGCCAGAAGCGACCGAACAATCCAATGTTGATTTCGACGAAGCCCCGCCAGCGCCCCCACAAGAACAGCCACAGCCAACCCAACCCGGCCAGCCCCCACAAGATGAAAAAGACGAACCAGCCATTCCCCGCCAGATCATCAAGACCGGGCAGTACCGGATAAAAGTGGAGGACGTAAACAAGGTGACGCCCCAAATCGAAGCCTTGGCCCAGCGCTTTGGCGGTTATGTGTCGAATATGGAACTGACCAATTCCAACTACGAAATCAATAACGCCATCACCATCCGGGTGCCTGCCAGCAGCTTTGACAGCTTGCTCAGTTCCGTTGGCAAACACGCCCTTTTTACCCAGTACAAAAAGATTTCCGCACAGGATGTGACAGCGGAATACACCGATATCCTCACCCGCCTGAGCACCAAAAAAGAAGTGCGGGATCGCTACGTTGATATTCTTCGGAACAAGGCGAAAACAGTGCAGGACGTTTTGCTGGCGGAAGAGCAAATCCGGGTCATACAGGAAGAAATCGAGTCGAAAGAAGGCCGCCTGCGTTTCCTCAAAGACCAGGTGGCCATGAGCACGCTGAACCTGGAAATCTACCAACAGATAGCATACCAACGAGAGCCGGATGTGTTCACGGAGAGCTTTTGGAGCAAGCTCCTGGCGGGCCTTAAAAATGGCTGGGAACTCCTCGTTGACATCTTCATTGGGCTGGTAAACATTTGGCCCCTGGTGTTGATTGGTGGGTTGTTTTTCTGGAAAAGAAGGTGGATTTGGGGCAAATTGTCCAGAAAGCGCCATCCGCATCAGTAGTGGTTTTTATGCCAAAAGTCGCCGGGGGTTCGTAACCCCAGCGACTTTTGCCCCACATCAATGAGGTTCTTTTTTCAGAGCGGTGGACTTTTGCTAAGTTTGTTCATTGTGAACTTAAAAATCTACCTGCATGAAAAGAGCCATTACCTCCCTGTTTTTTGTTTGCCAGCTTTTTGCTTGTTTATCACAGACCAACATTTTGTCCACCAAGCAGTTGGCCGAAGACATCATGCTCGGCAACTACGACCCGGCTGATTACACCCCTGGCACGGTCATCAACCACCCCGGCGACATCGTCCCGGCCATCATGGACGGCATTTTGCCCGATTCATTGAAATCTTACCTTTTGCGGCTGAGCGCATTTGAAACAAGAAATACCGGCTCGGATACCCTTTCTTCCTCCAGGGGGATTGGCGCCGCCCGGCGTTGGGTCTTCCAGCGTTTCGAGCAGATCGGCGCTGAAAATGGCGGCAGGTTGATACCGTCCTACCTGCAGTTTGACAGGTCAATTTGCAGCGTAAACCAGCACCGGAATGTCTTCGCCGTGCTGCCCGGCATAGATACTTCGCACCAAGGGATTATTATTATCGAGGGCCACCTCGACAGCCGTTGTGAAACAGCCTGCGACACGGCCTGCCTTGCCGAGGGCATGGAGGACAACGGCAGCGGCACCGCCCTAGTGCTGGAACTGGCCAGGGTAATGAGCCAATTCGCCTTCGACCGCACCATCGTTTTCATGGCGACGATAGGCGAGGAACAGGGACTTTTCGGTGCCGACGCCTTCGCCAAATATGCGAAAAACAAAGGCATCCCCATCAATGCCGTTTTGAACAACGATGTGATCGGGGGCATCATTTGCGGTGAAACGTCCTCGCCGCCATCCTGTCCTGGCCTGAACGACATTGACAGCACACAGGTCAGGTTGTTTTCGCAGGGCGTCAACAACTCAAAGCACAAGCAACTGGCCCGTTTCACCAAACTCCAATACGTGGAAGAATTGCTTGGCCTGGTTTCCGTGCCCATGATGGTCACCATCATGTCCGCAGAAGACCGAACGGGCAGGGGCGGTGATCACATCCCTTTCCGGGAGCAGGGGTTTGCGGCCATCCGCTTCACTTCTGCCAATGAACATGGAAATGCCAATACAGACGACCCGAACTACCACGACCGCCAGCATACCACCAAGGATGTGTTGGGTGTGGACACGGATGGCGACAATGTACTGGACAGCTTTTTTGTAGATTTTAACTACCTGGCGAGGAATGCGGTCATCAATGGCGTATCGGCAGGCATGGCGGCCATCGGGCCTGAAACACCAGTGGATTTTACCGCCACCCGTACTGCCGATTCTGTTTTTGTTGAAATAACCGACCCTTTCGATTACGGCGAATACCGGGTATTTTACCGCTCCACTACCAATGATTTCGATACTATTTTCACGGTTTTTCAAAAAAATGCCGGGTTGCCCAATGCAGCAGGCCTCCTGAGGGTCAGTGTGGCGGCGGTGGATGGGAATGGTGTTGAAAGTCTTTTTTCGGGCGAGAAAACACTGTCGGTGGTGAGCGGGGCCGACGAAGTAGCCAATGGCAGGGCCACACCCCCTATCGAACTGTATCAAAACCGGCCCAATCCTTTTGACGAAGCAACTTATATCGTTTACCAGGTAAAAGAACCTATTTCATACCGGGAAGCCTACCTTGTGATAGCCAATCTGGAGGGAAGGGAGATCAAGCGCATGCCCATAAGCCTGCATGAAGGCGAAAATGAGGTGCTGTACACTCATGGCTACAACGTGTTGGGCATCTATACCTACAGCCTTGAAGTAGATGGCAAGGTGGTTGATACGAAGCAGATGGTATTCGCTAACTGATGAAAGTTTAAAGGGCGTCGTCACCTCGAAAGGGCGGTTTGAGTTTCGCCGATATGTACCGTTGTAGCCACCCTTTCGAGGCGACACCTTGAAGCCTTAAAAAATGCAAGAAATCTTAGACAGCGACTTTGCCGGGGAGCAGCCGGGGGCCTTCGAGTTTTACCGGGATTTTTTCAACATGGAACAAGTGGATGATTTCATCAAAATCCTGTACGAGCACGGAGTGCCATTTAAACTGGAAAAGAACCAGACCATTTTGGATTCTGCCATTGTCGGGCATGGCCTCGTGCCGCCTGCTGTCATCAAAATCCGGCCTGCCGATTTCAAAAAAGTGAATGCCATCCTTGAAAAATCCGCCCTGGCCAATCCCCATTTCATTGCCGATCATTATTTGCACGACCTGGATGCGAGGGAACTCCTGGACATTCTCAAACGGCCCGACGAATGGACCGTGGAAGATGCCGCCGTTGCCCGCAAAATACTGGAAGACAGGGGGATTGCCATTCCTGTGGAAGAAGCGGCCATTTTTAAAAAAGAGCGAAACGAACTGTTGAGGCAGGGCAAAAGGGGCAACTTCACCTGGATGTCCCTTTATATAATATGTGTGTTATTGGGCGGCATCCTGTTCAGCCCTTTGTTCCTGGTGGCGGGCGTCGGCATGGGCTGGTACTATTGGCAGGATAAAACGATTGACACGGAAGGCCGGAAATTTTTCACCTTTGAGCCACAGACCCGCCTTTATGGGAAAGTCATTTTTTACCTGGGCTGGATAAGCCTGGCGGTAGGCATCCTGGTGCAGTATAAGTTGTCCAACTGAGGCAAGATGTACTGTGGGCATTGCAACACTTTCCCAATCAAGGCGTTTTGGGAGTCGTTGATGACCCTGCCCAATTCCTCAATTTACCAATTCACCAATTCACCAATATGCTGTTACAAGACAACTTCGACGTACGCAACCTCGGCAACCTGGAACTCCTCGCCAAACAGGTGGTGGAAGGCTTCATCATCGGCCTCCACAAAAGCCCTTTCCACGGTTTTTCGGTAGAATTTGCGGAGCACCGCCTATACAACCAGGGCGAGGCCACCAAGGACATTGACTGGAAAGTTTATGCCCGCACGGACAGGATGTACGTCAAAAAATTTGAAGAGGAGACCAACCTGCGCTGCCAAATCGTGGTGGATGCCTCTTCGTCCATGTACTTCCCGGAAGTGGGCAAAGACACCAAAAACTACACGAACAAGCTGCGCTTTTCCGCCCTGGCGGCGGCGGCCCTTATGAACCTGTTGCAAAAACAGCGGGACGCATTCGGGCTGACCATTTTCGACGACAAACTGGAAACGCATACCCGCTGCAAGTCGAGCACTTCGCACTACAGGCTGCTGTTGTCCTACCTGCAGCAACTCATCGACAACCCGGAAAGGGACAAAACAACCTCGGCGGCAAAGGCGCTGCACCAGATTGCCGACAGCATCCACAAGCGCTCGCTGGTAGTCATTTTCAGCGATATGTTCGAGCAGTCGGAAGATGCCGAGGCCATGTTTTCGGCGCTGCAACACCTGAAACATGCCAAGCACGAGGTCATCCTTTTCCACACGGTGGACAAGTCGCTGGAGATGGATTTTGAATACGAAAACAGGCCTTACCTTTTTATTGACATGGAAACCGGGGAGCAACTGCGGCTGCAGCCCAACCAGGTGAAAGACCACTACGTGGGCCAGATAGCCCGTTTCAAGGAGGCCCTGAAAATGAAATGTATGCAGTACCAGGTGGATTTTGTGGAGGCCGACATCAACCAGGGTTTCCGGCCCATCCTGCAGGCCTGGCTGGTGAAGCGGATGCGGATGAAGGCGTAAATAATGGTGAATGATTAACGGTGAATTTTGATAAAAGCGGGCTTTGAAAAGGCGATGAGAAAATACTTCCAATCTATGATGGCAACATTTCGAAAGGGCTTTTGCAAAAGTGGAAACCAGCCTTTCAGCAGGGCAGCCATTTCGAGGCGGCATCCTGCGGAGGCTGCGAACCTGGCTGATTTTGCCATTCTCCTTTTTGCTTTTTCCTTGCTATTGGGTTGTTATGAGCCGAAAGAGGGATGCCTCGACATCAATGCCACCAATTATGCCGTGGACGCTGACGACGCCTGCCCCGATTGCTGCACGTACCCCACGCTCACCATTTCCCCGCTCCACCAGGTGTTGGTGAAAAACACCCTGGACAGTTTTATCAATTTCAAGTACAACACCTTCTACCCTGCGCCTTCCAGCGATGTGGACACCTTCGAGGTGCTGCGCAGCCGCTTTTTCATTTCCAATTTCAAACTGGTAAATACAGATGGCGAAGAGGTGGGTGTGGCGGATACCATCGGCATTGGTTTCATCAATGGCAGCCGGGTGGTTTATGAGGACAATTTTGCCAAACTGGATCGGGATATTTTTTCGGCCAATGTCATCGGCACTACAGTTACGGAGGGCACTTTTGACAAGGTAAAATTCACACTCGGCCTGCCCGAAGCACTGTTGCAATTGGACACAGCCAGTATCCCGGCGGGACATCCGCTCTATTACCGGACAGACACCCTGATTTACGAGGAAGGGATCGGGTACATCCCTTTTTTGCTGAGTTTCAAAACAGATACCTCCTCGCTTGTCGAGCCAACAGCGGTGCAGTTTTTTCAGCCAACCGACATCCTGCTGCCTTTAGAAAAACCCTTGCTGATCAAACGGGGCTTCAACATCAAGGTCAGGCTGCGCATCAATTACATAGCCTGGTTCGAGGGGGTGGATTTTTCCAGTGACCCGGTGGAAACCATCCGCCAAAAAATGGCCGCCAACTTGCCGAACGCCTTTTCGGTGACGGAAATCACCCTGGAATAGCCTTATTTTTGTGAACTTGCATTCGCTGCATTCCTCAAAACATTGTTGCGGAGACCTTGTTTCCATTCAAAATTCATTATCATGAGAAAATTCCTTTTGTTTCTGGTCCTTGGTTTATGGGTAGCTTCCTGCAAAGACGATGACATAGGCCCAACGACCACCGTCAACCTGAATTTCAAGGCTACTTATGACGGAAGGCCCCTGGTTTTTACCGACAGTGTTTATGTGTATCCGGACGGCCACCTGATCAAGTTCGACAGGCTCAACTTTTTCATTTCCGACATAGCGCTGCTGGAAGCCCAGGGCAGCGGCGAAGCCGGGCTGATAGATATAGGCTTCCTCAATTTTTCAGACAACAGCACATTGCCAGAGGCTGAAACGCCACTTGTCGTTTCCAACAACAAGGTTCCTGTGGGGCAATACAAGGGCATCCGTATCGGCATCGGGGTGCCGGCCAGCCTGAACCGCTCCTCTTCTACCACCCTGCCCACCGGGAACCCCCTCCGGGACAATGCCGGGGAATTCTGGAGCGACTGGGACAGCTACATTTTCCTAAAATCGGAAGGCAAGTTCGATGCGGATGGAAGTGGCCAATTCGGCGACGGCCCAAAGGAAGGGTTTGGCCACCACCCCGGCACCGACGAAGTGTACCGCTCCATCACCTTTACCCATCCGATAGTGCTGGAAGAAGGCAAGCCTTTTGACCTGAACTTTGTACTGGATATTCTTAAACTGTATGTAAAAGATGGCGTAGCGCTGGACCTGACGAAGCCGGAAAACCTGGACACCCAAAGCCCCTCTGACCTGGAGCTTGCCAAGTTTCTTATGAACAACTTATTGCAGGCCCTGGCCCTGGAAAAATGATCTTAACCTTAACACATAAAAACTTTGCCGCATGAAAAAAGCCTTTATAGCCGCCTTCCTTTCGATGATTTTGATAAATGCCTGTAAAAAGGATGACAACGGAAAGATGGAACCCATTGAGGATAATACTGACTTGACGGGTATCCCTTGTGGCCCCTCGCCCCACGATCTCGTTATCCCCGCCGGCCTTCCCAGCATGAACATCCCAGCCGACAACCCCCTCACCGATGAAGGCATCGAACTTGGCAGGTTTCTGTTCTACGACCCCATACTTTCTGTCGACAGCACCATTTCCTGCGCCAGTTGCCACCAACTGAAGTATAGTTTCACCGACTTAAATACCAAGTCCATTGGCATCAATGGCCTTCAGGGGCCGAGGAGTTCCATGCCATTGCTTAACGTTGGGTTCTTCAATCTGGGCCTGTTTTGGGATGGCAGGTCGCCCAACCTGGAAGATCAGGCATTGCACCCAGTTGAGAACCCCCTTGAAATGGCGGAAATCTGGGACAACGTGGAAGTGAAGCTCCAAAACCACCCGGCCTACCCGAAGATGTTCCGGGAAGCTTTTTGTATCAACAACACTTCCGAAATAACCAGGGACCTGGCCGCAAAAGCGCTTGCCCAGTTCGAGCGTACGCTTATCAGTGCCAATTCCAGGTTTGACCAGAAAATTTACCAGGGCAACAACAACCCGTTTTTGTGGTCCGACGCAGAGGTGGATGGGTACCTGATCTATTTCGACGACGCCACCGGGTCGGAGAAACTGGGCCATTGCGCCCACTGCCACGACGGTAAGGGCCTGCTCAGTTCAGAGCGCTATGAGAACAATGGGATTGAAGCGGTAGCTTCGCTGGACGACTTCCCGGACAAGGGACTGGGGGCAGTTACCGGCAAACGGTCGGACAATGGAAAATTCAAGGCGCCCAGCCTGCGAAACATTGCCCTCACGGCCCCTTACATGCACGACGGGCGGTTTGCAACGCTGGAAGAGGTCATTGACCACTATAACTCCGGTGGGCACTATGCCGACAACCTGTTGCTGGCTTCCATCCAGCCCCTGCACCTCACTGAAACAGACAAGGCGAACCTGTTGGCCTTCCTGCAAACCTTTACTGACACCAGCTATTACAGCAATCCTGCATTTCAAAATCCTTTTCAGTAATGACTGCTCTGGAGGGCAGGTTGCAGGCTGCAACCTGCCCTCCAAAGCAACTTGGAAGGCCCCGGCAAAAAAAAAGCTCCCACTTTTTGCCCCCCGTTTACAAATAATCCTATCTTAGCAGCCGGTTTTCTACCCACCCAGACCGATTTTATAGAGCTGATTTCCCTCATACTGCTTTACATCTTAACCTCTGGGAGTTTTTTCCCGATTGAATCTACCCATCAAATTGTCAAAAAAAGACGTGCCTTTCGTAATAGCACGTGACAGTCTCATTCATCACTCTTCAACCATTTGTTGATTTTCCAGAAACTGTCTTGCAGCGTATGCGGCAAGAAGCATATTGAACAAATTATTTTTAACCAAAAGTAAAGCTTGAACGAACGAGGTCTTACTTCTTAATTCAAGCCATCAATTTCTTACCAAAACTGTACTCGCTATGAACCAAATTCGACACCTTGTCCATTCATTTTCAAGGTCTTCTAATTTTAAGGCAGCACTCTTCCTGCTGTTCCTGCCAACCTTTGTTTCAGCCCAACTTTCTGTGACCATTTCCGGTACAAGCCCTACCTGCAATGGTTTTTCCAATGGGGAGGTCAGCGCCAACGCCTCCGGTGGCGTTGCGCCATATTCCTATCTGTGGAACAACGGTGCCAATAGCTCTATCCTCCAAAGCATAGGTGCCGGCACCTATTCGGTTACTGTTACCGATGCGCTTGGCGATCAGGCTGATGCTACCTTTAACCTGACAGAAGCAACCGCAGTGACGGTCAACGTAACCGCAGGCAATGCCTGCACAGGCAATGGCAATGCAACGGCTACGGCCGGCGGTGGCACTGGTTCTTATACCTATGCCTGGGACAACGGGGCGACAACAGCTGCTGTGTCCGGCCTATCAGCAGGTTTCCATTGCGTCACGGTGACGGACGGAAGCGGCTGCCAGGCAGTCGGTTGTGCAACCATTACCTCAGCGCTGACCCTTGATCTGTTGGTGCAGGGACTTGCCTGTTTCAACTTCTGCGATGCCAGTGTGGAAGCCATCGTTTCCGGGGGTACGCCTCCTTACACCTATGCCTGGAGCAATGGTGCCACAGGTTCTGTAAACCCAAACCTCGGCCCTGGCGACTATTCGGTGACCGTCACTGACCAGAACGGATGCCAGGTGAACGGAACTGCAACGGTCGGAAACCCTGTCCAACTCAACATTACCGTAAACGTGACGAACCCTCCATGCGCAGGTGGTGGCACCGGGACGGCAACTGCCACGGTCAGCGGCGGCACTGGCCCCTATCAGTACATGTGGAGCACCGGCGCCACTTCGGCTACTGTTTCCGGCCTCGCACCAGGCACTTATGGCCTGACAGTGACGGATTTCCTCGGCTGTACCGGGGTTTCCTCCGCCACCATTGTTCCGGATGGCAATATTGATTTAAACCTGACGGCTTCCCCTTCCTCAACTTGTGGGGTGGCTGACGGCACGGCGGCTGTCACCATTTCCGGCGGCACATCGCCTTATACCATTTTGTGGAGCACCGGCAGCACTGCTGCCAATATCAGTGGCCTTGCCCCCGGCAATTATTCTGTCACCGTTACCGATGCCAATGGCTGCGGTGCCAACGGCAGCATTACGGTGGGCGGCACGCCTTCTATTGATCTGCATATCACCGGGGTAAACGCCGGCTGTGCCAATAACGGCTCTGCCAATGCCATGGTCACGCCAGGTTCCGGCACACCACCCTTCTCCTACCTTTGGAACACGGGGGCCACGACCTCTATCATCAACAACCTGACTGCAGGCACTTATTCTGTGACCGTCACCGATGCCGCAGGATGTACAGCGGAGGATATGGTAACAGTCACCAGTTCTTCCAGCATTTCAGTAGCTGCCACGGGTACCAATGTGGCCTGTTTTGGCCAAAGCACGGGCAGCGCCACTGCAATGGTAACAGGCGCAGCAGGCATGGTGGCCTATATGTGGAGCAATAGCGGCAGCACTCAAACCATCAACAACCTTGCTACCGGGACTTATTTTGTAACAGTGGTTGACATGGCAAGCGGCTGCACGGCCACCACCAGTGTTTTCATTGGCCAACCAACACAAGTAACCGTCACCACCATCGGCGTAAACGCCGGATGTGCGGATCTTGGATCCGCCACGGCATCTGCCAGCGGCGGCACCGCACCTTACACATATAGCTGGAGCAACGGTCAAACCGGTGCTTCCATCGCCGACCTCAACGGAGGCACCTACACCGTCACAGCCACCGATGCTAACGGTTGTACGGCTGTTTCTTCGGTTAATATTTCACAAACCAATGCCATTGCTGTTTCGGTCAACATCACCAATCCACTGGGCGGGAACAATGCTACCGACGGCGTTTTGAGTGCACAGGTGAGCGGCGGGACGCCCACTTATACTTATCAATGGAGTACGGGTGCCACCACTTCGTCCATCAGTGGCCTTGGTGCTGGAACCTATTCCGTCACGGTGACGGATGCCAATGGATGTACCGGCACAGACGAAGTAACATTGGTCAACCCGGCCTGCTTAGGTGACCGCATCTGGAACGATGCAAATCGCAATGGCTGCCAGGATCCGGGTGAGTTTGGCTTTGCCAATGTTTCCATTACCCTTACCGGCACGGATGTAAATGGCAACAGTATCAACATGACGACCCAGACTGCGCTGAATGGCCAGTACAAATTCGACGACCTGATGCCGGGCACTTATCAAATCCATGTGAACGCACCAACCGGTTTTACCTATTCCCCGGCCAATTCAAGTGCATGTGGAAACGACTTTACCGATAGCGACATCATTCCGGCTACGGGCAATTCGCAAATGGTGACGCTGGCAGAAGGCCAGTGCAACCTGACCATTGATGGCGGCCTCTACGACGATTGCCTTAATGTGGCTGATCCGGGTGAGATTTGCTGCGACCAGACCCTTTGTGGCCCCGGCAACGACCCAGCCCCGATCACCTCCCTCACCCCGGCAACCGGCGGCATTGGCGCTATCCAATACCTGTGGATGTATTCCACGGTGCCAGGCCCGTTCGACCCCAACTCCTGGAACCCCATCGGTGGGGCGACCAGCGCGAGCTACGATCCGGGGCCAATTCAGGAAACAACTTACTTCGTACGTTGCACGAAAACGGCCAACTGCGACGATTGGCTCGAATCGAACATCGTCACGATTACTGTTGCTGATGATGCCGTAGCCATTATCGTAGGACCGGATGCTGTTTGCGAAGGTGATGTGGTAACCTATACAGCGGGTGGTAGCAATGCTTCAAATGCAACCTACACATGGAATTTTGGCGCTAACGCCAACCCGTCCACCGCTACAGGACCGAGTGCAACTGTCACCTGGATAGCCTGGGGCGTGGTGGAGATCAGCCTGACGGTAACGGCCAACGGCTGCACATCAACAGACGTATTGCCGATTAGCATTTCCAACTCACCAGTCATTTGTGGCAATGCCCTGGTCATCAACGTGGACGATATGGGCAACGGCGTCATGGTCAACTGGGAAATGCAGCAATTGCCAGGCGAGTATTCATTTGCCGTACAACGGTCTTCCAACGGCATCGACTTTGACAATCTGGCTACTATGCAGCAATCGCTGGCAGAGGGGATGCACGAATATGGATTTGCCGACTATTTTCCGAAATTGGGAAATGCCTTCTACCGCGTAGAAATACTGAAAGGCGGCGTTCACCAACTATATTCCAATGTGGTCAAAGTGGCCAAGTTTAAGTCGGATCAGCAGTTCCTCGTTTACCCGAACCCAGTCACCGACAAGCTCACCATTGAATGCAGCGAGCAGGTGAAGACTTCTGTAAAAATGGACATCCTGACGATGCACGGGAAATTGGTGCGGACGCTGAAGTTTGCCGAAGGCGCAGTCTCCATCCCCTTGGATATCAGCGATTTGCAGGCAGGCTCCTACCTGATCCGGCTCACCTTCAACGATGGTGAAAAGAGCGTGATGAAAATGATAAAGGAGTAGAATATTTTTTGCAACTGAAAAGAAGCCCCTGGAAATTCATATTCCAGGGGCTTTTTTTTTGAAATTGTCCGGCTTGTCCAGGCAATTTTTTACCTTGCTTCCAATAACATCAAGTATCGTTGAAGAAATAACTTCACCAATTTTTCATGTTAAACCCCCACCATTTGCGTACTGGCTGTCAAAGGTTTTTTCTATGAAATCGTCATTTTGTTTTTTCTCCGATACTATACTTCGCTCCTTAGGTTTTGTGCGATTGAAAAACTGCCTTTAGCTCCAGCAGTTGGCAATAAGCCAACTGCCAGTAGCCAACAGCATTTGCACAAAAACTAATGGTGCCGGGTATAAATGCAGGATTCCATGAAAAAGAGCAACCGATTACTCCCACACATCTGCTTATTTGCGCTGATTTTCACCACCGCTTGCCACCAGCAATCGACGGATGATCAGCAAAAGGATAAAAAACCCACCGTCCGGGCTATTGGTAAAATAGAACGGTTTTCCCCAGAAATGGACAATCTCGTGCCAGCCGGAGCCGTCATTGAAGTATTGGCCGATGGGCTGGATTGGTCGGAGGGGCCGGTCTGGGTGGCAAACGGGGAATACCTTTTGTTTTCCGATGTGCCGGCCAACAAGGTTTTCAAATGGAAAGAAGGGGAAGGGGCCAAATTGTTCCTTAGCCCGTCTGGTTTCACCAGTGAAACGGCCCCTGGCGGGGAAGGCTCTAACGGCCTGTTGTTCAATGCCCAGGGCAATCTCGTTCTTTGCCAGCACGGGGACCGCCGGGTAGCCTGGATGAACGCACCGCTCGATCAGCCTAGCCCTGAATTTATTACCCTGGCCGACAAATGGAATGGAAAGCGTTTCAACAGCCCAAACGACGCCTGCTACGACAGGGCGGGCAACCTCTATTTTACCGACCCCCCTTATGGCCTGCCGAAACAAATGGATGACCCGGCCAAGGAAATCCCTTTTCAGGGCGTTTACCGCCTCAGCAAGGACGGGAAGGTTGACCTGTTGGTTGATTCTTTGTCCAGACCAAATGGGATCGCCCTTTCCCCTGATGAAAAGGTTTTGTACATCGCCAATTCCGATCCGGATAAGGCTATCTGGATGGCCTACGACGTGATGGAAAATGGCCAGCTTGCCAATGGCAGGGTGTTTTACGATGCGACTGCTATGGTGGGTGACGAACACAAGGGCCTGCCCGACGGGCTGAAAGTAGATGGCAACGGCAACCTCTTTGCCACCGGCCCAGGCGGTTGTTGGGTCTTCAAACCCGATGGTACCGTTTTGGGAAGGATTGATACGGGCGAGGCAACAGCCAATTGTGCGTTTGGCAACGGTGGCAAGGCACTCTACCTGACAGCCGATATGTACGTGTGCCGGGTAACTCTTCATTGAGGAATCACTGAGCACGGTCCCCACCCAACAACGCTATCCAATTATCCCTTTTTATCCTCGACAAACATTGTCATCACAGCAGCGATGATGAAGGATATCCCTCCTATCAGCATGGCGTAGATAGCCTGGTGTTCGAAAAATTGGGCAATAAAAAAGCCGAGGATGGCTGCTGCAACGATTTGGGGAATGACAATGAAAAAGTTGAAAACGCCCATGTAATAGCCCATTTTATCAGCAGGCAGGGCACCCGTCAGAATAGCGTAAGGCATAGAAAGGATACTTGCCCAGGCAAAGCCTATGCCTATCATGGAAACCAAAAGGAGGTCGGGGTTTTTGACAAAAAATATGGAAAGCAAACCAAATGCACCCATCACCAAACTAATGGCATGGGTGGTTTTCCGGTTGGTTTTTTTAGCCAGAACGGGCAGAAGAAATGCTACCAAAGCTGCCACCCCATTGTACACTGCAAAACAGACACCGACCCAATCTGCACCGTCGTTGTATGCCTTAGAGGTAGTGTCGGTAGCCTCATAGATATGGCTGGTGACCGCAGCCGTAGTGTAAATCCACATCGAGAAAAGGGCAAACCAGGAAAAGAACTGGACAACGGCCAACTGGCGCATGGTCTTTGGCATGGAGAGGAGGTCGTTCATCATGGTGATGAAGCCCGAAACATTGTTGTTCCGCTGCATCAGGCCCGCTATGATAAAGAGCAGCCCTACTGCCATCAGGCCGATGGCCAGGATGTACAGGTCTTTTTTTACCATTTGTATAAAAAACCAGGTGGAAAGGGCGCTGCCAATGACGAGGAGAATAGTGCCCAGCCTGAGTTGACGGTTCACAAAACGGTTTTTTTCCTCCAAACTGAGATTGGTCACGTTGACGGTTTCGTGCTCCAGGGAGTCGGAGAATGCGGCCATTTCTTCCGGCGAATATTCAAAAGATCGGAAGACTGTCCATAAGACCGCCACCAGGAAAATAGAACCGCCCAGGTAAAACGACCACTTCACGGAGTCAGGGATGATACCTTCGGGTGCCTCGTTCAGCACGCCGAACCAATTGGTGAGCATGTAGGGCAGCATGGAGGCCACTACCGCCCCAATTCCGATAAAAAAACTCTGCATTGCAAAACCGGAAGTGCGCTGCTCGTCGGGCAGGTTGTCACCTACAAAAGCCCGGAAAGGCTCCATCGAAATATTGATGGAAGCATCCATGATCCACAACATGCCCGCTGCAAACCACAAAACGGGGGAGTTGGGCATGATAAAAAGCGCCGTGGAAGCCAGTAAAGCCCCGGCCAGGAAAAAAGGACGCCGCCTGCCCAGGCGGTTCCAGGTCCTGTCGCTGAAATATCCAACAATGGGCTGAATGATGAGGCCTGTCAATGGTGCGGCAACCCATAAGATCGGGATGTCGTCAATACTGGCACCAAGCGTTTCAAAAATCCGGCTCACGTTGGCATTTTGCAGGGCAAAGCCGAACTGTATGCCGAGAAAGCCAAAACTCATGTTCCATATTTGCCAAAAAGAAAGCTGTGGTTTAGGCCGGCGGGCAGAGGAGGTCTCGTTTTGCATGTTATTTTGAAAATTGATCAGGGTCTAACATAGCTGACAGGTGTTTATCATAAACATCATAAACCCATATCAACCTTTGTAAACCATTGTTTATCTGACCTCCAAATTTAGAAACGAAATCAAGAAATCCAGGAAAAGGGATATTAAATCAATCGGGCAGCCCGATTTCTTTCCGGTTTTTGGGGATGAAGAGGTAATTCTGCAGGCGGGCCTGGGTGCCAGTGGTCAGGTAGCGCTCCGTGCCTACCCAAATCATAATGTCCTCGTCGCTCCCGATCTTGATGCTCCATTCCCGGTCGTCGCCCAACAGCGCCGAGTCCATCGAAAGAATGGCGCTTTTACCATCAAAAGTCCAGGCACCGGTGCCTATCTTGTTTTCAAAATAACCGTACTCATAGCTGCCGTCCGGATGAAACTTGAACCATGCGCCCTGGTTTTGGCGATTGGCCGGCTTGTCGTTGATCTTGATGAGGGCGGTGACAATCCAATAGTTGGTGGTCAATACCCGCACCACCCTGCTTTCCTGGGGTGTTTTGGGTTGGGGTTCCACCGGGGTGGGCACCTTTGTATCTTTCGTCGTGGTGGGTTCTGGTGCAATGGCTGTACTGAGGGCTTGTACAGGCCGCTCTCCTTCCACGGGAGAGCCTGAGACGGGATCGATAAAGGTTGTTTTTTCGGTGATGCCATCCCCGTCGGTGGTGAGGTCGGCAGGAGGGGCTGGTGTGGCCGTTGCCGTGCCGCTGTTGGTTTTGGAATCCCGGTTGCAGGCATTGGCCATCAGGCCCAGGGTGAGGCAAAGCAGAAGGTGTTTAATCATGTCAAAATGTTTTGGATGTTATAGGATTATAAAAAAACGGCGCAAAGATATTGGAGGGATGAAGTTTTTTATTCATAAGAGCGAATATTTTTGAAAATCAGGCGGTTAGGGCTGATTTGCTGGAATGGCTTTTCCTGTACTGCCACTTTGGAATTCCTTGGTCAACAAGGCCATGTTCCCTTCGTGGAATTTTTTCATCACCCTGGGAAAATGATATTGCTCCCACAGCTTTTTTAAATCAAAGGGATCCCCCCTTTCTACATGTTGCCTGAGTTGGCGGAGGTAATCCAGGGCGGATTGTGTCCTGTGCAGGATTTCTTCCTGGTCGGTGGCAACGTCGCCGTGACCGGGCACCATCAACCTGACTTTGTGTGCGGCTAAAATGGTTCCGACCTTTTCCAGGGTATTTTCGTAGGCTACACTGCTGTAATAAATGTAGGGAAACTCCACGTTGCACAAATAATCACCGGCCAGCCACACGGCACCCGTTGCCGGTTTAGTTTTATCTTCAAGGAGGGTGAAAATACCGTCCCGGTTGTGACCAGGGGCCAGGTAAAAGGTCAGCAGCGTATTCCCGATTGCAAGCGTTTGGCCGTCCCTTTCAACCACGACATCCACCTTGGGGTATGCTATCCCGTAGTCCCTTTGGATATAGTAATCGTCGTCGAACTGCAATATCTGTTCGACAATGGATTGATGGTCAGGGTTTTCCACAAAAGCTCCGGAGGCGATGGCCCTGGCTTCCGGGAAGGCATTGCCACCAATGATATGGTCGTAGTCGGAATGGGTGAACAGGAGGTACAGGGGCTTTTCCTTTCGTACCGAAGCAACAAACTGGCGAATGGCTTCTACCTCAAGGGGAAGCCAGTTGGGGTCAACCACGAGCACCAGGTCCGGGGTTTCGACCACGGTGGCCGTGGTGCGGAAAAGGCTGCTCTCAAAAATGGTGGCCTGTTTATCTTTGAATTGAATCATGGCTTTAGTGTTTGATACTTTGCAAATTCGCCCAGGTGGAATAAAAGGGGGAAGCCCCTACCCGATTAACAGGATACGGAAAACGATTTTTCTAAAGGCGTAGCCCAGACATCTTCTGTTTTAATGTTTTTCCCGGTACCGGAGTTGCTTGTGATTCTGGAATAAATGCTAAAAACGGTTCCGGGATTACGCCCTTTTTCCTCCGGGATTTGACGTGCCTTTTGTTTCACGGGGCAAAGATAGTTGCTGCCAGGGGTTGGCTTTTTTTTAATAGTTTGAGCGCTTGATAATTTCTCGGGTATGCCAAAAATGCTTCGGTTTCAGCTTGCGGCCACTTACTCCGCCGGCTAAAGCCGACGCTACTGCCCTACCCTTTTGCCATGCCCTTAATTAATTTTACCAAAATTGTGAAAGGGCACTTGTCATTGCATTTCCCAAAACTTACCTTCACCAAAACCCTGTCCAATGATAGAAACAATTGATCTGCATTTCCTGGGCCACCCACAGACCATCGCTGCATTCCTGATAAGGACAAGCGAAGGGCCTGTTTTGGTGGAGACCGGCCCGCACGCTACCCTTGCTGCCCTGGAAAAGGGACTAAACCAGGCTGGCTACGCTCTCGACGATGTCCGGCATGTTTTCCTTTCCCACATCCACCTCGATCACGGCGGTGCTGCCTGGGTGTTTGCCGAAAAAGGGGCCACCATTTATCTCCACCCCCTGGGGGCGCCCCATTTTCAGCACCCGGAAAAGCTGCTTGCCTCCGCCCGTTTGATTTACAAGGATAAAATGGATCAGCTTTGGGGCCAACTGAAACCCATTCCCGAAGCCCGCCTGCGCATTGTGGAACATAACGACCGGATCAAAATCGGCAACCTGAGGCTAAAGGCGCTACACACCCCTGGTCATGCCATCCACCATATTGCCTGGGCGCTGGACGGGGCGCTCTTTACGGGCGATGTCGCAGGTGTCCGCATTGGCAAGGCTGGCGTAGTGATGCCCCCCTGCCCGCCGCCCGATATCCAGGTGGAGGCCTGGCAGGCATCGATCAGTTTGATACGATCCAAGCGATTCGAGTCCCTTTACCTGACCCATTTCGGCAAGGTGGAGGATGTAAAACAACACCTGACTGAACTGGAGGGCAGGCTGCTGAACTGGGCCAACTGGATCAAGCCATTTTGGGAAAAAGGTGCTGATCCACAAACGGTTACGCCACTCTTTCAGGCATACGTCGCCGGTCAGCTGGCGGCCGGCGGCATCTCAGGAGAGGGTTTGGAACAATATGAAAGTGCCAATCCCTCCTGGATGAGCGTGGCCGGTTTGATGCGATATTGGAAGAAAAAGGCTTCTGATAATGGTTAGAAATTGTGTGAATGATGGTTGAGGTTGTTAGAATTTTAATAGGCCGTTATTTCCAAACCAACACAAAAAAGCTTCAACCAACGTCAAACTATCACCTCACCACCAAAATCGCCCAGTGCATGTCGAGCTTGGGGATGCCCACTTTTACCGAATGCCCGCTTTTGGAAAACGGAAGCAGCCGGTGGGCGGCCATGTTGGAAAAGTCGTTGCTTTCCTCGGCTTTCGCATGGGCGGCGGCATCGAACGGCACGGGCGTCAGCATTTCGACGGAACGGATGCCATGCTTGAAAAAACGCCGCTCGTCCAGCAAAATGGAAAATTCCCCGGTCAACACTTCCCAGTCAACGATATGGATGACGACAGGCGCATTTTTATCGCCCGGCCTTGCCCGGACGAATGCGTGGACTTGCCTGGTATAAGCTTCAAAGCTGACCGGCAGTTGCTTGGTGTCCACATATCGGGTATCGTCCTGCGTGGTGGCGTAAAAGGCATCTTCATAGCCATCGAGCCAAAGGGCATTGGCGCGCACAAAAGCATAATATGGCGCAAAACTTTCCGCCTTTCCAAAATAGCGCTCCGGCGATTTGGCCTGCCAAACGTCCCAGGGGGCGAGCTGGTTGCCGCCGCAGGCGTAGGTCGTAGCAATCACTTTTTGGATGAGGAACTCCCTATCGGAGACAAAAGAAAACACCTGCGCCTTGCCCAGCCGCCTTGCTTCCCGCAGGATGGCATAGATGTATTCGGGGTTCGCCTTCCGCTCTGGCAGTTCCGCTACGCCAAAATCGAAAAAGCTGAAGGGGAAAAGCTCCCATTCTCCCCGGAAATTGTTGCAGGAAAAAGGGACGGGACGGCCTGCATACGATTCTGCCCGCTTTTTCATGTTTTGGTGGAATTCAAGTACGGAAGCCTTTTGAATATCGGGGGGCAACAGGCCGAGGCTATCAGCTTTTTCCTGGCAAAACTGGCAGTAGCAAACATCTTCCCACTGGTTTCGCACCAATAAATAGCCCATCGCCGGATCATCCACCTGGAAGCCATAGGCCCCTGCATCCAGGGCTGCCCGGATGTAGGCAAAGTAAGTCTCCTGAAAGCCGGGATTGTTGACGCAGCCCCACCAATTGTCCCAGCCTTTCATCCAGGGGGCGGTCACAAAATAACCTGCCTTGTTCACCATCCTTCCCTTTTTGTGGATGTTGCTGCCAAAAGGCAAATCCGAAAGTGTAGGAGTGAGGGCAATTTGCATCCTGTACCCGAGGTTGTTGGCTTTTTTTATAAAATCGGCATTGGTGGAATATACCCAATTGAGGTAGGTAGCATGGAAATTTCGGGCAGCCTGGAAGGTTTCGAGTGTGTCGCTTTCGTCACGGGGGCGTTCCCACCGGCTGGAAAAGCAAACGTCGCTGTAGTGGGGGGCGCCCGATGGCAGGCTGGCGGGTTTGGCCATGTCTTGCACGGTGGCCCATTTTGCCGGGCTGCATGAAAAGAGGAAGAGGACGATTACCAGGAATTGAAACTGCTTCATGCCGCCAAAGATAATGGGCTGGTCGTTTTACCAGGGCGTAAAAAAGGGGCTTGGGAAGGCAAAAAAAAGGCAGCAGCCGAGGCCACTGCCCAAAAACAACTTCTATTGAGATAAAGGCTTTCCGAAATTGAATGGGTTAGAGGGGTATCACGTCGCCGTCCTGCACAATTTTCAGGGTACCGTTTTTCAACGGGATGGCCATGTTCTTATTCAGGTACACCAGGCGTATTTCATAGTTGGCGCTTTGTTTTTCCTGGTAGTTGTAATATCGGATGAGCACCGGGCGGCCAGCATATTGGAACTTGAAGCCAACAGCACCCAAGTCGCTGTCTGGGTAAATGTTGTTCTGTTCATTAAAAGGAACCACCTGGTTTTTATCAACATCGAACAGTTGAAGAATAAAAGTTTCATCCATGATGGCTTCCCTGTCAAGGTTGTCGAGGTCGAAGGAGATAAAAGAATATCGCCACTTGTCGCCTTTTATCTTTTTCAGGTCTTTGCCATCTTCCTTGTTGCGCAAAGAAACATTTGAAAAAATAACACTTGTGTTTTGCACTATGTTCAGCATCCGTTGATGGCTGGCAATCTGTGTTTTTGGGGCTGGTTTTTCCTCAGTGCTGGAACTAGGTTGGTCACCGGAAGGAGCAGCATTAATTTTTGGAAGCGGGGCTTCCAGGGTCTCTTTTTCTGGTTCCCTGACGGGTGCATTCTCCGGGGAAGTGCTTTGTTCCGTATCGTTTGCCGGCAATGCTGCTTTCAACTTTGCCAATTCCTGCTCGTGTACTGATTGCTGGGCTGCCAATTTTTCCTGCAGCTCTTTGTTATGTGCCCTTAGTTTGTCCAACACCTCAACTTCCATCAATTCCTTGTTGAGGGCCTCGGTCAGGCGGCTAATTTCCTGTTCCTGGTCGGTATTGGACTTTTTAAGGTCGTTCAGCCTTTTAGTCAACTGGCTGATGCGGCTGTCCCGTTTTTGGATGACATTGTTGAGGAAGCTGACTTTAGATTTGAGTTTGTCAACTTCTTCGTACAGCCCTGCAATTTGACTTTGCATGGTGTGGATGCTATCCAGCAATACGGCCTGCTCTCGTTCGAGCCTGTCGTTTTTATCCATTTCAGCCGCCAGTTCGCTTTTGGTCTGTACGAGCGCCTGGGTGGTAAGGCCCAGGTCGAACCGTAGTTTTTTAACCAAGCCTGACTGGTGGATGGTTATACCAACAAAGGTGAGTGTCGTGAAAATGCTGAGGATGAGGGGCAATCTTTTTGTCACATCTTCCATGGGCTTGGTTTAAGGGCGGCAGTTGCAAATTGGGCAGTTAAAGGGTGTTGGGAAAGTTTGCCCGCTGAATGCCTGAATCCAAATTGTACACTGCTACCGGTTAAATAATGTGCTTTGTGTTGAATCGGTAGCCTCCCATTTCTTGTGACCTGCAAACCTGAAACGGCATTGTTAAATTCAGGTTTCAATATTTTCTCATTGATTCAAAAAAAAATTATCTGTAAAACTTTGACAGAGAAAAAAATGAATCGAAAATTAATGGTCAAATATTATTCCAAATCTTTATTTTAACCAAACTTGTTTGATAGGTGGGCAAGTAAGACCGTTGCAGGATGTATTTCAAATGCTCGTTGATGGATTGGTAATTCATAAAAAAAAACGGGAATCCAGCAGAAACTTCCCCTACGGCCTCAACAAGAATTTTGAAAAACCAAAGGCGAAATGGCCTGTTATTACCGTCGATTGACGATTTTTACCGCCTCAAACTACACCTTCGCAAGTACTACAGAAATACCATCATTCAAGTCCTTATTCATTAATTATCTAAAACACTGAAAATCAGCATGGCTGTATTTACCTTCTTTGTTTCCCATTGGTTTGGGTCATTGTTTTTCCAAACCTTTTTCCACCACCGATACGCTTCCCATAAAATGTTCACGATGAATAAGTTCTGGGAGCGGTTCTTTCATTTTTGCACCTACATTTCGCAAGGTGCATCGTATCTAACCCCCAGGGCCTATGCCATCATGCACCGCATGCACCACGCTTTTTCCGACACGGAAAAAGACCCGCATTCTCCCAACTTTTTCAAGGATGTGTTCGGGATGATGATGCATACCCGTGATATCTTTCACGGTTTGGCTACCAATACGCTGAAAGTGTCGCCTAAGTTTCTTGGCAACTACCCTGTTTGGGATTTTCTCGACAAATTTGGGTACAGCTGGACTTCCCGCATTTTATGGATTGTAGCTTACACTATTTTCTACGTCTTTTTCGCCACCCAATGGTGGATGTACCTGTTGCTGCCCGTCCACTTTCTGATGGGGCCGATTCACGGTGCCATTGTAAACTGGTGCGGTCACAAGTACGGTTACCAGAATTTCAACAACGACGACCATTCCAAGAATACGCTGCCATTTGATTTCCTGATGCTGGGCGAGTTGTTCCAAAACAACCATCACAAACACCCCAACAGCCCCAACTTTGCTTCCTATTGGTGGGAAATTGACCCCGTTTACCCCATCCTGCGTTTTCTTCATTGGGCCAATATCATTAAACTAAGGCGGGCCTGAGCTCAGGTAGCAACTATCTTCGGCGGGGCCCTGAACGGGCGAAAAGTTTGTTTTTTCAAGGTGGATTAATGATCGAAGGAAAAATAATCCAGATTTCACATCGGGATTATTTTTAAAAAACCCCTCCAGTACTGGGGTTTCCAAATCAAAATGGTGAAGTTATTTTTTTATCGTTACTAAATGGCTGTACCATCCACACGCCGGGGTTGTTTTTCTTTTACCATGCGTTAATCGAACAAGGAGATGGTGAGAATATTTGAGACACAGGATGGTTCTTCTTCTGTTTACTCGGAAGCCTTGGACGTCGGCTATCACAGCAAGTATGGGGCAATCCGGGAAAGCCGTCATGTCTTCATCGAATCGGGTTTATTTTTCAAGGCCATTGCCAAGAAAAATCCAAGGATTTTGGAGATGGGCTTCGGGACCGGGCTGAACGCATTTCTAACTTGTCTTGAAGCAGATCGGCTGTCGCTTCAGGTTGATTATGTAGCCGTTGACAATTTCCCCCTCGACCCGTCTTTATTGGCCCGACTCAATTATCCCACGCTTTTGCAGGCTGCCGGTTCGGGAAGCATTTTCCAAAAAATCCATGCAGTCGGATGGGGTGAAACACATGCGTTGACCGAACATTTCCAGCTAAAAAAAGTGGAAAAACCGTTCGAGGAACTGACCTTTACGCCCGAGTTCGACCTCATCTATTTCGATGCCTTTGCCCCCAATGTGCAGCCTCAACTGTGGGAGGCACAACTACTCCAGGTTATGTTCGACGCCCTTTTGCCTGGCGGGATTTTAGTAACCTATTGCGCCAAAGGCGCTTTCAAAAGGGTGCTGAAATCGGTCGGTTTTACCATAGAAACCTTGAAAGGCCCGCCTGGTAAACGGGAAATGACAAGGGCCATAAAATACTGAACTATGCACCCTGCTTATGCTTCCCGATTGCATTCCCTGAACCGTTCGCTTGAATCCCTCCTGTCAACCCTTAAAGGGTATTCCCACCAACAACTGAATGCCAAGCCAGCGGAAAATGCCTGGTCGGCCATCCAGGTAGCCCAGCACCTGATAGCGGCAGAGAAGCTTTCGCTTTGGTACGTGAAAAAAAAGTCGGCCTACCCGGAAACATTCAAAAAAGCAGGCCCTGGCGCCTGGCTGCGAAAAAATGCACTGGGCCTCATTTTGTCCTCCTCCATCAAATTCAAGGCACCGGCACTGGTCAGTGAGGAAAAGTTCCCTGCCGAGGCCTCATTGGAGCATGTTACCACAGCGTGGCTACGGGTAAGGGAGGAACTGGCCGAATTGCTGGAGAACACTCCCGACGAGTGGCGAAACAAACTGGTTTACCGCCACGCCGTCGCAGGCCGCCTCACCCTGGACGGGATGCTCGAATTTTTCACCTGCCATTTCGATCGCCACCAAAAGCAAATCGAAAGAACGTTGAAATCCGTACAACCCTAGACCAATACGCTGGCGATTACTGCCGTCATAAATGCCGCTACTGTCCCGCCTATCATTGCCTTCACGCCCAATTCTGTCAGGTTCTTGCGTTGCCCCGGGGCAATAGCGCTGATGCCGCCGATCTGGATGCCGATAGAGGCGAAATTGGCAAAGCCGCAGAGCGCATAAGTGGCAATGATGGTGGATTTTGGCTGCATCAGTGGCTCCAGCGCTGGCATTTGGGCATAGGCATAAAATTCGTTGATGGCTGTTTTCATCCCCAATAACTGGCCGACCATCAAGGTATCCTGCGCCGGTACACCAAGCAGCCAGGCCACCGGTGCAAACGCCAAACCCAGGATATATTCAAGGGTAAAACCCTGAAAGCGGCCATCAGTGGCTTGCACCACATATTCGTTGAGCCCAGTCCAGGTGCCGATACCCTCCCGCAGAACAAAATTGAACATGGAAATAAAGGCAGTAAAAACCAGCAGCATGATGCCGACATTGACCGCCAGCCTAAGCCCGTCCGTGGAACCCTGTGTGATGGCATCGAGCACATTGGAACCCGAAGCTTCTTTGGGCACGTCCAGTTTTTGATCGGCCAGCGTGATTTCCCGGTCCTGGGGCAACAGCATTTTTGCGGCGACAATGGCTGCAGGGGCCGACATGATGGAGGCCGTGAGCAAATGCCTGGCAAACAATTGTTTCATTACCGGGTCATTGCCGCCCAGGAAACCAACGTATGCCGCAAAAACACTCCCTGCAATGGTGGCGAATCCGCCGCACATCAGGCACATGATCTCGGAACGGGACATCCTTTCCAGGTAGGGCTTGATCACCAGCGGTGCTTCCGTTTGCCCTATGAAGACGTTGGCGGCAGCGGCGAGGCTCTCTGCCCCGGTGAGTTTCATCGTTTTGCTCATCACCCAGGCGATGCCCTTGGTAATAAATTGCAAAATGCCGAAATAATACAGCATGGACGATAAGGCCGAGAAAAACACGATGGTCGGCAATACCTTGAACACGAAATTGTTGAGGGCAATATCCACCGTCCCTTCGCCAAAAGGTGTCAGCAGGAACTCGATCCCCGCCCCGGTAAAGTCAATGATTTTTACAAAAAAACTGGCAATCCAGTCGAAAACCATGGTCGCCAGGTCCACTTTCAGCACCAGCAACCCAACTGCCAACTGCAGCAAAATCCCGGCCCCGACCAACCGCCAATTGATGTGTTTCCGGTTCATGCTTAGCGCATACAGCACCGCCAACAGTACCGCCAACCCCAGTAACGCTCGAAGAATACCCAAAATAGTTTCCATGTTTATTCAAAGTTGATTTTCCAGGCAGATAGCCTTTTAGGATCGAAGGAAAAATAATCCCGATGTAAAGTCGGGATTATTTTTAAAAAACCCTTCCATTGCTGGGGTTTTCAAAATCAAAATGGTGAAGTTATTTTTTCATCGTTGCTTAAGGGGCGGGTAAATAATAAGTTGTGAAATCACAATCGGTGTTTGATATGAAAACTGGAGTGCTTTTGAAAGGCCGGGGGTTATCGAACCCGGCTTTTCCAGAAGTGCCGGGTTCGGTAAACCGGCCTCTCAAAAGCACCTGCTGTTTCAGGCAATACCAGGCAATTAGACAAGTTATTATTTACCCGCACCACAAAAAAAATTTTGTTGCCGGGCCAAATGTAAAAATTAATTGGAAGGGTACCTGTGGCAGGTTATTTACTTTACCAATTGGTGAAGGCTTTATTGAAAATACGGTCGGAAAGCTCTTTGGTGATGTTGTCAACGAGCCTTTCCTGCACGTCGAGCAGGTTTTGGTTAGGCTCAAAAAAGTCCTCGAAGGAGAACTGCTGCTTCCAGTTGGCCTTTTCGTTTTTATGGTTGACAAAGTTGACATTCATGGCGATGGTGAGCTTGTTGAAGCCGATTTGCTGGTCGGCCTTCGGCGCTTCCGATGTCACCTCAAACCGGGTAATGGCCCCCGAAAATTCAATATCGGGATCCACGTCTGCATAGGTCAGCCTCGTTTCCCGGCGTATTTTATCCTTCATCAATTCCGTGAAATCACGGGGCAAGGTAGGCGGCGCATCGTCCACCTGCGGCTCGAACAAGGACACATAAAAAGTATTGACATCGGGGGGGATGCTGATACCCTGAAAGGAGTAGCAGCCAATGGTGCAAATACCGATGATGGAAAGGGCCAGGCCCAGCAAGCAGAGATCTGATTTTTTCATGTGTTAAAAATAACTTGAGTTCGCAAAACAACGCAAAGGCCACCCATAAGACTGTTATGTAACGATTAAAAATTTATACTGTACGCTAATGGCTTTTGGCCTTTGGCAGTTGGCAAAAGCCAACGGCCAACTGCCAACAGCTAATAGCAAACCGACAAAACTATCCGTGTTTTAGTATAACTTCCCGGTTTCGCAACTGAAAACTTCGGCAGGACAAGGGTTTGCCTAAAATAAAGCAGCCATTTTATTGTTGCTTTGATACTATGTTTGCTTTTATTTATCTTTTTCCGCCATGCTTTTTTTCAAGATCATCTTCGTTGCCCTCATCATTTACCTGCTTTGGTATTTTTTGGTGCCCAAAGGTACATTTCTCTATGAGGGCATCCGCTTGCTGGAGTGGTATTGGCGCCTGATGGCCTTTCCCAGCGGTGATTTTGAAACACAAAAGATCCACTACGGCCCCCACCGGCGGCAATATTTGCTTTTTTACAAACCAAAGGTGGATGGGAACAAGCGGCACGTCATCCTTTACTTTCATGGCGGGGGCTGGCAATTTGGGAAGCCGGAGGCGTTCAGGCCCAATGCCAAGGTGCTGCTGGAAAGGGGGTATTATGTTTTCATGCCTTCCCACCGCAGGGTGCCGATGCACAACATCACCCACATGCGGCACGACGTTGCGGCCATCACTGCCAGGGTGCTGGAAATTATGGGACAGGAGGGCCTGTCCGCCAAAAAAATCATCATGGGCGGCATCTCTTCCGGCGGCAACCTGGCAGCATTGAAGATTTTTGATTTCACCCTGCTCCAACAATCAGGCATTGACCGTTCCCGCTTTGCAGCCGTCTTTTTCCTGGGCGCACCGCTCAACCTGCACGGCATGTGGCATTCCCCGCCCCTGCTGTTCCTGGTGGGCAAAAGGTCGGGCGAGAAGTTCAGGCTGGCCAACCCCTACGACCACTTGCAGCCCAACGAAAAGTTGCCCATTTTCATCATGCACGGCACCAAGGACGGCCTGGTGGAATACCGCAGTGTGCTGGCTTTTTATGAAAAACTAAAAGCATTGGGTGCCGAAGATGTGCGGTTGGAAACCCTCCACGATGGCGTTCACCTCGACCCGGCCAGTTGGTGTTATGAATGGCATCCTGCCCACAGGTTGATGTTGGATTGGCTGGAACAGATAGAACGCAGGTGAAATCGGCGGCCCAAAGACTGGCGGGCTGCTCAGTGCACAATTTTCCAGATCAACTCTTTTAAAAGATCCCCCTCTTCCTTCCCCACCGTATTGTAGTCAACACCTTTCGATTTCAGGTCGTAATCTTTCAGGATGGAAATGATGCCTTCCGTTTTCCCCAGGGGGAAATTGCGGACGGCGGTGCGGTAGTCCCGGAGGGCGTAGGACGAGCGCAGGTTGAGTTGTTTTTGCGCCTCGCTGTCGGGTGCGTTTTTCAAAAAATGGAGCATATACACCTTGCTGAAAAAACTGGCCAGCGAGGAGACGACCATGATGAGCGGGTTGCGCTTTGGGTTGGCCACGAAGTTTTGGAGGATGCGCCCAACCTTCGCCATTTCCCGGTGGCTGATGGCTTTTTGCAGTTCGAAGATATTGTATTCCCGGCTGATGCCCACATAGGTTTCCACGTGGTCGGCGGTGATTTCCGTGCCTTTTTGCAAGTGCAGGGCCAGCTTGTCCAGTTCGTGCGCCACCAGCGAGAGATCGGTGCCGAGGTACTCGCCCAGCAAATCCGCAGCGCCCGGGGTGATGCGCAGCGACAGGTGCTTCAGGTAATCGTGGATCCAGTCCGGTACCTGGTTGTCGTACAGTTTTTTGCTGTCGAAAACGATCCCCTTCTCCTGCAGCAGTTTGCCAAACTTGGTGTTGACATTGAACGGCTTGTGTTTGTGGCAGATCACCAGGATGGTCGTGGGCATTGGGTTTTGGACGTACTTTTCCAGGTCTTTCAGGTCCTTCATATCCTGAGCTTCTTTCACCATGACCACCTGATAGGGCGACATCATCGGGTATCGCCTGGCATTGTCGATGATGGCCAGGTGATCCACGTCACGGCCGTACAGCACTATTTGATTGAACGCCTTTTCCGATTCCCCCAAAGCATTAGCCTCAATATAATCGGAGATGGCATCAATGAAGTAAGGTTCACTCCCGTGCAGGAAATACAGCGGGCGGAACTGTTTGTTTTTTAATTCGGAAAGTATCTGCTGGAAAGTCAAAGGGTGGAGGGAATTGGAAATTGAGAAACCGGGAAATCAGGAAATGCTTAAACACTGGTTTTCAGGTGTAATCAATTTCATAATTTGCAATTTCATAATTTAATAATCGGCAGGCTATAATCCTTCAAAATCCCCTGGTTGCTATTGCCTGGCTAAATAATTTTGTTCAAAAAACGCCTTGTAGCCCTCGGTGCTCTTGTTGCGCACGATCTGCTCGTAGTTGGTTTTCGAGAGGGCAAAATAGTCGTTCGTCATGCCCATCTGCAGGAAATCGGGTCGGTTCTTTTTCAGGCCATTGTAAAAGGCCATAGCCTGGCCCTTGTTGTCAAAACCGGTCACGAGGATGAGCGGCACGTTTTCCAGGTCGCCCCCGATTTTGATCTGGGTGATTTTGAGCTTGTCGTTGGGGTGGTATTTCCAGATGTACTTGGTAATGCCTGTGCGGAGTTCCTGTAGGTCGTTTGGGCTGTTTTTCAACAAGAAGAGAAAGTTGTGCGCTTCGGCATTGTTGACAGCAAAGCCGCCTTTTGCGGTCAGTTCGCCCTGGGCATGTGTGCTGGCCGAAAAAAGGAGCAGGAAGAGGAATGTTATTGGGAGGAAAAAGCTGCGCATGTTGAAATGGATTTAAAAAGGCTCGAAAGCCTGCCCCGGAAAAGAGACAGGCTCCGAGTTTCTAACCAAAAAAATGTATTTTCAAATGTCCGGAGACTTATAGACGATTTTAGGCCCAAAAATAACCAAAAACTATGTCACTTCGGCTGCTTTTCCCCATTTTTAAGCCTGCCCCTGCTTTTTTTCATAAATATCCTATTTTGGCTGCCGTTTAGGTAGCCCTCGTCAGGAAATTGGAAATTGAGAAATTAAGAAATTGATAGTCAGGGACTTAATTTTCCACTATCTAATTTCCTGTTACCCTTTAGTAGATTGGATAGATTATTTGACACCACTGCTGCTGTTTGAATTTGTTAAAGTTGTTGGAAAATCGATGGTTTTCAGCCCTTTGCTCCAGTTTACAACAAATTCAAACCAATTTACCGGCGTGAATCTTCGACTTTAAACCTTGTCGAACTACTCCAAACAACTAATTATCGTTGCCCCCGGGCACACGGCACCTACTCCACACAAGCCAACTCACCCAATTGATTCAACACTGTGATCAAAGACAGTCAACATCCGGACGAACAAATCCTTGCCCTCTTGAAGGCAGACAGTGAAAAGGCGATGGAAACGATGTTCCGGGAGTACTATCCGTTTTTGTGCAAAGCCATCATTCGGGTGTTGCCCGATGCCCACCTGGCAGAAGACCTGGCCCAGGATGTTTTTTTTGACATCTGGAACAAACGGGAAAATTTTTCCATCAACACCTCCCTCCAGGCTTACCTGCGGCGGGCAGGTATCAACCGGGCGCTCAACTACATCCGGGATCGGAAAATCCGGTGGGACGACGAAGAGAAAATCGCCTTCCAGGCCAGCAACCTGACGGATGCCAGCCGGAAAATAGAAGGAGAGGAACTGAAGCAAAAAATTGAAGAGGCCATCAACCAACTGCCCGAAAGGTGCCGGCTGGTGTTCACCCTCAGCCGTTTTGAAGAAATGTCGTACCAGGAAATTGCGGACCAGCTCGGTATTTCCATCAAAACGGTGGAGAACCAGATGTCAAAGGCCCTGCGGATTTTGCGGGAGGCATTTGACGAAGAATTAAAAGGGGAATAGGCCGAATCGGGCATTGGTCATCTGCCTTACAATCCGCTAATGAAATGTGTTGGAATTTAGCCAACCGGATAGGGGTGGACGGTTCAAAAGGGTGTCCACAGGGTGGATTTATACCAATAGACTATTCAAGGTGTAATTATTGCACCTCACCCGGAATTGAGAAATTGGAAATTTGGAAATTGCCAATCGCCTTATTTTCAGAACCAGAACAATTTCAGATTCCTCCGTTTCCAGTTTCAGAATAATCTCTATTGTGCCTGGCGTCAATGACATTTTATCATAAAGAAAATACAAGCAATGACTTCTAAGGAAAAGAAGGGTTTTAGTGAATGGCTTGCAGCCCATGCTTCCGGCAAGGAAGATGAGCGGGCGTTGAAGCAGTTGTGGGAGATGACGGACAGCTACCAGGAATCGTACCGGCCCGATGTGGAGGAAGGCTTGTCCGCCCTGAAAAAACGCATGGAACTGGGCGCTTCCCCGTCCGGCAAAGTGGTCAGGCTGAACCCAGCCTCAAAATTGCTCAGGATAGCCGCTGTGGCGGCGGTATTGATTGTTTCGGGCCTGGCGTTGAAAAACTACCTCGCCCGGCCCGTGCCGGAGACCGTGGCAACAGCAGAAGGCACCCACAAGTCCGTCCCGCTCGCCGACGGCACCATCGTGACCCTGAACCAAAACAGCCGCCTGACCTTCCCACCTGCATTCAACGGAAGCAAGCGGAAAGTGCAATTGGAAGGGGAGGCGTTTTTCGAGGTAGCGCCTGATGCAACCAAGCCATTTGTGCTGGAAACCGAAAAGGTGGCCGTAACGGTGCTGGGCACGTCTTTCAACGTCCGTTCTATGCCCGGCGAGCCTTCTGTCCATGTTTTTGTAAAATCAGGAAAGGTGGAAGTCCAGTTAAAAGCCACCGGAAAAACCTACCAACTGACGCCCGGCGATCTGCTCACCTGGCCTGGTAATTCTCAGGAAGCACAACCCGTAAAAGTAGCGGATGAAAACCCGATAGGCTGGAAACAAGGCACACTGAAATTCAGGGAAGCACCCCTGAACCAAATACTGACCGACATCCAGCGCCAGTTCGGCGTGGCATTCGACCTGAAAAACGGAGCGAGGCTGACCTGCCCCTTCACCATTTCCTTTGAGAAAGAAAACCTGCGCGGGGCCTTGGATGCCATCGAGGCCTCCTGCCCGCTGCATTTCGGGAAGGCTGTCAACGGGACGATATCCGTGACAGGTGAGTGCTGCAAGTAGGCTGCCGGTTCCCACAGCCTGCCCGCATGCTTACAACTGTTGGGGTGCGCCGTTTTTTATTTCTTCAAAATATTCCCTCAGCGTGTGGGTTCCATATTCGGGCGCAATCAGATCCATGGATAAAACGGTCATAACAAATTCTACCGGCCCATAAAATTTACTGTTTGTGAAAATCCTCAACAAGGATAAAACGAGCTTTCTTATCGAGTTCGGGATATGGGTAATCTTAGGCTTCTTGCCCGTTACTGAAAAGGCAAGGTGTGCAATTTGATTATGGGTGAGCGTTTGCAGCCCACCAACTGCAATTTCTTTATCATTGGATTCTATTGCGTTTACACAAACTTCGGCGAGGTCGGCTCCGTGGATAGGGTTTATTTTATATTCACCGTTTCCAAACAAAAAAACCCTTCCTTTTTTCGCCATTTTATAGAATTCAACCATGTCCGAGAAATATCCGTTTGGGCGGATGACGCAATAATCCAATCCTGATTGTTTTAAAGCTGAAACGAATTTTTCTTTTGCCTCGCAAATTTTTAGGTTCTTTAACTTCTCTCCGTTCAGGACAGAAATATAAATGAATTTTCCAACCTTATATTGTTTGGCCTTTTCCAGCAAGTTGAGGTTTGCCTGGTAATCTACATCCATATAGGTTAACCCATCTTTTTGGTTTGTAATCCCGACTGTTGAAATGACTGTGTCTATATTTTGACAACAGTGTTCCATGGATTTTGGAATTGTCAGCTCAGCTTTGACAATGTCCAGTTTGCTGTGTCCAATGACTGATTTTGGCAGTTTCTTCTCATTCCTTAGAATTGTTCTAGTTTCATATCCTCTATCCAAAACCTCTTTGATGATGTATCTGCCCAGATAGCCTGTCGAACCTGCCAATAAGATTTTTTTCATTTGGTTTTAGTTTAAATGGCACCGAGTGCCTGTCCGTTAAATAAAATACCCTACTGCCAACTCCGTGCGGCAGGGAGCTGCATACGGCGAAATTGGTAAAATCAGGTTTAATTTCAAAGATTTCGGCACAGGAATCTGCAAACACTTTTTATTTTTGCCTACTCACCAAACTTCCTTCCTATATTCAAGCACTGCGTTACACCCATTTTGCTCCTGCTGTCTTTCCATGTTTATTCACAGGCCACTATTCAGGAAATACTTGCCAAACGGGGGAGCTATGCAAAGGTAACCCAACTTGCTGATGAATATTTCAAAGCCAAGCATCCAGGCAAATCGAAGTCGGACATGTCGTCCGGGGAGTTTCGGGACGGCAAGTACGTCAAATACGAGCGCTGGAAAAGCTATTGGAAAGACCACCTCAACGACGATGGTACCCTCGGCGACCCAACGGCGTTTTTCAGCGCAATCAAACGTAGCGATAAAATTCTGATACTCAAACCGTTTAAACGGTTTATGTTTAAGTACACGGCGCCGGGAAGGATTTCAAAAACGGTTAAAACCGTTACTCAAGGATTCACTTAGTTTCCCAACACAGCTACCTTCCCCGCCCGCACCTGCCGCTCCCGGCCCTCCACCCGCCAAATATACATCCCCGCCGCCAGTCCCGCCAGCGCATAGGCCTGCCCTGGGTGCCCTGCCGACATAGACCACGGCTGAAGTTGTTAGCCCGTCAGGTCGAACCAAAATCTCAAAGATTTCGGAAATCTTTCCCCAACCCATTTTACCCAATGCCAAATTTTGAAGGTAAAAAGATAAAAATCTGCTGAAGAGGAAAAGTTAAAGCAAGTGGAAAGCCTGGGCCTAAGGCAAGTTTGAACCAGGGTGCGGCCTGGCAGCGTTGTTGTTCCGAACGGAGCGTACCCAACGCCCCTCCCCAACCCTCCCGTCTTTTTTTAAAGTGCCCGTTGTTTGCTTTTGGCCGTTTGCTTTTGCCAAATGCTATACTGTACGCTGATGGCTTTTGGCCTTTGGCAGTTGGCAAAAGCCAATGGCCAACTGCCAACAGCTAATAGCAAACCCACAAAACCATCCGTGTTTTAGTATAATAGCAATCCAACAAAATCATCCGTTTTTAATATAAAACACCCCTGCCAAGTCGTGACAAATGCACTACCTTTGATACCTGTCCTAACCACTCGTGAAAAATGAAGAAGACCGGGTTGATATGCCTTTTCCTGATGGCGCTCTACCAACTGGGCGCACAGCCACTCCTGGAAAAAAGGGTGTCGCTCTCGGCCCGGGACGAACCGCTCGAAGAGGTACTGTACCAACTGATCGACAAGGAGGGCATCCAGCTATCGTTCAGCAACAGCATCCTCCCACCAAAGAAAAGGGTAACCCTTGAGATAGACCAGCAGCCGCTCGGCACTGCCCTCGCACAAATCCTGGACGGCACGCCCATTGCCTTCCGGGTGGTCGGCGGACAGGTCGTTTTATACCGCAAAAAAGAACAACCGGAAGAAACCACCACCTACACCATCAGCGGCTACGTGAAAGATGCGGAAACGGGCGAGGCCATCTACGGCGCGGTGGTATATGAACCTGATCTGCTGGTCGGCACCTATACCAATGAATTCGGTTACTACAGCATCACCCTGCCCCGAAATGACCACGGCTTGCTTTTCTCTTATTTGGGCTACCGCACGGACACGGTCACGTTGTCGTTGCTGAAAGACTTTTTGCTGGATATGGCACTCCAGCCTGCCTACCTCGCCGAAGTCATCGTCAACTCTTTCGCCGACTCCGTCCAGTTGGAAACGGGCCTCAGCCAGATCACTATCAACCTGGCCCAGGCGGCCAGGATGCCCGCCCTTGGCGGCGAGGCCGACCTGCTGCGCATCGGGCACACGCTGCCGGGCATCCAGACCGGCACCGACGGCTTCGGCGGCATCTCCGTCCGGGGCGGCAACGTGGACCAAAACCTCTTCCTCCTGGACGGTGTGCCGGTGTACAATGCCATGCACGGGGCCGGCGTATATTCCATCTTCAATACGACCGCTGTGCGCAGCATCCAACTGAGCAAGGGCGTGTTCCCGGCCCAGTACGGCGGCAGGATTTCCTCCGTGTGGGACGTGCAGACCAAGGAAGGCAACTCCAACTTTTTTCAGGGCGAAGTGGACATCGGCCTCAGCTCCGGCAAGCTGACCCTCGAAGGGCCCTTCAAGGGTAAAAAAGGCTCCTTTTTCATATCCGGCAGGCGGGCGTTTTTCGACTTTTACAGCGAGCCTATCACCCGGCGGCTGCGGCGGGAAAACGATGTGGACGGCAGCATCGGCTATTATTTTTACGACCTCAACTTCAAGACCAACTACCAGCTTTCCCCGAAGGACAGGGTCTATCTCAGCTACTACCAGGGCAAGGACTATTTCACCGACCGCTACGATCAGTTCAAATGGTTCGCCGACACGCTGGCCGCCCTCCGGGACAAAGAAGACATTGACTGGGGCAACCGCATCGCCTCCCTGCGTTGGAACCACAACTACAACAACAAACTCTTCGGCAACACCAGCCTGACCTTCAGCCAATACTTTTACCGCTCCGAAAAGCTGATAGACCTGGAAATCCTGCAAAACGACACCCGCCTTCGGCGGGACATTGATTACAGCATTTACTTTTCCGACATCCGGGACTTTTCCCTGAAAACAGATTTCGACTACTCCGCCTCGCCACAGCACCAGTTCCGTTTTGGAGCCAGCGCCATCAAGCACCGCTTCCAGCCGGGCATCGTCAACTTCAACCAATCCAGCATCATCGGCAGCATCGAACTGGATACGCTGGGCGAAACAAACAAGCAGCCGCTCGAATCCTATGAATTCGACGCCTATGTGCAGGACGAGATCAAAATCGGCAAATTTCTCGAAGCCAACATTGGCCTGCGGGCATCGGCACTCGCCGTTGAGGACAAGGTTTATTTGTCCCCCCAGCCACGGGTCCTGCTTTCCTATTTTCCCGACAAAAACCTGTCGTTCCATGCCTCCGCCGGCCGGGTCACGCAGTTTTTGCACCTGCTCAGCCCCACCAGCTTTGGCCTGCCAAAAGACCTCTGGGTGAGCGCCACGGCCAAGGTGCCGCCGCAGCAATCGTGGCAATATGTGCTGGGAGTGAAAAGGAAATTCGCCGGGGGCCTGCAGGCTAGCCTGGAGGGTTATTACAAGACCATGTCCGGCCTGATAGTGTTCAAGGGCATTTTTTTGGAGCGCATCAATGCGCAAAGCTGGCAGGAACCGGAGGCGATTTCCCGTGGAAAGGGCTGGTCGTACGGACTGGAAGCCCTGGTGCAATGGGAGCGGGAAAAAGCAAGTGCCTGGCTGGGTTATACCCTGGCCAAGTCTGAGCGGCAGTTCGACAATGAAATAAACGGCGGCAGGAAGTTCCCTACCCGCCTGGACCGGCGCCACAATTTCAACTTACAGTTTTTGTACAAATTCAACCGGCTATGGGAATTCTCCCTCGGCTTCGTCTATGCCACCGGGGCGGCCTTCACCTTTCCGCTGGAGGAGTACGAGTTCGTGCAGCCGCCCGGCTCGCCCCCGCTCGACATCATCCAGACCCCCCGCCCGGTTGACAACCTGAACAACTTCCGCCTGCCTGCCTACCACAAGCTCGACCTGGCCCTCAACCATTATTTCTGGCAGCGCAAGGCCCGCCATGCCATCCGGGTCGGTGTGTTCAATGTTTACGACCGCAGGAACCCGCTGTACTACAGCCTCCGGGATCGCTTTGACGAAAGCGGTGAGTTGAACCGGCAGATTATACAGGTGAGCTTACTGCCCATTTTTCCGACGTTGCGGTATAGTTTAGAGTTTCGGTAATGACCTGGAAAAGCAACACCCTCATTGCCAATAAAGACCGCCACCTTTTCCCGGGTGCTGCCATTACCTGGATCATAAAAACCCAAATCGGCAACTAATTTTTCAACGTTTTTTAACTTGCCGTATCAATAACAAGCCATGCAAAAAGCCATGCAAAAAGCCACTCTTACCAGCTTACTGCTGCTGTTGGCCTACTTCGGCCAGGCCCAATGCCCCGACGCTTTTTTCTGTTCCCCTGAAAAGGATGTCCTCGTGTTCAGGGACTCCATTCCCGAATGCGAGGACATCTTCGACGGGCAGCAAGATGGTTTTACGGATTTTGTGGAGTTTTTAGGGTGTGCGGATGGACGGAATTGGGTGACGAGGTTTTTTAGGCGGGATAAGTTTTTTCCTTGTCAATTTGAGGAAAATTTTGGGAGTTACAACGATTCCCTGACTTACCAAACCGTTTTCTTTGAAGATTTTGAGGACGATACTTTGCAGACGAAATATTGGTACACTTTGGACGATGAAAATCCTCCTTTGAGGAAAAACTTAATTCCATGCAGCCATGAGCATACACTTAGAACGCCAAAAAGAGTAAAAATAAATGATGGCCTACTCCATTTGGAAACAAGCAATCTTGATGGCCCGCATACTTTTATTTGTAAAGAAGACGATGGATCGGAAGGATATACTACAAGGGACTACTCAACAGGCTTTGTAATGACTTATCAAGGAATTCCGATATCGGGAGAGGAAGCTTGTTTTAGATATGGAAAATATTCCATCCGAGCAAAACTTCCCAGGGAAGATGGTGGTCAATCATCCTTTTGGATGTACGGCTGGGGTGGTGAAATAGATGTTTTTGAGAAATGTACGCCAGATTGTAATAAAATCCAAATTAGTAGGTACCCCTACATTTCATTCCCACATAGTAATGTTTGTGATTCAATTTCTGACCCATTGATCGGTTACTCTAAAGATTATGAAATAGGCAACTTAAATAAATTCAGAGAATACATTTTTGAATGGACACCGCACAAATTAACGTTCTATGTAGATGGAATTCTTTTGAGAACATTGCACAGGTATTGGAGAATTGAAAAAAACAAAGGGAACAATGATTGGTGTGCCAAACCCCTTGAATGCTGGGAATTGCCCACAAATGGTGAATTTAATGTCTGGGAACACATTGCATGGTGGCCACTTGATAATAAGCTTGATATATTTTTAAGCAGTGGGATCAATAAAGAAAAAGGAAATCCGAGTTTTTCAGAATTTTTAGTGGATTGGGTTAAAGTCGAACAAAAAACTGCTGCCTTTCTTTCTGCCCCATCTGCTGTTTGCGATACTCTTGAAGCAGTAATTTACTTAGAGAACATAGATCCATCGCTAATAAACTCATGGAAAACTTCGCCAAATTTACAAATAGTAAAAACTATGGAAAATGCAGCAATAATAAAGAAAACAAATGTTGAGGGTGTGGAAGAAGATGGGTGGGTCGAAGTAAATCTTTCTGACAAGAATTGCTGCTTCGGCCAGACCCTAAGAAAAGAAATAATTACAAATGTGCCTACAGTACCCAGAGTAAGTGTCCAAAAAAACTGCAACTCCATACACCTGTCGGCTTCTGGTACAAAAGAAAAAAACGCCTTAAGCTGGGAAATCGACGGGCAAATAGACGTGAATCCTTTTACTTATTGCAACGAACGAAAGGTAGATATACCAACCCATCCTGACTCAACTAAAAACATAATTAGCTATGTACTGTCAGTGAATAATGAGTGCGGAGAAACCCAAATCGTTGCAAAAGAAAGCATACTTCGGTGCCACAATTCGCCTTCTCTGCTATTGTACCCAAACCCTGCAACAACCCAATTGTATGTTCGGTTGGAAAATTTTGATTTGACTAAACAAAAAAAACCAGTAACATTCAGAATCCTCAATGAGGCTGGTCAAATTTTATACAGCCTGAGATCTTGGAAACTAACTGAAATAATTGATATTAAAGAGCTGAGAAACGGTGCCTATATTTTAGCCGCTTCCATTGACGACAAATCCGTGGTTTCAGATACTTTTATTGTTCAACAATAAGAGAATAAATAAACTAATTTTACACCAGTGCTCAATCAAGTCTTTGGCATTCTTAGCGTTTGTATAGCCTGTTGCGTTTTTTATTGGTCATATCGCCAATACATTAATTGTAACATAACAAGGTCAATTGTCCTGATTGTTTTCGCTGGGTTTGTTTTGAGAGTTTATGCAGGGAGCGACCTCTATGTTCATAAGTGGGACGAGCGTTACCATGCATTAGTTGCAAAAAATATGATAGAACATCCTTTTAGGCCCATGCTTTATAAGGATCCAGTCATGCCCTATAATTTTAAAAGTTGGACATCAAATCACATTTGGGTACATAAACAGCCTTTTCCTCTATGGGCAATGGCAGGCAGTATGGCTTTTTTTGGCGTTAATGAAATTGCGCTTAGGATGCCGTCCATCATATTGTCTTCCATTGCTGTTTACTTTACTTTTTTTATTGGATACTTCTATTTTGGGAAAAAAGTCGGTTTACTAGCAGCTTTCTTCCACAGCATAAATGGTTTATTGATCGAAATAACAGCAGGCAGGGTAGCTACAGATCATCCTGATATATTTTTTGTTTGTCTTGTAGAGTTGTCAATTTTCTTTTGCATTCTGGGTTTAAAAAGAGATAGGCTATTTTTTTACTTATTTGCAGGGATTTCACTGGGATTGGCCATACTGTCGAAATGGCTCCCTGCGCTAATAGTCCTACCTGTTTGGTTATTTTTAGCATTGGATTCAAAACCGATGAAGCCGACTAAAATCATCTTGCAAACTGCAACCATATTGGGGGCAGCTCTTTTTATTGTACTTCCTTGGCAGATTTACATTCACCTCAGCTTTCCAAATGAAACTAAATGGGAAAGTCATTTTAATTGGCTCCATATCACTCAAGCGTTGGATGGTCAGGCAGGTTCAATATTCTACCATTTTAACAAAATGAGAATTATATGGGGGGAGTTGATTTACCTTCCCGTAGGTTGGTTTATTTTTCAATCTGTTAAACGCAAAAGCAACCGCCACTTTTCACTGCTTATTTGGGTTTTTGTTCCATTTATTTTCTTCTCTATGGTCGCCACTAAAATGCAGGCATACACCTTGTTTACTGCGCCTGCTTTATTTATTATTCTTTCATGGCATTGTATTGCTCTGATGCAAAAACCGCTTTATTTCAGGCATAAGATTTTCAGCAAAATTATCCTTGCCCTCTTGGTTTTACTACCCATTCGATACTGTATCGAGCGGGTAAAACCTTTCAAACAGCGGGAACGGTATCCAGAATGGGTGTCCGTATTAAAAGATTTAGGACAAAAGTACAAAGGCTCCAATATTGTATTATTCAATGAACCTCGACCTATCGAAGCAATGTTTTACACTAATTTTACTGCCTATTCAAACATCCCAGAAAAAGATGTTATTATTGAACTTGCAAACAATGGGTATTTGATTTTGATACGAAAAGCAGACAATATCCGAGAAAAAATTTTCGAACTTGATTCCGTAAAAATTATAGACTAAAACATCTTTTTCCCTCACCGCCCCAAAAAATCCCCCACCCCCACCCCCCAGGGCTTCCACGCCCAGGGGATCAGCGTAAAATGCTCCTTTTTCAAAAATTCCTTCCTGAAAAAGACCACCCCAAAAAAGAACAAATCGATGGTCAGTGTAACTTGTGGGTGCTGTTTAATTTCTTGCCATGCCGCTTCCATACCTGCCGACCAGTGGATGTCGTCGAAGACGAAAATGCTGTTTTCATGGGCATGGGAGAGGCAATCCCGGAAATATTGCAGGGTCGGCTCTTTGCGGTGGTTGCCGTCCACGAATACATAGTCGAGGCTGCCCAACTCGGCCAGGGCTTCGGGCAACAGCTCTTCAAAACGGCCTTCCAGCAGGCCCACGTTTTTTAGCTCCATCAACTTGAAGTGCTGGGCAGCCAGGTGCGCCACATTGGGATCGCCTTCCACCGTGACCAGGCAGGCGTTCATGGCGGCAGCTGATTGGTAGGCGGTGGAAATACCGAGGGAAGTACCCAGTTCCAGCATTTTTTTGGGCTTGTAGTGCTGTACCAGCCGGAACAACAGTTGGTTAACGAAGGGCTGGTGGCCGGAGTATTTTGCCAGGCTGGCAATGGTGCGTTCCTTGCTTTTGCTCACCTGCGAGCCTGCCCCGAAGTCGGTGATGGGGATGACCCGCTTATCGGCCAGCATGTGGCGGCGCAGTACTTCTATTTCCGAGAAGGCATAAAACCACCGGTCGTCTTCCAGCACGTTTTCAACAAAATCGAAAACAAAGGGAGAGTGTACGTTGTACCTCGTCTTGGCGGTGAAATAGTACCGGAGAAACCGGAAGAATAGTTTTACCAATTGCTTTGAGTGATTGTTTCGGGGGCAAAATAGGAAGTTTTTCCAGTTGGCAGATCGTCGTTGGCCGTTGGGCAATTGCAGGAAAATATTAACAAGGGGATAACAGGGGCGTTTTCAACAAACAGACTAACAGGCGTTACAGGGGCGTTCTTGTGGCCTTCGCCGATATTGGCACCCGGATTTAATACAAAGCAACATGAAAAAACTGATGGCGCTTGTCTTTGCCTTGTTCATTTTTTCCCTGATACAAGCTCAATCTTATATGACAGCGGCGGGCATCCGGCTCGGCACCGACTGGGGCATCACCCTCCAGCAGCGCCTTGCTAAAAACACGACTGTTGAAGGGATTTTGCAATCCAGTTTGCAGCGGGAAGAGCTCATGGTGACGGGCCTGGTCGAACAGCATTACCCCATCCTCACCAAGGGCCTGAATGTCTATTTCGGAGGCGGCGTCCACAAAGGCTGGATTTCACAACCAAAAGATGCGGAACTCACCGCCCCTGAATACAAAGACCCGTTCGGCATTTCGCTCGTGGCGGGTGCGGAAATTACACTGGGGCGGATCAATGTTTCCTACGACTTCAAGCCGGCCTTCAACATTTCCGGGGGGGAACAAAATTTTTACACCCAAACGGGTGTCTCTGTGCGATATGCACTGTTGAGCAACAAGGTGTACAAGAAAATAGTCAAGAAAAAGAAGAAAAAGAAAAGGCAGCAAGCAGGGAAAAAATGGTGGATGTTCTGGAAAAAAGTGGAATGATGCATTGCCACATGGGCCCATTGTTTCAGGGCCTGGGCAGACGTCGAAACAATGCAACCATGAAACCCTCAAAAAACCTGCTTTCCGTCTTTTGAAAAAGTGAGGATGGCTTTGTAGTTATAGGAGTTGTCTTCCTGTTCTTCGAACATTTGTCCTTGTTTCACCACGTAATTGCCATTTTCCTCGATGACGTAAAAGTAGTCGCCTGCACCGGCCCACCAGCCCCCGGCTGCGTCAATAGCATTGGCGGGTATCTGGTATTGCTCGTAGAGATCCTTGGTAATGGATTCGCAGGCCAGGATGTCGGCTACCTTGACACGGCTGTCGCCCATTTTGACGAACACCTCGTTTTGGGGGGCGCCCGTGTCTGCATTGGGTTCTTCGACAGGCTGGCAAATGAATTTGATAGTGGCTGGCGCGATGCCGGCCTGATTCGACGACCCGCCAGCTCCAGCTTCTTTGCTGGACGAATTGTTATCGGTCTTACAACCAATGAGCAGGGGGAGGCAAAGCAGCAGCGAAAAAACTATTTTATTGATCATTGTTTCTGATGCGGTTAACGGGTTTATTTTTTAAATTCGTTGATTTTCAGGAGGTTAAATCCTGGTGATTTTGAAAACCACCAGGATTTAGTTTTCCAAACAACTGAAAAAGTGGCAATTTATTTAACCTGTTATACACATTACCGTTGATTGGTGTGGGGCGAAGCTATGGAATTTTTATGGCTGCCTTTACGGCACTGACTGTTCTTCGTTGATAATTATCCCCTTGTGGCCGATGGCCTGTTTTTCCCACTATACTTCCTTCTTTGCGGCATTCAGCCTTTTCTCAAACCGTTGGTCGGGTACGAGCCAGATGCAGGCGACCACCAAATACAGCGCACATCCCCAATAAGGGTGCAAGAAAGTTAGGGAAATGCCCACTAGATAAATGGCTACGGAAATTTTCCCTTTCCGGTCGGCACCCAGCGCTTCGGCCAGCGTAGAATCTTTCCCATGCAGCCCGATCAGGGCTTGGGTGAGGATGAAATAGGCAATGGCCGCCATTACCAGCACGCTGCCGTATATGGCCACAGGGATGGTGGCAAAATCGTTTTCGCCCATCCACCCACTGGCGAAAGGTACCAGGGACAACCAAAACAGCAGGTGCATGTTGGCCCACAGCGTGGCGCCGTTCACCTTTTTAACAGCCTGCATCAGGTGGTGGTGGTTGTTCCAATAGATGGCCAGGTAAATAAAGCTGAGCAGGTAGCTCAGGAAAACGGGCAGCAATGGCGCCAGGGATGCCAAATCGTGCCCGTGCGGCACTTTCATCTCCAGTACCATGATGGTGATGATGATGGCTAACACGCCATCGCTGAATGCTTCAAGTCTTCCTTTTCCCATTTGTTTTTGTTTGGCAATGCGAATAAAGGGTTAATATAGTTGAAAAGCGAAATCAGGATGATTTTTAAAATTACCATGATTTAACTTCTTGAAAATCAACAAACTTTAGAATCGAACCCGTTACCTGCATGGGTGGGTGAATAAAACTTGTCATTTATTATTTTTCGTTCTTTGATAAAAAAAGGAAAACCGTTAAAACGGTTTTTGACATAAGCCATTGATTATCAACCCACGACTTAAGTCATGTGTTAAAAGACAGCTATTTTATTTTGCCGTTTTAGCGGCTTCACACACGATTTGTCAAAGAACCATATTTTTAAAGGTAGTCGCATTTGAAATGAAGGAATCGGTTTGGTTATCCCGCAGTATTTGCAGGCGGGGTTATCGAACCCCGTTGTTCCGGGACAGCGGGGTTTGATAACCCCGCCTCTCTACGGCGACTACCATTAACTTTACATCCGGGCATCTCTAAAACCACTTCGAAGAAAGGTTTTTTTCAAATAATCCCGGTTTCACATCAGTATTTTTTTCTTCGATCCGTAGTATTGACGGGTAAAAGCCTGTCGGCTTTTCAATTTCCCGTTCAATTGCATGTCAAGTACGCCGCTAATTTCTTACGGTTTCCTGACATTTCACAATTTGGCGAACAAAGCAGCCTCCTTAAATTTACCATCTCTTTAGTGATGTTAGTTTAAACTTTACGGCATTGCGATGGATATGTGCGTTTATTGATGCCGGTAGCCTGCTGGCCAAATGTTATTAATTAAAGGGTGTTAACTTTTGTATGCCTTCGTGTTAGTATGTTCATTGCGGAAGCACATAGCGTAAGGAGGCTATCATTCAAAATACGGCCCTTCAATTGACGATATTGGGCCAGTCGGCCAACCGCCAACAAGTCCCTTTAGCATATATCCTGCTGCTGTTGCACAAAACCATTTACCATGAAAAGAACATTACCCGCCTTAGCCTTACTGTTTTCTTTTTCGCTTTCCGCCCAGGAATTTGTGGAGGTGTCCTACGGACAAAGCTATAAAAACCAAACTTATTACCGCCTTTCCGACGACGCTGTCGCCACCATTGATAACAATGCCTGGGACATCGCCTTCACCACGTTCGGCAGTACCGACGCCGGCATCCACCTCAACGAGTCCGCCGCCTCCGGCTTCCCCACCATCGAAGCGGCCCTGTACCTGGCCCCCACCACTAATTTCAGTGATCCCATAACACCGGACGACCTCACCGAACGTCTCTACAACGACGAGAAAAGTTGGGAATACGGTGCCTTCAACAGTACACGGGACGTGAACGACCCAGCAGATTTCGGCTGGGGAATGTTGGATGCGGGGACTGGAAACATCCAGGGAAACACCGTTTTTGGGCTGCGTTTTAAAGACGGCACCTATAAAAAATTGCAAATCGCCTCCCTGGTACAAGGCGTTTATACCCTTAAACACGCCGACCTGGACGGCAGCAACGAAACCACCCTGACGGTGGACAAGGCCAATTTCCCGGACGCCGATTTTGCCTATCTGTCCCTGGCTTCCGGCCAGACACTGCCTTCTTTGTCCATTGACTGGGATCTGGCTTTTGTTCGCTATGCCGACCCCAACGACGACGGGATGGGCGGTATCTTCCAGGTTGTTTCCAGCGGGGTGCTGTCGGCACCCGGGGTGCTGGTAGCGCAGGCCAATGATGTCATTCCCGGCGAAGTGGAATTTGCAGATTACGAAGACTCGCTAAGCGCAGACATCAATGTCATTGGGGCCGACTGGAAGACCTTTAACAACATCTCCTGGGAATTGGCCGACGACCGGGCGTATTTTGTGAAGACGTCCAATGGCGCCGTGTGGAAATTGGTGTTTGTTGAATTTGGCGGTTCTATGACGGGCAATGTCGTTTTTACAAAAGAACTGGTGGTAGCATCTGGCACACAGGAAGCAGGCGCTTTTAAGGATGTGGCCATTTTTCCCAATCCTTCGGCATTGGATGCCACTTTCCGTTTCTCAACGGATCGAACTGGACTGGCGGACATCATGCTCACCAATTCTTTTGGTCAAACCGTATGGTCGGGAAAACATTTGGCCGTCGCTGGGCTGAATGCAGTTCAGTTGCCACTCCGCTCCCTGGTCGAGGGGCACTACTTTGCGACCATAAAGCTTGAGGGTTCGGTTTTGACAAGAAAAATGGTGAAACTGTAATTTAGGATCGAAGGAAAAATAATCCCGATGTGAAATCGGGATTATTTTTAAAAAACCCCTCTAATGCTGGGGTTTTCAAAATCAAAATGGTGAAGTTATTTTTTCATCGTTACTTAAGAAAACAACTGCACCACACGGCCCAAAAAGCCGGGGTTGTCGGACGGGGGTATGGTGAAAGGGCGCAGATAGGTTTTGCCCTCTGCCTCTATCCAGGCGTTGTAGGTGCCGCTGGGGAGGTCCTCAAAATGGAAGGTCAGCGTATGTTGGCCGGCTGGGTGCTGGGTGGTTTCTTCGAAATGCTTTTTGCCAACCTCGTCCTGGACGATGATGGAAAACCGCAAGGGGCTTGAGCAGTCCAGGAAAAGTTCCCCTACTTTATTTTTCACCACCAAATTGCCTACCGTTCTCTCCGGGATTATTGAGCTACCCATAAATTAGTTTCGTTCTTTGACAAATTCTGTGGAGTAAGGAAACCGTTAAAACGGTTTAGCACATAACCGCTTGATTTTCAACTTACGGCTTAAGTAGTGGGTTGAAAATTGGCTATCACTTTGAGCCGTTTAACGGATGACCATAAGATTTGTAAAAAAGCTGTTTTTTTAACCTAACCGATAAAGGCGACCAATAATGCGAATAACGGGTTAAATTAATTGCCACATTTCCGGTTGTTTGAAAAATGAAATCATGGTAATTTTCAAAATCACCATGATTTAACTTCTTGAAAATCAACGAACTTTAGAATTAAACCCGCTATTCGCATCAATATTCAATGATTACAGAGACGAACCGATCCGTCTCTTGTCACAATCAAGTCTATTGTCGGATTGTGTCGCCCCCCTGAACCCGTCGAGGCGGGGAGGACTGTCTTTTCAATCCTTTTCATAAACCCCGTCTTCATAACTCCTCCCCTTTTCCTCCTTTGCGGTCAGCACAATCCAGGTTTGGAAAACGACCAGGCATGGTACAACCAGGCCGATGATGAGCAGGCCCCATTTTGTTTCAGAAAAAATCAAAAAGGAAACCAGCATCATTAGTACTACGAAGATGAGGAGGGTGAAAGATTTATAGTTCATAAAAAAATGATTTTGCCAGGGGGTTCGCTTCAGCTAAAATGAAGGTATGCCAAAGGCAGCTCGTAAGTGTTACTAAGCTGTTTAGGCGACCGGAAACACTTTGCTTCCAAACTCCCTTGCCCGGCGTTCAGCTTTTACAATGATCCCGTTCAAATGTTGCCTACACGCGCCGGTATTGTTGACAAATGAAGGCCCGTTGGCTATAAAAGTTCACTAAAACCAACAAAAAAAATTCAGCAAGCCTAACCTTGAACCGTTGACGAAAGGCCTGGCTGCCAGGCTTTCGTGTTCCTCCCCCGCCATCTTGCGGCCACCTGCCAACCCTCCGGTTACCATTGGTGCCGAAACCCGCAAAACCCAGGGTGGCGGGCAGGAAACGGGGCAGCTCAAAAGATAATTTTACGGGAAATGCTACTTTACCGACATGGATTAAAGTAGCATTTCTATTTTTGGCGATGCAAACCGGGTACATTCGCACTTGCTTGCTTTGCATTTGAGCTAATACCAATCCTTTAAAACCTGACATACGCTGGCAGGGACATGGGCCAAGATACTGATGTTTTCATGTTGAAAAGTTCGGAATCCTCCGCAAGGCGTTCACCGCCACCCTGTACTGGCAACCTTGACTGTTCTTAAAGATTCAACAACCAGGTTATGAAACAACTCCTTACGATTTTTTCCTTTTTCACTGCCATTTCCCTTTTTGCACAACCTTCCAACGACGATTGTATCGGGCTGATTGATTTGGGCCTGGCCCCTGTTTGCTCCACCACGGACCTGTACAACAATGTGGATGCTACTGAAAGCGACATCGGGGACGACAACTTCCCGAACTGCTTTGTGGGCGTGCCTTCCAGGGATGTTTGGTTTGCTTTTACCACCGTTGACACCATCCTCAACTACCGCATCACGCTGACTGGCTGCCCCGACCCAAGCCTGGGCTTTCCTTCCATTGTGAACCCGCAGATAGCCGTTTACCGGGGCGACACCTGCCTCATGGACGAGCTGCAACTGTTGAGTTGCGCCTCGGCAGCAGCCGGTGAAACGACCGTCGTGGTGGACCTGGACGGACTTACACCTGGCCTGCCTTATTATTTGAGGATCAACGATTGGTCGTCCACGGCCACGCCCAATTCGGGGGCTTTCAAACTTTGTGTGGAAAAACAACCGCCCATCAATACGGTGGACGAGGGAAGCTCCACAGAATGCACCGGCACGCTCACCGACACCGGCGGGCCGGATGGGGACTATGGGAACAACGAGGACTTTGTCTATACCATTTGCCCAAGCACTCCCACTGGCTGCATCAATTTCACCATGGAGTACTACAACATCGAAAACAACAGCGACCAGATCATTTTTTACGATGGCCCCAATACCACTTCCCCCCAGATCGGTGCCCTTGACGGCGGGGCATTTGGCTCTGCTACTTACGGCGGGGTCTGCTACTCCGTATCGGCATCCAGCGGTTGCTTGACTATTCAATTTATTTCGGATGCCACCGCCACCTACGAAGGATTTCTCGGCCATTGGGAATGTTCGCCAGATGCTTGCATCCCGGTCGATCCCATCGAAGTGACGGTTGGCAACCTCACCCCCGACCAGATTGTGGAAAGTGTAGTTTTGGGCCAAACCCTGGTCACTGTGACCGATGTGAAATGTTCCAACGGTTCCGTCGGCATTTTTCAGGCAGGTGCCAACAGTGATTTAGGCTTGGAAAAAGGCTTGTTGCTCACCTCCGGCAGCGCCCTGGCAGCAGCAGGCCCCAATACGGAAGGCTTTACCGGATCGGACAACGGCAGGCCCGGCGACCAGGATTTGAACATCCTGTCTGAAATGTTCAGTACCGGCGACTCCTCTTACAATGCCTGTATCGTGGAACTGGACGTGTATGCCTCCGGCGACCTAATCACCTTTGAATACGTTTTTGGTTCGGAAGAATACCCGGAATGGGTGAACAACGGCTACAATGACATTTTTGCCTTCCTCGTATCGGGGCCTGGCATCACAGGCATACCCGCCATTGGGAACCAACTGAACGTCGCTTCGCTGCCCAATGGCACCTTCGTGGAGATCAACAACATCAACGAACAACAAAACTGGCAATATTACCGGGATAATTTTGGGGGCCAAAGTGTCATTTACGACGGCCTTACCTCCGACTCGCTGGGCTTCAAGAAAAGCCTGACCGCCCGGATCCCCACCATCCCCTGCAACACCTATCATTTGAAACTGGCCGTTGCCGACCGGGGCGACACTGCCTACGATTCCGGGGTTTTCATCTCCGAAATCAATGGCGGCTGGCCGGAAATCGGCGTCAACTACCAATCCGGTATTGACTACCTGATAGAAGACTGCACCAACGTACCCGACGAGCTGTCTATCTCTATTGATGCAGAATTGAGCCAACCCGTTGAATTCATCGTTCAGGTTGACGGCACCGCCACCCAGGGTGTTGACTATACCCTGACGGTGCCGCCCACGCTCACTTTCCAGACCGGGACAGAAATCTTCACGTTCCCCATCCAAGTCTTAACGGACAACCTGACGGAAGGTATAGAAACTGTCGTTGTCCACCTTTTGCAGGACGTCGGCTGCGACACGGTCGAGATTGCAACAGCTACCCTTGAAATACACGACCAACTGCAAGTGGAGATTTTGGACGACTTTACAGATACTGTCATTGTGTGCGCCTCCGACAACTGCGCCCAACTGATGGCAAGCGGTGCCAGTTCTTACGAATGGACGCCGGCCGGCATCATGTCCAACGATACCATCCCCAACCCTATCGCCTGCATTGACAACGACCAGTGGGTTACTGTCACAGGTAAATTGGGGCCTTGTCTGGATACAGATTCAATCTTCCTCGACTTCACCAACGTGCAGGTAGAAATCAACCCTGCCGGCCCCATCACGGCCTGCCAGGGCGACACCATCACGCTGAACGCCGTCAATACGGTCAACAATGCCAACCTCATTTGGACTGGTTTCCCAACCCCTGTCAACCCGAACGATCCCATCCAGAAAGTCTCGCCACCACCTGGCAACACCTTTGTGTTCCTGACCGTCAGCGTAGGTACGGGCGGCTGCGTTGCGACCGATGATATCCAACTGACCTTCAACCCGTATGATGTGCCTGTTGTGAGCGACGATGTGACCATTTGTGAAAATTTCAGCGTTGACCTCGCCTCGGATATTACGTCCACTACCACTACCTACCAATGGTCGCCCAACTTCTTCCTCGATCCAGGACCCAACGTGTCAGGCCCGGTAGCAACGCCCGATGTGACCACCACCTACCAACTCATTACCAACGGCAGCAACGGAGCCTGTATAGATACCTTTGAAGTAACCATCACCGTGATCCCTATCGATGTAGAAGTCTTAAACCCAGACACTGTATTTATCTGCCTCGGCGACACAGCAACCCTGAATATTCAAAGTTCGACGGGAGGGGCCGGCATATCCTGGGTGCCACAATCCTACCTGACGCCGGTATCATTGGAAGAAGTAAAGGTATATCCACCTTTCACCACCCCATATTATGCCGTGCTTAATACCGGGATTCCCCTGTGCCCAGAAATTCAGGACTCCGTGCTCGTGTATGTGGACTCGCTTCCCAACCTGGCCATCATGGCCATCCCCGACAAGGAATCCTATTGCCAGGGCGAAGAAATAACATTGTACAGCGAAACTTACGAACCGTCCAACCACATGGGCCTGACCAATACCTGGATTGGCGGAACGCCGGGTTCATTGACACCGGACAGCTTCCTCAACTTGGTCCTGCTGGCTTCGGAAACTTTCACTTATATGCGGGTTGACTCCGTTCATGCCTGCAAGGATACCAACAGCATCGAGATTATCGTCACGCCTGTGGCTACCATCTCCGTGACCCCCTCCGATACGGCTGTTTGCAGTGGCAATTCAGTTCAATTCACTGTGAATGGCTCGCCAGGGCTGACCAATATCAATTGGACGCCGCCGCAGGGACTGGACGATCCAGGCTCCCTAACCCCTATCGCTATGCCTGCCGTTTCAACCACCTATATGGTCAGTGCAGAGTTCGAAGGGTGCCCCGTCCCGCCTGCAATAGCGAACATCACTGTGACGCCAGGGCCGCAGATTATCTTCCCGACAAATGTCAATATCTGCCAGGGATCTCAAGTACTGCTTAACTCGGCCAATGATCCGGGGGCCATCTATGTGTGGAACGCATCGGACGGATCGCTGATGAACGACACTATTGCCCAGCCGACGGTCAGCCCCATGATGACGACCACTTACACCGTTACTGCTACCAAAGGAGCTGACTGCGAGGTGACCAGGAGCATCACCATTTTTGTGGCCGAAGATTTCACCGCTTCCATAGAACCTGTGACCGGGGTACTTTGCCCAGGCGACCCTATTACCTTGGTCGCCAATCCGGGCAATGCCCTTAACCCAACCTACGAATGGACGATTGGCAACTCGCCCACCGAAGTGGGCACTGGCCAAACACTGGATGTTGGGCCTTTGGGTGAAACGACCGACTTTTTTGTAAAAATAACGGACGGCATCCCCTGCTTTGATCACACCGTTTCAGTAACGGTTGAGGTCTCCACGGCATTTGACCTCAATGTGCCGGATACGGTCTTTGTAAACCAGGGAGAAAATGTGACCATCACCGCTTCCGTTGACCCACCAGGCCTGATGCTCAATTACCTCTGGCTGGAGGAGGGCGAAACTATCGGCCTTGATTCTTCTATCACCGTCAACAGTTGCAGGAACCGGGTTTATAATGTTACCGTGTCGGATGAAAATGGGTGCTCAAAGGCAGCCCTGGTTTTCCTGAAAGTGGAGGAAGGCTTTACCGTTGATTCCGTCACTTACACCAATGTTTCCGTAGATACCAGCAGCGTGTACGAGGGGCAGGAGATATTCCTGACGGCCCACCTCGATCCACCCATTGCCATTCAGAATGCTACTTTTGATTGGTTTGTCAACAACATCCTCGTTTCCACGACCAGCGACACCATATCGGAAACGATCAATGCCCCGGAGGTGGATGAAGACACGCCCTTTGATATCAGCGTGTTGATCACGACGACCACCGGCTGTGCCGTTGCAAAACTCGACACTATGACCGTTTTCGACAATCCGGTGGAACTGCCCAACGCTTTTTCACCGAACAACGACGACATTAATGATACCTTTCAGCCCATCAGCAAAATACCCATCACCATCCTGACCTTTAAAGTCTGGAACCGTTGGGGCCAGTTGGTGTACGACAATGAAAAAGGGATTGACGGTTGGGACGGCAAGCAAGGCAGCGCCGATGCCCCTTCCGATGTTTATGTGTACTTCCTTCAGTACCAGATTACAGGCGGAAACACCGGGGCCCACAGCCCTGTGAAAGGGGACGTCACCCTGCTGCGATAAGGCGGATGGTAGTGGGGAAATGACTTTCCGAATTTCCCCGCTCCTTTCCCCCACCCCTGGCAAAAAGCCGGATATTTTGAATAAAAGTATCCGGCCTTTTTTTGAATAGTCCGGTTGATCTGTCCGGCCGTTTTTTTGAAGGGTGGCCAATTTCAAACTGTTTTCAAACAAAGCCGGGCCATTTCAAACAACTACTTCTTCCAGCATGATCGACATTGATTTTTTACAATACCAGGGGCAGTTGAGAAGAAAACAATCGGAAGGCAAACTGTACGTTTTCGACCCTATCCGAAAAAAATACCTGGTGCAGATGCCGGAGGAAATGGTGCGCCAACTCGTACTCCTCTTTTTGCAGCAAGCAAAAGGCTTTTCAAAAAACCGCCTGGCTATTGAGAAAACATTGAAAGTGAACGAACTGACCAAGCGTTGCGACATCCTCGCCTACGGGATGGATATGCAGCCCTTCCTGCTGGTGGAATGCAAGGCACCGCAAATACCCATCTCGCAGGACACTTTCCGCCAGGTAGCTATCTACAACCTGCCCCTCCGGGTACCCTACCTGATGGTTACCAACGGTATTCAAACCTTTTGCTGTAAAATGGATTACGCCAACAACGGATTTTCTTTTCTGCACGAAGTACCAACTTACCCCGGCAGGCTTCCCAATAGTTTTTTATAACTTTCGGCCTGTTTTAAGCAAGCAGGCAAGCTGATGTGGAGACATTCCCCATCATAGTTTCTGCCCGCCTAATCATTTACTCGAACCGCCTCCCGTTAATCAAAACTATGCGCAAAGACAAAATACTCGTCATCGGTGCCAATGGGCAAATCGGGTCCGTGCTGACCCAGGCACTCAGGCGTTCTTTTGGGGAAGACAACGTCGTCGCCTCCGACATCCGGGACTCTGAAAACCACCCGGGTCTTTTTGAAACCATTAACGTGCTGGACGCCCAACGGATAGCAGAAGTGGTGGATCGCTACCACATCACCCAGGTTTACCACCTGGCCGCCATCCTTTCGGCAAAAGGGGAGGCCAACCCGTTAAAGACCTGGGACATCAACATGAGCGGCCTGTTCAACGTACTTGAAGTAGCCCGTGAAAAGCGGATGGCCAAAGTATTTTTCCCCAGTTCGATTGCTGTTTTCGGCAACGATGTGCCGAGGTACGGTACTCCTCAAAATGCCCACCTTTCCCCCTCCACCGTTTATGGCATGAGCAAGGTGGCCGGCGAGCTTTGGAGCCAGTATTATTTTCAGCGCTATGGATTGGATGTCCGGTCAGTTCGCTATCCCGGCGTCGTTGGCTACCAAAGCGATCCTGGCGGCGGCACGACAGACTATGCCGTGGAAATCTACCATTATGCCGTGCAGGAAAAACCCTATCAGTGCTTTTTGAAAAACAACACCCCACTGCCCATGATCTACATGGACGACGCTATTCGGGGAACACTGGAATTGATGGATGCCTCCTCTGATAAAGTCAGCGTCAGGACGAGCTACAACTTGGCAGGCATGAGTTTCACCCCCGAAGAAATCACCAATAGTATCCGTTCATTTTACCCGGATTTTAAAGTGCTTTACCAGCCTGATTTCCGCCAGCAAATAGCTGATTCCTGGCCCGCCAGCATTGAAGATTCACAGGCCAGGCAAGATTGGAACTGGCAGCCCAAATACGACCTTGACGCCATGACCGCCGATATGATATTGCATTTGAAAGAAAAGTACGCAGTCAGTTCACTGACTTGAGTTTTTTACTGGTTGTTTGAAATCCTTTGAAATCGTTTGAGGGGGGTAGTTTTCAAAAATGAGAACACTAAAAGAAGTGTGTTTTTGAAAAAAACCGTTCTTTGACAAATCCTGTGGAGTAAGGAAACCGTTAAAACGGTTTAGCACGTAACCGCTTGATTTTCAACCCACGACTGAAGTCGTGGGTTGAAAATTGGCTATCACTTTGAGCCGCTTTAACGGATGACCACAAGATTTGTCAAAGAACCAAAAAAACACACGCTCACAATCAATCATTTGTGAGAAATCGACACAGTTTTTTGAAAAATCTCTCAAAATCCTTCCCTCTATTTCAAACAATTCAAACCATTTCAAACAACCTTCAAACAACTCAAACCATTTCAAACAACCCTCAAACAACCTTCAAACAACTCAAACCATTTCAAACCATTTCCATCCAATGTTTTCAAACATAAAACCTTCCCTCCAACAAGAAATTCAGGAAATTAAAGACGCCGGGCTGTACAAGGCCGAGCGGATTTTGGTAACGCCGCAGGGCGCTGAGGTGCGCACCGACAAAGGCGAGGAAGTGCTAATTTTTTGTGCCAACAACTACCTCGGCCTCTCCTCCCATCCCGACGTGATCAAAGCTGCCCACGAAGCCATCGAAACACATGGCTTTGGTCTTTCCTCTGTCCGCTTTATTTGTGGCACACAGGACATCCATAAAGAACTGGAGCGCAAAATCGCCGGCTTCCTCGGCCAGGAGGATGCCATCCTCTATGCCGCTGCCTTCGACGCCAACGGTGGTTTGTTCGAGCCACTGCTCTCCGCCGAAGACGCCATCATCTCCGACGAGCTCAACCACGCCAGCATCATTGACGGCATCCGGCTTTGCAAGGCGCAGCGCTACCGCTACCTGAACAACAACATGGCCGACCTGGAGGAGAAACTCAAGGAAAGCCAAAGTGCCCGCCGGCGCCTCATCTTTACCGACGGCGTGTTCAGTATGGACGGCACCATTGCCCAACTCGACAAAATATGCGACCTGGCCGAAAAATACGATGCCATGGTCGGCATTGACGAGTGCCATGCCAGCGGTTTCCTGGGGAAAACCGGAAGGGGCACACATGAGCACCGGGGCGTGATCGACCGCATAGACATCATCACCGGCACCTTTGGCAAGGCGCTCGGCGGCGCCTCCGGCGGATTTACCGCTGCCCGCCGGGAAATCGTTGAACTGCTGCGCCAGCGGAGCAGGCCCTACCTCTTTTCCAATACCCTTGCACCTGCCATTGCGGGTGCATCTATCGCCGTGATTGATATGCTGAGCAGTACAACAGCATTGCGGGACAAATTGGAAAACAACACGAAATGGTTTCGCAAGGCCATGACCCAGGCGGGTTTCGACATCCTGCCCGGCGAGCACCCCATCGTGCCGATTATGCTTTACGATGCAGTGCTGGCGCAAAATTTCGCTGCCCGGTTGCTGGAAGAAGGGATCTACGTCATTGGTTTCTTTTACCCCGTCGTGCCGAAAGGGAAAGCCCGCATCCGGGTGCAGATTTCAGCAGCGCATGAGCAGGGGCACCTGGAAAAGGCGGTGGCGGCATTTACAAAAGTGGGGAAGGAACTGGGCGTGGTGAAGTGAAATCATGGAAAAACCGCTTCGCTATACCCTGGTGTGCATCTTCGGCGCCCTTGCGGCCATTCGCCTGCTGACGCTGGATTGGGCAGCCCCGAATGTACTGACCTGGGATTCCTTCGGCTACTACCTTTACCTGCCGGGGCATTTCATCTACCATGATCTTTGCCAGCTCGACTGGCTCCCGCATATTGTGGAAACCTACCGCCCCACCCCGCACCTCTACCAAACCATGACCCTGCCCAATGGCTGTTTTGCCATGAAATACCTCATGGGCCTCTCTATCCTTTACCTCCCGTTTTTTGGATTGGGCCATCTCGCAGCGGGCATATCGGGGTACCCGCAGGATGGTTTTTCAGTGCCTTACCAACTATCCGTCTGCCTGGGTTCGATGGTATATGCCTGTGCAGGGCTGTGGCTGGTGGGAAAAGTGCTCAGACGGTATTTCCCGGCCGCCATTGCCGCCATTGCCCTGGTACTGCTCGCTTTGGCTACCAATTTTCCGGAATATACGGCCATAGAGGCAGGCCAAACGCACGGCTATCTATTCGCAGTGTATGCCCTGCAACTGTGGCTCACCGTACGATGGCATGAGCGGCCAACCTTGCCGCTGGCGTTCTTCATTGGGCTGGTCGTGGGGCTTGCCTCCATTACCAGGCCCACAGAGGGCATCATGCTGTTCATTCCCTTGTTATGGCAGGCACAGGGTTTTGACAAATGGAAATTTTTAAAAGAAAACCCTTCCCACCTTTTGGCGTCGGCAGGCGGCGCTGTTTTGGGCGTGCTTCCCCAACTTATTTACTGGAAATCCGTCACCGGGCAGTGGGTGTTTGACGTAGGGTCAAAGTGGTTTTTCCTCAATCCCTGGTGGCGCGTGCTGTTCGGCTGGGAAAAGGGCTGGTTTATCTATACCCCCATCACGATTTTCATGGTAGCCGGGCTTTTTTGGATGAAGGGCAGGCCGTTCCGGCAAGCCGTTCTCACCTTTTTTATCTTGAACACCTGGATTATCATTTCCTGGTCGGATTGGCGGTACGGCGGCTCCTACTCCACCCGGGCCCTGCTGCAAGGCTGTGCGGTGATGGCTTTGCCGCTGGCGGTGTTGGTTGAAAAGGCAGCCCTTTCCTGGTGGAAAATCCCCGCAGCCCTGCTGGGCACTTTCCTGATCTACCTGAATTTATTCCAAATCTGGCAATACCAGTCCACCGTACTCCACTATGACCACATGAACTTTGCCTACTACCGGGCCATTTTCCTCGACCCCGACCCTACGCCGCTGGATATGTCGCTGCTCGATACCCGTGAAATCTTGCGGGACACGACGGGTTTCTCAAAAGTAACTGTCTGCAACACAGGCGATTCGATGTTTGCCATTTCTTCGCCAGCCAACCCGGAGGCCCTTCTTTGCAACATGGATTTGAAGGACATGCCGCAGGGAAAGGAGCAGTGGCTGCTGGTATCGGCTGAAGTAAAATCCGATTGGGGCGCTTTCGGGGCACATCTGGCCACTACCCTGTACCGGGAAAACGCAGGCCCGAAAGAAACTGCCTGCCGGCTGGAAAACGGGATTTGCAAAAAGGGGCAATGGAACCGGATCGAATATTATTTCAAGATCCCTTCCGGCAGCAGTGCAGGCCAAATCAGCATATCCGCAAGGGCGGAGGGCGGACAGGAGGTGTTTTTAAAAAATGTGTCGGCGGTTTTTCTTTATAAAAAACGGTCTTTGACAAATTCTGTGGAGCAAGGAAACCGTTAAAACGGTTTAGCACATAACCGCTTGATTTTCAACCCACAGCTAAAGCCGTGGGTTGAAAATTGGCTATCACTTTGAGCTGTTTTAACGGATGACCACAGGATATGTCAAAGCACCATAAAGAATAAAAGGCTACCCTACCCTGCCCTGCGGGCAAAAAAATACCCGGGAACTTTCATTTCCGGGTATCGAATAATTTGGTTTTCATCTACGGTATAAAACCATAGACTGGAATTGTTTTTTATAGCTTACCAACGGTTTCCACCGCCATAACTATCGCTGTAGGCGCTCCTGGGCCGGCTGCTGCGCTCACCCCGTGGCTCTGCTTTTTTGACGACAATGGTGCGGCCGTCGAGTGTAGAATCGTTCAGTTCGGAGATGGCGTTTTGGGCCTCCTCTTCATTGGGCATCTCTACAAAACCAAACCCTTTGGATTGGCCGGTGAACTTGTCGGTGATAACGTTGGCAGAATCAACTTCGCCAAATGCTTCGAAGACCTCCCGGAGGTCATCTGACTGAGTATCGTAGCTCAGCTTTGCTGTGAAAATATTCATTAATAAAAAAATTGAAATGATAAAATGATGAGCAAACAAAAAGTAAAGCGGAAAAGATAAAAGGAATTGAAACTGAACGAGTAGGCAAGAAGAAAACTAGCGGCAGGAAAACTGACTTAAATTGACTTGGCTTGCAACACTTCGGAAGAAACGAATATCCAGAAAAATTTCATGCTTAACAAGCATTTACTCACGAATACGGGGCAAAGGTAACAGAATTTTCTTTGGTTGCAAAATTATTATCAACATTTTTTTATAAAAGGCAAAAATGATTTTTCGATTTGCTCCCAGCCGGGTGCGGCAACATCAGAAATGGCCGCCTACCACAAGCCATAGTAAATGGCAAATGGCAGCAAAATGGCAGCACTTTCTACCGGCGTTTTTTATTTGCCTAAAATTAATAACTGTTTCTTTGGAAATTCGCAAAATTGGGGCATCTTGTTGCTGTACTTTAAACCTGCCCTAATTTGCCCGACTCCCATCCGTGGTGCAGAATTTATGCGGGCATTCAGTAAAAAGGGGACGATACCCCCCCTATCCTGGAAGCTTTAATTGGGTGAGTTGCACTTCGATGAAAGATGGGCAAAATTTCAGTCATTCTAAACTCCACAACATTTATGAAAAATTTCCAACAAAAAGAAGTTGAAAGTAGCGCTACCCCGCAGGTAGCAAATGCCCCTTTGGTCACCAAGTACATGACGAAAAAATTGATTACTTTCAAACCGGAGACTGCGATCATGGACGTCGTGGACACCCTGCTCAAAAACAAGATCACCGGCGCCCCTGTGCTCGACGACCAGAAAAACGTGGTCGGGTTAATTGATGACAAAGACTGCCTCAAAGTACTGTTCGGCGGTGCCTACCACAACCAACCTGTTGAAAACAACGACGTGGCGCACTACATGTCCAATGTCATGCGGACGGTATCCGTTCATGCTGATATTTATGAAGCCGCCTTCATCTTTTTAAACTCCGTGTACAAAAGGCTGCTGGTCGTGGACGATGGTGGGAAACTGGTCGGGCAAATCAGCCGGCGGGATATTCTGCGGGCCATCCATGATTTTGATACGGAGGCAAAATGGAAGAAGTAACCTGCAAACCGCTCTGAATTTTAACAGCTTAAAGCATTGAAAAAAGTCTTCCGCAGCGGCGCATAAGTAACGCTTAAAAAACAAATTCCGAAACTACGTTTACTAAACCTTGAAGGTTTAGTAAACGTGCGCCTCAACTTTTGGAAGTTATTTTTTAAACAGTACTAAAACACCTTTTCCCTAGCGGAAAGGTGTTTTTTTTTTTGGCAGGTTCATTCGCCTAACTCCATTTTCACCCACTTCCTCAAGCCCTGCCCTTTGGATGATTTTATTTTCAAATAATAGCTCCCGTTTAGCGTAGGCTGCAAGTGCTAACCTAAAAAGCTGAATATCGGAACGGATAGCGTAAAAGCCCGGCATAAAAGAAGGCAGTCTAAATTATCCGACACAATTGGTACTGTTTGAAATCGAAGGTTCACGTCATTAATTGTTGGTCTTCCGCCATTTACGGCAGTTGACAACAAAGTCAAACAACTTTCAAACCATATCAAACTACTATTTAGATAGCCTATGAGTGCGAAATTTTCATGTTGCCCAGGTTTTTGACAAGGTGAATTAGATGACTATGACGATGCTGTAAAAAAACTTTCCACCGCAAGGATTTTCAAAAAATGTGAAAATCCTGCTTGGCGCCTACTCGTTATGAGGCCTGCTAATAAATACAGCAATCATGAACCATCTGCAATTTTTCCTGACCTTGGCTATTTCATGGTCGGCTTGTGGCCAAACAGCACCTGGGCTACCTGAAAAACCGCCCACTTCCATTGCCCGGGAAACCCGCCCGGTCGGCAACACCATCGAAGCCCGTTTTGAACCGCCTCCCGGCTATGAGCGGCTACCTGCTGCAGCAGGCTCTTTTGCCGCCTACCTTCGCCAGCTCCCCCTGAAGCCCGAAGGCTCGCCCGTCCTTCTTTTTGATGGAAAAGAAAAATGGCGGCAAGACGTCCATGCTGCTGTCGTTGAAATAGACGTGGGCGGTCAAGATTTGCAGCAGTGCGCCGATGCCGTGATGCGCTTGCGGGCGGAGTACCTTTTTGCGGAAAAACGCTATGACGACATCAGCTTCAATTTCACAAACGGATTCCCGGCAGCCTACAAAAAATGGCGGCAGGGGCAGCGCATTGCCATCTCCGGCAACCGGTGCGAATGGCGGGCAACAGGCACACCGTCAACGGATTACGGGGATTTCAGGAAATACCTCGACCAGGTTTTCATGTTTGCCGGCACCCTTTCGCTCAGCAAGGAATTGAAAGCAAAGAGTAAGGGAGAATTGGCTATTGGCGACGTGTTCATCAAAGGCGGCAGCCCAGGCCATGCGGTCATCGTGGTGGATGTGGCAGTGCAGAAAACAACGGGCAAAAAGGTGTTTATGCTGGCGCAGAGCTACATGCCAGCACAGGAAATCCACGTGCTGAAAAACCTGGAGGATAAATCGCTCAGCCCTTGGTACGGCGCTGATTTTGGTGAAACTTTGCGGACGCCGGAATGGACGTTTTCAAAAGATGAACTGAAAGGTTTTTGAGGATGTCCAGAAATGTCGTTTTTCCAAATGACGACCGGGCTTCTGCTTATGAAAAAAGTTATTTTCAATAAAAAGACCATCTGGATACTGCTCGGCCTGTTGGCCATATTCCTGAGCAGCATCCTTCCTGCCGCTTTCGTGGAAAAATATTACAGCCGGGGGCTGTTCCAACTGGTGCGCTGGGGCTTCACGGGTCTTGACAGTTGGCTGCCATTTGCTTTTGTGTATGTGCTCTTTTTGCTGTTGTTGGGCTGGCTGGGTGTTAGTTTGACAAGGTTTTTTAAAAGCAAAAAAACCTGGCCACAGCGCTTGCTCAACATGCTGTTTTCAGTGCTCGCTTTTGCAGGAGGCGCCGTGTTTTTCTTCCAGTTCCTGTGGGGTTTCAACTACAAAAGGATACCGCTGGAAACGACAATGGGCATTTCACCAAAGCCATTGACCGTCAGCGAGTTGAAAGATGAACTGGATGCAGCGACCGCCGAGACTTTGCGCCTGCGTTCCATGTTGCCGGGGGCTGGCGATACGGCTGTCCCGGCAGTCCTGCTGCCCAATAATTTAGAAAACACCTTGCGGGAAAACCTCAAAGCTACCCTTGCAGACTATGGCTATCCGGTACCGGGCAATGTGCGTGGGCGGTTGCTTTGGCCGAAGGGCCTGCTGTTACGCATCAGCACGGCGGGTGTGTATATCCCGTTCACGGGCGAGGGGCATATCGATCCGGGGCTGCACTACCTTCAACTGCCATTTGTGATGATCCATGAGATGTCGCACGGCTACGGATTCGGCGACGAAGGCACCTGCAATTTCCTGGCTTATTTGGCCTGTATCCGCTCTGACAATTTGTTTTTGCAGTATGTTGGACACCTCTATTATTGGCGCTATGTGGCTTCTGATTTCCGGGAATTCCAACCCGAAGAATATGACAAATTCAGGGAATCGCTGCCAGCGGGCTTGAAAGCGGATTTGCTGGCTATCCGGCAGGAAATGGACAAGTACCCGGATATTTTTCCGGCGGTGAGGGATGCCACTTACAATGCTTATCTACATGCGCAGGGCATCAAAGAGGGCTTGAAAAATTATGACCGGGTAATTATGCTGGTGCATGCGTGGCGGAAAAAGTGAGTTGGTTCAATCAAAATGCACCAATTAGCTCTATTAAAACCTGGTTCAGATTCCCAATCGCCAAGGGCAAATCCCAAGCCTCCCTGTTCCTTGGCTCCACGAAATTGGAAATGGCCCTGATTTCCAAAAAATTCATCCCCGTCAGTAGGCAGGCCAGAAAAAATGCAGCCCCTTCCATACTTTCCACGTCTGCCTTATATTTTTGAGCAATAGCATCAATGCTTTGCTGTGTCCCATGTACTTTGTTTACGGTCAGCCCATTTTGTTTTGGTAAAAAATCGAACTCGCCCGCTGACGGATTGTAAAGTTTGCCATTGATAAAAGGAGGTTGGGGCGGATCGATAAGCCCAAGTTCAAACGCATCCGTGAAACGCCCATCTGCCTCTTCCACGCCAAGGTCGCCAAACTGTTCAGCAACGACATTCACTACATCGCCAATTTTCAGCGAGCGGTTGAAAGCGCCTGCCACACCTGCATTGATGGCCAAATCGAATTTTTGCGAAGCGAACACGGCGCCCAGGGCAAATGCAGCATGTGCCATGCCCACCCCAGTGACGAGCAGCTTAACTTCGAGGTTGTTTTTTTGATAATGAAATGCTGAGGGGTTTTCAAAATGTGCTACCAGGTGATCTTTGAGCGGGGCAATTTCAAAAGGGGTGGCTGAAACGATAAGGACTTTCATGTGGAGGATTTTGATAGTTTGGCTTCGCAATACCCTGCAAACAACGGCAAATTATCCTTAACGCCAACCAAAAGAAAACGGTTAACTATGCTCCGTTGCTTCTTCTATGCTCTCCGAAGCAGGGGCTTCGGCATATCGTCATCGAACAAATCAAGGCAGTATTGACCCAGGCTGGAAGGAACCTTTTTAGCAAATGGAGGGCTTCGGCCTTTTTGATGGATTTGGAAAAGAAATGGAACATTTTCCGGTTGAGCCGCTCCACCCACACCGGCAGATCCTTCTCCCTGAATACGTAGCCGGAACTGTACCGGCAGCAAGTGCAACAGATTTGTTTAGGTAAAAAGGAACCTACTGGACGATGTAGTATTCGACCAATTTGGGGCTGAACTGAACCGACTTGACCCAATCCGGTGCTTTGAGCAAACTGACAGGCACGGTGTTTTGGCCAGCATTTATTTGAAGGTTTGAGATATCTACCTCCAACACGAAATCATTCGAAGTTGTTGCGTCGTATTTGCTGAGGGGGATCGAGCACTTGAGCGCGGCGGAGGAGGGGATGAGGCGCAGGTTGCCGTTCCGCCCCTTTGCCTCCAGCGGGATTTCAAATGTTTTTTCGATGTATTGTTCAACAGGAATCAGCACTTCCACCTTGGTGGGGAAAACTTTAAAAAGGCCTTCGCCGGAAGTTTCCAACTCCAGGTCCCGCTGGACGGGCTGCCGGATGTTGGCCAAGTCCAACGGCTTGGTGGGAATCGAGGGGATTTGGGCCAATATCTCCGGTGCTCCTGTCACCATCACGCTGTCAGGTTTCAAAAGAACGTTGCCGGTTTGAAAGAAATCCTTGACGAAGCCCAGTTTTGAAACCAGCTTGACCGGCACAATCCTGGAAGCGCTCGAATCCATTTCAATGGAGATAAAAGGTGGGGCAACATCTGCCACCTCGATGGAAATTGCCTCTTCTATTTTGCGGATGATGAAGTCTTTCGAGATGCTGGCCCCGCTAATTTCATTCAACTGAAATATAACGTTGGTATTCCTTTTAAAAATGGCATTCAGCAGGAGGTCGATGCCCGTGCCGCTGATAGTGGCCTTTGCCTTGGCAGGTGGCGACTCGATGAATTCCATAGCCGGTGGCAGCACGTACTGCAGGCTGAGTTCACGGCTCGTTTCATAAGGCTTTGACATTTTGACAAAAAACCAGAACAGCAATGAAATGCCCATGCAGATCAGCAGGGTGGTCCGTTCCCTGCCGATGCGGACACGTTCGCGCAGGGCGGTGAAAGAATGTTGCCGTTGCTCCTTATTGCCAGGCTTCCAAAAACTCATGATTTTTCTTCGATAGGCCCTTTGTTTTTGCCGTCTTTGTAAATGCCCTCTGTCATTTCCTTGGAAATAGAGCTTTTGGTCACCCGGATGTAGTTTTTGGTGCCCACTTCCAGCGTTACGATTTCCCCTTCTATTTTATTGATGCGGCCCAGCATACCGCTGGTGGTCACGACGTCCATGCCCTTTTCCAGGGAATCGGCGAATTTGTTTTGCTCCTTTTGGCGCTTCGTCTGTGGCCGTATGATAAAGAGCCAGAAAACGACAATGATGAGGCCGAAGAAAAGCAAGTTGAAAATGCCTGCATTTCCTGAACCCGCCTGTAAAAAGATGAATGTTTGCATTTTGTTTATAATGATTATTGGATAATAAATTTAGGAGGTTTTGCCACCTGGCGCCCTCACCTCTCACTTCTCCTCTTCCGGATGCACAAACCCTTTAAGGAAAATCTGCGAGTTGGAGGGATAGGTATTGGCGGTAACCGTTATCGGCTTTTCCTGTTCGCCCGTTTTGGCCCTTGTGTTGAACTCCACCGAAATCTCGCCCGACGCACCCGGCGCAATGGCCTCCCTTGGCCATTTTGGTACCGTGCAGCCACAGGTTGACCGGGCATTGTTGATGAGCAGCGGCACCTTGCCGGTATTGTTGAATTTGAAAACGTGTTGGACGATTTCACCTTCTTTTACCTCGCCAAAATCAAAGGTGGTTTCTTCGAAGATCATTTTGGCCACGTTCACGGTATCCACCGAGCCATCCGCCTGTATAGGGCTACGGATGATGGAACTGATTTTCCCGTCCGTGGCAATTTCCTCCACCGCCTTGCCCTGTTCTGCCTGTTCGTTTTTACAGGAAGGCAAAGCGCAAACTAGCAGCATTGCCAACAGGGAAAGTGGGATAGATCGATTATAATTTTGCATCGTTCGGTTCATAGCTTTTTTAAGTAACAATGAAAAAATAACTTCACCATTTTGATTTTGAAAACCCCAGCAATGGAAGGGTTTTTTAAAAATAATCCCGATTTCACATCGGGATTATTTTTTCTTCGATCCTAAATCAACATTGATGGATTGACGGCTAACAGCATCTGCTGTGTTTGATGGATACAGATGAGAAACTATTGACTGCTCGTACATGGCGAAACCTGATGGCTCCATTTCCCACCTTTCGTCCGTCGCTTTCTGAATCCGGATGGCAAATGTAAGGGTTCAGGGTGCATTCTCCCAAGTTCATGGCCAAAGTTCGGATGGCCTTTATAAATTTGCTTTTCCCTTATCCAAATACCATCAACTATGGCCCAACAAAAATACAACTACGGCATCATCGGAAATTGCGCTTATTCTGCACTGGTGGACAGGCAGGCCAACATCGGCTGGCTCTGTTGGCCCAGGTTCGACAGCAGTTTTGTCTTCGGAACGCTCCTGGACGACGAAAAGGGGGGGCAGTTCTCTGTGCAGCCGGAGTGGGACACCTACACCACTTCCCAGGCTTATATCCCCAATACAAACGTGCTGGAAACCATCTTCGAGTGCGAAGATGGCAAATACAAGGTGATTGATTTTGCCCCCAGGTTTGTGCATTACGAGCGATTTTTCAAACCGCTTCTGTTGGTGAGGAAAGTAGTGCCGCTGGACGGCAGGCCAAGGATCAGGGTCAGTTGCAAGCCAGTGGGGAACTACGGCGAGATAACGCCTACCACCGATTTTGGCAGCAACCACATCCGCTACCAGGGCCTGGAAGCCCAACTGAGGCTGACCACCAACATCCCGCTTACCTACGTCATGGAAGAGCAGGCCTTCGTGCTGAGCGAAACCAAATACCTGGTGCTGGCCTGGGGCGAACCACTGGAAGGGCCGCTCGAATCGAGTGTGGAGTCCTATCTCGATCAAACTGTCTCCTACTGGCAGCGCTGGGTACGCAACACCGCGCTCGAACAGTTCCAACAATCCACCGTCATCCGTTCTGCGCTCACCATCAAGCTGCAGGCCTTCCAGGATACGGGTGCCATCATCGCCGCCCCGACGACCAGCCTTACCGAATTCCCTGGCAGCACCCGCAACTGGGACTTCCGTTACTGTTGGCTGCGCAATGCTTATTACAACCTGAAAGCACTGCACGACCTGGGCCATTTCGGCATCATGAAAGACTACGTGGGTTTTGTGGAAAACATCGTGCTGAGCGAGGACAGGCGACTGCGGCCACTGTATCCCATCGGCATGAACGGGGAACCAGCCGAGAAGATTTTGCCACTGAAAGGCTACATGGGGGAACGGCCCGTACGGGTAGGCAACCAGGCCTACAACCACATCCAAAATGACGTGTACGGGCAGGTACTGGTCACCCTTCTGCCTTTCTTTACCGACGTGCGCCTGATGAGCCAGGATAACCAGACATTGATAGACAACGTAAAGCACTGCCTGGAAATGATAAAGGCCACGATGGAAGAACCCGACAATGGCGTTTGGGAATTCAGGGGCATCATCCAGTTGCATTGTTACACTTTCCTGTTCCATTGGGTCGGTAGCATGGCCGCCCAAAAGATAGCCCGGCAGATCGGGGATGCCCGGATGGAAAAGTACGCCGCCGAACTGACTGCCCGGGCGGCTGGCATGATCGAAAGGTGCTACGACGAAAAAAGGGGCGTTTACACCCAGGCCATTGGATCCGCCCACGTGGACGCAAGCCTGTTGCAGCTCATCAACCTGGGCTACCTGAAGCCTGGTTCAAAAAAGGCCAAGCAACACCTGCAAGTGTTGGAGGAACATCTGCGGGCCGAAAATGGCCTCTTTTACCGGTACAGGCACGATGACGATTTTGGCCAGCCGAAAACGACTTACCTCCTCTGTGCTTTCTGGTACGTGGAGGTGCTTGCCCGCATGGGCCGGGTACCGGAGGCCATCCAAAATTTCAACAGCCTGCTCAACTTTGGCAACCATCTCGGCCTGTTCAGCCAGGATGTGGATGCGGAAACCGGCAGCCAGTGGGGCAATTTCCCCCAAACCTTCAGCCATGTAAGCCTTATCAATGCAGCGTTTGCCATCGCCAGAAAACTGGACAGCCCTATCTTTTTATGAGCTATACTAAAACACGGATGTTTTTGTCGGTTTGCTATTAGCAGTTGGCAGTTGGCCATTGGCTTTTGCCAACTGCCAAAGGCCAAAGGCCATCAGCGTACAGTATAAAAGTCTTTTTTTGGCAAAAAGTATCACACCCATGCGGATTTACCTAATCGGCTTTATGGGGGCCGGCAAGACCTCAGTTGGCCAAAGCCTGGCCGAAAAGCTCCACCTTGAATTCATCGATATCGATGCCTTCATCAAAGCTCGTGCCCACAACGAAATACCGGACATTTTTGCCCAACAGGGCGAAATGGGTTTCCGAACATGGGAGGCTGAATGCCTGCGCCTCACCGGACAAACCAACCACGCCATCATTGCAACAGGCGGCGGGGCACCTTGTTTTTTTGACAACATGGAATGGATAAACGGGAACGGGCTGAGCATTTATCTCAAAGTCCCAGCGAATGAACTATTCCGGCGGCTCTCAAAAGAAAGGGAAAAACGGCCCTTAATCAGTGGGCTTTCGGACGAAGCGCTCAACGAGTACATCGCTTCAAAACTTCAGGATAGATCTTTTTTTTACGAACAAGCCCACCTGTGCGCAGAGGCCCAAAGGGACGAAATGGACCTTGTCAGAGAGTTGGCCGATTTCCTTGGCCGCTTTTTACCTGTTAAATAAAAATAATTTTTAAAAAAAATGATACGAAATTGTATCACAAAATCCTTTGATGTTTGCAATGGCCCGTCGCAGGCGTCTTATTAGGAATGAACTTTATATTACTTTAAAAATCCTTTTACCTGGCGCTTATTAGTATCCTCCTACATGTGACAGGAAGAAAAAAAGAATGGTTTTTGGACTGTTTTTTCTGTCACAGATTGGGCTGGAAACAGGTACATAGATAAGTTTTTGGATCGCATCTTGCACACTGATTTCGCAACCGAAGCAAATCATTCTTCATAATGGTAAATCCATGAACACTTCCACACAACTTCTATTTCGGCAGAAAAAAATGTTGTTTCTCAGCTGATACACCTTCCCGTAAACGGGCCATCTCCAACTTCTATTCACACACATTGATCAAAGTTTGATGCTAAATAAGAATTGATATTTTTCATTTTCAGAACTACAAAAACAGGCAGACGAAACACCCAAAGAAAAATTATTCAGCATTCAATTTTGACATAGATAAGCAGTTTCATCCTTCCGGTTCCAGATGTGGAAAATGGACAAGACAATGAAGTTGCTCAAAAGATACCCGGAAGTTGTTCGTTGCGAGTCTGGTTGGTCGCTCATGCTGGAATCACCCCCTGACGGTTCTCCCCCAGCGGTCTTCCCCCCGGTTCTGGTCGGCGGTCAAGCATCTTTCAACAACAACTTTCTTTTTTTTAATCTAATCGGGGAAATGATGGAAGGCAGCCAACGCTGTTTTCGGCAGTTCCTTCAAGATGGCCAGCCTTTTCCTGGCCTGGATAAATTTTACCTTAAGCCTTTTTTCATTTTTCAGCAAGGCGCAACTCGCCTTGCTTTTTTATTTTACAACGGCGCTGATTACTTGTTCCCGCCTTGCTGAGCCGAGACCTCCAAAATTGGATCCAGCCTTCTAAGCTTGAGCTTGCTGTTCGGTACTGCCTTTGGTTGTTCCTTATCCAAACGGCTCCATTCGTCCATGGCTTCTTCCCTCGAATTGTAGATCATCCCCAGGTAAACAACATACCCCTTTTCGTTTTTGGAGAAACAAGCCAACAGGAGCGAGGCACATTCCAACTTGTTCTTCCGGAGGCCCGTCAAGCGGTCCAAGGTTGACTGCCAGGTAGGGTAAACCCCTTCTTCAATGATGTACTTCGGGCTGTCGAAATTGTAGTAACGGGTACAGTCGTAGGCGATTTCCTGCTCTCCTCCCTTGCTGGTGAACTCCTCACTTGCCTTATTCTCCGCCAGCGGTGAGGCTTCTTCCGTGGAGGCTGTGTCCTGCTCCACTTTTGGGGGGCTGGAAGTGTCCCAGTACCCTTCATTCAACTGCTGCTTTTTTTTGTTGGAGGGGAGTGTACTATCGGTGAGGTACTCCGGTTGCTCTGGCTGGTTATTAGATTTGGAGGTCGCTATATCCTCCCGGTATTCCTGGTCGTCCACTACCTGCAGGTCGGCCTTTTGAAGCTCCTTTGAAAAGATCATCCCCATGAGTACCAGGCAGAGGGCGGCCACGGCTATTTGGTTGAAAAACGACCTTTTGTAGCGAAGCAAAGAATGGTCTTTATGGAACAGCTCTGGCAGTTGGGACCTCCAGAAACCAAATTCCCCGGCCAGTTTGCTGTTTTTGATTTGGGCGGGCAGCCTGTTTTTGGAAAAAAACTCCACCATCCGCCTTTTCCCCATGAATATATCCTGCCTGGAAGGGGTGATGAGTATTTTGGAATCCAGCTTATCGTCAATCATCAGCAGGCCAAAACCGTTGTTGACACATTGGTTTTTCAGTTCCCTGAGGTATTTGTCGTTGCTGTTGGGAAACACATCGGAGGCCAAGGCCACCCACTGTTCGTCCGCATAATATTTTTTGAACTGCTCAATGGCGTAGATGTACCGATAGCGGCTGAAGTTTTTAGCGATCAGGTAAAAAGCCACCAAGCACACCAGCAGGCTGAAAAGGGTCAAGCCGATGCGGGCGGCCAGCCTTGTTCCGGTGAGTTCGTGAAAACCATAAAAATAGTTAAGCCCGGCAAAGAGCAGGGTCAGTACAGTAGCCACAGCAAATCCGTCCCAAAAGAGGACTTTTTGTTGGGGCTTGTAAATTACTTCCTCCCGGGTGCCGATAGAGGTGGCTTCAAATGTGGCTACGAATGGCTTGCCATCTACTTTTTTGAAGGAATAGTACCCATCGGCAACGATGCCACCGACACCTTCCAGGTCATATTTGGCCGTGACGGGCTGGTCTTCGTACCGCAGCCGGTATTTGTAGTAGTGCCGGAAAAACCGGAGGGCTACTTTCTTGATGATATTTTCGGTCAGAGGCTCCACAGTGTAAGTTTTTAGGAACAGTTAAATGCTTTACCAGGCGGGCTTGTTGGGCCAAATCTGGATGAAGGAATTTTGAAAATTAATCCTTCAAAATATTTCCCACCGCTCCTTGCCTGCGAAGTTCTGCAATTGCCGCTATGTATCAAGGATTATTGTGAAAAATAATGTGTTTTTATGCGTATGTTTCTGCTTGCTGCCAAAGTTGGATGGTTTCCACAGCTTCTTTTACATCATGCACACGCAGGATTTTGGCCCCCTGCTGCAGGGCGATTACGTGGAGGGCAGTCGTCCCGTTCAGGGCATTTTCAGGCTTCACGCCCAGCACTTTGCAGATCATGGACTTGCGGGAAATGCCGGCCAGGACGGGCAGTTCCAGCATGTTGAAAACATGCAGGTTGTTCAGCAATTGGTAGTTGTGCCCCACGGTTTTCCCAAAACCAAAACCGGGGTCGAGCAGGATGTCCTTCACGCCCAGTTGCTTCAATTCGCCGACCTGCTGGATGAAAAAATCCAGTACGTCGGCCACCACATCCCCATACTGTGGGCTGGCTTGCATGGTAGCCGGCGTTCCCTGCATGTGCATCAGGATGTAAGGCACACCCAGATTGGCCACGGTTTCAAACAGGAACTCATCCTGCCTGCCCGCCGATATGTCATTGACGATATGGGCGCCGGCCTCCACGGCGGCAATGGCCACTTTCGAGCGGAAGGTATCAATCGAGATAATTGCATCCGGGAAATTCTGGCCGAGGGCTTCCACCACCGGCACCACCCGCCCCATTTCTACATCTACATCCAGGAGCGGTGCCCCCGGCCTGCTCGACATGCCCCCCACGTCTATGAACATGGCGCCTTCTTCCAGCATCTTTTCCGTGTGCTTCAAGGCCTGCCCTATGGTGGCATGCCTGCCGCCATCGAAAAAGGAGTCCGGTGTCACGTTCAGGATGCCCATCACCAGTGGTTTTTCAAGGCTGATGAGCCGCCCCTTGCAGTTGATTGTCTTTTTTGGATGCAACATTTTGGCAGGTGGATTTAGAATCGCAGGAAAAATAAGGTGATCGTTTTATTTAAAAAAAAACTGTTGTCGTGCCGAAGGGATTGCTATGGTTTTCAAAATCAATCCTGAACCGGCTTTGGGGAGGATGTTATTTTTTCTTCGCCACTGACAGGGTGAAGGTAAAAACCGCGGTTGGAAATAGTATCTTCGGCCAAAATTTTTAACCTGAAAACATTGACAATGAAGCCTATATACGTCAACTACGCCGAATACAACCTTTGGGCCAACCAGCGGATGGCCAGTGTGTTTTCCGATCTTCCGGATGAAAGATCAACACAGCCCATTGTCAGTAGTTTCCCTTCCGTTAAACTGACATGCCTGCACATTTGGGATGCCGAATCGATTTGGCTGAAAAGGCTGCAAGGCATCTCGCCAAGCTACTTTCCCAGCAAGGACTTTACCGGCGATACCGGGCAGGCTTTGGAAGGAATGTTGAAAACTTCAAAGGAATTCCTGGACTTTGTAGCCGGGCAGGAGGACGATTTTTTTGGGAAACAATTGCATTTCAAAACCATTTCCTTCGGCGAACAAAGCCAGTTTGCCTTTGAAATGATCCACCATTGCCTGAACCACTCCACCTACCACCGCGGCCAGTTGACTACGATGGCCCGGCAACTGGGTATCGGAAAGTTGCCCTCAACGGACCTGATTTATTTTTTGCGGGAAAAAGGCCAATAAGAGTCGGTTGAAATGGTTTGGTTGAAGCCATTGACAAGAGTTGGCAACAAAGTCAAACCATTTTCAAAACATGCCGAACCATGCCAAACGATTATTCATTGAATAATTTGCCTGCTGGCATGAGCATCGTACGCTCATCAATGCCCGGGAAGAGCCGCCGGGTAAAATAACCAGGCCGCTTGAAGAGCTGTTTATAGATAAACGTTATTAAACGTCATTGGTCATTGGAGTCATTATTTTTGGCTAAATGACTAATAACCAATGACTAATGGTTGATCATCAAAGATTCAAATAATTAGTTTTCATTGCGACTATCTATAAATATATTGACCGGTATCTTTTTCCACCTGAAAAAGAGGATGAGCGGAAGCGTATTTATCAATTGCCCAAAAAAAAAGTCATGCCCGCAGGCATGACCCTAACTAACCTTCATTCTTGAGAAATCAAAACAACAAAGAATCAGCATTGAGAAACAAATGCTTCAGCTAAACGCCCCTGATCTGCACTATGCTGCCTCAACAGGGGTTACCTTTGGTCATCTGGCCGTCTAACTCCGGCATTAATGACAATACAAAATGGCACAAAGAAATCAACAGCAGCACCAATCTGCCAATCAAGACGGAGCCTTCAGCCCACTCCGGCTGGTCATCTTCCTGGGGGCCTTGACGATGTTGGGCCTCATTATTTACCGCTACTACTTTGGGGAGAGCAGGGCCGGTTATACCAACGTACCGAAGGAGGTTCAAATAAAATATGTGCCCTCCGATTTCAGGACAGATGTCGATTTGGAAAACGCCCTGCCTATTTTGCAAAACCCCTACCGTTACAGCCGGGAGTTCGACCAATTGATCCACGACTTTAACCTCTCCCTGCTCAACCACGTGGCCAATCGGATGAACCTGAGCGACAGCCTTAAGGCAGCGGTCAGGCAGCAGTACGAAGTACACCACCCCTACATCAGCAAGCTCATGTTCAACGATTTTGTGGCGCTGTCCGACACCTCGGCGGCCCTCTATGGCACCTGGTACCAAACCGAAGGGGCCAGTGCCGTGAACGTGCTCAACGAAGTCGCCTCCAAGTACACTTGTTTTTTTATCAACCAAATCATGGCTACCCTGCTGAAAACCGAGCAGGGGAAAATCTATGTGAAAGGCGAAAAAGTGGACACCCCCTGTGGCGTGGCCCTGACGGAAGGCCTCCAGCCCATGATTGCACGGCTCCGGGAAAAAGCGGCCATTGAAGACTTCAGCAAATCGAAGGGTATTTTGGAGGAACGGGTCGAAAGGGCCATCGCCGAACTCGGCACCATGGAAATAAGGGACCGAAAAGGCATTGGCGCCTCCAGGCAGACCAAGGTTTTCGGCATGGACGTATCCTCCACGGAAATGGAAATGTCGGCCATCAGCATCCTGAAGGTTGGGTTCAAGCTCGATAAATATTTTGACATCGAAATGAGCCAAAAATCGGGCATTGTCACCGTCACCCTGCCTGAGCCCGAAATACTGAGCCATGAGGTGTTCCCCCGCATTGACAAACTGGACGTTGGCTGGCTCCGGGAAATTGACCAAACGGATTTCAACAAAAACATGGACCTGCTCCGGCGGGAGTTCCGGCAGGAGGCCCTGGAAAGCGACGTGATGGACAAATCCAAGAAAAGGGCCGTGGAACTGATGGAAACCATGCTCCTGCCCGTCATCAAGGGCCTCAACCCCCGCTATCAGTTGAAGGTAAGGTTTAAAAACGTGAACACCTACAACACGGAAAAGGACACCGCCAAAGAACCCGTGATAAGGGACTGAAACGCAAAATACCAATATGTCATCAATGACATAAATGGCCGCATTTTAAATAGAGCAGCATTTCAAGATAGCGAAACCCGCATCAATACTGGCCATTTGGCAAGCGGCATGTATTTCATCAAAATATTGGACGCCAATCAAAACCAAATATGGGAAGGGAAATTCGTGAAACAATAAGGCTCTTTGTCAAGCGCCTCCCTTCTATTTCACCAAAATCGTCTTCTTCTCCACCCCCACTCCTTTGATAGTCAACGATTTCCAGCTTTTCGGCAGCACCGTCTTCCGCTGCACGATGCCTTCGTCCGTGATGTCCAGCCCTCCAAAGCCTGCTAGCACCGCCTGCAACATACCGCCTGCCCCGGTGGCAAAATAGGGGTTCGTACCGCCCGCCGTCTCCGCCAATACGCCAAAGGGCGGCACCTCGTTGGGCTTATAGCTATTGGCAAACAACGCCGCTGCCTTTTCCGGCTCCCCCAGCCGGGCATAGAGCGCCACTAAAATGGCAGCACCCATCGCCGGGCCTTCTTTCGACAACCGGGGCTCGTAATAAGCGAGGTCTTTGCGGATATCTTCCGGCTTGTTTACAATGGTCAATGGATAGGCCAACAGGTTGGCATCGGCCTGCTTGATTTCCACGCCATCGTAAGTGGCGTTTTCCCTGGTTGTACCGTCGGGGAATTTCAGGATGGGGATGTTGTCGGCCACCTGCTCCCAATCGGGGTCGGGCGTCAGGCCCAGTTCCCGGGCCGCGTCGGCGGCATAGCGCAGAACGGTGGTTGCCATGCCGTTGGTGAAGGCGTTGTTGTCAATGTTCTCCTGCCACTCATTGGCACCGATGACGTTGTTGATGTCGTAGTGGCCGGGGCCGTTGCGCTCTACCCTGCTCGACCAGAAGTCGGCGACCTCTTTCAGGATGGGATAGCCGCGGGTGCGCAGCCAATCCTTGTCCTTCGTCACCTGGTAGTATTTCCAGCAGGCCCAGCCCACGCAGCCCGTAATATGTTGCTGAAAAGGCCCCGTCAACGCCCACACGGGCGTGTCCTCCGAGCCTTCGGCGCTGCTCTCCCAGGGGAACATCGCCCCTTTGTAGCCGTGCGAAAAGGCATTCTGCCGGGCCGCATCCAGCCTGTCGTATCGGTATTCCAGCAGGGAGCGGGCGATGTCGGGTTGCAGCATCAGCAGCGGCGGGAACATCCAAAGTTCGGTGTCCCAAAACACATGGCCGTTGTAGCCCAGGCCCGAAAGCCCCATCGGGGAAAGGCTGTAAGCCGTGCCGGCCCTGGCAAAGGAGTAGAGGTGGTACAGCGCCGAACGGATAGCCCGTTGCGCATTTACATCTCCATCCACGATGATATCGCTTTGCCAGAGTGTGGCCCAGGCAGCTTCGTGGTGGTTCAGCAGACGTTCCCGGCCCTCCAGGGCAGCGAAGATGGTCAGGCGCTCGGCCTCGTTGTGCGGGTCGTTGTATTGGCTGGAGGCCACCGAGGAGGCGACCACCGAAAAGCGATAGGTCTCGCCCGCCTTCATTTTTTTGGTAAACTTGGCCAGGTGCATGTTGTAGTCCCAATCCTCGTGGATGATGTTGGGTTCGCTGCCGTGCGGCTCCTCAAACACAAAGGCGCTCGAAGCAGCCACCGTCAGCTTGCCGGAAGGACTTTTGCCGACCGAAGTCAGCAGGGGGATGAGCACATGGGGGCGGTCGATTTCAGCGTAATAATTGCGCACATCGGCCAGGTGATCCGGTGCTTCGATGACGCTCATGGGCGCCACGGTCACGTCCTTTTTGGCCGTCAGTTCCACCACCGTGAGCGCCGTGTAGGGCAGGTGGCGCAGCGACATCATGGTATGTTTCACGCTCAGTTTGTCCCCCACATCGAAAGTAGTGGTGAACTCCGCCTTCTGCATGTCGAGGCTTTGGGTGAAATTGGAAATCTGGCTGCGGTTCACCCGCCTGCCGTCCACGTCGAGGTTCATGTTGACGTGGTTGAAGGTTTTCAAAATATTGGACACCCGGCCCCGTTGGTAATAGTCGTACACCCCATTGAGCACCACGTCCTTCACCCGCATGGGTTCCGGCGAGGAGACAATGCCAACCATGCCGTTGGCGACCGTGATGCCGTAATAATTGGCAGGGTCAATGTTGGTGGCGGTGATGTGCCAGGCATCCTGGCCAAATGATGAATGGTAAATGATGAACGGTGCGTGGAGGAGGAGGAGCCATCGGAAAAAAGGGTTTTTCATAGTTCGCTTATTTTGAAAGGCAAGTGTAAAGAATAAAACGCAGAGATGCAGTCTTATGATGGTGGATGATTGCCGGAAATGCGAAGCGCTAACCTTAAGCGAACCAGCCTGTCCCTATTGAGCTTTAATTGTGCGATGGTAGCCCTGCCAATATTAGTGCGACCAATCATTTAACTAAAGTCCTCGCTCCATTGAAAATGCTCATTCCAATCATGTTGGCGAGGGTGGAATAACGGGACAGTTTCACCACTGACAGGATCAACAGCTTCGAGGTGGGTGAATTTGTAATTGTTGCAACCGGGGCATGCAAAGGCCAGGTTATCCAGTTCATCAGTGCCATTTTTGGCAAGCGGAATAATATGTTCGATTGAAAAAGGGCTGGAAGAAAGGTTTTCCTGCGCTTTGCAGTATTCGCAGCATAAATTTGCCCGCTTTTTTACAGCGGCCTTAATGGAGCGCCTGCTATCTTATGCCATTGTTGCGCCGTTTGATTCCCAAGTCCCGAATGAGTTTTTCGAGCGTCACATTTCGCAACGCCGCCAACTCAATCAGGTAGGGCATCCGGTCGGCGTGCAATTCTTCTATTTGGTCGGTGATAGCGATAAGTTGTTTTAACTCATCGGTGGTGATAGTCTCTTTTTGACGCTTTTTGGTGAGGTGAAAATATTCTTTCCATGTTTCATCGGGTAATCCCACGTTGATCTTTTCCAGCAATTCTGCTTCTCGGTCTGTGCCGTGTTTTTGCGGTAAAGCCTTTGCCCGGCCTTTTAAGACATTTAAGACACAACGGTCGAGTTGAAGCCCTTCCGAGGCAGCCTGTTCCCGAAGTTGTTGCTCAAGTTTTGAGGGTAGTTGAATCGTAAGCGACATAGACAATTTTTTTTGTGTATTTACAAAAGTACAACATGCCAGAACAAAATGTGGGATGATTTTGAAGTTGAAAGCTGCATTTGAAGGCTTGACTACCGCAACTTTATCCTGCTCACCCAATCCTCATAAGTCATTTCAAATTTGATTTCCCCCTTCCCGTGCGTCCCGATTTCCCGCCAGCCCGCTTTTCTGTAAAACATTTCGGCCCTCGTATTCGGTGAAGTGCCCAACCAGACATTCGTTTTTGTTTGTGCAAAATACCAATCCAGCATGGTGTCGTGCAGTTTCCTGCCAATGCCTTGCCTTTCATATTCAGGCCTTAAAAACAAGGCCCAGATGTTATGGTCTTTCAAGTCTGCGATGGAAAAACCGACAATCTGGCTTTCCATTTCACACACCCAGCCTTTTCCCCGCTCTGTGATAAATACTTTGCAGTCTTCATCTGTCACCAGCCTGGGATCGGACAGGGTGTTTTCCTTTACGGCGTTTCTAACGATTTGGATTTGGGGGATGTCTTCTATTTGGGCTTCTCTGATAATCATGCTATTCAGTTTATGTGATGAAATTATCGGTAAATTATTTTGGCTTTTATGCTGGCATATTTGTTATAAAATTAAGTGATTGTAGATAATCTGTACATAATATTTAACATTCTATTCTAAAATAATTATTGAAAATTATACCTGATCAATGGGCTGATAATTGACATAAATTCTCTCGTATGCACATACAATCGCATGTTGCCAGCATCCAGTCGAAAGCCTATTTTGATTTTTCTCAAACCAAATGTCGGTTTAATATATGCCCCATAGAAATCAACAATACTTAAACCATCCAGCTCATATTCCGAATGGTCGAATAAAGCCCAACGAAAACCTCCCTCCAATTCAAACCACTGAATATCAGGCTTCCACCTGAGAAAAAGGTGAAAGAATAGCAATTGCTTCAAGTCGTTGTATTCCGCTTCTCGTTTATCTTTTGACCAAATGGTATTTTCTTGGGATGTTAATCTTCCACCTGCCAAAACCCAATCAAACTGATCTGGTAAATAACCATTTTCTCCACCTACATATAATCCATCTATAATCCTTCTCGCATAATGGCAGGAAATGCCTATTATAGAAAAATCAATGCCCCAAAGATTGTCAGGAATTGGTTTTTTCTTCTTTAAGAGAGGATTATTATTGTACATTAATGGCGTGTTCGATACAGCATAGTTTGTCAGCATTGATTGACCATTTGCCATAATTGGAATGACTATTAACAGAGCTATAAAAATAGTTTTCATATTAAACCAAAATAAGTAATTTTCCATCTAATACAGGGCTTTATTATTCAAAATAGATTTCCATTGCTAAATAACCATCGGCACCCTATGTATTATTAGAAATAGCTTCTTTTAATATTTCATAGGTTAATTCTACCATACCATCATTATAGGCCCTGGTATTTTTTAAGTGCAGGGTTTGCTCCTTTCCTATGTGGTCAAAGAATAAAATCCCATCTCCTAAAATAATAGGCATGATAGAAATTACAATTTCGTCAGCCAGCTTCAAACGAATAAATTCTTTTGTTAACTTACTTCCTCCGACCATCCATATATTTTGAAAGTTTGGCCTAAGTTGTTCCTCAACAAACTTACTTAAATCTCCTGAATAAAATGTGACCGTCTCCCTTTCACTTTTTAATTTTCTCTTTGTCAAAACAGTAACTGGAACATCCCCATAAGGCCAGCCCAATTCTAGCGCATGTTCATAGGTTTTTGATCCCATAACATAGCAATCTATATGCTTTAGAAATGCCGCTATTTCTTCTTCTGTCAACTCGTCACCTTTTTCATACTTGTCGTATGGTTGCATCCACGAAATGTCCCCATCTTGCCTACCAATAAAGCCATCAAGGCTTGAAACCATATGTATCGTTATTTTAGAAGTATTTATAGACATTGGTTATAACACATTTAAGATACTGGAAGCAAAAATTAATTTCTCAAGATTCTTTGCATCATTCATTAGTACCATTAGGAAGCATTCAGAAAGTATGCTCAAAACAAGCCCAATATGACGCATTCGGAACATGGCTTCCTATTTCACACCTTCCTTACCTTTGCTGAACAACCACCCCAAAAAATCCCCCTCCACAAAAGCATAATCCCAGCTATTGTGGTTCACGCCGGGGTATTCCGTATAGTTAACCTCGGCGCCCCGGGCTTTCAGGGCAGCGTACATGTTTCTTGATTCTTCTACGTTCACCACCCCGTCCGCAGCACCGTGGAAGATGCGGAGGGGGACTTTGGGCAGCTTGTCCGTATAAGCCTTGGCATCGCCGCCGCCGCAGATGGGCGCTGCTGCAGCGAACAAATCCGGCTCCCGCCACACCAGTTCAAAAGTGCCCATGCCGCCCATGCTCAGGCCCGTGATATAGACCCTGCTTTTATCCACGGCTTCCGTTTCCAGCACCTGGTGCAGGAGCGCATCCGCCAAGGTTAGCCCCTTGGTCATGGGGGCGCTGTAATCGAAGGTCACGTCAATGGGATAATGCGTCCGGTCAATGCTGGCGCAACTCCAATAGCTGTCCGCCGGGCATTGCGGCACCAGCACGATACAGGGGAATTCTTGCTTGTTTTCGGGTTTTAAAAACAGCGATGCCCCGTGTACCAATTGCTTTTCATTGTCGCTGCCACGCTCGCCCGCACCGTGCAGGAACAGGACGAGTGGGTATTTTTTCGTGCGGTCGTACCCTTCCGGGAAAAGGATGCGGTAGGGCAAAGTGTCGCCTTCCAGCACGAACCATTCCTTTTGATAGTCCGCCAAATCCACCACATTGGCGGCCCGCCATTCGTCCAGGAATTCAAATTCTTGTTGGAGCAAATCCTGTTGCATCCCCATTTTTTCACCAAACACAAAAGCATTGGTTTTGGAGGCTTGCATGGGCGACCAAGTGGGCAGGTCTTCGCCGTTCGGGTTACCCGTCGCAGCGAAATTGACCCAGTAGTCGGACATCATATCCGACAGGCGTTTGTCAAAAGGCTCCCAGGGCCGATCCCACATTGGTAGGGCGTTCAGCGCATAAGCTATTTCAGCGGAATGGAAAGCGCCATGCTCCGCCAAATCCGGCCGGCCCGGCGGCACCCGGTCGAAGCGGTAGAGCCAGGCGGGGTGTTGGCCCTTTTGGCTTTGCAGCCCTGCCCAGGTCCTTACCTGCCAGGCAAATAGTTGATCACGGCCCAGGTTCTTTTGAGATTGTTTGGCCTCGGCATCGTCGTTGGCGGGGAAGGCTTCGAGGAATTTCCCGGCCAGCTTGCCATATTTCTGGGCGGCGTCCGCTTTGTATTGTTCCGCCGTTTTTGTTTCACCAAAAACAAAACCCTCGTCCCGGTTGAAGCCCACCAACAGCGGCACGTCGTTTTGTTGGCCTTTTAAAAAAATAGAATAAATATCCTCCGGCAACACATAGCCATCCAACACGGGGGCATTCACGGTCGCCGCTTTCAGCAGGGAATCGGCGGGGAGTTTGCGCAGGTCGGCAATGGAGTTGGCATTTAGTTTTTGCATCAACTGCATCCCTTCCAATTCTGCCTTTCGGAGCGGCTTCAAGCGCTCGTTGCTGAACATGCCGCCGCTCTCCGCAATTGCCCTTTGGAACAGGCCATTGGCCACAGGAGACGCCATTAAGGCATTGACGCTGAACGCCCCTGCCGACTGCCCGGCGATGGTCACCCGCTCCGGGTCGCCGCCAAAATTTGAGATGTTGTCTTTCACCCATTGCAGGGCGGCTATCTGATCGAGAAAGGCGTAATTGCCGGAGGCGTTGTGCCCCGATTCTGCCGACAATTCGGGGTGCGCCAAAAAGCCAAAAATGCCCAACCGGTAATTGATGCTGACGAACACGACGCCCTTTTTGGCCATGCCCTCGCCGTCGTAAATGGGGCAGGCACCCGCTCCGCTCACAAAGCCGCCACCGTGTATCCAGACGATGACGGGCAGCTTCTGGTCGCCTTCCATTTTAGGTGCCCAGATGTTCAAATAGAGGCAGTCCTCACTCAGCGGCTCCATCGGTGCCATGAACTCTTTTGACCACACAAAAAATGGGACGGGTGGCGGCTGCATGGCGCTGGCCGGAAATTTATCGCATGCAAGCACACCGTCCCAATTGGCGGCAGGTTCTGGTGCTTTCCAGCGCAAATCGCCCACCGGTGGTGCAGCAAAGGGGATTCCTCTGAAGATTTGGATGTCGCCGTTTTTATTGAAAGTGCCTGTGACGAGGCCGTTTCTGGTGGGGACGGGTGGTGTGGTTATTTGTGAAACAGCAGAATTGGCAATCAATAGAATGCTCAAAAGGAAAGAAAAGGAAAGGGCAGTTTGTCTGTTCATCGTGGAAAATTTTGAGTGGATCGTAGTGGGGAAAGATAGAAAGAAATTGCAAGCACAAGCCATGATTATTTCACACAAAGGCACAATGAATTTCAATCAGTGTCTTTGTGTGAAACAAAATACCAGGCAATCTCACCTTTTCAAATGCCGTTCCCGCAAAACCGCCTCAACCTCCCCCATTGAAAAACCCTTTGCCCGCAGCAGCACCATCAGGTGAAATACCAAATCCGCCGCCTCGCCCAGAAACAAACCGGCCTCGTCCCCCTGCGCTTCCAAGGCCACTTCGACGCCCTCCTCCCCTACTTTTTGGGCCATTTTTTTGATGCCCTTTTTGATTAAGCTGTTGATGTAAGAGCCTTCCGATGGATTTTCAAAACGCTCATTGATCACCTGCTCCAGTTCGGGCAAAAAGGTGAAGGACTTTTCCGCATTTTTTTCACTAAAACAGGTATCGCTGCCCGTGTGGCAGACCGGGCCGCTTGGAATGGCTTTTATCAAAACCGTATCCTCGTCGCAATCGGGCAATATCTCCACCACATCGAGAAAGTGGCCGCTGGTCTCGCCTTTTGTCCAGAGCCGTTGTTTGCTGCGGCTGAAAAAAGTGACCCGTTTTTCATCCATCGTTTTTTGCAGAGCTGCTTCATCCATAAATCCCAGCATCAGCACCACGCCCGTGCGGGCATCCTGCACGATGGCTGGCACAAGGCCGTCCGCATATTTTTTGAATTGGAGCTTCATATTCTCACCGCTATTTTATGGTCGTTTAAATAAGATTTCAAAACCGGGATGGGTATTTCCCCAAAATGAAAAATGCTGGCAGCCAAGGCTGCATCCGCTTTTCCTTCTTTGAAAATGGCTGTAAAATGCGCCATTTCCCCAGCACCGCCGGAGGCTATCACAGGGATGTGCAGCTGCGACGAAACGGCTTTGGTCAGTCCGATGGCAAAGCCTTTTTTGCTGCCATCGTGATCCATTGACGTGAGCAGGATTTCGCCAGCGCCACGCTCTTCCACTTCTTTCGACCAACCGAGTGCCTGAATGTCAGTGGCCAAACGACCGCCGTTCAAATACACAAACCAATCGCCTTTTTCCGCTTTTGCATCAATGGCCACCACGATGCACTGGCTGCCAAATTCTTTCGCCAATTCATTGACCAGCAACGGTCTGCGCACCGCCGCCGAATTGACGGACACCTTGTCAGCCCCCGCTTCCAGCAGTGCCGACACATCCGCCACCGACTTGATGCCGCCGCCCACCGTGAATGGAATATTGATGGCATGGGCGATGCGTTGCACCAACTCCACCAGGGTCTTGCGCTGCTCGTGCGTGGCGGTGATGTCGAGAAAAACAAGCTCGTCGGCACCTTCAAGCACGTAGCGTTTGGCCAGTTCCACCGGGTCGCCGGCGTCCCTCAGTTCCACAAAATTGACGCCTTTGACGGTACGGCCGTCTTTGATGTCGAGGCAGGGGATGATTCGTTTGGCGAGCATTCTTTTTTAATTGAAAATGGAGAATTGATAATTGATAATTGTCTGCGCATAGGTAATTTTCAATTCTCCATTATCAATTATCAATTATTTTATTCCATTTTCCCAGGTTTTCAAAATCTTCATACATGGCCTTTCCAACGATGGCTCCGGCGCAGCCTATTGCTGCCAGTGATTTTAAATCTTCAACGGACCGCACACCGCCGCTGGCAATTAATTCCAAAATTGGAAATTGTACCAGTAGCTTTTGATACAAACTGACGGCAGGGCCGGCCATCAAACCATCTTTTCCAATATCGGTGCAGAAGACCTTTTGAACGCCATGTTGGGTCATTTCCGACAAAAAATCAAACAGCCCAATATCGGTCTGCTCCAGCCATCCGCTGACGGCCAATTTTTCCTCCCGCACATCTACGCCGAGCAGGATTTTTCCGCTGCCATATTTTTCCAACCAACTGAAAAACAAGGGTTTATTTTTAACCGCCACGCTACCGATGGCCAACAGTGCGGCACCGGCATCGAACACCTGCTGGGCATCTTCATCCGTCTTCACGCCGCCACTGAAATCTATTTTTAGTGCAGTTGCTGCCGCCACTTTTTCCAAAATAGAAAGGTGCTTCGGGCTGCCCGTTTTCGCCCCATCCAAATCCACCATGTGCAGCCGCTGAAAACCTGCGGCCTCGAATGCTTTGGCTACTTCCACCGGGTTATCTGCATAGTCCGTTCGCTGGGTGAAGTCTCCTTCCCGCAGGCGGACGCAGCGGCCCCCCATGAGATCCATGGCAGGTATGACTTGAAATGATTTCATGGTTGGAGGTTTAAAAAATTGCGCAGCAACTGCTCCCCCACCCCGGCACTTTTCTCCGGGTGGAACTGTACACCATAAAAATTGCGGCATTGAATGGCGCTGGTAAATGGTTTGCCGTAGTCCGTATCGGCAATAGTGGATTCGCAAATCTCCATGGCATAAGAATGGACGAAATAGAAAAATGGGCAATCCGGCATTCCATCAAACAATTGATTGTCCGTGTGCTGCACCTCGTTCCAACCCACGTGTGGTACTTTCAGCAAACTGCCATCGATCGCAGTATTCGACAGCTTTTTCACCCTGGCTGGTAAAATCCCGAGGCATTCGGTGCTGTTTTCTTCCGAAAAGCTGCCCATCAATTGCATCCCCAAACAGATGCCCAAAACTGGCTGCGGCAACCCACAAATGACCTTATCCAAACCCCGCTCCCGCAGGTAACTCATGGCGGTGCTCGCTTCCCCTACGCCGGGAAATATGACCCGGTCGGCGCTTTGTATTTCCGCTGGATCATCCGACAGTATGGGATTGACGCCCAGCCGCTCCATGGCGTTCATCACGGACTGGATATTGCCGGCGTTGTATTTTATAATGATGATTTTCATTAAACAATGAGAGAATGAGACAATGAGTGAATGAGAGAATGAGACAATGAGTGAATAGCCCTTACAGCACGCCTTTTGTGCTTGGCAGTAAGTTGCCTTCCCTTCTCGCAGCCATTTTTATGGCTTTTGCAAATGCTTTAAAAATGGCTTCGATTTTATGGTGTTCGTTCTGGCCTTCAGCTTTGATATTCAGGTTGCATTTGGCGGTGTCGCTGAAGGATTTGAAAAAATGGAGGAACATTTCTGTGGGCATATCGCCTACTTTTTCACGCTGGAAATCGGCTTCCCAAACCAGCCAGGGGCGGCCGCCAAAATCCAGCGCCACCTGGGCCAGGCAGTCGTCCATGGGCAGGCAAAATCCATAGCGTTCGATGCCCCTTTTGTCACCCAAAGCCTTTAGAAAAGCCTCTCCCAATGTCAGCGCCGAGTCCTCGATGGTATGGTGCTCGTCAATGTGCAAATCACCTTTGGCATTGACCGTTAAATCGAGCTGGCCGTGGCGGGCAATCTGTTCCAGCATGTGGTCGAAAAAGCCGATGCCCGTGGCGATTTCAGCCTGGCCAGTACCATCCAGGTTCAGCCTGACGGTGATGTCCGTTTCTTTTGTTTTTCGATTTACGCTTGCATGGCGGTGCTGGTGGAGCAGGAATTCGGCTATTTCATCCCAGGTGTCCACCACGATTTCCGCTTTTGCTGCCCATTCATTAAATGGAAAAAGCCCCCGGATGCCAATGGCTTTTGTGCCCAGGTTTTCAGCCAGTTTAATATCCGACCAACGGTCGCCGACGACGTAGCTGTTGGCGAGGTCGTAGTCGCCATTCAGGTATTCCTCCAACATGCCAATCCCCGGTTTTCGGGTGGGCAGGTTTTCATGTTCGTAGCTTTTGTCCACATGGATGGCGTGGAAAACAATGCCCTCGTTTTCAAGGATTTGCAACAATTTTCCCTGCACCCGGTCAAAATTTTCCTGTGGATAGGCGGCAGTTCCGAGGCCGTCCTGGTTGGTGACCATGACCAATAGGTAATCCGTTTGGGTGGCTATTTGGTAAAGGTTGCGGAGGAGGCCGGGCAGGAGTTCCATCTGCTCCAGGTTGTCCACCTGGTAGGTTGCTGGCGGCTCTTTTATCAGCACGCCGTCACGGTCGAGGAAGAGGATTTTTTTCATGGTGTAGCTGCCTAATTTATTGAAATTCAGTAGATAATTCGTCATTTGCCGCCTCCCCGGTTGTCATCGCCACAGGCGACCTGCAACATGGGGAGGGCTGTCACGGTGTCACTTTTGGCAGCCCTTATGACGTTGCAGGTTTCCTATCGAAAATGACAAACGTGGGTAGGCCAAACCCTGGTTATTTTATAAAAGTCAATTATTTAGCGGGGCTGATTTTATTAGGTCTGCCAATAAATTTGGCGACTATATTAAGCTGTTTTAACAATAAGTCATTTTCCGCTTCTGTGCCGATGGTAATGCGCAGGCAACCATCGCACAGTGGTTCTTTAGAGCGGTCTCTCACGATGACGCCCCTTTCTTTTAAAGCATTGAAAACCAATGCACTGTTCTGCATTTTGACCAATAGAAAGTTGGCGTCGGAAGGGTAGATTTTTTCCACCAACTCAAACTGGTGAAGCGCCTCCTCCAATTTTTCTTTTTCTTTCAAAATACCGTCAATTACTGGCCGAATGTCCGTTTTGTCCAAAACAGCCAATACGGCTTTTTGGGTGGGCAAACCGAGGTTGTAGGGGTATTTCACTTTATTCAATAAATCAATAATTGCGGGCGAAGCAAAGGCCATCCCCAACCTCGCCCCAGCCAGCGCCCAGGCTTTTGACAGTGTTTGCAATACCACCAAATTAGGGAATTCAGCGAGCCGCTCCGCCCAGGAGGCTGCCCCTTTTGCAAAATCTATGTACGCTTCGTCCACGACCACGATGCCGGGAAAATTTTTTAGCAGAAATTCAATGTCGTTGACGGCCATCAAATTGCCAGTCGGATTGTTCGGGGAGCAGAGGAACAGGAGCTTGGATTTTGGTGAAACGGCTTCCATAATTGCCCCAGTCCGCAAGCCAAAATTTTCATCCAACAATACCTTTTTTACAGGCGTAGCATGAATGTCCGCCTGCACCTGGTACATGCCATAAGTGGGCGGGCAAATAATGGCTTCGTCCACGCCCGGTTCGCAAAAAATGCGGAAGAGCAGGTCAATGGCCTCATCGCTCCCATTGCCAAGGAAAATGCTTTCCGGTTGCACATTTTTTAATTCGGACAATTGCAATTTAATAGCAGCTTGCAAGGGGTCGGGGTAACGGTTCAGTGCGCCCCCATGCACGTCATGGGCATTCTCGTTGGCATCCAAAAAGACGGAGGCTGTGCCGCTGAACTCATGGCGGGCAGCGCTGTAAGGCTTGAGCTTGCGGATGTTTTCCCGGACGAGCGTTTCAATGTTCATTTGACAATTTTTCAGCGGGTTTAAAATCTACCTCCATCGTCCGCAAAGACACCGCCAGTGCGTGTGCCGGCAACTGCTCCGCTTCCGCCATTTCCAGGATAGTCGGCCCCAGGCTTTGGATACCTTCCCTGGTGATTTGCTGGAAGGTGATTTTTTTTACAAAACTGTCCACCGACACGCCGGAATAGCTGCGGGCGAAGCCGTTGGTCGGCAGGGTGTGGTTGGTGCCGGAGGCGTAATCGCCAGCCGCTTCGGGGGTGTAGTTGCCCAGGAATACCGAGCCCGCATTGACCACCTTATCAGCCATGTCCGCCGCCTTTTCACAAGCCAAAATCAAATGCTCCGGGGCGTACAAATTGATGGCTTCCAACGCTTTTTCCTCATTTTCCAATAAAACGGCCACACTGTGCGAAAGGGCAGCTTGCAGCATTTTTTGGCGGGGCAGCATCTTGGTTTGCACGTCCACCTGTTTTAGCACTTGTTCCAACACCGTTTCAGAAGTCGTCAAGAAAACCACTTGCGAATCCACATCGTGTTCCGCTTGCGAAAGGAGGTCGGCGGCAACAAAGGTTGGGACACAAGTCTCATCCGCAAATACCATTACCTCGGAAGGCCCGGCGGGCATGTCAATGGCGATGCCGTCTTTTTGCACCAGTTGTTTGGCGGCGGTCACATAGCGGTTGCCGGGGCCAAAGATTTTGCGCACGGCAGGGATGGTTTCCGTGCCATAGGCAAGCGCTGCGATGGCCTGTGCGCCGCCTACTTTGTATATGCGTGAAATGCCCGCTACCCGTGCTGCAAACAATATAGCAGGGTGTACCCTGCCGTCTTTTGCTGGTGGGGTACACAACACAACTTCCTGGCAACCAGCTATCTGCGCCGGAATACCGAGCATCAGCACCGTAGAAAACAGCGGCGCAGTTCCACCCGGAATATAAAGCCCCACCCGCTCGATGCCCACACTTTTGCGCCAGCAAACCACGCCGGGCATGGTCTCGATTTTCCGGATGGGTTCTACTTGTGCTGCGTGAAAAGTATGGATGTTTTTGGCGGCCTGGCGGATGGCGGTTTTTAGTTTTTCGGGCAGTGCATTTTCGGCCTGTTTCATTTCATCCGAAGACACCAACCTATTTTCTATTTCCACGCCATCGAAACGGAAAGTGTATTCATGAAGTGCTGCATCGCCATTGGTTTTTACATTTTTTAAAATGTCGGAAACGACTGCATCCAGGTTTTCCCGATCAATGGCAGGGCGGTGGAGGGCTTCCGTGAGTTGTTGTTTCGTTGGATGTTTTATGATCTTCATTCTATGATTTTTTCCTCACTATAATGGATTGTAGCAATAGGCAATAACTTGGAAAAAAAGGTCTTTCGAATTTAATTTCAGCAGTCACTGGGAATCAGCTTCTAAAAACACGAAAACACACAAATACACAAACACCCCTTTTTCACACCACCATCTTCTCAATGGGCACCACCAAAATCCCCTCGGCCCCGTTTGCTTTCAGGTCTTCGATGACTTCCCAAAAGCGGTCTTCCTGCACCACCGAATGGACGCTGCTCCAACCGGAGGCCGCCAGCGGCAGCACGGTGGGGCTTTTCATGCCGGGCAGTATTCGGATGATGTCGGCCAGCTTGTCGTCGGGAGCATTCAGGAGGATATACTTGTGGTTTTTGGAGCGGTTGACGGCCCTCATGCGGAAGAGGAGTTTGTCCAAAATTTCCCGTTTTCCTGCCTCCAAATTCTCGGAGGCAATCATCACTGCCTGTGATTCGAGGATGGTCTGCACCTCCCGCAAACCATTGGAAATGAGCGTACTGCCTGTGCTCACGAGGTCGCAAATGCAATCGGCCAGACCAATGCCCGTTGTAATCTCCACACTGCCGCTGATTTCGTGGATGTCGGCTTCCACGTTGTTTTTGGCCAAAAAAGTGCGGAGCAGGTGCGGGTAGGACGTAGCGATGCGGGCACCTTGCAGGGACCCGATGCCGCCAAAGTAGTTGGCTTTCGGCACGGCCAGCGACAACCTGCATTTGCCAAAGCCCATCGGCTCTTCCACGCTCACTTTCTTGTTTTTTTCAAACACGACGTTCTCGCCGACGATGCCGCAATCGGCAACGCCGTCTTCCACGTATTGCGGGATGTCGTCGTCCCGCAGGAAATAGGCTTCGAGCGGGAAGTTGGAAGCGACCGAGCGCAGCCTGCCGCCGCCGTTGCTGATGCCGATGCTGCAAGCTTTTAACAGGGCGACAGAGTCTTCGTACAGCCGACCGGATTTCTGGATGGCAATTTTTAGCATGTTCTTGATTTTCTTGCAAATAAAAAAGGCTTGCCGGGCGGACCGACAAGCCTTTTTTGAGGATGAAAAAAATTCCTTTCACATCAAAAGCAAGACTGCCCGCCGGCGCCCGGTGAGAAGAAATGATGATGATGAGTATGTTGGAAAAAGATCTTCATTATTTCAAATATGGCGGCAAAGCTAAGTGTAATAAACCATGAAGGCAACCTGCTTTTGTAAAAATAAAACGTTCTGTGACAAATAGTGTGGAAGAGCATTTTAAGAGCCTATCCGAAAACCTCCTTTGGCCATAATAAGCGCCTTTCAAGAACCTGACTTTGTATTTTTTTGAAGCCATAGCGATGCTATGCCATCAAAAAAATCCTTCGTCAGAACCTTGAAATTCATCTTATTCTGACTCAAACGAGGTTTTCGGATAGGCTCTAAGTATCGCTTGACCTTCGATTTGATGGCCCATCGAGGGCCATCAAATCGAAAAGGGGTTTAAGGGGGCAGCGTTTAAAAATTTGAAAATCAAATTTTTAAACGCTGCCCCCTTAAACCCCTTTTACAACTGGAGAGGGCTCGATGCCCTCTCCAGTTGTTGGTCTGCGCAGGATGGAAAATATTTCCACAGGATTTGTCAAAGAACCAAATAAAATGACAAAAGAAGTATCAAGCCCCAGTGGCAACTTGCCGCCCGCTCTCCGACCACTCGCTCCAGGAGCCCACATAGAGTTTTGGCAAATCCAAACCCGCCTGTTCCATCGCCAGCAAAGTATGACAGGCCGTGACGCCCGAACCACAATGAACGATGGCCCCGGTGGGCAGGGTTTCCCCCAAAATGTCCGAATATTTCCTTTTCAGTTCATCAGCAGGCAGGAACTTGCCCGAAGGGTCGAGGTTGCCAAAAAAAGGCACGTTCACAGCGCCGGGGATGTGGCCGGCGATTTTGTCCAGCGGCTCCCGCTCGCCCCGGAAGCGGTCGGCTTCCCGCACGTCGATGACGACATGGTTGGGCGCTTTTGCTGCTTGTTCCACTTCTTCCGCAGTCGCCATTGGCAAGGACCAATGGGAAACCTCATATACGGTTGGTTCAGGAAGTTCCACCTTGTCAGCATTTGTGGGAAAACCTGCCTCAATGGCTGCTTGCATCCCCCCATCCAGCACCTGTACTGTTTGATGGCCGACTGCCCGCAGCATCCACCAAAAGCGGGCGGCAGCCAATGCGCCGTTTTTTTCATCGTAAACTACCACATGGCTTTCCGGTGAAATGCCAAGCCGGCCCAGCACGTGCAGGAACTTGTCCAGCGGAGGGAGGGGGTGCCGGCCTCCTTCGGCGGCGCTGTTGCCTTTTTGGGAGAGGTCGGTGTCGAGATCAACGAACAGGGCACCGTCGAGGTGTTGGCCGGCGTATGCCTGTTTGGCGTTTGGGCCATAACGGGCGTCTATCAGGATGAAGTTTGCCTGGTGCCGGAGGGACAGCAAGCCGGCAGGGCTGATGAGTGGTGTCATCTGATATTGATTTTTGCGGTAAAAGTGCGGTTTATTTTTTCAAAAAAACACCCTCCCGTTCCAGTTTCCCCATTCTCGCCTTCACCGAATAAACCCCGTCCGCCACATCGCCTAAAATAACCTGTATCAAATTTTCCCCTTGCCCCACTGCATATTGCTGATCAAAAACCACGGAACCTCTGACATCGTAAAACGACACCTGAGCCACAGCAGCTGTGGGGGCGTCAAAGGCCAGGTTCACCGTTCCATTTGTGGGGTTTGGGTAAATCTTCAAGCTTTTCCTTTGCCCTTGCCGCTCCACGGTTTTGTCGATTGTCACCGTGTCTTCCGGCAGCAGGTGGAACACAAACTCTGAATACCCACCCTCCCAGGTATTGTGCAAACTATCCATGTAAACATAATCCAGCGACCACAGCCCGGACAACGAATCAAAAGCAGCATCCGCCGAAGGGTTCAACAACTCCCATTTGCCCGTCGGCAACTTCACCGTGCGGGTGCCGGACTCACCGTGCAGGCGCACAAATACCAGCGTATCCGCCACAATTTCCATTTCTGCCGGGCCATTTTCAATGGACACTTCGCCATATTCCAGCAGTAGCGGCGTGAAGGCCGTCAGGATGGTTTTTTCATAATTTTCAAAAAGGGAAAAGCGCAGGTCCGTTTCAAACAAAAAGCTGTCGGCGGTCACACGGATGGTGTCGCCCGTCTGCTGCACCTGCATTCCACCGGGCCTTTTGTTTTTAAAATACGGCACAATGACAGCCAGGAATTCGTCCTTGCCATTCACCCGCAGGATGGTCTGCCGCTCCTCGTAAGGGATGCCGTTCACCGCCAGGAACTCCGCCTGCTCGGTGCTCGGGGCAAAAGTCTGCGCCCATTCGCCCAGGTTGGCCTCGGTAGCATCCGGCGCTGCCAGGTACAGTTCCCAGTCAATGCCATTGGCGGGGTGGACGGGCCACTCCGCCCCGGTGAAATCGAAGCGGTTCAGGCCATTCGACAGTGCAATTGGTGGACTGGTGGAGGGCTGCTGGTTGGGGCCGCCGTTGTAGTTCCACAGCCTGGAAGGTGGCGTCACGGCCCCCTGCGGCGTGCCCACATCGCCTTTTGACATGAAGTTGAAATTCCAGATATGGCGCTCATTGGCGTTGCTGAGCTGGTCTTTCACGATGATGATGGGCCGTTCCGGCTTCGGGTGGAACTGATAGACGCTGCGGGTCCAGCTTTCGTCGTGCGTATAGGTGGCCCTGGCATAGCCGCTGTTTTTAAAATTCAGGTAGCCCTCCTGCTGCGACGTGTACCAGGTTTGGTTGTTGGGCAGCTCGAAAGGCAGGTTGGCCTGGTTCCATTCGGGGAAGGCGGAAAGGGGGACAACCGTACTTTTCATGTGGGCCCCTGGCACGTGCGGTGTGTAAAAACTGCCGTAGCTGAGCGACAAGGGCGCACCCAGCGCATAAATTGACAGCCCGCCCCGGTCGTCGTTGCGGTGGTCGCTGTACCATTCGCCGTTCACAAACCACAGCGCCGACTCGTACTGCGTATCGTTGGCCGAGCGGAAATGGGAGAGGTAGCCGGGGAAATTGCCGGACGTGGTATTGAAAATGGAATCTTCTTCCAAATTGTGGTTGATGGCCAGGGTGATGTAGCCGAATTCAGAACCCCTCGAAGGGCCGTGCCGATAGGCGTATATCAGTTTTTTGCTCAGGGCATCGTCCACCCCGGCAAAGCCGCTGGCCAGCAGGCCAAAGATGGCGGCGCTCTCCTCCGACCCGTCGCCGATGCTGATGAGCTTGCGGTCGCCGCCGAAGCGGACGTTGGCGGGCGTGAGCAAATGCAGCAGGAAGTCCGAAAAGCGGTGCAGGGTGTCGCTGGAAGCGAACTTGTCCATGATGCCCGCATTCTTCATTTGGAGGGAGGTGAAAACGATCAGGTCCATGGGCGGCTGCAGGTAGTGCGGCGTGCCGACGGGCGCCCCGGCCTCGTTGATCTGGGAGTTGAGTATTTGCTGCAACTTGGCGGGCACACCGGCTGCCCTGGCCGCAAACTCCCCGTCCTGGCTGCTGATGAGCGCAAAGAACCAGCGCTGCCCGGTGTAGGTCTGCGGTGAATTTGCCGTGCCGAAGGACAGGCCATGCTCCGTGAACAGCGGCACGTAGTCGTCGTCCCAGAGGATGCGGGCAAACAGGGCCGCTGCCTTGCAGAGCGATTCCCGTTGGGTAGTGCTCAGTTTGTCGTCGGCCAGCAGGCCCGAAATTTCGTCGCCGAGGCGGCGCATGGTGTTGGCCCCGGCGGTGTATTGGTAGCGGAAGGTGAAAATACCATCGCCGTTGGTGAGGGCATCCACGATGTCGTTTTTGGTATCTATTATTTTTTGGTAAACCTGGTTGGTCTTGGCGCCGGTGCCGTCCCGCCAGGCATCCAGGATGTCCTTGAAGGCAGGGTCGGTGAGGAGCAGTTCCGCATAAAAGGTGTTGTCGTTTTTCACCCTGGCCACGATGGCCTGGGCATCGGCGGTCGGCACATACAGGCCCCCCGTTTTAAAGGCGTCGTTCTGCACGAGCGGCTTGTTTTCGTAGCCATCTACTTTGAGGGCCAGGCCGCTGATGCGGTTCATTACCTTGGCGATGGTCTGCACCTGGTCAACGGGCGGCAGGTCTTCGTTTTTGTTGCCGGCAAAAATGCACCACTGGAAGCGGATGTCGGGGAAATAGACCCCGGTGGGGGCCACCCGTTTGTGGCGCACATATACGCCGCTGGTCTGCCGTTCGGTGGTGGGGTACAATTCCTCCATCACCGGGCTGCCGCTGCCGCTGAAATTAAAGCGGGCCAGCTTGCCCTGGTATTTTCCCAAAATCTGAAAGGCCTGGCTGGCGGTGCTGAAATGGACGTGGGCGGGGTTGATGTCCTGCCAGATCGATCCGGTGAGTTCCGACCAGTTTTTGGTGCTGTTGTCAAAATAAAAAAACATCCCTTCGTGCCAGGCCAGGGCATTGCCGCTGCCGTCGGTGGCGATGGAGCGCCGGTTGGGCTGCCGGAAGCCCTGGTGGTTGACCACAGCGATGGGGCCAGAGGAATAGGTGTTGGACACTTGTTGTCCCTGCAAATCCACGTAGTGCAAGGTGCCGTCATTTTTCACCCAAAAGAAATCGCCCGTGCGCGGATCGATGGCCATGCCGAAGGTGACCTGCTGCCCAAAAGGCTGTACGTCGTTGGCCAGTTGAAAATGTACGGAATCCTTTGGGATGATGTTGTACGACTGGTAAGCGCCCGCTGTGTAGGCCACCACGATGTCGCCGTTGGGCGCCGTGCGGATGTCGGGGCGGTCGGCGGAGCGGGTGGCAGCGCCGAAGGGCAGCATGTCCCGGTAGGTGAAGTTGGTCTGGTTGGCATCGGCGGCATAGAGCAGCAGGCCCGACTGGCCGTTGTGTTTTCCTTTCACCAGGATAAAATCGTGGATGCCGTTGGAAGCGCCGTAAAGATAGGGGTCTTCCACTTCTGCGTCGAGGTTGATATTGCCGTAGTCAAAGTTGCCCGATCCGGTTTTTTTGATAAAACGCAATTTGCCGGAGGGCGGCGAGTCCGGCGCTTTGGCCAGGATGGTGACCACATCGCCGTTCACAAACACGAAGGGGTTGATAAAGGCATTGGCCAGCGGTACTTCCGGCTCGGAGGTGCCATCGGCGTTTACTTTTTTATACACCATAATGTTCTCCGACATCCAGACGAGGTGGCAGTTGCCGTCGGTATCGCAGGCCGCCGTGAGGTCGGTGATGGCAGAGGGCTGGATGTAGAAACCTGCCCCGCTCGCTGCTGCCCCCCATAGCAGGGAGGGCCGCCCGTCGAAGATGCCAAAGGTATTGGTGGTGTTGGCATCCTGCGAGTTGTAGAGTTGCCAGTGCCAGCCGGTATTGGGGGCAAAAGGGCTCCACTTGGCCAGCGGCTCGAAATCCCGGGCTTTAGTAAAGTCGAGGTCAATGGTGGCCTGCCAGCCGACCAGGTCGCCTTTGTCATAGATGTTGCCGTTGGGGTCGTAGCCATTTTCGATGGAAGTGGCATGGTGGCCGATCCAGCGGGCCTTGTCGGGGAAGAGGCCCTCGGACACCTTCACCCGGTAGCCCACCTCGAAGTCGCTCTCTTCCGTGACGATGCAGACCTTTTCGCCCTTGACCATCCTGAATGTGACCCGGTAGTAGCCCGGCCCTGCCGGTTCAAGCACCCCGGTGCCGCCGATGAGGTCGGGCTTGTCGAAGGTGTAGCTGATGCGGATGGCGCAGGAGTCGTCTGTTTGGTAGAGGATGCTGTCGGCCATGCTGGTGGCCGGGGTGGGCGATTCGAGGTAGTTTTTAAAATCGTTGGACACCCAGCCGTCCCGGTAGGCCACGCTGCGCAGGGGCGCCGGCACCAGATCAGGCTCCGACGGATTGTACAGCGATGACTTGGGAATGCGGACGCCGAGGTAGCCGTTTTCTATTTCACGGTAGCTGCCCATGTCGTTGATGGCGACACGGGTGGTGTCGGTGAGTTGGGCATGGGCAAACAGGGGAAGGCAAAAGAAGCCAAGTAGCAGGAAGATGTTCAGAGAAGGTGGTCGCATGGTTCGTTTTTTTGGTTTTTAAGATAACAGGTAAGGTGTTGGTTTCGGTGAGACAAGCCATCAATAAGCTAGGCGGCTTTTTGTTTGGGAAGGGGCGCAAGTTACGGTGATTTGGGGGGAAATGGGAATGGCCTGTTTATAGAACGTCGGGAATTGGCGGAGAATTAACGCTCGGAAAACCTGCTGTCCAACTATTTTCATAGGCTTTGGCCGAGATTGTTCAAAAAACTGTGTCATTTTCTCACAAGTGATTGATTGTGAGAGTGTGTTTTTTCAAAAACACACTTCTCTGAATAGCCTCTTTTGGCCAGCTATTTCAACTCCATCCTTATCGCCTCGATTAAAACCTCCGCCTTGTTTTTGCGTTCCAAGACCAGCCCTTCTTCCTTCCGGTTTGCATTTAACCGCTTGATCGCCTCTTTCCGATTTTTTTTCAAAATCAGTGCCTTTGCGCTGCCTGGCCAAATTCAAACTAAGCACGTTGAGTTGTAAAATGGGTCGGCCATAAGTTGCAATTTTGTGGCGTTAAAGCCCAAACAGCTTGGGCAAAGCTGAAAGAATACGAAAGCTGAAATCCAAAACTTCACCATGCAAACAGCCACCATCCATGAACTTAAAAAAGAGCTCAACCAGCTAAGGCCTGCCCAATTGGTGGACATCTGCCTCCAGATGGCCAAATTCAAAAAGGACAACAAAGAGCTGCTCACCTACCTTTTGTTTGAATCGCAAAATGAAGCGGCCTATATCGAAAGCATCAAACATGAACTGGATACTGAAATGGCCGAGGTGAAATCCCCCAGCGTGTACCTCGTCAAAAAAAGCCTCCGCAAAATTCTCCGACAGCTAGACAAATACATCCGCTGTTCCGGCAACAAACAAACTGAGGCCGAACTGCGCATGTACTTCCTGCGCCAAATAAAAGCGGCGGGGTTGCCCATCCACCGCAGCCAGGTTTTGTCCAATATTTACAACGGGCAGTTAAAAAAGATAAAAAGCGCTGTATCGAAGCTGCATGAAGATTTGCAGTATGACTTTGGGCGGGAATTGGAGGAGGTTGGCGCAGGCGATTGGTATTAATTTTTGGATTTTCCTGGTTTAATATCTGACCTTTCGCAGGTCAGGAATTTTCAAATGTGAAAAATTATCCTGAGGGCGCTGGATTTTACCTTTGCCCTTGTTTCTGTATCAAAAATAAGGACGATGAAAAATCCACAGCTATTAAATGGGCGGGGGTTTCAAGGGCTTGTTGATAAAATATTACACACTTATTGCCAGCTTTCAACGTCCCGATACCTTTGTCTAAAATCGTGGTACTATTTTCCCTTTCCAGCGAAGTGAAATAGTTATTTTTCCTGTCTTCTTTCAATGACCTAATGTTGCCGGGAAAAAAATCTTGTAACTCTCCGGGGCAAAGGGCGCATAAAGGATAATAGGTGTTCCTTCTGTTTACTCTCCACTTTTAGAAGGCTGTATTTTTTTATAAATCAGAAAATTTGCCCATGGCCAACATACTATTAAACCAAGTCAGGAAAATTTGAACGGACCATCAACGAATAAATACTTTGCAACTGGCCAAGCTTTTTAAAATGAGCTTTGGCTTCTGTAGCAGCGAGGCTTCGGCCCCTGGCAACTTTGGCCAAAGTATCCAGTATTTTCCAGTATTCCAGCCGATTATCTTCTAATTTTTTTCTATCCAAACCTGTCCGTTTGATGGTTTCCATTCCTTTTGCAGACCCATTTTTTGCCTTGATTACTTCCTGTTCAAAATACAAATGATCATTTGGGTTTTCCCTGCCCGGATCAAGGATTAAACAATCTTCCTGTAAATGATCATCATTATGTGACCTGGCTCTTTTAGTTTCATCGGTTACAGGGAAATAATTCTTTTTAAAAGATTGATTGCAGATTTGGCAGGAAAAATAGAGGTTGGAAAAGTCATACGCCAGCCAATAGTAGCCGGGCCTGGTCAGTTTGCCTTTGGTCATAATACTGAAACCAGTCTTTGGCCTGAAATGCTCCACGTCGCCATGGCTAATTATGGGCCACTCTTGCTTCACAAAAACAGCACTTGTCGTGCTGTGCTTTTTTCAGGGCATCTTTTACCGTTTTGTGGCCATAGATTTTTGGAGAAAACCTGAACTCACGGATGCCGTTGTCGTAGTCCGTTTTGATTTGTTCCAACGCAGAATGCCCATCCCTACCTGTGTCTAAGATTGCTGGGACAGGGACTAGGGTTTTATCAATCCTTACCATTTTGTTGCTTCTCGTAATGTTTAGCTGCTTTTTGGATGATTTCCATCGCCTTTATGGCTTCGGGCGTTTCGCCCACCGGCAGTTCTACCAGTTCTTCTTCGAGTTTATCCAGTTCGGTTTCTTCTTTTTTGGTGCGCTTGTCCTTTTTCAACAGGGAGCGGCGGCGTTGGATTTTTTCTTCCGTTTGCGGTGGGCGGGCGCTGGGCAGCCCATATAGGTCGCTGGTGAGGAGTTGGTCAATGCGCCAGTTTTTTATCTCGTGTGGGTTTTGCTCTACCACCACATGATCCCCTTCTTTTTTCAATAAAATAATGTTTGCGTCTGGTGCAGACTGCAAAATCAAGGGGCTGTGGGCAGTGACGATGAACTGCGTTTTAGGGAAAGTTTCTGTCAAAAAGGAGGTCAGCTCACGCTGGAACTGTGGGTGCAGGTGAAGGTCTATTTCATCCACCAACACCACCGCAGGTTCTGCCAATGGGTCGGGGCTATCGGGATATTCCTCGAACATCCGGCTAGCGAAGTCGGTCATCCAGGCGATGAGGGTTTTGTAGCCGAGGCTGAGGTCGTGGAGGTTGACCCAGCCATAGTCGGTGAGGAATTTGGCTTTGGGCCGCTTGCCTTCGAGGTCTATTTTGAAGTCGTGTACTTCGCCCCGGAAGAGTTTTTTGAGGATGGCAATTACTTTTTGCTGGCGTTCTGCATAATGGCCGTTTTCTGACTTTGTGGCACGGTAGTCAATTTCGACCAACCATTCTTCGGCATTGAGCAAAGGAGTATTTTCATTGAAAAGAGTCATAGCTCGAAAATTCGATTTTGACTCAGTCATTGAAGAGACGCTAATATGGCGAGACGCTCCATATCCAAAACAAACTATTTTAGTAGGAATTTGTGCTTGTAAATTTTCGGACTCATCACGTGAATCATAACCAGTAGCATCAGTCTTTTCAATTGTACTAAAGATGACTTTCCCTTTTTTATTTATTCTTTCAGATAGCCCAACTTTAAAGATGTTTTCAAATTCACTGGCAATTAGTGCATCATGGTTTAAGTCTCTCCTAAAGTAATCAAAACCGAAAAGTGTTCCGATATTATCTAACCAGGAAGGCATGGCTTCAACTACTAAACTTCGCAAAACAGTGGTTTTCCCAACCCCATTTTCGCCAATTATTATATTCCAAAAACTAACCGTTCCATCGGGCTTTAAAAATTTGATGCTCTGCATTTTCCCAAAGCATCTTACGTTTTCCAATGTCAATCGCTTGAAATAAATTGGTACTCTTGCTAAATCTTTAAGTGGCATTTTATTAGAATTAAGCCCCTAAATTACTCCCTTCTTTTCAAATAAAGCAAAAATGCCAGCGTCCAATCAGGACGCTAGCATTTTCAGCATCAAATTCTCAGCTTCTCCCTCACGGCTTCAGCACCTTCTGCAACTCCTTCACCGCTGCCTCCAACTGCTGATCCTTGCCCTTGCTCACTGCTCCCGGTTCGTTCGGCACTTTTACGTCCGGTTCAAGTTGCTGGTTTTCCAGGTACTTGCCGTCGTTGCCGACCATGCCCACCTGCGGGATGCCGAACACCATGCCGTTTTGTAGTCCTTCCCACCAAACGGCGGTACCGGTGCCTGGCACGGGCATCCCGACCAATTTGCCGATGCCGAGCGCCTTGTAGGTGTAGGGGAACATGTGCGCATCCGAGTAGTTGCTTTCGCTCATCACCACAATGCTGGGACGGTGCCACTTGAAATGGGGTTCATTGCCCAGGTTTTGGCCCCGAGGCATGAAGGTCATGTACTCCTTGCCACTTAGGAAGGTGGCCAGATCGTCGTGCAGCCAGCCGCCGCCGTTGAAGCGGGTGTCCACGATGAGGGCCTCTTTGTTGGCATATTTGCCGAGGGCATCCTCATAGACCGTGCGGTAGCTGCCGTCGTTCATGCCCCGCACGTGCACGTAGCCGATTTTGCCGCCGCTCATGCTGTCCACCAATACCCGGCAGCGCTCTACCCAGCGCTGGTAGCGCAGTTCGCCCTCCTCCCCAAGGCTGATGGGCTTCACCACCTCCTCCCAGCGCTTTTTCGTAGCAGGGTCGTAGAGGGACAGCAGGGTGTTTTTGTCCTCCTTCCGGTTGAGCAGGCTGTGGTAGTTGGTCGTTGCCGCAATCTCCTGGCCGTCAATCTTTTCGATGACAGTGCCGGCCTTGATTTTCGAGCCGCTTTTCACCACGGGGCTTTTCTCCATCACCTCCGCTATTTTCAGGCCGGGGCCTGTATAGTTGTCATCGTAAAACAGGCCGAGGGCGGCGGTCTTGTCGCCGTTTTCCGCTGTTGGGCGGTAGCGGGCGCCCGTGTGGGAGGCGTTCAGTTCGCCGAGCAGTTCGCTCAGCATTTCGGAGAAATCGTAGTTGTTGTTGATGTAGGGCAGGAAACGGGCGTATTCCTTTTTATAAAAATCCCAGTCCGTGCCCTGCAGGTCTATTTTGTAAAATTTCTTCACCACCTGCCGCCAGGCATGTTCGTACAGGTATTGGCGCTCTACCGCTTCGTTGAGCACCATTTCACCGTTCACGCTGACGCCCTCCTTCTTGCCGTCCTCTATTTTTATTTGTGAAATCTTGCCGTCGGCCAGGACGAAAAGGGTCTTTCCTTCCTTGTCCATCTGGATGTCGCCGACACTTTTGGCGCCGAGTTTTGCCAGCATTTTGGTCTCTTTCGAGCGGAGTTCCGTTTGCCAGAGGTCAAAACCCTTCTCGAATTTGGCGAGGTAAAACAGCTTTTCGCCATCTTTTGACACCAGCGCATCGGCCAGGCGGGAAGAATGGATCGTCAGGCGGGCCTTGCGATCTTCGATGCCGTCGAGGTCTATCCTGATGGGTTTTGTTATTTCTTTGTCTGTTGTTTTTTCCTCTTTCTTATCGTCTTTTTTCGCTTCGGCCTCTTTCTTTTTAGCCTCTTTTTCGGCATCGGTCAGCAGTTCGTAATCTTCTTTATTCAGGTTAAAAGTGTCGAAGGCCTCCTGGGTGAAAAACATAGCATATACATCCGCCTCGCCACCCCAACTGGCGTCGTTCTTCATGCCGTCCCGGTCGCTGAAAAAAGTCATCATCTTGCCATCGGCGGCCCAGCGGGGCTGAGCGCCACCGTAGCCGCTCTTGGTCAGGTTGAAAACCTCCTTGCCGCCCTCCGCACTCACCAGGCCGGCCTGCGTGATCCATTGGTTCGGTTGTAAAAACTCCACCAACAGCCACTTGCTGTCGGGCGACCAGGCATAGTGCTGATCGCCGTCGGAATAGGAGTAGTTCTTGTCGCCGGGCATGATGGTACGAACGGCTTTCGTGGCCAGGTTTACCACCCGGATCGTGGTTCGCTCTTCGAGAAAAGCCACCTCTTTCCCATCCGGCGAATAGGCGGGTTGGAATTCCTCGGCAGGGGTTTCGATGACAGGAGTTTCCTTTAGAATGGTGGCGTTGAAAAAATATTTCTCTTCGTCCCTGGTCAAGGAAGTTTGATAGATATTCCAGCTACCATTGCGCTCGCCGGCATAGAGGATGGAGCGGCCATCGGGGCTGAAACTCACCGAGCGCTCCTGCTCCGGCGTATTGGTGATGCGGCGGGTGGTGCCTTCCTTCACCGAGGAGACAAACACTTCTCCCCGGTGAACGAAGGCGATCTCCTTGCCGTTCTGCGACAGGGCCATTTCAGCAATATCGTCGTTGACCGTGACCGTTTTTTCCGGGTTGTAGCGGCCGTCGTTGATAACTTTTACGGAGATTTTTTTCGGTTGCCCACCTTCTTTCATCGTGTAAAGTTCGCCGTTGTAGCTAAAACAGAGGGTACCGTCGTTGGCCATGCTCAGGTAGCGGACGGGGTGCTTGTCGAGCGTGGTGATCTGCTTTTCGTTGCCACCGTTGAGGCCCATCTTCCAGATATTGAAGGTGCCGCTTTTTTCGCACAAAAAGTAAACGTCCTGCTGGTTGGGGGCGATGATGGGGTTGCGATCCTCGCCTTCGAAGCTGCTCAGTTGGGTGTATTTTTTTGACTTCAAATCGTACTTCCAAACATCCCTGGTCACGCTGGAAGTGTGGTGTTTCCTAAATTCATCCTCGTAACCCTTGCGATCATGGAAAACGAGTACCGAGCCATCCGCACTGAACCGGGCATCCTCCGCAGGGGTAGTGATGATCTGGTGGGGCATGCCCCCTTTCACAGAAATCCTGTACAATTCCGGCAGTACACCGCTCGGATATTGCTGGTTCGAAGCGGCATCCAGTTGGCTGGAAGTAAAGATAACTTCCTGGTTGTCAGTAGTAAAATCGCTGGGGTACTCGCCGGCGGAATGGTAAGTGAGCCGGGTGGATTGCCCGCCAGCGGCTGGCATGACGAACACATCGAAGTTGCCGTAGCGGTCGGAAGCAAAAGCGATCTGTTGGCCGTCGTGCGACCAGACAGGGTTGGTATCATAGGCTTCATTCACGGTGAGGACAGTAGCCGTGCCTCCATCAGCTGCCACTTTGTAGAGGTCGCCTTGGTAGCTGAAAACAATGGTTTTGCCATCGGGCGAGATGGCGGCATTGCGAAGCCAGAGGGCTTCATTTTGGGAAAAAACTACTGTCGCCAGCAGGCACAGCGTCAGAAGGGTGGAATTTCTTTTCATGTTTAAAATGATTTTGATTTGGTTGGAAAAGAGGGGCGCAAGGTAGGGAAAGTTGCAGCAACGAAAGGAGGGGATGGTGTAAAATGGTTGGTTGTTTTTCATAAACGCAAAAGCCGCATGCCCCCACTCTATTCTGGACATACGGCTTTTCCCTTAAAAACAAGTCTAACTTAACCAGTTTATGAAATGGATTACACCGCTTCTTTCATTGATTTTGTGCCTTGTTGCATCTTGACCATTTTACCCTCAGCTTTCACTTCTTTATTTTTAGATTTGAAACTGATCCCCATAATGGTGCTCATAAATATCGGGAAAGCAAGGATTGCCAGCCACCATTGGCCAACAAAACCGGCAACAATAATAATGGCCATCATGAGGAAATACCTCAACAACAAAGTATCCAGGGACAAACCGAAGAATTTCATATTTCGCTAATTTTTAAAGGTGAAAAAATTAAGTACAGGGCAAAATTAGCGATACACATTTCGGGTGTTGATGAGCTTTGTCAGCCTTGAAAAGTGATTTTTGTCACGTACCCGGGCGTGCCTTTTTATAAAATCTTCGCTACCTCGAAGTGCATACCGTCCAGCCGGGAGAAATGGCCGCCCCAATAGAAACCATTCTTGTTGGCCAGCGCCACGAGCTCCCGGACACAGCCTTTTTCGCCGACCAGGGCAGGCACGCGGCCCAGGCCGTTCCATTCAGGATTGATGTCGAAGGCCGAGCCAAAGGCATGATTGCTCAGGACGCCCGGCCTGCCCCGCACAAAGCGGGGGACATACGAACCAGCATAAGTGAGCACCCGATCCATCAGTCCCGCCTTTTCCCAATCGTTGAAGAGGTTGACCAACTGTTTTTGCGCCAGGCGGTGGAATTGGATTTTGCCACTGGCCGGCACCCATTGGAAGCCTTTTAGCTGGGGGATTTCAACATAGACAATGTTCTTTTTGGCCCAATCGTCCGTGACCAGAATGGCATCGGTGCCATCATTGGCTGCCCGGTATTTAAAATTGCCGAAAATCCTGGCCCGCTGGCTGTTGCCGGTCAGGGGGTTGAAATTTGGCTTTGCCGGCCAGTCCCTGGCTTCCACCTGGTTATAACCTTTATTATAGGCAGCGAGATAGGTTTTCTCGCCCACGATACCGTCGGCACTGAGGCCGTTTTTTGATTGGAAATCTACCGTCGCCCGGTGTGTTTTGGGGCCAAAGTCGCCATCCGCCGTGATTCCTGGATAGCCAATGCCGGAAAGGAAATATTGCCAGCGCACCACCTGGGCACCTTTTGAGCCTTGTCTTATTGTTTGCATTTTCAGTTGATTTGAGTGAAAAAATTAAGGCTGCAACTTAGTGCTATTATCTGTTTAAAGCAAAAGAAAAACAGGGAGTTACGAATAGGTAAAATGACAAGCTGGAAAGAAAAAGCCCGGTGCCTGAAAGGATTTGCCATTCCTGGGAACAAGGCAGGAAAACGTTCTTTTTCGCCAAAAAATGAAAAATCACCTTCAAATGGCCGGAATCAGCAGCGCAGGAAGGGAAAACGACGAAATTATTGAAGGCATAAATTGGGTTTTCAAAGACCAGCAAACTATCTTTGCGCCCGTTTTTAGAGAATCCATTTGACTTGATGGCCTTTCTAAAATCAAAAATCCAATATCTAACATCAAAATTCACTTAACATGTTCGCAATCGTAACCATAGCCGGTCAGCAATTCAAAGTGACGAAAGGCCAGGAGCTTTTTGTCCACCGGTTAGAAGCCGCAGAAGGGGATGCGATGACCTTCGACCAGGTCTTGCTGGTCGGGGACGACAACTCCACCACTGTCGGCATGCCGGTCGTGAAGGGCGCCAGCATCGGCGCTACCGTCCTTGAACCCCTTGTAAAGGGTGACAAGGTGATCGTTTTCAAAAAGAAAAGGCGCAAAGGCTACCGCAAGAAAAACGGCCACCGCCAGCAGTTCACCAAAATCAAGATTGATTCCATCACGGTTTGATGGGGTTTTGAACAATCCATTTTTAACTCAAACTGCCGCCCGCCTTTAGTTGGCATCAGCAAAGGCGACGGCACAAGAAAAAATTTCAGACAATGGCACATAAAAAAGGGGAAGGTTCAACCCAGAACGGCCGTGACAGTGTAAGCAAACGGCTCGGTGTGAAACTCTTCGGCGGCCAGGTAGCCCATGCCGGCCACATCATCATCCGCCAGCGTGGCACCAAGTACCATGCAGGCGAGAATGTCTATTTGGGCAAAGATTTCACGGTACATGCCGCTGTGGGCGGCACGGTCGCCTTCAGGAAAGGCCGCCGCAACCGCACCATCGTCAGCATCATCCCCTTCGAGGAAGTTGCAGAAACCGTGGCCCCAACGCCCAAGCCAAAACCAGCGCCCAAACCGGTAGAGGAACTGGTGGAAGTGCCGATGGCCAAGTCCGTCAAAACGGTCGAGCCACCTGTGGTCGAAGAACCAAAAGCAGAAGAACCGCCCGTTGAAATGGCAGCCCCCGTCGTTGAGGAAGCCCCAGCCGAAGTGGTGGAAGCAGCCCCCGTCGTTGAGGAAGCAGCGGCCCCTGCACCTAAAAAAGAAGCAGCTTCCGCAAAGGACAACCTGAAAATTGTAGAAGGTATCGGCCCCAAAATCGAGACCTTGCTTAATGACGCCGGAATCTTTACATTTGCAGAACTGTCGGAGACAGACCCGGAAAAGATCCGGGAAATCCTCGAAGCTGCAGGCCCGCGTTACCGCATCCACGATCCAGCCACCTGGCCACAACAAGCAGGCTTGGCAGCAGAAGGGAAAATGGACGAGCTAAAAACGTGGCAGGACAGCCTGAAAGGTGGGAAAGAAGAGGGCTGATCCAAACAAGAATAGTTTTAGTTTTCATAGCTTTATATTTGGAGTCCTATCCTTTGGATAGGGCTTTTTTTATGCGGTTTGCCGAGCCAAAGGAATCCCTACTTTTGCCCCATGAAATACTCCCCCATCGGCATCTTCGACAGCGGCTACGGCGGCCTCACCGTACTGCGGGAAATCGTGAAAACGCTGCCCGGATACGATTACCTCTATCTCGGCGACAATGCCCGCTCCCCCTATGGCCCGCGGGATTTCGACACCATTTACCATTACACCCTGGAATGCGTGCAATACCTTTTGGGGCAGGGCTGCCCGCTCGTCATCCTGGCCTGCAATACGGCCTCGGCCAAGGCCCTGCGCAATATCCAGCAGCTTGCCCTGCCGCAAATTGCTCCCGGAAGAAGGGTGCTGGGCGTTATCAGGCCCACGGCTGAGGTTATTGGCCAATTCTCCCAAACCAATAAAGTCGGGGTGCTGGGCACGGTCGGCACGGTTCGGTCGGAGTCCTACCTCCTTGAAATCGGCAAATTTTTCCCGGAGTTGGAGGTCTTCCAACAGGCCTGCCCCATGTGGGTACCGCTGGTGGAAAACGGCGAACTGGAAGGCGAGGGCGTTGCGTTTTTTGTAAAAAAATACCTCCACGAATTGTTGGAAAGGGCGGCGGGCATTGACACGCTGCTCCTCGCCTGTACCCACTACCCGCTCTTGCAGCCCATTATCCAGCGGTACTTGCCCGAACACATCAACATCATTGCCCAAGGGGGCATCGTTGCGGAAAGTTTGAAAGACTACCTGCACCGCCATCCGGAAATTGACATAAAATGCTCGAAAAATGGGCAGCGGACCTTCCACACCACTGGCTCGCCGGAAGATTTTGACGGCCACGCCGCCGTATTTTATGGGCAAAAAATTGCCTCGGTTCACGTCAATTGTGCAAAGACAGGAACGATCTTGCAGCACCTGGAAGATTAGGGGCCTTCTTTTTAGTACATTGCCGCTCGTCAAAATCAACACCAACAATGGACTTCGCCAACTTCCAAACCCTTACCCTCGCCTGGATTGCACTTGCACTGCTGCTCCTGCCCGTCCAGCTTAAAATTACGGCCCCTTATGGCCGCCACGCCAGCAACCGCTGGGGCCGGCAATTGCCCTACCGCCTCGGCTGGATCATCATGGAAGTGGTGTCGCCGCTCACCTTCGCCTACTTTTTTGTTTCCGGTGAAAATGAAAAGACGGGGCCGATGTGGCTGTTCTTCGGGCTGTGGATGGCGCACTATGCCAACCGGGCCATCCGCTACCCCCTGCGGGCGAAAATGGACGGTAAAAGCGTGCCGATGGTCATTGTAGGCTCGGCCATTTTTTTCAATTTGGTCAACGGCTTTTTGAACGGCTATTGGCTGGGATCGCTGGCAGCCCCCTACCCTGCCGCATGGTTTGGGACGCCCCAGTTTATTTTTGGCATCTTGCTTTTTTTCGCCGGAGCATTTATCAATATCCAATCCGACAATATCTTATTGAAGCTGCGGAAGCCGGGCGAGACGGGCTACAAAATCCCGCAAGGTGGGCTTTTCCGCTTTGTTTCCTGCCCCAACCATTTTGGTGAAATCGTGGAGTGGGCCGGCTTTGCCATCTTGTGCTGGAACCTGCCAGCAGTAAGCTTTGCCATCTGGACAGCGGCAAACCTGGTGCCGAGGGCATTGAGCCACCACCGTTGGTACCGGGAGAAATTTGACCACTACCCAAAAGGGCGGAAAGCTGTCTTTCCCTTTGTTTTATGAAATAATTGCATTGGGAACAACCCCGCAACTTCCAGCAGGCCTTAATTTTTCCGGAACTTCTTAATCCCCTTCACCACGATGGGCGGCAGCAGGTCGTTCGCCAGGTTCACCGCATTGTTGAAGACGGTCATCCTGGCACTGTCCTGTCCCTTGCGGGCGGCGAAGGTGGTGGTGATGCGCTTGCGGTGCGCCTCGTTCACCTCGCTGGCGGGGCGGCCATTGGAATAATAGTACAGCGCCAGGGAACGGCGGCTGCGGTCGGGCGGGCAGGTGAGCTGGTCGGGATGGCCGTGCCAGGAGTAGTCGGTGGTAGAGAAGATGGCCATGCGGTTGAACAACGGTGCGATGCGGGTCACGCACCTGCTCATGTCTTTTTCCCAAAGCTCGAAGTGGCCGCCGTATTCTTCCTTCCAGTTTTCGTTCAGGTAAACGAGCACGTTGACCCGGCGGTCGAGTTCCATGAGCTTGTGCTTGTGGAAATCCACGTGGACTTTCAGGAAGCCACCCGGCTTGATCTGGTGGTAACCGCCGCCCTCAAAATAGGGATCGGGGATGAGCGTCTCCTTGATGCCGGTCAGGTTTTGCAAAAACTCCAGGAAGGGCTGCGAGTTCAGGAAGTGCATAAAGGAGCGGGTCAGGGGGCCAAACTTGTACTCGCCCTTGGAGGCGTACTTCGCCTCGTTGGGGTTTGCATAGAACACCTCGTCCTTATTGCCCTGGCCCAGTTCGGGAAATTCGGCCAATACTGCCCTGAGGGAGTCTTGATTGAAAAAGTCGTCAAAATAGATGCTGGGGAAAGGCTGGGCATTCAGGTAGTCCTGTTGCCGCTGTTCGCCCAGTGCCACGAGTTCCTGGTTGGATATGTTTAAGAATTGCATGTTGTAAAAGATGTTTGATTCAAGGAGGCGCAAATTTCGCCTTTTTTTCCATGTGCCGGACGACAAAAATTGAACCGCATATTTAAAAACCTTATGGCTGAACTTCTTTACATTTACGCAGGAAGCCGACGAATGTTGATACCAACTTTATCATCTTTGTCAACATTCTCAACCGTGTCGGGTGTTTGTACAAAATCTGCCACAGCGCAGTATGGCTTTTGCCTATTCCTTTTGCATACAACACCTGGGCCATTGGCCAACCTGGACGAACATTGCACACCCGCCCAATGAGACGAAAAAAAATTGGACTAAAAACGAAACTATCAACGATTTTCACGATCCTCGTTAATGACGGATAACTTCCGACCCCGATACCATTGATGCAATTCATTTTTCTTTCCGGCCTGGGCAAAATCAAAATAACCGGTAACTTATCCTACATAAACACGGATGGTTTTTGCTTTTGAAAGGTATAGTTGAAATAGTTGAATTGGTTGATAATCAACCTGTAAAAACCATCTCAACCTGTTTTTTTAAACATAAAACCTGCCGCGTGAAAGTAGCATCGAACTTTACCTTTTGTTTATCCAATCAAAATATCAATGAACCTTCTCCGCTGCCTCGTCGTGGACGACGAAGAACTCGCCCGCACCCTGCTCGAAAACTACATCGGCAGGCTGCCGCACCTCGAACTGGTGGGCCAATGCAAAGATCCCCTCGAGGCCATGCAGGTGCTCCAAACCGAAACGGTGGACCTGCTATTCCTCGACATCCAGATGCCGGGGCTGACGGGCGTAGAGTTTCTACGGACCCTCAAAACCAAGCCCATTGTTATCTTTACAACCGCCTATCCAGACTATGCCATCGAAGGCTACTCGCTCGACGTAACGGATTACCTGTTGAAGCCCTTTAGTTTTGAGCGATTTGTGCAGTCCGTCAACAAGGCGACCGAACTGTTGCGGTTGAAAAATGGGGCGCCCCCCGCCACCCGAAATACTGCTGCCCCAACTGCACAGCCGGTCAAGGATTTCATTTTGGTAAAATCCGAGCACAAGATCCACCGCATCAAATACGACGATATCCTCTACATCGAAAGCATGCGGGAATACGTGGCCTACTACACGCCGAACGGCCGAATCCTGTCTCTTGGCTCGCTGAAAGGGCTGGAAGAAGAACTGCCGTCCGACCGCTTCCTCCGCACCCACAAATCCTACATAGTGGCCCTGGACAAAATAGAAACACTGGAGGGCAACCTGCTCCATATCGGCAAGCAAAAACTGCCCATCGGCGCCAGCTACCGGGACGTGGTGCTGGCCAGGATTTTCCAGTAACCCTTCCTTAAATTCAAAACGCCGGGTGACGTTCCTGTCCTCTTGGTTTTCTTGGCACCGTTTTTAGATTTTCCATTTTTCTATGAAACCTCTTGTCTCCATCATCACGGTCAATTACCGCCAGGAAGCAATCACCTGCGCCCTCCTCCAATCCATCCGGGCACTTAACCACCCCAGCCTGGAAGTCATCGTTGTTGACAATGGTTTTGTGGAAGATAATACTACCAAATTTCAGGAAAGCTGCCCCAGTGCCCTTGTGTTCAACAGCAAAAAAAACCTCGGGTTTGCAGGGGGCAACAACCTTGGTATCCGGCATTCCTCCGGGCAGTTTTTGTTTTTAGTGAATAACGATACGGTTATCGGGAAGGGGTTGATTGACAGGCTCCTGCAACGTTTCGACACACCGGGAACTGGCATGGTCAGCCCGAAAATCCGCTATTTTGATGCCCCTGACGTCATCCAATATGCTGGTTTCACGCAGGTGAGCCCATTGACAGGGCGCAACGCCTGTATCGGGCAGGGCGAAGTGGACCGTGGCCAGCATGACTCGCCCCGAAAGATGCCTTACGCACATGGCGCAGCGATGATGGTCAGCCGGGAGGTGATAGATAAGGTAGGCGTGATGGACGAAGGTTTTTTCCTGTACTACGAAGAGCTCGACTGGTGCGAACAGATACGGCGGGCAGGCTTTGATATTTGGTACGAACCGTCGGCCATGATACTGCACAAGGAGAGCGTTTCGACAGGGAAGGCAAGCCCTTTAAAAATGGAATACCTCACCCGCAACCGCATCCGCTTTATGCGCCGGAATTTTGGCGGTGCCAAACTGGCGGTGTTCCTGCTTTTTTTCTACCTGGTATCTGTCCCCGTGAATACGGTGAGGCTTTTGTCTTCCGTGAATTGGAGCAACCTGAAGGCTTTTTACAGCGGGGCCTTCCGGCAGGGATATCGCCATTGACACGGCCACTATAAGGCTAAACCTGTTCCTTTATTTCAAAAACGCCCCGTCCACCATCCTCCATATCCCCAACGGGTTTCCATCCTGCAATGCTTCCGGCAGCAATGCTCCTGGAAAATTCTGCCAGGCCACAGGCCTTACAAAACGGCGGATGGCTGCCGTGCCAACAGAAGTGAAGCGGCTGTCGGTGGTGGCAGGATACGGCCCGCCGTGCTGCATGGCATGGCACACTTCCACGCCCGTCGGCACTGCATTCAGGATGAGCCGCCCGGACAGGTTTTGAAGGGCGTTCAGTAGATTTTGGTAGTGGGGCAATTCGTGTTTTTCCGCAAAAACGCTCGCCGTCAGTTGGCCTTGCAGCGCATTGGCTATTTGTTCCAAACTATTTGCGGCAGCGTAGGAAACGAGCAGGGTGAAAGGGCCGAACACCTCTTCCTGCAGGTGCGGGTTTTTCAAAAAAACAGCCGCTTTGGCGAGGCCGACCGATGGGCGGATGAAGGGCGCCCCCTGCATTTCGCCCTCATAGAGAATGGCAACCTGGTGCTGCTCTTTTACCTGCTGCAGGGAACCCAGGTAACTTTCAAAAATCCGCTGGTTCAACATGCACTGCGGCTGCACCTGCGACAAGGCTGCCAATAATTGTTGGGCAAAATCTTCTGCCCATTCCTCGGGTACGAAGACCAGCCCGGGATTGGTGCAAAACTGCCCGGCGCCCAACGTCACGGAGGCGGCTATCTGCTCCGCAACCTGTTCGGATTGCGTTTCCAGCACATTGGGCAAAATAAAAATGGGATTAACGCTGCCCATCTCCGCAAAAACGGGGATGGGGTTGGGGCGCTTGCCGGCCAGATCGAAAAGCGCCCTGCCGCCCCTGTGCGAGCCGGTGAAGGCAACTGATGCCGTGAGCGGGTGCTTCACCAAGGCCTGCCCCAACTTGTAGTCACCGTTCAGCGAGGAAAAAACGCCTTCGGGCATACCTGTTCTTTTAGCTGCCTTTTGGATGGCCAGGGCAACCAGTTCGTTGGTGGCAGGGTGGGCCTCATGTGCCTTCACCACTACGGGGCAACCCGCCGCCAGGGCCGAAGCCGTGTCGCCACCTGCGGTCGAAAATGCCAACGGGAAATTGCTGGCCGTAAAGACGACGGCAGGCCCGGTCGGCACCAGCATCCGGCGGATGTCTGGCTTGGGCAGCGGCTGGCGCTCCGGGTTTCCCTGGTCAATAACGGCCTCCACCCAGGAGCCTTCGACAAGATAGTCGGCAAAAAGCCGGAGTTGGCCGCAGGTGCGCCCCCGCTCGCCCGTGATGCGGCCTTCGGGCAGGCCGCTTTCCAGCATGGCCGTTTGTACCAGTTTTTCACCCAAAAACTCTATTTCCTCGGCAATGGCCCGCAGGAACATGGCCTTTTGCTGCCCCGTGAAATGACGGTAGGTTTGAAAGGCCCCCGCAGCGAGGGTCATCGCCTCGTTAATTTCCGAACGAGTAGCCGGGTAGAAGGTCGTTCTGTTTTCGGCAGCGGTAATGCCTTGCAGGATGTTTTTGCTTTTTGCGGAAGCCTTGAAACCAAGGATGTTTTTGATAGCAGCCATATTGAAATAATGGTGAACGATGAATAATCCAATATTAGGGGGTAAAAACTTTTAGTGGTTGATAATCAGGAGTTTAAATCATGGTGATTTTTAAAATCACCATGATTTTGTCCCCGAAGCCCCTGAAAGTCAAGCAGTTATTCCAACCCTGATGCGAATGAATGGTGAATATAGCAGTCGACTCAACCGCTCGCATCTCTCATTCCCTCACTGCTGTAATTGCAGGTAATCCGGCAGCTTCGGCCTGTTCTTCAAACCCTCTTCCAGGATTGCCTCCACCCGTTTCCGCTCTTTGCCCGACAATGGCTTTCTCGGCGGTCGAACATGCTCAGTGCCGATGCCCGTCATGGCTGCAGCCAGTTTGATATTCTGTACCAACTGCGGGCTGATGTCGAGTTCGAGGATGGGGAGGAACCAACGGTAGATGTGGCGGGCTTCGACTATTTTTCCAGCTTTCACCAGGCGGTAGATGGCAACAGTTTCTGCCGGGAAAGCATCCACCAGGCCGGCCACCCAGCCGTGGGCGCCCATCAACAATTCCTCCATCGCCAGCGTGTCCACGCCGCAGAGGATTTTCAAGCGATCCGGCCCGAAACGGTTGATGATGCGGCTGACGTTGGAGATGTCACGGGTACTTTCCTTGATAGCCTGGATGTTCTTGCGTTCGAGCAGTTCCTCCAGCATGTCCAGCGTGATTTCTGTTTTGTAATCCACGGGATTGTTGTAGAGGAGGATGGGCAGGCTGGTGGATTTGGCGATGTCGTTGAAATAGTCCACCACTTCCTGGTCGGTCGCTTTGTACTGCATGGGGGGCAGCACCATGAGGCCATCAGCGCCTTTGGCCTCGGCTTCTTCGGCAATGGCGATGGCCATTTTTGTGGAGCGCTCGGCAATGTTGACGACGACGGGGATCTTGCCCTTGGTCAGTTGGAGCGAGGTGTTCAAGAGCTTCATTTTCTCTTTGTGCGAGAGCGTGCTGGCCTCGCCGAGCGAGCCGCCGATGATGAGGCCGTCCACGCCCGCTTTGATTTGGGCCTTAACGTTTTTTGAAAACATTTCGAGATCCAGCTTGCCGCTTTTTTTGAACATTGTCAACAGGGCTGGATAGACGCCTTGCCATTTTACTTTCATATGCAATGAGTGAATGAGTGAATGAGTGAATGGGTGAATGGGGGCAAATTTAGAAGAGTGGTGGACAGGGTGTCTTAAATTGGGGACTTTATTTCTATAAAGGGATGGGCTTCCATCATTGGTTTGGAAATTGGTAAACTACCGGCGTTCATTAGTTTTGCTTGTTGAATGGCCCCTTTTGGCTGATTTTTGCTACACGTCTATCTATTGGTAGAGGCTGTCTTATAGGGCAAATTCGCCATAAAAGCCCTTTGTCAAATTTCATCCAATCTTAACGCTTGCCCAGGGGCGCTACAAAGCCTTTGTTGTACCTTTGCGTAAACATTTGCCCAAAACAAGATTGATGATGGTTAAACGGCATTCCTATTTGCTGCCCGCAGTATCCCTGCTCAACAAGTTCCTGCTTCGTTTGAAGACAAAAAAAGCTCCCGGAACTTATTTGCTGTTGGCCGCCCTTTTTTCGGCCACTCCCGGTTTGTTTGCCCAGTGCCCTACCATCGCTGCCATCATGGTGGATGCCTGTGGTTCGGAGGCGGACAATGAGTTCATCATCATCAATGCCGGCTCGAGCGGCTTCAACGTGTCCGACCTGGAAATTGACTACGATGTCAATAATAATATCATTGGCCCTGAAAACAACGATGTCAACCTGGGCCCATCCCCCTGTGGGGTGCAGGCTGGCAATCCGGCTGTTGTCACAGGTTGCACGAACGTGATAGCTGCCGGCCCGGGCACCTTCATCCCCCCAAATTCCTATGTGGTGTTTCAAACCAGTGCGGGCGCCAGCGCCGCTTACAATTTCTCCGCCGTTTGCGGGGCGCAACAGTGCATATATGTCGTTCGCAGCACCTGTTTCCGCTCGGCGGGGGCTTTCACCAACAGCTCTGGAAGCGGCCTGCGCACCACCGGAATTTCAATCAATGGCGCTTGCGTGTCCACCTACACCTACAATACGGCCCTGCTGACAGGGGGCAATGGCGCCTACTTTATCCCCCCGGGCAGTTACGGCAACGCAGGTTGCACTGCCCCGCCGGTATCTTTTGGCAACCCACCTACAGCCCCCATGCTCTCCGGTGTGCCGCCTACCATTTGCCAAAGCGACCCGCCCATTGTGTTGCCGACCCCACAGAACGGGATCAATGGCAACTGGTCGGGAACGGGCGTCAGCGGCAATACCTTCAACCCGGCCGGCATCAACGGCAGCAACACCCTGACCTTCAACCCAACGCCTGGGCAATGCGCTGCCACTGCCTCGACCATTATCGTAGTAACTGCCTCTACCACACCAGCCATCTCAGGGGTACCTGCCACCATCTGCCAGACCGACCCCGCTATCAACTTGCCCACCAACCAAAGCGGCATCAATGGCACCTGGTCGGGTATGGGCGTCAGCGGCAACACGTTCAACCCTGCAGGCCTGAACGGTGCAGTTACCCTGACCTTTACGCCAAATGCCGGCCAATGCGCTTCCGCAGCTACCACCAGCATCACAGTCAATCCGGCCATTTCACCGGCCATTACCGGTGTACCGGCCAGCATTTGCGAAGGCGACCCGGCCATTGCGCTGCCTACTCTCCAGGGCGGTATCAACGGCACCTGGTCAGGGACGGGCGTCAGTGGCAACACCTTCAATCCCGCAGGCCAGAGCGGCAACATCATCCTGACCTTTACACCAAATGCCGGCCAGTGCGCCAACCCGGCTACCGCCGCCATTACGGTGACCCCGGCCAATACGCCCTTGATTTCAGGCGTCCCTGCTTCCCTTTGCCAAACCGATCCGGCTATTTTGCTGCCCACCAACCAGGGCGGCATCAACGGCAACTGGTCGGGGACGGGCGTCAGCGGCAATTCGTTCAACCCTGCCGGGCTGAGCGGAATTATCACCCTGACCTTCACGCCAACCGCTGGACAATGTGCCACCACGGCAACCACCACCATTAACGTCAATGTCCCGATAACCCCTGTTATTACAGGCGTCCCGGCCGCTATTTGCCAAAGCGACCCGGCCATCCCGCTGCCCACGGGCCAAAGTGGCATCAATGGCAATTGGTCGGGTACAGGCGTCAGTGGCAACACGTTCAACCCTGCCGGGCTGAGCGGCAATATCACCCTGACCTTTATGCCAACCGCTGGACAATGCGCCACTACGGCCACCACTTCCATCAATGTCAATGTTCCAACTTCCCCTGTTATTTCGGGGCTGCCTGCCTCCCTTTGCGAAGGCGACCCACCCATTGCCCTGCCCACGAGCCAAAGCGGCATCAACGGCAACTGGTCGGGGCTGGGCGTCAGTGGCAACACGTTCAACCCCGCCGGGCTGAGCGGCAATATCACCCTGACCTTTACGCCAACCGCTGGACAATGCGCCATTCCAGCCACCACCTCCATCAATGTGACGATGCCGGTACCCCCCATCCTGACTGGCATCCCGCCTGTGGTTTGCCAGGGCGACCCGGCGGTGATGCTGCCTGCCACGCAGAACGGCATCACGGGCATCTGGTCGGGCAATGGGGTCTTTGGCAACGTCTTCGACCCGACGGGCCTCAGCGGAAACGTGGTACTCACTTTTACCCCCAACTTTGGCCAATGTGCCGCCCCTGCCTTTGCCAGCATTTTTGTCACCAGCGGCACTACGCCTGTTATCACCGGGGTTCCCAACCCGCTTTGCGAGACCGACCCACCTGTCGCACTGCCCACCAACCAAAGTGGCGTTACCGGCAACTGGTCGGGGCCGGGGGTTGCTGGAAATATCTTCAACCCCGTTGGCATCACCGGCAATGTCACGCTCACATTTACCCCCAACCCCGGCCAGTGCGCCTCCCCTGCCACGGCCGAGATCACTATCACCCAGGCGGCCTCGCCAACAATTACCGGTATTCCCAACAGCATTTGTGAAAACGGACCAGGTATCGCCCTGCCTTCCAACCAGGGAGGGTACATGGGCAGTTGGTCGGGCATGGGGGTTTCGGGCAACAACTTTAATCCGACAGGGCTGAGTGGCAACGTCATCTTGATTTTTACGCCCGATGCCGGGCAATGTGCCACTACCGCCACTACAACCATTGCCATTACGCCTGCCGCTATCCCCACCCTGTTGATGGATACCCTTTGCGCAAATGCCCCGCCCATCAACCTGAGTACCCTGGCCGATCCGGCCTTTCCGGCGGGCACCTGGTCTGGGCCGGGCGTTTCGGGCGGCAATTTCAATCCGGCCGGGCAGAGCGGCAATGTCACGCTCACCTTTACCCCGTCCGCCGGATGTGTGAACCCGGCGACAACTACCGTGACCGTCAACCAACTGGCGACGCCACAACTCGGCACGGATGCCATTTGCCAAAATAACGGCCTGTACAACCTGGCCCAACTGGCAGACCCCAACTGGACGCTTGGAACCTGGAGCGGTACGGGCGTTTCTGGCAATAACTTCAACCCAACTGGCCTGACCGGGTCAATAACCCTTACTTTTAACCCCACCCCGGATTGCGTCAACAACGCCACTACCACCATCACGGTGCTTACCCCACCCAGTTTTTCGGGACTTTCTGAAAACTGCGACCCTGCAACCCAAACCTATACGGTCAGTTTCGACATCACGGGCGGCGACCCTGCCAGCTACACGGTGAACGGCAGCCCGGTTGGGGGCAGCACTTTTACCTCCGCCCCCATTGCCAGCGGTACACCCTATGTTTTCCAACTGGACGATGGGAACAGTTGCGGCCCGGTGACCATCAGCGGGGTGGAAAACTGTGCCTGCGTGACCAATGCCGGCACGATGGTTTTCACTGGCAGCCCTCTGCTCATTTGTCCGCAGGGCGGATTTTCGGTCAATTACAACTTCAACCAAGTGCTGGATCCCGACGACGTGCTGGCCTTCGTGCTGCACGACAATGCAGGGGCTGCGTTGGGAAATATCTTTGCGATCAGTAGTAATACTGCCTTCCCCGCTTCCATACCTGGGATTATTTTGGGTCAAACCTATTATGTATCGGCTATTGCAGGCAACGACGATGGTTCGGGCAATCCGGACGTAAACGATCCTTGTCTTTCCGTTTCCCAGGGCATACCGGTCATTTTCCACCGCCCAACCATCCAATTAAGCCCTGATGCGGCTATTTGCCAAAATGAATGTTACGACGTCTTGTTTGATTTTGAAGGCGTGGCACCCTTTATTCTGGAGTACAACCTGTCAGGCCCAGGCATTCCCGGCACTACATTTACCTATTTCGATATCTACGGCGATACCACTATTTCCATTTGCCCGGCTGATTATGGGTTCACATCCGGCAATTTGGAGATCAATGTCGTTGGTTTTGAAGATGCCGTTTGTACAGGCGACAGTGGACTCTTCCCCAGCACCTTCATCCAGGTTGTTCCCAGTGCGGTTGCCACCCTGCAACCCACGCTTTGCAGTGGCAGGCAGATCGTCGTCAACGGCACTATTTACAACGAAGCCAACCCCACCGGCTCCGAAACTTTTGTCGGCGGAAGTTATCTGGGCTGCGATTCAACCGTCAATATCAGCCTGTCGTTTTATCCGCCCGCCGTTCTTGATTTGAACGAAACGCTTTGCCCCGGCAGCAGCCTCACCGTGAATGGCACGGTCTATAATGAAAGCAACCCTACTGGCACGGAAATCTTGCAAAATGCCAGCGCAAATGGCTGCGACTCAACGATCAACATCAGCCTTACCTTCAACTCGGTTGTGACGGGCGACCTGGCCCCCACGCTGTGTCCCGGCGGTTCTGTCACCGTCAACGGCATTACTTATGACGATACCAACCCCAGCGGTTCGCAGACCTTTCCGGGCGGCAGCTACCTCGGCTGCGATTCGACCCTGAATATCAGCCTGTCATTTTACCCGCCTGCTATTTTCAACCTGAACGAAATGCTCTGTACGGGCGGCAGCCTCACCGTGAACGGCACGCTGTACGACGAGGCCAATCCCAGCGGCACAGCGGTTTTGCCAAATGCCAGTTGGCATGGTTGCGATTCCATCGTCAACGTCAATCTAAGCTTTGCTTCCGAGGTGGTCCAAAACCTCAACACCACACTTTGCCCGGGCGGCGCTGTCACGGTGAACGGCACGGTGTACGATGCAGCCAACCCCAGCGGTTCGGAGACTTTCCCCAACGGAAGTTACCTCGGCTGCGATTCCATTGTCAACGTCAACCTGCTGTTTTACCCACCTGCCATTTTCAACCTGGGCCAGACCCTCTGCACGGGCGGCGCTGTCACGGTGAACGGCACGGTCTATAACGAAGCCAACCCAAGTGGTACGGAGGTTTTGCCAAATGCCAGCTACAACGGCTGCGACTCCACGGTGAACATCAGCCTGGTTTTCAATTCCCAGGTGGTGTATGATTTGAACCAAACCCTTTGCCCCGGTGGCTCCGTCACCGTCAATGGAACAATTTATGACCAAACGACTCCGAACGGTTCGGAGACCTTCCCGGGCGGCAGCTACCTCGGCTGCGATTCGACCGTGAATGTGAACCTGTCGTTTTACCCGGCTGCCGTATTCAACCTGGCCCAATCCTTCTGTACGGGCGGCAGCGTCACCGTCAATGGTACCGTGTACGACGCCAACAACCCGACCGGGACGGAGGTGCTGGCAGGTGCCAGCGTGAACGGCTGCGATTCCACGGTGAACATCAGCCTGACATTTACGCAGGCGGTCGTGACCAATATCAATAGTGTTTTGTGCAGCGGCGACTTCCTGGTGGTGAACGGGCAGGTGTATGACGAATCCAATCCCAATGGTACGGAGACCTTCCCCGGCGGCAGCTATCTCGGCTGCGACTCGATGGTCAACGTGAGCCTCGCCTTCTACCCGCCCGCCGTTTTCGATCTGGTGGAAACATTGTGTGCCAATGAATCCATCACGGTGAACGGCACCGTTTACGACACGGCCAACCCCAGCGGCACGGAGGTATTTCAAAATGCCAATGGATGCGACTCCACGGTCAATGTGAGCCTCTCCTTTCTCCCGGTCGCTTCTTTCCTCCTCAACGACCAACTCTGCACGGGCGGCAGCATTACGGTGAACGGGACGGCCTATAACGAAGCCAACCCCAGCGGCATGGAGGTATTGCCGAATGCCGCCGCGAACGGCTGCGATTCCACCGTTATCGTTGACCTCACTTTTGGCGACGAAGTAGTGGTTAATTTCAACCCCGTGCTGTGTCCCGGCGAATCCATTTTCATCAACGGAACGCTTTATTTTGCGGGGAACACCAGCGGCTCGGAGACCTTCCCTGATGCCAGTTACCTCGGCTGCGACTCTACTGTAAATATCACCCTGAGCTTTTATCCTGAAGCTGTTTTTTATCTCGACACCATCCTGCTGCCCGGCCAGAGCATTCTCGTCAACGGCACGGTGTATGGCCAGAACAACCTGGGCGGCACAGAAGTGATCCAGGGCGGCAGTAGCTCTGGCTGCGATTCCGTTGTTTTCGTCACGGTGACGGTAGAAGGACTTACCACCGCCGAAATCGTGAGTTTATCGCCGACCTGCAGACGCGGGAACGACGGCTTTATTTCCATTGAAAACCTGACGGGCGGCCTCGCCCCCTATACCATTGCCCTGAACGGCACGAACTCCATGCAGGTGGACTCCAATGACTTTCCGGTGGTTTATAACGGGCTGGAGATTGGTTTCTACACAATTACCATCGTGGATGCCACCAACAAAGTGACCACCCAGGATGTGTTCCTGCCCGAACCGCCTCCTCTCAACATTGACCTTGGCCCCGACCAGACCATTCAATTGGGCCAGAGCACGAGCCTGAATGCAATGACCGATTTTTCTGTCCTCCAATACCAGTGGTCGCCGACCGACTACCTCGACTGCACAGACTGCGAAAGCACACAGGTCGTGCGGCCCGGCGACGATGTCACCTATACGCTCACCGTGACCAGCGGGCAAGGCTGTACTGCCACGGCGCAAGTGTCCATTTTTGTGGAAAAAACCTACACGGTCTTTGCCCCGAACGCCTTCAGCCCGAATAACGACGGCATCAACGACGAGTTTACCCTTTTCTCCGGTGCACAGGCCACCGTGGTAAAGACCTTCCTCATCTTCGACCGCTGGGGCAACAATGTCTATGAGATCTACAATATGCCGCTCAACGACCTGGAATTCGGCTGGGACGGCCGCTTTAAGGGCAAACCGCTCGACCCGGCGGTATTTGTCTGGCTGGCAGAGGTCGAGTTTGTGGACGGGCATGTGGAGATGTTCGAGGGGGGGGTTACTTTGGTGCGATAAATGGGGTTGACGGGGGACGGCGGGCGGCTTATGGGGGTATGCCAATTTGTCTTTTTGCAATTGATATTCAACGCTTTCTGTCATTCCCGTTTTTCAAAACCTGCCCTTTTTTCCTGAATCGTTTTGGGGAACAGCTTTTGCGGGCCTGGTGAAGAACCTGATGCCAACAGGCGGGATTGCCCGTTGGCGAAAAATATAGTTGCCATGATGAATTTCAAAAAAGACGTCCTCGAAGCCAGTTCCACCAAACCCGTTTTAGTGGATTTCTGGGCACCCTGGTGCGGCCCATGCCGTGTACTGGGGCCTACGCTTGAAACACTGGCGGAGGAGCAAAAGGATCGGTGGACACTGGTAAAAGTCAATACGGAGGAGGAGCAGGAACTGGCCCTGGAGTATGAAATACGCAGCATCCCGAACGTGAAGCTGTTCCACCAGGGAAAGCTGGTCGCTGAGTTTGCCGGGGCATTGCCAAAAACACAAATCGAGCGCTGGCTGGACGACCACCTCCCCGATGCCGGCGATGAAGCGCTGCAGGCCATCCTCCAGCAGGAACAATCCTTGCCGGGGGAAGCCTTCGAGGAAAAACTTCGCTCGTTTTTGGAACAAAATCCCGCCAACCGGGAAGCCCGGTTGGCGCTGGCCTCTCATAGCGTTTTCAAAAAACCCGATGTGGCAGTACAACTGCTGGAAGACATCAGGGACGACGAAGAAGAATACGGCATGGCCGAAGACCTGAAAGCCCTGGCCACCCTCATGACTTTTGAAAAAAGCAACGGCGCCATAGCAGGAAAGCACCTGCTGGAAGCCCGCCAGGCACTGCAGCTTCAAGACCTCGGCACGGCGGTCGAAAAAATCATCGAGGCTGTGGTAGCAGACAAAAACTATCACCATGATCTGCCCCGCCGATCAGCCGTAGCATTGTTCCATCTCCTGGGCAATGAACATGAAATCACCCAGAAATATCGGCGGCAGTTTAATATGGCCTTGTATTGAACCACCAAAAAACTTTACTATGCGTATCATCTTCATGGGCACGCCTGCGTTCGCCGTGCCTTCCCTGGAAATATTGCTGAAAAATGGCTACGAAGTGGTAGCTGTCGTCACCGCTACCGACAAGCCCGGAGGGCGGGGCGGCAAACAATTGCTTGAGTCGGAAGTGAAAAAGTACGCAGTGGCAAAAGGCATCCCGGTGCTGCAGCCCACCAACCTGAAAGCCCCGGCATTCGTGGAAACCCTGCGCAGCTACCGGGCAGACCTGCAGATCGTCGTGGCCTTCCGCATGTTGCCGGAGGTGGTTTGGGACATGCCGTCTATTGGCACCTTCAACCTGCACGGCTCCCTGCTGCCGAAATTCCGGGGCGCCGCCCCCATCAACTGGGCCGTCATCAACGGGGAAAAAGAAACCGGCGCCACCACTTTTTTCATCCGCCACGAAATCGACACGGGCGACATGCTCTTCCAGGAAAAAATGCCCATCGGCGAAAACGAAACCGCCGGGGAAGTCCATGACCGCATGATGCTGCTCGGTGCCAACCTGGTGCTGAAAACAGTCAAGGCCATCGAACAGGGTGGCTACGTGCTGCAGAAACAGGACGAAACGCTCGTAAGCAAGGCCCCTAAGATTTTCCATGAAACCTGTGAAATCAACTTCCGGCAAAGCACGGAAACCGTGCATAATTTTGTCCGTGGGCTAAGCCCCTACCCCGGTGCCTGGTTGGTTTGGAACATGCCCAGGGGCCTGAACGGGCAGGAACCCCACCTTCGGGAAGACTTCATCGGTGAGGAGGTGAAGGTGTTCAGGACGGAAAAAGAACTGGCCCCGCACAGCCATTCCCCTGGCCTTATTTTGACGGACGGCAAAAAAGACCTAAAAATCGCCACTGAAGACGGGTTCCTGCGGGTGCTGGAACTCCAGGCCCCGGGAAGGAAGCGGATGGACAGTGCCAGTTTTTTAAACGGGCTGCGCTCCTGATGAAAGGTGGCCAACTAACTGATCATAAGCTGATTACTCCAGCCTGCCGAACACCATCGAGCCGTATATGCACCGTTTTAGAGCCATATTTTTATTACATTTGCCCGCCCGTTGGAAAATAATCCACAAGTATTACCACAAACACTATCAACATTGTCCCCGAAAGCTGGTGCAGCCTGGTTGCCCCAACTCAAAGGCCACTGTTCAATTTCTGGCACATGGAGTCCAGCCTGGCCCGCAACAAAGCCCTTGGACCGCCTCAAAGAGGGGACAGCACCAACCAACAGCACGAACGCTACCTCGCTGCCGTACTTTTCCTCATGGCAGCCATCTATTTCCTCCTCCATACAAAGTACTACCGCTACTACATTGACGATGCCTGGTGGGTGTCTGACATCTGGTATTTCATCAAAGAAGGCCGCATGGAGGAAGTGCTCTTCCGGGCGCCCGATGCACCCGACCGGGTTATTATTTTTGGCAAACTTTACTTCTATATTTATGGGGCTTTTATGGAGTTGTTTGGCTGGACAAAAGGTGCGGCCCTCCTGCTTTCCAGCCTGATCACCTGGCTGGGGGCGGGCGTTTGGTGGCTGATAACCAGGCAGTTGCGCCTTTCGGGCAACCTGCAAATATTGGTGCCGCTGGGCATCCTCATTTTTCCGGCCTTCTTCAGCGCCGCCCACTTGACCAGGCCGGACGCCCTGGTTTTCCTGTTGGTGTCGCTCACCTTTTTTGCCTTTCTGAAAAAACAGTATTTCCTGTCCGGGCTCCTCCTCCTCATGGCCATGGAAACCCACCTGATGGGCGTGACGGGGGCCTTCTACTGCCTGGCCTGGGTGTTGTACCATTGGCGGGAATACCTCAGGGACTGGAAAAAATTCCTGGGCATTATCGCCCGTTGTGCTTTGGGTGCAGTGGCAGGTATGGGTTATTATTACCTACTGCACCAACATGAATTCTCCTTTGCCCTGCTGTACGATACGCTCACGATGTACAGCGGCATGAACAACTTCCGCTTTGGGTTCATCGTCAAATATTTCTTTCAGTACTATTGGTACCGCCATGCCTGGGAACTGCTGCTGTTGCTGGCCTCCCTGTTTATTTTCGTTAAAAATAAAATGTGGAAGGGGGGCCATTTTGCCTCCCTGCTGTTACCGGTCATGGTCTTATCGTCGTTTGTGACCGGCCGTCCGAACGCCAACTACATGATCTTTGTTTATCCGGCCTTCCTGCTGTTCATGTTCGATGTATTTGAACGGCGAGGGTGGTTGAAACCCATGCTCGTTTATGTGGGTGTTTCCCTGTCCATTTTATACGGCCTGACTTTTTTTGCCAACCGGCATTTTGATTTCAAAAAAATCACCCAGGCCACGGCGCAAAACCTGCCCGATGACGGCCTGCCCCTGATAGCCATGCCAGACAACTGGTTTGCAGCGCCGGGCCGCCCATTTTACCCGATTTACCCCTCCGTGCGCTACATCCCCGACCTGCACTTACAGGAATTTTACCTGATCCGCAACGACTATATCAGCCACCACAGCCGCAATTACGATTCGCTCATCCAGTGGCTGGAGGAGCGGTTCGACTTTACCCTGGTGAAAAAATTCAATGCCTTCGAAGACCAGGACGTTGAAATTTTTCACTGCAAACTCAAAAACCAGCCATCCTTATGAATGTGCCATTCAACAAACCTTACCTCTCCGGCCAGGAGTTTGCCTACATGGCCACGGCGGCCAAAAACGGTAAACTTTCCGGCAACGGCGAGTTCACCAAAAAATGCCACGCTTTTTTTGAGCAACGCTATGGTTTCCGAAAATGCCTGCTCACCACCTCCGGCACCGATGCGCTCGAAATGGCCGCTATCCTGCTCAACCTGCAGCCGGGCGACGAAGTTATCATGCCCTCTTATACCTTCGTTTCCACGGCCAACGCCTTCGTGATGCAGGGGGCGAAAATCGTCTTTTGCGACAGCATGCCCGGCCACCCCAATATTGACGCCGGGCAAATCGAAGCCCTCATCACCCCCCGCACCAGGGCCATCGTGGTTGTGCACTACGCCGGGGCATCATGCGACATGGACGTGGTGATGACGCTGGCCCAGGCCTATGGCCTGCTCGTGGTAGAAGATGCGGCACAGGCTATTGATGGTTTTTACAAAAACCAGCCATTGGGGGGTATTGGCCACCTGGCGGCATTCTCGTTCCACGAAACCAAAAATATCATTTGCGGGGAAGGCGGCATGTTGGTCGTCAACGATGAGCGGTTTGTGAAACGCTCAGAGATCATCTGGGAAAAAGGGACCAACCGCTCGGCGTTTTTCCGGGGCGAAGTGGCCAAGTACGATTGGGTGGACATCGGGTCTTCCTTCCTTCCTTCCGAAATGAACGCCGCCTTTTTGTACGCCCAATTGGAATGCCTGGAAGACATCCAGCAAAAGCGTAAAAACATCTGGAACTGCTACTACGAAGGTTTGAAGGGGTTGGCCGACGAAGGCTTGTTCCAACTGCCGGATGCCCTACCCTATTCCTCCGAAAATGCCCACTGCTTTTATCTGGTCTGCCAATCGCAGGCCGAACGGAACGCCTTGATAAGCCATTTGAAAGCCCTCGGCATCCATACTGTTTTTCACTATCTCTCTTTGCACAAAAGCCCATTTTACCTCCAACGGCACGACGGCAGGCTGCTGCCCCATTCAGACCGGTTCACGGATTGCCTGCTTCGGTTTCCCCTCTTTTACGAACTGGAGTTGACGGAAGTAGCGGCAATCGTGGGGGCTGTGTGCAGTTTCTTTGAAAAAAAGCGCCTGAAGGCGAAGCGGCTCGTCGCTGTATTTTAATAAATGGCCATTCATGCGCATAACGGGTTGTATTGTAAAGTTCATGGAGTTTTCTGGTAGTCAAATCATATTGATTTTAAAAGTCTCCACGATTTCAAACAGCACCAAATGTGTCGAATACACTGGGCACTAATAGGTTTTCCCGGATTTCAGGACAGGTGTTGCAAATGCTGTTTGCTTTTGGCCAAAATCAAACAGCCAATGGCTAAAAGCAATTTTTCAAATGCACGACTTGTCCCGGTTTCCGGGAAAACCTATTTGCGCAGCGCATAAAACAACAAAAAGCAACAGGACATGCCACCCGACATCAGCATCGTCATTCCGGTTTATAACAGCGAGGGAATCCTGGCCGAACTGAACGCCCAGGTGCGAAAGGCATTGGCCGGTTTCCCCTACGAGCTTATCCTGGTGGACGACCGCAGCCGTGACCAAAGCTGGAAGGCCATCCAACAACTGGCACAGCAGGACGAGCACGTGCTGGGTATCCGCCTCCGCAAAAACAGCGGGCAGGACAATGCCCTCATGGCCGGTATGCGGGCCGCACGGGGCAACTACGTGGTTATCATGGACGACGACCTGCAGCACTCGCCCTTCGACATCCTCAAGCTGCACGAGGCCTGTGGGGAATACGATGTTTGCTTCGCAAAATTCACCACCAAAAAACAAGCAGCCTGGAAAAACCTGGGCAGTTGGCTGAATGGTAAAGTAGCCGAAAAGCTGATTGACAAGCCACCGCATATCTACCTGTCGCCGTTTAAAATCATCAAGAAGGACGTAGTCGGGGAAATCATCAAGTACAATGGCCCCTACCCCTATATTGACGGGCTGCTGTTCATGGTCACCGCCCATGTCACACAGTTGGAGGGCATTACCCACTACCGGCGGCACGAAGGCCGGAGCAACTACAACCTTTGGCGCTCCATCAAGGTTTTTTTAAAACTGGCCACCAATTTCTCCATTGTGCCGCTGCGCCTGGCCACCGTGCTCGGCTTCGCCAGTGCCATCCTCAGTTTTTTGCTCAGCGTTGGTTTTTTTATCGAGTACCTCCTTTCCGACCGGTCGCCCGAAGGCTGGACCAGCCTCATGCTCATTACATTGTTCCTTGGCGGGGTGGTGCTCATAGCGATTGGCATCATGGGCGAGTACGTCGGCAGGGTTTTCCTCTACATGAACCGCTCGGCCAATGTTTTTTCGGTGGCCGAAACGGCATCGAAGAAACCCATCGTAAGAGACGAAACGCCCATGCAGGAAACGATCGCCAACTACACTCGACGCCAATAGGTTTTGTGCAAATGAGCAACAGGGTTGAGACAGTTTAGATAGTTGGGAAGGGTTGAGATGGTTTATTCCTCTGCACCTGTCCCCTACAAATATTCGAGTACAGCCACAACGTAGTTGCCTGCTCCTCCTCAGCCACCTTCGCCATCCCATTCCTTCAGGAAAGAAGTGATATGCCCAATAAGCTGTTCTTCGAGGTCTTTTTCTTTTGCCTTTTTGGAAAGGGTAAGGAAATCAAAAATATAGGGGTCTTTCAAGGCTTGTTGGACAAGCTCGGAATCCGGCTCAGGCAGCGTAATGGAAAAATTGGAAATGGCTTTACCCTGCCAATTGTAAAGTTTGGTTTCAATCTGCATGGTCATTACATTTCTCGACCAGCCGTTTTCGATAGCCTGAGCGGCATACCAAAGGCGCTCTTTGGGAGTGCTGCACTTTTGAAGCAGGGTAATGTATCGGAAGTGGCTATGGCAGTTTGTCCTATTTCACGAGGAACTTCAAGCCGGAGTTTGGGGTGCTGCGGAGCGAGGCGTAAAATGATATCCCGTTACAATTGATTTATTTCCCTACATTTATGAGGTGGTTCTTTTTCACGGAATAACCTCATTTGTATGAACATCGCCATGCCCGCCAAGACCCTGCTGATTTTCCTGGCAAGTTGGCTTTGCAGCCAGTTTTGCTTGGCGCAAATCCATGTCAAGTCAGATGCCAATGGCAAAAACGATGGTACTTCCTGGCAGGACGCCTTCACCCATCTGCAGGATGCACTGACTACTGCCAAAAACGGCGACGAAATCTGGGTGGCAGCGGGAACCTACCTGCCCGGCAAGCCCGGCGACCCTGAAACTTCGGCTTTTCTCCTTACCAAAAACCTGCGGCTCTACGGCGGCTTTTCCGGCACCGAATCCAGCCTCTCTGAACGGGAATTTGCCCACCACCCTACCATCCTTTCCGGCGACCTCAACCAGGACGACATAGCAGGCGATTTCAAATCCAATCGCTCCGACAACGTTTGGAATATCCTGTTGGTAAAAAACGAAACGGCGGCGGTCCCGCTCATTGACGGGTTTACGTTTGAAGGCGGCCATGCAGATGGTGAAATAAAGCTCGGATACGAATCAAGAGGTGGAGGCATATTCACATTCGGCCCGGTTGAATTGCGCAATTGCCAATTCAGGCAGAATTATGCGAAGCAGGATGGCGGGGCTGTTTTTTTCTGGGATTCCTTATTGGTGGAAAAACCCAAAATTCTAAATCCAGCCTTTCGAATGGTGGTGGACAGTTGCCGGTTCGAACATAATTATGCGGGAGAATCAGGGGGGGCGATGTGCCAGGCTTTGATAAATAGCCAAATATCGGCCTCCTATATCGGGCATTCAGTTTTTTCTGGAAATAAAAACTTGCAGGCAGGAGGTGCCCTTGAAATTTATAACAAGGTTGCCAATTCAAATATTGAAATTAAGGGTTGCATTTTTGAAAAAAATATAGCGGAGTTGGGCGGGGCAGTCATTTGCATCATTAAAGCTGAAAATGCCATCACCACTTTTTCCGATTGCCATTTTTGGGAAAATATAGCGGTGGATAATTTTGCGGAAAAAGTAGCTACCGGTGGGGGCGCCATCCGCTTTACCTTTTTTACCGGTGCAGAAGCCTCAACTGGCAAAGTGAAAGATTGCACCTTTTCAAAAAATACAACCGAATTGTACGGCGGTGCGCTTAGCATTTATTCTGAGCAGGATGTAAAAAATAATTCCGTCGCCATTGACAGTTGTTTTTTTGATAAAAATGAATCGGATATGGGCGGTGCCATTGCATTCTTGCCACTGGGGCAGGCCGATTCATTGTCGGTAACCCGCAGCCGTTTTTTGGAAAACAAGGTGACAGACAACAACCCAAAGTTTTTCTCCGGCGGAGGTGCCATTGGGCTTTCATATTGGGGGGAGTCAAAAAAGAGCTACGCCAAGATTGAAGACTGCATGTTTGAAAAAAACGAAAGCCAAGGGGACGGTGGCGGTGCTATTGTTATAAAGCCTTTCAGCCGTTCCAATTTTTCTACTATTCTTGGTTGCACGTTTCTAAGCAATCACACCAGCGGCAAAGGCGGGGCCTTGCTTTACGACAACGTCAATGGAAATTACAAATTGGAGGATTGCACCTTCAGGAACAACAAAGCGGAAGCGGGCGGGGACAGGGTTCAGGAAGGGAAAGCAGTGGATATTTCCCTGTTTTTTCTGTTTTACCAGGGAGCGTTGTGGATGCAGGTACTTTACAGTTTGGTCATGTTCCTGATTGCCAGGGAACGGACCATGCTTTATTATGCCTTGGTGATTTTGGGAGCCTCCTTATTTTCTTTTTCCATGCATCATATCTATCAGTTTTCTTTTTATCCGAATGATTTTTTATATTCAACAGGGCATATAGCTACCATCCGGGTAAGTCTTATGTTAATCATATTCAGTGCTTTAAAATTTGCACAGCACTATTTGAATGTCAATCAATATTATCCACGATTCAGTAAAATATTCCACTACTATATTGGCATTTATTTATGCTATGAGTTTTTAAATACCTTGCATTATACAGGATTGTGGCCATTTCGTGGAATACTGGAAACCATTTGGACCAGAAGCGCCGAATTGTTGATTCTTATCGGGCTTGTTACCCCCTTTGTTTTGGCTTTTCTTATTTACAGAAAGGGTTTTAAACCTGCCAAATATTTGCTCCCTGCTTTTATATTCATCGGCTTCTCAAGTGTGTTTGGGATTTATATTAATATATTTTACGGCCAACCAAACAATGTCGAAAACATGGTCAGCGGTGTGTTCAATTTATTGGCCATTATCGCCGTCGGCCTGGCCAATGGCTACCGTACCAACCTACTGAAAAAAGATAAGGAGCGTGCGGAAAAACTGGCCGAACTGGACACCGCCAAAACCCGCCTCTACACCAACATCACCCACGAATTCCGTACGCCGCTGACCGTCATCATGGGTGCATCCGACATGGTGAAAGGCAACGAGCAGGAGAAAAAACTCATCCAACGCAACAGCCGCCAACTGCTGCAACTCATCAATCAAATGCTCGACCTCTCCAAGCTGGAAGCCGGAGCGTTGATACTGGAACCCCAGCAAGGCGATATTGTCCCGTTCCTGGAATACATCGTTGAGTCCTTTCAGTCGCTGGCGGCCTCGAAGCATATCCAGCTCACTTTTTACCGGGAATTGGATGAATTGGTCATGGACTTCGATGCCGAAAAAGTGCAGCAAATCGTCACCAATTTGCTGTCCAACGCCATCAAGTTCACCCCGGAATCGGGCAAAGTTGTGGTGCATGTGAAACAGGAATTGCGGAAGCAGAAACCCACGCTGATGTTGAAAGTCAGGGACAATGGAAAGGGCATTGCCGAGGCAGCGCTTCCCCATGTGTTCGACCGCTTCTATCAGGCAGATGCCACCGACGCCAGGGGTAGTGAAGGGACTGGCATTGGGCTGGCGCTGGTCAAGGAATTGGTGCAGCTGATGAACGGCGAAATAACGGTGACGAGTGTGATGAACAAAGGCAGCGAGTTCACGGTGGCCATTCCTGTCACCAAAAACGCACCAGTGCAAGGGGCGGTCTTTCCCGCTGACGATTATGCACCGGCGGCGGCGCAGGAGGAGGAGGAAATGGCCCCTATTTTTCAGCCACCTACTGATGATTTGCCCCTGGTTTTGATAGTGGAGGACAACCGGGATGTGGTCAGTTTCATCAAATCCTGCCTGCGCAGAAAATACCGGATGGAGGTCGCCCGAAACGGGAAGGACGGGATTGAAAAAGCGCTGGACATCGTGCCGGACATCATCATCAGCGACGTGATGATGCCGGAGAAGGATGGCTACACTCTTTGCCGGACGCTGAAGGAAGACGAGCGCACCAGTCATGTGCCCATCATTTTGCTCACTGCCAAAGCAACGCAGGAAGACCGGGTGCACGGCCTCGAAGTGGGGGCCGACGCCTACCTGAGCAAGCCCTTCGACCGGGAGGAACTGGAAGTTCGGCTGCAAAAACTGATTGAACTGCGGCGGCAACTGCAAGCCCGTTACCAGGACATGTCCAACCAAGCCAAATCACCGGCCAGCAGGGAGGATATTTTCATTCAAAAACTCCGAACCGCCGTCGAGGAAAATATGGAAGACGAGTCGTTCGGCATCACCGAACTGTGCCAGGCCGTTGGCCTTAGCCGGATGCAGGTACACCGCAAATTGAAGGCGCTGACCGGGATACCTGCCACCCAGTTCATCCATTCCATCCGTCTGCAAAAAGCCCATCAACTGCTCCTGGACACCGACCTCAATGTGTCGGAAGTGGCCTATCAGGTTGGCTTTTCCGACCATTCTTATTTTACGAAGTTGTTTGTGAAGGAGTTTGGGGTGCGGCCTTCGGAGGTGAGGGAGGGGTGAGGGTGCTATTTCGCCTTCCCCACAAAAACCTTCTCCACCGTCCCATCATCAAACAAAACCAACTGCAAACCGCCAGCATTTTCTGCTACTTCCTGCCCAAGTAAATTATATCGCCCAATTTCTGTCTTGAATGTGGGAATTATTGGCTCTGAAACAGCAGTCGTTTCAGTGGCCTCAATCCGCATTTGGTAAGGGAAAGACTGAAAGGTTGGGTTGTCATCCCGAAACACTTCCGGCATGGAGGCAATGATGAAATAGACAGCGGTGTCCTGTGGCGTCAAATCAAGGCTGAGCGAGCCATCCAGATTGTTCATCATGTTCAAATCATGGAAACTGGCACCCGTGTCGCTGTTGCGCACCAAGACCTGCCCCTGAAAAAAAGCAGCATCCCCGTAGTTGCCAACGGGTATCCCGTTTACCTCAAAAGTGTAGGTCTTAGTCTGGCTATTGATGAGTTTATAAGTGTTGAAAGACCAGGCGTGGGTTCCTTCATCCTCACCGGGAGAGAACCATCCGCCCGTCCCTTGATTTTCATAAATGGCGATGTATTCGTTGTCGTCGTCAGGGTCGGCATAAGTATTCCATTCGTTCAAATTAGTGGCAGCCTGAATGGCAGGGATAAAATCAAAATCATTGGTCATGTGCGTCGCCCAGTCAATAAAATACTGGCGATAATTGTCCGCCCCGATGAGGTTGTACATGTATTCCTGCGGCAGTTCGTTCGTGCCGCTGTAGAGGCCGGAAGTGACGACATCTTCAGGTACACCAGCCACCTCCGTCAGGTAGTACAGGTGCAAGGCCAGGGCATATTGATGCACATAGCGCTGCCAGTTCTGGGGATAGTCTGCCGGAAAATTGTCGTAGCTCAACCAGAACGGTACCTGCGGCAAGCGTACCAAACTTTCCGCTTCGACAAACCTGCGGTTGGCATCCGGGTTTTGCCGGGCCGCAAACCAATTGGCGGAGGCTTCGATGAACCATTGGCTGTCGCCCGAATAGGCAAAGCCGGGCGAATTTGAATTGTACTGAAATACGTGGAAGGTTTCGTGTGAGGTGTTTGGCCAATCATTGGCCAGACCCGTCGGTAGGGTCAGAAATGGATAACCGTTGGAGTCGGTACCTTGCCCGTTTCCCCAACCAAAAGACGAAAAGAAGCCGCTGCCGTGGAGATAGACATTGTAGTAAAACCCGTCCATTGGGTTGGGTGGGTCCATCATCCCCACGTCGTTGAGGCAAACTGACCGATAGCTCAACATGGTGTCCAGCAATTCGTCCGCTTTGTCGGCAAGGTCAAAATCCTTGTCCCACCAAACGATGAAAATGCCCTTGGTCATGGTGTCGCATTCCGACAGGTCACCGAACACATTGTTGATGGTGAACTGGGCATTTGCCGAAGGAAAGGAAAAGAGCAAAGTCAGAACGATAAGGATTGCTTTTAGCGGGTAGGTAGAAAATTTCATGTTGCTTGTTTTGATGGACAGTTCGCTAAGGTAGATTTTTTTACTTGATTGGATTTGTCGGTACTTGGGGTGGCTCCATGGATTCGTTGTGGCAAGAATGATGTTCAAAAGCACCGACTCTGTCGCCTTCTGTACTGCTTTCTGATAATCCTACCCAAGATGCCACTTCCAATGCAGATTTTAAAAATTTTCTATGCAGATTTTAAAAAATGTTTATGCAGATTTAAAAAATGCGTTATGAAAATTTAAAAAAGAGCCTATTTTTGGGTTTAAAAAATGCAATTCGTACCTCGAACCATCACCACGGCGCTCAGGAAGCAGGCAGAAAAATACCCGGTTTTGGCAGTAACAGGCCCCCGTCAGTCTGGCAAGACGACCTTGCTAAAGGAGATGTTCCCCGACTACGCCTACCTCAACTTGGAGGACCTGAACACCCGACTTTTTGCCAAGGAAGACCCCGTTGGTTTTTTGAATACTTACGCTGACCGGGCCATTTTTGACGAAGCACAGCAGGCACCGGCATTGTTTTCCTACATACAGGGGAGGGTGGATGAGCGTCGCCAAATGGGTCAGTATATCCTTTCTGGTTCTCAGAATTTCCATCAGTTGCAACACATCACCCAAAGCCTGGCGGGCAGGGTGGCCCTGTTCCGGCTGCTGCCGTTCGATTTTGCTGAAATGCAGCAGGCTCAAGCTTTGCCCGATGCCTGGACGAAGGCAGTGCTGAACGGCTTTTACCCCGCCATTTTCGACCGTGGAAACGACCCCTCGTTTTTTTACCACAACTATATCCAAACCTACCTTCAGCGGGATGTCAGCCAGTTGGACAAGGTGAAAGACCTGCGGCTATTCCGCAATTTTTTGTCCCTGTGCGCCGGGCGGGCAGGGCAGTTGCTAAATTTTTCTAACCTCTCCATTGAGAGCGGCGTCTCTCAGCACATTGCCAGGGAGTGGCTATCCATCCTGGAAAGCAGCTACATTGTTTTCCAGCTTCCCCCTTATTTTCAGAACTTCAACAAGCGCATCGTGAAAACCCCGAAATTGTATTTCTACGACACGGGATTGCTCGCCTACCTGTTGGGCATCCGCAGCGATGGCAACGGCATGGACAGGGAACTTTTGGGCAGCCTTTTCGAGAACATGATAGTCGCTGAGATGCACAAGCAGAACCACCACCGCCTGCTGCTCCGGGAATACTTTTTCTGGCGGGATTCCAACGGCAACGAATGTGACCTGCTTACACCTTCTGGCACATCCTTCGATGTTTTTGAAATCAAAGCTGGGGAAACTATTTACCCCAAATCCTTTCAGGGCATGGACTTCTTCGACAACGCCTCCGGCGGCAAAGTGCGCCACAAAACCCTCATTTACGGTGGGTTGGAAAACCAGGACAGAACCGCTTACCAGGTGCGGGGTTGGCGCAGTTGCGGGGACTAAATCGGCTCTTACTTGAACATTCTCAGCACTTTACGATTGCCCGTAGCGCCTGCCTGTTACATTTTCCCCAGCATTTTCCTACCCATGTTACCATTTTACCAGCCTTTGCAAGAATCGTTATACCCCCCCCGGCGTGCCCCCTACCATCTTTGAGGTGTCATCAAAATTCTCATTCTTCAATCACCTCAAGTCATGAAAAAAATAACAGTTACCCTCGTTTTTATTGGCGCCATGCTTTGCGCCCAAGCGCAACAAATGGGCTGCGACGCCAACCGCTATTTCAACAAAGTATTTGACAACGTCACCGTCACCAAGGACATAAAATTCGGCCAAAACACCACCATCGGCGGCAACAGCATGGACCTCCTGATGGACATCTACGAACCCACGGGCGACCAGCTCGAAAAACGCCCGGTCATCGTGTTTGCACATGGCGGCGGCTTTGTAAGTGGAAACAAAGAGGACATTGGCTACCTCTGCCAAGGCTTTGCCCAAAGGGGCTTTGTGGCGGCCTCCATCAGCTACCGATTGCTCGATGTGCCTTTGACCGACCCTTCCATCATGACGAATGAAGTGGTCATGGCAATTGGCGACATGAAAGCGGCCATCCGGTTCTTGCGGGAGGATGCGGCCACGGTGAACGCCTATCAAATCGACCCGGATTTTGTATTCGCCGGCGGCATTTCGGCAGGGGCCGTTATAGCGAGCAATCTTGGCTACCTCGATTCACTGGACAGTGTTCCAGCGTCACTTATGGCTATCATCAATAGCCAGGGCGGGCTGGAAGGAAACAGCAGTTCCAATTTCCAATATTCTTCCGCTGTGCAAGGGGTTTTGAATTATTCGGGTGCCATTGCAGTCCTCGATTTTATGGATGCGGACGACCCGCCGCTGTACAGTTTTCACAATGAATTCGATTCAGTTGTGCCGTGTGGTTATGACCCGGGAACTGGTTATGGCAGTTGTGAAATGCACATGCAGGCAGATGCCCTTGGCATCAAAAACGAATTCTATTTCTATTCCGAAAGTGCGGGTCACGTCTTATGGCCTTCAAGTTATGTGGCCTGGGAAAGTGCCCAGTTTTTGGGGAAAATATTGTGCGATGAAAAACCAGCAACACCCTGGGAGGAAACCAGTTCCGGCTTCAATAATCCAGGTTTCACGGTATTCGACATTTCTGCCGTGGATGAGGAGGTGGCCTGGGCCATCAGCACCCCGCCTCTTTTTGATGTGGGCGGGGCCGCCAATTTTTCCCGCACCACGGATGGTGGTCAAACCTGGCAGACGGGAACGATACCCGTGAGCGATCCAACTTTCAGCACGATTGGTATTGATGCTTTGGATGAAAATACGGCCTGGGCCCTCACGCTGAAACTCCCTGAACAGACCGCTGGCAAAATTTACAAGACAACCGATGGCGGCACCACCTGGACGGAGCAATCAACGGCATTTACCGAACCCGGCGAAGGCCCGCACGCCATTCATTTTTTCGATGAAAATGATGGCTTCGCACTTGCCTGGGTCGCAACAGGCAACTCCGCCACCGACACCCATTCCGGCTACATTACTTCTGACGGCGGCGAAACCTGGGTACGATTGACTTCCGACGTCTATCCGGCCCCGCCGGGCGAACGCCTCGCCGCCGTCAACCTTGACCTGCTCGAAGCAAGGGGCGACCATATCTGGTTTGGCTTGCGCAATGGGAACGCCTACCACTCCGCCGACCGGGGCCATACCTGGGAAGTTCAGACGATTGCGCCAGGCCAAGAAATCAACTCCATTGCTTTCAAGGATGAAATGAATGGCATCGCTGTTTCCGGCTATAATTCTGCATTCAATCTTAGTTTGAACAAAGTATTTGGCACTTCGGACGGCGGGGCCACCTGGACGGAACAACCAGCTCCCGCCCATCCACAAATCAGGGGCATCCAATTCGTGGAAGGGTCAGCAGCAGCGCCAGGTTCCTGCGGTGCCTACATGGTTTACTATGGCACTGAAAGTGGCGCCGGGGCTGGCACGGCCTACACCGACGATGATGGGCAGACCTGGACCTTTGTTTCCCAGCAACCCGTTTATGCACTGGATTTTGCCAGCCCGGAGGTGGGCTGGGCCGGTGTCGCCACGCATGGGCCGGAGAGTGGCCTCCTCAAATGGACTGGGCCTGCGCTGACAGGCAATCCAAACTGTATCTCCTTATCAAATGAAAACAAAGCCGACGATGCGGGCCTGCTTATTTACCCCAACCCGGCCAGTGGTATTTTAAATATTGAAATAGAAAACAACCAGCAGGGAGCGGTATCCTTTCGCATCATAAACTTATTGGGGCAGGAAGTCTTTCTTGGGTCGTTTGTCAAAAATACAAGCTCGTGGAACCAGCAAATCGAATTGCCGGAATTGCCATGGGGCATTTACCAAATCATTGTGGCAGACGGAAGCAGTAAAATGGTGCGGCCGGTGGTGGTTCAGGGCCTTTAGACCTGACAGGTTTTTTAGACCTGACAGGTTTTAAAAACCTGTCAGGTCGTGCCAACAGGCACTACCCTTACTTGACCTAAAAAAGAAATGATATGAAAAACAATTTTACCTCCCTCCTCCAAATTTTCCTTTTTGCCTGCACGATGCTGCTGGCGCAGGGGCTTTTTGCTACGACTTATACCTTTACTCCAACTACTTCCTTCCCACTTTATTCTAACTGGAACGACCCGTCGAGGTGGTCGCCAAGCTATCCGGGCACGACCATCGCCGCCGGGGATATAGCGATTATCAATGGAATAATTTCGGCTGCCCATATCAATGTAAATATTACTATTGAAGGTACTTTGACCGGCAATGCATTATCTATCATGGTAAATAGCAGCAAGACCTTGACCATTGCCAATGGCGGGTCTTTTACCAACAATCAAAACACGATTATCGAAGGTACCTTGAATATTCAGGCAGGCGGCACGCTCAGCAATGATGGCAATGTAGATATCAACGATGGTGGGTTATTGACAAACAGCGGGACATTGACGAACAGCGGGACATTGGATTTGAATTCGGGGGGCGAACTAGTCTTGAACGCAAACGCTGGTTCTTGGCCGGGCGGCACCTTCGATTGGGATGGAGGAACTGTTACCATCGGCCCGGATGGTGGGTTTAAATTGAATCAATCATTGACTGTTCAGTCTGGCAGGACACTAAATGTTTTGGAATATCTCGATGTAGGCAATGGCCACACTTTGACCATTGCCAATGGCGGCACCTACCAAGTTGATGGCTCAATTGTTTCCTGGATTTTTGGAAACTTAACGGTAAACAATGGTGGAACCTTCCATATCGATGGCGATGAAATACAGATTAAGAACGGAGGCACTATCCAAAATAATGGAACCCTTACTATATCGGGCGCTACTCTTACCATAGAGAATGGAGCCACTTTGAGCAACGGAGGTACCTTGACCAACGATGGTACCCTTAATTTAGAAAGTGGGGGTGAATTGGAGTTGAATGCCGATCCGGTCATTTGGCCAACAGGTTACTTTTTCTGGGAATCAGGAGGAATAGTCACCATAGGTATTGATGGCGTTTGGACAAACACAGACCTAACTGTTGTTGGTAGTGGAAGAAAGCTGTTTGTAAAAGGCACCGTAATCAACAACCAAATCCTGACCCTCAATGCAAATAGCACTTTGACTATCTTCAATGGTGGCATCTTGACCAACAACAGCCTCTTTAATACTTTTAATGGTAGCGCAACTATAATAGATTCAGGTGGTGAATTGGTTTTGAACACAAACCCTGCCGCCTGGCCCGGCGGCAATTTCACCTGGAATTCCGGCGGTACGATGGCCATCGGGCCCAGCGGAAATTTGTCATTGACTAACTCCAAAACCGTAGGATCTGGCAGAACCTTGCAGGTGGATGGTGCTCTGGAAATTGGCTCAAACGGAATCCTGACCATTTACGGTTCCCTGGACAATAGCAATGGCACGCTGAACCTAAACACAGGTGGGGAACTGGAACTGAATACCAATCCGGTATTGTGGCCGGGAGGCACATTTAATTGGAACAGTGGGAGCACTTTGACCATCGGCACTTCTGGTGATTTGACATTGGAAAACTCCTTGACCGTCGCATCCGGGAGTACGCTTCAAGTGGACGGGTCTTTTATTCTGAAAAGTGGTAGCACCTTGACCAACAATGGCACCATTGCCATTGGCTCGACCGGCGACCTGAAAATCAACAACGCCAGCAACTTAGCGAACAATGCCGGGGGAACCCTGGGCATTGACGGTGCTTTGAGAATCAATTCCAACAGCACCATGTCTAATAGCGGCACCATAAACCTGAATACGGGTGGATTGCTTTTACTCAATTCGCCCAACGTTTCGTGGCCGGGCGGCACTTTCAACTGGAACAGTGGGACGGTGCAAGTCACCTCAAATGCAGATGTAGATATTTCAGGTACCGAAGTGATTCCAACTGGAGGTACGCTCCTAATAGTAGGGACTTTGAACGTTTTCGGCACACTGACCGTCAATGGCACCCTGGACAACGACAATGGCATGCTGAACCTGAACTCAGGTGGAGAACTGGAACTGAATACCAATCCGGCACTGTGGCCTGGTGGCACTTTCAACTGGAACGGAGGAACTGTCCGTATCGGGACAAACGGCAACATGACCTTGGCTAATTCATTGATCATTGAAGCTGGCAGGGTGCTCCAAATAGATGGTGCAATAGACATTAACTCCGGCGGCACCCTGACCAATAACGGAACCCTGTACAACAACAATGGGACGTTGAACCTGAACACGGGTGGGGAACTCGAACTGAATACCGACCCGGCACTGTGGCCTGGTGGCATTTTCAACTGGAACGGGGGGACAGTCCATATCGGGACAAATGGCAGCTTGACCTTGACATCCTCATTGACCGTCCAATCTGGCAGGGTGCTCCAAATAGAGGGAACGTTTCTAAATAGCAACCTCTTGTTGACCAATAATGGCACTCTGACTATCAATAGCAGCGGCGCCCTAAATCTTGAGTCAGGGGGCGACCTGTACAATTTCGGCAATTTGACGAACACAGGTACACTGATCATCAAACACAATGGCAGCTTACTGATTAACGAGAGCGGCAGTACCTTAACCAATGACAGCGGCGCCAACTTGAGCATTCAAGCAGATGGCGACCTCAAAAACTTCGGTAATTTGACTAATATGGGTACGCTTATAATCAAGAACGGTGGCAGCCTACTGACTAATCAAAACAGCGGCACCCTGACCAGCGAAAGTAGTGGCATCATAGGTCTTGAAACAGGTGGCAACCTGATCAATAGCGGCAATTTGGCCAACTCGGGCTCATTGACCGTCAAAGATAATGTTAGCAAACTGACAAACTCGATCTCTAGCACACTAACCAATGAAAGTGACGCTACCCTTACCGTTGGATCAGATGGTGTCCTGGCCAACCACGGAAATTTGGCGAATATAGGCACACTGACTTTGGGTGCCGGCGACTTGGATAATTTCGGAAATTTGACTAACTCGAATATAGTTGTTATAATTAATAATGGCAGCTCACTGAATAACATGAATAGCGGTATCTTGACCATTGACAGTGGCGCTACCCTGAGCATAAAATCGAGTGGTGTCCTGAGCAACTTCGGAAATTTGACCAACTCGGGCTTTCTGACCATTAATAATAGTGGCACCCTGACCAATAACAGTATCCTTATCATCAACGGCACGATAGACAATTTTTTGGGCGGCACCTTCACCAACAACGGCACCATGAGCGGCAACGGCATTTACACTGGCAACGGCCACATCAACTCCAGTACCATCGCCCCCGGCTCCTCCCCCGGCTGTTTCACCTTCAACAGCGACTTCACCAACGCCGGCACCCTCGAAATCGAACTCGCCGACGGCAATGCCTGTACCGATTTTGACCAAATCATCGTGAACGGCGCTGCCACCATCGGCGGCACCATCAACATCACTTTCCCATCGGGTATGCCTTCCACGACGACCTTCGCCATCCTGACCGCCACGGGCACCAAGACCGACAACGCTCCCGTCATCAACTGGCCGGCAGGCTATTCTGGCACGGGCGCATTTGTGGGCAATGAATACCAGGTTTCCTTTGCCCTCCTCCCCATCGAACTGGTGGACTTCCAGGCAAAACTGACCAGTGAAAATACGGTCCTGCTGGAATGGCAGACCGCCTCCGAACAAAACAACCAGGGCTTCGAAATACAGCGCTCGGGCGATGGCTTGGCGTGGGAAAACATCGGCTTCGTGGCCGGTGCCGGGACGACCACTGTAGCACAGCACTATTCGTTTGTTGACCGACCCAGTGTTTCTATTGTTTTGTATTACCGCCTCCGGCAAATGGATGTTGATGGTGGGTTTGATTTCTCGCCCATCCGCTCTGTGGAATTGAACAGCTTTGATCCGGGGTTTAAAATATATCCCAACCCCGTTGCAGATAGGTTGAATATTGAACTGGACAACGACTGGGGAGAGGGGATCCGCTTGGGCATTGTGAATACTATGGGCCAGGAGGTATATGTTGGGGCGTATTCCAAAGATATACACCTATGGAAAGGGCAGGTTGAATTATCCGGTATGCCAAGCGGTATTTACCAGGTCATGGTATCGGATGGGAAACGGATGGAGGTGCAGTCGGTGGTGAAACAATAAATTTCGCAGTTGCATACACAGTGGTCTTTGGGCTTCATGCTTTCAGGACGGCGTCACGACCCTTGAAGGGCATTATTAGCCATTGGCAATTTTACAAACGCACAAAATCTGCAAGCGTACAGTAGTATAAATCGCCTCTTTCCCTCCCGCTCCAAATTCTCTCCAGAATCCCTGTGCTATCTTAGCCCCATGAAAATCCTTATCGTAGAAGACGAAACGCCCATCCGGGAGACCATCGCCGGCTACCTTCAGCAGGAAGGGTACGTCTGCGAAGAAGCTGCCGACTTTCCGTCCGCCGACGAAAAAGCCGCCCTGTACGAATACGACCTCGTCGTGCTCGACATTACCCTGCCCGGCGGCAACGGGCTGGATGTGCTGCGAACGCTGAAAAAAACGCACCCCGAAACCGGCGTTCTCATCCTCTCCGCCAAAAACTCGCTCGAAGACAAAATCACCGGCCTCGACCTCGGCGCCGACGACTACCTCACCAAACCTTTCCACCTCTCCGAACTCAACGCACGGGTGAAGGCGCTGGTCCGCCGCCGTTTTTTCCAGGGCAGCCCGACCATCCTTTTTGAGGAAATCGAAATCGACCCGTCGAACAACGTCATGAACATCAACGGACAGCCCGTCGAACTGACCAAAAAGGAATACGACCTGCTGCTCTATTTCATCACCAACCAAAACCGGGTACTGACCAAAGCCGCCATCGCCGAGCACCTCTGGGGCGATTACATGGATTTGGCAGATAACTTCGACCTCGTTTACAGCCACATTAAAAATTTGAGGAAAAAAATCGTGCAAAATGGCGGGCGGGACTATATCAAAACCGTTTACGGCATGGGGTATAAATTCACCGGTGAATGAAAATACTTTTTAACACGGAGGCACGGAGGCACTTAGAAACACAGAGATTGTTCGTGTCCCTCTGTGCCTCCGTGCCTCCGTGTTTTGTAAAATCATGAAGTTACTCGAAAAAAACAACCGCATCTTCATCCGCTTCACGGCGCTGCTGCTGCTGTTCGGCAGCGTGCTTTTTTATCTCACCGTCAACTGGATTGCCCGCTCAGAGATTGACGAAAAACTAGCAGTGAACCAGCAGCGGGCCATTGGGTTATTGGCCGACGGCAAGCCGGCGCCGCAATTTGCGCCCATCGTGGAGGTGGAAATTTTAGCGAAAAAAACAGGGGGCCCGATGGGCTATGCAGACACCATGATTTTCGACCCCGTGGAGCAGGAGGAAGAGCCATACCGGCAACTCGTTTCCGAGGTCGAAATCGACGGTAAAATTTACCGCATCACCAACCGCACTTCGCTGCTGGAATCGGAAGACTTGATACTGGCAATCGGCAGTTGCACGGCGGCGCTGGCACTGCTGCTCTTCACCTGGATGTACAGTCGTTCTTCGAAGCGACTGTGGGAGCCGTTTCAACAACAACTGGATGCCCTGAAGCAGTTTTCGCTGGCGCAAAGCGAACCCCTCGCACTGGCTTCGAGCGAGGTCGAAGAATTTGAGGATTTGAAATCCGCCCTCCAACAACTTACCGAAAAAGTACGCCTCGACTACCGCAACCTGAAAGAATTTACCGAAAACGCCAGCCACGAAATCCAGACCCCACTCGCCATCATCCGCTCGAAAATCGAACAACTCGTTGAGAATGAGGCTTTCAGCGACGAACAAATGGCAGCGCTCGGCACGGTGTACGATGCCGTCAACCGCCTCAGCCGCCTCAACCAAAGCCTGCTGCTGTTGGCCAAAATCGAAAACCGGCAGTTTGGGCAAACCACCGAAGTACGGTTCAACGACCTCATCCGGGAACAGGTGGACTTGCTCGGCGAACTCACCGACGCCAAAAACTTGCAGCTGCAAACGGAGCTTTCGGAGCCGCTGACCGCTACCGCCAACCGCCCGCTGGTGGAGATTTTAATCAAAAACCTGCTGGAAAATGCCATCCGCTACAGCCGGCCCGGCGACCAAATTTTGATAAAAACCACCTCCGGAAACCTCACCTTCAGCAACCCCGGCCAGGTCGCCATCGAGCAACCGGAGCGACTGTTCGAGCGCTTTCAGAAGCAGGGCAACCACGGCTCGTCGCTCGGACTGGGCCTTGCGATTGTCAGGGAAATTTGCGGGGTGTACGGGTGGGAAGTGAGGTACGCTTTCCGGGATGAGCGGCATTTATTCAGCGTTTTTTTAAAAAAATAAACCGGGTCGGCACCGTCTCCAGATTCTTTCCAGATTCTTATAACATCTTGCCAACAAGTACATCGCCGTGGCTCATCTGTTTTGCAGCTTTCGCTAAAAGGCATAGGCAGCATTAAAAGCCATGCGGAGGGCTTTTTTGCAATTATATTACTGATAATCAATAAGTTTTGTTTTTTTAATTAACATATCTCCCGCCATGAAAACAATCCTCTTCCTCGCATTATTTGCCCAGTTCTTTGCGCAGTTTTCCTTCTCCCAAACCGCCACCCTCAAAGGCAAATTAACCGACGCCGCCACCGGGGAAACCCTCCCCGGCGTCAACATCATTTTGGAAAAAACAAAAGCCGGGACGGTGACCGATGAGAACGGGATTTTTACCATTTCGGATTTAAAACCCGGCACTTACACCCTGACTTTTTCCTACCTCGGTTTCACCAAAAAGAAACTGGAAAACCTGACCGTTTCTGCCGGGCAGGTGCTGGACATCGGCACCGTCGAAATGGAAGAAGAAGCCATCCCGTTGAGCCAGGTCACGGTGACGCCGGGCAGTTTTTCCATCATGGGCGAAGGCAAACTTTCCCGCCAAACACTGACGGCCCAGGATTTGAAAAACATGTCGTGGGCGGAGGACATCACCCGTGCAGTATCGAGGCTGCCGGGCATTTCCTCGAGCGATTATTCCAGCCGCTTCTCGGTGCGGGGCGGCGAGGCGAACGAGGTGCTCATCACGCTCGACGGCATGGAACTCTACGAACCGTTCCACCAGCGGGACTACTCCGGCGGGCTGTTCAGCATCGTGGACATCGAGACGATTCAGGGCATCGAACTGATGACGGGCGGTTTTTCGGCGCCTTACGGTAACCGCCTCAGCGGGGTGTTCAATATGCGCACCAAGCACATCGCTGACAATGAACGGCACAGTAGCGTCGGCTGGAGCGTGATGAACGGGCGGGCCTACACTGACGGGAAATTTGCCCAAAACAAAGGCACGTATATTTTTTCTGCCCGCCGGAGCATGCTTGATTTGCTGTTCCGGGCAGTGGGTGCGACGGAGAACCTGCCCTCGTTTTACGATGCGATGGCGAAGGTGGAGTACCAGTTGAACCCAAAGCACATCCTGTCGTTTCACGCTATCCAGGCAGGGGACAAACTCAAAATCCGGGACATTTCAGACGACGGCAATTTTGATAAAAACGATACCAAATACGACAACACCTACGCCTGGCTGACGCTGAAATCTTTCTACACGCCCTCGCTTTCCTCCCGGACGCTGCTGTATTCGGGGCTGGTGACGCACAACCGGCAAGGCTCCTTTCACAAATACGAACCCTCGGACAAGGGCAATTTCTCGCTGTCCGACCAACGGGACTATTCTTTTTTTGGTGTAAAACAGGACTGGGACTGGCAGGCTTCCAACAAGCTGTTCCTGAATGCCGGCTTCGATGTACGGCCGCAAAAAGCCAGTTTCGACTACCTGATGGATTTGGCGGAACTGCGGGCTGATTCCAACGAAGTCCTCTACGACTACCCCCGGGTGACGGACGTGAACAAGGACGTGTCCGGCCTGCAAACGGCAGTCTATCTCTCCGGGCGTTTCAAAATTTTACCCAAACTCATCATGGAATCGGGGCTGCGCTACGACCATGCCTCCTACACCGGCGACGATTTGGTCAGCCCCCGTGTGAGCCTGGCCTATGCTTTTGGTAAAAACACCTTCCTGCGGGGCGCCTGGGGCTATTATTACCAAACGCAGTTCATGGACAACCTCGAAGTCAACGACGGCATCACGGAATACAATCCGGCGGAGTTGGCAAAACACTACGTCCTGGGCTTCGAACATTTGCTCAAAAACGGCATCAACCTCCGGGTCGAGGCGTATTACAAAGACTATTCGCACGTAAGCCCGATTTCACAAAATACCCGTGACCACCTCGAAATTTTCCCCGAGCAGCGCAACGACTACCTGCGGGTGCACTACAACGGCTCCGAGGCGAAAGGCATTGAGTTTTTCCTGAAATACGACCAGGGCGGCAAGTTTTCCTGGTGGTTGAGCTACGCCTTGGCGAAGGCCACGGACGACGTGCGCTACATCGAATTCAATGGCTTGCTGCAAAAACGCACTGGCGACGTGCCCCGCCTCAACGACCAGCGCCACACCATCTACGCCGACCTGAATTACCGCCCGAACCAGAAATGGCACTTCAGTTTTTCCTGGCAATATTACCGGGGTTGGCCTCGAACGGACTATACGTACCACTACCAAATCCTGCCAAATGGCGACTACCATTTTTACCCGGTGCATGGCGAGTTCAACGGCGTCATTTACCCGGCCTACCACCGCATGGACGTGCGGGCGAACCGGCGGTTTGACCTACAAAACAGCCATATCACGGTGTTTCTGCACGTCATCAATATTTACAACCGGAAGAATTTGAAGAAATTCGACCTAGACACCCGCAACGATGCCGGCGAGTACTCGATTGACGAAAACGGGAATTATGTGCCGTTCCACGACGACACTTACTGGTTTGGGTTGTTGCCGGTGATAGGGGGGGCGTGGGAGTTTTAAAACTTATAACTCACCCCCAGCGTCACTACCTGCGTTTCATAAAAATTCTCATACACCACATCGAAGCCTTCATTGGTGATTTCCTGCTTCAGGCCGTAACGGTTCAACAGGTCGGTGGCAGCGAGCATGACTTCGCCTTTACCGGCAAAAACGGTTTTTTTGATGCCCACGTCCAGCGACGAACGGGCGAACTGCCGGCCCTGCGGGATGTTTTTCGGCGCATCGTAAATGAAGCTCAACTGGATTTGGGTCTGCTTCGGCAAGGTCAGCAGCGAGTTGATTTTCAGGCTCCAGGTGTTGTCCTCCGATGCCTGGATTTGGAAGGGGCGCACCGTTGGGAACAGCAGCGTACCGGAGAAGGCGTCAATCGAATTCACGTACCAGTTGAAGCTCCCGTTGGCCTTCCAGAACGGCGTGATAGTTTGCGAAAGCAACAACTCCACGCCCGTATTGGTGGCGCTGCCGACGTTCTCGTAGATGCGGTTGATGATGTCGTATCCGGCGGCGGACTGGTCGATGTCGTAAATGCGCAGGAACGGCGAATCGATGATGCGGTGGTAGCCGGAAATGAACGCCGAGCCGCTTTCCCATGCATTTTTATATGCCAACTCAAAGGTCTGCGTGAACTGCGGGCGCAGGTACGGGTTGCCGACTTTCAGCAATTCCGGGTCGTCGTATTTGGCAAAAATGCGCAGTTCCGGCTCGCCTGGCCGGTCCACCCGGCGGTTGTAAAATGCCGAAAAACTGTTGCGCTCGTTGATTTTATAGGAAAAACGGACGTTGGGGTACAGCTTGAAATAATCGTAGGCATCGTTCTGGTCGTAGTAAATATTGTCGGGCGAGAGGTTGTAAAAAACGTCGGTCTGCTCCGCCCGCAGGCCCGCTTCGAGGTCGAATTTTTCCTTTTCCCACACGTAGTTCAGGTAGCCGGCGTAAATGCTCTCGCCCCATTTCGACCGGTCGCCCAGCCCCGGATAGATGACCGACTCGGCCCCCTGCCCGATGGTGTAGGTAATCGGAATCCGGCGGATTTGCAGCTTCGCCCCGCCCTCGAGACGGCCGCTGCGCAGTGGTTTCACATAGTCCAACAGCAGCGTAGTCGTGTGTTCGATGGCGACCAGGTGCGTGGTATCGAACGACTGCCGGACGATGGAACTGTCGATGAGTTTGTACTCCTCGTCCTCCCATCCACGGGTGTACTGGGCGCTGAATTTCAGCTCGTGGCCCGGCCCGTCGAAGGCGTGGCGGTAGTCGGCCCGGTAGTTCATATAGCCGGTTATTTCCTCCTCCCGCCAGTGCCAGTAGCGGTTGCGGGCGTCGGAGAGCAGGTCAACATAGGCCACCTGCGCCGTGTCCACATGCCGCTCCCGGTCGAAGATGCCGGAGACGGAAATCGTGTTGCGTTCGTCGAGCGTGTAATCGATGCCACCTTTGATGATGAACTGCGTCTGCTTCCGGTTTTCGGGCACTTGCGATGCGATGATGCGGCCGTCGTCGTAAAAGCGGGTGTTGAATTCGTTGTTCGGCAGGCGCTCCTGCCGCAGCACTTCACCTTGCAGGAATGCATGGATTTTATCGTTGCGGTAGTTGAGGTTCAGGCTGGGGATGTACTTTGGATTTAATGAAAAACTGCCCAGGTCCGTTGGCAAATCCGCCTTGCGTTTGGCGAGCTGGCCAAGGCCAAGGCGCAGGCCCACGTCGCCGTTCCAGCCCGATTTTTTTTCTTTTTTGTAAATGATGTTGATGATGCCCGCCATGCCCGAAGCGTCGTATTTCGCCGACGGGTTGTTGATGATTTCGATGCGCTCGATGTTGGCGGCGGGGATGTTGGCGAGTCCTTTCTGGTTGCCAAACCCCGTGAGGCTCGACTGTTTTCCATCTATCAAAATGGCCACTTTGTCGCTGCCCCGCAGTTCGACCTTGCCCTCCTGGTCCACGGCGATGCCGGGCAGTGCTTTCATGGCATCCAAAACAGAGCCGACCGATTGGGCAAAATTGTCCTCGATGTCGAAGGTTTTTTTGTCCAAACCCGAAGCGACGACGGCCCGTTTGGCCTCCACCACCACCTCGTTGAGTTGAGCCGTTTCGGTTTCCAGCTTGATTTTACCGAGGTCGAAAATGTTGTTTTTTTCGCCCACCAAAACGGGCAGGGTGGCAAGCGTGTAGCCGATGAAGGAGCATTGAACCTGGTAACTGCCCTTTTCGACGCCTTCGAAAATAAACTTTCCAGCATCGTCGGTGAGGGTTCCCGACACCATTTGGCCGTCAGCGGCGGTATTCAGCACGACCGTGGCATAGGGGAGCGGTTCGTTGGTTTGGGCGTCCAGCAAGTGGCCGGCAATGGTGGCTTTTTGCTGCGCAAACGCCGTTGAAAACAAGGTAAAAAGCAATATCGTGAGGGTGTACAATCGCATTGGATACATTTTTTTTGGTCAAAAAAAGGCAAAAGTAGCAGGCAATTCTGGAGGAAATTTGGAAATGAGGAGTTTCCGGTAAAAATGGTGTTGCCCCTAAAACTTAAAGGGATATTTTTTAAACACAATAGGCACATAGAAAACATAGTTTGCTCCGGCTTTCGCCGAAGGCGAAAAAGACTATGTGGCCCATGTGCCTATTGTGTTTCAAAAAAATGAAATATTTCCACCCCTCCAATATTCCTCCAGAATCACCCCTCATCTTTGCACCATCAAAAAAAAATTTTTCATTTACCAAAATTGATAATCATGAAGTATTTATTGTTAGTTACCGTGCTCACGTTCGGGTTTTTCTCTAGCTCCTGCGCCCAAAAACAGGCAGCACCAGCCGCCGTGCAGAGTGCCTTCAAGGCCAAATTTGCTGATGTGCAAAAAGCGAAGTGGGAAATGGAGGACGAAGGCGAATGGGAAGCCGAATTCAAAATGAACGGCAAGGAAATGTCCGCCAATTTCAAAGCCGACGGCACCTGGCTCGAAACGGAAACGGAAATCAAAACCGCCGACCTGCCGCAAGCCGTGAAGGACGCCATCGCCGCCCAGTTCTCCGGTTACAAAATGGAAGAAGCCTCACTGGTGGAAACGCCGGATATGGCTGCCGCCTACGAAGTGGAACTGGAAAAGGGCGAAACGACCATCGAGGCGCTGTTCAAAGCCGACGGGACGCTGGTCAAGCAGAAAGCGGAGTCGGAAGACGACGACAAAGACTGATTTTCAGCGAATCAAATTTAAGTATCCCGGCAGCCGGGATGCTTATTTTGTTTAAATCCCAAATTGGTGACCTGCCAACGTTTCTCAATCCTTTTAGAAACTACCTTTCGGAAAATTCCTGGTTTCATGCTGCTTACTCCCCGCTTTGTCTTATTGTTTTCCTTTTTGGTAACTGGCACTCAAGCTTGGGCGCAAACCCTGCAATTCTACCTTGATGCAGCCTTTGCCACCAATCCGGCGGTGCAGGAAAACCGGAACCTCAGCGCCATCGCCGAACTGGAAATTTCAAAAACGAAGGCCATTTACAAAATGCCCGAATTCAGCGCCACTGCCAACTTGCTGTACGCACCAGTGGTCGAGGGGGTGGGTTATGACGAGGCCATCACCAACGGGGCGCTCTACTCCGGCCAGTTCAACCTTAACATGCCGCTGTTCACCGGCCCGCAATTCGATGCGCAGGTGAAAAACAGCCTTGTCAACCAGGAAATTTACCATCAAAATACAGCGCTTTCGCAGCACGACCTCGCCCGGCAGGTGACCGAACAATTCATCCTTACCTGGCAAAACCAGGAACGAATCGCCACCACCCAACGCCTGCTCGACCTGTTGGCGGAGCAGGAAAAAGTTGTGCGGACTTTTGCTGAAAACGCCATCCTCTCGCAGTCTGACGTGCTGTTTTTTACCATCGAAAAAGAAAACCAGCAACTCGCCCTGCGGGATTTTCAGATGGCCTACCGGCAAGGGTTGTCCTCGCTGTACCTGCTTTGCGGCAAAGTGGATACCACCTACACCGAACTCCAACAGCCGGACATCCAACTCAAAGCCGATACCGCCGGGATGTCTAACTTTTTGAAAATCTATGGGTTGGACAGTCTGCTGGCAACAAGCAACCAGGAACTGTCAGAGATGAAATACCGCCCGCAGGTTTCCGCTTTCGCCAATTATGGCCTAAATGCCATCATGCTGAAAGACATTTACAAGAAATTCGGCTTCAGCGTGGGCGTCAATTTTTCGATGACCATTTTCGATGGCAACCAACGGGAATTGACCCGCCAGCAAACGCAATTGGCGCAAATGACCAGCGGCGTGCAGCGGGATTTCCAGACCAAACAGGTGGAGCAGCAGCGGCTCATCGCCCTTCAACAAATCAACCTGCTGGATGGCAAAATCGAAGCCGTGCAGCGGCAGCTTGCCGACTATGAAACTTTGTTGAAATTTTACCGGGAACGCATTGTCCGGGGCGAGCTTTCGGTGAACGATTACATGAATACAGTTAAGTCATTCGCAGCGGCGCAGGCGGATTTTATTTCGCTGAAAACGTCGAGGCTGCTGCTGGTGAACAATTATAATTATTGGAATTGGTGATGGAAACACGTGACTTATTTTTTGAAACACATAGGCACATAGAGCACATAGTTTTTTCATTTGCCTTCGGCAAATGTGTCTTTAGCTATGTGTCCTATGTGCCTATGTGTTTAAAAAAAAATTGTGCTATCCCTCCGGTAAAATCCGGAAGAATTCATTCACAAAGGTTTTTTGGCCATGCTTAAAAATATTTTCACAGGTGAAATTTATCAGTATGGCTTTTGGCACTTCCAATATCCGTGCATACGACATGACCTGCGCCTCAAAAATGGGTATCATTTCCAAAACAGCTTTTAATTCAACAACGATGCAATTTTCAACCAGGAGGTCATATCGCAAATCAGCTTCAAGGATTTTCCCCTTGTATTTGATGGGGACACGCTGCTGTCGTGTAGCTTTAATTCCCCTCAATTCCAATTCATACACCATACATTCTTCATACACTTGTTCCAATAAGCCTGGCCCCATTTCTTTATGTACCTCAATGGCGGCGCCGATGATTTCAAAAGTGAGTTCTTTCAAATACTTTTTGGTGAGCTTTTTCATAGTTATTGATTTTGTAAAATATGGAGGATTAAACATCGGCAACAAAATAAATTATCTGGCTGAAATTAACATGACATTTTTTTTGAAACATATAGGCACATAAGACACATAGTAACGCAGCATTTGCCGAAGGCAAATGAAAAAACTATGTGCTCTATGTGCCTATGTGTTTCAAAAAAATCAAATGTTATTTTACGAAGTAAAAAAACGATGTTCAATAATCATTATTTAAAATATCCCCTGTTCTTCGCCTCGCTGGCACTGCTCGCCGCCTGCGGAAATAACCAAGCGGATGCCCCCGCCGAAGACCCGCCACCCCCGAAAACCCTCGTGGACACCACTGCCGTCACCATCCGCGATATCCGGCAGGAGGAGCGCTTCCCGGCCACCACTTTTTACCCGGAAAGCAACCGCATGGCATCGCCCATCGCCGGATACCTGCTCCGTTCGCCACAGGAAGCGGGCGAAACGGTGGCCACCGGGCAACTGCTTTTCACCATCGAGACGAAGGAACACCGGGCCATCAATGCCGACCCAGATTTGAAAAAAAGCGACCTCGCCAAGATGGGCGTCGTGAGTGTGCACACCCCGTCGGGCGGAATCATCCTCACACTCGACCAGCGGCAGGGCGACTTCGTGAGCGAGGGGTCGACACTCTGCACCATCGCCCGCAGCGACAAAATCGGCTTCCGGCTGAGCGTGCCTTACGAGTTCAACAACTATGTGAAAATCGGCACGAATTGCACCATCGAACTGCCCGACAAGACCCGCATCCCCGGCCGTATCACCGAGAACCTGAACACCGCCGCCATCACGTCGCAGACGCAGACTTTTTTGGTGAAACCGCTGAAACCTGTGGCGCTGCCGGAGGGCCTGAACGTCTTTGTCGTGGTGCAAACGGAAGGCTCGGCAAAGGCGGTAGCGCTGCCCAAGTCCGCCATTTTGACCAATGAAACCATGGATGAATTTTGGGTGATGAAACTGGTTAACGACAGCACGGCGGTGAAAATCCCCGTGACGCTGGGTCTGACGACTGGCGAATCGGTGGAGGTGAAAACGCCCGATTTCACAAAGGAAGACCGCATTTTGACCGAAGGAAATTATGGCCTGGAGGATACGGCGCTGGTGAAGGTGAAAGTGCGGAGCCAAACAGAATAACTCCTATCTCAGCCCCCGTTCCGTAGGAACGACATCTTTGTAGAAACCGACGAAATCACAGCCTCTGTTCCGTAGGAACAGCATCTTTGTAGAAACCGAGAAACCACAGTCCCGTTCCGTAGGAACGGTATCTCAAACCCTCAAATCCTCAAAAAAATCAAATAGATATTGCTCGTGATAATCAATTTCATACCTGCGCAAGGTATTCCTCCCGGAACGACGTTTTTCGATGATGTTCGGGTTGGTTCAAAATATATTTCACCACGTTGTCCAGTTCACTCCGGGAATGGGAAAACGCTCCAAACCCTTCCTGCCAATTAAAACGGAACGGCGTAAAGTGTTTTTCCTTAATGAAATTGGTCGTTTCGGTTTTCAAAATCTGCACCGTGTCTGAAAGTGAAATTGCCGGGTTTGCACCAATCAAGATATGTGCATGGTCGGGCATGAGGTAGATGGCAAGCAGTTTATGCTTTTTGTTTTGCAAAATACCGGTCATGTATCGTTCGGTTTCTTCCCGAAATTCGGGTTTTATGAGTGCCTGACGGTGTTTTACCGCAAAACCAAATGAGTGTAAAGTTGGGTGTAAGTATTCGGCATAGCATGTTGTTTTTTGATGAAAAAAGTAAAGCAAGGTATAAAAGATACCGTTCCTACGGAACGGGGTCCGGGATAATATGCCAGTTTCTACAAAGATGTCGTTCCTACGGAACGGAGGTTTGGGATAATGTGCCGGTTTCTACAAAGATACCGTTCCTACGGAACTGAAAATGATGTGGTTTTTAAAATGCTGCCAAGATGGTATTCTTACGAAATGGGAAGCAAAGTCATTCAGATGCGCTACAAAGACAGCGTTTCTTTTGGATGAACAGTGACATAGCCTACTTTCTGTGATTAATCATTCCATAGGAACGACCTCTTTGTACTTTCTGTGATTAATCGTTCCGTAGGAACGAAATCTTTGTAGTTGCTAAGTGTCATTTTATCCGTTTCGTAGGAACGGTATCTTTTTCTTTAAACAAGCTAATTACCAGGAAATCAATTAGTTATTATTTTTAACAATGCCTTTCTTCTTCCAAAAATACCGCACCCCCATCCTCTTCTTCATCCTCGTGGTGCTGTTGGGGGCGGGCTATGCCTTTCAGCAATTGCAGATTTCGCTGTTCCCCGAAATCACTTTTCCCAAAATAAAAATCATCGCCGACAACGGGGAACAGCCCGTCGACCTGATGATGATTGCCGTGACCAAGCCGCTGGAACAGGCCATCCGGGAAGTGCCAGGAACCCGCACCATCCGTAGCACGACGAGCCGGGGCAGCAGCGAACTGAACATCCTGCTCGACTGGAAGGCCAATATTTTCCTCACCCAACAGCTCATCGAAAGCAAAATCGCCGAGATACGGAACACCCTGCCGCCCATGGTTCAAATCACCGTGGCGAGGATGAACCCCGCCATTTTGCCCGTGTTCGGCTACTCGTTGGAGGGGAAGGGCAAGAGTCTGATTGAGTTGAAAAAACTGGCGACACTGACCGTCAAGCCGTTTTTCTCCCAAATCGAAGGTGTGGGCGGCGTGCAGGTGCAGGGCGGCAAGGAGAAGGAATACCACATCGAACTGTTGGAGGATAAAATGGCGGCGCTCGGCATCACGCCGCAGTTGGTCGCTTCGGCCGTCGGGCAGACCGGATTCATCAGTTCCAACGGCTACCTGAACGACTACCGGCGGCTCTACCTGACCCTCACCGATGCTGGGTTGGACGAACTGGACGACCTGCAAAAACTGGTGCTCCGCAATGACGGGGTGCGCACGGTCATGCTGAAGGATGTGGCCACGCTGCGCATCGCCGAGAAGGTGGAGTACATAAAAATCAACGCCAACGGCAGCGAGGGTGTGTTGGTGAATTTGCTGAAACAACCCGAAGGCGACCTCGCTACCCTTGCCAAAAACATCAGTGCGAAGCTGCCGGAATTGCAGCAAATTTTGCCGAAAGGCGTGGAGTTGAAGCCCATTTATCAGCAGTCCGACTTTGTAGACGACAGCATCAAAAGTGTGCAAGATGCACTGCTGCTCGGCCTCGGGTTGGCCATCCTCATCACCATTCTTTTCCTTCGGTCGCTCAAGGCAAGCATGACCATTTTGCTCATCATCCCGCTCACCCTGGGGCTGACGATGATTGCGCTTTACGCCGTCGGGTACACGCTGAACATCATGACCTTGGGCGCCATCGCCGCCGCCATCGGCCTGATGATTGACGACGCCATCGTGGTGGTGGAGCAAATCCACCGCATCCGAGAGGAACACCCCGAGGCCGGAGCGGCGGAGGCCGTCCACAAGGCGATGGTTTTGCTGATGCCTGTGCTGGTCGGTTCGTCGTTGAGCACGCTGGTTATTTTCATCCCGTTTTCGCTGATGAGCGGGGTGGCAGGGGCGTATTTCAAAGTGCTGGCCTACACGATGATACTGGCGCTGGCGTGTTCATTTTTGGCGGCGGCCATTGGTCTGCCCGTCATTTACCAGCTGCTTTCTTTCAGAAAAAGCAAAAAAACACCCGAGCCGCATGGCGTCCACGAGCGCCGCTGGGTTTCTTTTTTTATCAAAAAACCGTGGCTGAGCCTGCTGTTCGTGGGTTTGTTGGCTGGCGCAATAGTTTACGTTTTCCCCAGGTTGGAAACGGGCTTCCTGCCGGAAATGGACGAAGGCACCATCGTGCTCGACTACGACTCGCCGCCCGGTACTTCCATCGAGGAGACGAACCGGATGCTGAACGAGGTGGATGCCATCATCGCCGCCAACCCCGACGTGGAATCCTACAACCGCAGGACGGGAACGCAGATGGGCTTTTTCATCACGGAACCGAGCCGGGGCGACTACCTTATCAACCTGAAAAAAGCCCGCAGCCACACCACCGAGGAAGTGATTGACGACATCCGCCAGCACATCGAAGGCAGCCTGCCCGTGCTGATTGTGGACTTCGGACAGGTCATCGGCGACATGCTCGGCGACCTGATGAGCTCGGTGCAGCCCATCGAAATCAAGGTGTTCGGGAACGAGCCAGAAAAGGTGCGCACCATTGCGAAGCAGGTCACCCAAATCGTGGAGGAAACGCCCGGCACGGCGGACGCTTTCAACGGCATCGTCATCGCCGGGCCGAACATCAGTTTCCTGCCCGACGAGGCGAACCTCTACCGGTTTGGGCTGACGCCTGCCGATTTGCAGTTTCAATTGGAGACCAGAACGCAGGGGGTGGTGGTGGCCAAATTGAAAGAACAGGAACAGATGATTGACGTGCGGATGATGTACCCCGGTTACCTCGACAATTCATTGGACAAGTTGAAAAATGCACGGATGTTCTTGCCCGACGGCAGCCTCGTGCCGCTTAATTTGTTGACCAAAACAAAGGTGGAAAAAGGCGTGTCGGAAGTGGAGCGGGAAAACCTGCAACTCATCACCGCCGTCACTGCCCGCCTCAACAACCGTGACCTCGGCAGCACGATAAAGGACATCCAGCGGCGGGTGAAAACGGAAATCGCCTTGCCGCAGGGCTACCGCATCGAGTACGGCGGCTCGTATGCGGAGCAACAAAAAAGCTTCCAGGAACTGCTCACGATTTTGATACTGGCGAGCCTGCTGGTGTTCACGGTGTTGCTGGTGCTGTTCCGTGATTTGCGGGTGGCGCTGGTCATCATTTTCGTGTCGGTGCTGGGCGTGGCGGGCTGTTATTTGGCACTTTATTTAACGCACACCCCGCTCAACGTGGGCAGCTACACGGGCATCATCATGATTGTGGGCATCATCGCCGAGAACTCCATTTTCACCTTCCAGCAGTTCAACATGGTGCTCGAAAACCACACGGTGGACGAGGCGCTGAACTACAGCATCGCTGCCCGTTTACGCCCGAAACTGATGACGGCAAGCGGCGCCATCATCGCCCTGATGCCGCTGGCACTCGGCATCGGTACGGGTGCGCAGATGCATCAGCCGCTGGCCATTGCGGTGATTGGAGGGCTGGTGCTGGCGCTGCCGTTGTTGCTGGTTGTGCTGCCGACGATGTTGCGGGTGGTGTTTCGGAGAAAAGAAACGACCGTTGAACCTGAAATCGAATTTAACGAATCGGCATTGTGAAGACGATTAATCTAACGGACAGCGAGGAGGCGGTATTGACTGACATTGAACAACAAGGATTTTCACCTTTTACAAAATCCCTTGGGTGAAAAGCGTTCACGCCATTTAGCCCAGCAAAATAAATGATCCCATCGGATGCTTGAAAGTGGGAGTTTCGATGCAAAAGTCCTTCTTCGACACCAAATTGCTGGACACTGACCGTGCATCCCTGGGCGGATAGCTGCCCAAAGGTTCGACGAAAAGGTAGCAGAACAGTAAGATTTGATAGCGCTTCAAGCGTTGTTAGGTTTGTGGCAGGTAGCCAGTATCTCCATATTCATCAGGCCCAAATGCCAATGGTTTCGAATGTACCGACTCGTTAAAAAAAACCTTATTTCCCTCCCCATTTCGCCTCCAGCCACACGATGAATTTTGCTGCCCTTTCCTCCCAGGTAAGCCCTTTGGAGGTATCCAGGGCATTTTCTGACAATTTTTCCTGCAGTGGTTCGTCAGCCAACAGCATGGCGAGGGCCTGGGCATCCTGCGCCAAATTATCCGGCTCTACCAGAAGGGCATTTTCGTGGTGGGAGAGGAGTTCCCGCATATCGGGCTGGTCGGGTGCCAGGATGGGGCGGCCTGCGGCAAGGTAGGGGAAGAGCTTGAAGGGAAGCACCGTGCGGCCATATTTTTCCAGGGGAGCGGAAACGGGCGGGATGATGAGCACATCAGCGGCATACAGGTATTCGGACACCACGGAAATTGGCAGGCGCCCCGTAAACAGCACATTGCTTACCCTGTTCATTCCTGCGTACTGCTTGAGCCGGTCCACATCTTCCGGCCTGCCGCCCACGAGGAGGAAAACGGTGTTGGGCAGCCGCCCCGCCATGTCCACCAGGCTTTCAATGCACTTGTTCTTTTGCATGTTGCCGGTATAGACCACGTATTGGGTACCGGCCGCAAGGCCCAATTTGTCCCTAGCAGCTTGCTTGGTCAGCACGGGCAGCATGTCGGCGTTGTCATAGCCGTTGTGAAGCACGAGCAACTTTTCTTTGGGGAAACCGGCCTTTTGCATGGAATCGGCGGCTACTTTGCTGTGCAGCACCATGCCGACAAAGGTGTTACCCCTGGCACGCTTGGCCAACCAACGCATGGTCTTTGGGTACTCGTCACCGTGCCGCCGGTAAGTTTCAAAGATGAATTTTTTGCCAAAAAAAAGGCAGAGCAGGGCTGTGAATTTGTTGCGGGTATAGGCAAGATCTATTTTCTTGCTGAAAACAGCATACAGGGTGCCTGCGATGGAATGGAAGAATTTCTCCCACCGGAGATTGGAGGCGGGAAAAGTGCGCAACGCCTTGATTTTCAAGCCTGGCGGAACATTGTAGTAAGCATAAATGGCATTGCTGAGATCGTAGTTTTGCTTGAAAAAGCCTTTGTATTGGACCGGGACGACCAGTTCCACCTGTAGCCCGGCGGCGCTCATGGCGTTGGCGTTTTTGATAATCTGCTGCGTGTTGGTGTCGTGGTGCGGGTACCGTTCGCTAGAGATGATCGCTACCCGTGGCAACCGCACCTTACCCTGATGTTTGTTGTGTTTCACTTTCTGTTCAACTTGGGCAACTTGTCCGCTCATGCTTGTTGATTTGACGCCTGAAAATGTGCCTGCACCGAAAATGCAAACACAAAAAAAGCCATAATTGCGATATATCCCAAAGCCATGGGCAATTGCCCAATGATGGCCAACCCAAAAAACAACAGGGCGAACAAGTCCCGTTTGCCAAAGGCTGCTGCATATTGCATGATTTTGCTGAACCAGCCGTCGCCGTCCTGAAAGCCGTATTTCACATTGAGCAGGGTGCCGCCAGCCTTGAAACGGAGCAGGTAAAAGTATAAGCTGCCCAGTGCCAGCACGACAAAAACGACCGCCAATATCCCTGCAATTTTTACGGGTGCGGAAGCCCCGTGGATGGCCAGCCCCACTATCATGCCCCCCAGCCCCGCCAGGTAAGAAAGGTTGTCCACCAGGGTATCCAGCCATTGCCCAAACGGGGACGACTTGAATTTCAGGCGGGCCAGTTCACCGTCCACACCGTCCAGCACCGAGGTAAAATGGAACAGGAATCCGCCAATGAGGTAGTTCCAGTAGCCGCCCATGGCCAGGAAGACGCCCGTGGCTACCCCGACCAGCCCGGTAATGATGGTGAACTGGTTGGGCGTGATGGGCGTATAGGCCAGCACCCGGCTGATGGAAGTGGAAATGGGCCGGTTCAGGTTTTTGGACACCCAGCCGTCGGAGGGTTTGGTCAGGCTGCGGATGAGGGATTTCTTGACAGCTTTTTTTTCAGCTGAATTATGGACACTGTTACAAATAAGTCCCTGGAAATCAATCGCTTCCCATTCAATCCTTTGGTCATCCAACCAAGCTGAAATATCCAGGTTCCCCTCGGGCAATTTAGCCGGCACCTTGCCGGGCAAATAAGCTATTTTGTTGTTTTTATGGATGAGGGCCTGGCGCTGGCTTTTTCCTTTTTCTATCAAACCCTGTGGCACCTTGGGGTCTAACACCAAGGGTTCTGAAAGCACCAGCAGGCCATCTTTTATTTCACCAAAAACCTTTTGCACTTCTGTAAACGACCGGAAAACAATTTTCCATTCTTTATTTTTCCGAACGACTTTGCCCACTTTTTCCTCCGCTGTTTTTGGTAAAAAAACGGTAGATACCCCGCCCCGCTCCAGGGCATGAAAGGTGCGCTCCAGGATGGTCAGCCCATATATTTTCACCAAAGCAGCCTCCACATCTGGAATGAGGACAATGGCCGCAGTATTATTCAAATGATCCATTGGCACAAAATCAAAAATCTGGTTCTTTGACAAATCTTGTGGTCATCCGTTAAAATGGCTCAAAGTGATAGCCAATTTTCAACCCACGACTTAAGTCGTGGGTTGAAAATCAAGCGGTTATGTGCTAAACCGTTTTAACGATTTCCTTACGCCACAGAATTTATCAAAGAACGAAAAATCTAAAATCATATATCGCCAATCAAAAACAGCTATTTTTTGATTGGAAACCATAGTCAGACCAACCCTTCATGCGGCCCCATAAATGCCATAATCCCCGCAATAATGACATACAGCCAACATGCGATGAACAGTGGCACAAAGCGGTTCCGTCTGGTCAGCATATCGGGGAAAAGGACAGGCTTGCCCTGGAATTTGCCACGGGGGCGGCTGGGGAAAAAGAAGGTCTTATAAGTTTCGATAGAAGCAATGGTGAAGCCCAGGCTGCACAGCAGGATAACCACAAAATTGTCGGTCAGGTTGGCGGCCAGCCAGGCGTAAAAATACGCCACCGCCGGGCTGCGAAAAAACTTGAACGTCTCGAAACCCTCGATGGGCGCATCCTTCCAGGCCCCGCCGAATGCGGAAATCCAGCCGCCCACACTGAGCAAAATAAGGATCAGGTAAGGATTCCAGTTGAACGTCCCAGCTTTGTACATGCCCCAGAGTGTAATCAGCCCCCAAGCCACCAGGGCGATGCCGCCCACATAGAAAAAGGCGGCGATGAGCCGGTCTCTTTTGCTCTCCACCACCCTGCCCAGTACGTGCAGCTGCATGGGGATGAAGTACTTGGACTGGTCTTCGGTGCGCAGGAAGGTTTTCCAAACCTCCATCGTGCCGCGTTCGGCTACATAAACAGAGCCCCAAAGCAGGAAGATGCCCGCCGGGGTCGAAAGGTCAAGCCCTGTCACTTGCCAGACAATGGGGCCGTAAATCAAGCCGGCAATGGCGCTGCGGAAATATTTCGTCCAGGTGAAACCTTCGTGGGGCGAGTCCTTGTACATGCCCCAGGTGGAATTGTGCAGGCCCGCTGCCAGGCCGGTGATGAGTGCGATCAGAATGTCCATATTTGTGTGTTTTCGATGGATGGTGGACAGTGGAGGTTGGACGGCTGACGGAAGCAGCTATCCATTTCCCTGTCCAGTGAAGTTGTCCATATTTTGCCAAAAGGCCAATAAGTTGTATTGGTTGAAAAGGCGGCAAAGGTAGTGAAAGGATTGAAGGCATGATGGTTTGTGGTTTATGGTTTGTGGGCCGTGCGGTAAATTTCTTCGATGAAGGACAAATCCCGTTTGGCGAGCGCAAACGAAAATTTTGGTTCTTTTCCATTTCCAAGCGCCTCAAAAAAATCACGGAACATCGCCTTCGAGCCACCAATGTCCGAAAAGCCGGGCAGCACGAACCGCCACTTTTTGCCCCGCACAAAAATGAAAACGCCGTTGGACTCAAAGGTGATGGAGCCTTTCGTCCCGTAAATCCTCGACAGGCGGAGGCCGTTTACCAGGGCATTGATTTCCCAGGAATAGAGCAAGGTGCCGATGGCGCCCGTCTCGTATTCAGCTATCACCTGGATGCTTTTTTCCATCGGCACGCTTGTTTGATAAGGTAAAAAACCTTGCACGGAACGGACGGCAGGCCCCAGGTTGGAAATAAAATTGACCCAATGGATACCGCCCTCGAAGAGCGCCCCGCCGCCTGCCGTTGCCTGTTCTTCCCGCCAGTCGCCGTTGTTTTGGGTTTTGGTGGCGTTGAAATAGAGGAATTTGACGTCCCCAATGTCGCCGGAGGCGATGGCCTTTTTCAGTTTTTGTAAAAGCGGCTTGTAAAAATAATTTTCCGCCACCATCACCTGTACGCCTGTTTTTTGGCGCTCCGTTTCCACCAGATCAAAATCGGCGGCACGAAAAAACGGCGGCTTTTCCACAATGACGTGTTTCCCTGCCCGGACGGCTTGCAGGGTCAGTTCCAAATGGCTGTCCGGTGGTGTGGCTACCAGTACTACATCAATTTGAGGACTTTGGATGGCGGCTTCGTAGCTGGCAAAATGTCCACTTCCGTTAAATTTTTTGTTGAAATCGGCAGCCTTGTTTTCGGAGCGGCTGGCGTAGTGCCGTTCCGTATTTTTAAAACCCCGCAGCGTTTTCGTGTGCTTGATGGTGACGCCGCCGCAGCCCAGGAAGGCGAGGCGTATCGGCTGGTTTGGATCGGTTGTTTTGAAAGGCATAGTTAATTCAGTCAATAGGGGTCAAGGGTAAATGGTGGAAAATGGAAGGCATGCAATGCTTTGAAAGTCAAAGTGTTGCCTCTTGTTAAAATGACAATACCGCCCGTGTTTCAGCATAAGTATATCTTTGAAAATAGCTTGGTATATTTGGTCTCTTTGAAATTCAAATGAACATTTGTCAATCAGGAATATACAACGTTTTGCTTTCGTAAATCTTCGATTTCAAACAACCCCAAACAATGACCTAACTAACTAACTAACTAACTAACCCCTCCCCCACTCTTAAGGCATTCGCCGCAATGGTGAGGCTGGGATTCAGCGCCGCCGAAGTAGGCATAAAGCTACCGTCCACCACGTACAAATTGTCCACCCCCCGGAACTGGCAGCGCTCATCTAAAGCAGAGGTGGCAGGATCGGCACCCATCCGCACCGTGCCGACCGCATGGGAAAAGGTGCGGATGTGGTGGACGTAGTGTGCCAGCGCCCCCGCTTTCGACATGATTTTTTTACCCTCTTTTATCAAAACACCTACCGCCGCCAGGTCCCGTTTTGAATAATGGTGGCTAATTACCGGTTGTAGCATACCGTACACATCTTTATGGTGTGCGTCAATGGAAATAGCATTGGAGAACTGTGGCTGGTCTTCTGCAATGGCCAGCAGGCCCGTCAGCAGGCGGACGCCCTGGCTGAGCATTTTGCCAACAACGCCGGGGATTTCATTTTGCACCAATCCCATCGGCGGCGTCGGCACTTGTTGCAGGCTGCCCAATTTGCCAAGAGTGCCGGACGAACCAGGGTGGCCAAAATAGTAATCGAGAATGGCGAGCTGTTTGTGAAAACGCCCTTCCTTGTCGGCCACGCCGGGAAAGATGCCAAAGATGATGGCGTTCACGTGCCGCATCAGGTAGCGCCCGACGACCTGCCCGCCGGGGTTTAGTTCCTGCAAACCAGAGGACAGCAGCAAGTGCGGCGAAGCCATGGCGCCAGCCGACAGGATGACCTGGCCGGCAGAAAAGCTTTGGCGCTCACCCTTCTCTTTCGACACACATTCCACGGCAGCGATGCGGCCATTTTTGGCAACTAGCCTGGTAACGACGGTATCGGGTTTCAGCTCCAGGCCTTTCTCCAGGAGTATTGGTAAAACCATCGTGGCCAGGTCATTTTTGGCACTGATGGCACAGGCGTAGGTATCGCAGGTCATGCAGTGCTGGCAGGCACTGCGCCCGTTTTCCTGGTAGTTGATGGCCAGCGGGAGTTGGAACGGGCGGAGGCCAAGGCTTTCGGCACCATTTTTCACTTTTTGCGAAATGCCCGCTAGTGGGGCAGGTTTTTGTGGAAAACCATTGTTCCGGGGAGGCTCGGTAGGGTCGGTGCCTGCCTCGCCGGAGATGTTCAGCAGTTGTTCGGCTTTTTCATAATAAGGCTCGATGTCATGGTAGCGGAACGGCCAGGTTGCGCCGGAGCCGTTGGTAATTGCTTCATTTTTTTCAAAATCCTTTTCCCGGAACCGGAAGCTGACCCCCCCATAGAAAACAGAAGGCCCACCGACGCAGGCGTAAAGCCCCATTTGCTTCTTGTTGCCGCCGGCCACCACCTTCAACGGGGTTGTTTTGTCGTAGTGTTCGGTCAGGTCGATGGAGCCGGCCATGCTCCAGTTTTGCGGCCCCCGGTCAACCCAGCCACCCCGTTCCAGCATCAGCACTTTCATGCCTGCGTTCACCAACTGATGGGCCATCATGCTGCCCCCAAAGCCACTGCCGATGATGATTGCGTCGTATTTGGTCATTGAAAATCAGGTTGGTTTATACTAAAACACGGATGGTTTTGTCGGTTTGCTATTCGCTGTTGGCAGTTGGCCATTGGCTTTTGCCATCTGCCAAAGGCCAAAAGCCATCAGCGTACAGTATAAGTTGTTTGAGGCCGGAGATTGTCAGCAAATTACCTGAAATTGAAATGGGCAGCGATGCGGCCCCCATGCAAACCCCAAACAACTTCAAACATGTTTTGGGGCGCAAAAGTAGCTGGAAGCGCCCATTGCCCAAATTTTTCAAAAGAATCCCTTCTGCAAAGGCGGAACATTGAAAAGCAGAAACCGTTATTTCATATCCCGGCAACTTTTCTTTTACTAAGTAATGATGAAAAAATAACTTCGCTATTTTGATTTTGAAACCCTATTACTGGAAGGGTTTTTTAAAAATAAAATAGTCATTTTATTTTTCCTTCGATCCTAAGTAATGATGAAAAAATAACTTCGCTATTTTGATTTTGAAACCCCAGTACTGGAAGGGTTTTTTAATAATAAAATAGTCATCTAATTTTTTCTTCGATCCTAAAACTTGCCGGAACAACCAGCACCACCGATAATTGTTACCAATAAAACTGAACGGCGTGAGCGGCCCAGAGCATGTGAGCCGGGATTCATAAATAACAAGAAGGCCCGTCGGCTGCCCCCCTCACTGCTCACCCCCTCACTCCTCACAATTATGCTTATGAGCGAATCACCAAACACCGGAACACTCGGCATCGGATCGAGGGTAAAGCACCCCGCTTATGGCGACGGGGTGGTCATCCGCCTCCACAAAGTAGCCTACGAAGTCTGTTTTATGCTCTACGGCATCAAGATGGTCGGTAAGGACTACGACAAATGGCAGGTGATCGAAGCCATTCCCGCCGATGAAGGCGTCACCTTCACTGAAGCAGAAAAGTCACTGATGAAAATACTGCGCACCTGGTCAGACGTCAACGAGGTGGTAGAATTGGGCGACCGTTGGCAGGGCGGCACCCTGATCCTGAAACCGGAAGACGACAGCATGAAACCGAAGGACATGCCCATCGAAACGTTTTTCCATAAAATCGTCATGGTGCGGGACCGCCTTCGGGTCATGGAACAGCGCATCAACGCCAGTGCCCAACTGAGCGACGAGGACAAAGTGAACCTGCAGCAGTACATCACCCGGATCTACGGCAGCCTCACTTCTTTCAATGTCTTGTTCAAATACAAGGAGGATCAGTTTGTGGGCGAGAAAACCTAAGCCCCCACCCCTGCACGACTACAAAAGACCAATTTCCAGCATAAAGTCAGGCGCTGTTTAATCTTTCAGAGGAGTCCTTTGTTTACCCACTGTTTTTTTGAAGAATTTGCATCGAACAGAAAAATATTGTTGGAAATGCTTTGTAGCTTAAAAGTGATCCCTAATTTTGGCCCACTGTAACTACTCGTTATTCTGTGGGTCGCAGCATCTTTTGCTGCGGCCTACGCTTCGAGTGGCTACCCTGGGCTCCGTTACCCTTGCAATGAACAGACTTTCCATCTTCGCACCGCTCGTCCTGTTTCTTTTTTCAGCGGGCTGTGTCGTTGTTGACAACCAGTACAGCGCCCTTCCCCCCGGAAAATGGCGGGCCATCCTGAAAATTCAGCCACAATTGATTACGCCTAACCCTAAAGGGAGGCCCCTGCCCGACAAAGTAGATATGACTTACGAGGACATTGTCGAAGGAGAAATCCCCTTCAACTTCGAGGTCATCTACGACAACGACTCCACCTTCCACCTCGAAATCATCAATGGCCAGGAGCGCCTGGCCGTGCCTGCCAAGGACATCCACTTCGGGAGGGGAAAGTCGAGGGCGGTGGACTCTATCCGCATTGACTTTGTTGAATTCGATTCCTATATCACAGGTTCTTTCCTGGGAAATACCATTGACGGGCAATGGGTAGTGACCAACCGTGAAAATTACGCCATCCCTTTCACGGCCGTGCAGGGCAAGGACTACCGGTTCACTGCCATCCAAAACAAGCCAGTCGCCGACCTGAGCGGAAAATGGGAAGCTACCTTCGGCCTGGAAGAAAACGATCCCTACCCCGCTATCGCAGAGTTCCGCCAAAACGGCAACCACCTCGAAGGCACCTTCCGCACCGAGACGGGCGACTACCGTTTTTTGGAGGGAACCGTGCAGGAAGACAAATTCTACCTTTCCTGCTTCGATGGCGCCCATGCTTTTTTGTTCACGGGCAAAATAATGCCCGATGGATCCCTGACCGGCGGCTTTTTTTCGGGGAAACACTACCGCACTACCTGGGAGGCCAGGCGCAACGAAAACGTTGAGCTGCAAAACCCCGACTCACTTACGTTCTTGCTCCCTGGCTTCGATAAATTTGATTTTTCATTTGAAAACCCCGAAGGGAAAGCCATTTCGCCCAACAACCCCGAATACCAGGGCAAGGTGAAAATCATACAAATCATGGGTACCTGGTGCCCCAACTGCCGGGACGAAACGCAGTTTTTGCTCGACTACCTCAAGGAAAAAAATACCGGCCAGTTATCCGTCATCGGCCTGGCTTTTGAAAAATATGCTGACAAGGCCAAGGCTGATGGCGCCATTGACAGGTACAAATCCCAACTCGGCGTCAACTACGAAATCGTTTATGCAGGTACCAATAAAAAGGAAGATGCGGCCAAAGCACTTCCCATGCTGAACCACGTGATGGCCTATCCTACGATGGTTTTTTTAGATAAAAACAACCGGGTCAGGCGTATCCACACTGGCTTCGACGGCCCGGCCACCAGCCGGTTCGGGGCATTTAAAAAAGAATTCGGGGCCTTTGTAGAACAGTTAATTGCTGAAAACTGACTAATTTCCCGTCCGAATTGGCCGTATCTGTCCAGGCAATCAGGTTGGCCTGCTTCATGAGGGGGGTTGGAAGTGGAAGCTCTGTGCTTGGAAAAATGATTGTTCCCTCTCCGGCACACCGACAATAAGATGCGCCCAGCAGCTCAAAACCAAACCATTCAATCATCAACACCATGTCTCACACCAAGCGCCACCTTTTTGCCTATTGTCTTGAAAACCAGGCCACTGCCCATCAAATCGCCCAGGATTTGAACCAATTGGGCGTGACGCTTGAGCAAAGAGGGCTATCCAATGCTGCAAAAATGCCGGTGCCACACTCCGTGCCGGCGGATGCAGGGCAGGTTGTTTTGCTCATCACCGATAATTTCCTGAAAAATACCGGCTGCATGGATGGTGCCCTGGAAGCCATCCGGGCCTGGGCCGATCAGGGCAGGTTCGTGCCCATTATTGCCGATGGCCATGAAATGGCTGAGGATGGCAGTGTGAAGCCTGTCCCTACCACTTTCGACAGGGTCAGCCATATCATCCAGTATATGAACTTCTGGCAAGACCAATACCTGGAACTCCGAAAGGAAAAACGCCACCACGAAGAAGATTCCGCCCTGGACGAACAACTGGAAGTGACAAAAAAAATATCGGCGGACATCGGTGAACTGCTGCGGTACCTGCGCACCCTGCATTGCTACTCAATTGAGGAACTCCAGCATACCAAATACGCCATCCTCACCGGATACCAGGTGGCGGCTATAGTACCGGACAGCGAAAAGCCGCCCCAGCAAAAGCCACCGTCCCCCGGCGAAAGCTCCCTGATTAAAATGATTGAAGATTCTTCCGTGGAGCTTATGGCCGAAAATTCTGAACTCTCGAAGGAAGAAGAAGCGGATACGCCGGAGGTTGATATCAGCCAAATCCCTGGCCTGGATCAATTGCCTGGCCACCAGCTTGAATCGCCGGCAATGGAAACAGAAGCTGCCGAAGTGCCCGGCGAAGAAGCAAACCCAACGGAACAAAAAACAGACGGCGCAACAGCAGAAAGGACTGTTTCAAAAAAATCAAAATCATCCAAATCGAAGAAAAAAGGCAAGCCGAAAAAAGCAGCCCAACCCTCCCAGCCACCCCCATTTGACGAGGATGACGAAGAAATGAATGCCATCCTCAACGAAGTGCTGATGGAGGAGGATTATGATGAGGACGACGACGAATTCCGCTTTGTAGGGGACGATCCCGAAAACCCGGACGACTTTGATATTGATTCCCTGTTTGAAGACGAGGAGTTGGAACCTGAAAACGGGGAAGCAGACCATCAAGCAGCGGAAGACTCCATCGGCGAAGATGAAGTGCTGCTCGAAATGCTGGACGAAGAAGAAGAATCCATCCTTATGGTAAACGGCAAACATGCAACCGCAGAAGAAATCCTGGAACACGCCGTCCACCTCTTTGACGATGGCCAACACGGAGAAGCATTTAGTTTCCTGGCGGAAACCGTTCAGGAAAACCCGCAGGACACGACCCTCCGGTACTATTATGCCTACATGATGGCCCGTTATGGCCAGCGCTACCAGGATGCCCTGGCCCAACTGGACACCATCCTCCAACAGGATAAACGGCACGTGGATGCCCTCTTTCTGAAAGGTGAATTGACGGAGACACTGGAAGACTACGCAGGTGCCAAGAAATTATTTAAAAAAGTAGCTGAACTTGACCCCGGCTACCCGGACATTCATTTCCGCCTTGGCTTGTTATCCGTCCAGCACTTCCCCAACAAAGACAAGGAGGCGGCTGGTTTTTTCAAAAAATCCGTCCGGCACGACCCTGAGAATGCCGAGGCACACTACCTCTTGGCCACCCTCCTGAACGAGCGGCTGCACGATACTGCCGCTGCCGCCGACCATTTTAAGAAAACCCTGGAACTCAGCCCGGAACACCCTTTTGCCAACTACGACCTGGCATTGCTCTACCATCGCCAAAACGATCTGGGCGCTGCCAAGGCTTTTTATAAAAAAGCCATCGCCCTGAACCCGGAACTCCAGACGCCGCACAATGACGAAGCTTTTGGCGAGGCAGCAAAAGCCCACCCGGCAGCTGAACCAAATGCTGCGGAAAGCACCCTGGGCGAATCTGGAACCCCAACGGCCATCAGGCAGGATGCTGGATTGGATATAGAAGATCTGCTGGCCCCAACGGTCATCGATCAAGCGGGGAAAGCTGTTGCAAGCCCAGCACTTCAGCAGGCAGTGCAGCGCATCGAAGATTATTCACAGGATAAATCTTTTATCGTGCTCATAACCGGCGCCACCGCTGGCATCGGCAAAGCCACGGCAGAGATTTTTGCCAAAAACGGCCACCGGGTCATTGCCACCGGACGGAGGGAAGAGCGCCTGCACGAGCTTAAAAACGACTTTAAAAACAGGTTGAATGCCGACCTTGAAATACTTCCCTTCGACGTGCGGGACGCAGCATCGGCCCAAACTGCCATCGAAAAACTGCCAGCGGATTGGAAAAACGTGGACATCCTCATCAACAATGCCGGCCTTTCCCGCGGGCTTGCCCCCATCCACGAAGGCGACCTGGAACATTGGGACACCATGATCGACACCAACATCAAAGGCCTGCTTTACATGACCCGTGCTATTGCACCAGGCATGGTGGAACGGCGCAGCGGACATATTATTAATGTATCTTCCAACGCAGGCAAGGAAATGTATCCCGGTGGAAATGTTTATTGCGCCACCAAAGCAGCCGTGGAAGCATTGACCAAATCCATGCGCCTCGACCTTTACCAGCACAATGTCCGGGTGAGCGAGGTATCCCCGGGGCATGTGGAGGAAACAGAATTCGCCAAGGTGCGCTTCGACGGCAACGAGGAAAGGGCCGCCAAGACCTACGAAAACTTCCAGCCGCTCAAATCCAGCGACGTGGCGGAGGCCATTTATTTCATCGCCACCCGGCCGGCCTATGTGAATATCCAGGATGTTACGATGTTCGGGGTGCAGCAGGCGGGATCAAACTTCATTGATAGGTCGGGGAGAGGGTGAGCGGGTGAGAGGGTGAGAGATTGAGAGGGTGAGCGGGTGAGAGAATGAGAGGGTGAGAGAATGTGAGAATGAGAGAATGTGAGGGTGAGCGGGGGAATAGAATTAGCTTATTGGTTTCAGTATTTGGGGGAAAATGGCTTTTTTTGCATCCTCGTTTTTATAGGCTGGGCTAAAATGTCATCTTTCTAAAAAATGGTTCTTTGACAAATCTTGTGGTCATCTGTTAAAACGGCTCAAAGTGATAGCGAATTTTCAACCCACGACTTAAGTCGTGGGTTGAAAATCAATAGGTTATGTGCGAAACCGTTTTAACGGTTTCCTTTCTCCACAGAATTTGTCAAAGAACATAAACAATGACATTTCTAAACTGCAATTAACCTTTTGAAGTTTTAGCATAAAAATATAAACATGGTTCTTGAAAAAACGACGCCTGTGAAAAAGGCAACAGCAAAAAAATCTCCTTCCAATTCAAAATACGACAAGGCTCAATACTTGAGCTGGTATGAGCTGATGCTGCGCATCCGCCGCTTCGAGGAGCGGGCGCTGATGGGCTACAGCCAGCAGAAAATCAGGGGTTTCCTGCATGTGTACATAGGGCAGGAAGCCATTGCGGCAGGTATGGAATCGGCCATCCGCAAGGACGACGCCATCGTGACGGCCTACCGCCAGCACGGTATCGCAATCGGGAGGGGTTGTTCTACAAAATCTTGCATGGCTGAATTGTTTGCCAAATCGACTGGCGTGAACAAGGGCAAAGGCGGCTCAATGCACTTTTTCTCCAAAGAAAACCGCTACTTCGGCGGCAACGGCATCGTGGGCGCACAAATCCCCATCGGCGCCGGGATTGCTTTTGCTGAAAAATACAAGGGGACGGACAACCTCTGCGTCACCATGTTCGGCGACGGCGCCGCCCGCCAGGGTGCGCTCCACGAAGCATTCAACATGGCCATGACCTGGAAACTCCCCGTGATTTTTGTTTGTGAAAACAACCAGTATGCGATGGGCACCTCTGTGTCCCGCACCAGCAACGTGCCCGACATCTACAAGTTAGGCCTCGGCTACGACATGCCCAGCGAGCAGGTGGACGGCATGAGGCCAGAAACGGTTCACGAGGCATTCGCCAAAGCGGCAGCACACATCCGTGCTGGAAATGGCCCCTATTTTCTCGAAATAAAAACTTACCGCTACAAAGGCCACTCCGTTTCCGACCCCGGCAGCTACCGTACCCGGGAGGAACTGAATTCCTACATGGAAAAAGACCCTATCAAGATGATAGAAAACCACATCCTGGAAAACGGCATCGCCAGCGAAGAAGAGATTGAAGCCATCAAAGAAGCTATCAAGGAAGAGATTGAAGACGCCGTGCAGTTTGCCGAAGAATCGCCCTTCCCGGCAGCCGATGAGCTTTATACGGATAACTACACGCAGCCTGACTACCCATTTGCTACTTGATGAATGGTGAATGAACTACTTGTTCATCATTTAGTAACGATGAAAAAATATCTTCACCATTTTGCTTTTGAAAGCCCCAGCAATGGAGGGGTTTATTAAAAATAATCCCGATTTCACATCGGGATTATTTTTCCTTCGATCCTTATGCGCAAAATGGGTTCTTTTTTTACGTTCGTTGATTTTTCAGGATGTTGGATCGTGTTGATTTTGAAAACCACTATGATCCCGTTTTTCAAACAACTGAATATGTGGAAATTAATTTAACCCGTTATCCGCATCATTTATCATTCATAGTTCATCGTTTAATAAGTTTCTTTATTTTTGCGCCTCTTTTTTGAGAACCTTCTGGTAGAGGCTGCGTAAAAGCGCCTGAAACATGGGGTTTTTATCAAAAATCAAATTTCAACGTAGAAAATGGCACAACGCAAAAAGTCGAAAAAACAGGACGACGTCCTCATTGATATTACCGAAGTAACCGGACAAGCAGAAGATATTTTTGAAAAGTACCAGAAAGAAATCCTTATCGGTGTGACCGCTCTGGTGGTGCTGGTAGGTGGATGGCTGGCCTATTCCAACCTGTTTTCAAAGCCCAAGCAGAAAGAAGCGGTCGAGCAGATGGCCCAGGCCCAGTGGCAGTTCGAACGGGATTCTTTTTCGCTCGCCCTGGCCAATCCTGGCGGTGGCTTTCCCGGTTTTGCCGATGTCGTCAAGAAATACAGCGGCACGGATGCTGGCAACACGGCGCTCTATTATGCCGGTATCTGTTGCCTGAACCTGGGCCAGTACGATGCCGCCATCTCCTACCTGGGAGATTACAGCGCCAAAGGCACCTTGATGCCCGCCATGAAAAACGGCGCCCTCGGCGATGCCTATGCCGAAAAGGGCGACCTCGACAAAGCCCTGGGCCTTTATAAAAAAGCAGCCAGCGCCGAGGACAATGAAGTGATCACGCCCTACTACCTCAAAAAAGTAGCCATGCTGAGCGAAAAGCAGGGCAAGCCGGAAGCCGCCGTGGAAGCATGGCAAAAGATTAAAGATACTTATCCGACCGCTCCCGAAGCCAGGGATGCGGAGAAATATATTGCCCGTTTGCAATAGGGAATTAATCAGGAAGTTAGAAATTGGGCGCCGCTTCAGTGTTCTAATCTTCCCCTTGGGGGCAGTAGTTTCAGCACACCTAAAACAAGCGAATAAATACAGGGCAGGATTGAAAAATCTTGCCTTTTTTTGTTTCCACAATTTTAGTTGGGGGCTGTTCGAAATCGCTTTATTTTTTTTGAAAAAGGTTTGAATTTCCAATGCTGAATACATTGGCAGGAGCGCCCACAACCTCAAACGATTTTCAAACTACCCTCAAACAACCTCAAACGATTTTCAAACATTGGCAGGAGCGCCCACAACCTCAAACGATTTTCAAACAACCTCAAACAACTTCAAACGATTTTCAAACAACCTCAAATAACTTCAAACGATTTTCAAACAACCTCAAACAACTTCAAACGATTTTCAAACAACCTCAAACAACTTCAAACGATTTTCAAACAATCACCTATGGCCAGTGCATTAAAAAACCTCTCCACCTACGACGACAGCAATATACCCTCTGCCGAGCCTTTCACCTTCGGCATCGTCGTGTCGGAATGGAACACCCACATCACCCATGCCCTCTATGAAGGCTGCTTTGCAACCCTCACCAACCACGGGGCAAAAGCAGAAAATATACGAACCGTTCAGGTGCCCGGCTCTTTTGAGCTGCCCGCCGCCGCCAAAATGCTGGCTGCCTCAAAGCGCTTCGATGCTATCATCTGCCTCGGCTGCGTCATCAAAGGCGAGACCCGGCACGACGAATACATCAACCAGGCCGTTGCTACCGGACTGACCGGTTTGAGCATCGCCAGCGGCATCCCCTTTATTTTTGGGCTGCTCACAGCCAATTATGAACAGCAGGCCAAGGACAGGGCCGGCGGCCGCCACGGTAACAAAGGCGTGGAGGCTGCCGTCACCGCCATCCGCATGGCCGCCTTGCGGAAGGAGCTTTCCCAACCTTCTAAATCCATTGGGTTTCAATGAGAGAATGAGAGGATGAGAGAAATGAGAGAAATGAGAGAATGAGAGAAATGAGAGAAATGAGAGAATGAGAGAAATGAGAGAAATGAGAGCATTGTTAATTATCGGCTTACAGATTGACCTGGCTCCCGGCGGGGCTTTGGATATGCCCGGCGGCGAAACTGTTGCAGCCAAAGCCAGGGAGCTAATGGCAAAACACGACCTCGTGGTGGCTGCCCGCTTTTGGCTGCCCGCCAACCACCTTTCCTTTGCTGCCAACCATCCCTGGCGGCAGCCCGGCCAGACCATTTTAATCAACGGCCACCCTACCCTCTTACAGCCAATGTATTGCGTGCAGGGCAGTTTTGGGGCGGAGTTTGTGCCGGGGTTTTCGGAAGGGGAATTTGATTTCATAGCGGATATGGGGGCAGCGGCTGAGGCTATTCCATTAAGTGCTTTTTTTGACGCAGGGAATGGAAGGGATACGGGGCTGAAAGATTTTTTTACAAGCCAGAAAACAACAACTATCACAATTATCGGCATCCCCGAAAAAATTGTGCTTCGTACCTTCCGGGAGGCCGGGGAGCTTGGTTTTGAACCAAGTATGTAGCAGTAAGACTTACAATTACTTGTATTTTTTAAAGGCTGGCGTTATCCGTCAAGATCTTTCAATTACCCGTCTTTTTTGACGACTTCTTTGGCCGGCTTGCCAGATATTCTTCCCTGGTTTTCAATAGATCAATCGGGGCACAATCCTGCATCAATTGGGCGACAATCTCCAGGGGCATTTCCCCGGCATTTTTAAAATTGATGCAGCCTTTTTGAAAGGCCGCCCCCGGTAGCAGGGCGGAATATTTGCCATGCAATTTGGCTGAGCCATAAATGGGCAACACATGCAGCGACATGTACTGCTTCACGCTTGAAAGGCCATACTTCATGTATCCTCTGGCTTTGTAAATGAGCATTTCCTTACCCATCATCGGCTCAACGGCTACTTCGACGCTTGGGTCATTGGCCATGATGATGCGGTGGATGTTGGCAAGCAATTCCTGCCTTTCTGCCGGAACTTGTTGGATAAATTGTTCTACATCCATAATCAAGGTAATTTCATGCGAAATTAAGCGCTATTCCCTGCATTTTCAGGTTTTATGCAAATCGGTCATGCCAATTCCCCGCTGCCTTAGGCGGCTCTTCGGAAAGCGGCTGCTTGGCTGAGAATCCAATGTCATCAACTCAATAACCGCCCCGCCATTATTTATCATGGCCAATGATGCGAATAACGGGTTAAAATTATTGCCACATTTCCAGTTGTTTGAAAAACGAAATCATGGTGATTTTGAAAATCACCATGATTTAACTCCTTGAAAACTAGCGAACTTTAAAATTGAACCCGTTATTCGTATCATTGGCCAACTGCTACGTCCTGCGGGAAGATACGCCGGGGCGGCAGCGTTCCCGATCTTGGCAAACAGGTGGCAGCAAAGGGTTTGTTTGCAGCGGTTTGGGCCATGCGATGGGGTAAACTCGAGCGATCCCTCCCCCGCTGGCCCTAAGTCTTTCGTTTGAAAAACGCCGCCCCCACTCCAGCCGGTCCCTTTCTATTAGAAAACTGGGGCGAACGGGCTTTCCCTAAAACCCGTACATCTCCCCAATTCTCCTTAAACTTGCCCCTCAAACCAAAGCATGATCAGCCTTTCGCAACTACTGCCCATCCCTTTAAAAGAAATGCCCGGCGGCATCCAGCCCGCTTCCAATATTTTCGGCACAGAAAGCCATTTTGAAAAAGGCAAAAATTACCTCGTCATAGCCCCGTCGGGCAAAGGGAAATCCACTTTGCTGCACATCCTCTACGGCCTGCGCAATGACTATGAAGGGAATGTTTCCATCGGCCACAAAAACATCCGCCAGTTCACCCCGGACGAGTGGGCAGAACTCCGACAGTCAAAACTTGCCATTGTTTTTCAGGATTTGCGGCTCTTCCCGCAACTGACGGCCCGGGACAATATCTTGCTGAAAGCTTCCCTCACCAACGTTGTTTCAGAAAATGAAATCAAAGAAATGGCTGCCCGCCTCGGCGTGGACGATGTGTTGAACCAGGTAGCTGAAACGCTTTCTTACGGCCAGCGGCAGCGCATCGCCATCATCCGGGCGCTATGCCAGCCCTTTGAGTACCTGTTGCTGGACGAGTCGTTCAGCCACCTGGACGAAGCGAATATGGAAAAGGCGTCGAAGCTCATGGAGGAAGTTTGCAAAAAGCAGGCAGCGGGGAAAATATTGGTAAGCCTCGGCGAACGCTATTTGTTTGAATATGATGAAGAATGGGTGTTGTAAAAAGCCTGGAGGGCGGAATTCATTCCGCTATGTTACAGGCGGAATGAATTCCGCCCTCCAGAGGATTCTGCCGAAAATGGCAGTTGCGCAGTTATTATTTCACCACCCACTTCACCTTCCCGCCAAACGGGTCATTTGAAAGGGAATAACCTTTCCCTTTTTTCGTGACCATCACCTCCCGCAGTACATTTTCCGAAGGCAGGCAGACCTTGGCTTTGGCTTGTGCAGCATTGCCGTACACCACCAGTTCCATATTGCCCCAATCAATATCCTGTGTGCTTTGGGCCACTTTCACTGTTGGTATCGCAGCACCGGATTTCACGAGCATGATGACTTGTATTTCCCCGGCTTCGATGCTATGCCAGCCACCGGAGTAGGTTTTCCCCGTCTGGTAATCCACCCATTGGCCGGGCGGAAGATAGACGTTGCGCTTTTTCACCCCTTCCTCGAACATTGGAGCGACGAGGATGTCCGAGCCATACATATATTCGTTGTCAATGCTCCAAGCGCCGGGGTCGTCGGGGTATTCGATCAACAAGGCACGGAGCATGGGCAGGCCCTTTTCGCTCGACTCCTTCGCCTGGGCATACACGTAGGGCATGAGTTTGTACTTTATCTCAATGGTCTTGCGGAAATAATCCTCGAAGTCCTTTCCGTATTCCCAGGGTTCTTTCGGCGGCTGGCCGTGGCAGCGGGTATGCGAACTCAGCACCGCCATAGGAAACCAGCGACGGTACAGTTCCTCAGGCGTGCGGCGGGTGAAGCCGCCCGCATCGTGGCTCCAGAATGTGAAACCACTGAGGCCAAGCGATAGGCCGCCCCGCAGTTCGGAGGCCATGCCCATGTCCGAGGTTTCGGCGTCGCCGCCCCAATGGAGCGGGTAGCGCTGGCTGCCCGCCCAAGTGCTGCGTGCCCAGATGATGCGCTCGCCGTTTATCTTTTGCGTCAAATCCGAAACGATCTTATTGTAGCGCAGCGGGTAGAGGTTGTGCTCGTAGAAACCCGTGCGGCCATTGTGGTAGATGCCGTCCAGCGGGGCAGCCTCACCGAAGTCCACTTTGATAGCGCTCACGCCCTGATTGAGCAGGCCGCCGATTTTGCCCTCATACCATGCGATGGTAGCGGGATTGGTGAAATCCAGCACAGCATCCTCGTAGGGAAGGCCACCGGAGGCGCTTTTCACGGCCAGTCCCTTGCCCACGATTTCCTTGAACAAGTCATTTTTTGGAACAAAATACGGCAACTGCCAGAGGCAGGTGTGCAGGCCCATTTTCTTCAGGTCGGCCATCATGCCGGCAGGGTCGGTGAAGCGGTCCTTGGCAAACTGGTAATCGCAGCGCCAATCCGTGCCGAACCAGCCGGTGTCGAAGTGCAGCACGTCGCTGGGTATTTTTTGCTGGCGCAATTCGGCGGCTACTTTCCTACCGTCGGCTTCGCTGAAATAGGTGATGCGGCTCATCCACAGGCCAAAGCTCCAGAGCGGCGGCATAGGCGATTTGCCCGTCAGGCTGGTATATTCGTCGAGCACCGTTTTCGGCTTGCCGAGCATGATGAAGAGATCGAGCGTTTCGTCGCCGATGAGCAGTTCGTTGTTCTCGGCATACTGCTGCCCGAAGTCACAGGTAATGGGGGTGCTGGTGTGCATGAACATGCCGTAGCCCCGGCTGCTGAGGAAGAACGGCACGGGCTTGTACATGTCGGCAGAATTTACGCCATTGGCATCGTCGGTGAACAGCACCACCTTCTGGCCCCGCTTGTCGAGGCGGGTGAAGCTCTCGCCGCAGCCGTAGAAATGCTCGTCCGGGGCAATGTTGAACACGGCAGCCACACTCCGGCTGTAGTCCTTCGCCCGCCGGATGAAGCTGAACGGCAGGTTGGGGATGTAGGAGCGGTTGTCGGAACTGGTGCGGGTGCTGGTGAGCAGTTGGCCACCGGCGTCCCGGAATTCCACTTTCCAGGGTTTCACCTGCATCGTCACCATGCCGTAGGTGCTGCGCCAGACGTGGGCACCACTTTCGAAGGTATGCTTCCAGGAATTGTCCTTCGTTGGTTCCTTCACCAGCATCAAAGACGGCTCCTGCGGCGGGTTGGTCAGCGAGGTCCAGGCCCGCAGGCGGATGGTTTTAGGGGAAACAAATTCCAGCGAAAAAGGCAGCACCGGGTCGGTCTGGTACTCGGCAGCGGGGAAGGTGTTGCTGCCGGAGCGCTCGTAGGCAAACTGTGTGTTGTCGAAGGCATGGCCAGGCGTGGCCTCCTGTTTGTTCCATTTCAACATGCCTTGCCCGGTGGCCGGGTCAAAACCTGCGAGGCTGTCGGCGAAGTAATAGTAGTTCGCCCAGTCACGGAAATCGGCGCTGATGTCAAGGGGTTCGTTGAGGAGGGTGGGCTGGCTTTGGGAAAATATTTTTCCTGCGATAAAAAGCAAAAGTAAAAAGGTGATCCGTTTTGACATGGCAGTATCTGTTTGATGAAAAATCCGTTTGAAGGGGCGAAATGTAAGCAGTTTTTAAAAATAAAATTCCTCCATGGCCTGCCACATCCGCTCCGCATGTTCCAACAGGGTCAGCCTGTCCACCGAAAAAGTGCGCTGATAGTCTAAGTTGGAGAAATGCTCCCATGCTTTTGGAAACACGGTTGGTTTCAAGTCCCGGTGCGCAATGGTCATGTGCGGGTGGAAGCGTTTGCCCCGCTCATCCGGTAGCCCAAATGCCTGTTGCAGAAAGTGAAAAAGGCCGGATTGAAGCATTTTAAGCTGCTGGTTTTCAACGACATCTACGAAAATAACCCCCGGCTCAAAGCAATTGAATCCCCGCAAGGTAATATCGAAACTTTTCTGCATGGCCGCAAAATCCTGCAAGGCACCGGCCAATACCGGCAACTGCTGAGAGGGCCAACGAAACGGCGGAATCAGGGTGATATGCGGGGGAGATTTGAGCGCATGGCTGGCCTGGAAAAGTTGGGCACATACTTCCTTGAAGGCAGTGACTTCCCGTTCGACGGGACTGCCTGGGAGAAGGGCCAGGAAAAACAAGGCGTTGGCGTCCATAATTACTTTACTCCTTTCGAGATTTTTGACGGGAAAGCGCCAATATGCGGGAACGATTTCCTATTGGTACGAAAGGTGCTACTATATTTGCCGCAAACAATGCGATTATTTGCAAAAGGCACACACCCGTTGGGAAAAAATTTTCACAGCTTGGTAAAAGGCGAAATCTTATTTTTACATTTGCAGCCGAACAAATACGCGTTTTGCCCTGGTAACAGACCTGTTAGGTTGGACAATGTTGGAACTTGTTTCACACTAATTAGCCAAACCTGACAGGTCTGTTTTTTTTGGCGAAATCACCTTGAGAACGAAGAAAAAATACAAACACTGCTGGTATTTCAGAAGCTATTCCCAGCAAAAAGTTCTGAAAAGCCAACCAGAGGAGTTGTTTTTTCTACGTCGCTTAAAATCCTGTATGATGATGAGAGCGTTTACTTTCCGTTGTTTACTTTCCTTGTTAGCAATTTTACCCTTTTCAAAAATCCAATCACAGTGCAACCTGAACATCTGCACAGGCCCGCCCATGGGCCAGGGATCTTTGTGCGCCTCCGGCGCTTGTATCCTTTGCGACCCGTGCCTGTTGAACGGTTATAATGGGTCAACGGTGCCAGGTTCCAATACCTGCAACGTGCCAGGCCCTTTCTGCGGCTCCATTGAAAACAACCAGTGGTGGGCTTTTCTGGCTCCCCAGTCGGGCACGGTCACGTTTAACTTTACCGTGACCAACTGCACCGGGGCAGGCACCGGCAGCGGCATCCAGGCCGAGATTTATTCCACCAACACCTGCAACGACTTTGTCTCTGTTTCCAATTGCTGGAGCCCGGGTGCCCAGCAAAACGGCAGCGTCACCGCCAACAACCTCACCCCCTTTTGCACCTACTACCTGATGGTGGACGGTTGGGCGGGCGATTTTTGCGATTTCACCATCAATACAACCGATTGCGTGGTGCCGCCACCGCCCCAGGTGTACAGTGTGGTTGGCCCCCAAAACGTCTGCCCGGGGGCTACTGTCAATTATACCATGACCCCCAACCCGAACAACTCCGGCGGCGGCGGTTGTGGCAACAACAGTAATATCATTCAATGGAATGGCATTTCTCCAAACGGGGTGATCATAGGCCCAAGCGATGAACCGACCATTACCGTGCAATGGCTGACCAGCGGCGTGGCTACCATCACTGCGTCTTATACAAACGTATGCTTCGGGGGAAGCGCCACTATTCCGCTGCCTGTCACCATTACGCCCATTCCACCTACCGTCCTTAATTTCAACCCCTGTCTGGGAGACTGTGTCCCTTGCGGGAACATGCTGGCCTGCACGCCGGGGCTTACGCAGGTCGTCATGCAGTCGTGGCTGGGCTGCGACAGCACGATCAATTGCATCCTGAACCCCATCCCCCCGATTCCGCCAGTGCTGAAAGAAGTAACGATTTGTTACCCCAGCACCTATTCAATTTGCGGGGAAACGTTCAATACCTGCGGCGCCCACTCCAATTCCTGCCCCAATTGGCAGGGCTGCGACAGCACCACCGTGGTAGATTTGGCCATCCTGCGCCCCATTGCGAACATCGCCGCACCTGCCGTGCTCAGTTGTGCGCCCGGCGCTACGGTGGCACTCAACGGCAGTGCCTCGACCGTCGGCACTGCCTGTGCGCCCAACGTGACGACCACTTACAGTTGGACGGGGCCTCCTGGCGGCATCACCGGCCCTGCGAATACCAACATGGCCCAGGCGTCTTTGCCCGGCCAGTATTGCCTGACGGTGACGCATGCACGGGGCGGTGTTTCCTGCACCGACATGAAATGTGTGACCGTCATCAAAGACAACAACGTACCGCAAACCCCACAGATCACGGGCAACAACAACCCATGCCCGGGTGTCCCCGTGCAGTACACTGTGACCCCCGTCGGTACGCCGGCGCCAACAGACTATACCTGGACCACTACTGGTGGAGTACCTTTTACAACTATCAACAATGGGACCGGCATCGAAGTGACCTGGCCCACTTCCGGGCCTGGGCAACAGGTATGCGTCACGGCCAACAATTCATGTGGCTCGAGTAACCCGGCCTGCTTCAACGTCAACGTGGCGGCAGCCCCCACTGCCACCATCAGCGGGAGCGGAAGTGTTTGCCCCAACAGCAACGACGACGTCAACCTGACCATTACCCTGACAGGGGCAGGCCCCTGGACACTTTCTTACGCCATCAACGGGACAACGCAAACCCCGCCACTGAGTATTCCGAGCAGTCCTTATACGCTGGTAGCCACGCAGGTCGGGAGCTACACCCTGGTAAATTTGAGCGGATCGGCTGGTTGTGCCGGCGTCGTTAACGGTACGGCCACCGTCTCGGCATACCCCGTGCCCACTGCTACCTTGAGCGGCACCCAGAGCATTTGCCAGGGCAGCGGCCAAATGGCCGGGCTGAACGTCGCCCTGACCGGTTCGGCCCCCTGGAGTTTGACCTATGCGGTCAACAACAACAACCAGGCGCCCATTACAGTCAATGCCAGCCCTTATACCCTCATGCTGGGCCAATCCCAGGCGGGGAACATTACCCTCGTTAGCCTGACGGATGGCAATGGCTGTACCGGCACCGTTTCCGGCAGCGGGACGGTTACCCTGAATACGGCACCAACCGTAAGCAATATTCAATCGCCCTGCGATGGGACCAATACTTCGTTTACCGTCAGTTTCACCATCAACGGGGGTGATCCGGCCACCTACAGCGTGACGCCTGCCAACGGCACCTTGACCGGCAATATGTTCACCAGCAACCCCATCCCGGCAGGCAGTGGCTATTCTTTTGTGGTAACCGATGGCAACAACTGCAACCCGGTGACCGTGGACGATCCCTCCGTGCCCTGCAACTGTGCTTCTGTTGCCGGCGATATGGGCCCTGCTATCCAGGAGTGCGGCAACGGGCCGGTAACGGCGGGCTACGATGGCAACCACGTTTTCGACGCCGACGATACACTTGCTTTCGTCCTCCACAATGGTAGTGGTATCAATATCGTACCGCCTATCCTTGGCACTTTCACTACGCCAACGGTCAGTTTTGACCCTGCTACGATGAGTTATGGCACAACCTATTACCTATCAGCGGTCGTGGGGAACAATAATGGCTCCGGTGGTGTGGATCTGACGGACAATTGTCTTGACGTTGCGCAGGGAACACCCATTGTGTTTTATGAAATACCCACCGCCACACTTAGTGGGAACCCTGTCATCTGTGTAGGGAACACCGCCACCTTTACCGTTGATTTTACAGGCGAAAGCCCCTGGAGTATCACGTTTGACAATGGAACCGGGACGCCTGGTGTCATCAACGGCATTACCAGCAACCCTTATACCCTAACGATCCCCAATGCACAGACCAGCACGGTCTGCCTAACGGGAATGAGCGACGTCAACTGCCCCGGCAATGCCAGCGGCTGTGGCGACATCCAGGCCAATACGGGGGTAAACGCTTCTGCCAGTGTGACCTGCGATTTGAGCGGTACTTTTTATACGGTCCAAATCACCATCAGTGGCGGCGACCCTGCTAGTTACTTCGTCACGCCTAACACCGGGGCTTTGGTGGGAAATGTTTTTACCAGCAACCCCATCAACGACGGGCAGGGATACATCTTTACAGTGGACGATGCCAACGGATGCAGCCCAATTATGGTGCAGCAAACGGAGATCATCTGCGATTGCACCACCGAAGTGGGCGTGATGACCGGCAGCGCCATTGACGAATGTGGCAACGGCCCTGTGACTGCCACTTATGACAATACACTGCAAGTTCTAGACCCGGATGACGTGCAAAGCTTTATCCTGCATACCAACAGCGGTACCAACCCAGGTACCGTGCTGGCTACCAGCAACACTGCTGCCACTTTTAGTTTCAATCCGGCCAATATGAGCTACGGCACGACCTATTACATTTCTGCTGTGGTGGGCAACAACGATGGTACGGGCTTCGTGGATTTACAAGATGGATGCCTTGCCCTTGCACAGGGGACGCCCGTCACTTTCTATGAAGTACCAACAGCTACCATCACAGGAAGCACCAGCATCTGTGAAGGCGATAGCGCCATTTTATCCATTTCCTTTACCGGGAAACAGCCCTGGCAGGTGACGGTGGGCGGGCAGGTGCTGTCCAATATCATGGCGCTCGACTATGAACTCTCAGTATCACCTGCCACGACTACGACCTATACCTTGTCAGCGCTCAGCGATGCCAACTGCCCTGGAACTGTGTCTGGATCGGCCACCGTGACGGTCAACCAGGCACCGCAAATCCAGAACGTGACCACCCAGTGCGACCTGTCCACCAACACCTATACCGTTAGTTTTCAGATAACAGGCGGCAACCCCGCCAGTTATACCGTACTGCCCTTGAATTCAGGCCCCCTGGTAGGCAACACTTTTACCAGCAACCCGATTGCCAGCCTGGCCCCCTATACATTCACGGTGGACGACGGAAATGCCTGTGGCCCGGATCAAATTACCGGTACTAAAGACTGCAACTGCACTACCGATGCAGGCACGATGACCACTTCGCAGATCAATGCCTGCCAGGGGGAGACCGTCACGGTACCAGCCACCCAGAACCCCGTGATCGACCCGACCGAGGATGTGCTTATTTATTATCTGCACGATGGTAATGGGAACGTGCTGGGCACTGTGTTCGGAACGAACACGGAGCCGACCTTTACTTTTAATCCCGCCACGATGCAGACAGGGGTGACCTACTACATCAGCCCGGTGGCCGGCGACAACAATGGGAGCGGCGGCGTTGACCTGGCCGATAACTGCCTGGATATAGCGCCCGGCACCCCTGTCATGTGGAGCGAAACACCTTCTATTTCGCTCGTGGCCAGCGATGCCATCTGCGAGGGCGACGATGCCGAAGTCACGGTGACTTTCACCGGGGTCGGGCCATCCTATACGGTGGCCTTCACGGTGGGCGGCATTCCTTCCAGCCAGACATTTACTACCAGTCCGTTTACGTTCATGTTGCCATTGCCAAGCACAACTACCATTACGCTGGTATCCGTGACCGACAACGCATCTGGCTGCTCGGCCCCTGCCAACCAGAGCACGACGGTTTTTGTCAGCCAGAATGTGGATGCAGGAAGTCCGGTGGCAGATTTCAAATTCTGCGACGATGTTTCTCAGACCATCAGCCTCGGCAGTAACCTGCAAAATCCGGATCCCGGCGGCGTATGGACTGATGCCAACGGCAACCCCGTGCCGAACGGCTCCCTGAACGTGCTGTCTTTATCGCCCGGCACCTACCCATATACCTATACCGTGACCACTACCCCGCCCTGCCTCAACGATCAGGCAACCCTGAACGTGGTCATCCATCCAAACCCGGTAGCAGATGCAGGACAGGACTATCAACTGGATTGTGACGAAACGGAGGCGACGCTGGGAGGCAACAACTCCACCCCCAACCTCAACTATGCCTGGAGCGGCGGCACCTTTTCCGATCCTTCAATCCTCAACCCGGTCATTAATGGGCCTGGCACTTATACGCTTACGGTGACGAACCCGCTCACTGGCTGCTCCGATACGGATGTGGCCGTCGTGACGCAACTACAATCCGAGCCGGTGGCACACGTCACGGTGGCCGGGGTCAGTTGTTTCGGGGATCAGGACGGGTTCATCGTCATTGACAGCATCACGGGTGGCGTACCGCCCTATCTCTGTTCCCTCAACGGTTCGCCGTTCAGTACCCAGAAGCAATTTACCAACCTTTCGCCAGGGTTTTTCACCCTGGAATTAGTGGATGCTGCCGGATGCGGCGGCACGCAGGAGTTCTTGGTGATAGAGCCAGAAAAGGTGAACGTGCACCTGGAACTTGACGTGGAGAACAATGAAAACACCAACCTCATCGTGCTGGGCGATTCGGCCAGGTTGCGGGTAATTTCCACCCCACCGTTCGATTCCCTTGACGGGGTGATCTGGTCGCCGGGGAGCGGCATTGACTGTAACACCTGCGATACCATCTGGATCAGCCCGACCCAGCAAACGACTTTTGCCATTACCGTGGACAAGAACGGTTGCACCGACTCCGACCAACTAACGGTCTTCGTCAAAAAAGAGCGCCCGGTGTACATCCCGAACGCCTTCTCGCCCAATGGGGACGCCAATAATGACCGGTTCATGATTTTCGCCGGCAACAGCGTGGTACAGGTTAAATCCTTCCTGATTTTCAACCGCTGGGGCGAGTCGGTCTTCCAGTTTTATAATTTCCAACCCAACGATCCCGCATTCGGTTGGGATGGTACCCATCGTGGCAAGCCAATGGATCCGGCCGTGTTCGTCTATTTCGCTGAAATAGAGTTCATTGACGGCAGGGTGGAACTATACGAAGGGGATGTTACGCTGATGAAATAGGTGCTTTTGATTTGCGATTATTCGATTTTTGGCACTCGAAAATTTGGCCGCTTTGTAACGATAAAAAAAAATACCTTCCCTACTTTGGTTTTGAAACCTCAATACTGGAAGGTATTTTTTAAAATAATCCCGATTTCGCATCGGGATTATTTTTTCTTCGACCCTTTACTGTGCCTTCGGCCCACCAACGGAAACCAGGAACTTTGCACCTGCACCATCATGCGGTGGCCTTTTTTGAAAGTATGGGGGCCACATCCGGCATCGCAAAGCCGACTTTGGTGATTTCCCCAGGTTTGAAAGGCTGCGGGTTTGAAAAGCTGTCCCTGAATTTGCCCCGCATCACCTCTGCCCGCACAAGCCGCTGAAAACCGGCTGTGGTGTTGGGTTCCCCACCTGGCAGCACGTCGATCAGTTTCACCACAAAATCAGCATTGGTCGCCGAAATGGAGACATAAAGCTCAGCCGTCAATGGGCCAATCAGCGTCAGGCCGCCGGCCAGCAACCATTCCACCGTATCGTTGGTGTCGCTGCCTTCTGAGCGATTCCCCGCCGAATCGCTTTTGTGCGGGGCCATTTCCTCAAACTTCCCCTCGCTCATATAGCGCCCCCGCACTTCCTGATAGACGAAGATGTATTTGCTGCGCAACAAAAATGAATTGGGGCCCAGGCGGCGTGGGTACTTATTTTCACCGCAAGGCTCCACGGAATAAGGCGTTCGCTCCATCAGGATGGGATAGGGGCTTCAGGGGGCCGGCATCCTTGGACACGTAGATGGCCGTGAACAGGCGGACGCCGTCCCGCATGGGGTTTACCGCTCCATTTTGGTGAAATGATCGGCGACAAAGGCAGAGTCTTCGGAGGAAGTTTGGGCGGAGGCAAGGAAGTGCGAAACACAAAAAAACAGCAAGTAGCATGAACAGTGGGGAAACCGGATAATCATTTAATGATATTTTAATGAGAGATAAAAAACTGCTTTTCAAAGAATCAGAGAATATGATTTCAGGTTGATTCCATGCAAATTACTGAAATAAAATATTCATAACGTGAAGTAAAAATTTGGCTGTTGCCGCTCTTCCATACCAACAATATAGTTTTGATCTGGCATCCGGTTTGTCTTAATCCTAACCGATCTTCAGCACCCTTTAAGTTGCTAAGACCAAAACAACTTATAAAAATTAATGTAAACCCGGCACGAAAAGATTTTTGAAAATCAGCCATTGTAAAATCGAAGGGCTATTGCTTAAAAATTGATTGTCGCAGGGTTAAATTTTCATTTTATGAAAACGAATTTATTGAGATTCTTGACTTTCATCACATTAGCAGGATTTGCACAAAATCTGATGGCCCAAACATCTGCCACAGAAACAACAGACGCAGGTGCAGTGCTCATAGTGGCAATGACGCTTACAGAAACTTCCCCCTTGCATTTTGGCTCCAATGTGCTCACGAGTTCCGCAGGCGGAACGGTAGTGCTCCCTTCAAACTCTACTACCCGTACTTATACGGGCGGTGTGGCTACCTCCGCAGCAACCCCTGTTGCTACCAATGCTGCCTATGATGTTACCGGTACTGCGTTGGAGACCTATGCGCTTACCTTGCCAACTTCTACTACCGTAACTCACACAAGTGTCGGTACTGGCGTAAACACCATGACCATCACGCTGATGACGGCACGTTTTAATGGCGCATCTGCAGATGCAGTAACAAGTACGCTCGATGCAGATGGATTGGACAGTTTCACCCTTGGCGGCACCTTAAATGTGGGCGCCAACCAGGTTGGTGGCGTATATGCCGGCACATTTGATGTGACTGTTGACTACAATTGATTTAATTCAATATAAGATTCAGGGGGAAGGCTCAACAATTGGGCTTTCCCCTTTTTAGATTCAGGCATTACCATCAATTGCATTAAATACCAATTATGAAATACCGCTTGTTACCAATCATTTTTATCTTATTTGGTTGCTTAAGCATTAAAACCGCTGCGCAAGGCGATTTATTAATATCGCCCAATCGGGTAGTATTTGAAGGCAGGAAGCAAAAAGCCGAACTCAACCTGATCAATACCGGGAAAGAAACAACTACCTATACCGTTTCCTTTGTGCAAAGGCGTATGAAAGAGGATGGAAGCTTTGAAAGCATTGAAGAACCTGATCCGGGACAAATGTTTGCCAGCCCATATCTCCGCATATATCCCCGGCAGGTGACCCTGCAACCTGGAGAAGCGCAGGTAGTCATGGTGCAATGTACCCGAACGCCGGATATGCCGGACGGAGAGTATCGTTCGCACCTATATTTCAGGTCTGAAAAAAATTATACGCCACTCGGCAAAGAACCAATAGACACCTCCAGGACACTATCCGTGCAGTTGATCCCGGTTTTTGGCATGAGCATCCCGGTCATCATCCGTTCGGGGGAGGTCAGTATAAATACAAGCTTGAGCGACTTGAAATTTGAGAACAAGGAAGATGCCCCTTACATTTCATTTACAATAAATAGAACGGGCAATATCTCTGTTTACGGGAATTTAAGTGTGGAATATATCCCAAAGCAAGGGAAACCAATTGCAGTCGGGCTGGTAAGGGGCGTGGCAGTTTATACCAATATAAATTATCGGTTTGTAAGTATCAAATTGAATAAATCAGAAGGGACTATTTTCAACGGTAGCAGGCTGAAAGTGCGCTATACCACACAAGATGATGCTAAAAAACAAGCCATTTATGCAGAAGCAGAGCTGGAGCTTTAGGTATTGGATATTGCGCTTATGGTAGCACATTGCGAGTTATGAAATTATTAGACCCAAATATTTTTATACGGAGACTGTTGATGCTAACAACGGTTTACTTTTTTTATATAGGGATAGCTATTGCCCAACCTCCCCTGCCAAACAGAAACATTACCATTACGGCCACACAGCCGCTCCATTTCGGCACATTTTCGTTGGCGGGCACAGCTGGCGGCACCGTCTCGGTCGGGTACAACGGTGCCAGGTCTTCCACCGGGGGTGTATATCTTTCGGCATTGGCCCCTACCGCACAACCTGCTATTTTTGACATAAAACTTTGTCAAGGAAGAAATGTAACCATCACTTTTTCCCCAACAACTATCCTTACCGGCAGCAATGGGGGAACGTTCACGCTTGATATTGGCCCAACAGAGAAAGGAGTAAGTGGATCGCAGTTCGCTGTGGACAACAACTGCGATTTCATAACAACCTTGCGGGTTGGGGGCACGCTTCACATACCCGGAAATTCCCCTGCTGGCACTTATTCGGGAAGTTTCGAAATAATATTTGAACAGCAATGAAGATGCTCAACTCATATTACCGGAACAAGGCAGATTCTATGGTGTCCACCATGCACCTGATTTTATTGCTGCTGCCCATTTCATTTTTTTTTACTCCGGTATCGGCCACTGCCCAGGCTGCATTTGATGTTGTTGAGCCGGATTCGCTGTTTTCTTACGAACCACTGTTAATAAATGTTTACCTGAACCCGGCTATAAGTTTCGAATTAGAAGTCCTCATTACGGATGACAATGATTTGTATGTTGATATCGAGGATTTATTCAGAAAACTGGAAATTCCTTGCGAAAAAAAGGAACAGGGGAATAAGCTGACAGGCTTTATTGAACCAGGGAACAAACCCTATTCCATTAATTTCATCGCCCAACAAGTTACAGTGGCAGATAATACCACCATTGCAAAGAACGGCCTGATATATGAAACAGGAATCTGGTATTTAGAATCCAATATTTTGGCAAATTCGTTTGGCTTAAACCTGACTTTCAATCCCCGTTCATTAGCCGCAAAACTGGTGGCTGGATTTGAACTGCCTTTTGTCAGAAAGTTGCAGCTTGAAAATACAAGGAATAAAATTTCCAAATTAAAAAAAGAACAACCGAGTGCCGATACCGTGGTGCCAAGAGAATATAACCTGTTCAAGTTCGGTATGATAGACTGGGCTTTAAGTTCTTATCAGGCTGCCAGCAAGCCCACTTATAATTATTTCACTTTAGGAATAGGTGCCGAATTGCTGTACGGCCAGGCAAACGTGTCCATCAATTACAATGACCAATTCGACTACGACCCAAGGCAGCTTCAATACAACTGGCGCTGGGTGGACAATGACAACAACTTGATACGGCAGGCCCAATTAGGGGTCATCCACAAGCAGGTAATTGCCCAATTGAACTCACCGGTGGTTGGGGCTTCGGTCAGCAATTCACCTACGACCGTCCGAAAGGCCAAGGGGTATTACACCATCAATGATTACACAGAAGCCAACTGGACAGTAGAGCTTTACTTAAATGATGTTCTATTGGACTATACGACAGCGGACGCATCAGGATTATATGTTTTCAAGGTTCCCATCATTTACGGCTATACGGTGATAAAACTCAAATTTTATAGCCCCTTGGGAGAAGAAAGAACCGAAGAGCGGATCCTGAATGTGCCTTTCACATTTTTGCCTGCCAACACCTGCGAATATGAATTCACAGGGGGAATACTGCAGACCGATAAAAATACCCAATATGCGCTGGGGAATTTCAATTATGGTGCAACCCGGTTTCTGACAATTGGAGGCGGGGTTGAGTATTTGTCCAACCTGCCAACATACCCAATGATACCCTATGCCAAAATTGCATTTCAACCCATCAGCAAAATGGTTATGAACTTAGAATATGCGCACGATGTGAGGCTGAAAGGGCTATTGAACTATTATATAACGCCAAATACTTTTTTAGAGGTCGATTATGAAAAATACAAAGAAGGGCAGGAAGCTACCAACCTGAATGCCCTCGAAGCAAGGAGAATTAGCCTGACCATACCTTTAAGGCTAAATAAAGTTTCATTGCTCTCAAAGATGAAAGTTGACCAGTTTATCTACAAGAACTTCCACTTCAATCAATTTAGCTTTATTCTTTCAGCGTACTACAAGCAATTCAGTGCAAATTTAGCCTATCTGGTCAATTGGGTCAGTGAAAATCGTGCGTTTATGAGCATGAATTTATTATTGTCCTATAAACTTAGAAATGGCTTTGCATTTCGCCCCCTGGCCGAGTACAATCTCAGCGAAAAAGAATTTATCAGGGCCAGGGTCGAATTGGAAAAAAGGATTCACAAGCTATATTTTTCAATTTCCTACGAAAGAAATTTCTTGTCCAAAGATGATATTGTTTTCCTCAGTAGCAGATATGATTTACCCTTTGCAAGAACCGGTTTTTCGGCGTCATACGCTCAAAACAACCTTATTTTTGCAGAAAGCGCCCAGGGCAGTTTTGCTTTTGGGGGAGACCATAATTTTGTAAAAACAAGCAATAATTCATCCTTGGGAAAAGGCGGCGTGTTGTTTTACCCATTTCTTGATTTGAACCAAAATGGGATACAAGATGAAGGCGAAAAGCGAATATTGCTTTCATTGGTCAGGGTGTCAGGAGCCAAGGCTGTTATCAGTGAGAAGGATTCCATTATTCGAATTTCAGACCTCAATGCCTTTGTCAATTATACAGTTGAATTTTCGGACGGCGATTTAGAGAATATTGCCTGGCGGTTTCAGCACAAATCCTACCAGGTAATGGTTGACCCCAATGGATATAAACGGGTGTATGTGCCGGTAATCGCCGTTGGGGAAGTAAATGGCACCATTTATATGGACGCTGATTCGACCTCACGGGGAATAGGCCGGATAACCATCCAGATATTTGATGGTGAAGGGCAATGGGTTGCAGAAACATTGAGCGAACCGGATGGGTATTTCAGCTACCTGGGCTTAAGCCCAGGCAACTACACCCTCCGGGTAGATGCAGAACAACTGGAAAGCCTTAATTACCAATCCTCACCGGTTTATTATAAGGGGGCCATCAGGGTTTCCGAGGATGGCGACGTTGTCAACTATCTTGATTTTCATATAAAACCCCGATGAAAGCATCCGTACGCCGAAGCTCCAGCTTCGGAGTTTATATTCCTCCGAAGCTGGAGCTTCGGAGTACGGGCATAAAATAGCCTTATGATTGCGCTGAAATATACACGAATAAAATCCATCTTATTTGCGATTATCCCCATAATTGCCCTCTTGTTGATGGCCTCCAATGCGCAAGGCCAAAAAACATGGACAGGAGCCGCCAGCACCGATTGGAACACGGCTGCCAACTGGAGCCCATCCGGCGTTCCATCCAATACCTCCGTTTTGATTCCCGGCGGATTATCGAATTACCCGGTTATCACCTCCACCGTTCCAAACGTCACTACCATTTCCATCAACAATAGCGGTACGGGAGCTACATTGACTGTAAATACAGGCGGTGCGCTTACGGCTACCGGCCTCATCACCGTAAATGCCACCGGGACTTTCATTATGCTCAATGGCACGGCGAAACTGACGGGTATGACGAGCCCGGGAACGGTGAATGTGCAGGGAGGAACCATCACATCTACCGTAAACCTGATCATCTCCGGAACGCTGACCCAATCAGGAGGTACCATTTGGTTGGCAACCAACACTGCGACCAATCCGACGGATAATCTTGTCATCACGAATGGTACAGTAACACAATCCGGCGGCCTCCTGGCCACCAAAAACTTCGCCCCAACAACCGGTACTTTTAACCAGACGGGCGCAAGTGCTGTGTTCAGGATTTATCGCAACTGGAGGGCGAGGAATGGGCACAATTTTAATTCTACCGCAGGAACGGTCCAATTTTCAGGTAACTCTACAAATGCTACTTTTATCAGCACAATTACCCAGTTCAATCATATTTTGGTGGATGCAGGCATTAACCCAAGATTTTCACAAGTCGTAAATAGCCGGGTGAAAATATCAGGTAATTTCACGAACAACAATACTGCACTCAACAATACCACAAACACCACTTTCACTTTCAACGGCACGGGCAACCAAACTATTTCGAGTGCCTCCACCGGCACGAACGCCACCTTCGGCCATGTCGTCATTAACAATACAGGCGGAACTGTTTCCCTTGGCTCCAATATCACGGCCATGGCCACCGGTGCCAACCTTACCTTACAGGCAGGGAGTGTACTCGACCTTGGGGGCTTTAATTTCGGACCAAACCGTGGCCCCGCCACCCTGTTTATGGAAATCGGCACTGCCGGGTCTTCTATCTCCGGCACTACGGGCATATTGACCCTTGCGGGAAACTTAACGGTCAATGCCACATCGGGGAGCAGCGGGGCCAATATTTCAGCGAACATCGCCTTGGGAGCAGCCAGCATTTTCACCGTGGCCAATGATGGGACGAACGCTACGGATTTAACCGTCAGCGGCGTTATCAGCGGTTCGTTTGCGCTGACAAAAGATGGTGCGGGAACCATTGTGCTGGGGGGCGCCAATAGTTACACAGGAGCCACCACGGTCAATGCTGGCACCTTAAAACTCGGTGCAAACGGCACCGCCACCAATACTCCATTGGGCACCACCGCAGCAGGTACCACCATTGCCGCAGGCGCCATGTTTGACCTCAACGGATTTACTTTGGGGACAGCGGAGGCACTTACTTTGAACGGCACAGGCATTTCAAACAGCGGCGTTTTGACCAACACGGGAGGCAATGCAACCTACAGCGGCGCCATCACACTCGCCAGTGATTGCACCATCGCAGCCACCCCTTCCGGCACACTGAATTTGAGCGGCAATATTTCCGGCAATTTCATTTTGAGCCTCGGCAATGACGGCTCCGGCACCTTCTCCGGGGTCATGTCGGGCAGTGGCGCCGTCACCAAGTTTGGAACAGGAACATGGACGTTTTCAGGCGCCAACTCCTATTCCGGCGCTACGACTATAACAGCAGGCACCCTCCGGTACGGCGCCAATAATGCACTGGGCAGCGGTACTGTAACGGTAAATGGTGGCACGCTCGACATCGCAAGTTTCAGTGATGCCGTGGGTGCCGTGACCTTGATAAGCGGCGCCATTTCAGGAACAACCGGCATACTCACGGGCACTTCTTACGATGTGCGGAGCGGCACAGTAAGCGCTATTTTGGCGGGCGCTGTGCCTTTGACCAAAAACTCAACGGGCAATGTGACCTTATCCGGCGTGAACACTTACACGGGCGTTACGACGATAAACGCAGGCGTCTTGAGTGTTTCGACCATCGGAAACGGTGGCGTGGCCGGAAACCTTGGCGCTGCCACCACCACCGCCACCAACCTCGTGCTGAGCGGGGGCACTTTGCAATACACCGGCGCTACTGCTTCCACCAACCGAAACTACGTCCTGACCGCTGGCACCACCTCCACCATCGAGGTAGCGGCCAATACGCTGACCATTTCCGGCGCAAGCACGAACACCACGGGCGCACTTGTGAAAACGGGCGCTGGCACGTTGGTATTTTCAGGAACAAATTTATACACCGGCCTCACCAGCATCAACGAAGGCACGCTGACCCTCGGCGCTGCCAATGTCATCGCAAGCGGGCCTGTGGCATTGAACGGCGGCACTTTCAGGACTGGCGCCACGACCGGGAATTCAGAAACAGTAGGCACCCTGAACGTGGGCGGCGGTTCGACATTGGCCTTGGGCACTGGTGTCCATACCCTGAATTTTGCTGCCAGCAACGGCATTAGTTGGGCCGGCTCCGCCATACTCACCATTGCCGGATGGGCAGGCGCCTACAATGGCACGAGTGGCACGGCGGGCAAAATATTCGTCGGCACATCGGCAACTGGCCTGACTGCCACACAATTGGCCCAAATCCGGTTTTTTAACGGAAGCGACTACTTCAAGGCCATCCAACTTTCCACGGGTGAGGTAGTTTCTACCGGAATTCCTTTCATCCTCACCGCACCCCCCAGCAGTTTAAGCTACCCCACACCAAACGATTTTTCAAAAAATGCCGCCATCACCCCCTTAAGCCCCACTGTGACCGGATATGTGGAGAGTTACAGCGTCAGCCCTGCTTTGCCGGCAGGCTTGAGCATTGATGTGCTGTCCGGGGTAATCAGCGGGACGCCAACGGTGCTATCCTCGCCAACGAATTACACGGTGACCGCCACCAACTCCCTGGGAAGCACCATGTTTACCCTGTCCATCGCCATCAATGGCAAACTGGCATCGGTCGGCTCCGGCTTATGGAGCTCGACCGTTCCGAATGCACCCTGGCCCAATGGCACCGTGCCTACTTCGATTGATGATGTGACCATTGGCGCAGGCCATACGGTGACCGTTGACATCCCAACGGCCACTTGCAAAAGCATTACCCTGGGCAACGGCATTGGCACGGCCACCCTCGATTTTTTGACGACAGGCAGCCCCATGCTCACGGTGGTTGAAGCCGTGGTGGTGGGCGGCAGCGGTGCAACCAACCGGCTTGGAAACATCACTTTTGCAAGCGGTTCAACGCTTGTTGCCGCCTCCGTAAACCTGGGCGGCAACGCAACCACCCCCGCCCCAGGCACCATCAACATGACCAATGGCGGCACCATTATTACGGGCGAATTAAAAGTCAATACTGTAGCTGGGAATACCTGGACACCCGGCACCGGCACGGTGCGGATGACGACGACCAATACATTGCCAGCCACTATTTTTACCTCCTTCGCCAATTTACAAATTGATGCCGCCACCACGACCACGGGCGTTGCAATTTCAGCTACCTCACTGACCGTAAAAGCGGGTGCAATATTTTCCTTGGCGCATACCGCAACCCCGGCGAGTGTGGTGCTGGAAGGTGGTGCTGCGCAAGGGGCGTCCATCAGCGGGGCCGGCACTTTGTCGCTGGGCGGGAATGTCACAGTCAACAGCGTAGCCACCGGCAGCAACGGCGCCAGCATTTCAGCGCCCATCAGCCTGGGGGCAAACCGCACGTTCACGGTAGCGGACGATGGCACTTTGGCGACCGATTTAACCATTAGCGGCATCATCAGCGGCGCTTTCAACCTGACCAAAGCAGGGCTTGGAACGATGCTGCTTTCCGGCCTGAATACTTATTCGGGCAAAACCACCATCAGCGCTGGCATACTGGCTGCCAATTCCTTGCAAAACGTGAGCGGCGGGGCCAGCGCTCTGGGCGCACCCACCACTGTGGCAAATGGCACCATCGACATTTCAGGAACTGGCATATTTCAATACAGGGGTACGGGACATTCTTCCAACCGGGTCATCAATTTAACGGCTAGCGGCGGCACCATTGACGCAGCGGGCAGCGGCACCCTGACCCTGAGCGGTGGCGTGACGGGCACCAACCTGTCATTGGTGCTGACAGGTGTGGGAACGGGAATCCAAAGCGGCACCATCGGCACTGGCAACGGCTCCTTGACGATGGATGGCGATGGGCAATGGACGCTATCGGGGAACAATACCTACACCGGGGCAACTACCATCAACAACGGCACCCTGGCGTTGGGCGCATCCGAAAGGATTTCCAATTCGAGTGCATTAGTCATTTATGGCACATTTGACCTGGCAGGTTTTAGTGAAACAGTAGCTTCGCTGACAGGGGACGGAACGGTCACCAGCAGCGTGGCCGCTGCATCCACCTTCACCGCAGGGAATAATTCAAACACCACGTTCGATGGGATTATTGAAGATGGGGACGGCATATCCGTCAGTTTGGTAAAAATTGGCAACGGCACCTTGACACTTGCTGGCGACAACACTTACTCAGGCCCCACTTTAATCAATGCTGGTACTATAAAAATAGACCTTGCCGACGGCTCCATACCGGATTTAAGCGCAGTGGTAGTGACTGGCACATTGGACTTGTTTGGCAACGATGAAACCATTGGCTCGCTGGCCGGGGCTGGGACGGTCAGGAGCAGCGTTGCAGGCGCCGTCATGTTGGCTGCTGGAGGGGACGACTCGAACACCACCTTTTCCGGCGTTATCCAAAATGGTTCTGGAACCATGAGCCTGACCAAAGAGGGTGTGGGCGCTTTGACGCTCTCCGGTTCGAATACCTATACTGGAACGACGACCATCAGCGCAGGCACCCTCGTTTTGGGTGCAGCCGAGCGCATTGCCAATACCAGCAACGTCATTTTATCGGGTGGAACTTTCAAAACCGGCGCCACTACTGGATTAACGGAAACAGTAGGCACATTGACCCTGGATGCCACCTCCACCATTGCCTTGGGCACGGGTTCCCATACACTCAGTTTTGCTGCCAGCAACGGCCAGTCATGGTCACCCTGCGATACCCTCATCATCACCGGATGGCAGGGCGGGTACAACGGCACCGCCGGGACGGCTGGCAAAATAAAGGTGGGCACCACAGCGAGCGGCCTGACAGCCAACCAGTTGGTTCAAATTTATTTCTTCAACGGCAGCAGCTATTTTGCGGCCACCATACTTTCAACCGGGGAAATAGTCCCGTTGGCCTCAGCGCCCATTGGCCCTACGCCATTCATCGCAACTACGACACCCGGCAGCAGTTGCGGCACAGGAACCGTGACGTTGGGCGCTACGGCTTCATACGGCACGGTCAGTTGGTATGCGACAGACAGCGGGGGCACTGCGCTTGGCACCGGGACGGGTTTTACCACGCCTTCCATTTCATCATCGACAACTTATTATGCTGAAGCCGCTTCCAATGGCTGTATCGCCGCTTCCAGAACGGCAGTCACGGCGACGGTCATCCCTCCGCTTTCCGTCAGCCTTACCATTGCCACGCCGGAGAATCCCGCCTGCTTGGATTCGATTGCTTTTTTTACCGCAACACCCACAAACGGGGGAACAACGCCTGCCTACCAATGGAAGGTGAACGGGATGAATGTTGGCACCAACAGCACGGCCTTTAGCTATGTGCCCACAAATGGCGATGCCGTCACCTGTGTGCTTACTTCCAGCGAAACTTGCACCTCGGGCAATCCTGCCACCTCCAATACCTTGAACATGATGATAAGCCCGTGCATCAATAAATGGAAAGGCAGCATCAGCAACAATTGGAACACACCTGGCAACTGGACCCGAAACTATGTCCCGGCTACCGATGCCAATATCATATTCGATGACAATCCCGTAAACCATTGCCAATTAGACCAAAACCGTTCGGCAACCAATATTACCAATGCCCAATCCACTTATCGCCTGATTTGCAATGGCCACCAACTTACCGTGAAAGGCAATTTATATTTCACGAATGGGGCGCAAATTGATGCAACATCCACAAATGCAGCAGTAAAATATGCTGGCGCTTCGCTTCAAACCATTGATACCACTCAATATCTGGATGCAACAATTTATGATTTAACGATTGACAATACAACAGGCGTAAGCCTCAATACCAGCTTCACGGTTTCCAATAATTTGACCATTAATTCAGGTAAACTATTCACTATTGAACCCAGAAAAACGCTCACCGTTAATGGCACTATTATGAACAGCGCTGGCAATAGCGGTTTTGTCCTCAAATCCACTGCTGCGGGTACGGCTTCACTCATCCATAACACGGACAATGTCCCGGCCACTGTTCAAAGGTATATCACGGGCGCAGCGGAAGACTGGCATTTTCTCTCCACGCCTGTATCGGATCAAAGTATCAGTGGCGATTGGACGCCGACAGGTACTTACGGCAATGGCACGGGCTACGATATGTACATTTGGAACGAACCCACGCCATGCTGGGTGTATCACCTGAACACCATTGTTGCCCCGACCTGGCCTGTGACGCATCCGTCCGCTGATTTCGTCCCAGTGCAGGGCTACCTGTATTCCGTTCAGGCGGCCAATCCAACCAAAACTTTTGTCGGAAATCTGAACAATGGCAACCTGACCTACCCCCTCACTTTCGCAAGCCCTGATTTGGACTTCAAAGGCTTCAACCTCATTGGCAATCCCTATCCTTCCTCCATTGACTGGCGAAGTCCTTCCGGCTGGACCCGCACCAATTTGGAAGTCACAGGCGGTGGCAACGATATGTGGATATGGAACCCGGCTGCCGGCAATTATGGCGTCATCAACTCCGCCGGTGTGGGCGCCGGCACCAATGGTGTCACCCGCTACATTGCACCCATGCAGGGCTTTTATGTGCGGGCAGCCAGCAATGGGAATATTGGCATGACCAATGATTTGAGGTCGCATATTGGTGCCAATATCTGGTTTTTATTGCCACCAGATACTGGAAGGGTCAAAGTACAGGTATTATCCAATGCGGGCAATGGGTTCGACGAAGTTTTATTGCAGTTCGGTTATCCGGCCAATGAGCCGGGCGCCGCTAAAATATTCAGCCCAAAAGCAACTGCGCCGTCGTTGTATATGACGTATATCAGCAGCGATTTGACCGTGCGATACCTGACCAATACCACCGAAAACCCAGCAGTGCCATTGAATTTTAACCCCGGCATTGATGGGGACTATACATTGAACATTGATTTCAATTTCGATGATTTTGACTACTTTATATTGGAGGATAAAAAGCTCGATATTTTTCAAAATATAAAAGATACGGCCACCTATCATTTCGAGGCATCTGTCAAAGATGCACCGGACCGCTTTGTCCTGCATTTTGCGCCGCTCGGATCCAATTCTGTTGACGAATTGCCCACCCGCATTTATTATGATGGCCGGGAAATCATACTCGACCTGACTTCGGTGGAAGATAAAACCCAGGTAAAAATAGTGGATGTGCTCGGCAGGACGGTTTTGGACAAAATGGTGGAAGGCCAGGCCATTCACCACCTGCCGGTTGATGGGAAAAACCAGGTGTATATCGTCTATGCTTCCAGCAAAGGGAAGTCGGTGAGCCGGAAGGTGTTTGTGTATTAAAGATAAACGTCATTAAACGTTATTGGTCATTGGAGTCATTAAACGTCATTAAACGTCATTGGTCATTGGAGTCATTAAACGTCATTGGTCATTGGAGTCATTATTTTTGGCTAAATGACTAACGACTAATGACCAATGACTAATGACCAATGACCAATGACCAGTGACCAATGACCAGTGACCAATGACTGATTATCAAAGATTCAAATAATTAGTTTTTATTGCGACTATATATGAAGGCTTTACAAGCTTTTGAAACTTAAAAAGCCTAACTCAAAAAACTTGTGCTAAAAGCGCCAAATCCTGTCGTAGTGGGCAGGTATAGCTTTGAAAAGTTCGCCGCATCAATCAGGTTTTCCCAAATACCGGAACGCCAGCATCGTTAGGTCGTCGTGGGTGGGTGCGCCGTTGACAAAAGCTTCCACGTCGGCTTCCATTGTGTGTACCAGGCGCTGCATGGAGGGGTGGTCGAGGCTGTTCAGGGATTTTTCGATGCGGCCGGTTTCAAAGAGGACATGCTTCGGGTTGTTGGCTTCCGGCAGCCCGTCGGTGTACAGGAAAATAGTGTCGCTGGGTTCCAGTTGCAAGGTTGCCACTTGGAACTGCGCCTCCTCCACCACACCGACAATGGGCCCATGCGGTGTGTCCAGCATATTGAAACGACTGCCGCTGAGGGCAACGAAAGGAGGGTTGTGCCCGCCGTTGACATATTGCAGCTCGCCCGTCCTGATGTTGAGGATGCCAGCCCACAGGCTGACGAACATCATGTCGTCGTTTTTTTTTGCCAGGGTGTTGTTCAGTTCAGGCACCACATCTGCGAACCGGGGATGGTTGCTGACCAAGAACCGGAGCGAGGTAAACGTCCGCATCATGAACAGGGCGGCGGGCATGCCTTTGCCCGTGGCGTCGCCGATGGCAAAATAGATACGTTCCTGGTCGAGGGCCAGGGCGTCGTAAAAATCGCCGCCTACTTCCCGGGCCTGCTTCATGAGGGCATAGACCTCGATTTCGGGGCGGTTGGGAAACAGGTTGGCGCCGTCGGGGACGATGTTCGCCTGAATTTTCCCGGCAGTTTCCAGGTCTTTTTCCAACTGCTTGTATTTCAGTTGCTCCTCGATTTCATGAATCAAAGCCTGGTTGTTCCGGTGCAGGCGCTCTGCCATCAAGCCCAGCAGGTTTTTCACGCCCTGCCGGCTGACGGCCAGTTCGTTCCAAAACACGTCTTCCGAAATGACCAAAACCCTGCTCACCGTGTGGCAGACGGCCATGGCCGAGGTGGGTTTTCCAATGACCAGGGACATTTCCCCGAGACACTCGCCCGGATGGATGGGGATGGAAACCTGAGTTTCGTCGTTTCCAAGAATGACCCTGAGTTCTCCGTCAATCAACAGAAACAGGGAATGGTTCTCTTTGCCGTAATGGATGAGGACTTCGCCCGGCTTCAACTCCCTGATTTTACTTTCGCTGATGACATACCCGATCAGCTCTTCTGAAAATCCCCGGAAGAGTTCATGCTGTGCAATGATTTGGGCAATGGAGGAAGTGGAAACCATAACGTCGTAAAAATACGCTATTCGTCCAATCTCCAGGCTGCTTTTTCAATTCATGCTAAGGGTCTCCTGCCTTTCAGCGCTCAAAATGGTGGCATGGGCCGGCAAATTGAAACCAACGTGTACAATGTTAAATTTGCCACGATAGCTGGCCGTTCCCCGCCGTTCAAGTGCTGCAACTCCTCCTCCAATCTCCCCCCCCCGGGAGCGCCTGGCCGCCTTCACTTTCTGGTTGCCAAATTTCAAGGTGGCACTGGCCCCGAACCGCCGCGGCCCGGCACCTGCGTCTGGGTGGAGAGGCAGGCGGCGGAGCATAGCGCAGCGGCAAGGATGAAGAGGGATTTGATGGATTGTTTCATCTGTTTTTCATTTAAAAAAATAGCTGTTTACTTTTAAATAGCAAAGTTGCGGGCAGGCAGCATTTCTGACTACCTCCCAACGTTCAACAATTACCTCTCATGTTGCGTGGAGGAATTTTTCTTAACTTGCTATGTTTAACCGAAAAAAAATTTTGGGCCTAACTCGTTAATAATAAGGAGGTAAGGTGTCGCATGGGTAAAGGGTGACAGGTTACTTCGTTGAGAGGCTATAAAAGCCATCACGGGGGCACTTAAAGTAACCCCATGATTTGTGATTTGTCAACGTGATTAAATTTTCGGGGCAGTCCCGTTAATTTTCGGGGGCACTCGAAGTGACCCCGAAAAGGGCTATACCACGGGGGCACCTGAAGTGACCCCGTGATGGAATAGCTAAACGTATTTCAAAATCCGCCGTCCCATTTTCAAATTACACAAAGACCCGTTCCGCAATCCCGCATAATCCTTGGCCGACGACCATTCATAATCAATTGCTTTTTTCACGATATTGGCTTCAACTGCATTTTCGTGGATATAGCAGATGAGCTTGTACCCATAATCGGTGCCGGGCTAAAAACGCCAATCGGGCTTACCATTTTTTTCCATAGTGATGAACTCGTCTATCCAGCCATTTTTTGCTTTGCTTTTTTCCCTGAACAAGCTACCCGACCAGTTTTTCTCTTTGTTGACGGCCCGGGAGTATCCTTTTAGCAAATCGCCGATGGCATCATTCAGGGTAATCAGGCTTTCACCGTCTTCCGTTCTGTTACTGGCCTCGTCCACTGGCCTTGCTTTTTGGCCATATTTTTTCAACCGGCGCTGAAATTCGACGGCATCTACATTCGCCCGCAAGATTTTTCTTTTACTGGACTTTTGACATGAACCTTTTCAAAAAAAATCGATAACGAAAATCACAATGAGTAGCGATTTATACATTGTTAAAATAATTATTTGATGTTTTGGGAAAACAGGGGCCATTCTCAAAACATCAAAAAATTAATTTTCAAATGTTTTTTCAACTGAAAATCAATCGCATGGAATTTTTCAACTTGAAACCTTGTCAAAAGTCCAGTTCTTTTAGTAACGATGAAAAAATAACTTCACCATTTTGATTTTGAAAACCCCAGCAATGGAGGGGTTTTTTAAAATAATCCCGATTTCACATCGGGATTATTTTTCCTTCGATCCTAATGTGCTTCGACGAAGATTTCCTCTGGGGATTCAAGTCTGCGTTCCATTTGCACCTGCCTCGGCAACGTGATCCGAAAGGTCATACTGGGTGCGAATTCCTTCCCTTTTATATAGATGAACCTGTCAAGTCCGGGCAGTGCCATGACGGCGGAATTGCCTGTTGTTTTGGTTTCCAGGTTGAACACGCCAAGCGGGATGAGCGCCTTCAATTGGGTGCGGCTCAGCCCCTGTCCATCAATGTTGATTTCCACTTTTGCATATTCTTCGTCCCAGTAGGTAGTTTCCACATCACCCTGTGGCATGAACGCTAAATGGGTAGCGCCTTTAAGAGCGACAGAGGTGACAAGGGTCATGGAGTTGGGAGCCTGGGCAGTAGCGGTCGATGCGAAAAAGCCCAATAAGACTGCTGTCAGGAAGGAGAGGTAATTTTTCATTTGGTTGAGATTTTAAAGGTTTTGAAAAAAGGTAGGCGGCCTTCACCGCCGTACCGATTAGTTATGCAGTTTTTCATTTAGTTTTTTTGGGTTGGTTCTTTGGGGGTTGGTTTTTCAGGATCCCTTTGTTTTCATTTGGTTTATTAGCATTTGGATTTTTTGTTGAAGAGTCATTCATTCTGATCGATAATACAATGACAAAGAAACCCATGAATACCCCCAACCATCATGGAGATATTATTCAAAGACATGGAATTATTGGTCATTTTGGAAAATAAAAGCTTGGAATTATCATTCATGGAGAGGAAAAAAGGAACGACCTAAAATACTGTTTATCAGATACTTGTGTAATCCATTCAGCTCCATGCAAAATTTTCCACAAAAACAGGGCTGCCCGGCAAACAACCCGAACAGCCCTGCATCAAATGAATTGAAATATCTTTTTATTCTGAAACTACCAACCGTTCAGTCGCCAACTCCTCACCGGCCACAGCCCGGACGAAGTAAATCCCTGGCGCAAACTGTCCTGCTGGCAGATCCAATTGCAAAGCCTGTTGGCCACCTTCCATGTTTTTCGTCATCACGCCCCTGCCCATTTGGTCGAAAATGGTTATCACCGCTACCCCTTCGGAAGGAGTTACCAACCGCAGGTTCACTTTGCCCCGGGCCGGGTTGGGGGATATTTCAAGCTGCAAATGGCCAGTGGCCACAAAGGCCCCACCGTTCGGCTTGGCCATCTGGTTGTTGCCGCCGGGGCAGTCTATGACGACGTTCGGGTCGTTGATGGCGGCGATGATGGCGTTGGCCGCTGCGGTAAGGTAGGCGGCTTCGCTGGCCGATATTTTGCCGGCGTTCTCAAAGGCCTGCACCTGGTTGAGGAAGGCGTTCAGTTTGTTGAGGGCCTGGGTGACTTTACCTTGGCAGTATTTGCCGAGGGCATCTGCCAATTTCCCGGTGAGGGCGTTGGTATTGCCACCATTCAGGCCGAGGCCTTCGATGTAGGCGATGGTATTGTCAATGATAATACCGATGTCGAAATCATTATCACAGGCGTTGCTGATGCCGTCGGTGTCGGTATCGGGGTTGTTGTCTTGTAATACGATCACCACTTCACAGGAGCCGGTGTTTCCACCTTCATCGGCGAAGTCAACCGTTATTGTTTGCGTACCAATATCGTTGCAACCGAGCGGAACCTCCGAGCTGCCATTGACGGTGGCGGTCACCTGCCCACAGCCGGTAGGGGGATCTACAGTAATGGCACTGACCTGGATGACGAGGCTGCCGGTGGCCGGCAAGTAATTTGCTATGCCGTTGTAACAAGAAAAGCTCAACTCGCAACAGCCTTCGTCCACTGCTTCGTTGCAATTGTTGTCTATGCCGTCGCCGCAGATCTCTTCGGCTATGCCGGGGTTGGCGCTGGCCTCATTGTCGTTGCAGTCAGTGCCATAGTTGCCGCCGCAGTAGCTGTCGCCGTCGGCGTCGGCACCTCCGCCCGTTGTGCAGAAGTCAGCGAAAGCCGCTGCGCTGCCAACGTCGGGCAGGCCGGAGTTTCCATGCAATAAAACATTTTTATCGCACAACCCTTGCAGGCTGGCGGGGAAACAGCCACTCAACTGGTTGGTGTGCAACCACAAAGTTTGCAGGTTGCCCAGGCCGCCAAGTTCTGATGGGATGGCGCCACTTAATAGGTTATTGTTTAAATAAAGCGTTTGCAAATTGTCCAGGCCACCAAGTTCAGGAGGAATGCTGCCGCTCAACTGGTTGATGTCCAACGATAAATTTATCAAATTGCCCAGGTCGCCAAGTTCGGGCGGGATGGCGCCGTTCAATTGGTTGGCGTACGCTGACAAAGTTTCTAAATTGGCCAGGTTGCCGAGTTCAGGGGGGATGCTGCCGCTCAATTGGTTGTTGTGCAACCACAATATTTCCAAATTACCCAGGCCGCTGAGTTCAGAAGGAATAGCGCCGCTCAACTGGTTGTTGCCCAAAGACAAAAAAACCAGGTTATACAGGCCGCCAAGTTCAGGCGGGATAGCGCCGCTCAACTGGTTGTTGTTCAATAACAGTCTATTCAGATCTTCCAAGTTGGCAAGCTCAGGCGGGATGGTGCCGCTCAACTGGTTGGCAGCCAAAACCAATTCTTTCAAATTGCTCAAACCACCGAGTTCTGGAGGAATGCTGCCGCTTAACTGATTTTGGTTCAACCACAAATATTGCAAACTGCTGACATCACCAAGTGTTGGCGGGATTGTGCCGCTCAACTGGTTGCCGGTCAATACTATCTGGGATACCCTGCCACTGGTGCAATTCACCCCGTGCCATCCATCGCAGGGGTCACAGTTAGTGCCCGCAGCGCCATCTGCCCAGCCGCTGTTGTTGGCCCAGTTGGCGCCATTGGTACTGTTGTAGAGGGCCATGAGGGCGTCGAAGTCGGGGTGTTTGCCTTCGTCCACGGTGCTGTTGCAGTTGTCGTCAATGCCGTTGCAGGTGATTTCCGTGGCATCGGGGTGGATGCTGGCATTTGCATCGTTGCAATCGTTGCCATAGGTGCCGCCGCAGTAGCCGTCGCCGTCGCCGTCGGCACCGCCGCCATTTGCGCAGAAGTCAGCGACCGCCGTTGCGCTGCCACCACCCGGCAGTCCGGGGTTATCAGCAAGCACAACGATATTATCGCACAAGTCCTGCAAGCTTGGCGGGAAACAGCCACTAAGGTTGTTGCTGCCCAGGTTGAGGAAAACCAGGGAACTGGACAAGGCAGGAATACTGCCTTCGAGGCCATTTGAACCCAGGTTAAGGGCTACCAGGTTGCTGGGCAAGGCCGGAATGATGCCACTGAGGTTGTTTCCCTGTAACTCCAGGGCAACCAAAGAGGCAGGCAGGGCAGGTATGGTGCCAGAGAGGTCATTGCCGTCCAATTCAACAATCTGTAATGAACCAGTTAAAGCGGGTATGCTGCCGTCTAGGTTGTTGTTGGATAAGGAAAGGCCTGTCAGGGAACTTGGCAGGGCGGGGATAATACCGCTAAGGCTATTGTTGCCCAAAACGAGTTCGGTCAAATTACCTGGCAGGGCCGGAATCCCCCCGCTGAGCTGATTGTTGAACATACGGAGGGTTTGCAGTTGATCAAGATTTGCGATATCAGCAGGGATAGTCCCATTCAGGTTGTTGCTGTTAAGCAACAACTGGCGCACCCTACCTGACCCGTTACAAGTCACGCCATACCACCCGCTACAAGGGTTACAACTGGTGCCCGCAGCGCCGTCTGCCCAGCCGTTGTTGTTAGCCCAACCAGGGCCATTGGTGCTGTTGTAGATAGCCATGAGGGCATCATAGTCGGGGTGGGCAGGTGTCGGGCATTGGGCGTTGGCACCTGTCGCAAGAAAGGCGAATACCAGCACGAGGGCCACCGAATTCAATAACTGTGCGGGTTTGAAAATTGTGCGAGGGAATAAGGATTTGATTTTCATTTGAAATAGATTTTAGTGTAAAAAAATAGGAAGAAGGGCCGCCTTTCCGGCAAGGCCCAAAAAAGCTGGCACCGGATGCTACCCCGGTACCAGCAGTCGTCCACTTTATTTTAATGTTATTTTACTGGCGACGACCTTTCCATCAACAGTGATCTGGAGGAAGTAATCCTTGCCTGGTTGATCCAGGAAGACACTTTGCGTGTAGGTGCCGCCTTCAAGCCCGGGCATGGTAATTTCGATCCCGGTTGGTTGCATGGCCTGATCCAGTAAGGCCATTTGGACATCTGCTTTTTTGGCAAGCACGAAGCCGACTTCTTTTTGTGTGGGCGTGATGTCGGCGACCCCTTTGACCTCCAAAATGGAATTGCCTGGCGCTTGCAAAGCTGTGCTTGATTTGGGGGCCTGTATGGGGAAAGGCAACAAACAACCAGCGATGAAGGCATGGAATTCGGAACCCAGTTCGACACTGAAATTGGGCAATATGTCAATATCGTTGCCCGACGAGTAATCTATGTCCGAATTGCCTGCGATCATATCGCTGGAAGTAATGTTGTCGGAAGCCTCAAACAGCTTGGTGACGCCCGTATAGGCATTGGCCAAGGTCAGCGACTCTGAACAGCAACCGAAGCCGCAAAGCGGCGGATAAGAAATGCCAGTAAGATCATTGCTCCTATACCAATTGTCCGGTTCCATCAATGCGTTAAAAACCTCAGTGGCGTCATTCGTGGCAGGCAGCGAATCGCAGATGAAATTGGCGTTGTCCACTTCAGGTATGATAGCCAATGCATTGACGCTGTCAGTGAATACCTCAGGCAAAGCGGAAAAATTACTGCCGTTCGTAGTGTACGACCACCCGCCAACTACCGAACTGTAGTTCATACTGATGGCTGCGATAAAACTCGACTGATCCCATAGTGAAGGATCTTCGGCGCCTTGGAAGGCAAAGAGTTGATCGCCGTTCACATTGAGACTCAATGGTTTGCCGGAAAGCACCCCTGCTGAAGCACCCGATTCGTCAAGTGCCTCAAATGGATTGCTGGTGATGGTGATTTGTTCGCCGCAAGCAAAACCCCTTCCAGCGGCAAAGGTTACTGTTCTGTCGTTAGGGTCTTCAAAAAAGAAACCATAGGGAAGCCATCCCCGATCGGTAAACCGGACTACCGTGCAGGGATCAATGGAATGCAGGAGGACAAAAGAAAAATCATTGCTATCGGCTGAATAACCTGTAAATGCGATATCCCCTATTTCAAGTGTCGTCCCGGTGCCGTTCATGCAGGGATCGCAGCCATCTGGGGCACCGTCGCTATCCGTATCCACAAGATCATCAAAACCCGGACAGGCATCGCAGGCGTCGCCTACACCGTCGCCGTCGGCATCTGCTTGATCGTTGTTTGCAACATAGGGGCAATTGTCGCAACTGTTGTAATAATCATCGGAGTCTGAATTTTTTTCAAAGTTTCTGCCGACCCTCCAGTTGGATTCGCAACCGTTTTGGGGCGTATTACCAGTTAGGTTAAAATCCAGGAGCGTACCATTATGGCCGTTGCCGGTGCGGTCAGGCAGCGTGGTGAGGCCGGTATTGTTTTCACAGGCATCCCCTACCTCAAAATCATAATAAGCTACCAGGTTGGGTTCATTGCCGGTGAGTTTCTTATTCAGGTTGTACCGGATATCATATTGGCTGCGGGCCGTGTTCCATATCCGTACCTCGTCCAGTATTCCACTAAACTGGAGGGAATTATTGATATTATCCCGCCCAAGAAAGGTAAGCCCGCTAAAAGGTTGGGGGTTGTTGGTAATGTTGTTATGGACATAAGGCACCCCATTGTGGTAGATGGTGGTTTTGGTTGGTTCGATGACCAGCGCCACATGCTGCCATTCATTCTCCCTAACCAAGGGCCCGCCGGTCCAGGTATTCCCACCGCCCCATTTGTAGTAAAATTTGTCTGCGCTTGGTGCGATGGTCAATCCAGCTATGGTGTTGGTGCCATTACGGCAGAAAATGATACCGTCATTCGGATCCTGTGCCCCGTCGGGATATACCCAGGCTTCAAATGTGACCGTATTGGAATTCAGGTTGAGGGCAGGCACAGAGACCCTGTCGTTTACACCGTCAAAGTCCAGTGCATTGTCCATGATATTGGGCACAAAGGGGCAAACGTCGTTGAGGTCTGGAATACCGTCGCAGTCCGAATCGGTATAGGCGGGAGCGCCCTGGCCCCCGAAAGTCAGGTTAAAGACCAGGGTATCTGCTTCTACTTCTTCGGCCAGGCCCGCACATACTGGGTATAGGATCAGTTGGATATTTTCATAGACATGGACGCCGGGGCTGTTGTTGTAGTCAATAAATTGGATCTGGGGAAGTACGCAGGCATTGGCATTTACCGTAAAGTTTACGTGCTGCGTATTGCTGATGACAAAACCACCGGGCGCTACTATTTGTAATTGGCCGATCAAATCCCCTGTTTTCAGCGAATAGGTCCTGGATTCGTTGCTATTGCTGCAAACATTGATGGGCACGGCCAGGGTGTCGCCCATGATACTGTCAATGCTGACAACTTCCAAGTTGGTTTGATCGAGGCATTGTGGCGAGTCGGCAGTGATCTCAGGTTGGTCACGGCGGGTGCCTCCTTCGTATGGGCAGGAGGTTGCCAGCGGCAGGTTATACTTAAAAATGGGTGAGCCAAACTTAGGGTCTTTTTCTACACGCACATCGATGACATCATCACCATCATCATCATTTAAATAAAAGCACAATCCTTCACTTGTCATGCTGGATTGTACACTCGTTGAAGTAAGGCTTCTTTCAAATGAGAACTCAGCGCTGGCGTTTACGCCCGAACCACCGAACATTACAGTAGCACCGATTCCAAAGTCCTGGGTGACAGTTGCTTCCGATTCGATTGTCATGGTCTGTGTTGAAGTAATGACCTGGCAATGATCATAATTGGTAGCATCTATTTCGATGCTGGACTCCAACACTGTATTATTATTGGCATAACTGGCAGCATTGATGGCAAGAACCTGGTTCCACACATCTATTTGATTCTGTGCCATTCCTTTTGCTTGGGTGGACGCCCCCGGGTTGTTAATAACCTGTTGCAGACTATCGATATTATCTATGATTTGCTTTTCTGATTTGATGATTCGCTTCAATGCGCCAGGGCTTTCATCTCGGGCATATGTCATGGCCGTAATGGTGTCTATTGAACAACTATTGTATTCTATTATGTCGTAAACTCCTAACAGAAATGTATACCCGTAACTAATATACTTGTCAGCAGACCGGCCAATCCCGGCTTCCGTTTGCAATGTTCTGATGACACTCGTTGTTTGGGCACAAGTTTCATTACCGTTGGTTGTACTAAAAGACTCCATAACGGATCCGCCAGCACTCATTGATACTGAAAATTCATAATCAACAGTGTTGATAAAACCAAGTGAACCCTGCGCCCCTATTGTAACCTCTACCTGTGCACTTGTGGTTTGTGAATTGGACACAGTTTCTGAAAATTCACGGCAAACTTCCTCGCTGATGGTGTATTCACTATAACTTCCGTCACCCGGTGGATCATGCAAGATCATGTACGGCATCAAGGGCGTTACTGCCTTGCCGAGAATGGGAACACTATCCTGCATCGGCCCTTCGATTGCAATAGGGATGAGGAGGTTCCAGGCTCTGTCAGGCATTTGAAATACCGGTTCTCCTTCGAAATGAAAGTACAGCAGATCGCCAGGAGAGCCCAATCTAGTGAAAGTGAAAGGAAAAATAATGTTGGAGGTACCAGAAAAGGAAATATCTTCGTATAAAAGTGTAGTAGTTTCATCTGGCTTGCCGACCTTGGAGATGTAGTAAACACTAAGTTTGGTAATATCATATAGGTTAGTGTTGTTGAAAGAGCCGGATATTGTATAAGTCGTTCCCTGCTGCCCAACTAGATAGTTATCGGGGTTGATAGCTTGAAAATTTGTTACATAATCACAAGGGATCGGCAGTGGAGGTGGAGGTGGAGAAAAAGGAAATGGTGTATCTTGAACACAACTAAAATAACTTGGGCTACTACATCCTTGTGCAGGTAAACCAAAAATATTTAGGCCATAAATTTGTCCATTGCCAAGACTTAGATTGGTAAGGTTACTGGTCTGTGCCCCTGATAAAAAGGGCGACAATAGAAACAGGGAAAGTAAGGCCCAACGGTAATCAACCGCCAGAAAATGAATTTGATTTGTTTTCATGTTTTTAAAGTTTTATAAAGTGAACAAAAAGGGTGTTATTGGTCATTGGGGTCATTGGTCATTGGAGCCATTTAAAAAAGGTCAATAGGGTGGCTTGCCGGGAGGCGTCAGCTTCCGGCTATCATGGTTGCCAGGGCCTCCAAATCTGTGGTACGACACCGGCTAACTATTTTTAGAGTGTAGTTTAGGAGAGGAAAATATTAATACCGGGATTGAAAGTTGGGTCGGATTTGCCCTCGTCATGTGTCTTGCACCAAGGTGCAAGGCAATCCTACCGGCAAATCGGAGTAATAAAGGGAGCAGTTCCCGTTCCTATAAAAGGAGGAATTTTGGGGTTGGGTCATTTGGGGCCGGTTTAATGAGCTGAACTGTTTTCATTTGACGGGCCTCTTTTAAAGGGTTTTTGTGTTCAATTTTTTTGGCCCTTCCAATGGGCTCAAAAATGAGATGTCGGCCCAAAATGCACTTGGAATTATAGGTCATTCTCATGGAATTATAGGTCATTTTGGAAAAATGTTGGAACTGCCCATTTTTAAGTATTGGGGAAAAAACGCTTTCAGCCTTAATTATCAACTACTTGCGTAATTCATTCGGCGCCACGCCGAATTCCTCGGAAAAAGTGCGGGAAAAATAGGCAGGGTCTGTAAACCCGACCTGGTAGGCCACTTCGGAGATGTTCAGGTCGGTGGTTTGGAGGAGTTCACGCCCTTTGTGCAGGCGGTAAACCCGGATGTACGATGATGTGGATCTGTCGGTAAGCGCTTTTATTTTACGGTACAGTTGGGATTGGCTGAGTTGGACAGCTTTGCAAAGGTCGGGCACTTCAAATTCGGCATCGGAGAGATGCTGCTCAAGGACGGCATTTATTTTTTTCAAAAAGGCGCTCTCGATTTCAATGGTTTTATCCTCCGGAAGTCCCGTCTTTTCGACTTCCATTGAAGGAGAAAAGGAAAACGCCTCATTGCCGTTGTAGCGGGCTTGCAGTATTCTACGCAGTTCGATGAGCTTCTCCACCCTCACCAGCAGTTCTTTCTTGTCAAATGGCTTGGCAAGGTAGGCATCGGCGCCCCGCTCCAGGCCGGTGATGCGGGATTCCGTGTCGGCCTTTGCCGTGAGCAGGATGATGGGGATATGGCTGGTGCGCTCGTCGTTTTTTAAAAACTGGGTTACTTCATATCCATCTTTTTCCGGCATCATCACGTCGCTGATGATGATGTCCGGCACGGCTTCAATGGCTTTTTCAATACCAAGTTGGCCATTTTCCGACCACAGTACGGTATATTGGTTTTCCAGGCAAGTACGGATGTAAGTAGCCACATCGGGGTTGTCTTCGATGATGAGCAGCAAGGGGTGATCTGCATCGTCCACAAACTTGGTCTCCCCGCCCATGAGTTCTGCCGGCACTGCCGGGTCAAAATACTGGAGGGCAGGTTTCAGGTTTTCAGCGCCTGCCGGTTGGCTGGCTGGCCGTTTTTCGATGGGCAATTGGACGGTAAACTGCGACCCTCTTCCCTCGTCGCTTGTCACAGAAATATTGCCGCCCATCAATTCCACCAGTTCCTTCGTCAGGGTAAGGCCAATGCCTGTCCCACCTGCCTGCGCGGCCTTCGAATCGTCCACCTGGTAAAACCGGTCAAAAATATGGGGCAAGTGCCTGGCCGGAATGCCGACGCCGGAATCCGAGACTTTTATTTGAAGAAATTCTTCGACACCTTCGGGAATCAACGCCTCCACGCTTACGCCATTGGGTTTTAGGGTGCTTACATGGAAAACTATCTTCCCGCCTTTCGGGGTGTATTTAATGGCGTTGGTGAGCAGGTTGGAAACAATGTGCTGCATCTTTTCCCGGTCGTAATCCATTTCCAGGTATTTTATCTCCGGGTAAAATGTCAGCTTGATATTTTTGGTCTCTGCGAAGGAAAGGAAGCTTTCTGAAAGGTATTGCAGGAAAATGACCACATCGCCGTGTTCCCATTTAATGTTGAGCTTCCCGCTGTCCAGTTTGGAGAGGTCGAGCATCTGATTGACCAGGCGCAGCAGGTTGCCGGCATTGCGCAGGATGAAGCGGCATCGTTCCTTGACCTTTTCGGGCAGGTTGGCGGCAGGCTGGCCAGCCTCTTCGTCCAGTTGATCCGCCATGCCCATGATGACGGTCAGCGGGGTGCGGAATTCGTGGGTGATATTGGTGTACAGCTTTGTTTTCAATGCGTCAAGCTCCTTGATGCGCTCGTTGTTGGCCCTTTCCAATAGCCGGTTGATTTGGTATCTCCGAAGAAAAAATAATAAAGTGCCAAAAGCCAATGCATACAATAGGAAAGCCCACCAGGTGCGGTACCACGGTGACAATACCTTTATTTTCAGGCTGATGCCTTCCTCATTCCAGACCCCATCATAATTGGCGGCTTTAACACTGAAAACGTAGTTCCCCGGATCAAGACCCCTTAAGGTCACATTGTTTTGGGTGCCAATGTTGCGCCAGCCCTTGTCAATAGGCTCCAATTTATAGGCATATTCATTTTCATTGGGGCGGTTGAAATGAAGGGCGGCGAATGCTATGGTGAAATCATTCTGCTCATAAGCCAGCCTTATTTTGTCGGTACGGGAAATGTGCTGTTTCAGCGGGGAATCGCCTCCAATACCCAGGTTTTTATTGAATAGTTTAAAATTTGTGAATGCTAACTTGGGCGGATATGGGTTGTCTTTTACCGCATTTGGAGAAAAAAATATCAGGTCGCTTTCAGAAGTTTGGGTAGGGGTGGCTAAAAAAATATTGCCATCCGCAGTTTGAAAGGCCAACTGCGTCCCGTTGGCCCGGTTGGTGAGCAGACCGTCCTCGACGGTGAAGTTTTCAAATGTTTCTGTTTTCGGATAAAATTTTGAAAGGCCAAATTCCGTCCGCAGCCAAAGGTTGTTTTCCTTGTCAATTTCGATGTCCTGAACGGAGGAATTAGCCAGTCCATCGCCTTGCCTATATTGTTTAATAATTGTTCCGGATACAGGGTCAAACTTTACCAATCCCTGCAATATAGTACCCAACCATAGCATACCCGTTGCATCTTCTTCTATTTCCCATATAGTGGATTTAAAACCCTGGTAATTGGTGAATAAGCCCGTCCGGGGATCCAGTTTCTGGAGGACTGTTTCACCCACCACCCCAATCAGGGCAATCCAGATATTTCCATTTTTATCCTCGTGCAGGTCGGCAATTGCCTCGTGTACCAGGCTGTTCGGGTTCGACGGGTTGGGCTGGTAGCAGGTAAATTCGCTGGTAAATGGATCATATTTTACCAGCCCGGCGGGCGCTTCCGTGAAATAATCCCAAAATGCTATCCATATATTTCCGCTGCGATCCAATATTAGGGCGCTTCCGGTACTTCCACATGCAGTATTCTCCCGATCTGATTCATCAAAAAAATCGGTGTAGGTATGGGTAGCGGTTTCCAGCCTTGTAACACCTTTCCCGTTCGTGTCGAATGGACGGTGGTTGTTGAGCATCCATATATCCCCTTTGCGATCCTTTACATGCTGCCTAATCCAGGTAAGTTTCCCATCGTTGACCTGCCAGAGGATCCCCTTTTCGTCCTCCATAATCTGAATATTGGGCAGCCCTTTGGGGGAACGGAATACCTGTACCGCTTTTTTTTTCGGCTTATATGGATGGAATTTCCTGCCCAGTGGGTCCAGCTTGTTGATGCCTTCCCGAAAACTGCCCAACCAAAACACGCCAGAATTGTCAGCGAGATATTGGGTGAATCCAATGCCTGAAAACACGCCCTCCTTGTTTTCTTTTTCGGAAATATAGGCTGTATATTTTTTGGTGGTACGATCCAGTTCGTAAAGGACTGCCTTGTTGTTGTGGGTTGACCATTCGAATACCCAAAAGCTCCCGTCCGCACCTTCGTGGACCGGTACTATATAATTGTTTTTACCGGAAAACGGGAAATGGACAACCTGGCCAGAAACCGGATTTAATTTCCACATATCCCCTTTGCCAGCTATCCATAGATTGCCTTGTTTATCCTGGAGGTTCACCCAGGCTGAATCTTCTTTTGAATTGCCCACCGCAGGATAATCGCCTCCAATGAAGGTAAACGAGTTTTTATCAGGATCAAAACGGTTGATACCGTTGGCTGTGCCGACCCATATATGTTGGTCTTTATCGCTAAATATATTTAATATCCGGTTGCTGTTGATACCTTTAGGGTTGTTGGAAGAATATTCGAAATGCAGGAAAGCACCCGTTTTTTGGTCATACTTCAACAAGCCTTTTTCAGTAGTGCCTATCCATATATTGCCGTCCCGATCCTGATAAAATGCAGGCTTATAACTGAGCCCCACCTTCATCATCGCCACTTTATTGTTTTCAAAAAACGGATACGCAACTGGATCGCCGCTGAAGAAAGTGATGCGGTTGGTTTCGAGATCCAGCATGACCAATTGTTCCATGTTATCAACCATCCAAACGTGGTGGGACTGGTCTTCGGCAGCAAACCAAATGGTGTTTTCAATCCCGACCGCTTTTTCTTTGAGGTGGGGGTAATACTTCAGCTCATTTTTCCAAACATCAAAAAAATATAGCCCGTTATAAGTCGCCAGCCAAAGGTTTCCGTCTTTATTTTCGGTGATATTATAAATGCAGCCCTGGGCGAGGTCAAAATTCCCTGTTATATCCGATTGAATTATTTCAAAAGATCGACCATCGTATTTCATTAAACCGTTGCAGGTGCCTGCCCATAAAAAACCTTTTTGATCGAGGTGCAAAGAGAAAACACCATTGTCCACCAAGCCGTCTTCCAGGGTGAGGTGCTCAAATTTATAGTCTTGTGCGGGGAGGATGGTATTGGAAAAAAAAAGGAAAAACAAACCAATAAAATAGCCATAGCCCTTAATTGAACTGCGAATTAATAAGTAGTTGTTTGAGATGGTTTGAATTCTGTCAATTATCGAAAGTCAGCGCTCATAAAACGCATAAGTTCTTTGACAATGTGATTGCTTCAAATGCCTTGGCCAGGAAGTACAATTTTTCCAGTCCTATCCAGAGCGACTTTACGCCAGGCGGGCCTTTTGACTTGGAGGCGGTTGCCAACAATTTGACGTATTTGGCAAATTCGCCTACTCCTGGGCAAGGTTTGCAGGGGTCGATCTTGGCCCTGCCGGTATGGTTGAGAAAGGTGGCCAGCACGAAGAAATCTTTTGCGCTAAAGCCAAAGTCCTCTATCGGGGCACTGCTCAGCTCGCTGGCACCGTAGCGCAGGTTCAACACCTTCCAGGCCAGCAGGCTGTAAAAGGTGATGGCATTTTCCAGGCTTTGCGGTTCTTTCAATTGGCTGTCCTCTATGCGGCAGCCTTGTTTGAGCACGTAGTGGAATTCTTCGATGCGCCAACGGCGGATGTAAAAACCAACGATTTGCAAAGCCTGTTCAAAACTCTCCACCGGCAAAGTGGTGAGCAGGCGCCAGACGACCGGTTTTTTTTGCCATGCCTGCAGGGGGCTGACTTGCTCTACCAGCACCCCGGACAGGCCGACAGGGTTGCTTTGTTCGGGCTGGTCCCGGCCGGCACGATAGTTCGCCAGGATGGTCACCGCACAGAACTTGACCCGGAAGGTCAGTTCGTGCCGCTTGCCCTTGTCATCAAATATCTTTGCCTTATAGATATGGAAGGCTGTTTGGGCGGCAAGGGTCGGCCACAATTTCTCGCCACTGGCAAGTTCCTTGTCCTTGTTGGAGCGTATCAGCAGGTGTACGTTGGCTGCGCTTCGTGCCTGGAACATTTCATAGAAGTCCCCTTCCCGGTCGCATATGTCCACTGCCGTATGCTGGGGAAAGCCGGCGAAAAAGGCTTGCAAGCTTAGGAACTGTCTCAGCCACCTGTGGGATTCCTTGTCCTCCAAAGGCCAAAGGGACCTGTTCTGGCCAAAGTATTCCGCCTGGCGGCTCCACATGTCTTGGTCGAAAAGACCCAGTCCGATGCCCTTTGTGTCAAACAGCAAATGGTTGTGAACATAGTACCCCTTGCGGTGGGCATAGTTCAAGCTGCCTATTTTCCCCGATACACGTTTGCCGGTCAGGTCCAGGTCGGTAGTGTCCTGCACGGCAAGCACCGTCATCGGCGGGATTGCTGCAAAGTATTCGTTCAGCCGGTCACGCTCTGCTAAAAGCATAGGCTCTGTCTGCACAAAGGAACTTGAAAAAAACCATAGAAGGACTGCATCTGTGCATTGTCCTGCGAACTCTGCGGCAAGGATTTGCCGAAGTTGTTGCCCAGTTGGGAAATCATTTCAGGGAAAATGCCATTGATACGGCTGTCCCCGAAAATGCTGTGTGGGCTAAGTTGGGCGGCATATTCGTCAAACATAGGCTGTGGATTTTTTAGCGTAAAATTATAAATGACCACGACGAAAAAAAAATCATTCACATTGTCAAAGAACTTATGCGTTTTCTATACGCTGACTTTCGATAATTGACAGGGTTTGAATTAGTTTGAAATGGTTTGAAATCGAAGATTCACGCCAGTACATTGCCATAAACAATTGATCATCATAATTTTGAAAAGAATAATTCAAACTCAAGCAACCCAAACTATACTCGGCGCTAAGAGGTTTTGTGCAAACAGATTTCCGAAATCTTTGAGATTTCGGAAATCTTCGCCTTGCAAATGCCAAAAGCCTATTTAAACCCGTTATTCGCATCAATAGCAAGGATTTTGAACAATGGCACTGTTGGCGTCTATCTCTGAACGGGGGATGGGGAATAGGGCTTTACAGGCTTCCCTGCCTTTGGCCACCACAAATTGCTCTGCCAAGCCCGTCCGCAACATATCCAGCCACCGGTTGCCACCCTCAAATGCCAGTTCCAATTTCCTTTCTTCCAGGATCAAATCTTTATAATTGGAAGCATCCAGCATCACATCCGGCAAGCCAGCACGTGTCCGCACCTGGTTGATCAAGGTACTTGCCAAATCATATTTTCCCAATTCAGCCTCTGCTTCCGCTTTCACCAATATAACATCGACTAATCGAAGCACATAAGGATGGTCTGATCCTGTCCCGAAATCTTTGTATTTTTTTGTGAAAAAAGAACCGGTTCCATCATTTGCCTCGCCAAACGAAGCGCCCGCACGGAGGTCGTCTGGAGAGAAAGAGTCCACATATTCCTGGGAAGGAGCAACCTCGTGCCGCCCTCCCGGTTTTTCCCAATAATGATAGGCCAGTACGTTTTGATCCGTGGCGCTGAAAGGCAATTGCAAGATTGCTTCGCTGGAAATATTCAGGTTGAATAAATCCGCATAATTGGTTTCCAATTTATAGGCACCCGCTGCATCTTCGATGGCAAGGGTGGCTTTGGCGCTGGCCATTTCCCAGTTTTGCAGGGTCAGATATACTTTCGACAGCAGGGCATTGACCGCCGCTTTGGACACCCTTTTCCGATCGCTGCTGGCCGGCACGCTACTTTCTGCCGCCTGTAAATCCTGCAATATAGCAGCAAATACTTCGCTGGCAGGGACTTTTGGGACATTCACTTCCTCCAACTTGTCCAGGGGTTTTGTGATGAGCGGCACCTCTCCAAAAAGGTTGGCCAAATAAAAATAATTCAGGGCACGGATGAACCGGGCCTCCCCGATCATGCGGTCTTTGTCTGCCTCCAGGCTGGGGTCGTCTGCTTCCGATAATAGTTGGATGATTAAATTGGCACTGTATATTGTCCTGTACATTTCAGCCCACATATCGGCCGTAGCACCATCCGGGAGCGTGTTATTTTGATCCACGTCCCGCCAACGGGGGAAAGGGCCAATATGATCGGAAATGTCGGACGCCAAATCAACAATAATAAGGGAAGTGCTCCCGTAAAAATCCTGCAGCCTGCTGTACAGGCCGTTCATGGCTATTTTGGCACTGGCAATATCGGTGATCAATTCGTCGGAATTAATAGCTTGTTGTGGATCAATATCCAATTTTTCCTTGCAAGCTGACAATATTAGTAATATGCCTGCCCCGATTATGTGTGCTATTCGATTTTTCATTTTTGAGAATTTAAATGAAATATGGGGGATTTAAAAGGTTGCATTTATTCCAAACCTAATCGTCCGGTTCAAACCTTGCGTAAAAAATTCGGATCCCAAGGCAAGGTTATCGGTGCCCTGGTAATTGAGTTCCGGATCCAGGCCTGAATATTTTGTCCAGGTTATCAGGTTTTCGCCAGCTACATATATCCTGAGCGACTGGAATTTAATATTCCGTATCAGGTGGGTGGGGAAGCTGTAACTAAGCGTGGCGGACTTTAAGCGGAGATAGGAGCCATCTTCGACAAAGAAAGAAGAAAATTGGTTGTTTCGGGTGCCATTCGGGCCGCCATGGTCGGCAATGACAGGGATCGTGGTGACGTCCCCTTGTTTTTGCCAACGGTCAAGGACGGCGGTCGTATTGTTGAAACCCCTTGCCAAGCCGTCTTCGGTAAAGCGTCTGGTATTGTTATAAACTTCGTTGCCCTGTACGAACTGAAAAAAGATGTTCAACTCAAAGCCCTTGAAGGACAGCGTATTGGCCATACCTCCAGTAAAATCCGGGTGGGGTGACCCAACGAACTGGTTGTCTTTCTCATTGATGGCCCCGTCGTTGTTGAGGTCTTCAAAAACCACGTCACCCGTTTCCGGGTCAACATATTTTTCGGCTTTCCAGGTATAAAAATAACCGAGCGGCTGGCCCTCGTCCACCCGGTTGGTAAACCCGGATCCGGTACTAAAGCCCTGGCCTTCGTACAGTTTCAGCACTTTGTTCTTGTTGTGCGCAAGCTGGAAAAAGGTCGTCCACCTGAAAGCCCCTTGCATGTTCACCGTGTTGATGCCGATTTCAAAGCCCTTGTTTTCCATTTCCCCGACATTTTGGGGGATGGAGGCAAACCCGCTGCTCTCTGGCAAGGGGCGATCCAACAGCAGGTCAACGGTGTGTTTGTAATAAATATCCAACGTGAGGCCTACCCGCTGGTTTAAAAAGGCAGCATCCAGCCCAAGGTTGGACGTCCTGGTTGTTTCCCATTTCAGGTCCGGGTTTGCAATTTGGGAGGGGGACAACCCTGGTTGACCGTCATAATTTGCGCCCCCGTTGGCCAGGCCCCTGGAAGCAAAATTGCCTATGCCGGCCTGGTTGCCGGTCAGGCCGTAGCTTATCCTCAATTTCAGGTCATCCAGCCAATTGGCGCCTGACAGGAACGGTTCGTTCGATATCCGCCAGCCAAAGGAGGCCGATGGGAAAAATCCGAAACGGTTGTTTTCCCCGAATTTGGAAGATCCATCCGCCCGGAGGTTGGCGGTGAACAAGTATTTTTCCAATAAATTCAACCCCACCCGTGCGTAATAGGACACCAAGGAATTTTCGGTTTCGCTTTGCGAGGCATTCGAGTAAGAGGAGGCCGAAGCCAAGAACCGGAACTGGGGGCTGGGAAAACCGGAGCCTGCCAGGGCCGTTTCCGTGAGTTTAAAATTTTCGTAATCAAACCCACCCAACATGGAAAACCTCAGTTTGCCAAAATTATGCTGGTAATCCAGGGTGTTTTGATTGACGAAGCGGTTGGCCTGGGAAGTGTTGAGGCTGCCTGTTCCTTGCGCCCCAGCGCCCTCCGCCGTAGTGGCGGGGGTATAAAACCTTTCTGAAAAATTCAAATGGTCAACAGCGAAAGAGGATTGGAAAGCAAGCCCGGGCAGAATTTCGTACCTGCCCCTGAAATTGGCCAGCGTCCTGAAATTTTGTAGGATCAAATCCTTCTCCAACGCACCTGCCACTGGGTTTTCAAAAAACATCCCCTGAAAATTGTATGATCCGTCCGGCTTGTAAACCTCCACGTTCGGGGCTTGTGCCAGCGCCATCGTCAGCACACCAAATATGTCGTTATCGCCCGAAACGACGTTCGTTTTGGATTTGGTCAGGTTGACGCCCAACCCAAAACTCAGTTTTTCATTGACCTGATGGTCCAGGTTCAGTCGCCCGGAGAGCCGTTGAAAACCTTGGTTCAGGATGACGCCCTCCTGGTCGAACCACGACCCGCCCAGGTAGTACTTCGTTTTGTAGTCCCCGCCCGATATGTTCAGGTTGTAATCCATTAAAGCCCCATTCCGGTAGATCAGATCTTGAAAATCAGTGCTGATGCCGTTCCATACCATACTGTCACCGGTCACTTCGTTCCGAAGTTCGGTGTACATTTTACCGTCCAGCATGTCGAGTCGTTTTAGTTCGGATTGGACGCCATAAGAGGCATTGAAACTAATGCTGGGTTTACCGGCTGCACCCCTTTTTGTCGTTATCAGGATCACCCCGTTGGAAGCCCTGGAGCCATATATGGAAGCAGCAGCCGCATCTTTCAATATTTCGATGGATTCGATTTCCTTTGGGTTCAAATCGGTGAGGGCGTTGAAGTTCATCCCGCCGTAATATTGCTTGGAAAAATCGCCGGTAATCACGGGGATGCCATCAATCAGGTAAAGTGGCTCGTTCCCGGCATTGATGGAAGAGTTGCCCCGAATCCGCAGGGTCATGCCGCCGCCCGGCTGACCAGTGTTGGACGATACAAAGAGCCCTGCCACTTTACCCTGCAATGCGCCATCAATCCCGGCTACGGGGACATTGTTAATGTCTTCTTTTTTCACCGTGGAAATAGCCCCCGAAACGTCTACCCTTTTTTGGGTACCATAGCCGGTCACGACCACTTCTGACAGGCCGATGAAATCTTCTGTCATGCTTATATTTAGCTCATCTGCACCGGCCAACAAGACTTTCTGGGTGCGATATCCCGTGTAGTTCACCACCAGTTCGGCCACTGTATCGGGAATTTCCAGGGCAAATTTGCCATCCGGATCGGTGAAGGTGCCCACACGGTTATTTGGAACGGTTACGGTTGCTCCTACCAAGGGCTCTTGTCTTTCATTGGTTATTTTGCCGAGGATGGTACGTTGAGAAAGCAAGGGTTGGGTGAATAGGAAAATCAGGACAAGGGTTATAGGTTTTGTTTTCATTTTTATTTGTCTTAAAGGTAATCGTTCGGCTTGCTCACCTAAATAATAACTCAAAGAAATAAACCAGAGGAAACTAGCGTGATGGGTTGCCAGGATAGAAGAACAAGGTAGGTAAAGATTTTTCGGATTAGCAATAATTCCCACAAAAATTTTGGGAAACTCCTCATAAGTATGGTCGCATCGGAAATGCATAAAGTTGTACTGTGCCAATGCGTTGACGCATCAAAACTTGTCCACCCCTGTCCAACCATTATACCTTTCACCAGATTTCCTCCCGCTTCAGTCAACAAATGCAATAGGTACAACCCATACGAAAGTGGATGGATCGGAGGGCGGCAGCGTAAAGCAGCCTTTTGGGCACCTAAGCCAGGCAGTAGATGCATTCATTTGGAAATGTTGCTGGCCATTTTCCAAAATCTTCCCTACTTTTCAACCTTATTTTGCAAAACCATTTTGGAAAACAAACTATGTGACATGCGAAACATTTACACACCCTTTGCACTGACAGCCATTTTACTCTTAAGCTCGTGCGCCAACTACAAAATGCACCTGCAGGGCAAGCAGTTCCAGCCTGAGCCCACCAATCTCGGCCAGCCCGAACACATCATGTACCTCATTGGCGACGCAGGCGATGCTGATTTGGACGAAGTGCCGCCCGCCGTGAAGTTTTTAGGAAAAAAACTCAAGGAGGCCCCAAAAAACAGTTCCGTTGTCTTCCTCGGCGACAATATTTACAAGGACGGGATGCCAGGCAAAAAATCGAAAAAAAGGGCACTTGCTGAGCACCGCATCGACGTGCAACTGGACATCCTGAAAGATTTCAAAGGAAAACCCTATTTCCTGGCCGGGGAAAAGGACTGGACGAAGAAAAACCCCCGAAAGGGCCTCGAAAGGGAGGAGGATTACATCCAGGACAAACTGGACAAAGGCAACGTCTTCCGCCCCGGCAAAGGCTGCAGCGGCCCCGATATGGAAGAACTTTCTGACAACGTGACGGCTATGTTCGTGGACAGCGAATGGTACCGCATGAACTGGCTCCGGGAAAAAGAACTCAACGAAGGCTGCGATGTGAAAAGCCGGGAAGTCTTCGACTGGTTTTTGCTCAACGAGTTCAAAGCAGAACGCAGAAAAAACATCGTGGTGCTGATGCACCACCCGCTTTATTCAAATGGCGAACACGGCGGCCGCTTCACGGTCAAACAGCACATTTTCCCGCTGACAGAACTGCCCGGCCTCGAAAAACTTTACATCCCGCTACCCCTCATTGGTACGGTATCCACCTTCCTGCGCATGGCGGCCGGCTCCACGCAGGACAACAGCCATCCCAATGCCCGTGCGTTGAAACACGCTATGGAATCCAATGCCGTCAGGAATGGCGAGTATATTTTTGTGGGCAGCCACGACCAGAGCCTGCAATACATCCAGGCAGCAGGCCAGCACCACATCGTCAGCGGGGCGGGTTCAAAGACGTCCCCGGTTGGCAATGGGAAAGGGATGCAGTTCGGCTATGGCAAGGAGCAGGGCTTTTCCATTCTGAAATTTTACCCGGAGGGGGAAGTCTATTTGGAAATGTGGACGGCCAACCCAGACGGCGAGGATGGCAAGCTGGTTTTTTCCCGCCAGATAAAAGGCAAACTGCCCCTGTACGAATCGAAGCTACCGACCGGGTTCCCCGAGTTCGAGGCGGCCAAAGATTCCGTGACCCTCGCCCTGAACCCCGCCATTAAAAACAAGCCCGTCCACAATTTCTTCTGGGGCGCCCACTACCGCAAGGCCTATGTGACGCCTATAAAAGTGCCCGTGCTTGATCTTTCCAAATTCCAGGGCGGCCTTACCCCGGTGAAAAGGGGCGGCGGCGGCCAGACCAACTCCCTCCGGGCGGTGGATACCAAAGGCAGGGAATGGGTGGTGCGGGACATGCTCAAGGACGAATCCCGGACGCTCCCCTACCCTTACAATGAGACGTTTGCCAAAGATGTGTTCGCCGACCAGTTCACGGCGGCCAACCCTTTTGCCGCTTTTGTGGTGCCAAAACTGGCGGATGCCGTCAATGTTTACCATACCAACCCAAGGCTGTTCTACATGCCCAAACAGCCAAAATTGGGCGACTACAACGATCAATACGGCGGCAGCATCTACCTCGTGGAAGAAAGGGCCGGCGATGGCTGGGGCGACCTTGCCAGTTTCGGCAACTCCGATGAACTCATCAGCACCTTCGACGTGCAGGAAAAATTGCAAAAAGACCATAAATACCGCTTCGACGGCCCCTGGACGGTGCGCTCCCGCATCTTCGACAACCTGCTCGGCGACTGGGACCGGCACGGCGACAACTGGCGCTGGGCAGAGTTTAAGGACAAAAAGAAGGACATCGTGATGTACCGACCCGTGCCAAGGGACAGGGATCAACCTTTCTCCCTCTACGACGGCCTGCTGCCCGGCATCATCCGGCACACAGTGCCTTTTGCTCGCCAACTCCGCATTTACAAAAAAAACGTGGACAACATCAAATGGCAGAACTACAACTCGAAATACTTCGACCCCTATTTCCTCAACCAAAATGATTGGAGCGTTTGGGAAAAAGAGGCGAAGTTCATTCAGGATAACCTGACCGACACGGTGATTGACCATGCCCTGCAAGATTTTCCACCGGAAGCCTACCAGATGTTTGGCCATTGGGTGGCCGACCGCCTGAAAGGCCGCCGTGACAACCTCGTGGACATTGCCCGTGAGCTTTATTTATTGGTGTCAAAAAAAGTGGACATCATCGGCACCAACGACCAGGACTATTTTGAAGTGGAGCGGCTGGACGACGAACATACCCGCGTGCGCATGTACGCTTCCAATAAGCAAGGCGAGAAAAAGGAACTCGTTTACGACCGTACTTTCCTTACCAGCGAAACGAAAGAAATCCACCTCTACGGCCTCGACCAGGAGGATCGTTTCCACATCACTGGCAACGTAAACAAAGGCATCCTCATCCGCTGTATCGGCGGGCTGGACGACGACTATTTCACCGACGAATCGAAAGTGGGCGGCCTTTGCAAAAAGACAAAAGTGTATGACACCAAAGACGAAAACCACCTGAGCCTCGGCAGCGAGGCCGCCAACCGCACCTCCAACGACCCCGTGATGAACACCTACGACGACCGCTCCTGGGACACCGAGCACAACTTTGGCCTCGGCTTCCCCTTCATTGCCGGCAACCCCGATGACGGGCTGGCCCTTGGCGGCGGCTACGTTTATACCACTTATGGTTTTAAAAAATCGCCGTTCTCCACCAAACATACCATTAGCGGGAAATTTGCCTTTGAAACAAAAGGATTTGACATCACCTATGCAGGCGAGTACCTGAACGCCCTGGGCAAGTGGGACGTGCTGGCCCTGGCAAAAATCCAGGGGCCGCTTTACACCCGCAACTACTTTGGCTTCGGCAACGACTCTCCGTTTGTGCTGGGGGACGATGGAAAGGAGGAAGACTATGTGCGGGTGCGGCAACAATTGTACGGCGCCTACCCTTCCCTGCGCCGCCGGTTCGGCGAGAACTTCTCCCTGTCCCTGGGCGGCACTGCCGAGTTTGTTGAAATTGAAGACACAAAGGGGCGGCTGGTGAACAAGGACTCCCTTGATGCGAAAATCCGGAAGGAGGTATTCGATGGCCAGGTATTCGGTGGAGGCGAGCTTCAGCTTAATTTCATCAATTTGGACAACCCCGTGGCACCAACGCAGGGCATCACCTTCAACGCCTCCGCCGGCTGGAAGACCAACCTGGAAGAAACCGACCGGAGCTTTGGCTATTTCGGCGGCAGCCTGGGCATTTACATTGGCAACAAAAGGATAGTCGTGGCCAGTCTTGTGGGTGCCCGCCATGCCACAGGGGACGCTGAATTTTACCAGGCCCCTACCCTCGGTGCCCGCACCAACCTCCGGGGCTACCGCAACGAGCGCTATACCGGCAACACGGTCTTTTTCCACCAGAATGATGTCCGGCTTAGGCTGTTTACCCTCAACAACTACATCATGCCATTTTCCCTGGGCATACTGGGTGGCTATGACTATGGGCGGGTGTGGTCGGACAAAGTGGATGAACCGGACGATTGGCACAATGCCTACGGCGGTGGCCTGTGGCTCAGCCCCTTCAACCTGGCGGTACTGAACTTTAGCATATTCGAGTCGGACGATGGGCTGCGGTTTGAGTTCCGGGGGGCGTTTGCGTTTTGATCGACTTCATCCTATTTCAATCTTGTATTTGTGCAGCAAGCCAACAACGGCGGGCACTGAGAATTTCGCCCCGGCCACCCGGTTCAGTTCCGGGTCGAGCGAGTAGCTGTGGGCCGTCCGGAAATCGGCCTTTTCCAGATTGGTGTTTTCAAATACGGCCAGCCCCAGGTCGCAATGGTCGAACACGGCGCCGGCAAGATCCGCTTCGGTGAAATCCACTTCCTGCAACACGCATTCCTTAAAGGTGGTGCCCTTTAGCTTTAGCTGGTAAAAGGAGGCATAGTTCAGTTGGCATTCCTCAAAATGAACGGCGAACAAAAAGGGGTTGCATGCGTGGAAGTGCAGCCCCAACAGCTTGCTTTGCCGGAACCGGACACCCTGCAGGGAGGTTTTTTTCAGCATAGCCATGCTCAGGTTGCATTGCTCGAACTCGCAGTCCACGAACATGAAATTGGACAAATCCGCTTCGGCAAGCACACAGTTGGAAAAAGTGCAGTTTTCATATTCACCTGTTTCCAGGCGGGTTTGATTGTCAAAGGTTTTGCTATCAAAAAATGCTCCGCTCATCTTGCATCATTTTACTCGTAAAGGTGGGAAAATCCTGCTAACCTGCAAGCGTCCGTTTTCGAACGCTGGTGAACGTCCATGTACAATGGACAAGGGCTTATTTTTTTGTAAACAGCTAATAAACAACGGATTAGTGAATTGGCATGTCCATTGGTTCAAACTCAGTGTTCTTGTAAGAATCACCAGAATTTTTTGATAAAAACCCGACTTTCGGCAACAGCCGCCAGCACCTGGAAAGCCAATTTCCAACCCACGGCTTAAGTCGTGGGTTGAATATCAAGCGGTTATGCGCTAAACCGTTTTAGTAACGATGAAAAAATATCTTCACCATTTTGATTTTGAAAACCCCAGCAATGGAAGGGTTTTTTAAAAATAATCCCGATTTCACATCGGGATTATTTTTCCTTCGATCCTTATCAGTTTCCTTACACCACAGAATTTGAACTAAGAACGAACTAAATCGGTCAATTTCAAACAACTACTTACGATGCTGAAAAACTACCTGAAAATCGCCCTTCGCAACCTCCTGAAACAAAAGACCTTTTCAATTATCAACATCTTCGGGCTGGCCCTGAGCATGAGCGTTTGCCTGCTCATCATCATGCTCGTCAAGGATGCTTACAGCTTCGATCACTTCCACCCAGCCAACGGGCGCACCTACCGCATCCTCACCACGCCCGACCGCAAGGACGGGCACACGGAGCGCTACGCTTCTTCGCCTTTCAGGGTGGGTGAAACGTTGCAATCGGATTATTCCCAGGTGGAACTATGGACGCCGCTGGTGCGAGGTTTTGGCGGCAGCATGGAAAACAGCGACCAGCACTTCGATTTCGACGGCTTGTTTACCGACCGCTCTTTTTTTGAAATGTTTGGTTTCCAACTGGCGGAAGGCGACCCCGAAACGGCGCTCAACGAACCTTATTCCGTAGTGCTGACCCATGATCTGGCCAGCCGCCTGTTCAGCAAGGAAAACGCCATCGGCAAATCCCTGAAGATTCCTGGCTATGCCGCCGATTTCAAAGTGACGGGCATCCTGAAAGAATTCCCCGGCAAAACCCACCTTGAATTCACGGCGCTCGGCTCGCTCGCCACCCAATATGCAGAGGAAAAACTGCCCGATGCCTACCGTGTGACCAGCGTATGGCAGAACTATTATGGGAGCTACAATTTTGTGCGCCTGAAACCTGGTGCTGACAAAAAGGACGCAGAACTCGCCCTGGCCGACATCGCCAAAACAAAATACAATGATCTGGAACTTGAAAGCAGGGACAAAGGCTACAGCTTTTCCCTTCAACCCCTGGACGACATCACGCCCGGCGGCATCTTGTCCAACTCAATGGGCCAGGGGATGCCGATTTTCCTGATCTGGTTCCTCTCGGCGCTGGGGGCCATTATCATGCTGTCAGCCTGTTTCAACTATACCAACCTGACCATCGCCCGTTCGCTCCTGCGCACCCGTGAAGTGGGTGTCAGAAAGGTGTTGGGTGCCACGAGGTGGCAGGTCTTCTGGCAGTTCATAGGCGAGGCTGTGGTCACGGCGGTGCTGGCCCTGGTGATAGCCTACCAGCTGATGTGGTTGGTGAAGCACCAGTTCGAGCAGTTGAGTTTCACCGCATTCCTTGATTTAAGGATGCAGGAAGATGGGGTGTTGTTTGGCCAGTTTCTACTTTTTACCATTTTGGTGGGCGTCGTGGCGGGGCTGCTGCCAGCCATTACCTTATCTAAAACCACCCCCCTGGCCATTTTACAAAAACTGCAAAATGTGAGGCTCATCCAACGCCTTGGGATGCGCAAAGTGCTGCTGGTCATGCAGTTTTCCTTTACGCTCATTTTTTTCATCCTCGTAACCATCGCCTGGAAACAGGTGGACCATGCCATTGCGACCAATTTCGGTTTCAGCGAGCCACAAACGCTGGTAGTCGAACTGCATGGGCAGCCTTTTGATAAAGCATCGGCGGCCCTTGGCCAGGTGAAAGGCGTGGAAAAAATCTCCGGCATCTCCTTCCCCATGGGCACCTGGCAGGATGGTTCCGACGATGTGCGCACTTCGGAGCAGGCGGAAAAAGTTGGTGTGCGGGACTATTTCATTGACCACCAGTACCTTGATCATTTTGGGATAAAACTCGTGGCGGGCGAAAATTTCCCCGACAACCCTGCCCAGCAACAGGAATTGTTTGCCATTGTCAATGAAACATTCGTAAAAGATTTTGGCCTCGGCGAGCCGGGTGCGGCGGTTGGCAAGCCCATCCTTATTGGCGACAGCCTGCAGGTGGCCATCCGGGGCGTGGTGAAAGATTTCCCCTTCAAACCTGCCAACTATGCGATAGAGCCCCTGCTGCTACGGTACGACCCCGCCCAACTCGGCGTGATCAACCTCCGGCTTTCCGGCACCGACCCGGCAGCTATGGTGACGGCCCTCGAACGCACCTGGAAACAATTGGGCAGCAACCACGATTTCGAGGGCCAGTTTTTTGATGAAAAAGTGCGGGAGAACTACGCCAACATGCTCGACCTGGCGCGCATCGTCGGTTTTTTCGGCGTGCTCGGCATGGTGATCGCCTGCATGGGCCTGTTGGGAATGGCCATCTACACCGTGGAGACCAAGGCCAAAGAAATCAGCATCAGAAAAGTGCTGGGCGCAGGGGGAAAGGATGTGGTGGTTATGCTTTCAAAGGGCTACCTGATGATGTTTGCCATTGCCGTGTTGGTCGCTGCGCCGGTCAGTTTTTTATTGGGCAACCAGATGCTGCAAACGTTCGCCGAGCGCATCGCCTGGTCGCCCGGGCTGTTCCTGCCCGGTGTGCTGTTGTTGCTCTCCGTATCGGGGATAACAGTCGGCTCGCAGGCCATCAGGGCCGCCTTTGCCAATCCTGTTGAATCTTTGCGGAGCGAGTGAAGCCAGTGGCAGCGGGTTAATTTACCCCTCCCTGTACTTTATCCGCCGTCCCCTTCTACCTGCACGATTTTAATCTCCACCCGTTGGTTCTTTGCCCTCCCTTCCGGAGTGGCGTTATTGGCAATGGGGTTTCGTTTCCCATAGCCTTTATAGGTGAGGCGGCTGACGGGAATGCCTTTGTCCACCAGGTATTGTGCCACAGCCTTGGCCCGTTGAGTACTTAGATTATCACAATATTCGTGGGAGGGGATACCGTTCGTGTGGCCGCCCACCTCGATGGAAATGCCGGGGTTGTCCACCAAAAACTCATAGAGTTCTTCCACCGTCGGGATGGATTCGGGATCCATGCTGGTGCTGTCGGGCTGGAAGTAGATCTTGTCCAGCTTGATCAACTGGCCGCTGCGCAACGACCCGGAGGCAAGTTCCGGGTTGATACGGGTCTTAGTTTCCATTTTCACCACTTCCTCGCAGCCGTTGGCGTCGCTCACGGTGATGCTGTGCAGGCCCGCCCCGAGCGTGGTGGCATCGGGGGCGGTCTCGCCATTGTCCCAACGGTAAGCGTAATCGCCTGTACCACCCGATGCCCTTAGTGTAGCCCTTCCGTTTTTAGTGTCAATCGTGGTGGCCGGCCGGTTTTTGACGAGGATGACATTGAGTTTTTCCGGTTCTTTCAAATCCAGGCTGGCCGTGGCGGTAGCCCCGGTAGCATCGGTCACGGTCACGGTGTGTTGGCCGGCGGGGAGGTTAGCAGCCGACGCCCCTTTTTGCCCGCTGTCCCATTGATAGGTAAACGGCCCTTTCCCGCCGCTCACGTCGGCCTGCAGGGAAGCAGATTTATCACCAGCACATTTTACAGGTTGAGTTTCGGTAATGGCAACGGCCAGTGGCAGGATGTTTTCGGAAATGCTGGTCGTCGCAGTGGTCGTGCATCCAGCTTCGTCGGTGACGGTCACCGAATGGTTGCCGGGGCTTAGTTTCGTTGCTGCTTTACCGCTTTCCCCATTGTCCCATTTAAAAGACAGGTTGCCGGTGCCGCCACTGGCGTTCGCCACGGCCTTCCCGTCGGCATTGCCGGTTGAGGCAGGGGCCTCCACCCTGACATTGGCGGCAAGGACTTTCGGCGCTGACACCGAAAACTGAGCACTGGCTGCTGTGCCGGTTGCATCCGTTACGGTCAGCGAATAATCCCCCGCACCGAGGTTTTTCAAAGATTGGCCCTCCCTGCCTTCGTTCCAGGCATATTGATAAGGGCCTTTTCCCCCAGTGACATCCGCCGACAGGACAGCGGTTTGTTCCCCATTGCATTTAATGCCGTCGGTTTGTGAAATACTGACGGCCAGGGGCAATATGTTTTCGGTAATAACCACCGTCGCGCTCACGGAACAACCGGCCTCATCGGTAGCGGTGACGGAGTGGGTTCCGGGGTTCAGTTTTTTGGCGGCATCGCCGGTCTCGTCCGTATCCCATTGGTAGAGGTACCTGCCCGTGCCGTCCGAAGCTTTGGCACTGGCCCGGCCATCAGCATTGCCGGTGCTAGCGGGCGAATCTGCCTTGGCCGTCAGTGCCAATGGTTTCGGCTCCTTGATGGCAAACGCAGCGGTGGCAGTTGCCCCGGTGGCATCGCTGATGGTCAGGGTGTAGTCGCCCGCAACCAACTTGGCGGCAGATGCACCTTGCCCCCCTCCGCTCCACTGGTACGTGAAGGGAGATTTTCCGCCCGAAACTTCCGCTACCAAAACGGCTTCTGCCGCCCCGGCACATTTGATGTCTTTGCTTTGTGAAATCTGGACGGCCAGTGGCAGGATATTTTCTGAAATTTCCACTTTGCCGGTGGCAAAACAGCCAGCTTCGTCGGTCACGGTCACCAGGTGTTCACCAGGCCCAAGTTTCCGGGCTTCATCGCCCGTTTCGCCGGTGTCCCATTTGAAATTGTACTTTCCGGTACCGCCTGAGGCTTTCACGCTTGCCTTTCCATCTGAATTGCCCGTGCTGGCCGGCGCATCAGCTTTCACGGCCAGGGTCAGCAGTTTCGGTTCTTTTACGGAAAAGTTGGCAGTGGCAGTGGTGCCGGCAGCATCCGTTACCGTCAGGGAGTAGTCGCCGGCCATGAGGCCGCCGGGAGCATCACCCTGGAGCCCGCTGCTCCATTTGTATTTGTAGGGGCCTTTGCCGCCTGTAGTTTCAGCCTGCAGGGAAGCATCTTTTGCCCCAGCACATTTAAGTACATTTTTGGGTAAAATGCTGACTGCCAACGGAAGGATGTTTTCAGGAATTTGCACGGTGGCCGTGGCCGTACAGCCTTTGCCATCTGTAATGGTAACGCTGTGGGGCCCGGGTTGCAGCGCCCCAGCAAGGTCGCCTGTTTCACCATTGTCCCATTTAAAGGTGAAGCTGCCCGCACCGCCGCTTGCTTTTACGCTGGCTTTTCCGTCAGCGTTGCCGGTACTGGCCGGTACTTCCACTTTGGTAGCAGCCTCGATGGGTTGTGGCGCTTCCACCAGGTACTGGGCAGTAGAAGACTGCCCGGCGGCATCGGTCACGGTCAACGTGTAGTTGCCGGGGGCCAGGTCTTTTTGCTGGGCACCCTGCATCACCCCCGTGATATTCCATTGATATTGGTAGGGGGTTTTACCACCTGCTACCTCGGCTTCCAGGATAGCATCTTTTCCGTTGCCACATTTAATGGGCTGCTTCTGGGAGATGGACACTTCCAGCTCGCCAATTTTCCGGGGGATGTTGACAGAAGCATTGGCAGCGCAGCCGGCCAGGTCGGTCACCGTCAAGGCGTGGGTACCTTCGCTGAGCTTGATGGCGGTAGCAGAGGTTTCGCCGTTGTCCCACTTGTAGGAGTAGCCAGGCTTCCCGCCCCTCACGTCCACCGTGGCCGAGCCGTTGGGAGTGCCATCTTCGGCGGCCTGTTTTTGCACCTTTAGGGTCAGCTCCATATTGGGGTCGGAAATGGTCACCTTGGCAGCTTTGGACTTGCCATTCGCATCGGTCACCGTCAGGGCATATTCGCCGGGGCCGAGGTTGCGGGGAGCAGTGCCGCTCAGGTTGGTGGCTGTTGATGGCCCCGACCATTGGTATTTGTACGGCTCGTCGCCGCCGCTCACCGTCACTTTCAGGGCGGCATCTTTGGCGTTGGAGTTGCAGGCCAGTTCTTTTTCCACAAGGCAGGACACATACAGGGCAGAGGCTTTTTGGATGAGGTAAAGCCCTTTGTCGTTGGTGCCTATCCAAACGGCGTTGTCTTTGTCCACGGCGATGCAGGCCACATCCTGGCTGGTAAAATATTCGATGGGGCCGAAGAGTTGGGCTTCGCCGGTGGCGGGGTCGAAGCGGGCGACGATTTCGGAGGCTGCCCACAGCAGGCCGTTGTTGTCGAAGGCGATGTCCACGAGGGTGCCTTCCATGTAGCTGTCGGGGAAGTTTTCCCCCGACCATTTGCCCCTGGCATCCACTTTCCAGAGCAGGCCGTCGCCCATGACCCAGACATCCGTGCCATTTTGGGCGAAGGCCCGGATATTGAAATCTTTTTCCTCGATGCTCCAGTTGCCATTGCTCCCGTACACAGCCCCTTCGCCGGTGCCAATCCAGAGCTGGCCCTTGCTGTCGAGGAACAAGGTGTTTATGCGATTGGAGGATAATTTTGAATTGCCGTTGTGGTGGCGTTTTACCAGGGCCAGGGAAGGTTCGGTTTTAAACTGGAAGAGGCCCGAATTTTTGGTACCGACCCACATTTCCTTTGTTTTTTCATCAAAAATGGCGGCTGTGATGCGGTCTTGTTTGCTTTGAATTCCCTTGCCTTCCGGCCCCATCTGGAGCAACAGATCGGAAAGGGGGAAGCGGAGGTCGGCGTTGCCGTCCCTTGTTTGCAGCAGCGACCATTCTGCCGGATCCAGGGCAATAGTGCTGGCCTGCTCAGCGGAATGTACCTGGAACAATCCCTTGCGGTTGCCCACCCACTTGTTGTTGTCCGCATCCACAAAAACATTATATACCGGGCTGTAGCGGTCAACGGCGGAAGTGCGCAGCACCTCCATCTGATCCTGGGCATTTGTTTGAAAAAAGAAGAAAAGCAAAATGAACGAGGATAAATTCTTCATGCAGGAAATTGAATTTTTTAAACAGTTGGGTTTCTTTACATACTATGGCCGTTGGCTTTTGGCCATTTGCTTTTGGCAGCAAACAGCTAATAACTAAACCACAAAACCATCCGTATTTCAGTATAGTAACGATGAAAAAATAACTTCACCATTTTGATTTTGAAAACCCCAGCAATGGAAGGGTTTTTAAAAATAATCCCGATTTCACATCGGGATTATTTTTCCTTCGATCCATAAATGGCTGTTTGTTGATTTTTGACCTGGTATTTTACAGGTATGCTCAAAGAAGGCGCAAAGGTCATGTAATTGGAAAATAAGAAAAAATTTTGACCGTCAAACAAACATTGCTAAACGCAGCAAAGTGGATAACATTGGAGAAAAGCCTTCAAAATTTTGGAGAAAACCCCGATTCAACAGCCAGTTGGAGCAGGAATCGCCCAGGGCGGGCACCTGCCGATGGTCACATCCACTTCCGCCTATCCGTTTCGGCCTTGTACAAAACGAAATCCTGTACGGCCCTTGCCTTTGCCACCGGGATATATGGGATTTGGACGGTGCCGGCTGCTGTGTGAAGGGTGAGGTGCGCCAAATGGGTACGCCTGAAGAAGTAGCTTTGGCGGATGGATACTGCCTGAACCTTGTACCATTGGAGCAGCACGTTTTTGCGGTTCACCACGCCCCAGGACGCCCGTACGCCCTCCTCGCTGACAAACCACTGCCAGGTGCGAAAGTGCCGGATGCTCAGCCAAAGATCCACCGGCAGCCAGAGGAGCCACCACCAGGAAAGCCCTTCTGACCAGGAGTGCGTGAGCAGCAGCAGCACCGCCACCGGCAGGAGGCCTGTGAGGACGAACTGCCGCCTGACGATGCGGTGGTTGACTCCGTGTTCCTCTTCCGGCAGGTTTTTTTCCTCCGGAAAATAGGCCGACCGCAGGGCTTCCAGTTGTTCCTCATAGCAGCCCGGCACCGACACGGATAGTTTCCTCGACACCTGAACGCTGGCTGCCTGCTGCAGCCTTACCGACACCATGTTGAACCACCGCATGAGCGGGCTGCTGCTCCAGCGCAGGTATTGGATCTTGCGCAGGTTGGCCGACACCTCCTGCCGGGTGAACAGTCCGCTCTCCATTTTAAAACCGTTTTCCGTGCGCCATAAACGGAGGTTGAAATATCGCAACACCGTGTTGAACAAGGTGATCAAAAAAGAAACTATCAGGAAAAATGGCACGCCGATGAGCAGGTACGACATGAACTCTGCCTCTTTGGCCAACCCCAGCAACTCCTCTATCTTTTTGGCTAAATCGAAATCGAAGGCATCTTCCATATCATCGAGAAAACTGAGGAAAAACACCATGATGATGCCCGCTGTGCGGAAGTGGTTTTGGCTGACACCGATTTTCAGCAGGTCGAGCGGGGAAAGGTGGAACAACAGCAATGGAGCGGTTTGTGGTTCGGGATTTTTGGCTTGCTGGAAAGCCGCTGTGCCACCCGAAAATGGGGAACTGTCGGGCTGCAAACTGCTAACCGAATGCTGCCGAAAGCTTTCAACGACTGCCCGAAGCGCTTCCGCTTTTTCCTTGCGGATGGCCTGTAACGAAAACTCTTTCCCGATCGAACCGGCGGTGTCTATTTCAACGGCTACCACATTCAACGCCTGGTGCAGGATGCCCTGTTTGAAGTTGACCGTCTGCACCCGGTCAAGCGGCACATTGATTTTTGTTTTCCTGAATACGCCCTTTTCCAACACCAGTTCGCCGTCTTTGATGTAGAAATAAAATTTGAAATAATTGATGATGGAAATGACGGCCCCAACCGCTGCAAGCCCAAGGAAGAAAAGCGTAAAGTTGTTGAAAACCTGCTTTTTAGGGTTGAACAGCACGATGAGTATGAGTACCCAAAGCTGCCGGAGCAGGATGCGGAAAACGTTCCCCAAAATAAAAAAGATAGCTACGGCAGACTGGCGGGTGGGCTGGGCAAAAGTAGTAGTTGTTTCCATAGTCAAAGTTCCTCCTTTTGTTCGCCAATCTTCTGCGTAATAAACTCCTTGATTCGCTGCGCTTCCTCGTTGGGCAAGCCCTCAATACTCAAATCACTGCTCGCCCCCCCGGCAGTGAACACCCGCAGGGTCGCCAGGCCAAAAGCACTTTCAATAGGCCCCCGGCTGATTTCACAATGCTGCATCCGGTTGAAAGGGATCGTCGTCACCGTGCGCCAATAGACGCCCGCTTTGTGCACGATGTCATGCTCCCGGAGCGCATAGCCCGCCACTTCGTACCTTTTACCTGCAAAAAACATAGACAGGGCAAACATCAGGATCCAGGCACCCAACATGACCCAGGTCAGGATGGGCAGCTTGGCATAGCCTGTGGCAAAAAATATCAGCCAGCCTAAAAATACCACTCCCCAGAAAATGGCCGTGCCGATATATTCGACGTTGCGGTAAGCCGGCGAAAGCAGTTGAAATTCAACTTCTTCACCGCGGGGCAAAAGGGAAAGATCAATTTGAGAGTTGGTAAAAATCATGTGTAAAATATAACTCGCCGGGTTTGGTGCTGTACCATTTTATGCGAATCGTAAAATTAACCGAACAAAGCGCAAAGCAGCAGGTTGCCAGATTTTTTTTGAAATAATAAAAGCCCAAAACTTGACTTTGTGCAAAGACTGCCCTTTACTTTGCGGCTCCAATTGCAAAAGTTTTTTTTATAAAAACATGATTTCAACATCCAAATATCAGCACATTTCAACCGCACAAAATTGGTGGTGGTGGCATTTCAAGGAACCCGCTTTCCGTGAGTAGCCGCATGCCTGCGCTGATATTAAATTGTTGCAAAAAAGGCCTGCCGTACTTCACGGCAGGCCTTTTTGTTTCACCCCAATTCACCAATTCACCAATTTACTAATTCACCAATTCACAATGATTGCGATAAAACCGTCCATCAAAACCCTCCTCGCCGACACCGTCACCCCGGTGAGCCTCTACCTGCGCCTGCGTGACCGTTACCCCGGCGCACTGCTGCTCGAAAGCTCCGACTACCACGGCAACGAGAACAGCATTTCGTTCATCTGCCTGGAGCCAGTGGCGGATTTTGTCGTTGACAATCAGCAAATTACTGTGACGCTGCCTGGTGAGAAGCCCGTCATTTCACCCATCGAAAATGGCCGGGAGGTGGTGGAGCGGCTGGATGCGTTTTTCAAAAAATTCCACATCGAAAGCGGGGAACCGGCCGCCCGGAAGCTCAACGGATTTTTCGGCTACGCCAACTACGACGCCGTTCAGTTTTTTGAAAAAATAACCCTCCAAAGCCCCGAAAATCCTGAACGAACCACACCCGCCCTGCACTACCAACTCCCCCGTTTCATCATCGCCATCAACCATTTCAACCAAAAAATGACCGTGCTGGAAAACCTCCTGCCCGGCCAGGGAAGCCACCTGCCGGAACTGGAAAACTTGTTGCAGGTAGCGCCCGTTCCATCATTTCCTTTTCAAAAAAACGGCGAGGAAAAAACCAATATGACCGACGAGGAATACATGGAAATGGTGACGAAGGGCAAACACCACTGCCAGCGTGGCGATGTGTTTCAAATCGTGGTGGCCCGCCAGTTTTCACAGCCATTTCAGGGCGACGAGTTCAATGTTTACCGGGCTTTGCGCAGCGTGAACCCCTCGCCCTACCTGTTTTATTTCGACTACGGCAACTATAAAATTTTCGGCTCCAGCCCGGAGGCGCAGGTACGTCTGAAACCCAATTCACCAATTCACCAATCCACTAATTCACCAAAAACCGCCTTCATCAACCCCATCGCCGGCACCTTCCCCCGCACCGGCGACGACCAGGCCGACCGGGAAGGCGCCGAAGCCCTTGCTGCCGACCCCAAGGAAAACGCCGAACACGTCATGCTCGTGGACCTGGCCCGCAACGACCTCAACCGTCTTTGCCAAAATGTGAAGGTGGAAACCTACCGGGAGGTGCAGTTTTACAGCCATGTCATCCATCTCGTGTCAGAGGTTTCCGGCGAGCTGCCAGCCGATGTTTCACCTGTGAAACTGCTGGCCGAAACCTTCCCGGCAGGCACGCTCAGTGGTGCCCCGAAGCACCGGGCCATGCAGTTGATAGACGAAATCGAGCCGAACCGGCGGGGATTTTATGGCGGCTGCGTCGGTTTCTTCACCTTCGACGGCAGTGCCAACCACGCCATCCTCATCCGCAGTTTTTTGAGTAAAAACAATACGCTGCACTACCAGGCCGGCGCCGGTGTTGTCAAACATTCGGTGGAGGAGAAGGAATTACAGGAGGTGTTTCACAAAATCGGAGCGCTGCGGCGGGCGGTGGCGATGGCAGGAAGGTCTTAAATCATGGTGATTTTAAAAATCACCATGATTTGGTTCGAACCTATTTGAGGTCTTTCAAAATGAACTTGGCGATTTTCGGGTCCACGATAACCGTATCGTGCTCAAAATCGAGTTTGATGCGCCATTTTTGAAGGGTGGTGACGCCAAGGATGGCCTCCTCGGAAAGACCGGGAACAACCATGAATTCATCTGAAAGTTGAAGGTCGTCAATGTAAAAATCGAGGCGCACCGCACTATTGATTTTGACATAATGCCCTTCGCTTGCAGTGGCGACTTCTTTGGGGTGGCGAAGTTTTACTGGTTTTTCAATGTCCTCTATCAAATCGGCATTGATACAGGAAAAAGTAGCTCCACTATCGAAAAGCGTGTACATCACTTTTTCACCTTTGGAGCCTTCGTAGCGGATAGGAAGCTTGATAACTAACATGGCCTTTTGATTTTATGTTTTTGCGAAATTAACCAAAAAGAACCGAAACTAAATTTTTGAAAAAATGAAAATCCTCGTCCTCGACAACTACGATTCCTTCACCTACAACCTCGTACAGTACGTGGAGGAAATGTCCGGCATCCGGCCCGACGTGTTCCGCAACGACGAAATCACCGTCGCCGAAGCTGGCCGGTACGACAAAATCCTGCTCTCGCCCGGTCCCGGCCTGCCATCGGAATCGGGCATCCTTTGCGACCTCATCCGGGAACTGGCGCCGACCAAGAGCATCTTCGGTGTGTGCCTGGGTTTGCAGGCCATCGGCGAGATGTTCGGCGGCAGCTTAGAAAATTTGCCGAGAGTCTTTCATGGCGTCGCCACGCCCATACACGTGCGCAAGCGTGACGAATTGCTCTTCCGTGAAATCCCGGAGACCTTCGCTGCAGGCCGCTACCACTCCTGGGTCATTTCAAAAAAAGGACTGCCCGATTGCTTCGACCTCACCTGCGAAGATGAGGAAGGGCAAATCATGGGTTTGACCCACAAAAAATACGACGTGCGGGGAGTCCAATTTCACCCTGAAAGCGTGATGACGGAGCATGGGAAGGTGATGGTGAGGAATTGGTTAAAAAACTAAGTGTCTCCTTTGTGCCTCCGTGTTTAAAAATCTCAACACGGAGGCACAGAGACACGAGGGACACAGAGAAAAGGACTTATTTAATCAATTGATTTTCAATGAAAAAGATACTCAACAAACTCTTCGAGCACCAGCGCCTCACCCGTGAGGAAGCCTACGAAACCCTCACTGAAATTACCCGGGGCGAGGTCAACGAGGCGCAAATTGCGGCCTTCCTCACCGTGTACCTCATGCGCAGCATCAGCGTGGAGGAACTCGATGGCTTCCGGCAGGCACTGCTCGACCTTTGCATCCGCCTCGACATGAGCGATTTTGAAACCATCGACCTTTGCGGCACCGGCGGCGACGGGAAAAATACCTTCAACATTTCAACGCTCAGCAGCTTCGTGGTGGCAGGCGCAGGCGGTAAGGTGGTGAAACACGGCAACTACGGCGTTTCTTCCGTCTGCGGTTCCTCCAACGTGCTCGAGGCGATGGGCTACCGTTTCAAAAACGACGAAAGCGCCCTGCGCCGGGAACTCGAAGATGCAGGTATCTGCTTCCTGCACGCCCCAATGTTCCACCCGGCACTGAAAAACGTCGGCCCCGTGAGGCGGGCGCTGGGCGTAAAGACCTTTTTCAACATGCTCGGCCCGCTGGTCAACCCAGCTTTCCCGGACTGCCAGTTGACGGGCGTTTTCAACCTGGAATTGCAGCGTATTTACGGGTATCTGCTGCAACCGGCCGGGGGACGCTTCATCGTCGTCCATACCCTCGGAGGCTACGATGAAATTTCCCTGACGGCCCCTGCCAAAACGGTGAGCAACCAGGGTGAAAAAACACTGACCCCCGCCGATTTTGGCGGCGCCATAACGGAAGCCGATCTCGCCGGTGGCAGCACGGTCGAGGCAAATGTCGAGCTTTTCACCGCCATCCTTGAAGGCAAAGGAACAGCCGAACAGAAACGGGTGGTGGCCGCCAACTCCGCCCTCGCACTGCAGTGCATTTCACCGGAAAAATCGCTGGAGGTGTGCATTGCGGAAGCCAACGAATCGCTCGAAAGCGGGCGGGCGCTGGGGGCTTTACAAAAGCTGATTTCACTGCAATAAACATTCACTCATTCTTTCATTCACTCATTCACTCATTGAAATGAATATTTTAGAAAAAATAATCGCCCACAAGAAAAACGAAGTCGCCGAGCGCCAGTCGCTCTACCCGGCCAAGCTCCTCGAACGCAGTATTTTCTTTGAAACGCCGACCGTCAGCCTGACGAAGTACCTCAGCCGTCCCGACCGGCAGGGCATCATCGCCGAATTCAAGCGGCGCTCGCCTTCGAAGGGCGTCATCAATGCCTCCGCCAAGGTGGAGCAGACCACCATCGGCTACATGCAGGCGGGTGCCTCAGCACTGTCCGTACTCACCGACGAGCATTTTTTTGGGGGCAAAAACGAGGACCTGACGACGGCCCGGAAGTTCAATTTCTGCCCCATCCTGCGCAAGGATTTCGCCGTCAGCGAGTACCAGATTATCGAGGCCCGCAGTATCGGCGCCGACGCCATCCTGCTCATTGCCGCCGTGCTGACGCCGCAGGAGGTGCGCCAACTGAGCGCCTTCGCCCGCTCTCTCGGCCTCGAAGTGCTACTCGAAATCCATGACAGCAGCGAGCTGGGCCACCTTTGCGAAACGGTGGACGCCGTCGGTGTCAACAACCGCAACCTGGCCGATTTTTCGGTGGAAGTCCAGCGCTCTTTCGAGTTGGGAGCGATGATTCCGGATGATTTTGTGAAAGTCTCCGAGTCCGGGCTGAGCGACCCGGCGGCGATTCTGGAGTTAAGGGAAGCGGGTTTTCAGGGATTTTTGATTGGGGAAAGCTTTATGAAACACAGTCGGCCGGAGGAGGCGTGCAAGGAGTTTATTGCAACGCTTGCTTCGCTCGAAAAGCTGCCTATTACCGTTGCCTGACCAAATTGCCTTGTCATCGCCGAAGACGACCCGCAACTTCAAGTTAGCTGTCATGAGGGCTGCTAAGCGTGACTTACCTCATGACGTTGCAGTTTGCCTGCGGCAATGACAAGGGCAGCGTAAAATGTAGATGATGAAACTCAAAATCTGCGGCTTGAAGCATCCCGACAACGCCCGCCAATTGCTGACGCTGGCGCCGGACTACCTGGGCTTCATTTTTTATAAAAAAAGCCCCCGCTACGTGGGCGAACCGGCGGATTTGGATTGGGTAAAAAACCTGCCAGGCCCTACCCAAAAAGTAGGCGTGTTCGTAAATGAAGATGTTGAAATAATGAAAAAAACGGCGGAATTACTGGACTTGCAAGTCATCCAACTGCACGGCGAAGAGTCGCCGGAGGTTTGCAGTTTTTTAAAAGAAGAAGGCCTGGAAGTGTGGAAGGCCTTCGGCGTGGATGAGGATTTTGATTTTGGAAAAACGAAGCCCTACGCCGGTGTGGCAGACAAATTTTTATTCGATACCAAAGGCAAAAACCGGGGCGGCAACGGCGTGGCGTTCGACTGGTCGCTGCTGGGAAAATACGAGGGGGAGACGCCGTTTGTGCTGAGCGGGGGGATTGGGCCTTTGCCCCTGACCCCTAAAGGGGAACCCACAGATTTCCAAGTATCTGAACTTCGAAAATTATGGCGTTCCGATAATCGTGCGTCCGAGGGTTCCCCTTCAGGGGTCAGGGGCCTCACCGTTCTCGACATCAACTCCCGCTTCGAAACCGAACCCGGACTCAAAGATTTTAACCTGGTTAAAAAATTTAAACATGAGTTATTTAGCTGAAACACCAGGTTTATCAAACTTTGAAAGTTTAGTAAACCTTAAAACGCCCGATGCCGACGGCTTCTACGGCTCCTTCGGTGGCGCTTTCATCCCCGAAATGCTCCATCCGAACGTCGAGGAACTGCGCAATTGCTACCTCGACATCCTCGAATCGGAGGACTTTCAAACGGAGTTCCGCCACCTGCTGAAAGACTACGCAGGGAGGGCTACACCGCTCTACCTGGCCAGGCGTTTGTCGGCCCATTACGGAACAAAAATCTACCTCAAACGGGAAGACCTTTGCCACACCGGGGCGCATAAAATCAACAACACAGTTGGGCAAATCCTGCTGGCGCAGCGGCTGGGCAAACGCCGCATCATCGCCGAGACGGGGGCCGGGCAGCATGGGGTCGCCACGGCCACGGTCTGCGCTTTGATGGGACTGGAATGCGTGGTTTACATGGGCGCCCTCGACATAGAGCGGCAGGCACCGAATGTGGCCCGCATGCGCATGCTCGGCGCTACGGTCGTACCCGCCATGAGCGGCAACCAAACCCTGAAAGACGCCACCAACGAGGCTATTCGGGACTGGATTTGCAACCCGGTGGATACCCACTACATCATCGGTTCGGTGGTCGGGCCGCATCCGTACCCGGATTTGGTGGCACGGCTGCAATCGGTCATCAGCGAAGAAATCCGCTGGCAAATGGTTGAAAAAGAAGGCGTTGCGAATCCGACATCCATCCTTGCCTGCGTCGGCGGCGGTAGCAATGCGGCGGGGGCGTTTTACCATTTCATCGAAGAAAAAAGTGTGCGGCTCATTGGTGCAGAGGCTGCCGGACATGGTGTGAATACGGGCGAAACGGCGGCTACCATCGCCCTCGGCAAGCCTGGCATCCTGCACGGCAGCCTATCCATGCTCATCCAGAACGGCGACGGGCAGGTCATCGAGCCGTATTCGATTTCGGCGGGGCTGGACTATCCGGGCGTGGGGCCTATGCATGCGGCATTGGGTGTTTTAGGGAGAGCGGAATATATACCCATTACGGACGGCGAGGCAATGGCGGCGGCGTTTCAACTGTCAAGGCTGGAGGGCATCATTCCGGCGCTGGAAACGGCGCATGCACTGGCGATTTTTGAAAAGGAAAAATTCGGGAAAGATGATGTGGTGGTGGTGTGTTTGTCGGGGCGGGGGGATAAGGATTTGGGGACGTACGTAGCGTCGGCTTATTGAAATTGACTTTTTAACCGATTTTTTCAATCTCAATTACCCGGCGTTTAATCGACATCATCGCCGGCTAAAGCCGACGCTACAAAAATTATCAAATCTTGATAATTTTACCGAAATTGCATCATAAAAACCAACGTTAAATACACCGCTACGGGGAACCTTGTGCCGGCGCTCATTTCGGAGGTGGGCTATAGCGATATGCCTTTGAAAAAGGATGGGTGGAATTTTAATTGGCGGCAGTTGTACAGGAAGGAAGGAGATGGGATGTTTTTCAAATTAACGCTGGAAAACACACCTGAAAAAGCGGAGGGCATGGTGAAACTGACACTTACGGAATTTGGCATGCTCGTCCTGGATTGTATCGAGGTTGCTCCTTCCAATTATGGACGTAAAGGCAAATATGATTTGGTGGCAGCTTGTTTATTAGCATATTCTTGCCTTATGAGCACGAAATATGGTAAAAATGAATACCAAAGTTATTTATCATTTGAAAGTAAAACGGTTCTAATCGAGCTGTACATAAAAAAATATGGAGCAACCCAAGCCTGGGGCCAGAAAATGTATTTCAGCCCAGAAGCTGGTAATAAACTTATCAACAATTATTTATATGGTAATGAAAAAGCATAAAAAGGAAATAGAGTTATTCGCCAATGAAGGAGGTATCAACGGGACACCAACCGGGCGTACTGACATAGAAAGCGAAGACTTTCAAATTTTGAAAGCAAAAATTCAGGAACAAGCGGCCAAAATGACGCCCCAACAGCGCACCGAACTTCACTTGCTCGGCATTAAATACCGCATGGAAGATTACCTCCGCAACGAAAACCTCTTCAAGCCAAACGACATGCCTACACTCCTGGCCGAGTGCATCGAAGGGCTCGAAATCAAGAAAAAAGACTTTGCTGCCTACATCGGCATCGAAGACTCCAACCTGAGCGCTATGCTCAAAGGCCGCCGCCGTGTCAGTCCGGAATTTGCGCTGAAACTGGAACAAATCTTCGGCATCTCCGCTACCCTGTGGCTCAGCGTTCAGAACAAAAACGAACTGGAGGCACTCCGCAAGGAACGCAACCACGGCGACAAACCGCTCAGCATGGAAGGACTGCTGACCAGTGCCGGCAAGGTCAAACCTATTTCAGAATCGAAAAAAGGAAAAAATGAACCGCTTAGAAAAGCTGCTGGCCAATAATCCCCGCAACCTCCTCGCCATCTACTTCACCGCCGGCTACCCCTCCCCGGAGGGCACCCACCTCACCATCCTCGACCTGGACGCTGCCGGGGCCGACATCGTCGAAATCGGCATGCCCTTCAGCGACCCGCTGGCCGACGGGCCGACGATTCAGGAGAGCAGCAAGGCGGCGTTGGAAAACGGCATGTCGCTGGAAAAACTTTTTACCCAACTCGAAGGCTTTCGGGACAAAACAAACATCCCGGTGTTGTTGATGGGCTACCTGAACCCGGTGCTGCAATTCGGCGTGGAGCGTTTTTGTAAAAAATGCCACGAAACAGGCGTGGACGGCGTGATTTTGCCCGACCTGCCGCTGGCTTTTTACGAAAAAAACTACCGCCTGTTTTTCGAAAAATACGACCTCTGCCCGGTCTTTCTCGTTACGCCACAGACGTCGGACAAGCGCATCCGGGAGCTGGATGCGGCGAGCCGGGGATTTCTGTACGCTGTTTCCACGGCTTCCACAACGGGCGGGGCGGGAGGTTTTGGCAAAACGCAAACGGCTTATTTTCAACGGCTTGCAGATTTAAAACTAAGAAATCCGGTGATGGTCGGCTTCGGCATTTCCGACCATGTGGCGTTCAAGACGGTCTGCCAATTTGCCAATGGCGGCGTGGTGGGCAGTGCCTTCATCCGGGCGCAGGAACAGGGGATGGGGATTCACGATTTTGTACAACATATCAGAGGGGAGTCATTTTATACTGATGGCAACCGCTGATGCCAGGCTTATGACCGTGAGCAACCTTTCAGGTGGATGCCATAGCATTGTGATCCCTGTTCGTTCTTTCCCCAAATTTTCCCCAACTTTGCCCTCCAATTTTTCAAATGGCAAAAAAACGGCAAGGCACGGAAACCAGTTCTTTCGGCACCAGTGGCAGGATCAACCACGATGCATCGAAGTTTTACAACTCCCGGTTGTACCAGGGCTTGCCCATGCAAAATGGACATGCCCTGGCATCCAACCCCTTCCCGGCGAACATGGAGAATAAGCTTTTTTGCGCTTCTTCAGAGCAAATGGAAGCCATCCCCGACGGCTCCGTCCACCTGGTGATTACCTCGCCGCCTTATAACGCCAGCAAGGCATACGACGAAGACCTTTCCCTCCAGGAATATTTAGAGCTTTTGGAAAAGGTGTTCCGGGAAACCTACCGGGTGCTGGTGCCGGGCGGCAGGGCCTGCATCAACCTCGCCAACCTGGGCCGCAAACCCTACCTGCCGCTCACCGCTTTTGTTACGCAAATGATGATTGACATCGGCTTCCTCATGCGGGGTGAAATCATTTGGGACAAAGGCGCAAGTTCCACCGGCAGCACAGCCTGGGGCAGTTGGCAAAGTGCTTCCAACCCCATCCTTCGGGACGTGCACGAATACATCCTCATTTTTTCAAAAGGGGACTATAAGCGGCATTTGACCAAAAAAGAAAAGGAAGTAAAGAAAAGCACCATCAGCAGGGACGAGTTCCTGGAATGGACCAAGACTATCTGGCAGATGGGCGCCGAGTCGGCCAGGCGCATCGGCCATCCCGCCCCATTCCCGGAGGAGCTCCCCCGGCGCCTCATCCAATTGTATTCTTTTGAAACGGACGTTGTGCTCGACCCCTTCATGGGCAGTGGTACTACTGCTATTGCGGCCCTGCGAAGTGGAAGGAAATATGTGGGGTACGATATTGTGGAGGAATATGTGAAGTTGGCCGAGAAGCGCTTATCAACGCTCAAAGTTTGATCCAGCCATTCTTTGATCCTACCCTGTTTTTTATAAGTAACCGCATTTGAAACTAATGGTCGGCTCGCGCCAGCCCCAGCCCTTTTTGACAGGCGGGCTTATCGAACTCCACGGTTTCGGAACTGCGGGGTTGGATAACCCCGTCTCTCAAAAGAACTGCGGAATTGCTCAAAAGAACTGTAGAACAGCGGGGTTGGATAACCCCGTCTCTCAAAAGAACTGCGGATTGATTTTCAATGCGAGCGCTGATAATAGCAACAGCGGGTAGCTATTTGAAAAAAATGGTTCTTTGACAAATCTTGTGGTCATCCGTTAAAACGGCTCAAAGTGATAGCCAATTTTCAACCTACGACTTAAGTCGTAGGTTGAAAATCAAGCGGTTATGTGCTAAACCGTTTTAACGGTTTCCTTACCCCACAAAATCTGTCAAGTAACGATGAAAAAATAACTTCACCATTTTGATTTTGAAAACCCGAGCAATGGAAGGTTTTTTTAAAAATAATCCCGATGTGAAATCGGGATTATTTTTCCTTTGGTCCTAAAGAACGAAAAAAATCGAAAAAGGACCCACATACGCAAACACCTATTTCATCAAAGCCCAAACTGGGTAAAATGATGGTCTGTATGTTTGTACATGTGCCGGCCCCATTCGTCGGCGGTCATTTTACCAAAAAATGGATGGTCGGTTATCTTCACTACCTGTGGCCCTGCGGCCAATTTATGAAAGGCTTCGAGGAAGTTTTGCTTTTCTGTGGAAAAGTCCTTTTCGTCGCGCACCAGGAATTCAGCAGCGGTAGGCGAGTTTTTCTTATAGGGTTTTTCGCTGAGGATGGACTTCTTTATCATCCTGCCAAGCATTTTCATGGGCCAGGGATAGGGCTTCAGTTGCAGTTCCCCGGTAGGAGTTTTGAATGCAGCGGCGCAATGGGACAGCATCTGGGCAGATGTCATCCTGCCCCATTGTGGCTGTGTGCCGGGAGTAAGTTTATCCAGGCGCTGCAACAATTCCTGTTGGTGGTTCTTATCAAAAAAGGATTTCATGTTTTTCCCGAAATGTACTCCAAATACCTAACATGAGGGCCATTTACCGCCTGTTTTTAAAAATCCAGTCAATAGTAGTGGAGAGCCCTTCTTCTATAGGGGTGATATGGTAATCCAGTTGGCGGATCGCCTTCTCGCTGGACAGTTCCCAATTGTACATATATCGCTCCACCCAGGGCGGGGTGAGCAGCGGCGGGGAGCCGGTCAGGTTGGCCCGTATTTCCATCGCTTTGGCAGCTACCCGCATCACCGGGATCGGCATTTTATAAAGTTTGGAAGATTTACCTGTCAAATCGGAAAGCAGGTCGAAGAAATCGGCAAAGGAGATGTTTTCACCACCCAGGATGTACCGTTCTCCGGGCTTTCCCTTTTGCATGGCTTTGATGTGGCCCTGTACCACATCGTCAATGAAAGCGTAATTGCCTACGCTTTTTCCGTTGCCGGGCAGTATCTTGAACTTGCCCTGCAGATAGAGCTTGATCATCTTTGTGACGCCGTTGCTTTGGGCCAACTGGCCAGGGCCATAGACCCTGGTGGGGTTCACGGTGATGATAGCAAGGCCATCCTTCACCAGCTTGGCCACTTCTTCTTCGGCCTGGGCTTTCGAGCGTTCGTAGTGGGTAAAGTAATCCAGCTTGCGGGGCGTATTTTCATTGGAAGCCACCCCATTGGAAGGGCTGATGACCCCGGCCGTGGAGGTAAAGACAATGCGCTTGACCCCCGCTTTGCGGGCAGCTTCAAACACATTTAAAGAACCTTGGACATTGTGTTTGTAAAATGTCTGGGAATCCTTGTCCCAGGGTTTGGCGAAAGCTGCCGTATGGAAAACCCCGTCACAACCTTTTAGTGCGCCGCTGAGGCTGTCCGTGTCCAGGATGTCGCCTTTGAAGAGCCGGACGTTTTCAAAAGATTTTAACCTGGCAGTTTTTGTTTCGTTGCGGAAAAGGGCGTGAACGGTATGCCCATCTTGGGCGAGCTGTTTGGCCAATTCAACGCCAATAAAACCAGTGGCCCCGGTCAGGAGATATTTCATGGAATGATAGTTTGAATCTCGAATGTTAGTGTTGTGATGTTTAAAATATTGGCAAGATCGAATTGCCAACTGATACGCGCTAACTAACTCTTTGGAGAGGACTGCGGGGAACGCCCACAAAGGTAAAAAAAAGCAGCATCCATGAGCATGGATGCTGACTTTTAGTTAAAAAAAATAATCTTTTATATACCCTAATTATGTTAGTAAAGATTGAAGGGAAAATAATCCCGGCTTCACAACGGGGTTATTTTCAGCAAACCCTTCCATCACAGGTGTTTTCAAGATCAAAAACAGGAGGTTATTTTTTCATCGCAAATTAATGTAAAACAAACCTGTTCGGGCTATCCTTATTCCAGGATAACCTTTTTAGAAACAACTCCCTGGGCCGTGGTCACTTGTACCAGATAAATGCCCGCCGGCAGTCCGGCTGTGTTCAACTGGATGGTGCCGACAGCCAGGTTGACCTCCGTGGCTTGCAATTGCCGTCCTTCCACGTTCAGCAGCCCCACTTTGGCACTTCCTGTGGCAGCTTGCCCAAAAGCAATGTTCAGTACGTCGCCGGCAGGGTTGGGATAGATGGAAAAGCCAATATCCTGGCTTTGCTCATCCGTACCGACCACGCAGGTAGGATCCATTTTGATATTCACCCTCGGCGTGCCGAGCAGGCCACCCGTACCGTCCGTCACGGCAAAGGTGAAATAGTCGTAAGTGGCGCTGCTGTTGGTGTTGTTGTACTTGATCTGCAGGGCGTAAATATCCTGCATGGTAAACTGGTCACCGACCCCAAGTTGGGTGCCGCCCCTGGTCAGAAATCCTTCTTTGGTATTGGTAACAATGGTGAAGGTGAGTTGCGGGGCTGTATTGTCCGTATCTTCCACCCGGAGCTGATCCTGCACGATGAGGCCAAGGCCACCGGGTTCGGCGCAAATGGTGTCGTTGTTGATGAGGGTTGGGTTGATAGGGCTGGCCGTGCCGCATAGTTCCAGAGACCAGCTATTGAACGTCCCGCCAGAGCCAATTGTATTGATGACTGCCAGCACAAAAGTCCATTCGCCTTGCCCGTTGATGCCGTTGAAAGCCGAAAGCTGCTGGCTAGGCTTGTAATTGGCACCCGTAGTTGGCGGCGGGCAGGGAATGCTGGTCAGCGGTGATTGATCGTCGAAGCCCAGGTTAAAGGCAAATGGGCTGCCGCAGGGCGCCCCGTTCATCAAGACGACAGAATCGCCACTGGGCGATTTCAGCCGGAAGGCAATATCCCCGAACGCATTGTGGTCGCCAACGATGTTCTTCACGTTTACATCACTGATGCCAGCTACCGCCGGCACGGATATTTTGGAGGTGATGTACGGAAGGCCCGCACCGGATATCGTGATGGGGGCATTGGTGCTGTTGAAAAGCATACAGGATTGGGACACCGTGTAAAAGGTGAAGGCATCCGAAAAATCGCCTGCCCCGCATTCGTTGTAGCAGCGGATATGCCAGAAGTAGAGTTTGTTCTCCTCCAGGGTGACATCCGGCAGGTAAGTATTTGTGGTCAGTCCAAAGGAATCTGCCACGACTGTATTGCCAAAGTTGGGCGAAGTGGCAATCTCAATATCGTAAAATTGGGCATTGGGCAGGTTGGTCCACTGGAAGGAGGGCAGCAGGGTTGTGCCTGAATTCCCGTTGGCGGGGCTGACAGCCGCCAGGGCCGAAAAATCGCTGGATACCACGTTGATATCAACTGTTCGTTGCTGTACCGGCAGCCCGCCCGCTTCTGCACTGATGGTGATGGGGTAATCGCCATCTACCGTGACGTTGCCCATGTCGAGCACCAGGGTGGTCGTGCCACCGGGCGTTACCGGATTGGGGGTAAAGGTGGCCGTTGCACCAGGCGGGAGATCTGACGCTGAAAAGGTGATAGCGTCCGAAAAATTAAGTAAGGCCGTTGTTTCCAGATTGACCTCAAAGCCGGCTGGCGAACAGGCCGTGCCGTACTCGATGTCAGTTTGCAGGGCAAAGCCAGGTGCAGCGGGCGGCACGATGGAAAAGTTGTTATTGGAAATATCGAAAAAGATATTGTCCGCTGCCTCCACCCGTACCCTGGCCGTGGTTGAAATCTCATTTGGCACCACCACAAAGGCACTGCCGTCGTTGGGGGTTTGGGCCAGCAGGGTAACCGGGTAAGTATAGCCTCCATCCGTGGACAGCTTGATATTGACCCAATGGCAGTTGACCAGGTTGTTCGTCGTGTTGGCCACGTTCCAGGTCACTTCCTGGTAGCTGCCCACCTCCCAGGTGATGCCGCTCGCAGTGGGTTGGGTCACTACAAATGGGCCGGCAGTGGCTGTTGACATGAACTGGATGACATCCCAGCCCCAGCCGCCAGCCGGTGCCTTATTGTCCCTGGCAGTAAAGCGGAAAGTCAATACCCGTGTCGTAGTAGGCAGGCGTTCGGCCTTGTCGTTGGCGATGTTGTTGACGATGGTTTCCATTTTTGGGAAAACCCTCGTCAATGAGGTAGTAGGTGGAACAGAACGGAAAAGCGGCGCCGTGCCCGTTGGCATGCCCAGGGTGCTGGGTGGCCCAACGTCGTATTGCTCCCACACATAGGTCATCGAATCCCCGTCGGGGTCGGTGGCAGCGCCGGTCAGTTGAAAAGGTGTGCTGATGGGGATATTAAAGCCGCCGTCAATAGGGATTTCAGCCTCGGGCGTGTTGTTCCCCACGGCAACCACCTGGTCGCACGAACCGCCTGTCGTGCCGTTCCTGCTGAAATTCTGGATCCTTTCGAGGGAGTTGACATGGAAATAGGGATCGTTTTGGCCCTGCACCCAGTTTTGGGTACAGCCGGCAGCGTTTGAATAAGACATAATGGTGCTGCCACTTCCCGGCTCGTACCCCGTCAGTGGGTCGTCATTTTGAAAACCATCGCAATCGTTGAACGTGTGTACCGCACTGAACTGGTGGCCAAACTCGTGGGTAGGTATCAGGAAAAACACAGGCCCGACGTAAGGGGAAAAGGAGCAGGAAGCACCCCTGGCCTTGTTTTCGGAACAAACTGAGAAAAGCTGGGCCACGCCCCCTGCGTTGGTGCCAAAAACATGGCCCACATCGTAGCCCGACAGCCCATAGGCGTTGTTCATCACATCCGGGTTGGCGTTCATCATAGCATCGGGATTGGCATTCATGTAGGGGTCTGCGTTGTTGGGGGGGAAGAAGAAAGTCTCGGTTGTGTTGTTTATCAAAATCAATCGTATCGCATTGTCCCTCTCGTAAATGAGGTTGATGTTATTCACAATGTTCGTGACGGCGGCCAGCACCGAAGCCGTTGTGCCGCCGTTATCGGTGGAGAACTCGGCAGTGGTTGCTATGGCCAGGCGGTAGGTCTGCAGGTTCAAGGTGGTCAACAGATCCCGGTCGCCGCCGTTGGCGGTAATTTCGTCGCCGGCGTGGGCAGGATCGGGGTTGCCGGCATGGCTGCCGTCCACATTGCATAGCGGAAACGGCGCAGGTGCGGATGCCACAGCATCATTGGTCCAGAAACTGATATACCGGCCATCCTGCAACGGCTCAAACGGGGCAACGATGGCAATGCCTTCCGGGGAGTATATGCCGGCGTGGAAACCTTGAGGGCTGTAGTCGAGGCGCATCGTAATCGCCGGATGGTCTATGCTGCGGCCTCCAAAGGTTTTGATACTGGGAAAAGCAGCTGCCAGCCCAGGCTCCATGATGGGCGATTCCCAGACGGCGAATTTTTCCAAGCGGCCATCCGGCATGGGAAGGGAAACTTCCAGTGGGTGGCTGGTGGCAGCGGCGGTAAACTCCATAGGGGCCTGCCGGAGGTGGCTGGTCATGGCGCTAAAATCCAGGGAAAAGGCCTGGTAGTTTTTAGGCAAGAGCCCCTGCATGCCCTGCACCTGGCCGCTGGTTTGGCTTTTGTTGATGGTTTGCCAAAAACCGGAACCAGATTGCGCCAGCAAAAAAAAGGGAAGAGACAACGCGGAGATAAGTGTGAGTATTTTCTTCATGCGAATATGAATATTAATGGTGAATGGTGAATGATGAATGATGAATGGTGAATGGTGAACGGCCCTGAATATTAGCCATTTACCATTCACCATTAAAAATCCTATTGTTGAACCATGAATTTTTTGGTAATGACGCCTTCAGACGAACGGACGGTCAGGAAATAGATGCCATTGCTGAAATTGGCCGTGTTCACCTGCAACTGCTGCTGAGCCTGGCCAACAGGCTGCATGAGCAGTTGGCGGCCCTGCAGGTTGCTCACGAAAACGACCCCATCCTCCGGCAACGGACGTTGGAAAGCCACGTTCAGCACCTGGCTGGCCGGGTTGGGATAAAGCAGGATGGCGTTTTCAAACGGCTCCTCCGACACGCCTGTCAGGGCGTTTTCATCAATTACAATATTGAACCGCGGCGTGCCGAGCCAACCGCCCGTACCATCTTCCACGATGAAGGTGAAATAGTCATAGACGGCATCTGGATCGGTGTTCGTGTAGGCGATTTTTTGCGTATGCACATCGGACATGGTAAACGTGTTGCCGATGCCCAGGGGCACGCCCTCCCGGGTGATGTAGCCGTGTTGGGTGTTGTTGACCACCCGGAAATAGAGATTGTCGTCCGGCGTGTCGTCGTCCTGCACTTTTAGTTCAAAATTGTAGATCGTACGGGTATCCAACGGCTTGACATATAACGTATCGTTCTTCACCACAAAAGGGGAGACAGGTGAGATGCTGCCACAGAACTCAAGCCCCCAACCAAAAAGATTGCCACCTGCACCAATAGTATTGATAACCTGAACAGTCAGTTGCCAGGAGCCCAGGGTGTTTTCCCCGATGAAGGCAGACAGCGGGTTTTGGGGCTTAAAGGTCTGTCCGTTGATGGGTGGGCAGGCAATGTTGAAAGGGGCTTCGTCATTCAGGTTCATGTCGAACTGGGTGACGTTGCCGCAAATCTGCTTGAACAAGGTAATTTCCGTACCGGCCGGGCTTTTCAGTTTCACCTCCAAATCTGCCAGGGCATCGTGGTTCCCTTTCAGCCCCCTCACATTGAGGTCGGTGATGGTTCCGTTCTGGATGATGGACATATTGGAGATGACTGTTGGGAGGCCTATCTCTGAAATGGTTTTGGGCACATCAGGGCTGGGGAAATTGGCGCAGGACACCGTATAGGTCTGGAAAGTATTCGTGGGGGCATATTCGTGTTCGCCACATTCGTTGATGGCCCTGACCCGCCAGTAATAAATGGTACTTTCTAACAGGGTTGCATCTGTCGGTGTATAAAAGGCATCAGTGCCCGTATATTCGTCGAGGATAGTGCTGTCGGCAAAAGTAGGGCTGCTGGCCAACTGGAATTCGTACAGATCAGCCTGCGGCAAATCCGTCCAGGTGTAGCTCTGCAGCAGGCCGAGGCCTGTAGCGCCGTCCACTGGCCCCGTACCTTTCAGCGCAGAAAAATCGCTGTAAACTATGTTGAATAACAACTTGCTGAAAAAGGTGTCGGTGCTGTTGTAGGCCTTGACGTCCACATTGAAGGTGCCATCCGCAGTGACGGAGGCCATGTCGAAAATTGCCACTGCATTTTCGCCGGGCATGATCGGGTTTTTGGAAAAAGAAACCGACACGCCCGCGGGCAGGCCGCCCAGCACTTCCAGGTTCACCGGTTCGCTGGCATTGAGGATGGCGCTGGTATTGAACTCCACCGCTGCCTGGTCGGGCACACAGACCTGCTGCACCTGGGGGCAGATGGACATGGAAAATCCAGGCTCATCTGCCGACTGGATAGCAAAATTCTGGTTGGAAATATCGAAGAAGATGTTGCCCGCCGCTTCTACCCGGATACGGGCCGTGTTGGTGTTTACATCCGGCAGGATGACGGTCTCCATGCCATCGTTCGGCGAAGCACAGGCCAGTGTATAGGGATAGGTATTGCCCCCGTCCACGGAGAGTTTGATGTTTACTGAGCGGCAGTTCACCAGGCTGTTGTCGGTGTTGGCCACGTTCCAGGTCACGTCCAGCTTTGTGCCGGCTTTTTGCGGGCTTGTATTGGTGTTGGGGTAGGTAACGAGGAAAGGGCCTGCGTTGCCGTCCACCTCGAAAGAGACGTCCTGCCAGGTAATGCCACCAGCGCCTTCGTCCACGTTATTGTCCCGCACGGTGCAGCGGAACTTGAGGTTGCGGCTATAGGTGGGAAGTACCTCTGTGATTTCAGCGCCATTGTTCAATAAAATCGGAAGCCTGGGAAAAATGCGCTTGGGTGAAGCACTGGGATCAAAGACCCGGAAGGAAGGTGCATTGCTCAAGGGGTTGCCAAGGCTGGACTGGATGCCCAGGTTTAATTGTTCCCAACAGTAGGTCAAAGGATCCCCATCTTCATCGGTGGCATTGGCCTCCAATTCGAACGGGGTGCTTTTAGGAATATAAAAACCATTTGTATAAGGCAAGACAACCGCTGGGGAGTGGTTGGCAGTCACCGTTTTGAGCGGACAGGAATTGCCGCCGCCCTGGTGGGTATTGACCCAAACTTCACCAATGTTGCCACCATGATAATGCACATTGGCACTGCCAGGAATGTTGTTGGAACCACATGAACCCTGGTAGGAAAGGATAGTACTGCCACTGCCGGGCTCCCAGGAAGAATTGGAGGAATATTGATCCTGGGTCGCCTGGCTGCAATTGTTAAAGGTATGGCCCCCATCAAATTGGTGCATCATTTCATGCGCGGCTATTCTGTAAATAACAGCGGTCAGATTGGTACTGGTATGACAGGTAACTCCACTGGCCTTGTTTTGGCTGCATATCGAACCGGGAACAGCGATGCCCCCTACGTTATTGATACAACCGCCCGTGAAAACATGGCCAATATCATAACTCGAAAGACCAATAATCGAATTCAATACATTTACGTTTTGGGAAAGCAAACCGCCGCCATCATTCGAGTTCATGAAGGGGTCGTTAGCGGCATCGAGAAAAATTAACAGGTCGTTGTTGGCCACCAACAAGAGCCTGGCATCCAGATCCCGCTCCGTGACGACGTTCAAATACTCCGTTGACGTAACGAGCTTGTCCAATACGGTGTTGAAATTATTATTGTAAAGGTTGGCAAATTCGCCTGTTGTGGACAAGGCAAACCGGTAGGTCCGGCGGGTGGCAAAATCACCGTCGCCGCCTCCCCTCAATTGTATTTCTGCATCTGCATTTGAGTTCGGATCCAGGTTGGGTTGCTCGTCTTCGCCCCCTTGGATCTTTACCGCTGTTGGAATGCCTATTTCATCATCTGCAAAAAAGATGGAGCTGTTGGAACAGACATAGTATTGCGTTTGATTGGAAGCATAAGGCATGACAAAGGAGCCCCCATCCTCGCTTAGGATGACCGCCCTGAATCCACTGGGGCCGTAGCCCAGCCTGGCGGTGTGGTGGGGGTTGGTGATGCCCCTGGCACTGAACGACCGGATCATCGGGTACTTGGCTGCCAGTTCCGGCTCCATAACGGGGGAGTCCCACACTTTGAAAGTTTCCAGGGTACCGTCCGGCATGGGAAGCTGGATTTGCAACTCACCTGCCCTGGCAGCAGTGGAGCCTTCGGCTGGTGCGCTGCGCAAAGCGCTGGCCATGCCTGGGAAGTCGAGAGACAACAGTTTGTAGTCGGACGGCAGGTCCACCGTCTCTGCGTTTTCCGGCAGCCAGATTTCGCTGTACTGCACTTCTTGCCAGAAGTTGGGAGCGGATTGCCCGGCCAGGCTGGCAGTGGTCAGGGCAACAAAAAAAGTAAAAAGAAATGTCCTCATGGCTGATTGAAATTTTGATTGGAACAAGATTAGGTTGACGATCAATTGAATCATGGAAAGTTCGAAGGTAGTTGTGTTAAGCAAGAAATTAAGGATGGTGGCTGAAAAGCCTGACAAAGTTACTGCAATGCCTTTGGTTTAGAAAACCGATGGGCTGAATGTTTGGTTGGTTTACAGACAAATGACGGCAGGTTGCAAATGCCAGTTGTAAATTGCCCGGCGAAAAGGCAGGAAACAACAAGGCCCCGGTCGTTGACCAGGGCCTTTGTTCGTTTTTTTACAAAATGAGCTTATCCAAAAAGCCAACACCAAAGTGCCGGCAATTCTCTCATTCTCTCATTGAACCGTATTCCGCCCGATGCTTTCGTAGTAAAAACCTTTTTCGGCCATCGAGTCCACATCGTAGAGGTTGCGGCCGTCGAAGATGACCGGGTTTTTCAGCAAGGACTTCATCACCTCAAAGCTTGGCGTGCGGAAAACGCTCCACTCCGTCAGGATGGCGAGGGCATCGGCACCGATCAGGGTTTCATATTGATCCTGGGCCATGCTGAGCTGGCCGTTGTAGATGGCCTGCACGTTTTTCATGGCCTCCGGGTCGAAGGCTTTCACTTTTGCGCCTGCTTTGAGCAGGTCGTCGATGAGGTAAAGCGCAGGGGCTTCCCTGATGTCGTCGGTGTTGGGCTTGAAGGCGAGGCCCCAGATGGCGATGGTCTTGCCGCTGAGGTCGTCGCCGAAATGGGCCTTTATTTTGGCGGTGAGGCGGTGCTTTTGCAGGCTGTTCACGTTCATCACCGATTTCAGGATTTTGAAATCATAGCCGTATTCGTCGGCAGTTTTGGCCAATGCCTGCACATCTTTTGGAAAGCAGGAGCCACCGTAGCCGACGCCGGGGAACAAGAAGCGTTTTCCAATGCGGCTGTCGCTGCCCATCCCCACCCGCACGGCGTCCACATTGGCGCCCACGAGTTCGCAGAGGTTGGCGATTTCGTTCATGAAGGAAATGCGGGCGGCCAGGTAGGAGTTGGCGGCGTACTTCGTCATTTCAGCCGAGCGCTCGTCCATGAAATAGATGGGATTGCCCTGGCGCACGAATGGTTCGTACAGTTGCTTCATCAGTTTCTTTGCCTTTTCAGAACTGGTACCGATCACTACCCGGTCTGGTTTCAGGAAATCCTCCACGGCGACGCCTTCCCGCAGGAACTCGGGGTTCGACACGACGTCGAACAGTTCCTCGCTCAGGTTTTTCGCCAGTACGGCATGTACTTTTTCCGAAGTACCAACGGGGACGGTGCTCTTGTCAACGATGACTTTGTAGTCCGTGATGATTTTGGAGAGATCGTCGGCCACGCCCATGATGTACTTCAGGTCGGCAGAACCGTCTTCGCCCGGAGGGGTCGGCAAGGCCAGGAAGATGATCTGGGCCGGGGCGATGGCCTCGGCCAGGTTGGTGGTAAAGACGAGGCGGCCCTGCCGCTTGTTGCGCTCGAAGAGCACATCAAGGCCAGGCTCGTAAATGGGGATTTCCCCATCCTGCATCCTACGGACTTTGTTTTCGTCAATGTCCACACAAATTACATTATTGCCTGTTTCGGCAAAACAGGTACCAGTGACCAAACCGACGTATCCGGTACCAACGACTGCAATGTTCATGCTGCTATGGTTTTTTTATTTGATGAATGAATTTTATCAAAAACTTGGCAAACCTGCCGCATAAGAAACGATGAAAAAATAAGTTCTCTATTTTGATTTTGAAACCCCAGTACTGGAATGGTTTTTTTAAAATAAAATAGTCTTTTTATTTCTCCTTCGATCCTAAGTTAAATACAACTCCCTGTTTTTCAGTGAATTTTATTGATCTCTGCAAGCAATTTTCCAAGCCGTGAAATATCTCTTTGGTTAAAAGCGGGGCAAAAATAACCTTCGTGCCCCACAAATTTGATTTTTCCAAAATTAAATAACAATGAAGTTTACAAGCTCACTTCAGTAGGCATTCATTGATATTGTTCAAAGCAGTGTTTGTTGGAAGGGGATACTTTGAAGGTTTGCAAGGCACGGGCGAAAGTCCTGGCCGCTCTTAAAAGGGGCTGCGAACCCATTTTACATTGGAAGGTCTTCGGCTAATTTCTACATTTGGGCAAACATCCTAAACAATGAAATTTCGATGGTATATAATCGCTTCCTTGTTCATTTTGCAGTCCTGTGCTGTAAAACCGGGTTCCTTTTCTCCAACTTCCGTGCCGCCGCCGCCAGATTATGCAAAACCTGAAAATTGGGCTGCCCTGCCCGGTAAAATAGACAATGCCGATCAGGTGCCCTCGGCAGATTTCAAGGACCTCCAGGCGGAATCGGAAGTGGATGTTTTTTTTCTGCATCCTACCACTTTCACCGGGAAAGCCGACACCTGGAATGCCAACATCAGCGATGCAAAATTAAACCAAAAAACCGACGGGACAACTATCCTGCACCAGGCCAGCATTTTTAACGGAGCGGGCAGGGTGTTCGCACCCAGGTACCGGCAGGCCCACCTGCACAGCTTTTATACCGACGACAAGCAATCGGCGAAAGAGGCTTTGGATATAGCTTATTCCGACATTGAAGCTTCGTTTTCCTATTACCTAAAAAACTACAACCAGGGCCGCCCCATCATCATCGCCGCCCACAGCCAGGGTACCGTGCATGGCGTCCGGTTGTTGAAAGAGTTCTTCGACGGGAAGCCCCTCCAGCAGCAATTGGTGGCCGCATACTTGGTGGGCTGGCCCATAAAAGAGGGCGAGTTCTCCCATATTCCGCCCTGTGCAAAACCGGAACAGACAGATTGCTTCTGCACCTGGCGGAGCTACCGGTATGGATTTTTACCTGAAAATTTTCCATTGGGAGATGAGATTATTGTGACGAACCCGCTTACCTGGACCCTGGACCGCTTGCCCGCCGGAAAGTCGCTGAACGAAGGGACCGTTTTGCGGAAATACCATAAGGTACTCCCCGCCATTGCCGACGCCCAGGTACACAACGGGCTTCTTTGGGTCCACAAGCCCAAATTCCCCGGCAGCCTGTTTTTCAGCCTGAAGAATTACCACATCGCCGATTACAACCTCTTCTGGGTCAATATCCGGGAGAATGCGCAACTGCGAACTGACAAATTTTTAGGAAAAGGTAAAAAGTGATCGATAAAAAGTGATCACGCTCATGTTTGCACACTGATTTTCCTCATCCATTCTGGCCTTTTGAAGCCCTATTTTAGCCGTCTGATCCAACTTGAACTCCTTGGATTTAGATGTAAAAAAGCGACGGCCCTGCGTGGGCAGTGTCCTTTTTGCTTTGTCCTTTTGCAACTGCATAAGAGGGCTGGGGGGAGGAAAGAAAAAATTCATTCTTCCCCAAAGACATTCCTGTTAAATAGTTGCATCCCTTTTACTTTTTACTTCAAACGCCTCGCCATGCAAATTACGGACAGGAAAACATTGAAAGACATTCAACAGGAATTTAGCGGGAAGTTCCCCTATCTGAAGTTGGAATTTTACAAAGGCAAGCACGAAAGCGGAGCCCCTTCGCCAGCGGGCAAGCAGCTCGACCCGGAGAAGACCATCGGCCAGGTGCGCACCGTCCATTCCGAAGGGGAGCTCAGCATTGACGGCCACCTGAAAGTGTCTTCCCTCGAAGACCGTTTTTGGGAACAATATGGCCTGAACGTGCAGGTGTTCCGCCTTTCGGGCAACCTGTGGCTGCAAACCTCCACCACCGACCAGTGGACCCTGGCCGAGCAAAACCGCAAAGGCGAACACTCAGCAGAGGCTTATAAAGAGATGCACGGGGAGTAAATTGCCACATGGCTTCATTGTTTTATTGACGATGAAGCCATGCAGCAGTGAAACAATGAAGCCATGAAAAATATACTGGTACCGGTTGATTTTTCGGACTGCTCCAAACAAGCCGCCAGCGTCGCCTACCTTTTAGCCAATAAATTCGGGGCGAAAATGCACCTGTTTACTTCCCTGGAACTACCCCGCAACTGGTCAGAAATGGACGAAACAGAACGGCAACAGGACGACTGGGCGCTGGAAACCCTTCAACGGGGCGAAACGAAGCTGTCAGAATTGAAAAGGTGGTACGCCGATGTGCCGGTTGAAACAACCTGTACAGACAGCGACATGGTTCGTAATATTGCAAAATACGTCCAGGAGAAAAACATTGACCTAGTGGTGATGGGCTCGCACGGGGCCAGTGGCAAAAGCGAGTATTTTATCGGGTCGAACACCCAAAAAGTGGTGCGTTCGGTACATTGCCCGGTATTGGTGATAAAAAACCCGATGGAGAGAATCGACTTCAGAAAGGTGGTTTTTGCCTCCAACTTCAACAAGGACGATCTGCCTGTTTTTAAGCATTTTAAGAACCTTATCAAGCACTTCGTGCCAGAGATCCACCTCGTCGCCATCCATACTTCCTTGTTCGACGCGCCCTACCCCATCCTGAAGGACGCCATGAAACCCTTTGAAGAAACCTGCCGGCCACTCACTTGCCACAGCCATGTTTACCAGGATTTGTCCATTGACGAGGGGGTTCGTTCCTTTTCCAGGGAGATAGGCGCCGACCTCATCGCCGTTTCCAACCATGAGCGCCACCCCGTCAAACGGATGCTCATCGGCAGCAATGTAGAACTCCTTGTCAACCATTCCGAGCTACCTGTGCTGACCATCGATTATTAAAGGCAAAGGCGAAGAAGTGGGAGGGGCGTGGGGTCAGGTTTTCCTTCCTCCCTGATATGGGCAGTGGGGCCTTACCTGTTTTTCAACAAACCAATTAACCACACCCTATGGGCAGTCTTTTTCGGAAAAAGGGAACAGAAGGAACACCCGACCAGCCCAATCACGTAGCTTTGCCGGGCACTGCAGGCTACTCCATCGCCTGGCCCCAATCCCCTGAAGGGGGAGAAGGGGTTCGGGAGGAAAGTCCGGACAACGCAGAGCGCCACACCACCTAACGGGTGGGGTTCCGGTGTAATACCGGGATACAGAGCGTGTCACAGAAAATTACCGCCTTCGGGTAAGGGTGAAAACGTGCGGTAAGAGCGCACGGCGTCCCCGGGTAACCGGGGAGGCGGATAAACCTTGTGGGTTGAAATGCCACGTACATCCCGATTCCGGCGGCGGGCCATCCGTGGCCCAAAGCCGGAGCAATGTTGCTCGCACTGTTGGCGGCCCCTGGGCGGCCAGTCGGGAGGGGTAGGCAGCTAGAGTTTGGCCGTGAGGCCATCCCCAGATAAATGATGGAGATCCCGACTTGTCGGGATTACAGAATCCGGCTTATTGGCTTGCAGTGTTTTTTTTGAAACCAGTGGCGAGTAGCGCTTAATAACTTAAAAAAGTCCATGTGGAAAGGGTTCCGCATGGACTTTTTTAAGTTTTAATCTATAGGCACTTTACCTGTCCAATTACAATTCTATGCCCTCGAAGATTTTATCAACCGGTACGCTGATACCATTGGTAGGGTCTTGGATTTCGCCGGAGATGAAGAGGAGGTTCTGATTATTCGGTAAAACAATACGGACTCCTTTGATGGATGGGATAACGACCCAGGCGGACTTCACGCCTGCCGGGAAATAATATTCCCAGGCTTTTGCGACCAGGTCTTCCGGGGATTGCGAAGGAGACTGGATTTCGATGGTCGTCAGCGGCATTTCGGTCGCCTTTGGCCGGATGTCTTTTAAGCTTAAAGTTTCTTTAGGGTAAATGGCAATATCGGGCGTAGAGGATTTGGGTTTGGTATCGAGCGTTACTTCGCTTTCGATATTAAATTGATCTCCGTACCCCTGGTCAAGTCTCACCAGTAGCTTTGTCTGTATGTGGCCGTGAATTCTGTTTGGCATAGGCTTGTTCCGTTCTGTTTCGTAATCTGGTTCAGTGAATCGGGATTCTTCTACAAATACATCGTCTTTCATCATGGCTAAAATTTTTGCTTGGACAAATTTAAACTTAAAAATCCATATTCCACCGCCAGCCGTCCATCATCACCCCTTCTCAATTGTCTTTATCAACATCCCCTTTGTCACCTTGTCCGTCAGCTTCATGCCGTTCAGGATGGAGATCTCTTCCAGCCGGTTCTGAGGTTGGTTGAACGATTTGAGGGCATCCTGCAGGGTGGCGTCCTTGGCGACGGTTTGAATCTTGATCCGTTCCGGTTTCACATTGATTTTGGAAGCATCGGTCAAAGCTTTAAAACTCTTGAAAGTTTGGAGGAAAGTGGGCTGGAAGCTGTTGAAATTGGGCGTTTCGGCCAGCCCGGCCAGCTTGTAGATGTTGCCGTTGTACTGGATGAGGTACATCATCAGGCGCACCTGCGGGTTCAGGTCGGCAGTGAGTTCGATGGCGCTGTTGCCGTTTACAGTTACGTCGTTTGAGCTGATCACCCGCAGGCTGTCTTCCTGTATAGCCCTGTTTTTTGCGGCGTTCAGCGACTTTTCCGGCGAGAGGGCCATCACAATGACGGCCTTGCCATTTTGTTCGGCTATCTGCACCTGTGTGGGCGTGTTCACGGTTTGCCAGCCATTGGGTATTGAGAACTGGAACTTCATCACCGGGTGGTAAAAGTTGTTGTTCTCGACGTAGCCCTGCGCAGGGTCATCGCCATAAATGATGCCGTCAATCATTTTCAGGTAGCTGTCCCGGTTCACTTTCAGGTTGGCCGGGTTGGTGCCGGTTTGCTCTTTGTTGGCCAGTTGGTGTACCCGGGTGAAGCGGTTGCCCGGGTCTGGGTGAGTGGACAGGATGGTGGGCACTCCCCCACCCGACTGGGTCTGCAGGCGTCCGATGGTTTGGAAAAAATTGGCCATCTGGTGGGCATCGTAGCCGACTTTAGTGGAATACTCCACGCCGAGTTTGTCAGATTGGCTCTCGTGGTTGCGGCTGAATTTCAGGAACAAGAGGTTCAACCCCAGGCCCGCCAGATCGGAATACTGGCGAAAATCTTCGGAAACGACCATGCCCAGCACGAAGCCCAGTTGCGCCAGCATGGTGGTGGTGTATTGCTTGGCGCTGTGCCGGGCCGTCACGTGGCCGATTTCGTGCCCCAGCACCCCGGCGAACTCCGCCTCGTTGTTGAAATGCGCCATGATGCCCCTGGTGAAATAAACGTAGCCGCCCGGCACTGCAAAGGCATTGACCACCGGGCTGTCGAGAATGCGGAACTGGTAGCCAAGCGTTGGCCGGTGGCTGATACGGGCCATTTGTTTTCCTTTTTCACCAATAAAATTTTGCAGGGTCTGATCATCGTACAGTCCAAATTCGCTGATGACTTGTGGATCGTAGGCCAGGCCCATCGCTTTTTCGTCCTTTTCGGTCATCAGGGAGAATTCCTTTTTCCCCGTGACGGGATTTGTAACGCAGGAAATCAAGATGGTGGCGAAAACGGCCAACAGGGCAAAAAGACGGAGGCGAAGGGTTGTGTTTTTCATAAGTAGTTGTTTGAAATCGTTTGAAGTTGTTTGAAGTCGATTGAAGTTGTTTGAAATCGTTTGAAATCGTTTCTCTTACTTGAACAACAAGTGTCTGTTTGAATTTTTTTTTATCAAATTTCACAAACTAATTTCAATAGAGCTTGTGCGGAAAAATTTTATACATGCGTTGCCGAGTAGAAGTTAGGGGGTAACTTGACCACTTTTAATAAGAGCAACTATAACGAAAAATTTCCTCATCATATCCAATGATGTATTTAGGATCAAAGGAAAAATAATCCCGATGTGTACCGGGGTTTCAAAATCAAAACAGGGAAGTTATTTTTCCATCGTTGCTTAGGATCGAAGGAAAAATAATCCCGATGTTAAATCGGGATTATTTTTAAAAAACCCTTCCATTGCTGGGGTTTTCAAAATCAAAATGGTGAAGTTATTTTTCCATCGTTGCTTAGTAGAACTCGTTTTGGCTATAGACGGGAAAGGAAATGGCTGGGTCACTTACCGGGCAAATCGTTTTTTGCGCACCCAGTTGAATACAAACCCGAACAAAGCTACAAAAGCCAAAGGCAGCCCAATGTTCAGCAATTGCCACATGGTAGCCTGATCTTCGGCCCGCACGGTGTCCAGCAAGCGCAGTTTCACCTCCTTGCCCCGGGCCTCGATGATACCCTTTTCGTCCTTGAGGTATTCTACGGCATTCAACAAAAAGTCCTTGTTGGCAAATTGGTAGTTCTCAATGCGGTTGTAGCCGAGCGGGATGGCCTTGCCTGTCTGCGGGTCGAAGCCGTTGCGGGCAATGTCACCATCGGAAACGACGAGCATCCTGGTCGGCGGGCTTACTGTTTTGAACTCCTGGCCGATTTGGTCGAGCGTGGCTTTGAAACTTTCCGTGACCCTGTTTTCAAAAAGAGAGGGGAATTCTCCCTCCAGCAGCACCGCTACCGGGATGTGCTGTTTGTTGAAGGTGGGCACGATGTCCTCTCCGTAGCGGAGTATTTCAAAATTCAGGCGGGTGATATTGGGCTGGAGGCGGCTCTTGTCGGAGGTGGCCAGCAGGATGGTCTTTTTTACTTGGGTCTTGGTTTTAATGGTATCAATGGAGCTTGGAAAGTAAAGGTTGACGCCGTCCAGGCTTTTCACCATGACATGGTTGGTGGCAGGCAAAACGATGGGGTAATAATACCATTTGAAGCGCTCCATGGTGCCCGTTTGGTCAATCACCATCGGGATGTGGGTGCAGTTCAGATCGAGCACCAGGTCGGGGTTCACCCGTGCGCCGTATTTGAACAGGATGTCGTCCAGTTCCAGCGGGTAGTCCCGGGCCACGTAGCTGCCGGTGGCCCGTAGGCTGTCCATTTCTACGTTGAGGCGGTCAATGAGCCAGATGACCTTTCCTCCGTTCATCACATACTGGTCAATCAGGAACTTGTCCCGGTCGCTAAAAGGGAAGCGGGGCTTGGCAACGATCAGCACGCTCACGTCTTTGGGGATGACCGCTGCGCTGTCCAGGTTGAAATTGCCGACATCGTAGTAAGCCCGCAGGCTTTTGATCAGATCGGCCCTATCTTGCTCGCCCAATTCGCCGTGCCCCACGGTGAAGGCCACGATTTCCCGGATGCCGATGTCGAGCTTGTAAAGGGCATTGGCGAACTTGTACTCCATCTGGCTGATGGAGCCGTTGAGTTGGCGTTCCTGTTCTTCCGGGCTGCGCACTGGGCCTTGTTCGTCGAGCAGATCCACGACGGCGAGGCGGCCCTTGTAGTTTACTTTAGCATAGGGGTAAATGACTTTTTCGGAAGTGCCGCCCTTGGCATCTTTCACCCGCAGCACGGTGGGTATGATGCCATCCTTGGCCAGTTCCTCCCGGCGGGCGTTCATTTCTTCCACGGTGCCCCGGTTGGGGTCAACAAAACTGTATTCTATAAAGCCGGACTGCGAGCGGAAGTCGTCGAGCATCTCCCGGGTGGAGCGCTGCAGCCGTTTGAAGCCGGCGGGAAATTCGCCTTCGAGCAGCACCTCCACATAGACCACGTCGTCCAGGCTGTCCAGCAGTTGCTGGGTGGGCTCGGTCAGGGTGAAGCGCTTTTCCTCCGTGAGGTCCAGGTGCGCAAAGAAGGCATTTCCCAGGATGTTGAGGAAAAGGGCGATGCCGAGGACAAGGCCGAGTTGGAGGAAGGATTGTTTGCGTTTGTTGCTCACTTATTTGTCAATTCTTGTTAAAAACCTACCACTTCCGCCGCTCCAGTGAAGTCACCGTCATGGCGATAAAAACCCCAATCACCGTCAGGAAATAAACCAAGTCCCTCGTATCCACCACGCCCCGGCTGATGGAGGCGTAATGGCTGTCGATGCCCAGCATTTGCACGATGTCGTCGCCCCTGCCCACGAAAATGGGCAGTTTGCTGAAAAAATAAAAGCCCCAGTGGAAGAGAAAGCACAGGAAAACCGCCAGGATGAAGGCGACGATTTGGTTGTTGGTCAAAGAAGAGGCAAAAACGCCGATAGCAACGAAAACACCCGACAGAAACAACAACCCCAGGTAAGAACCCATAATGGCCCCGCTGTCGAGGTTGCCTTTGGGGCTGCCCAATTGGTAAACGGTGATGTAATAAAGTACCGTGGGCAGAAGGGCGAAGGCTACGAGCGCCAGGCAAGCGAAGAATTTGCCTAAAACAATCTGCAAATCGGTCAGCGGGCGGGTGGCCAGCAATTCAATCGTACCAGTCTGCTGCTCTTCCGAAAATGATCGCATCGTCACTGCCGGGATGAGGAAAACAAACACCATCGGCGCAATGTCAAATAGCTGATCGAGGGTGGCGTAGTTGTAATTCAACAAGCTCGTATCGGGAAAGACGAACATGATCAGCCCCAAAATAACCAGGAAAACAGCCACGACGATATAGCCGATGAGCGAACTGAAAAAGGTATTGATCTCTTTTAAAAAAATCGTGATCATGAAATGGTTAGTGGTTGATGGTTCGGGGTTGATGGGCTGCGAAGGTAATTGTGTTTGGGTGTTTAAGTGTTGATGTGTTTTGGAAATTGGGATTTCGTTAATACTTGGCTTTGCGGATAAATCCAGTGCCAAATGTAAGGCGGAGGTTATATTTCAAGTGCGCATGCGAATGAGGAATTGAAATAACTGCTTGACTTTCAGTGGATTCAAGGACTAAATCACGGTGTTTTTAAAATGAACATGATTTAAACTCCAGCATTTCAAACGCTAAGAAATTTCAAACCCTCATTCGCATGTGCCTAATTTTTCCAAAAATCAGCTTCCAAAAACACATAAGTAGGCAGGCTAAATTATTCGACACGATTGGTGCTGTTTGATATTGTTGGAAGATCGTTTGAAATTGTTGGGCTTAGGCCATTTACAAGCGTTGACAACAAAGTCAAACCATTTTCAAACCCTGTCAAACCCAGTCGAACCATTGCAAACAACTACCTAAAAACCTATACACACAAACACCATCATTTCAGGTAAGCCAAATTCCTGTCAACGTATATCAGAAGGCACTTAAAAAGTTTTTCTTTTCGGTCCTCGACCGGCAGCTCAACGATGGTTTCGACCAACGGCTTATCGTCCTGGATCCATTTCAGGAGGTTTATCACATTGAAATCCAGGATTTCCCCGGTTTCGAAGTGCAGTATTTTTTCTACAAAAACCTCCTCCTCCCGCTCGACCAGCCCTTCCCGGAACGGCTTGCCGGTGAGGGGGTTGTAGGCGGCGATATATACTTTTTTCACCCGCCAGTCGGGGTAGGTGAAATAGCAGATTTTGCCCCGAAGTTTCAGGGCAGCAAACGTGGGGAATTCCCTGTTCACCTCAGAAGGAGGCAGGTGGATGTATGGAATGCCCTCCAGGCAAATGGCCCAGATATGCGCCATTTCAAGCGGTTTGCCAGTGTTTTTATGGACGATGGACTCCACCTGCGTAAGGGAAGTCTGTGGGTTGGTGAAATATTGAAGGGCCAGCGAGTCGAGCGGATAGGAAGGCTTATTGGCCCGAAGTTCCGCAAAAGAAAGGTACACCCCCTCCGCAAACTTGAAGTTTTTGGAAATGGCCAGGCTGTCCTGCCCATACATAGGCAACGCCATTAAAAAAAGACAGTATGCAATGCTATTTTTCAAAAAAACAAAATTTCAGTTTCGCAAATCTCATTCTCTCATTCTCTCATCCTCTCATTCCCTCCCCTAGTCAGTTCCTGAAACACATCCTCCACGCTGAGCGTCTCCTTGTGCATTTCCAGCAGGGTCAGGTTGTTGTCCACGGCAAAGCGGAAGATATCGCCCCGGACATCGTGGGCGGAATCGGCGGAAAGCTGCCAGCGGTTTTTGCCCAAGGCCTTCACCGTTTTCACATGGCGGATGCCGGCCAGTTTGTTTTCGTTGGCCTGCTGGTGAAATTCGACGGTGACGATGGTTTCGCCTTTTATCCGGTTCGTCAGTTCCTCGATGGGGTCGTTGGCCACGATATTGCCCTTGTTGATGATGAGCACCCGGTCGCAGAGTGCCTGAACTTCCTGCATGATATGGGTGGAAAAGATGACCGTTTTTTCTTTTCCCAACTGCTTGATCACGCTGCGGATTTCCACCAGTTGGTTGGGGTCGAGGCCGGAGGTAGGTTCGTCCAAAATAAGCACTTCGGGGTCGTGGAGCATGGCCTGCGCCAGGCCGACCCGCTGTCGGTAGCCTTTGGAGAGGGTACCGATAAGCTTGTTTTGCTCTCTGCCCAGCCCGGTCATTTCTATCATTTCGGCAATCCGCTTTTGGCCGCTTTTTACATGGTGCATCCGGGCGATGAAGCCCAGGTACTCCTTCACGTACATGTCCTTGTAGAGCGGGTTGTTTTCAGGCAGGTAGCCGATGCGCTCCCGCACGGCCATCGAATCTTCGGCCACATCGTAGCCGCAGACCGCTGCTTTCCCGCTCGTTTGCGGGATGAAACAGGTGAGTATTTTCATGGTCGTCGTCTTGCCAGCGCCATTGGGGCCGAGGAAGCCGAGGATTTCGCCCTTTTTGGCCTCAAAGCTGACGTTGTGCACCGCCTTTTGCTCGCCGTATATTTTTGTGAGTTCGCTTACTTTGACGGACATAAAACTTGTGAATTGGTGAATTGGTAAATTGGGCTGCCCGCTTGAAATCTAACGGGGGATAGCTGCGCAAGGCAAAGCTACAAATTTTTGCAGGCTGGGTTTGCGCTGGGAATGATGCGCTCCTGCCAATTCCTTTTAAAATAAGGTTAAAAGTGTTCCCGCCGCTACACTTTGGTTGGTTGGGCAAAACATCGGCGTGGATTGGTAGTTTTACAGCTTCAAATTTGAAATTCATTTTTTCACCAAGGATCGAAGGAAAAATAAAATGACTATTTTATTTTAAAAAACCCCTCCATTGCTGGGATTTTCAAAATCAAAATGGTGAAGTTATTTTTTCATCTTTACCAATCTGAAGACTATGCGTACCATCCTGTTTTCCTTTGTTTTTTGTGCCGCTATGGCGTGCGGCGAAACTTCCCCAAAAAACGCACCTGCCGCCCAGCAGATTTCAGAAAGCAATGACCAATCATTCGAAAATGCAGCCGGCATCCTCAAAGATGAGGAAGTCAAGGCAGTCCCTATCGCTCAAAAGGAAGAAGAAGCCAGAGCCGAATCTCCCCAAATCAACACGCCTGAAAAAACAGCCAGCCCGCAAGCGGCCAAAAAAGGCAAACCTGCTTCAAAAGAAACTTCAGCCACCAATAGCATTTCACCAACACCGCCAACAGCTAAGGAGGCTCCTGTCGCGCCGGCACCTGACATTCCAAAAGCAGCAACCAGTACATCCGAAACAAAGCCAACGCCGATAAACCCCAAACCGGAGCCAACGACCGTGCTTCAACCTCCTTCCCACGAAACATGGAACAAACTATTGGGGCAGTACGTCAGCAACGAAGGCAAAGTAAATTACAAAGGCCTCAAAAACGACAAGGCCAAACTGGAAGCCTACCTCGAAACCCTTCAAAACAACCCACCCCAGGATGGCTGGAAGCGCAACGAAAAAATGGCCTTTTGGATCAACGCTTACAATGCCTTTACGGTGAAATTAATCGTGGACAACTACCCCGTCGCCAGTATCACCAAACTGGACGGCGGCAAGCCCTGGGACCGGAAATGGATCAAAATCGGCGACAAAACCTACTCCCTCAACAACATCGAAAACGACATCCTGCGCCCACAGTTCAAGGATGCCCGCATCCACTTCGCCGTGAACTGCGCCGCCCAGTCCTGCCCGCCCCTGCTGAACAAAGCCTGGACCGCCGACAACCTGGAAAGCAATTTTGAAAAACAGGCGAAGGCGTTCGTCAACAACCCGAAGTTCAATACGATCAGCGCCAAGAATGTGAAGGTGAGCAAGATTTTCGATTGGTACAAAGCCGATTTCGGGAACCTGATCGACTTCCTGAACAAATATGCCAGCACCAATATCAACGGCAATGCGAAGGTGGAGTACGTCGAGTACGATTGGGCGTTGAACGAATAGCTCATTCACGAATGACGAATGACGGTGGCCGGTCATTCGTCATTCGTGAATCGCAAATCAAGTCCCCAATCCCCCAATCACCCCCCGCCAGTTGCTCTTCCGGAAGGCTACCAGCACCCACATAAAGATGACCACGAAGGCGCTCAAGCCCAACGATTTCAGCACGTAGGAAAGCCACCCTGCCACCTCGCTGCCGGTCACGCCCAGTTTGTACATGTCGTATTGCGAGCGGTTGAACACATCCAGCAGGAAGATGGAAATTTTGAGTACGGTATAGCAGTAAAACAACAACGACCCCATCAATACCCCTACCAGTTTATCCTTCCAACCCAGTGGCGTAATGAGGATGAGCACCACCAAAAACAGCCAGAAACTGGTGAACAACAGGTGGAAATAAATATCGTATTCCTTGGCGCCGAGCGTCACTTCGCCAGCACCCTGCTGCCTCGCCTGCGATTTGAATTCCTCGATTTTTGTTTTGCTGATAAAAACGGCCCGGATGGTGTAAGGATCGGATTCGGGCGGCGCATCGGGTTCAAGCTGCAGGTAGGCTTTTGGGAAAAGGGTTTGCAGGATAAGCAAGGTCGGTGGACGATAAACATCAGCGGTAAATTTGGCGACCGACGGGATGGAAAACACCCCAAACAGCACCGAGTACAGCACCAGAAACAGCAAGAAGTATTTTATGAGCGGGGTGAAATTTTTCATCAAAAAAATAACGGTTAGGAAGCAGGGGAAGCTATTCCAGCCCGCTTGTTCAGGGCCCAGTTGGCCCAAAGAATCCAAAGGAAAACGCCGAGCGCCGTAAACAGGACAAAGCCCCCCTGGGCATGGAGGATGTCAAAAACACCTTTGGAAAAATTCCGCCCCACGATATACAGGGCAGCGATGCGGAACAAGTTCAGCACCATCAGTGCTACGGTGCCGATGATGATGCCCGGCCATTTCAAACGAAAAGTAATGGGGAAAATGACAATGCCGATGAGCATGATGGCCAGTGTTTCCAGCCCGTCGCAACCGTTTTTGATGCTGATGGAAAAATCTTCGCCGCTGATGACATCTGCGTTGGCCGTCGTGTTTTGGCCAAACAGGTTGAGGATGGCACTGCTGATGCTGGCTTCTACGTTCAGGATCGGCCTCACCACGTTGTCCACAAAAAATGGCGATAAATACAGGATGTAGAAAATGGCCATGCAGCCGGCAAAACCGAGCAGGAATTTCAGTACGGGCGACTTTTGGTTCCAGAAATTGCCGAAGGAGGTTGAAAATCGTTGGAACAGCCCCGCTTTGCCGACGGTGTTGGAATGCTTCGAAGCCGACTGTTTCTTAGGTTCGTTTTTCCGCTTTTTAGAAGCCATATCGTTTTGGGCATAATTGATTTAAACTGTAAAAAGGTTGGCTCAATTACGATTCCAGGTTGGCGACCTCGGAGAGGTCAAACCTTGGTAGAAAGGCATGGAAAAAATCGGATTTCGACCTCGGAGGTCGTTAGTTCAGTGGGTGCGACCTCTCCGAAGTCAAAATACCGGATGCTGTTATCATTTTCTCTGCTACCAACATTTGACCTCTTCGAGGTCACTAAAACGAGCAACTTGAAATCATAATAGCGCCAAAAAGTTTTCTCTCATCCCTCTCATCCCTCTCATCCCTCTCATCCCTCTCATCCCTCTCATCCCTCTAAAAAAAAAAGCCCTGTCAGCGCCAAAGGTACTGACAGGACTTAGGATATGAAAAAAATGGTTATTTATCTTTTCCGAAAAGCATCAACAGGTGGATCAGGTAGGCTACGACGGGAACGGTCAATGCCATTCCAAAGAAGTCGGCAGCCAGGATTTCGCCCCACACCAATTGGATAAAAACAAAACCTGGAATGGAAAGCACCAAAGCGAACATCAGCGCTTGAGCAAAAGTAGCTTTCTCAAATGGCAACTGCCTGGTGTTGACGGAAGCAGCAACATTGTTTGCGCCGCTCAGGGCCAGCTTGTGCTGTGCGTTGAACACGAAAACAACACCCAGGGTCAACATGATCAAAGCAAACAGGAACATGCCCCACTCGCTCATGGTCGGCACGGCAGCGTTTGGAGGGGGAGGGGCCACCGAGGCATCGCAAAAGGTGATGTTGTCAATGCCGAATTCGTCCCTGGAACCTGCGCCGCTTACATCGGCACCCGTCCAGCGGAAATAGATGTTAGCGCCGTTGGCCAGGTTTACACCATTCAACGTGGTTGTCTTAGGCACCACCACATTGCCCATTGCGTCGGCAGCTTCCGGGCTGGTGAAATTGAGGGACGGCACCGAAGTGTACGTCATGTTGTCCAAAGAATAAGAGAAATTAAAGGAGCTGGCCCTGCCCTGGTCGTTGCGATAGATGAGGTCATAACTCAGGGACAGGTTGGCAATGGCAGCGCCGGAGTTGTTGACGGCTTTCAGCGTGGCAGTGCCAGGGTTGAAGTCAGAACCGGCAGGCTGTATCCACATGGCTTGTCCGTTTAAGGCGTAGAGGCCGCCGGTCGTGACGCCGCCTGCAGTATTGCCACGGGCGTAGTCGCCTGTGGTATTCGAGCCGCCGAAAGGAAGGTCACCGTCACTGAAGCCAGTGAACGCCCAATCGTTGGAACTCAACTGGCCGGCAGCAGGCATAGGCTGTACGCCAGCACCCATAAATCCGGCAAAGGGAACGGCAGGCATCCCGCAATTGGCGGGGATAGCTACCTGGGCATAATGGGTGGCAGGCATCATCGCCAGCACCCATGCGAACACAAGTGTGTAAATTTTCATGAGATTCTTCATAAGCAAAGATTTGTAGATTATAAATTGTTGCAAAAGTTGATAATCAATGGGTTAAAGCCCCATAGGCCTTTTCAGCAATGAATGGTTCACAGCAGGATGTCTTTGGAAAATCGGTTGATGGAAAGATGGTGAAACGAAAAGATCCCGTAAGGCTCAAAATGGAAATGAAAAACAGGCGGTTTGGAAAGCCTGAAAGGCGAGCTTGTTCACGGGAAATATGATAGTTTCAAAAAGAATTGGCCAAAGGTAACCATTGACAGACCGTCAAGCAAATTTTCAATATTAAATTTGGGCAAATACTTTGGATGAAGGTGCTTGTGAGGTTTTTTAACAGAAACGAGAGACTATTCAGAGAAGTGTGTTTTTGAAAAAAACACACTCTCACAATCAATCACTTGTGAGAAAATGACACAGTTTTTTGAACAATCTCAGAAACGATGCCGAAAAGGGTGGATATCTCATGGTTTCCCTGCTTTATGGTTTCATTGAGGGCGCACGGGCTTTAAGGAAACCATTAAGCCATGACACAAAAAAGCAATCTCTTTTTACCTTCGCCGCTTCATTCACTACTACCTTAAAATAACGGAAATGTGCCGATTACCCACTTTCTTAGCCACCTTCCTCCTCTTTAGTTTCCAGCCCCTTACCATTTTTTCCCAGCAATGGAAACCATCCTTTTCCCCGCTGACGACCCCCTGGACAAAAGATGTCTCGCCAGAAAACGCCTGGCCAGAATACCCCCGCCCACAAATGCTCAGGGACGAATGGATGAACCTCAACGGCCTTTGGAATTTCACCCTCTTCGACCTGGAAAGCGACCGCAACTCCCGGGGCGGGAAGATACTGGTGCCCTTTCCCGTAGAGTCTGCCCTTTCTGGCCTGGGCTGGAAGGTAGAACCCAGGCACATGATGGTGTACAGCAAGGATATTACCATCCCCGAAAAATGGAACGGCAGGCACATCCTGCTCCATTTTGGTGCCGCCGACTGGGAAACAGAAGTTTATGTCAACAACAAAAAAGTGGGCGACCACAAGGGCGGCTATGATCCTTTTTCATTTGACATCACTGACTTTTTGACCAAAGAAAAAACGCAACGCCTGTCAATACAAGTAAAAGACCCCAGCGACACGGGCGGGCAACCCGTTGGCAAGCAAAGCCTCAACCCCCGCAGCATCTGGTACACCGCCACCAGCGGCATCTGGCAAACGGTATGGCTCGAACCCGTAGCGGAAGCTTATATAGCCAGCTACCGGGTAGAGCCGGACATTGACAAAGGCAGGGCTGTTGTCAGGGTGGAAACAGGAGGCGAAATGGACAATTACCGGGTCGTCGTGCGGGTTTTTGAAGATGGTAAAATACTTTCCACTTCTACCGGAAAAAGAGGTACACCGCACCTGATGAGCATCCCTGTACCGCATTTATGGTCGATGGAAGATCCCTTCTTATACGATGTGTTCATTGATGTAGAAGATCCTTCGGGGAAAGTAGTGGACAAGGTGAAAGGCTATTTTGGGATGCGCAAAACCTCCCTGGGCAAAGACGCCAATGGCGTCACCCGCCTCCTGTTGAACAACAAATTCGTCTTCCAACTTGGCCCGCTCGATCAAGGTTTCTGGCCGGATGGCCTTTACACCCCGCCCACCGAAGCGGCCATGAAATTCGATTTGGAAACTTTGAAGCAAATGGGCTTCAACATGATCCGCAAACACGTCAAAGTGGAGCCAGACCGCTGGTACTACCTCTGCGATAAAATGGGCATGTTGGTGTGGCAGGACATGCCCAGCGCCAAGAACGAATCTTCCGAAGACCGCCTGCAGTTTAAATGGGAGATGAAAGCAATGGTGGACCACCTTTTCAACCACCCCAGCGTCGTCATGTGGGTGCCCTTCAATGAAGGCTGGGGGCAGCACGACACCGAGTTTTATGTAGAACAACTCAAAAACTGGGACCCCACCCGCCCCGTCAACAATGCCTCCGGATGGACAGACAAGGGCGTCGGCGATGTGCTGGACATGCACGATTACCCTGGCCCGGCTGCGCCCAAGGCAGAAGCGGAACGTGCAACCGTTCTGGGAGAGTTTGGCGGACTGGGGCTGAATGTGCGCGGGCATCAATGGACCAACGAAGGTTGGGGCTACCAACTCATCGCTACATCAGACGAACTGCTCGCCAGGTATGAACAACTTTATCGTGAGCTATTGCCGATGGTGGAAAAAGATGGCCTGAGCGCCGCCGTTTACACCCAAGTCTCGGACATAGAGACGGAAAACAATGGCCTGATGACCTACGACCGCAAAGTGATGAAAATTGACCCTTCCATCCTGACGATGACCCACGCCGGATTCATTCCTCCGAAGCCCAAAGCTGCTGCACGGATTTTTACCAAAAACACCAACGTAATATTGGAATCGACCAGGCCGGACGCCACGATTCAATACGCCTTTGAAGACGGGAAAAATGGGATGGTGTGGCAAAACTATACCGCCCCCATCCCGATGAAGAAAACAACCACCTTCTACACCAAAGCCACCTGGCCAGACGGCAAACAGAGCAGGCCTGAAGCCTACACGTTTAGAAAGGTGAAAGCCATTTCATCCAAAGGCCCGAAAAAAGCCTCGGAAGGTATCCGTGTAAAAATATACGATGGCAGTTGGGACAAACTGCCCGACTTCAAAGCGCTCCAACCTGTCACGGAATTGACCATCCAGAAAATAGGTTTGGAAGAAATAAAAAGGGAAGAAGACTTCGGATTGGTCTTCGAAGGCTGGATTGCCGTACCGGAAACGGGCGCTTACACGTTCCACCTCAGTACCGACGACGGCTCAAGGCTCTATATCGCCAATCAAATGCTCATCGAAGACGACGGCCTCCACGGCATGAACAAACAGGCCGCCAGCATCGCCCTGAAAAAAGGGATACACCCGATTCAATTGGAGTTTTTTCAGAAGAAAGGAGGTGTAGGATTGGCGTTCTCCGTGGAAGGGCCGGGTGGGGAATTGGTACCCTTATATCAACATGAATAAGAGCATTCATTGCCGGAACAGTACCTTTTGAAGCCCTCAAACGCAGGGCAATGAGGGTGCAGCCTGCATTGTGCCCCACTTCCTCATTTTGATTTTGGAAACCTCTGCAATGAAGCCCCGAAGCCAGTTTGGGATTGAATAACAATCCTGGACTGGCCTCGGGAGCCATTTTATTTTCCTTCTATACTTAGTTCACAACCAAATCTTCTATAACGATGATGTCGCTTTCCCCTCTTTCGCAAACAGTATAAAAGTAAAAATCATACAGGCCAGCCGCCAGGCTGGAATACGTAAAATTGGAATTCGTGGTGGCATATTCCGGGCTGGTATATCCACCCCTGACGTAAAACACCCGATATTCCGTCAGCCCGAACCCGGCATCGTCCCAATCAAAAGTAACGGAGGCAGTACCCTGGGAAGCGACGGTAACATTAGCAGGTGCTGTACAGGTAGTCCCGCCCCTGTTTTCAGGCATGGAAAAGCCAATGAGCATTGGAAGTACCAATGCCACCAACAACAAAGATTTTTTCATAACACAAATAGTTTTGGTGGTTAAAAAATATGGTTTTCAAATGGCCGGTAAGCCGACGTTGAGGCAAGGGATCCCCTACCCCACCCATCGCACCGAAAGGCCGGGTCAAACAAGCTGGCTGGATAGGCACTGTGCAGCACCATACCCCTTTCCCGCAGTGGTGCGGAAAACCTTAAAACCTGATCATCAAATTGTTAAGTGGAAAATTTAGTCATAGAAGGTAGCTGCGAAAGGCTGCCGGCCCCGGCAGGCTTGCCAGGGCTTTAGCAGTCTTTGGAGAAATTCTGATTGGGGTTTTATAGGGTTTCATTTTTAGGTTTATTGCTTTTATATAACCTTAATTGCAGGACGCATAAAAAGGTAACAGGGGCAGTTATTTTTTTATTGAAAAAAAAAACCGGCGACGCACAATGGGTTGATAACGAGGGATACAGGGATGAAAAGACCACTCATTGTTGGCTTTTATATTTTACGCCATTAGGTTTTCCCGAAAAATCGGGACAAGTAATGTAAGCTATTGGCCGTTTGCTTTTGGCTGTTGGCAAAGGCCAAAAGCCAAGGGCTAACGGCGAGAAGTATAACAGCCGAAAGCCTTAGCAACAGCGCCGGGTTTGGCGGCCGAATTGGCCAAAATAAAATGGGAAACTCCCCGCCTCACTTCAAAAAGCGGTAGGTCATTTTTACCAAAAAAATATTGCGGCCCTGCTGGTCGAACAAGTTGTCGAATAAGCTGGTGGCCAGCGGGCGGTCGAGGTCGTTGAAGGCATCGGGGGTATTGCCCTGCGACCAGACGAGATAGATTTCCGAACCGGGTTTGTATTCCCAGCGCACCACCAGGTTGGAGCGGAACTGGACGAAGTTGAAGTCGGGTTTTTGAAAAACATAGTCCACCTGGCCGTCGCCGTTTTCGTCCACGCTGTATTCATCCTCCTGGGGGCTGATTTCCTGGGCGGTGTAGCGGTGGAAGCGGCTATCGAAATCCTTTCCGAGCGGGTTGGTCACGTATCCAAAATTTTTGTACAATGGCCGGGTGATAAAGGGTTGGCCGTAATACTGTACCGTGAGGTCGGGGGTGATGTTGTAGTTGAGGCGCAGGGTGAGGCGCAGGGTGTTCTGCTCCACGCCGCTCACGATGGTGCGGGTTTCGCCATTGTAGGCTACCTGATCGACATACTGATCCTGCCGGCGCCAGAAGCGGCTGTAGGCAGGGGTGAGGGTCAGGCTGAAGGCGTCGAGCGGCTGCAACTGCATATAAAGGGAGTAGTCGTCGAATTGGACTGTTTTGCCAAAACCCCAGGCATGGCTGAAATTGAAGTTGGCAAAAAACTTTTTCCTGGAGTCGGTGCCAATATAGCCGAAGCTCCCCATGCCTGGCGGCTTTCGCAGCGAGGAGCCTCCCCGCAGGGCGTTGTTGGAAATTTCGAGCGGGTTGTAGCTCAGGCCGCCGCCGGCCACCCAGTTGTTTTTAAAAACAGCATGGGTATTGAAATTGAACAGTTGAAAGAGGAACTGGCCGCCAAAGTCCCATCTGGAATAGTGGTTGTAGTTGAGCCTGTAACTGCGGAAAATGGAGAACTGCCGGGGGAACTGCAGCCCGACCCAGGTGAAATGGTTGACCTCGTCGGCAGTGAGCAGGAAGCCGATATCGTTGAGTTCCAGCTCCGGCGAGCGCCAGGTGACGCCGCTCTCGAATTTCCATACCTGACCCAATTTGCCCTGCTTGCCGCCTATTTTGCCCAGGCGGAAGGTGCCGCCGTGGCCTGCAAGCGAGGTGCGGCTGGAGTCCACTTCCACATGACTGGCATTGGGCCGTTGGAACAAATGCTCAAAGGCCGTCTGGGTGTTCAGGATGGCTTCCTCCGTGCCGGCCACCCTGCTGAAAATAGCATTGCCCCGCACGTACCAGGTGCGGTTTTTCCAATAATGTAAAAAGTCAATACCACCAGAATAGGCGCTGCGGTGCAGGAAACTACTCAGGCCCTGCTCCCGGTTGACCGCCGTGAAAATGCCGCCGATGACCGTGTTGCCCTGGTCAATATCCTTCTGCAAGCGACCGACGAAATAGCTGGTGAGCGGTTCCACCAATTCTTTGTGGCGCTCACCATTAAGTTCTATTTCTGCTTTTTCCCGTTGGGTAATGCTTTCCAGGATGCCGATGCTCCAACCTTTCTGGGTTTTCCCGCTGAACTTGGCGGCCCCAAGGATGGAGGCGCTCTGGGGCACTTTTGCATGCTCGCTGTCCATCAGGTTGGGGTAGCCATGCGGCGATCCCCCGATACGGCGGGAGTAAAACAGCAGGTCGCTGTCGTAGTCACCGCCCGCTTCCGAGCCGGTGAGCTGGTAATCGAAGATGTTGCGGCTTTCGATGAAAAAGGGCCTGCGCTCCTCGAAAAAATTCTGGAACCCGTCAATGCGGACGGCGGAAGGGTCGGCCTCCACCTGCCCAAAGTCGGGATTGACGGTGAAGTCGAGGATGAGGTCGCTGGTGACGGCCACCTTGCCGTCCACCCCGCCGGCAAGTTTGGTATCGAAGCCGTCGGCAAAGGGGTTTCCTTCTTCCTTAGGGTAGGTCTCGGCCTGCGCCACGAGGTAGGGCTGGATTTCGATCTGCCGCTGCGGCGGCACATTTTTCAGGCCGTGCAGTTCGCCGAAGGCACTCACCCAGACGCCTGAATTCTGGGGGATCACCTGCCAGGTGGAGCGCTCCTCGTGCCGGAACACCCGGCGCATCACCTGGATACCCCAGATTTTTTCCGCCTCGTCGCCATAGCGCAACTGGCTGAACGGGATTTTCACCTCCGCCGTCCAGCCAAGGGAGTCTATGTTGGTTTTGGCATACCAGATCGGGTTCCAACTGGTATCCCAATAGTTGCCGTTGTTGGACACGAACTCGTCGTTGCGGACTCCCGACACGGAAAGCGTGAAGGAAAAGGCCGTGCGCAGGTCGTGGTAGCTGTCAATGTTGATCTCCACCCAGTCGCCTGGAAATTCGTCCCGCCGCCCCATGCGCTGAATGATGGAGTCCGGGGAGCTGTCGTGGCAGCGGTAGGCGATGTACAGGTATTTCTGATCATACAGGATTTTAAAGTTGGTCTGCTGGGAGGGAGGTGCCCCTTCTTTGGGCTGGCGCTGGGTGAAGCCGCCGCCCCACTCTACCGCCTCCCAGGCCGCTTCGGCGGGAATGCCGTCCAGGTCAATTTCCTGGCCGTTGAGCGGTTGGGTAAAGTAGGTTTTCTTTTCAATGGGCGGATCGCCCTGGTGGTTGTTGGCGGACAGAGAGGCCAGGAATGCAAAAAACAGCAGGATGGAACAGGTAAAATTTTTCATCATCGGGTTGGTCAGGTTACGCATGGATTTTGGGAAAAAGGACAGGTAGCGTTTGTGCGGGTTGCAGGGCAAATGCAGGCTTGTTCGGGTAAAAAAGCTGGTTGTACCAGGTTTTGCAAGGGTTCTAAAATAGGCAGCAGGTTTTCCCGCCGGGCGGAAAACCTGCTGCATCATACACGGTACAGGCCGGAAGGTTCAATTGTGGTCGCCTTCGCCGCCGCCGTCCGATTTCTTCTTGCGCTTCATTTGTTCGCGCTTGATAGAATCAATCCTGGCCTGGTCGGGGGCCTTGTTCGGGGATATAATGCCCCCATTGGTCAACGAATCGCCGGGGCTGGTGGCCCGATCCGCTGCCAGCGTATCAGTGACGGCGGAGGTGGTCGCCGGGCCGGTTTCCACGGTGGCATCCTGGATTTCTGCCGCTTCGGTGGAAGGCTGCTGCTGGGGGCATTTTACCGCCATCAAACCAGCGCATAGACTAATGAGTAACCATAACTTTTTCATTGGCCAGTATTTTATGGGTGGAGGTGGAGGTGATAACGAGGTAATAGGCACCGGTTGCCAGGGCATCCTGCAAAAAGGAGAACTGGTTTTCGCCGGGTAGCAAATGGCCCCTGTACAGGTTGGCCACCGTTTTTCCCTGTTGGTCTATCAGTTTGAAATCAGCCTCTTCTATTGCTTCAACCCGCACATTTACGGTGAAACGCCCGTTGGATGCAGGGTTTGGTGCCACGTTTAACCCGATGGCAGGCCCGTCATTTTCCAGCACCGGCACATTGCCATCGTCGTTGATCTCGGCAATCCAGGTGCCCCAGGAGCCATTGGATTTCCCAAAACAGGAACTGGTCCAGATTTTAGGGTTGGAGGAATTGTGTTTCCGGGACATGCCGGTGTAATCTCCCCAGCGCACAAATTCCCGATCCGGATCGTAGCAGAAATTGGCGCTGACCGATCCTGTGCCCCCCTTCACCAAAATGGAGGAAGCCGTCTCCATATTGTCCCCGTAGTATTTGACCCGGTATTCGGGGGCATTGCTTTCGCCCACGGCCACGAAGCCCACGAGTACGGTCTTGTCGCTGGGATCATTGGTAAAGGATGCCACCGAGCCATAGCTGTAGTCCCTGACGCCCGTATTGTAGGTCTGTTGGTACTGGTAGGCCAGGTTGGCCACATCGAGGCGGTTGTAGCGGATGGCCGACCAATCGCCCTTGGCCTCGGAGAAGACGAAATGGGCGGTGCCGTTAAGATAAAAGCCGTCCATCATCCGGTTGTCGCCGGTATCCATGTAGAGGCCATTTGGCTGCAGGCCAGGGGGCGGCACGGTGTAGGCGTCCACCGTGACGGGCATGTAGTTCAGGGTTTCGTTGGAAGCGGTCATGTCATTGGTAAGGTCGTAAAACTGGATGATGTTGCCACCACCTGATCTGGAGGCCACCAGGTAGATGCCCGGGCCGTAGGTAGAACCATGGCCCCAGGAAAGCGGCTGCAGGGTAAAGGGGTTGCCGGCGATATTCGACCAAAACTGCCATTGCAGGGAGTTGTTGCCCCCGTAACCGGAAGCCTTGGTGATTTGATAAATGACGGACTGGACGTAGTTGCCGGAACTGCTGTACAGGTTTCCGGTGAGGTAAAACTCGTTGTTGGAAATGCCGATTTTGGGGTAATCCAGCCAGGAATTATTGCCCAGCGGGTCGCCTGTCAAACCATAGACCCACCAACTGTTGGTGGGGTTGTTGGTTTGTGAAAAAGCCAACAGCACCTGGTTGGGGATGGCAAATCCGTCGCAACCCTGGGTGAAGAGGATGAAGCGATCAGCCCCCGGATCGTAGATGACCTTGGGGTCGCAAAGGTTGACCGTGGGATTGAGCGGGCTAAAAAAATCGTAGAGGGTAATGCTTCCCAGGGAAGCCCCCGATTGGTTGAACATATAGATGTTCGAGTTCACACAACTGACGATGAAGCCGCCATTGGAAATGGCGATGGTGTTGTCGGGGGGGCAGCCGCCATCGGCATTCCCCTCGAAGTTGATACCCACCACCGGGAGTTCGTCCACCCCTGGGTCGGAAAATTCCGCTACCGGGGGGTAGGTGCCCCTGTTGGCCAGTTTTTGCAGCAGTTTTTCCTGCTTGATTTGTTGGATCTCCCCATCGTTGGAGCCCTCGTTTTTGCTAATCAGCGGCGGCGGTATCAACACGGGCTGCCACATTGCGTTGGCCGTACCGGGCGTGATGATGCCCCCAAGTGGCGAATACATTTCGGGCGACTTGTCGGCCGAGCCGCTCGGTGCGACCTGGATAGCCACTTTGGTGCCTTGCTGGGCTGCGGCCTGTTGAAAACAGCACCAACTGCACCCAAGCAGGATTAAAACTGAAACAGGAAATTTCATAACGGTAGGTTTTTCAGGATTGGCCAACAATTGCGCTCTTGAAAAGTGGCGCTGCAGGCGCAATCCCCGTGTGAAGGATGGTTGAAAGAATGACCCCCAAATATAATGTTTCAACCTGAGGATCGAAGAAAAAATACTCCCGATGTGAAATTGGGACTATTTTAAATAACCTTTCCATTGCTGAGTTTACCAAAATCAATCCCGAACTGGTTTCGGAAGGGAAGTTGTTCTTTCATCGTTTCTGCCTGGCAAACAGGCAGGATGGAATGGAAGGGAAAAACAGCCGCCCCATTTTCATTGCTCAATTCAGGATCGTCCAGTTTTTTGGTAAAACTTTGCCAACTGCCTGAAAATCAGGTTTATACTAAAACACGGATGGTTTTGTCGGTTTGCTATTAGCTGTTGGCAGTTGGCCATTGGCTTTTGCCAACTGCCAAAGGCCAAAAGCCATCAGCGTACAGTATAAAAAACACCCAAGTAGGTAAACACTCCAAAATTCCCCAGCATTTCAAAACCACTTGCAAGCACGAAATCCAAAGCTTGCCCAACTTCGCAATTTCTTTTTTGCCTTTAGCTTTGCCGCAGCCGCCGCACACAACCGCCCCGTTACGATTTCTCACTTTAATGGTCGGGGGCTGGCCAAGGTGGCGGATGCCTGCCGCACCTGGCAACGAAGCGCCTTTGCGGGGCGTTCATTGTACTTGATTTGAAAACTAAAACTCCTTTTTATGAAAAAACACCACCGCATGATCCGAACCAACCTGGCAGCTACCATCGGGCAATTGTTTGTGCTAATGTTCCTGCTACCCGCCCTTTTCTCAGCCTGCGACAAGGAAAAAGAGCCTATTCCCGGTTATTTGAAAATTCCCTCTTTTCAAGTGGAGGCCACCGACCCTTCCCTCACCGGGAGCATCGGACACAAAATAACCCACGCCCGCATTTCGCTGATCGACCCCGTGGACAGCACGACCCAATTGATCGGCATGTTCGAACTGCCCGCAACCATACCGGTGCTGGCCGAGGGCACTCAAATCCTCAGCATTGACCCCGTCATAAAGGCCAATGGCAACAGCTTTTACCTGCAGCCCTATCCATTTTACGAAAGGTATTATGGCACCGTTCAATTTACACCAACGGAAGATGCAGTGGTGGTGCCAGTGACCCGGTACGTGGCCGATGCAAAGTTTGATTTTATCGAAGACTTCGAGGGCAGCCAGCATTTGTTCGGCTACAACCTGGACGGCAACGACTCAACTTTTGTCTCCATTTCAAAGGATGACGTAAGGGAGGGTGCGTTTTCGGGTAAAATAAGCCTGGACACGACCAACTACTATATGTCTGCCGCAACCGATTCCTATTATACCCTGGACTACGCCACTGCTGGCCGTGTTTTCCTGGAAGTGGACTACAAAAACGAGGTACCCATCGAATTTGGCCTCGTGGCCGTGGACAACACCGGTACCCTCGTGCCCAATTTTGAATTCGTCGTTCTGCCCAAAAGCGACTGGAACAAAATTTATTTCGACCTGACCGATCTGGTCAGGACGGCGGCCAGTGTGGACAAGTTTTTCATCGCTTTCCAGACTTATATCCCTATCCAAAATGGCCAGCTTACCATCGACAAGGCCAATGTTTACCTGGATAATATCAAACTGATAACATTTTAACCCCCGAAGTGGCAGCCCTGGCTCGCAGGAGAACCATTTCAACCCATATAAGCGGCCCTTCGTGCCGTAAGCCAACGGAGGATCGAAAGAAAAATAATCCCGATTTCGCTTCGGGATTATTTTAAAAAAAACCTTCATTTACTGGGGTTCTCAAAGCCCAAATAGTAACCTTGTCTTTCAACATTGCTAAATGCCACTACGCCAATCTGACACCTATCTGTACCGCATGGCCGATTTCCTGGCAGCCATGCTGGCCTGGGCCTTGTTCTTTCTCTACCGGAAATGGGTGGAAGGTGTCCCCCCCAGCTTGTCGGCCCTGCACGATCTGAACTTTTACTACGGCATTGTCATCGTCCCCCTCGGCTGGTTCCTGTTTTACTCCCTCTTCGACGACTACCGGGACATCTACCGCATGGCCCGGCTCGGCACCCTCGCCAGAACCTTCTTCCTGACTTTCGTCGGGGTAGTATTCCTCTTTTTCACCCTGCTGCTCGACGACGTGGTGTATGATCACACGACCTACTATGCATCATTTGGCGTCTTGTTCGGCCTCCATTTTAGCATCACAGCCCTCGTGCGCATGAGCTTGCTGACCCGTGCGCACCGGCGGCTGAAAAAAGGAGACGCCTCCTTCCCTACCCTGCTGGTCGGCGGCAACCAGCGCGCCGCCAAACTCCTGGAAGAGCTCCTGCACAGCAAGGACGGCATCGGCTACCATTTTGTGGGCTTTGTGCAAACCGATGGCAGCAACAACCCCAACCCCATCCTGGCCCTGCCATGCCTGGGCGGCATCGAAGACCTGCCCGGGCTTGTCGGGGCCTATAAAATCGAAGACGTAATCATCGCCATAGAAACGACGGAACACGAGCAACTCAAGCGCATCCTCGATGTGCTCTTCGACTTTGGGGACAAGATTTTTGTGAAAATTATCCCCGACATGTACGACATCATGCTGGGCAACGTGCGCATGAGCGAGGTCTATGGGGCCGCCCTCATCCAGATCAACCAGGAACTGATGCCCAAGTGGGAGCGGCTCGTGAAAAGGCTGATGGATCTCGTCCTCTCTTCCGTGGGCCTCGCCATTATCTCGCCTTTTTTCCTCTACATCATGCTGCGGGTGAGGCTTTCCTCGAAAGGCCCCATCTTCTACCGGCAGGAAAGGGTCGGGCTGAACGGCAAACCGTTTTATCTGGTGAAATTCCGCTCCATGTACACCGACGCCGAGCGACACGGCCCGCAGCTCTCCCGGGAGGGCGACCCCCGCTGCACCCCTTGGGGGCTGACGATGCGCAAATACCGCCTCGACGAACTGCCCAACTTCTGGAACGTGCTGGTCGGCGACCTCTCGCTGGTAGGCCCCCGCCCCGAGCGACAGTTTTTCATCAACCAGATCGTGGAGCAGGAACCGCACTACCGCCACCTGCTGAAGGTGCGCCCCGGCATCACCTCCTGGGGCCAGGTGAAATACGGCTACGCCTCCAGCGTGGACGAGATGCTCCAGCGCCTGAAGTTTGACCTGCTCTACATCGAGAACATGTCGCTGGCGCTCGACCTGAAAATCATTTTTTACACGGTGCTGGTGCTGGTGCAGGGGAAGGGGAAGTGAGGGAGGAGGAGGAGGACAGCAAGTGCCACTTCGTATAACACTTTGGTTCTTTGGCAAATCTTGTGGTCATCCGTTAAAACGGCTCAAAGTAATAGCCAATTTCAACCCACGGCCTAGTTGTGGGTTGAAAATCAAGCGGTTATATGCTAATCCGTTTTAACGGCTTCCTTACTCCACAGAATTTGCCAAAGAACGAACACTTCTAATGACCAATATCGTAAAAAGCTTATTTTCAACGATTTACAAATTCAGGCATTTTTCGCACGACAACACCTGGGCAGCCTGGTACTTGCCGGAACTGTGTGAATATCAGGGAAGGCAAGAACACGGTTTACTGCATCCATTTGGTGTTGATAAAATAGTGATGGTTTTGGAGTCTGGCAATATACTTGCCGGACTCCATCCTAAACTGTTCTCCATGTTGAGAGCTATCTTGATTCCTTGCCTTCTCCTTTTTTTGTTTGGGAAACTTTATCCCCAAAATCACGACTATGTATGGCTTTTTGGTTATGCTGCTTACTCCCCGGACACTTTGTTCGGCGGCTCGGTGATAGACTTCAACAAGGAGCCGCCATTAGTTTATGAGAAAGACCGGGATATGAACATTTTTGTGACCATGGCCAGTGTCTGTGATTCCTCTGGCATATTACAGTTTTATTCAAACGGCATTTCCGTTCAAGACACTACCGACCAATTGATGGTAAATGGGGACAGCTTAAACCCTGGCGAGTATGCCGACAGCTATCAAAATTTTGGCTATCCCTTGATTATGAGTGAAATTGTTTTGCCATTTTCAGGACAACCTTCTAAGTATGCCATTCTTCACTTGAAAATTGAAGACCATCCTATCTATACCCTGGCTGTAACCACTCTATATATGACTATTGTGGACATGAGCTTAAACAACGGACTTGGAGAAGTAGTAAGCAAGAACCAAGTGCTGTTGTCAGATGGGAGGTACGGAACTATCAATGCCGTGAAACATGCGAACGGCAGGGACTGGTGGATTTGGGTGGCTTATGAGCGAGAAAATAAATATCAAAGGTTTTTATTTTCAGAGGGGGAACTTGTTGGGCCTGAACAAATTGATGCAGAACCAAGTTATTGTTGCCCCAATAGTGTAGGCACCATAGTCTTTTCGCCGGATGGTTTAAAAGCCGCCAGGTACAACGTGGCATACAAGCTATTTGTGTACGACCACGATAGGTGTTCTGGCGAATTGTCCAACCCAAAGGCCGTTTCTTTGCCCAATTCCAACCTCGGCGGCGGTGTCGCTTTTTCCCAGAACTCCCGCTTCCTATACATTGCCTACGACGCCGAAAATATTTATCAGTACGACACCTGGGCCGACAACATGGCCGTTTCTAAAGTAACGGTGGCCACCTACGACGGATTCCTCGGTTACTACGGAACCCGCTCCAGTTTTCTCATGCTTCAACTCGGCCCCGACGGGCGCATCTACATCACCGCCCCCAACAGCATCGAGGTGCTGTCCTACATTGACCAGCCCGACCGCCCGGGGCTGGACTGCCGGGTGGTGCAGCATGGCCTCCACCTGCCCAACATGAATGGGTTCACCTGTCCCCACTACCCCAACTACCGCCTTGGCCCACTCGACGGCAGTCCCTGCGACACCCTGGGGCTGGACAACCAGCCCGTGGCCAAGTACCGCTGCTACCAGGACACGTCCGATTACCTCACCGTGGAGTTCACCGACCTGAGCACCTACGCCCCCACAGACTGGGCCTGGGACTTTGGCGATGGCACGGTAAGCCAGGACACCAGCCCCGTGCATACCTTCCCCGGCGGCGGCACCTACGAGGTCTGCCTCACCGTGAGCAACCCGTACAGTTCGGACACTTTCTGCAAGATGCTGCAGCTCGGCCCCTCCGCCACGGAGGGAAGGCCAGTGCCGCAGGCGGAAATCAGTGTTTTCCCCAACCCTGCCCAATCTTTTACCAACGTCCGCCTCGGTGGGGACTATCTGCCCCGCAATGCCCGGTTCACGCTGTATGCCGCCACGGGCCAGCCCGTCCACATGCAGCGTGTTACCGCTGGCTGGGGCACAGTGCCGCTGGAGGGGCTTGCGCCGGGGATTTATTTTTGGGAGGTGATGGATGAAGGGCGGCGGCTGGGGGGCGGGAAGCTGGTGCGGGTGGAATGATCGAAAGTGGAGCAAGGCGGGTCTTTCAAATTATGCTAACTTTCCGCCCGAATCCGATCCAAATTCCCGCTGACTACATGCTGAAAAAACTGGCCACCATCATTTCCGTCCTGTTCCACCCCTTGCTCATCGTGAGCTACATGCTGGTGCTGCTGCTGCTCATCAACCCCTACCAGTTCGGGGTGTACAGCATTTCGGAGCAGGGCAAGCTGCTCCTGCTGGTGTTCATGTCCACTTTTGTCATGCCGGCTTTTGCAGTGTTTATGATGAAATCGCTGGGCATGGTGCAGTCCATGGCGCTTCACGAACGGCAGGAGCGGATCGGACCTTACATCATTGCGGGCGTCTTTTACCTGTGGATGTTTATCAATTTTAAAAACAACACAACGATACCGGCCTCGCTGACCGTGGCCATGCTGGGCGCCACCATTGGCCTTTTCACGGCCTTCTTTTTCAACAATTTCACCAAGATAAGCGCCCATGCGGTGGGGATGGGCGGGCTGGTGGGCGTGGCCACCATCAATTCCATGTTCTACAATTTTGATACGTTTACGATGCACACCTGGCTGTTTGGCACCCTGGAACTGAGCACCAACTTTGTGGTCATGGCTGTCGTGGTGTTGACGGGGCTGGTCTGTACTTCCCGCCTCTTGCTGGAGGCCCACAAGCCCGGGCAACTTTACGGGGGATTGGCCGCAGGCTTCCTGTCACAATTTGTAGCCTTTGCGTTTTTAAGGTAAAAATCATTCTCTCACTCTCTCATTCTCTCACTCTCTCACCTCTTCCACACTCCATGCTTCTGCTTTTTGTGCAAACAGGGCTTTTGTCTTTTTCCAGGTAGCCTTGAACAGGTCGGACTGGCGGTAAGCGTCGAGGGCGTCTTCATTTTCCCAATAACTTAAAGTGAAAAGCAAGTACGGTTGGCTGGTGCCTTGCAACAATTCCAAATGTTGGCACCCTTTAAAAGCCTTGATCTTGTTTTTGCTTTCTTCAAAAATGGCGAGAAACTCCGGAACGGCCTCCTCCCGAAAAGTCATTTTAACAATCCGTTTTATCATCATTGTAATTCGTCGTTCATTAGTAGATATTGTGAGGAAATTTCCCGTATCAGTCGCCCAAATTTTCAAAGTGGTCAAGTTAGGGGGTAACTTGTATTCGGCGGCGCATTTACAAAATTTTTCCACAGAAGCGGTAATAAATGGCTGAAGCCAGTTTGGGTTGTTTCATCCCAAACATCATTTACCAATATATTGATTACCAATCGTTTGTGACAACCTCAAACAACCTCAAACGATTTCAAACAATCTCAAACAACCTCAAACGATTTCAAACAACCTCAAACGATCTCAAACAACCTCAAACGATCTCAAACCGTAAATCAAGCCTCACTTCACCTCCACGATACCGGCCTTGCCGTCCAGGTCCAGGAACTCGCTGTTGACGTTGGCAATCTCGATGATGGTGGGTGCATTGGCAAACTCTACAAAAGATTTGCTGCCCGGGCCGCCAATCACTTCAAAACACACATCGTACAGGTTGGCGTTGTCGGGGCGGGTGATGCCCCGCACGTTGGCGTCGTACCAGGAATAGGTGAGCAGGCCCTGATCCGTGTGGTTTTTCCCAAAATTATCGGCTCCAAGCCCCGGGAGGTTGAAGCCCTGCAGGCCCTTGAATTTGAGCACGTCCTTGTCCCATTTCATGGTATATTGCATGGAGACAATCTGGTTGAAATTCCGGGCTGTCACGGTTACGCAGGCCTCGCTGCCCTTGCTGGCGGTTTTGTTGGAAATGCTGAGGGGCAGGGAACCAACCGTGGCAGGCGTTGAAGGACTGGCCGGAGCAGTGGCGGCCGGTGTGGAGGGCTTTTCCAGCGCCTGTTCGGTGGCCTTTTCCCGGGCCTTGTCGTCCTGGCAACCGGCCAGCAGGAAGGCTGCTGTGAGCAACGGGAAGGTTATTTTAAAAATAAGGGATTTCATATCAAGTAGTTTTTAAAAATAAGGCTGAAAAGGAAATAAGTTGCCTTGAAAAATCAACATCAATGAAGGTGGATTAATCTTCAACGGTGATCGCCCCGCCCTCCGTTCTCAAATCGAGGAAAGTGCCCCTGGCGTCGGCAATTTCAATAACAGTGGGGATGCCTGTAAATTCAAACTTCGAGGCAGTGCCGGGCTTTCCAACAATGTCGAAACACACATCGTACAGCTTCACCCCTTCCGGCTGCGTCAGCCCCACGAGGCGGGGATCGTACCACGAAAAGGTGAGCTTGCCTTCATTGGCCAGGTGGTCGCTGAAGTTGTTGTCCTTCATGCCCGGCAGCCCATAGTTTTGTACTGCTTTGAATTTCAACACTTTGGGATCCCACTGCATGGTGTATTGCATGGAAAGGATGTTTTGGAAATCCCTGGCCGTCACCGACACGCAGGCTTCGCTGTTCTTTGGCGCCTTTATGTCGGATGCCGTCAGCGTGAGTGCCGCCACAGGCGGGATTTCATGGACCACTTCGGGGACAAACCGGTTGTTGTCGGGCACCTGGTGGGCCGGAGGCATCCAGGTAAAGGCCGCCATCATGGCGATGGCGAGCAGGAGCAGGAACTGATGGAATTTATTTTTCATAAACGGTAAGCAGGATTTGGAAAACCCACCGGACGGATTGACGGCGCACTCCATCTGGTGAGTGGTGTTCAAATTTTACAACAAGCCCTTAAACCACCCGATAAAATCACCGATGCTCTTGGCGCCCAGGTCTCCTTCGCCCTGTTTGCGGACGCCCACAGCGCCAGCCTCCTGTTCCTTCTCGCCTACGATGAGCAGGTAAGGGATCTTCTTCAGCTCGTTGTCCCGGATTTTGCGGCCAATGCTTTCTGTCCGATCGTCAATGAAGCCCCGGATGTCGTGCTCGGCCAGTTTTGATTCTACCTCCCTGGCGTAATCAATGAACTTGTCGCTGATGGGCAACAGGACGTACTGCTCAGGCGCCAGCCACAGCGGGAACTTGCCGGCGCAATGCTCCGTGAGCACACCGATGAAGCGTTCCATGGAGCCGAAGGGCGCCCGGTGTATCATCACGGGGCGGTGCGGCTGGTTGTCCGGGCCGATGTATTCCAGTTCAAAACGTTCGGGCAGTTGGTAGTCCACCTGGATGGTGCCGAGCTGCCACTGGCGGCCCAGGGCGTCCTTCACCATGAAGTCTAGCTTGGGGCCATAGAAGGCGGCCTCGCCCAGTTCCGTCACCGTCTCCAGGTCCACTTCTTTGGTGGCTTCGATGATGGCACGTTCTGCTTTTTCCCAGCTTTCGTCGGTGCCGAGGTATTTTTCCTTGTTGTTCGGATCCCGCAGGGAAATCTGGGCGGTGTAGTTGTCGAAGCCCAGCTTCTCCAGGACGTAGCGGGTGAGTTCCAGTACGCTGAGGAACTCTCCTTTTACCTGGTCGTCCGTGCAGAAGATGTGGGCGTCGTCCTGCGTAAAGCCCCTTACCCTCGTCAGGCCGTGCAGTTCGCCGCTCTGCTCGTAGCGATAGACGGTGCCGAACTCGGCGATGCGCAGGGGCAGTTCCTTGTAGGAACGGGGCTTGTGGCCGAAGATCTCGCAGTGGTGCGGGCAGTTCATCGGTTTCAGCAAAAACTCCTCGCCCTCTTTGGGCGTGTGGATGGGCTGGAAGCTGTCCTTGCCATATTTTTCATAATGGCCGCTCGTCACGTACAGATCTTTCTTGCCTATATGTGGCGTGATGACGGGCGTGTAGCCCCGTTTTATTTGCTCCTTTTTGAGGAATTCTTCGAGGCGGGTGCGCAGGGCCGTGCCCTTGGGCAACCAGATGGGCAGGCCCATGCCCACCTTTTCGGAGAACATGAACAGTTCGAGTTCCTGGCCCAACTTGCGGTGGTCCCGTTTCTTGGCCTCTTCCAGCATTTCGAGGTATTCCGTGAGGTCTTTTTGCTTGGGGAAAGTCACGCCGTAAATCCGGGTGAGTTGCTGGCGTTTCTCGTCGCCCCGCCAGTAGGCACCAGCGATGGCCATGAGCTTGGCCGCTTTTATTTTTCCCGTATCGGGGATGTGCGGCCCACGGCAGAGGTCGGTGAAGTTGCCCTGGGTGTAGAAGGTGATGGTTCCGTCGGCCAGTTCGTCAATAAGCTCAAGCTTGTACTCGTCGCCCTTTTCGGTGAAATATTTAATGGCGTCGGCCTTGCTCACTTCTTTGCGCACGTACTCGTTGCCCTGGCGGGCAAGTTCCAGCATCTTGTGCTCTATTTTTTCAAAATCATCGCTGGAAAGCTGCTGGCCGCCGGGATCCACGTCGTAGTAGAACCCGTTCTCTACGGGCGGCCCGATGGCGAACTTGATACCGGGGTAAATGGCTTCCAGCGCCTCCGCCATGAGGTGCGCCGAAGAGTGCCAGAAAGTGTTTTTCCCGTCCCGGTCGTTCCAGGTAAGGAGTTGGAGCGTCGAGTCTTTCTCAATGGGGCGGCTGGCATCCCACACCTCGCCGTTCACTTTGGCGGAGAGTACATTGCGGGCAAGCCCTTCGCTGATAGACCTGGCGACTTCCATCGCCGAAGTGCCTTTTGGGAATTGACGGACGCTGCCGTCGGGTAACGTGATGTTTATCATGATGTTGGTATTCTTAAGTTGTTGTCTGAAATCGAAGATTAACGCCGGTAAATTATGCGAATCAGGGGTTGAAATAACTGCTTGACGTTCAATGGTTTCAGGGACTACATCATGGTGATTTTAAAAATCACTATGATTTAAACTCCTGATTATCAACCGTTAAAAAATTTCAACCCCTAATTCAAAAAAAATTTTGAGCCGTTTAAACTAGAAGGCTCACGAAAGCAAAAATTGATTTACACAAAGGAAAAACCTTACGCAGGGGCGGCCCTAAAAGTTCTGCCGAAGGCGAAGGTTTTTAAAGGGTGGGCAAAATTAGGATTTTTGGATATTCGAGGTGCGTGGACGGCAAATCATTTGATGGTAAAAGGAAAGGCTGGGCATAAAACTGTGCAGTTTACCCGTAAATGCTTGATTGTAAGCGGGTGTTTTTGAAAAAAATACTTCGCCAAAGGGTTTCCTTCAAAATGCGTAATTCTCGCTGGCAGGTTTTGGACACAGTGTGAAAAACTTATTTCACACAAAGTCACAAAGCGCTCAATATCAAATCTTTTTGCCTTTGTGCATTTCCGTCAGATGCAGCAATCTGAACATCCCCGGGTTTTGATCATTGGCTTTTAATGCGAATAATGGGTTCAAATATAAAGTTCGTTGATTTTCACGTAGTTAAATCAGGGTGATTTTGAAAATCACCATGCTTCCGTTTTTCAAACCACTGGAAATGTGGCAGTTATTTTACCCTGTTATTCGCATTTTTAGCCACCGGCAAAAGGCGCACAACCAATGGCTTGTGAGCAACACCTGGCAGCCTGGGCTATCAAATTTCCTGTTCAGTCTTCTTCCTCCCAATAGTCCTCCTCTTCCCCTTCCTCCCCTGACAAGTTATTGTCGTAAACCTCGGAATGGTTTTCTACCCATAGCCTGAATTCTGACATGGTTTCCTTGTCGCTGCCAAACAGGGCGATCAAGTCGAAAATGACGAGGGAGTCCATTGCCTCAAACTGTTTGCGGCGGTACTCTGCGGCAGTGTCCATATCGAGGCACAGCTTGTGGAGGTTGGCCAGGTTGCGGTACACCGTCGCCAACAGGCCCTTGTACTCAGGTTTCTTTTCGCAAATAGTGGCGGCCTGCGTCATGTAGCGGATGCTGGTTTCAAACTCGTTTTTCTCGTTCCAATAAAAAGCACCCAGGTTCACATAAATCTCTGCAAAATCAGGATCGATTTTGAGCGCCTGGGTCAGGTAGTGCAAGGCCCGGAACTCGTCCTTGAGTTCCAGGTAGCTCTGGCCGACCAGGTGCAACAGGTATTCGTCGTCCGGGCCAAAAAGTTCAATGATATCCTTGCCGATTCGGATGACATTTTCATATTCGCCGGCCATGCCCAAATATTCGAGCAACTGGGGCAAGCCCGCATAACGCAGGTAAGACTTTGGGCCATCGCCTATATTTTCATCGTTCCAGGTTGACAAATAACGGTGGACATAATCGGCTGCTTTTTTGAAATCACCTTTTTCAGCGTAATAGTCCAACACAATGCCGATGCTCTTGAGTTTATAGTTGTGGTGGCGCTTCCTGTCGGCCAGGGGTTTCAAAATGGCCACGGCCTCCTCCATCCTGCCCTGCCTGATGCGCAGGGTGGCCCTGTTAAAGGCTATATGGAGGCGGAAAGACTTATCGTCCGGCCTGATGGCTTGGTATTGCTGATCCAGTTCGTCCAACAAATTCTCCTTGCATTGCAGGCTGGCATTGGAGACCATGTTGAAAATATGGCAGCCCATGAAATCGTCCCTGCGTTCCGGGAATTTTCGGGCCATATTTTCGGCATCTTCCAGGCTCTCTTTCCAGCATTTGCGGAGCTTGCGGAGTTCATAGGCGGTGGGCTGTCGTTGGAAATCTTTCAGGTGCATGACCGGACAATTTTTGAAGTCTAAGTAATGTTGGCCTTTTTGTGTTTTTGTCTTGCTTTCACCCTGAACAAGGCGAATGTCATACCAAAATAGCCACTATTTACCGCCAGGGCAGGTATAAAAAAGGGGCTTCAAACCTGCCGGTGAGCAAAAAATCCATCGGGATGGGGTGCATTTGAACGGTCATAAAAGATTAGCAGCCTGATTGCATAGCGCAGGCACATCCATCAAACAACCATCGTATTTACCAGGGAGTGGAAATTGTATGGAGGCATTGCCAAAGCCATCCCAAACAACCCGCTGAAAGGTTGAAAGCAACAAGGCTTGCCAGGCGTGGTTAATGGTTTGAAATCAATCCTTTCTTTCCTGCAAAGCAACCCCAGCCAGGTTTTATAAGGATCGAAGGAAAAATAATCCCGATGTTAAATACGGCTTTTGCACCGAAAAAAATCGCTGCCTCAACGCCGGTTATTCGGCTCAGAATGCAGTACTTCTGGCAAAAGCCCCCAAGTTCTTTGATATTTCAGGATAACCAATCCTGCTTCCCGGGCAGTGTTGTGCTGCCAGGAATCCCAAGTGAACCAATCATGTTCGCTCCGCACTCCTAAACGTAGGCAAGACATGGTGCCAGGCCTTGGAATATTTTTTCCATTGACTGCCCTTTTTTCATCATCACAAAGACGTGTTCGATGAGCAGGGCGAGCCCTTCGGCCTTCATCAGCCTCCGCAGGAAAGGCAGCGTGCTGTTCGTCTCCGTTTGGAGCCGCTGTTGAATACTTGACAAGAGGCCAGAGTCGTGGACTGTACATTTGAGCATGGAGTATGCGACGACCACAAAGGCGACATACGTTTGTATAGCCTTCTCGTTTCGCACCTGGTACCCTTCCAGCCCTTCGGCCTTGCCCTCCTGGTGATAGGTCTCAACAGGCCATCTGTGCCGGCGGATGCGCAGAATGCCACTGGGACGCCAGTCCAGGCGGTTGGTGACCGTGAATGTGGGCCGGTCACTCAGGTCTTCCCGCAGGAAGGAGATGACCAGCCGTTGTTTTTTATCGAAGCCCCTTACACGGTGGTTGGCAAAATAGGCATAGCATATCTGCTTTTCCCCTTTGTAAGTAAAGCCTGTTTTTTGGACGTTGTTGCGGGGGGAAGGCCCTTGCCGCAGTTTCTTGACAAGCTCTTTGAGCGGCACCTCATTGCCACTGTCCCGGTCGGTGGCGTACTGATCCTCCCGCAGGGCACCTACGTAATCCAGGCCAAGTTCCCCGCTGATGGCCCCGCACAGTTCGGCAGAGGTGAAGCCTGTGTCCAGGGCGACAGGGAAGCTGTCTTGTGGGCACATGGAACGGAACTTCCGCAGCAGTTCAAGGGCGATGAGGTTTTTGGTCTTATAGATGCCGGCCACACCGGGGTGTTTCTTCCGGCCGTCCTTGTAGCGGGCACGGATATAGTTGCGCCACTGTTGGGGCTGGCTGTGTCTGTTGTCCCATTTCTGTTCGTTTATCACAAAGCCCCGGCCACGCAGGTAAGTGGCCACGGCTTCCCAATCGGGCGGCTCCCACATACGGTACAAGACAGGATAGTCCGTCAGGTCGTCGCTGTAGTGCAGCGTGACCAGGTCGTGCGCCCAACGGTAGCATTTGTGGACATAATCGAAATGATAGTAGATATTGTCGAAGTGCCTGCCATAGTGCTTCAGCAGGCTATTGTCCACACTCAGCACGCCCTTTTCCTTGAAGCAGGTACCGGCACCGCCCTGGAGCATGTCCAGCCGGACAAGGTTGATTTCTTCAAGGTCAAAGTTCTGGCGGTTGAAGAATTTGTTGAAACTGGCCTGGTGTCGGGGGGAATGGATGAACATCCGGTTGATGGCCTCCAGGGTCTTGTTGTCGCTGACAATGAACCCCGATACGGCCTTCTTGAAATGTTCATAGCCTTCCGGGCTGAAACAATGCTCAAAAATCGGGGCGTATTTCTTTACAATACTTGGAAAGTCAACCAATAGCATCATGTTCTCAGTTTTGGAACAAAAGGTAATGGTTTTAACTTTTGAACCAAAATGGTTATCCTAAAATGTCAATGAACTGGGGTTTTATGGCCGATTTCGGTGCAAAAGCCGTATGTGAAATCGGGATTATTTTTTAAAAACCACTCCATTGCTGGGTCTTCAAAATCAAAATGGTGAAGTTATTTTTTCATCGTTACTAAGGTGAAAAGACCCCCCGTCATACCGCCACCTCCGCCCTGATGGCCGGGTGCGGATCGTAGCCCACCAGCCTGAAGTCTTCGTACTGGAAGGCGAAAATATCCTTGACGGCAGGGTTCAGTTCCATGCGGGGCAGGGGGCGGGGCTCCCGGCCGAGCTGGAGTTTTACCTGTTCGAGGTGGTTGCTGTAGATATGGACGTCGCCGAAGGTGTGGATGAACTCGCCCGGCTGCAGGCCGCACACCTGGGCCATCATCAGGGTGAGCAAGGCGTAGGAGGCGATGTTGAAGGGCACGCCCAGGAACACGTCGGCAGAGCGCTGGTAGAGCTGGCAGGAAAGCCTGCCGCCGGCCACGTAGAACTGGAACATGGCGTGGCAGGGGCTGAGCCGCATGTCCGGCAGGTCGCCCACGTTCCAGGCGTTTACGATGATGCGGCGGCTGTCGGGGTTGTTTTTCAGTTGCTGCACGGCCTGTTCTATCTGGTTGATCGTGCGGCCGTCCCTGGTCTCCCAAGCCACCCATTGCTTGCCGTAAATGGGGCCCAGGGAGCCGTCTTCGTCGGCCCATTCGTTCCAGATCCGCACGCCGTGATCCTGTAGGTATTTCACGTTGGTGTCGCCTTTCAGGAACCAGAGCAGTTCGTAGATGATGGACTTCAGGTGGAGTTTTTTGGTGGTTACCATGGGGAAGCCATCCGCCAGATCGAAGCGCATCTGGTAGCCAAAGACGCTGATGGTGCCGGTACCGGTGCGGTCGGTTTTTTCGGTACCGGTGTCGAGGATGTGCCGTAGGAGTTGGTGGTATTGTTTCATAAACATTCCTGTTTCAGGGGCTGGGCATCGAAGGAAAAGCCACATGAACCGCTGCCTTTTCCTGCAGTTTGCTCATGGATAGAAAGCCAAAATGCCAGCCCCGTGAAAATTTGAGGCAAAAAACCCCGGCAGGCCGTTCCCTTTATGAAAGGTATCACCAGCCTGAACAGGGTTGAACGGCACAAAAGTAGGAAGCGTGGGCCGATTTGACGTCGGTGCAGGCAGGAGCGGGTGTTTTTTCAATCGAAGACTCCGGGCCAGCAGGGTTCAGGATTCATAGCGTTAAAATTCTGTCATCAACTCAGGCGTATTCATAAAATGAAGTCTGTAAGATTTATGTGAACCTCTTTTTTGAACTTAACAAATGAAGCTCTATTTGTTACGGTCAAAAACATGGAGTGAGTTTGTATTGTCCAATACACACAACCAGCTTCCTCCTTGTTGAATTTCCATTGGGAAGATTCTTCTTTCATTCTGAAAGAGAAAATCGAACCGCCAAACAAGACTATGGGTAATGATGTCAAATATTCCTATTTTGCCATTAGCTTTATCAATAAAGTAAATGTAATTTTCATCCATAATAAAATCTTTTCCCTTGCTTCCTGATGAACATTCAATTTTATTTTGAACGAAATCATTTGACAAATCAAAATGTATAACTTTTAATGTAACAGGATCTATTTCCCAATAATACCACTTCTTTAGTCCTACAATTTTTCGGTATTGGTGATTAATTTTCATGGACGAAGTTTCAGGAAATATATTTACGTTATAGTCATCCCAACTAAACGATGGATGATTTATCAATGCCAATTCTTTCCCACTTTTTGTTTCAATAACTAAAACTTTTCCATTTGTGAGGCCAATGAACAATTTATTATCGTAGATGCCAATTGGGATGCTAACTTCAGTATCTTTATTAGTTCCATTATAGTCCTTCCAAGAGGGAAACGCATTCAAATCATAGCTCCAAGACTTTTCACCGCTTTCAGGGTTTATCCGCTCCATGATTTTCTTGCGGGGAAAGGCATACAATTCATTTTCAACGAACTTACAATTCAATGATTCTTTGTTTTGCCACAAGGGGAAAAAATTTTCAATACTGTAAACACCATTCTCTATCTCTACAGGATAATAGTTTATCCAATTAAAATAATAGCAATATCTGCCATCTTGACTACATTCTCTTAAGTTAAACCCATGTTCAGTTCTAAGTTCTAAAAATGTAGAAGAAGTTAGGTCATTTATTTGAAAAGCCCCATTACCGTCAACAACTAAAAATTTTGAATCGTCTAATATTTTTATATTGTTTGCTTTGAAGTCAATTTTTTTTGTCAGCACCCTATCATTTGATTTTGCATATAACCCATCATCAATCACAAAAAGAAGTTCATTACCAAGCATTTTAAAATGATTGGGTTTAATATTCTCTATTTGAAATGCTTTTGAATACATAATTAAGTAGTTTTCCAAAAAATAAATATTGGAGATTGCCAAAAACCTGGGTTGCTCTCCCCCCTTTGTTTCAAGTCTTCCTGCGCCTGCCGCCAAAGACCTGCACCAGCCCATGCAAAAAATACAACCCAGTCCCCAAATTTTCGACAGCATAGATAAATGAAAAATCTTGTATCTTACCACCCCAAACCAACTTCAAACCAACTTCAAACTAACTTCAAACCAACTTCAAACCGATTCAAGCAACCTGCCATGCGCCTACTTTTCCGTTTCCTGATAGCCTTGTTTTCACCGTTGGGCCTGTTTTCCCAGGCGGCCTTCCAACAACATTACGGCACCCCGTCCAATTACGACGCCTTCGCCGCCCTGACATCCACCGCCGACGGCAACCTGCTCGTGGCGGGCACCACGGCCACGGCTGGCAGCGGGCTTTACGACATGCTTTTCGTGAAAATAACACCCGATGGCAACACCCTTTGGCAGAAATCCTGGGGAAGCACGGGCTGCGACGGGGCCAATGGCATCATCGCCGTCTCTACCGGTGGCTACCTGGTAGCGGGCTATGCTACCGGACCAGACAACCAGCAGATGACGGCCCTCCGTCTGGACGAAGACGGCAACGAGCTGTGGAAGGTGACGGCGGGCAATGTGTACCCCGACGAGGCTGTTTGTGCGGCTGAACTTGCCGACGGCCGCTTTGCCCTGTTGGGCAAATGGATCAACCCCAACTTCTCCGTACCCGAAGAGCAGGAAGCGCTGTTCTTCATCAATGCCCAGGGACAATGGGACAGCAACCTCTTTGCCCTGAACTGCCAGCCGGAAAAGGGTTGCGTTGCTGCTGACGACGGCGGGCTTTTCTTTTTGTACCAATCTTTCCTGACAAAATACAATGGCGACGGCACGGCCGCATTTTCCCAGCCGGTGAGCCATCCGGTCACCGGCCTCAACCTGGCGACCGCCCGCATCCAGCCGTTCGGGAACGGGCTGCTGGCCATCAGCGGGTACGACCCCGACGATGCCTCGCCCTTCTACGCCCTTTACGACCAGAATGGCATCCAGGTAGAGTACCATGCCCTGGAACCCCTGCCCGACAGGCAGGCCGACGGGGTGGCCTTGACCCCAGGTGGCCAGGTTTGGATAACTTTGAATTTGCGCATACCCAACGAATTGGATGAACTCCTGCTGTACGATCCCAACAGTGCGGAAGTCCTGTTAACGCTGCCTGCCGCCAGTCTGCCCTATCCCGGCGCTTTGCGCCAACCTTTTACCATGTCAACCGGCAATGGCAGCCTGTTGGTCGGCGGCACGGGCTTCAGCAACGAAACCAGCAACAACGGTTGGCTCATCCGGCTGGATGAACTCGGCGGGCTCGAATGGGCAAGCCGCTATGGCGATGAAGAGCCGCACGACGGCGAGGGCGGCCGCATGGTCGTAGAAACCCAGGCGGGGGGCTTCCTTATCGGCGGTACCAAAAACAACAGCGGCACAGACCGTGATATCTGGCTGATCAACACCGGCCCCGACGGCGCGGTGAACTGGTCTTTCACCTATGGCGAGGAAGGTGGCGAATCCATCGCCGCCGTGGCCCAACTGAGCGATGGCAGCTTTGTGGCAACCGGTTTCAAGGAGCAGTTCATCCCCTTCATCTTTCGGGTGGATGCCAACGGGATGCTGATTTGGTTTAAAACCTTGCCGCCGGGGCTGGCCGATGGCACCTTCGGCATGACCTCTACCACCAATGACGACATCCTGATTGCCATGCCTTACAACGACAACGGGGAAGTGCAGGCCTTCCTGCTGAAAATAGACGCACAGGGCCAGGTGCTTTTTGAAAAAAAATACCCCTTGGGAGAAACTTCCACCTACGCCTACGGCATAGCTACCGCCGCTGACGGTGGATACTACCTCTGCGGCTGCGCCGACGACCAGGATGCTGACCTGCAGGGTTTCATCGCCAAAACAGACAGCGGCGGCAACCTTCTTTGGTCGAAACTCTACCCCGGCGGGCAATTTTTCGACTGCCTCATCACGGTAAATGAACACACCAATGGTAATATCTTGGCCAACGGGATTACTTTCGACAGCGGCCTCTCGCCATTCAACGTAAAGGCGCATTCCAATGGGGACCTGATTTACACCAATTACCTGGACCTCGATGAAGATGCAAGCGAGTTGAGCTATTTCACCTGGTTCAGCGACGTAGTGGAGGCCACGGGCGAACACGTCCTGTTTGGCGACAAATCCTTCTTATATCCCTCCATCACCGGCTCAAAATCAGCCGGAGCAATATCGCTGCTCCACACGGACGGCTCCCTGAAATGGGAAAATGACTTTGGCCGCGACAAGCAGGGTAGCTTTTTTGGGGGACAGGCAACCACCGACGGGGGCTTTGTGGCAGTCGGTACCGCCGAATTCGACAAATCACTGGATGCCTGGCTGGTGAAAACGGCGGCGGACGGCTCGGTAGGCCTCGACCAAATCCTTGCACCACCGTTCAGCGTAAATGTCTCCCCCAATCCCGGCCATGATTTCCTGCGCCTCCGGGCCGATGGGCTTGGCAATGGGCGCCTGGAGGCCCGGTTGCTCGACACACAGGGCAGGATCGTTTTTGAAAAAAATTTTGATATCAACAACCCATTGCTGGAAACCCAACTGCCTACCGCCGCCTTGCCCGGAGGACTCTATTTCCTCCACCTACGGCAGGGCAATAAATCTGTGGTTGTGAATTGGGCCAAAAATTGATCTCTTTCAAAAATTCACCTATATTTCTGAACGGTGATTCAACATTTGCCATTTTATTGCTGTTCGTGGTGTGTATTTTTCAAACTATGACTCGACCGACATGAAACAATTTTTTCGCCTTTCCTTTTTCTTGTGCATGGCCTGCCTCGTTTTCCCCTTCATTGTTGCTGCCCAGGCTAAAGCTGAATGGGAACTTAAGCGCGACAAGGGCGGCATCAAGGTCTATGTGAAAGATTCCCCCACTTCCAAGATCAAGGAACTCAAGTTCACCACGGAAATAGAGGCCTCGCTAAACACGGTCGCCGCCGTACTCACCTACGTGGAAGGCTACGACGATTGGGTTTATTCCAACAAAGAATCCAGGACCATCAAGCGGATTTCGGATACGGAAATGTATTATTATACGGAACTGAAATTCCCCTGGCCCTTCGACAACCGGGATCTGGTGCTGCACTCCATCATTTGGCAAGATCCCAAAACCCTGGCCATCCATTCACAGACCAACTCCGTGCATTGGATGGAATCGGAAAAAGACGGCGTGGTCCGCATCAAAGTGGCCGATTTGCACTGGGCATTCACGCCCCTGGGCGGGGGTAAAATAAGGGTGGAATACCATATGGTCTCCGACCCGGGCGGCAATATCCCTGCCTGGATGGTCAACCTGGCCGCCGATCAGGGGCCCCTGCAAACGATGGTCAAGTTCAAGGAAATGCTGGAAAAGGAAAAGTACAAAAATGCCAGGCTGGCTTTTGTGCAGGAAATGAAATGAACCGGCCCGGATGGCCTTTGCCTTTGTTCCTGAAAACGAAAAGCCGCTGAATTTTTATCCGGCGGCCCTTTTCTTTAAACTGCACCATTGATTTTTTTGTGAATTTAACGTAAATCGGGGTTATTCCACATCCGAAGTCTATCCAAAATAACCTCACAAGATAGCCAGGAAGGGCAAAATACTATATCCTCTATTGTGCAGAAATCAATGGCCCGCTTTCATTCTTTCCCTGCCGTCGGGGAACCTGATTTCCCTGCATCCATTGAATTCGGCAAATGCTTTTAATTTGTGTTTAAACACTTCCAGAATGGCATGATCCGGCTCGTTGATCCAGGCTATGTTTTTGACCAACAGTGTTTTAGTTGGCCGGTCGGCTTTTGCGTCTATTTGGCCAAGGAATGCTGAACCATACAACAAGGGCAGCCCAAAATATCCGAATTTCCGTTTATGTGCAGGGACGTAGCATTCCAGGGTATAATCGAAGCCAAACAATTCCTTCAACCTTTGACGCTGAATAATGAGGTTGTCGAACGGGGAAAGGATGTGGAACGCCCTCCCCGTTTCCTTCGGCTCGAATTGTTCGAACGGTTCGGCCAAAGCATAATAAGGCTCACTTCCCATACTTTCTATCGAAACAGCCTTGACCAAACCGGTTCTGAGCATTTGCTTCAACACTTCCTCCTTTTCCTGGCGGTTTATCTTTTTCAACAAATATCCAAATTCTTTTAGCCTCATTAAACCGTGCGCCCTCAAATCCCTGCGGATGATCCATTCGACGTATTCTTTCCTGGATGGCAGTGAAGTATCGGTTCGTTCCGGCAATGCACGCCCGGGCAGGTCGTAAATTTTTTGAAAACCCTTCCTTCCCACTGCCATAATTTCCCCCTTCATAAAAAGCTGGCGGATGACCTGGTTAATGGCTGGAATCATCCATGGGATGTCAGGCTTTTCCCCTTCTTTTTCAAAATCCCTCGACATCAAAGGGCCTTCCCGCCCGATGCGATCAAGAATGTGTGCCGCAAGCCGTGGTTCCGTCAGCCTCCAAAACCCGCTCCCATCGTCCACGGATGCCTTTTGCAGCAACGTAAACCGATAGCTGCTGATGGGCAGGTAGCTGGCAGCATGTGCCCAATATTCAAATACCGCTTTTTCCTTCTCGAGTGTTGTCAAATACAGTGGCTGGTAGGCGGGCACTCTTGTCCACAAAACGTGGTGGTGCGACCGCTCAACGACGGATATCGTATCGATCTGGACGTAGCCGAGGTGCCCGATAGTGGTCATAACACCCAACTTGCCCGCCGGGACTGTTCCCTCCAGCAGCAATTGACTGTTCAAAATAAAAGACCGGGCCCAGGCTAATTCGATTTTTTTCATCGGATGGCAAATGTGTGAGTTTACGTTTCAAAAAATATTGGTTTATTTGACTTTATTCTAAAATCGATAGTATAATTCCTTTTGGCAAATACCGGGTTTGGGCAGTTAGTTTGCTGTTGCATGCAAATCAATATATGCCCTGATTTACAAACTACCAATCATGAAAAAAATACATTTCACCGTTATTTTTACCCTCATGTTGATTCCCTTTTCTTTTTCACAACTGCGGCTGGAAAGTGAAAACGGAAAGTGGCAGGTTACTCTTCCGACAGAAACCAAAATAGGCCTTGCCCTGCCCACAGAAACCTGGAACGAGCAATGTGAGTGCTATAAAACCTACACGGGCATCCTGAAAGACGTAGAAAGGGACTTCGCCAATCTGTTGCTCCTTGAAACGGACCATGTATTTGAGGATTCAAACCGAATCGCCTCCAGAACTCAGACGAAGTATAAGTATTTGAGTGCCAAAATCAAGACCCCGGTGCCGCTTTTGGATCTAAAATCTGTGACCATCTATCACCAAACTGGAAAAGACTTGGACATACTCGGCGGTTTGATGATGTTTTTTTCGGCTGTACATGGACTGGTCGTGGCTCCTTTCCTCTCCGACGATGCCAGGAATGTGAGCGATAAAATAGTCTGGGGCGGCTTGGGGGCAGGCTTTGTAATGACCCTTTTCCCAAACAAGAAAACGTATTACCTGCAACAACCAAAAGGCAAACAGGAAGAATTGTGGAGGATAGTCAGGGAGTAGGGCCTGCTGCATCCCGTCGTCCAGCACTTTCACGGTTGTTTTTACAAAACCTATTCGTGCGAAGGAAGTCTTTACTCCATTAACCCTATTTTATAGATAGTCACATTTAAAATTGATTGGGACAAAATTCTAAGTCACTGATTTTCAATAAAATGACTTCAATGACCAATGACTTTTAATGACGATTGTCTATAAATGGCGAATGGAGTAAAGTACCACCTTTCGATTACCTTATTGCTTTATCACTTTGAAAACCGCTTTCTCCCCATCCCCTGTTACCAGTTTCAAGCAATAAACCCCCGCCGGTAGTTGTGACATATCTGCCCCGAAAGAAACATCCCCTGCCGCCGCTGTCCCCCGCCACAAGACCCGGCCCTCCACGCCGAGGATTTCCAGTTTTAAATCGGCATCAAATGGTTCGCCCCAAGCCACGTTCAGCAGGTCGCCCACCGGGTTTGGCCAAACCGTAAAATCTTGGGAATTGCTGAAAGCCATTGCCCGGCCAGCCCCAGGTACATCGCTGCCAGGGCCAATCAGCGGGTTGGAACAAAGCGAAGGATTGCTCGTCACCGTTATTTGCCAATCTTCCACCGAGGTGCAGCCATTGCGGGAAACAGTCAATGATATTTGGGTAACGCCCGTTTGTCCGAAGGTTACGTTGGCCGTTGCTTGATTGGAAGTTGATGGCGTTGCCCAGGGGCCAAAATTCCAGGAATAGGTAGCACCAGGCTGGTTTTGGGTGGCAAAATAGGTAGTAGTTGTGCCCACGCAAACCACGTCCGGCCCATTGATTTCAGCTACCGCCACCGAATCCACGAAGACGGCGACGATGTTCGATTCCAGCCATTGCTCACAGCCCGCCGCTATGGCGCAGCGGGTAAAATAGGTCGTTTGTGAAACAGGGCCGGGATCAAAGCTGGCCGTGGTGATGGGCAGCCCGTTTGCCCCGGTCACCACTGTCCAGGAGCCTGCATTGAACGGGCCGGACTGGTGCGAGTACATCCACATATACATGGTCTGGCCTGCGCCACCGCCGGCTGGTACGACCGACACAATGGGTGCAGGGTCAGCACCGGGGCCGCAGATGGTCTGGTCGCAGCAGATTTGGCCTGGCGTGGTGATGTTGAGGCAATCGTCGTAGAGGCCGCCGTCCACCGTCGTGATGCACTGCCCTTCGGCGAGGGCGATGCCGCCCATGCTGCCGTTTTGGTTGAAATCGCTGTCGTTGAAATCATTGGAGCAGGCATTGGCAGGCGACAACAAGTAATCCGTTGGCACATCCACAGCAACCTGGTAAGTGCCAGGGGGCACATTCCCGAAAAGGTATTGGCCATTGAGCGCCGTGGAGGCCGTCATCGAAATGGCATTTCCAAAAATATCCGTTCCCGTCAGGGTCAGCCCGATGTTACCCATGCCCGGTTCGCCGGCATCCTGGCAGCCGTCCCGGTCGAGGTCGTTCCAGATGCGGTCGCCGATGCAGCCACCGACAAAGAGGTTGGCAGAAGCGGTGGCGGTGCAGCCGTTGACGTCGGTCACCGTGGCGGTGTAAGTGCCGGAAGACAGATCATTGATAGAAGTGGTCGTTTCACCATTGCTCCACTCCACCTGGAAGGGCGCCATGCCGCCGTTGATGGCGATGCTCAAAGCGCCGCCATCCGGGTCGGCGGAAGTGACAGGTTCATCCACCGTGATAACCACATTTGGGCCCAATGCGCCATTGATGCTTACACTGGCAGAACCTGTGCAGCCATTGTCATCGGTAGCAGTGACGCTGTAACTGCCAGCCATCAAATCTGAAATGGCTTGTGCGACGTCGCCTGTGTTCCATTCAAAAGCGTAGGGGGGCGTGCCGCCGCTGGCATCCGCTGTTGCGCTGCCCAATTGCGTGCAAGAAATATCCATAGCAGTAATGGCGACTTCCACTGCTGCCGGTTGGCCGATGGTCACTTCGCCGGAAGCCGTGCAGCCGTCGCCATCCATCACAGTGACATTGTAAGTTCCGGCAGCAAGGCCGTCGAGGGTAGCTGTGGTTTCCCCGTTCTCCCATTCATAGGTAAAATTGCCTGCGCCGCCGCTGGCCGACACCGTGGCGCTTCCGTCGTTTCCACCAAAACAGGCGGCATTTTCCAGTTGAAAATCTATCAAAATTTCATCGCCAACGGTCAGCGTGATGGTGTGTGTGGAGTCGCAGCCATTGGCACCGGGGAAGGTCATTTCATAGACACCCGCCGTGCCGGTGGGCATGCCGAAGATGATGGTTGTTTCACCAAAACAAATATTGATCGCCTCGCTGGTGCTGATGCCCGGCAACACCGTCACCGTGACGGTGGAAATGGAATCGCAACCATCCGCTGTCGTAAGGGTGTCGGAATAAACACCCGCCATGGTGATGGTGTCCCCGAAAAGCACCACGCTTTGCCCCTCGCAAATTTCGATGGTGTCATAGGATGCAAAAGCCGGGAAGACCGTTATCGAAACCGAGTCGGCACTGACACAGCCCGCCAGGGTGCTGGCCACGAGCGTGTAAGTGATGGAAGCGGCGGGTGCGGCCGTCGGATTTGGGCAATCGGTGCAGCTCAGGCCATCGCCCGGCGTCCATTCGTATTGGTCAAAACCGCTCACGTCGAACATATAGCTGCCGCCAGAACAAAGGCTGATGTCATCGCCCAGTTCCAGCACGGTGGCGCTGTCCACCACAATGGAAATGGTATCGGTTTGTACGCCGCCGCAACTGTCGGTGACTTCCACCCAATAGGTGCCGGGGTTGAAAATGGTCGTGGTCTGTTCCTCCGAGCCATCGCTCCAGTCGTAGGTGGCAAAGCCGGGCCCGGCATCCAGCACCACGATGCCGAACTGGCACATCGTGGTATCGGGGCCGAGGTCGAGCGTGGGGGCAGTGAATTGGAGGGGAGCGCTCGCCGGGTTGTTGAGATAGTTGCACTCCAGAATATTGGTGACGGGGAAATCCGTCCCGAAGTTGTACGGCGTGGCTGCCGTGCCGTCATCGTTCATGACCACAAAAACGGAGGCAGCCAGGGTGGCGGGAATGTTGACGGGTTGAACATGGCAGCCACTTGGGGGAATGTTTTGTTCCAAAAACGCCATAAAATGCAGGGTGGCCGCCGTGGTCAGCGGGTCGCTGAGGTAAAAGGCGATGGGCGTCTCGTCCGGCAACTGGGCATCGCCCTCGTTGCAGATTTTCAACACGAGCAACACCGAATCCGACCCGCAGCCAACGGAATCCACCGACACGGTGGCATCGGGCACGGGGAGGTAAGGTTGAAAATCATTGTCGAGCAGGGGTGTTTGCGCCAGGTATTTGTTGAAAGGCCGGTACTGGCTGCCCACCGCCGGAAATTCCAGGTGGTGCAGTTGCTGCTGGATGGGCAGGCTCAGATCGTCGTTCACGTTGACCACAAAATAATTGTACTGGTTCCAAATGGGCCGTGCCGAAAGCCACGGGTCGCCCGCCGTCAAATCTGCTTCGAAGACCCGCAGGCGGCCCCGGTAATCGGCGGGTGGCGTGTTGGTTCCTGCAAAAGTATAGCTCGTCACGATGAGGTTGGCCTGGCCGTCATTGTCCACATCGGCCACCACCGGATGCTCGTCAAACGTGCCGCTGCCGGCGGTGAAAGTGTCCCAGTTCCGCTGGGCATCCACGCCAGCCGGGAAGGGTGCAGCCCCGCCGTACATGATGCGCAGGTTGTCCTCGTCGCGGTAGATGATTTCCTCAATGCCGTCGCCGTTGAAGTCGAACACCGTGGCCCCCGTGAGGCCGGAAGCGTCGGTGGTGGGCAGGCTCCACCAAGCCTTGAGCGGTTGGCCCTGCGCAGCGGCGTTGACGTTGTAGCAGTTGAGGTGAAAATCGCTGCACACGATGATTTCGGGAAAATCAACTGCCGCCCCGCTTTGCGTATCGTCATAGACATTGGCGATGCAGGGCAGGCCGCCGGAGCGGCCCGGGTTCATAAATGGCGGGTGCTGAAACCACTCCACCAGGCCGTTCCTGTTCCAGACATAAATCCCCTCGGCGTTGTTCCTGCCTGAGGAGACCACCACGTCGAGGATGCCGTCGAGGTCCACATCGGCCACGGAAGTGTAGCCATCCAGGTAGTTGAACTGCGATTGCAGGGTATTCAAATTCCGTTGCACTTTTATTTCAAAACCGTCCCCGTCGCTGGTCACGAGGTCAACGGAGTAGATGATGTTGCCGGCCACCAGTTCGAGGCCGTTGCAGTCGGGGTCGCCATTGCAATGCACGGGCTGCAGGATGTCCACGGCCACGGGGCTGCAATTGGGCTCCTGATAGCTGTTGTAAAACAACAGGCCAGCACTGCCGCCACCGTTGAGCACTTTGGTGAGGGTGGGCGTCCCGGAAAAATTGAACATGAACACATCGTCGCCCACATAGACCTCGGAGATGCCGTCGCCATTGAAGTCGGCGAGGAAGGGCTTGCGGTTTCGGTCGTCCACCAGGTCGGAGGAGACGATGATTTCCTGCATGGGCACGGCGGCGTTCTCGTCGTAGTTGCTGTACACCCGGATGCGGCGGTCGGCAGAAATCATGACGACTTCGGGCACGCCGTTGCCGTCCACATCGCCAACAGCGGGGTTCACGGCAGAGTAGCCGTCGTAGCCGCTGGTCACGGGCAGTTTCTTCGGGTTGGCGGCGTTGCTGCCGTCACCTTTGAAGATCAGCAGGTTGGAGCTTAACTGGGCGGTGATGCTGGCTTTGGATTCAATCACAATGATTTCAGGAATGGAATCTACCAACGGGTTGAGGTTGGCGATGATGGGCGTGGCATCAACCGATACTTCGTTCACGGTGCTTTGCCAGGCCAGTTGAGTGGCAAAATTTTGTTCCAAGTCGGCGGGGTTCGCTGTGCAATCGTCCGTGTTGCAAGGGCAGTCGGGGTCGAAGCAATCCACGTACCCATCGCCGTCGTCGTCGAGGCCGTTGTCGCAGACCTCGGCGCAGGGGCCGCCACAGGCCACGGTCGCCTGCACGGCGGTTTCACCCATGATGGCAGTTTGGAGGAACTGGTTCCAGGTCTGGTTGAGGTTGGTCAGATCGTGTTGGGCGTCATAGGGGTTTTGGTAGGGCGTGGCCGTCATTGGCAGGTCGGCGAACAGGTTGCAGTTGTCCTGCGCCGTGGGTTCGCCGTTGGCGGTGAGGGTGGCCAGGAAAAGGTCTTCCGTGCCGCTGGTACCGATGCCGTCCGATTGGCCGGTGAAGTAGATCAGCCCGTTTTCCCAGAGCATGTCGAAGCCGTCTTCGGAGCCGGTGCTGCCATAGGATTTTGACCAGACGAGGTTGCCCTGTTTGTCTGTTTTAAAAATAAAAACATCCTGGTCGCCCTGCGTGAAATAGCCGAGGCAGAGGTAGCCGTCGGGCAGGTTCACGAGGCGGGTGGTGGTTTCCGAACTGGCGCCGGCGATGTCGTATTCCATGGCCCATTCCAGGTTGCCGTCATAGTCGGTGCGGAAGAGGAAAATGCTGACGTCTGTGGTACTAGTGCCGTTGTTGTCGCCCTGGCCGAGCACGACGAGGCCGTTGTCAGATACGACATCGGAAGAATAGAGCCGGGCATTGGTGCTGGGCGTCACGCCCCTGAGGTAGAGCCTCGACCAAAGCTGGTTGCCGTTCAGGTCAAATTTCGTGATGCCGGGGCGCATCCGGGCCGTTCCGCCGCCATCGAAGTTGTAGCGGCCGGTGGTGTAGATGTTATTGTTGTGTAGGATGGTGCGCTGAAAAGACTCACAGGAACCCAGCGTGTAGTTGCGCTGCCAGACATTGGCGCCGGTGTTCCGGTTGAGTTCGAGGATGATGCCGTCGCAGCCCGTGACGGGGTTGCCCGGCGGCGTGACGGTGCCCGCCACGACATAATTGCCGCCGGGTGTTTTTTCAAAAATAGAATAATAGGCCTCCACCGCCGGGTCGTTCAGGTCCAGTTCGTTGACCCAAAGCATGGTGTTGGTCACCATGTTGTACTTGAAGGCAAAACACTCGACGTTGCCGAGCGGCTCGTCCCTCGTCTGGCCGGATCCTATGACATTGTTGTCGCTGTCAAAACTGATGTCCCAGATGTAGTCCGCCGCATCGAAAGTGGCATCGAAGGCCCTCGTCCAGACGATGTTGCCCGCCGGGTTGAGCAGGGTGAGCATGGCGCTGTCGGCCTTTCCGCCGCCGATGAGGAAGCCGCCGCCGAGGGCATCGGGCACCACGGCAAGGGCGTGGCCGATTTCATCGTCCTGGGGCGTGCCGTATATTTTTAAAAAAGTAGAATCGCAATCGGAAGGCGGCGGCGGCGGATTGGCCACAAACACGGGCAGGCAGTATTCTGCGGTGCAAAGGCCGTTGCCGGCTATCAGGCAGACGGTGTAAACGCCTGCCGAGGGGTATGTGAAGTTGAAGTCCGTCGAGTTGGCCTGCACCACGCCGTTCACGCTCCATTCCGAGAAAGTGGTGGCATTGCTGGTATTGGAATAGCTGACGGGTTGGCCAGGTTCAGGATAGAGGTTGCTGGCGGTAAAACTGGCCGACACCGGGCAAGTCACGGTGATGTTTTGGCAAAAACGGTCGCTGCAGTTCGGGTCTGCGTTGCCCACATAAAGGCAGATTTCAAAAGTGCCAACAGAGTTGAAAGTGTAGCTGGCATTGGTCGAATTGGCAAACGCCACCCCGTCAATTTCCCAGCCAGCACTGGTCGTGTTGGTAGAGCTATTGGTGAAATTCACCGTGCCGCCCGCGTCCAGCGTTGTTTGGCTGGAAGTGAAAGAAGCCGTGAGCGCAGAAGTACAGGGGTCGAGGCAGCCCTGCGATTCGAGCAGGCTAAAGCGCACGTTTTCGATGTGCCAGTGCATCCGGTCCCGCTGCCCGTCCGTGAAAACGGAGTAGCAGTTCAGGTCGGAGTAGTCCATGTAGTCCTGAAAGAGGTCGTTTTGGTCGCTGGAAAAGCCGCTGTTGGCATCGGTGGAGCAAGAGTTGGAAGTGCTGCTGCAGGGAATCCAGGCCGTGGTCTGGTCGGGCGGCGTGTCGCAGACCCGGTCGCCGTCGGCCAGGCAGTCGCTGTTGGAGCAGCCGCCCTGGAAGGTGTGGTAGAGGCCGAGGTAGTGGCCCATTTCGTGGATTTGCACGCCGGAGTTTGCCTGGTTGCTGCCGAAGTATTCAGCCTCCATCATGATGCCGTCCTCAGGCTGGCCGTGCGAAGCGGGGAAATAGGCGTAGCCCGCCACGCCGCAGCCGTAGCTGATGCTGCATATCTCCCTGACGATCCAGATGTTGATGTAATGTTCGGGATCCCAGCGGCTGAGGTCCTTCACGGGCAGGTCGTCGGTTTCGAGGGTCATGTCCGTCAGGGGTGTTTGGACGCGGTTGATGCCGGTCGTGGCGTTGCCGCCGGGGTCGCGTTTGGCGAGGCAAAACTGGATGCGGGTGTCCACACCGGTCGTTGGGTCGTAGTAGCCCACATTGGCGTAGGCGTCGTTGAGGTCCTGGATACCCTGCAAAACCTGGGCGTCCGGGATGTTTTCCGAGCCGCCGTCGTGGATGATGTGGACGACGACTGGCAGGGTATAGGGCGGCGGGGAAGGCAGGCCCTCGGCGGGTGCCAGCAGGTTGGCCCAGCCTTTCTTTTTTGAAAAATAGGCATACACCTGTTGCTCGATCTGCCTTTGCAGCAGGTTGGTGTGCGCGGAAGACAAGGCCTGTTGCATGGCCCAGTCGTGGGCGCAGAAGTTGTGGTCAGGGGCCTTTAAGTCATTTTTGAGTGCTTGCGCTGGCAGGGTCTGTGCGCTCAAAGTTTGCAAAAAACAAACGATGGCCAGTGAGAGTAACGAGCGTCGCTTCATTGATATGGGTTTTAGAATTGAAAAAAATTCCGGCTCCGGGATTGGATATATTTGGACAAAACTAATGAAAGTAGGAGAAACGGCAAGCCGGCTATCCAGGTTGGGTGGTATTTGTCAAAAATTGTGCAAAAGAATGGTTTGGAGATTTGGTTCGAGCATGCCCTGATAGCATTGCCATGATGGATCCGATTGCCTCCGTGTTTATGCGTTTCAGCGCCAGCGGATAAAAACTGCCCGGCGATGATTGGAACGTTTCTTTCGCATTGGATGATTTTGTTTAGATTCGCACGGCTAATTGCCATGAACCCTGCCCATCTATCTGAATGCATAGTTGGGCGTTTCCTTCAGGGAATGGCGGAAATGTTTGGCAGGATTGCTTGCGTTTGAAAAACAGAGTCAAAAAATGAAGCATACAATAGGGATAATAATTATACTTATATTCTTGGCATCCTGTTCCAATCAACATTACACAATTATTAGGGATGTAAATGTTTTTGACGGAGAAAATGTCCTGGAAGATGTCGATTTTGTCTTTACCCAAAGCGGTATTGAAAGAATATCTAAAAAAAAGAAAAGCTATAAAAATTCGACAATAATAGATGGAAAAGGCAAAACAATTCTACCTCCCCTGATAAATGCGCATGTCCATGTCAGGAGTTCCGAAAACCTAAAAGAAGCTCAAAAAGTGGGGATTTTCGGAATGCTTGATATGTTTAGCATTGATAGCCGGGCCAATGGCTTAAGAGTGTATAATGACTCTACTGCGTATTCAAAATTCTATTCTTCAAATGTTGGAGCTACACCTCCAGGCGGTCATGGAACCCAGTTTGGAATCAATATTCCAACCATAAACGATACGATTTCACCAAGTCAGTTTGTAAAAGACAGGGTAGCTCAAAATGCCGACTATATAAAAATTACCAATGAGTTTTCCATGTCGAGATTGGATACTATTCAACTCAAAGAATTAATTAATGAAGCACATAATCATAACAAAATTACGGTTGCGCATATTTCCGATTTACAAAATGGATTAGAAGTGATAAATCAAAATATTGATGGTTTAGCGCATATCTGGTATAGAAGTAATTCGATATCAAAGGAACGTGATCTGAATTTACTTCGAGCAAAAGAGGTATTCGTCATCCCTACACTTTCAGTAATCATAAAGGTTATCAATCATGCAAATGAGATCGGCCTGAAAGACGATTATTTAACCCTGGATGAATTAAAAAATGAGGTTCGAAAGTTAAAAAATAAAGGGATTTGTATTTTGGCGGGAACAGATTCCCCCAACTACAACATGAATTATACCACACAATTTTTTGAAGAGTTATTGTTGCTAAGTGAATGTGGTTTAACAGAAATTGAGGTACTTAAATCTGCAACTACCAACATTTATGAGAAATTTCATTTGGAAGAATTTAACAGGTTAGAAGTAAATAGAAAATCAAGCTTTCTTTTAGTTACAGGTAAACCATATTTGCGAATAGAAGATATAATGAATGAGAAAAGAATTTGGAAAAATGGGATCGAAATAAGTTAAATTATGGCTGTAATACCGGGGAAAACGACACCCCCTCCTGAATGTCACCGAAGCGCCTCTACTCAAGTTACCCTAAATTTCCCCCAACATTCGCTAACTTCGCCTCTCACTCAACCCAATCGTAGAGCCTATGGATGTCCGTAAAAAACTGCTTTTCACCACAGGCCTAATCCCTATTGTTTTTTGCTTCCAATGCTTTCAAGCCGCTGCCCAATGCCCCATCACGGTCAATGCAGGGCCGGATCAGATCGTATGCAGCCTGGGCAGCACCGCCACGCTCAACGGCAGCGTATCGGGAACTGCGCTCGGCTACGCCTGGTCGCCCCCCTTTGGCCTGAGCGACCCCAACAGCCTCACGCCCACTGCCACCGTTACCGGCCCGACGACCTACACCCTGACCGCCCAGGCCATTGACCCCAATGCGCCCAACCTCGTGACGAACGGCGCTTTTGAAGCAGGCAACACGGGTTTTACCAGCAGCTATACCTACAACCCCCTGCCAATCACGCCCGGCACCTATTTTCTCACTACCTCCCCTTCTTTGGTGCTGTCAACCTTTCCGCCCTGCGACGACCATACCTACGGCAACGGCACCGGCTACATGATGCTCGTGAACGGGGCAGGCACACCGGGGGCGAACATCTGGTGCCAGACCATCCCGGTCACGCCGAACACCTTTTACGTGATGAGCGCCTGGGTAGCCGGCTCGCCGATCTTCCCGGCACAGTTGCAGTTTTATATAAATGGTTCGCCAGTGGGCAACGTGTTCAACTCCAGCGGCAGCGGCTGCGTGTGGGAGCAGTTTTCGGCCAGTTGGATTTCGGGCTCCGCCACTTCTGCATCGCTCTGCATCGTCACCCAAAACAGCGGCAACGGTCTGTTCGGAGACGATTACGTGCTGGACGATGTTTATTTTGCCGCTGCCTGCACCGCTTCCGACGAGGTCTCCGTCTCCATCGCCAGCGTCAGCGCCGTGCTGCCTCCCACGGCCATTTTGCCCTGCAACGCTGTTCAAACGGGTATCATGCTCAACGGCAGCGCCTCCTCTTCCGGGCCCAATATTTCCTACCAATGGACCACCGGGGACGGCAACATCCTCTCCGGGGCCAATACGCCCAACGCCACGGTCAACGCCGAGGGCACCTACACTCTCACGGTCACCTATAGCAGCGGTGGAACTGTTTGCAGCGACTTTGCCTCTATCACCGTACTGCCCGATCCGAACTTCGTCTTTGCCACCGCCCTCGCCAACGGCAGCCTCAATTGCAACGAACCAGTCATCACGCTCGACGGTAGCGGCTCTTCCTCTGGCCCGGGCATCACCTACGCATGGAGCTACCTGCCCGGACCGGGCGGCGTACCGCCGGGCATCGTCTCCGGCGGCAACACCCAGTTCCCCGACGTGAACCAGCCCGGCACCTATACCCTCACCGTGACGAACACGGCCAGCGGCTGCACAGCCACCGACTTTGTGACCATCGCTGCCAATTTTACTCTGCCGATAGCAATGGCGAGCACGCCCGACAGCTTGAGTTGCACGATGTCTTCCGTCATCTTGAGCGGCAACGGCAGCAGCGCCGGCGGTAATTTTTCTTATTTGTGGGAAACCACAAACGGCCATATCGTCAGTGGTGAAAACACCCTGAACAACTGCGAGATCGACGCCCCCGGCGCTTATACACTGACCGTAAAGAATACCCAAAACGGCTGCACCGCCACCAGTACGGTAGGCGTTGGCGGCAGCAGCGGAAGTGCGCCCCTATCCGTGGCCAGCGCCCCAACGGGCTTAAGTTGCAACATGCCAAGTGTCCAACTGAGCGGGGCGGGTTCGAGCACCGGGGGCGACATCGTTTACCAGTGGACGACTACCCTGGGCGTTATTGATAGCGGGGAAGCAACCCTCACGCCCTGGGTGAGCGCCGCCGGTACCTACCTCCTTATTGTCTCCGACCTGACAACAGGTTGCAGCAGCGCAACAATTGTCAGCCTAACGGCCAATATGACGCCGCCCACGCTGGCCATCGCACCACCCGATACGCTAACCTGCACCACACTTTCCGTCTTGCTGGATGGGTCAAACCCTTCCATTGGGGCTGTTTTTTCCTATCTATGGACAACCACAGATGGGCATATTTTGAACGGTGAAACTACCACGTCGCCAGAAGTGGATGCTCCCGGCACTTACATGCTGTCAGTGAGCAATGGCATCAACATTTGTTCATCGTCCCAAACCGTGGTTGTAGTGCAGGACGGCAACCCGCCGGAGGTGGACATTGTGGCCAGCGGCGGCCTGGATTGCACCACCGACAGCCTCTTGCTGGATGGCAGCAGTTCCTCCACCGGACCAGGCATCTCGTTTACCTGGACGACTGCCAACGGCCATTTTGGTTCGGGTCAAAATACCCTGACACCGAGTGTGAACGCTGCCGGCACCTATACGTTGACCATCGTTGACCAAAACAACAACTGCACTGCGAGCGACAGCGTAGTTGTTTCACAAGATACCCTCCCACCAACGGCGGCTGCCGGGCAGGATGGTACACTGACCTGCACCAATACCTCCCTGACCCTTAATGGCACCCCGTCCAGCCAGGGCAATATTTACCAATACCAATGGGCAACGCCCAACGGTCAAATCCTCTCCGGGGACACCACCTTGATGCCAATCGTTGGCGGGGCCGGCGTTTACATTTTGACCATCACCAACCAGGAAAATGGCTGTACGGCCAGCGATGCCGTTTTGGTAAACCTGGACACAATGCCGCCCCTGGCCGAAGCAGGGCCTTCCGCAGCGCTGACCTGCGACGAGCCGACCGCCGTGCTGGACGGCAGCGCATCAAGCCAGGGATCTGATTTTGTTTATCAATGGACTTACAACCCACCGCCCAGCGGTGGAACAGTCGGAATTATTTCGGGTGAAACGACCCTTGCACCGGAAGTCGGGGAAAACGGCCTGTACATCCTCACTGTAACAGATACCACTAATGGCTGCTCCGTCCAGGACAGCGTTGGCGTGAGCCTATTTGCCAATTTCCCGTCGGTGCTCATCGCCCCGGCCGGTCAACTGACCTGCAACATGCCCACCACAACACTCAGTGCAACGGCCTCGATGGGCGGCACTTACAGTTATTTGTGGACGACAGCGGACGGCCATTTCCTTTCCGGTGAAACGACCCTCTCGCCCGTGGTGGATGCCCCCGGTGCGTATTTGCTCACCGTGACCAACAACTTCAACGGCTGCACGGCTGCCGATGTGGTTTTGGTGGCGGCGGATACAGTAGCACCAGTGGCCGAGGCAGGTATGCCGTTCCAACTTTCCTGCGCCATGACCAGCGCCCAACTGAACGGCACAGGTTCTTCCACCGGCAACGGGATGACTTATTTTTGGTCAACCACCAATGGCAATATCCCGGCAGGTATCTTTTCGCTGATGCCCACCATCAATGCGGCAGGCACCTACACCCTGACGGTTACCAACCAACTCAATGGCTGCACGGCCAGTGACACCGTCACCATCACGCAGGATGCCAATGCGCCGGTGGCCAATGCGGGGCCACCGCAGTACGTCACCTGCCTGGCCAACCAGGTTACTTTGAATGGCGGCAATTCCTCTTCCGGGCCAGGGATCGGTTACCAATGGACCACCCAGGATGGCAATATCCTCTCCGGCAGCACGACGGCCACGCCGTTGGTGGATGCCCCCGGCACTTATTTTTTGATGGTGACCAATACAGCGAACAACTGCCAGACCTTGTCGAGCGTCATGGTGATTGATTTCACCCAAAGCCCCAGCATCAGCGCCGGCCCGCCAGTAGAACTTACCTGCGCCGACACCTTGCAAACCCTCAGCGGATCGGCCTCCGGCGGCAGTTCGCTGGCTATTTTGTGGACAACGGGCAACGGGAATATTGTGCTTGGTGAAACAACCCTCCAGCCAACTATTGACGCCCCCGGCAACTATCTGCTCACAGTCACCAACCAGTTGAACGGGTGTTCTGCCACGGCTACGGCAGTTGCAACGCAAGACTTCAACCCACCGGCTATTTTACTGCAAACGCCTGCACCACTTACCTGTGCAACTGATTTTATCAACCTGGACGGAAATGGTTCGAGCGCAGGCCCCAATTTTACCTACCTCTGGACCACGCCGGACGGGAACATCCTCAGCGGCGAAACGACGCTGGCACCGGTGGTCAATGCGCCTGGCCTCTACACCCTGGAGATTTTCAACCAGCAAAACGGCTGCTCCGCATCGGCCAGCCTGACCGTTTTGCAGGATACGGCCGCTCCAATCGCTGCTATCAACCCACCCGGATTACTGGGCTGTTCCACCAGTCAAATCTTGTTGGAAGGGACAGGTTCGAGTGTTGGGCCGCAGTTTTCTTATCAATGGACTACCGTGGACGGCAATATACTGTCGGGGGCTTCGACGCTCAACCCAATGGTGGATGCGCCGGGAACTTATCAACTCGAAGTGACCAATATGGGCAATGGTTGCACGGCTACGGCAGTTGCCACCGTCCTTTCAGACGGCACCACGCCTGTCGCCGAAATTTCGCCGCCGGATGAACTGAGCTGTTTGTCGGAACAAATAACCTTGGATGCAGGCAATTCGTCGAGCGGGCCTGACTTTTCTATTTTTTGGGAAACACCGAACGGGCATTTTCTCCAGGGTGAAACGACCCTGAACCCTGCCGTTGACGAACCGGGGACTTATGTTTTGACCATTGCCAATATCCAAAACGGCTGCACGGCCACCACTGCTGTAACTATCACGGAAAATACGGTGCTGCCCATCGCCGATGCAGGCGAACCGATGACGCTGACCTGCAACGAAACAGTCGTCGCCCTGACAGGGCACAGCCCAAACCCCGGCGTTACTTTTTCATGGGCTACGCCCAATGGCCATATCCTGTTTGGTGAAAACACGACGATGCCCGCCGTGGACTCGGCAGGGACTTATTTCCTGACGGTGACCGACCCGGAAAACGGCTGCTCAGCAATGGACTCTGTGCTGGTGGACGCCGTGGCCCTGGAAGGTTTTTCTTTTGAAAAAACCAATGCCGGTTGTGCCACCGGCTCGGGAAGCATTGCTTTTTCCAACCTGCAAAGTGGCACGGCCCCGTTTCAGTTTTCGGTGGATGGCGGGGCGACTTTTTCAACGGAAATGGTTTTTGAAAACCTGGCACCCGGCTTTTATGAACTGGTGGTGAAAGATGCCGACGGCTGCAAACTGGCAAAGACGGCCGAAGTGGCCGGCCTGTATGAAATCGTTATCCAACTGGCCCCCGAAGTCACCCTTGCTTTGGGGGAAACCCTTCGATTAATCCCGCAGCTGAATATTTTGACAACCGATGTGGTGCAAGCGAAATGGACGCCCGCCACCCACCTGGATTGCAGCGATTGCCTCTCCCCTACCCTCAACGCCGTTGTGGATGAAACTTATTTGCTGGAAATAACGGACATAAACGGTTGCACGGCTACCGCTGGCATTTCGGTCATGGTGACGCCCGACAACAGCATCTACGTCCCGAATGCCTTTTCTCCGAACGGCGACGGCATCAACGACGTGTTCATGGTGTTTGCGAAACCTGGGCTGGTGAAGAAAATAACCGATTTCATGGTCTTTACCCGCTGGGGCGAATCGGTATTTGCCTACCAAAACATCCCGCCGAACAGTGCTGATTATGGCTGGGACGGCACGCACCGGGGGAAGCAGTTGGGCGTGGGCGTGTATGCCTGGTTTGCAGAGGTGGAACTGGTGAACGGGGAGCGGAAGATTTTGAAAGGGGAGGTGAATTTGGTGAGGTGAGGTTTTGATGGTTGCTCTTCGATACTTGATTTTTGTTTTTGCCAGCAATGCTTCTGAAACCAAACATCTCAAACCGTAGAATCAACTACTACTTTACATAGAAAAAGCCCCGGCGGAATATCCACCGGGGCTTATTTTATGAAGATTGATTCTTTTCAGAAAATCTTACCAACGGTCACGGCCACCGCCGCCACCGCCGCCGTAACCGCCGCCGTAGCCGCCACCGCCGCCACGGCTTCCGCCGCCGCCGCCGTAACCACCACCGCCGCCGCCACGGCGACCGCCGCCACCGCCGCCGAAGCCGCCACGGCCACCGCCGCCGCCGCCCCTGCTTTCACGGGGTTCAGCTTTCTTCACGACAATCGTCCTGCCGTCCATTTCGGTATCGTTCAGTTCTTTGATGGCGTTCATCGCCTCGTCGTCGTTGGGCATTTCCACAAAGGCGAAGCCCTTGGAGCGTCCCGTAAATTTGTCCATGATAACGTTGGCGGAAGTTACTTCGCCAAATTCTTCAAAAGCCGCACGGATGTCGTCCTCGTGCGTGTCGTAGTTAAGTTTTGCTACGAAGATGTTCATTGCAAAAAAATTAAAAGTGAATTAAATAATGAGAAACCCCTGACAAAGCGAATTAAATAGAACGAACTAAATGGGGAAAATGGCAGAAGGCTGGAAGGACGAGTTGAGAGTTTGAAAACTAACGAATTCTTACTTGCAGGACTACTGACGGACCACTTACTGGTTTGCTATTTCTTGCTGTGGACAGTGAATTACTCAAAGAACGGGGCAAAGGTAAGGGGAAATTTAATTTGATGTCAGAATTTTACGGATTAAATTTTTTACTAAATGTTATCCTGCCCTGCGCTGCATTCTCCAAAGCTGCCACAGCAATACTGCCAGGCAAATCCCTACCCCAAAAAACTCCCTGGCAAATTCAATGTAAGGGGTTGTTGCCTTCATCTCGCCAGCAATGTTGGGGGTGCCCATTTTTACCCATTCCACCATCTGTGGCAACAATGTCCCCATCCAAATAATGCACACGGCGATGCCCGCCCATAGCACATATTGACGGTAGTGTCCATAGGCGGCAAACCCGCAAACGCCCGCCACAAAAAAGTAAAGCACCATCCAATGGATCGGGTCGGGATCATTGTACTGCACGGCAGCGAAGAGGATGAAAATGGCGGCGAGGGCCAGGTTGATTATTTTGAATTTCATCGGCAAACTGTTGCGGCGCAGGTGGTTGTTTGAAAATCGTTTGAGGTTGTTTGAGTTGTTTGAGGGTTGTTCGAGGTTGTTTGAAAATCGAAGATTCACGCCAGTAATTTGTAGTACACACCTGATTAACAAAGTGTTGTTTTGAATTTCAAGAAGGCCAAATTACCTGCACTGATTTCAAATAAGTACCTGCACGGAACTTAGTGACCGGGTATTCTGCCGACCAGCGTTGGCAACGGATAGACCACTGGCAGCGCTGGATCATTGCCCACCCCGTCCTATTCTGTTTTTACAGTTTTCATAATCCAATCCGAGACTTCTTTCAGGGCAACCGGCGAAAATGTTTCCTCGATTTGGCTGTACTCTTTTGGGGAACCTGTTTTGCAGGTTTGGAAAAGGTGGTTGAGGTTGGGCAGTTCCTTGATGGTGAAGTTAGTATTTCCCCCTTTTTCAAGGCCCGCTTTGATGCCGGCCAGGTTGATTTTAGGTTCTACCTGCAAATCTTTTTCCCCGTTGATGGCCAGCACGGGGCACTTTACTTTTTCCAGGGAGGTTTTCGGGTCGTATTTTATAAAAAAACGGAACCAGGGTGTCATCAGCGGATCGGCCTGCTGTTTTACAAAATCTTCCTTGCTGCCGCTCTCTGCTTTCTCGTCTTCGGGCAGTGTTTCATAGGCTTCCTCCAAGACAGCGGTCAGTTTAGGCTTCAAAAGCGATGTGTCTTGCTCGGTTTTTATCAGATGGAGGGCCGTTTTGGTGAATGCGAGTTCACGGCTATTGCGTTCTTCAGAGTATCCGTTTGCCCGGTTGATGAGTTCTATTTGCTTCAATAAAATCTCCTCGCCATCGCCGCCTGTGCCCGCCAACAATACAATAAATGCTACATCCCTGGAGCGGGCGGCGCACATCGGGGCTATCATGCCGCCCTCGCTGTGGCCTGCGATTCCGATATTTTTTGCGTCCACTTCCGGCCTCGTTTTCAAATAAGCAACAGCGGCCAGCGCATCCCCGGCAAAGTCTTCGGAAGTGGCGCTGCCGTGGTCACCCGTGGAGCCACCCACGCCCCGGTCGTCGTAGCGCAGCACCCCGATGCCCCGGCGGGTAAGGTGGTCGGCCAGCACCAGGAAGGGCTTGTGGCCGAGCAGTTCCTCGTTGCGGTCTTGTGGGCCAGAGCCGCTTACCAGGACGACGACTGGGTATTTCCCCTCTTTGGTAGGCAGTGTCAATGTGCCTGCAAGCGATACACCTGCCCCGGTATTTTCAAAAACAACCTCCTCCTCATAGTAGGGGAAAGGCGGCTTTGGCTCTTGCGGGCGGGGCATGGTCGGTGCTTCGATGGCCTGTCGGCCCATGACCAGGGGCATTTTGGTGCCCCGCTGCTCGAAGGTGCCGTTCAATTCCGTAAAATCTTCGTTCACAGCGCCTTTAAAACTCGCCATCAGGGCAGGCATTTCAATGGACAGGTCAGGTTGCGCAAAAGCGGTCGTCCCAGCAGGAATACCAAAGGCTTTTTGGTCGGGACTGTCGAGCGTGGTGGCCAGGCCGTCGTCTGTTTTTTGGACATGGAAGACGATGCGGAGCTTCATCATGCCCTGCAGGTCGAGGGTGCCGTACCAATCGCCTGTGATGTCGTTCTGGGCAACCGCGGACGGGGCAAAAAATGTGGACAATAAAGAGAGGGTAAGGAAGGATTTAATCATTTTCATTGTAAAAATTTTTAGTGTTGGATTCAACAATCCAAGAGATTTATGAAATCGAGCATTTTAGCTAGGCTTTTTAGCCAGTATCAGTATGCCGTTACCAATTTTTTTCGGAAAAATAAAGTCTATCCCATTGAAAACCAACATGAAAGGAAGCCAAAGGAACAACAGCAGCAGAAAAACCCACGACCACCACCAGGCCGCATTGCCCAAGCCCATCAGCAGCAGGGAGTAAAATTCGTGGGCAACAATGCCAAGGGTGCCGTAGGTGGGTTTCTGGTTTACAATACGAAAGCCGACAGCCCCCAGCTTGCCTATAATTTCAGAAGCAGCATAGATCCTTCTCCGTTCCTGGCTTTTTTCATAATGGCCCAATTTTTCAAAAAAATAAAGGTAAAACGGCAAAACAGACTTCCCATTGACGGGGGTGTAGAGGAGGAGGTTACAACCGGGCCTGAGCGCCCGGTAGAAATTTTTCAGCACGAGGGCATCCTCTTTTATGTATTGAAGAGTACCGGTGCAAAGCAATAAATTTGCCTCGTTTTCAAGCGCCAGGCCTTCCAGGTGCTGGTGAAAAAACCTCAGCCGATCCCTGCCCGAAACCGCCCCGCTGTACTTTTTACAAAAGGCGATGTTGTTGTGGTTTTTGTCAAAACCCCAAAAATGGAGGTGTTTGTATTTTTTGAAAAAAGGGAAAATGTGCTGGCCATCGCCGCAGCCTGCGTCCACGATGATACTTTGGGCAGGCAAGTTGGGGAGAAGTGATTTCAGTTGGCGGTTGACGGCCCAATTTCGTTGCAGGAGGAGGTTGTTCCAAAAATGGATAAAAATAACAAGTTTGGGAAAACGAAAAAAGATAGGCGGGTACTCATGCAAGGAAAGTGAACGTGTAAGCGGCATAGGGCAGGAACGGCACAAGTTTTTGCTTGGTTGGCCGTAGAAGGTTTTGCTACGGTTGGCTATTTCAGCTATTCCGGTTGCTGATTGACACCTTCAATGGCTTTCAGAACGGTGGCTTTTTTCACCTTAAGGATGGATGCTATTTTAGCAGGCTCCATGCCTGAATTATACATTTTGAGAATGAATTCTGTTTGTTTCTTGAGTTCAATTTGCTTTGTGAGCTTGCTTTCTATTTGTTTTGTGAGCTTGCTTTCTATTTGTTTAGAAAGCTTGCTTTCTATTTGCTTAGTGAGCCTTTCTTTCATCTCTTCATCCCTTTGCTCCAGCGTTTTTCCCCATAGCATTATCTCCAAAGTTTTGGTGGCTTCCGGTTGTACATCGCGCATTCCCATTTTTGGCTGTTTTAAAATTGTTTCAACTTCCTCCCGGTAAAGGTCTTCTTCTTTCTCCGGCAGGGCAATCGTGAATTACACAAAATTAAGTAAATCCCCGATCATTTTCCTGAACGGGCTTTCCAGGCATAACCTGATCAGCCTGATTTTAGTTTTCCTGCGCCGCTCCCCGTCGTCCAATGTTTCGATGTGTTCGAAGGCGGCCAACATGACCAGGGCAAAGGGGTTCTCTTTGCCCCGCCGCTCCAAAGCCTGCCGGTCCTGTTCCTTAACAATGCAAGTGTTGAACTGGTGCGTATTGATGGTGCATTCAAAGCTATAATAATAAGTGCCAGGTTCCGGCGGCACAGTTTTGCCCGTGTAGATGACCAATTGCGTCAGCATCTTATCGGGATGTTTGTCACGAATGCGGTAGAAACGGATGAACTGCTGCTCTTTAAAAATGGTTTGATCGCCACCATGCGCCTCTGCATGGACAAGTACCAAGTGCTTGCCGCCGCCTTTAAGCTGGTATTCCAGTAGCTTGTCGCCGGCAGTCCAGCCTTTCTTCTCCCAATCGGCAAACAATTTTTGGTACTCCTTGTCCAGGAAACGAACGTTTTTAGAAAAGTCAATCTGGCTGGAAAGCCCCGGGAAAAAATAGTGCATAAAAGCCTCGTGCATAGCCTCGATGGCCCGTTTCCAACAGGCGTCGAAATCCGAAAATGGGAGCTTTGTTTTGCGCATTTTTGAAGTTTTCCAAGTATATGTTTGAGGCGTTGAAGGTAAAGAACTATTCCTGTTTTTTATCAAAAAACCAAGTGCTCAGCCCTGATAAACCGAAAGGTTGTAATTTTAGCCGCCCGGAAAAGTTGTTCGTCGGTAGTTGGTGGTTGTTAGTTTTGCAGCCTCCCCAACTAACAACGATCAACCAGCAACCAACAACTATTATGCTTCAACCCATCATTTTCGCCATCGTCACCATTGCTGCTATTTCCCTTGCCTGGAAAAATTATAGTAAAATCAGGCGGAACATCCTGTTGGGAAAGGAAGACCCTGCGGCCTCCCCAACCGGCGCAGGTGGCACCGGCAATGCCGGCGAACGCTGGCGCAATGTGCTGCTCATCGCCTTCGGCCAGCAGAAAATGTTCAAACGGCCGCTGGCGGCCCTGTTCCATTTCTTCATCTATGCCGCTTTTTTGCTCACGCAAATAGAACTCATCGAAATATTCGTGGACGGCTTCACGGGCAGCCACCGCATCTTCGCTGCCCCGCTCGGTGGGTTTTATACTTTCCTGATCGGTTTTATTGAAATACTGAGCCTGCTGGCATTTGTGGCCACGTTCATCTTTTTGGCAAGGAGAAACCTGTTGAAAGTGCCACGCCTCAGCATGTCCGAACTGAACGGCTGGCCGAAACTGGACGCCAACCTAATACTCCTGGGTGAAATCCTGCTGCTCATCGGCATTTTCAGCATGAACGGGGCGGACAAGGTGTTGCAGGGTATGGGCGCTGAACACTACCACCCAACAGGCGCTTTTGCAGTGAGCAGTTGGCTGGGCCCCGCCCTGTTTGGCGGCATGGGCGAAGGGGCGTTGATGGGGCTGGAACGCTTTGGCTGGTGGCTGCACATCCTCGTGGTATTTGCTTTTTTGAATTACCTGCCTATTTCAAAACACCTCCATATTTTATTGGCCTTCCCGAATACATTTTACGCCAAACTGACGCCCAAAGGCCAAATGACCAACATGCCCGACATCCAAAAGGAAGTGGCCAGCATGATGAACCCCGAAGCCGCCGCTGAACCGCCCGCAGAGGGCGAAATGGATTTGTCGTTCGGGGCGAACGATGTATTTAAGCTGAGCTGGAAAAACCTCCTCGACGCGTACACCTGCACGGAATGTGGGCGCTGCACCGCCGTTTGCCCGGCCAACATTACGGGCAAAAAACTTTCCCCCCGCAAAATAATGATGGACACCCGTGACAGGGCAGAGGAGATTGGCAAAAACCTTGACAGTGGGGAGGTGAAATTCATTGCGGAGGACAAGCGGGCGGAGGGCGCTGTTTTAACAAAAGAAAACTACCATGACGGCAAATCCCTGTTCGACTACATCAGCCGGGAAGAGATACATGCCTGCACCACCTGCAACGCCTGTGTGGAGGCCTGCCCCGTGATGATTGACCCGCTGAACATCATCCTCCAACTGCGCCGCCACGAAATCCTGATGGAAAGCGCCGGGCCGAGCGATTGGCTGCCCCTGTTCAACAGCATGGAGAACAGCCAGGCCGCATGGGCGGTCTCGACCGAACGGGATGCCTGGAAGGCACAGCTCTGATTATTTACGATTTACGAATGACGACCTACGGTTGCCCGTGCCCTTAAATCGTAATTCCTAAATCCCCATGCTAAAACCAATCGCCATTCGTAAATCATACATCGTAAATCCACTACCCCCAACAAACTTATAAGCATGAAAAAATCGTTCTTTCTCCTCTTTTTTACTTTATTTTTCTTTGGGTTAAACGCCCAGGATTTCTACGTCGTGGACTCGCTGTACTGCCACACTTACGATAACTCACTGAATGCCTACGCCTACCTCCGCCAGTACAACCTCGATTTCACTGCCGACGGCGAGGTGCTGGAGAGCCGCCAGGAAGCCTTCCTGCCCTGGCTCGGCCAATGGCAGAATTCCATGTACCAGACCTACACTTACGATGGGCAGAACAACCTCATCGAACAGGTGGAACAGCATTGGGATACCGTTGCCGTGGATTGGATAAATTTCAAGAGAACCCAAAACACCCCCAACCAAAACGGCGACTACACCGAAGTACTCAACCAGGAATGGGCGAACGGGGCCTGGCAAAATGTAGACAAGGTAAGCTCCACTTTCAATGCGCAGGGGCACATAGAAATCCTTACGCAGCAGCTTTGGGAAAACGGCAACTGGCGCAACAATTTCCGTATCATTTACGCTACCAACGGCGAGGGCAAAATCGTGCAGACCAAGTTTCAGCTTTGGGACCTCAACAACAACAGCTACTACGATGTGAACCGCCAAACCTACACTTACGACCCCCAGCAATTGGGGCTGGAAACGGAGCGCCTCACAGAGATTTTCAACCCCGTGAACAGCCAATGGGAGAAAAGCAGCCAAAACCTGAAAGGCTACGACAGCAACGGCAACCCGACCGAGGAAACCGTGCAGCTTTGGGACAATGTGGATTCCTCCTGGCTGAACCAAAACCGCACCGTCCAAAATTTTAATCCCAACAAACAGGTGACACTCCGCACGGAACTATTGTGGACGGGCGACCAATGGACCAATTATTTCCAAACGGACAACATCTACGACGCCAACGCCAACCTCGTCCGGTTTGAATTGTCCGGTTGGCAAACAACCCAATGGGTTTTAGTGAACAGTTGCGACTTTTACGTCCGCTTCCATCATGTGGTGGCAGCAAAGGAAACCGTGCAGCCGGTTTTTTGTGAAATACCCAACCCGCTTTCGCCCGGACAGTCGTTTTACTGCCAAAACTTACCGCCCGGCCAAATTTACCAGTTGGCCATTTATGACCTCAACGGAAATTTGGTGCAAATAGAAAAAGTTGAAAACCAAGGTTTTATTAATATTGCCGACCCGCTGCCAAATGGGCTGTATGTAGCAACGCTGTACAATGAGCGTGGCATTATATTCACCCAAAAACTCATTATTTCAAAATGATACTATTAATTAATGGTGAATGATGAATGGTGAATACAATCCATTCACCATTCACCATTATCCATTCACCATTATCCATTTACCATTAATTCAAACCATGGCGATACAAACAATGGCCGAACTGGCCGCAGAAGGACGGAAACCAGAAATCCTTTTTTGGGTAGGCTGCGCTGGCAGCTTCGACGACCGGGCGCAGCGGGTCACCGTTGCATTTGCCAAAATACTGCAAAAGGCGGGTGTGGACTTCGCCATCCTCGGCCAGGAGGAAAGCTGCACGGGCGACCCTGCCCGGCGGGCCGGCAATGAGTTTTTGTTCCAAATGCTGGCCCAGCAAAACGTGGCTGTGCTGAACATGTACGAGGTAAAAAAAATAGTGACCGCCTGCCCGCACTGTTTCAATATGTTGAAAAACGAATACCCGGAACTGGGCGGCCATTACGAGGTGGTGCACCACACGCAGTTCCTGCAGAGCCTGCTGGCCGAGGGCCGTTTGAAAATAGAAGGCGGCCAGTTCAAAGGCAAAAAAATCACCTACCACGACTCCTGCTACCTGGGCCGGGCCAACGGCGTCTATGAAGCGCCCCGCTCCGTACTCGAAGCCCTCGATGCCGACCTCGTGGAGATGAAACGCTGCCGCACCAACGGCCTCTGCTGCGGTGCCGGCGGAGCCCAAATGTGGAAGGAAGACGAACCCGGCAACAAGCGCATCAACATCGAGCGGACGGAAGAGGCATTGGAAACCGGCGCCGAAATCGTTGCCGTGAACTGCCCTTTCTGCCTGACGATGATGAGCGACGGCGTGAAGGCCAAGGAGCAGCAGGAGCGGGTGATGGTGTACGATCTGGCAGAGTTGATTTTGAACAATGGTTAAACCAGTTTTATGAAATCCATCACCATCCAAATTCTCAACCCCGAAGACGAAACCCTCGTCCTCGCCGTGCTCGAAGCCTTCCAAAAAAGCGGCAAAATCACCCTGGGCACCGCCGGAGAAAAACGGCCCGATCCAGATTCTTTTGACAAAACCGACGAAGAAATTTTAGATTTGCTCGACCGGGCCGACCGGGAGAAGGGCATCCCTTACGAAGAACACAGAAAGCGGTTCGGCCTTTAAACCCTTCTTTTACAATAATTTATAACAATACGGAGAAAACTTGCCACAAAAGACAAGCACACAAAGAGTTTGAATCATTCTCTCACTCTCTCACTCTCTCATTCACTCACTCTCTCACTCTCTCATTCTCTCACTCTCTAACCCCTGCCACAGAAAGCAAATAAATGGAGACGTTGAAACAACAACTCAAGGATTTGGTCGAAGACCTGCCCCAACTGTTCGCCCGGTTGAAAGGCTCGCTACTGCCCTCCTGTGTACATTTCAATGACATCCTGAACCTCGAAACGCAGTACACCCGCACCCTGCAGGAGTGGCTCGGGGGGCGCATCGCCAAAGCAGATTCCGACCTCGTCGTCAACCGGGTCATCCAGGCGCTGCTCACTATCATTGATGCCATACAGCCCAGCGACCTCAAACCCGAAATCTCCGGCGAAAGCCAAACGGCCCTCCATGATTACCACCGCTTCACCTGTGACCGGGTGGACCAGAGCGACCGCTTCCAACAACTATTTGCGGAAAAACGGGAACAGAAAACCCATTTCTTCTACCTCTTGGGCATGGACTTGCAGTCGCACCGTGGCATGTTCCGCCGCATCGCCTACGACCTGGAAGGCCGCCTGCAGGACTACCTGAACCCCGGCATCGAGTTCAAGTATAAATCCCTGCAAATAGAACTGACCTTCGACGTGAGCCGGGACCCCGAAATTTACAAACAGAATATCCTTAAAAGCCTTTTTGCCTCCCTCTCCATCCGGGTCAACGAACATGAGCCGTTAATGGACAAGGATATTACCTGGCTGAAAAAACAAAGCCCGCTGCTGGACGGGCTGGGCGCCGAAGACTTCGTCTCCATCTTCGTCGGTATCAGCGAGTGGGACTGGGACAAGGACATCACGCCCGCCGTCACCCGCTGGTTCATTACCGAATTTTGCAAAGGTGAAATGCCGCAAGGCTTCCCTACCATCTTGTTTTTCTTCGCCATCATTTACGAGGACGACGATTCGCCCATCGAACAGGAAGTGAAAGCGGTGCTGCAGCAAAGCACCCATGTCACCGCACTGCCCGAACTCGGGATGGTCAACATGCGGGACATCGGCGCCTGGTTCAACAAATACAGCTTCATCGCCCCCTCCGCCCGTGAACTCAAAGACCTGCGCACCCAACATTTCGGCGCTTCCAATGAACACTACATGGACGACGTGGAAAGGGTGCTGCTGCAATTGATCGACGAGTATAACCGGAGGTTTTTTAATGGTTAATGATGAATGGTTAATGGTTAATTTTTACACTCAAATAAAACTTTGAAACTATGGAGAAGACTTACACACATAAGAAAACAGACCCACTGCGGGAAAAGAGTTTTAAGCTCGCAATACGGATCGTAAAACTTTACAAATACCTTACAGAAGGTAAAAAGGAATACGTATTGAGCAAACAATTATTAAGGTCTGGAACAAACCCAGGAGCTATGGTTAGAGAAGCAGCAAATGCCGAAAGTGGGATGGACTTCATCCATAAATTAGGCATAGCCCAAAAGGAAGTAGGAGAAACACATTATTGGCTTGAACTGCTTTTCGCTACTAACTATTTGAGCGATATTGAATTTCAGTCCTTCTCCAATGACACTGAAGAAGTCTTGAAATTGCTCACAAGTTCCATTAAAACCAAAAAGAAAAATCTGGGGCTCAAAGTTTTATCAATTGCTGTTGTCCTTTTAATCAGCTTAAAATTTCTGCTTTATTGACCTATTAACCATTAACCATTAACCATTCATCATTAACCATTATTATGAAAATCGCACTCCACCCCCGCATCGCCCAGCCCTTCCGCCCCCAAGACTACATCCTGCACGAGGCATTGAAGAACGCCGTAGAGGTGGCCATTGCGCTGGGCCAGCCGCTGCTATTGACGGGCGAACCGGGTACGGGGAAAACCAAGCTGGCCCTCAAGGTTGCCCTCGACCTGGCGGGCTTGCCAGGTTCTACTTTTGCAGACAAGCCACTGATTTTCAACACCAAAACCACTTCCTCGGCCAGGGATCTGTTCTACACCTATGATGCCTTGTCGCATTTTCAGGCCGCCAACATCAAATCGGCAAACGGGGAAAAAAACTTGCGGACGGCCAATTTCATCGAGTTGCAGGCGCTGGGCAAGGCCATTGCTTTTACCAACCCGGCTGGCGTGGACGGCTCAAAATTCTCCACACCGCTGCCGGAAAAACCGCAAAGCTCCGTGGTACTCATCGACGAGATAGACAAGGCGCCCAGGGATTTTACCAACGACATCCTGGACGAGATTGAAAACTACCGCTTCCGCATGAAGGAGCAGGACAACTACCTCATTGAAAAATCGGCCGACCAGAACATCGTCGCTATCATGACAAGCAATTCGGAGAAAAATCTGCCAGATGCCTTCCTGCGGCGATGTGTGTTTTACCACATCCCCTTCCCGACGGACGACCTGTTGCGGGAAATCGTGAAAACGCAGCTCGGCGGCGCTACCAAATTCACGGAACAGGCGCTGGACAGCCTGGTGGAAAAATTCAGCGCCGTGCGCAAACGGGCCGTCCGGAAACCGCCCGCCACGGCAGAACTCATCGCATGGCTGCGCATCCTGGAGATGCAAAATTTCCTGGATGCCAAAGAGGGGCAGCAGCGCCAAATGCTGCTCGACAACCTTTCTATTTTGGTGAAAACCCGGGAGGATTTGGAAGCGGTGAAGCCCCTGTTTGCCTGAAAAATTGTGTTTTTGTGTTTTTGTGTTTATGTGTTTTTCCAACTTCAGTTTACCACAAAACCCCACAAACACAAAAACACACAAACACACACATACTATGAATTTCCAACAAGGCCGTCTATACCTGGAGGATTTATTCAGGGAAAATAATTTCATCCAATATGCTGAAAAAAACCAAAAACATGCCGTACAAAAGGTGGTAGAAACTTGCAAAAACGGCAGCCATATTTCCATCTCATTCCCAGGCTATAAAGCGAAAATATCCGGCGGGAAAATAATCTATGATTTCAGGGTGGACATTGCCAAAAGTGGCGTACACACTGCACTTTCGCACTCCAATATCATCGTTGACATTTACAATAAAACGGCTTGTGGAAAAATGGATGAAAAACAATTGATGCGGGCATTGCTGGATTTTGCGGAAAATGGAAATATTGACGCCGATCATTTGATAAAAACGCTGGCTTACGACCCAATTACGCCCAATGCGGATATTTTGGAAAAAGCCGAACTGGCACATTTGGAACTAAAGAAAAAATACAACCGCACCGGCAACAGCTTCGACCTCACGGTGGAGGAACTGTTCAAGTCTTTGAAATGGATAGTATTGCAGGAGGATTTCAACTACCCCATCAGCCTGAATTATGAGGGCCGACGGATGCCTTTTGCCCGGTATATCGAGGCTGTTTTTACTGCAAAAAAGGAGGGCCACGAGTTGGGCGAGGTCATCAAACGGGCACTGTCGCACACAAGGCCTAAGCCCTGGCCGGAGATAAACTACTCGTTTTTGGACAAAATCAGATAGGGTTTACAACGGTAAGCCCAGGAATTTTTTGAAAATCGGAAACATTGCGGGTATTGACTTCCAGGTTGTGGACGAGGGCGGTGGCAGCTACAATTGAATCGCCGAGTTTAACATTCTGTTGCTGGCGGATTTCGATGGCTCTCTGTACAATAACCCTGCTTAGTTCAATTATTTGGAGCATGCGAAAAACACTTTTAAAGTACTTTTCATCAGCAGGGTGCAAGTTTTGAAAACCTAAGGTTTCGATAAGTGAAACTGAGGCGACAAAATTAGAAGTATCCAACACAAGTGGCCGGAGATAACTGAAAACCGGATTCGCCGAATAGATGATGATGTTTGAGTCTATTATTTTCATGATGGCCGGGAGGAACGTGAATCATCATTTCGATCTTTGTTGAGCTGTTCAAGCATTTCTTTCATCCTGTCGTCCGTCATAACTCCCCCCGTTTCAATGATTTTCCGATGGTAGGCGAGTTCTTCCTCACTTAACGGCTTGTCCTTTTTCCAAAGGCTGGGCTTAATATTTTTCTGCTTGAGGAAAGCTTCGTCCGATCCATTTGGCAGGGCGCTTTTGTCCACAATTTTAAGCCCTAACCTTTTAACCAGAAGTAGCAAAAGCTGGAGGTCGTTCTTATCTTCCACCTGGATTGAAACGGTATGCATGATCGTGATTTGAATTTGGATACTGAAAATTTAAACACCAAGTAAACAGGAATTGATTCCTGAAAACAAAGTTAAGCGCTGAACCACTCAAATCAAAATACCACATTTCCCCTCGATTCCTTCCTCCAACGGCTGGAACTGGCTGGGTTTTACATCAGCCCGGCACGGCGGCTGCGGGTGCTGCGCCTGTTGGAAAGCATGGGCCCTGCCCACCTCCGCTCGCCCGAAAAACTCAAGTTCCTCCTCTGCCCCATCATCGCACAGGGGCGGGCAGAGCAGGAGCGGTTCTACGAGCTGTTCGACCAATATTGGCGACAGGTGGAACAGCCCTGGGAGATGCCGCCGCTGCCGGCCACGCCGAAATGGTGGGAGACCCTGCCCGAATGGCTGCGATGGGCCTTGCCGCTGCTGCTGGTGTTGGGCATGGGCTTCGGTATCGGGCGTTTGATAATAAAGGAAAACCCACCGGAGCTCAAAGTCGCTTTCGACCACCCACCGGTTGTTAGTATCGGCGACACCATCCATTTCAAAAACCTGTCGGAACACATTGACTCCTCGGCCCTGCGCTGGGAAATTGTCAACCCTGCCAATGACTCCATCGAATTCGTTGACACCCAATCTTTTGACCTCCACTATTTGGTAAAATACGCCGGGGAAGAACCCACCCGGGAAGTCCGGCTCACCAGTCTGCATTCGCTGGATCCCAAAACAGGCCAACCCGCCACCCACCAGTCCTCTTTCAGCATTCGCTGCAATTTCCCGCCATCCTTCATAAGCCATACCGCCCCCAATGAAGCGGCGGTGGGCGAAGAAGTAAAATTCAGCGTCCGGTTGGCCGACAGCGCCGACGTGGAGGTGGAGTGGGATTTTGGCGACGAAACGAAAACGGAAGCAGCAACGAAGGATAGATATGATAAAAAGGTAAACAACTCCTCACGGACGAAGCAGCCGCCTGTTTTACCCAAAGAAAAAACCAGGATAACCGGCCAATCCGCCACCCACATTTTCACCAAGAAAGGCCTCTTTGAAGTACGTGCCGTTGCCACCCGGTCCGGCCTGGAAGGCGAGTGCAGCGTTGCCGATACCTGGCGCATCAGCATCGGACGGGAGGATGCTTTTCTGGCGGCCAAACCGCTGATACGTGACACCCTCGATCCCACCATTTCCTTTTCCTGGGGTACCTGGATTTTGCTCGGCCTGCTCGGCCTGGCCATGATTTGGTATTGGGTGAAATGGGCCGTACGCAAACCACCGCCGCCACCCACGGAAGGGGAAGACCTGACCGCCGCCGCCGAGCGCTTTCGTTCGGTGGACAAAGCGCCCTACTTTATCCCCTTCCGCCCGCAGGAAGGGAACATCCGGGTAGACCGTGAGCTGTACCGCCTGGCAGATGTGCTCCGCCAACGGCAGGAAGGCCTGCGCAAGACGTTCGACGTGCCGGTTTCTGTGAAAAAAACCATTGACGGCGGCGGCTTCCCCAGCCTGGTCACCCGCACGGACACGGTGCCAACAGAATACCTTTTTCTGGTGGACGAGCAAACGCAACAGAGCCACCAGCGGCGGTTGTCCGGGTTCATCGTGCAGTTTTTGCAGCAGCGGGAAGTGTTGGGAGAGGTGTACTACTTTAACAGCAGCCTGCACAGTTTTTGGAACGAACAGCACCCCGGCGGTATCTCGCCGGAACAACTGCGGCGGCTACACCCTTACCACCGGCTGGTGCTGCTGGGCGATGGCCATGCACTGCTCGACCCGGCGGCCACGGGCAAACCCGCCCTGCGCCAGGAGGCCACCAGCCTGTTGTCCCAATGGAAAAACCGGCTGCTCCTCACGCCTATGCCCGTGGTGAGCTGGACTTACCGGGAAGGGGTGCTGCACAGCCTGTTCGCCATCTTCCCCAGCGACACGGAAGGGCTGGGCGAGGCCATGAAACACATCGAGCGGGGCATCCCCGACGACGAGCGGCCCACCTATGCCACCTGGTGCGAACACCTGTTGGAAGGCCGCCACGAAACGGACATCAACTACCGCCGCTGGCGCAGCGCCGCCGACCATCGGGACTACCTGAAAGACCACCCGGCACTCTACCTTTGGCTGTGCGCATTGGCCGTTTACCCAAAACCAGATTGGAGCATCACACTGGCCATCGGGCGGGCATTGGCACCGCTCGGCGTTGACCTGAACTACGACAACCTGCTCCTCATCAGCCGCATCCCCTGGCTGGTGTCGGGCGACCTTTCACCCCGCTTACGCAAAGAATTGTTGGCCGATCTTGACCCTGAAGCCGAGCGATTGGCGAGGGAAGCTGTGCAAGCAGAATTGAAGGCTGTGGAAACACTGGTACAAGGCAGCCAGGTGAACCAGGAACATCAGATAAACCTGGCGCTGCAAAATTTTGCCCTTGCGCCGGAAGTCCCGGAGGCGCAGACGGCCATCCGGCAATTGCTCGGCATGAATTTGCTGACCCCAAGACACATTGCAGACCTGGATACAACTATTGAAAGATACCAATCGCCAGGCGTTGGCGCCCCGTCCACCGTCAGCCGTCAACCGCCAACCATCCATCAATTCTTGGAGGAAAACAGGGCGAAGCCCCCATCGCAGCAAAAGCCATTTTTTAACAAAGACTTCTGGCGGGCAACGGCGGCCACCTTGCTCTATTTGCTCATTTTCCTCTTTGCCTGGACGACGAAAAGCGAGACGCTGGCCCGATGGCTGGACGTTGACATGGCATCCTCCGCCCGCTGCGAGGAGCAGTTTTTGGCGGCTGGTTTTTTGAAAAAAGAATGCTATGCGGACAGTGCCAGGATTTACAATAATCTCGGCGTGGACACCTACCTGAACATGGACGGCGATTTGACTGAAAAGACGGTGTTGATCCTGCGGCAGGCTAACGAGATAAAGGTCAACCAAGCCTTTGGGTATTTTGAAAAAGCCTTGAAATACAAGCCCGATTACCCGATGGCCTTCTTCAACCGCCTGAGCCTGCGCTACAACCTGGGCGTACAGGAGTACAACGCCTACGTGTCCGATTCGTCCAGTATCGAGGGGCTGCGGAAGTCCATGGCCCGCTTCCGGTCGGTGCTGGTGGGTCTGGATACCCTTGCCAAAATAACAAAGGAGCCGGATGGATGGTCAAGTGCTTTGAAAATGAGCCTGGATGCACTTCACGGGCTGGGCCTGGCGTATTATTACCTTGGCGTATCGCCTGGTTATGAAGCTGCTCCCAGCCCTTATTCTTCTTTGTTGACGCAGTTACTGGAGGAAAAGGACGAACAGAAGAAGCTCGAACTAGCGCAGCGCCTCAAAGGTGCGCAAAGCTCTTCGCCCCAAGACTCTTCCATGATCCTGTACAGCGCCATCATCCTGTCAGACAGCACCTACTTCGACTCGCTGGAGACCTATCCGCATTTGCAGTCGCTGTTGTTTAAACAATTGGGCGCAGGCCAGCAGTTGGTTTCTTTGCTGACGGTGGATTCAATCAGCGGAAAACCGATTGACCGGGTACTGGTGACAGCGGATAACTACCAGCGCCAAACCAACCCGCAGGGCCAGGCCCAGGTGGAAATGACAGTCGGGGAGCGCCGGGTTTTTGAGTTCAACAAAAAAGGGTACCTGACCGTGCGGCGGGAAATCCGGCCGGGGAGCGGCAATTTGACCTTTACCGTTCAAATGAAGCCCGAAGTGCCGAATCCGCCCGCTTTGGTGTCCAATACTTCTGTTATCTATTTCGATGTTGATAAAACCATCCTGCGCCCGGATGCCCAGCGTGCGCTCGATGCAGTAGCCAATATTTTACTCAAAAACCCAACCTGGCAACTTGAGATCACAGGACATACCGACAACAACGGCACCAGCGCCTACAACCTGCAACTCTCCCAAAGAATGGCCGACGCAGTGGCCAAATACCTGCTGAAAAAAGGGATAAAGCCGGATCGGTTGAGCATCTTCGGCAAAGGCGAAACACAGCCCGCCGTACCTAACACAACTGACCGCAACCGCCTCGCCAACAGGCGGGTGGCGCTCCGCCTCATCAAGCCCGAAGACGGCACCTCCAACCCTGCTGCCGACGACGACGGCGACGGTGTGCCCAACCAAAATGACAAATGCCCGCAGGAGCCTGGCGATCCCAGCAATGGCGGCTGCCCTGCCAACGACCAAAACCCGAACCAGCAACCTCCCGCAGATTTCTCCGTCCCCGAAATGGTCTTCGTGAAAGGCGGCACCTTCCGCATGGGCTGCGACGACAAGCTGGACAGCGATTGCCAGCCCGATGAAAAACCCGTACACGACGTCACGCTGGATGATTTTTACATGGGAAAATACGAGGTTACGAATGAGGAGTTTGCGGCTTTTTTGAACGACTATGGGGGGCCATCTGCCAACAGCAGTTTATACAATGGAGAAGTGATGATCGAGGAACATGAAAGGGGTATTGGAATCCGCAACGAAAAGGGAAAAATCACTTGCTATGCTCAAAAAGGTTATGAAAAGCATCCTGTCGTCAAAGTTACGTGGATAGGTGCCAGCGAATACTGTCAATGGCTTTCGCAAAAAACAGGTAAAAAATACCGCCTGCCCACCGAAGCGGAATGGGAATATGCAGCGAGGGGAGGAAATACTTCCAGCATGACAAAATACAGTGGCAGCAATGATTTGAGCGAGGTGGGATGGCACCTGGATAACGCCGGGGGGCAATCCCACCCGGTCGGCAAAAAAAAGCCAAATGGATTGGGCGTGTTTGACATGAGCGGCAATGTATGGGAATGGTGCGTGGATTGGTACAATGAAAAATACTACCAACAATTCGAGAAAGGGGGGAGCAGAAACCCAGCGGGGCCCAGTAGTGGTGCTGAACGGGTTTTGAGGGGCGGCGCATGGTCCACTGTCTATTATGGGTGCCGTGTCGCTGACCGTGTTTCCGGCATCCCGAACAAAGGGAATGATAGCAATGGCTTCCGGGTTGCCAGGGAACCATGAGGCTTTGCGCAATTACGTTTTTACCCGCCAGAGTTGCGCCCCCCCCTTCCATCAGGGTGCGGTTTAAACCGCACCCTGATGGAAGGGGGGGGCGCAACGGACACGGGCTAAGAGGATACCATTTCACAAAAAAGCACGACCTTAAATTTCACCAAAACCAACAACTATGAGGGGAAACTACACCGCCGTTTACATCCATGCCATCTGGACAACAAAATACCGGTTGCCCATCCTGCCAAAACCCATCCGCTATCCATTGTTTGAGCATTTCCGGGAAACCGCAAAGGATAAAGAAATTGACCTGCGCATTGTCAATGGCGTGGAGGACCATGTGCATTGCCTGTTCAGATTATCCTCCACACAGACCTATGCCTGGGTGCTGCAAATGCTGAAAGGGGGATCGTCCAACTGGTTGAACGAGCAATATTTTGAACAACCGGCAGGGAGGAAGATCATGGAAAATGCCAAAGCACCCGAACAGAAACTGCAACGGTATTGGGAAAAATACCTGGCAGAAGTGGGCCGGTTCAGTTGGCAGGACGGCTACGGCGCATTGTCGGTAAGCCCGCAAAATGTGGGAAAGGCGACCCGTTATATTTTTAACCAGGAAAAGCACCATTTGGAAAAATCGCTGCAAGCGGAGTGGAAGTTGTTTCGCCATTATTCGGATTTGAATGAGGGAGAGGATAATGTAAAAGATTGATTTTCAATGGCAAAAATAATTGCGCTGCCATATCCGTTGTTTCTTCCATCAGGGTGCGGTTTAAACCGCACCCTGATGGAAGGGGGGCAACGGGATATGGACTAAAGAGACAACGTTTTACCAAAAAAACACGATCTGAAATTTCACTAAAACCAACAGCTAAGGGTCTTTTCGTGAAAAGATTTAAGCAAAATGCCAATAAAATAGAAGAAAAAAAACCACCTATATTTCTCCACCCCCAAGCCCCGTTCCCCTATCTTTCCGCCATAAATCAAGACTGTTTGACAAGTCACTTCAGCCTAAGTGATGGACTGCGAAGGTGTGTTTTTTCAGAAGCACACTGCGCTGAATGGTCTCCAAAAAAATCCACCCATCCATGTATTCAAAAGAAGAACAGCGCCACCTATTCGACCTGTCGAAAAAACTCCTCGCCGCTGCCGGGCCAGCCGATTTTACCGCTGCCGCCGCCAACGCTGCCGAATTACGGCAAACCATCACCTACCACGAATGGCGCTATTACGCCCTCAACGACCCCGTGGTGAGCGACTTTGAGTACGACATGCTCTATAAAAAGCTGCAGGCCATCGAGGCTCAATTTCCCGAACTCGTCACCCCCAACTCCCCCACCCAGCGGGTCAGCAGCGACCTCACGGAAGATTTCGCCCAGGTGGAACACCTCACGCCCATGCTCTCGCTCGACAACAGCTACGACGCCGAAGACCTCAAGGACTTTGACGAGCGCATCAAAAACTACCTCGGCCTGCCTGCCGAACTGGACATCGAATACTGCGTGGAGCCAAAATTCGACGGCGGCACCATTGCCCTGGTCTATGAAAACGATCAACTGGTGCGGGCCGCTACCCGTGGCAACGGCGCCATCGGCGACGAGATCACGCCGAACATACGCACCATGCGTTCCGTGCCGCTCAAGGCGGGCTTCTCCGAAATGGGCATCGCCAAGGCGGAACTGCGGGGCGAGGCCATCATACGGAAGGATATTTTCCTAAAACTCAACGAACAGCGGGCTGCCGACGACCAGATCCTATTTGCCAACCCCAGGAATGCCGCCACAGGCGGCCTTCGCACCAAAGACCCTTCCGAAACAGCCAGCCGCCGCATCGAAGCCTTTGTGTACCAATTGGGCTATGCAATCGATGCCAATGAAGACAACGCTTTGCCAAAACTTGAAACCCACGACAACACCATTGAACTTTTGGGAAAACTGGGTTTCAAAATACCCCTCCACGCCACGCCCGCAGGCAGTGGGGGCGAGCGCAAAGTCTGTAAAAACATCGCCGAAGTGGCCGCCTTCTGCGTGGAGTGGCAGGCCAAAAGGGACAGCTATGCCTACGAGATCGATGGCATGGTGGTGAAGGTGAACGACCTGCAACTACAGCAGCGGGTAGGCTCCACGGCACACCACCCCCGTTGGGCCATTGCTTTTAAATTTAAAGCAAAACAAGCTACCACCAAGCTGTTGCACGTAGATTTTCAGGTAGGGAAAATAGGCAGCATCACCCCGGTGGCCAAGCTGGAGCCTGTCCAATTGGCGGGCGTGACCGTTTCCAGCGTGTCGTTGCACAACGAGGATTTTATCAAAAACAAAGACATCCGCCTCGGCGACACCGTGCTGGTGGAACGGGCCGGCGACGTGATCCCCTACATCGTAAAGCCGATGGAGGAACTGCGGGACGGCTCGGAGCAGGAAATCCATTTCCCCACCCACTGCCCTGTGTGCCACACCCCGTTGGTGCGGGCAGAGGACGAGGCCGCCTGGCGCTGCGAAAACCCCGATTGCGAAGCCCAAATCCTCCAGCGCATGATACACCACGTGAGCAAACATGCGATGGACATTGACGGCTTCGGCGAAAGCCAGATAGAACGTTTCTACCGCCTCGGCTGGCTGCATTCCCTGGCCGACATCTACCGTTTGGATTATGATAAAATAGCCCAGTTGGAAGGCTTCGGCGAGCGCTCGGCGACCAACCTGAAAAACGCCATAGAAAAGGCCAAACAGAACCCCATCCGCCGCCTGCTCCACAGCCTGAGCATCCACCATCTCGGTATCAAGGCCAGCAAAATCCTGGCCGCCGAAATCGGCAACGTGATGGAGCTAAAGGACTGGGACGAAGAGCGTTTTACCCGCATAAAAGACATCGGGCCAGTGCTAACACACAACGTGATCAGGTTTTTTCAAAATGAAAAAAATGTGGCCTTGCTGCTGGAAATGGAATCCCTCGGCGTGAATATGCAGCAGACGGAGGAGGACCGCCCGAAGGCCATCAGCGCAGATGCGCCGCTGGCCGGGAAGACCATCCTCTTCACCGGCTCGCTCGCCAAAATGGGCCGCAAGGAAGCCCAGGCCAAAGCAGAAGCTGCTGGTGCCAAAAACATCAGCGCCGTGAGCGGCAACCTCAACTACCTCGTGGTCGGCGAGGATGCCGGCAGCAAGCTGAAAAAGGCACAGGCGCTGGGCACGGTGACGATTTTGACGGAAGATGAGTTTTTGGAGTTGGTGGGTGGATAGGTTGTTCGATTGGTTTGAAAATGTTTGGAGTCGTTGGAAGTTGTCAGCATGTTGTTTTAGGTCACAGCTTTCCAACAAATTCAAACCATTCTCAAACAACCTCGTAACGATGAAAAAATAACTTCACCATTTTGACTTTGAAAACCCCAGCAATGGAAGGGTTTTTTAAAAATCATCCCGATTCGCTCATGTTCTCTTGGTGCTGAAAAGGTCTGTGAAATTGACGGGGTGACTTCGAAGTCACCCCGTCAATTAACGGTAAATCAGCATTTACAGAACATGAGCGTCCCGATTTGACATCGGGATTATTTTTCCTTCGATCCCTCACACAATTTCAAACGACTATTCATCTTACCAATTCCCCCTTCAACCGCAGCAATTCCGTCTCCGCCACCTTGGCATTGTAGCGGGCGGCAATGAGGCGGTTGTAGGCATCTTCCAGGCTCTTTTGGGCCTCCCTCAGTTCCAGGTATGTGGACACGCCAGCCCGGAAGCGCTCCAGCGCAATTGCCACGTTTTCCTTGGCCAGTTCGATGTTTTCTTCTTCCAGTTGGAGGGCCTGTTTTTGGTAAGCATAGTCCCGGTAGGTATTTTCCAGGTTGGCGTCAATCTGGGATTTTTGGTCGGCGTAAGCCAGTTGCAGGTAGGCAATGTCCAAATTGGCCTGCTCGATGTTCCGCTCCACGAGGCGGTTGTTGAGGATGGGGATATTGGCGGTGAAGCCATAGTTAAAACCGTTGGAGCGGCTGACGAGCGGCTGGAAGGGGTTGACTACCGTTTGGTTGTCGTTGCGGTTGTAGTTGTAGGCAGCGTTGAAAGAAACAGTTGGGTAGCGGCCTGCTTTTTGTTCTTTCAGCGTCAATTGGGCGATGCCGATGTTGCGCTCGGCCAGCAGCAGGGAAGGATTGGTGGCGGTGAGGTTGTCCCGGATGTTTTCCAGTTGAAGGTTGGGGTCGAAGGGGATTTCTTCCTCTACCATAAATTCTTCCGGGAGGCCCATCCCGCACAATTGGTTGAGTTGTTCCTTCAACTGGTCAATCAGTGTTTGCTGTTTTAGCTGGCTCGACTTCTGTGCATTCAAATCCACCTGTGCCTGAAGGAGTTCGGGCTTGCTGCCCAGGCCCGTGGAGAGCTTGCGGTCGGCCACCTTCACCCGCTCCTCGCTCACGGCCATCTGCTCCTCAATAGCCTTCAACTGCTGTTTTTCCCTTACGATCTGATAATAGGTGTTCGTCACCTCGGCCACGGTGTTCACCACCTGGTTTTTGATGCTCAGGCTGCCGAGCCTGGCCATTTCCTCCACCCGTTCTTTGGTGGCAAACATGCGCAGGCCGTCAAACAGCACCCAGTTGAGGTTGAGCGAGCCGGCGAGGTTGTTGGACTTTACGTTGTTGGGCCCCCGTTGGGAACCGTCCTGGAATTTCTGCTCCTGGGTGGTGTTGTTCCAGACGGTGCCGAGTGTGGCGTTCACCTGCGGCAGGAAAGCGCCATAGGTGTAGCTGGCATCGATGGCCCCGCCCACGGAATCCGTTTTGGCCAGCAGGATGCCGTAGTTGTTGCGCAGGGCGGTGGCAAGCGCCTCCGCATGGGAGAGGAGGGGCTGTGAAAAAGCGCAATGGGACATTATCAGCGCAAAGGAAAAACAAAGAAAAGCAGGTGTTGCTTTTGGCATGGCATTCAAATTTGCCCCAAAGTTAAGTGGATGGTTGGAAACGGTGCTTGCCAGGGCCAATACTGAGGATTTTTTTGAACGGGCTGTGCCAGTGAGTTTACTTGTTTCCAATAGCCGCTGTCTTCAAACATTGCATTCGCAGGGGCAGGGATGGGCCGGTTTCCGGCAGCCAGACTTGGACTTGATTTGGTTAAAATTCAGCATGAAGACCCTGGCAAAATAGTCGTAAAATACCTTTGCGATTACTCCCCCGCTGTTTCAACAGGCGTTATACGGATGTTGCGCCAGCGCACCTTGATACCGCCGCCGTCGTGGATTTGCAGGGCAATTTTTCCCGTAGCCTCCCCTATTTTTTCGTCTTCCAGCGTCACCATGAGGATGCCGTTGAGCCAAGTCTTTACCTCCGGGCCCACGCACCGGATTCGCAGGGTGTTCCAGTCGTTTTCCTTCAACACATGATCCAGCGCTGCGGTAGGCTGGATGAGCCAGCCCCGGCCATAGCTTTCGTAGATACCCCCGGTGTGGTCGCCCATGGGTGCCACTTCGGCCTGCCAGCCGGTTATCTTCACGGTTTCGTCGATGGAGCAGCGGAAAAAGACGCCGCTGTTGCCGTTGGCTTCCTGCTTGAATTCGAGCGTGAGATCAAAATCTTTAAATGTGGAATCAGTGGACAGGTACCCATAGCCCACATAAGGGCCGCTTTCGCAGACGAGGTCGCCGCTTTCCACGTACCATTTTTCCTTGCCGTGAGCCGTCCAGCCCGACAGGTCTTTGCCGTTGAACAGGGAAATACTGCCCTCGCCGGGTTGGGCAGTTTTTTTGAAAGTGGAACAAGCTGCGAGGAGCAAAATACAATACAGTGAACAGGCCTGGATTTTCATAATGCTTTGTACGTTTGAGCAGGACTTTGTTGGAAATCGTTTGATTGTTGTTTGAAGTATATGGGTCAACGGAGGATGGTGGACGGTCGGCAACCCTGTGGTAGTCAAAGTTTTGCTGCAGGCCAAAATGACAATACCATCTGCTTTTCAGTATTCTTTGAAAATTGTTGCCCCAATACCAACCCAGACAATCCGGGCCGAATTTTATCAAAACCGAAACGGCCACTCCAACACAACGGAAAAGTAACAATTCTGTACCTTTCTCGAGCCAATAGAAATTGTTTGATTTATGAAAAAAGACTTCTACTGCATAGATGCGCACACCTGCGGCAACCCGGTGCGGCTGGTGGCAGGGGGCGGCCCGCAACTCAAAGGCGAAACCATCGCCGAAAAGCGCCTCGACTTCCTGGCCCACCACGACTGGATTCGACGGGGATTGATGTTTGAGCCACGGGGCCACGACATGATGTCTGGCAGCATCCTCTACCCGCCAGCCGACGAAGCCAACGACACCGCCGTGCTGTTCATCGAAACCAGCGGCTGTCTGCCCATGTGCGGCCACGGCACCATCGGCACGGTGACGATCGCCATCGAGCATGGGCTGGTGGTACCGAAAGAACCGGGCAAGCTCCGCCTCGAAACCCCCGCCGGGCTGGTGCTGGTAGAATATGGGCAGGAGGGCAAAAAAGTGGATTGGGTCAAGCTGACCAATGTACCGTCCTTCCTGTACAGCGACTCCCTTCCTGTCCAGTGCCCGGGGGGGTTGGGCGAACTGACGGTGGACGTGGCCTTTGGCGGGAATTTTTACGCCATCGTGGACCCCCAAAAGAATTTTGCAGGCTTGGAGCAATACCGCCCCGGCGACCTGTTGGCCTGGAGCCCCGTCATCCGGCAGCGACTCAATGAAAGCTATACCTTTGCCCACCCGCTGGACGGGCGCATCAAAGGGTTGAGCCATATCCTGTGGGCCGGCAAGACCATTTCGCCGGAAGCCCATGCCCGCAATGCCGTTTTTTATGGCGAAAAAGCCCTCGATCGCTCCCCATGCGGCACCGGCACCTCCGCCCGTATGGCCCAATGGGTGGCTAAAGGCAGGCTAAACATTGGCGACAAATTTATCCACGAAAGCATCATCGGGAGCCAGTTTGTCGGACAGGTGGAAGCATCAACGACCGTGAGTGCCTATCCCGCCATCGTGCCGAGCATACGGGGTTGGGCCAAAATTACCGGCTACAACCATATCATCATTGACGACGAAGACGACCCGTATGCGCATGGGTTTCAGGTAATTTAGCGGCGAGGGTGCTGTATTGTAAGACCTGATTTACGATTTTGAAAATATTCAAAATACTGACAGCTTATAATTTAGCCAATGTTACAATCGTAAATTGCAAATCGCAATTTGGTACTTATGATAAACCCCCTCCCACTCATCTTTTTTTTCTATGAAAATCAACATTATCGGCGGCGGAATCATCGGACTGTTTTCAGCCTATTATCTCCAAAAGGAAGGGTACGAGGTTCATATTTTTGACAAAACGGATTTCACCGAAGGCTGCTCCTACGGCAATGCGGGCATGATCACGCCGAGCCACTTTATCCCCTTGGCGGCTCCGGGCGTGGTGGCGCAGGGCATCCGCTGGATGTTTGACCCGGCCAGTCCATTTTATATCAAGCCGCGGCTGGATTTGGAATTGCTGCAGTGGCTTTGGAAGTTTTACCGCTCCTGCAACCGGCGGCAGGCAGCGGCGGCCATGCCCGTTTTGCTGGATTTCAACCTGTTGGGCAAAAAGCTGTACCGGGAGTTTGCCGAGGAAACCGGGCTGGATTTCAAGCTGGAAGAACGGGGCATCCTGATGCTCTACCAAACCCCGAAAAAGGAAAAGGAGGAAAAAGAGACCGCGGAGGCGGCACTCAGGCTGGGCATTGAGACACAAATATTTGACAGAAAAGGAGTAGAAGGTTTTGAAACAGGAACAACTGTAAATGCTTTGGGGGGTATTTACTATCCCTGCGACGCACACCTTTACCCAAACCTGCTCATGCGCCAACTGATTGGTTTATTGAAAAAAAAGGGTGCTTATTTTCATGGAAAAACTTCTGTGACAGGTTTTGAATTTTTGGGGAGCCGGGTAACAGCACTCATTGCCAATGGCGAAAAATATGGGGCAGATGCTTTTGTCATAGCGGCTGGCAGTTGGTCGGCCAAGCTGCTGGCAGGCTTGGGTTTGCAACTCCATTTACAAGACGGCAAAGGCTACTCCATCACCCTGAAAGAACCTGCCGGACGCCCGGCCTATGCCACTATTTTAACAGAGGCCAAGGTAGCCGTTACGCCGATGGGGGACGACCTCCGCCTGGGCGGCACGCTCGAACTGGGCGGCCTCAGCCCCCGCATCAACCAGCCACGGGTGAAGGCCATCCTCGACGCTATCCCCCGCTATTATCCAAACTTGAAAATCGAAATGCCGCCTACTGAAAAAATATGGTACGGCTACCGCCCCTGCCCGCCGGACGGGCTGCCGTACATCGGCAGGCTGAAAGGTTTTGACAACGTCGTTCTGGCTACCGGCCATGCCATGATGGGCCTGAGCCTGGGGCCTGCGACGGGGAGGATGGTGGGGGATATTTTTCAGGAAAAACAGCTCAACAAAAGTTATCTGTGTTTATTCGATCCTAACCGGTTTTCCTTTTCACCTACCAGGTAAATCCCATCCGGTTCGAGGCGCACTAACCGTTCCCGGTAAAGCGCACCTACTGCTTTTTTATAGGTCTTTTTGCTCATTGCCAGCATTTCGGCAATGACCTCCGGATCGCTCTTGTCGGTGAGGGGCAGGAAGCCCTTGTTGGCCCTGAGTTGTTCCAAAATTCTTACGGCATTGGGCTCCACCTTGGCGTAGCCAAGGGGCTGTAGCGTGACGTCCACCTTGCCGTCTTCCCTTACTTTTTTGACGTACCCCTTTTTCAGGTCGCCCCGGTTTATTTTCTCAAAAATTTCATTTTCGTACAGCAGTCCCCGGTAGCGGTGGTTGATAATGGCGTTGACGCCGAGGTCGGTGCGGTCGTCAATCAACAGGTTCACCTGTTGGCCGTCCCGCAGGTCAATATTGTCTTTTTGTAAAAATTTCTGGTAGCGGCCGGAGGCTACCAACCGCTCGGTTTCCCGGTCGAGGTAGAGGTGTACCATGTACCAGTTGCCGGGCGACATGCGCCCGGGTTGCTCTTTGAACGGCACGAGCAAGTCTTTGTCCATGCCCCAATCCAGGAAAGCGCCGTAGTTGTTGACATCGCGCACCTGCAGCAGGGCAAACTCCCCCAGCATGATTTTGGGCTTCATCGTGGTGGCCGTGATGCGGTCTTCGGAGTCCTTGAACACAAACACTTTGAGGATGTCGTCCTCGTACAGGCCATCGGGGATGAACTTGTTGGGCAGCAGCACTTCCCTGCTCGCTTCCTGGTCGGTGAGGTACACGCCGTTGTCGGTTTGGCGGACGGCACGGAGGCGGTTGTATTTTCCAAGTTCTATCATTCGGGCTGTTTCAAAAAAGGATGAATAGGATAAAGATTGGCCACCACACGCAAGATTTGTGGCTTTTGTGGAAAATGTTCAAAACGGGCATTCACCGCTGCGAAATTAGGGAATATCTACCTGTTCCACTTAGGGGATCGTTCTACATCAGCCCATTCGATATGGCATTGGGGCATAAAAAAAGTGCATCCACCGAGTTTCGATGGATGCACTTTTTTTGTTGGTGGCCGGGCAGGATTACATTTGGGCAATGTGCCTGGCCAGCTTGCTTTTCAGGTTGGCAGCCTTGTTGGGGTGCCAGGTATTTTTCTTTGCCAGTTTATCTATCATACTGACCACCTTGGGCAGGAACTTTTCAGCCTCTGCTTTTTCGGTGATACCGCGCAGGGCTTGGATGGCCGTGCGGGCTGATTTTTTCTTGAAGCGATTGCGAAGGCGTTTGCGGGCGTCCTGGCGAATCCTTTTTTTCGATGAATGATGATGAGCCATATCTTGTTGAGTAAGGTATTATTGATTGAAATCTGGCAATTGGGGTACTTTTTTCAAATGGACGGCAAAGATAGCTTAAACAGTTTAAAAAAAGGAAGCCAACGCTACTATTTTTTAGAAAAAACAAGTGGTTTGAGGAGGCCTCAATGATGCTGTGGAAGAATAGTTGACAAGGTGGCCATTTTTAATTCCCTGGCCTCGTGGAGCTATTGGCCCCGAAAACCCTAAAAGGCCATCACCTCACCCCATCCAGCTTTACCTCTACTTCCTTTTCCTTTTCGTCCCGCATGATTTTTACCCGGACCACATCGCCCGCCTTATATTTTTCTAAAATCAGGATAAGCTCGTTTCCAGATTTGACTTCTTCGCCATTGATGGCAATGATGGAATCGCCCAGGCGGATACGGCCATTCTGGTCGCGGGTAGTGGGCCTCAGGCCGGCACGTTCGGCAGCACCGCCTTCTACCGTATGCATAATCAGTGCGCCTTCAAGGCCCAGCCGCTGGGTGGTTTGGACGTTGGCCAGTTCGATACCCAGGGTCGGTCGGTTCACTTTCCCATATTTGATGAGATCCGGCACCACCCAGCGAACGACGTCCACGGGAATAGAAAAACCGATGCCGGCAGAAGCTCCGGAGGGGCTGTAAATAGCCGTGTTCACACCTATCAGTTCCCCGGAAGAATTGAGCAGCGGGCCGCCCGAGTTGCCAGGGTTGATGGCTGCGTCAGACTGGATGACATCCCGGATGGGAATGCCGCTCACCGATTTGATTTCCCGCCCCAGGGCACTGATGACGCCGGTTGTCAGCGTTTGATCCAGGCCGAAGGGGTTGCCGATGGCATAGACATTTTGTCCTACCATCAGGTTTTCCGAAATGCCCACCGGGATGGGGCGCAGGGTGTTCCGGGGGGCGTCAATTTTCAATACTGCCAAATCTTTTTCCGGAGCGTAGCCCACTACTTCGGCATCCCAGGTCGTCCGGTCGGCAAGGGTCACCTGCGATCGGTTGGCGTCTTTGATGACATGGTAGTTGGTAATGATATGGCCATCCCGATCCCATACAAACCCGGAGCCGCTCCCCTGCGGAATTTCCATGACGTTGCGTGTCCAGAAGTCCTGGCGCAGTGCAGAGGTGGTGATGTAAGCCACGGAAGGAGCGGAATTCTCGAACAGCCGGATGGTAGCCTTTTCAGAGTCCATAAGGCCAGGAGGCATTGGCGTTTTGTTGTTGACAGGCGTGGGCTGAGCGGCTTCCTGCGTATTGTTGGGGTTTTCCTCCGCGGAAATCTGCGGTGCGATGTCCCGCTGCATCTTAGTGTTCCAGGCAGTGCCGGCCATGAAGCCCGCCACCAATAAAACGGCCCAGAGCAGGAGCCGGAAAGGGGATGAATTTTTCATGTTTGTCTTAAATTTTAGCTGGCAAAATTAGGATATTTCAAAGTTTAACAGAAAACGCCTAAAGGGAAGGGGTGTTCGCCCAAGATGTTAACTTAGCCCCTTATTATCCGTATTTCTTTGAGAATTTTTAGCAACAAAAAAATGGCCTGGAGAGAAGCGAACTGCCATTGCATTTCCAGCCTGTCAGCCGTATATCGCAACATTACCTAACTGTCGGAAAGCAATGAAGATTTAACGCCTATGCACCCAATACTATTCTTTGTTTACCACTTTTTCAAAGCGTTGATAGAGGTTACCCGCCGGGTGTTTTATGCAAAAATAACGGTTGTGAACAAGGAACGGGGACGGTTCAAAGAACCATGTATCCTGGTCTCGAACCACCCCAGCACCCTGCTCGACCCATTGAATGCCGCCGAGGAAATCCAAACCGAGGTGCATTTCCTCGCCAATGCCAGTTTATTTAAAAACCTCGTTGCAGCGTGGTTTTTTAAAAAGCTCTTCTGCATCCCCATCGAGCGCTACGAGGACACGGGCGGCAAGCCGCTGAACAACAAAGCCAGCTTTGAAAAAGCAGTACAGCACCTGGAACATGGTGGCTGCCTGTATATCGCACCGGAAGGCACCAGCTACATCCACCGCCGCTTGCGGAAGCTGAAAACCGGGTCGGCCCGCATCGCCCTGGCTGCGGAGAGCCAGGCCAACTTCCAACTGGGCTTGGTGCTGCTACCTGTCGGCCTGAACTACTCTGACCCTACCCAATTCCGCAGCCACTTGTTGACCATCCTGGGCGAGCCAATCCGTGTGGCCGATTTTGAAGCGGATTGGAAAGCCGACGAAGCAGCGGCTGTGCGCAAGTTGACCGACCACTTGGCTGAAAAACTCTCCAACCTCCTGTTAGACACTGTGGACGATGAAGAGGACAGGCTGCTTTGCTATTTGGAAGAAATGCAGCAAAATGAAAACCGCTTGCCTTCGTACCCGCATTTCCTCCGCTCCAAAAAGACATTGGCAGCCATACAGGGCTGGAGCAAGGAAGTACCCTCCATGCTCGCCACTTTCCAAACCAATGTTTTTAGTTATTTTCAAACTCTGGAAAAACTAGGCGTGAGCGATCTGGCAGTATATGAGCAGTTGAAAGTAAAAAAGCTTAATGGCAGCTTTCTCGCCTTAATAGGCACATTCCCCTTTTTCCTATTGGGCTACCTTACTCATTTCCTGCCCGCTTATTCCACCGGTAAACTCAGCAAAATCTTGAACAAAGACATCCACTGGGCCCCGACTTACAAATATGTGATCGGCGTGGTACTTTACCCTTTGATGCTTGGTTTTCAAGTTTGGGTAGCAGGAAAATTCGGGGTATTGCCGGGGACGGGTATTTCAATAAAGTGGCTCTATGCCCTTAGTATAATACCAGCAGGACTTGTGGCCGAGTGGTGGTTAAAAACCTGGAAATTGGAACGCGAAAAACGCCGCGCAGCCCGCTGTTTCAGCACTGAACCAGAAAGCTGGAAAAAGATTGGCGCAGTAAGAACCAGCATACTTGAAATACTGGAAAGTGCTCCTGAATCATGAAATATTCCTTGGAGGGGCTGAATTTCATAAATTACCAATGAAACCAGCCAAAAACAAAAATGGCGGCCTTTTTTGAAGGCCGCCATTTTTGATGGTATATACAAAAAGGGCTATTCTTCCTCAGCAACAGCCGTATCGTCAACAACTTCCGTTGCTTCCTCCTCGGCTGCGGCAACCGTTGCTGCTGCCGCAGCGACTTTAGCACTTGCAGCGGCTTTCGTATCTCCGGCGCCGGCACCAGAACCGCCCCTGCGACGGCGTCTGCGCTTGCCGCCTGTTGCTGTTTCAGGCTTAGCTTTTCCGGAGTATTCTGGATTGAAGTCAACCAGTTCAATCATGGCCATTTCCGCACCATCCCCTTTTCTGAAGCCAGTGCGGATGACACGGCAATAACCTCCCGGTCGGTTGGCAACCTCGGTCGCTATTGGGCCAAACAATTCCTGGATAGCCACCTTGTCCTGCAAATAGCTGAACACGACCCGCCTGGAATGCGTGGTATTTGTTTTTGCTTTCGTGATAATTGGCTCGATGTGCTGGCGCAGGGATTTCGCCTTTGCCAAGGTCGTTTGAATGCGTTTGTGCGTAATCAGTGCGATGGAAAGATTTCGCAACAAGGCCCGACGGTGCTCCATCGTACGGCCGAGATGGTTTCCTTTTTTACCGTGTCTCATTTTTAGATGATTGAATTTGGTGAACCTCGCAACACAGTGGACTAGAGGTGTTCGGCAAATTGGCAGTCATTATCAACACAAGGTTGACATTTGCTGATACCAAAAAAAAGCCACGCTGTAATTGCAAATAATATTTCAAACTACGCAGGTTGCCATGTGCAAACTGCAAACTGCCAACGGGTTTATTCTTCGTCTAACTTGTACTTGGACAAGTCCATGCCGAATGTGAGTCCTTTTTCTTGCAGGAGTTCTTCGATTTCCACAAGCGATTTTTTGCCGAAGTTTCTGAACTTCAACAACTCATGGGTATCGTACTTTACCAACTCGGCCAAGGTGTTGATTTTTGCTGCCTTGAGGCAGTTGTAGGCACGCACGGAGAGATCAAGGTCTTCCAGAGATGTCTTCAGCAACTTACGCATGTGCAGCACATGCTCGTCCACTACATCATCCCTCCTGCTGGAGTCATCCGGCATACTGATGTACTCGTCCGTGATCAGCATGAGGTGATGAATCATAATACGTGATGCTTCTTTGATGGCTTCTTCCGGGTGAATGGTGCCGTCAGTTTTCACATCAATGGTCAACAGTTCATAGTCGGTACGTTGTCCTACACGGGTATTTTCAACTTTGTAGGCAACATTCTTAATCGGGGTATAAATAGCATCGAGCGGAATAACGCCAATGGGCGCATCTTTCGGCAGGTTTTCACCGGCGGGAACGTAGCCACGGCCTTTGGTTACCGTGAATTCCATTTCCAGGTTGACGAAAGGCTCCATGTTGCAAATCAGCAGGTCGGGGTTCATGACTTTGAATACATTGGAGTGTTCTTCAATGTCACCAGCCCTGAATTCTTCTTTGCCGCTGATGGTGAGGTATATTTTTTCATTTCCCAAATCCTCGCCTTGTATCAATTGCTTGAGGCGAACTTGTTTGAGGTTCAACACGATATCGAGCACATCTTGCACTACCCCCCGGATGGTAGCGAATTCATGGTCAACGCCGGCAATACGGACTGCCGAAATAGCATACCCTTCCAGCGAGGAAAGGAGTATCCTTCTCAACGAGTTGCCAATAGTTTGACCGAAGCCAGGCTCCAAGGGCCTGAATTCAAAAGTACCCTCAAAATCATTTGCTTTTTGCATCATGATTTTGTCAGGTTTCTGGAAATTTAAGATGCTCATATTTTGAAGAAATCTTTGATAGGAAGTTAAAAATCGCTGTCAATCAGGTGTTCCCATGTTATGTTTGACAGCCCAGATGGAAGAGAGAACAGCCACATAAAATACTAATTTGACAAGCAGGGCAAAACCTGCTTGTCAAATGTGCTGAAATTACTTAGAGTAAAGTTCGACGATCAATTGTTCGTTGATCTTTTCCGGTATTTGCTCCCTTTCAGGATAAGCAAGGAATACACCCCTCATTTTGTCTGGGTTGAATTCCAGCCAGCCAAACTTTTTAACATCCGTCTTTTTACCGACTTGTTCTTTCACTACCAGCAGATCTTTCGATTTGCCCCTGACCTCAATGATGTCGCCGGGCCGAAGGTGGAAGGACGGAACATTCGTCAGCACCCCGTTCACTACCACGTGCCGGTGGGTAACAAGCTGGCGGGCAGCCCTTCTGGTTGGGGCGATTCCCAAGCGGAACACTGTGTTGTCCAGCCGAGCTTCGAGGAACTGCAACAAAACAGTACCCGTTACACCGTGTTTATGGCTGGCTTTTTCGAAAAGGTTGCGGAATTGCCGCTCAAGAACGCCATAGGTGTATTTAGCCTTTTGTTTTTCCATTAGCTGGAGGGCATAATCCGATCTTTGCTTCCTCCTGCGGGTAAGGCCATGCTGTCCTGGAGGATGCTTTTTTCTTTCAAACGCCTTGCTATAGCCAAAAATCGGCTCGCCAAAAGACCTGGCTTTCTTCTGTTTAGGTCCGGTATATCTTGCCATTATGAAAATTTACTTTTTCGAAAGTTGAATGAATGGTTTATACCCTTCTGCGCTTGGGAGGGCGGCAGCCATTATGGGGGATGGGTGTTACATCCAATATTTTGGAAACCTTCACCCCGGTTTGGTCAAGTGCACGGATGGCAGCTTCACGGCCTGAACCCGGCCCCTTGACATAGACTTCGACCGTGCGCAGCCCGGCTTCGTAAGCAGTTTTTGCAGCATCGGACGCAGCTACCTGTGCAGCATAAGGGGTGTTCTTTTTAGACCCCCGGAAACCAGCTTTGCCCGCTGACCCCCAACTGATAACCTCTCCCTTTTTATTGGTAAGAGAAACAATGATATTGTTGAAAGTAGCCTGGATATAAGCAAAGCCTTCCGGCTCTACTTTGACTTTGCGCTTTGCTTTGACTTTTGATCTGACCTTTGCCATTGAATTTGATGATTATTGGACTTGGTTCTATTGAAAGGAGGCACCAAAACCAGGAGAAACACGGGTTATTTTTTGGCAGCCAATTTCTTGTTTGCAACTGTTTTACGCTTGCCTTTCCTTGTACGGGCATTCGTTCTTGTACGCTGCCCCCTAAGTGGCAGGCCCTTCCGGTGGCGGAGGCCCCGGTAACAGGCTATGTCCATCAAGCGCTTAATACTCATTTGGACTTCTGAGCGAAGTTCACCTTCAACTTTGAAGTCGTTCTGTATGATCTGGGAGATAGTCCGCACGTTGTCGTCCGTCCAATCGTTTACTTTGGTGTCTTCATCTATGCCTGCTTTTTCAAGGATGCCCTTGGCACGCGACGGGCCAATGCCAAAAATATAGGTCAACCCAATGACGCCCCGCTTATTCCTTGGAAGATCAACACCTGCAATCCGTGCCATATCTAAATTTGATTTTTAAATTAATGAAAGGTGGAATGAAAAAGGCCCAACCAACGCAATCAGCCTTGGCGCTGTTTGAACTTAGGGTTTTTCTTATTGATGATGTAAACCTTTCCCTTTCTTCTCACCACTTTGCAATCTACTGATCGCTTTTTAACAGAGGCCCTGACTTTCATAAATTTGGTTTATTGATTCAAAAATTAACTGAAAGTTATTTGTAACGGTAGATGATCCGTCCCCTTGTCAAATCATAAGGAGACATTTCAACAGCCACTTTGTCTCCGGGGAGGATGCGTATGTAGTTCATCCGCATCTTGCCTGAAATCGTGGCGATTATCATGTGGTTATTTTCGAGGCGAACCCTGAACATTGCGTTTGAAAGCGCCTCGTCAATGACCCCATCTTGTTTTATTAAATCTTGTTTAGCCATGCTTTCAAAATTCGGAGCGCAAAGATACGAATCCCAATCAAAATTTTATGCGCCAAATAAAAAAATTGGGATTCAAAAGAAAGAGGGTAAAAATTTTCTGCTTCTTTTTAGTCCTCTAAATCAGAGATTTAAATAAATAGTATCTCCGAAGGTGGGTTTTACTCATCTGATTCAGCTGAAGGCTGCGTTGGAGATGCAGTTAAAAGACCCCTTCGAATATTTCCTCTTTCATAGCAACTTCTTTTACCTCAGGGTTTTTTGCTATGGCTTCTTCTATCGGAACGTGATCCGACAGAATATCGGCAGGCCCTTTGCGCACTGCCACGGTATGCTCATAATGGGCAGATGCTTTCCGATCTTTGGCAAAAATCGTCCAGCCATCTTTCCCTTGTTTTACATCTTTCCTGCCCAGGTTGGTCATTGGCTCGATAGCAATGACCAGCCCATCTTTCAGCATAATACCATTGCCACGCCTACCATAGTTGGGCACTTCGGGGTCTTCATGGAGGGACTTACCAACTCCATGCCCTACCAATTCCCTGACAATAGCATAGCCGTGTTCTCTTTCCACATAGTTCTGAATGGCGAAACTCAAGTCGCCCATCCGGTTTCCATGCACGGCTTGTTCGATTCCTTTATACAAAGACGTTTTTGTTACGCGAAGCAAATCCATGATGGTTTCGCTTACGTCGCCAAGGGCAAAAGTGTAGGCAGCGTCCCCGTGATAGCCGTTCAAAAAAGTCCCACAGTCCACCGATACGACGTCACCGTCTTTGAAAGGTTCCTCAGATGGGATACCGTGAACCACTACTTCATTGATGGAAATACAGAGCGAGGATGGAAAGGGCTTACCACTGTGACCTTTGTAGCCCTTAAATGCAGGAGTAGCATGGTGATCACGGATTATTTCTTCCGCAACTTTGTCCAGTTGGGCACCGGTCATCCCTGGTCGAATGGTATTCCCAACATAGGCCAAAACTTTGCAAACCAATAAACAAGCCTCCCGAAGCAGTTCAATTTCTTCGTCCGTTTTATAAAAAATCAAATTAGATTTTGGCTGTTGTTGCAGGAGGCTTCTCAATATCTTGGTTGTTATAATTTCTAAAAAGCAAATCGTACTTCGGGAAAGGCTGAAAATATAGCTGAATTTTACTTTGCCCCCGAAGTACGATTTAATGAGCCTTTAAAATACATTATTGTTGAAAATGGAGGTACGCTATCCAGTTGCTTTACATGTTCGATCCAATGCTTTGCAGCTTGGATCTCCCCTGAAGCCTGCCTGATTTAACCAAACCATCGTACCTGCGCATGAGAAGGTGGCTTTCGACTTGTTGCAGGGTATCCAATATGACTGCCACCCCAATCAGCAGTGAAGTGCCACCAAAAAAAGCTGCAAATGCAGGATTTACCCCAAAGGCACGTGCAAGTCCAGGGAGGATAGCAATAATTCCAAGAAATATGGATCCAGGCAATGTTATCCTGGTAGTAACGGCGTCAATAAAATCAGCAGTTGGCTTCCCAGGCTTAATTCCAGGGATAAAAGCGTTTTGCCGCTTTAGGTACTCTGCATACTGTGTTGGATTAACCAACAGAGCTGTATAAACATAGGTAAAGCCGACCACAAGTAAAAAGACAAACATTTCTGAAAAGAGCGAATACGGATCGATCAGCTGCCGCATGAAACCTGTGGGGGCTGAATTTGCCCCGCCCCCGGCGAACTGGGCGACAGTAGCGGGGACAAACATCAAAGCCTGGGCAAAGATGATAGGCATGACCCCCGCAGCATTTACCTTGATAGGGATGTAGTCACGGACACCTGCTGCAGGCATGACCGAACTGCCCCGCTGCACCATGTGTTTAGCAAATTGAATAGGAACCCTGCGCACACCCTGGATAATAAGGACGGTGGCCATAATGATAACGAAGAGCAAGGCAAATTCAAGAATCAGCATAAAGAGGCCACCTGTATTAATTTGGATAGCAATTTCACTGGCAAAAGCTGCTGGAAGGCGGGAAATGATGCCTATCATAATGAGCAGCGAAGCACCATTGCCTAAACCTTTGTCGGTTATTTTTTCACCCAGCCACATGGCGAACACCGTACCTGCAGAGAGTATAATGGTGCTTGAAAGCCAGAAAATACTTTTGGGCATAGAGGGATCGATAGCTCCGGGTATCGAGTTAATATAAGTCAGGTAACCACCTCCCTGTACCAATGTGATGGCTACTGTCAGCAATCGCGTGATTTGATTGAGTTTCTTCCTTCCGCTCTCGCCTTCTTTTTGTTGCAAGCGCTGGAAATAAGGCATGGCAAAACCCAATAATTGTACAATGATAGAGGCCGTGATGTAGGGCATGATACCGAGCGCCATGATTGACGCATTTTGGAAGGCCCCACCTGTAAAGGTGTTGATAAGTCCCAACAAGTCGTTGGCAGCAGATGCCTGGCCTGCTTTGTCCAAAGCCGCTGGCTCAACACCTGGAAGCACAATAAATGAGCCGATGCGGAAAATGAACAACATACCAACTGTCCAGGCAATCCGCTCCCTCAATTCTTTGATTTTCCAGATATTTTGAATGGTCGTGATAAATTTTTTCATCAGAATTTCTTGATGCGCCCCCCTGTCCTTTTGAACGGCAAAGGGAGGAGATGTTTGATACTCGAACCCGAAACCAAAAACGTGTGCAATTCTCTCAAAAAGAAAACCCACCCCAGGCGGCGAGCTTTTGATATCAAACGAGGGTTATACTCCCACCGTTACCCTCAATAGCCAGTTTGGCCGATGCAGAAACTGCATGGGCAGAAATTTTTACTGCCCCTTTCAGCTCGCCCCTGCCCAGAATCTTGATCCGGTCTTTTTTACCGACAATCCTGTTGGATTGCAAGGATTCGGGCGAAATCTCTGCTACGTTGTACTTTTCTATTATTTCTTGAATCCTATCCAGGTTGATGCCAACATACTCCACCCTATTGGGGCTTTTGAAGCCCCGTTTGGGAAGCCGTCGTTGCATAGGGGTTTGGCCGCCTTCAAAACCACGTTTTAATTTGTTACCAGAACGGGACTTGGCCCCCTTGTGGCCTTTGCCTGCCGTACCCGCAGCCCCAGTACCCTGGCCCCTCCCCACCCGCTTGTTATTTCGGGTCGAGCCTGGTGCAGGTTTAAGATTATGAAGTTCCATTTTATTTTCTATTATCAGTCATTTGTGCCAGTGTGCGTAAAAAAAAGGGTAAACCTTTCATCACGAAGTGGCCAATGCCTGCTTGTTAAGCATTTTCAACTTTTACGAGGTGCTGAACTTTAGCCACCATCCCCAAGATTTGGGGGTTGGCCTCCTTGACGACAGTTTGGTTCATCTTACGGATGCCCAATGAACGCATCGTGTCTTTCTGGCGTCTTGGTCGGTCGATGGTGCTTTTAATCTGTGTTATCTTAATCTTGGCCATAATTTAATTTTTTAGCTTGGTAAGAGCCGTTTTAGCTAATCTCTTCTGCTCAACCATTGAAAACCCTTTCAATGGTGATGTTGCGTTGCCTGGCCACATCGAGCGGGCTACGCAGTTTGGTAAGGGCGTCAAGGGTTGCTTTCACTACGTTGTGAGGATTGGAAGAACCCATAGATTTTGCCAATACGTTGTGGATCCCAGCAATTTCAAGTACGGCACGCATAGCACCCCCGGCAATCACACCAGTACCATCGGCTGCCGGACGTATTAAAACCCTACCAGCACCAAATTTCCCCTTTTGCTCGTGGGGGATGGTTCCTTTGTGCACGGGCACCTTGATCATATTCTTTTTGGCGTCGGCGATGCCTTTGGTTATGGCCTCGGTCACATCCCTTGCTTTGCCAAGGCCTTGCCCTACCATCCCGTTACCATCGCCTACTACCACAACGGCAGCAAAACTGAAAGTCCGGCCACCTTTTGTAACTTTTGCTACCCGGTTGAGGCTAACCAGTTTTTCTTTAATTTCGTTATCTACGACTTTAACCTTTTGAACGTTGCTTTTTGCCATTGATATTTTATTTTAATAACCTCCTAAAAGGCTATACTTAATTCAGTTTAGAACTGGAGGCCTCCCTCACGGGCGCCTTCTGCCAATGCTTTCACCCTTCCGTGGTACAGATATCCTCCCCGGTCGAAAACAACAGATGTAATATTTGCAGCTTTAGCCTTCTCGGCCAGCATCTTGCCTACTTCCTTTGCCTGATCCACTTTATTGGACGTTTTGTCAAACCCGGCATCGCGGGAGGATGCAGCGACCAATGTGTGGCCCTTGGTATCGTCCACCAATTGGCAATAGATTTCATTGTTGCTGCGAAAAACGCTGATGCGGGGACGCATTGCTGTGCCCTTGATCTTGTTCCGGATCCGGTAGTGTATCTTTTTCCTTCTATTTTCTTTTTTGAATTTCATCCTGAGTTAATTTTTTGCTTTAGTGAAAGGCGCTCGAAGTCCCAACCCAAAACACGCTTTTAAAGGATTGAAAATATTTTCTGCACTCAATTGAAGTTGTCTGACATTTTGGGAATCGGTTCCGCCCCATAAGAGCACTCAAACTGACAATCCCAACCACTGCAAACAAAATTTCAGGCAGTATTCATCTTTATTTCTTGGCGGCAGCTTTACCTGCCTTGCGGCGCAGTTGTTCACCGACAAACCGGATACCTTTCCCTTTGTAAGGCTCAGGCTTCCTGAGCGAACGTATTTTTGCGGCTATTTGGCCAATCAACTCTTTGTCGGCGCTTTCGAGCCGGATGATTGGGTTTTTACCCTTCTCCTGACCAGCTGACACCTTCACCTCGTCCGGAACATAAAACAGAACAGGGTGAGAGTAGCCCAAAGCCAATTCTAACAACTGGCCAGTATTCGATGCACGGAAACCAACACCTACCACCTCCAGCTCTTTGACAAACCCAGCGGAGACACCCTCCACCATATTATTGATTAGCGACCGGTAAAGGCCATGCAAAGAACGGTGACGTTTCTGATCGGTTGGCCTTACAACGTTAATTTCGCCTTCTTCCAACGCAACTTTAATATCAGGATCAACCTGCTGCATCAGATGGCCTCTCGGGCCTTTGACAGAAACTAAGTTATTGGGGTCAATTTTTATTTCAACCCCTTGCGGAACTGCGATCGGCATTTTTCCTATCCGTGACATCCTATGAGAATTGTGATAGTTAGAAAATTATTTAGTAAATAAAACAAAGTACTTCGCCCCCGACATTTTCATCCCTGGCCTGCTTGTCTGTCAGGATGCCTTTGGAGGTAGAAATGATCGCAATGCCAAGTCCGTTTATTACCTTGGGCAGTTCACTTGCTTTACGATAATTACGGAGACCCGGGCGACTTACCCGCTGCAACTTCCGAATGATGGGCTTGCGGGTAACAGGATCATATTTGAGGGCAATTTTTATGACCCCATTATAACCTGCTTCGTCATCGAATTTGTACTTCAGGATATAACCGCTGTTGTACAAAATCTCGGTCATGGCCTTTTTTTCTTTCGATGCCGGGATCTCTACGATGCGGTGGCCGGCTTGCTGGGCATTCCGGATCCGGGTCAAAAAATCTGCTATTGGATCAGTTACTATCATTGTTTATCAATTATGGGTGGCAGTGTCATCGGTAGCCCTTTTTTAAGGCTATTGATTAAGACCGCCAACTGAATTACCAGCTTGCTTTGGTTATGCCGGGGATTTTACCATCCAAGGCCATTTCACGGAATTTCACCCTGCAAAGGCCGAACTTCCTCATGTAACCTTTGGGGCGGCCTGTGAGCTTACACCGGTTGTGCAGCCTGACAGGGGAGGCGTTTTTCGGGAGCTTGTCCAATGCCTCATAGTTCCCCTCTTCTTTCAGTTTTTTGCGGAGATCAGCATATTTTGCCACCATTTTCTGGCGCTTTTTCTCTCTTGCAATGATTGATTTTTTAGCCATTGTATTCTGTTGCTTGCCTATAAGGCATTATTGATTTTTACTTTTAAAAGGCATCCCGAGGGCTTTGAGCAAAGCCATTGCTTCGGCATCTGTTTTTGCAGTGGTCACGAACGTAATGTCCATCCCTGTGATACGCGAAACTTTATCGAGATCGATTTCCGGAAAGATAATGTGCTCGGTGACGCCCATGGAGTAGTTGCCACGCCCATCGAAACTTTTGTCGTTGATACCACGAAAGTCCCTTACACGGGGCAATGCCACAGCAATAAGCCTATCCATAAATTCCCACATTTTTTCTTGCCGCAGGGTAACACGGACGCCAATCGGCATGCCTTCGCGCAGCTTAAAGTTAGAAACCGACTTTTTGGCCTTCACCACAACGGCCTTTTGCCCGGCTATCTGGGAAATCTCCTCAACGGCTACGTCAATGAGCTTTTTGTCCTGCGTAGCTGCGCCCACACCCTGATTGATACAGATTTTCTGCAGTTTGGGTACTTTCATCATGTTGCCATACTGAAACTGCTCGTTCAGGGCCGGAATGACTTCTTCATTGTACTTTTTCAGCAGCCTTGGTGTATATTTCATCGCTTCAAAAATTAGTCGAAAGGTAAATTAGTTAAAGATTTCACCGGATTTTTTGGCATACCTGACACTTTTGCCGTCCACTTTCTTGCGGCCGATCCTGGTCGGCTCCCCTGTCTTGGGGTCGAGCAACATCAGGTTGGACAAGTGGATCGGGGCAGGAATATCAACAATACCCCCTGGGCGATCCTGTGTCGGCTTCCGGTGTTTTTTGACCATGTTCACGTTGTCGACGATCGCACGGTTTTTATCAGGAAATACTTCCAGCACCTCGCCGGTCTCACCTTTATAGTTGCCTGCTATAATCTGTACTTTGTCCCCTTTTTTGATGTGCAACTTGGGGGCAAACCTTGTTTTTTTTTCTTTATGTGCCATGATAGCTTAAAGTATTGCTGGTTAATTTTTGAAAAGATCCTACATTAAAGTACTTCGGGCGCTAAAGAAACGATACGCATGTAGTCCTTTTCCCTTAACTCCCTGGCAACTGGGCCGAAAATACGGGTGCCCCTTGGCTCGTCCTGGTTGTTGAGCAAAACGCAGGCATTGTCGTCGAAGCGTATGTAGGAGCCATCTTTCCTGCGCACCTCTTTCTTAGTACGCACGACAACAGCTTTTGAAACAGTCCCTTTTTTGACGCCGCCCGGAGAGGAATCTTTTACTGCCACGACGATCTTGTCACCAACTGAGGCATAGCGCCGGTGCGAACCACCAAGTACCCTGATGCAGAGCACTTCTTTAGCACCACTGTTGTCCGCTACTTTGAGCCTCGATTCTTGCTGTATCATTTTACTAAAGTTTAACTTGTTGGTTGTTACGGATAGTTTGATTCCCCACCCGCTGAGAATTGATTCCCAATTTCAAGCAGTGGATAAATACCAATCATGCCCGCAACTCCTATTTAGCGCGCTCAATAATATCTACCAAACGCCAGCGCTTGCGCTTGCTCAACGGACGGGTCTCCATGATACGGACTTTGTCGCCGATGTTGCACTCGTTCTTTTCGTCGTGTGCCATGAACTTCTTCGACATCTTTACAGATTTGCCGTAAATAGGGTGACTAAGACGCCGCTCCACCAATACGTTGATGGATTTTTGCATCTTGTTGCTAACGACCACCCCGACCCGGGTTTTTCTTAATTTCCTTTGCACTTCCATAAATGGAATTTGAAAAATGTTTAAACCAAAATTATTTCAATCTTCTTCTCGCCCTGATCTTGGATCTCCTGGCCAATTGTTCAGGTGTGAGTTGGGCCAATTCCCTGCGGCGTGCCTCAGTTTTGAGCCTTGCTATATCACGGCGCATCTCGCGCAGTGTCAGCGGGTTGTCCAACCCTTTGACTGCATGGTCGAATTGCATCTTTTGATACTCGGCTTCTGTGGCTTCCAACTCGGAAATCAATTCTTCATTTGAAAAGTCCTGAAGCTCTAAAAATTTCTTGCTTGCCATTTTTTTATTGATTGGGCGATGTGAGGACACTTTGATCCGGTGCTGTTCACCATCACACTTTGCGTCTCAGACCACTGTCTCAAAATTTAACTAAATCCGGGCGCACTGTAATTTTTGTAAGTACAGGCAATTTTTGGGCAGCCAACCGAAGCGCCTCATAAGCTACGTCTTTGCTTACACCATCCAGTTCGAACAAGATACGGCCAGATTCTACGATTGCCACATAGTGATCGAGCGAACCTTTACCTTTACCCATCCTCACTTCCTGGGGCTTGCGGGTAATTGGCCTGTCAGGAAAAATGCGGATCCAAACCTGCCCTTCCCTCTTCATGTGCCTCGTCATTGCGATACGGGCAGATTCAATCTGGCGGCTCGTAAGCCTGCCCCCGTCGATAGATTTCAGGCCATAAGATCCAAAAACAACGGTAGAACCCCTGTTAGCCATCGACTTAAGCTTCGGCTTTTGCTGCTTGCGGTATTTGATGCGTTTCGGCTGTAGCATTTTATAGCTGTTTTTGCATGGAAGGCCATCATTATGCAGGCCTTAGGTTGTTATCATGTGAGAAGCAGTTCTTCAAACGGCTTCCCTCTAAGTAACGATGAAAAAATAACTTCACCATTTTGATTTTGAAAACCCCCGCAATGGAAGAGTTTTTTAAAAATAAAATAGTCATTTTATTTTTCCTTCGATCCTAAGCGTACCCAATGCAGGTGCTTTTTAAAAAGCGGCTGCGAAGGTAAGTTGATTTTTTCAGAATTTCTATATGGAGAAAATGGAAAAATTCCTATCTTCTGCGGCCTCCGCCGCCCTCTCTCCGGCCTCCGCCGCCACCTTCACGGCGACCACCGCCCTCTCTGCGGCCTCCGCCGCCGCCTTCACGGCGACCACCGCCACCGCCACCGCCGCTTGGCCCGCCACGCTCTTTCTTCTCCACACCAGCATTGGGTGAAAGATCGCGCTTGCCATACACTTCGCCTTTGCAAATCCATACCTTGATACCTATCTTCCCATACACTGTTTGTGCTTCGGTCAGGGAATAGTCAATATCAGAACGGAAGGTATGCAGGGGTGTCCTGCCTTCTTTATATTCTTCGGTACGGGCCATTTCAGAACCTGCCAACCGACCCGAAATCCTTACTTTAATGCCTTCTGCACCAGCCCTTATGGTAGATTGGATAGACATCTTGATGGCACGGCGATAATTGATGCGTGCCTCTATCTGCTTCGCAATGGACTCTCCGACAATGGCTGCATCCAATTCTGGCTTGCGGATTTCAACGATGTTGATTTGAACCTCCTTGCCGGTCAACTTACGAAGCTCTTCCCTTATTTTGTCAACCTCCTGGCCTCCCTTGCCAATGACGATGCCCGGACGGGAGGTGTGGATAGTGACCGTGATGCGCTTGAGGGCCCGCTCAATGACTACCCGTGCAATACCACCTTTTGCAATACGTGCTTTGAGGTATATCCTGATGCGCTCATCCTCGATTACTTTTTCCGCATAGTCTTTGTCGGCGTACCAGTTGGAATCCCAACCTCTGATGATTCCTAAGCGATTTCCAATTGGATTAGTCTTTTGACCCATTATGATCTGTATTAATGATGATTGCCTGTTTTATGAACCCTATTTTTCGTCGTTGGTCACCTCCTCTACTTCCACTACTTCTGTATCCCTTTCAAGGGGTGTCCGGTTTTCGACGATCAAGGTGACGTGGTTGCGGCGCTTGTGAATCCTGGCCGCACGTCCGTGGGTAGCTGGCCGAAAGCGCTTGAGCATGGCAGCTTCGTCCACAAAGATCGTTTTGATATAAAGGTTGTAGTCGTCAGCGCTTTCCATGCCGTCCAGTTTGTACTCCCAATTAGCAACGGCCGATAACAGCAATTTGTACAACCACTCTGCTGACTCGTTCTTGGTGAAACGAAGCATGTTCATGGCCTCGCCCACTTTTTTCCCACGGATATTATTGGCCATCAGCCGCATCTTCCGGGGCGACATTGGGCAATTTGTGATTTTTGCTACTGCTTCCATTGTTCTGTTAATTTGTCCCGGATTTATCCAGGCATGGATTCTTAGATAACGATTTAACCTTTCAAACTTTCTATTAACCTTTCCTGTGGCCTGCATGGCCCCGGAAGATCCGGGTAGGTGAAAACTCGCCGAGCTTGTGGCCCACCATGTTTTCCGTAACGAAGACCGGGATGAAGTTCTTTCCGTTGTGAACGGCTATGGTCTCACCCACCATGGCCGGAATGATCATGGACGCCCTCGACCAGGTCTTGATGACCTGCTTGCGCTTGCTCGATTTTGAGGCTTCCACTTTTTTCAACAAGCTGTGATGGATGTAAGGACCTTTTTTTATTGAACGTGGCATAATTCGTTGCTCGTTAATGGTTGATATTTACTTTGTATCTAAAGCCAAAATGCACTATCAGTTGGTTGTTTTCCTTCTTGAAATGATCAATTTGCTGGAAGGCTTTTTCTTGTTGCGGGTTTTGGCACCCTTGGCAAATTTACCGTTCCTTGACCGCGGGTGGCCACCAGATGCTCTCCCTTCGCCGCCGCCCATTGGGTGATCAACGGGGTTCATGGCTACGCCCCTGACCCTTGGACGCCGGCCAGCCCAACGCTTTGCTCCTGCCTTACCCAGGGTGACCAGGCCGTGGTCAGGGTTGGAACAGGTTCCCATCGTAGCCTTACAGGTCAACAAAATCCTGCGGGTTTCACCAGAGGGCAACTTGATGACAGCGTAACGCTCCTCACGGCCCAACAAAGTGGCGGATGTACCCGCCGAACGTACGAGGGAGGCACCCCTGCCCGGAGTAAGCTCAATGGCATGGATGGAAGTACCAAGCGGAACATCTTTCAGGTACAAAGCATTGCCGGTATTGGGCAGGGCTTTGTCCCCCGACATGACCTGATCGCCTACTTTGATGCCGTTAGGTGCCAGTATGTAACGCTTTTCACCATCTGCATAGACAGCCAGGGCTATAAATGCAGAACGGTTGGGATCGTATTCAATAGTCTTGATGGTGGCTGGTATGCCATCCTTATCCCTTTTGAAATCAATGATGCGGTACTTACGCTTGTGGCCACCACCCCGCTGGCGCACCGTCATCTTGCCAACATGGTTGCGGCCACCAGTCTTGCGAAGGGGCGCCAAAAGGCTCTTTTCTGGCTTGTCAGCAGTTATTTCCGTGCGATCAACAGCAACCCTGAAGCGGCTGCCTGGTGTGACCGGATTGTATTTCTTAAGTGCCATTGCTGGTTATTTTGCTGTTTATTTTTCGCTTTCAATGATACCTGCCCAATATCTAACAGGTTAAACGTCGCCAAAAAAGTTAATGGATTCGCCCTCTGCCACCGTAACGATAGCTTTCTTGTAGCTGGATACCCTACCTTTGATGACTCCCCTGCGGGTGTTTCGGTTCTTGGCCTTTCCGGGCATGATCATCGTGTTGACAGACTTGACCTCTACGTTGTAAAAGTCTCTGACTGCATTTTTGATCTCTATTTTATTTGCATCCTTATTGACCACAAATGAATAGTGTCCCCGCTTTTCTGAAAGCCTGTCCGATTTCTCGGTGATGATGGGCTTGATAAGAATTTGCTTTGCCATTGTTTCAGAATTCTATATGGTATTGGCAGGAGTGGAAACTAAATTGGTTTGACACTCTCTGACAGACTAAGTGCTTAAAGTAAAGGTTCTGCAATCTTCCCTACCGAGCCTTCCGAGAGGATGATGGTATTGGCATGGAGGATTTCGTAAGTGTTCAAATCCTGCGCCCTCGTCACTGCTGCTTTTGGAATGTTGCGGCACGACAGGTACACATTTTTTTCGTAATCGCCGGTGACGAACAATGTCTTTTGGCCGTCGAGCTTCAATTTCTTTAGGATATCGAGGTAGGATTTGGTCCTGGGCGCATCGAAGGAGAAGTCTTCCAGAACGATGATCTGGCCATTAGATGCCTTGGAGGACAAGGCCGAACGGCGGGCAAGCCGGTTCACTTTCTTGTTGAGTTTTTGGCGGTAATCCCTTGGCTTGGGGCCAAAAACCCTGGCACCGCCCCGGAGCAGCGGGCTTTTGATGTCGCCTTTCCTCGCACCGCCTGTTCCTTTTTGGCGGTGGAGCTTGCGGGTAGAACCTGAAAGCTCGCTGCGCTCTTTCGACTTGTGGGTACCCTGGCGCTGATTGGCCAGGTAAGCTTTTACGGCCAGCCAAACAGCATGTTCGTTCGGCTCGATGCCAAAGACTTCATCTGGCAGGTCAACCGACTTGCCCGTCTTTTCGCCCTGGATATTGAAAATTTCGATCTTCATTTTATTTCGTGGTTCAGGTTTGCAAAAGGTGAATTGGCAACATCACGTTCCGCTCCCCGGCATTTACGACTGCTTCTTTTCGATAATGACAATGGAGCCATTGTGGCCCGGAATTGCGCCTTTAATAAGGATAAGGTTTTTCTCAGGGAAAACCCTCAACACTTTCAGGTTTTTCACCTTGATGCGGTCAACGCCCATGTGGCCGGCCATCCGCATCCCTTTGAATACCCTCGATGGGAAGGAAGAAGCACCGATAGAACCGGGCGCACGGAGCCGGTTGTGCTGGCCGTGTGTCTGGTCGCCGACGCCCCGGAAACCGTGGCGCTTGACAACCCCTTGAAATCCTTTCCCCTTGGAAGTACCCACGGCGTTCACCAAGTCTCCCTGGTTGAAAATTTCCTCAACACGGATGATGTCTCCGAGGCCTTTGGAGAGGGCATCGAAATCCCGAAACTCCACCAGTTTGGCCTTGGGCGCCGTTTTGGCTTTTTCAAAATGGCCCATCATGGGCTTGGTGGTGTTTTTTACTTTGGCTTCGCCAAAACCCAGTTGGATGGAAGTGTAACCATCTGTGTCTTCAGTTTTCACTTGCGTGACAACGCAAGGCCCTGCTTCCACCACTGTACAGGCGATGTTGCGACCTGCATCGTCAAAGATGCTGGTCATGCCGATTTTCTTTCCGATTATGCCGTTCATCGGGCAGGATTTTTTATTCGTTGGCCATAATAGAAACTCGTCGCTTTAGCAACAAGCACCCATCAATGAACCATAGATTTTCATTTCATTATATGCTCCGGCCGCTAAGACAGGCAAAAAACATTTTACCTGAAGCACACCAGGGCTTTGTTCCAAAATTGCAAAGAATCTTACGTCAATTTGACCTGGATATCAACCCCACTTGGAAGCTCCAGTTTTGACAACGCATCGACTGTTTTCTGGGTAGGCGTATAGATTTCGATCAGTCGCTTGTGGGTGCGTAGCTGGAATTGCTCCCGGGATTTTTTATTGACGTGCGGCGAGCGCAGGACAGTAAAAATTTCCTTTTCAGTGGGCAGCGGAATCGGTCCAGTTACGACAGCGCCACTTGAGCGTACTGTTTTCACTATTTTCTCCGTGCTTTTGTCCACAAGGTTGTGGTCGTATGAACGGAGTTTGATTCTGATTTTCTGATTCATGCCTGATTTTCTGTAAAAATTTCTGCGATTGTAAAAGTGGTTCTGACCCCCTTTTCAAAAGCGGCTGCAAATGTAGGCACTTACCTTTCTAATTTCCAAGTGAGTGTTATATTTATTTTTACTGAAATGAAAATTTTGTAAAGATGGGAAAGCGGTGCCCTGAAAATCTCCCTCACGCCTCCTTAAACCGCTCAAATTCAACCACCGTCGCATACCCCTCCCCGTCCAGCACCTTCGGCGTCCCTTTCAGTTTTTTGCTCAACAGTTGCACGAGGCTGGTGCCAAAGGAGGTGCTGTTTTTCAGTTCGGGGGCACCATCCTTCCCTACTCCGTTGTCGGCCACTTTGAGGCAAAGTTTGCCGTCGGCGTTTTTCCAAAGGGAAACTTCAACCACGCCATTGCGGCCTTCCGGGAAGGCATATTTTAAGGAATTGGTCACCAACTCGTTGATGATGAGGCCCAGTGGGATGGCGGTGTCCACATCGAGGTGCATGGGTTCGAGGTGGTAAACGATTTTCACCCGATCTTCGTCCAGGCGGCAAGCGTCGAGCAGGGTGTTGCCGAGGTTGTGCAGGTAGTCCCGCATCTCGACGCTTGCCAGGTTTTCGCCCATGTAAAGTTTCTGGTGGATGAGGCCCATCGCCTCTACCCGGCTTTGCCCCTCCCGCACAGCGTCCAGGGCAGCGTCGTCTTTGATGTGTTTTGACTGGAGGTAGAGCAGGCTGGAAAGCACCTGCAGGTTGTTCTTCACCCGGTGGTGGATTTCCTTGATGAGGAATTCTTTTTCCTGGTTGCGCTGGCGCAACTGTTTGGTCAGCCGATAGAGCAGCCCTCCTCCAAGCAAGGCAAGGAGCAGCCCGCCGGCAGTAGCCCAAAAGCGGGTACGTTCCTTGCTGATTTGCCCTGCCTGCACGGCGATTTTGGCATCCCGCTGGGCGGTTTCGTACATGGTCTGCAGTTCTGCCATGCTGTGGCGGGTCTCCTCAGGCAACAGGCTGTCCCGCAGGTCGCTGTAGAGTTTTTGAAAATAATAGGCGGAATCGTTTTGGCCAAGGTGGTGGTAGGTTAGTGCCAGCATTTCCATGTTCTCGCCCGCTTTGGTGAGGTCGCCCATTTCGGCCACCAGTTTACGGTTTTTCAGGTGGAAAGGCAGTGCCCTGCGATATTCGCCCAAAAAACTGTACACCTGGCCAATGTTGCCGATACAGGCTTGCGCCAACCCGGGAAAGCCAACGGCATCGGCCATTTTCATGCTCAACTGGTAATCGGCCAGCGCCTCCGGGTAGCGTTCCATAAATTTGTACACATTGCCGCGGGAGTTGAGTGAAATCGCAATGTCAATATCCTGGTTGAGTTGCTGGCGGATGCCGAGCGCCTCGTTTTGATAGGCCAGCGCTTTGTCATACTCCGCCAATTGCAGCCAGATATCCCCCAGGGTTTGGGCGGTGAAGGCAATGTCTTCCCGCCGGCCTAACTTTTTGAACTGGTCGTAGGCCTTTTGCCCATAAACGAGTGCCTCTTCAAAATTTTCCTGGGAATAGAGCATCTCGGCAATGTAGTTGTTGGCCAGGGCAATGCCGACCTGGTCGCCAGTTTTTTCATAAATGGCATGTGCCCGGTAGGCATAGTCAAGGCCCATCTTGTACTCCCCGAGATAGTTATAGACCCACCTCATCTTGGTGAAAACCCCCGCCAGTTCTTTGTCGTTGCCCTGGCCCTCGAATGTGGTTCTGGCCAGGCCAAGATAATGCAGGGCGGAATCGGGCTGCCCGGAGTTGGCGAAATTGGCGCCCAGCCTGCTTTCAAAGCGGGGTATCCATGCACCAGCCTTCAGCTTTTTGGCCAGGTAATAACCCTGCTTAAGCGTAACGCCTTCCTGGTTGAGATCCGAATTGTAAAGTAAATCGCTCAGCTCGAAAAGCCGGCTGATTTTAGCGGTATCGTCCGGTAAATTTTGTACGGCCAGGGCCAGGCTGTCCAGGCTTGTTTTTTGCGAAGCAGCCACCCCGGGAAAAAGAAATGCAGCCAGGGCATAGGAAATGAATGCCTTCATTGTTAAAGTTAGATATTTTGCAATCGTGACAGGACTTCTTCCCGCACGGCCCTGGTAAATGGGATTTGTTGTTTTCCGATGTGCAAATATAAATCGCCGATTTCTTCAACATGTGAAAGGTTTACGATGTAGGAGCGGTGCACCCGTATGATGGTTGGGATGCCTTCCAATTCCTCCCCAAATTTTTTGAGCGTTTGCGTAACCAGGAATTCCTTTTCCCGGGTCACTACCTTGCAGTAGTAGTCGTCCGCTTCCACCCAGAGGATGTCCTTGAAAAACACACGTACCATGCGGTCTTTCACTTTGATAAACAACCGGTCTTTGAGCAGGAAGGCGTTGTCTGCCGCTGCTTCCCCGGAAGGGGCCTCCGCTTTCGATGCAGAGCGGCTGATGGAAAGCTCAATGGCGTGTTTCAGGTCACGGCCCCGGAAAGGCTTGGACAGAAAGGCCTGTGGGTTGACCTGTTTCGCCTCGTTAAAGGTTTTGTCGTCCGAGTTGCTGGTGAGGAAAATGATGGGCAGGTCATGCTGCATTCGGATGTGGCGGGTAGTTTCGATGCCGTCCCACTCGCCTTCCAGTTGCACATCCATGATGACGAGATCGGGCAGGGGATCCTGGTTAAAAAAAGCGAGGGCATTTTCTCCTGCCGCCACCGGCCCCAAAATTCTATAGCCCATATCTTCCAGCCGATCCTGGAGATCGGCAGCAATGATGGGATCGTCTTCCACGATGAGTATGTTTATTTTATCCATACCGCTATAAAATAGAAAAAGGTGGGTGTTGAAAAGTTGGCAGGAACAAATCTGCCAACTGTAACAGCAATGCTTTCAAATGTTTTTCAAACTTAAAAAAAATGCCCAAAAATGCTGCTTTGCCTCAATGGGTTTATACACGGCTCCAACAGGTTTTACAAATGAACTGCGATGTTGAGTAGCGTTGAGAACGCTTCTGCGGAAAAATAGGGTTTGCGCAAACCCTATTGGAGGGAACTATAAATGGTCTGATTGACAATTGAAGCCTGGCCGTCAGTGGGCCGCTTGTTCGTCCATAAACCAATACAAGTCGCCCCTGGCTTTGATATGAGCAGCGGGATACTTTTCCCACGCCCCGGTCTTTCCCTGGATGTCTTTCACCACCTGCCGTTTGCTGTTGCCTGTCACCAGAAAAGCCACTTTCGCAGCATGGTTGATCACCTTTCCGGTCAGGGTGATGCGTTGCTGGCCGGAAACGGGGTGTGTAGCCACGGCACATACTTTACTGGTATCCAAAAGTTGCATTTGGTCGGGGAAAATGGATGCGATGTGGCCGTCTTCCCCCATGCCGAGCAGAATGAGATCGAAGGCCGGCCAACCATCTTTCAGGGGCACTATGTCAAGAATTTCGGCAGCATATCGCTCAGCTTCGAGCACGGGTTCGGCCTCGCCCCGGATGCGGTGGATGTTTTCAGGGGGCATGACAATGTGCCGGAGGAGCATTTCATCAGTCATGCGGTAATTGCTGTCTGCGTGATCGGGCGGCACGCAGCGTTCATCGCCCCAAAAAAAATGCAACTTGTCCCATGCTATCCGTTCCCGGTAATGTTCGGCCAGTTGCCGAAACAACAGCTTCGGGGTACTGCCGCCGGAAAGCGCTACCGTAAAAGTATTTTTGTCGGCCACCCATTTTTGAAAAAAAACAGCAAAAGCCTCGGCCACGGCTTGAGGCGAGGTAAAGATATTGACGTGTGTTTTCATAACTCGCAGTAGTTGTCGTCGTTAGTCAGGTTTTTGCAGGGGTTACGCCATGTCATGTCCTCGCCTTTTATGAGATCGTCGGCCACGGAGGGGCCCCAGGTGCCGGCGGGGTAACCGTAGATTTTCACGTCCGGGTCGTTGGCCCAAACATCCTGGATGGGTTTTACAAACTTCCATAATTCGATCACCGAATCGCCCCGTGCGTAGAGCGTCGCATCGCCTTTCATCACGTCGAGCAGGAGGCGTTCGTAGGCCTCCGGCACTTTTCCTTCCATTAGGTCGGCATAGTGGAAGTCCATGCCGGTGGTTTTCACTTTGAAGCCTGCGCCGGGTACCTTCATCCCGAATTTAAGCAAAAGCCCTTCGTCGGGCTGTATGCGCATCACGATTTGATTGTTCAGGTTGGTGAAATGGTCGTTTTTCTGGAACAGCGCGTGGGGCGGCGTTTTAAAAGTGATGACCACCTCCGTCACCTTGGTGGGCAGGCGCTTGCCGGTGCGGATGTAAAACGGCACGCCGGCCCAGCGCCAGTTGTCTATGTAAAATTTCAGGGCGGCGTAAGTCTCCGTGATGGAGTCTTTCGGCACGCCCTCTTCGTCCCGGTAGCCTTTTACCTGCAGCCCCCGGATGTGGGAGGCGAGGTACTGCCCCCGAATGGCGTATCGGCCGACCTGATGTTCGTGGATGGGCCGGAGCGACTGGAACAATTTCAGCTTTTCGCTGCGGATGGCCTCGGCGCCGGAGGAAATCGGCGGCTCCATCGCCACGTGGGCCACCACCTGCATGAGGTGGTTCTGGAGCATGTCCCGCAGGGCGCCCGACTTGTCGTAGTAGCCACCCCGGCTGCCGACGCCCATGTCCTCGGCGGAAGTGATTTCGATGTGCTTGATGTAGTTCCGGTTCCAGAGCGGCTCGAAGATGCCGTTGGCAAAGCGGGTGACGAGCATGTTTTGCACCGTCTCCTTGCCCAGGTAGTGGTCGATCCGGTAGATCTGGCTTTCCTGGAAGCACTGTTGCAGGTCGTTGTTGAGCGCTTCTGCCGAATCGAGGTCGTAGCCAAAGGGTTTTTCGATGACCAGCCGCCGCCAATGCTGGCCATTTTCGTTCAGGCCCTGCGCTGCCAGGTGCTTGGGGACGATGCTGTACAGGTTGGGCGGGGTGGAGAGGTAAAAGATGTAATTGCCCGGCAGGTTGAACTGCCGGTCGAGTTCGGCCAGGCGATCCTTTACTATGCTGTAATCGCTCTTTTCGTAGTCGGGGATGGGTTGGTAAAAGAGTTTTTGAGCAAAATCGGCTTTCACCTTTTCATCCACCTGCGACAGGTCGAGCAGCTCGTTTTTCAGGAAAACCTCCTCCCGGAACGCATCGTCCGAAAACGCAGTGCGGCTGACGCCCAATACGGCAAAGCCTGATGGCAAGAGGTTGTCTTTATGAAGTTCGAAAAGGGCGGGGAGGAGCTTGCGCTTGGCCAGGTCGCCCGATGCGCCGAAAATGGTGAAGATCAGTGGGTCCATAGCTAGTTTTTAAAAATGAGGCGGAAAAATAGGCATAAGTAGGGGACTTTCCATCAGTTGATATTGCCGTGCATGCAGGTTTATTTCCATGCGAAGGGATTGTGTCCGTCTGGTATTTTGCACCCGCTCATTTTTCAAAATAAATTATCGTGTGTTTATTTATCCTTCCATTTTATCTTCCCAATTTGCGGTTTTATTGTTCGGCTATCGCCCAACTTTTGGTGGTGATGGAAACATAACTCCTTCATTTTGATATTGGAAACCCCAGCAATAGAAAGGGTTTTTAAAAAGAAAACTATCATTTTATTTTCCTTCAATCCTTAATAAACAACCATGAAATTGAGCACACCGAGTTACTTAGTTATGGCGGGCCTGTTTGTCCTAACCCAACTCCCGGCCCAACCCGTGCCGGTGGTTTTCAGCAACCAGGGCAACTTGCTCGCCAACATCCAGGGCTTCACCTTTTACTCTTCTTGTGCGGTGGACATGAACGGCGACTACCTCGACGATATCGTACGTGTGACCAACACGGCCCTTCACGTTGACTTCCAGCAGCCTGACGGCACCTTTCAGCACACGGCATTCCCCATGAACGTGCAAAAAGGCCCCGATTGGAGCATCTGTGCCGGCGACCTTGACAACAATGGCTTCAACGACCTCCTTTTCGGAAACGGGGAGGCGGTTTCATTTGTCAAAGCCAATGCCACCGGAACTGCCTATACTGAAACGGTAATGCCGGATTTCATCTTCAGCCAGCGCTCCACCATGGCGGACATTGACAACGACGGCTGGCTCGATGCCTTCGTCTGCCACGACATTGACCAGTCCATCCCCTACCGCAACGACGGGACCGGCAACATGTCCGCAGATCAAACCCTTATCCAAACCATTGACCAGCCCGGCAACTATGCCGCCATTTGGGTGGATTACGACAACGACCACGACATTGACCTCTACGTGACCAAGTGCAGGGGCGGCGCCCAACCCGGCGACCCCACCCGCACCAACCGCCTCTACCGCAACAACGGAGATGGCACCTTCACTGAGGTAGGCGCACAGGCGGGCCTCGACGACAACGCCCAATCCTGGAGCACCGTGTTCGAAGATTTCGATAATGATGGGGACTTCGATGCCTTTATCGTGAACCATGATTTTAAAAACCGCCTGTTCCGCAACAACGGGGATGGCACTTTCACCGATGTCATCGTTGGGTCTGGCATTGATGCCAACAACCTGGGTGCCTGGGAAAACTCCTCCGGCGACTTCAACAACGACGGTTACGTGGATATTTTTTCAGAACTCACCCAGCAATTGTACCTGAACAATGGCGACATGACCTTCACCGGGCAAACCGTCCCCACCACTCCCGGCGCTATTGGCGATTTCAACAACGACGGCTTCCTGGATGTCAACCGCGGCAATTCGCTGATGATCAACCAGGGAAATGGGCACCATTGGCTCAAAGTCACCACGGCCGGCATCTTCAGCAACCACAATGGCATCGGGGCCAGGGTGGAAATCTACGGGGCCTGGGGCCAGCAGGTACGGGAGGTTCGCTCCGGTACCAGTTTCAGCCCGATGAGTACCCTGAACACCCACTTTGGTATCGGGCTGGCCGACCATATTGACTCCGTCATCGTCCGGTGGCCTTCCGGCATTGTCTCTATCATCGAAAACCCGGCAGTGGATGCCACTTTGCAGGTGATAGAGGTCAAAGGCCTGCTTGCGCCCACTCAACTCTCCCTGAACGGCGGCCACCAAATCAACGGAGAAACCACTCTTTGCCCCGGCGAAACGCTCGACATCATCGCACCGGCAGGTTTTGTGCAGTACAAATGGTCGAATGGCCAGGCCGCCGGGCCAGTACTGACTGTCTCAGAAGCAGGGACCTATAGTTGCATCCTGCTGGACGCAGATGGCTTCGCCTCTTTTTCCGACACCCTGGTTGTCTATCAAATTACCGAGGAGCCAGCCCCCACCATCGCAGTGGACGGCAACACTGTTTTCTGCGAAGGCGGCACCCTCACCCTTACCGCCAGCGAGGGGGAAAACTACCTTTGGTCAAATGGCATGACGGATCAGAGCATTACGGTTTCCACCTCCGACACGCTCCAGGTATCGGTGGATGCAGTCTGCTTAGTGGGCCAGTTAAGCTCCGCCCCCATTGTTGTGAAAGTGCTGCCCGCCCCTGCCCCGGTCGTCATGGATGTTCTAGCAACGCCCGGCGATGCTGTCCTCATGACCGCCACAGGTGAAAACCTGTACTGGTACGACCAATCGCAGGGTGGCGATTTCCTGGCCACCGGACCATCCTATCAAGCGCCACCGCCGGCCCAGTTGCCAGCTACTTTTTATGTGGAATCACACCCATTGTACATGGGCGAGATGCAGGCGGGCGGCAAGCCTAATAATGTGGGTACCGGGGGGCTGCCGGCACAGGGGTCTTACACCCTGTTCAACGTTTGGGAACCATTCTATCTCCGAACGGTGACGGTCTATGTGCCGAACAATGCCCCCGCGGGCGAGCGGACCATACAGCTCTATGCGGGCGACGTGTTGGTGGATTCCCTCATTGTTAGCCTGGATCAGGGCCAGCACGAAGTAGATCTCAACTTCTACGTGCCTATCGGCATTGACCTTTCCCTTCGCTGCAAGGAAAACAATCTTTACCGCAACAATGGTGGAGTGGCTTACCCGTACCCTATCGGCGATGTGGGCGAGATGACCACTTCCTATCTCTTTGGGGACAACTTTTACTATTACTTCTACAACTGGCAAATCCAGAAAGAGGACTTTGAGTGCGTCTCGGAACGGGTTCCGGTTACCGTCATGTTATCTGGATTGGAGGAAGCCGGGCAGGAGGGCGGCATGGAGATTTATCCGAACCCTGCCCACGAGGTTTTGAATGTTTCCATCCAGACTTTGGGGAGCGGCCCGGTGCTGTTGCGCCTCTTCAGTGCTACCGGGACGGAGGTATTGCGGAAAGAAGTAACTTCCAACCAGGTACAAACAATAGCGGTTAAAAATTTGCTGCCGGGGATGTACGTTTTGCAGGCAACGGCTGAAGGGCGGGCATTGGCGAGGAAAATCGTGGTTGAGTAGAACGCCCTCAGCAGAAAAAATAAAAGCGGCAGGAAGGTGTCCCCACCTTCCTGCCGCTTTTATTTTTCACCCAATTTTAGATAGTCGCAGTTGAAATGAATAAATCGGTTTAGGTACTTCGCAGAATGTATGGAAAGGCGGGGTTATCGAACCCCGTAGTTCCGGAACTGCGGGGTTCGATAACCCCGCCTCTTAAAGACGACTACCATTATCTTTAAATGCGATTATCTATAATAGACTTTATCCTAAAGGTAGAATTATACTAAAACACGGACGGTTTTGTCGGTTTGCTATTAGCTGTTGGCAGTTGGCCATTGGCTTTTGCCAACTGCCAAAGGCCAAAAGCCATCAGCGTACAGTATAGCAAATCAAAGGCATTTAATTTATTGATTGCCAATGATTAAATAATCTAAAATTTCCCAATTTCCAATTTCAGGATAAACTCTATTGGTGGTAGGCTGCATTGTGGGCCAGCGTGGAGCCGCACTTCGAGCAGGCTATGGCGCTGCCCGCTCCGCCCGCACAGCCTTTGGAGCAGGTATAGTGCCAGACGCCTTTGGCGTTTTGGGCAGGTTCCTGGGCCGGGGCCGGGGTGGCGGGTTGGGTAATGGTGGGCGAAGCGGTGGGGTTCGCATTGCCATGATAGGCCTGGTTGTGGGCGAGGGTGGTGCCACAGCTGGCACAAGCCGTAGCCGTACCCGCTCCGCCAGCGCATCCTTTTGGGCAGGTGTAGTGCCAGACACCTTCAGCATTTTGGGGAGGCTCTTGCGTGGGCGGTGGCGTGGTGGCCGGAGCGGCAGTGGCGTCGGCGGGGGCGGGGGTTACGCTCTGTACTGCGGCGTCACGGGCGGCATCGCCTTCGTTCTTACAGGCAGTCAACAGGAACAGGAAAAACATTGCTACGATGGAGAAGGTGGACAGGTATTTCATTTTTTAAAATTTGGTGAGGGGTAAAGGTAGGGAAAGAAACATAAGTTCAATAATAGGGTGTGCCAGTGGCAGGAGTTTGGTACAGCTTATTTTTCCCATTGCAAAATGGGCGTTCATCCGACAAAGTATCCCGCAAAAACGAGATTGTTCAAAAAACTGTGTCGATTTCTCACAAGTGATTGATGGTGAGAGTGTGTTTTTTTCAAAAGCACACTTCTCTGAATGGTCTCGCAAAAACGCCGGTGGAGCTGCCCTTTTACCCGATCCTCTGTCATTTATTATCTTCGTGCCCGAATTCAGCAGTTAGGAGTAAGGTGGTGAGAGGTAGGCGGCACTGCCCGCATGACCAACCGCCAGTTGCTCGGCTGTAAACCATAAGCGACTGTTTAAAGCATGGATGCCGTTCGTAAAGAAGAACTTTGGGAGTGGGATTATTTTCCATCTGGCAGGTTTTAAAGCAGTTGCAAAAAAAAACATTCCACCATGAAAAAACTTGTTCTTTCCCTGACCTTCCTGTTGGTTTCGACGATGGCGGCCCTTGCCGTCGAAGGCATGTGGCTACCGCTGCTACTGTCCCTGCTCAATGAAAAAGAAATGCAGAGCATGGGCATGAAAATGAGCGCCGAGGATATTTACAGCGTGAACAAAGGCTCGCTCAAAGACGCCATCGTGCAGTTTGGCGGCGGCTGCACCTCCGAGATCATCTCCCCGCAAGGCCTGCTGCTTACCAACCACCACTGCGGCTACGGCCGTATCCAGGCGCATTCCTCGCTGGAGCACAACTACCTGGAAGACGGATTTTGGGCAATGTCGCTCAAGGACGAACTGCCCAATCCCGGCCTCACGGCCACCCTCATTTCCCGCATCGAGGACGTGACGGAAGCAGCCCTTAAAGGCGTGACCGACGACATGGACAAACGCACCCGCCAAAGCACTATTGACAAAAACCTGAACGACATCCAGAATGCTGCCCAAAAGGAAACCTGGGAAGAGGTGATGGTTCGCCCGTTTTTCCAGGGCAACCAGTACTTCCTCTTTGTCACGGTCACCTACAAGGACATCCGGCTGGTGGGCGCCCCACCCTCTTCCATAGGGAAATTTGGCGCCGATACGGACAACTGGGTCTGGCCACGCCATACGGGCGACTTCTCCATATTCCGTATCTATGCCGACAAGGACAACCGCCCCGCAGCGTACTCGCCGGACAACCAGCCCTATAAACCAAAGCACTTTTTGCCCATATCGCTCGACGGCGTTACAGACGGCGACTTCACCCTGGTGTTCGGCTTCCCGGGCCGCACCAACGAGTACCTCCCATCGTATGCCGTGCAGCAAATCGTGGACGTGCTCGACCCAGCAAAAATAGCTGTGCGGGATCGTACCCTGGCCATCTGGAATGCTGCCATGCGCCAGGATCCCGAGGTGAAAATCCAATACGCCTCCAAGCAGTCCAGCCTGGCCAATGCCTGGAAAAAATGGGAAGGCGAGGTGCTCGGCCTTACCCGTACCAATGCCGTACAAAAGAAAAAGGACTATGAAGCGGAGTTCATGAAAGTGGTAGCCCTCGACCCCAATTTTAAAAAATACGGCACCATATTGCCAGAATTCGAACAACTGTACCGGGACATCGCACCTTATGCCCTGGCGAAGGACTACTACGACGAAATCACCTCCCGCAATGTTGAACTGCTGCGCACCGCCTCGCAGATGAACCGCCTCGTGGCGGCCTACAACAACGAAGGCCAACCCGGCTACGACAAAATGAAAGACCGCCTGGCCGCTTCGCTCGATGGGTTTTACAAAAATTACCGCCCCGGCATTGACCAACAGGTATTCGCCGTGCTGATGGATATGATGGCCCACAAGGTGGACAAGGCCTTTCTGCCCGCCTATTTTCTGAACCAGGTCAGTAACGGTGACTATGAAGCTTTTGCGGAAAACATTTTTTCCAATTCTTTTCTTACCGATGCCGACCGTACCGTTGCCTTATTGGGCATGGCTGCCGGCGACGTGCTGAAGGCCATCCAAAACGACCCGGCCTGTCAATTGGCAAAGGCCTTCGACGACACCTACAACGACAACATCATCGGCCCCTACAATGGGTACGACGAGCGCATTGACGACCTCATGCAGCGCTATATGAAGGCACAGATGGAGGTTTTCCCCAACAAAACCTTCTACCCTGATGCCAATAGCACCTTGCGCTGCAGCTACGGCAGGGTACAGGGCTACAAGCCCCGCGACGCCGTCAGTTATTTCACCAAGACTTACCTGGACGGGGTGATGGAAAAATATGTGCCGGGCGATTACGAATTCGACGTGCCGGAAAAACTGCAGGAACTCTATCGCAAGAAAGACTACGGCCCCTACGCCGAAAACAACCGCATGCCCGTCTGTTTCATCGGCTCCAACCATACCACCGGCGGCAACTCCGGCAGCCCCGCCATTGATGCCCACGGCAACCTCATTGGCCTCAACTTCGACAGGGTATGGGAAGGAACCATGAGCGACTACAACTACGACCTGTCGCTGTGCCGCAACATCATGGTGGACATTCGCTACGTGCTGTTCATCATTGACAAATACGCCGGCGCCGGGCACCTGGTGAAGGAAATGTCGTTGGTGCACCCGAAGCAAAATTCGACCGGCAAAAAGAAAAACAGCCGGCTGAAGGTGGAACCAAAAATGGAATACAGGAAGGAAAAACCGTTGAAACCAATGCCCCAAAAGGAGCCTGTGGACCATTAGGCCACGTGGCCGCCGGGAAATTCGCCAGACCCGCTATCGGTCGTTGCGGCCGCCGGTCTGGCCTTCCACATTGAACTCCTCCTGGCGGAGGATCATGGCGTCAATAAAGTCAAAAAGGTCTTTGGCGGGCATGGCCTTCTCCAGGCGGAGCTTTTCCAGCCCGTCTTTTCCAATCAAGACCAGAGTAAAATCGGCCCTGCCCACGCCGTGGTACTCGTACATCCGGCGGAATTTTTTAGGATCGGTGAAAATGGCGAGCCAGATGTCCCTGGCCTCCACGCCCTCCCGCTCGGCCTCCAGCCATGCCCGCTGCTGCAGGAGTTCGGTATTGGTACTGTCAACGGCAAAAAGCATCAGGCGGCGGGTGCGCTGTGAATATGCGGAACCATAAAGCGCCAGCATCAGGAAAAAGGCGAGTAAGTATCTCATAAGCCAAAGAATCGGTGGAAAAATAAAATGCCGTCCACGGTCGGTGAAAATGATTTGTTCGTCAACGCCAGGCGCTGCCAGGATGTTTGGAGGGGTTGTGAAATGTACACCGCCGGGGCACGAAGCTACTAACTTTTTTGGCACAGCCCTGTTTCAACAACATGAAAATCCTCGTCACCGGTGCAAATGGCTATATCGGGCAGCGGCTCATCACCGTCCTGCTGGAACAAGGGCACGAACTGTATGCCTGTGTGCGCAATAAACAACGCTTCAACGCCGATTTTCCCCAGGGGAAAGTGAAAGTGGTAGAAGTGGATTTCCTTGAACCCCCCAAAGCGAACCAGTTGCCCCCGGGGATAAACGCAGCCTATTATCTCATCCATTCCATGAGCAGTGGGGGCGATTTTGCCAAAAAGGAGGCTACTGCAGCGCACCATTTCCTGAAACTGCTATCCCCTACCCAGTGCCAGCAAATCATATACCTGAGCGGTATCGTCAATGAGGCAGAGCTGTCCGACCACCTCGACAGCCGGCTGGAGGTTGAAAAAATACTGCGGGCCGGCCCCATCCCGGCCACGGTGCTGCGGGCGGGCATCATCGTTGGTTCCGGCAGCGCCTCGTTCGAAATCATCCGTGATTTGGTGGAAAAACTACCCGTGATGGTGGCCCCGAAATGGCTGAACACACTGTGCCAACCCATTGCCATCCGCAATGTCGTCCAGTTCCTGTCAGGGGTTTTATTGAAAAAAACAACCTATGGCCGGGACTATGATATTGGCGGGCCTGAAGTGCTGAGCTACAAACAAATGCTGCTGCAGTTTGCCGGGGTGCGCCACCTGAAACGCTACATCCTGGCCGTGCCGGTGATGACGCCCCGGCTATCCTCCTACTGGCTTTATTTCATCACCTCCACCTCCTATGCTTTGGCCGTGAACCTGGTGGACAGCATGAAGGTCAATGTTGTCTGCCGCCCCAACTCGCTGGCCCAGGAATTGGGCATCGAGTTATTACCCTATAAAACGGCAGTCGGCCTGGCCTTTCGGCGCATCGAGCAAAACATGGTGATCAGCAGTTGGAAAGATGCTTTCAGTTCGTTCAACACCGAGCCCGGCTTGATGGAGCATGTGGAAGTGCCGAAGTTCGGCGTGTTCCGGGATCTGAAAAGCCGGGACATCAATGGCTACACCGACACCGTACTGAACAGAATCTGGCGGATAGGCGGCACGAACGGCTGGTATTACGGCAACCTGCTCTGGAACATCCGGGGCTTCCTCGACAAGGTGGCCGGCGGCGTAGGGCTGCGCCGTGGCCGTACCCACCCCGACCAGATAAGCCCGGGCGACTCGCTCGATTTCTGGCGGGTGCTGGTGGCCGACAAACAGAACCGGCGGCTGTTGCTGTTTGCTGAAATGAAACTGCCCGGCGAGGCCTGGCTGGAGTTTAAAATCACAGAAAATGAAGGCCGCCAGCAACTTTGGCAGACAGCCACTTTCCGGCCCCGTGGCCTATGGGGCCGCCTCTATTGGTACGCCGTGTTGCCCTTTCATTTTTTCATGTTCAACGGTATGATTGACAAGTTGGCGGGAATAAGCAAGGAGCCACCTCCAAAAAGTCAATGATAAAGACATGCCTCCGGCACAAGAAAATATTTGTCAGGGAGTGGAATGAATCATGGATAAGGATAGGATTGCCCCTCCCGCAAATTGAAGTCCCTGTAATGGCAAGCTGTGCAGCAGCCAAATTCTCCCATTCACTCATTCTCTCATTCACTCATTCTCTCATCCTCTCCTCAAGCCCTCCCATTCACCACCACCAGCTTGTTATCCCCGCTCACGGCCATTCGGGTCACGTTGTAGATGCCTAGGTTTTTCAGTTCGGCCATTTCTACCCAGGTAGTATCCTTCAACGGGTGATACTTGTAAATGCGGCTGCCCTTCCCCATCAGGATAGAGCCGTCCCTCAGTATGACAAAGTCCTCGCTGCCTGCAGGTGTTTTGATGATGGTTTCCACTTGGAGGGTATTGGGATCCATCGCTTTGATGACCCAGTTGTCCTCAGCAATTTTATGCACATAGACCAACCTGCCGTTCGGGGAAGTCTGGAAGCAGCGGCCAATGTCGGGGGCCAGTTGACGGGTGGACTCGTCGCGGGTGTCGCCGATGGTCAGGTAGTTGGTGGTGGCTACATTGAAAAGGGCCAGCCTGAAACGGTCGAGCCAATAATAATAGCCGACGCCCCGCAGGTATTTAAAGACGGGCTTACCTTTGTCGCGCCGGTCGAGCGGGTATTGCCACAGGCGCTGGGTGCGGTCGGCATCCGTTTCCACCCTGACCACCGAGAAGTAGAGGTTGTCGGGCGTGGGGCGGGGCGAATACTCCGACTCCGGGGTTTGGGTCACGCGCAGGCGGGTCTTTTTTTCCAGGTCGAGGAGGTAAATGTCCGTTTGGTTTTCGCCCTGCAAAGCCGAACTTACCAGCAGTTCCGTGTTGCTGAGGAACTGGGGCTGGTTGTTGTAGCCCAGTTTATTGAAATCCGTCAGGAATTGGGGCGACTGGAACAAGAGGATAGAGTCCACCCATTCCAGTTGAAAAAGGAACAGGTTGGAAATGGGCAAGTCCTGCCCATTCAGGAAACCTGCCAGCAGCAGGCAGGAAAAAATCACTTTCAATTTTCTTTTCATGGTTGTTGTTTTGCAATTCACTGGACAAAGTAAGAAATATTTCACCAAACAATAGCCCCATTCGGGGCGAACCTGGGAATTTTGACGAGCAGGAAAAGGCAAAAGTAACCAGGGACTTTCATTTTTGACTTTTTCATTTTCCTGTCGCAACACCACATTTTATGATGAAAAAAATTTTTACCATCCTCACTTCCATCCTTTTCTGGGCCTGCCAGGGCACAGCCCAGCCCAACATCCAACTCGTCAACTTCGCCACTGGCTTCAATAAACCGCTCGACATCGCCCATTGCGGCGACGACCGGCTCTTTATCGTCGAACAGGACGGCGTCATCCGGATATTGGATAAAAACGGCACCAAGCTCCCTACTCCTTTTCTCGACATCAACGCCAGGGTCAGTTCCAACGGCAACGAACGGGGCCTGCTGGGCCTGGCCTTCCACCCCGACTATGCCAACAACGGCTACTTTTTTGTCAACTACACCAACAACAGCAATAATACCAGGGTCTCCCGCTTTTCCGTGTCCGCCAACGACCCCAACGTGGCCGACCCCAACAGCGAACTTATCCTCTTCGAGGTCAACCAACCTTTTAGCAACCACAACGGCGGCTGCGTGAAATTCGGGCCCGATGGCTACCTCTACACCGGCCTTGGCGACGGCGGCTCGGGCGGCGACCCTCAGGGCAACGGACAAAAGCGCTCTACCCTGCTCGGAAAAATGATCCGCATTGACGTGGACAATGGAAGCCCCTACGCCATTCCATCCGACAACCCCTTCCTGAACGACCCCTCCACCCTCGACGAAATCTGGGCCATCGGCGTGCGCAACCCCTGGCGCTTCAGCTTCGACCGCAAAACCGGCGACCTCTGGATCGGCGACGTCGGCCAGGACAATGTGGAAGAGGTGGACTTCCAGCCCGCCAGCAGCCCCGGTGGCGAAAACTACGGCTGGAACATCACCGAAGGCACCTACTGCTTCCCCCCCAACGTGACCAACTGCGACACGGTGGGCAAAAACTTCACGTTTCCCGTCGCCGAATACCTGCATGGCGGCAATACTGGTTGCTCTATCACCGGCGGGTTTATGTACCGGGGCTGCCGTTATCCACAACTTTACGGGCACTACCTGTACACCGATTACTGCACCGGCATCATCTGGTCGCTCCGGCCCGACGGCCAGGGCGGATGGATCAACGAGCAACTGGCCAACCTTGTCAACAACCAGTTTGTCTCTTTCGGGGAAAACAAAAATGGCGAATTGTACCTGGCGGGGCTGGGCAACGGCATCATCTACCGGGTCACGGAGGGCAGCGCCTCGTTTGAGTACGACTTCACCGCCAACGGCGTAGCCTGCCCCGATAGCGAGGATGGATCCATTTCCCTCAGCTTTTCTGGGAGCGTCGGTATGTTGCAGGTCGCCTGGAGCAACGGCGACATGGGGCCCGAGATCACCAACCTCGCAGCGGGTACTTACATGGTGACCATCTCCGGCAGCAACGGCTGCACCGCCACGGAAACGATAGCCATTGAAACCCAGCAACAATTGAATGCAACCGTGACCAATGAAAGCTGCGAAGGCTCCTCCGACGGAGCCATCAGCGTGGATTTGGTGGGCAATGTGGAACCGTTCAGTGTACTATGGGACGATGGCTCCACCAACCCCGACCGCACCGGGCTGCCCAATGGCACTTATACCGTCACCGTCACCGGCGACGAAGGATGCTCCTTCACGGCAGCCTACGACGTGGAAACAGCACAGACATTGGCCATTTCCTTCCAAAACGAGACCTGCCCCGGCGATGCCGACGGCGCCGTTTCCATCGAACTCATGGGCAATGCCGAGCCGTTCAGCGTGGTTTGGGCGGATGGCGCTACCGGGCCTGAGCGCTCGGGGCTTGCCGCCGGCACTTACATGGCCACCATCACGGGCGACGAGGGCTGCACTTTTGTGGAAACGGTCGTAGTCGAAACGGAATTCGACGCGCCGCCCCTGCCCGTCATTGCCGTTGCCATGAATACTGAACTGACCGTCAATACCGGTTATGCCTCCTACCAATGGCTGCTCGACGGCCAGGCCATCCCCGGCGCCAATGGCCCGACTTTGACCGCCACAGCAACGGGACAATACACGGTTTCCGTTACCAATGCCAACGGATGTGGTATTACCTCGGCCCCGGTGTCCGTCAACGTGTCGGGCTTGCGGGAAGCCACTGGACTGGAAGAACTAACCCTCACGCCCAACCCGTTCGGGCGTTCGCTCCATGTAAAGATCCGCCAGGGCCAGGCGCTTGCCTTCGACCTGGCCATCAAGGATGAAAAAGGGGCTGTTATGCTTTCTGAAAAAGCAGTGCCGGCAGCCTTTTTTGAAAAGACTTTCGACCTGGGCCACCTGCCACCCGGCCTGTATTATTTTGTGGTTAAAACAGAGCATGGAGAATGGACGGAACGGGTGGTGCGGCAGTAGGGAGGGCCTGCCACCGCTATTCGTACCAGCGGTCATTCCACCAAATACCTTTTTCCTCCATCCGGTACAGTTGGGTCTGCTGTTGCTTGATGAGCAGTTCGTCCACCCAGATGGGGCGGTCGTCGCCTTCGTCCAGTTGAAAGGTAAGGGTGAGCCGGCTATTGTCCGATTTTAGCGTAAAAGGACAATCCATCAACACCCAGCCGCGGGGGTCATAGGTTTTGTCCTGGAACATGACCATATAAAAAGGCTCCTGCAACACTTCGCCAGTCGGAGCAATTTCTCGGAGGCGAAAGCCGGTCGCCGAGAAGCGGTCTTCGTTGGCAAACACCCAGGCCAGCAGATGGTAGGCGGCACCGGCTTCGGCGTGGGGCACCGGGCCGTCGAAAACGAGGTTGGCCGCCCCACAGGGGCCTTCAAAAGCACCCGGCCCGAGGCAGGCCTTCGCCGACTTCAGGCTGTCAAAATTTACCAGCACAAAATTCCGTAGGCTGTCCGTGGAACGAAATTCGCCCACCTGAAAGAGCGAATCGGCCAGGGCCTGTTGGTTCAGCTGGTGCTTTCGGTTGGCAATGCGGCGGCGGAACGAGTCCAGGTCCATTTCCCACAACGACCAACCGGGGGTGTCGTGCAACAGCGTGGACTCCTCGGCAAGGTGGCCAAACTGGGCCTGGTCTTCGGGCGAAATGGCCTTGCTGTACAGCAGCAGCAGGGGCTTCCCGTTGGGGTAATCGTCGAACACCAGCGGCTCCCGGTAAGGCTCGGTCACCATTTGCAACTGGTTGAAAGACTGGTGCCGCGACGACCGGGTGAGCATGGCCCCGGTCACCGGCAGCCCCGTCTGCAAGGACAGCACGAGCGACTTCTGCACCGATTCCGTGCCACCGTCCGCCCCGAAATTATTTGATCCGATATTGTAGTAAGGCACCGGCACAATGGCCTGGTACCGCGCGTAGTCAATGCCGGGAATATCGGTGAACCGCTGCCCAGGAACCAATTCGGGTATTTGGTAAAATGACTGCTCCGAATAGACCTGCGGCAGGCTGATGAACAGGTAGCCCTCGTAGAGCAGGACGCCGATGACGGCCACAAATCCCAGCACCCGCAAGGGCTTCCGCTTCCATTTCAACAGCGTTTTATAAAAAACAACAAAGGCGAGCAGGTTGATGATATAGAAAAAAACCCAGGCAAAGCGCCCCGTTGAGCGGAACTGCCGCAAGGGCCCGATGTATTGCAGCAGCGGCTCCCAGGTGGCCACCGGCTGGCTGCACGACCAGAAAAACATCACGATGCCCGTGAGCAGCAGCGGCAGGTAAAACTGCCGTTCCCGCTCGCTGAAGACAGCGAACAGCGGCCGCACTTCCCCTTCCTTCCGGGTTGTTTTTTGGTAAATGACCCGTGCCAGGTACCAGATGGTTTTCAATAAAAAAACCAGTGTGAAAAAGCCCGCCACCATGCCCACATACGACCAACCCTCGAAGTCGGCTTTCTCGATGGCAATGATGTGCTTGTCAATCCATTGGTACAGCGGCAGGTACTGCGAGGTGTAGATGCTCTCCCACCTGGCGCGGTACACCAGGAAGCCGTAGGGCTTGGGGCTGCGGTCGGCCACGGGGTCGTTGAGGATCATCCAGCCCAGGAACAGGGCCAACGGTGCCAGCACCATGACGGCGTAGTGGAGCGCCATGCGCCCCGCCCTTGCCCAGGAAAAGTTGCGGAGCAGGGAAAAAAGGAAGTAAAAAGAGATCGTGAACACCGTGATGGCAAAAAAGTAGAAATGGAACAGCGACGCCACAACGACCACGGCCGCCACGAACACGTCCACCGCCAGCCGGGGCTTTTTTTCAAACAGCAACAGCCCGTACAGCATGGCCGGGATGACGAACAGCGGCGCCAGGCCCATGTGCGGGGCAAATCGCATGTTCTGCGGGGACAGCAGCATCAGCCCTATAGCAACCGGCACGGCATACCAGGCAGCAATTTTCAATTCCCTGAAAATCAAGTACATAAACACCGCACCCAGCAACATGCACACCAGCAGCAGCAGGTATGCCATACCAAAGACATACTGCGTGATGCCTGGGAAAACCGGGTGCAGCAGTTTCAGCAGGATGGCATAGCCGGGCAGTTCAGTGGCTGCCACGATGTGTTCCCGGTAGGGATAGTTCATGCCGCCGTACCAGGTGAAGGAGGGGTCGTATTGGGCATGATAAGCTGCATTGATGGGCGTTTTGACGCCGTCGCGGTACGGCTCCAGGCATTTCGTGGTGCCGACATTTTGGAAGACCGCCCAAAAATGGAAAACGATAAATGCGGCGGCCAGGAGGGCCGTGGCCCACAGGCCGCCGTCCCGCTGCCGGGAAGTGTTGTTTTTTGTCATGCAGAAGCCGGGTACTTTATAATCCTGCACGGAAGGTTTTGACAGTGGAAGGATGGTTGATGAGGGTTGATAAGGGTTGATGAGGTTGATAATCAACCTTTATCAACCTCATCAACCCTCATCAATTTAATACCACCAGACAAAACCATCCGTGCTAAGGATCGAAGGAAAAATAATCCCGATGTTAAATCGGGATTATTTTTAAAAAACCCTTTCAGGGCTGGGGTTTCAACATCAAAATAGGGAAGTTATTTTTTCATCGTTACTAAATTAAAAGGAGCCGGAGCAGTTGCCGCCATGAAAGGTGCAGCCCCAGCCCACTTTTGAAAAACGGCCAAAAGTAGGAAAAAAGGCGGGTGAACATACCTGAAAAAATTGTTGTGCCGGACAAGATCAGGAATAGTCCCACTGCCCCAGGTAGGCTTCCACCTGGTCGAACGGGACGCCCCGCTGTTGTAAAAAGGCCGTCGGCGACAGGCTGGTCACCGCTTTGAAATCTTTGAGGAAATGACTCTGATCGTAGTAGCCGAGGCGGGAACCGACAGCGCCGATGTTCCCATTGAATTGCTGGCCCAGCAGGAAGATGGAAGCTTTTTTCACCCGGATGAGGCGGGCATAGCGCTTGGGCGGCAGGCCGATATGCTGTTTGAACTGCTTCTCCACATAGCGGCGGCTGGCGTTGATGTGGCCCCGCAGGCTGTCCACATCCAGGGTGCCGTGATGAAGAAAAATCTGCCAGATGGCGTGGCGGAGGAAGTGGTTGCCTTCTGGCAGGGCCAGCAACCGGCGCAGCAGGAAGGCATCGAGCAGGGCCGCCGCTTCCTGAAAGCTGCCGCAGGCACCGACGTCCCTGGCCCATTGGCGCAGCACCGCATCGCCCGACAGCGCCTCCAGTTCCACAAACCGGTCGTTGAGTTCCCACAAAGGGGTGCGGAAGAGCAGGCCGGGGGTCCAGGGGTACATTTTCACGTACAGCACCTGTGCGCCCGGAGCGGGGGCAGAGATGAGCAAGCCCGTCAATTGCCCGATAAAGCCTGCCTTTGGCAGCACCGATTGGCTGCTCCCGGCCAGCCCTGCTGCCGATTGGCCCTGCAGGGAAAAGAAAAGCTCCGGATACCCGTCGGGCACCAAAGACAGGGACTCTGCCGAAGGCCCCGCCCCGATGTGCCAGTAGCCCTGGATGTATTTCCGCAATGCGGGATGTGGAAGTATCCGCCTGAATTTCATGTGCTGCCAGTTTTTCGTGCAAAGTAAAGGAGGCGGGGGCAGGGGTTGCACGGCAGGAAGGGCAAAATGGCCTTTGGCCCAAAATGGCCCAAATTTACGGCCCGTTCAGGATGGCCAGTTTGCCCTGGCCGAGGGTGCCGTTAGGGCCATGCGCCTTTAGAATATAAATACCGGTGGGCAAGTGGCCGGTCGGCAGCTCTACCCTTATTGGCATCTCATCAAATATCTGGCGGGACACGGCACGGCCCTGCAGGTCATTGATGGAGATTTCCACCGCCTCCAATGCTGATGGCAGTTCAACGGTGACGGACTGGGAGGCCGGGTTTGGGTAGAACTTCATCACCTCCTTCTCTTTCTGCGCCCGCTCCACGATGCCCGTTATCGGCTCGCACATTATAGTGTCCATGCAGCCGTCGTTGGTGACTTTGACGAGCCAGAGGTTGTTGTCCATGCCCAGCGTGGCCGTGCCCCCGGCGATGATGTTGCCGCTGGACAGGACGCCCACGCCGCCGAAAAAGTGTTGGTTGATATAATTTAATGGGTACGGGCCCGTGTCGTACCTTGCCCATAAGCTATCGGCGTATTCCGTAAACTTCATCAACGACCCGGTAGAGGGGTGGGTATCATTTGGACCGTTAATAAAGCTCCTGCCTGCTGCAATGAAAAAACCATCTGAGGTCTGTTCAATATCAAAATATTCCAGCGCCCCCGATAGGTAGTAGGTCTTGCCTATATGTTTTACCCACAGCAGATCAAGATCAGCACTGAACCTGGCGATGGCCGGCTGGACGAGCTTGTTGCTGGGGTCAATCACCGATATCAGGTACACCCCATAGGTCAAAAACCCTCCCCCGTCGGGCAAGACCATGACCTTGCGGAAATACCCCACCTCCGGGTCGGGCCCGGAGGCCCAGGACTTCAGCACGTTGCCGTCCAGATCAATGATGCGCAAGGTGGAACGGGAGCCGTTGTTGCCCGTTTGATCCACGCTAGCGGCCACCACCGTTTGCCCGTCTATGGGTTGCACGTCGAGCATAGCCCCGTCGTCCTCATAGGCACCATAGTAGTTGAACCAGATCGTTTCGCCAAGGCTATCTACCCTTCTGACAAAGGCATTGTCCTGGAAGTTGGGCCGCTGAATGGCCCCGTACAACAGGTAACCATCCTCAATGGGCATTATTTCATAGCGGTAATTGCTCAGGTTGACCGTATCCTCGTACTCCTTAATAAACTCCACTTCCAGGTCTGCATCGGTCTTGATCAGCACGGCACTGTTCCTGTAAAAAGTGGCAGCAGTGAATGCATAACCTTTGTTGGATGACTTACATGTTTTACCCCAAAAATAAGATACCGCCAGATGATCCCCCAGTTCGTCTAGTATCAAGTTGGAGGCAAGCAGTTGGCCGGAAGAGTCGAACTTCACCAAAAGGATCCCCTGTTGGGAAAAAGTAGAGTCTCCATAGGCCATGCCAAGTCCTACGATGGTATCGTTATCCACTATCATGTCGTACATTCTTTTCCGTGGGTATTCCGTGTCGAGGATGAGGTTCATGCCTGGCTGGGCAATGCACGGCAACAACAAGGCGAATGAAACTATTGATGTACAAGTGAAATGTTTCATGCTGCAAATAGGTATTGGGTGCCGGGCATGCGGATGCCCCGTTCTGAACACCAGTTTTTCCAAAACATCAGAGAATCAACAACAGGCCGTGGAGATTGTGCAGTTGGCTACTATCTTCCAGGTTGGGGCCTGGCCAACGAGCGGGATGAATTTTTCCCATAACAGCGTACCCATCACCCCTTCACAAACCGCTCCACCAGCCGCTCCCGCCCATCGCTGATTTCGAGGAAATAAAAACCGGACTGCAACTGCGAAACCGGCAGGTCGGCAGCCGGGCCGGTGAACTGGCCCTGCGCCACCACCTGGCCAAAGGGGTTGAAGATGCGGTACCGGCAAGCCGCACCCCCGGTATGGCCGGTGCGGACGTGCAGGGTGCCGCCGGCCGGGTTGGGGAAAATGTCCACCGAAGTAGTGGCCACAGCTTCCCGGGCGGGCACGGCCCCGTCGGTGCGGATGGGCGACTTGTAAAAACCCAGTCCGCCCCGGAAGTTGCCGATGACGGCCTCCACGAACGGATCGTCGTTGAACTGGCCGAAGGCGATGCCGGTGCGGAAGCCCTCGTAGTGGTTGCCCAGTTTTTTGCTCACCAGTTCAAAAGTGCCGCCGCCGAGGCTGTCGGGGTTGACGCGGTACAATTCGATCCAGCCCAGTTCGCTGCCGGAGGCCAGGTACATCGTGTCACCAAACTCCAGGATGGCCGGGTGGCTGAAACCGGTCACTTCCGTGGATTCCCGGGTGAGGATGCCGCCGAAGAAGTTGTTGTTGGGTGCCATCTCAGGGCTGGGCGTGAAGGCAGGGGCCGTGGGGGTGCCTTGGTTCGGAAAGTAGTTGATATTGCCGTTTCGCTCGCCGATGACGAGGTCGGGCAGGCCGTCCTTGTTCACATCGTGGACGAAGGGCGTGCTGTGCTGGCCGGCGTCAATCCCTTTCCACTCTGGCACTACCGACCCGAAGGCCATGGGCAGGCCTGCCCCGGCAGTGTTTTCAGCAAAAAAGAGCTTCCCGGCCACTTCGCCGACCAGTAGGTCGAGGTCACCGTCGCTGTCCAGGTCGCCGAAGGTGGGGGCGAAGTCGTAGGTAATGGAAGAGGAGAACTGCTGGAAGTTGAGCCAGTTTTCGTCGGCCAGGCTGAAGGCAGGGGCGGCGGCAGTGCCCGTGTTGAGGAAGAGGAAAAGGCGGGCATCCTTGTTGGCAATCACGGGCTGCCAGTAGGAGTTGTTGCCCACCACGATGTCCAGCAAGCCGTCGCCATTCACATCTGCCACGGCGGGGTGCGCCCCGGTGCCGAAGTCGATCATGTTGTCCACCAGCAGGTCGGTCTGTTGCAGGGCAAAGGAGGGCATTTCGTTGCTGGCGGTGTTTTTATAAAACCAACCCACTTCGTAATCGGGGGAGGCAATATCCCGGTTGGGCGACACGATGAAGTCCTTCAGGCCGTCGTTGTCCACATCGAGGATAAAGGAGGCGGCAAAATCAGGTATGTCCACCGAAGAATTGTAGGAGGGGAAGGTGGTGTCCTGGTCAACGATCCAGGCGTTTTCGGGCGTGCCGCCGTTCATGCCCATGATGATGCTTTCGTAGGTGAGGTCGCCGTAGAAAACGTCCTTGTCGCCGTCGTTGTCTATGTCGTAGGTGTTGATGGTGCCGCCGCCGTGGAGGCCGCCGTTGCGTTCCTCCGCCGTTGCTGGTGCTGCGAACATGGTAGAGCAGGTGTCGGGGCTGCCGCTGAGGACGAGGTGTTCAATCTCTGGGATGATGCTGAACTTTCCCCAGCAGTCGTCCCGCAATTGAAAGATGAGGGTGTCGTCTGTATAGCCCATTTCCTTGGCCATGTTTTCGTAGTAGCGGGCATTGAAAAACGAGGGGTCCATGCCGAGCACATCGAGATCGCCGTCGTTGTCGAGGTCGTCAATGGCCGGAAAGTCGAATTGGTTGGCAAACAAATAGTCGAGGATGGGGTCGCCGGAAACGGGCACGAAGGGGGAATTCCCGTTGAAATAGAGCTTGTCGAACACCAGTACGCCGCCGCTGAACCTGCCTTTGTACACCTTGAGGCCCGGCAGGCCCTCGTCGTTGCTGCTGGCAAAAAAATCGGCGATGCCATCGTGATCGTAATCCCGCAGCATGGCAAAATTGAATGTCCGGGGGAAAAAGCCGGCGAGTTGCGGGGCAAACTTGAATTTGGTCTCGCCCGGGCCGCCGATGTTGAGGAAAGGGAGGTGGACGAAGCCTGCCCGGTCAAAAAGATAGAGGTCGGGCTTGCCATCGTTGTCCAGGTCGGCTGACGACCACTGCGGGGCGTTGAGGCCGCCGGCCCAGGGGTTCAGCAGCGCCTGCCCGCCAATGGTGACGGGGGCATCGAGCGCATAAAAGAGCTGGCCATTGGCGGCAAAAGAAAGCAGGAGGAACAGCAGAAAGTAGAGATTTTTCATTTTTTAAATAAAAATTTATTGTCAGTTTATGTCTATGGTCAAAGGGTTGCGGGTCATGAATGAGGAGTTATCTCCAAATTCCTTTTCAACAAAAATGTTTAAGAACAGGAAGCCAGCGGCAGGTTAAAAGTCCAAAAGTAGGGGTACCTGGCTATTCGGGTAGTCATTTCCAGGATAATGTAGTCGGCATGGCGAAGATCGACCGTGGAAAAGGGAGTGAATTGGTTTAAACCAAAATCAGACACCCGTCCTTGTTTCAAAAAAAGCCTTCCCGGTTTTTTCGGGAGCACTCCCATTTTACAGCAACCCAGGTTCCCAAAAACACCCAAACACCCAAACACAAAAACACCCAAAACCAGGGGGAATTGCCCTTATTTTTTCGCAAACCCCTTCACGGCACTGCGCTGTCCGGCCTGGATTTTTATAAAATAAATACCAGCGGGGAGTAGGGCGGTGTCAACGATAGCCTGCCCGTTGGTAAGGTTGCCCTGGGCTAATGGCCTGCCCACCGCATCGAAAAGCTGGTATTGCATGTCGCCGAACGCCGCCTGTGCGACCTGGATGTGCAGTTGGTCGCCTGCCGGCACCGGGAACAGACGCAGGTCCAGGCTTTGCCGGGCTTCCTTCGCAGCGACCGCCCCAGAAATGGTAAAGGGCGAGGAAAATACGCCCAGGCCGCCACGGTAGTTGCCGACCACGGCATCGAGCAGGGAGTCGGCGTTCAGGTCGGCGAAGGCAAAATGGCTGTTATAACCTTCCCGCAGGTTGCCGAACTGCTTGTCCACGACCTCGAACGAATCGCCGTTCAGTTTTTCAAAATCCACCAGGTACAGTTCGATAAAGCCGCTTTCGTTGCCGGTGGCGATGTACACCGTATCGCCAAAATCGAGCACCACGGGCGAAGAATAGCCGACCAGGTTGGTCAGACCTTTGGCGACGATGCCGCCCAGTTCGGGCACGTTGGGCGCTTCGTCCACATTGGCGTGGAACACAGGGTTGTTGGGCGTGCCGATATTTGGCAGGAAGTTGATATTGCCGGAGCGCTCGCCGATCAAAAGATCGGGCAGCCCGTCCCGGTTCAGGTCGTAAATGAAGGGGGTGGCGTAGGAGCCGACGGCTATCCCCTGCCACAATTCCTGTGGAAAAGTCCAGGAAGAGGGGTTGCCTGGGCCAGCGATATTTTCCGAGTAAAACAGCAGCCCGCGCCGGTCGCCGACGAGGAGATCCTCATCGCCGTCGCCGTCGAGGTCGCCGAATGCCGGGGCGAAGGCACTGGTGACATCCGAAAACTGCTTGAAGCCGAGCCAGTCGGAGTTTACCAATTCAAAAGCGGGATCGGAAGCCGAGCCGATATTCCTGAAGAGGGCCAGAAAGGACTCGCCATCGGGGTTTTGCTGGGTCCATTCGGAGAAGTTTCCCACCACCATATCCAACAGGCCGTCGGCGTCGTAGTCAAAAAAAGCGGGCTGGGCGCCGCTGCCGAGATCGATCATGTCCTTGACGATGGCTTTTTGATCAAGCAATTTAAAAATGGGGTTCTCATCCAAGCCTTCGTTTTTGTAAAACCACACGTCGCGGTCGGGGGCAGCTTTGGCTTTGTTGGGATTGGCAATGTAGTCCTTCCGCCCGTCGTTGTCGAGATCGAGCAGGAAGGAGGCTGGGAAATTGGGCAGGTTGACCGGATCATTGTAGCTGGGGAAAAAAGGATCCTGGGCCGTCATCCAGGCTTTATTCGCATTGCCGCCGTTTTGGGCGAAGATGATTTTTGGGAAGAGCAGATCGCCATACAGGAAGTCCATGTCGCCGTCGCCGTCGCTGTCGAAAACGGCCAGGGTGCTGGAACCATGCAGGCCACCGCCCCGGTCTTCCCCCTCCAAAGGCCCAGCGAAGCAAGTAACCGCACAGGAATCGGGATAGCAACTCAGGAGGAGGCTGTCGGTAAACGACGGTATCAGGAATTTTCCCCAGCAGTAGTCGGATGCCTTGAAGACGAGGGTATCCGGCCCGAGGCCATTTTCCACCGCCATATTTTTGAAAAAACTGACCAGGTTGGCGCTCACGCTGTTCATGGAAAGGATGTCGAGGTCGCCGTCGCCGTCCAGGTCTTCGACGACGGGGTAGTCCGGTTCGGCCACATAGAGGTTGGTGAGGCCGTTGCCGGCGGGGATAGTGAGCACATCGAACAACCAATTGTTGAACTCCACTTTGTCAAAAACGAGCTGGCCATTTTCAAAACGCCCCCGGAACACCTTCATGCCCTGCACCCCTTCGTCTTTGCTGCTGGCAAAAAGATCCATCGCCCCGTCGTGGTTGTAGTCCCTGAGCAAAACGAAGTAGCTGGTCACCGGGAATGCCCCCAGGAACTGTGGGGCGTATTCATAGTTGATTTCACCCTCCCCCCCGGCGTTGAGGAAAGTGAGGTGCATGTTGCCGGCCCGGTCGAAAGCGTACAGGTCGAGCTTTCCGTCGTCGTCCAGGTCCACTGCCGACCACTGCGGGGCATTGAGGCCGCCGGCCCAGGCGCTGCGCAATTGTTCCCCTTGCACGGTGACCGGGAAATCCAGCCGCTGAAAAAGCTGGGCCCGCAGCGGCAAAAGTGGGCTGATCAGGAATAAGTAAGCTAGCAGGTATTTCATTATTAAATCATTTCATTCTCCCATTCTCTCCTTCTCTCCTTCTCTCCTTCTCTCCTTCTCTCCTTCTCTCATTCTCTCCTTCTCTCACCCCCTCTCCCCGAATAACAACGTGCCAATCCTCACCAGGGTGCTGCCTTCGGCGATGGCAATTTGGTAATCGCCCGACATGCCCATCGAAATTTCCCGGAAATAGGGGGCATTTGCAAAAAAGGTAGCTTTCAGGTGGTCGAAGATGGCTTTCAGGCTTTTGAATTCCCGGCGCACCTGGGCCGTGTTGTCGGTAAAGGTGGCCATGCCCATCACGCCGGTGATGCGGATATGGCGGAGTTGGGAAAACTCGGCGGACAGGAGGATGGCTTCAGCCTCCGCCCGGTCGAGGCCAAACTTTGTTTCTTCCGAGGCGATGTGGAACTGGAGCAGGCAGTCAATGGAGCGGTTGTTTTTTTGGGCCTGTTTGTCAATTTCGAGGAGCAGTTTCAGGCTGTCCACTGAATGGATGCAGGCGACGAAAGGGGCGATGTACCTGACCTTGTTGGTCTGCAGGTGGCCGATGAGGTGCCACTCGATGTCCTTGGGCAGGGCCTCATACTTTTCAGCCAGTTCCTGCGCCCGGTTTTCGCCGAAGATGCGCTGCCCTTTTTGGTACAAGGCCAGAATGGCCGCAAGGGGCTTTGTTTTGGAAACAGCGACGAGGCGGGTTTGGGGCGGCAGTTGTTGAAGGATGGATTCGAGCATGGTGGCTGTTTGAAACAGCAAAGGTAAGGGATGTGTGGGCAAGGGTGGAAATGAAAATAATTGGAGGCCGATTTCATCGGGGAATACCATGACACCGTCAACTTTAGCTATCCCCGCCCCGAAATTGAAGCCCGGACGGTTGGCTGCCTGCTGGAGGGCGCCACCCGGGATGGCAAACGAGATTACTCAAGAAAATGTGTCAATTTCTCACAAGTGATTGATTGTGAGAGCGTGTCTTTTTTCTGCCGCAAATAATTTTTTGGCTCAATAACGATTCCAGGGGGCTGCGTTAATTGTAATTGCGGGAGCCGGCCCCTGAAAAATTTCCCCATCCATGCCTTTAGGGTGAAGATAATTCTCAATCTTTGCCGCCAGGCCAACTTCACGGTGGCTGCCCGATTTTCCAAGTGGGCAAAATTCCTTGAAAATAATTGTCCAAATTTTTCAATTAACCTGCAAACAACCCCTATTGACCAAACAAACAAGCACCAACATGATTCAGGTTTTCGTCACCGGGGGTACCTTTGACAAAGAATACAACTACATTTCCGGGGGGCTTTATTTCAAGGACACCCATGTACCTTCCATGCTAGACCGGGGCCGCTGCTCGATTGACGTTGACATCAAAACCCTGATGATGGTGGACAGCCTGGACATGACCGATGCCGACCGGGAAATCATCGCCCACAATTGCAAGCTTTGCCCACACGAACGGATACTCATCACACACGGAACGGATACCATGGTAAAAACGGCTGGTTTTCTGGCGGGCCATGGGCTTGAAAAAAAAACAATTGTACTCACAGGGGCCATGGTACCTTATGCGTTCGGCACCTCTTCGGACGGTTTTTTCAACCTCGGCAGCGCACTTGCTTTCCTGCAAACGCTCCCACCAGGCGTCTATGTGGTGATGAACGGCAGGTACTTCGACTGGAAAGCCGTGAAAAAGAATACGAAAACGGGATACTTTGAAGAGGTGGTCGCAGGCCATTGACCACCGGGCACAACGGCCTAGCGGTACCCGCAGGACATACGGGTCTTTGGCCTGTTACTTCCGCTCTTTTTTTTATTATTGCAGGCTGAAAAAACAAAGCTGCCCTTTGCAGTTTTCATTTTTTCCTACTCCCTGAAAATCAATGCGTTCGTTAAAATATCATTGTAAACCTTATCTGAAAAATGAAAAGACTTACACCTCTGTTTGGTTTGTTTTTGACGCTTGGCCTGCAAATCGCTTTTTCGCAGGAAGCCAAAAAGGCCGCCGATTTTTACGATAACAGCAAAATCCAGGACATAAAAATCGTTTTCCCGCAAAGCAACTGGAGCTATATCCTCGACTCCCTGCGCTTCAACGGCAACGGGATGCTGGAGGGAACGGTCACCATCAATGGGCAAATATTTGAAAAAGCCGGCATCCGGTACCGTGGTTCAAAATCATTTTCCCCCAACAACCCCAGGAATCCGTTCCACATCGCATTGAACTACAAAAACAAGGAACAAAACCTGCAGGGCTATACGACCATTAAACTGTCGAACGCCCTGCGCGATCCGAGCATGGTCAGGGAAGTGTTGGGCTATGAGATAGCCCGCAGCTACATGCCCGCACCGAAGGCCAATTATGCCAAAGTGACCATCAATGGCAAGTATTACGGCCTGTTGGTCAATGTGGAATCAGCAGAAGACCCGCAGTTTCTGCAGCGCTATTTCGGCAGTGCCGGCAATGCCTTCTTCAAGGTCAACCAGGAGCCAAAGGAGCCTGCTCCCGCAGGCTGCAAAAGCAACCTCTACGGTGCATTGGAATACGACGAATCGCCTGCCTGCTACGAAAACAATTTTGAAAAATTATCGGACCACGGAACGAAAGAACTGATCGAACTGACCCGCATCCTCAACGAAGAGCCCGGCAAAATCGAAACCGTGCTGAATGTGGACAACACCCTTTGGATGCTCGCCTTCAACAACATCACCGTGAACCTGAGCAGCTATATCGGCCAGCACAGCATCAACTTTTACCTCTACCAGGACGACAAGGGCCGCTTCACGCCCATCGTCTGGGACCTGAACCTCGCCTTTGGCAGTTTTAAAAACATCGGCTCCGGCTCCGATCTCAAATTCAAGGCGCTGACTGAACTCGACCCGCTCCTGCATGTGGAAAACCCTGCCAAGCCGCTGATCAGCAGGCTGTTGCAAAACGAAGAGTACAAAAAGACCTACCTCTCTCACCTGCGCCGGATACTTTACGACTATTTCACCAATGGCAAATACGACGAAAGGGCCAAAGCCCTGCAACAACTGATCAAAAAGGACGTGGAAAGCGACCCAGGCAAAAGCTATACGACAGAAGAATTCAACCAAAGCCTGTCGCAGACCATCGGGAAAAAGAGCAAAATCCCCGGCATCGTGGAACTGATGACCAAGCGGACAACTTTTTTGAAAGCCCACCCCGACCTCTCCGTTTTCCCGCCCGACATCATGGACGTGGCGGTGGCTAACCGCAAGCCGCTTTCTAACAAAAAGGTGGAAAATTTCCAGATAACAGCCAAGGTGGACAAATTCCCCAAAAGGGTGACCTTGATGTACAAACTGGAAGGCAGCAATGAATGGCGCCGGGCCACCATGCTCGACGACGGCAAAAACGACGACGGCGTGGCCGAAAACGGCATCTTCGGCACCACCATCGTGCCGCAAAACGGCGAACAGTCTATCCAATACTACATCATGGCCGAAAATGCCGGCCTGCTCAGCTACAGCCCCTCCAATTATATGTGGGAACAGCACAACGCCACGCTGGAGAATTTGAACAAGTAACGAACCTGGTGACGGCGTGGCTCAAATTCACGCCGTCACTTCACATACTGGCTTGCCCAAGATTTTCGTTTACCCCACGCTTGAGCCGCACCTTGCCAAACTGCATTTTTTAACATGAGAAAATTCGTCATTGCCATATCTTCCCTTCTCCTCGCCACCTTTCTATTTGGCCAAAAAGACTTCTACGCCCTCGAACACATCCCCGAAATCAAGATCATCTTTGAACAAAAAAACTGGAATGCCCAGTTGGACTCCCTCAAATCGCTGGGCACAAAAGAGCGCATCCCCGCCACCGTCATCATTGACAAGCAGATTTTCAAAGACGTCGGCGTTCGATACAAGGGAAACAGCTCCTACAACAACCCGAAAAGCAAGGGGGAGCAAAAACTTCCCTTCAACCTCAAGCTCGATTTCAAAAACAAAGATCAGATGCTCACCGGCGGCATCACCACCATCAAGCTCTCCAATGTGTTCCAGGATGCCAGCTTCCTGCGGGAAGTGCTTTCTTATGAAATCGCACGGAAATACATGCCCGCACCCCGCTGCAACTTTGCAAAAGTCTTCGTGAACGACGCCTACATTGGCCTGTACAACAACACAGAAGACATTGACACGGAAATGCTGGAGGAATACTTTGGCACCAGTAAAAACACCTTCTTCAAGTGCGACCCCGAATGGGAAGACGTGAAAGACCTCGACAACGGCTGCCCCGAGGGCGACAAATCCTCCCTGATGTACCTCGGCGACGACCCGAAATGCTATGAAGGATGGTACGAACTGGAAAGCAAGAAGGATGGTGCCTGGCAGGAACTGATCACGTTGATCAAAACCCTGAACCAACATCCAGAGCACGTTGATACCCTGCTGGATGTGGACATGGCGCTTTGGATGCACGCTTTCAACAATGTGGTCGTCAACCTGGACAGCTACACGGGCCGCCTCAGCCACAATTACTATCTCTACAAAACCCCCGACGGCCTGTTCACACCGCTGATCTGGGACATGAACATCTCCTTTGGCGGCTTCCGCTACGACGGGGAAAAGAAGGGTGTGCTGACGGACGAGGAACTGCAGACCTTCAGCATGTTTGCCCATTATAAAAACAAAAACCCGAAACGCCCGCTGATAGTAAACCTGTTGAACAACCCACTCTGGCGGAAAATATATGTCGGCCATTGCCGCACCATCGTCATGGAGAATTTTGCGCAGGGCCAGTACCTCGAACTGGCCGGGAAAATCCGCAGCCTCATTGACGAAGCTGTCAAAAGTGACCCGAACAAACTCTACTCCTACGCCGATTTTCAAAAAAACCTCACCAAGTCGGTGGACATCGGCTACTCCTCCATCATAGGCATTGAAGAACTGATGAAGCCCCGTACGGAGTACCTGTTGAAACACCCTTTGTTTACAGGTAAAAACCCCATCGTTTCAGAAGTGGTACACGAGTTTAAAGGCGACAAAACCGTCATCACCGCCACCGTAAAAGATGCCGAAAAAGCCTACCTCGCCTATCGGCACAGCGAAAAAGAGCCTTTCAAAATGCTGGAAATGTACGTGGACGGCACGCCCCCCGGCGGCGGTGAAAACGACAAGCTCTGGCGGCAAAAGATAGACAAAAAGGAGGGCACACAATACTACGTCATCGCCGAGGGCGACCGCCTGGCCGTCTGCTCGCCTGAAAGGGCTTCCCATGAGTTTTACACGGTCAAGTAACCTCAATTTCCAAATTTCTCAATTTCCAAATTTTCTTCCAGGTCAATGCCTGTTCTACAAAAATCCACTTACCGCCGCTCGGCCCTGCTCCGGAACGGCCACATCGAGTCCATCTACCCCGCTATTTTCCGAAAAGTGACCGGCTTCCAATATGAACGGGAGCGCCTCGAACTCCCCGACGACGACTTCGTGGACCTCGACTGGCTGGACAGCCGCTCCCGTAAACTCATCGTGCTGACACACGGCCTGGAAGGCGACTCCGACCGCCAATACATCCGTGGCATGGCCAGGCTTTTCCTCGAAAAAAAATGGGACGTACTGGCCTGGAACTGCCGCTCGTGCAGCGGCGAGATGAACCGCCAGCAACGCATGTACCACCACGGCGACATCGAAGACATCGGCGGGGTGATCGCCCATGCCCTGCGGACGAAGGACTACGAAACCATTGTCCTCGCAGGGTTCAGCATGGGCGGCAACATCAGCATGAAATACCTCGGCGTGCATGGAAAGGAAGTGCCAGCACCCATCAAAGCGGGGATCGCCTTCTCCTCCCCTACCGACCTGAAAGCGGGCGCAGAAGTGCTGGACCAGCGCTCCAATTTTATCTACCGTGACCGCTTCATGCGTTTGTTGAAAATAAAAATTGAGCAAAAGGCGGCCCAGTACCCCGGCGTGGTGGATCTTGCCAGGTTCAACGACATCAAAGCCTGGTGGGATTTTGACGAGTTCTTCTCCGCACCGCTGAACGGCTTTGCCGGTGCCGATGATTTTTATGAAAAAGCTTCTGCGAAAAACTTCATGGCGGGCATTACCGTCCCTACCCTATTGGTGCAGGCAAAGAACGACCCTATCCTTCCCCCCGCCTGCTACCCGGTGGAATTGTGCCGCCATCATCCGCATGTTTTCCTGGAAATGCCTGCACATGGCGGGCATTGTGGTTTTTGGCAGCCAGCAAAAAAATATGCGTGGTCGGAACTGCGGGCCTGGGAGTTTTTGGAAAAGCAGGTTTTATAAATATCCGCAATAAATCTATCCTTCCCTGGAAAAAGTTTCGGTTGTACCGTTGATACCCATGATTACCTTGCTTGCCATATTTATAAATAGACCATGCTCAACAAGTCCTACTATTTCGTCCAGCCTGGCTGCAAGCTGTGAAGGGTTGGTGATCAACCCAAAGTCGGCATCTACAATAAAATTCCCCTGATCGGTGATAAATGGTTTGCCCCCAACTGATCGGATGGCCCCGGAACCATGAAGCGATTGGATTTGGCGCAACACATAGTTAGCGGCAAATGGTATCACTTCGATGGGCAATTTGAATTTTCCAAGCACCGCTACTTTTTTAGAAGAATCCGCTATGATGATGAACTCCCTGGTCAGGGAAGCCACAATCTTTTCCCGCAGCAGTGCACCGCCGCCCCCTTTGATAAGCATTAAATCACGGTTAAATTCATCCGCACCGTCAATGGTGACGTCTATGGATTGGACGGCATTTATATCAACCAAAGGGATGTGTAAAGATTCGGCCAGTTCCTTTGTCTTATTGGAAGTAGGCACGGCTTGAATATCCAAGCCCTGCTTGATCATTTCACCAACCTCCCGGATGGCATAGTAAGCCGTAGAGCCAGTTCCCAAGCCGACTATTTGATGGTCGGCAATAAACTTTACCGCCTCTTTTGCCGCTAACTGTTTCTCCTGTTCTATATTTTTTGTCATCCGATATAAGTGTACCCTGAGCTATGGTTTCATTTGCCTCCATCCAGGCCAAAAGCGGCTTTCGCCATCCCGTCTTCGCTGGTTGAGTAGCAAGGTGCAAAAGAGGAAAACGAGGTTTTGTTGACAGCAAGGTGTTGTAAAGATGCGCTGGATTCTTGAGGCAAATTTATCTTTTTAGCGCTGATAATCATTGAATTCCGAGACCACATTTTTTGGAAACACCCCATACTTTTTGAAATGCTCGACCTGCACACTTCACAAAATTTGCTGCTGATTGATGCAGGCAAGGAGAATTACCAACATGCTTCCCGGTTGGTGGATGCGGCCGGCAACGAACTCGGCAACGTCCACCTCAAACTGGCGGCCACCAACGCTTTTCCCATCGTCGTTACCTTCAACCCAAGTGACACCACGTTCCTCGTGCTGGAGGGAAAGGTCATCGACAACTCCAATGTAGGCGTACCTTCTTTTGCCATCACCTTCGTAAACAACGAACCTTATCACATTGCCGTGGCCGATGACGAGGGCAATTTCGAGGTGTTTGCGCCAGTTGGCGAAACCTTCGACCTCGTGCTTTACCAGGCTTGTGGCGGGGAATTTTACAACGAAGAACTCGGCCCCTTCTATATCAACCAAACCCTCGATGACATCACTGCCCCGGAGGTCAGTGTATTCCTGCTAAATGGCACCCTGCTCGACTGCAACGGCAACCCCGTGACCAACGGTTACGCCCTCATCGACTGGAGCGAAGGCGTATTTACCACGGCCCTGACTGGCCCCGACGGCTTCTTTTCTACCATCCTGTTCGATTGCCAGAGCATCAATTCGGTCATCAAAGTGAGAGGCTACGACCTCAACGCCGGCACCGTGAGCGACCCCATCGAGGTGCCGTTCAACAGCGCCAACATGGACGCCGGAACGGTCACCGTTTGCAATACCGACGAGTCGTTCCTGAGCTTCGACCTCGACGGCACGACGTACAATTTCCAACCCTTTCTCGCTTACGTTGTTGAGGACTCCATCACTGACCCCAACACCGGGCAAACGACGTCCGGCGAATTGACCACGATGATTTACCAGTCCACAACGGGCAGAACAGCGTCGTCATCGAAGTGGCGGGGGCTGCACCGGGCACTTACTTTGTTCGCTCGCTGCTCCTCGTCGTCGACGGACAGCCCATCGGCAGTATCTCGAACGACCCGTCCGTTTTCACTGGGCGGGCCGGTCGTCCATTTTTACCGGGGCTTCGAGGGTGTCATTTTCGATGAAAATGCGGCGCTCACCACCGGCGACGATTTGATCCAAAACGGCATTTACCGAAACAAAACCGGATTGAGCCTGCAAGCCGGGTTGGACATCAGCCGACAGGTTGGCAGGTTGGGAGAGGTGTTTTTCGGGGTACAGTTCCGGCAGGGGCTGACTTCCCTGAAGGATGCTACGGCCGGTTTCGAGCAGCGTTACGGGAACCTCGGGGCGAGGCTGGGCTGGCGATTTTGATGGTATCGCCGAACTCATTGAAATTGACTTTTTAAGCGATTTTTAGCTGTAAACCTTGTCATTGTCGAAGACAAGGCCAGATGGAAAAAATCGGTCAATTTTTCAAAGTCAATCAGTTCGGGAAGGTAACTGGTTTTGACTCCGTCAGGATGTGGGTTGCGGGTAAGCTTCATTGCCCTTGCGGATGCTGGACCAAACGACCAAGGCAAGCATGGCCATCGTAGTAAACGTTCGCATGGTATGATAGGACCACCATTGGTCACGAAGTTGTGTCCAATCGGAGGGCATGGAGCCTGGTTGCCAGGTCATCTCTATGGCATTGATGGGTTGGTTGCCAAATCTGGTTATCAGGCCACTTCCTATTCCTAAGACAAAGGCGGACAGCAAAAGAACCACATCGACCCTGGATTGCCTTTGCAGCCATGCCGAAAGCAAAGTCAAAAGCCCGGCTGTACCGCCAAGAACCGGCATCAAGGTGTTGAGTGAACGAATGGCGTTTTGCTGTTGCTCCAAATAGGCAGTTGCCGACAATGATAGCGGATTGTAACCAACCCAGATTCCAAATACAGCACCAGCGACCAGCGCCAGCACCAGGACATTTACAAAGCGTACGATTGTAGTAGCCATGTGTTAAGAGATTTAAGAAACTGATTCACAGGCCCCAAGCATTGGGATACCCCCACTAAAGGTATTCTTAAAAATCTAGATGGATGGATTTATTTTTTTCACGCTGAGGGATTCACATCCCTCGAAAAATTGAATCTGAATCCTTCGAAATCTCAAAAAAATTTTATTCATGAAAATCACCCATTGCTTCCTATTCTTTACCCTTTTTTTCACGCACCTTTTGCTTGCGCAAACCACCCTCCAACTCCCCCTCGACCCCGGCCGTATCAACCCCGGCACCGACCTGAAGCTGGCCGCCAACGGCGACTACCTGCTCAGCAGTTACTTCCCCGGCCCCATACTGACCCAAGGCGGCGGCGTGAACCTGACCCGTTTCAACCTGAAAGACGGCGTGCTGTGGAGCCAGGACATGAATTTCAGCATCCTGAGCGGGGGCGGCTACGTGGCCGATTGGCCGCAAGAGCAGGCCCTGCTGATGACGGCATTTGTGCTCGACACCTTTTACAATAAAGTGTTGGTAAAACTCGACCCGCAGGGCAACGTGCTCTGGTCACGCCGCTACGGGAAGCCAAATGATGTTTCCTACGTCGGTATTTTCAATGGAAAAACCCTCGCCATGCCGCTCGCAGACGGTAACGTGCTGTTAGCGGGCGGGGCGACGGCTATTTTTTCCAACGTGGATGCCAACGACCTTTTTGTGGGAAAAATCGGCCCGGACGGCGGCATCGTTTGGGCAAAAAACCTCTGCTTTTCCTGCCTCGGCGACGTGGATGCGGCGCTCGGCAACGTCATCCCGACGAGCGACGGCGGCTTCCTGCTCACGGGCATCGTGGAGCGGAACAACGCCCAGAACAACGAAGACGTGCTACTGGTAAAACTCAACGCCAGCGGTGATGTGCAATGGGCGAAGGCGCTCAACAATCCCGGCAGCTTCCTCTCCAGCGACGACCGGGGCTTCGAGTTGAAGGAACTGCCGAATGGCCATTTCGTAATCGTCGGGGAGCTTTTCAATTTTGGGGACAACGTTTCCGACGGGCTGATTTTGGAAGTTGATGCGGACGGCAGTTTTTTACGCTCGGTGACTGTGCAAATCACCAATTCCAACCACGAAGTGAAACTGCCGCACCTGGATGTGCTGGACGACAACACCATTGTTGTGACGGGCAGTACCTCCCAGGACACCATCGCCAATGCTGCCAGGCAACTCAATTTTTTGGCCCAAATCCAACTCAACGGCACGGTGGATTGGCGCCATAGTTGGTACCCGGAGACGTTCCTCGGCTTCGGTACGGCGGGCAATGCGCTGGTGCGACAGCCCGGCGGCTATGCCTATTTGATAAACGATCACGAAAACTTCGATAAATTTTTCCCTGCCCTCGTACTGACGGAAGAAAACGGAAAAACAGGTTGCGAAGACGAAATTTCCATTTCTACCATAACCAATAAACCGTTCACCGTCAGCAACTTAACCCTCACCGCCGAGCCGCTGACCTTCTCGGAAGATTTCCCGGTGACCAAGCAAAATTTCAACGGTTTCAACATCAACCTACCCTACCCCGACCTCGGCCCTGACCTGACGGCCTGCGAACCGCTCGACATTCCCCTGTTGATTCCCCAGGTAATCGGCATCAATTCTTTCCAGTGGAGTACTGGTTCCAATGCGCCCATCATTAATGCAACTGCACCTGGTGCGTACGCTGTGACGGTGACGGCCAGCGATTTCTGTTTGACGGCTTCCGACACAGTGCTGGTGAGTGCATCGGCTGAACTTCCGATCGCGGCCATCGAATTCGACCCCACCGGTTTCTGTGAAAATGGTTTTGTACTCCTCGCTGGTACGGCTGAAAATGCAGATGCTATCATGTGGTCAACAGGGGACACGACTGCCTTCATCGAAGCGACTGAGGCTGGCATTTATACCCTCACCGTCAGCAATAGTTGCGGCACCGATGTGGATACGCAGACTTTGGAGCTTCCGCCTTGCGACACCGTGAAAGAATTCTGCCCGCTGGAGGTCCCCAATGCTTTTTCTCCCAACAATGACGGCATCAACGACTCCTTCCTGCCCGTCGGCAAGTGCCTGGACTTGCAAGGCTATGTTTTCAAGGTCTTTTCCCGCTGGGGCGAGTTGGTGTTTGAAACGGACTCCCCGTTGGAAGGCTGGAACGGCGAACACCGCAACAAGCCCGCCACCTCGGACGTGTACGTCTGGTTTTTGCAATATGACGACGGGAATAAAGGCATGGTGAAGGAGCAAGGGGATGTGACGCTGTTGCGGTGAGAAGTTCACCGCCCCATCCACTCCTTGATCTCCGTTACCCGGTCGGCGCTGGCAAAGGCGTCAATTTTTGGCTTGGGCCCCTCGTGTAGTCAGAATATCCCACGACCCAGTTTTGTGCGCCTTTGCCGAAATCGTAATTCAGGCGGACGCAAATCCTCTTTATCGTCGGTTGCCAGGAATAGGCCCATAGCGAACAGGGCCGAAAGCATCAATTGCTTTATGGTTTTAGATTTATTAAATTCTGTGGAGTAAGGAAAACCGTTAAAACGGTTTAGCACATAACCGCTTGATTTTCAACCCACGACTTACGTGGGTTGAAAATTGGCTATCATTTCCAGTAGTTTTAATGGCTTGCCACAGGATTTGTCAAAGAGCATTTTTATGACTGAATTTAATGCGGTCTTTCGTAATGCAACTGTACCAGCCCCGATTCGAAAGGCCGTGCGCTCAGCAATTTCAGTGGTGTCTCCGGCCTTCCGTTTTTAAAAAGGGCAATGCCTTCGCCCAGCAAAATGGGAATGACGGAGATGTAAAATTCGTCAATGAGGTTGTCTTTCAGCAACAGATGAACGATTTCAGCGCCCCCGTCCACGAAGATGTTTTTGCCGGTTTTGCTTTTCAGGTCAGCGACCAGCTCGCCCAGGTTGCCGGTATAAAATTTCACCGTACCGATAGGCTCACGGGGCGTGCGGGTGACAATGTAGGCGTCCTTGTCGCTGTGCGGAAAATCGTAGCCCATCGACAGCACTTTGTCGTAGGTTTTCCTGCCGACGATAACGGCGTCCACCGAGCTGACAAATCCATAGTATCCATAGTCCTCGCCTTCTTTTTCGACCATAGACAGGAAGCCGAGGTCGTCGTCCGGTTTGGCGATGTAGCCGTCGAGGCTCATGGCGATGTAAAGGATGACTTTTCTGGGTGGGTTCATGTTGTTGTTTGATAATGAGTGCATAATTTTACAAAAGAACGAATAAACAGTCGGGAAATGGCATCTTTTAACTCCGCATCCCGCTACTTTTTCTGGGCTTTCACTTTCATGGTTTTACCGTTGTCCACGCCCGTGCACATCATTTTGCCGGAGGATCAAAGCCACTTTCGCATCTTTGCCCGCAGACCTAAGCATTGCACCGGACGGGTTCTGCCTGGAAGCAAAATGATTGAAAAAAAACAGTGGTGCATGGTAAAACTCAAAGATTGACCGATGGAAAAAATCAATAGCATCGAGCAGTACATCGCAGGTTTTCCGGTGGATGTGCAGAACACCCTGCAGCAAGTGCGGGCCACTATCCGAGCCGCAGCGCCCGGGGCCACGGAGGACATCCGCTACGGTATCCCTACTTTTCGATTGAATGGAAAAAACCTGGTGCATTTTGCCGCTTTCAAAAACCACATCGGATTTTATGCCACGCCAACCGGGCACCAGGCTTTTGCAGGGGAGCTTTCAAAATACAAGCAGGGAAAAGGCTCGGTGCAGTTCCCGCTTGACCAGCCTATGCCGCTGGAATTGATTGGACGTATCGTTCAGCACCGGGCAGGGCATATTTAATTTTAGAAAAAATAACTTCCCTATTTTGATTTTGAAAGCCCCAGCACTGGAAGGTTTTTTTAAAAATAATCCCGATTTCACGTCGCATAGGCGTCAACTTAAAAAAACCGAATATGATTAGATAAAATAAAAATGCTGCTTAGGTTTGTTCAAATCAACATTCAGAACACCTAAACAGCATATGAAAATTAAGTTGGAACAAATTAAGCGAAAAATTGGCGAACAACAAATAAACGCCATCGCAAAAAGTAGCGGTTTCCAAAAGCGGGAGCCGAGGAAAGTCACCGGATATAGTTTTTTTCTTGGTTTTTGCATGATGGTACAGCTTGGGCAGACGGGGCTGAGGGACTGGGCAAAAAGCATAGGGCGGCTGACCCAAAAGCTGGTCTCCAAACAAGGCCTCCAAAAAAAACTCCAGTTCAGGCACGAAGCTTTTGCCCGCCAACTTTTGGGGTTTGTACTCAAACAGTGCACGGCCTCAAACGGCCACCAGGGGGTTGCCCTCTTCGCACCGTTCAAGGAGGTCTATGTTGAGGACAGCACCTGTGTGGGGCTGCCCCGCAACCTGTCATCTTTCTACCCCGGCCCCCACAGCAAAACCCACGGGGAATGTGCCACTGCCCGCATACAGTTGCGCATGGAATTGGTGAGTGAATCCTACGAAGGGGTTTTTGTGGGGAGTTACCGTGAAAATGACCAGGGTTTTGCGCACCGTATCGTTGAAATACTCACGGCAGGCTGCCTTGTGATCCGGGACAAAGGGTATTTTGTGCTGGCCGCCTTCCGGGCGATCATGGAGAAAAAGGCGTTTTTCCTGTCCCGCCTCCGCTTTGGGACAACCGTTTTTGATGCGCAGACCGGGGAAAAAATGGATTTGCTGAAAGAGCTCAAGGCTTTGAAAAAAGCAGGCCGCCAAGTCCTTGACAAGGAAATATTGCTGGGGGGCAAGGAGAAACTGCCAGTCCGCCTGGTGGCCATCGAAGCCCCTGAAGAGGCCAAACGGATGAGGCAGCACAAGGCCCGTACTGACCGCAGTGCAAAGGCCGCCCATTCCAGAGAGTACATCCAACTGCTGGGCTGGACCATTTTCATAACAAATGTCAACAAGGAAACCTGGGGGGGCCGGGACATCATCAGGGCCTACCGGTACCGTTGGCGCATTGAAATAGTGTTCAAGTGTTGGAAAAGCAAGTTCAACCTGGACAAGTTCTTCGAAGGCAGGGAAACAATATCGCCACCGAGGGCAGCCATGACCATCTACCTGATGCTTGCTTGGTTGACCTTGACAATGGGGGCTTGGTATGGGTATTTTGTGCACCGGGTTTACGAAGAAAAGAAGAAATTCATCAGCATGCTGCTGTTCGCCGATTTTGTCAAAGAACGGTTTTGGGAAATACTTTTGACAAGCGACCTCGATGTTTTCATCGGTGAGCTTGCCAGATATTATTCCCATGACAAACGAAAATCCCGAAAATGCTATCTCGAATTTTTGTATGAAATAAATTTAAGTTGACGCCTATGCGATTTCACATCGGGATTATTTTTCCTTCGATCCTAAGGAAAAGGAAGTTGAAAAAGCGATGAAAGTAGAAGTTGATTCCTTGCAGGGGATTACCGGCTTTCACGGAGGAAGCGCTGCATGGCTTCTGCATTCGCATCCGGCTCGAAAATAGCCCTGACGGGTATAGCGAAACCGGCCAGCACAATGCTTTCGATGTTGTCGGTCAGGATAGCTTTTTTATAAAGATCATAGCGGTCTGGCAGGGTATCGGAAAGGAGGTATTGTTCGACTGTTTTCTTCTTTGGGTCAACAATCCAATATTCTGGCACCCGGTGGGCGGCGTAATCATCAAATTTTATTTGGGTATCCCGCTCAAGGTTCTTTTTACCGGGCGACAGCACCTCGATAATCAAATCGGGAATGGGATAGACGTTCATGCCCGGCTCAAAGCGGTCGGCCACTTCTTTTCGCCAGAAGGCAATGTCTGGCTCGTAGTCGTTGCGGGTCATACCGACCAGGGCTTTTTCGACCCGGACTTTGCCAATTTTTTTTAGGGCAACATAAAAATTGGCCATACCACCGAGGTTAATCACTACCTCGTTATGGTCGTCGGCAGCGGGAGAGTGCATGACAATGCTGCCGTTGATAAATTCGGCCTTCATATCTTCGGTGAGCCACGAACGGAACTCTGCCCGTTTGAGGCGCTCGTCGTCCAGGCGATGGTGGATGCGGTCGAGCAGCAGCGGCAGCGCAGGGTTGTTCCACAAATTTTCTTCTAAACCGGAATCGAACATGGTGGATAATTTTAGGTAAAGTTAAAGGTTTTGGAAAAAAAAAGTGGTGAAGCGAAAAGCTCCATTTTTACGAACGAATCAAATTTCAATCACATCCTATAAAATTATGTCAATCATGCAAAAAATCACCCCGTTTTTCTGGTACGATTCGCAGGCCGAAGAGGCTGCCAATTTTTACACCTCCATCTTCAAAAACTCCAGGGTGGACGATGTTTTCCGGCAGGGAGGCAAGGCACTCACCGTCGGTTTCTCGCTGAACGGCCAACAATTCACGGCGCTGAACGGCGGCCCGATGTTCAACATCAACCCCTCCATTTCCATGTTCGTTCTTTGCGATACACTGGAGGAGACAGACAGGGTCTGGGGCCAATTGCTGGAAGGGGGCATGGCCATGATGCCACTCGACAAGTACGACTGGAACCCCCGCTACGGCTGGCTGCAGGACAAATACGGCCTCACCTGGCAGATTGGCTTGCGAAGTGCCGACGATTTTGCGCAGCAGTTCACCCCCTGTTTCCTTTTTTCGGGGCAACACCGGAACCAGGCCGGAGCCGCTCTGAAGTTTTACAACGAGGTATTCCCCGATTCGAAGCTCAACGTGGTAGTGCCCTACGGCCCGGAAGGCACCGGTGATGAAGGCACCGTGATGTATTCCAATTTCAACCTCTTTGGCCAGCATTTCATCGCCATGGACAACCCCAATATCCAGCCCAACTACACCTTCAACGAGGGTGTCTCAATGTTGGTGCATTGCGAAGGGCAGGCCGAGGTGGATTATTTTTGGGAAAAACTGACCACCAACGGCGGCGAGGAAAGCCAATGTGGCTGGCTGAAAGATCCCTTCGGCGTCTCGTGGCAAATCGTGCCGGAGGAGATGTTCCAACTGTTCACCGACCCAGACCCCGCACGGGCACAGCGGGCCATGGGCGCCATGATGCAGATGCGAAAAATCGACCTTGAAAAAATGCGCCAAGCTGCTGACGATGAAAGTTACGGGTCATCACCAGGCGGGCTAGGGTAAACGCTTTCATCGGCAAGGTTTGGGAGTACTGTTACAAACCAGCTCACACCACCTACTGGAACAACACCACGCCTGACAACCCCAGCTCCCAAAGACGACTCCTGTTTACTTTAGGCTGTATTATGATTTCAAGTTGCTTCATTTATTGACCTCGGAGAGGTCAAATGTTGGTAGTAGAAGAGAAAATGATAACAGCATCCGGTATTTTGACCTCGGAGAGGTCGCACCCAGCCTTTCTACCAATGTTTGACCTCTCCGAGGTATCCAACCTGGAATCGTAATTGAGCCTTACTTTAAATGCGGGTATCTATAAAGTGGATTAACGGGCTGTTTTCTATTCTATGTCTAAAGACGGTTTCCTATTATTGCCGGGACAAAAAATCCATATCATGTTCCTCAAAAACTTTGAGAATTCTTTCAACCCCACCATCCTCCAGCGGGGCAATACACTCTACCGCCAGAAAAAATTCGTGTACATAGAAAACGATGAAGAAGACCCCACGGAGTGGCATGCCCTCGTGGAAGGCACACACGACGAATACGAAGTTTTCGCCGTGGTGCAGCCCAATGGCGAGATTACGGATTACGACTGCGAATGCCCCCATGATTGGGGTGGGCCGTGCAAGCACCTCGCCGCCTTTTTTTTTGAACTGCGGGAACGGATAATGAACATGTTCACTCAGGTAAACGTTGTCCCGGCGAAGATAGCCTCCTTGACGGCCGAAGAAATGATGGCCGCTTACGAAAAGCTGGACGAGACCTCCAAAAAACTCCTGAAGATAGCCGCCGTACTGTGGGAGGCAACCTCGCAGTCCAAGCTGGCCGAAATTTTCAATACCGCCAACTTCAAGCACGAAGGCAAAAACATTTACCCAAAAGACATCAAGCCCTTGTTGGAAAAATTGGTGAAAAGCGGTCTGCTCACCCTCACTGGCAATACCCAGTACCGGGCACCCGAACACCTTTCCAACGCCCTTTGCGACCGCTACTTTGACCAGGATCTCGATTTTAAAAAGTCGATCCCAGCCATCCGAAGGCTGGTGGCCTTGAACCAATACTGGTACGGCTATACCGAACCGGACCGCTTCTTCCGGGAGATGCGGTTGGGCCGCTACCTCAACGAGGTGGCTGTTTTTCAAAGCAGTTTCAACAGCCTGCTGAATCTCCACCCACGCAAGTTTACCCAACAAAACCTCACGGAATACTGGATTGGAAATACATTTGACAAAGCGAGGCTGGAATCCCTCCCTGTTAATATCCGCACCTTTTTGCTGAACAGCCACCTCTCATTAGCCACTTTGGAACTACAGCACCTGGACGGTTATTTCCTGTATGCCACGGACTTGGTGGGCATGGTAAAAAGGGAAGAGGACAGGCAACAGCTTGCCTTGCTGCTCGCCCAGTTGAACCTGCTGAAAGGCGACTGGAACCAAGTGGAAAAACTATCGCAATACCTGCGCCCCGTCATTCAGGGGGCCTTTGCCGGTATTGGCCTTTTGCTGGCCGGCAAAACGGAACTGGCATTGGAAACTTTTGACCTTGCCCAAAAAGAACAACGCCGCTCCTCCGGCAGCAACAAGGACGTGCTCAACCACCTGGCCGGCATTTTCCACATCCTCGCCTACCTAAAAACCAAGGATCAGAAGTATTACAAAAAAATACATACCCACACCAGGCAGGCACAGCACATTAGAACTGCCTACCACCCTGTTTACGACTGGCTGGAAGCAGTCGTGCTTTTTCTTGAAAACAACAAGCCATCCGCCGAGCAGGTGCTGAGGAACTGCCAATCCAGGCCCATGTTCGATCTGTTTAAATACCTCTGCCAATTCTGGGTGGACGAATTGCTGTTAGACCAGTTAGAATTGGCTTCCAACTGCAAGGCCTGCCACGAAAAAGGCTACCATTGGCTGGCTGGCGAGATGAATGCCATTTTGGGGGAATTGGGGCGGCCCATCGCCCAGGTGCCCATGCCAGTGGGCGAGCCGCTCTGCCAGGTGTTGCCCCGCATCGAGGAATGGGAAAATGCGCTGAAAGTGCTGCTGGATTTGGGCGGAAAAGCATCTGCCTTGAAGACCGGTAATGAAACCGACCGCATCGTATGGCTCGTCAATTTTGAGGTGGGCACCGTACAGGCCCGCCACCAGACGATGAACAAGGCCGGATGGGGGAAAGGGCGGGCCGTTTCGTACGACCGGCTGAGAAAAGGGGAAGTACCGGCGCTCACCCCACAGGACGAGCGGTTCGTCAGCGCTATTCCGTATGCCTGGGGCAGCGATATCAACCTGAGCCACCACCAGGAGATCTTCAAACACCTGGTGGGGCACCCTTTGTTGTTTTTGGAAAAATCGCCCAGCACCGCCGTTCAATTGGTGGAGAGCAAGCCCATGCTTATCGCCCAAAAAACCGGCAAGGGCTACCAGTTGCAATTCTCCCAAAATATCCATTCCGTGGGTGCAAAGATCGTCAAGGAATCGCCCACCCGCTACTTGTTCGTAGAGGCCAACGAGCAGATTGTCCAGATTGCCAGGGCCTTCAACGGCAAGTCGTTGCACGTGCCGGAAAAAGGGGCCGAACAACTAAAGGAAGCCATTACCGGCCTGGCCAATTTCGTACAGGTGCAATCCGCCTTCGAAGACGAAAACCTTCCAACCGTGCAGGCCGACAGCCGGCCCTGCGTACACCTGCTGCCCATCGGCAACAGTTTCCATGTAGAGGTTTACGTGAAACCCTTCCTCGATATTCCGCCCTACGTGAAACCGGGCGAGGGCGAGCCTTACCTCATTGCCCCCGTCAAGGGCGTGCGCACCGCCACCAACCGCAACCTGAAAGCCGAGGCCGCCAACCTGAAAGCGCTGCGTGAAAGAGTGGAGGTATTGAAAAAACGCAGGCCCAGCAGCGGCATCTGGGAACTGGAAGACGCAGAAACCTGCCTTGAACTACTGCTGCAACTCAAGCCCTTGCTGGAAGCGGGAGAAATCATTTTGGAATGGCCCAAGGGCGAAAAATTCCGCATAGATTCAGTCGTCGGCTTCGACCAGTTCAAGATGTCTGTCAATGAAAAGGGCACCTGGTTCGAAGTAAACGGCGAATTGCGGGTGGACGAGGAAAAAGTGCTGACCATGCAGGAACTGCTGGCATTGAGCGAACAGCAAAGCCAGTTTGTGGAGGTCGGCCCTGGCAAGTTCCTGGCGCTCACCGAGGAGTTCCGCAAGCGGCTCAGGAGCATCAACGGGCTGTTGGCTTCGCAAAAAAAAGGCGGCCCATTGCAATTGCACCCTTTAGCGGCCAACGCTTTTGAAACGTTTAGCGAGGCGGTCAAGGATTTTTCGGCAAGCCAAAAATTTCTGGACAACAAAGAGCGGCTCAGCAAGGCATTTTCCCAAAAACACAAAGTGCCGAAGGCGTTCAACGCTGAACTGCGCCCCTACCAGCAGGAAGGCTTCCAATGGCTGCACCGCTGCGCCAACTGGGGCGTGGGTACCTGCCTTGCCGACGACATGGGCCTGGGCAAAACCATCCAGGCACTCGCCTTCCTCACCGACCGGGCCAGCCTCGGCCCTGCGCTCGTCGTGGCCCCGGCCAGTGTCTGCCGCAACTGGCGGGCAGAGACCGAACGGTTCGCCCCTACCCTCTCGCCCCTGCTCTTTGGCGAGGGCGACCGGGCAGCCACCATCCAAAAGGCGAAAAAGGGCGACCTCGTCATTGTCACCTACGACCTGATGGCCCGGGAGGAAAAATTGTTTACCGAAAAAAAATGGGCCACCATCATCCTCGACGAGGCACAGGCCATCAAGAACCGGGCGACCAGGCGCTCGGAAGTGGCCATGCAGTTGCAGGGGGATTTTAAAATGGCCATGTCCGGCACGCCCATCGAAAACCACCTGGGCGAGCTTTGGAATTTGTTCCAATTTCTCAACCCCGGCCTGCTCGGTGGCATCGAAAGTTTCAGCGAGCGCTTTTCCGGCCCCATCGAAAAATACAAGGACGAGAACCGCCGGGAGCAACTCAAGCGCCTCGTGCAGCCCTTCATCCTCCGCCGGCGCAAGGATGAGGTGCTGAAAGACCTTCCCGAAAAGACGGAAATCACGCTCACCGTCGAGCTGCCGCCCGACGAGCGGGCATTTTACGAAGCCCTGCGCCGCAACGCCCTCGAAAAGCTGCTGGCTACTGAGGACGATGGCCAGGCCGGGCAGCAGCACCTGCGCATTTTGGCCGAAATCATGAAACTGCGCCGGGCGGCCTGCCACCCCGCCCTCGCCGATGAGAAGGCAGGGTTTGTCAGCAGCGCCAAGCTGGAACTCTTTGGGGAAATTGTCGGCGAGTTGTTGGAGAATGGCCATAAGGCGCTTGTTTTCAGCCAGTTCGTTGGCCACCTGGCCATTTTGGAGGATTATTTGAAAAAACAAAAAATCGCCTATCAATACCTCGACGGCAGCACCCCATTGAACAAGCGGGAAGAGCGCATCAATGCCTTTCAGTCGGGTGAGGGCGACGTTTTTCTCATCAGCCTCAAAGCAGGCGGCACAGGGCTCAACCTCACCGCCGCCGACTACGTCATCCACACCGATCCCTGGTGGAACCCCGCCGTGGAAGACCAGGCCACCGACCGTGCCCACCGCATTGGGCAGGAGCGCCCCGTGACGGTCTATCGCCTGGTGGCGGAAAATACCATTGAGGAAAAGATTTTGGAACTCCATTCAAAAAAGCGGGACCTGGCGGATTCGTTGCTGGCCGGGACGGACGTGAGCGCCAAATTGACGGCGGAGGAGTTGATGGGCTTGCTAAAGGACGGGATATGATGGATTTTTGCGTTGCCTGCAAAAGTTTGTGAATTGATAAACAGGGTCAATAGCATCGGGCCTACACTAACCTAATAATTTCATGCTTTCAATCTCCTTGGACGGGAGTGCGAGGCAGCCAACCTCCGCAAACCGGCTTGAAGCGCCAACTAAGGTTGATTTTATCTTTCCGCTCATAAGTAAATTTGGTTCTTAAATCTTGTGGCCTTCCGATAAAATTTTCAACCCATGGCTTAAGTCGTGGGTTGAAAATCAAGCGGTTATGTGCTAAACCGTTTTATACTGTACGCTAATGGCTTTTGGCCTTTGGCAGTTGGCAAAAGCCAATGGCCAACTGCCAACAGCTAATAGCAAACCCACAAAACCATCCGTGTTTTAGTATAACGGTTTCCTTACTCCACAGAATTTGTCAAAGACGGTAAATTTTAACCTATCCATTCTTCATGAAACTCACCACTATCTTACTGGCCGCCGGACTGTCCCGCCGCATGGGCGAAAAGAACAAGCTCTTCCTGCCGATCATGGGGAAAACCATGCTCGAAGCGACGCTGGACAACCTCCTGCTGGCCGGCGTTGGCGATATCATCGTGGTGCTGGGGCACGAGGCTGGACAGGCTAAGGCATTGTTGAAAAACCGGGAGGTGATGCAGCTGGAAAATCCTGCCTATGAACAGGGAATGACTACCTCCATACAGGCCGGCATACGGGCGGCCCCTGCCGGATCAGGTGGTTTTATGATCTGTCTTGCGGACATGCCATTGATATCCGCTGAGGAATACAAGCTATTGGCAACGGCATTTTCCAAACGATTGAAGGAAGATGATATGGCCATCGTACAGCCTGTTTACCAGGGGCAAAGGGGCAACCCGGTCATCTTTTCTTCCCGGTACAGCAACGCTATGCTGAAGCTCGAACACCTGGAAGGCTGCAGGCCCATCGTACAGGAAAACAGGGCACACCTCACCCTCGTGGACATGCAGACCCCCGCTGTACTGCAAGATGCAGACGATGAACGGGCCTTTCAGGAACTGCTGGCAGCGGTCAGGCTGCCCCCGTGTTGACTTCGTTCTCCCAAACTTCAAAAATCTTTTTTTAAAAACGCATTCTGCTGAACAAATAATGGAAGGCAATTACTCCACCAGCACAAAGCCTGCCCACAAGTAAGGGCTGTCCGGATACTGCTCCCGTACAATGCCCTGCGCCGCCCGGAACGCCGCTGGTATCTCCAGGCCCTGCCGCAGCCATTGGCGGTAAAATTCGGTCATAAACGCATTGGTGCTGAGGTCGTTCACCTGCCATAGGCTCATGATTAGGTTTTTCGCACCCGCAATTTTGAAGGCCCTTTGCAGGCCATACACGCCTTCGTTGCCCTGGATATCGCCGAGGCCCGTTTCGCAGGCGGAGAGGACGACCAGTTCCGTATTGGCCAGGTTCATCTGGCTGATTTCATAGGCTGTCAGCACACCGTCTTCCCTGTCAGCGGGGCTTTTTCCATTGAAATAAGCATCCTCCGCCCCCGCCATGATGAGGCCCGAACGGATCATCGGGTGCCTGGAATTCCTGAATACCTGCTCCCCTCCGTCCAACATCTGCCGCCTGCCGTCCACCATTTCTTCCGGGTCTGGATAAAAATAGCCGTGCGTGGCCACATGCAGGATGCGGGGCGATGCGCCGTACTTGCCGATTTGCTTGAAAGCTTCCTCGTTTGCGTAATAGCCCGTATCCAGTTGCACCGTGAAGTTGGCGGATTCCAGTGTCCCTGTGATGCTGAGGGCCTCGGTCAGGGAATTGGGCAGGTAGTCGAGGTTACCGCCCCGGCTGATGGTGTCGGACTGGAATTTCAGGATGTCCGGCAGGTCGTTACTGCGGGAAACGGTCTCATTGGATGCGATCATGGCGGTCGTGTCCGTCTGGTAGCGGATGCCGCCGAAGACCACGGCATTGGCATTGGGTGCAGCGGCAGGGTCTTTCACTACCAGTTGGCGGGTGCTGCCGACGATGGAAAGCTGGTAGCTATCTGCAAAGGTCTGCCCCTTATTCCCCTGAAGGGGGAATGGCACTGCGCCGAGGTTGATGCGGTGCAGCAGGCCGGAGGGGGAAACATAGACTTTTTTCGTGCCGCCCAGCAGTTCCCGCAGTGGCTGCCAGATCAGTTGGTAGAGTTTTTCGCCATTGGCACCGTCGCCATTAAGGTAAAAATCGTCAATCCTGCTGCTCTTTTTGCCCGATGCTTTTGCCAATAGCGGCGCTATCTCCCGCTCCTCGAAGAGGGTGACGAAATGCGGTGCCTCATCGCCGGGCCGCAGTACGAGGGCGCTGTAGAACACGCTGTCCGTCGGCTCGGGGTTGTGGTATTGGTAATGCACAAACTCGATAGCTGTCTCACCTGGCTGCAACTGCTGTTGCACTTCCTGCCAGGTGACTTGCCGAAGTGCCTCTCCGAAGCCGGCCACGGTACGGGTGAGTTCTTTTTCGAGGGTGTTGGCTTTTTCCTCCCATTCTTCGACGTGTTGACGCTCGGCGATGGGTTTGGCGTATTCTTTTGAGAGGAGGTAGCGGTAGGATTTGAGGTTGTCGTAGAGCTTTGAGGCGGTGGTGTCAGATTGGGCGAGGGTTTTTAGGCGGGTGGCGGCTTGGAGGAGGAAGCCTTTGTTATACAGTACATCATTGTAACAAATACTATTGACACTAAAATCGTTAAAAAATAAACTATTGATGTAAGAAAGAAAAATTTCTTGGCTCTCATTAATTGTACTTAAATATTCGTTAAGTTCTTTATTAGAAAGGTAATAAATAGCTTTGGAAGTTAAGAATTTAAATAAAGTAATCCATTTTTCTAGCCATCTAAAGGCTTCTTGTTTGTTTCCTATTTTCCAATTTAAATTTGCTAGGCCAAAATAACTTGAAGAAATATAAGGATGATTGGATCCTAAAACTCTTTTCTTAATATCAATCGACTCTATTAATAGCTCTTTTGCCTCTTTAAATTTACCAGTCTTTATATAAAAATCAGCCAAGTTAGTAATTCCGGACGCATACTCACTATTATCTTTCCCAAAATTTTTTTCTATAATTGAGTTAGATTCTAAAATCATTTTTCCCCATTGGTTAATTTTTCCTATTTTTTTATATAATATAGCTGCATTTCCTTCTAATAAAGCATAATCAGGGTTGTCATCTCCTATACTCTTTTGTATTGTGGATAAAGATTCGGAATAAGCAGCTTCGGCATCCAAATACCTCCCCCAATCGCTGTATACATTTGCAAGATTATTTAGTGTCAATGCAAATCTTGTATTTTCTCTTCCAACTCTCTTTTCATAAATTGATAAGGTTTCGAGAAATAAATTCTCAGCTTCCTTTAGTGCCCCCATCCTCCATTTCAAATTCCCTAAATTATCTAAGCTTGAGGCATAATCGATATGTTCCTTGCCAAGTAATAGAAGTCGTTGACCTTTGACAGTTGTCAACATGGTTTCTGCTTTTTCATATTGCCCTAATTCGTAGTAAAGTATTGCTAAATTTGAGACAGCCCCTAAATACAAATATTCATAATCTGAGTTGTTTGCTAAAATTTTTATAGTTTTTAGGTACATTGGCTCAGCTCTGAAATAATCCCCTTTCCTCAAATAAACGTTACCTAAATTATTCACACTTAAAGCAAACTCAGGATGATCAGAGCCATAAATTTTTTCCTTTATATCTTTTGATTCTAAAAAACACGATTCAGCTTTAACTAAATTTCCTAAAGAAAGATAGACACCTCCTAAATTATTTAATGAGTTTGCAAAATCTGAATTTATCTTTCCAAATAAGTCTTCCCTGAGACTCATCGCTTCAATATATAATTCTTCTGCTTCAGATAGCCTTCCTAATACGGCGAGAGTTCTTGCATAATTGTGAAGACAATTTGCATAAGTTTTATGTTTTGTTATACCAATATTCAATGCATTTTCCTTAGCCAGTTCGATTGCCAATAATGCTTTTTCATACTTACCATTTGAAAATAAAGTTCGGCTTATTTCAACCAAACTATCCACCTCCGCCACCACCCTCGCCGTATCCACCTGCCCCCGGCCCAGCCAGGGATGCAAGCAAAAAACCAATAGCAGTACCTGTTTCATCGTCTTGTTTTTTTGAGTGATTGTTATAGATGCCCGCATTCAAAGTTAATGGTAGTCACATTCGAGGGGCGGGGTTATCAAACCCCGGTTGTTCCTGAACAACGGGGTTCGACAACCCCGCCCCTTCACAAACGCTGCGAAATAACCGGACCGGTTCATTAATTTCAAAAGCGGCTACTTACAAAAGTGAAACGGTGGTTTAGTGGCACCGCCTTCATGCCACGGCATAACCCGAATATTTTCGCATGGAAGGTGCCTGAAAAGCCAGCACAATATCGGACTTTGGCACACCCTGCTCCTCCAGTTTCTGGGCAATATCAAGGTCGGTATTGTTTTCCTGCACCCAGATTTTGCCATTGATGATGTCCAGGTGCAAGATGGTAAAATAGACCCTGTTTTCCCCTTCCCAGCCTACGGCCATTATTTGGAAGTGATCACGCAAGGTGTCGAAGATAAGCTGCTCTTGTTGAGCCTCTGCCGGGTTGCCGGATGGAGCTGCGTAATCCGTGAGGACTTGTTGGACGATGCGTCGGTATGACTCTACTTTTTCCATTGTATTATTATGTTGGTTGAAGGATCGAAGGCCATCAGGCTGATACCTTCTTCATCCACTATTTCCTGGATCAGTGGCCGCTGGAAGAAGGTGTTGAAAACGGCAGCGGGCACAGCCAGGAAGAGTTTTCGTTCCGGCTCGCTTTTCTGGAGGATGCGGCGGTAAAGCATAAATTGACCATAGGCATCCTCAAAATCGTTAACCGGGGAGGGGCTGATAAAGCTTTTGATTTCTACGGCTATCTTTTCTTCTCCTTTTTCTGCAGCTATTAACTTTTCAGCACCCAAATCTATCTCCACCCGTACTTTGCCGGACTTTAAACGCAAAGGGTCGTGGGTGATGAGCCAGCCATCTGCTTCGAGTGCTTTTTTACAGTTGTCGTGAAACAGGTCTTTCGCCATTATTCTTGTTTGTACTGAACAAAAATAGCATTTTTTCAACAGGATTTTTCAGCCCCTCACCGTAAACCGCCCCCCTGCCAATGCATCCCCTTCCACTGTTTCCACAATAAAATAATACAGCCCCGGCTTTAGGGCCATGCGTTCTTTGCGCTCGAAGAGATGCTGGTCCGTGGCCGTTTTTTTCAACGCCAGCGGGATTTGGAAGAGCGGGCGGCGGTTTTGGTTGTCGTACAGCAGCAGGACGAGCGGGGCGGTGTCAGCATCGCCAAAGTTTGCCAGGGTGCCGCTGAAACGGATGGTCACCTGCCCGTCCTTGCCCGGCGGGAAATTGGCGTCCAGCGGCGGGGAAGTAAGGGTCAGCTTCAACTCGTCATTACCCATGACCACACCTTTTACCTTGGCATCCCAACTGGCGTTGCGTTCGAAGGCTGCCGGGTCTATGGCGGCGATGGGGATGTCCTGTTTTTGAGTTTTGGGGGGCTGGGCAGGCTTATTTTCAGTAGGTGGCGTTGGCGCTTCGGCAGGCGGCCCGTTTTCTGCCGGGGTTGTTTCCTGCACAGGTGGGGCGGGCGGTATTTCTATCGCTTTTCCCGGTGGATCGGGTGGTATGGGTGCAGCTTCCGGTTGCTGCCACTGCCAAATACCAATGCCCGCCACCACGACGACGGCGAGCAGTGCTGCCCATTTCCACCAGTTGATGGCGGCCGTGGGTGGCGGTTCATCGGGCGGCATCGGCTCATCAGCCAGTATGTCCGCCAGGACGGAGCGCAGCCGCTGGCGACCAGGGTTGCCGATGGTTTCCCGCAGCTCCCGCTGCAACTGCACCTGTTGCCGGAAACCAGGATCCCTGGACTGACGCTGCTCCACTTCCCGCTGTTCCGCTTCGGTTAGCGAACCGTCCAGATAGCCGTCAATGAGTTCGTATAGGTCTTTATTTTCCATTTTTTAGTGGTGAGGAAAAGGCCAGGAGAACTCCTGCTTTCCCATTTTCCATTCTCAATTTTCCATTCTCAATTCCCTATACAAAGGGTCTTTTTGAATGGATTCAATCAAGTGTTTTTGGCAGCGGCTTTTCTGCTGCCGGGCATTGACTTCGCTTATTTTTTCCACATCTGCTATTTCCTGCATGGATTTTCCCTGGAAGTATAGGGTCAGTACCCGGCGGCATTTTTCTTCCAGCCGGTCGAAATACCGCTCGTAGAGCTTCCGCCGCTCCGTTGCTTCAAAGTCGATGTCCAACTGCGCATCATCCATGTATGTAACCTCATCCAGGATTGTGACATCCTGGCGATATTTTTTTTTCAACTGGTTGCGCCAAAGGTTGCGGCTGACGCCATATAAATAGGAGCTGAATTTGGAACTCAATTGAAAACCAGGTTGGCTGGCTTTATCGTGGATGGTGAAGAGGGCTTCCTGGAAGATGTCCCTGGCGTCGTCGTCGGTGCCCCGGTTGTTTTTGACCAACTGCCTGACCATCGGGAAGAGGCTGCGGTATATCTCCCGCAGTTGGGCCGGGTCGCCCCCCAGAATGGCCTTGATGTAAGTGTTGGTTGCAATGGTTTGCTCCATCGGGGAAAGTGCTGTTTGTTGTTTTGACGTTGGCAAATGTAAAAAAGGGGTTGGAAAATCTGCCCATCTATGCCCGTATTCCCGCCATTTTCTTTGTGCCAAAAAGTTTTTTCAAAAAAATAAAAAAAGCCTGTCACGTCTTCCGGGGCCATTACATCTATGTCCGAACGGCCTGATGAACAGGTCATCGCAAACAAAATTCACCTTCACTTTTATTTAAAACTAATTGTCATGAAAAACTTAGCGTTCGCATTTTCCATGCTGTTATTTTCCTTCGCTGCTTTTTCACAGGATGTCATACTCCTGAAAACGGGCGAAGAAATTCAAGCCAAAGTCACAGAAATCTTGCCCTTGGACATCAAGTACAAGCGCTTCGACCACCAGGACGGGCCGACCATAACACTGCCCAAGAAAGAGGTGTTTTTGATAAAATACGAGAACGGGATGAAGGAGGTGTTCGGCGGGGGAGAAAATGTCGAGAAAATAACTAAAGAAGCCAATGCGCCACCAGTTAAAGAAGAGGAAATCCAAAAACCTGTGGAGCCAAAAAAGAAAAGGGAAACCCCGGAAGGTGACAGGCATTTTTTCATCGGGGTAGCATATCCCTCATCCAGTACTTTAAAAATTGGCTTTCATGGGGGTTTGGAGAGTACAGGATATTTTACACGGAACATTGGCTTAACCAGCCATATTTCTGCCGCATATAATAAACTGAGCACTGATTATGTGGATGGGGGCTATATAAGTACATTTTTCTTGGCAGGGCCCCATTTTGGGCTACGAACTGACAACTTTAGAATTTATTGGTTGCTGATGGCAGGGGCTGACTGGACCCTCGCAACAGGCGACTTGAATGAAGGACAATATTATTACTACAATGGAAGCGGCCTCTATTTTGCTGTGGGAGCTGGATTTGGGATGGTATTTAACGATATAGTCGAAATTGGCTTGCGCTTCAACCATGATGTTAATCCAAGCTATTCCTCTCTTCAGTTCTCTGCGGGATTTCATTTTTAGTATTGTCGCCCCCAATTAATTTACATCATTATTACTAACTGGATTTCCAATTAATTGGGCCTTGCCCAAACTGGATTTCTTTGTTCTCAATCAATTAAAATAAATACTTTCATGAAAAAGCAATTCGTATTCCAACTCACATTTGTTTTAATTAGCGTGATCGCTTTAAGCCAGAATAATACTAAAGCAAAATATATCACGGCATGGGGTGTAATTGGCAAAATTATCGAACCCCGAACAGAACTTATGGCAGGCAAGGATATTTACCTGCAAATTTCAGATGAACGAACTTTGACCCATAAAAACTGGGAACGTATAGCCCTGGAATTTGAAAAAACGCTTGCTGCCACCTACCCAGATGCCAACTTCCACTTGGTTTCAGCATCCGAATCGGCAAATATCGAACAGGCCGAAACTACAGTCATAAAAGTCGAAATACCGGATTGTCAAACTTATTTAAGCAAAGGTAAATGGTTTACAAAAACCACTTTTGACATTACTCTCTGGCATGGTGGAGAAACAGATGAACGGGTATTTTCCTATGATATTGAAAAAGGGAACATGTGGGGCAATACCACAGCCATGATCATTCATGAAAAAGCCTATAACATAGCAATGGATGGGCTACTCACCTACCTCGACGAAATTTTCTCCGAATGACTCCCCGCTGATTCTTCATAAAACCAATAAAAATAAGGGCAGGGTAATATTTTGGGAACCATCAATCTGGCCTTGCTTTTCCCGAACTGAACCATTTATTCATTTTTTTAAAACCACCTTATCATGAAAAAGCAAACTATTATTTCAAAATTATTTTTGGCCATTTTCATTGCAGTTACCACATTGGGCGCATGTACAAAAGAGGAGCCGGAACCTGAACCCGTAGATATAAGGGATCAATATATTGGCAGCTATTCAATGAAGGAAGAATGTGGGACGAACGATGATGAATATACAATTTCGATTTCAAAAGTCGGCTTTGGGAAAGAGGTTGAGGTATTCAACCTTTACAATGCTGGCAAAAGAAGCACTGCATTTGTTCGGACTAATGGCGAACTCGACCTTAACAATACCAATGTTGGTGAATATGGCAATTGTGATGTTGGGATCACTAATGCATCTGGAATGATGAATGCCAACAAGCTGACCATAGTCTTTGACATTGAAGATGTGGGGGTAAATTTTGGTTGTAATCCATTTTCATTTAGCTGCATCGCAGTGGGATATAAATAACGAGTGAATAATAATTCACCATTATGCTTTTGGAATAAAGTAAATTCCTTCACTTTTTAATACTCAAAATCATGTTTGGACAATCATTTTTCATCAAAAAAATCGCACAATCAGTTGTGCAGGAATTCTGCGAAGCATTTGACATGGACGAAGACGATGCCCGGGAGGTGGCCAAAGGGGCAGCCCTGTTAGCAGGCATCGGCAGCGCCATCGTAACGCTCGATTTTTTGGGTGGGGCCGCAACCGTGGGAGAAGAAGTTGCAGAGGAAGCCATTGGAGAATTTGTTGATAATGGTGCTGCCGAAGTTTTTGCATCTTCCTATGAGTCTATTGCCAGCAGCAGCGACATAGTGCCCAAGTTCGGCGGCGGCGTTGAGGTCGTGCATAATTGGTCCACGAACGGCACTGATGCGGTATTCGAAAGGGTATTCACTGATGGCTACGACCAGTTTGGAAACCACATTTCAGCAATAAGGGATCAGTCGGTTTCCTACGGCATGCTCGATTTCACTGATAAACAGGCTTAATGTCAAACCCGCTTCGGATCCTGTTAATTCAACAATGGCAGCAAATCGGAGCGGGTTTTCCTTTTGGGCGGAAGCCCACCTCACTAAATTTTGAAAAATGAGCCTCGATGGGAAAACATACGCCCGTACCCCTTTATCTTGCGCCCTTTCTTTCACTCTTATTATTTTAACATGACAAACACTTACGACTTCGGCATGATCGGCCTCGGCGTGATGGGCCGCAATTTTTTGTTGAACATTGCCGACCACGGCTTCTCCGTTGCTGGCCTCGACACGGACGCCACCAAGGCCGCCGCCCTGGAAACGGAAGCAGCCGGCAAGCCTGCCAAAGGCACCACTTCCACCCAGGAATTTGTGGCCTCGCTCAAACGGCCCCGCCACATCATGCTGCTCGTACCGGCCGGCAAACCGGTGGACAGCGTCATCGAGAGCCTGCTGCCCTTTGTTGAAAAGGACGACCTCATCATTGACGGCGGCAATTCCTTTTTCGAGGATACCGAGCGGCGGTTCTCCTATTTGAAAGAAAAAAACATCCACTTCATGGGCATGGGCGTGTCCGGCGGGTCGAAGGGGGCGAGGTTTGGGCCGAGCATCATGCCGGGCGGGGCAAAGGAAGCTTATGAGCCGGTGCGGCCCATTTTGGAGGCGGTATCTGCCAAGGTGAACGGCGACCCTTGCGTGGCTTTTCTGGGCAACGGCTCCTCCGGCCACTACGTGAAGATGGTGCACAACGGCATCGAATATGGCATGATGCAGCTCATCGCCGAAGCGTATGACCTGCTGAAAAACCTGGGCGGCCTGTCGAACAAAGAACTGCACGAGACATTTGACAAATGGAACAACGGGCGCTTGCGCTCCTATCTGATCGAAATCACGGCACAGGTGTTTGCCCAAAAAGACGACTTGGGCGATGGGCTTTTGGTGGACAAAATTTTAGATAAAGCCAAACAAAAAGGCACCGGCAAGTGGACCAGCCAAAACGCCATGGACATGGGCATCCCCGTGCCGGCGATTGATGCCGCCGTGACCATGCGGGGGCTCTCCGCCCTGAAATTGGAGCGGCTGGAAATGGAGGCGCAGTTTCCCAAAAAGAAAAAAACCAAAAAGGGCAAAAACGAGAAGCTGGTAAAAAGAGTAGAAGCTGCCCTCTACTTCGCTTTCACCACCACCTATGCCCAGGGCCTGCACCTGCTCGCCGAAGCCTCCGAAGAGAAAAATTACGGCCTCGACCTGGAGACCATCGCCCGCATCTGGCGGGGCGGCTGCATCATCCGGGCGGACTTGCTGGAACTGATCCGGCAGGCATACAGCCAGCAGCCGGGCCTGAAAAACCTGCTACTGTCCCCGGTTTTTAAGGATGAAATTTCAAAAAGCGAAAAGGACATGCGAAAGGTGCTGCGCACGGCCATCAAGGCGGGCGTCCCCGTGATGGCAATGGCTGCCACGCTCACGTATTTCGATGCTTTCAGGAGCGGTCAGTTGCCGTTGAACCTGGTGCAGGCGCAGCGGGATTTGTTTGGTTCGCACACCTATGAGCGGGTGGACAAGGCGGGGGTTTTCCATACGGAGTGGTGACGCTTACCCTTTCCGTACCTCGCTCGGCGCCACCCCAAACTCCTCCACAAACACCCTTGAAAAATATTTGGGATTGTTAAAACCCACATTGTAGGCCACTTCAGAAACGTTCAGGTCGGTCGTCAGTAGGAGTTCCTTTGCTTTTTCGAGGCGGAGGGTGCGGATGAAAACGGTGGTGGATTTACCAGTAATGGCCTTTAGCTTACGGAAGAGGTGGGAGCGGCTCATGTTGACGGCCCGGCACAGCTCGTGCATGCCAAAATCCTCATCCGCCAGGTTGGCTTCCACAATGCGGATGACTTTTTGCAAAAACAGTTCCTCCGGATTGTCGGCCTTGGCCTGCATGACAGCTGGCAGGCTTCCGGGCTTCTTGTACCGCAACTGCAACTGATGCCTCAGCTCGATGAGCTTTTCCATCCTGACCAGTAGTTCCTCCTTGTTGAAGGGCTTGGAGAGGTAGGCATCGGCCCCGTGCGACAGGCCGGTGATTTTGGAGGGCTGGTCGGAAACGCTCTCAAAATCAACCACCCGCGTCCTATGTGACTCCGGTTTCAGAGCATTCTCAGTCAATCTTATGATCGGTTATTGAATATAGGTTGACTTGGTTTTATCTTCATGCACAATCATGTAAAACATCTTTCCATGAGGCAGTTTTCGTGTAAAGATTGTTTGATTTTCTTTGCATGAGAGTGGTCAAAGTTGCTTGAAAAGCATTTTTTAACCTAAACAAAGCGCTGCTTTGATAGCGGTATTGCTTTCTGGCTACTGGAAAATATTCACCCAAAAACATAGTTTACTGGAAAATATTCGCCAATTTTTAACCCGAACCACCCAGCTAATGGAAAATATTCTACCGATACATCTTCAGGAAATCATTTAACAAGGTCAGTCCAAAATCATCATCCCCACCGTTTACCGGGACGACTACATGGTCGCCCGCCGCCGCCTTACCCTTCAGCACGACCCCGCCGCCTACCTTCGGATGCTGCAAAGGGCGCACGGGTTCAGCGCAACCATCATTGGCGAAGACATGGATTTGATGAAAAATCTGTTGGTGAAAAGCAATGCTTTCAAGGTGCATGACGAGGCAACGTTGAAGATAATAGCGGTGTAATTTCCTTCCCATCAATGGATGAGTTTTTGTAAAAACTACGGCCAATGTTGACCAAAGCAGTAGTTTTTACAAAAAGCTGGTGGCACGAGGCGAACAGGTAGTAGTTGTCACCAACCAGCCCGGCGAAATAGCCCTTCTCGCCCTTGATTTTGAAATGCCGGACATCACCGATGGTACCGACATACTTGATTAGACCTTTTTGCCTTGCCATAGCTTTACATTTTTGGTTAGAAAAAAACTGGAAATCAACTGCAAAGGTCGGCAGGCAAAGGGGAGGCTGTCAAACTCAAAATGTTGCAGCAAACAGCAAAAGGCACGGTAGAAATGAGGAAGGAAATGCTTAATTCGAAAGGAAGATGGCGGTTAGGAAAGTGTTTGAGCGAAATTTCCCTGCAAATCGAAGAAAGGCGGTGCAAGGGGAGGAAATTTTCAAAATGTTGTACCTATGTTGTACCATCAAATAAAAAAGCCTCATAAGTCATTGACTTACAAGGCTTTTTAATTTTTAAAAGCGGTCCGGACGGGATTCGAACCCGCGACCTCCTGCGTGACAGGCAGGCATTCTAACCAGGCTGAACTACCGAACCGTTTTGCTTAAATTTCGCTCCTCTGTCGAAGCGGGTGCAAATGTAGAATTGTTTTCTTTTTAATACAATGGGCAAGGGTAAAAAATAAAAAAAAAATCCGCCAACGAAGGGTACTGCCGGGGGGTTTGCTAACTTTGTCAAGAACAAAACATGCAGAACCTGCCGATTTGCCTTTTATGGACAGGGTTTTCGGCAACGATAATTCATGGGAATATGGTTTTTTTAGATTTTGAAAAACCGCTGGAAAGCCTGTTTGAACAATTGGACAAGATAAAACAGGTGGGCGAACAGGGCGACCTCGACGTTGCCTCCATGATTGAGGAGTTGCAAAATAAAATCAATGCAAAGCGCAAAGAGATTTACGACAACCTCACTCCCTGGCAAAAAGTGCAGCTTTCCCGCCATCCGGAGCGCCCTTACACCCTTTTTTATATCAAACAAATGTGCAGCGACTTCGTGGAACTGCATGGCGACCGCTGTTTCGGCGACGATAAGGCCATTGTCGGCGGACTGGCCGATCTCGATGGCCAAACGGTCATGGTCATCGGCCAGCAAAAAGGGACCAATACCAAAATGCGCCAGTTCCGCAACTTCGGCATGGCCAACCCGGAAGGCTACCGCAAGGCCCTCCGCCTGATGAAACTGGCCGAGCGCTTTGGCTTCCCCGTCATCACGCTGATTGATACGCCGGGCGCTTTTCCGGGCATCGAGGCGGAAGAACGAGGCCAGGCAGAGGCCATTGCCCGCAACCTCATCGAAATGGCACAATTGGAGGTACCTATCGTTTGCGTAATTATTGGAGAGGGTGCGTCGGGCGGGGCTATTGGCATCGGCTTGGGCGACCGGGTCTATATGTTGGAAAACACTTGGTACTCTGTCATTTCGCCAGAATCCTGTTCTTCCATTCTCTGGAGGAGCTGGGATTTTAAAGAACAGGCCGCCGAGGCACTGAAGCTCACTGCCGACGATATGCTGTCCTTTGGCTTGATTGACGAAATCATCCGGGAACCATTGGGCGGTGCCCATTCTGCACCGGAAGAAATGGCTGAAATCTTAAAAAAACAGATACTAAAGGCATTGGCCGAACTGAGAAAACTGAAGCCTGAAAAACTCATTCAGGCAAGGATCGACAAGTATAGTTCCATGGGCGTTTACGAAACCCTGCCCACGGCGGTAGGCACAGCCGAAGAAACTGCCGCAAATGCTTGAGGTTATTTGACTAGTGGCCGCTGATTGATAAGCCAGCAGCCATTTGCCAAAAGCAATCAGCGTTGCCAGGTTTCTTTTCCTAAACAAGGAGGTAAATCCCCTGCACGATGCAACTCTTTGAACAAATGCGTACCCGCATCCACCATTATTTGCTACAGAAGGAAACTTCCCCCCTCGGGGTCTTGCGCAGTTCCATGTACCTGGACAATGCTAATTCCATTGGCATCCTGTTCGACAGCACCGAACAAGCGGATCGGGAGATGATCCTTGAATATGCGGAGCGGTTGAAGGAAAAAGGTAAAAAGGTAAAATTGCTGGCTTTTTTCAACAACAAGCTGAAAAGCGAAAACTTCGCCTTCGACCATTTCAACCGCCAGCAACTAGATTGGGCATTGCGGCCCCAAACCCGGGAAGCAATAGATTTTTGGGAACAGCCTTTCGATCTGCTGCTCTGCCTCTCCCGCAAAAGCATGCTCCCGCTCGATTACATAGCAGCCCGTTCCAAGGCAAGGTTCAGGGTAGGCCCATTTACGGAAAAAACTTTCTGCTATGACTTGATGATTGAGCAATCGGATAAAAAAGACTTGAAAGCCTTTATTCAGCAAATTGAATTTTATATGAAGAACATGCGGCCCAAGCTGGAAGCGGCCGCAGTCTGAAAATAGTTTGACCAAAAGAAAACGCCCATCCCCTATTTAAAGTGGAGTGGGCATTTCAGCACCGTTTTAGTTTTGAGAGGCCGGGTTATCAAACCCGGCAGTTTGGCGCCGGAACCGCCGGGTTTGATAACCCGGCCTCTCCACCTAAAAGAACCGCCGGGTTTGATAACCCGGCCTCTCCACCTAAAAGGAACCGCCGGGTTTGATAACCCGGCCTCTCCACCTAAAAGTCTGTATTTCAACTCTAAGAGGGGAAGAGCGAAAGAAAAAAGTCAAGCTATACTTGGGATCGGGGGAAAAAATAATCCCGATGTGAAATCTGGATAATTTTAAATAAAACCTTCCAGTACCGGGGTTTCAAAATCAAAATTGGGAAGTTATTTTTCATCGTTACTTAAACACAGATGATCATGTTAGTTTGCTGTCGGCTTTTGGCTTTTGGCCATTAGCATTTACCAAAAGCAAACAGCCAAAAGCAAACAGCCAAAAGTTTACATGAAGCAGCAACAATTCAGAGGGACAGGGGTAGCGCTCGTGACGCCCTTCCGCCGGGAAGCAGTAGATTACCCAGCCCTGGGAGGAGTCATCGAACATGTCATCAGGGGCGGTGTGGATTTCCTTGTTTCCCTTGGCACGACTGGCGAGGCGGTCACCTTGACTGGTAAGGAATGCAGGGAGGTTTTTCGTTTCACCCTGGAAAAAGTGGCCGGGCGGTTGCCCGTGGTGGCAGGTATTTTTGGCGACAACAATACTGCCCGGATGATAGACCGCTTTAACGAATACGACCTGGAAGGATTTTCAGCCATCATGTCGAGCAGCCCGAATTATGTGAAGCCATCGCAGGAAGGCATTTACCAGCACTATATGAAACTGGCGGAAGCTTCGCCCCTGCCCATTATCATCTACAACGTACCGAGCCGCACCGGGGCCAACGTCACCGCCGACACGACGCTCCGTCTTGCCCATGCCAGCGACAAATTCATGGCAGTGAAAGAAGCCTCCGGCGATTTTGCCCAAATCCAGCAAATCCTGAAATATAAACCCGACGATTTCCTCGTGCTGTCGGGCGACGACCCAATCACCTTGCCCATGATCGGCTGTGGAGCAGATGGGGTCATTTCCGTCATCGCCAATGCACTGCCCGAACAGTTTTCAGGCATGGTAAAAGCTGCCCTGAACGGCAACTTCGAAACAGCCCGCCGCCTCAACCTCGAACTGCTCGACATCCATCCCTGGCTGTACGTGGACTGCAACCCTTCCGGCATCAAAACGCTGATGGAAATCATGGGGCTTTGTTCGGGCGAGGTCCGGCTGCCGCTGGTGCCGGTCAGGGAAAGCACCCGGCAGCACCTGGAGACAGCATGGGCAAAACTGGCGGAAGTGGAAGTGCGGTAGTTTTCGGTCAACCGCGGAATGTGGAGCGTATGCCACCCTTTGACAGACCGAGAAGTGGAATTAGGTTGAAAATACGGATTTGCCCACTGTTTATTTTATGGGCAGGCAAAAGAGGCTGATCAAAAGACCTTATTTACGATTTACGACTGCCGGTTTACGATAAAAAAGGTATTCAAAACACTGACAGTTCATACTTTAGCTATCGCTACAATCGTAATTCGTTAATCGTAAACTGGCACTTATGATACACCCCCTTTTGACTTCGATCCTTACCTGCTTCCACTGAATTTGTCGAAGAACCTATCTTTTCATGATGCCATCAATCTCCCTGCACCACGAACGTGCAATGCGCCATTACCCGCCCGGATTGCTTTGTATCCAGTACGGCGATGTAAAAACCGGGCGGCAGGGATACATCGGCGGGCAAAGTGTTCTCCGGGCCGACCTGCTCCAGCACCTTTAGCATTTTTCCGTTGGCAGCGTAAATTTTCAGGTTGTAGCGGGAGAGGCTTTCAGGTTGGTTGATGAAAAATTGCAGCCTGGAAGCAGTTGGGTTGGGCGAAACGGTGATCCGGAGTGGATTGCCTTTGCTGGTAAATTCTGTACTGTTGGCCAGCCCGCAGCCCGTCAGTTCGGGCAGGAAACATTCAATGAGGGTGAGGTTCAGGTAGTCGCTGCCATGTTGGTAGCACAGCAGTTGAAACCCGATATCGCCACCGGGCGGCGTCGCCCTGTTCAGCAAACCATAGCTGCTACCGATTCCTTCTATCCAAAACTCCGGATCGAATTCCCCGGGGCCGGGTTTGAAATAAATCACCCGCCGCATCGCACCTGCCAGCAACTCTGACTTTACCGAATCTACCGTTCTCGTGATGGTATCCAACAGGAAAGGAACGTGAAGCTGAATCGTCTGCCCTGCTTGTAGGCTGAAATCGTAGAGCAGATACGCTGTTAACTCCTCGTTTGAATAAAATACGACCGATGATCCGGTGGATCGCAGCCCGCCCAGATAGGTAGAACCACTCACCTGGCCTGTGGAATCCAATTGTAGTTCAATGACCCGGCTGTATTGGGTTCCATTCAGCACCGTATCGCCGCAAAGTGCAAAGTGTTTTAAAACTGGACCGGCAAAGGTGATATGCTCCTCTTTCCAAACAGCGTCGTTTTCGGGAAAACTAACTTGAGACAGCGCCCTGCCGGTCCATACCAGGAAAACAAGGGTAATGAATAGTAATTTTTTCATAGAAGGGTGATTTTTTAAACAGTTTTTGGTCACCGGGGCCATTGGGTCATTGGGGAAATTTCAGTCGGAAAACAAAAAAGATTCTGGTTTCATAGACGTTTGGCGGCGGCACAAGGTTGGGGGCCTGGAAAAAAAATAGGGCAAACAGTTGGTACTGTCTGCCCTATCGGTTGCTATTTTACAATGCGGTTACAAACCGAAGGCTTTCTTCACTTTGTCCACATAGTCCAGTTTTTCCCAGGTAAAAGTCTCGACTTCTTTGGTCACCGTCTCGCCGGAACCATTGGTCAGGCTCACCTTTTTCACTTCCGGTGTGCGGCCCATGTGCCCGTAAGCTGCGGTTTCAGAGTAGATAGGATTGCGCAATTTCAGGCGTTTTTCAATAGCATAAGGGCGCATGTCAAACAGTTCGGTCACCTTTTCGGCAATCTCGCTATCCTTCATTTTAACCTTGGACGAACCGTAGGTATTCACGTAGATATTGGTCGGCTTTGCCACGCCGATAGCGTAGGAAACTTGCACCAGCACTTCGCTGCAAACGCCTGCCGCTACCAGGTTTTTGGCAATGTGACGGGTGGCATAGGCAGCAGAACGGTCCACTTTCGAGGGGTCTTTGCCGGAGAAGGCACCGCCTCCGTGTGCGCCTTTCCCACCGTAGGTATCCACGATGATTTTACGGCCGGTCAGCCCGGTATCGCCATGAGGGCCGCCGATGACAAACTTGCCGGTCGGGTTCACGTGGAAGGTGATGTCCTTGTTGAAAAGGCGCTGCACTTTCGGGGTGCATTGCTTTTTCACCAAAGGGATAACGATGCTGATGACGTCTTTACGGATGCGCTCCAGCATGGCCTCGTCGGCGCCAAAATCGTCATGCTGGGTAGAAACGACAATCGTGTCAATGCGCTGCGGGACGTTCTTGTCGGAATACTCGATGGTCACCTGCGACTTGGCGTCGGGGCGGAGGTATTTCATCCGCTTGCCATCCTTGCGGATAGTGGCCATCACCTGCAGGATCTTGTGCGACAGGTCGAGGGCCAGGGGCATATAGGTGTCGGTCTCGTTGGTGGCATAGCCGAACATCATGCCCTGGTCGCCGGCGCCCTGGTCTTCGGGGGCGCTGCGCTCCACGCCCCGGTTGATGTCGGGCGACTGCTCGTGGATGGCGGAAAGTACGCCGCAGGAGTGGGCCTCGAACATGTATTCGCTCTTGGTGTAGCCAATTCGGCCAATGACGTTGCGGGCGATGGACTGCACGTCCAGGTAGGTGGTGGTCTTCACCTCGCCTGCCAGCACGACCTGGCCGGTGGTCACGAGTGTTTCGCAGGCTACTTTGGAACTGGGGTCGAAAGCAAGGAAGTGATCTACCAGGGCATCGGAGATCTGGTCGGCCACTTTGTCTGGGTGTCCTTCCGACACGCTTTCAGAAGTGAAAAGATATGGCATGGTTGATTGTTAATGGTTGGGAGCCCCTCAGAAGCAAGTGAAAAGTGACATTTTCCGAACGTCATTTTTTGCTACCGGCTTTAATGTTGGAGTGCCCTTTGGTTTAAAATAAGTGTTGGTTGCTTCCGGTTTGGGAAGGCGCTTGGGAAAGCGGCGCAAAGATAGAAATTTGAATTAAATGCGCTTTTTTTAATAAAAACTTAGCGGATATATGTGTTTTTGACAGCAGGGAGGGCCGTTTCACCAATAGATAACGGTTGGATTTGCTGGTGGGCGTTCTCCTGCTCGGCGATCTTTTTTATCAACCGCAACGGCTCGCCGAGCGGTTCGTCCGACAGATCGAAAGTGCCGTAGTGCATGGGCACGAGTTTTTTTGCCCCCAAATCCTGAAAGGCCCGGAAGGCAGCAGCGGGGCTCATGTGGTTCGACTGCATGAACCACTCCGGGGCGAAAGCGCCGATGCCCAAAAAAGCGAAATCGATGGAAGGGAACAGCGAAGCGGCCTGCAGGTAATGTTGCCCATAGCCCGAATCGCCGCCAAAGTAAATGGTCGTGTTTGCTGTCTGCAGCACAAAAGCCCCCCATAGCCGTTCGTTCAGGTCGGTCAAAAAGCGGCGGCACCAGTGGCGGGTGGGCAGGTAATAGATTTTCAACCCAGCTTTTTCAAGTTCATACAGTTGGAACCAGCCCATTTCGGTCAAGGGGTGGCCATTCATCCAGGGCCGGATGACATGGCCCATGCCGAGGCCCGTCACGACCTTTGCCGCCGGATTGTTTTTAAACAGGAATGAAAGGCTGTCCTTGTCGCAATGGTCCCGGTGGTCGTGCGTGAGCAGGATCAGGTCAATGTTGTTGAATTTTTCGGGTGAAACTGGTAGCTCGGAATGGCGGGGCATCAGCGGGGAAAGCTTGCCAAAAACAGGGTCAATCAGGATGCTCAATCCGTTGAGCCGAAAGAAAAAGGAGGCGTGGCCCAGCCAGACTGCCACATCCTCATCGTGGTGCAGGAACCGGTCGTCTTTCACCACGGTAGGGCGCCAGGTATCTTTTTTCTTTTGTTCGGCATAGGGGTTGGTATTCAAAAGTTTCCATTTGAGCACATCCTGCCAGCCCAGTTCGAAAGGATAATCGGGATGGAAAAACCTGCCGTCGTTGTCTATTGGCGTCCCTTTCCATTGCGCTTCAGATAATATTACTGGCAGGGCGTGATTGGAAATATAGCGGACAGGCATTGGTAAGATTTTTTTTGGACGGTGGACGGCAGACGGGATGCAATACTTTCATCGTCATAGTTTTGGTTTGGTTCAAAAATGACAAAGCCATCCGTTTTCAGTTTAGGATCGAAGGAAAAATAATTCCGATTTCACATCGGGATTATTTTTAAAAAACCCTTACAGTACTGGGGTTTCAAAATTGAAATAGCGAAGTTATTTTTTCATCGCTACTTAGTGAAAACAAAAAGGGGCAAACCTCCAATCCTCCTGCCGTTCAAATAACATTTTTCAAATCTTCCAAGTAACCCCTGAGGCGGCGCAAGGTTTTCAGCGCCTCTTCTTTTTGTTTCAGCGCTTCTTTTTCCTCCAGCAGGAATTTTTTGGCGCCTGCCAGGGTGTAGCCTTTTTCTTTCACCAGGTGGAAAATGATCTCGAACTGGCGGATGTTTTCCTGGGTGAAGCGGCGCTCGCCCTTGCTCGATTTATAGGGGCGCAGGAAGTCAAATTCCTGCTCCCAGAAACGCACGAGGGATCTGGAAACGCCGAACAATTTGGCGACTTCGCCAATGGTGTAGTAGCGCTTGGTAAGGCTTTCAGTGACACTGTTCATGATGGGCTGGGTATTATTTTCAGGGCCGATTGGCCGGGGGCCGTCGGTCTTGGGCGATTTTAGGGAAAAAAATACGCATCTTGCCAGTCTGTGCCGCTTTTTCTGCTAAAAAATGTCTGGCTGGCGCTTAGAATGTTTTTTTGCCAAAAACTATCCCCCTGCTACCTTCGTTCTACTTTACCCGGAAGAAAAAGTAAACAGCCGACCAAAATCGGGAAAACGGCTCGTTTTTTTCACCTGATTGCTTTATTTTGGAATACTTTACCTAAAATATGCCAGCGGACTGCCTCCTTTACATTCGGGGAATAGAAATAATTAACACTGCTCATTTTTATAGGGTGAAATTAAGAAATCAGGAAATTTTAAATCGCTGATTTTCAAAGGTTCCAATTTCTTAAGCTCTTAAGAGGCAGGTTATTTTTTCCAACTCCCTAAACCCGTTTCACTATATGCATCTTGATATGAAAACTCTGCTACGTTGCCTTGCACTCCCCATTTTCCTGCTCCATTTTGCCGTGGAGGCCGGTGCGACCCACAACCGGGCTGGCGAAATTATCGTGGAGCAAATAAAGGATGCCAACGGCGACTGCACGAATATGGTGAAAGCTACCATTATTACCTATACCAAAACGAGCAGCGTGGCAGCCGACCGGGACACCCTGACTATTTGTTGGGGAGACGGGAACTGCCAGGAGGTGCCCCGGAAAAACGGAGGCGGAAACCCACTGCCCAATGACGTAAAATACAATATCTACGAAGCGTTCCACACCTATAGCGGCCCGGGCCATTACGTGGTGTCCATGACCGACCCCAACCGCAACGGCGGCATCCTGAACGTCAACTCCCCGGGTTCTGAAAACGTCCAGTTCCATATACAGACCAGTTTTACGCTCTTCGGCCAGATTTGCAACAGCACCCCCATCCTGCGGAACCGCCCGCTCGATTACGCTTGCGTCGGCCAGCCCTTCGTGCACAACCCCGGTGCCGATGATCCTGATGGCGACAGCCTTTCCTATGAACTGATAGTGCCGATGCAGGATGTCAACACCCCGGTACCGAATTACGTGTTCCCGAATTTTGTTCCCAACTCCAATCCGCCGGTCGTGCCAACCGGCACTTTTGACATCAACGTCAATAACGGCACCGTCGAATGGCGCAACCCCGTGCGGGAAGGGGAATACAATTTCGCCATGATCATCATCTCCTGGCGCAACGGCAACCCCATAGACACTACCGTGCGGGACATGCAAATCCTTGTGTTCGATTGCGACGACAACCATGCCCCCCAAATCACGACCATTGATAAAATATGCGTGGTGGCGGGCGATGTGGTCGAATTCGACGTGGTGGCCACCGACCCCGATATTGGCGACAAGATCAAGTTGTCGGCAGAGGGCGCCCCGTTTGCCGTGGCCGTTAGCCCTGCCGAAGACGAAATCTGGCGGACGACAGGCACCCCCTCCGCTACCTACGATCCGCAGCCTGTGGTGAAAAAATTCCGTTGGCAAACGGCCTGCGAGCATATTTCCAACCTGCCCTATACCGTCGTCTTCAAAGCGGAAGACGACTATTTCCTGAGCGACCCCAACCTGCCCAATTCGACGGGACTGGCCTTTTCCAAAGCCGTGCAGATAAAAGTAGTCGGCCCGCCCCCGTTGGACGTGCAGGCCGTTCCGAGTTCCAGCCAGATCGACGTGTCGTGGGAGAAACCCTATAAATGTGAAGATGCCCAGGACAACTACTTTTTTGGCTTCTCCGTCTGGCGAAAGGAGGGTGGCGACAACCTCCCCTACGACTCCTGCGTCACCGGGCTGGCCGGCTCGGGGTACACCCTGCTGGCCAATACGCAGGCAGAGGCGAATGGCCGCTACCAGTACACCGATAAAAACGTGGAGCGGGGCCGCACCTACTGCTACCGGATACTGGCCAGGTTTGCCAGGCGCACTGGTTCGGGCACGCCCTACAACCTGGTGGAGAGCCTCAAATCAGAAAAAATCTGTGTCCAACTCAGCCGGGACGTGCCGCTCATTACCCACGTCAGCATCCTGCAAACCGCCCAAAGCAATGGCGAAATCGAAGTGCGGTGGACCAAGCCTGTGGCCGATGATTTGGATACCCTGCTAAACCCCGGGCCTTACAGGTATGTCCTGGAAAGGGCGCCGGGCATCTCCCCGCCTGAGTCTGATTTCAACCCTGTCACCACCTTTACCAGCCCGACTTACTGGCAATTGAACCAAGCGGAGTTTTTTGATCAGGCACCCGACATCAATACCAAGGACAATCCCTACTCCTACCGGATTGCTTTTTATGTAAATGGAGAAACGGAGCCGCTCGGTTACTCCCCCGTGGCGTCTTCCGTCTTCCTGTCTATTGCACCGACCGACAACCGCAACGACCTGAGCTGGGATTTCGACGTGCCCTGGATCAATTACAAATACACGGTTTTCAGGCAAAACAGCCTGGGTACCTGGGATTCCATCGCAACGGTTTCAGAGAAGATGTATTCTGATAAAGGACTGCTGAACGGTCGTGAATACTGCTATTACATTCGGTCGGAGGGCGAATATGGCATCATTGGCGTGCCAGCCCCGCTCATCAATTTGTCCCAGGAGGCCTGCGCCATCCCCATTGACAATGTGCCACCCTGCCCCCCCGATCTGGGCGTGCGGAACATTTGCAACGAAAACATTACCTGCCAGGAAGGAGAATCCCTCTTCAATACCCTGACCTGGGTGAACCCTATGGACATTTGCGAGGAAACGGACGATGTCGTATTTTATAAAATTTACTACGCACCTTTTGAGGGCAACGATTTTGTATTGATAGGCAGCACGGACGATTCCGGCACTACCACCTTTATCCACGAGCCGGAAAGGGGCATCGCCGGCTGCTATGCCGTGACGGCGCTCGACACCTTCAACAACGAAAGTGATTTCAGCCCCATTATCTGCGTGGATAACTGCCCAAGTTACCTGCTACCCAACGCCTTCACCCCCAATGGCGACGGCTTCAATGACCTGTACGAGCCTTACCCCTATTGTTTTATCGAAAGCATTGAGATGAACATCTTCAACCGCTGGGGCGAACTGGTCTTTCAAACCAAAGACCCCAACATCAACTGGAATGGTGAAAATATGAAGGGCAACCGACTGCCCGCCGGTACTTACTACTATACTTGCCAAGTGTTTGAGCAACGGGTGACGGGCATTATCCCTGCACCTTCCATCTTGAGTGGGTATATTGATATAATACGGTAGAAGGCCAACGAGGCTGAATCAAAAGAACTGATTTCCAGAAATCATAGCTTGTAAATAGGTACTTTTGATACAACCTCGTCCACCGTCCACCGTCCACCGTCCAAAATGAAAGCCAACATCCTCATCATAGACGACGAAAACGACATCCGAAACCTCCTCAGCCGCATCATCCGCCTGGAGGGCTATCAGGTATTCCAGGCAGAGACCGGCAAAAAAGGCTTAAAAATGCTGGAGCAGGAAACCATCCACGCCGTCATCTGCGACGTAAAACTGCCCGATGCGAACGGGGTGGAAATGGTGCCCAAAATCAAGGAATGCAGCCCGCAGAGCGAGGTCATCCTGCTCACCGCATTTGGTACCATCCCCGACAGCGTAAGCGCTATCAAAAGCGGGGCCTTCGACTACATCACCAAAGGCGACGACAATAACAAGATCATCCCCCTCGTAAGCCGGGCCGTGGAAAAGGCGCTGCTCCAGTTCCGTGTACAGGAACTGGAAGACCAGGTAAGCGAAGGCCGTTATAGTTTCGACAAAATCGTGGGCAAATCGAAGCCCATGCAAAACGCCGTGGAAATGGCGAAAAAGGTCGCCGCCACCGATACCACTGTCCTGCTCACCGGGGAAACCGGCACCGGGAAGGAGGTTTTTGCACAGTCCATTCACGCAGAGAGCCTGCGGAACAGCAAGCCCTTCGTCGCCATCAACTGCAGTGCCATTGGCAAGGAGATTCTGGAGAGCGAAATGTTTGGGCATAAAGCGGGATCGTTTACCGGCGCTGTGAAGGACAAGAGCGGCCTCTTCGAGGAAGCCAATGAAGGCACTATTTTTTTGGATGAAATCGGAGAAATGGATCTCGGCCTCCAGGCGAAGCTGCTGCGGGTACTCGAAACCGGGGCTTTCCTGAAAGTGGGCGAGACCAAAGAGACCAGGGTCAACGTCCGCATCATTGCCGCTACCAACCGCAACCTGCAGGCGGAAAGTGAAAAGGGCCATTTCCGCCTCGACCTTTTTTACCGCCTGTCTGTTTTCAACATCCGCCTGCCCGCCCTGCGGGAACGGCAGGAAGACATCCCCCTGCTGGCCGAGCATTTTATCAGCATGTTCACGGCCCGGATGAACCGCAAACCGCACCACATGGACGATGCCTTTCAAAATGCCCTGGTAAGCCATCAATGGAAGGGCAATATCCGGGAATTGAAAAACGTGATCGAACGTGCTGTCATCCTTGCTTCCAATAACACCCTCGACCTGGATTGCCTGCCGTTCGACTTCCAAATCAACGACAGTGGAGAACCCAGTGACTCGCTGAAACTGGCCGAAATGGAAAAACACCACATCCGAAAAGTGATGGCCTACACCAAGGGCAACAAGACCCGTTCTGCCGATCTGCTCGGCATCGGCCTGGCCACCCTTTACCGGAAAATAGAAGAATACGGCTTATGACAACCCTCCCCTACCAACCCATTTCCTGCGATTTCCACTCGGAACTGGAACTGCTGGCCCTGCGCCGCACAACGATCGAAATCCGCTACCGCAACGGGGAGGGTGTTGAAACCATTGAACACGCCCCCCTGCTCGATCTCTACACCCGCAACGGGGAAGAATTCCTACTTTTGCCCAACAACAGGGAAATCCGCCTCGACCAGTTGATCAGCGTTAATGGCCTCGAACTGGCAAATTATGCTTGTTGAGGCGGCGGAGAAAAGCTGAAACAGCTTAGTGTCCCCGACCCTTTTCAAACCATCTCAACCATCTCAACCAATAAAATGAGCTACATCAAAGAACTCATGCGCAATATTCCGCAGACCGGCAAAGTCGAGTGGGTAGGTGTCCGTCCGGAGCGGCGGGGGACCGTCAGGGAAGTGGAAGCCGTGACCGTCCATGTTGAAAACGGCCTGGAAGGCGACCATTACAGCGGCACCAACGGCAAGCGGCAAGTGACGCTGATACAGGCCGAGCACCTGGCCACCGTGGCCTCTATCCTGGAAAAAGAGCAAATAGACCCGGGCCTCACCCGGCGCAATATCGTTGTGTCGGGGATTAACCTCCTGGCCTTTACCGATCAACAGTTCCAGATAGGAGAGGCTATCCTGGAAATGACGGGCCAGTGCCATCCCTGTTCCCGCATGGAGGAGAACCTCGGCAACGGCGGCTACAATGCCATGCGTGGGCACGGCGGCATCACGGCGAGCGTGGTCAAAGGTGGCACCATCAAGGTCGGCGACAAGGTGAAACTGATTTAAAATAGCGACCTTTTTAATGGCCCGAATCTTCGGTTTCAAACAACCCCAAACGATTTCAAACAACCTCAAACAACCCCAAACGATTTCAAACAACCACAACTTTGTTATCCATAGCAAAAATATTGACCCGGCAGGATAATGCCCGTCCCTTTTCGGGGGAAACAGCGGCTGGTTTTATCCAGAAAATTCAGCGCTCCATATTTTACATCAAGCTCACCAATTGGGAATACTGGCCTTTTTACATTTCAAATATCCCCCTGGTCCTTACCTGGGCATTTTTCGCTCTTCGGGCCAGGAAAGCCTTCTTTTTCAGCGCCGTCAACCCGGCCATCGAAACCGGGGGCATGTGGGGCGAATCCAAGTTCAACATCCTTCGCCGCATACCCAGCAGCCATGTGCCCGTTACTGTTTTTGTGGAAAAAGGGACTGATTTTCAGCAGATTCTGGACAAGATGGAATCTGCCGAACTCCGCTATCCCTTCATCGCCAAACCCAATGTTGGCGAGCGGGGCCTGCTTGTTTCAAAAATCAAAAATGAGGAGGAACTGAGCGCCTACGCTGCCGCCAACCAGATGGACTTCCTGCTCCAGGAATTCGTGGATTGCCCAGTAGAATTGGCCGTGATGCACCACCGTTTCCCTGGCGAGGCACGGGGCAAAGTCACCTCCATTTGCATCAAGGAGACCCTGAAAGTGACTGGGGATGGCATCAGGCCCGTGCGGGCGCTGATGCTGGAAAACGACCGGGCCAGGCTACAACTGTCCCGTTTTGAAGCTACCGCCAAACCCCTGCTGGACAAGGTGCCCGCCAACGGCCATACCCTCGAACTGGAACCCATCGGCAACCATTGCCGGGGCACCAAGTTCCTCAACGGCAACCATTTCATTGATGAAAAACTGACCGCCGAATTTGACAAGGTAGCCGCACAAATGGACGGCATCCATTACGGCCGCTTTGACCTGAAATGCACCTCGGTGGAAGACCTGCGGGCTGGCAAGGGTTTTATGGTGATGGAATACAACGGCATCGGTGCGGAGCCTGCGCACATTTATGATCCTGCATATCCCATCCACCAAAAGTTCCTGGAAATCTTCCGGCACTGGCGGATCATTTTCCGCATTTATAAAATCCAGCGCAGAAAAGGCGAAACCGGCATGAGCATCGCCGAAGCCGTAGAGCGGCTGAAAACCTATATTGCTTACAAAAAATCCCTCCACACATAGCCCTTTTCCCTTGAGTTTCTGCATCCATTTCCTCCTCGCCTACGGTCTCAGTTTCATTGGTTCCCTCCCCTTTGGGATGATCAACATGGCAACGGCCTACACGGCCATTCAGAAAGGGGTGCGGCCTGCTTTGGTACTGGCTGCCGGGGCGGCATCGGTCGAGTTCGTACAGGTGTTCATTGCCCTGAAATTCACCTGGCTGTTCACGGAAAACGCCACCGTGGAGCGGGTATTTCAGGTAGTGGCCACCCTCGTTTTTTTTGGTGCAGCCATCTTCTTTTTATTTTTTGCAAAAGCCAGGCCCCCGGTGTCCAATCAGGGCCAGCCGCCTGGCAAGCGGGGCGAATTTTTGAAAGGCGCCCTGATCAGTTCCCTCAACCTCATGGTCATCCCCTATTGGATTTTTTATGGGACACTCCTCATGGCCCACGATCTGCTCATCAAGGACAATGCGCATGTGGCTGTGTTCTCGGCCGGCACCCTGTTTGGCACGTTCAGCCTGCTGGGCCTGTATGCTTGGCTGGGCGACCGGATATTGCGCAAGTCGGAAAAAATGACGAGGTGGGTCAACCAATTCATCGGGCTGCTGTTGGCGGGTTTTGGCGTATATCAACTCGTCCAGTTGCTGAGTTGATTTGCAAAGGGATGTGGTTGTTTTTGGTTGCCCTGCCTGCTGTTTTGAACCCAAAATCCTACCCCGACGGTATGGCGGCGTTCTTCGTGGTTTGGGTGCTGGTGCTGCCTTTTGTGATGCCGTGGCGGGCTTGGTTCGGCTAAAAATTTTTGCTGAAAAAGTGTAGTCGTTTGTTACCAAAAGTATTTTTGCAGCCATGAAAAACCACCTCCGCCAGCACATCATCGATCGGCTCGGACAAGTGCCCGAAAACCTCGACACCGTCCTCGAATCTTTCGCCGAAAAAAAGACGAAGCGCAACGAACTGCTCCTGCAGGAAGGCGACATCTGCCGCCACGTTTATTTTATTGTGAAAGGCTGCCTGCAGGTGTTCGTCATCGCCGAAAATGGTACGGAGTCCACCCGGGAATTTTACTTCGAAGACCAGTGGACGACCGATATTTTCGGTTTTCAAAACCAGTTGCCTTCCAAGGAATATATCCGCTGCGTGGAGCCTTGCCACCTGTTGGCCATCAGTTATGACCAGTTTCAAAAAATGGGCGCAGCGTTTCCACCGTTCCTGAAGGTCTATCAGCAAATACTGGAAGTTTCCTACAATAACACGGTGTACCGGGTGAACACCTTCACCTCCATGAACGCCCTCGAACGCATCAACTGGCTGCACGAACACAAGCCCAAAATGCTCACCCGGCTGTCCAGCAAACTGGTGGCCTCCTACCTCGGCATTTCACCGGAAACTTTTACCCGCCTGAAGGGGAAACTGTGAGGTGATGTTACGTTTACTAAACCTTGGAGGTTTAGCAAACGTGCAATTCCTTGACAATTGTCAAGGGTTTCCGGCTCTCCTCCCCTCGATTTTTGCAGTGATAATTTTTTCAAATCACTTTTAAAAATCGAGCAAATGAAAGAGTACCTCTTGTTGTTTTGGAACGAGGCGGGCGACGGCCAATACGCCGTTTCCCCCGAAGAAATGCAGGCCGCCATGCACGAATGGCAGGGCTGGATTGGCAACATCGCCATGCAGGGCAAACTCGTGGCCACCAAGCCCATCCAGTACGAAGGCACCCTGGTGGGCAACGACGGCAGGCAAAGCGGCCCGGCCGTGAAGGAAGGTCAATTGGTCACCGGTTTCCTCATCTGCAAATCGGACAACGTGGCGGAAGTGGAAGGCTGGTCGCAGTCCTGCCCCATCCTGAAAGCCCCGCAGGGCTTCGTCGAAATCCGGGAATGTTCACCTTTTAACATTTGAACATCATGGATAAAATACTGAACCTCGGAAGGTGGATTTTCCCGCTTTCTTTTCTGATGTACGTCGGGCTGCACTTCGGTCAGGCGGATGTGGGCGCTGATTTTGTGCCCGATTTTTTACCATTTCCCTACTTCTGGAACTACTTCACAGGCGTGTGTATCCTGGCCTTCATCGTCAGCGCTGTCATCGGGAAATACGACAAGCTGGCCTACACGCTCATGGCGCTGTATGTGTTGCTGATGGCGGTTTTGGTTCACCTGCCCCGTGCCGGCGAAAGTGAAATGGACATGTTGAATGTTTTTCGAAACATCATGGTGACCGGGGCGCTTTTGGGCTTTGCCAAGTTTGTAGCGAGGGACAAGCGAGTCATTGGCTGATGAAAATGAGAGGGGCTTTCAGGCCCCTCTTAACTTTGGTGCATTTTTTCCTTTGGTGAAATTGCCTAAACAGTTGGAGGCGGGGGCTGTTTGGGGGTTTGTCAAAAAAATGGTGCTATGTCCATCATGAAAATCATGTACCTCGCCAACATACTCGTCGCTGGCTGGATTTCCGTCACCTCGCTGTTTTTTCCCAAAACGGCAGCGGCCACGGTTTTTCAAAATGCCTACCCACCGACCGAGGTCATGCGCCTGGTGGGTTGTCTCTGGCTGGCAATTGCAGCACTGTCCCTACTTGGACTTTGGAAGCCGCTGACTTTTTCGCCGGTGTTCCTCATTCAGTTGATTTACAAAGGAATGTGGTTGGTGGTGGTGGCCTTGCCCGCCCTGCTGAACGGGCAGCCGTTTCCGAAAGGGATGGCCGTGTTTTTTGTGGTGTGGGTGCTACTGCTGCCGTTTGTGATTCCGTGGCGGGAGTGGCTATGAACCTGTCCCTTCAATACTTTAATTTGATAAAAATGAATTGGACTCTAATCTTCAGCATCCTGATTTTCTACGGTATTTTGATTGTCGTCAATATCCCCGCTCCATTTATAGGGCTTGAATTTGAAGACGGTAGTAAGCCCAAGCTTTGGTACCAGCCGCCGGGTTTTGTGATACCTGTCATTTGGTTCATACTGTTCGCCTTGCTTGGCATAGCCAGGTATATCCTATTTCAAATGGACTGCCGCAATTGCAAGGGTGGCTGTTTGCCCTGGCTGTGCTGTGTGCGACGTATGCGTATTACACGCTGGGTTTCGCCAAGTTGACAGGTATTTCAGCGCTTTGGTATGGGCTGTTTGGGAACATCGCCGTGATTCTGCTGTCGTCGCTCGTCGTTTTCAAACTGTATCAGGAGGCCAAAACTTCGGCCTTACTGACCCTCCCCGTCATCCTATAGACGGCTTTTGCGACCCTTACCGTGTTGGAGGAGATGAGGATAGAACGGAAGATTTAGAGTATTTGGACAGGTTGCTGTAATGGAATACTGAAGTAATCAACCAAATTTTCTTAAAATGCAAATCAATTCCATCGCACTCATCACTGGTGTCAGCCGGGAAATGGGCCTCGGCTTCGAGACTGCCCGCCAACTGAAAGACGATGGCATTTTGGTCAATTCCGTTTGCCCCGGTTTTGTGGCCACCTATCCCGGCACCGCAGAATGGGGCGCCCGCCCGGTGGCGGAAGGGGCAAAGGGCATCGTCTGGGCGGCAACCCTGCCCGATGGCGGGCCGACGGGCAGTTTTTTCCGGGATGGGCAGCCACTGGGGTTGTAGGACTTGGGATAGATGCCTGTATTCCAAGTTTTTTTGCGGGTTACCATGCAGGCCGTTTTCGATGATAATATTGCAGCTGAACCCCAAGTAAAAATGGTTAATGCCCTTTTTCGCCAATACTCAAACATATGCTGACTGCTCAAATGCCAGCGACTTTACAAGTCTTCCTTTTTTCGGAACAAAACGCCCAATCTCCTGTTTCTGGTTTTTTGTAAAACCTTTAGCCATGGAAAAAACAATCCACACCTCTTTATACATCCTCTGCCTTTTTTTCCTGGCCCTCCTTCTTTTACCAAAAAAAACTGCCGCCCAGTGCCTCGGCTCCATCGAGCTAAACGTGGTCGCTTCCCCCGAACCGGACATTTCAGGCAATACGGAAATTTGCCCCGGCAACTCGACCACCCTCTCGGTGGCAGGCGGGCCATTTGACACCTACGCTTGGTCAACGGGCAGCAGCGACCCCACCATCACGGTGAGTAATACCGGCACCTACACCGTCGTGGTCAGTAATGCTGCTGGCTGCACCGGCCAGGCCCAGCAGGTAGTAACCGCCATCACTGCACCGGCACCCGTAATCACTGAACAACCCTACCAGTGCAACGGCGAAATCACCCTCGACGCCGGGACTGGCTTCGACAGCTACGCCTGGAGCACGGGCGGCTCCGGCCAGACCATCACCGTGACCTCGGCGGGCACTTTCACCGTCACCGTGACCAACGCCAATGGTTGCACGGGCACGGACAGCTACGCCGTGACCATCCCCACTGCGCCGAGCGTGGACATCACGGGCGACCTCGAATTTTGCGAAGGCGAAAACACCACGCTGACGGCTACTTCCGGCTTCAATACCTACGCCTGGACGGGAGGTGGCTCAGGCCAGACCCTCACCGTGAACAGCCCCGGCACCTACGGCGTGACCGTGACCGACGCCGATGGCTGTACGGCCGAGAACAGCGTGACGGTAACAGAAAACCCCTTCACCCCACCGACCATTTCCGGCCCCGCCCAATTTTGCCCCGGTACCACCATCGAGCTGACGGCAGGGAGTGGGCCTTACACGACCTACGCCTGGACGGGTGGCGGCTCCGGCCCCACCATCACCGTGAGCAGCCCCGGCACCTACACCGTGACGGTGACTGCCGCCAACGGCTGCACAGGCACTGCTTCGCAAACGGTGACTGCATCCCCGCAGCCCAACCCCACCATCACCGGCAACCTCATCATTTGCAACGGGAACAGTACCACGCTCGGCGTGACGCCCAGTTTCCCGACCTACGCCTGGTCGACAGGCAGCACCGACCCCTCCATCACAGTGAACGTCGTCGGGCCTTACAGCGTGACGGTGACCAACGCCCAGGGCTGCACCGGCACGGCCAGCGTGACGGTGAGTGCAGGCACGCCGCCCGTGGTGACCATCAACCCCGTCGCCACGCCGCTTTGCGAAGACGACCCTGCCATTACCCTGACAGCCAACCCGCCCGGTGGTACCTGGAGCGGCAACATAGGCCCCAATGGCCTGCTCGACCCCGCCGCACTCGGCCCCGGCAGCTTCGTTGCCACCTACACATTTACCGACCCAAACGGCTGCACGGGCAGCGATGATTTTGCTTTTGAAATACTGCCGCTGACCCCGGTGGGCATCCAGCCGGCCGGGCCATTCTGCCCTTCCGACCCCATCCAGACGCTGGTGGGTACACCTGCTGGCGGGACTTGGGGCGGCATCGCCAACAGCTTCGGGCAGTTCGACCCCGGTACTTTTGCACCCGGAATTTACCAAGTGACCTACACGGCAAGCCTGCCCGGCAGTTGTCCGGACGAGGCCATAATTTTTATCGAAATCCGATCTGCCCCAACGGCGGTCATCCAGGGCAGCGGCACCATCTGCCAAGGCAGCGGGCAGAGTTTGCCCATCAGCATCACCACCAGCGGCAACGGGCCGTTCCAGGTCACCTACACCCTCAACGGCGGCTCGCCGACGACCCTGACCGTGCCCCTTGGCACCACGACTTTCAACACTTCCAACCCCGGCACTTACGAAATCAGTTCGGTGGTGGACGTGAACGGCTGCCCCGGCACTGGCAGCGGGCAGGCCGTGGTCGAAGTGGTGGGCGCACCCAGTGTGACAAGCCTCGAATTCCAGTGCGATGGGGTGCAGGAGAATTACACGGTGATTTTTGAAATCATTGGCGGCGACCCGGCCACCTACTCCGTGACGGCCAATGTGCCAGGCGGCAACCTTTCGACGACCCCGCCTTACATTTTCACCGGGCCATTCATCCCTTCGGGAAACCCTTACCAGTTCGTCGTCACCGATGCGAACAACTGCAACCCGGTCACGCTGAGCGGCACGTTCAACTGCGACTGCCAAACCGATGCGGGCGACATGAATTTGACCGCCATCAGCATTTGCGAGGGCCAAACGGCCACAGCTACCCATCTCGGCGGTGAGGAGTTGGACAACAACGACAACCTCGTTTTTGTGCTGCACAGTGGCAACGGCAACTCCCTCGGCAACATTTTCGGAACCAGCCCGAACCCCGCATTTGACTTTGCCCCGCCGCTCGTTGCGGGTGTCACCTACTTCATTTCGGCGGTGGCTGGCAACGACGACGGAGCGGGCGGCGTTGACCTGACCGACCCCTGCCTCTCGGTCAGCTTCGGCACCCCGGTGGTGTGGAACCCCGCCCCTTCGGGCAGTCTCGCCGACGATGCGGCCATCTGCGAAGGCGAGTCTTCCACCTTGGTTTTTTCCTTGTCGGGAAATGCCCCTTTCGACGTGAGCTACTCGGATGGCAGCCAGACGTTCGACTTGGCCAATATTTTCAATGGCCACATCATCACCGTTTTGCCGACGGCGACAACCACCTACACCCTGCTGACCGTGAGCGATAATACGAACCCAGCATGTTCGGCTTCGCCAAATTCAGCGGTGACAGTGACCGTGAACCCCACGGTAAGCGTGACCGAAACGGCGGAAATCTGCGAGGGCGAGAGCATCATTCTCGGTGGCGCTCCGCAAACGGTGGCGGGTGTTTACACCGACACACTCAGCACGGCGGCGGGCTGCGACAGCATCGTGGTCACCACGCTGACGGTCAATTCCAGCGATACGACAGAGCTTTCGGCAACGAGCTGCGACCCGTCGCAGGTGGGCGTTTTCACCGATATTTTTTCCAACCAAAACGGCTGCGACAGCGTGGTCGTCACGACGGTGACTTTGCTGCCGGGCGATTCCATTTCCCTGGCGGATACCACTTGTGACCCAACGCTGGCTGGCGTTTTCACCGAAATTTTTTCCAATCAAAATGGCTGCGACAGCGTGGTCGTCACGACGGTTTCCCTGCTCCCGCCGGGTGAATGTGGGGTGGATTTTTTGCTCTCCGGCGAGACCATCCCCTGCGACGAGGAGAGCGGAAGCCTGACCCTCGAAATTTTGCAGGGCGGACTGCCCATCGCATATGAATTTGTGAGCGACAGCGGCCTCAGCGGGGATGGGACGATTGATTCCAGTCCGTTCATCCTGAGCGATTTGCCGCCGGGCGAATACACGTTCACGCTGACTTTGGCCAGCGGCCAGAGCGCCAGTCAGGTTTTCAATTTGACGCAAGCCACCCCGCCCGAAGTGGAGGTGGAAGTGACCACCGGACTGGACTGCTCGAACGAGCCGACGGGTGCGTTGCAGGCCACGGCCACGGGCGGTTTTGGGCCATACGATTTCACCTGGTCGAACGGCGGAACGGGCGAGGTGCTGAGCGGTTTGGAGGCAGGCGTTTACGAAGTGACCGTGAGCGGCGATTTTGGCTGCGAGGTGGTGGCTTCGGTCGAATTGTCGGACGCACCGGTACCGATGCTCACCTTCACGGTCAACCAGCCGGACTGTTTCGATGTGGATGGCGGTTTTCTCGAGGCCGTAGCAAGCGGGGGGCTGGCACCTTACCAGTACTCGCTGAACGGCGGGGCTTTCCAGGCGGAAAATACGTTCGGCGGCCTGTCCGCCGGGGCCTACGAGGTGACGGTGCAGTCCGCCGATGGCTGCGAGGCGACAGAGGGCTTTGCCGTCAATGCGCCACTCGAAGTGGACGTGGAACTGGGCAACGACCTGACCATCGAACTGGGCGATGAGGTGACGCTGACCGCCATCGTGAACCTGCTGCCCGACGTGCTTCAGGCCATTGACTGGACGGGCCTCGGAGACCCGGAATGCCCCACCTGCCTGAGCCAAACGGTAACGCCCCTGCTCACCACGAGCTACTCCATTTCCGTGGAAACGGCGGGCGGCTGCCGGGACGAGGACGGGCTGACCATTTTCGTGGACCGCCGCAAGCAGCTGTACGTCCCGAACGCTTTCAGCCCGAACGGTGATGGCGTGAACGATGCGTTTTTCCCTTTCGCCCGCACAGCGTCGGTGCGGGAGGTGAAGACCTTCCTCGTTTTCAGCCGCTGGGGCGAGTCGGTGTTTGAAGGTAAAAATTTCCAACCGAACGACACCTCGCAGGGCTGGGACGGCACGCACCGGGGACAGGCGCTCAACCCGGCCGTGTTCGTTTGGTTTGCGGAGATTGAGTTCATTGACGGTACGGTGGAATTTTTTGAGGGTGAGGTGATGCTGGTAAAATAGCCCGTTATTTAAAATCAAAATCATGACTGGGAAAATATCAACGGTGCTTTTCTTCTTCTTGGCAGGATCCTATACCGGTTTTGGCCAATGTAACTATCAACCCATCACCTTCCACTATGGGACTTATAATGCTGGATGTACTGAGATATCCAGAATCCCGGAAGGCTCCTGGACAACTATGTCATATTCACAATGCGGATATGGGCCATATAGGATAGGACTGGTCGGAAACGGCGCCATTACCTTTGTATTCTCAAATCCAGTGCCTGCTGTGAGGGTTGCAGTGACAGCCATCACTGGCGGCAATTCGGCTGGAGTCGAAGAAGTTGCATTTTATGTGAACGGCAATTTTTTCCCCATCACCAATCCGGGTGTTCACCAGCCAGGTTGCCTATTTCCGGCTTCCATTTCTCCCACCGGGACAATTGACTCGGGAGGGGAGCCATTTGCCTCTTGGGAGCAGATTGTCTTTACGGGCTCCATCAGTACCTTTAAAATTGAAGATGTCTGGCTTTCCGGGACACCCGGTGGAATAATTTTTCAAATTGAATTTTGCTGCCCAACCTGTGACACTGATGCAGGTGAAATCAGCAGCGCCGACACCGTCCTCTGTACCAACGAAACCCTCGAAATCGTCAATAACGGCAGCGACCTCGAACCCGACGACGCCCTCGAATACATCCTATTCTCCGACTTGTCGGACACGCTCGGCAGCATTGTGCTCACGAGCAGTTCTCCGAGTTTTTCCTTTTCCGACCCGCCCCTGCAAACGGGCGTGACCTATTACGTGGCCGCCATCGCCGGGAACGAACTGCCGGGCGGTGGGGTGGACGTAACAGACCCTTGCCTCGACATTTCCAATGCCATCTCCGTGGTATGGAACCCCCCGCCGACGGTGGAGTTTGCGGTCGCAAACCCCGATGTCTGCCAAGGTGGTTGCACCGACGTGGAAGTGACCTTGACGGGAACACCACCGTTTACGCTGACCTACGACACCCCGGGCAATACGGGCCAGACGGCCAGTTTTCCGGGCCTGACGGGGACCTTGCAGGTCTGTGTGCCGGGCAACACGGCGCCGGGGAGTTTTAGTTTGCAGGCGGTGAGCTTGGCGGATGCGAATTGTGTTTGTGAGTGAAGTTCAGCTTACTTCGAAAAAAAATCCAATGATGCGAATTGCGTATTTTTTATTTTTTATGTGGGTGCCAGTCGGCACAGCTTTAAGCCAGTGCGACTACATCAAAATCTCTCACCTGAGCGGCACCCAAACCGTCGGCTGTGTGGATGTGACGGTCACGTCAGACAGTCCCGCCTTCTTTTCATTGGCATGTGGATACAGTCCATACGGAATTGGCTTAACGGGGGACGGCAGTTTTACTTTTTCATTCTCACCTGCGGTGCCTGAAGTAAAAGTCGCTTTGGCTGTATTGAACGGTGGCCCCGGTGGGACTGAGGAACTGTCCTTTGAGGTGAACGGTGTATTTTATCCGGTCACGCAGCCAGGCCAGGACGACGGTTGCTATTCCCCAGCGATTCTTTCGGGTACCGGAACCATCATCAAGGGACCAGGGGCAGGGAACGCCAGTTCATGGAGTGATGTCATCATTGATGGCCCTATCAACACCCTCAAGATACAGAATACATGGCTGTCGGGCTCTCCCAATGGCGTGGTGGTTGAAGTACACTTGTGTTGTCCCGGCTGCGAGACCGATGCAGGTGAAATCAGCAGCGCCGACACCGTCCTCTGCACCAACGAAACCCTCGATATCACCAGCACCGGCAGCGACCTCGAACCCGACGACGCCCTCGAATACATCCTATTCTCCGACCTGTCGGACACGCTCGGCAGCATTGTGCTCACGAGCAGTTCTCCGAGTTTTTCCTTTTCCGACCCGCCCCTGCAAACGGGCGTGACCTATTACGTGGCCGCCATCGCCGGGAACGAACTGCCGGGCGGTGGGGTGGACGTGACAGACCCTTGCCTCGACATTTCCAATGTCATCTCCGTGGTATGGAACCCCTTACCGACGGTGGAATTTGCGGTCGCAAACCCCGATGTCTGCCAGGGTGGATGCACCGACGTGGTAGTGACCTTGACGGGAACGCCACCGTTTACGCTGACCTACGACACCCCGGGCAATACGGGCCAGACGGCCAGTTTTCCGGGCCTGACGGGGACCTTGCAGGTCTGTGTGCCGGGCAACACGGCGCCGGGGAGTTTTAGTTTGCAGGCGGTGAGCTTGGCGGATGGGAATTGTACATGTAATTGAAAAAAATGAAATAGCTCAAATTGAAAATCTTGCTGTTTGGCCTGTTGACGTTCCTGAACGCTGACAGGTTGTTGGCGCAGCCATACCTATATTTCGCAGATTTTGGCCCAACTGGCGAACTCGATTTTAACTACATAAACTTAGCGACGTGTGAAGTTTGCGAACATTTCTCTGTACCGTACCCTGGCATTCCCGAAGCAGAGGCCATTCTTCCGGATGGTAATGTCCTTATCATCACCAACGGTGGGTTAATCCAAATATATAATCCATCAAATGGGAATACGGTCAATACTTTTAACGTAGGGGGGACGGTCAGCACGGCCGTGCCGGCCCCAAACGGCAATCTGTATTATTTCAAAATCAGTTTTGCAGGCTCAAACTATGAGACCTGCCTGTACGAATTCGACCCTTTGACCGGCAATGACGTTCTGATAGGCTGTGAGGATAATTACATCTTATTCAATGCATTTTATTGGAACGGTACAATAGCCGTGCATCCGGTGGGCGGCGCCATCACGCAGGTGGGCGGGGGTGCGCTCGGTGTGGGTCACACCTTTGCCAGCCGACATAAACCCGACGTCGCCGGGCGTCACCACTTTGACGGCGCCGGTGCTATCCCGGTGTTCGATTTGCCCTTCGAGCAGGAAGGTCAGCTTGGACAGCCCGATGTGCGGATGCTGGTTCACGTCGAAATATTGGCCGGGCCGGGTGGTGGCTGGGCCCCTGTGGTCAATGAAGGTGAAAGGCCCGACCTGCCTTTTTTGGCGCAAAGGCAGCAGCCTGCCCACGATGAGCTGACCGAGGTCACGTTGGCGCTCTTCAACGAGCATTTTGTTGTTGGCCATAACTTAGGAGTTGTTTGAAAGTAGTTTGAAGTGGTTTGAGTTTGTTTGAAAGTTGTTTACCCGCAGTCTAAATAGTTGGTAATCAACGATTTTCAAGCCATTTCAAACCATTTCAAACCAATTTAAACAACCATTTAAAATCAAACCAGCACGTCCCGGATGCTGGCATCTTTTTGAAACCGGGACTTGGCAAAAGGGCACAACGGGATGACCTTTATATGGTTCTCCCGCACGTAGGCCACCAGTTGGTCGAGCAACTGCCGCCCGGCGCCCTGGCCACGCAGGCGGTCGTCCACTTCGGTGTGGTCAATTATCATCTTATGTTCGCCGGCCATGGTGAACTCCATAGCGGCGAGGCGCTCGCCGTTTTCTTCGATAAAAAATGCGCCTTTTTTGCCGTTGTTTTCCAGGTGGATTTGCATGGTTGTTTATTAAAATTGGTTCTTTGCCAAATTCTGTGGAGTAAAAAAAACCGTTAAAACGGTTTAGCACATAACCGCTTGATTTTCAACCCACGACTTAAGTCGTGGGTTGAAAATTGGCTATCACTTTGAGCCGTTTTCACGGATGACCGCAAGATTTGTCAAGGAACCTTAAAATTTAAAACTCAACGAGACGCCAATTTGGGAAAAATTTGCGCCCGGCGTTAAGTCATCCAAAAATTCGCCGGTAAAAAAATAAAAATACGAGGCTTCCGCTTCCAGGAAACGGTTTGGCACAAAGGCCAGTTGTGCGCCCGGCTGGTGGCCGATGAAGCGCTCCCCGCTCCCGTTGCCGGCCAGGTTCAGGCGGCCGGAAGGCAGGTAAATGCCATCGGTCAGGCGGTGGCGCCAGAAGAAATCCCAATCGAGGTTCAGGTTCCATTTTTTACCGAAAGTCAGCGCCAGTGAAGGATGGACGTCCATCAAATTGGCCGGGCCGATGAGCGCCAACAGCCCGAAGTAGCCGCCCCGGGGGTAGAGCGCATTGAAAGTCTGCAAATTGGCATCACCGGGATCCCGGTCGCCGCTGATGATTTCAGCTTTCAAACCCGGCGTGGGCTGCCAGTTGCCGGGCAGCCGGTAGTTCATCTCGGTGGAAAGCGTCCATGCCCGGATGTTTCCACTGCCGAATTTACCCCATTGAACAACCGCCTCGTTGTTGTAGGAGAGCGGCCCCGTTTCCCCCCAATGGCGCATGCCTGCCGAGTGCCGGGTTTCCTGAAGGCTGCCCTGCTCGAAGCGGGGATGCTCGTTGTGCACGCCGAGGTAGTAAGAATCGAAATGCAGCCCGTCCGCTCCAGGTAGGTCCCACACCCAATAGGCGCCCCACAGCAGTTGGTCCGTATTGATTTTATTGTCAAAAACGCCCACCTGCTGCGGATTGTAGGCATAAAAAAGCAGGTCGAGGCGGAGGTTTGGCTGCCGCCAAATCCATCTTGCGCCGTCGAAAGATTGCCGCACGTTGGTGCCTTCCCGCAGGCTGATGAGGCGCTGCGAGCCATAGCGAAGTTCCTGCCGCCCGATTTCCAACGTGGAGTTGCCAAGTTTTAACCCGACAAAAAGTTGGTGCAGGTCGAGGTCGTCGTCGTTCAGAAAAAACGGCCCGCCGTTCCGCCCGAAAGCGTGGCCGCTTTTCAGTTGTCCGAACAAACGCAGATTTTTGCCAACATGCCAGTCCGAGTGCAGCATGAACCGCTGGAAGAGGGCAGCATCGTCGTTGCCGTTTTCCCAGTTTTCATTTTGTAAAACCTGGAATTCGGAACGCACGTCCCCGCCGAGGCTGAGGTAACTGTTTTCCCCCAAAGGCAGATATTTCAACTCCTCCCAGCGGCTGCCCGGTGGCAGGAGTTTTTTCAAAAAAGAAAAATCCTCCTCGGAACGAACCAAACGGAATGGCGGAAAGTCGGGGGCCGATGACAAGCTGTCCTGGGCACGGAGCAGTGTCCAGGCAGTCAGCAGCAACAGGCATGTTCCCAGCAATTTTTTCATGTTCCGGCTTTGGTTTTTTCGTGATGGGCAAGGGAGGCACGTTTACTAAACTTCCGAAGTTCAATAAACGTAGAAACCAATGCAACCCATTGAAAATCAATAGCTCCGAATCAGCCACACCCCGCCCACGATGAGCAGCACGCCCGCCACCCGCTGCCAGTTGATGGCGTGGACGGGCAGGCCGAGCAACCCGTAGTGGTCGAGCAGCAGCGACAGCCCCAACTGCCCGGTGACGACCAGTCCGAAGGTGAGCGCCGCCCCGATTTTGGGCACCAGCACGATGACCGCCGCCACGTAAAAAGCGCCGAGCAGCCCCGCCGTCCACACCGGCCAGTCAACGCTACCCGCCTGGCTGATTTGCGAAAGGTCGGTTTTGTTGGCAAGGACGTACAAAAACAGTCCCACCGAACCGACAACAAAGGAAATGAGCGCCGCATAAACCGGGTCGCCGACGGCCCGGCCCATCTTGGCGTTCAGGCTTGCCTGTATGGGCAACACTGCCCCGGAAACCACGGCCAACAGGATGAATACGAGGATGGGTTTCATGAACATTTTTTTTGGTTTAGAAAAAGGAGGCAAACAGGAGTCATCCCGAATTTTAACCTACGATTTTAATCGTGGGGTGACGATATGATTCTGATATTCAAACCGTTTTAACGGTTTATTGACAGTCACACTGCGCCGGAAAGGTTTTCAAAAACGGTTAAAACCGTTGCTCAAATCCCTGTTATTTGCTTTTTTCCCCACGATTAAAATCGTGGGTTAATAAGCCTTTGACGGCAATTCCATCCAGAAAATTCGGAATGACGCACGTTGCTGTTATTGGTGCTGGTAGCCGCCATAAAACCGGACCGGCGACCAGTCCGGCAAGGGAGGTTCGATGCCGGGGTCGAGGTTTTTAAATTCGGCTTCGGCAAAAACGACCTGTCCGTTAACGATGGTCAGCACGGAGGTAAGGTTGCGGATTTGCTCCTCCGGCAAGGTGAAATAATCCGCCGACAGCACCGCCAGGTCGGCGAACATCCCTTCCCGGATAAGCCCTTTTTCGTTCTCCTCCCCCGAAAACCAGGCGCTGCCGTTGGTGGCCAGGCGCAGGGCCTCGTGGCGGCTCAGGCGGTTACCGGCCTCGTAAAGCTGCATGCCGCCCCAGGTCTTGCCCGACACGGCCCAGTAGAGCGACAGCCAGGGGTTGTAGCTCGACACCCGCGTACCGTCGGTGCCCAGTCCCACGGGAATGCCGAGGTCGAGCATCCTGCGGATGGGCGGCGACTGGCTGGCGGCCTCTGCGCCGTACCGCTCCACAAAATATTCGCCCTGGAAGAACATGCGGTTCTGGATGGCGATGCCGCCGCCCAGGGCTTTGATGCGCTGCAGGTTGGCATCGTCAATGGTTTCCGCGTGGTCAATAATCCAGCGTACTTCCCGGAGGAAAGGGTATTTTTTGTCCACCCGCTCGAACACGTCGAGGAAGCGGGCGATGCTCTCGTTGTAGGTGGCGTGGATGCGGAAAGCCCATTTGTTTTTGGCCAGAATCTCGATGATGGGCTCCAGTTCTGCCTCCATGCCCTCGTGCAGGTGAGGACGGGGTTCGAGGAAGTTTTCGAAGTCGGCTGCGGCCCATACGAGGTTCTCGCCGGCCCCGTGCATGAGATAGCCGTTGGGCTTGAACATGTCGGAGTTTTTGCCGAACTCCAGCTTTTGCGTCCATTCCTCGTAGAAGTCTTTTTCCTTGCCTTTTTCCTGCGCAAACAAGTAGTAGGCGGTGCGCACGGTGAGTTTGCCCTGTTTGGCCAATTCTTTTGCCACCTCGTATTTGTTGGGGTAATCCTGCCCGCCGCCGCCGGCGTCTATGGCGCTGGTGAGGGCCAGGCGGTTCAGTTCCCGGTAGTAGTGCAGGGTGGAGTTGAGCTGCTCCTGCCGGGAGAGGCCGGGCAGTTTGGTCAGCGTTTGGTACAACAGCAGGGCGCTGGGTTTGGCCACGAGAAAACCGGTCGGCTGTCCGTCCTTGCCGAGTTCGACCTCGCCGCCGGGGAATTTAGTGGCGGCATCGTAACCCAGCGTTTCCAGGCCTTTTTTATTCAAATATCCCAGCGAGTAGAGGTACAGGATGTACACCGGCTTGTCCGGCACGGCGGCGTTGATTTCCGCCAGGGTGGGCAACCGCTGCTCCTCGAATTGGTATTCGCCCCAGCCGCCGACCACCCGCACCCACTGGCCGTCAGGCGTCCGGGCGGCTTGTTCCTTGAGCATTTCAAGGGCCGTTTTCAGGGAACGAACGCCGTCCCAGCGCAGCTCGAGGTTGTAGTTCAGCCCCGCCCGGATGAGGTGGGTGTGCGAATCGTTCAGGCCGGGGATGACGGTGCGGCCGTTCAGGTCAACCATGCGGGTGCTGTCGCCTTTCAGCGCCTCCACTTCGGCCCGGCTGCCCACTTTGAGGAACCTGCCATCCCGGATGGCGACGGCTTCGACGAATTCATTTTCTTTTTCCCCAGTGGCGATTTTGCCATTGAATAGAATCAGGCCAGTATGGCTGTCGGCTGCCCGTTCGGTCGTTTCGCCGCAGGCGGAAAACAGCAACAGCAGCAGGGCAAACCACAGGGATAGGGAGTGTTTTTTCATGATGATAAGATTTATGGAAGGAGTTAGAGGTGACATCTTTTCGCCTCCGACAATTTTGAATTTAAGCAGAATTTTCAAGGCGAAAAGGTGTCATCTCGAAAACGGTGGCCAACGAGATGACACCTTTTTGCCTTTGCCATGCCTGCTGAAAATTGTCATGCGAAGCAGGCAAAAAGATGTCACCTCGTGGATTTTTCTCAAGCAAAATCAATGCTTTCCGCCGTCTTCCTTCATCCAGTCGCCCATTGTTTTAATGTAGTCAATGCCGAGCCCGTAGGCGCCGCCGTATTTTTTGGAAATTTTCAGCACCGCCTCGTACATGTCGCTGCGGGCCCAGTCCCGGTGCACTTCGAGCAGGTATTGCAGGGCAGTGATGGGTTTCACCCCGGCCTGCACCATGCGCATGATGGCCATGTCGTGGGCTTCCTGCGAGATGCCGCCGGAGGCATCGGTGATGACATAGACTTCGTAGCCGTCTTCAAGGGCTGAGAGTGCTGCCGTCAGCACGCAGACTTCCGTCCATAACCCTGCGATGACGAGTTTCTTTTTTTGAAATTTCCCGACCGCTTCCACCACCCGTTTGTCTTCCCAGGAGTTCATCGTGGTGCGGTCGATGTATTGCTTCGAGTCGGGGAAGTACTCCCTGATTTCCGGAAAAACGGGGCCGCTGAACGAGCGCTCGGCGACCGTGGTGATAACGGTGGCGATGTCGTAGATTTTGGCCGTGCCGGAAATCAGGCCTGCGTTGTTGCGCAGTTCCTCGATGGGCTGCGACTCCACGGCGAAGGCCATCTGGCTCTCGTGGTCAATCATCAGCAGCACGTGGTTGGCCGGGTCGAGGAGTTCCTTCGAGGCGTTGGCCGGGTCGTTGTTCGGGTTCGGGTTGTACTGCTTCCACTGCGCATTTGCGGAAGCGGAAAAAAGAAAAATAAGGGAGAGGATTGCAAACAGGTTCTTCATGATTTCGATGAGTTTGAAAGTTGGCCTGACCTTCCGGACGGGCATGGATTGCCCTGCCGGTCGGGGATGGCCGGGATAGTTTGGTTAGTTTTTTTTGAAAAAGGATTTGGGAAGATAAATCACGGTGATTTTTGAAATCACCGTGATTTAACGTCCCCGGAGCATCAGCCCAGCGTCATTGGCACTTCCATAAGCAGCACCCTGGCATCCGAGCTTACGGTCATTTCAAAAGCGTCCAGATCCCATAGGCCGAAGCCGTCACGTTTGCCGAGCTTTTGGCCGCCGATGGTCACGTTGCCTTCGAGGACGAAAGCGTACACGCCGTTGCTGCTGCGCTTCAGGTTGTACTTCGTTGATTGGCCGGCGGCAAATTCGCCCAGGTAGAACCAGGCATCCTGGTGTACCCACACGCCCTGGTCGTTGGGGTCGGGCGAGAGGATTTGGTTGAATTGGTTCGGGCGCATCTCGCCGTTCAGCGTGATTTGGTCGTAGCGTGGAGTGACGCCTTTTTTCTTTGGGAACATCCAGATTTGCAGGAAGCGCACCTCCTTGTCGGGGTTCTTGTTGAACTCCGAGTGGTAAATCCCCGTGCCGGCACTCATCACCTGCACGTCGCCCTGGCGGATGACGGCGGTGTTGCCCATGCTGTCTTTGTGTTCGAGGTCGCCGGAGAGAGGGATGGACACGATTTCCATGTTGTCGTGCGGGTGCGTGCCGAAGCCCCGGCCCGGCGCCACGATGTCGTCGTTGAGTACCCGCAGCACGCCGAAGTTCATGCGGTCCGGGTTGTAGTAGTTGGCGAAACTGAAAGTATGGTGCGAGTCGAGCCAGCCGTGGTTGGCGTGGCCCCTGGAGTTGGCAGGATGGAATACGGTTTTCATGGTTCGAATTTCTTTGTTAGGTAAATGATTGAAGCCCACCTGGGCCATGAGTTTGTCGTAGGTTGATTTTCGGGGAGCTGCTTTTGCAGCGTTGCTCCCGACGGCCACCCCGGCCGCCCCGAGCAAGGTTTTTTTGATGAAATTTTTTCTGTCCATGACGTTGTAGGTTTTGATATGACGGAAGATAGCCAAGTGGCAGGCCAATTTTTAACCTGTTGAATAACAATGAGTTAGAATCATTGCCAAAAAAATCCCTTTCTAATTTATCGAAAATTTCTGCTATTTGAGAAAAATGGTGTTTTTTGCAGCCTCAAAACCCAGCCAGAGCGGCTCCACCCATGCAGACGCCCTGGCCGGGGCAAAAACTTTCCGCATGACAGACCTCGCCCAACGCCGGCAAGCCAGCCATTGGCTGGTGGAAAACCTGCCCTACGACATCTTCTGGGCCAGCGAAGACGGCAGCATCGAATACGCCAACGCTTCTTTTTGTAAAAGCCTGAAATACAGCCAAAAAGAAATGGAACGGCTCACCATGTTCGACGTCAACCCGACGCTAACCCCCGAAAAATGGACCGCCCATTGGCAGACCGTGCGCCAAAAGCAGGTGGATAATTTTAAAACTACCCACCGCCGCAAGTCGGGCGAAGAATACATGGTGGAAGTTTTTGCACTGTTTTTCTCAAATAATGGAAAAAATCTTATCTGCGCCATCGTTCGGGACATCACCGAATCGAGTTTTTACAAAATGGTGCTGGAGGAAACAGAAAAGACCTCCCTGGTGGGCGGCTGGAAATGGAACTTGCAGGAAGGCACCATCATCGCCACCAACCAGGCGCTCTGCATCTTCGACGCCAAACAGCCCGAAGACCTGTTGCCAGCCCAGGTGGTACCCCGCTTTTTGGAACAGGAAAAAATAAAAGACGCCATCCGTCAGGCTGTGAACGAGGGGACGCCCTACGACCTGACCCTGCAAATCGGGGCAGGCCGGAGCGAGATGAGATGGGTGCGCTGTACGGGGCACGCCGTCACTAGCCAGGGCAGGACGCAAAAAATCTTCGGCACCTACCAGGATGTGACCCATTTCATCCGGCAGGAGCAGCAACTGGCGCTCGGCCAGGAGGTGATTGACCGGGCGACCGACGTCATTTTCCTTTGGGAACAATCGGGCAAACTCTTCCGCTTCAACCAATCTGCCGTGCGGGAACTTGGTTTCAGCGAAGCATTGCTGCGCCGGGCGACCATCTTCGACCTCGACCCCGGCATCACCCCGGCCTGGTGGGCTTCGCACTGGCAGGATATTTTTCTGCAAAAAAGTTTCACCATGGAATGGGAAGCCACCCGCAGCGACGGCAGCCGCTTCCCGGTGGAAATCACCGTGAACCTCGTACCCTTCGAGGGACGCCACCTCAACTGCGCCATCCTGCGCAACATCACCGAACGAAAAAAACGGGAACTCGAACTTTCCCATGCCCTCGAAGAAATCAAGGAGCTGAAAAACCAACTGGAAATAGAAAACGAATACCTGCAGGAGGAAATCAACCTGAACTACCGCTTCGAGGACATCATTTGCGGCAGCGACAGCTATAAAACGGTGTTGAAAAAAGTGGAGCAGGTCGCCCCCACCGATTCTACCGCCCTCATCACCGGCGAGTCGGGCACCGGGAAAGAACTACTCGCACGGGCCATCCACCAACTGAGCCGCCGCAAGGACAAGCCGCTTATCAAAGTAAACTGCGCCACCCTACCCAAGGAACTGATTGAAAGCGAGCTGTTCGGGCACCGCAAGGGCGCTTTCACCGGGGCCGTGGCGGACAAGACCGGAAAGTTCGAACTGGCGGACCACGGCACCATCTTCCTCGACGAAATCGGCGAGCTGCCCCTCGACCTGCAGCCCAAGCTGCTCCGGGCCATCCAGGAGGGCGAATTTGACAAGCTCGGCGATACGAAAACGACCACGGTGGACGTGCGCATCATCGCCGCCACCAACCGGGATTTGGAAAAAATGGTGCGGCAGGGCCAGTTCCGGGAGGATTTGTTTTACCGCCTCAACGTCTTCCCCATCCACAACCTGCCCCTGCGGGAACGCAAGGAAGACATCCCGATGCTGGCGCAATTTTTCCTCGAAAAATACAGTACCCGTGCCGGCAAGGCGTTCAGGCGCATTTCAAAAAAGACCACTGATGCGCTGATGCAGTACGACTTTCCCGGCAATATCCGTGAACTGGAAAACTTTATCGAGCGGGCCGTCATCATCGAACAGGGCACGACCCTCTTCCCCGGTAAATGGCTGCCGTCCATCCAGGCCTCCCCTGCCCGACCGGGTGTTTTTCAAACCTTCGACGAGGCGCAAAGGGCGCACATCCTGCAGGTGCTTTTCCACACCAAATGGCGGGTGAGCGGCGAGCAGGGCGCTGCAAAAATCCTTGGCCTGAACGACAAAACCTTGTTTGCGAAAATGGCGAAACTGGGCATCCGGAAGGAGGATTATCTGAAGCGGTGAGCCAGGGGCATGTTTTCATACAGGTACGACGGCAACCTATTGCGGGAACGGCTTTTTTTTACTGCTAAATTCTATCCTTCAATGCCGACTTTCACCTGCCACCCAACCCATCCGCCAACTAGACGAGCGCAGGGGCAGTTATTTTTGTTTTCAAATTGATACCGGCGTAGTGGCGCATTTTAAGCATAAAAACGGACCCTGAGATCGGACTGACGGTGAAAGAACAAGTTGGGTTTTCCAGTTGCGGATGAACGGAAGCGGCGACAAAAGCACTTCATCATGTTCCATAAGCCTAAACTGGCGGCATTAATTATTACCAGAACCTGATTCTGATATTAAGTAACGATGAAAAAATAACTTCACCATTTTGATTTTGAAAACCCCAGCAATGGAAGGGTTTTTTAAAAATAATCCCGATGTGAAATCGGGATTATTTTTCCTTCGATCCTAAATGTTTGAATAGCACCAGGCGAAAGCGAAACTGGAAATGATTAATGTATTCCGCAACACCATGGTGACCGGCGCTTTGCTGGGTTTTGCGAAATAGGTGGCGAGGGACAAGCGGGTGGTGGGTGGATTTATTTGAAATTATGTTTCAACATAGAATGAAAAATAATTCGGGCAACGGTATTTTTATGGTTTGCCCGCCCGAATCCCTCTTGAAAACGCCTGCTATTTGTGCTTGAACAAGTCTGTCTCCAGATTCGGCAATGTTAAATTTACACTATTGTTTAACTCATTTTTTTAAAAAGTTAAACAATAACTCGGAGGGTGGGTTATTAAGGCCGTATCAATTAAATCACTGACCATTCAATCCTCTATCATGCGCAACGCACAAAAAAACTTCAGCAAGAACCTCCTTTTGACCGACGATGACATTGGGGATGACCATATCATGACATCGCTCTCGACGCCGATGCGGCCCGATGCTTTCGACCTGTCCGACGAAGAGAAAATGGCGAAAATTGAAGAGCATTTCCGGGAGATCATGCTCACCATGGGCCTCGACCTGACCGACGACAGCCTGCGGGGCACGCCGAAAAGGGTCGCTAAAATGTACGTCCAGGAAATTTTCAGTGGTCTCAACCCAAAGAATAAACCCACGGTGGCCCTGTTCGAAAACAAATACGGCTACTACGAAATGCTCGTGGAGAAGGACATCACGTTCTATTCCAACTGCGAGCACCACTTTGTGCCCATCGTCGGAAAGGCGCATGTGGCCTACATCTCCAACGGCAGCGTCATCGGCCTGTCGAAGCTGAACCGCATCGTGCAGTACTACGCCAAGCGCCCGCAGGTGCAGGAACGCCTCACGATGCAGATTGCCCAGGAGCTTTGCAACATCCTTGGCACGGACGACGTGGCCATCGTCATTGATGCACACCACCTCTGCGTGTCTTCCCGGGGCGTGCAGGACGTGAACAGCAGCACGGTGACGGCCTATTACGGTGGCGAGTTTATGAAGGAAGCGAGGAAAACGGAGTTTCTGCAGTACCTGAACCTGTCTTCGAAATCGAATGTGACCGAGGTGCTGCAATCGTAAGCCATCACCCGATATTATATTTTTGAGTTTCCGGCACCACCGGCGATTGGGTTCGCCGGTGGTGTTGTTGTTTTTAGTGCTATTTACCCTGAATTTATGCCTTTTCGTTCGTAAAGATTTCCCAGATCCTGGCTATCTGTACGAATAACGGGTTTGATATTAAAGTTCGTTGATTTTCAAGAAGTTAAATCACTATGATTTCGTTTTTCAAACAACTGGAAATGTGGTAATTATTTTACCCCGATATCCACATTAATTGCCATTGGCCATTAGCTTTTGGTTAAATGCTATCAGCTCAGCCAACGGCTTTTTTTCAAATGCTCAAAACCTGCTGCAGGGCAGTATAAAAAAAACAGTGGCCGGTGCTTTCATTTCATTTTTATTGGTATCCATATCTCTTCTTCTGAAGCCGGGTCGTTGTTGTTGTACTTGTCGCCCAAAACCTCAAAATGGGGCCTATCGTCCAAAGCGTAGTCCGAATTGGGCAGCCATGTTCCAAAAATATATTGAAAAATTGAGTTGTCGGTGTTGAGGCCTTTGTAGTCAAAAACTGCATAAAGCCCGCCCGGCAAGACAAAAGTTTCCATTTCGCTGGGCACGTTGTCAAAGTCTGCCACTTCAACGGTTGCCCATTTCTCAAATTCGTTGGAAGCTTTGAAGTCTGCAAAATGGGCCGGTTTGTACACAGCCATTGAAATCAGATCGTTGGTCAGTTGGTTGGTGATTTCCTGCCGTCTTCGCATAAAGCTGCCCCAAAGCTCGCCTGTTCTGTAGTCCGCAAAGCTCATGGTCAGGCGCTTTCCGACCAATTTCTTTTCGTTTGATGTTTCAATCCTTGGTGTCATTTTTTCAGGCCAATATCGTATTTGTGTAAAAGTCCCGCCACAACCCGGTATATATAATTTTGGGATCCGCCCCCGATTTTATTCAGGCGCCCCCCTGCAAATTCCAGCTGTGAAACCCATCCAGGCTCTTTAGCAGGCCGACCAGTTGGCTGTGTTCCTCCTCGCTCAGGTCGGCCAGCACATCCTGGATGCCAGCGAAGCCCTGGTACACCTGACCGATAATTTTCTTTCCCTGCGGGGTGAGCGGGATGAGGCGCTCCCGGCGGTCGTTCTTGTTCACCTTTTCCTTCAGCAGCTTCTTCTTCACCAGTCGCCGGACGGCGTCTATGCCGGTCGTCAGGTCAATGAGGTTTTCCTCGATGGCGGTCTTTTTGGTGCACTCGCCGAGGTAGTCCATCTGGGCAAGGATGGCGAATTCGTCCAGGCTGCCCAGCCCGGCAGCCTGGAACAACGGCTTGGTGCAGAACCGTACGAACCGGTTGAGCCGGCCGGCCTCTTTGGAGCAGGTACCCACCCGGAACCGGCCGTAGGCGAAAAACCTGCCTGACTATCTAAAGTGCCATCGCCAAAAAAAACGAACCTGTCCATTTATTTCAGACAACTTCTTGACAACCATCCAAAACATATTTATTCATCCATTGTCTTTTGACATTAAAATCTGACTTAAAAAATGAAAAAATATTATCTGTTGCCGCTGTTTGCCTTTTTCCTGGCCATTGTCAGCCTGAAAGCCCAAACCGGCTCCATCCGCGGCGCCATCACCGATGCCCTGACCAACGAACCCATCCTCTTCGCCAACTTGCTCGTGCTGAACACCGACAAAGGCGCTACCAGCGACGAAAACGGCAACTACGAAATCACCGGCCTCGCCCCCGGCCTCTACGACGTGCGGGCGAGCTACGTTGGCTACAAGGACGCCACCCAGTTCGAAATACAGGTGACGACGGCCAAACCGGCAGTCGTGAATTTTAAAATGCAGGAACAAAGTGCTGATTTACAGGAAGTAGTGGTGAAAGCCTCGCCTTTTAAAAACACCGAGGAAAGCCCGCTCAGCCTGCGCACCATCGGCGTGGCGGAAATCCAGCGCAACCCCGGCGGCAACCGGGACATCTCGAAAGTGGTGCAGACCCTGCCCGGCGTCACCACCACGGCCAGCTTCCGCAACGACCTCATCATCCGGGGCGGGGCGCCGAACGAGAACCGCTTCTACCTCGACGATGTGGAGGTGCCCAACATCAACCACTTCGCCACGCAGGGCAGCAGCGGCGGGCCTGTCGGCCTCATCAATGTGAACTTCATCCGGGAGGTGGATTTTTACTCGGGTGCCTTCCCGGCCAACCGGGGCAACACGCTCAGTTCGGTCTTCAATTTCAACCAGATTGACGGGCGCAGCGACCGCATTGGCGCTACGTTCATGCTCGGCGCTTCGGATGCCGGCCTGACGCTGGACGGGCCGATTGGAAAAAAAACGACCTTCCTGTTCTCCGCCCGCCGCTCCTACCTGCAGTTCCTGTTCCAGGCGCTGGGGCTGCCGTTTTTACCGACTTACACGGACTTTCAGGCGAAGGTGAAACACAAGTTTAACCAGAAAAACGAAATCTACTTCGTGGGCCTCGGCGCCATTGACCAGTTCAAGCTAAACCTCGACGCCAATAAGACCGAAGACCAACAGTTCATCCTCGACAACCTGCCCGTGGCCCCGCAATGGAACTACACCAACGGCCTCGTTTACAAACACTACGGCAACCAGGGCTACTGGACCTTCGTGCTCAGCCGCAACATGCTGAACAACGAGGCGGAAAAGTATTTCAAAAACGACGACAGTACGGAGGACAACCTCACGCTGCGCTACCGCTCCCAGGAAATCGAGAACAAACTGCGCATCGAAAACACCTTGCGCACGGGCGGCTTCAAGTTCAACTACGGCGCCGGCTACGAGTTTGTGAAATACAACAACCGCACCTTCAACCGCATCTTTACGAGCGCCGGGCCACAAACCATCAACTACGCCTCCGATTTCAGCATGAGCAAATACGCCCTGTTCGGGCAGGCGAGCCGCAACTACCTCAGCGACCGACTCGTGCTGTCGCTCGGCTTCCGCATGGACGGCAACAGCTATTCCGACGACATGTCGAACCCGCTGAAGCAGTTTTCGCCCCGCTTCTCGCTGTCATACTCCTTCACCGACGCCATATCGTTCAATTTCAACACGGGCCGCTTCTTCCAGTTGCCGCCCTACACGGTGCTCGGCTACCAACAGGACGGCGTTTTTGTCAACAAACAAAACAACGTTGGCTTCATCCGGGCCGACCACGTGGTGGCGGGTTTCGCCTGGAATACAGCGGCCAATTCCCGCCTGAGCGTGGAGGGTTATTTTAAAAAATACGCCGACTACCCTTTCCTGCTGCGGGACAGTGTCACATTGGCCAACCTCGGCGGCGACTTCGGCGTCGTGGGCAACGAGCCGGCCATCAGCCGCAGCAATGGCCGCACCTACGGCTTGGAGTTTTTGTTCCAGCAGCGGTTGTACAAAGGCTTTTACGGCATCGCCAGCTACACGCTGGGCTGGAGCGAGTTTGACGACATAGATGGCAACTTCGTGCCTTCGTCGTGGGATGCCCGGCACATTGTGAACCTGACTTTGGGTAAAAAATTCGGCAAAAACTGGGAGGCAGGCGTCAATTGGCGCTTCCAGAGCGGGCTGCCCTTTACGCCATTTTCCGACCAGAGCGCCCTGGTCAGCAGTTGGGACGTGAACGCCCGTGGGATCAAGGACTACAGCCGCCTCAACACGCAGCGCATCGAGGCCAGCAACACCATTGACCTGCGCATTGACAAAAAATGGTTTTTCAAAAAATGGAGCCTGAACATCTATCTCGACATTGAAAACATCACCGCCAACGCCGTACAAATCCCCAACCTCATCCTCGACCGGCCCCGTGACGAGAGCGGCATGCCCATCGGCGACGGCATCATCGAGAACCCGGATGCGCCCGCCAGCGAACAGCGCTACAAGCTGAAAACGATTGACGATGCACAGGGGACGGCGATACCGAGCGTGGGGGTGATGATTGAGATATAGGCTATTATCTTTATTTTGCAGAAAAAATGTGAAAGATGACTACCAATCAACTGTTGGAAAGAATAGAAGTCAACCCGAAAGTGCTGGCTGGCAAGCCAGTCATCAAAGGCACCCGGCTGAGTGTACAGTCATCATTGGCCTGTTGGGACAAGGCATAACGATGGATGAAATTTTGAAAGAATACTACCGGCTCACCAAAGAGGACATTCTGGCTTGCCTTGTCTTTGCTTCCAAAACGCTTGAAAGCAATGCTTTTTACCCCTTGCAAAAAGTGGCCTGATGAAGTTCATCGTGGATGAAAATGCCGGGCCGAGTGTTGCCGGATGGTTGATTACCGCCGGTCATGAGGTATTTTCCGTTTATGAAGAGCCCCCGGCATCCCGGATGAAGAGATTCTGAAAAAAGCACATGCGGAGGATTTCATTGTCGTTACGAGCGACAAAGACTTCGGCGAACTCGTCTTCAAACAACTTTCAAACAATGTCGAACAAATTCTAACAACTACTTAGCGTCGGCGTCGAACTGCTTTTTTTCTTCTCCTTCAACGACTCGAAGCTGATGTTGAAAGTTACTTTTTCGGGAAACCTCCGAATAAATTCGAGGATGCTATTGCAATAAAAAGCTGCTCATTTTTCTTCAAAAGGTGGCATCAGGTTGGTCGGGCATCCCTGGATGTAGGCTTCAAAGACCGCCCCCAATTCCACCTCAAAATCATGCTCCAACAGAATGCCTGTATCCGAGGTAAAAATGACGGTTGACAGATTAGCCACAATAGCATCGTGCGCCGTCAAATCGCCGAGGGACATGTACGTGCCATCTGGTATGGGTATGGTGGCTATGACCAGATTGGGCAGGCAGCCTTCGGTGGTGAAACTTTCTTCGGTGCATCCTGCAGCGTCGCCGTTGGCATTGTACGGGTTTATTTTCACATAAATGGTGGTGCCGTAAGGGAAGTCGCCCGGTGGGTCGTAGGTTGATATGTTGCCCACGTTGAAATTATTCAGGATATCCGTGCCGCCGGGGGTGGTGCCGATGGTGAGCTTGTAGCCTGTGGCGTTGGCAAAAGCAGTCCAAGAAAGGTTCGAGTTAATGGGCACATTGGCGGCCGCATTCATGGGCATGGTCAGGCTGGTACAGGACGGCGGCAATGCGCAGGCTGTTTCCACTTCCGTTTGATTATTGCAGCCGGTGGCATTGTTTGAAATAGATATTGTGCCAGGAGGGGCCGACAAATAATTACATATTGCCAGCGCATCACAATCTGTCAGTGCCGGGTTGTTCATTATGGTCAAACTTCCGCCGATGGTGGTCAGCCCCGTGAGGGATAAAAGGCTGGAAAGGCTGTTGTTGCCTTCTATATTAAAGCCGTAGGCAATGGATGTAATATTCTCCAACCCCTGGAGGCTCACCAATGAGGCGTTATAATTGATATTCAAATATCCCGGTATTGGGCCGGAAACATTGCTGAGGGCGGTCAAATCTGTCAAACTACTGTTTGCAAGCAAAGTGAGGTCTGACCCTATACTTTGCAGGTTTTCAAGCCCGTTGCAACTGCTTAGGTTTGAATTTGAATTTAATATAAGGCCACCAGGAATGGCCGAAACACCTTCAAATCCTTGCAAACTGGTAATCCCACTATTGCCAATAATATAGAGCGAGCCACCGATAGTATCCAAACTGGAAAAGCCCAATAAGTTGGCAATCCCGTCATTGTTTTCAAATTGAAGAAAAGAGCCAATATCAGTAATATTGGCCAATCCACCTATACTTGTGAGGTTGGGGTTCCAGCTTATTTCAAGGTAGCCCGTAATATTGGTCAAACTGGAAAGTCCGGCAATATTGCTGATATCGGAATTGACACCATATTGGCCAATCCTTAAATTTCCACTTATCTGAGTGCAACCCGCATACATTGCCACGAAGGCATCTACTTCCGCCTGTGTTAACAGGGTCACATTGCCGATCGGGCAACCAAAGACAGTCGTAAAACTTTCTTCTGAACATCCCACTGCATCACCACTGGCGTTGTACGGCGTTATTTTTACATAAATAGCTGTCCCAGTAGGGAAGTCCCCGGGAGGGTCATGCGTCACCACATTTCCCACATCAAAATTGTCCAGAATATCCGTGCCTCCAGGGGTGGTACCGACGTTGAGTTTGTAGCCAGTGGCGCCCGATGAAGCTGCCCAGGTGAGGGCGGCGGTAACGGGGACGCTGGTGGTGCCGTTGGTTGGATCTGTTAGGTTGGTACAAGAAGGGGCGCAGGCCGACTGCACCTCTGCTTGGCTATCGCAGCCCGCAGCATTGTTTTGGATGGTTACTGTTCCGGGGGGTGATGGCAGATAATCACAGATGGCTTGGGCTTCGCAGTTTGACAATAAGGGATTGTCAGCGATATACAATAGCCCCCCGATGGAAGTCAGGCCAGTAAGTTGTAACAAGCTGCGGAGTGAATTATTGCCTTCCACACTTAAGCCATAGGCAATAGAAGTGATATTCTCCAAACCAGTGAGGCTGACCAGGGAGGCATTATAGTTGATGTTCAGATCGTCAAAGGGTATGGGCGAGGTCAGGTTGCTGAATGCTGACAAGTCGGTCAAACTGCTGTTTGCAACGATGGTCAAATCTTTTCCAATGCTTTGCAGGTTTTCGAATCCATCACAACTTGCCAGGTTGGGGTTAAGAGTTATTCGAAGATCGTCCATGATAGAAGTCAGGCTGGAAAGCCCGGCAATGGAGTTGATGTCTGAATAGGGTCCAAACTGCCCTATTTGCAGACTCCCATTAATCTGTGAACAATCAGGATACGCCAATACAAAAGCATCCACTTCCGCTTGCGTTAAAAGAATAACATCTCCCGGCGGGCATTGGTCTGCTGTGTAGAAAAACTCTTCCACACATCCCACCGCATCGCCGCTGGCGTTGTACGGCGTTATTTTCACATAAATAGTGGTGTTGTACGGGAAATTTCCTGCCGGGTCATACGTCGTTACATTGCCCACATCTAAATTGTCCAAAATATCCGTGCCGCCGGGGGTGGTGCCCACGGTGAGCTTATAGCCTGTAGCGCCTGTAGCTGCTGCCCAGGTGAGGGCGGAGGTGACGGGGACATTGGTGGCAGCATTCGCCGGGTCGGTCAGGTTGGTGCAGGCAAGGTCATTTCCATTTAACAGCACCCTGATTTCCCCAGTCGTCGGATTTAAGTAAATATGGTCCAAATCGCCATCGCCGTCATAATCGGACAGGTCGCTTGTCCAGATGCTGGGCAGCACCAGTGCGGTGGTCGTAATAGTAAAAGTGCCGGTGCCGTCGTTGATGAGCACCTTTAGGGGCAGGGTGTTCCAGTTCGTGCCGTTGTAGGAGTTTGCGATGAAAACGTCGAGGTCGCCGTCGCCGTCGAGGTCGCCGGAGAGGGGCCAGCCCTGTTCGGCGGAGAGCACGGTCGGCGAGTTCAGGGTATAGGTAAGGCCTGAATTACCCAGGTGGATTTCCGTGTTCGGGTTGCGGGTGATGATGTCCGGCGAGCCGTTCCCGTCGTAGTCGAAGGCTGTAATAACAACTTTGTTGCTGCTGTTAGCCTCGCTGCTGTGTTGGGTAAAATTGGCATTTCCGTCGTTGGTGTACACCCGGAATACCGGGGTGCCCGTGATGTAATCATTGGAGCTGTACAACAGTTCGAAAACCCCGTCGCCATCGAGGTCGGCAGGCAGTGCAGCGGTGCTGGCTACGCCGGTCGGCAGGGTCGTTGCTGCGGCGAAGGTGCCGTTCCCATTGTTTTTCAGGACATTGATGGCGTTCTGGGAAGGGTTGGAGTTGCCGGAATAGGCCACGATGTCGAGGTCGCCGTCCTGGTCGAGGTCGTACACGTTGGCACCGTTGCAGTAGTTGCTCACGGTGTAGAGCGTGGCCGCCCCGAACCCGCCGGATCCATTGTTCAAGCGCACCTGGATTCTCGAAGGTACGTTGTGAAAAATGACGATATCAGGGTAGCCATCATTGTTCAAATCAGGCGTTCCGATCAGGCCGGAATGCGACTCGGCATTGGTGTAGGTCACAGGCGTCGCAAAGGTTCCGTTGGCATTGCGCAGGTAAACCAGCACATTGGTGGCAGCCCCGTAGCTGGCATGGTAGCGGAACACGACATCCTGCAAGCCATCCCGGTTCACATCGGACATGGTGGACTGATAGCTGGCATTGGCTCCGTAGGCCGCTGCGGGCAGGATGATGCCCGTACCTGTTGTGTCAAAATCAGCCACTGTGAGGTGCGTCACGGGCGATTGGCGCACCCAAGAAAACGGCTGGGTCGCACCGCCCCCGGTGAACAGGAGACTGCTCTTCGAGGTGATGTGCAGCAGTTCCCCTGCCCGGAAAGGCGTAGTGGGCTGGAAGGTCACCGTGTCGGCGGAGACGCTGTAAGTGCCGCTGCGCAGGCCGGTCTCGTCGCCCCAAATTTTCAGATTGGCGGCGGTGGTCGTGGCGGGGTCTATGGGGGCGTGATATTTGATTATGACGGTGGTAGCTGTGAGCGGGAGGAGGGTTGGGGCCGGCAGAGGCGCCGCTTCCGTGGTAAAGCTCTCTTCCGTGCATCCTGCCGCATCGCCGTTGGCGTTGTACGGTGTTATTTTCACATAAATCGTGGTGTTGTATGGGAAGTCGCCCGGCGGGTCATAAGTCAGCACATTTCCTGCATCGAAATTATCCAAAATATCCGTGCCGCCCGAGGTGGTGCCGACGGTGAGCTTGTAGCCGGTGGCGCCGGTAGAGGCTGCCCAGGTGAGGGCGGAGGTGACCGCTACACCCGTTTCCCCACCAAGCGGCACCGTCAAGTTGGTGCAAAAAAGTATTTCAGGATCCGAAACGCTTGTATTCGTCACCGTTTGGCACACGCCAATTCCGAGCATCCCTATATTGTGTACCAAATCCGCAGACAAATCCGACAATGCCCCGTTGGCGTCGCCAGGGTTGTTGTAAACAAAAGAGGGGCTTGTTTGGCCAAAACTCATGGTGGCGGCTACCGAATTGGCCGGGTTGCCGCTCTGGAAAACGATGTCATAATGCGGGTCGCAAGTGCTGATGAGCGATATTTTGGCACCGGGCACCACGTCCATGTAAAAACTATATGTCCCGCACCCATCAATATTGTCGAAGTCCACTTTGTCCAACAGATAGATATTGGAATAAACATAGGTGCTGTTGTTGCACAGTTCATTGGAAATTTCCAATTCGTTGGAGGTCAAAGAAATGGTATAAGTACGGGTAAGCAGAAATCCCGGCTCAATTTCGCCTACCCAAACTAGCACGTTGGGGGCTGTTTTGGTGAGGCTGACATTGCTTATTTCATAAGTACCGGTGCTTACATTATTTTTCTTGGTAAAGACCATTCCTCCTCTTTCATATTCTATGGCAATCACATGCAAGGGCGTACCGGAATAAATGAAATCCTCGAACAATGCACCCGACTCGTACTGCAATGACTTGCCAATATTTGTATTTACCATAGTCCCATTGCAGGAATATAATGTGAGGGTATCATTGGTGATGCTTTCGCAAAAAGGCGTGCTGGCTATTGTCGTAAAACTTTCTTCCGTGCAGCCCGCTGCATCGCCGTTGGAATTGTATGGCGTTATTGATACATAAATGGTTGCCCCATTCGGAAAATCTCCCGCTGGATTATATGTGGTTACATTCCCCACATCGAAATAGTCCAGAATATCCGTGCCGCCAGGGGTAGTCCCCACGGTAAGTTTATAGCCCGTGGCGGAAAAAGCTGTATCCCAGGTAAGGGAGGTGGTAACGGGGACGCCAGTGGCGCCATCTAAGGGGCTTGTCAAGACGGTACATGGAGGGGAAAAACCACACTCCACCCACACCTCTGTCCGGTCAGCACAACCGGTAGCATTCCCGGAAATAGTAGCTGGATTGGAAGGAACAGCCAAATAACTGCAAATGCTGGCCACATCGCAGGTTGACAGGTTAACGGAACTTTCAATTTTCAGGTTGGTGATTTTGGTTTCATCCAAATTATCCAGGCCACTCAATGAAAGTAAGCTGCCATTGTTGATGACATACAGATAGCCTGCACCTGATGTATTGTTTGCGTTTATCGTATTAAGATTGGACAAAGCGGCTAGTGAGTTAAGCACAGCATTGTCTTCAATCCTCAGCCACCTGCCTATGGAAGTGAGGTTTTCCAAACCATCAAGGGTCTGCAATTGCCCGTTGCCCAATATTTCCATTTGGGATGTTACCGTTGTTAAACCCTGGAGGCCATTCAGGTTTTGCAGGCTACCATTGGAAATTATCCTTAAATACCCATTTATGCTAGTGACATTTGAAAGGGCGGTAATATCGTTGAGATTGTCATTTTCTGTAATTAATACGGTGGAGCCAATATTTGTGAGATTATTTAATCCATCCAATGAAGTCAATTGCGGATTGACGCCTACACCAAGGCCCAATGGCAAAGTGGTGATATTGGACAATGCAGAAATGTCGTCCAATGTGTTATTTACATAGATACCCAAAAATTCATTGACGAACAGGAGGTTTTGCAATCCGTTCAGGTTGCTCAGGTTTGGGTTTTGTTGGATGAGTAAATTGCCATCAATTAAAGTTATCTGGCTCAGGCCATTTAGGTTTGTTATGGTATTCCCCTGAATAGTCACATTCCCCAAAATCTCCGTACACCCCGGATAATTGGTTGCATACGCATCAATTTGCGCCTGTGTGGAAAAGGAAATTCCACTGGAAAGGCAGGTATTGTCTCCCGTTGTAAAACTCTCCTCCATACAACCATTCGCATCCCCACCTGCATTGTAAGGAACAATGGTCACGAAAATGTTGGTGTTTGCAGGGAAGTTCCCCGCCGGATTATACGTCACCACATTCCCTACGTCGAAGTTGTCCAAAATATCCGTGCCGCCAGAAGTCGTGCCAACGGTAAGTTTGTAGCCCGTAGCCCCCGTAGCTGCCGCCCAAGTGAGGGCGGATGTGACCGGGACATTCACCGCCCCGTTGGCTGGGTTGGTCAAATTAGTACAGGTTAACAACGAGTTGCATATTGTCTCCACCTCAATCCGGGTAGCACAGCCTGTGGCATTGCCGGAGATGGTGGCTGGGTTGGAAGGGATAGCGAGATAATCACAGATGCTCTGCACTTCGCAGGTCGAAAGGTTGATCGAATTCTGAATGTACAAATCCGTTATCGTAGCGTGGTCAATGTTTTCCAAACCGCTCAGGCTGGTCAAGGCCATATTGTCGGTAATGTCTATTTCCCCATCCATGTAGGTGAGGCCGGAAAGGCTGCTGATATTGGCCAGTGAATTGTTCGAGTTGATAGATAGCCATCCATTAAAATCCGTTAAATTATCCAAACCATCCAGGTCTGGGAGCAACGGGTTGCCGCTTATGTCCAGCCAATCTGCAATGGAGGCAAGGTTGCCAAGATCGCTGATGTCGGCCAAAGCGGCATTGTTGCTAATAGTAAGGCCGCCGCCAACGGAAACAATATTGCCGAGGCCGTTCAAGCTGACGAGCGCATCGTTTTCATTCACATCAAGGCTCAAAGGAATATCAGCTAAACCATTTAGCCCTGACAGGTTCAACAGGCCATCGTTGTTTTCGATGGTAACATCTTCCCCGACACTGGTCAAAGCATTTAGGCCTGAAAGGTTGGTCAGGCCAGGGTTGTCATAAATGTAAAGATAGGCTTCTATGGAGGTGAGGTTGGCAAGGCCGGCCAGGCTTGTCAGCATGGGGTTGGGGCCTATTTCCAAAGCCTCACCGATGTTAGTCACCTGGGCTAGCCCGTTCAGGTTGGCAATGTCGCTACCGCTAATAAATACATCCCCTAATATTTCGGTGCAATTGGGATAATTGATGGAAAATGCATCCACCTCCGTTTGGGTAGAGAAGGTAATGCCACCCATGAGGCAGGTATTGTCGAGTGTCGTGAAGCTTTCTTCTGTGCAGCCCACTGCATCGCCGTCCAAATTGTAGGGCGTTATGGTAACATAGATAGTAGTGTTGTATGGGAAATCCGCCGTTGGGTCATACGTCACTACATTCCCCACATCGAAATTGTCCAAAATGTCCGTGCCGCCGGAAGTCGTGCCGACGGTAAGTTTGTAGCCTGTGGCCCCCGTAGCTGCCCCCCAGGAGAGGTCGGTTGTAACGGGGACGTTAATGGCGCCATTGGTTGGATTAGTCAGGCTGGTGCAGGGCGGAAGGTTCAAAGGCGGCACATATTTCAGGACGGTTCCCATGAGCCCGCCTATCCAGCCGTTGGAGGAATCCGCAAAATGTACCCCGTGGAGGTTTTGGGTGGTCGGGCTTGTTTGCACTGTCCAGGTTTCTCCTGCATCGGAAGAAAGCAGGATGGTGCCGGTACCACCGACTACCCAAATGGTATCGGTGTCCAAAAAAAAGGCATCGTAGAGTGGCTCTGTTGTATTGCTCGTCTTTTGTACCCAGGAAGTTCCCCCGTTCAAGGTTTTAAGGATAGCCCCCCCATCGCCGACAATGATACCAAACAGGGGTGTGTAAAATTTGACATCCCGCAGCCAATTGGAAATGGGGGAAACCTGCTGTACCCAGGAAGTACCGCCATCGGTGGTTTTAAAGATCCTACCGGACGAACCAACTGTCCAGCCTGTGTTTTCATCTACAAATTCCAGCCCGGAATGGAAAGTGCTGCCGCCCAATCCGGATGGTGTCACCAGTGTCCAACTGGTACCGCCGTCAGTGGTTTTTCTGACAAAACCATTGCCGTTCAAATAGGCGACGTTGGCATTGACCACCTTTAGCCCATAGATGTCGGAGGAAGTCCCTGTGGTCAACTGGCTCCAGGTCGAGCCTCCGTTTGTGGTTTTCGCTACCACGCCACCCGTGCCGCTTATCCAGCCATAGGTATCGCTTAAAAAAGTTGAATTGTAGTACCACGCCGATGGGGCTGATTGGGCAGACCAGTTGGCACCGCCGTTGATTGATTTGCGTACTATGTTAGGCCCACCCACTATCCAGCCGGTTGTAGGGGTAGGAAAATAGATATCAAAGAGGTTTTGGGTCGTCCCGCTCGATTGGGCTACCCAGGTTTGTGACCGCAACCCTGGGATCAGTAAAAAAGAAAGCAAGATAAAGAGGCAGGTGGCTTGAAAGTTTTTCATGACGATGTTGCAAGTTGGTTTTGAAATAAATAGGATGGGCTAAAATGGACAAAATATGTCCAGCGCTTTGCCTTCATTGGTAAATGAAAAGATGGCTTTTTGGGGCCAGCCGCCAGCGGTCTTTACCAAAACTATGTAGCTCAGGTAAAACCCCAGGCGACCCCACAAATATCTCCATGTAAAATAGCATCCCAGAAAACCCGCCACGAATGGAAAGTAAACAACCCACGAAAGCCCGTTTTCGGGCCATGAACCAAGAAAAGGAAAGGGGAAAAAGCAACTCAATTGAACATCGCCGCCAAACCGGGCGCCAAGTACCCTGTAAACTAAGTTTCTTTGTTTTCCGTCAGGCGGACAGATGGGGGTTTGGGGGTAAAAATTGCCCGGCAATTTTTACCCCCGGAATCCCCATTTGAAAATGTCAAGAAACTAAAGTTTACAGTGTACTTGGCGCCCGATTTGCCGAGGGATGCGCCAGCCGTTTTTCACTTAGTTTGTAAAATTTTTTTTAACCATACCGGAATATTTGTCAGCAAGCTGTATAAAATATCCACTTAGGCCCACCCGAAAAAAACGGCGCAAAACGGATCCCTTTCATCGCCCCATTCCACCCTTTCATGCCCCGCCCAACAATATCTCGTGCTCAAAAAGCTGCCACCTCCAACCTGCACCCTATCTTGCCGGGGCAACCATCCGATTGCTATGGCATTTCAACAAAAAATAAATACTATCCTCACCCTTGTATGGCTGATGCTGCCTGTTGCCATTTGCATGGCGCAGCAGCCTTTCATGTATAAATACACCATAGAAGATGGCCTCCCTTACCCCGAAATAGACTTTATCAGTTTCACCAAAAGCGGCGAAGCCTGGGTCCGGTATTCCAGTGGCGAGGCGCTGTCCCGCTTCGATGGCATCAACTGGACGCATTACCGGTTGGACGAACTGGGACTGCCGTTGGGGCTTGCTTTTCTTTCGGATGATGAATTTGGTGTGTGGTTCACGTGCAGGTTCAGCGACAAATTGTGGCTGGTTTGCCTGACCCCTGCCGGGGAATGGAAAAAATATGAAATCAAACTTAGGTGCTGGCTTTATTTCGACCCATCAGACGGCCGTTTTACATTGATGGACGCCCATTTTTTTTCCTATAAATACGATGCAAAAACAGACCTCTTTCTCCGATCCGACAAACCGGCTTATGCGCTCAAAGAAATGCAAGATTCTGTATTTTATTACCTAAGCAATACAGCCGACGGGTCGCCTTATGCAGCCTTCAAAACTTCAGAAAATACCTACCTGTACCGCTATGGTGAGGATTTTCAATATTCCTTTATTTCCACCGCACCGGATTTCAAGCCCATCTATATTTCAGGAAAAACCATAAGTGGCCTGTTCTGGAAAAACGGCCAATTGCAATGGTGGGACGGCAAGATGGCCAAGCCCATCGTTGTCACTTTGCCCACCGGAAGGAAGGGGAAACAGGTACGTTGGTCAAACCTCAACTATTGGGGAAGAAAAAGAAACCTCTCCGATCCAAATGCACTAATTGTCGAAGACCCCGCCAGCGGCATTTTCTACCTATATGCCATTGAAAACAACGGCTCTACCCGGCTATTGCTCAGCCATTTGCCAAAAGACATTTTCTGGTCCGCTATTGCACAGGATAAACACGGGCATTGGTGGTGCGGCACATCCTCCGGGCTGGTGCGTACCAACCAGTCACAACTGGTTTTCAATGAAACAACTCCAGGCATGGTAACCGGGCTGCACGCTATCAACGAGGATCTGGTAGGAAACATCTGGATGGGCGGCTACACTGGTTCGGGCGGGTTCACGGTGTTCGATGGCGACAAGCTGCAGCGCCAAATTTTCGGCAACCAATCCATGCCGGTACTGCCCGGCCCCTGCCACAGCGCATCGGGCACTTTGTACTTTTTTGTGGAAGCTCCCTGGGGGATGATCGCCATCAGGAATACACAACTTATCCCTATCTATATTCCCATAAACGAAAACGGAAACCCAGCAGTGGGCTTTTTTTTCCAGCCCCTGCGCAATGGCCTAATTGCCTTGGGCCTTGTGGGCGAGGGCCTTGGCATCGCCACGGAGGACGGCGGCCTTATTTCTTCCATCCAAACCATCGGCAAAGAAAAGGGCCTCCTGCTCGACAACGTGCTGACCGTCTCGGAGGACGGGGGCGGCAGGCTATGGGTGGGCCGCATGTCGCAGGGCGTGGCTATTTACGACCCGCAACGGGACACCGCCATCACCTGGTTGCGATCGCCGGATGTGCCCAACAGCATTGGGGCAATGGCCTCTTGTGTGGACGAAAACGGCACGCTCTGGCTCGGCACCAACGACGGTATCAGGTTGCTCCGAAATGCCCGCCAATTCGACTACCTGCACGAAAACCTGTTTGACCGCCTCGAAAAAATACCGATGCCGGGCGCAGCGGAACAGCGGGTCCATTTTTTAAAAAACACCGAGCAATACCTCGTTGCAGGCACACCAGAGGCCGTTTATTTTTTCGATAAAAAATACCACGGCAGGCGCCCCCGCATCTTCTCCATGAAGTTTGGGATTGACATCGCCGGGGGCGGCGCAGAGCAGAACGCCGTGCTGCTCGACAGCAAAGGTTTTCTCTGGATCGGAGCACAGGAAGGCGCCACCCGCATTGACCTCTCGCAACTGCAGTTCGATACTTCGGCCACTTCGCTCGTACTCACGGACTTTCGTGCGGGCGATGAGCCGGTTCCCATCATAGAGCATGACCTCGGCAGGCTGCCAGGCAGCAAGCGCAACATGCAGTTTTCTTTTTCCCCTTCGGGAAATGACCGCCTGAAGGACAACCTGTTCTACGATGTTTTGGTGGTAAGGGACGGGGGCGACACTTTGTTCCGGCGCATTTCCACGCAACAGAAAGATGGTTTCCAGATTGACCATTTGCCCTATGGCGACTACACCTTGCAACTCGTGGCGTACAAGCACAACGTGCTGTCTGGGCAGGTAGCTTACCATTTTAGGGTGCCCAGGCTCTTGAGTGAAAACCCCTGGTTTTGGGCAGGGCTTTTCTTCTTGCTGACAGGCACTCCCTTTGCCATTTTTTACCAAAGAAAACGCCACCAGGCAGCGCTCGAAAAATCGAAACGGGAGCGGGATGGCCTGAAAATACAGGCGCTCGCCAGTTTTTTCAACCCTCATTTCATCAACAACTCGCTGAACTGGGTGCAGAGCCGCTACCGAAAAGACCCCCAAACTACTGCCCTGATGGGCAGGCTGGCGGACAACGTGGACATCCTCTATAGCAACACCCAGTTCGGCAGGGCCCACCACGCCCTTTCACAGGAGATGAAACTTGTGAAAAACTACCTGAAAATCCAGCAGGTACGCTTTGGGGAAGCATTGACCGTGGAGTATGATGTGCCGGAGGAATTGGGCCAATTCGACCACTTTTCCGTCCCCGCCATGCTGCTGCAAATACATGCTGAAAATGCCGTGGAGAAAGGCATCAGGATGGGCACCGGGGTAGGCCGGGTTGCCATTTCTGTGCGCCCCGAAGTTGCGGGTTGCCGCATAACCATCGAAGATGACGGACGGGGCAGGCCCTTTGAAGTGCTAAGGAAAAACGGCGACAGGGAAGGCAGCACTTCGGTGATGGACAACCTCATCAAATTGCTGAATTCCTACAACAAAGAGCCTATTACACAGAAATATGAAGACCATGTTTTCGACCACCCGGAGCGGGGGGCGCACGGCACACGGGTCCACATTTTCATTCCAAAAAATTACCGCTATGAGTTTTCTTAAACTGCAGGCTTTGGTCGTGGAAGACGAGCAGGAACACCAGCAGGCACTGGTGGAAGCCCTCAACGAATCGCCGGACATCGAAGTGGCCGGCATGGCCGGTTCGATGGACGAGGCTTTTGATTTGGTGAAAAATACACCCGCCGATGTGCTGTTCCTGGACATCAAGATCATCGGGGGCGATGCCTTTCAACTGATTGCCTTGCTCAAGCGTCAGCAGGTGCCCATTCCGCCTGTGGTCATCCAGACAGGCTACCGGGAATTTGAGCACGCCCAGCGCATCCACAACGAGTTCAGGGACGAGGTGATGTCCATTTTGCAAAAACCCTTTTACGAAGATTGGGAAAAACGGCGGGACGGCATCATCGAGGCCATATATGCCCGACAGCAGGCCGAGCGGCTGGCCAACTCAAACCCTATGTCTTCTACCAAAATGGTGGCCATACAGGATGGCCGGCATAGCTACCTCATCAATCCAGGTGATATTGTGCTGGTAAAAACGGGCGCCAAAAGCCAGGGCCGCACCGAGGTCGTTTTACTGCACAAAACGGTCAACTGCAACCTTTCCCTCTCCCAGCTCCTCGCCAAACTGCCCAACGAATTTGTCCAAATCAACCGCTATGAGGCCATCAATATCCCGTGGATTACGATGCTCGACCACTCGGCAAAGGAGGTACACCTGCGCAACGGGGAAAGCTGTTTGGTGGGCGGGGCGTTTTACCAGGGGCTTTGTGGGTTGGTGGAATAGCCTGCGGATGGGGTTAGTAGTTTGTTTGTTTGTTAACGGGTAATAATACTGCACAAATCGGAAAATTCAACTAAAGATGGAGCGGCTTTCTTCGGAGGGGGCAAATACGCCAAATCGGTTTACATGCCATGCTGAAGCTACAATTGGATGGGCAACTTAGGATTCACCGCTTCCCCCACCCATCCGCATGTTCCCTCGCAAACTGCTCAAAATCTATCCCCCTGCGCCCCAAAATGCGTTCAATGTCATCGCTCACGACCGCCTCTTTTCCCGTCCTCACAATTTGGTACAAAAAAACGGCATGTTCCGACGAGGCTTTCGTCCAGCCCCGCTCCATCATGGCTTTGATAAAATCTCCATCGCTCAGTGGCTCGTAGCGGATCGTGCGCCCAACAGCTTTTGAAATTTTGGCGGCCACCTCGAAATGGTCGAGCGCTTCCGGGCTGGTCAGTTCGTAGGTCTTGCCATTGTGGCCAGTGGAGGTGAGCGCCTTGGCAGCCACTTCGCCGATATCCCGCACATCCACAAAAGCGGTTTTGGCATCGGCGGCGGGCAGGTAAAAGGCGTCTTCGGCGGGGATGGTGAAGCCCACCCAGTTGAGGAAATTCTGCATAAACCACCCTGGGCGCAAGATGGTCCAGTCAATACCGCTTTTTTTGATCAAACCCTCCGTGACGTGGAGCGGTTCGCCCGCCAGGTCACCGGTGGTGCGGCCCGAGTTGAACACGAGATGGCGGACGCCGGCGTATAGGGCATTTTGAAAAAAGGACTCCACCTGCGCCGGGTCGGTGGTGCCGGGCGGGATGACGAGGAACATTTTATCAACGCCTTCCACGGCGGTGGGCCAGGTGGTTTTTTCATTGAAATCAAAAGGCCTGAATTCTATGGCATCGGCCAGGGAAAGGAATTGCTTTTTTGCTTTTTGGACATCCCTCACACCTGCAACGGCGGGTGCGCCTTGAATGGCCAATTGCCTGGCTACTTCTGAGCCTACATTGCCCGTGGCGCCGGTGACCAGTATTTTTTTCATCTGTAGGGTATTAATATTTTACTAAAAACGGTTTTGCGCAAAAAAAGGTAAAGTCTTTGTATTTCCAATAAAAATCCCCTGACTCCAAAACTTCTATTCATGTTAAGGCTGTTTACTTCAACCGTTTTTTGTACGCTGCTGTGCATCTCTCCCCTCATCGCCCAGTTCTCTGAAGATTTCGAAACCTATGACTGCAACCGCAACAATGCGGTGCTATGGTCTTTCAGTAGTTTTTCGCTCAGCACCGCAGATGCCATCAATGGGTGTTCAGTCCGTAGCAGTGCGTTGAGCAACCCTGCCGGAAATTATTTTCTCCTATCCTCTGACTTCAACCTGACAGGCTCCACTTCCATTACCTTTTCCTATAAGGTGAACAATACCAGTTCAAGCCCTTCCATTCAATTCATCCTGGTTGATTTGGCCACCAACCAGGAAAATGTTCTGTGGAGCAGTTCAGTGCCCTCCGGGAATACCGTCTATACGCACACGCACAACTTTTCCTTTTCCGGAAATTGTAAGTTCAAATGGAAAGCAACCGGCAACCAGGGCGCATCCAGGATGATAATTGACAATGTTATCTCCAGCGCCAACCTGCAGTTGCCAGTTGAGCTGTCCAGCTTTCGGGCCGTGCGGGAGGCCTCCAAAGCTGTTTTGCAATGGACGACTGTCAGCGAAACCAATTTTGAAGGATTTGAAGTAGTGGAAAAAGTTGGTGATGGGGACATTTCCCTGGGCTACCTCCCTGCCAAAGGGCCGGGGACTTATGATTTCCAAACTGAAAATTTATCTCCAGGTACCCATTACTTCCGGTTAAAAATGATTGACCTTGACCAATCCTATGAATACAGCCCTGTGGTGAGTGTAGCTATTCCAGTTCAAAATCAGTTTTCGTTGGAGAAGGTGGCAAACGGGAAGTATGCAGTTTTTTTCAACAAAGATCTGGCTGTCAGTTCTGTGCAATTTGACCTATTTACCCTGGGCGGAAGGGCCGTGGTTTCCAGGCATTTTTCTCAAACAGCCGATTTCCATAATAACCAGCTCATGCTGGACCTGCCATCCGATCTGCCAACTGGCATTTATTTTATGCGCATTCGTACCGGAGGCCATCTGATGGCTGCCCGATTCTTTTACGAGTGACCTGCACCAGCAGGGCTTCCCCTGCAGGAGTTAGCAAGCAATGAGTGCATCACAAAAGTGTGGCGTAGCGTCGGCTTTAGCCGGCGGCTACGTGTCGCCGGCTAAACTTTCAACCGGCACGCATAGGGGGCGCCCTTCCCTAACGGCATCATTTCCCTGGATTCTTTTTCGAGTTAGCTGGCCGACTTGTAAAATCAAAGTAAAAAAACAAGGGACTGGTATCGGTCATCATTGATACTGAAAGCAGGGCTACACCAACAGTTACCCTCTATGCAGTGTTAAAGGATTAACCTTCCCGGCAAATTACTGCCAAGGCTTCAAACAAAGCAGTCCGCTTTACAAACTCCACACAGCTATTAAATCAAAACTTACCTCATCATCTTCGGAAATCTGCCTCCAATAAAGCAGGTCAAAGTAAACAAAGGCTCCATCTAAGCAGGGCTACGGGGAGCAGTGATTTTTTTCAACATTAAAAATATGGCTGAAATGAATACCTTTGCCGTCCCTGCCAATGAAAGTCAGTTTGCAAAACGAAGAGCTAAACACCCAGATATCTATGTTAAGATACAAAGCTGATGTCCGCACGATCATTTTTTTGATCATCACCGCAACCCTCTTAGTGGTTCTTTGGCAATATGGCAGCGAAATGAGCACCCCGGTTTGGGTGCTTGCCTACACCGCACAATTGCTCATGGCCGTCATCGTCTCCACCATGGTACACAACCACCAGCACCTGCCCATGTGGACGGTAAAATGGCTCAACATCCTGACCGACAACATCCTGACCGTTTTCTACGGTTTCCCCGTCTTCGCCTGGATACCGACCCACAACTCCAACCACCACGTCCATATCAACAAGGAACCGGACTACACGAAGACCTACATGGTTTCCGAAAAGAACAACCTGATCACCCTGCTGACCTACCCATCGCTCAGTGGCTACATGCAACAAAAGGCGGTCTGGGGTTATTTTACGAACCTTTGGTCGCAGCACCGCCGGAAGTTTTACTTCCACATGATTCAGGTGGTCGTGCTGCTATCGTGGATAGCGGCTGCCTTTATTTTGGATTGGAAAAAGGCATTGCTCTATGTTTTCATTCCACAGCAATTGTCGCTGTTTGTAGTGCTTATTTTCAACTATATCCAGCACATCCATGCCGACGAGGAATCAGAGTACAACAGCTCCCGCAACATGACGGGCCACCTCCTCAACTTCCTGTTGCTGAACAACGGCCTGCACACGGCACACCACGCCTCGCCCGGCCTCCATTGGAGCAAGCTGCGGGAGAAGCACAACGAACTGGCCCCGAAAATTGACCCACGCCTCAACGAGGACAATTTTGCCTGGTACCTTTTCAGGGTTTATATCCTCGGTATTTTCATCCCTTCCTGCCGTACCCACAACATGCGCCTGGACAGGCTTCAGCAAACCAAAAGCAAAAGGGTTTCAAACAAGGCTCAATTGGCTTGACTTGTTTGAAAGTTGTTGGAGGTTGTTTGAAATCGTTGCCCAACAACCTCCAACAACTTTCAAAAGATCTCAAACCATTTCAAACAATCATCAACTATATTACAAACAAGGCAGTGGTTTTTAACGGAGATTAATTTGATAAACGCTTGCCCTCCGTGGCAGGCCGTCAATTAAAATATCACTTTAACCACCCCGCCACTCACCACCAAGTATCATGAAAGTTTCCGATTTTATTGAAGTAAAAGACCCGAAAGTGGGCGCCCGTTACAGCAAGGCGAAGGCGTCTGCCGGGCATTTTGTGCAAGACTATATCCACGGCAAAATCGACATCAACACCGACCTGATGGAGATGCTGGAACACAAGGAGAAGATTTTCACCTTCGACTATGTGTGGCACCACTATAAATTTTTCATCTCCCGCATGATCCCCGAAGTGATCAGCCACTCCAAGAAACAGGACGAGCGCATCGTGCGCAGCCACTACGACGACAAGAACGACCTGTTCAACTGGTTCCTCGGCCCTCGCATGATCTATACCAGTTGCTATTTCGAAGATATGAACGAGACGCTGGAACAGGCGCAGGACAACAAGATGAACCTCATCGCCCGCAAAATGCAGCTCAAGCCAGGGGAAACCCTGCTCGACATCGGCTGCGGATGGGGCACCCTCGTGGCGCACATGGCCAAGTATTACGGCGTGAAATCCACCGGTGTCACCATTGCACAGGCCGGGGCCGACTGGGCCAACCGCCAAATCAAGGAATATGGCGTGGAAGGCAAGGCCAACATCCTCCGCATGGACTACCGGGACATCCCCCGCGACCGCAAATACGACAAGATAACCTGCCTGGAAATGGCCGAGCACGTGGGCATCAAGTATTTCAAAAAGTTCATGAAGCAGATATACGACATGCTGGCTGACGACGGCCTTTTCTACATGCAGATTGCCTGCCTGCGGGAGCGCGACAGCCTGTTCAGCGGCCCGAACCAGGAAGACCTCGTCTGGGGCCTTTTCATGAACGAATACATCTTCTCCGGCGCCGATGCGAGCATGCCGCTCAACTGGGACCTGAAGCGCCTTGAAAAAGTGAACTTCGAGGTACACAGCGTCGAAAACATCGGCATCCACTACAGCAAGACCATCCACCTGTGGTACAACAACTGGATGCGCAACAAGGAAAAAGTGCTGGCTAAATATGGCGAGGAAATCTTCCGCATCTATTCCATTTTCCTCGGCTGGTCGGTGTTGATCGCCCGCCAGGGTGGCTCAACGGCTTACCAGATCGTTTGCCGTAAGAACCTGAACACTGCCGACCGCTACCGCTTTATTGGCACCACCAACCTCGGCGAGACGGAGGTGAAGAAGAAGGCGACGAATGGTGCGGTGTTGACCGTGTGATGCTTGCATAGCGGCAGTTTCTGCCCTTTAAAAAATAAATGGCCGCTGGAATCTTAAATATTCCAGCGGCCAATTTTTTTTTACAGGTTTTCTATCAAGTAACGATGAAAAAATAACTTCCCTATTTTGATTTTGAAAACCCCAAGCAATAGAAGGGTTTTTTAAAAATAATCCCGATTTCACATCGGGATTATTTTTCCTTCGATCCCAAACTTCGGAATGCCAACTATCGTGGAAGTTTTTCCCAATCCTCCCGCCTGATACGGAAGACTTCGGCAGGGTGCCCTTTATGGGACGTTTCTTTCCACAAGGTCATTCCATTGCGCAGTGCAACAGCCTTTGATCGCACATTGTCGGGGTGGATAAGCGAGATGACTGTTTCTGCCATTTCTTCTTCCAGGCAAAAATCACGGCAGGCCATGGCAGCCTCGGTGGCGTAGCCATTGTGCCAAAAGCGGCGGATAAAGTGGTAGCCGACCTCCCATTTCGGCACGAAATCCACCCATTGGTAAAGCAATCCGCATTGGCCGATCAGCTCATTGGTTTCTTTCAGCACAACAGCACACATGCCGCCCTGCCCCGTCCCATAACGGCCCAATTGCCGGCGCAGCCATTGATCTGCATATTGGTCGGTGCTGGTTTCTATAAAAAGAAATTCCGTGGCTGAGGGGTCGTTGAAGAATTCCATCAACGGTGCCTTATCCGCCAGGGTTAACGGACGGATCAGGAGGCGGGGAGTTTCCAGTTGTTCCAAATACATCTTGTTGTGGTGGTGCTTGTAAAATCGGGAAAGCATCGAAGGAAAAATAATCCCGATTTCACAACGGGCTTATTTTTAAAAAACCCTTCCAGTACCGGGGTTTCAAAATCAAAATAGCGAAGTTATTTTTTCATCGTTGCCAAGGGTGCTGACTTCGCCGCAAGTTTCCGAACATTTTTCCAAAGAGGGTCAAAGAAAAAACTAAAATAAATTATTTATTTTTTTTTGTTGGCCTCCTTTTCTGTACCGGGAGGAGACCAACCGGGTTTTCCAAGTAACCCCTAACTGGCTTCGGGAAGAGCAATCAATCAAAGGAAATTTTCAATATGCCTGCTGTTTTAGTCATTGTCAATCTCCCCGACCACCGTTTCCCCATCTATCACCAACTGGCCAATCCGAACGGTTGGCCTGACCGTTTCCGGCAGCACCAACCCGACCTGGCTGCCCAGTTTTATCAGGCCAATGACATCGCCCTGCTTCACCGGCTGGCCTGGTTCCACGTAGTCTTCGATGCGGCGGGCCAGCAGGCCTGCTACTTGCACCACCTTGTAGCGGAGGCCCCTGTCCGTTTCAAACAGGAGGTCGTTGCGCTCGTTTTCGAGCCGCAGGCCAAAGCGGTTCGTCTGGATGAGGGCGTTGTTAAACCTGCCGTTCGTGTAGTCGCTTTTAATCAAGCGGCTATCGATGGGCGCCCGTTGGTAATGCACATTGGTCACGTCCATCTCGATGGCGATCAGGTAGCCGCTCCCACCAATGTCTTTTGTTAAAATTTGGACGACACCAGCATCTTTTTCCCATGCCAGCGAATCGCTGTACCAATGTACCACGGCGGCCACCCTGCCATTGGCCGGGCTAATGAATACGGCCTGGTTGGCGGGAACATGGCGCCCGGGCTGCCGCAGGAACCAGCACTGGTAATAAGCCACAAGGGCAACAGCCAGCAGCAGCAGGAAAACGACGATTCGTGTCAGCAGGGTTTTGCGGCTTCGGTACATGAAAAAATCCGTTTTGTGAAGGAAATCAGGGGGATGGCAGGCTGGCAATTTTTTTTTTGCATGGGCACCTGGCCGCCCTGATAACGAAAGGAAGGGAAACTTGTTGACATAAAAAAAGCGGCAGCAAATATTTCAAGATGCTACCGCTTGTTTTAACCCCAAAAAACCAAATCTTCTGTATCTATTTGCTTTCTGGCTGTAACCACTCAGAGGATTCGGTTAGAACTTTATGCTTGTAACAATGGATTTCATAAAAGAAGGGGCGTAAAGCCCCTCTGAATAACCCCAAAAAACCAAATGAAAACATATTTCTTTTTGTGTTCAACTGCTTGGTCAACAGGCCAGGTAAGACATCAGCCTGTAAAAGTGGCACAAAGATATTTTTGCTGTTTCTTCTGTTTAGGGTAACTTTAACCTTATTGTGATAACGAAAACCTGAAAACAATGCGTACCCCTAAGGCACTTCAGTTGCTTAAACTGCTGAATACCAAAGAGGTAGATCAGCTTAAAGGCAGATTCAAAAAGTATAGAAAAGACCGGATGCTGGCCGCAGTGGAATGGATGTTAAAATCTGAGGACTTTCCAAGTGTTGAAGCTTTCAAAGCAGCCATTTTTCCCGTCATTTTCAAGGAAACTTACAGCGAACAAAAGGATTTTCTGCTCCGCAACGAATTGAGGCTACTGGCAGAATCCATTGAAGGGCTGCTCGTAGAACTTCAAATCAAAAAAGAAATCGGGCGGCACAAATTGGTGTTCAGTATCTTCCTGTTGTCCGCCTTGCTGGAACGCAAGGCTTACGATTTGTTCAAGGCCACCTCAAAATCAGTGATGGAACAAGCGCTTAGCAATGCCGACCACTTCGCCACCTGGGCAGTGGCGGGCCTTCAATTCCACTTGCTTACCAGGCACCTCCATGAAAAAGAAACCAACCTGGAACTGGCCTCCCAGATCAACGACTCGCTTATCATCCAGCTCAACAGTTTTTACGTGGCCGCCTACCGGAATTTCCAGGTCAATAAATATTACCTACGGCAACAAATGCACCCGTTCCTGGGAGATGTCCACTCGACCGGGATAGATGCGCCCGAAGTTCCATCCGGGCAGGAAGAAATCGCCGGTTATTTTCTTAAAAAGGCGAAAAGCTATCTGCAGCCCATCCCACAACGCATAGAAGCACTTACGGAGTGCCTGCAATATGCCCGCAATAGGGCCAACAGCATGGCCGTGTTCAAAAAGGAGGTGAAATTTTGCCTGGCCGAGTTGGCTATGCTCAACAGCCTGCACTCCGACTTTGAGGCCTCGGAAGCTTACTTCCAGCAGTTTTTTGAACTGGATGTCGAACCAGGCGACCTGACCAGGCTGGCCGTGCTGACCGACTATATTGCCAAGCTGCTCCGGGAACACAAGCCGCAGGAAGCCATCCGCTGGATGCAGGAGCACTATTCGGACATTGAGGCAGTGGAAAAACTGCAAATCAGGCTGCTGTGCCTGCGGGTGGCCGCCTTTGCCCAACTGGGCGACCCCGAGAAATTGTACGAGGCCCTGCCCGAAAACTTCGGCGACTACAACCGGACGGTACGGCATTTTTTCCGCCTGCACTATGCCATCCATGCCTGGCAGATAAATGAAATCGAGATGGCGGTGCGGGAACTGGACAACCTGCTCAACGTACTCCAAAAAGGCGAGCCGCTGGTGTTCGATGTGCGGCCGGTGGCCCGGCTGATGAAAAGGTATTTCACCTGGTCGGCCATCCCCAAAGGGCAAGCCAGGCAGCGGAACCTGGAAAAATTAAGGGAAGACCTGATGGAGTACGAACAAGAGGCCCCACCGGTTTACAAATCCTATCTGCCCTTGTTGTGGCTGAAAAAAGAATTGGTGTAGTGGTCTTGGGTGCTGGGCACCTTTTCGGTTAAGGATCGAAGGAAAAATAATCCCGATGTGAAATCGGGATTATTTTTAAAAAACCCTTCCAGTGCTGGGGTTTCAACATCAAAATAGGGAAGTTATTTTTTCATCGTTACTAAATCTTTTGCATGTCTGCAGGAAGTTGATAGGGTTGAAATCAACTTCATAAACCCTTATCAAATTTTTGGTTCTGGCTTTGCCAGGTTAGGTCTTTCCTCCTGCTTCAAACTGCCGCACGGAATTTGCCAAAGTGACAAAATCCTTTTTGTACCAAGGGCAACTGTTGTAAACTTGCATTTTCTATGAAATGGTGGCCCACGGCCTAACTACAACCAAAAAATGCCGACGCAAAAGCTGATCAGGATAAGACGCACCCTTGAAGTGGCAGCAGGGAAAGCCATCAAGTGGTTGTCGGAGCATATCTCCGAACGAAACTACCAGATCCTGGTCGCCATCATTATTGGCATTGTGGCGGGGCTGGCCGCCGTGGTCATGAAATATTCCGTGGCCAAGGTGCGGGATTTGATGATGGACAGCAACCCTTCGCACAGCCAGATTGGGTTCGTGTTTTTCCCCATCATCGGCATTATGCTCACCGTTTTTTACATCCGGTACATCCTTCGCCGCCCGCTCGAAATCGGCACCTCGTGGCTCATTTATGCCATTTCAAAAAAGCGGGTCAACCTGCCGAAAGACGAAACCTACGCCCATATTGTTTCCAGTTCGCTCACGGTCGGGCTGGGTGGTTCCGTCGGGTTGGAGTCGCCGATCGTATGCACCGGGGCAGCCATTGGCTCCAACCTGGCGAGGCTGCTGCGGGTGGGGCGGCGCAAGCAGACCCTTTTCCTCACCTGCGGGGCAGCGGCGGGGCTGGCGGCCATTTTCAACTGCCCGGTGGCAGCGGTCATCTTTGCCTTCGAGGTGCTGCTGACCGACATCGCCCTGCACTCGTTTATCCCGCTCCTTATTTCGGCTGCCACCGGGGCGGTAGTGTCCCGTTTTTTTTACTACGAGCAAATCTTCTACCTGCCCGCCACCGATTGGAGCATCAAGAGCATCCCCTTTTACGGGCTGCTGGGGATGGCCTGCGGGCTGCTGTCAGTGTACATGATGCGCCTGACCTTGTACTTCAAGGGGTATTTTGCCAAAAAGAAACGGCAGCGGGAGAAGTTCCTGGTGGGCGGGCTGGCGCTCGGCGTCATGATTTTCCTGATGCCGCCCCTGTTTGGGGAGGGCTATGAAACCGTGAACCAACTCTTTACCGGCGACTACAGCGCCATCACGGAGAACAGCATTTTCTACCAGTTTTCCGGCAATATCTGGGTCGTGATCGCTTTTGCCGTGGCCGTGGTGCTCACCAAGGCCATCGCCGCAGCAGCCACCATCGGCATGGGCGGCAACGGGGGCGTGTTCGCCCCGGCGGTTTTCTCGGGGGCGGTGCTGGGCTTCATTTTCGCCATCACGGTCAACATGGTCGGCATCACCCATCTGCATGTGGCAGATTTTATAGCCGTCGGCATGGCAGGCATTTTAAGCGGGTTGATAAAATCGCCCCTGACGGGCATCTTCCTGGTAGCCGAGATCACGGGCGGATATACCCTTTTTGTCCCGCTGATGATTGTGTCCGCCCTGTCCTACTTCATCTCCCATTACTTCGAGCCTTATTCTGTTTTTACCAAAGATCTCTATTACAAGGGCCTCTGGGCCCCCTCGCACGAGAAGGACCGGCAGATACTGCACCACCTCAACCTGGAAGAGCTTATCGAGCGCAACTTTGCCGTGCTGCGGCCCGAGAATACCCTGGGCCAACTGGTCAAGGTCATCTCCAATTCCAAGCGCAACGTGTTCCCGGTGGTGGACAACCAAGGCAACCTCAAGGGCATCCTCCTGCTCGACGACGTGCGGGAACTGATGTTCAAGCCCGAAAAATACCTGACCGTTTTTGTGAAAGACCTCATGTACCCACCACCCACCATGTTGGACGTAAAGGAATCCATGGAATCGGTAATGGACAAGTTCGAGCGGCACCAGGCCTGGAACCTGCCCATTTTGAAAGACGGCAAATACATGGGTTTTGTGTCGAAATCTTCTGTGTTCGGGAAGTACCGGGAGATATTGCAGAGGGAGAGCGAAGAATCATAAAAAGAGCTGTGCACACAAGCCTGGGATGAATAAAAAGGTAAAGCATTTCTTCTCTGTTGTAACGATAACACTTGCTGTCATTGGCTGGGGCCTCAACCAGGCAGATCACCATCTCTATGGTCAATTCATCCATTCCGACGCCGAAGGCTACTACTTGTACCTGCCTGCCGTGATGGTATATAGCGGGTTTGAAAACCTGCCTGTGCTGACCAAAAATCATTTCCTTCCTTACAAAGACACCCAAAAAATTTTCACCAAATACACCTACGGCGTGGCCGTGCTGCAACTGCCGTTTTACCTCGGCGCCCATTTTGCCAACCGTTTGCAGGGCATCAATCCCAGCCAATACTATACGGTGGCAAATTCGGTAGCGGTGCTAGTGGCAGGGTGCTTTTATGGCGTGTTGGGGTTATTTTTTTTATTCAAAACTTTGGTGCGGGAAGTCGGGGGGCAGGTAGCGCCGCTGCTCGCCTGCACCGTGCTGCTGCTGGGCACCAACCTGCTCTTCTACATGGCCCGGGAGCCGGGCATGTCGCATGTGTATTCTTTTTTCCTGGTCAGCCTGTTGTTGTACCTCACCCCCGGCTTGTACGCAAAAGCAGACTGGCGCCGGTTTACAGAGCTGGGGCTGCTGGCAGGGTTCATCATCCTCATCCGCCCGACAGATGGGCTGGTGCTGCTCTATCCGCTGCTGTATGGCATCCGCACCCAGGGCGGGTTGGTGGAGCGCCTGGCTTTTTTCAGCAAACACCTGCCCAGGTTGGCGGTGGCACTGTTGCTGCTGTGCCTGGTTTGGCTGCCCCAACTGTACTACTGGCACTACCTGACGGGCGATTGGTTCTATTACAGCTACACCCACGAGGGGTTCCACCGCTGGAAAAAGCCTCAGATCTTTTATGTGTTGGCCGGCCCGCTCAACGGGTGGCTGACCTTCAATCCGGCGATGCTCTTTGCCCTGACAGGGATGCCTTTTTTAGTGAAAGGGAACCGCCACAACGGGGCCGCCATCCTGGCCGTATTCCTCGTTTCCCTTTATCTCTTTGCCAGTTGGTGGATGTGGTGGTTTGGCGGGGCGTATGGTTACCGGCCGTTCGTGGATTTGCTGCCTTTGCTCGCCGTACCGCTTTGTTTTGTGCTGCAAAAAATCTGGGAACTAAAAGCCTGGCCAAAGTTGGCCCTCCTGGCCCTCCTGGCGTTTTGTTGTTATTTTAACCTGAAACTGCTGATGAACTTCTCCTGGGACTGGAGCAGCGAATTTTTTGATTGGAAGGATTACCTGGGGGCCATCAGGAGTGTGTTCCCGTTTTTGGGCTTGTAGGCCATCTTTCAGCAATCGCTCCGGCATGGACGGGGCAGCTTGCCAGGGCAGCTTCCCCTGTTAATTCATCTACCGTCCCATCTACCAAGTGGGCTTTTATTCTCGGAGCATAGCCCCCTATCGGTGCTTTTTTCCCGTGGAAGGTGCCGTCCCAGCCGGCGGACAACTGTAATATTTCTTTGCTATACTGTACGCTGATGGCTTTTGGCCTTTGGCAAAAGCCAATGGCCAACAGCTAATAGCAAACCGACAAAACCATCCGTGTTTTAGTATATCAGGCCAGCGTGGTAAAAATTAACTGTTGGTAAAGTTATCCCTGTCAGCACCTGTTTACTGCGGCCAGCGGCTGCAACCTAAGCCCGGATGATAGCATAGCTATCAACGAGCAGTACCGTATTTCAATGGATGGGCAGGTGGTGCGCCAGCAGGGTTTTTAGGACTCACTTATTTCTTGATTGGAACACCGATTGGGCGGATTGGACAGATTTACACAGATTGATCCTTGGCCATTCGCCCAATCCGCCCAATCCCTGTTCCAATCCTCCACAAAACAATCTATCCCGCCTGAGCAAACAAGCCCGCTGGCCCAGGGTCTGCCAACTAAAAAACGATACCGCTCCTGCCGGTTTGCAACCGGCACTACTACGAAAGTGACAAAAGCTGCAACCCGTTTACCAATTCAAAGGCAGCACAGGCCCGATAGGCTCCACTGTCGAAACCTCCAAAAGCCCCTTCCCTCCCATATAGTTCGGTGCGCTGCTATACAGCCAATATTCCGGTTGCGCCACCCAGCCTGCACGGACCGGGTTCAAATGAATGTATCCCAGCTTCTGCCAGATCACCGGCAAACTCCACAGTGCGACCGGGTGGTTGTCCTGCTGCCAAACCTGAAACTCCTTGTTGTCGCCGTTCCGCTTCCCATAGTAACGGAACAGTTCCATCATCCATTCCCGCCTGGACTCCGCATCTTCCTGTACTGTCTTTATGATTGCCTTGGAAGTAAACTTTTTAAAATCCCGCAGCACATCCGACAAGTCGTAGCCCTGCGTTTGTGCTATCAGGTGGATATGGTTGCTCATGACGACATAACCGCATACCTCCAGGCCCTTGTGCCCTTGGCAATATTTCAAACTGTCGATCAGGATGTCACGGTAACATTGCCAGGCAAAAACATCGACCCACCCCACGGTGGTGAGCGTGAGGTAGTTCAATCCCTGCTGGTCATGGATGCGGTATTTGTTCATAATAGCTGTTTTTACCGCAAGTTAGTTTTTTGGCAGGATGTCCGCAGCTTTTGCCTGAAATAACGTTTCGCTTGTTGTACCGTCGCAGCTTATGAATATAAAAAGGATATAGCCCTGATGAAAAGGCGCAGAAGTGCCGGTTGCAAACCGGCAGGAGCGGTATCGTTTTTCAATGGAAAGACCCTGGGCCAGCGGGGGGGGGGGTTCATTTATTTTTAACCATTGGTACAATGTTGCTGCTCGCACACCTCCTTCTTTCCTGCCAAAGAACGCTGCTGCTCGACATAGGGCTTGTTCGTATGTAAGTGCAGCTTGCAACGAGCAGCGCCGTTTTTACAGGATAAGAAGTGAGCCAGCAGGGGCTGTGCCTTCGGGACTGTTACCTTTGTCCGTACACCAGCGGCAATTGTCAACCAATAAACAACTTTGTAAATGTCAGCCCATGATTTTTAAAGTCCTTGCATCAGAATGTAATATTATCTATTTTCCTCACATGGAAGGGATAGATCAAGTATAAATATGGTGTCCTGCTTGTGAATTTCTAACAGTAAAGTATTTTCTTTTTTTACGACACTATCACCAACAGAGATGTTATCATAAACTGCAAGAGTTCCATAGAATGAATCTTCTCATGTAAAAATTGAACCGTTGGTAGTAATTGCTTTCTCATAGTTGTGGTCTTTAGAATTAAAAATTTTTTGAAATACAACCCCATCTATTTTACGGGAAGACATTATCCGGTTTCTTCTACAGTTCCAGCTTTCTGATGGCCGTACTATATAAATGATGAATAAGACTGCGCCTATAGCAATTAGAAAAAGTTTAAGCAAATATTTATACATTTTAGAAGAAATAAGTTTTGCCAAAAGAAATCCTAAAGCCCCGTTGGACCAGGGTCTACCAAAGTAAAAACGGCACCGCTCCTGCCGGTTCCGAATTCACATCGGGACCGGCAGGAGCGAGTGTGTTTTAATTGGAAGACCCAGTGCCAGCGGTCCCGACTTGGATTTAATGGGGACAAATCAAATTGAAAAGAAGGGCCTCCAGAACCTGGTAAGCCAGTAGCCTTACTGCGCCCATCTTCTCTTTCTTTTTATTTTCATTCTTATATTCTTCCGCTGTTTTTTCTCCTCCTCCAGGTCTGGAAGAATCAATCCACTGACTATTATTTAACCCATCCGCCCCAACGGCGAAAGGCAAAAGTAATTAGGATGGCAAATAAAGAACTAACAATCAAAACTGCAGGAACAATAAATCTTGAAAGGATAAAAATGTACTCTGCACTTTTATCTTCACCTTCAAGTTTTGTTGTTTGGCGCAAAATTTTTACGGAATCAATTAAATGATCAAGACAATAAGGCTTAAATAATAGTAGTACAGACATTAATAGTGTAAAAACAAAAAATGCAATGCCTACCATTTTGAAGAAATTTTTCATTTTACTTCCCAGAATATAACTTTTGAGGATCTTCTCAAATCAGAATGTTCGAGATAATCCTCAGGAAAAATAGGAAATGTCGTTCTCATCCGTTGTGTCAAGTTTTCCACAACGGCAGACAAGACTAAATACCCCATCATAAAAATACCACAGTTATAGCAAGAGTTCAGCGTAGCGGCTCTTGCGGCTATGTGCCAGAATCCCGCCAGTGCCGCTTTGCTCAACACTGGCTTGAACATAGACTTTGATTTCAAAGAAAAGTGTGTAGTTTTTGGGGCGGCACTGAAGACATGGCACAACGGGGTGTAGATAGCCTCCCGTGCCCCGTCCCGGTACTCGATGCCGGCGAGGTAGTCCTGTGTATAGTTGGTGGTCGTTCTCGTTTTCACCGTTTTGCGGAGTTTGGTGCCGGCGGCGTCGTACAATATATCTATGGTGTTGTTCGGCGCTTCGCCGGTGAAGGTCATCAGTTTCGGCAAATTTAGGTGGTTGTAGGCTACTGTCATAGCCTTTTGCGGGTCGGTGGTCATGTTGCCGTTCGGGTTGTAGGCGTAGCTGCCCGTGCCGATGCCGCTATGCTTAGCCTTCGCACGGCGGCCAGCGACCGCAACCCAAGCGTGCATGCAAGCACAGCTATAAACGAGCAGCCCCGTTTTTCAAAGGACAGTACAGTTGGTACGCCAGCGGGCCAGATGGTTTTTCAATTGGAAGACCCGGTGCCAGCGAGTGAAGAAGAACGCAGCACTAAGAATTTTCGAACCTTGTAGGTTTTGTTTTAGAAAATGTTGAGCGGCACTGCCCGATAGCATCAATAATTTCTTTAATTTAGCAACACAATTATTGAATCATTTAAACACCATTTCATGAAAAAGCAAACCCGTTTCTCTTTCCCCCATTTCATTATAGTGTTTATTCTGCCAGCCAGCCTTTTCATCAATTCCTGCTGCCGGGGCGTTAATTGCCATGAGGACGTAGTGGTACCTGAAAAAGTGAACCAGCTTTTCCCTTTTGAACCTGGCGACAAATTGACATATATCAGTGACAGCAATGATACTTTAGTCTTTGTTTGCTCCAAAAGAGAGTTGCTTTATTCCAAAGGTTCCCAAGATTCGGATGTGCAATCGGAATGTTGTGGGCCATATTCTGTGGAAGATTTGCATGTATATTTAGAAAGTCCAGATGGTACCACAATTGAAATTATTACGCAGAATATATCCCGCAACACACTAATTGTTTATGTAACTATAGAGAATATTAAGTTACATGGTAGCTGGCCGGGTCAATTTGATCCTATACCAACCCTTGAACCATTAGATTCTATTCAATTAGTTGGAGAAGTTTATTACAATATATACAAGTCAGACAATGATGAAGAAATCTACCTTGATCCCGACTCTTTAGGAATAGTCGGCTTTATCATTGGCGGCAAAGAATGGAGATTACTGTAATTATTGTCAAATATGGAATAATTAAATGCCATTTAAGAAATGCCCAGCTGTCGGCGAGATTAGATTGAGTTATCCATCTTTCTCAAAGTACAATTATCTTTTCGATATGCATTAAACCCTCTCCCAATTCAACCGAAAAAAAATATATCCCCTTCTGTAAATCGGAAATATCAATTTGATCTTCGAAAGGCAGCTTTTTCACTTTGCGCCCAGTCACATCAGAAATCTGAATTTCCATGTTGTTCTTATTATATCCAAAGTCGTAGGTACTTTCAATGTATAGTAAGCTCTGGCTAACGGGATTAGGGTATATTTTGAAAGCGAAGTGGCTTTGTTGCATGAATCCTGCTTAGATTGTGCGGGATGAAAAGCGGGCTGGTTTTGTATATTTGGTTTTTGCACAACTAAATCTACAAACACACCAGCCCATGTCAAAGGTAAAAAAGGATAACCATACAAGCGACAAGCCGAAAGAAAAATATCAGGTTCTCAATTGGTCAGCTTACAACAAAGCCTTAATCAACCGAGGAGATATCACGATCTATTTCGGTGACGAGGTGACAGACAAATGGTACAGTGATCTGCCCAACCAAAGAGGAGCCCAACCCGTGTACAGCGACCTTTGCATAGAGACACTTTTGACGTTTAAGGTTGTGTTCAAACTGGCATACAGACAGACACAAGGTTTTTCACAAAGTTTGCTCAAATTAATGGGCATAGAGGATTTGGAAATTCCATCGTACACGCAAATTTGCCGTCGTGCAAAAGCCTTGGATATAGCTGTTTATCAGATTCCCCGTAGCGGCCCGATTGTAATAGCTATTGATTCAACAGGTCTGAAAATTTACGGCGAAGGGGAATGGAAAGTCAGGAAACACGGGTATTCAAAGCGGAGAACATGGCGAAAACTTCACCTTGGTGTCGACCCTAAAACCGGTTTCATTCATTGCCACACCCTGACGTTGAATGACGTGGATGACGGGTCTCAGTTGGAAGAACTGGTTGACCAGGTGGAAGCAGAAGTGACAGATGTCTGTCTGGATGGTGCATACGATCACGTAGAATGCTGGGATGGTTTGATCGATAGAGATATAAATCCCATCATTCCACCCCGGAGCAATGCTATCGAATGGTATGAAGAGGTACCTGATGACATCCCTGATTATCCACGAAATGTTGCTGTAAATCGAATGAATGAAATCGGTATAAAGGAATGGAAAGTTGAAACAGGCTATCATCGACGAAGTTTATCAGAGACGGAAATGTTTCGCTATAAAACCATCCACGGCGATAGACTATATTCCCGAAAATTTAGCAGCCAAAAAACCGAAAACGATATCAAAATAAAAGTGCTCAATATAATGACAGCCCAAGGTATGCCTGTTGCTAAACCAAGAAGAGTGGCTTAAGTTGGCGGAAAATTAGCGAAGCTATGTCTGATCGATTCATGCAACAAAGCCAAGCGAAGTTGGTTTCAGCTTCTTCCTTCGTAGCTGTCAGCACTTGTAGCCCATCATTACATTCATCAGGCAGCAAACAGCCCATGCTGTCCAATTTCACCAGCCAAATGTCGTGGCCGGGGCTGGGTGTGTCGATCCCCCCGGTTAGGATAAAACCTTTGTCATCCGTTTCCTCCAGGGCGCTGAAAAAGCTAAACTTGTCGGGAAAACGGAGGTCGGCAATGAAGCGTTCCCACAGCATTTCACCTTCCTGGGTGAAGGCGAACACCCAGCCGCCATAACCAAAGTCATAAATTGGAGGGCCTAAGTAGGCATAACCAGAACCCACAATCAGCCCACCTGATGTCTTGATGAGGTCGGTGATGATCAATTCTGTGAAATCGGGGAAATCGTACTGTTGGGTAACGTTGCCCACCGAGTCCAGCCATACCATGATTGGAGGGCGCTTGTAGAATCCCGTAAGCTCAAAACGCCTATACGTAACGAGGAAGCCTCCGTTGTCCAATTCCAACATACTGGATTTGGTGCCCCCTACAGGGCCCTTATATCCAGAGAACCGGCTGGTCCATAATTCATTTCCAAATGGGTCGAGTCTAGTTACTGTCATAAAAAATGTATCAACAATCGTTATACTTTCATCGTCTGTAAGGTAACTGACCACAACATCGCCATTATCGGCCCGGATAATATCCTGAAAAATAGCATTTTTATATTCATCTCCCAAAAAGGTTTCCCAAATGGCATTGCCCTGTAAATCGACCTGCAGTACCCAGACCCGGTTTTTTGGAAAATAAGCCGCATTGAGCAGGGTTAGTGAGCTATCTGAACTGAAAATAAGGGTTCCGTTGGTCTCATTTTCACTAGTGCCATAGGTTTTAAGCCAAATACTATCCCCACCTTCGTCCGTTTTCATCAAGAATACATCATATTGGGGGCTTCCGGATTGGATGCTCCCACTAAAGTACATCCCGGTATTATTGTTTAGTGCGGTACCGACGTTCCCAGTTGCTGCCCCAGCGGTTATCCACCAGGGAAAATTTTGGTACTGTACCTGCTTTGTTACATTTCCCTCCGTATCGGTTTTGAGGATCGTGAAGCACTCCGACAAATTGTTGTTGCAAAGGGAAGTAGCTGTTAACAGGTAGCCCGAATCCAGTTGGTGGATGCTATTGCCCCCGTCGCTATAACCGTCAATATCAATGTTTTTTGAAAAAGGGGATTGGCCATCCAGGGCAGGCGCTAAGAACAAAAAGAAAACCAAAATACAGAGATGCTTCATGATCAGTAGTCTAATAGCCTTGAGTGAGTGGCTTGCCCAGGCCACCCACTCAAGGCACGATTTCACCAATTATTTTGCCACCACAACTTTTTCAAAACCAATTGTTTCAGTTCCAGCTTTAAATTGGACAAAGTAAATGCCGGAGGGCAAGTCCTTGAGGTCGAAGTTAAAATGCTGGCCCTTGGCAAATTTAAACGTTTTGACTCGAACACTTCCAGTTGTTTCAAGTATGATTTTAACACAAACCAAGTCCAGCAGTTCTTGCAACTTTATGTCGCACATCAACTTGCAATAACCACCGGGTTTAGTTTCTGCTGCAAGCATACTTGGAACAACTATGCGGTCTATATAGGGGGGCCTGCCAATAGACAGAGGCAATGTTGCCCTTCATTTGGCAGGCAAAACAACACCTGCCCCTCTTTCCGAATCTTTTTTAAATGCCTCCCGTAGCACCTACAGGGTAGAATAAAACAAGGTTTCGCCACACCAAACCCCAAATCATTCCTAATTTTGCCCCGTTTTTTGAAGTCGGTCCGCCGATTGCACACTCACCTCAACACCTTGGTTAGCACATTTTAATGTTTCACTATCAAATCTGTTCATGATGAAAGCCTTAGCAAAATTTCCCCTGTTCATATTGCTGTCCTGCTTTGTGATGGCAGGTGCCGGTTGCGACCATTCCAACCCCAACTGGGAGAAGGAGGCCGCCAACCCCGACCACCTGCACAAGTCGCTGAAGGAAATCACGGATGTTATCGTCCACGATATCTTCTCGCCGCCGGTGGCCAGCCGCATCTACACCTATTCCACCGTGGCGGCCTACGAGGCCATGGTGCCCGGCTACCCGCAATACCAATCGTTGGCCGGCCAACTGACCGACCTGACGCCTGCGCCCCAACCCGAGGCCGGCAAGCAATACTGCTATCCACTCGCAGGCGCAAAGGCTATGCTCGTGGTGGGCAAGGCCCTCATTTTTTCCGAGGAGAAGATAGACGAGTTTGAAAAAGGGCTGATGGCCGATTTCCAAAAAGTGAACATGCCGAAGGACGTGTACGACCGCTCCCTGGCTTATGGCGAGGCTGTCGCCAAGCACATCCTGGCCTGGGCCGACAAGGACAACTACAAGCAGACCCGCACTTTCCCCAAATACACCATCACCGACAACCCCGCCCGCTGGAAGCCCACCCCGCCCGACTACATGGATGCCATCGAACCGCACTGGAACATGATCCGGCCTTTTGTCATTGACTCTGCGCAACAGTTCCCGCCGCCGCCGCCTACCGCATTTGACATGAAGGATAAGAACAGCCAGTTTTACAAGGAAGCGCTGGAGGTGTACAACATCATGAAAGTTGATACCCCGGAAATGGAAAACCGCCTGGCCATCGCCAAATTCTGGGACTGCAACCCCTACGTGTCGCACCACAAGGGCCACGTCATGTTTGCGACGAAAAAAATAACGCCCGGCGGCCACTGGATGGGCATCGCACAGATCGCCTGCAAAACCGCCAACGCCGACATCATGAAGTCGGCAGAGGCCTACGCCCTGACGGCCATCAGCCTGGCCGATGCCTTCATCTCCTGCTGGGACGAAAAATACCGCAGCGAACTGATCCGCCCGGAAACGGTCATCAACACCTACATTGATCAGGAATGGACGCCCGTGCTGCAAACGCCGCCCTTCCCGGAATACACTTCCGGCCATAGCGTCATCTCTGCATCCGCCGCCACTGCCCTCACAACTGTTTTCGGCGACAACTTCGCCTACACCGATTCCGTAGAGGTGGAATTTGGTATGCCGCCCCGCAGCTTCAAATCCTTCCGGGAGGCGTCCAGCGAGGCCGCCGTCAGCCGGCTTTACGGTGGCATCCACTACTCCCCGGCCTGTATGATCGGGGTGGAGCAAGGGAAAAAAGTGGGCAGCTACATCGCAGAACATGTGAAGATGAACAAGGGCTGACCACGGGCCGACCGGCAGTCTTGTCAAGTAACGATGAAAAAATAACTTCACCATTTTGATTTTGAAAACCCCAGCAATGGAAGGGTTTTTTAAAAATAATCCCGATGTGAAATCGGGATTATTTTTCCTTCGATCCTAAAAAAACTTTCCGGCATGTTTGCCGGAAAGTTTTTTTCTTTTGCAGCGATTGGGAACAACTGCTGAAAATATGATTACCAAACTTCTAATTGGTATTTTAAGCCCTGGCCCCCCTGCCCCTGACCCCTAAAGGGGAACCACATTGGCCACTACCTGCGAACTTCCCAATGTGGTTCCCCTTTAGGGGTCAGGGGTGAAAATGGCGCATGTTTACTGACTTATTTACGCTAAATACATACCAGAGGTTTAGTAATCGTGCGGCCCACTTGCCATTTATACAAAATATTGATTTTCAAAGTTTTGCTGAACGAACAACGCACAACGCACAACAAACAACTACCTATATTGGCAACCGAAAAAAAAATAGGCCTTTTCCTGGCCCCGGCGCTGTTCCTCCTCGTGCTGTGGCTGCCGCCGCAATGGGGCCTGTCGGTGGCTGCCTGGCGGGTTGTCGCCATGGCCGTGCTGATGCTGGGCTGGTGGGTGACCGAGGCTGTGCCGATTCCGGTTACATCGCTGCTGCCGATTGTGTGTTTGCCCCTGATGGGCATCAGCCCCTTAAAAGATGCCACCACGCCCTATGCCAATCCAGTCGTTTTCCTCTTTTTAGGCGGATTTATGATAGCGCTGGCGATGGAGCGCTGGAACCTGCACCGCCGCATCGCCCTCAATATTGTGAAGTGGACGGGCACCAATGCCAATGGCATCATCTTCGGGTTCATGCTGGCCACGGGGTTCGTTAGCATGTGGATCAGCAATACTGCCACTACGTTGATGATGCTGCCCATCGCCGTGTCCGTCATCGGGTTGCTGATAAAAGATGGCATAGAAAACAGCCATCCGGGCATGAAAAACTTCGCCCTCTGCCTCATGCTCGGCATCGCCTACGCCTCCAATGTGGGCGGCGTGGCTACGCTGGTCGGCACACCGCCCAACGTAGTGTTCAAGGGTTTTATCCAAAAAACCTATGGCGTGGAAGTGAACTTCCTCAGTTGGCTGCTGGTGGCCCTGCCCTTTTCTGCCGCTATGCTGTTTGCCACCTATCATTTTTTGGTGAAAATACTGTACCCCAATAAGCTGGGCGCATTCCAGGATGCACAACAGGTAATAGAACACGAGGTGGAACGATTGGGCACCATGCAAAAAGGGGAAAAAAGGACGCTGGCCATTTTCGCCGCCACGGCCCTTTTGTGGATTACGGGAAGCCTTATCAACAAGATCAATCCCTGGTTCCAGTTGTCGGACGAAGTAGTGGCCATCCTGGCGGTGGTTGCCCTGTTCGTAGTGCCGGTAGATTTCAAGAACGGCGTTTTTGTGATGGAATGGGCCAGGACGGAAAAACTCCCCTGGGGCATCCTGCTCCTGTTTGGCGGAGGCCTGAGCCTGGCCGATGCCCTGGCAAAAACGGGGGTGATTGACCTCATCGGCAGCCAGTTTTCCGGTATGGAAAAGATGGGCTTTTGGCTCATCCTGGGCCTTACAGCCGTGTCGTTGTTCCTCACGGAGGTCATGTCAAACGTGGCCCTGGTCACTATCTTCCTGCCGGTGGCAGGCGGCATAGCACAGGGGGCGGGCATTGATCCCCTGCAGGTGTGCGCCTCGGTGACGATGGCGGCCAGTTGCGCTTTCATGCTGCCTATGTCCACGCCGCCGAACGCCATCGTTTTTGCCAGCGGCCACATCAAAATGTCGCAAATGGTAAAGGCAGGGCTGGTGCTGAACCTGATCACTATTGTCCTGGTGGCGGTGTTGGTGAAGACGCTGCTACCGGTGTTCTTTTAGAAGCAACAGCCCCATGCCCGTGCGATTTGCAGCAATGGATACTGTATTAACGAACCATTGTGAAACACTCCGTGCTTTCCCCTTTAATTTCGCCTGCTGGAAGCTTTCGCCAAATACCTTTGACGGGCCTCTTCTAAAAATTTCCTGTCATGACAAGTTTTCGTTCCATTCCTTACCTGCTCTTCGGGGGCATTGTTGTGTTCCAATTCCTTCGCCAGAAGGCCACGGTCAGCCTGACCACCCAAAAGTTCAAGGCAGCCGGCAACTGTGGCATGTGCAAAAACCGCATCGAATCAGCCCTGGATGCCAGGGGGGTCAACAAGGCCTCCTGGGACCTGGACAGCGGGCAAGTCTCGGTTACTTTTAACCCAAAAAAAATAAGCCTGGATGATTTGCAGCAAAAAGTAGCCGATGCCGGCCACGACACGGCCAAGTTCAAGGCCAGTGACGAGGTGTATGAAGCCCTGCCAGCCTGCTGCCATTACCGCAGTGCCTGAGGAGATTGTTCAAAAAACTGTGTCATTTTCTCACAAGTGATTGATTGTGAGCGTGTGTTTTTTTCAAAAACACACTTCTCTGATTAGTCTCGTGCCTGAGCTTTCACTGCAAACAAGCCGATGCCAGGGTTTTGAAACGCTTTATCGGAATGCTGTAAACTTTCCCCTTCCCTGCGCATTATTTTTGTAAAAAAATAAACTGACATGAAATCCATCCTTTTTTCCATCGCAGCGGCGGCCATTCTCTCTTTTTCCTTCCTGCCCGCTACCGGCAAAGGCAACATCACCGAGAAATTTACCGTGTACGGCAATTGCGGCATGTGCAAGGCCCGCATCGAAAAAGCCCTTCAAGTGAAAGGTGTAAAATATGCTGTTTGGGACAAAGAAACCCACATCGCCACCGTCAAATTCAACCCGGAGGTGGTCACCCTGCAACAGTTGCACCAGTTGGTGGCGGATGCCGGTCACGATACCGACCTGGTGAGGGCCAAAGACGAGGTGTACCAGAACCTGCATTCCTGTTGCCAGTACGAACGGCCCGTTTTAAAATGACAAAAATCCCCATCAAGAACATGGTGTGCCGGCACTGCATGGAAGCTGTGCTAGGCGTATTCCGTGATTTGGAACTGGAGGTGAGCGCCATACGCCTGGGCGAGGCGACCGTGGTGGCCCTTCCTTCTGAAATCAATTTTCCCCAGCTCAAAACGGCCCTCTTTCGGCAGGGCTTCGAGCTCCTGGAAGACAGGGAGCTACAAATCGTCGAACAGATCAAAACGGCGGTTATTTCCCTTATCCATCACAGTGGGGCTATGCCTGAGGTGAAGAACTCGGTATTCCTCTCCGAACGGCTCGGCCTGAGCTACGCCTACCTGAGCAAGCTGTTCTCCGGCCAGGAGGGCCTTACCATCGAGCGGTATATCATTTTACAAAAAATAGAAAAAGTAAAGGAACTGCTGTCTTACGGCGAAAAGAGCCTCAGTGAGATCGCCTACGACCTGGGCTACAGCAGCGTGCAGCACCTGTCGAGCCAGTTCCGTTCGGTCACCGGCATGTCGGTCACACAGTATAAACAATTGGAAATAAAGCCGAGGAGGGCGCTTAACGAGGTGAAGTGACGGGGTGCGGGCTTTCAGTAGCTGTTGTTGGCAAAAAACGCCCGCAGAAAAATCCTGCCATGCGCCCACAGGTTGGGCCAAAACCCAAAGTGTTTTTTCAAAATCCCATACCTGTCCTTTAGCGACTGCCGGTGTTGCTGTTTGGAAATGCCACCGACGAGGTATTCCGCCAAAACCAGGTGGGTGTTCACCGTTTTGCGGCTCTTTTTCAACACTTCTATCACCCAGTCGATATCGGCGGAGAGATTGTTTTCCATGTAAAACGGGGCAATGCTTTTCCGGGCCAGGAAGGCCTGGTGGCAAACGACCATGCCCATGCGCAGGCTTTGCCAGGTCAGGGTTTGAGGCAGTTTTTGCACAGTCAGTTGGCTGCGGGTGCCCAGGTGGTGTCTGGTTTCCGTGACGAGCATGGCCTCGCCGAACAGCACGTCCGTGTCAGGTGTGCAATGGAGCATAGCCTTCTCCAGTGTTTTTGGTTCCAGCAAGCGGTCGCCGGCGTTCAGGAAGAGGACGAAATCCCCTTTGGCCATGCACAGGCCCTTGTTCATGGCATCGTACAGCCCCTGGTCAGGTTCGCTGTGCCAGCGGAGGATTTTGGCATTCAGCAACCTGTCATTCACCCGTTCTATTAGTTTGAAAATGGTATGGGAGTGGTCGGAAGAACCGCCGTCCACCAGCAGGTATTCGAGGTGCGGGTAGGTCTGTGCCAACACGCTGCGGGCCGTGCCTTCGAGCAGGTGCCCGCTGTTGTAGTTGACGGTGATGATGCTGATGAACGGCGGTCTTGGTAACATACGGGCGAAGCTACGGAATACGGTGAACCAGTAAAAGGGCTTGCCATGCCTCCACCTCATTTTCCGGGCCTCGAAGCCAATAAACTGGTGGCTAAATTTGAGTAAGGATCGAAGGAAAAATAATCCCGATGTGGAATCGCATAGGCGTCAACTTAAAAAAACCGAATATGATTAGATAAAATAAAAATGCTGCTTAGGTTTGTTCAAATCAACATTCAGAACACCTAAACAGCATATGAAAATTAAGTTGGAACAAATTAAGCGAAAAATTGGCGAACAACAAATAAACGCCATCGCAAAAAGTAGCGGTTTCCAAAAGCGGGAGCCGAGGAAAGTCACCGGATATAGTTTTTTTCTTGGTTTTTGCATGATGGTACAGCTTGGGCAGACGGGGCTGAGGGACTGGGCAAAAAGCATAGGGCGGCTGACCCAAAAGCTGGTCTCCAAACAAGGCCTCCAAAAAAAACTCCAGTTCAGGCACGAAGCTTTTGCCCGCCAACTTTTGGGGTTTGTACTCAAACAGTGCACGGCCTCAAACGGCCACCAGGGGGTTGCCCTCTTCGCACCGTTCAAGGAGGTCTATGTTGAGGACAGCACCTGTGTGGGGCTGCCCCGCAACCTGTCATCTTTCTACCCCGGCCCCCACAGCAAAACCCACGGGGAATGTGCCACTGCCCGCATACAGTTGCGCATGGAATTGGTGAGTGAATCCTACGAAGGGGTTTTTGTGGGGAGTTACCGTGAAAATGACCAGGGTTTTGCGCACCGTATCGTTGAAATACTCACGGCAGGCTGCCTTGTGATCCGGGACAAAGGGTATTTTGTGCTGGCCGCCTTCCGGGCGATCATGGAGAAAAAGGCGTTTTTCCTGTCCCGCCTCCGCTTTGGGACAACCGTTTTTGATGCGCAGACCGGGGAAAAAATGGATTTGCTGAAAGAGCTCAAGGCTTTGAAAAAAGCAGGCCGCCAAGTCCTTGACAAGGAAATATTGCTGGGGGGCAAGGAGAAACTGCCAGTCCGCCTGGTGGCCATCGAAGCCCCTGAAGAGGCCAAACGGATGAGGCAGCACAAGGCCCGTACTGACCGCAGTGCAAAGGCCGCCCATTCCAGAGAGTACATCCAACTGCTGGGCTGGACCATTTTCATAACAAATGTCAACAAGGAAACCTGGGGGGGCCGGGACATCATCAGGGCCTACCGGTACCGTTGGCGCATTGAAATAGTGTTCAAGTGTTGGAAAAGCAAGTTCAACCTGGACAAGTTCTTCGAAGGCAGGGAAACAATATCGCCACCGAGGGCAGCCATGACCATCTACCTGATGCTTGCTTGGTTGACCTTGACAATGGGGGCTTGGTATGGGTATTTTGTGCACCGGGTTTACGAAGAAAAGAAGAAATTCATCAGCATGCTGCTGTTCGCCGATTTTGTCAAAGAACGGTTTTGGGAAATACTTTTGACAAGCGACCTCGATGTTTTCATCGGTGAGCTTGCCAGATATTATTCCCATGACAAACGAAAATCCCGAAAATGCTATCTCGAATTTTTGTATGAAATAAATTTAAGTTGACGCCTATGCGATGTGGAATCGGGATTATTTTTAAAACCCTTCCAGTACTGGGGTTTCAAATTCAAAACAGGGAAGTTATTTTTCATCGCTACTGAGAGCGAGAATTGCCAACAGATGTTATACGCATTTTGGCCGATGGCTGCTGTCTTCTTCTATCTGCCCATTTGTTGCTCCCTTCTGATTGATTACAGCTTTCCTTCTTCAATTAGGAAAAATTGGTAAGCCACCGGGAAACATCGGTATCTCCGCCGCCCCGTTCCGCCCCCATCTTTGTGTCATCAAACGAACAAAAAATTTCTAACCAAAAAATTTTTTAAAAGATGACACATTTCACAGTTCCTACCCGCAACGAAGTTTCTGCCAACAACCAGGCAATTTTTGACAACCTGCAAAAAGGCCTTGGCTTCGTGCCGAACCTCTACGCTTCCTTTGCCCACAACGAAACGGCGCTCGGCGACTACCTCGCCCTGCAAAACCGCAAGAGCACCCTGCGTGCGAAAGAGCGGGAGGTCATCAACCTCGTGGTCAGCCAGGTGAACGACTGCCGCTACTGCCAGAGCGCCCACACCGTTTTGGGCAAAATGAACGGCTTTACCGACGAGCAAATCCTTGAAATCCGCAGCGGCGAGGCGAGCTTCGACCCGAAGTTGGATGCCCTCGCAAAATTTGTGAAGGAGACAACCGAGAACCGGGGCAAACCTTCCCAAACTTCCCTCGAAAACCTATTTGCCGCAGGCTATAACAAGGCCAACCTCGTGGACATCCTTATCGTCATTGGCGACAAAATCATCAGCAACTACCTGCACGGTGTGGGGCAGTTTGAGATTGATTTTCCGCTGGCGCCGGTGCTCGAAGAAGTAGAAGCCTGATTTTTTAAAACAGTAAAAAATTTCAAGCCATGTTGAAAAATCTCAGCAAATCCGACTTTGAATCCACCCTGCACGAAAATGATGTTGTTTTGGTGGATTTTTACGCCGACTGGTGCGGCCCGTGTAAAGCCCTGCATCCGTCGCTCGAAAAACTGGCTACCGATTTCGACGGTAAGGCGGTCATTTCAAAAGTGAACGTTGACCACGAACCGGAACTTTCTGCCGACTATGAAATCCGCAGCATCCCCGCCCTGCTGTATTTTAAAAACGGCAAACTGGCTGGCAAACAGGTAGGCTTGCAAAGCAAAGCGGCCATCGCCAACAGCCTCGACGAATTGATTAGCCAAAACTAAAAGGCGACGTTGCCCGGCAGGGTTGAAACCTGCCGGGCAGCATTTTTTATAAAAAAAACCACTCATCATGGAAAATCAAAGACCACCACTTCCTCCTTTTACGGAAGAAACCGCCCGCCAGAAAATTCAAATGGCCGAAGATGCCTGGAACAGCCGTGACCCGGAGCGGGTGTCAAAAGCCTACACCGTGGACAGCGAATGGCGCAACCGCAACTTGTTTATCCATGGCCGGGCGGAAATCGTTCAGTTCCTGACCGAAAAATGGAAAAAGGAACTCGACTACCAACTCAAAAAAGAATACTGGGCGCACACGGGCAACCGCATCGCCGTGCGTTTCGAGTACGAATACAAAGACGCCAGCGGCCAGTGGTTCCGGGCCTACGGCAACGAAAATTGGGAATTCGACGAAAACGGCCTGATGGCCAAACGCTACGCCAGCATCAATGACCTGGCCATCGAGGAGAAGGACAGGAAATTAAGATAGGCCAGCGGCCAATTGCTGCTTGCCGACTCTGTAGCTTAATTGGTAGAGCAGCAGTCGCTTAATCTGTGGGTTCCCGGTTCGATTCCGGGCGGGTCACCCAGCTTTTACAAAAACAACCACGCAAAATGGATACTTACAGCATCACTACAAAACACAAGGGAAACATGGCTTTCGAGGCCGAAATTGGACATCATAAAATCGTGATGGACACCATGCCCGCCGGCGGTGGAGAAGACAGCGGGCCGCCACCCAAAAAATTGCTCCTCGGCACCCTGGCCACCTGCACGGGCATGGACATGGTGAGCCTGCTCCAGAAAATGCGGGTAAATTTTTCGGATTTCGACATGGTAACGAATGCCGTCCTGAGCGAAGAACACCCCAAGGTTTTCACCCACATCGAGGTCGTTTACCGCATCAAAGTGGAGGAGCGCCACCGGGAAAAAGTGGAAAAAGCCGTGGCCCTTTCGCAGGAAAGATATTGCGGCATTTCCGCCATGCTCCGCAAAAACAGCCCGTTGGATTTTCGCATCGAGTACCTTTAATTTTCAAAAAGATGAACTACGCCAAACTCGCCTTCACCGATGCCGTGAAAGCCCTGCAGGAAGCAAACGGCAGCCGCCGCAGTTACGACCGGGTGGAAAAAACAAACGTCACGGACGGCCTGGGCGTCAATGAAATCGCTTTCATCGAAGACCAGGACCATTTTTTCATGGCTTCTTTCGGTGAAAACGGTTACCCCTACATCCAGCACCGGGGCGGACCGAGGGGCTTTCTGAAAGTGCTCGACCCGAACACGCTTGCCTTCGTGGATTTCGGCGGCAACAAGCAGTACATCACGGTGGGCAATCTGCAAACCAACCCCAACGTATCGCTCATCCTTGTGTCGTACCCGCACCGGGCAAGGCTGAAAATCTACGCCAAAGCCAGGGTCGTCGAACTGGCCGACAACCCCGAACTGTTTGAAAAAATAGACCCCGCCGACTATCCGCACCGACCGGAGCGCATGTTGCTGCTGGAGGTGCAGGCTTTCGATTGGAACTGCCCACAGCACATCACACCACGCTACACGGTGGAGGACATCGAGACTGCGTTTGCTCCGCAAAAACAATACATCGAAAAACTGGAGGCCGAACTCCGGGATTTGAAAGCGATTTTAAGGAGGCACAAAATGACTTCCCAATGAGCGGTGGCTTTTTCCGGGGCCAGCCGCAAAGCCCTGGCCACCATAGCCATCCGCCGCCCTATTGCACGGCCAATTTTGCCCGTGCCTGGCTCATAGCAAACAGCATTTCCCTTCCAATCTGACGGCACCGCTCATCGTAAGCCTTGCTTTCCAAAGGCGTTCCATCAAACATTTTCGGATCCTCATAAGGGATGGCAAACCGCCCGTCGGCACCCGGCACGAAGGGGCAGGCCTCGTCCGCATCCGAGCAGACCAGCACCGCAGCAAATCCTTTTTGCGGGTTGGGTTCGTCGCTGAATTTTTTTGAGAATAGCATCTGGCTGGGCAAGTCTTCTCCAAGCCTTGCCTCATAACGGGGGTTTCCGCCGTCGCTTATTTTAGCTATGGCGAAACCAGCTTTTCGCATGGCTTCCACCGCCCGGGGATTGAACGCCGTGGCTTCCGTGCCACCAGCATACGTTTCCACCTTGCCCAAACCGTAGAAAACAGCCGCTGCTTTCAGCCACAGTTGCCCGATATGGCTTCGCCTGGAGTTGTGGGTGCAGATGACGGTCAACCGGGCCGGCGCTCCCGTTTGGATTTTTGCGTGAATGTATGCCCCCAATTCCCTAAGCTGCGCTTTTCGGGCTTGGGGTATCTGGTCAAATTCACGTTCTAACATTTGGCAAGCTAACCTAAGCTTTTGGTACAGTGGCATATCTGCTGGATTATAATGCGAATAACGGGTTCATTTTTAAGTTCGTTGATTTTCAGGAGGTTAGATCGAGGCGATTTTGAGAATCACCATGATCTAGTTTTTCAAACAACTGAAAATGTGGCAATTAATTTAACCCGCTATTCGCATTCATAGTAATGGGCCGCAAATTACAGCATAATTAATCGTATTTTTACGATTAATTTTCCAGGCTGCTTGCATTTTTAAAAAACCATCGTATTTTTGCGGTTAAATTTTACCGACAAATGGCAATACACAAAAAAGAAGCCTTCGGGGCAGCAGAACAGGAACTGGCGGCGATGGCCAAGGCCCTCTCCCACCCTGCCCGGGTGGCCATCCTGAAGGAGTTGGCCAGGCGGCAATCCTGTGTGTGCGGTGAAATCGTGGAAGTGATGCCGCTGGCGCAGAGCACCGTGTCGCAGCACCTGAAAGAACTCCTGTCCGCCGGGCTGATAAAGGGGACGGTGGACGGCGTGAAGTCTTGCTACTGCATCAATCCGGCAGCCTTCCAGCGGCTGGAGTCCATCCTGACGGCCTTTGTTTCCAATACGAAGGAGCAGTGTTGTTGAGCAATGTACCGGAAAAAAATTTACCCGAAACCATCGCATTTTTACGATTAAATAATCACTTTTCGTGAGACTGCTCATCAAACCATATCGCTTAAAAGACAGGTAATTGGGTGTTGGAGTGTGCTTTTTTCAAAAATACACTTCCGTGGACGGTCTCCTTTTCAATCAACCATCTGATGAATTCAGCAGAAAAAATGAAACAAATCGTCCGGGAGAAATACTCGGAAATCGCCTTGCAGGACAGGGCAACGAATGCCACTTCCTGCTGCGGCTCCACAGCCACCGGCACCTACACCATCATGTCGGACAACTACGCCGACCTGGAAGGCTACCATCCCGACGCCGACCTTGGCCTTGGGTGTGGCCTGCCCACCGAATTTGCCAGGATACAGCCTGGCGACACGGTGCTCGACCTCGGCTCCGGCGCAGGCAACGACTGCTTTGTGGCACGTGCGGAAACGGGCGCATCGGGCAAAGTTATCGGCGTGGATTTCACCCCCCAAATGATCCTGCTCGCCCGCCAGAACACCGAAAAACTCGGCTACAACAACGTCGAATTCCGGCAGGGCGACATAGAAGATCTGCCCGTCAGCGACAACAGCGTGGATGTGGTGGTGAGCAATTGTGTGCTCAACCTCGTGCCCGACAAGTCCAGGGTCATCGGCGAAATCATGCGGGTGCTGCGCCCGGGTGGGCATTTCAGCATTTCCGATGTGGTACTGCGGGGCGACCTGCCCGACAAGCTGAAAGCTGCCGCCGAAATGTACGCAGGCTGCGTGGCCGGTGCCATGCAGATCGACGATTACCTGGAGGCTATCCGACAGGCCGGTTTTGATGCCCTGACCGTCCAGAAGCAGAAGCCCATCCTCATACCGGACGACATCCTGCTCGACTACCTTTCGCCAGCGGAATTACAGGCATTTACAGCCTCCAAAACTGGGATTTTCAGTATCACGGTGTATGCGGAAAAGCCTGGGGAGCAGCGGGAAAGACCAACAATGGTGGGTCTTCCATTGGCAGCGAAGCCATGCTGTGAGCCTGGGAGCGGTTGTTGTTGATCAAAGTCCAGCTCAACGGAAACCGTTTCCCCTAATGCGCTGATGGAGGGGCTGTATCAAAAGGCCTTATTTGCGATTTACGATCTAAAAAGTATTCAAAATACTGACGGTTTAAATTTAGGTGTCATTTCCGTCTTAAATCATAAATTGGTACTTATGATACAGCCCCTTTTTCTATTTTTAGTAACGAGGAAAAAATAATTTCACCATTTTGATTTTGAAAAACCCAGTATTGGAAGGTTTTTTTAAAATAATCCCGATGTGAAATACGGCTTTTGCACCGAAAAAAATCGCTGCCTCAACGCCGGTTATTCGGCTCAGAATGCAGTACTTCTGGCAAAAGCCCCCAAGTTCTTTGATATTTCAGGATAACCAATCCTGCTTCCCGGGCAGTGTTGTGCTGCCAGGAATCCCAAGTGGACCAATCATGTTCGCTCCGCACTCCTAAACGTAGGCAAGACATGGTGCCAGGCCTTGGAATATTTTTTCCATTGACTGCCCTTTTTTCATCATCACAAAGACGTGTTCGATGAGCAGGGCGAGCCCTTCGGCCTTCATCAGCCTCCGCAGGAAAGGCAGCGTGCTGTTCGTCTCCGTTTGGAGCCGCTGTTGAATACTTGACAAGAGGCCAGAGTCGTGGACTGTACATTTGAGCATGGAGTATGCGACGACCACAAAGGCGACATACGTTTGTATAGCCTTCTCGTTTCGCACCTGGTACCCTTCCAGCCCTTCGGCCTTGCCCTCCTGGTGATAGGTCTCAACAGGCCATCTGTGCCGGCGGATGCGCAGAATGCCACTGGGACGCCAGTCCAGGCGGTTGGTGACCGTGAATGTGGGCCGGTCACTCAGGTCTTCCCGCAGGAAGGAGATGACCAGCCGTTGTTTTTTATCGAAGCCCCTTACACGGTGGTTGGCAAAATAGGCATAGCATATCTGCTTTTCCCCTTTGTAAGTAAAGCCTGTTTTTTGGACGTTGTTGCGGGGGGAAGGCCCTTGCCGCAGTTTCTTGACAAGCTCTTTGAGCGGCACCTCATTGCCACTGTCCCGGTCGGTGGCGTACTGATCCTCCCGCAGGGCACCTACGTAATCCAGGCCAAGTTCCCCGCTGATGGCCCCGCACAGTTCGGCAGAGGTGAAGCCTGTGTCCAGGGCGACAGGGAAGCTGTCTTGTGGGCACATGGAACGGAACTTCCGCAGCAGTTCAAGGGCGATGAGGTTTTTGGTCTTATAGATGCCGGCCACACCGGGGTGTTTCTTCCGGCCGTCCTTGTAGCGGGCACGGATATAGTTGCGCCACTGTTGGGGCTGGCTGTGTCTGTTGTCCCATTTCTGTTCGTTTATCACAAAGCCCCGGCCACGCAGGTAAGTGGCCACGGCTTCCCAATCGGGCGGCTCCCACATACGGTACAAGACAGGATAGTCCGTCAGGTCGTCGCTGTAGTGCAGCGTGACCAGGTCGTGCGCCCAACGGTAGCATTTGTGGACATAATCGAAATGATAGTAGATATTGTCGAAGTGCCTGCCATAGTGCTTCAGCAGGCTATTGTCCACACTCAGCACGCCCTTTTCCTTGAAGCAGGTACCGGCACCGCCCTGGAGCATGTCCAGCCGGACAAGGTTGATTTCTTCAAGGTCAAAGTTCTGGCGGTTGAAGAATTTGTTGAAACTGGCCTGGTGTCGGGGGGAATGGATGAACATCCGGTTGATGGCCTCCAGGGTCTTGTTGTCGCTGACAATGAACCCCGATACGGCCTTCTTGAAATGTTCATAGCCTTCCGGGCTGAAACAATGCTCAAAAATCGGGGCGTATTTCTTTACAATACTTGGAAAGTCAACCAATAGCATCATGTTCTCAGTTTTGGAACAAAAGGTAATGGTTTTAACTTTTGAACCAAAATGGTTATCCTAAAATGTCAATGAACTGGGGTTTTATGGCCGATTTCGGTGCAAAAGCCGTATGTGAAATCGGGATTATTCTTCCTTCGATCCTTAGTGATACAGAAAAAATAGCTTCCCTATTTGAACATTGAAAACCACAGCAAGGGAGGATTATTTTCCCTCCGATCCATATCCGCTCCGTAACCACAAAAAAATAGCTTCCTTATTTGGATGTTGAAAATTCCATCATGCCTTTACAGAATGACAAGGAGTTTTTTTTGATAACATGGTAATGAATCCTTCCTTTCGGGAATATACCTCCGAAGCTCGTATTTATCATTTTTCCAAAAAAGCATTCCGTCCGCCCAGGGCCGCTGGCTGATAGCCAACTAATCGAGCAGATAGCCCCTGGCCCTTTTGGAAAAACACCGCTGTGGATTCGGCGCCACCTGCTTCCAATTTTTTTGTAACAGCGCTATTCTTTCACCTTCCTGCAGCCATGCTGCGGTACAAACCTATTTGTGCTATGAAAAAGGTTTTTCTAACCGGGCTCCTGCTGCCCGTGTTTTTCGCATTCTCGCTGCCGTCCAAAGTGCCGACAATCTGTAACTGCGACCCCGTGTCCAACATTGTAAAAACGGGGCAGGGTACCGGTTCTGTCACCTACACCTGGGATGGCCAGGACGAGGCTACCGGATACGAGGTCTGGTACGTACGGGGCTTATATACCAGCCCCGTGTATTCCACCAGCAATACTTCTTTCACCTTCGACGGTCTGGTGTCTGGGAGTTACACCTTTTATTTCCGGGCACTGTGTGGTACGGCAGAAAGCGGGCTGATAGGCGCAAATGACGTGCTTCAGCTCTGAAGCCAATCCAGGCTGGAGGGGTTTTTTAGCTCCTCCAGTTTTTCCACCAGCCAATGCTTGAGGATGGTACCTTGTTCCTGGCCCAGCTGTGCCCCCAAATTAGCCAGGGCCCGCCGACCGGGCATCTTTTGCCCTTTGAGCCGGGCAAGTAATTTGACATACCGGACAAAAGTTTTGTACTCTTTTCGCTTCTGTACCGCCAGGGCCTGGTGGTTGTTGAAATAGGAAATGGCATTTTTGCACCAATCGAACAATATCCTGATGTCAGGGTGGCCGACAGGCATGCTGTCGTAGTAGATACGCAGGATAAGGGGACGCAACGTCAGGCCCAAAACTTCATCGGCCAGTTGGAGATGGGCCAGTTTGTCGGTTGCTTCGGGAAAAAAAGCCTTGTCCTTCAATAGCACGGCCTGTTTGTAATAGAGGATGGCATACGACAGGTTGACGACCTTCTCCCGGATGTCAGGGCTGAATTTGGCCTTGTTTTCTTTGATAAATGCAGCAACCCATTCAAATTCGCCGGCATGTGAACCAGCCATCACGCAGTTAAGAAAGGCCTGTACTTCCAGGGACTTGTTGATGCCGTCCAGCTTCAGGTCGTAGGCTGCATGGAAAAGCCCCAACAGTTCCCTGGCCGCTCCCGCTTCGCCCCGGTTGGAGCGTGCCACGCCGGCGGCAATGAGCAGCTTCCAGGCAATAGCAAAGGGGAAAGGCCCCATCTGCTGTTGCTTTTCCAGCAGGCGGGCCTGGTAGGCGCTGAAATCCATCTTCAAGTCAGGATTGGCCCAGGTTTGCGACAGTTCCCACAACAACCTGACGGGTGGGCTTTTTTTGCCAAAATGCTCCCCGGCCAGTTGCTCCACTACCTCCTTGTAGCGGGATGGCATGGATTCCGAATACAGATTTTGGCGCACATCCAGCTCGGCGCAGTAACAAAGCGCCTGTAAGGTAAACCAGTGCTCCACGTGGCCGATCAACTCGAACAAGGCCTGACGATGGGCATTGCTTTTTGGCGTTTCCGGGTGGAAGTATAGTTCGTGCAGCAGCCAGGCCATTTCCTGGTGGTATTCAAAGCCCCGGTTGGCCGCCTTTTTCAGGCTGCTGATCCCCGACTCGATGGCAACCTTAAAATAGGGGAACAGGCCAGCTTCCCGGTAGGCCGCTACCAGCAACTTGTTTTCCATGTACGGGCTTTTTTGGAGCATATTTTCAATCAGGAAACGTTCCAGCAGCTTGGTCAGCTTGGAGCGGAGGTTGCGCAGCTTGTGGTCGTCGTATTCTTTTAGGTTGGGAAAAAGGAACTTAAAAAGGCGCTCGTTTTCCAGCTGGGGCGCTTCCATGTCCGGATAGGCCCTGCACAGCCGGTCGAACAGCTTCACCACGTGCCCGTCAGTGTTGAAGTAGGGGGAGGCCAGGAATTTTTTGGCCTGTTTCAAATCTTCCCTCGAGAAGGTCTTCAGCAATGTGTACAGCTTGATCATGCCCGCCACTTAATTTTTTCCATCCAGCATAAAAAGGGTTCGTGTTCAGGGCAAATGTACTCATCCAGTAAAAAAATTCCGCAAAAACAATGGGCAGCCGCCCTGTAAGCCGAAAGGACATAATTTTTTGGAAATCTTCCTTTTAAAAAATTGAAAATGAACAAGTTAAATCATTCTACCTACAGTCATAAGGATGCAATCCCGGCGGACAATGCCAAAAATTTTGGTACAATATCCAGATCCCAGTTGCACTATATTCGCTCCGGGGCAACCAAAAAGTATTGTTTGATCCGAACTCAACCAAACTGGAAAACTCCTGAAAACCCTGGGGCAAGCTTGCTGGCTTTTTGAAATCAAGTTCAATTATGAGACTGGGCAATTGACTGTCAATCAATAGATGAAGTGAATTTCCAATTTCTATGAATTTCTAACTTCCAATCAGCTTGCCCCGCCCCAAAAAACCAACAGAGATTGTTCAAAAAAACTGTGTCAATTTCTCGCAAGTGATTGATTGGGAAGTGTGTTTTTTTCAAAAACACACTTCCCTGAATGGTCTCATCCAACATCCCGTCATCTCTGCAATCCGGCCATCCTCTCTAAGCAATTCCAATCATGTACACGCTAAAGCATGGGCTAAATCGGCCCTGCCTTCCATCAACGACTACCAACAACTGTCACCATATTATTTAACCAAAATTCACAAGCCTTATGAAAAAACTTATCCAACTACTCCCGATCCTCCTCGTCCTTTCCATCCAAAGCTGCCAGAAGGACAGCACCGAAAAAGCCGACCAGAACCTGCAACCTGAAAACAGCCGCTACACCGCCCCCCTCAACACCGGCGAGCTGACCTCCCGCAGTGGCTGCGACTGGACGGAAATCCCCGCCGGGTCGGTGGATGCCCTCGCCGATGCCATCGCCAGCACCTGCGACAATGGGGTGATTTACCTCAGGGCGGGGATGCACACGGAAAACCTAAGGGTGACCGTCTCTAAATCCGTAAAGATCATCGGTGAGGCCGGTGCCGTACTAAAAATCAAATCGGATTTAGCACCTTACAATACAGACGGTACAGAGAATATCTTTCCAGGCCTGCACATTCTAAACGCACCTGGCACCTTGGTGCAAGACCTTGAAATTCAGCCTGTTGACGGCGATGGTGGCACAGCCATCCTCATAGAGAAATCGGATGCCTCCGCTGTCATGCGTTGCAAAATATCCAATTTCCAGTTTTCCATCATGATTGAGAAATCTGATAGAATAACCGCAATGTTCAACAACATCGTGGCTACGGGCTTATGGCAGACTGGTGTAGTCAATGAAGCGTTGGGCATCGTGGTGATCAATGGTAAGAGCAACTACATCTCCGACAACGAAGTGAGCAACGCATTCTTTGGTGTCTGGGCCTGCGGTAGTTGGAGTACCTACGAACGTAATTCCACGCATGGAAACTACATCGGGCTGATTTTGTGCAATGTCCCTTTATACATGGTGCTTCCAAGCGGCGATGTGACTGGGGCCGAAACCCCCGCTACTGGATGGAAAGTCAGCAACAACACCAGTACAGATAATTTCGACAACGGCATCATGGTCATAGATGGCTCCAAATTCAACAAGATATGGAACAACCAGGTGCATGGCAACGGACTGTCGCCACTCGCAGGTACTGCTGCCGACATTGAGACTTTTGATGATTCCTACCTGTTTGGGTTCCTGACGCCATCGGTGCAAGACAATTACATTGATGCCACAAGTGACCCTGCCACCACCACCCGTAACTGTGGTATCAACAACACCTTTGTCGGGGGGACGGATATTGGGGGGAGCTGCAGGTGAGGGTTTGAAAAAGGTTGCCTACCGTAACCACCTACTGGCGACAGATTCCTGCCGATTTGGTTTTTTGCCCTCCAAGGCGTATGACAATACGGTGAATGTGGGGGCTTATCCGGGTATTACGATTAAGGATTGTGGATCGGGGAATTTGATCAGTGGGGGTATTGATGAATAATTCCAACAATCCTTGTAATTGATAATCAATAAGTTGGCAATGGGTTTCAATATCCATTACCAACCACTTTATTCTTTTCCTAAAATCAAACTATCATTTATGAAACAATTCTTTACCAGCCACCGGGCGATTGGCCTGTTCATCCTCCAGCTTTTATTTTTTTCAACTTTGCTGTATTCCCAATCCAAAGTCGAAACCCATACTTTCTACTCCGATGCGCTAGGCCTTTCAAAATCCTACCGCATTTATTTGCCGGATGGGTACAACGCCGATACAAGCGTTTCCTATCCGGTGGTTTACTTCCTCCGGCTGCATGAAAACGAATGGTTCAATCCAGTTTGGCGGAGCAACGGCAAGACTTTGAAAAACGTCGCCGATGATTTGATGAACAACGGCACCATTGGAAAGATGATTCTGGTCGGCCCCAGCACGGGCGGGAACAACAGCGACCCCAACCAGACAGATTTTGGCATTGTCAATATGCTGCGGCCCGATCTGGCCAATGATCAGGGCATTGGAACTGGAGCGTTTGAAGATTGTATTATCTACGATTTGATCCCGCATATTGATTCTACTTTCCGAACCATACCAGAATGGTGCGCACGGGGAGTGGACGGTTTCTCATTGGGTGGGTATGCCTCCACCTTATATGCTATTAAACATCCGGGTATATTTTCTTCCGCCGGGAGTTATGATGGCACGATCATGTGGTACAACCTGGATTATCCCGTAACGCCTGGACCCTTGGATGATTACAATTGGTTTTATCAACCATGGACCAATTTCATCGCTCCTATGTTTGACCTGCCTTTTGACACGCTGTATATGAAGGCAAATAGTGCGATGAACGTGCTGGCAGAGGCAGATTCCGTCACGCTGGACAGCATTCGGGCCATAGCTTTTCACATTCATGCGGGTGTCGTGGATGCCACCACCAACAGAGAGGTGAATGAACAGTTTATTGACTTTCTGGCGTCAAAAGGTATTGGCAATACCTTCAGCAACCTTATTCTGAACCCAAGCGCCGTGCATAGCTACGACTGGGCAGATATGCACGCCAAGCAATCATTGGTCAAACATTGGGAGACGTTTTCCTCGTTTTCCTGTGAGGCCGACACAACGGTCACGGCTGTCCGCAATCCAGGCCAGGTAGCACAAGGGTTTGAACTGTACGAGAATTTTCCCAATCCAGCCCAAACTTCCACCACTATTGAATTTCGGCTTCCCGCTCCGGGTAACGTAACCCTTTGCGTTTTGGATGCTTTGGGAAAAGGCGTGCAATCCGTTTCCCTCAATGCTTTACCGGCAGGGGTGCATCAAATACAACTGGATGTATCCGGCTATGAGAATGGGGTGTATTATCTTCAATTGGAAAGCAAATCACAAATAGGGAGGAGGAAGTTACTGGTGCTAAAATAAATGCTTAAACATTTTGATCAAATTATAGCTAAGTAACGCTTAAAAAACAAATTCCGAAACTACGTTTACTAAACCTTGAAGGTTTAGTAAACGTGCGCCTCAACTTTTGGAAGTTATTTTTTAAACAGTACTTAAACATTTTGATCAAATTATAGCTAAAAAACCCACCATGAAAAAGCTCGTCTTCCTATTGTTTATCTTATGTGCCGGCACAGTCCTGTTTTCCCAAGGCCAGGGCCAGTACAAAAATCTCAACATCCAGGTAAATGGCCTGCTCCGGCAATACCGGCTGTATGTTCCACCTGGTCACAATGGAACGGAAGCCTGGCCGCTTGTTTTCGTGTTCCACGGTGCTGGTGTTTCACTGGATTGGCAAGTCAACATATCCCAAATGTACCTGGTAGCGGATACTGCAAAATTCCTTGTAGCCTATCCTCTAGGTCGGGCCGTAAAAGATACACTCCTTAACACCTATTCGGGCTGGCTCTTACCAGGGTATCAGCCGGTGGGTGCACCTTATGACGACGTGGCATTTGTTAGCCAAATGATAGATGATGTGGATGCCAAACCTGAATATTCGGTTGATCGATCCCGTGTATTTGCGACTGGTTGGTCGAACGGTTCTGAACTGGCCTTCTATCTTGCCTGTGAGCTGTCCGACAAGATAGCAGCGTTTGCAGGGGTAGCCGGCCCATTATCAAACGTCGCTATGGCAGCCTGTACCCCTTCCAGGAAAACTTCCGTGCTTTACATACAGGGGACGTCCGATATTTATGTGCCTTCAAACGGCGATGCCTTCTACCCGCCCATTACGGATTTGCCTGAGTTTTGGGCCAATTATGACAATTGCGGGATCATTCCCGACAGCACCGATCTGCCCAATTCCGCCACCAACGACAATTCTACCGTTACTTTATTCGATTATCCAGATTGCGATGAAGACCATGAAGTGTTGTTTTACCGCATCAATGGCGGCGGGCACAACTGGCCGGGCGGGTGGCTGCCACCGAATTTTCCACAATTATTGCCCATCAACATGGACATCCATGCCAGCGTGGAGATTTGGGATTTTTTCAAGCGGCACAAACACCCTGACATTGCCTCTACTGTCGAGAATTTTAATCTTGACACCAAACTTCATGTTTTCCCCAATCCAACCTCAGACTATTTAACCATCCGCCTCCCCAACAATTTAACCCCCACCAACCAAAATAACATTGCTATCTTTGACCCCGCCGGGCGGGCCTGCCTGAAAGCAACGTTGAATGCAAACGAAACCCGTATCAATATTGGACAACTGCCGCCCGGTTTGTACTTCCTGGAATTGCAGCGCAAAGAAGGGAGATACTGGCAAAAAATCACCGTCCAATAATCCCTGTTTTAATACCGAAAGCTGATTGATTTTTCCGTGACATGAACCTGCAAGGTACTTGCTTTGGTAGCAGGTACTGTGCTTTTTTAATCAATTAAATAAACGCAAAACATTGATGAGAACAACACTCCCCACACTGCCTTTGGTATTCGTATTTTTCCTTTTTTCAACCCTGTTGGTGGCAGGCACTGCCGATGATGGGCCAAGTAACAACAGAAATGCCACCTGCACCAACCCGCCCCAAATCTCCGAAATCACCATTCAGGACAACTTCCTCAACTCCGGCAACCCCAACGACGGCGCCACCTGCAACGATGGCGACCTCGCCTTCGGCGCAAATATCACGTTCAACACGGGCACTCCACCCTACTCCTTTCTCTGGTCGGCTGACCCACCTGCCAATGTATCCTTTGTGGACAATACGGCCTCTTACACGGGCGCCCATTTCACCAATACCACCAATGCGGCGATGGATGTTGAAATAACGGTAGTGGTGACCGATGCCAATGGCTGTACGGGATCAGAAATGGCCACCGTGTCCGTCAGCCCACAATACACCTTGAATATTATCAGGACGGAAAACTCTGGCACGCCCAACGATGGCGGCATCTGCTTCGGCGACATGGTGACCTTCGAGGCCAGCCTGACGCAAACTGGCACATTTAGCTACGCCTGGCAGGAGCAAATACCGCCCAACCCTCCCCTACCCTTGCCGAATACGACAGCCATCATCACGGTCGCCCCGCCCTACAACAACCAGAACACGGTTTACCTGGCCACCGTGACGGACGGCGCCGGCTGCACGGTGGCCGGTTTTGCCAGTGCCAAGGGCATCGAGGAATTAATCGCCAATTCGTTTTTCAAACCTGCCTGCACCCCCGGCGACCCAGATTCCATCAGGGTGGAAGTGACCGGTGGCGGCACGTCGTCCGGCAATTACCTGTATGAAACCAGCACCCTGCCGCTGCCCGAATTCCACGGCCCGGTCTGGACTTTCCCCGTGTTCGTTGCGCCCGGCACGCCGATTACCATTTTGGTAAAAGACGAAAAGGGATGCTCGGACGGGGCAGCTATTATTTTACCAGCATCACCACCCTTCCTCAATGCCATTGCGACAGCAACCACGACCTCCTGTTCCAATACCGGCACGGTTGGCCTGGCACCCTCCGGCGGTACGCCGCCTTATTCCTTCTTATGGTCAAATGGCGCAACAACGGAAGACCTCTACAATCAGTCGGCGGATATATACATCGCCATTGTCACCGATGCCAATGGCTGCACGGCTGCTGCGAGTGCGGAGGTTGTGCTGGTGCCCGACCTTGTTTGGTATGCCGATGCGGATGGCGACGGGTACGGCAACCCTGCTATATCTGTGACGCAGTGCGAACAGCCCTTTGCCTATGTGGCCAACAATGGGGACTGCAATGACAACAATTCCCTCATCCACCCCGGTGCTACCGAAATCTGCAACGGGCAGGACGACAACTGCAATGAGCAGGCTGACGAGGGCTTGGAGTTAATTGCCTATTACCCCGATGCCGACGGCGATAGCTTTGGCGATATAAATGCAACACCAGTTTATTCCTGCAACCCCGTGCCGAATGCAGTTTGGAACAACCTGGACTGTAATGATGGCAACTTCAGCATAAACCCTGCTGCGACAGAGGTTTGTGACGGCGTTGACAATAACTGCAACGGCGGCATTGACGAAGGGCTTGGCTCCACCTGGTATGCCGATAGCGATGGCGACGGGTTTGGCGACCCGCTCGTTTCTCAAACCAATTGCTCCCAGCCACCGGGCTTTGTGCCAAACGACCACGATTGCGACGATGCAAATGGTGCGGTCAACCCTGCCGCCACGGAGGTTTGCAACGGCATCGACGATAACTGCAACGGCCAAATTGACGAGTCAGGAACTGCCCAAACCTGGTATGCCGACAGCGATGGCGACGGGTTTGGCGACCCCGCCGTTTCACAAATAAATTGCTCGCAACCACCCGGTTTTGTGTCCAATTATGATGATTGCGACGACAACAATGCATCAGCGAACCCTGCCGCTTCGGAGGTTTGCAACGGCATCGACGATAACTGCGACGGCCAGGTGGATGAAGGGGCGGTTTCTTTGCAATACTGGTCGGACAACGACCATGACGGCTACGGTGAATACTCACTGGGGACGTACTGTGTACCGCCACCCAACTCGGCCACCCAACCCGGTGACTGCAACGACTGGAACGCCGCCGTCCACCCCGGAGCCGTGGAAACCTGCAACTGGCTGGATGACGACTGCGACGGCCTGGTGGACGAAGAGGTGCAAACGACCTATTATGTGGACGGCGACGGCGACGGTTTTGGGAATCCAGCCATTTCGACCGTTTCCTGCTTCCCGCCGGCTGGTTTTGTGAGCAATAACCTGGACTGCAACGACAACATCCCCACCATCCATCCCGGCGCTCCTGAAACCTGCGATGGCTTCGATAACAACTGCAACGGCCTGGTGGACGATGGCTTGACTTTCCTGCAATACTGGTCGGACAATGACCACGACGGCTACGGCGAGTATTCCCTGGGCTTCCATTGCTCGCCGCTGCCCAATTCGGCCACACAACCGGGCGACTGCAATGATTGGAACGCCAACATCCACCCAGGCGCACCTGAGATCTGCAATTGGCAGGACGACGACTGCGACGGCCAGGTGGACGAAGGGGCAGGTTCAGTGTTTTACCTCGATTCGGATGGCGACGGTTTTGGAAACTCCAACATTTCGACCACCACCTGCTTTCCCCCCTGGGGATATGTGTCCAATGGCGGGGATTGCAACGACTACAATGCGGCCATCTATCCCGGCGCAGCAGAAATTTGCGACGGCTTCGACAACAACTGCAACGGCCTCGTGGACGATGGCCTGACCTTTCTGCAATACTGGTCGGACAATGATCACGACGGCTACGGCCAATACTACCTCGGCAACTTCTGCACTGCCCCGGCCAACAGCGCCACCCAGCCTGGCGACTGCCACGACTGGAATGCTGCCATCCATCCCGGAGCAACGGAAACCTGCAACTGGCAGGACGATGACTGCGATGGTCAGGTGGACGAGGGCGCCAGCACCACCTGGTACGCCGACGCCGACGGCGATGGGTACGGCAATGTTGCCGTTAGCACCATCGCCTGTTTCAAACCCTGGGGCTTTGTGGCCAACAGTACGGATTGCAACGACAGCAATGCAGCCATCAAGCCGGGCGCAGTGGAGGTTTGCAACAACATTGACGACAACTGCGACGGGCAGATTGACAATGTGACGGGACCAGATCTGATTGTTTTTTCGGCCAATGCGCCAGCCAATGCGTCTCCGGGCCAAAATATCAATGTCAATGGCATCATCAAGAACCAAGGGACTGCATTTGCCGGTACCAACAGAGTGAGGTGGTATTTGTCGTCCGACCCCGTCATCAGCGGCAACGATTACAGCCCCAACAGTTGGAATGCCAACACCAACAACATCGGGGCAGGCAACCAAAAATCTTTTTCCAAAAATATTACCCTGCCACCGAACGGCTGGAACGGGCCTAAGTACCTGATTTTCAAGGCCGACCAATTGAACCAGGTTTCGGAAGGTTGTGAAAACAACAATGAATTGTATTTGCCTGTCTTCATTGGGCCGTTGTTCGGGGGCGGCATGGGCGAGCGGGCACTTAGTTTCACCGCCGTACCGGAGGGCCGGGCTGTTTCGCTTTATTGGGTGTCAAAATTTGAACAGGAAGTAGCTGGAATGGCCGTTGAACGTGGTGCCGATGGCGCCAGTTTTGAGCCTTATATCGAAATGCCCAACCTGCATTTGGCTGCCAACGAACTTGAAACTTTTCAGGAATTGGACAAAGAGCCGCTAACGGGCACCAGCTTTTACCGGATCAGGTTCGATTTGGAAAATGGGGAAGTGGCCTACTCGGAAATTCGGCAGGTGGACTTCAGCGAAATGCCCGGCTTTGAGATTTTACCCAATCCGGCTGGCGAACAAGTCCAAATTTATTTGGAGCGATATTTAGGGAAAAGTGTAGATTTGTTGTTATCAAACACCTTGGGCCAAGTGGTTTTCCAGCGGCATTTTGAAAAAGTGGAAAATGGAATTTTCCTGCTCACCCTGGAACCCGGCACTTTTAAAGACGGCATCTATTTCGTTTCCGTCGTCTATAATGGCCGTGCACTAACAAAGCGGCTGGTGGTTTCAAGATTTTAAAAAAATGATTTTCCTTCCATCGAAGTTGAGAAAGTAGTGGGGAAATTTATTATTGCAGGGAAATGAATTGAGTGCTTAACAAATTTATGGGTTTGCCCAAGTAACGTCGGCTTTAACCGGCGATGGCCCATGCCGGCTTTAGCTGACGCTACGACCCATATTTTATGAAGCACTCAAATGAATTCCCCCTATTACTATATTCTGCGTTAAAAGGTTTTCCCGGAAACGGGGACAAATTGTGCATTTGAAAATTTGCTTTTAGCCATTGGCTGTTTGCTATTGGCCAACAGCCAATGGCTAAAAGCAAAGAGCATTTGCAAGACCTGTCCCGAAATTCGGGAAACCCTGTTAGTGCGCATTAGAATTGATAACCAACAGTTTAATTTCCTTGTTTTTAATTTCAACATATAGCTATACTTCACGCTAATAGGGTTCTCCGATGATCGGAAAACCCTAATGGCGCCGAGTATATATCTATTCCCAAATTATTCAACCAAATGGCTTATCAAGCTTATTCCTCGCACCTTTTGCAAGAGAAAAGTTTGTACAGAATAAGACAATTATCACCATGAATATTGCAAACCCCAAGCGCCGCCATTTCCTGCACGTAGGGATGGGGGCTATGGCAGGCAGCTTCCTCCTGCCGTTTAAAAAGTTGTTCAGCCCTATCAAAGATCCCGGTTTTCTTCCCGATGAATATGTGGGCAAATACGATTTGATATTGCCGACCACGGCGCCGGAGGAGTTAGAAGTTTTCAAAGATGGCCAACAGCTTTTTTTGAAAATACCGGGCCGCCGCCCAATGCAGATTGCCCTGAAAGCGGGGGACGAATTCTACGTGGGGGACGATGGGCAGCGGATAGTTTTCAACCGGCTCAAGGATGGGCAACTGGATAGTATGACCCTTCCTCCAGGTATTTTAAATGGCGTCTCCGAACCCGTAACCGTTGTAAAAATAGAGGGGTAATCCACGATTAAATTCTGAATTTACCTTTTATCCAGCAATGCTTGGTTGATCGCCTTCACCAGCCCGGCGCCCGCATACACCAACCCGGAATACACCTGCACCAGTGCTGCTCCGGCCGCCAGTTTCTCCAAGGCATCTGCCCCGGAGGCGATGCCGCCCACGCCGATGATGGCCACTTTACCGCCGGACTTTTTATGCAGATAGCGGATGACCCCGGTACTGTGATCCCGGACAGGTTGACCGCTGAGGCCACCGTTTCCAATTTCTTCAATCACTGTAGCATCTGTTTTCAAGCCCTCCCGGCCAATGGTCGTGTTTGTGGCGATGATACCGGCCAGTTGGGTGCTTTGCACAATGTCGAGGATGTCGTCAAGTTGTGCGTTGGTAAGGTCGGGGGCGATTTTTAATAAAATGGGCTTGGGCGAAGGCTTTTGCTTGTTCAGGTTTTGCAAATGGGTGAGCAGGGCCGTGAGCGGCTCTTTCTCCTGCAATTCCCGAAGGCCGGGCGTGTTGGGCGAGCTGACGTTTACCACGAAATAATCCACATAAGGGAAGAGGGCCTCAAAGCAGATGGCGAAATCACGGGTGGCCTGTTCGTTGGGCGTGACCTTGTTTTTGCCGATGTTGCCGCCGATGATGAGGTTTTTCGGGCGGTGTTTTTTCAGGCGCTCCACCAGGGCATCCACGCCCTCGTTGTTGAAGCCCATCCGGTTGACAAGGGCCTCGTCGGCTGGTAGTCGAAAGAGGCGGGGTTGAGGGTTGCCCTCCTGCCCTACCGGCGTCACCGTGCCGATTTCAATAAAGCCAAAGCCGAGGGCGGACATGGCCCGGAAGTGCTTGCCGTCCTTGTCAAAACCTGCGGCCAGGCCAACGGGGTTGGGAAAAGTGAGGCCAAAAACCCTGCGCTCCAGCATCTTGTCCTTCAACTCAAAATTTTTGCGGAACAGCCAGCCGATGACGGGGATGGCCAAGGTCATTTTCAACAAAAACAAGGTGACATGGTGCGCCTTTTCGGGAGGCAGCAGGAAGAGAATGGGTTTTAGCAGGTATTTGTACATTTCGTTTTGTTGAATGCTTTGAGTAAGGTGGAGGCAAGGTCGTGAAATATTTTAAAAGAGCATTTTATGCCACCCAAACAGCTTGATGACTGCCCCAATAACAATGACGACCAATAGCCTGTGAGCCCAAATATTTACTTTTTTGTTGTTGGCCGCAAATTGGGCCGTGGCCCAACCCCCGATGGTTTGGCCAACGGCCATGAGGCCACCTATCTTCCAGTCTATCAAGCCTTTGCCCTGAAAAATGAGGATGACCAGCACGGTGTAAATGGCCACCATCAACGACTTCACCACATTGGCGTCCAGCAGGCTGTACCGGGCACCGAGCACCATCACGGCCAGGAAAAAAATGCCCATGCCCATCTGGATGAACCCGCCGTAGAAGCCGAGCGCCAGGAAGGCGGGTATCGTAATCCATAAACTGGGCTTGTAGTCAACGTCCGTATTGCGCAGCCATCTTTCCGGTTTTGCCAACAACACCACCAGCATGAACACCATGAGGTAGCTGAATACTTTTTTGAACTGTTCATTGCTCACCTGCACGGCCACCCATACGCCGAGCAGGGCACCGATGGTGGTGGTTATCAGCAGTAGCGAATTCTTCCGCCAGTCTATCAGTCCATTTTTGTGAAAGGCCCAGGAAGCTGCGATGCTTTGGGAAGCAATGCCGATACGGTTGGTGCCATTGGCCATGTTGCCGGGCAGGCCGAGCACCTCCGTCAGGATGGTCAGCGTGATGGCCGAGCCATTACCTGCCAGGGTGTTGATGACGCCAGCGAGGGCTGCGCCGATGAGGGCGATGAGGTAGTCCATTCGATGAGAGAATGAGAGAATGAGAGAATGAGAGAATGAGAGAATGAATGAGAGAATGAGTGAATGAATGGGGCGGTTTTGGGTGCCACTGCTCACCCCTCCCCTCTCGCTTCTTTTATTTCCTGGCACAACTCCACCAGTACCCCGTTTGCCGATTTGGGGTGGATGAAGCAGACGAGTTTGTTGTCGGCGCCACGTTTGGGCTCATCGTTTAACAACTGAAAGCCTTCGCTTTTTAAGCGCTGCATTTCAGTATAAATATCAGCTACTTCGAAGGCAATGTGGTGGATGCCTTCGCCCCGCTTTTCTATGAATTTGGCGATGGGGCTATCCGGCGAGGTCGCTTCGAGCAGTTCCACTTTTGATTCTCCGGTCTGGAAAAAGGAGGTCAGCACGTTTTCTGTGGCGACTTCCTCTATTTTAAAATGGGCCTTGCCCAGCAGCCTGGCAAACAGCGCATTGCTGGCTTCCAGATCTTTGACGGCGATGCCGATGTGTTCGAGTTGGTACATGGAAATTGATAAATTACGCTAATCAGGGGTTGAAATAACTGCTTGACTTTCAGGGGCTTCAGGGACTAAACATGGGTCATCCCGAATTTTCAGGATGGAATTGCCGTCAAAAGCTTATTAACCCACGATTTTAATCGTTGGGAAGAAAAAATGAGGCATTTGGGTAACGGTTTTAACCGTTTTTGAAAACCTCCCCGGCGATGTGTGCGATAAACCGTTAAAACGGTTTGAATATCAGAATTTTATCGCCACCCCACGATTAAAATCGTGGGTTGAAAATTCGGGATGGTTCATGTTTAAACTACTGATTATCAAATGCTAAAGAATTTTAACCCTTGATTCGCATAAATTGGGAAATTCAGAACTTGGGAAATTTCAGGATCGAAGGAAAAATAATCCCGGCGTGAAATTGAGATTGTTTTTAAAAAAACCTTCCAGTACCGGGGTTTCAAAATCAAAACAGGGAGATTATTTTTTCATCCTTGCTTATCGGGCAAAAATCAGAAGAAAGTGCCGGAATGCAGGAAAGTTTTTGCCCTTCTCTTAAATAAGGGCCGTTTTTTGAACTCTGGAAGGGTTATATTTGTCTCTTTGAAGCACCATTTAAAAACAGAATTATGGCATCCGTGAACCATAAAGCGCTCGAATTCGGGCGCCTGAGAAAACTCGTGGACGATGGCAGGGCTTATTCGGCCTTAAAAGACCTGCATAAACTGGCTGCTGAAAACAACCTCGGGCCAGAGCAGGAAAAGATTGAAAAGATAAAGGACAACATTCAATATCTCGACAATCACCTGAAGGCTGAAAGCATCGATCCTATGTTCGCCCGGACCAAGCGCAATGGGCTGATGTTCGAAATCCTGGAATTGATTGACGGGCTGGAGGAACGCAACAACCTCAAAGTGACCTTCAAGGAGAAAAAAGACGTCAACCTCATCCTGGATACATCCCTTGGGCTGAACGAAGAGAAGAAAAAAGCCCTCGTCAAATCGCTCGGTAAAATCCTCGGGGTCAGCGGCGACAACATCGGCATCGAAGAAGCCCTGCCCCAGTAGGACCCAATAGAGGTGAGGGGTGGGAAGGGGCTGTGCTCAAAGACCTGATTTACGATTTAAGCCTGACGATTTACGATTTGAAAATGAATCAAAATACTGACAGTTGATAATTTAGGTATCGTTACAATCGTAAATCGTCACTCGTAAATTGGTACTTATGATACTGCTTCTTCCCACCCCTCACGTCTAAAAAGAAGAAACACTGCTCTATGCCGCACAAGCTTACCCAACTCAAAGTTTCCATCAAAGAACTGCTGGTTTCCGATCTGGAAAAAGCGTTGTATTCCCTCAAGGAAAACCTGCGGCCCGATTGTGCTGCTTTTGATGAAATCATCATATCACTGGAGCGCACCAACCGCATCAACAAAGCCCTGCAAAAAGGGCTGATCCCTTTCCACGATGCAGACATCCTGCTCAATCAAATCGTGAACTCTGTCGTGTTTACCATCAACAACCTCAAAGAATCGGATTTGTTAATGGACGGTTGACCACCTTACACTGGTAAACGTTGGAAGGCTGACGATAGACGGTCGGCAATGCTTTGATAGTCAGTGTATTGATTCAGGCCACAATGACAAAACCATCCAGGTCTCAGTAAAACAAGCGTGGCCGCCCTGAATTCATCAAAGCGGCCACGCTGAGCTTTTTTATCCTCACAGCTTCCTGCTTATTCCCCTTTTACCCGGTTTTTCTCATCTTCTAATCCAGTGCTGCGGCGGCGGGCGCTTTTCACCTGCTGGTTGCCGAAGTTGTAGGTCAGGTTGATGCGGAGGCGGCGGCTATCCCAACCCCCGGATGCACGCATAAACAAGGGGCCAAAATTGCTTTTGCTGTCCCATTCATTGGTTTTGAACACGTCGGAGAGGGAGATTTTGACAGTGGCCTTGTCCTGCAGGAATTTCTTCTGGAGACCTGCATCCACGCTCCACATACCCTCTGTTTCAAACGTGCCGCCCCATACGGACGGGGAAGCATACCAGCCCGAAAGTTCAGCCACCAAGCCGAGCGGCAGGTTGAAGGTATTCTGGGCATACAGGTTAAATGCATAAACCGTCAGGTCAACCTCATAGATACTGCTGTCGGGCCTCATAAACGACCCTTCGTTGTGGGTACGGTAGCCGGAGACGTTGGCGTACGCATTCCACCACTTCGTGATGGTAATCGGTGCGCTGAAAGTCAGGCTGACGTTGCTCTGCCGGCCCAGGTTCTCCCAGGTGATGAAACTAGCGTTTCTGTCCCTCTCATCAATAAAAGTCAGCCTGGTCATCAAATCGGTGGTACGGCTGTAGCTCAACGAAGTGTTGTACATATACTTGTAGGTATGGTTCAACTGTACACTGTGCGTGTATTGTGGGTTGAGGAAAGGGTTCCCCCTTTCAAAAGTCAGTTTGTCCAGCCGGCCCTCGAAGGGGTTCAGATCCTGGTAAGAGGGGCGGTCAATGCGGCGGCTGTAGGTCAGTTGCAGGGTGTTAATTTGGTTGGCCTGCCAGGTGACGCCACCCGAGGGGAAGAAGTCGAGGTAGTCCCTTTTTACGTTTTGATTATTGGTCTCTTTCATGGCCTCCAGATCACCTTCCGAGTTGGTCTGCTCTACCCGCAGGCCTGCCTGAAAACTGAACTTGCCCAACTGGCGGGAAAAGTTGCCATACAGGGCATTCACATTTTCATCGTACACAAAGTGGTTGGTGCGCTCGACGTCCACCACGTCCTGGTTGTTGACGACATTGTAAAACCGGAAATCATTGTCGGTGGTCACATAGGAAAACTTGGCGCCTGTACTCAGTTGGCCGCCCAGCAAAGGCCGCTCGTGGTCCACTTTGAAGGTGAAGATGTCAATATCCGTAGGGCCGAGGGTCTTAAAAATTTCCTCGCTCAACAGTTCGCTCCCTTCGCTGCCATTTCCGGAAAAAATGCGGTTGGGGTTGTAGTTTTCATTGTCGTTTTTAAACAGGCCATAATCGGCGTCCATGTTCCAGATGACTCCCTTGGCATTGTCGAAGCGGTAGTTCAGGTTGAAATTGTAATTCTGGCGGGTACCGTTATGTTTGCTATTGGCTACCAATGCACTGTCCACCAGGGACGAGCCCATTTGGCTGATGTCCATGTGGCTGTTTTCGTTGCCGGCGTAGTCGCTGTAGTAGCCATTGAACAACACGCCCAGGGTGTTTTTGTCATTTAAGAAGAAGTCGTTGCCCAGTTTGAAATTGTGCGACTGATCTTCGTGGGTGCCGAGGTTGACCTGATCGTACACCAGCCCGTTCTGCTCCCGGTAGAGGTTGAACACGTTGCTTCCCTTGCCGTCGTTGGCGCTGTAGCTGCCGAAGGTGTTCATCTTTTTGTTGCGGTAGTTGCCGCTGAGGGAGCCGTTGTAATTATTGTAGTCCCCACGCACGTAGCCGAGATTAACGCTGCCGTTCCCACCGAGGCGCTGGTCCTTTTTCATGCGGATGTTGATGATGCCGGCATTGCCCTCGGCGTCCCATTTGGCACTGGGGTTGGTGATGACCTCGATAGTGGCGATGTCGCTCGACTGGATGGTGCGCAGGTAGGCGGCCAGGTCGGAGGTGCTGAGCTGGCTCGGTTTGCCGTCAATATAAACTCGTACGCCGTTCTTGCCGCTGAGGATGATGTTGTCGTTGTTGTCCACCACTACGCCGGGGGCTTTGCGGAGCAGTTCCATGGCATCGCTGCCGGTGGCGTTGATGCTGCCCTCCACGTTGAACACGGTCTTGTCGGGATGGACTTCCACGATGGGCTTGCGGGCGGTAACGGTCACTTCGGTCAGGTCAACGCCTTTGTTGGAAAGCCGGATGTCCGGCAGGCTGACTTCCTGGCCGGTGATGACCGTAAAAGGCTTGGTATTGTATTCGGGAAGGCCAACAAAGCTCACGTTAACCCAGTATTCGCCGGCGGCAATGTTCAACAGTTCGAAGGATCCGTCGTCTTCGGTATATTCCGCCTTCACCAGGGAACTATCTTTCATCGAATGCAACAAAATGTTGGCAAATGGAAGAGGCTCTCCCTCCGTGCCGAGCACCTTGCCGGTGATCTTGCCGGTTTCTTTGGAAGCAAAAGCCATTGAGCATAAAAATGACAGGAATAGTGCGGACAGCACTGTACGCTTTTTCATAAGTCGGGTGATTTTAGTTTAAAATTTGGTGATTTCGGCGACAAAAGTAGGCCCCCGCATGAGGGGGCACAAGTCTTTTTCGATGAACGCACGTATTTGTCGGTGAAACAAAGTGTTTCAGGATACGACGAGCGGAAAGGAGGCCCCGTTACATTTTACCACGATAAATTTTTGTGTCGGCGGCCAGGAAAAGGAGCAAAACAGGAAGCCGCATTTCCTTGTGGAGTACTATTTCCCGGTGGGTAGTCCGGGGAAAATAAAATGGCTCCCAGAAGCAGTTTGGGAGCCATTTTATTTTTCTTCGATCCTAATGCGAGTTATTCCTTTTTAGCAGGCAGGAGAACTTCATTTGCTATACGGCTATCATCTTTAATGATGTCAAAAAATTCGGCCAGGTACTGCCGCATATCGGCCTTCGACTCCATGCCCAATTGCGGGCAATCGTCAATGGCTTCCAACAGGGAATCTTGCTTTGAGAGAAACAATTCGACTGCGGGTTTGATGGCTTCCAGGGAATCAGCCAATCCAAGAAATACCCTGTCCCTGATAGTTTTTTGGCCTAAACGGGCATCCACCCTGGCATAAGGTGCCGACACAAGGGCGCTGTAATCAAAGTCGTAGGGGACAGTAAAATAAGTACCCATCGGCATCAATACAGATTGAATGTTGCGGTTCAGCAAAATGCTCCAGTCGGCATTACCGGCCATAAACTGGAACAGCGAGACCACTTTTTCCTGGAATGGATCGAGCGAATCTACAGGGATGCCCATCTTGTCAATTTTTTCCCCGCCCATCCGGTGGGCCAAATCTTCCTCGTCTTCGATGACGATGCCCCAGCCTTTCAATTTTTTGCCCTTTTTTTCTGTGTTAATGTAGGTGACCTTCACGAGTTGCACCCGGAAGGAGTAAGGTGTCAGGATGTTGTAGAGCTTGTAAACGACGTACTCCCGCAGGATGAGTTCCTTGCTCTTTTCCTTTTCGTCGAGGCAGTGGGTGACGAGTTTCAGTTCGTTGAACTCGTTGAGGCCGTGGGCAGCCAGGTCGCTTTTTTTGAATTTGAGCTTCAGGGGCGGGAAGCTGCACTTCATCCGCCGGAACTTGCCCCGGCAGCGGATGTTCACCGGCAGGGTCATCGTTTGTTTCCTGGTCTGGTCAAAGGTGAAAAGCCCCTTGGTATAAGTGTCCTCCCGCTTGCGGCTCATCAGGGAATCCAGGTTAGTTTCCAGCTCGATGTCCATGATTTCTTCCCGGCCCAGCAAATCGAAAATACCAAGGGCGGCGGTCGTATCTTGCGGCTGGCCCTTCAAGTCCGGACCTGTTGACAAAAAGAAAAATAAAGGCGGTAAAGTGAGAGTGATAAGGCTACGCATGGTGAATAAGTTTTCATTTTATTGACCAAGGTAGGGAAATGGAATCGAATCGGACAAGAAACTAAAAGAGCCTGTATTAAAAGTTCTATAACCGCTTTCGGCGGCGAATAAAATTATTGGTTCTTTGAAAAATCTTGTTGTCATCCGTCAAAACGGCTCCTTTGAGCAGGGAAAACAAAAAAACCTGCCCAGACCCTTAGGCCCGGAGCAGGTTTGTGTTTAAAAATTTGTTACCAATGAGTCCGGCTTTCCCGCAAGAAAGAAGGCCGATTTGAAAATGCAAGAAAATTATATTGTGAGTTAATACTTTCGTCAGTGGGCAACCTGAACAATCTGCTGCACCCAATCAGGTTGGCCTTTGAACAGGAACAATGCACATGCTGCCAGAATCAAAACCAAGACGGTTTTCAAAATGCGCAGTTGGTGATTTTTAGCGGAGGATTTTTCGGTGTCTAACCAGGATAAAAATTCAGGGGAAAGATCTTGATGGAGGGATTGGGTCTGAGTGCTGGCTTGATTCATAGTTGCAAAAAAGTGTTTAGTTCATCTGAAATGCAATGAAAACCATGCCACTTTTACAAAACACACCTTTTCAGAGGTCATTTTTGAAAAAAATGCCAGGCACAGGTGATTTTATCAACGATGAGCCATTGCACAACGATTTGGTTTTTGTTGAAACAAATCATTGGTTTTTCTGAATTATTATTTTGACAAGTTCCTAATTCTTCCGGTAGCCGTTTGAAATCGAAATTGAGCCTTTGAAAATTGGGCAGCATTTTCCGTAATTTCGGTCTTACAACTGTACCTTTAGCCAACAACCAAAAAAGCTATGCCTAAAACTCCTTCCACAAAACTGTTCCACCTGGTAAAATCGCTCACTGGGGCAGAGAAGCGATATTTCAAGATCTTTATCAACAGCAAGGACGCCGCTACCAATAAATATGTCCAATTGTTCGACGCCATCGAGGCGCAAGCCGAGTTTGACGATGAAGCGCTGCGGCAGGCCATCTACGGTGATGAGCCAGTGGAGACGAGGAAATATTCCGAACTTAAATCCTACCTGTACGACCTCATCCTGAAAAGCCTCATGGCCTATGATGAAAAGTCCTCGGTGGACTACCGCTTGAAGAACATGCTATTGGGGGTCCGGACGCTGTTTAAACGGTCGCATTTTGAGGATTGCAAGGAGTTGTTGTATAAGGCGAAGAAGGTGGCCCTGGATTATGAGGACTTTAAGACGCTGATAGAAATACTGGATTGGGAGAAAAAGATTGCGCACTCTCAAACAGCCATTACCTATTTAGACAAAGAATTGGAAAATATTACCCAGGAAGAAGCTTATTTCCTGACCGCCATCAAAACAATTACCGACTACCAAAATATATTTTTCAGTATTTATGTCAGTCTGCGAAAAGGGGTCTCCAGGGATGAAAAACAAATCAGTGAACTCAAAGCACTCATGGACAACCCCTTGATGGCCCATAAAGAACATGCCAAATCATTTAAAGCCCAGGTACTATATTACAGGATATATTCCCTTTATTATTTCTCCATTTCAGACCTGCATAGTTTTTATGAGTCCAGCAAGATATTGTTAAGTTTGATAGGGTCGAACCCCATGCTTTTAAAAGAGGATGTTTCAGAATATATTTCTGCATTGAACAACCATATTATCAGTTGCGGCAGTTTGGAATACCTGGATGAAGTAAGGGAAACCCTGGATATACTGATCGAAGTAAAACCTATTACCAAGGATGATGAAGTGAAAATTCACCGGCAATATTACAGCAATAAATTCCGGCTGTGCATCACCACAGGTGAATTTGAGGAGGGAAGGAAAGAACTCAACCGGCATTTAAAATCCATTGAATATTTTGGCAGGGAGCAGTTTCAGCGGAGCGATTATTATTTCCAGTATTTCTGCATTTACTTCGGCTGCGGGGATTATCCGAAAGCACTGGACAGCCTAAACGAGTGGCTCGCTATGGCCGGCAATTCAGACCGGCTGGATTTGCAGAGCTTTGCGAGGATATTGAACCTGATTATTCATTATGAACTGGGCAATACGGTACTCATAGAAAGCTTGATAAGATCGGCCTACCGGTATTTCAAGAAAGGGGAAATGTTTTTTGAGATGGAAAAAGTCTTCATCCAATTCTTTAAGGAGGAAGGAAAACTGATGTCGAAAAGTGAAAAGAAAACAGCTTTTATAGCACTAAAATCGCACTTTGAGAAACTCTCCCATTTGCCCATTTATAAAAAATACAGCCTTTTCGACATCAATGCCTGGATAGAAAGCAAAATCACCGGCGAGCCTTTTGCCGAAGTGGTAAGGAAAAAAAAGAGTCTCCCGGCTACTAAAGTTGCTTGATCCTTGCACCAAAGTTTACCGGGTTTTGATTACTACCGCTGACACCGTCACCTCTGACTACGACGTCATCCCAGTTGATGTACCCATAAGACCCCGTGTTCGTCGGCACATAGCTGCGGCCTCCCTTTACTTCCAGGCTTTCTTTTTCGGACATGGAGTTTTTCAAAAAGTCGAAGAGTATTTTTTTCTTAGCCATAATACAAGAGTTTTAGTAGTGAATAGATTGAAAGTAGTTAACCAAGGTGTAATATAAGTTAGTTTGGCGCAATGTCGAAACCACAATTTTACAAAAGTCAGGTTTCAAAAATTTGATTTGGCCGCTCCTACACGACGCAAAATTAAACCAGGCACCGAACCTATCCAAGGGCCATTTTGTCCGCCAACATACCGGACGCCAAAAATCACCTGGCTATCTGCAGCCTTTCCCAACTGCCTCCGTTGATAACCACGAAATAAATACCGGAAGGCAAATCCCCTGTGTACAAGCTCGTTTCACCTGAAAACTCCTTTTGCAATAGCGGCTGGCCCAGGATGGAGTAAAGAATGACCTTATGCTGCGTTGCCCCTTGCGCCTGCACCCAAAGCTGCTGATCCGCAGGGTTTGGGAAAATTATTGTGCGCCCGCCGAAGTCTTCTTCTTCCGTTCCCGTTGTACAGGCAGCCGTGTTGTCCGCAACGAAAGTGGGTTGTATTTTGATGAAAGACCCCGTCCCGTTTGGGCAGCGGGCATACGATACGTCAGTTGTCTGCGCCCCAAAAACGACCTGATCTACGATGGTGAGGTCAGGTTTGCTCAATGTCAGCACTTCGCCATCGGCATTGAGGTTGAAGGAGGCGTGCAGCCCTGCCTGGGTTTCGTCGTTGTCAATCCAGACGGGGAGGTAGCTGCCTGGCTCAAGCACCACGCCAACGGGGAACTGCCATTTGTTGAGCAATAGCGGATCGTCGGATAAGTACCATCCAGATAGATCTATGGCCAGATTGGTGTTGTTGTAAAACTCTGCCCAATCGTCGAACTCCCCGTCCTGGTCGGCAATGGTGGTTTGGTTGGAGGCCATGATCTCGTTGATGACGACATCGCCGAAGGTGTTCAGGTTGTAAAATTCGTATTCGGCCCGCTGCGGCGAGAACATGCCCGCCGCACTGTTTTCTGCATAAATATAATACTGCACACCGGACACGTCGGCCGTCACGCTGGCGCCAAAGACGGCATCGCCGGCAGCGCCGTCGTTGTGGGCACCGTCGTCAAACATGGGCGTGAGCGTGAATACTTCTTTCAAATTGTTGCGGTGGCCGAGCCAGACCGATGCAGCATTTTCCACAACTGCCGTAATGCTTACCTGCGTTCCTGGCATGGGCGCAGGCGGCGTGGCAGCTATGCTACTGATGAGCGGCGGCATGGCCTGGAATTCGGGCAGCCCAAGCAGGTACTGGATGCGCCCGTCCATGAGGGGAAAGAGGCCGTAAGCGTCCTGCCCATCATAGTTGTCCACCACCGTACTATTGTAGTTTTCCAAAAACTGGCCGTAGGTATAAAAGTGGTTGTTGTCGGCCAGCACCTCATCGCCAATGAGGCTTTGCAACTGCCCGGCCCTGGCCTCAAACCATTGGCTGAGAAACACTTCATCCATCATCGTGCGCAGGTGGGCCACGTACATGCGCTTCCAGGTGGAGTTGTTGAAAATGGCCTTGAGCAAGGGTTTCCGGTCGTCGTTTGCACCGAAAAACGGATCGAAGCCGGTGTAAAAACCGAGCGCCGGCTGTGGATCGGCGGTTTGCGGGATGGTTGCCCAGGGGAAGCGCCCGAACGACTCATTCACGCCGTCGGGTGCAACGACCCAGTGGCCGTTGTCGGCCTGCCCGATGAAATAATTGCGGGTGCCTGCGCCGAGATAGCTGTCCAGGCTGGCCAGCAGGTTATTGAGGGCGGAATACCAGATAAAGCGGTCGAGGTCGAGGAGGTCTTTGGCATTTTGCGGGCTGCTGTTGAGCAAAAAGGTCATATCACGCAATGCCTCCCAGCCGCTGGCGGAAGATATTTCATAATGCTGCAAATAACAGAGGATACCCTGCCCCAGGTATTCCAGGGAAGCACCCTGCCCCAACGTGCAGCCAAAGGGGGCTGTAGCAGGGGGAGCATCGAAAGAATAGGACGGGTTGGCATCGAACCGTGGGTTGTCTTTATCGGATAAAAACCGCTCCTCAAAAAACTTGGAATTGATACTCTCTACATTGCTGTAGAGGCCGAGGTAGCTGCCGTTCACATAGACCGTGGCATAGTTGGCCAGGGGCGCCTGCATGTAGTTCCTGGCGATTTCAAGGGTCATCACCTCCCGCAGCCAGGAGGGGTCTTTGGCGCCGTTGCCCAATTTCAATACGTCGTAGCCCTGGTAGTCCTGGTTTTTTACATGATCCAACTTGATGTTGAGCGGGTTTTTGGCATTTCCGGGGTCATAGGTGCTGCCGCCCCGGTAGCGGACGCCCACGCTGTCGAACTGGATGCCGTTGATTTCAACCGCGGCCAGCAGGCGATCCCCGTTGCCGGCAGCGTAATAGCCATCCAGTATTTCGTCCCAGTTGTTTTGCTGAAAGGTAATCTCGATGGTGGTGATTTGATCGGTGGCATACAATGCCTGCGCATAAGGTTCCAAAACATTGAACATCAACGCAATGCAGGTGGCAATAAATAATTTCATGGTAGTAGTTTTGGCCAAAGATAGGCCACGGGCGTGTTTCAGAATGACCAAAAACAGGTATTTGTTGTTATATGGCTAAACGGACGCCACGGCACCCTACAAGCATAGTCCGGCGACTTTTGAGGATTTGTACTATTTTTGGCAGCCATTTGTGGAATACATTTTCCGGCGCCATCCAACTTTTGCCCCCGGCCCGGCGTCTTAATTTGACCAACTGCCGTGATAAAAAACCCGGATAACCAGCAAAAACTAAAATCATGTGTTTTAAAAACCTAGTTCTTATCATTTTCTCCTGCCTCCTCTTTGGCACCCTTGGCGCCCAAACCGATAGGGACAGCAGCCTCGTCCAGTTCTCCGGCATGGTGCTCGACGGGACGACCTCGGAGCTTTTCCCGGTGCCCTACACCAACGTCCTGGTGAAAGAAAAAGGCCGTGGCACCTACTCCGATTTTAGCGGCTTCTTTTCCATTGTGGTGGAAAAGGGCGACGTGATCGAGTTCTCCGCCGTCGGCTACAAAACGGTGGAATACGCCATCCCCAAAGACCTGAAAGACAACCACTATTCCCTCGTCCAACTGATGACGCAGGACACCATCAACCTGCCCGAGACGGTCGTGTTCCCCTGGCCGAGCAAGGAGCATTTCAAACTGGAATTCCTCGCTATGGACGTGACCTCCGAAATGCAGCAACGAGCCCTCCGCAACGTGGCCAACGAAACGATGGAGCGCATGCGCAGCACCGTGCCCTCCGACGGCGGCGAACATGCCAGCATCTACCTCCGTGACCAGGCCCGCAGCTACTACTACATCGGCCAGCAGCCCCCGATGAACATCTTCAACCCAATCGCCTGGAAGCAGTTTTTCGACGCCTGGCAGAACGGGGATTTTAAAAAGAAAAAGAAGTGAGGGGAAGAGCAGGTGATTGGGCAGGTCTCCCAATCACCTGACTAAATATATTCGCAACTATTTTACAATTGCCAGATGGAAAACTCCAGTCCATCCATTTTCACTTTCCAAAATTAAATTGTAGGCCCCATTTGGCACTAATGTCAGATCAAATGAAAAAGTAGTTTTGGTAAATGCCTTTTCTTGGAGCGGCCTTCCCAAAATGTCAAATAGCCGTAACCTTATATTGCCTGAACTTTCGGGCAGTTCTATTTGAACCGTGTTGCTGGCCGGGTTTGGGAAAATTTTCACTCTCCCTTGCAGCCATTCTGTCGTGCCTACCAAAGTGATTGGGTGACAACCCGAAGTGTCGCTGCAATTCCCATCGCTTATTTCTACTGCATAAACACCATCTTCATTTGGAAAAAATTCCTGTAAAACAGCCCCTGGGATGGCGGCAAAATTGTCGTTGCAGTCCAGCCATTGGTAATCAATGCCTGAGGCGTTTGACAGGAGGCTTTGGCCGTTGGTGGTGACGGTGGTGTCAAGGGCGGTTGGTCCGGCTACGGTGAAACTGTCCAGTGCCATACAGCCCAGCATGTCCGTGACCGTAACCTTGTAATCTCCTGCACAAAGGTTAGCTCTGTCCTTATTGGTGCTTCCGTTTTCCCAGAGAAAAGTAAAAGGCGCTGTGCCGCCGCCAATGCTCAAGCTGATGGCCCCATCGCATTCCCCAAAGCAGGAAGCATTGGTGATGGCCTGGCCAACGCTCATGGCCGGGGCCATACGGACTTTTAATGAATCTATTTTGTTCCAGCCAGGGCAAAGGGTTGGGGACGTAATCCGGTATTTGAAAACGGCTGAGTCGTTAGTGACCAGGTTCGGTACATAAAAGAAGCCTGTCCCATTCGACTGCCAGTCGTCGTAGCTGCCGTCATTGTCCAGATCCCAATTGTAGGTGGCATTGGCGGAAGGAGAGCCTGCGTAGCTGAAAAATACGGTGTCGCCAAAACAGTAATCAAAGGCGTCTGTCTGGTAGTAACCACTGACCACATTAGCGCAAACTGGCTCTTCAAAGGTGTGGCTCCAAAGACCCTGACTGTCCTTAAACCGAAAATACAGGGTGTGCTGCCCAGGCGACAGACCCGATGGGATAGTGATGGGGCTGGAAGCTGTAGTGATGGCCGCCAGACTATCCACGACTATCGGATTGCCTTGCCCGTATTCAACCTTGGTGTCAAAGAAATATTCACCTCCTGTAATCACTGTTATTTTTTGGTGTTTTACAAAAACATTGAAGTTCATCGTTTGGCTCCAAAGCCTGTTGCTGTCCTTGAAACGGACAAAAAGGCGGTGTAGCCCGTCAGGCATATTTCCAACGGAAAGCCCTTGCAGTACCTCGCTCATGGAAGATTGGGAGGATAGTGTCAAACTGATCCCCGTGCCATAATCCCCGACCGCATCGAAGAAATATTCCCCTGCAACGATGTTTACGACTTCGTCCCGTTTGATAAGCACATTGTAGTTCATTGTTTGGCCCCATCGTCCTCCGCTGTCCCTAAAGCGGACAAACAACCGGTGCAGCCCTTCCGGCAAAGTGTCAACGGGTATGTTGAAATCTAAAGTCAGGTTGCTGCCGGGGCTTTGTATAGTAATGGGAGTACCTTGCCCATAATCTTTTTTCAGGTCGAAAAAATATTCCCCCTTTACGATGTTTTGTGCAGCCAGCCAATGACCCAACCAAACCGACAGTATGGTGATGATTATTTTTTTCATTGCTTCTGTTTTTAAGAGTTTGTTTGGTCAATCATTTACCCTTACCTTAAACTGCACCTGGATGTTGGTGTCGCCACAAGGCTGCACGGTGCATTGATAAATAGCGGGCCAGGCAGGCAGGTTGGCTGGCGAAACCGGGTTGTCGGAATAATAGGGATCACCGCCGTTGTAGGCACCGTGGGTCGTGGTTTGGTCGGGAGGCAGGAGTGTCCAATTATCTGTTTCAAAGTTGAAACTTCCATCATTATATGGATCCATGACATTGGTACTGTTCGAGGCTACAATAGCCTGGTTTTGAGCATTTGACAACGATAATATATTATGGTGGATCATCTGGTTCATCGGCTCGGAATCAATAGTCCCTACATAATTATAAGCAATATCACTGCCTCTTATCCAAAGCAATGAATTCGCCTTAAAAGTGTTATTGTAAACTGTTCCGTTTAGGATATTCACTTGGGTGTCAGAGCCACAGTAATTATCAATATCGCCCATTATGAGATTATTGGTGATATAGACTGCATTAATTGTATTATAACATCCAAATGCTAAATCTCTTTCTATGATATTTCGAGTAATAAATATATTGGAGCAAGCAATGATATTTGAGGCAGTTCCATTTTCGAATCGAATCAGTTCCATCCTGTTCCTTGTAATTGTGAGGTTGGAGACTTTCTCTATCATAATGGATATTGGGTTGCCAAAATCTGAGAAAATGTTCAAACCCGTTATGTACGAACCACTGGAACCTTCTTTTAAGGTTATCCCAGGTGCACCACCGATTGTAGCTGCAAGATGGCTGCATAAAGTAGGCTGCAAATTCGCTTGTTCGAGAAAAAAGCCCGGTCCGATGATGGTAAGTTTTTTAAAGATTTGAATATTACCTTGATAAGGTTGTGCGGAACCCTCCACATAAACGGTATCTCCTGCTGAAACTGTGGGGCTGTCTACCGCATCTTTAAGTTCGTTGAAATCCACCTGTGTAGGTACGGTCAGCGCATTGTTCACCCGCCACTTCTTGGCAAAAGCAGGCATGGCCAAAGTGGCGAAAAAAAGGAGGAAAAAGAATTTTGATGAAGTTTTCATGTCCAATATTTTTTGATTGTTAAAAAATGAAGTTTCGCCAAATGTTTTTTGTGTGATTTGTTCAGGCAGGAACAAAAGGGGATCACCCCCGATTCAGCACATACCGCACCCCCACACTCCCATACCCCGCCCGAAGCCCAGAGCCAAAACCGTTGATGAAAACCGTAGGTGCCCACTCAATGGTCACGTTCACCGGGTAGTCGTCGAACGTGTAGTTGATGCCGCCGCAGGCCTGGATGCCGACCGACATTTTGGAGTACCTGTCCGAATGATAATAGCCGTAGTCCCAGTTCCAGAAATAGGCCGCAGCGCCGCCGCCGAAGTAGTAGGAGAAATTGCCCAGCAGGTCGTAGTTGATCTCAATGGGGCGGTGGTACTGCAGGTTGGCACCGACCGTCCACCAACGGTAGCCATAGCGGTAGTCGTAGCGGTCGTAGTAGTCCCAGTAATAGGCATTGTAGTGCCTGCCCTGAGTGCCCGCGTACAGGTCAACGGCCATGTTTTCACTGAAGAAATGCTTGAGGGAAATGGCAAGCGGTGCGCCCAGCTTGGCACCTACGGCGCTCTTGAAATCCTGGGCTTGGAGGGTGCAGCAAAGGCATAGGAATGCCACTGAAATGATGGTTGTCTTTTTCATTTCGGTTGAGTTTTTTAAGTGATGAAAATGATGTTGGTAACTGCTGGAAAAGAAATGGAAAGGCCCTTCCGCCAGCTTTCTAAGCGTTCAAACAAGTAGTTTGTCTAATGTGCCAACTTGTTGAACTTCCCTGGTTAGTGCCTGATTCAACCACCGGGGTACTCAACTATTTTCAAACAAATTCAAACCATTCAAACAAATTCAAACCATATTACCTCACCAGCGTCAAATCCCCCGACATCATTTCCACCCTGCCATCAACGGTCTCGACCTCGGCCCACCAGGTGAAAACGGCCGGTGCCACCGGGTGGCCATTGAATTGGCCGTCCCACCCCTCAGCAGGTTCGTTGAAAGGAAAATCTTCTTTGAAAAACACCATGCCGCCCCAGCGGTCAAATACCCGAAGGCTGCGGATGGCCATCATGGCGGTTGTTTTTGCAAAAAGCGTAAACCCGTCGTTGATGCCGTCCCCATTGGGCGAAAAAGCGTTGGGGGCATACACGGCCAGGGATTTGTCCACCCGCACCAGCACGGCATCCGAGGCCGGGCAGCCATGTTCGTTCCAGGCCGTCAGGGTGTATTCCACGTCCTCGTAGGGCATGGTGTTGGGGCGCAAATCATCTGGATCATCGAGCCAGGTGGGGGGCGACCAAACAAGGCTGTCGGGCATAAAATTCAACTGCGGGTTTAGCCGCTCCTGGTCGCCCAGTGCCAGGCCAACATCGGCGCCGAGGTCTATGAACAATTCCGGCAGTGACGGAAAAATAAACGCCGTATCGTACCGGCAACCGTTTTCATCCTCCAACGTAAAGCCATACGCCCCCGGTGGCATACCCTCAAACAAGGCAGGTGCCAGCACGGGAAAATCGCCATTGATAGAAGCCTCCACCTCCCCGGCGCCACCGGTCCAGGTGATTACCTCCACCCGCCCATTGTCTTCGCCGTGGCACCGGGGCGGTTCAATCAACAGCGCCGGTACGAGGGGCAATGGCTGGACGAGAAAGACACTGTCTTCCGCCCTGCACCCCAGCGAATCAGTGACTGTCACGGCATACATTCCTGCTGGCAGGTTGTGGATGGCCGGGGTTTGTGCCAGGTTCGACCACAGGAAGGAGAAAGGCGGGATGCCTTCGGTGGCTTGGGCTTCTGCCGAACCATCGGCCATGCCGTAACACGAAACCGGATACCCGTTGAAAGGCTGCGGCACCTCGATGGACAATGCCGCCCGGCCCGTGCGGATGCCGACGGTGTCGGGAAAACTGAAAGGGCAGTCATAGCCTGCCTGCTCGGCTGACAAAAGGGAGACGTTCATGTCCTGGGTTGCGATAAACAGGAACGTCGTATCTTGTGAAACCACCGTGGGGCTTGGTAAAACGGGAGTATTCCACCAGAGCAGCAACGTATTGGTGGCATTGGAAAACCCAACCGACAGGGTGGCAGTATCGCCCCTGCAAAGCAACGTGTCGCCGGAGAGGTGGACGACAATCTGTGGCGTTTCAACAATAGTGGTGCTGTCCGTTCCGGTGCAGCCATTAGCGTCGGTAATGGTGACGGAGTAGCTGCCGGCCGCACCTACCATTACCGGTGTTGCGCTGCCATCCGACCAGGTGTAGGCAGTATAGGGTTGGCCAAGCGACAGGGAGGTGGTTTCGTTTTTACAAATAACCGTGTCGCCTACGATAACGGGGGCTGGCGGCAGGTGCTCGGTCACAGATACGCTTCCTTCCCAGGCACAGCCGAAGGTGTCAACAACAGTCACTACCAAACTGATTGGCATATTGGCCAGCAACGAATCGCCCTGCACTCCGTTCGACCATTGGATTTCATCGAAAGTGCCCTCCACCCACAGCCAGTTCGATTGGCCGGGGCAAATGGAGGGGTCGCCATTTATGACGGGGTTCAATTCCGGCACCTGTGCCACTTGCATGGATGCAGTTGTGGTGCAACCATAATCACTCGTGGCTGATACTGAATAAATTCCAGGTTGAAAGATTTGCACTTGGGCATCGGCCAGGCCATTGTTCCATAAAAACTGCGGTGCGTCCGTCACGACAGTCAGCACAAGGGTATCCACTCCGCACAACCTGTTTTCACCGCTGATGGAAACGGACGGTACGATTTGGGCAGGCGAAAGCGCAATGCTCCGCTCAAGGATACAAGCCCCTATGTCAATGAAAGCCTCGTAAACAACTGTGTCCATGGGGTTTTGGACAATCAGCTCCCGTGTGTGGCCCAGCACGTCCCCGGCGCCATTTTTCCAGGTATAAGTGGCGGGCACATTGTCAAGTTGCAGCGTCACCGTGTTGTCGCAATTGTAATTGACGGTGATGGAATCTTGATAATATCCAATGGAAAGTTGCTTGTCCACACTGTTGAGGCAGGCATCTACCACCCGGAAACAATGATCGCCTTGCTCTAAACCAGGCAGGATAACAGTGGTGTCGTAGGAGGTCGTACTGTTCAGCACGGTCAAAAAATTATTGCAGTCCACTTCCTGAACCATATACGGGAGCTTTCCGCCGGCAATTTGCAAATCCAAATCCAATGTGGCTGCCCCGTCGCAGAGGATGGTTTTTCCCGTATTCATCGAAAGCGGCACCGGTACCGGAACAGTCACGGTGGTTGTGTCAAGCGGGCAATTCCCAAAGAATGCAAGTAGGTAAACGGTATGGTCTCCCGGTGGCACGTTGTTGAAAGTGTAGGTTGTGCCAGTTTGGTTTTGCGAAATGGCGAGATCCAACCTGTATCTGTCAGTGGCATAGCTTCCCCAATCAATGTTTAAATTGTTCGAATCGGCCCAGGCCTCCCACTCATTGACATCGAGCGCTCCGGTAGCAGTGACAGTGCCTCCTCCAGGACACGTACCGTCAGCCACGGCTTCCAGGTTGAAGGTAGGCATGGGCAGGAAAATGCTGTCCGGTATGCCACAGTACCGCATGGCCTGAATGGCATATTCTCCTGGTAGCAGATCGGTGTAATATTGGAGGCAATTGGCATCCAGATCGTCTTCGTCCAGCACCCTGTCCACCCCATTCCCCCAAATATGCAGTTCACCATAGGAGGACGTTAACCGGAGCCGGTAAACAGGTGTACAATGTCCGTTGATCAATTGACTGGATATAGAAGCCGTGAAATTGAAATTGACTGTCAAATATGTCCCGACATAAGTTGTTGCTTCAAACTCGCCGCAGCCGGGGAGTTTGGCCTTCACGCTATAGTTGCCTGGCATCAAACCAGCGAAAGCACCCGTTGCATTGGAATCCAACAGATTGCCAAGGCTGTCAAGCAGGTAAAAAAAAGCACTGTCCTGGGCGAGCGCACGATCGGAGTATGTTTGGTTGTTGCAATAAAACCGGTCGGCAACCTGTGCGTGAATGGAATCGCAATAGGCCTGCACATCCAGCACCAAGGAATCGTGGCAAATGATGGTATCGCCGCAGGCATTGCCAAAAGAAAGCTCCCAGTCGCCCAGTGGTACGCCGTCCAGCACAGCCGAACTGGGGCCACCCTGCTGGCCCAGCACAACCGTGGTGCTGTCAGGGCAGGAAAGGCATTCGACGTAGATGGGGTGGCTTTGTACATGAAAGCCCGGCTGGCAATGGCCAAAAAACGTGGACAGTTCCAACGTAGAATCCTGGCAAGACGTAGCCCCCTGCGGGAAGGCCGGGCCAGGGCGGTATCTCCAGGTGGTGTTGCTGGTCTTGCCGCAGCCATCCGTAACCCGGAAGTTGTAATAGGCTGCCTGGAGCGGCAAACCCGTGAACGATCCTGTGTAAGAAGTAAAATTGCCCGAAGGTGTACCGCAGGTAATGGTAAACGGAGGGGTGGCCACCACTTGCACCTCCGCTGTTCCCGCAGAAAAATTGGGGCATACGCTCAACAAATAGGGGTTTTGCTCAAATTCCTCTGTTTTTTCAGAACACCCGTCGGCCACCGTGATGAAAGCGTCGCAGCCCAATTCGCTGAGAGGGAAAATGCCTGTAGCGTTGGAAAATGAACCTGCGGCAGAGGTTAACGTGTATTCAAAAGGGGGTGAGCCGCCCAGCGCATGGACAGTAAGCTGTGCAGTGTCAAGCGTTCCAAAACAATCAAGGTTGCTCAAAGGGGTTTGGCATTGTACTGTTGTGGTGTTGCTACACGAATCCTGCACCTGTACCCAATAATTTTGACCTGGTACAAGGTTGGTAAAAATGGGATTGGAAGGGGGGATGTTCATTGCGAAAGGGCCCTGTAGCCCTGCGTTGGAGATGCTATAGGAAAAGGGGGCAGTCCCATTTTCAACATTGGCTTCGATGCTGCATGGGGAACAATTGAGCGTCAGCACTGGCGATTGGTAATTGCCACCCACCACCAAGTCTAATGTTTCAGTTTCCTCCATTGGCCCGTCATTTACTATCAAGGTATAATTGCAGGGTTCGAGGTTGTTGAACACATTGGATAGTTGAAGAAAGGTATCGGTCGGGCAAGGGCTAAATAGCTGGTAGTTGTAACTGCCCGAACCACCTGTCACGATTACTTCAATCTTACCGTTGGAGGTGCAGGTGGCATCGGTTATGTTCAGGGTCACGGTGAGTTGGGCGGTGGCGGGGGCTGCTATAAGGGTAATTGCGGCCACTTTTAAGGTTTTTATAAGCCAGTTTGACGAGATGCGGGGGGTAGTGCTGTTCATAATGTTGCTGGTTGGGTTTGATTATTTGTTTTTGAAAAAACTTCAAGTTTGTTTTCGAACTCGCTGGACAAGCCACTGGGATATTGCCGGTTGCAGGGTCAAACACGTTAAGATTTAGTGTATAGTGGAGAGGTTGTGGTACCCATCTTTTGAAAAAATACCATGACCAACTCTCACTGCTTGACCATTGATATAGCGAGGCTTTGGAAAAGCACACTGTTTTAAGTGCTACCCTTTTTCAATTCCCCCAAATCCAAATTCCCACCGCCCGAAAGGTAGCCCCTACCCATCCCGTCCAACAAACCGGGAGTTTCCCCTTTGATCCCAAAAAGTCTTTCCTGCTTGTTTATTAATACAAAGAAAAAGAATGATAATCCGCTGAAAATGAATTCACTATAATTTCACTTTTTGATCCCTGTTCTTCCATCCAGTTTCTTCCTATTTTTACCCGGCATTGAAAAACACAAGCACACAACATGGACAAACCCCGGCACAAGCTTTTCCGCCTCGTAGGCACCTTCAGCGATGAAGAATTGGCAGGAGCGGAAAAGCATTTATCCGCCCTCAACAGGGAAGCCGCCTGCCTCAAGCTGTTCAAAAAAATGAAAAAGCTGCCGACGGAAACATTGGCCGGGCCGGATGCTAAGGGAATCCTTTTCCGCAGTGTTTTCCCAGGCCAGGCGTACAATGATGCGAGGCTCCGCAAGTTGATGGCCCACCTGACCCAGCACCTGGAAGATTACCTCATTCAAAGCGAACTGGAAAAAGATGAAGCGTTCCGGCAACACCTGCTCATCCGCTCGCTGCAGCGGCGCAGCGACTACAAGCTGTTCAAGGAGGCCGTCGGGCAGCGGCTGAAAACGCTGGAAGGGCAGCCATTGCGCAGCACCGCCTATTTCCAGGAAAGGCACCAGCTCCTGAAAGATTTGTACTACCACCCCGAAACCGCCAAGCGCTCTATGGGGGAGGATGTGTTCGGCCAATACCTGCTGGCGGGGGAACGGCATATACTGTTGGCTTCCCTGCTGGATGCCGGCGAGCAGTTGGTGAGGGAAAAGACCACCGTTTCCAGGGCACGTTTTCCCATGCTGGATGCGGCCCTTTCCATTGCGGCCCGTCAGGAAGATGGCCAACCGGCAGCACAGGCTTTGTTCAGTCAGGTACTCACCTTGCTGCGTTCACCGGGAGAGGATGCCGATTTGCCGGGCCTGAAGGCCGGCCTACAAAATGTTTTCCCGGAATTGGGCGAAACGGAGCAGCGCATGGCGCTCAAGCTGCTGATCCACTACGCACTCCCCTTTTCCAACAATGGCAGCCAGGCGCACAGCCGTTTCATGTTCGACCTCTATCAACTGGGCATCCATAGCGGCCTGCTGCAACAGGGCGACAATGCCATTGAGACTAACCTGTTCGTCAATATTTCCACGGTCGGCATCCTGGTGGGCGAGTTGGATTGGGTGGCCCGTTTCATGGAGCAATACGGCCCCTTGCTGCCCGCAGAAGACCGGGAAAGCGCCTATCATATTTGCTGGGCAAACTGGCACTACCATGTTGGGCTGTCGGGGGGCGGAAGAAGCTCGCTGGACGAGGCCATCAAACACCTCCTGCGAGTGCCGACCCGCTCGGAGGACAAGTTCGACCTGCGGGCCCGCTCGCTCCTGCTGCGCGTCCACTTCGATGCTTTTCAAATGGACGTGAGGGAGGAAAGCCTGGACGACGTGTTGGCGCAGGCCAAAAATTTTGAGCAGTACCTCAGGCGCCATGCCACCTATCCGACGCCAAAAAAGGAATCCTACCTGCGGTTTATTGGCCATTGCCGCCAATTGGCCAGGCTGGTAAACCAACCCGGCACCACGTCAGCGGAGTACCGCCTTTTCCTGGAGGCCCTGCTATCGGACAGCCACTGTGCCCTGCGCCGCTGGCTCGAAGAAAAAGCGGGGGCGCTCTTGCACGCCCCCACCGAAAAACCGCTTACGTTTAATACTCAATGATGTCTTCGATGCCGATGAAACTGCTCTCACTGCCACCGCATACCGCAGTAAAATAAAAGGTGTATTCGCCGGGCGGCAACCCTGCAAACTCCCAGGAAGTGCCGGATGGGTAAGAGTAACCGCTGGCAGATTGCCCACGGACATACCACACCTTGTACCCCGTGGCCGCATCCGGGCCTTCCCAAGTAAAGGAAATGGATGAGGAGGTTTCCCCCGTTTTTTGGAGGTTGGCAATGGGCGGACAGTCACAGTCGGGGGTGGCAGGTTGAGTTGGGAAACCGGGCAGCAAAGGCCACAGGCCCATCAGAAAAACAATGGTTTTTAACATAGCACAAATAGTTTAGGCCCCACGGGCATGCCCGCAGGAATGGTGATAAAATGAAGTGAAAATTTCTATTGGTAAGCGGCAACGGTACAGCGGATTTAAGCTGCCCGTCACATGGCAGAAGGCTTGTACCGGACAAGAAAACTTGGTAGATGGCCATTAGTGCCAACGCCAAAAGAGGAGGTACTCAACTATTTGTGGAAATTTAAAAAAAACATGTTGGAAAGGAGCACTCAAGCAGCCATATAACGGCGCCATAAGATGAGGATCAAACCACCAAAGGCAGCCGCCAGCACCCAAATCCACAAAGCCACCCCACCGCCTTCCAAAGATACAGGTGCCATATCCCCGATAGGGATGAACCCTGCCCAGAAGAACGGCTCCGGCGTAGAAGATTGCAGCAAATCCAGCTTGGCCTGTCGCAGGGCGGCGTCTTTGGCCATGCCGTTTTGGAGGTATTTGTAAAAACTCTCCATCAGGTCCATTGTCGGCTTTTCGCTCACGCTCCACAGCGTGGTGACGATGCTCTTGGCCCCCGCATACGAGAAGCCACGGGCCAGGCTGATGATGCCCTCGCCCCGTTGCAGTTCGCCGATGCCCGTCTCGCAGGCGCTCAGCACCACGAGGTCGGCGTTGAGGCGCAGGTTGTAGAGTTCCCGGTTGTAGAGGCGCTCGTTTTCGATGCTGTCGGGGATTTCAGTGAAGGCGAGGAAAGAGTAGTCGCCCACCTGGTCGTTGGCCATGCCGTGGGTGCTCAGGTGCAGGATGCGGTAGTCTTGGGCCTTGTCGGTGAAGGCCTGTTCGGTGGCATTTTGGCCTATTTGGAGGTTGCCGCCGATACGGCGCTGGATGCCCTCCACCTCTGGCACATTGTATTGCAGCGGCGACAGCGTCCCCTTCAAGCCGCCGGGCTGGTCGTAGGCAATGGCATCTGCCCCGCCAGGAAAATAAGGTGCCACGCCGAGGTAATTCTTGGAGGCGGCCTTCCAGTGCTGCTTCTGTTGCATCTCCCGCAGCAGGGTGGCGGAGTAGCAGTAGCTGATTTGGTAGTCTTTCAGCAGGTAGTGGAACTGGGCGAATGCGTCCAAATCGGCAGGGCGCTCTGCCAGAAGGGCATCAAAGGGGAGGTAGCCGAGTACGCCGTCGGGGATGATGACGAGTTCTTCCGTGCCGGCCAGAAAGCCGTTGATGGGGGCGAATATTTTTTCGTACAAACGGAGGGAGGCGTCCACATACATTCCGGTGGCCTGCGCCAAGGGCATGTTGGAAACCTGCGATCCGTACATGCCTTGCCGCATGTTTTCCACATATTCTTTGAGGGGGAAATCTTTTTTTATTGCCACAACTTTGAAGGTGTCAGGGCGGATGGCGAAGAGGTAGATGGAGTCATAGCCAATAAAGTATTCAAGTAAGGTTTGTTTAGGTTGAAGGGTTTGTTGGATTTCCGAAAGTGGGATGGTTGATAGATTTAATGTTGCATTGTAATAGGAAGGGTATTCTTCTTTAAGTTTCGTTCTCAAATTCTCTAAATCTTTATTCATTTTAAAAATACTGTCAAGAATCCTCGTCACTGAAGAATCAATACTATTAAATCCTTTCTCAAATTTTAAATGTACCAGTTTTTCACACTGTGCAATTTCATTTTTGAGATTGTTCTCTTTTTGAACCAAAGTTGTAGGAATACCTGCAAATGCCTGCGCTCCTGATTCTTTTACTGCTTCCAAAAGCAAAATGGACTTAGCATGCTCGGCGAGATGAAAGCATTCATTAAGAAATTCCAAGCTGTCAGTTACGAGATAAAGCTCATAATTTGTATTCAATGCTTCCCCGCAAATATCGTGTGTTTGTTCTGCGTATAGCGCATTGGAAACAATACCCAATCTTTGGGCTTGGTATTTTAGCACCTCAACAGCATCCTTGAAAACTGCTCGAGATTTAAGTAGTCTATCAATCTTGGTTTCGTTATCAAATCCCTGTTTTTGAGATCGCCCAAAAGCTTCCAAAATATAAATAAAAAAGGGGACATCATTTACCGTCCCTAAGGAATCTATACTGGTGTATCCAATCGAATATAGTGCTTTATTAAAAAAACTGTCAGCAATATAATATTCATCAAGCCGCAAATAGGATTCACCTAAGAAGAAATAGGCTTCTCCGACACCAGGATGAATTTCACCAAGCTTTGATAATCGGATTTGTAATGCTTTTTTCGCATAAATTATGGCAGAGTCGTAGTCATTGGTACAAATGAAATTGGCAGCAAGTCCCAGATAAGAAAGTGATAGTTTTGTACTATCAATCTTTGTTGCACTAAGTAACAGTTTCAGTCCCTTTTTTTGAAAAGCTCTAGCAGTAACATAGTCCTGTTTAATTATATGAACAGCTCCAATATTACTCTCTAAAACAGCTAATTCTGCTTTGTTTTTATCCATTGCATTCATAAAAATTCTTCTTGCCTCTTCATAAGACTTCAAAGAATTCTCAAGCTGACCCAGCATAAAGAAGACCAATCCAATATTATTATGGATTTTCCCTACTTTTGAATCTAATGGGTCTATAGCCGTTGGAGACAAGGCAAGTGCTTTCAAATAATAATCAAGTGCCCGATCCAAATCTCCTATCTCCTTGAAGGCATCGCCGATAATCTTACAAGAATTAAAATAACCCGGAAGTGATTCCTTTGCCTCCCCTAACCGCTCATCATAAATCTTTTCTGCTTTTTTAGCGACTTTCAAAGCCTGTTCATACTCTGCCAATTCATTTAACGCATTGGCTTGAAGCAACAATTGCCCAGCCGCCAAAGTATCTGCAACAAAAGTGTTTTCGTTTTTAGATTCTTCAATCTTGGGTCGATCACAAGCCCAAAAAGTGAACAAGCATGAAATCGCAAAAATCAAGGGCCAGTAACGCATAGCTTTTGGGTTTTGAGTGTTTGCAATTCAAAAATTGATTTTTACAAAGATACCTTTCTATCTTGCGTTTTTAAACGCCTTCGGTTTTTTTGTACACCCCTTCAAAATAAAACGCTGGCGGCGAGTACCCTGACCAACTTAACAGGCACTAATGAAAGAACCAAAAACCTGGACGGACGAAACGGTCATCGAAAGCATCCTCGGCTCGCAGGAAAAATGCGGGGAAGCCCTGTCTTTCCTTTGGCACGAACTCCGGCCTGCCGCCCTGGGCATCATGCGGCCCATGCTGCCGGGCGACGAAGCGGCCGCCGACGAAATATTTGACCAAAGCATCCTTGTCTTCAAAAGCAAGGTGGAACGGGGCGTATTCCGAGGCGATAGCAGCATCGGCACTTTTATCATCGGCATCTGCAAGCTGTCGTGCATCCACCGCCGCAGCCGTGAGAAGGAGCAACAGGCCAGGCGCCCCACCGTACCGGCCGGGCCCGACGAACTCCAATTGGCAGATGCCGCCGAAGACCCCCTCGCATCGCTGGTGTCAAGCGAAGCCGATAGCCTTTTGAAAAATACCCTGTCCAGCCTCATGGCCCGGCTCGGCGAAAACTGCCGTGGACTGCTCATACAATACTACTTTGAGCAAAAGCGGCTCAGGGACATGGCCGAGGCACGGGGCATCGGCGAACAAAGCATCAAAAATGCCCTCCACCGCTGCCGGGAAAAGCTCCGCAACCTCTTACTGGCCGACCCAACGGCCATGAAAACAGCTAAAGACAGCCTACAATGAAAAATTTTATCGACATAGAAAGCTACCTCTGGGGCAATATGACCGCCGAAGAAAAGGCGGCCTTCGAGCAGAAAATGGCCGCTGACCCCGACCTGGCGCTCGAAGTGGAGGTGCAGCGCCTCGAACTGAAAGCCATCGGGCAGGCGGAGGAGGCCCATTGGCTCGCCCAAATGAAAGCCTGGCGCAATGCAGCCGACAGCCTTGGCCAAGACAGCGGAGGCAGCGGCCGGTCAAATGTCGGCAGTAGCGCCACAGCCCCGCAGGAAGCAACTGTCAGGAAGTTGGCGGGCCGCCGCCTTCTCTTGTGGGCAGTGGCCGTTGCCGCCTGCATAGCCATCTTCTTCTTCGCCCGGCCATTTTTCCAGCCGGACGCCGCACGGATTGTTTCCCAGGAAAAAGAACTCCCGGCCCAATTGTCGTCGGGGCTAAAGTCCACAGAGCCCGGAATCCCGCCGACGGACAGCCTGTCTGTCCTGTTCCTCCAGGGATATGCCGCCCTGGACGCCGGGAAGTTTGGCGAAGCCCAAACGGCTTTTCAAAGCGTATCGGAATCGGGACAGGCGCAGGAATGGCTAAAACAGGCGTCGGAATTTCATCTGGCGCTGGCCCTGGTAGGGCTGGAAGAATATGCCGCTGCAAGGGAACGGTTGCAGGTCATCGAGGGGAAACCTGGCCACCGCTACCGGGGACGTGCCGAACAGTTGTTGGGGCGTTTGGAAAAGGTGGAGTAACTACTGGTGGCCGGTTGCCAAAAGGCTGGCCAGCTAACAGTAGCTTGCAGTTGTAGTCCTGGTGAAAAACCCTTTTGGTGCTATCCGCAAAATGCGAAGCTTGAAAAGTGGTTTTACCTGGGCAGTGGCTGTTCGGTTATTGGATGTAAGTATCAAATTCTCCTTCGGTAACCTCTATCCGTTCGTCCGTATCTTTCTCGAAGATTACCCCTGAAAAAGTACCCTTTACCCGGCCTTTTGATTTGAATTCGAGGACGGAGAAGTTAACAGTTGCTTCTGACCCAAGTGCGATGTTGCTGTCATAGTCTTTAACCGTGTTCCCGTTTTCTACCACCTCATAGTAAACACCAGCGCAACCTACCGAAGTCAGGCAATCCCCTTTGTCTGCATATATTCCTATTTCAGGCGTATTGCCTCTTCAAAGCCCTACCTTGAGTATGTTGTAATTAGAATGTGTTTCAAGACCGCTAATCAGCAAAAAGTATAGCGTATCATTTATTTGGGTTGAAGTAACTCCTTTCATAATCATTCCCGATGGGGGCCCAAGCTTTTACCAAATTGCCATTCAGTTTGGCACTCAAATAGCTTTGGCCGTTCGTGCCTGGATTTGAGTCAATTGGGTCTTTTTCACAGGCAGATAATAGAGAAATGAGCAGTAGGAAGAAAGGTAATTGTTTCATGTTCAAGTATTTAAAAAGTGGTTAGATATTTTTTTGGAAGCAAACAAAAGCAGTTTTTTTAAGCACACATTTCAAAATAGCTTTCATTGAAAGAAAGTGTCGAATTCGCCATCTGTCACCTCAAGTTTTTCGCCCGTAATTTCCCCAATCAAAGTACCCGAAAAAGTGCCTTTGAGCCTGCCACCGCTCTTTAGTTCCAGTTGGTCAAACTTTATGCGACAACTGCCTTGGGGTGGTTTATTAGTGCTGCCAAAATTCTGGTTGCCTGATGTACTGTTAACGACTTCAAATCCCAGCTTTAGGCAGAATTCCGGTGCTGGTGAAGTGTTGCAATCTCCGACTGTTTCGTACTCCTTTCCTACGATGGGAGGAAATACAGAAGTTAGCGTTAGGCCAACACCAGCGTAATAATTCCCGAATTGGGGCGCTAAAATGAGCATCCCATAGATGGAGTCGGAAGGAGGGCCACCAGTCCAAGTTTTAAAGAAGGTTGCTCCTCCATCAGTGGATTTAAAAGAATTGCCATCCACTGTGGCAGACAAAACCGAAGTCTTTTCCCCCATCTCATTCGGGTTTAGCAAAGCATCCTTCTTGCCACAAGCGCCCACCAGCATAGATACCGCCAAAAAGACAGCAAGCGAGGGACCCGGATGCGCCGTTTTATTCAGCAAACCGCCGGCTTTCCGCCTAGCGCCCCTGAAAAAGCGGTGCAACAGGTACTCCCCCAATGGTAGCAACAAAAACGGCAGGAAAAAGAAAAGCACCACTTTGTATTTCAGCCAAACGAACTGCCCGCAAACGCTTTGCAGCTTGGGTGTCATGTTGCTGAACATGGATGCTTGAAAACTCGCCTCCCGGAACGCCCTGACAGCGCCGATGGGGTCACGCACCAGTTCCGGTACGCCGAACTCGTCCAGCATCTGCTCGGCGATGGCCAGGTTGATGGCGGTGGCGGCCATGGAAGCCATCGAGCCGGGTTCCAGCCCTCCCTTTTCCGATAGCCCCAGGGCAATCATCTCCTCCAGGGTCATATCCTCTTCCGCTGCCCACTGCGGGTCGGGCAGGTAGGCCTGGATGTTCGAGGCATACGCCTGTGCATATTGGGCGAGTGGCGCCGCCGTTTTTTCCACGAAGCGGTCAGCCGTTTTTTTTACCCCGTAAAAGCTGCCTGTGACGCCGCCAAACACCATCAGCAGCAGGGGCAGATAGAGATAGTTCAGCTTGGCGGCCAGGGACCAGGCCCTGAACTCCCGGCGGAACCACTCCCGCTTGCGGCCAATAACGACCAGGGCAACGCCGCCTGCAAAGCCCAAAAAACCGAATAGAAAGACGTTCCAAATGATACTGCCCGCAGCGTAGGCAAACTGCCCGGTGATTTCGCCGATGAACCAGTTGAAAGATTCCATGATCAATGAGTTTTGATGGTGAAGAATTGAGTTGTTTTGTCGCTTTAGTACCCGGCAACAGCCAGATGGTACCCATGAACTCCATTCTTAAAAGTCTTTTTTCCCCTTTTTGTGAAACTAATACCCCAAATGATTACAGGTGAAAGGGCGCTGTCGTTTCTACCACTGCCCCCCATGCTGCCCGCCCCCCGGCTGCTGCTGGCTCAGGTAATCGCCATACACCGGCGGCGCAGGGGGCGGTTGCACGGCGGCTGGCTGTCGCCATCGGAAATAACTGATGGCGCCCGCCACCACAAAGCCCAGGAAAGCCAGCCAGAAGGCGAACTTCACATCCAACACCACTCCCATCTGTGCCATTTGGCCAGAATTGGTCGTCATGTGCATTCGCAGGATGAGCATGGAGAGGGCGCCGCCCCCGCCGAGCAACATGCCGTAAAAAGATTCCTTGGGGTGTTTTTTGACAAAGACCACCAGCCCGGCTATGGCTGCCCCAAAGGCCAGGATGGCCCAGATGTTGGGTGGTATCTTGCCCTTGTCGCCCTCCCCGCCCACGCTGATTATCGAGTCGCCCTGGTTGGGGTTTTCTACACGGGTACCGGTCACCAGGTTAAAGCCGGAGACCGACGCGAGGTGCTGGCCGTTGGTGCATTTCAGGTCGAAAAAAGTGAGGAAAAACAGGAAGATGACGGCGCCGAATGAAATGGGCACGAAGCTGCGCTTGGCGGCCACTTGTTCCACCGTCGGCACTTGCACGGTGATGCTGTTGGGCTGAGGGTTTGGTTGTTGTTCCATGATTATGGTTGTTTTTATTTTACTAAAACGAAATCCCCTTTCATGAGTGTGCCGCCACACATTCCAGAATTTGCTTCCAAAAAATACACGTAAGTACCACTCAAACATTCTTTTCCATTAACATATCCATCCCATCCATGACCAAATGGATCTGTGCTTGAATAGAGTAGGCTGCCCCATCTATCGAAAACTTTATAGCTAAATGTGGTGACTTCGGAATCTGAAAAGTATGGTTTAAAGAAATCATTTATTCCGTCGTTGTTTGGGCTGAAAGCATTTGGCATATAAACGTGAATTTCAGACCCAAGACCAATTTGTACAGTATCAAAATATTCGCAATCATTTGTATCAATTACAGTTGCCCAATAAATACCGGACTTAGTTATTATTTTACTGTTTTCATGTGATTGGTCAAACCAAACCATATTCTCCAATTCGGTCTGTAAAACGTACTCATTTGCATTACATATAAATGTATCGTTCCCTAAAAAATTATGGGAGAGATTTGATGAGCCATTTATTTGAACATTTCTGGAAGTAATGACGGTACATCCATTGTCATCCGTGACCGTTAAGAAATAATCCCCACTTTGGTAAAATGTATTTGTTGGAGAATTTAGACTTTGACCCCCGCTCCAGGCATAGGATACTCCACCTGATGCAGCTAATGTGGTACTGTCACAGGCTACAAGTTTACCTGAAATATCAATAGGAAAAAGTGGCGGATTTAACCCCCAAGTGATATTTGTGTAGTATTCAGGTGTAGTGGAAAAAATGGTAACACAGGGCTTTGTTGCATGAATCGATCAGACATAGCTTCGCTAATTTTCCGCCAACTTAAGCCACTCTTCTTGGTTTAGCAACAGGCATACCTTGGGCTGTCATTATATTGAGCACTTTTATTTTGATATCGTTTTCGGTTTTTTGGCTGCTAAATTTTCGGGAATATAGTCTATCGCCGTGGATGGTTTTATAGCGAAACATTTCCGTCTCTGATAAACTTCGTCGATGATAGCCTGTTTCAACTTTCCATTCCTTTATACCGATTTCATTCATTCGATTTACAGCAACATTTCGTGGATAATCAGGGATGTCATCAGGTACCTCTTCATACCATTCGATAGCATTGCTCCGGGGTGGAATGATGGGATTTATATCTCTATCGATCAAACCATCCCAGCATTCTACGTGATCGTATGCACCATCCAGACAGACATCTGTCACTTCTGCTTCCACCTGGTCAACCAGTTCTTCCAACTGAGACCCGTCATCCACGTCATTCAACGTCAGGGTGTGGCAATGAATGAAACCGGTTTTAGGGTCGACACCAAGGTGAAGTTTTCGCCATGTTCTCCGCTTTGAATACCCGTGTTTCCTGACTTTCCATTCCCCTTCGCCGTAAATTTTCAGACCTGTTGAATCAATAGCTATTACAATCGGGCCGCTACGGGGAATCTGATAAACAGCTATATCCAAGGCTTTTGCACGACGGCAAATTTGCGTGTACGATGGAATTTCCAAATCCTCTATGCCCATTAATTTGAGCAAACTTTGTGAAAAACCTTGTGTCTGTCTGTATGCCAGTTTGAACACAACCTTAAACGTCAAAAGTGTCTCTATGCAAAGGTCGCTGTACACGGGTTGGGCTCCTCTTTGGTTGGGCAGATCACTGTACCATTTGTCTGTCACCTCGTCACCGAAATAGATCGTGATATCTCCTCGGTTGATTAAGGCTTTGTTGTAAGCTGACCAATTGAGAACCTGATATTTTTCTTTCGGCTTGTCGCTTGTATGGTTATCCTTTTTTACCTTTGACATGGGCTGGTGTGTTTGTAGATTTAGTTGTGCAAAAACCAAATATACAAAACCAGCCCGCTTTTCATCCCGCACAATCTAAGCAGGATTCATGCAACAAAGCCGTAACACAGTCAAAATCACCTGGAAACAAAAGTATGGTGTACCCTTCCTCGCCTATGATGGTGGTATCGTTTATATAACTGACTTGGTAGCCGTAATACGCTATGTTGTATTTTTTATCAAACTGCAATGTAACAGGCACACCCGCTCGTCCAATAGAAGCCAACAAAAGCACCGGGTTTGAAACAGTTTGCGAAAAGCACATAGTTGTGGTACCACCGGAGCCATAAGACCAAGTTGTTTCAGGTACTGTAGCATTGGGAATCGGCTCATTAAATCCATCAAAAGCGTGATAATTGAAAATATCCAGAGAAGCGCCAAAATCAAAATTAGAAGACATGGTCACATAAATATCTTGTCCCCCAGATGAAATATAGCCCGTGGCGCTATTGCCCAAAAAGTCGTCCCAAACTGCCCAATTGTACAATTGGTCACACTGGGCACTAGCCCATTGTTTGCCAACGAAAATAATTGACAGCATAATAGAAAGCCTTTCACAAAATCTTGTGTTTAGAGAAACTTTCATTATTTATTTTTAAAAGAGGAAACATGGTGAATAAATAATTCCCCCTTCGTACCCTACAAGCAACCACCGGTACCCAGAGGAGAAAAAAAAATTTCAATGAAATGTAAGGTTAGCAACTGGCAAACTTGCCACCCAGCCATCTGGGTTATATTTGTTCCCCGTTTTTTTTTGTTTACTTCAAATATTATTCTTTTAAGAAGCTGCAAATCAACCAATTAAGATAGCGCATCAGACACCGCCTGTTCCGGCACCTAGTATTCCACTTTTTTTACCTTCGCTCTTCAATTGCAAAACAGAAACCCATGGCCCAGTACAAACTCTTTCGCCTCATCGCCGCCCTACGCCCGGATGAACTCCCCGGCGCAGAACGTTGGCTGGCCGCCACAGGCAACGCCGCACAGGCCGATTGCCTGGCCCTCTACCAATATTTGACAAAAAGAAAACCGCAGATATTGGGCGGGACCGATGCAAAGGCTGCCATGTCTGCACATATCTACCCCGGCCAGCCCTACAACGACGCCAAAATGCGCAAGCTGATGACCCGCCTGACCCACCTGCTCGAAGACTTCCTCATCCAGCAAGAGCTCTCCAAAGACGAAGCTACCCGCCACCGGCTGCTGGCCAGCACATTGAGCCGCCGTGGCGACTACCGCCTGTTTAAGGATGCCATTGAGGGCCGCCTGAAAACCATTGAAAATGGAAGGGTGCTGGGGCTGGCGTATTACCTTGAGCATCAGCAATTGTTTGCCTCCCTCTATTTCCACACGGAAACGGCAAAGTTTACCACCCACGATAGTAGCCTCCGTCAGTCAATTGCCCACCTGGAAAAACACATCACCCTCGAATCCCTGCTGATGGGCGCAGAGTGCCTTGTGCGTGACAGGACGCTGTCGTCCGGTGGTGGATATGCGTTCTTTGAAAATGCCCTCCAAATGGCCAAGGGATGGGGAGCGGAATGCCCCCCGGTCATCGCATTTTTCAGGGATGTGGTCTTGTTGCTGCTGCGGCCCGGACAGGTGGCAGACCTTTCCAAGCTAAGTTCGCAAGTCCTGTCGGTGTTCGATGAAATGGGCGGGGATGAGCAGCGCATGGCCCTCAAGCTGTTGATATTTTATGCCACCCCCTACGCCAACAACGGGAGCGGGGAACATAGCAAGTTTATCTTTGATTTGTACCGATTGGGCATGGAGAAGGGGCTGCTGCAGCATGGCGACAACCCCATTGATCCCATTTTATTTTTAAATATTGCCATCACGGGGGCTGTGGAAGGAGCGTTTGAATGGACTGCCGATTTTATCAAAAAATACCACCCAATGCTGCCCGTGCAAGACCGGGAAAATGCTCGGCACCTCGGTTTGGCTTCTTGGCATTACCAACTGGGGCTGGCGCAGGGCGACACAGCGGAACTGTGCCGGGCACTGGCACTGCTCAACCACATCCCCATCCGGTCCGATGAAATTTACGACCTGCGGACCCGCTCGCTGCAGTTTCGCATCATGTTCGACCTCTTCCTCGCCGGTGCCGAGCCCCTCGAAACAGTGTTGGAACAGGCAAGAAATTTCAAAAGGTACTTATCGAAAAACACGACCTACTCTGCGGCCAAAAGGGGCGCATACACCACTTTTTTGCAGTACGCCGCCGCCTTGGCAAAGCTACTCAACCAGCACGGCCTGGACAGGGGCGCCATCACCGATTTTTTGGAAAAACTGGGTTTTGAAAAAAACTGTACCCTGCGCCACTGGCTCGAAGAAAAGGCCGGGGCCGCCTTGCAGCCCCGGCCCTGAAACCAACTTTCTCAATTTTCTATCAGATCCTCCAGGCCGATGAACCCGCTCGATTCACCCCCACAGATTACCTTGACGTAGAAATTGTGGGCGCCCGCCGACAAGCCCGTGAAAGTATGGGCAGTGGTGCTAAGGGTAATGGGCGCACTGGTGTAGCCATCCGACTGCCTTACATACCACACCCGGTAAAAGTCGGAGCTGCTGTGCCCCGTCCAGGCCATGGAAAAAGAACCGGAAGCCTCGCCCGTTTTTTGAAGGTTGGTGGCTGATGCACAGTTACATTCGGTGTCCGAGGCCACCATTTCACGTTCGGAAGTTGGGAAGAGGGGCTGCAGGAGCAGCCAGCAGAAAAATAGTTTTAACATAACACAAATAGTTTTGATGGTGCGATATGGAAAATGCCGCACCATTGGTTAAAAAATAAAAAAAATAGCACGGTGGGTCAAGGCCTGTACAGCCCTGTCCTTCAGTTTTCTTTAATGGGGTTTCCGTAAAAGTTTTTGCTCAGATTTTTTGGATTAGTACCTTGCTGCCGAGGTTGGTGCCCAACACTTTGCTTTTTTTTTTAAACTTTGCCTTGGCCCTTGCGGGCTACTTTTCACAAAAACCAATATCCTGAATACCATGCGCCCTATCACGACCTTCCTTGTTGTTTCTTTTCATTTGTTTTTCCTTTTTCTGCCGCTTGGCAAAACCACCGCTCAAGATGCGGCCACCTTGGCCAGCCGCTACCTACAAAGGGCGCAAGAACTGCGGGACTCCATGCAATACGAGAAGGCGCTTGCCAAGGCACAGGAGGCGGAGAAACTGCTATTGGATAATTTTGGTGAAAACGATGTACGGTTAGCAGATGCCTTTTGTATGGCTGGCTTGTGCCTGCTGAGGCTGGATACAGCTCGCTCCCTAGATTACCTGCAAAAAGTCATGGCATTGGGCGATAGGTTGCCACCATTGACCCAAGCACATGCCCATTTTTTCAAAGGCTTATTTCTCCATTTAAAGGTCGGCGCTCAACCTGCACTCGACGAATACCAACAGGCCATCAGCCTCTACGAGGGTGACCCCATCGGCAGGAAACACCCCAACCTATGTTCTCTCTACACGAATTGTGGCTATATAGTAGCCAGTGAATTCAATTATGAAGCGGCTTATTCGCTGTATGGGAAGGCCATAGAGCTGGGGTCGGAGATTTATGGCCCCACGTACCCCATCCTCTCCCCCGCCTACGGGAACACCGGCAAATTGTACATGGAGCAGGGGTACATGCGGGAAGCCAGGCAATATTTTGAAAAAAGCCTGGCCATACTGCGCACGCTCGGCGAAGCTGTAGAACTGAACCTGGCTATCAGCTACATCAACATAGCGCTCATCCATGTTTATGAACTCGACCTGGAAAGGGCATCCAATTATTTGGACAAAGCCCTTTTCATAGCCTTGAAAAAAAATGTAACTTCCTTCCTATCACCTATTTACACCAACTACGGAGTCATTTACAGTAAAAAACATGAACCTGCCAAAGCACTAGAATACTTTGAAAAGGCCCTTGGGATTGAAAAAATGCTTTATGGGTCTCAGTACCACCCGGATGTCGCAATTTCCCTTTTCAACATTGCCACCACATATGAAGATATGGGCGACTTTGAAAAAGCCCTAATGTACATACAGCAAGCTATCGGCCTTGCCAAATCAGACAACCCATACCTGGTAAAAATGCAAAGTGAATTGGGAAATTATTACCTGAACCAGAGGAAAACCACCGAGGCGAGGGAGGCCCTTCAAATTGCCTTTGACAAACAGTTGGCATCAACCGGAGAATATCATCCGCTTACAGCAAATGTTTATTTCAACTTGGCAAGGGTAGCCAAACAGGAAGGGAACTACGCCGAAGCGCTGGAATGGAACGAGCGGGCCAAAAAAAGCCTGGGCTATGAAAAAAGCGAAGGTTTGTCCAACGTTGTGGACGTTTTTCAATTTTGCGAATTGCTCTTGCAGGAAAGCCAATTGCACTGGCATTTTCGGGAAAATTCAGTGGCCAGGGTGGAAAATACGCTCCACGCCGCCAAATGGACCTTGGACGTTTGCGATACCATTGGCCAATCTTTTGTCGAACCTTCTTCAAAGCTGGAACTCCAAGCCTTTATTGCAGGGGCCATCGAGTTGGCCATTGCTTCCAACTTGGCCATCGGCGACCCTAACGGGAGCAAAGGGGCTTTTCAGTTGCTTGAGCGTTCCAAAGCATTGTTGCTGCACGAGGCCATGCAGGAAACCAATGCCCTGCACATCTCTGGCATCCCCGATAGCCTGCTGGAAAAGGAATATGGACTCCGTATGGACATTGCACTTTACGACAAAAGGCGCCAGGAAGCACTCGTGGCGGGTGCCGCAAAAACTGATAGTACCCTGCTCGCCATTGGCAGCAAACGCTTTGACTTGAGCCAGGAATATGAAGCGTTGAAAGCCAAGTTCGAGGCCAGCTATCCATCCTACTTCAATGCCAAGTATTCCCTCGCCACCATCCCTTTAGGTGTGGTGCAAAGCGACCTATTGCAACCTGGCCAGTGCCTCCTGGAATATTTTGTCGGTGACAGCAGCATTTTTGCCTTCCTCGTGCGCCAAGACACTTTTTTTGTCACCGAGGTAAAACACGATTTTCCGCTTGATGAATGGGTCAACAACATGACCAGGGACGGCATTTATGGTTTCCACTCCTTGCCCCCTGGGCATCCACAGAAAACCGCCGAGCGGGAAGATGCCTGCAACGAAAACTACACCCGTGCAGCCCAGGATATTTACCAAAAACTCGTTGCCCCCGTCGCTGACGAACTGACCGACGAGGTCATCATCGTGCCGGACGGGGTGCTGGGCTACCTGCCCTTCGAGGCGCTGCTCACCCAGCCGCCGAAAAGCCCGGGGCGCTTCGCCTCATACCATGACGCCTATTTCTTGAACAAGCACCAGATCAGCTACTGCTACTCCGCCACTCTGCTGCGGGAGATGCTGCAGAAAAGACACTACTCACCACCTACCGGCAACCTATTGGCAATGGCGCCTTTCTACTTTGATGGCATTGACTCGTTGATGGGCAGCCCGGACCCCTTGGATTTGCTCGCCACTAGAGAATCGCTCTCCAAACTCCCCGCCAGCGGCAAGGAGGTAGCTGCCATTGCCCAACTTATGGGCGGCCACCCCAGCTATGGTGCAGAGGCCAGTCTTGAAAAATTCAGAAAAGAAGCTTTCAACTACCGCTTCCTGCACCTCAGCACCCACGGCAAGGCCGACGACCGCCAGGGCGACTATGCCTATCTCGCCTTCGGACGGCCCGGCTCCTTCGACAAGCTCTATGCCCGTGACCTCTATAACTATTCCCTCAACGCCGACATGGTGGTGCTGTCGGCCTGCGAGACGGGCATTGGCAAGCTGCGCAAGGGCGAAGGCATCGTTAGCCTGGCCCGTGCCTTTGCTTATGCCGGGGCGAAGAGCATCTTCACCACCCTCTGGCAGGTGAGCGACGAAAAGACCAAAGACCTGATGGTCTATTTCTACAAAAACCTGCAACAGGGAAAAAGCAAAGATGAGGCGCTGCGCCTGGCCAAGCTGGAGTTTTTGAAAATGAACAAAGGGCAGGGAGGGTTTGACCACCCATTCTTTTGGGCAGGGATGATTGGGATAGGGGACATGGAGGCGGTGAAGTGACAGGAAGGAAAGGCATAAGTGTCTTTCCTTCCTGTTATTCTTCTGGTAAAAAGGCATTCTTTGCAAAAACCAGGTAGGGTTCAATAAGCTGGCAACTTTACATTATCGAAGAAAGCCGATCAAAAACATGGAGAGGTGATTTTTTCAGAGAATCCATCCCCGTCTTTGGCCAAGCGGCCTTGACCATTCTCAATATAATCGCCATTCGGGTCGCCGTGGTCGTCAATCATAAACACTGAACGCTGCAAGTTGCGGATACCCCCAGGCTCAAGTGTCCCTGAATATACGTCGGCTTGCAACACCTTGTGGCCCTCCTTGTCTTCGTTTTCTAACTTAATGTAGATGGTGAAGTTGTCCCCTTTGCCTGATATGAAACCTCCATAACCGTGACCGTCAAGTTCACCCCCTTCGTTTATATTGGCTTTAAGGGTCAAATTGTTGGGATTAAATTCGGTAAATTCGATGCAAGCGTCAACAAACTGGTGACCTATCTGGAGTGGGTCATTGAAATTGCTGCTGACAAGCAAAACAGGCGTCATCAAATACCTTCCCTCAATCATCGGCGGATCGAAGCCGTCATAAATGATTTGACCATTAGCTTTGATGTCTTTCAAAATATCATCCGGTATAAAATCCTGGCCGGGAATAAGGTCAGAATTGTCTTTGCAACAGGAGCCGATCATAAGGCTCAACAACAGGATTGGAAATAGATATTTCATGTTGGAAAATAGGATTTGAACCCCGCCTGCCGGCATTGTTGCGCAGCAGGGGGAGGGTTGGATGAAGGATATAAAGTTGAATTAGCGGCCAAAACGCAGCGACAGGCCAAGCCTCGCACAGGCGACATTGTTGTTGCCAAACTCTGCACATACACCCAGCGCCTGCAAGAAATAGTAGCGGAGGCCGACGAAGGCACCAACATCTACTTTGTTCTTAGCAAGCGATACCTGTTCACCCCCATACTCCGCATGGAGCATGATGCGACGGCCGGTGGCTGCCACGCCTGTGTAGAGATCGATTTTGCTGCCCAGGTTGAAATGGTAGGCGAGGGTGGGCGAAATGGTGTAGTAACTGAAATTGACACCTTCTTCCGGTTTCGGTTCCCAGAGCATGGCACCCCCGGAAAGCCCCACGCCGATATTGTATTTCAGCGGTAGCTCAAGGGTCATCCAGACGGGCAGCAGCGTCAATTTGTTGTCATTGCGCTTAATGCCAACGTCGTTGTGGATGCCAATGCCCATTCCAATAATGAACTGCCCGCTGTGGAAAGCTGCTGATTCGGCAAAGGGGTTAAAGTTGCTTTTGGGTTTTTGTTGGGCTACCGGCTGCTCCTCTTCTTTCTGTTCGTTGAAATAGACCACCCTACCGTCGGAGAAGATTATCCTGTCCACCTGTTTCGTGGAAATTTGCTTCTCGGCCGACTCGCTGAACTGCCTGTAAGTGATTTGGTCGTTATCATAGCGGGCGATCATGGCACCTATTCTTTCCCCATTGCGCAGCACTATCACGTCCTGCAATGTTTCCACTTTTTCATTCCGCAAAATTTCCAATTCTACCCGCCGGTTTTTGGCCCGCCCCGCCGCCGAGTTGTTGTCAGCAATGGACATAGTGCTGCCAAAACCTTTGGCTGTCAACCTTTTTGCATCTATGCCCAGCGCCATCAGGTGGTTGCGCACAGCCTTTGCCCGATCGGCAGACAATCTTTCGTTGACCTTCGACGAGCCGGTATTGTCGGCATGGCCCTTTATCAACAGGTCCATGTTGGAGGCCTGGTTCAAGAGCTTTGCCACCTTGTTGAGGTAGGATTTTGCCGAAGTTTCCAGATCCGCCGTCCCGGTACCGAAGTTGATGTCGCCCAGGTTGATGGTCATGTGCTCGGCGGATTCCCCTTCATCCAGTTTTTGCAGCAATTGCTGGAGTTCCTCGTCCGGCGATTGTCCAAAAGCCCATGCAGACAATAACAGCAGCCATGCAATGGTTTGCATCTTTTTCATGGTTTGTCAATTAGGTTTTAAGTTAAAGCCGGCTTACAGGATAGCACCTTGTACCCAACAGGCCTGCACTAATTTTTTGTTAGAAAAAATTTGATTTCGTTCTACTCAGCCGCCCTGTCATATGCGTTCCGCAAAATGGCATCCGGGCCGTCGGGGTGGTTGTAGTTCATCATCAATACGGCAATAAGGCCATCGTCGAAACGCATCCACACACCTTGGCTGGCACCTTCGCCAATCACGCCATTCCAATTGAGCCCAAGCCCCCAACCGCCATTGTGGGAGACGTAATGGTGGCCACTGGGCGTGGAGGCGTTGTAGCAGCCGAGCCCCTGGGCGACCATTGCCTGCCGCCATTGGGTATTTAGTATTTGATCCTGGAAAAGGCTGTTGATAAAATTGCCATAGCCCGACGGCGACATGTACCAGCCGAAGCCTCCCGCTGCATAAGTCAGGTCGGCAAAAGTGAGGCCGTGGTGGGCCGGTTTGGGCGGGCAGACGTAGTGGTAAACGCCGTCGCCCACACAGTCAATGGTGAAATCGTTGAGCGTTTCCCGCACCAACCGGACGTATTCCTGCTGGGTGTTCAGATCATTGGAACTAAACTCGTCATCGGCCAGGTGTTCGCTGCCTGCCAGTTTGGGGATGATGACCCGCAACAGGCCGAAGTTGGCATTTTGGTAAAACGAAATGGCCATGTTGGCTTCCGTTACGCCATATTCCACCATGCACTTCAATTTTAGGTAATAGCTGTACCTGGGGATCTGCAGGGAGCCGTGATCTTCATAACCGTCTTGTTTGGCAACACATAAATCCATTGCCGTTTCCCGGAATCCCGAAGTGTGGGTGAGCAATTGCCGGAAGGTGATTTTTTCAATGTTCGGCCCCACATCCCATTGCTGCGGAAGGTAGCCGATGATGTTGTCGTCCACGCTGAGGCCCTTATCCTGCAGCAGTTTCAACACCGTGACAGCGCTAACGGTCTTGCTCATGCTGGCAATGTGGATGCGGGAAGTGTTGTCCATTGAAACTGGCCCTCCGTCAATGGCCAACTTTGAAAACCCACTTGCCACTGTGTTTTCCAATTTACCATCCAGGTAGATGGAATAGGAATATCCTGCACAGGTCCCGGCCAGTGACGAGTCAAGTTGCTCCTGGAATTTTTGGATAAAGTGGCACTTATCGCCCGGGAGGCATGATGGCTCTTCCTTCTTGCAGCCAAAGGCAGTCACTAAGAAAATGGCGATGGCGATGCAGGCTATCGCTTTTTGCAATTGAAGTTTTAAGTTCATTTCGTAATTTTTAATGGTGAAAAAAGTAATCAAAATAGGACAGAGAATTTGAGAATGCGCCCCCGCATGTTTGGAAGGAAGTCGAATGAGGCCCCAAGAGCCATTCTTCACCATTCATAATACACTCACTGGAAGGCTCCGGGGGAACTCCTCGACTTCAAAAATTTTCTTTACACTATAAACTGTTGGTAGGCAATGGCAGGCCCGGGTATTATGCGGCGGTTTTCGCCACCATTTTGTGCTGTAGGTCGTAGTTGACCCAAAACCCTTTGAAGATTTCATAAGGCAGCATGACGATGACCATCCCATAACGGATGAAGCCAAATACAAGTTTGAACAAGAACTGCATCATGAACAAGTCTGAGAGGGAGGTAGCCCATATAGTAATATTTCCCATTTCCCTTCCCAACGCATCCAGGCGCCGCACGATGAACGGGTCTCGGTAGTCATTCTTATAAAACATCCGGTTGACGAGGTAGCCAGGTTTTAGCTGCGAAAAGTAGTACATACCTGCCATCAATAGAAGCACGATACCGAAAGCCGTTTGCCCAAAAACCAACAAAAGTGCCCCCACGATAGCCGGGGCTTTCAGTAGATACGGATAACCCCTGAATTTCCGCTTTTCCCCGTCTGACACATGGCCTTCGATGCTGCTGGCATAGTTGTTTAAAACTTGGTTCGACCCATCGGTCAGGTGCCTGGCTTTTGTAATTTGATCTTTTGCAAAATCCAGGTGTTCACGTTCTGTGGCGAGGTACTCGTCCTTATTTTCAGGGTGTTGGCGCCAGACGGCAGCACACTGATCCAGGTAGGCCAAGGCGAGCTGTTCTTTGAGCAGCCTATCGGCAGCACCTGCATTGGCTGCCATTTCCATTTGTTCCAAGCCCTGTTTTTTTAGGTCAAAATTGTTGGATTCACGACCTTTTTCGTATAAAAGCCTGCCGAGGTTGCCCCTGTAAAAATAGTTTTCGGGCGAGAGGGTCAGGGCAGAATAATAGTGGTGGTAGGCGGTTTGGGCATCGCCCTTGCGCTCGTAAGTATCCCCTAGTTTGAAATAGACAATAGCCTCGCCCGGGTTGAAAGATTCTGCCCTTTCATAGTATTCTACTGCCTTCCCCCAATTGCCCATCCCTGAATAAACATCCCCATTCAGGATATAGGAGTCCATATCATTGGGAAATTGTGCCAATAGACTATTGCCGGCTGCCAAGGCTTGCTGAAAGTTTTGATTGCTGAGGGCCGTTTCGAGATCTTGAACCAGTTGTGCTTTCATGATTTAGAGTTTTAAAATGGTGAAGAAAATTTGGTTGATTTGATGCTTTGTACCGGGGAGGTAGGGGGCGGTGCCCATGCAAGGAGGAAATTTTTGAATTTTTTTTTTCTGGTGGCTTTTTCTTTTCGGCGGGTGGCTATCTTCGGGGATTCTTTTCACTAAAACGGATGACCATGAGACCATTTTTCTTTGTTCGGATTTTGTTGGTTGGGGTGTTTTGTTGGAGTGCAATTTTGGACTCAATAGGGCAAAAATTAGAAAATTTATATTCATTAGAGGATACAATAACTGCCGCAGCTTTATTAACAAAAGCGGATTCATTAAATAAAAAGCATGAGTTTCAAATGAGTTTAGATGTAACTCAAAAAGCGTTGGATATTTACAATCAACTTGGAATAGTAGGAGAAAAAGCGGCGCTTTGCTGGGATAATTCAGGTAATAGTTATTACTATCTTGGAAAAACAGACGAAGCCTTATTATCATTTGAAACTGCACTGGATATTTATAGAAATATTTATGGCAAGGGGCATGAGAAAGAAGCAAGCACTTTAGAAAACATTGGCACTACGCTTACAATGAAAGGAAATTTTAAAAAATCTCTTGAAACACTAAGTGAGGTTTTAGCGCTTAAATTACAAATTAATGACGACTGTAGGACTGATATTTCTTCCACGTATTCCAACCTTGCCTCAAATTATTATTACCTCAGCAACTTACAACTTGCCATTGAAAATATGGAAAAAGCATTAAAAGTAAGAATTCAGTGTAATGGAGAAACTGATCCCGGCGTCGCAACAATCCTAAATAATCTTGGCTTTCTTTGCCGTTCGACTGGTAAATTTAAAAAGGGTATACAGTATTTGGAAAACGCTGCTGCTATTTTTACTATTCTTGGTGACTACAAAAACCCTGACCTGACAGCTAGTTATGATAATTTAGGAATTTGCTACGATGAAATTGGAAATTATGAAGAAGGGTTAAAAAATCTTGAAAAATCTTTAGAATTAAGACAAAAATATCTTGAGGCAGAACATCCATCAATTGCAAATTCTTTTGGCAATATAGGTGACCACTATGACAGAAAGGAAGATTATTATAGGGCTTTATATTTTACACAAAAAGCCATGAATATTTATACTAAAGCGGGTTTAGAAACTGATTTAAATCTTGCAATATGCTATGGAAATTTAGGTAAAATTTTTGGAAATTTGGGTGATTCTTACAAAGAACTTGATTGTCATTTTAGATCATTGCAATTACGAATAAAAATACTTGGAGAAAACCATTTCGATGTAGCTCATGCGTATCAGAATATAGCATCAACTTATTATAATTTAGGTGAGTATGAAAAGGCTATCCAATATCATGAACTTGCTCTTAAAATTTTTCTAATGTCGCAAAAAGAAAACCACCCCACGGTAGCGACTATTTACATGAACTTAGCTAATGCATATTCAAATCTGGGTAATTCAGTAAAAGCAAATGAATTAATGGAAAAATCTCTAAACATCAGAACACAACTGTATGGAAACAGTAACCCAATGGTAGCAAGTATTTATGCTAATATTGGAAACCCTTCAGGTTGTAATGGTGATCTTCAAAAAGCGATAGACACACAAAAAAAAGCAATTGAAATTTGGAGGGAAAACTACGGAGAGTTTAGTCGATCTTTAGCACATTCCTATCTTATCTTGGCAGAAAATTATGTAAAAGCCAAATTGTTAATACAAGCAGAAGAAGCTTATAGACTTTCATTAAATGCTCTTAATTATAAGGGAATAGATTCCTTAGATGAGGTCAATTCTATACCCCAACTTGTTAAAAGCTTGTTTCAATTTGCTCGTTTTTACAAACAGTGGCATTTCGCTGATACTTCTCCTACAAATTGTTTAGCAAATTCACATCGTTTTCATCTTCTAACAGCAAAGGTTCTCAACTATAAAAGCCAAAATCTTTCGCCTTCGTCAAAATCAAATCTTGCAGTACAAATGAATAATAATTTCGCTTACGCTATGTCCACCAACTACCTCCTCCACACCCTCACCGACTCCCTCCACTACCTCACCGAATCCTTCTCTTTCGCCGAGCGCTCCAAAGCCCTCCTCCTCTACGAAGCCATGCAGGAAACCAACGCCCTCAGCGTCGCAGGCATCCCCGACACCCTCCTCCAACAGGAATACGACCTCCGCATAGACATCGCCTACTACGACAAAAAGCGCCAGGAAAAACTATCCGAGGGCGCATCCGACACCGACAGCACCGTGCTCGCCACCGGCAGCAGGCTCTTCGACCTCAACCGGAAATATGAGGCGCTCAAAGCCCGCTTCGAGGCCGACTACCCCCAATACTATAAGGCCAAGTACGACCTCTCCACCATCCCATTGGAAGAAGTGCAAAACAACCTGTTACAGCCCAACCAGTGCCTTCTCGAATACATGGTAGGCGACAGCAACATCTATGTCTTCCTCGTCCGCAAGGATACTTTCTATGTCCGGGAAATCAAGCACGACTTCCCCCTCGAACAATGGGTGCAGGACATGACCAAGGATGGCATTTATGGCTATTATTCCCTACCCAATGGGGACACGCTGAAGACCGCCGAACGGGAGGTTACCTGCAACGCCAATTACACCCGAGTCGCCCAAGACCTCTACCAAAAACTCGTCGCACCCTTGGCCGACAAGTTGACAGAACAAGTCATCGTGGTGCCTGACGGGGTGCTGGGCTATGTGCCATTCGAGGCGCTGCTCGTCCAGCCACCAAAAAGTCCCGGACGCTTCGGCTCCTATAACGGCTCCTACCTGCTGGATAAACACCAGATCAGCTACTGCTACTCCGCCACGTTGCTGCGTGAGATGCGGCAAAAGCAGCACCGGAAGGCACCGACGAAAGGTGTGCTGACGATGGCCCCCTTTTTCCAGGGCGACGTGCAGGGCCTCATTTCCCGCATAGATACAACGGACTTTCTGGCTTTGCGGGATTCCCTCCAGGCACTCCCAGCCAGTGGTGAGGAAGCCGCTTCGGTGGCCAAGCTGATGAAAGGGTCATCTTTTTACGGAGCCGATGCCTCCCTCGAAAAGTTCCGGGAGCAGGCCGGGGGCTACCGCATCCTGCACCTCAGCACCCACGGCAAGGCCGACGACCGCCAGGGCGACTACGCCTACCTCGCCTTCGGTCGGCCCGGCTCCTTCGACAAGCTCTACGCCCGTGACCTCTACAACTACTCCCTCAATGCCGACATGGTGGTGCTGTCGGCCTGCGAGACGGGCATCGGCAAGCTGCGCAAGGGCGAGGGCATCGTGAGCCTGGCTCGTGCCTTCGCCTACGCCGGGGCGAAGAGCATCTTCACCACCCTCTGGCAGGTCAGCGACGAAAAAACCAAAGACCTGATGGTGTATTTCTACAAAAATCTGCAGCAGGGAAAAAGCAAGGACGAGGCGCTGCGCCTGGCCAAGCTGGATTTTTTGAAAAGGAACAAAGGGCAGGGTGGCTTTGATCACCCCTTCTTTTGGGCGGGGATGATTGGGATAGGGGATATGGGAGCGGTGCGGTAATTCAGACCTTTAAATTTTGCAGGTTCAGTTTACTTCTGCTTTTCAAGAGCCTTTCTCAAATCCGCAGCCTTTTTCCTATAGTTGTGATACTCTTCACTAATAATGTCGTCCAGCAATGCATCCACCTGTTGACGCTGTTTTTCATAATCCGGCAACAAGCTTAGCAGCAGGTACCAATCCGTCCTGTCCTTTGTAGTGGGCGACAAATTTTCACCTCTCATCTTTTGAAAAATAGTTGCTGCTGCTTTGTACTGATTGTTGTTGAAATAGGCGTGTGCCAGCATTTCCTGCGCCTGGGCGAATTCCGTGGGACTGTTTTCTTTCGTGATTTTTTTCAGTTCGACAATGGCCCTTGGATAGTTTGGCGGATTGCTTTTGAAGGCTTTGATGGCGGGTGTAAGTGCGTTTTGTTCGCCAGTTTCATCGCTGTTCCTCCTTCCGCTACCAAGGTTTTCGGGGAGGTCATAGAAGGTGTTGGCCAAGGCCAGGTACCTGTCCTTTTTTTGCTGTGGTGCCGGCATTTTTTCTGCTTTGTTTTCCTCCGTGTTGGCAATTGGTACTTCTTTGGGCGGCGATTTGGGCGCTGGCTGTTGTTCAATTGGCTTGTTTTCGGCTGGAGGATTTTCCTCGACCGGAGGCATGGCAGGATGTGGCTGGGCGTTGAATTTTACCACGAAAAACACTACCCCGCCAAGCAGCCCGGCAGCAAGCAACAGCAGCCACCACCGCCTTTTTGTCCGGGGCAAATCCGCAGGGTTTTCATCAGGGGGTGCAGTTTTCCAGCTTTCCATTTTCCCCCTCAGATCCTGCTCTATCAAATACTCCACGCCTTCCCGCTCGAAGCGGTGCAGGTCGAGCAGTTCCCGCAGGGCGGGGTCGGCGGCGGCTTGCTGCTCAAAGGTGGCTGCCTCCTCTTCGGTCAGTTTCCCGCCGAGGTATGCCTCAATTTTATCAAAAAGTATTTCGTCCCTGTTCTCCATTTTTATTAAGTTGAAATTGGTGCCAGAAAGCTTGTTCCCCGACCAATTCACTCATTCACCAACAACTCCTTCCACCCTGGGTTTGCCTCCAGGAAATCCCGGAAGCGCAACCGGCAGCGGTAGGCTTCTTTTTTGGCCATGGCGGCACTGCTGAGGCCAACCTTTTGGGCAATTTCATCCATGCTGTAATCAAGGCCGGCCAGCCGCAGGATTTCCTTGCAGCGGGCGCCGATCCTGCCCAGCGCCTCATCGAGGTAGCGCTTTTTTTCTTCGGCAATAGCATGGTCCTCAACGCTTTCTGACACCGCCATCCGGTGTTGGGGCTTCAATTCTTCGAGCGGCCTGCGGCTGCGCAGTTTATTGTACCAATGGAATTTTGCAATGGCCATGAAGTAGGTTTTCAAAGCGCTGTCCCCTTTGAAGGCGCCCAGCCGAATATTTCGGTCGAAATTGACGAGGGTTTCCTGGGCGGCATCCTCGCCGTCATGCTCGTTGCCGCCATGCTGCACCACAAAGGCGATGACCGCCTGACGCCAGGCCAGTTTTTCAAACACAAGGTACAGTGCCTTTTCACGGCCTTCGCTGCAGATCTGTCGCAGGATTTCTTCGTCTGTCCACTGGTTTGTTGAAGGTAGTACCATTGGTGGTGCGGGAGGTGCCCAAGCAGGGCTGGATTTATTTGGTTTAGAACAGAAAATTTTGTTTTAGTAAAGGTAGTAAAAGGACAGATTTCCTCAATAATACCGCCCTGAAAACGTCATTTCCATTGGCGGATAAGAAATGGGCAATAGGCGAAGATAATGGAAGTGTGCCTGGAATTCCATTTTACAGCAGCCTATTGAATAGCGACCTTCGGCCTGCGGCCAATAATAAGGAGTGGTCAGGCCAGTGGCGATCATTCCCAATGTATCGGAACAGGCTATCGAGCCAACAAAATTTTTGACCATCGAACGGCATACAGGCAGATTCCCTGCCCCGGTCGCTCTTCGGCAATTGCAGGACGGGTCAATCTTGTTGTGCAAGGTAGTGCCAGAGGGCAAACGCATCGGCGATGTGTTCGAAGGCGTCACTGTCCACCAAGCTCGTCGGGAAAAGAAACGCCCGTCTGTCGCCGCCATTATTTTTTCATTAAATGAAATCCCTGATTCTCAACTGTTTAATTTTTTTGTCCTATTTTTCCCGCTACAAGCCCATGCGGGCCTTCAAAGGGTCATCAAGCGGCGTTCAGTAAAATAGGAACCGTTGACCGTCAACCCTTTATCCATTTTTTTTAACTGCTTGAGAAAAGCTTTTGACTCCTGCATGAAGGGCGAAAAAGCTACATTAAAATCTATTGACACCCATGGTTATCAAAATGATCAGCCTCATCCTGGGCGGCGGGGCCGGCACCAGGCTTCAGCCCCTCACAGAGCACCGCTCCAAACCCGCCGTACCGATTGGGGGCAAGTACCGCCTCATTGACATCCCCATTTCCAACTGCCTCAATTCAGGCGTTAAGCGGATGTTCGTGCTCACGCAGTTCAACTCTGCCTCGCTCAACCAGCACATCAAAAACACCTACCACTTCGACCATTTCGGCTCCGGCTTCGTGGACATCCTCGCCGCCGAGCAGCGGCAAGGCAGCGACAAGTGGTTCCAGGGTACCGCCGACGCTGTGCGACAGTCCATGCGCCACCTCGTCAACCAGGACTACGACTACATCCTCGTGCTGTCCGGCGACCAGCTCTACCAAATGGACTTCGAAGAGATGGCCCGTTCCCACATCGACAAAGGTGCGGACCTGACCATCGCCACCATCCCCGTGGTGGCCAAGGAAGCAACGGCTTTCGGCATCATGAAGGTCAACGACACCGGCTATATTGATTCTTTTGTGGAAAAACCCAAGCCGGACGTCCTTGCAGATTGGTCGTCCGAAGTATCGGATGACCTCAAGCAGCAGGGCAAGGTTTACCTGGCCTCCATGGGCATTTATATTTTTTCAAAAAAAGCGATCAAAAGGCTGTTCAAGGAACATCCTGAGGCCCTGGACTTTGGCAAGGAGATCATTCCCGCCGCCATCAACGACAAATATACCGTGGCCAGCTACGAGTACACCGGCTACTGGGAAGACATCGGGAACATTGGCTCGTTCTTCGAAGCCAACCTGGCCCTGACCGACAACATCCCGAAGTTCAACCTCTTCGACAACCGCCGGGTGGTTTATACCCGCCCCCGTATGCTGCCACCAAGCAAGTTCTTCGGTACGGTGTTCCGCCATGTCGTGGTTGCTGAGGGCTGCATCGTCCATGCGGAGCGCATTGAACGTTCGGTCATCGGAATCCGCTCCAGAATTGGTGCCTATACGGTCATTGCCAACTCTATTATCATGGGTAACGATTACTTCCAGCGCCTGGAAGAAATTGTGTTGCAAGACGAAATCCCTTTGGGGATTGGCCGCCACTGTATCATCGAAAATGCCATCATCGACAAGGATTGCCGCATCGGCGACAACGTCGTCATCCGTGGCAACCCCGGCAAACTGGCGGACGACTCGCAGCCGACCCACGCCATCGTTGATGGCATCGTGGTGTTGAAAAAAGGGGCGATTATTCCCGATGGCAGCCGTATTGGGGCTTAGAACTCGGCAAACTAAGTTTCTCATCATTTTGGATTTAGGTACTTGCTGTAAGAATTTAGATTTCAGGTTTACCTGCGCCCGCAAAATCTCAAACCTTATCGCATAGCTGATGGCTGAAATTGATGGAAATTTAGTTGATAGTGTACTTGTGTAGTTGTTTGAAATCGAAGATTCACGTCAGTAAATGGTTTGACTTTGATTGAAATGGTTTGGCTTTGTTGTCAACTGTAGGAATGGCTGAAGACCGTCCATTTACTGACGTGAATCTTCGATTTCAAACAGCACCAATTGGGTCGAACCATTTGGCCTACCTGCTTTACGGTTGGGAATGGCGATTGCAACGACTGCAATCGCCATTCGTAAATCGTACTTTGTAACGAAGAAAAATAACTTCACCATTTTGATTTTGAAAACCCCAGCCATGGAGAGGTTTTTTTTAAAAATAATCCCGATTTCACATCGGGATTATTTGTCCTTCGATCCTTTGTAAATAAATTCCGTGCCCGCACCAAATAGCCTTCAACAACAGCATCAAAATGAAACCACTGACTTTCCTCTGTATTTCCTGCGAATTCAAAGGCCTTGACTTTTTGCGCTATTGCAAGGCCGAAGGCAACAAAGTATTCCTCGTCACGGCCAAAGGCCTTGAAAACTCCTCCTGGCCCCGGGAAGTGTTGGACGATATTTTCTTCATGGACGAGGTCACCCACGGTTCGTGGAACATGGAGCACTTCATCGCCGGGCTGGCCTACCTCATGCGCACCCACAAGATAGACCGCCTGGTGGCCATTGACGACTTCGATGTGGAAGAAACCGCCGAACTCCGGGAGCATTTCCGCCTGCCGGGCATGGGCCAAACGACCTCCCGCCATTTCAGGGACAAACTGGCCATGCGCTTGAAAGCAGCAGAGGCCGGGCTGCAGGTGCCCGCTTTTACCTCCCTTTTTAACGACGAGGAAATCAATGAATTCACGGCCCGGGTCAGCCCCCCCTACATGGTAAAGCCCCGCTTCGAGGCGGCAGCCAAGGGCATCCGCAAAGTGCATTCTGCCGACGAACTGTGGCGGGCCATTTTTGAACTGGGTGACAAACGCCACAACTACCTCTGCGAACAGTTCCGGCCCGGCGACATCTACCACGTGGATGCCCTCACAGTGGGCGGCAAGCCCGTCTTCACCAGGGTTTCCCAATACCTCAGCACGCCCTGGGACGTGGCGCATGGAGGAGGTATTTTCCGATCTGTTGTTTGTGAATACGGTTCAAAAGACGAAAAAGAACTCACCAAATTCAATACAGGTGTGATGAAAGCCTTTGGTATGGTCTATTCTGCCTCCCATACCGAGTTTATCAAATGCAACGAGGACGGCCAGTTTTATTTCCTCGAAACCTCCTCCCGGGTGGGCGGTGCCAACCTTGCCGAAATGGTCGAGTTTTCATCGGGCATCAACCTGTGGGGGGAATGGGCCAGGCTCGAAACAGCGGTCGCCCGGGGCACGGAGTACAAATTGCCCCCCGTACGTAAAGAATACGCCGGTATTATCACCTCCCTTTCCCGCCAAAGAGAACCCGACCATTCCAGCTTTAATGACCCCGAAATTGTCTGGCGTATGAAAAAAGACCATCATATCGGGCTTATCCTGAAATCGGACAGCCGGGAGCGGATTTTGGAACTGCTGAACCAATATGCCCACCGCATCCGGCAGGATTTCCACGCCTCCATGCCCGCTTGACACATGGCAGGCCGGCCCGCAAAGCTGTCTTTTATAGATAATCCCGGTGTGAAATCGGGATTATTTATCCTTCGATCCTAGCTTCGCCATGCACCTTTCGGATCTTATAGGGCCGCTTTTGTTGCGATTCAAAATACGTCCGCATCTGAATTTCCACAACGATGCCCACGGTAATCAGCTGGATGCCGCCGATGAAAAGCATGAGGCCGAGGATGAGCAAGGGCTTGCCCCAGATATCGTGGCCCAGCAGTTTCAGCACGCCCAGGTACAGGTTAATGGCAGTGCCGAGCAGGAACATGACCACGCCCACATTGCCGAACAGGTGCATGGGCCGTTGCAGGTAGCTTTTGAAAAAGAGCATGAGCAGCAGATCGCTCATCACCTTGAAAGTGCGCCCCAGGCCGTATTTCGATTTGCCAAACCGGCGGGGGTGGTGTTTCACCTCCATCTGCGTAATGCGGGCCCCTTCCAGGTGGGCCAGCACGGGAATGAAGCGGTGCAGTTCGCCATAAAGGCCAAGGTCTTTGGCCACCTCGCTTCGGAAGACTTTTAAGGCGCAACCATAATCTTTCATTTTTACGCCCGCCGTGGTGCGGATGATCCAGTTGGCCACCATGCTGGGGATTTTGCGCAGGAAGAAGCCGTCTTTGCGGTTGGCACGAATGCCGGCCACCATATCCCAATGGCCATCCTGCGCCACCTGGAGCATGGCCGGAATATCGGAAGGGTCGTTTTGGAGGTCGCCATCGAGGGTAGCGATAAAATCGCCCCGGGCATGGTCGATGCCGGCCATGAGGGCCAGGCTTTGGCCATAGTTCTTGCGCAGTTCGATGATTCTCAGGCGCTTGTCCGGGATGGCCTTCAAGGCAGCAAGCGTCCCATCGGTAGAACCGTCGTCCACAAAAATGATTTCATATTCAAATCCCGCCAAGGCAGCAGCCAGTTGCCCGGAAAGCAAGGCCACATTTTCTTCCTCATTGAACACACTGATGACGACTGAAAGCATTTTGGATCTAAATAAGGTTAAAGCAGAAAGGTAAAAGTAGTAATTCCATTGCCCTCTCTCATTCTCTCATTCTCTCTCATTCTCTCTCATCCTCTCATTCTCTCTCATCCTCTCCACCGCCCTATCATCAATTCCCCACACTCCCACTTGACCCGGACTTTGCACAATTCCTCAAAATCATCCTTTGGGTAAAGGGAAGTGTTGACCAGGTAAAACCCCGGCCTATCAAAATCATGGTGAACGGAGGTAAGAATTTGACCGGTCTCCCGGGTGAAATAGTAGCCGGTGATAGGTTGGTTGCCGAGGCTGTTTTGATAAATATAAAGGGGCTGGCCGCCCAGTTTTTCCACCGCAGCGAGGGTGCTGTCCCGTACGAAGTTGCGGCAATCAATGGCCTGCCGTGAGGGCAGCACGAACCAGTCGAAGCCGAGCCTTGCCACCAGCAATACCAGCACGAAAGTCAGCATCCGCTGGGGTTTCCAGCGCCAGTAAAGTACTGTCAAAGCACCCATCCCAAGTGCCAGGCCCGCCGTCTTGGCCCACAAATAGGGGATTCCCTGCAAAGCCGGCCAAAAAGGCGGTAACAGGCTGGAAATCGTGGCCAATATGCACAGCCCAAAGAAGGTCTTTTCCACCAACTGCCACTGACTCGTTTTCTCTTTTTGGTTGATGGAATGTAAGTAAATAAAAGCCGAAAATACCAAGGGTACGTGCATGAACAGATAGCGGGGATAGACCTCCACCGACGACCAATAAGGCAAAACGGTAGCTGCAAAAACCAGCAGGTTCCAGGTGATGAACTTATTGCGCAGGATGTGCCGCCAGGCATCTTTCCCCAAAAAATAAACCAGCAGCAGCGTCCAGGGCAGGAAGTGGAACCACATCTCGAAAGGAAAGGTGAAAAAATGCCGCACCGTTTCCCAAAGCCCATATTCCACAAAGGTGCGCTTCGCCGATTCGTGGAAAATGGTGCCTGCGATAGTGGTCAAACCGTTTTCCCTGGCATACAGAAAATAATAGCTGCCCACTATCCCTGCGAACAAGGCCACGCCTGCCACATGTGCCCACGAAAACAAGTGCCGCCATTTCTTTTGCCAGACAAAATAAACAGGCAGGGCGATGCCGAGAAAGACCACCGCCGGCAAGGCTTTCAGCATAAAGCCAATGGCCGCCAGCAGGTAGGACAGCACAAACAGCCGCCAGTAACGCCCTTTTTCCCCTTCGTGGTAAATGACCATGAACAGGCTGAACATTACCCAGGAAAAGCAGGTATCAATCAGCCCCAGCATCGAATCCCAGAAGAGGATGCGCCCGCAGGTGATGAGGGCGAGGGGGGGCAATAGAGCAGTGTGGGCTGAGGGTTGAGAAGGGCGGGGATCAGGTGGGGCGATGTTTTTTTTGAAAAAATGATAGACCGTGGCAGCATAGGCCAGCAGGAAGAATACCGTTGGGAGCCGGGAGATGAACTCGTCGGTGCGGCCGGTGAGCTTGTACACGGCGAGCAGGATCCAGTTGTAGAGCGGGGGCTTGTTGTAGTACAGTTCGCCGAACATGGTCGGGGTGAGGTAATTGTGCGAAATGTCCATTTCCAGTGCCACCAGCGCCCGGATACCTTCGTCGTCGGTGAAGGCCGAAAGGCCCAGGTGGACCAGGAGCGCAGGCAACAGTAGGAGCGCAATCCCGTATAGCAGGAGGTTGTTCCTTGAAAAGATATGGTGTCGGTCAGGCATGAACTGGTACGAACATTTTGAGCGGCAAAGGTATTTACAGAAGTCAGTAGGCAGCCAGTGCCTATTGTTTTTTTAAAGAATTGTCCGCAGGGCATTTTTCCCAATTAATAAACACGAATACCAGCCCCGGCCTGGGCGGCGTTTTTGTACCTTTACCTGACCATCGTACTCGTATAGTAATGATGAAAAAATAACTTCACCATTTTGATTTTGAAAACCCCAGCAATGGAGGGGTTTTTTAAAAATAATCCAGATGTGAAATCGGGATTATTTTTCCTTCGATCCATAAAGGTCAACAGCGGGTAGTGACTTCCAAAACCCCTCGAAAACAGTGGGCAATACCCTGATAGTCAAAGTTTTGATTTGAACCAAGATGACCAAACCATCCGTGTTTGGCTATATGTAGCGAACTTGCTCATTTTGATTTTGAAAACCCTGGCAAGCCCTTCCAGGATGGCCTGTTGGTTTTCAAAAATAATCCCGAACGGGCTTCGGGAGTTACCTGATTTTTTCCTTCGATCCCAATGTTAGATTTTAAAAAACTCATCACGAAATCATTCTGGGCGCACCAATGGCAAACACTCAAGGTGGTCCTGTACCCCTATTTGCGCCCTGCCATCCTGCGGTACCGGGGGTTTGCCACCAGGCACCCCAAGCTGGCCAAGCCGCTGCTCATCAGCGCGCTGGCAGCAGTGCTGGGCCTTTTTGCCGTGCTGTTTTTCCTCTCGCTCATCTACTTTGGTTTCTTTGGGAAACTGCCCTCCAAAGCTGATTTACAGGACATCAACCAGAATATCGCTTCCGAGGTCTATTCTGCCGACAGTGTGCTGTTGGGGAAATACTACATCGAAAACCGCCTGCCAGCCGACCTTGAAAACGTGTCGCCTGCCATCATCAACGCCCTGGTGGCTACCGAAGACGCCCGCTTTTTCGAGCATGGCGGCATTGACTTCCGGGCCTGGATCAGGGTCTTCCTGCGCACCATCCTTATGCAGGACGAGTCCGCTGGCGGGGGCAGTACCATCAGCCAGCAGTTGGCCAAAAACCTCTACCCCCGCAAGCGTTTCGGCAAACTCACCGTGCCCATTGCCAAGATAAAGGAAATGTTCATCGCCAACAGGCTGGAAAGCGCTTACTCCAAAAACGAAATACTGGCGCTTTACCTCAACACCGTGCCCTTTGGCGACAATGTGTTCGGCATCAAAGTAGCGGCACAGCGCTTCTTCGACGCCACCCCTGAAAACATCAAGGTGGAAGAAGCCGCCGTGCTCATCGGCATGTTGAAGGCCAACACCGCCTACAACCCCGCCCGCAACCCGCAACGTGCCCAGGAGCGCCGCAACGTGGTGATGGCCCAAATGGTGAAATACAACTACCTGGACACCCTGGCCTTTGATTCTTTGAAACAACTGCCCATCATTCTGAAGTACAATACCGAAAGTCACAACGAAGGCATCGGCACCTACTTCCGGGAACACCTTCGGCTGGAACTGGAAGACCTGTTGAAAAACCAGACCAAGCCCGACGGCAGGCCCTACAACCTCTACACCGATGGCCTGAAAATCTATACCACCATCAACTCGAAAATGCAGCAGTACGCAGAAGAGGCCGTCAACCAGCATATGAAGGACTTGCAAAAAATCTTCATAGACCATTTTAAGGGCTATAGCAACGCCGTGCCCTGGGGCACCGACGACCTGCTGCAACAGACCAAACGAGGCTCGGAACGATACAAAATCCTGAAAGAAAAAGGGCTTTCAGAGGCCGATATAGACTCCAGCTTTGCCATACCGGTGAACATGACCATTTTCACCTGGGACACTACCTCTTATGAAAAAGATACCCTGCTCTCGCCGCTCGATTCCCTGAAATACTATCTGACCCTGCTGAAAACAGGCATGTTGGCCGCCGAGCCAAGCACCGGCAAGGTGCTCGCCTGGGTGGGCGGCATCAACTTCAAGTACTTCCAGTACGACCATGTAAAATCCAAGCGGCAGGTAGGCTCCACCTTCAAGCCCATCGTGTACGCCAAGGCCCTCGAAAGCGGCATTTCCCCCTGCGAGCGTTTTCAAAATGAGCAGATCACCTTCGCCGACGGCTACACGCCCCGCAATTCCGACGGCAGCTATGGCGGCAGCTATTCCATGCAGGGCGGCCTGCGCCTGTCGGTCAACATGGTCGCCATGCAGCTCATCAACCAGATCGGCGTTGACTCTGCCATTGCTATGGCCAAACGGCTGGGCGTCGAGTCCGACATCCCCCACGAGCCGGGTATCGCCCTTGGCTCCGTGGACGCCTCCCTCTGGGAAATGGTGCGGGTGTTCGCCACCTTCGCCAACCGGGGCGTGCGGCCCGAACTCTACTACCTCACCCGCGTGGAAACCGCCGACGGGCAAAAACTGGTGGAATTCCAGGCACCAGACCCGGCCACCTTCCCCCGTGTGCTGCAACAGCGGCAGGCCGACATGATGATACGCCTCATGCAGTCGGTGGTGGATGGCGGCACTGGCGGGCGGCTCCGCTACATTTCCAATTTCATCTACCCGGCAGCGGGCAAAACGGGCACTTCGAATAAAAATATGGACGGCTGGTTTATCGGTTACACCCCCAATATCGTCACGGGCGCCTGGGTGGGGGCAGAGCAGCCGGCAGTACATTTCCTATCCACCCGCCTGGGGCAGGGCGGTGCTTCTGCACTGCCGGAAGTAGGTTATTTTTGGAAAAAAATATACGACGACCCCGCCTTTGCCGATTTTAAAAAAGGACGATTTCCCTTCCTCGACAGCCTTGCCTCCGCTGAATTCAATTGCCCCGACTTCGTACCCGATACCGACGCCCTGCTCGATTCCCTGGTCACCTACCTTGAAATGTCCCCCGATTCCATCTCCGACTCATTGCGCACAGAAAAGGTGCTGAAATTCCGCCGGCTCCTGGAGATAAACGGCTATGATTGGGATCAGGAAGAAACGGACGAACCCGGCGGCAACAGCCAGACTGCTGTGGAAGGGGAAGCCGATGAAAAAGGAAAACGCCAGGGCGTCCGCCTGACGGAGGAACAACGCAAGGAATCGGAGCGCATCCAAAAGAAAAATGAGCGCCTGGAGCGGCGGCGGGAGCGAAAGAAAAAACTGAAAAACGCCCTCGACAAGATATTCGGCGGAGGGAATTAAATAATGGTGAATGGTGAATGGTGAATGAACACAACATGCTTGCCACCAGCGATTTATGAAAATGCCGTTTAGCTGATTAATTTACACGAGCTACTTGAAGCACGGCAAGACCTCCCTCCCGGCCATCGGCATTGTGCCGAAGCCCTTTGAGGGGCCTGCTGCTCTAATCCGGCGCTAATGAAAAACCCCCGGGCAGTAAAAAAGGGCAGCAAGTATCCTCGCTACCCTTCGCTTTTTTAACCATTTTTATTTTCGAACACCAGGCAGATCAATCCTCGTCCTGCTGTTCCGACTTGTGCGCCTCGATTAATTTCTGCTGAATGTCGCCCGGCACGGGGGCGTACTCCGCAAATTTGCGGTTGAACTTTGCCCGGCCCTGTGAAATGGAGCGCAGCGTCGAAGAATATTGGTAAAGTTCTGCCAGCGGCACCTTGGCGATGATTTTCTGGTAATGGCCCTCGGCCCCCATACCGACGATGATGGCCCGCCGGGTTTGGAGGTCGCCCATCACGTCGCCCATTACCTCGTCAGAACAAAGGATCTCCACATCGTAGATGGGTTCAAGCAACTGTGGGTTGGCTTTTGAAAAATTCTGTTTGAAAGCGTTGATACTCGCCAGCATGAACGCCATGTCGTTGGAGTCCACCGGGTGCATTTTGCCGTCGTAGATGCTCACCCGGATGTCCTGGCAATTAGAGCCGGTAAGCGGGCCTTCTTCCATTTTTTGCAAAACACCCTTCTTGATGGCATTGGAAAAGCGGGCATCAATGCTGCCGCCGACGATGCACCAGTAAAAGGCCAGGTGCCCGCCCCAGGGCAGCTCGTCTATTTCTTTGTTGCGCACGGTCAGCCCGGTGGGTTCGGGCATGCCTTCGTGGTAAGGCTCGATGCGCATGTGGACTTCTGCAAACTGGCCGGCACCGCCCGACTGCTTCTTGTGGCGGTACATCTCGTTCGATTCCCTCATGATGGTTTCCCGGTAGGGGATGCGCGGTTTTTCAAACTCCATGCCCACGCCAAATTCCGACTCTACCCGATGCTTTACAAGGTCGAGGTGCAACTGGCCCTGGCCGTACAACAGCGTCTGTTTCAGGGATTTCGATTGCTCGATGATCAGGGTAGGGTCTTCTTCCGAAATGGAGTGCAGGGCCTTCATCAGCTTTTCCATGTCGTTTTTGCTCGGCGGGTGTACGGCCACTTCAATCCTGGAATTGGGGAAATGGATAGGGTCTATTTTCCGGTCAACGCCTTTTTTGTTCAGGGTTTGGTTGGTATGCGAACTTTTCAGTTTCACCGTGCAGCCTAAATCCCCGGCTTTCAGTTCCTCTACCGGTTCCCGGTTTTTGCCATTGGAAATATACAATTGGCCAAAACGCTCGGTGTGTCGGTTGTCCGCATTCACCAGTTCGTCGCCTGCTTTTAATGAACCGGAATAGACCTTGAAGTAGGAAATGCTGCCTACCCTTGGCTCATTGTGGGTTTTGAAAATAAAAATCGTCGTATCGCCGCTGGCGTCGCATTTGAGGGTGCCGCCGCCTTCCAGCTTCACTTCCATGCGCTCAGCCGGCGAGGGGCACACGTCGTTGATGAAGCCCATGATGCGGCCACTGCCCATGTTTTGCAGGGCCGAGCAGCAGAACAGTGGGTAGGCCGTGCGGTTGGCGATGGCGATGCGCAGGCCGTAGGCCAGGTCTTCCTCCGACAGGGTGCCCTTGTCGAAAAAGCGCTCCATGAGTTCCTCGTCGTTTTCTGCGGCGGCCTCTACGATGGCATTGTGCATTTCCATGGCCCGCTCCTTTTCCGAGTCGGGGATGGGCTTTTTTTCTGGTTTGCCACCACCGGGCGGGAACACGTACATCGTCATGCGCAAGGCATCCACAATGGTATTGAAACCGCTGCCAGGGTTGAGCGGGTATTGTATCGGCAGGATTTTACCGAACCGGGCAGTGGCCTGATCGACGGTGCTGTCGTAGTCGGCTTTCTCGTGATCGAGTTGGTTGACGACAAAAATGGATGGTGTTTCAAACTTTTCCACATACTCCCAAAGGAGCTCGGTGCCGACCTCTACCCCACTTTTGGCATTCAGCAAGACGAGCGCCGTGGCGGACACTTTGAGGGAGGAGACGACCTCGCCGATAAAGTCGTCGAAGCCGGGCGTGTCGAGCACGTTGATCTTGTTGCCGCGCCAGTCGTCGTGCATCAGGGTGGAAAAAATGGAATTGCCGCGCTCGTGTTCCAGGTCGGTGTAGTCAGAGACGGTGTTTTGTTCCTGCACGCTGCCCCGGCGGGAGATGCCGCCGGTTTCGAAGAGCATGGTTTCAGCAAAAGACGTTTTGCCACAGCCGGGGTGCCCCAGCAGGACTACATTGCGGATGTTACTGGTGTCGTAGTTCATAATTTGGTCGTTCGTATCAACTAAGGGGCGCTATGGGAGCCATCGCCCTGGCGTATGGGAGAAACACCGCCTATTTTATAAATGCGGAACTTCAAACCCAACACGCCGATGCGCCTGCCCGCCATCCCACCCCTTAAGTTATTTGTTGAAATTTGCCTGCCGCTGGTTTGTGATGAAGGAAAAGGTAAAACCCGCCACACGAAACAAACAACAAAGATGGTTTTGAAAAAATGAGCCGTGAACTTATTAAATTTTGACTATTCCAAGAATTTTTTTCTTTTGAAAAAAGGGAGCGGGCTTCATTGTGCCGCCGTTTCATTGTACCATTGCCCAGCGACGGCGGGCTTTCAGGCCCTGCCGGTTTTATTACAACCTATTCTTATTTTTGCCAAATGACACACCAGTTTTTAAGAATGAGAACCTTACCAGCTTGCCTCCTCGTCTTTTTTGCCCTTTCCCTGCCGGCCCAAACGGTGCAGGAACTGGAAGCCCAATTAAAGAACGCCGGCAGCGCAAAGGAGAAAATGTCGCTCAATTACCAGTTGGCAGAAGAATGGCTGAAGAAGGACGCCAACAAATCCATTGCCTACGCCAAAGCTGCCCATCAATTGGCCATTGAACAAAACAACGACGGCATGGCCTCCGAATCTGCCTACCTGGCCTCAAGGGGCTACGACCGCACCCGCGACGACCGCAACGAGGACGTATGGCTCAACAGCGCCGTGAAGTATGCCATGGAGGCCAAAGATGCCGACCTCATCATCAAAACCGTGGACCAGCGCAGCCGCCTCGCCGTGAAACAGCGCAACGAGCGCAAGGCTTTCCAGATCGTGCAGGAGGCTTTCGACTATTTCAGCAAGAAAAGCAGCGGGCAAAGCCTCAGCCAGATGCAGGCGCAGTACGAAGTGCAGAAGGCGCAGCTCGAACGGGACAAACAGCAACTGCTGTCAGAAAAGCAGCGCCTTGAAAAAGACATCTCCGGCCTCGCCGACGAGCGGGACAACCTGAAACAGGACAAAACCCTGCTGACCGAACGGCAGAAAACGCTGGAGCAGGAAAAGCAGGTGGTGGAAGAGGAGATTTTCAAAAAAGAGGAAGAGATACAACAGGTGTCGGCCAGCCGGGCCAGGGCGCTCTACATCGCCGAGCACCGCAAACGCATGATAGACTCGCTGGAAACGAAACAAGTGATGGACTCGCTGACCATTTCGCAGCAGGAAATGGCCATCCAAAACGCCGAACTGGAAAAGGAACAGGGACGTTATCTCACCTATCTCCTGGGCATCGTTTCCGTGTTCGTGCTCATCTTTGCCTTCCTGATGTACCTGCGTTTTCTGGCCAAAAAGAAATCCAGCAAGCTGCTGGAAAAGCAAAACAAAATCATCGAACAGGAACGCCAGCGCTCCGACGAACTGCTCTACAACATCATGCCCGTGGAAGTGGCCAAGGAACTGAAAGAAAAAGGCTCGGCCACCGCCCAGCAGTTCCCGGAGGCCACCATCCTTTTTACTGATTTTAAAAACTTCACCACCATCGCCGAGCGACTCAGCCCGGAGGCCCTGGTGAAAGAGCTGAACAACTGCTTCCGTGCCTTCGACCACATCATTTCACAGCACACGGGCATCGAAAAAATAAAGACCATCGGCGACGCCTACCTCTGTGCCAGCGGCCTGGTGAAGCACAAGACCATTCCCAAGGAAATCGTGCAGGCCGCCCTGGAAATGCAGGAATTTCTCGAAGACCACAAACAGGAAAAGATACGCCTCGGCCTGCCCTACTTCGAGGCCCGCATCGGCCTGCACACCGGCCCCGTAGTAGCCGGCGTGGTGGGCTTTAAAAAATTCGCCTACGACATCTGGGGCGACACCGTCAACATCGCCGCCCGCATGGAGGAGCAGTGCGAACCGGGGCAGGTGAATATTTCAGAGACGACCTATGGCCTGGTAAAATACAATTTCGAGTGCCAGCCGAGGGGCCGGGTACCGGTGAAGAACAAGGGGATGATGGAGATGTATTATGTGAAGAAGGCAGTGCGGTGAGGGATTGGCTTTTAACCGTTAGATTTTGGCATGTAGAATGGGTTGCAATTCATAAGCACCTGATTGCCTTTTGTCTGGAAATTATTTTCCACCTAAGGATCGAAGGAAAAATAATCCCGATTTCACATCGGGATTATTTTTAAAAAACCCTTCCATTGCTGGGGTTTTCAAAATCAAAATGGTGAAGTTATTTTTTCATCGTTACTAAATCAACGGTTTAAGGGTATTCGAAATATATTTGTGTATGGATGTGCGGGGGTTTGCATATTACCATGCTATAGGGCATTTTAAAACGATAATGACGAAAACAACGATCAAACGACAAAATTTATGAAACTTAAATTTTTCCTACTGACATTCCTGCTTGTCTTTGCAAGAGGTTGCGACTTCTATTCAACGAGCCTTTGGTTTTTTGATAACCCGACAGGTGAGACAAACCCTTTATATAGGTATTTTGGTATTGGCTGGACAGGTTTAATAGTTGCCAATATTATAGTTGTTGGACTAATCATTTATGCTTTCTACTTCTATTCGTTTAAGTATAAAATGACAAGACAATCGTCATCAAACAAACTGACTGACTTTGTTTCAGAGTTATATTTTAATGAAAAAGGACGTTTTTTAGATGTGTTCTATAAAACACCAAAAAATAAAAAGACACTCTTGGCACACACAGGTTATGTCTCAGTGAGGGTTGTCATTATTGCAAGTTTTTTAGCGACTTTTCACAATTTTTGCCAATTCTATAACGTGTCTTTCTATAACACATTCAGAGAAATAGTTGGCAGACCATTGTATGTAATTTATGGGCTTATATTGTCCTCGTTTTTTTATTACATTTATCAACTTTGGAATAGAGAGTATCGGCTGACAATTGACAATATTGAAAGTGAAAAGTAAAAGAAACGCCTTATGGCATCGGTTTGGCTATATGGCGGCTGAAGTGCTTTTATGATAAATTTGTGCAAGGTTCAACTGCAGGAATTCTATTGAACTTTTGTGCTAAAATTCCGCCACATCGCCAAGCTCGAAACCGTTACCTTCTCAAAAAAGCCTCCACCGCTTCCTTCATTCCAACATTTCCAAAAAAGCCATTCTGAATTGGGGTCTCTGATACATTCCCAATCACCCCTTCCAAATCCAGCCTATTTTGCCGTTGCGTAACAAACAACCCCTTTCCACCCAGCCGCTCCGCCAAATACGCCTGCTCCGTTTGCCCCGGCGTAGGCACGAGCAGGGCAGGCTTTCCCATTTTCACCAAGTCCATGATGGTGCTGTAACCCGAGCGGCCAATGTAAAATCGGCTGGCCAGGATAGCTTCGTTTAGTTCTTTGGATGGCAGGAAGGAGACGACCTCAATATTTTCACCTATAAAAAAGCGCTCCTTCGCCTCCGTTTTTCCCTGTACGAGTAGGAAGCGCCAGGGTAGCTTTTGAGCTTGCGCTAACACCGCTTTTTCAAACGCCGTCCGCTGCGGCTCCGGCCCTGACAGCACGGCGATGGCGTCGTACTTTTTTGCTGTTTCAAACACCTTCATCCTCGACAGGCAACCGATGTAGCGGACGGGGAAACCCGTTTTGCCCAGGCCGTGCGACAGCTTGCCCGACAGGTTGGGCTCGCCCTCCTCGTCCGGTACCCAGCATTCGTCGAAGGCTTTGATGAGATAGTGGTTGATGCGCCGGGCCACCGCTTGCAAGGGGGCAAACGGCACTAACAAATTGATCTGGTGGGCGATGAAAACGGATGGCACTTTATCGCTCCGGCAGCCGAAGCGGTTGTCGGAGATGATGCCTTCGATGCCGTGCTGTGCGACCAATTTCCCAACCGCCTTTTTTTCCAAATAAATCGCCCGGAGGATGTTGTGAGTTTGCGTGGCGATATTCCATACCATGTTAGGGCTGCGATAATGGATGTCGTAGGCGGGCAATTCAAAAGCAGGCAAACCGGGGAATTCCTGTTTCAACAAATCCAGTGCCCGGCCATCGGAGGCCAGGAAAACCCCAGCACCCTGCGCCAGCAACTCCCGGATGACAGGGATGCAGCGGGTGGCGTGGCCCAGCCCCCAGTTCAGCGGTACGACGAGGATTTTTTTTCTTTGGCGCAATGGATTTGCTACGTTTGTATTTTGGAAAAACAAGCTGCCATGAAGAACCTTCCTTTTTATTTAACTGCGATTGCCTTGTTCGTACTGTTCCTCTTTGTGCTGGGCTGCAGGGCCAGCAACTGTGGGTGCCCCTGACCGCTCTTCCCGGGCTATGGTCCACCCATTGTCAGCACATAGCCCTTCCTCGCAGCAATAAAAAAGGGACAGCTTTCGCCGTCCCTTTCATGTGTTCTGCTAACGCGCCCCGAAGGGCAACTTTCAATCTTCGTATTCTTCGTATTCCTCTTCCATGAGCGTACGGCGCTCCTTGAAGGATTGGTGCGATTCCATGCTGGTGACGAACAGGTTGTCGTACTTCCTGACACCGGTACCGGCGGGGATCTTCTTGCCCACGATAACGTTCTCTTTCAGGCCGTACAGCAGGTCAGCTTTCGCCTCAATGGCGGCCTGGCTGAGCACCTTGGTCGTTTCCTGGAAGGAAGCGGCGGAAATCCAGCTTTCCGTACCAAGGGAGGAGCGGGTAATACCTTGCAGCATGGAACTGGAGGTCGCCGCCACCGCATCCCGGAATTGGACAAGCTTGCGGTCGTTGCGTTTCAGGAAGGAGTTTTCCTCCCTTATCTGGCGCAGGCTGACGAGTGCACCCGCTTTCAGGCGGCTGCTGTCCCCTCCGTCCGTCACGACTTTTTTATCAAAAATCCAGTCGTTCTGCTCGATGAACTCCCATTTTTCAACGGCCTCGCCTTCCAGGAAGGTCGTATCCCCTGGGTCTTCGATCATCACCCGGCGCATCATCTGGCGAACGATCACCTCGATGTGCTTGTCGTTGATAGCGATACCCTGCGAGCGGTAAACCTCCTGGACACCATTCACCAGGTAAGATTGCACGGCAAATGGGCCTTTGATGGCAAGAATGTCTTTCGGCGTCACCGTACCGTCGGAAAGTGGAGTACCGGCCCGCACGAAGTCGCCTTCCTGCACGAGTACGTGCTTGGACAGCGGAATGAGGTAGCGGTGGGTCTGGCCATCTTTGGCTTTTACGGTGACTTCCTGGTTGCCCCTTTTTATTTTACCAAAAATAACCTCGCCGTCAATTTCGGAAACCACAGCAGGGTTAGAGGGGTTACGGGCCTCAAAAAGCTCTGTTACCCTTGGCAGACCACCGGTGATGTCCTGGATCTTACCCAACTTACGGGGTATTTTCACGATTTTCTGACCGGCTATTACTTCCTGGCCATCTTCGATGGAGATGTAGGCACCCACCGGCATATTGTAGCGGCGAAGTTCTTCGCCATCAGGGCTGACAATGGAGATAGCAGGAATTTTCTTCTTGTTCTTACTTTCTATCACCACCTTTTCGGCGTAGCCCGTTTGGTCGTCCCTTTCCATACGGAAGGTGACACCTTCCTCGATACTGTCAAACTGGGCGATCCCCGAAAATTCGGAGACGATGACGGCGTTGAACGGATCCCATTCGCAAAGCAGGTCACCTTTGCTGACTTTCTGCCCATCTTTCACCTGGATAGTTGCGCCATAAGGGATGTGGTTGGAGCTGTACTGCTTTTTGCCATCCTCGTCGGTAATGCGCAATTCACCAGTACGTGAAAGCACGATTTGGGTAGTATTGCCCCCTTCCGCATCGGTGAAGGTGGTGGTACGGATGGCATCAAATTCTACCTTTCCGTCAAATTTAGCGGTGATTTCACTTTCTGATTTCGTGACGGAAGCCACACCACCAACGTGGAAGGTACGCAGCGTCAACTGGGTACCGGGCTCGCCGATGGATTGCGCAGCGATGATGCCCACGGCGTCGCCCATTTCAGTCACCCGGCCAGTAGCCAGGTTTTTCCCGTAACATTTTGCACAAACGCCCCGCTTCGTCTCGCAGGTAAGCACGGAGCGGATAGTCACTTCTTCAATGCCTACTTCTTCGATGTATGCAGCGGTATTGTGGTCAATGTATTCACCCGCTTTGAGGATAAGTTCGTCAGAAACCGGATGATAGATATCGTGCAGGGTATAACGGCCCTGGATACGGTTGGCGAGGTTGTCAATGACTTTCTCGTTGTCCTTAAGGGCAGCGGTTTCAATGCCACGCAGGGTATCGCAGTCTTCTTCGATGATAACGACGTCTTGCGCCACGTCCACCAACCGGCGGGTGAGGTAACCTGCGTCAGCCGTTTTCAGGGCGGTATCTGCAAGGCCTTTCCTCGCACCGTGCGTTGAGATGAAATATTCCAACACGGAGAGGCCGTCAATGAAATTGGACAGGATAGGGTTTTCGATAATTGCCCCGCCTGTGTCGCCGGACTTCCTTGGCTTGGCCATGAGGCCCCGCAGGCCGCACAATTGTTTGATCTGCTGTTTGGAACCCCTTGCCCCAGAGTCGAGCATCATGTAAACAGAATTGAAGCCCTGCTTGTGGGCAGCCAATTCTTTCATCAATGCGTCGGTGACCCTGTTATCGGCATAAGTCCATTTATCAATGATCTGGTTGTAGCGCTCGTTGTTGGTAATGAGGCCCATGTTGTAGTTGTCCCACACCTCGTCCACTTCTTCCTGGGCCTGCGACAGGATGCGCTCTTTAACGGTCGGCGTGATAAGGTCGCCGAGGTTAAAGGACAAACCGCCCCGGAATGCCCACATAAAGCCCAATTCCTTGATATTGTCGAGAAATTCGGCGGTGGCTCCAAAATCAGCCCGGCGCAGTACATCGCCGATGATGCGCTTCAGGTTCCGTTTTGTCAACAATTCATTGATATAAGGGATGCCTGCTGGGGCGGCTTGATTGAAAAGCACACGCCCGGTCGTTGTCTCAATGATTTTGTTGACAAACTCCCCTTTTTCATCCTCCGTTTTTACCCTGCAATGGATGTGGGCATGGAGGTCGAGTTTACCTTCGTTGAAGGCTATCATTACCTCTTCAGGAGAGTAAAACTTGCTTCCCTCGCCTTGTACGGGCAATCCGTCCTTCGACTTTTTACCCTTTGTGATGTAGTAAAGGCCCAATACCATGTCCTGTGAAGGGAGCGTGACCGGAGAGCCGTCCTGCGGGTTCAGCATGTTGTGGGAAGACAACATGAGCAGTTGGGCCTCGAGGATGGCGCCGTGGCTCAATGGGACGTGTACGGCCATTTGGTCACCGTCAAAGTCGGCGTTGAAGGCGCCGCACACCAATGGGTGCAACTGGATGGCCTTGCCCTCTACCAACCTTGGCTGGAAAGCCTGGATGGACAAACGGTGGAGGGTTGGGGCCCGGTTGAGCATGATGGGGTGCCCTTTCAGGATGTTTTCCAAAATATCCCAAATAACGGGGTCTTTGCGGTCCACCAGTTTTTTGGCAGATTTAACTGTTTTAACGATACCCCGTTCTATTAATTTCCTGATAACGAAAGGCTTGAACAACTCTGCTGCCATAGCCTTTGGCAAACCGCACTCGTGCAATTTGAGCGTAGGGCCGACCACGATGACGGAACGGCCGGAGTAATCTACCCTTTTACCCAAGAGGTTTTGACGGAAACGGCCCTGCTTTCCTTTCAGGATATCGCTGAGCGACTTCAACGCCCGGCCACCTTCCGCTTTTACGGCGTTGGATTTACGGGAGTTGTCGAACAAGGAGTCAACAGCTTCCTGCAACATGCGCTTTTCGTTCCGCAGGATGACCTCCGGGGCTTTGATTTCCAAAAGGCGCTTGAGGCGGTTGTTGCGGATGATTACCCTACGATAAAGGTCGTTCAAATCCGAGCTGGCAAAACGGCCACCATCCAAGGGCACCAATGGGCGCAGTTCGGGCGGCACCACCGGCAGGTATTGGATGATCATCCATTCCGGCTTGTTCTCCATGTGGTTTTGGGCATTGCGGAATGCTTCGACCACCCGGAGGCGCTTCAATGCTTCGCTTTTGCGTTGCTGGCTGGTTTCGTTGGCAGCCTGGTGGCGCAGGTCAAAAGAGACTTGGTCGAGGTCGAGCCGCATGAGCAGGTCACGCACGGCTTCGGCCCCCATTTTTGCAACAAATTTGGTCGGATCCTCATCGTCCAACTGCTGGTTTTCCGGAGGCAGTGAATCAACGATATCCATGTATTCTTCCTCCGTCAACAAGGCCAGCGGTTCTGAATCTTCCCGCTGGGCAGCCCCCCAATTGATGACCACATAGCGCTCATAGTAAATGAGGCTTTCCAGTTTCTTGGAAGAAAGGCCCAGGAGGTAGCCAATCTTGTTGGGCAATGATTTAAAAAACCAGATATGCACGACGGGCACGACCAGCTTGATGTGGCCCATGCGCTCCCGGCGTACTTTTTTCTCCGTCACTTCTACCCCGCAACGGTCGCAGACGATGCCTTTGTAACGGATACGCTTGTATTTTCCGCAATAACATTCATAGTCCTTGACCGGGCCGAAAATGCGCTCGCAGAAAAGGCCGTCCCGCTCCGGCTTATAGGAGCGGTAGTTGATGGTCTCCGGTTTCAACACCTCACCATAGCTGCGCTCCAGGATGTCGTCGGGTGAGGACAGGCTGATGGTGATCGAGTCGAAATCAGGAGTTGGATTAGGAGATTTCTTTTTAAATGACATATTGAAAATTGGTTGAGATATATTTGATAAAATTCATCAGGAGTTTTGGGTTATCAATCATTGTATTTCGCTTGGCTTATCTGTTTCATCCGCGTCGCCATCAATTTCAGAAGGTCTAATTAAAATGGCTTCCTTCACTTCATCAACAAGCCTACTCAACAATTTATCTGATATGTTTTCAAATTCAGATTTATCGTAAATAGAAAGCAGATAATTGTCAATTTGGCCTTCGTTGTTTTCAACATAGACATAAGTGATTATCCGCATCCCACCACTCTTACCTTTTCCCTTGCTTTTGACTGCCAACCGGATTTTGTAAACATTTTCACCTATCAACATCCCTAAAAATGGATTGCTTTCTAACTCATTTGCCAGTTCATCCAATTCTGACTTTAGGGAGGAAAACTTTTTTAACAATCTTTTGGCTTCCCGTTTGAAGTTGTCAGTGGTGATGACATTAACATTCATTCAAAAAGTCCTTTAAGCTTGTCTTACCTTTTTTACCTGCTTGCATGGCCTTCACGTCTTTGAAAGCGGCAGTTAATGACTTTTTCAAATTTCGATACTCCATAAACTCTTGGAAATCCTTCCGCATGTTTTGCCAATCCTTTATTGAAATCAGCACAGCGGTTTTATTTCCGTGTTCGTCTGTGAGGTATTGAAGGTTGCTCGGTATTGACATTGCATACAAGTTGGAAACAGAGCGACCTTAAAGGCCGCTCTGTTCTTTATTTTTATTCAAACTTCACATCCAACGCCAATCCCCGCAATTCGTGGACAAGCACGTTGAATGATTCCGGTATATTCGGCTCCGGCAGCACATCGCCTTTGACGATGGCCTCGTAGGCTTTTGCACGGCCCACAATATCGTCGGATTTGAGTGTCAACAATTCTTGCAGGATGTTGGAAGCACCGAAGGCTTCGAGTGCCCAAACCTCCATCTCGCCAAAACGCTGACCACCAAATTGTGCCTTACCACCGAGCGGCTGCTGGGTAATGAGCGAATATGGCCCGATGGAACGTGCGTGCATCTTGTCGTCCACCATGTGCGACAGCTTCAACATATAGATCACACCTACGGTCGCTTGCTGGTGGAACCGGTTGCCCGTTTCGCCGTCCGACAACCATGTTTGTCCCAAAGACGGAAGGTTGACATCCTGGATGTACTGCTCGATTTCGTCCCGGGAAGCCCCATCGAATATCGGCGTTGCAAACCGGACGCCCTTTTTGACGCCGGCCCAGCCAAGTACCGTTTCGAGAATTTGGCCCAGGTTCATACGGGAAGGTACGCCGAGCGGATTGAGGACGATGTCCACCGCCTGCCCATCTTCCGTAAACGGCATGTCTTCCATACGGACTATCCTGGACACAATGCCTTTGTTGCCGTGGCGGCCAGCCAGTTTGTCGCCCACCTTCAATTTCCGCTTTTTGGCAATGTAAACCTTGGCCAGTTTCAACACGCCGGCTGGCAACTCGTCTCCAATGCTGATGTTGAACTTCTCCCGCTTGTAACGGCCTACTTCTTCGTTCAGTTTGATACTGTAATTGTGAAGCAGTTTGGCAATCAAATCATTGGTCTGATCGGAACTGGTCCACCCGCTGTAATCGAGTTGGGTGAATTCCATTGTGCGAAGCAATTCCTGCGTGAACTTTGTCCCCTTGGGGATCATCGGTTCGCTGTAGATGCTCTTGACACCCTGGGCTACCTGATCCTTGACCAACATGAGCAATTTGTCAATGAGGATGGTCTTCAACTCGTTCGTTGCGATGGCGTGCTGATCGTCCAGTTTTTTCAAAACGTCTGCTTCCTGCGTTTTCTGCACGTTGCTTTTCTTCGCACGGGCAAACAATTGTTTGTCAATGACGATGCCGCTGATCGAAGGCGGTACTTTCAAAGAAGCGTCCTTCACGTCGCCGGCTTTGTCGCCGAAGATGGCACGGAGCAGCTTCTCTTCCGGTGTCGGGTCGGTTTCCCCCTTAGGGGTTATTTTTCCGATAAGGATGTCGCCTTCCTTCACCCAGGCACCGATGCGGATGATACCGTTCTCATCCAAATCCTTGGTGGCATCTTCGCTGACGTTCGGGATGTCATTGGTCAATTCCTCTTCGCCCAGCTTGGTGTCGCGCACGTCGAGATCGAAGGATTCGATGTGGACAGAGGTGAAAATATCTTCCCTGACCACCCTTTCGGACAAAACGATGGCATCCTCAAAGTTGTAGCCTTTCCATGGCATGAACGCCACTTTCAGGTTCTGGCCAAGGGCCAATTCGCCTTTATCTGTGGCATAGCCATCGCACAGGATTTCACCTTTTTTTACCCGCTGGCCCTTGCGGACGATAGGTTTCAGGTTGACACAGGTAGCCTGGTTGGTACGCAGGAATTTGGTCAGTTTATACGTTTTTCTGTTGTCTTCAAAAGACACCAGTTGTTCTTCTTCGGTACGGTCGTAGCGGATGACGATTTCAGTGGCATCAACGTATTCCACGACCCCGTCCCCTTCTGCGTTGATCAACATGCGGGAGTCCCTGGCCACTTTGCCCTCTAACCCAGTACCTACCACCGGAGCAGAAGGCCGTATGAGCGGAACAGCCTGGCGCTGCATGTTGGATCCCATCAAGGCACGGTTGGCGTCGTCGTTTTCAAGGAACGGGATCATAGAGGCAGAGACACCGACGATTTGATTCGGGGCTACGTCCATGTACTCCAATTCCTCTGGCGACAACACTGGAAAGTCGCCGTGTTCCCTGGCTTTTACTTTGTCATTGATGAACTTGCCCTCATTGTCAAATGGTGCATTTGCCTGGGCCACCCGCAATGTGTCTTCGGCTTCGGCTGAGAGGTATTGGGCCGGATTTTTAATATCTACAATTCCTTCTATCACCCGGCGGTAGGGTGTTTCGAGGAAGCCCATTTTGTTCACCTTGGCATGGACGCACAAGGTTGAAATGAGGCCAATGTTCGGGCCTTCCGGCGTTTCAATGGTACAGAGGCGGCCGTAGTGGGAGTAGTGTACGTCACGAACCTCGAAACCGGCCCTTTCCCTCGAGAGCCCCCCGGGGCCAAGTGCCGAAATGCGGCGCTTGTGCGTGATTTCCGACAGCGGGTTCGTTTGGTCAAGAAACTGGGAAAGTTGGCTGGTACCAAAAAACGAGTTGATGACAGAGGAAAGCGTCCTGGCATTGATAAGGTCAATAGGCGTGAACACCTCGTTGTCCCTCACGTTCATCCGTTCCCGGATGGTACGTGCCATCCTGGCCAAACCTACGCCAAACTGTGCGTACAATTGCTCGCCCACCGTCCTGACCCGGCGATTGCTCAAATGGTCAATATCATCAATCTCCGCCCGCTGGTTCATCAGGCGAACGAGGTACTTCACGATTTCGATGATATCATCCTTTGTGAGAACGAGGGTATCTTCCGACACATCCATTTTCAACTTGCGGTTGATCTTGTACCGGCCCACCTCACCGAGGTTATAGCGTTTATCGGAGAAAAAGAGTTTATCAATGATGCCCCTGGCAGTCTCGTCGTCGGGCGGCTCGGCACCCCGGAGTTGGCGGTAGATATAGTTTACCGCCTCCATTTCCGAACTGGTCGGGTCTTTCTGGAGCGTGTTGTATATAATGGTGTAATCTTCTTCGATGTCTTCCCGCTGAAGGATGACTGTTTCAAGGCCGGATGCAATAACCTGCTCAATATTATCTTCGTCGAGCACTACATCCCGTTCCAGGATGATTTCGTTCCGCTCAATGGTAACCACCTCGCCGGTGTCTTCATCCACGAAATCTTCCGTCCAGGAACGAAGTACCCGAGCAGCCAGTTTTCGGCCAATAGCCCCTTCCAGGTTTTCCCTGGTATTGGCTACTTCGTCGGCGAGGTTGAACAGGTCGAGAATGGCTTTGTCATTATCGTAGCCGATGGCCCGCAGCAGCGTAGTTACAGGAAACTTCTTCTTGCGGTCAATATAAGCGTACATCACATTGTTGATGTCCGTTGCAAATTCCATCCAGGCGCCTTTAAAAGGGATGACCCTGGCAGAATAAATTGCTGTTCCATTTGGGTGGTAGTTCTGGCCAAAGAACACGCCCGGAGAACGGTGCAATTGGGAAACTACGACCCGTTCGGCCCCATTGATAACGAAAGTACCTTTTGGGGTCATGTATGGGATATTGCCAAGGAACACATCCTGGACAATTGTTTCGAAATCAACATGCTCCTCATCGTTGCAGGAAAGCCTCAGCTTGGCCTTGAGCGGCACGCTGTAGGTCAGGCCACGCTGCATACACTCCTCAATGGTATATCGGGGAGGATCCACATAGTAGTCCAAAAACTCCAGCACGAAGATGTTGCGGGCATCCGTGATGGGGAAGTTTTCTTTGAACACCTTGTAGAGGCCTTCATTGATACGGTTTTCCGGAGTGGTCTCCAACTGAAAGAATTCCTGAAAAGATTTCAACTGGATCTCCAGCAAGTCAGGGTGTTCGGATGGGAGCCGGATTTTACCGAAACTGATCCTGCCTGTTTCAGTGAGTGTTACATTATCGAATGAGGTCATATCTGGAAATGAATTAGTTTTAGAAAATGCTTGTGACGCTATTTGGTAGGTATCCCGTAGTTTAGCAATAGGCTCTGCGATGAAAACGCCAGTATGGCATGTTTTTAGATTTTCTGCGACCCTCAACGAGCCATCGCCTAGCTTTGAAAAAGTTCAATCTGTGTTGTTGGTTTTTCCGAATGGGGAATTTTGTAGAAAGACTGCTGAAAGGCAGATCTTACAAATGACAATAGGCTTAACTGCCCTGCCTGTTAGAGCCGGGGCAATTAAGCCTCTTGTGTAAATTGCTATGGAGCAAAAAAGTTGTGAAATAGCATTGATTTAGTTTAACAGAAACCGCCCTGTTTGCTCCCGAAATGTTCGGAAACGCTTACTTCAACTCGACCTGAGCACCCGCTGCTTCCAATGCAGCCTTGAGTTTCTCAGCCTCGTCTTTCGAAACGCCCTGCTTTACAGGACCAGGTGCGGCATCTACCAAACCTTTAGCTTCAACCAAGCCCAATCCAAGGGCGTCTTTCACAGCTTTCACCACCTGCAGCTTCTGAGCGCCGGCAGAATTCAGAATGACATCGAATTCTGTCTGTTCAACAGCAGCAGGGGCATCCCCACCAGCAGCAGGGCCTGCGGCCACAGCGACAGCGGCAGCCGCCGGTTTTATATTATAATCGTTTTCCATTATACCGGTCAATTCAGTCACCTCTTTAATGGTGAGGCCGACTAATTGTTCGGCTAGTGCTTTCAAATCTGCCATTTTGATTAGATTTTTAAGAAATTACAAGATATATGCGTTGTACTTGGAAGCCGTGTTTTGTTAGCAGTCTTCTGCTGGCAATCATTAATTGCCCACTGGAAACTGCAATTACCCTCTTTCCTCCAATGCTTTGAGCAGGCCCATAACGTTTTGGCCGCCGGAATTGAGCTGGGAAAGCAGGTTGCTCATCGGGGAATTCAACAAGCCGATCAATTCGCCCAGTAAATCTTCTTTCGACTTCAGGTTGGCCAGTGCCTCCAACTGATCGTCGCCGATGTAAATGGCGGAATCAATGTATGCAGCTTTGATGGATGGCTTTTTGTCATCCTTGCCTTTCCTGAAATCTTTGATGATCTTAGCGGGCATGTTGGCTACATCGGCAAACAGGACAGCCGTTGGGCCTTTGAGGGCCTCGAAGATTTCAGCATAGTTTTTATCCCCGCCGTCAATTGCTTCAAGGGCTTTTTGTGCCAGGGTGTTCTTCACCACCCGCATTTCAATGCCTTTTTCGTAGAACTGACGCCTTAATGTATTGACTTGTGCTACCGTCATTGCGGAAGAGTCCGCCAGATAGAAAAATGGCGACTCTGCAAATTTTTCTTTCAATTCCTCAATGACAGCGGTTTTTTCTGCTTTTGTCATTTTCTTTTTTGTTGATCGTTACGCTTTCCTTTTTTAAAAAGAAGAAAGGGCAAGAAAATATTAACGAATCGCTTTTGTATCTACTTTGATACCGGGGCTCATGGTACTTGCCACGGTAACGGACTTCATATAAGTTCCCTTTGCTGAAGACGGCTTGAGCTTGATCAAGGTTTGGATGAGTTCGTTGGCGTTGTCCAGCAATTTCTCCGGGGTAAAGGATATCCTGCCAATAGAAGAATGGATGATGCCGTACTTGTCCACCCGGAAGGCCACCTTTCCTCCCTTCACATCGCCGATTGCACCTGCGAGATCCATGGTAACGGTACCTGTTTTAGGGTTGGGCATCAAGCCGCGGGGGCCAAGGATACGTGCCACTTTACCGACTTGTGCCATCACAGGGGGCATCGCAATTGCCACATCGAAATCAGTCCAACCGCCTTGTATTTTGGTAATAAGCTCGTCCAGGCCAGCTTCGTCAGCGCCGGCATCTTTAGCTTCCTGCACTTTGTCTGGTGTACAAAACACCACGACCCGTTTAGTTTTACCTGTTCCGTGGGGAAGGTTTGCAGTTCCACGAAGCGCTTGATCTGCTTTCCGGGGGTCGATCCCCAACCGGACGTGCAGATCGACAGAGGCGTCGAATTTGGCCGTATTAATATCTTTTACCAAGGCCAATGCTTCGTCCAGCAAGTAGAGTTTTTCGCTGTCCACTTTTTTGTCAACAGCTTTCCTTTTCTTAGAAGTTTTTGCCATTTTATAAAATATTATGAGGTTGATAGCGCCTAGTGAACTTCTTCACATAGGCTCCCTTCAAATAATGATTCAATCTCAGGCCGGAGGGTTTCCACCTTCTACCCGAATACCCATTGAACGGGCAGTACCTGCCACCATCCGCATAGCAGACTCGACCGTGAAACAATTAAGGTCTGACATTTTGCTTTCAGCAATCGTCCGTACTTGATCCCAGGTTACTTTGCCGACCTTGTTCCGGTTAGGCTCCGGCGACCCGCTTTTCAATTTTGTTACTTCCAGCAATTGGATAGCAGCGGGTGGGGTTTTTATGACAAACTCGAAGGATTTGTCTTTGTAAACGGAAATAACGACCGGCAGGAGTTTACCCATCCTGTCCTGCGTTTCGGCATTGAAACGCTTGCAGAACTCCATAATGTTGACACCTTTGGCACCGAGGGCAGGGCCAATGGGGGGCGATGGGTTGGCCTGGCCGCCCTTCGCCTGTATCTTGATGAAAAATTCGACTTCTTTTGCCATCTGTATTTAATGATGAACGATGAACGATGAATGATAAATGACGGGAAGCTGATTCATCGTTTATCATTAACCGTTTACCATTATTTACTGTGTTTTTTCCACTTGCATGAAATTGAGTTCTACCTCCGTTCCACGCCCAAATATTTTGACGATTACTTTAAGTTTCTTTTTCTCCTCGTTGACCTCCTGAACATCGCCGACAAAATCGGTGAAAGGACCATCTATAATTTTCACGGTTTCGTTTACGATGAATGGCTCCAGCATCTGCTCCCCTGCATCTTGCGATTCGTCCACCTTGCCCAAGAGCCTGTTCGCTTCAGAGGTCATCATGGGGATCGGCGTGTTTTTACCCAAAAAATGGATGACGTTGGGGATATTTGCAATGGCCTGTACGACTTCGCCTGTCAATTTGGAGGGTTCAGCCTCGATCAAGATGTACCCTGGAAGGATATTTCTCTCTGAAATGACCTTCTTGCCATTCCGTATTTTATAAACCTTTTCAGTCGGTACGATCACTTGGGAAATAAAATCGGCCCATTCGCTGCGTTGGATTTCCAACTCAACCCGTTCCTTTATTTTCTTTTCTTTACCGCTAATGACCCTGAGTGAGTACCACTTTTTTTCTTCGGACATGAAGATGTTGGTTTTAGAATTACCCTATGCCATAAATCAAATTCAGCACAGCTTTGGAAATGGCGTCCATTAAAAAGACGATAACCGTAAAAATGGCCAACCCTACCAACACCACAATCGTTGTGGCCTGGAGATTTGACCAAGTTGGCCAAGTCACTTTGGTGAGCAGCTCATTATAACTTTCCTGAACGTAAAGTTTTATCTTTTCCATTTTTCTGGATTTGGGCTTTTTAGCTTAATTCAAGTTGTAAAAATATGCGGTCTTCTTTACCGTAACCCACCAACAATGAACCATAAACTAATCCCCTTTAGCACGGGCGGAAGGACTTGAACCCTCAGCCTACGGTTTTGGAGACCGTCGCTCTACCAGTTGAGCTACGCCCGTAAATACAGTATTTCAAAAAGATGAAAATTAAGCACCCGAAAACGGGTGCTTAATTTTTCAGAAGTACACGATATTAAAATATATGGTGTCGCTTAATCAAGAATTTCGGTCACCTGGCCTGCACCCACCGTACGGCCACCTTCGCGGATAGCGAAACGAAGCCCTTTTTCCATAGCAATTGGGTTGATCAGGTTGACTTCCAGGGAAACGTTGTCGCCTGGCATCACCATCTCAACTCCTTCCGGCAATTTGACATCGCCAGTTACGTCGGTAGTACGGAAATAGAACTGTGGGCGGTAGCCATTGAAGAAAGGAGTGTGACGGCCACCCTCGTCTTTACCCAACACGTACACCTCGCACTTGAATTTCATGTGGGGGGTAACGGATTTAGGCTTGCAGATAACCATTCCACGGCGGATAGCTTCCTTCTCAATACCGCGCAGCAGCAGACCGGCATTATCGCCAGCTTCGCCCCTGTCGAGTATTTTACGGAACATTTCGACACCTGTCACAGTAGAGGTCAATGGCTTTTCGCCTGGAGCCATCATACCGATAATTTCAACAGGATCGCCTGTATTGATGACGCCCCTTTCGATACGGCCAGTCGCAACAGTACCGCGACCAGTAATGGAGAACACGTCCTCAATAGGCATCAGGAAGTCTTTGTCAATAGCCCTTGTCGGGGTAGGAATCCAGGAGTCAACTGCAGCCATCAGGTCTTTGACAGCCTGAACGCCTTTAGCTTCTCCTTCCAACGCCTTCAAAGCAGAGCCTTGAATAATCGGAGTGGTATCGCCGGGGTATTCGTATTGGCTCAAAAGTTCACGGACTTCCATCTCAACGAGTTCCAACATCTCGGGGTCGTCCACAAGGTCAACTTTATTCATAAAAACCACGAGGCTAGGCACACCCACCTGACGGGCGAGCAGAATGTGCTCACGGGTTTGTGGCATAGGGCCATCGGTAGCAGCTACCACGATGATGGCACCGTCCATTTGGGCAGCACCTGTTACCATGTTCTTCACATAGTCTGCGTGGCCTGGGCAATCTACGTGCGCATAGTGGCGGGCCTTGGTTTCATATTCAACGTGGGCAGTGTTGATAGTGATACCACGTTCTTTTTCTTCCGGCGCAGCGTCAATTTGGTCGTAGGACGTACTTTTAGCAAGACCCTCGCTAGACAGAACGACAGTGATGGCAGCCGTAAGTGTGGTCTTGCCGTGGTCAACGTGCCCTATCGTACCGATATTGACGTGCGGTTTTGTTCTCTGAAATTGTTCTTTTGCCATCGGAATTTAATTTTAGAAACTTTTAAAAATAAGTTGATTAGGAGTTGGTTGATTGCACCTTGGGCTTGTGCCAAGCAGGCAAAATTGCCGAGGTATGGAACACAGGCCCATCGTGCAGGGAGCCAATGAAGGGAATCGAACCCCCGACCCCTTCCTTACCATGGAAGTGCTCTACCCCTGAGCTACATTGGCATTTCGTCTTGTACGTTGTCGGTTGTTGGTTGTTCGTTTCTTGAAACCAAAAAACACGCAACCAACAACGGCCAACAAAATCAGAGCGGGAGACGAGACTCGAACCCGCGACCCTCAGCTTGGAAGGCTGATGCTCTACCAACTGAGCTACTCCCGCATTTCAAAAGAGGTGAGGGTTTGAGAGGCGAGAAGTGAGGATTGCCCTCACTTCTCGCCTCTCGCATCCACACTTGGTGGGGGTGGTAGGATTCGAACCTACTCAGCCAAAGGCAACAGATTTACAGTCTGCCCCGTCTCTCCAACTTCGGCGCACCCCCTTAGATTTAGTAGCGAGGGATGATATTTTGAAAAGGAGGGATGCCCCCGCCTTTCAGAATTTCATTTCTCACCACCCAAACCAGAGCCAGTAGAGGGACTCGAACCCCCGACCAGCTGATTACAAATCAGCTGCTCTACCAACTGAGCTATACTGGCTTATGTATTGGTATTTTATTTTATTTTCCCGTGTTTTCAAAGGAACTTGCCCCAAATTGAGGCTACTTTTTCGCAAAACGCCCGCAAAGATAGCCGTTTTAGGGAAAAATGGAAATTTCAAATTTTCTTTTTGCCTTATTTTTTTGGAGGCGCAAATGTAGGGCATTCCAACTAATTTGCAAGCAAGCAAACAAAGGGTTTTTGAAAAAAAGTTCAACCCTGTGAAAAAGAAATGTAAAAGGCCCGCTCCGGGGTCGGAACGGGCCTCTCTTGATTTTTTCTTATGCCCTGATTCTCAATGGGAAATACCGTTGTGCGGCCTCAATTTTTCTTTGTATTTGGTGAGTTGCCGCCGCAGGTCGTCCACTGCCTTGTCTATTGATTGCTCAAATGTCTTGTTGGTCTCTTTGGCAAACAGGCTCTGGCCCGGCACCTGAAGTCGAACCTCTGCCACTTTATCCTTTACCTGGCCGGAGTTTTCGAGGCGCAATTTTACTTCTACATCGATAATGCGGTCAAAAAACTGCTCCAGTTTATTGACTTTCCGTTCTACAAAATCGAGCAATTTCTGATCTGCTTTGAACTGAACTGATTCGGTGTGTACTTTCATAGACCTTGATTTAAAGGTTAGACAATATAGTATCTGGAGGTAAAGCCGCCGTTCAGGGCAAACTGCCGCTTTATGGCTCCAGTGGTAATTTAGCCTTGGGGTGTGCTTGTTGGTATGACTTCTTGAGCTGCTCAATAGAATTGTGGGTATATACCTGCGTCGCTGCAAGGCTGGAGTGGCCCAGCAATTCTTTGATGGCATTTAAGTCGGCTCCGTTGTTGGATAAATGCGTGGCAAATGAATGTCGAAGGACGTGAGGGCTCCGCTGTTCCACCGTTGTTACGAATGACAAGTAGCGTTTTACAATCGTATAAACGGAAGAAGTGCTGATGGCTTCTCCCTTGTTGTTGAGCAACAAAATTGTACCACCATTGTCCGGAAATGCAGCACGCCGTTCGGCCAGGTATTTTTCAATCAGGCTGACCAGGTGCCGTGCTACGGGGATCAGCCTTTCTTTTTGCCGCTTTCCGAATACTTTCACCTGAAAAGTAGATAAGTCAACATCTGCCACTTTAACACCTGCCAGCTCTGAGCGCCGCATCCCCGTACAATAGAGCATCTCCAAAATCAGCCTGTCGCGCACCGCTGGGAACCCCTCACCAAAATCAACTTGCTCGAACAGGAGGGACATGTTCTTTTCATTGACAAAAACCGGCAACCGTTTTCCCGTTTTTGGCGGGACTACCTTTAGCATGGGATTGGCTTTTATTTCGCCGTGTTTACGCAAAAATTTAAAGAATGATTTCAGGCAGGAAAGCTTCCGGTTGATTGATCTGGCAACATTCCCTTTTTCCATTAAATCTACTATCCAGGAACGGATGTGGGTATGGCTAATTTCGGCAGGTTCGGTTATTTCATAGGTCTGATCCAAAAAATCAAAAAATTGGCCCAAATCCTTTTTGTAGGCGATAAGGGTGTGCGGGGAAAACCGTTTTTCGTATTGCAGATATTGAAAAAATCGCGCTTGCTTCATTCGCTGTCGTCTCTATCGAAGGTGGAGAGGTATTGGCGTCCAAGTTAACCATGCGTGATGAAAAAGTCAACCAGACGAAAATAAAAATTCGGGGCGGTACTGCCCGGCCCCGGTTTTTACTGCTGAAAATCAAGCTATTTCTTCAAGCTCCCGATCATGTCCTCCGGCCTTACCCATTCGTCAAACTGCTTTTCTGTCAACAAACCCAATTCAAGTGCCGCCTCCTTTAGTGTTTTACCCTCTTTATGTGCCTTTTTGGCAATTTTTGCAGCATTGTCATACCCTATGTGCGTGTTCAGTGCAGTAACCAGCATCAGCGAGTTGTCCAGGTTTTGCTGGATGCGGGAAAGGTTGGGCTCAATACCAACCGCACAGTTGTCATTGAAACTAACACAGGCATCGCCGATGAGCCTGGCCGACATAAGGAAATTGAAAATCATGACGGGCTTAAACACGTTAAGTTCAAAATGGCCGTTCATCCCGCCGATATTGATGGCTACGTCATTGCCCAGCACCTGGGCCATGGCCATGGTCATCGCCTCGTTTTGGGTGGGGTTCACCTTGCCGGGCATGATGCTGGAACCCGGTTCGTTGTCTGGAATGATAATTTCACCGATGCCACAGCGGGGGCCAGAGGCCAGCATGCGAATGTCGTGCGCTATTTTAAACAAGGAAACCGCCACGGTTTTTAAAGCCCCGTGCGATTCCACAATGGCATCGTGGGCAGCCAAAGACTCAAACTTGTTGGGGGCGGTAATGAATGGCAGTCCCGTCAGTTCGGCGATTTTTTCCGCCACTTTTTTGGGATAGCCCGGGGGGGTGTTCAGGCCCGTCCCGACGGCGGTGCCGCCAAGCGCCAACTGGGCCAGGTGCGGCAAGGTGTTTTTGATGGCTTTTAGCCCCTGGTCGAGTTGCGCTGCGTACCCGCTAAGTTCTTGCCCAAGTGTGAGCGGGGTGGCGTCCATGAGGTGGGTGCGGCCTATTTTGACCACTTTCATGAATTTCCTGGACTTTTCTTTCAGCGTGTCCCGCAGCTTTTCGATGCCGGGGATGGTCGTTTCCACGAGGATTTTATAGGCGGCAATGTGCATGGCCGTCGGAAAGGTGTCGTTGCTGGACTGCGATTTGTTCACGTCGTCGTTGGGGTGTAGCACCTTTTGCTCGTCCGTGAGTTTCCCACCTTTCAGTACGTGTGCCCGGTTGGCTACCACTTCGTTCACGTTCATGTTCGATTGGGTGCCGCTGCCTGTTTGCCAAACCACCAATGGGAACTCATCGTCAAGCTTACCGGCCAGTATTTCATCGCAAACCTGGCCGATGAGGCTGGCTTTTTCTTTTGGCAAAACGCCCAAATCCTGGTTGGTGAGCGCCGCTGCTTTTTTTAAAATGGCAAATGCCCGGATGATTTCCGGCGGCATCCGGTGCCCACCAATTTTAAAATTTTGGAGGGAACGCTGGGTCTGGGCGGCCCAGTAAGCGTCAATTGGCACTTCTACGGTGCCGAGGGAGTCTTTTTCTTTGCGGTATTTCATATTGATAAATTATGGCCTGCCCAGGTTGGCATGCCGGGTTAGGGTAGGTGCAATTTCAAGGCACCCGCTTAATCGGCCCAAAAGTAAAAAGTTATCCGGGTTGGGGGGGGTGATTTTGGGCACCAAACGTTTAACCCATTTCTGCAGGATGAAAGCGCCGGATTTGAAAAACCGTTCGCAAATTTCAGAAAATGTAAATAGGGGTTGCTCAGGATCGAAGGAAAAATAAAATGACTATTTTATTATAAAAAAACCCTTTCTTCTCAGCGGTTGCCAACAGTAAAATTGACAAGTTATTATTCACTCCTTGCTCAATAGCCGTGCTGGTTGACTGCACCCATTTTACCTACATCCGTCCACGACGACGATTTTGTTGCGGTACAAAAGCTGGCCCCCGTCCCAGAGGCTCAGCACATAACAGCCGTTGGGCAATCCCTGTGGAGGGAGGATTTCGCCCCCGTCCGCGAAGGGCCCTGAAAATGCTGTTTCGCCCGTGAGACAGTGTATTCTAATGGCCAGGCCCGCTCTATTGGCCAACGCTGGGCATTGAATATTTTGGCCCGCTGTTACCGGATTGGCGTAGGCACAATGCGGTGGGTCAGAAGCTTTTTCTTGGGTCTCGTTAAAAAGGCAGCCTGTATTGAAAAAGTGTTTTTTGGTATCGTTTATCCAATTATTTGTTCCCATATCCCATAGTTGGTGAACCCATTCGAGCGTTTGGAACTCATTTTCCCTTGTTTCAACGCTCCTTTCACTAAACTTCCATGCATCCAGCGTACCTGGCACGAGGTCAAAAATGGTATATTCCCCTTGCTGGCTCGTGGAATCGAAAAAGTAGGTTGATTTGTAGCCTGAGCTGAACGTGTTATTTGATTCGTTGTACCCGCTTTTGCTGATGACCAGGAGCTGATTCCCCAGCGGATCATTTTCAGTCCTTTGATATTCTACCCAGAGGGAGGGCGCTTCGTACCAACGATATTGGGATTTCCGCTCGGTTTCCTCGTTTGGGTGGTAGGTGTATTCTGTTTTGATCAAATTTTTCCATGTGCCCGCCTCGTATCTTTCCTGTACGGTCAGCACCAACAAGTCCTGGCCGTTGTAAGTGTGGGTAAATCTGTCTTTGGGAAGCAATTGCCCACTGGCTGCATCGTAACTTTCCCGGAGATCCGTTAAGCGGTTTCCGCTGGCGTCATAGGTATAGGTCACCCTCGACCGGTCTTGCCAGGCTGCTGATTCGAAGTTTTGAACAAGTACCACAAGCAGGTTTCCCTGGGCATCATAGGTGTTCAGTTTGCGTTCATCCGTTGCCCATGTCCCTGTTGCAAGATCGTAATCTTCGGTTAGTATCTGCTGGAGCAGGTTGGAGGCATCATAAGTGTAAAAAGAGCGCCAGTCATAAACCAGAGTACCTGCAGCATCGTCAAATATTTCCCGATAGGCCTGCTGGATCAAATTTCCGGTGCCGAACGTATTCGCCTGCCGATCAATCACTTTCCAGGTATTGGTCGGGGAGTCCAACTCAAAATTTTCGGATTTCACAATATTGCCATCGCTATTATAAGTGTCTAAAAACCGGGAGCCGGAAGTGTATTTGTTATTGGCACTGTCCCAGGATTTTTGCCAACCTTCGTATTGTTTACCTGAAGGCAACGCGCCTAGGTAGAAGGTTCCCCTCCAATCATTCAAATCGGCATCGAACACATTGGAAATATAGGTATGCAGGAGCCCATTGCTGTGCCAGGTGTATTCCTCCCTGGTCGAGTTCAGGTACTGGCCCGAAGCTGGATCGAGCCTTTTGTGGATGATTTCTATCAACTCCGATGCAGCACAATCGTTGTTGTAAGTGGCATTAATGGTCAAATCCCAATCTGTGCCGTTCCAGTCATAAAATTTGGTAGAGTCGGTCATCAGGAGATCCGGGTCAAAACTGGCGGTGGGCAGACCAAACCTCAGTGCGGGAAAAGGCTGGTAGGTTGTAAATTCCATTGCCGCCTCGGCCAGTGTTCGATGTAAACCCTGATCCTGCGCCAACTGCGGGAAATCCTGGGCCTGGGCCCATGTTGCCATAACTGTGAGAAAAACTGGCAGCAATAAAAGCTGTTTCATGAGATAAGATTAAGCGTAATTTGTCAATAGAATTTTCTTGCAAAAACCAATTTTGACAGCACAAGGTAGGCAAACTGACGGCGAAAAAAGAAATCCAGGCTATTGTGCAGGCAATTTGACAAATGGGGTAGTCGCCCAGTTTTGGTCAAAATTGGGTCAATCCAATAGACCTTTGGTTGGAAGCGCAACGCCAAACTTTTCCAAACAATGCACTGACTATTTCAGCCGCATCGCAATCCCACAAACCCTCCTATATTTGCCCCGCAACTAACATTGGATCGAGGGAACTGAATAATGGATAAACATTTACCAACCACTCAATCATCCGGCTTATGAAAGATTATCCAGTTACCCAGCGCAACAAAGTAAAACGCCTGCCCAAGCGGGGGCATTACGACCGTGAAACGGTCTATGGCATCCTCGATGCGGGCTTCCTCTGCCATGTGGGTTTTGTCATGGAAGGCCAGCCTTTCGTCATCCCCACTTCGTACGGACGGGACGGCGACAAGGTTTACCTGCACGGCTCCTCCAAAAGCCGAATGCTCACCCAACTCGAACAAGGCTTCCCTATTTGCCTCACAGTTACCCATATAGACGGCCTTGTGCTGGCCCGTTCGGCATTTCACCACTCTATCAATTACCGTTCGGCGGTCCTCTTCGGTGCGGCGCATTTGGTGGAAGGGGAAGAAAAAGAACGGGCGCTGTTCCTTATTTCCGAAAACATCCTCAAAGGACGATGGGACGAGGTACGCGGCCCCAACGCCCAGGAAATGAAGGCCACTTCTGTGCTGCGCCTCGACGTGGAAACCGCCTCGGCAAAAATCCGGACTGGCCCGCCCGGCGACGATGAGGAAGATTATGCACTGCCCATTTGGGCCGGTATCGTGCCTGTTGTCCAACAATATGGCCCACCAGTGAACGATCCGCTTTTAACTGCAGGCATTCCAATACCAGAAAGTATAAAAATGCTTTGATGATTGTTCCATTGCTCCATTGCTTCATGGTCAATCAAGCAATGGAACAATATGTTCACCCTTCAATCCTTTATTATGAATAAACGACCACAACCCAACGAATACGGCCCTTATTACCACACCTATATAAGTAAGGTGGAAAATGATAACCTGCTCCAGGCTTTGGCGGACGGCCAACGTTCCACCCTTGAATTTTTTAAAGGTCTGCCGGCTGAAAAGTGGGCCTATCGTTATGCCGAAGGCAAATGGAGCATCAAGGAACTGCTGCTCCACCTGATAGATTGCGAGCGGGTATTCGCCAACCGCGCCCTGCGCATCGCCAGGAACGACAAAACGCCGCTTCCGGGCTTCGACGAAAACCTGTTTGCCGAATCAAGCCGCGCCGCCAGCCGGACGCCTGATTCGCTCCTGGCAGAATACGAGGCCGTCCGTACAGCTACCTTGCACCTTTACCAACATTTGGCAGAGGAAGATCTCGTCCGCATCGGCACTGCCAGCAATCATCCCGCTTCGCCCAAGGCCATCGGGTTTATTATTGTGGGGCACGAGGTACACCATATTGGTATTGTAAGAGAGCGTTATTTGTAATGGTAAGGATCGAAGGAAAAATAATCCCGATGTGAAATCGGGATTATTTTTAAAAAACCCTTCCATTGCCGGGGTTTTCAAAATCAAAATGGTGAAGTTATTTTTTCATCGTTACTAAATGAGTGAATTGGATTAGGCGCTACCTAATTACCAATTTTCCAACCCACGGATCTCACAATGCAAAACGTCATAATACGGCTACAGCAACTCGTATCTACTATGCCCGAACGGCTACAATTATTTTCGGCAGAAGAAATGACCCATCGGCCTGCCCCCGGCAAATGGTCGAAGCGGGAAATCATTGGCCACCTTTGCGACTCGGCGCTGCACAATTGGCAGCGGTTCACTTACATCCAAAGACGACAGGAAGGGCCTTTCATCATTGCCACTTATCCACAGGATGAATTGGTGCGGTTGAACAATTACCAGCAGTTGCCGACTGGCCAGATTGTAAACCTTTGGGCAAGTTTGAACACGCAGATTGTGGGTGTTTTGAAAAATATGCCCGCTGAAAAAATATCGCATCCTATTGTTTTGCCCAATGGCGAAAAGGAAAAATTTTTATACCTCGTCCAAGACTATTTAGATCACCTGGAACACCACCTGCGGCAGGTTTTTCCCGATGAAAATATCGCCCCTCCCGCCCTACCCCACCATTGGCATATCCCTACCGAAGCTGCGATGGAGGCTTTGTCAAAACACCCGGGAGGGAAGCCTTTTATCACCCTTTTAGAAAAGGGAAAAATGTACGTTGAAATTTACCAGCCAAATAAAGTGGATTTGCAAAAGCCACACGATCAAGATGAAATTTATGTGGTCATCAACGGCTCAGGAACGTTTTACAACAATGGCGAACGGCGAACTTTTCAACCAGGCGACTTGCTATTTGTACCTGCCGGAATTGAGCACCGCTTTGAGGATTTTTCAGAAGATTTCAAAACCTGGATCATCTTCTATTGATTCTCTCATTCTCTCATTCTCTCATTCTCTCATTAACTTCTGTTAGCATCCAGCTTCAACAAAACGCTGATCATCAGGGTGAAGGCCAACAGCGATGAGCCGCCCTTACTGAGGAAGGGCAAAGGGATGCCGATGATGGGCATGAGGCCCATTGTCATACCGATATTGATGAAGAAATGGACAAAGATGAGGCCCGCCACCCCGTAGGCATAGAGGCGGTTGAAGTCGGAGCGCTGCCGTTCGGCGATGAAGATGATACGCCACATGAGCAGCATGAAAAGGGACAGGATGAGGAAGGTGCCCACAAAACCCTGCTCTTCGCCGATGGCACAAAAGATAAAGTCCGTGATTTGTTCGGGTACAAAATTGCCTTGGGTGAGGTTGCCGTCGAGGAAGCCCTTGCCCAGCAGGCCACCGGATCCGATGGCCATTTTGGAGTGGTTGAGGTTGTAGGCGGCGCCCTGCGGATCGGCATCTGCCGGTTTCAGCCACACGAGGATGCGCTCCTGCTGGTGTTTCTCCAAAAAATGGTTGAAGGCAAAATTTGCAATGTAGGCGAGGTTGCTGCCGACGATGAAACACAGCACCACAATGCCTGCATAGTTTTGCTTTTTGCGGTAAACCTGCACGCCGGCCAGTACCAGCATGGCGATGATGCTGCCTCCCAATACGTATTCGATAAACCCTTGCTGAATGGCAACGGCTGCTGCTGACCCCAAGAGGATGAAGCCCGACAGCCAGTAGTTCCTTTTGCCCAAATTCCACAACAGGAACAAAGACGCAACGGCCGCCAACCCGATGATGATATGCACCGGCGGATTGACCAGGCCCAGCACCAGGAGCGTGGCCACGCTAAAACCAATGATGAAAATACCACCGGGGAAACCCTCCCGGAACAGCACGATAAAAAAGGAGGTGAAGACGATGGCCGACCCCGCATCGGGCTGGAGCAATACCAGGAGCATGGGCGCCATGAAAAAAGAAATGGCATAAAGCTGCGACCGGAAACTGCGCAGGCTATTCGTGTAGGAGCTCAGGTAGCTGGCCAGCGCAATGGCCGTGCCGAACTTGGCAAACTCGGATGGCTGCAGGGTGATGCCGCCCCCAAAGTCGAACCAGGAAGTGGCCCCCTTGATGGTTTTTCCAAAAACCAGGACCGCCACCAACAGGAGCAGGCTTACCACGTAAATGATGTTGGCAAAAGTCCGCCAGAACTTCCAGTCAATCGTATAGGAAATGAAAAACACGCCCAACGCTATGGCCACCCATATCAACTGCTTGCCAACTGGGGCGTCCAGGAAAGCAAAGAAACCGCCTTCATAGGCCCCCTGCCCGTACCCGACCGTATAGATCATGGCCCAGCCGATGCCCACCAGCGCCAGGTAGATGGAGAAGGTGAACCAGTCTATGTTCTTGCTGTTGGAACGGGGACGCATAAAAAAAGTGCGAAGAATGGTTAATGGTTAATGGTCAATGGTTAATGGTTAATGACTCAGGATGCCTTATTTCTTAATTAACCATTAACCATTATGCATTAACCATTTAGTCAACGTATTCAACTTTCCGGAGGAAGCGGAAACCGGCGGTTATTTCGAAGGTCAGGTTGCGGGTAATCCTTTCTGGATATATCCTGTCATTGTTGCCGGTAATGGGGTTGTACCCTGTGAAGCCCGGTTGGCGGTATTGGGCCGAGAAATCTGGATTAACGGTTATTTCAATTTGACCCCCGATTAGCTCGCCAAAGGGCACCTCAATACCACCTCCCAGCGTTATCCCGTAATTCAGCTTCCTCACGAAATCATTGGACGGAAAAAACAAGGAACTAATGGTTCCATTGCCAATTGACTTATTGATTTCATCATACTTACCCAAATTGGTCGTGAGCGTATAATCCCCCCTCAGGCCAAACATATAATAGGGCTTTGCATTAGGGCCGGTATTGCCAAAATACTTTTTGCCCCCAATTGTCAGAGACAGGTTATTGTAAATAAACTCGTAGGTAGGAGGACGGAAAACTTCCCCATTTCCTCCGAACACGGTGAAATTCCTGTTGCGGATGGCACTCCCTTTTCTGTGAAATCCAAGTTGGCCAAAAATGGCAAAGCTCGACTCGTCACTGAGGCTTTCCATAGAGAAAATTCCGTGGTATTTAAATAAAGGATCCTGCTGGAAACCATTTATTTTTTGAACCCCCATTGTCAACCCCCCTTTTAAGGCAAAGGCCGTCCCTTGTCCTGCCAACCAGGCCAACATTGAAAAATGGCACATCAAAAAAAGTATCGCTCTTTTCATATTAAAACTGAGTTTTTGACCTGCATTCAGGCAAGTCGTATTCATTTAGTAACGATGAAAAAATAACTTCACCATTTTGATTTTGAAAACCCCAGCAATGGAAGGTTTTTTTTAAAATAATCCCGATTTCACATCGGGATTATTTTTCCTTCGATCCTTAGCGCTTTTTTTAGGGGCGGCGCCCCGATCACCCGCTCATATTTGTAGTTACAAGATCAAAACCTTTTTTGAGGGGCAGCCCCCCGGTAATCTTACCATAATATGCCCGGGGCGCTGCCCCTTTTAGCGCCAGACCAATACGGCAAGCCCCTACCTGAATGCAGCAGCAAATGTAAACAGTAACAGTTAAACCATTTAGCTTGACGACTGCCGGTCTGGCATCCGCCCAAACTGGCAAGCGTCTAACTTACTTCACCCTTAACACCTGCCCAATGCTGATCACCGTGGATGCCAGCCCGTTCAGCCTCGACACCTCATCCACGGTAATGCCGTAGCGGCGGGAAATGCTGTACAGCGTATCCCCTTTCACAACGGTGTGGTAGGTGGCGTTGGCGGGCGGGGTTGGCTTCACATCGGGCGGGGTCGTAGTTGGGTCGCTACCGGGAGTATAAGGCTCTTCGGGGGTGATGTCATCGTCCATGAAATCATCGTCGGCCTGGATGAGGGGCGGTACGGTATTCGTTGGTTTCGACTCGGTGGCCAAACGGGGCCGGGTACCTTTTTTGATTTTGAAACCCTTCAGTTTGAGCCGTTCGTTTTTTTGAGGCTGCGAGCCTTCCGGCATCCGGTTGCGCTTGTAGAGCCGCTTCAGGTTGACAGCGTACAATTGGGAAATTTCAAGCATGGTTTGGCCTTCTTCCACATAGTGCCACTTCCGGTCGCCCCGGTAACGGCAGCGTTTGGGCTGCAAATAGACCCTTTGGTTCTCCTGCAATGTATCAAAGGGCGGGGGCAATACATCGTTGTATTTTTCAAGGCGCTTGAGCGGGATGCGGGTCAGTGCAGAAATGTCCTGCACGGTGATTTTGTTTTTGGCAAAAACCACTTTTACATCGTTGACTTTTCGGATGTCCAGCCCGGGAATGGCATCAGTTGGCTTGTCTGGTTTACCCCCCACGTATTGGTCAATAGAGGCACGGTCGAGTTCGCTGAGATTGTAGGTTTCGATGATTCGGATCAGCTTGTCGTCGTAGCCGGCACCCGTGGCGTAGCCCGAAGTGCGCAGCCCTTTTGCCCAGCGCTTGTAGTCGGTGGGGTCGAGCCGGAAGAGAAAGCCATAGCGGTTTTCCTTGCGGGGATCCCTCAGGAATTCGGAATGGGCAATGTAGGATTCCTCTGCGTGTTTGTATTTTCGGAAACAAGATTTGGTAAGGTTGCCAAACTGGTCATAGTCATCGTCTTCTTTTTCATAGGTCTTGCCCGTCCAGTCGCTGTGGCACTTGATACCGAAGTGATTGTTGGCCTTTTTGGCCAGTTCGCTCTTGCCTGCGTTGGATTCCAGCAGCGCCTGCGCCAGCTTGATGCTGGCCGGTACGCCTGCCCGTTCCATTTCCTCTACGGCGATTTTTTTGTACCGCTCGATGTAGTCAATAAAATCGCTGTTTTGGGCTTTTAAGGTTGAAAACACGCAAAAGCAAATCGCCACTAACAAGGTTGTCCTGCACATGAGGTTATATTTTGGTGATGGAAATTGGCGTACCGGCCTATGGGTACGATGGCATCTTGGTATAAACCAATGCCCGGCTACCCTCGCCCAACCCGCCCATCCGGGCAAATATAAAAACTGCCAGCATTGTTTTTTAGGTATAAAAACCAGCGAAAAGTTTTACATATAAGGGAGAAGACATATTTTAGCCGCTTGAATTGTTGGAAACGGAAAAAATGTCCTGCCGTTTTGCCGACGACACACCATCCACCAGATAGCTTTTCTATGAACACACAAGGCCGACGTTACATATTCATTGATTTTGAAAACCTGCTTCAGGTCAAGTTTAAAAAGCTGGAGAAGGTAGCTACGAGGATTTTCGTTTTTGTAAACGCCCAGGAAGAATCCGTGCCCCTCCAGCTAGCCCGACAGATGCAGCCCTTCGGCAAAAACCTCCGGTGGATCGTCGTCAGCAATTCCAGCAACAGCAAGCTCAACTACCACATCGCCTTTATCATGGGCAAGCTCCACCAAAAACTCGATATGGGCGTGGAGTTCGCCGTCGTTTCCCACGATATGGACTTCGACCCCCTCATCAGCTTTATCAACCAGACTGGCCGAAGCTGCCTGCGGGTGAAGCGCAAAAAAGACGAAGGCTCGATTTATCAGCCTGAACCAGGTGGCCAGGAAGATTTCAGCGGGGTTGAAGACAACTCATTGCGCCCCTTTTCCAATAGCGGCGACATTGATGTGCTGGTGGAAGACGAAATCATCGCCCGTACTGCCGAGGAAACCGTCAAGCGGCTCATCCGCTCCGGCAACCGCCCACAGGAGGTGGAAACTCTCAAAAATTATATACTTTTGCACAGCCAGGAACTCTCCCTGCACGGCAATGTGGATCGCATCATCCAGCAAATGAAGGATACCAAAGACATCGACATCCACAAGGGGGAAATCATCTACAACTTCTAACCTGCCGGTTGTTCTGGCCTAAAGACAACCAGCAAAGGACAACCAACTATCAGGAACTATGCAATCAGAAGAGATTAACGGCATGATGAAGGCGACCGACAAATCCATGAAGGACGCCCTCGAACACCTCCAATACGAACTCAGCAAAGTCAGGACCGGTAAAGCCTCCCCCGCCATGTTGAACGACCTCTCCGTGAGCTATTACGGAGCCATGACGCCGCTCAACCAGGTCGCCAGTATTTCCACCGCCGATGCACGTACCATTGTGATACAGCCCTGGGAAAAAAATATGCTGGCCCCGATTGAAAAAGCCATCTTCGAGGCCAACCTGGGCGTCACGCCCATGAACGACGGGGAGGTAGTGCGCCTGGCCATCCCGCCACTCACCGAAGAACGCCGCAGGGATCTGGTCAAACAAGCCAAGCACCTGGGCGAAGAAGGCAAAATCAGCCTGCGCAGTGCACGGCACAAAGCGTTGGACGCCATCAAAAAGGCCGTAAAGGACGGCTATCCGGAAGACGCTGGCAAACGCAAGGAAAGCGAAGTAGAGGACATGATAAAAGAATACACCAAAAGGATGGACCACATGGTGGAAGTAAAAGACAAGGACATCATGACGGTCTAATCCTATTGTTTTTCAACAGGCCTCCCCTCAAATCCCCAGCAGCACCTGCGCCAATATTATTTTCACCACCATCGCCGTAGGGAAAACCGTTGCATAGCCAATGTTGGCAGCGCCGGATTCGTCTTTTTCATTGGCAAAAGCGAGACAGGCGGGCTGGGTCTGCATAGCCGACAACATGCCCATCAACAGGTTGTAGGGGATTTTAAAAACCAGCTTTCCCACCAGCAGGCCGATGGCCACCGTGAGGATGGTAATGATAGCTCCAAGCAGGATCATCCTGAAGCCTGCCGTCTGGAACGTTTGGTAAAAAGAATAACCTGCTTTAAGCCCGATACCTGCGAGGAAGAAAACGGCACCCAACTGCCGGAGCGTCAGGTTTGCATTCAGCGACATCACCCAAACTATTTTCCCGCTCCGCCCCAAACGGCCCAAATACAGCGCCACCAACAGCGGCCCCGCCGCAAAGCCGAGCTTGAACACCGAGCCGCCCGGCAATGGGATGGGCACCATGCCCAGCAGCAGGCCAAGCGCAATCCCAATCGAAATGCTGATGTAGTCCACCTCCGAAATGCGCTGGAAGCTGTCTCCAAGAAAAGCCCCGATTTCCTTGATCTTCTCCTTCGGGGCAATCACCCGCACCCGGTCGCCTGCCTCCAGGCGCATGTCGTCGGAGATTGGGAGATCCACGTCCCCCCTTCGCAGCCGGGTGATGACGGCGTGGAAATTTTTATAAAGTCCAAGTTCCTGGATGGTCTTGCCGACGATTCGTTTGTTGGATACAAAAATCCGGCGCATGCCCACGTTCTGGCGGTCGAGGGTCAAGTCGCGCTCAGATGGTTGTCCTAAGATTTTCACCAATTTTTCCATTTCATCCGCAGGCCCGACGAGGGTCAAAATGTCCCCCATTTGAACCGTTGTATCTTCTGATGGCACTTCAATTTCCTTTGTGCCGTAAGGTAACCTCCTAGACGCCACCACGTCTGCCACGCCAGCAGATTCAACTATTTCACCCCAGGTTTTCCCGGCCTGGCCGCCGCCGGTCACCAAAACGTTGGAGTGGTGCAGTTCGCCAGTGCCGATGCCTGTCAGTTGCCCGGTGGCTTTTTGTTCTTCTTTCATGTCAATGTGCCAGAAACGGATGCCCAGTTGGAAGAGCAACAATACCCCAATAACCCCCATCGGATAGGCAAGCGAATAGCCAACCACTGGTTCCGCCAACAAGGCAGCACTGGCGCCGCCCGGCGACTGTTTTAATATTTCCAGCACAGAGGCAAGGGCGGGCGTGTTGGTCAGCGCACCGCAAAAAAGACCCGCTGTGATGGTGTTTTTTATGGCAAACATTTTACCCAGGAACCCCGTCAATACAGCCGAAAACAGCAGGATGCCCGTGATCATGAGGTTGTCCCGCAATCCCGATTTTTTAAAAGAAGCAAAAAAAGCCGGGCCGGAACGCAGCCCAATTGTGTACACAAAAAGCACCAGGCCTATCACATAGATAATATCCGGCAAGGCCATGTCAGGGTGCAAGGCCCCAAAGGCAAGCCCTACAAACAGCACCGCTGCTACCCCAAAACTAAAGCCTGCCACTTTTATCCGCCCGATGTAATAGCCGATGGCTATGACCAGGAAAAGCAGCAGGGGCTTGTTTTCCAGCAGAAGGTTAACCGTTGAAGTATAAAAATCCATGTAGGTATTTTTGAAAAACAGCAGTTGGCTAATTTGGGTAAGTAGTTGTTTGAAATCGAAGATTCCCGCCAGGGAAGAGCTTTACCTAATTGATTGTCAATTTTTTACTTGAATTTTATAAAAGCCAAATAACCCAAACTCAATCCAATGATGCACTGACCTGGCAAAGTGCAAGGATAATCAAACTGCATGGAGGCAAAGATAGGACGGGACTTTAGCAAAAAACAAACGGGTTCCAATGTTGCCATTGAAACCCGTTTGAAAAAATACATCTCTAAATAATCAGTAAGGATTTCAGATAAAAATTACCTGCCACCCTTTTACTGAAGATCTTTTAATCCACCAGGATCATTTTGCGGGTAGCAGAGTCGGTGTTGGTGTCGAGGCGGTAGTACAAAACACCGCTGACGTTCAACTCGCTGCGCTTCAGGTCAACCTGGTTGTATCCTTTGGCAAATTCGTTGATGATAACTTTTACGACTTTGCCTTGTACGTCATTGATAGTCAGTGTTGCAGAAGTTGCTTCGGGCAGATAGAAACCAATGGTGGTGGCAGAAGCAAATGGGTTCGGTGTATTTTGGTACAGCTCGAAACCACCGGCTACTTTCGCACCGTTGAAAGACAATGCTACGTTGAGCAACTGATTGTCAGCATTGTAAGCTTCGGCAACGGTGTACCGGCTGTTGATGCTGAGGAGGTCGCTCAGGCGTCCGCTGCGGTTGGCTTTGAAAGTCAAACCAAAGACCACATCGCCTGCGGCCAGTTGTTTGGTTTCATCGCTGTTCCAGCTGGTAGTCAGCACGCCTTCTTTAACCATGGTCATACCGAAGTTGGCAACATCGGCCAGGCCAGGTACAACTTCCACAAATTCAAGGGCATTCCTGTCGAAGTTCAGGGTGAACTGATAACCGCTTACGTTGAAATCAGTTGCTTTGAACTCCACCGTGTAGGTTTCGCCTTCGGCCACTGTCCGGTCGTCTGTGTTCAACACGAGGTCGCCCACAGTAGAACGGTCGTCGTTGCCGCCTGCAAAATTGGTCACAGCACTTCCGTTCACATCGCCGATTTTCACAGCCACAAAGTCAACTGCCAATTGGTTGGCAGAGAGGTTGTTGATGTTGGTGACTTCAGGGAATGAAGTCTGGAACGGATTGGCCGGGTTCGTGAACACATGCGACTTCTTCACAAACCTCCAGGAGGTGTTGTTGGGGAAATCGTTGTTGATGAACAGGATCAATTTGCGGATTTCGACGAGGTCGAAGGTTGTTACGGTATTCGACTTGTTGGCATCTGCAGCAATTATCTTGTATGGCGAACCAAGTGGCGTAATGCCCAGGATATGCTTGCTGATGAGCACGAGGTCGAACGTGGTCACACCGTTCAGCGGATTTACATCCAACGCAGGCGTAATCGTATAGTCGTTGCCGACAGGTACGGTAGCCAGGTTGTAAGTACCAGCAGCGGAGGTCGTAGCGGCGAGGCTCGTTCCACCACCTGCTGCGTTCACGCTGATGCCAACGTGCTGTACGCCTTCATTGGATTCGGTAGCGATGTTTCCACCTACTGAAACAACATTGAGCGTATCGTCACACTGGTTCTGGTTGGCCTGGATTTCAACCTGCGTGATGCAGAAGTCGAAGTTGGCAGCAGGAGAGGCATTGTCGAAGACATAGATCCTCACCTGGCGCAGGCCAACTGAATCGCAGGTATATACCCGGCCGGTGTCTGCCGGGTTCGAGGAGAAAGCAAACTTGAGGGCACCCGGACAGTTGTCGAAGCTACCGGCGTTGAAATCCTTCGCCCATGTTTGTACCATGCCTGTTTGCATCAGTTCGATGACAAGGCCATCCACACAGTAAGGTGTTGGATTTTTGCAGTCACGCACCGTTACTGAAGTTTCGCAGGCGCTTTGGTTATTGCAATTGTCCATTGCTACATAACGGATCTGATAGACACCGGGAGCTATGTTCGGGAACAAGGTGAACTGGCCTGCAGGCTGGCCATTTTCCAGCACTACGGTACCTGCATTTTGCCATACCCCATTCAGGCGGATCTGAGCGGTAACAGTCACAGTGTGGCTGCAATCGTCAATCGTTGGGATTGCAGGGCGAACACCAGCCACACAAGAGTTATTCTCGATACAGATATCCGGGTTGGTGCAGTTTACAAACACAGGATCCATGTTGTCAATAACCTTGATGACCTGCTGGTAGGTAATATAACCATCCCATGGGTCGCTGTCGAGGTCAGTGTCAGGGTTCGTGGTCTGGGTAGCCTGAGCGGCACCTGGCTTGGAAGCTGAGTTCCAGCTATCACGGAAAGTGCGGTTGTCGCAGTCGCCGTCGCCGTCAAGGTCGCACAATGGGAACACGAGGCCCAACTGGTTCTCGGGTTGCTCCACTACTTCCTGATCAATGTTGTTACCTACCACGCACCAGTTGATGATCTTCCAGGTACGGAGGATTTTGTAACAAGCATCCTGAACGACATTGAACAACTGATCGTCGTAAGAAACAGCAACGAGTTCGCAAGTTTCGTAGAAGATTTCAGGCTCGCCGAAGTCAGGTGCAGTGGTACCGCAGGTCACTGTAATATCAGCAGGGAATTCAACGACCCAGTCAGAAACGTGGTCAACGAAAATCCTGGAAGTACAGTTTTGAGTGGCTGCGTTGCCGGCGTTGTCAGTAGCAGTCCAGGTACGGGTGATCACACCTTCCAGGCACTGGTCGAGGTTGATGGTCGTATTGCAAGTGACGTTCACTGCGCAGTTGTCGTAGAAGGTAGCTTGGCCGAAGCCGGCACCTGTCAGATAGGTACACTGTTGGGCACCCGTCAAACCTTGCAGTTGCGTCTCCAGGTTGGTAGCAAACCAGTCGCAGGTAATACGCTTGTCAGGAGGACAGAAAGTCCTTACCGGAGGCAGTTTGTCCGTAACCTGTACGGTCACCATGCAAGTGTTGTAGTTGGGCTGTCCGGAAGCGCCCAGGCCGAAGGTCTGGTTCAGGAACAAGCCAGGCGTACCATCGCAGCCAAGGGCAGGCGAGTTCAACGTCGTGAAGAAAGGCGTTGGGTCGCTGTCCAGTACCAGTACGATGACGGTTTGGTTGCCAATGTCGTCGCAGCAGAAATCCCTCGTTTTGTAGTAGCAACGGTTGAAGATGGTCTGCGTGGCAGTAGCATCGTCCATTTTCGCTATCAGGAAGTAAACTGGCTGGCAGTTGTCGTAGCTGCCATCGTCCAGGCTTTCAGCATGGAGCGTGGAGCAGCTTTGGCCAGGATTCAGGCCATTGTTGATGATGGAAACCTCTGTGATTTCATCACAAACAGCCACTGGTGGTACACGGTCGCGCAGGGTGATGGTGATTTCGTAGATGGCTTGGTTGCCACAGCCATCCACTGCATAGTAACGTACAATGTACTGCGCAGGCAGGCCGTTCTGATAAAGCGGGATACCAGAGACAATACCACCGTTGCTTGGAATGGTGGCAAGTTGGATACCGTTGAGCGTCCATACTTCTGTCGTGTAGCCTGCTGTGCCGGAACAGTTGTCGCCCATATTGACTGCAGGCGGGATCTGGAAGTTCCCCTGGCAAACAGCATGTGGGCCACCGTTGGCGGGTATGCTTGCGCTGTACACCGGAATATCCACCTGGGTAACAAATTTGAAAGAACGAAGCTTCAGTTTCACCGAAGGTGGTACCTGGATAACATCTTCAACCACATTCCATGAATCTATGCTACCGTTGGGCAGCAAGAAAATCTGGGTCGTATCGCCAATGTTGTAGGAAGTCTGCGTGACAGTAATGGTCGTGTTCGCACCATTGACCACTTTCGGGCCGGCGGCACCGATGGTATATACCTGGTGGAACGTGTCCTGGCTTACGAATTTCAATTGTGGGGCTTTTTCATCAGCCACCTTAACAACCTGGTTGTAAACGCGGATAGCAACCGGGTTGGCACACCAGTCAATGATCGTCCATTTGCGCACAATCTTGAAAGTACCTGGGCAGATGGTCACGACCAAATCTTCGTGCTCGTAACCAATACCGCAAAGAGATTTTAGCGGCAAGCCATCTACCAACGGAATACCAGAGCCCGTCAATGCCAACACATCCGCATCGTCCAGACCGCTGTTAGGGCCAGGTGATGAGTAAGGCGTGAACACGCCGCCCGGGCAGCCATTGCCGCCGTTGGCCGTGTTCGTGCTGTTGACGCTTGGGTGGTCTTTTGAACCACTGGCATTGGTCAGGTCATCGTCGTCGCAGTTCGGGTCGAGGTTGACGTCAATGATAGTCGTTGAAGGATCCGTGTCCGTGATATACGGGTGCAGCGGAGTCGGTTCGATGATGTTCGGGAACTTGTTGTATTGGTCGCAGGTCCATTTGATGTCCTGAGGAGCATCTACGTCGCCAATAGCAGGGCGTTCCAGCGTAATGATCTGCTGACAGGTAGCAGAGTTGCCACTGTTGTCGGTAGCAGTCCAGGTACGGATAATCGTCTGGGCGGCACCGTTGCAGTTGCCGTTGGTCACGTTGTCAATATAGCCCAAACCACCGTTTGCCACGGTCAATTCGTGGTCACAGTTGTCAATCACAGGTACCTTGGGCGCCAAAGCATCATAGTTCACCTGGATGTTCGGGACAGTGTTGGCAGCCGGGTTGAAGAGTGGGCCGAACAAGCCAAAAGCAGAAGGACCGCCCAACAGGGTCAGGTTGCCGTTCGTTACCGGAGGCTGCACGCCGAACGTATAGTTGAATACGATGGATGCAGTTGGTGAATAAATATGGAAAGCTGCCGTCTCGCCTGGAGCAAGGACCACACTACTGGTCAATACAACTTGCGTCAGTGGGCCGGTGCCGGTTGCAAAATAAGGTGGAATAACCGTAGCTACAGCCGGGCCGAGGTTGGATGGCCATGCAGCAGCATTTGTTTCAAACCCTGCAAACGTACCAGGCTTCGAATAAACTTCGAAGTTGACGGGAGCAGCTACCGGGCCAAAAGCCGGATCGGGCAGGCGCACACCAAAGCCATTGATCTTGATGTCCACTGCGTTGTTGTTGGTGATATTGAAAAAGTCACCCTGTGGCAAGCCGTTCCCCTGCAGGTTAAACGCAAGGCCACCGCCATGAGGAACAAAAGCTGGTGGAAACTGAAGCGGAGCCTGGGCCTGGAATACTTCCGGTGATGGGTGAAGAATTTCCGGGTTCAGGATGTCTTCGGTACATGGCAAAGTAAGATTGCTACAAACAAGCACCGGAGGCAACTTGTCTTCCACATGAATCTTGCCCCAGCAAGTATTCAGGGTTACATTATCCGTTACTTTCACCGTGATGGTCTTGCCGATGTGGCTGGCGTTCACGATGCCGGGCTGCATGCCACCCGTTGGGGATAACAGGTTCACCGTATAACGGGTCAGGTAGCAGCCATAAGGGCCACCTTCCAGAATCTGGTCAGCGTTCAGCGTATCCACGCAATCTTCGCTCAGGGAAACCTGTACGTTGTCGTTGCAGACCAGCGTAGAGGTCGGGTTCGGATATTCATTGATGACAACATCAAAGCAGCAAGTCGCAATGTTGCCAGCCAGGTCGTTGGTCTGGAAACAATTGGTCGTTGTGCCCAATTGGTATTCAACACCGGAAGGAAGACCGGAAGTCTGCGTGATGGGCGGAGCAGCCAGGCCGGCAGGGCCGCTGAAGTTGGTGATGACCATGTTGCCTGCACCAAATCCGTTGTCCACCGTACGCTGTGAAAATCCAAATACATCGCCCTGTACGACGGGCAGCGCTTCCGTGCCGGTACCAGCAGTTACAAAACCAGCCAACACCTGGGTGAACACACCATTCAGGGTGTAACCGGGCGGATCGAAAAATGCTGCGTCAACAGTATTATAGGCCCAGGTGAAATTGATGACGCCCGACTGTGGCACGTTGATATTGTAGTTCTCCTGGCCGGCAGCGCCGGAGCCGTTGTTCGAACCATTTATGGTAATGGAAGCAGGAGCACCAGCAGTATTGATACTACCATTGGAGTTGACCTGCTGCTCTGTCCAGTTGGCCGGTGCATAGGCACCTGCAAAACCTTGCTGTTGGAACTGGAAAGGGCAGTTGTCGGTAGCAGTGATCGGTGCATAATTTACATAAGCAGAACACTCACCGGCGGCCAGGGTAACAACGATGTTGGCCGGGCAAACGATGACCGGCGGGATGTTGTCGGTAACCGTCACACTTTGAGTGGCTTTGGATATAAGCCCGGACGTGGTCATGGACATCCAGGTAATGGTATAAGTGCCGGAACCAAGGTTCGGGTCAATCGTAGTAGCACCAGTGGGTATCGTCGTAAACGCCCCACCACCAATGGAATAGGATTTTACGGCGCCAACACAGTCGCCCGTAGTAGCAGGCACTGCGATAGGCTGGCTGGTACAAACACCTGGATCCAAACCGACCATAATAGCAGGCAGTGTATTGCTTGCAAAACTACAGGGCACGGCAAATGTCATGGACCAACTGTTCATGGCGCCAGAGTCGCTACTGGTATTGTCGAAGAACCTGAGCACCCAGGTACCATTTGCGCTACCGGTAAAGGTATTGGCAAAAGTAAAGGTGCCCAGAGCGGCCCCATTGGCTGGGAAACACAGGGCTGCATTTTGCCGGCCTTCCGGGCGGAAGCTGCCAGTAAATGGTGCCGTACCGGTTGTAATAAAGTTGGCCGCTGCATCTGTGAACACCGTATTGGTGTAGTTGGCAGCAGCGCCACCATTGCCAGTGGACAATTCAAGCCTTTGGCCTGTGGGCGATTCGAGATAAAAGTCGAGGTCGCCGTCCCAGGTGTGGGTAAGGTTGACAGTTACATTGGCAATGGCGAGCGAAGTACCGAGGGTGCCAGTAGTACCCGATACCACGTTATTGAACAACGTGCCGTTTACCGGCGCAGCTCCACAACCACCTGTTCCCGTGCTGGGGATCAAGTTGTTGCCATCCGTGTTGACAGCGCTCCCGGGAAAGGTCTGTGCGCCAGACCATACAAGGGCCGAAGCGACAACCAACAGGGAGAGCGCCGTCCTCAACGCAAGCTTCCAGCTTTGATTGGTAGATTTTACTCTATTCATGAGATTAGAAATTTAATTTGTTAATTTTTAAAGATTAAGCGGGCATCAAACCTTGAGCAGGTTGACGGCCTCCTGTTTAAGTTGCTGCAGTGCGATCTGCGTCGGGCGGGGCAATGGGAGTGCCGCACCTTCCAGGCCGCTTACGATGGCCTCTTTTACACTCTTTCCTGTAGCCACCTCATTGCGGATGGCAGAGAAATAGTTGAACTTTCTTTGTAGTGCATCAAAAAAAGGCGAACCCGGGTTGGCCTTCATTTGAGCTACCAACTGCTCCATCTCCAGTAACAGTTTGCTGTCAGCCTGGCCGGAAACAACAAAGTTGCCTACCGGCTGGGCATACAAGGCAGTACCGTTGGACACGGATACAAGCGTAGTTGCCTGGGCTTGAGCTGCCAACTTCCCTGCCCCGAAAAAGACAAAGGAGAAAGCGAGCAACAACCCCAAAACGGCGTTTTTGGAATACACTCTTTTCATAGGATTAAGATTTAGATTTAAAAAAATATTAATGGTTTGAAATTCCAGGTAGGGTGCCGAATGGGCAATAAAAAAGGCGTCCGCTATGCGCCGTTTGCGCAAGCGAACGCCCGAACTCGTTGAAATAAAAATATCTTTAGCTTGTGTAAGATTCGTTTGCTGCATGGATTATAATTCGTACTAAAAAACCTCTTCCCCTAAATGGCCGGAACTTAACAGAAATCCAGAAATCAAAGATTCCCAATACGATCAGGCCAGGGATACATCAGAACAAAGCATAGCAATCGCAGGGGCATAACTGCCAGTGCGTTAAACCCGTTTATTTTGGTCAAAGAAATTTATCTACTTAAAAAGTGCCTTAACGATATTGAACAAACAGATGTGAATCTTAAACCGGAAAGATTTTCCAGTCGGACTTTAACGTATTTTGGTAAGATGCCTTAAAACGAACAATCGGTAGATGGGAAAACTGATACTTGATTGGAAAACCTTGGGTAGGTTCTCACTGGTTTGGATTATAATCTGTTGTTTAAAATTCAAAAAAACATTTCAATGAAAAACATATCTGATCGAAATCGGACACAATATTAGACCCACAATGCCCCGAAAGCAAAGATTTGAGGTGAAAGAAAATTTTTTTAATCAAGATTAAAAGGAGATTAAAATTTTAATCTCCTTTTAATCTACCCTTGGCGCAAACTTGGAAAGGGTGTTTTCGCACTGCCTCCCACTATCCATTCCAACCACTATATTTGCCGCCAACGGAATCACCGTATTTTATTTTGTGTGATGAGGCGTTGCCGGATTCGTTTTGAATAAACACAGCTAAATGAATGCCGCCCCACTTCGTCGAATCGCAGGAAGTACAAATATTAACTAGTCTATCCTTATGAAAATACTCCTTCTCGGCAACGGTGGCAGGGAACATGCCCTGGCCTGGAAAATGGCCCAAAGCCCGCTATGCAGCAAACTCTATTTTGCACCCGGCAATGCAGGCACGGCCGAATACGGTGAAAACGTGGCCATTGATCCGGAAGATAATAGCGCCATTTATGAATTGGTACTGGATCGCTCAATAGATATGGTTGTCGTGGGGCCGGAAGCCCCGTTGGTGAACGGCGTTTGGAACTACCTGAAACGGCTGCGCAGCACCTCCCATGTTCCGGTTATCGGCCCCTCCATGCAAGGCGCAAAACTCGAAGGGAGCAAGGCCTACGCTAAAAGATTTATGCAGGAATTCGGCATCCCTACCGCTGGGTACAGGGAATTCAACACTTCGAAAGCTGCGGCGGCCATCCGTTTTATAAATAAGAAAGCTGTGCCGCCTATTGTGCTTAAAGCTGACGGCCTGGCCGCCGGGAAAGGGGTCGTCATTTGTCCGGACAAAGAAGAGGCGCTGCGGGAATTACAGGAAATGCTAAGCGGGAAATTTGGCCAGGCAAGCCGTAAGGTCGTCATTGAGGAGTTCCTCTCCGGTATCGAGTTTAGCGTTTTTGCACTCACTGACGGAAGGGATTATAAAATCTTGCCCGTTGCCAAAGACTATAAACGGGTCGGCGAAGGCGATACCGGGCCAAACACGGGCGGCATGGGTGCTGTCTCCCCTCCCCCATTTGTAGATGAAAAGCTGATGCAAAAAGTAGAAGACCGGATCATCCGGCCTACCATCCTCGGGTTGCAGAAAAGAGGCATCGAGTACCAAGGTTTTCTTTTTTTCGGTTTGATAAAAGTGGGAGACGATCCGTTCGTCATCGAATACAACTGCCGCTTGGGCGACCCGGAAACAGAAGTCGTGCTGCCAAGAGTTAAAAATGATCTGGTGGAACTTTTCCTTGCTGTTAAAGACCGCCGGTTAGCCGAAATGAAAATAATAGCAGATGAGCGGACGGCTACCACTATCATGCTCGTTTCGGGCGGTTATCCTGGTAGCTACGAAAAAGGGAAAGTTATCACGGGAATTGAAAATGTGAAAGACAGTATGGTTTTCCACGCCGGCACCACATCAGCGGGTGGCAAAATATTGACCAACGGCGGGCGGGTTATCGCAGTTACTTCCTTGGGCAGAACCTTTCAGGATGCCTTGGTTATTTCCAATAAAAATGCAACTGCAATTGAATTTGAAGGAAAGTACTTCAGGAAGGATATCGGGTTCGATTTGTAGAAACAGCAAAAAATACCTTCTCTATTGTGTTTTTGAAAACAATAGGGCTTATGTGGAATAATTTTGTAAGCGCACCGCCGAATAGAAGTCAGGGATAAATTCAAGTTCCCCCTAACCTGACCACCTTGAAAATTTGGGCGACTAATACGAAAAATTTCCTCATAATATCTAATGCCCTATAGAACGTAAGCAAGTGACAGGGGGCGAATGTGTTTTTTCAAAAACAAACCTCCATAGGGAACTCCAGCCCTATCCATACTTCAAAAAAAAAATTGGCGCTCCGACCGGTCGGCATTTTCAGAAGACTTGTTTATCTCTAAAATGCCGGCTTGCCAAAGCGCCAATTTGTCGCTCAACATGGGTTTACACAACCCAGTAGATGCTAATCACGGATCATTTCATCAGTAACGTTTGGTCGAGTAAAACTTCAGGGAACCCTGCATCCCGGTTTCAGTCCTGTACTCAATGAAGTAAAGACCTTCCTCTATAGGATACTTACCAAAGTCAATCTTGAGCAGGTGGTCTTGTTGACCATCAACCTCTATCAGCCCAAGTTGGCGACCGTATTGGTTCACAATTTTGACTTCCACATCCTGGCTGGAAAGTGCTTCGAGATTCAAATAAATGTAATCTGCAGCAGGGTTGGGAAATACCTGGACCTTGTCCGAAAGCGGCTTGCAATCCACCAGCCTGACATCGGAATACTCTTCGGTACCATCCTGGTGCTTAATCTCAAGTCGGTAGTAATTTTTGCCGATTACAGGTATTCTATCAGCCCTCAAATAGCTGCCTCCCGAAGCTCCATAAACGGATAGCTCAGCGACGATTATGTGGTAGGTCATTCCGCCGTCTGTTGACTTTTGGACAAAGTAGATGTCATTCTCGTATTCCGCATCTACTTTCCAGTAGAGATCAACTATGCTTCCGTTCATTTGGGCATCAAAGAAGATTTCACCTGAAGAATAGGTTGATCCTGAATGTTGAGGCCCTACGAGCGGGTTCATGTTTGAGCAGTCTGTATTCACTGCCTGCACACTGTCGCAAGTTGTTTTGTTGAGGAAAATGGAGATCTGGTTGCCCACCCCGCCATTATTGATGAGATCATAAATGGCGCAGCAATCCGTCAAATTGAAGTTATGGGAAACAGTCAGGTTGTTCCCAACCGAGGTCAAGCCGTCCAAACCGTCCAGGGAGACAAGCTGGCCATTCGTTTTAATGGTCAAGCTGCCACCTATGGTAGCCAGGTTATCCAACCCGCCCATGTTGTTAAGGTGGGTGTTCATAATAGTTACATTGCCCGTAACCTGAATTATGTTGGACAAGTTGGCCAGGTTGGTTATCGTAGCATTCTGGATAAACAAGTTGCCATTGATAATGACGTAACACTGAGGCCAGGCATCCACGTCTGCTTGTGAGGCCAACACCACATTGCCATTATACGTGAGGTTGGCAAGCCCTTCGTCTATCTGGCCGTCACAATTGTCATCTATACCGTTGCAAATCTCCGTCGCCCCTGGGTGGATAGCAGCATTGTTGTCGTTGCAGTCCAGCAGCGTAATGGACAACAGATCCGCAGCAATCTTGTATCCGTATGGCTGTAAGCATTGAATCAAGGTGTCTCCAGTTGTATAACCATCGTTGTCAATATCCTCGTACCAAACCTGTCCATAAGTCTGGGTAGGATCGGAGTCGTTGCAGTCTGGATCCATGGACAACAGTTCAGAGGCCAGTTTGTAGCCAGGAGGCCGTGTACACGATACGACCGTGACGCCATTGCAATGATAACCGTCATCATCCCAATCCAAATACCAGGTTGGAGGCGGTGGGCCGGCGTTCACCGTGGCGGTAGTAGTATAGGTACACAAAGCAGTCTTCTGCACTTGGACTACGATATTATAGACACCAGGTGACAGGAACTCAAAAAATCCTACTGCATTGAACGTAGCCCCTCCGTCAATAGAGTAGAGCGGCTGGCCGCCTGGCACATCAACCGAAATGGTAATGGTGCCGTCCCCGTAGTTCTCACAACTTTCATCTTCTACCTGAATGTCAATGTTGGTGATGAAAGAAGGAATAGTCACGGTAGCGGTGCAAGTACTGGTCAACCCTTTTGTATCAACAACCGTCAAGGTCACTGTATTCGTACCAACATCGGCACAGGTAAAGTTCGTCTGCGATAAATACATGTTCGCAATACCGCAGTTGTCTGATGAACCATTGTTAATCATAGCAGGGGTAATGTTTACCTCGCCTGTATTCGGATCAAGGGCAACAGTGATGTTTTGACAAATGGCCGTTGGCGGCTCTGAATCGCCATTCATGATCATAATCCAATCGTTGGCCATACAACCATTTGCATCTGTCACCTTGATATCGTAAGTAGCTTCTGCCAGGTTAGTTCGATCTTCCGGATTGTTCGGCCCCGCCAGGTCTGCCCAATCATAGGTGTACGGAGCTGTGCCGCCCGTGACCGTAATATCGATAGCTCCATCACTCGCCCCTGCACAAGAAACATTGGTTACAACATAAGTAATGACAATTGGCTGTGGCTCATTGACAACAAAAGAAGCAGTTGCGGTGCACCCTTTCGTATCGGTAACTGTGACGGAATAAGTGCCGGGCGCCAGCCCTGTCCGATCCGCTGGATTGTTAGACCCCAGGAGATCTGCCCAGTTGTAGGTATAACCAGGCGTACCTCCGCTAACAGTTACGTCAATGGATCCATTGGTATCACCATTACAGGAAACATTTGCAACAACGGCTGTAATGCTTATTGGTGCAGGCTGGCCCACAGTGGCACTGCTGGATAGCGTACAGCCATTCTGATCAGTAACGGTAACGGTATAAGTGCCTGCCGGTAATCCAGACCGATCTTCCGTATTATTAGTACCTGCGACATCCGCCCAATCGTAAGTATAAGGCGATGTGCCACCGTTTACAGTGAGGTTGATTGCACCATTGGCTCCTCCGTTACAGTCCACATTCGTCACCGTAGTAGCCAGTACAAGTGCAGTTGGTTGCGTAATGGTTACGCTTGCCGTTGAGCTACAACCATTACCGTCTGTTACAATGACTGAATAGGTACCAGGAGCAAGACCCGACCTGTCCTCTGTGTCATTGTTGCCTGGAATATCAAGCCAATCATAAACATAACCACTACCTGACCCACCGCTCACGGAAATGTCAATGGAGCCGTTGTTTGCACCATTGCAACTTACGTTGGTTGGTATAGCGGAAATGACTGGAAGTGAATTGACCGTTACAGTTTTGCTGCAAGTGCTTGAGCAAGAATTGCCGTTAGAGATGGTCAATGTCAAGGAGAAACTACCAGCAGCGCCTGCATTTACAGTCACCGTTTGTTGATTGGCAAGTCCAGCAATTGTGCCATTACCTGTTATGCTCCAGGCATACGATCCCAAACCTGCTGGTGCAGTATAGATAATGCCTGTGGAATTGGCGCAAACACCATCTGGGCCAGTTACAATGCATCCACTCAATCCGGTAATGTTCACTGTGAGACTACATGTGCTGGAACAACCATTACCGTCAACAATGGTGAGCGTTAAAATATAGGATCCAGAACCTCCTGCATCCACTGTCACATCTTGTTGATTAGTTGGACTTGTAATCGTGCCATTGCCACTTATACTCCAGGCGTAGATTGCCATACCCGCAGGGGCGCCGTAGCTGTTACCTGTGGATCCTGAACAAACTAAGGCAGGCCCATTAATGCTGCATGCTGGTGCAGCATTAATTGTCAATTGTACGCTCGCTGTGTTCGGGCAGGCGCCGTTGGTTGCATAGGTCACCGTGTAGGTGCCAGGCGTACTGGCACTAAGATCTATCGTGCCAGTAGCAGAACCTATTACCAAGCCCGCAGGCGTGGCGGTAAAGGTACCGCCCGGAAGGCCCGTCACCGTTGGAGTCGGGTTCGGACCGTTGGCGCAGAAACTCGCCGCAGGGTAGCTGAACGACGCATCGTCCAGGAGGCCGACCGTCACCGTGAAGGTACAGCTGCCCGTGCAGCCGTTCCCGTCCGTGTAGGTATAGGTCACCGTGTTCGTCGTACCAACGCCTGCACTGTAGCTCGTCCCAGTCACGCCAGTGCCAGAGAATACACCGCCCGCAGGCGTGGCGCCAAGGGCCGCCAGGTTCAGCGGGAGCGCAGTGGCGCACACCGACTGGTTCCCAGGGCAACTCACCATTGGCGCTGCGTTCACCGTCACCGTGAAGGTACAGCTGCCCGTGCAGCCGTTCCCGTCCGTGTAGGTATAGGTCACCGTGTTCGTCGTGCCGGCAGCCGCCGTGTAGCTCGTCCCCGTCACGCCAGTGCCCGTGAACACGCCGCCCGCAGGCGTGGCACCAAGGGCCGCCAGGTTCAGCGGAAGCGCAGAGGCGCACACCGACTGGTTGCCGGGGCAGTTTACCACAGGCGCAGCGTACACCACCAGGCTCTGCGTCGAACTGTTCGGGCAGGGGCCGTTCGTCGTGTACGTCACCGTATAGTTGCCCGGCACGCTGGCGCTCACGTCTATCGTGCCCGAACCCGAGAGCACCAGGCCCGCAGGGGCCGCCGTGAACGTGCCACCGGGGAGGCCCGTCACCGTCGCCGACGGGTCGGGCCCGTTGGCGCAGAAGCTCGTCGCTGGGTAGCTGAACGACGCATCGTCCAGGAGGCCGACCGTCACCGTGAAGGTACAGCTGCCCGTGCAGCCGTTCCCGTCCGTGTAGGTATAGGTCACCGTGTTCGTCGTGCCGGCAGCGGCCGTGTAGCTCGTCCCCGTCACGCCCGTGCCCGTGAACACGCCGCCCGCAGGCGTGGCCCCAAGGGCCGAAAGGTCCAGCGGGAGCGCAAGCACGCACACCGACTGGTTGCCGGGGCAGTTCACCACTGGCGCAGCGTTGATGGTGATGGGCTGGGTGGCGGTGTTCGGGCAGGGCCCGTTGGTCGTGTAGGTCACCGTGTAGGTGCCGGGGGTGCTGGCGCTCACGTCAACCGTACCGGAACCGGTGCTTATCACCAGGCCCGCAGGCGTGGCGGTAAAGGTGCCGCCAGGAAGGCCCGTCACCGTTGGCGTCGGATCAGGACCGTTGGCGCAGAAACTCGTGGCGGGGTAGCTGAACGTGGCGTCGTCCAGAAGCCCCACTGTTATGGTAAAGGTACAGCTGCCCGTGCAGCCGTTCCCGTCCGTATAGGTATAGGTCACCGTATTCGTCGTGCCGGCAGCCGCCGTGTAGCTCGTCCCCGTCACGCCCGTGCCAGTGAACACGCCGCCCGCAGGCGTGGCCCCAAGGGCCGAAAGGTCCAGCGGGAGCGCAAGCACGCACACCGACTGGTTGCCGGGGCAGTTCACCACTGGCGCAGCGTTGATGGTGATGGGCTGGGTGGCGGTGTTCGGGCAGGGCCCGTTGGTCGTGTAGGTCACCGTGTAGGTGCCGGGGGTGCTGGCGCTAACGTCAACCGTCCCCGAGCCGGCGCTTATCACCAGGCCCGCAGGCGTGGCCGTGAACGTGCCGCCAGGTAGGCCCGTCACCGTCGGTGTCGGATCCGGACCGTTGGCGCAGAAGCTCGCCGCTGGGTAGCTGAACGACGCATCGCCCGGCGGGGCCACCGTCAACTGCACGCTGCCCATGTTCGGGCAGGGCCCGTTCGTGGTATAGGTCACCGTGTAGGTCCCGGGGGTGCTGGCGCTAACGTCAACCGTCCCGGAGCCGGCGCTTATCACCAGGCCCGCAGGCGTGGCGGTAAAGGTGCCGCCCGCAAGGCCCGTCACCGTTGGTGTCGGGTCTGGACCGTTGGCACAGAAACTCGCTGCGGGATAACTAAAGGACGCATCGTCCAGGAGGCCGACCGTCACCGTGAAGGTACAACTGCCCGTGCAGCCGTTCCCGTCCGTATAGGTATAGGTCACCGTGTTCGTCGTGCCGGCAGCGGCCGTGTAGCTCGTCCCCGTCACGCCAGTGCCCGTGAACACACCGCCCACAGGCGTGGCCCCAAGGGCCGAAAGGTCAAGCGGGAGCGCAAGTACGCACACCGACTGGTTGCCGGGGCAGTTCACCACGGGCGCAGCGTTGATGGTGACGGGCTGGGTGGCGGTGTTCGGGCAGGGCCCGTTGGTCGTGTAGGTCACCGTGTAGGTGCCGGGGGTGCTGGCGCTAACGTCAACCGTCCCGGAGCCGGCGCTTATCACCAGGCCCGCAGGCGTGGCGGTAAAGGTACCGCCCGCAAGGCCCGTCACAGTCGGCGTCGGGTCTGGACCGTTGGCACAGAAACTCGCGGCGGGATAACTAAAGGACGCATCGTCCAGGAGGCCGACCGTCACCGTGAAGGTACAGCTGCCCGTGCAGCCGTTCCCGTCCGTATAGGTATAGGTCACCGTGTTCGTCGTGCCGGCAGCGGCCGTGTAGTTCGTCCCCGTCACGCCAGTGCCAGTGAACACGCCGCCCGCAGGCGTGGCCCCAAGGGCCGAAAGGTCCAGCGGGAGCGCAAGCACGCACACCGACTGGTTGCCGGGGCAGTTCGCCACGGGCGCAGCGTTGATGGTGATGGGCTGGGTGGCAGTGTTCGGGCAGGGCCCGTTGGTCGTGTAGGTCACCGCGTAGGTGCCGGGGGTGCTGGCGCTCACGTCAACCGTACCGGAACCGGTGCTTATCACCAGGCCCGCAGGCGTGGCGGTAAAGGTGCCGCCAGGAAGGCCCGTCACCGTTGGCGTCGGATCAGGACCGTTGGCGCAGAAACTCGTGGCGGGGTAGCTGAACGTGGCGTCGTCCAGAAGCCCCACTGTTATGGTAAAGGTACAGCTGCCCGTGCAGCCGTTCCCGTCCGTATAGGTATAGGTCACCGTGTTCGTCGTGCCGGCAGCGGCCGTGTAGCTCGTCCCCGTCACGCCCGTGCCAGTGAACACGCCGCCCGCAGGCGTGGCCCCAAGGGCCGAAAGGTCCAGCGGGAGCGCAAGCACGCACACCGACTGGTTGCCGGGGCAGTTCACCACTGGCGCAGCGTTGATGGTGATGGGCTGGGTGGCGGTGTTCGGGCAGGGCCCGTTGGTCGTGTAGGTCACCGTGTAGGTGCCGGGGGTGCTGGCGCTAACGTCAACCGTCCCGGAGCCGGCGCTTATCACCAGGCCCGCAGGCGTGGCCGTGAACGTGCCGCCAGGTAGGCCCGTCACCGTCGGTGTCGGATCCGGACCGTTGGCGCAGAAGCTCGCCGCTGGGTAGCTGAACGACGCATCGCCCGGCGGGGCCACCGTCAACTGCACGCTGCCCATGTTCGGGCAGGGCCCGTTGGTCGTGTAGGTCACCGTGTAGGTGCCGGGGGTGCTGGCGCTAACGTCAACCGCGTAAGCGCTGATGACCAGGCCCGCTGGCGTGGCGGTAAAGGTGTGCCAGCAAGGCCCGTCACCGTCGGTGTCGGGTCTGGACCGTTGGCACAGAAACTCGCGGCGGGATAACTAAAGGACGCATCGTCCAGGAGGCCGACCGTCACCGTGAAGGTACAGCTGCCCGTGCAGCCGTTCCCGTCCGTATAGGTATAGGTCACCGTGTTCGTCGTGCCGGCAGCCGCCGTGTAGCTCGTCCCCGTCACGCCAGTGCCTGTGAACACACCGCCCGCAGGCGTGGCCCCAAGGGCCGAAAGGTCCAGCGGCAGCGCAAGTACGCACACCGACTGGTTGCCGGGGCAGTTCGCCACGGGCGCAGCGTTGATGGTGACGGGCTGGGTGGCGGTGTTCGGGCAGGGCCCGTTGGTCGTGTAGGTCACCGTGTAGGTCCCGGGGGTGCTGGCGCTAACACGGGCGATGACCAGGCCCGCAGGCGTGGCGGTAAAGGTACCGCCCGCAAGGCCCGTCACCGTTGGCGTCGGGTCCGGACCGTTGGCGCAGAAACTCGTGGCGGGGTAGCTGAACGTGGCGTCGTCCAGAAGCCCCACTGTTATGGTAAAGGTACAGCTGCCCGTGCAGCCGTTCCCGTCCGTATAGGTATAGGTCACCGTGTTCGTCGTGCCGGCAGCCGCCGTGTAGCTCGTCCCCGTCACGCCCGTGCCAGTGAACACGCCGCCCGCAGGCGTGGCCCCAAGGGCCGAAAGGTCCAGCGGGAGCGCAGAGACGCACACCGACTGGTTGCCGGGGCAGCTTGCCGTTGGCAGTGCGCTCACCGTCACCGTGATGCTGCACATGTTCGTGCAGCCGTTGCCGTCCGTAACCACCAATTCCAACGTGAAGGTGCCGGCCATACCGGCGTCAAGCTTGACAACCTGTTTGTCGCCGCCCCCGGTTATCGTGCCGTTGCCAGTGATAGACCAGGCATAGATAGCCGCACCGACAGGGCCGGTGAACATGTTATTTGTTGAAAACGCACAGACCGAGCTTGCCCCGGTTATGCCGCAGGTGGGCTGGGAGTTGATGGTGATGGGCTGGGTGGCGGTGTTCGGGCAGGGCCCGTTCGTGGTATAGGTCACCGTGTAGGTGCCGGGGGTGCTGGCGCTAACGTCAACCGTCCCCGAGCCGGCGCTTATCACCAGGCCCGCAGGCGTGGCGGTAAAGGTGCCGCCAGGTAGGCCCGTCACCGTCGGTGTCGGGTCTGGACCGTTGGCACAGAAACTCGCGGCGGGATAACTAAAGGACGCATCGTCCAGGAGGCCGACCGTCACCGTGAAGGTACAGCTGCCCGTGCAGCCGTTCCCGTCCGTATAGGTATAGGTCACCGTGTTCGTCGTGCCGGCAGCGGCCGTGTAGCTCGTCCCCGTCACGCCAGTGCCCGTGAACACACCGCCCACAGGCGTGGCCCCAAGGGCCGAAAGGTCCAGCGGGAGCGCAAGTACGCACACCGACTGGTTGCCGGGGCAGTTCACCACGGGCGCAGCGTTGATGGTGACGGGCTGGGTTGCGGTGTTCGGGCAGGGCCCGTTGGTCGTAGGTCACCGTAGGGTCCGGGGTGCTGGCGCTAACGTCAACCGTCCCCGGAAAGCGCTTATCACCAGGCCCGTAAGCGTGGCGGTAAAGGTACCGCCCGCAAGGCCCGTCACAGTCGGCGTCGGGTCCGGGCCGTTGGCGCAAAAACTTGCGGCAGGGGTAGCTAAAGGACGCATCGTCCAGCGGGGCCACCGTCACCTGCACACTGCTCATGTTCGGGCAGGGCCCGTTGGTCGTGTAGGTCACCGTGTAGGTCCCGGGGTGCTGGTGCTAACGTCAACCGTCCGGAGTAAGCGCTTATCACCAGGCCCGCTGGCGTGGCGGTAAAGGTACCGCCCGGAAGGCCCGTCACCGTCGGCGACGGGTCTGGACCGTTGGCACAAAAACTTGCCGCAGGATAACTAAAGGACGCATCGTCCAGGGCGTCCACCGAAATATCGAACGTGCAGCTGCCCGTGCAGCCGTTCCCGTCCGTATAGGTGTAGGTCACCGTGTTCGTCGTCTTAAGCAGCCGCCGTGTAGCTCGTCCCCGTCACGCCAGTGCCCGTGAACACACGCGCCCACAGGCGTGGCCCCAAGGGCCGAAAGGTCGAGCGGGGAGCGAAAGCACGCACACCGACTGGTTGCCGGGGCAGATCGCCACGGGCGCTGCGTTGATGGTGATGGGCTGGGTGGCGGTGTTCGGGCAGGGCCCGTTCGTTGTATAGGTTACCGTATAGTTGCCCGGCACGCTGGTGCTCACATCTATCGTGCCCGGAACCCGATAGCACCAGGCCCCGCAGGGGGCCGCCGTGAACGTGCCACCGGGGAGGCCCGTCACCGTTGGTGTAGGATCCGGGCCGTTGGCGCAGAAGCTCGTGGCGGGTAGCTGAAAGACGCATCGTCCAGGGCGTCCACCGAAACATCGAACGTACAGCTGCCCGTGCAGCCGTTCCCGTCCGTATAGGTATAGGTCACCGTGTTCGTCGTGCCGGCAGCGGCCGTGTAGCTCGTCCCCGTCACGCCAGTGCCCGTGAACACGCCGCCCACAGGCGTGGCCCCAAGGGCCGAAAGGTCCAGTGGAAGCGCAGAGACGCACACCGACTGGTTGCCGGGGCAGCTTGCCGTTGGCAGTGCGCTCACCGTCACCGTGATGCTGCACATGTTCGTGCAGCCGTTGCCGTCCGTAACCACCAATTCCAACGTGAAGGTGCCGGCCATACCGGCGTCAAGCTTGACAACCTGTTTGTCGCCGCCCCCGGTTATCGTGCCGTTGCCAGTGATAGACCAGGCATAGATAGCCGCACCGACAGGGCCGGTGAACATGTTATTTGTTGAAAACGCACAGACCGAGCTTGCCCCGGTTATGCCGCAGGTGGGCTGGGAGTTGATGGTGATGGGCTGGGTGGCGGTGTTCGGGCAGGGCCCGTTCGTGGTATAGGTCACCGTGTAGGTGCCGGGGGTGCTGGCGCTAACGTCAACCGTCCCGGAGCCGGCGCTTATCACCAGGCCCGCTGGCGTGGCGGTAAAGGTGCCGCCCGCAAGGCCCGTCACCGTCGGTGTCGGGTCTGGACCGTTGGCACAGAAACTTGCGGCGGGGTAGCTGAAAGACGCATCGTCCAACGGGGCCACCGTCAATGGCACGCTGCTCATGTTCGGGCAGGGGCCATTCGTGGTGTAGGTGACCATATATGAACCGGGGGTGCTGGCGCTCACGTCCACCGTCCCGGTAAGCGCTTATCACCAGGCCCGCTGGCGTGGCGGTAAAGGTGCCGCCGCAAGGCCCGTCACCGTCGGCGTCGGGTCCGGACCAGTGGCACAGAAACTTGCGGCGGGGTAGGTGAACGACGCATCGTCCAATGGGGCCACCGTCAACGGCACGCTGCTCATGTTCGGGCAGGGGCCGTTCGTGGTGTAGGTCACCGTGTAGGTGCCGGGGGTGCTGGCACTAACGTCAACCGTCCCGGCGCTTATCATCAAGCCCGCTGGCGTCGCAGTGAACGTGCCGCCAGGAAGGCCTGTCACCGTCGGTGTCGGGTCTGGACCGTTGGCGCAAAAACTTGCGGCGGGGTAGCTGAACGACGCATCGTCCAATGGGGCCACCGTCAACGGCACGCTGCCCATGTTCGGACAGGGGCCGTTCGTAGTGTAGGTCACCAAATAGGTACCTGGTGTGCTGGCGCTCACGTCAACCGTGCCTGAGTTAAGCGCTTATCACCAGGCCCGCTGGCGTCGCAGTGAAGGTACCGCCCGCAAGGCCCGTAACCGTCGGTGTCGGGTCTGGACCGTTGGCGCAAAACTTGCAGCGGGGTAGCTGAAAGACGCATCGTCCAACGGGGCTACCGTCAACGGTACGCTGCCCATGTTCGGGCAGGGGCCGTTCGTGGTGTAGGTGACCAAATAGGTACCTGGTGTGCTGGCACTAACGTCCACCGTACCGGAACCGGCGCTGATGACCAGGCCCGCTGGCGTGGCCGTGAACGTGCCGCCAGGAAGGCCCGTCACCGTTGGTGTAGGGTCCGGACCGTTGGCGCAAAAACTTGCGGCGGGGTAGCTGAACGACGCATCGTCCAACGGGGCTACAGTCAATGGCACGCTGCTCATGTTCGGGCAGGGGCCATTCGTGGTGTAGGTGACCGTGTAGGTGCCGGGGGTGCTGGCACTAACGTCAACCGTACCGGAACCGGCGCTTATCACCAGGCCCGCAGGCGTGGCGGTAAAGTGTGCCGCCAGGAAGGCCCGTAACCGTTGGCGACGGGTCTGGACCGGTGGCACAGAAACTCGCAGCGGGGTAGCTGAAGGACGCATCATCCAACGGGGCTACTGTCAAAGGCACGCTGCCCATGTTTGGGCAGGGGCCATTTGTGGTATAAGTTACCAAATAGGGTACCTGGTGTGCAGCGCTGACATCCACCGTGCCGGAACCGGCGCTGATGACCAGGCCCGCTGGCGTGGCTGTGAACGTGCCGCCAGGAAGGCCCGTCACCGTCGGCGACGGTCCGGACCGGTGGCACAGAAACTCGCGGCAGGGGTAGCTGAAGGACGCATCGTCCAATGGGGCCACCGTCAACGGCACGCTGCTCATGTTCGGGCAGGGGCTGTTCGTAGTGTAGGTCACTGTGTAGGTGCCGGGGGTGCTGGCGCTAACGTCCACCGTACCGGAGCCGGCGCTTATCACCAGGCCCGCTGGCGTCGCCGTGAACGTGCCGCCAGGAAGGCCCGTCACCGTCGGTGTCGGGTCCGGACCGTTGGCGCAAAAATTTGCGGCGGGGTAGCTGAAGGACGCATCATCCAACGGGGCTACTGTCAAAGGCACACTGCTCATGTTTGGGCAGGGGCCATTTGTGGTATAAGTTACCAAATAGGTACCTGGTGTGCTATCGCTGACATCCACCGTGCCCGAGCCGGTGCTTATTACAAGGCCGACGGGCGTAGCCGAGAAACTGCCGCCAGGGAGACCTGTTACCGTCGGTGTTGGGTCTGGCCCGTTGGTGCAGAAACTTGCGGCGGGGTAGCTGAACGACGCATCGTCCAATGGGGCCACCGTCAACGGCACGCTGCCCATGTTCGGGCAGGGCCCGTTCGTGGTGTAGGTGACCAAATAGGTACCTGGTGTGCTGGCACTAACGTCCACCGTACCGGAACCGGCGCTGATGACCAGGCCCGCTGGCGTGGCCGTGAACGTGCCGCCAGGAAGGCCCGTCACCGTTGGTGTCGGGTCCGGACCGTTGGCGCAAAAACTTGCGGCGGGGTAGCTGAACGACGCATCGTCCGTTGGAACCACGGTCAACTGCACATCACTACTGCTGGGGCAGGCCCCAGCTGCTGTGTAGGTTACCGTGTAGGTGCCGGGGGCGCTGGCACTGACGTCCACTGTGCCCGACCCGGCACTTATCACAAGGCCAACGGGCGTAGCTGTGAAGGTGCCGCCGGTCATGCCTGTCACCGTGGGTGTCGGGTCAGTACCGTTGGCGCAAAAGTTTACTGCAGGATAGCTGAAGGATGAGTTGGGTACGGTACCCATTATCATTGCAGCACAACTATTGGGATTGTTTGGATTTGGACAGTCAGGAGAAGGTGTAACAGGTGTTGGGGGTGTCGTGCTGTTTGCTTCAAATATTTGGACATTGTAGCTTACGCCCTCATTATAAATAAGTGTAATTATCCCTGAGGTAGTTGGAGGAGTGGCTCCCGGATTGGTAAGACAAACAGGAGATGACAATTGGTTGGCATTATTAGCATTCGGATCATATCCGAAAAACTCTCCATTGACACCTGAAATCGGAATATTCAGGGTATAGGTTCCATCATTATTACAGGTAGCCGCCGGGGTACCTGCAAGGAGGTTACACATCACGCCAGTACTGCAACCACTACGAGCTTTAAAATTGACGTCAAAATCAGTCTGTGCGCCTGCATCCTGATCCCAAACGGCAATATAGAAATTGGATACGTTTGTAAAATCTGGAATAGAAATGTTGTTCCAGGTACTCGAACTTGGCGTACCACAGGAAAGCGGTACTACAGCCCCGGAACCAAATAAGCCCGAACCACCGGTCAGGCTCGTCCAATCACCGCTTAATTGCTGCCCATTTGGTGCAGCACTTGTACAGGTTGAAGGATTGGCGGAATAGTACAAGGCCCATCCAAGATTGTCGTTGCTGGCCAATTGGAGTTCAAAATCGCTGGCAAAAGCCCTGATGTCAAAATTTATCCACAGAACGGCGTCACCAGCAACGGGTGGACTCAATGAAAAGCTGTTGCCCGGACCCTGGCTTGGATCAAAACAGCCATTTGGCGAGGTCTCAATGATAAATTGGCCGGGGTCTGTTGGTTGGTAGGTGCAGCCGGCCAGGGGATGGGTATTGGGCATGGTCCCGGGATTATTTGTACAGGCCACGATTCCTTTCACGGAGGCATTCCAGCTATTGGGTTGTCCATTGCAGGTAGTGGTATTATCAGCATACCAGGAATCACCATCAATCCATCTAAGTGCGCAGGATGAAGGGTTAGCTTGACCGAATGAAATTGCTGGAATGGTGAAGAAACATAGAATAAAAAAAGCGTTTTTAAAAGAGCGACTGGGAGTAAAATTTGAAATCATTGTCAAGATTTTAGAGGATAGTTTTGGGTGAATGATTAAATATTTTGAGGTTAAGCAAGTGTAAATAACAGCCCCATTTACTGATGGAGGGAATCAGTTGAAGCTATTGGACAACCATTTTGAATCAGGTGAAATTGAAAGAAGGGTAGGTAGTTATATCTTCCGATAATGGCCGAACCGGCCTTTGATGAGAGACAGTAATGAACCTTAGCCTTTTTCATAAAACAAAGTTGGGTTTATCAAACAAATACCTCACAGCCTGACCTGAATGGATCAAACAGTAATTTTTTTTTTGTAAAAGCCCACTTGCAATGCAAGCGTCTTATGTATCGGTTTCTGGCTAAGAAAAACGCAAAACGACATTACAACGACCAGGCTCATTCTCCCAAAAACTTTCTACACCGTCGGCTGTCCCCTAGAACGAAGGCATCAACCCGCAGCATTCAGATTTTTTTGGAAAATCAATTGGTCAATAAAGCTTTAGGACAATTCAGGTTGCACCCTGTGGCATACGAACTGAAAAGAATTGCATAAGCCAAGTTTGTGAGTGAGTAAAGAGAATCGAGGCCAGAATGCCTCATCTTGGCAGGGATTTTTACCTTAAGCTTTTTTTTATGGCAACGAACTATTTTTCAATTGCGAAGGACCAACATGGCAGAAATTGCCTTAATAAACGATGAAAAAATAACTTCACCATTTTGATTTTGAAAACCCCACCAATGGAGGGTTTTTTTAAAAATAATCCCGATTTTACATCGGGATTATTTTTCCTTCGATCCTAAGTGACTCTTTATTATGAAATCAATCTTTTCAAGATCTGATGTAGTTGATATACCTTTTTCATTTAAAAATCAGGCAAATCCAAACGTAAAGATGGCGTTGCGAAGCTCAAAGAATCTGTTCCATTGTTCCAAACGTCTGTTACAAAATACCCACAACTGTTACAAAAAGGATTTTATAATGTGATCCAAAATACCATATATTATTTTACGTCAGCATTTTACAAGTTAATTAATAAACAAATGTGTTTAAGGTAAAATTGAACTTATTCCGAAGCATACAATAAGAAGCGTTGGGATAGATGAAGAAGGATGCAATGAGTTTTATTGGAGGAATCCTTGGGCAGTTTACACCAGGATTTTGCAGGTGATTCAGAAGGTATTCTAGTTTGATATTTGCCTCAGCCGATTAGGGGTTATACCGTGCTTCTTTTTGAACTGTTCCGTAAAATAACTCATTTTGGTATAGCCTACCCTTTCCATGACATCTTGTACTTTCTCCTGGCCATTTTGCAGCATAAAATAAGCATGGTCAAGCCTGAAGTTTTTGATGTACTCCCCAGCAGGTTGCTCCAGGAGCTCTGTCATTTTCCGATGTAGCTGCGTACGGCTCATTCCCATTTCTTCGCTTAGCTGGATGGTAGAGAAACCCTCATCATTGAGGTGCTTTTCAATCACCTGATGGAGCCTGTCCAGGAAAATTTGATCATAGCTGGCCACTTTTCCCGTTGGTTTTCTGGCGAGGCCAGGCCTGAACTTATGCCTGAGCAATTCCCTCGATTGCATCAATTTCCTTACTTTGGCAATCAACTCTTCCGCACGGAGCGAGGAAATATCCATACAAGTGTCGGCCCCTTTTTGAAGTGCCAGGAGGGTGTCATCAAAACCACCTGCAGAGCTAAGGGCCAAAATGGGAATGTGCGCTGTCAATCCGTTTGTCTTTAACATCTCGCAAACTTCCAATCCATTGATATCAGGCAAGGCTAGGTTAATAATGATAACATCTGGAATCGTCTCCAAAGCCGTGCTAATCCCTTGTCGTGCCGTTTGAACAGCGTCCACCCTAAAATGATCACCGAGCTGGTTCACTAATTCGCCCATTCTTTCAGCATCGCTTTCTATGAGCAGGATGTAGTTGTTTTCACCATGTTGCATCCCGGCTAAAAATGGTTTGTCAAACACTTCTTCAGTTGGATTGGCAACTTGCTGCTGTTGTGCCGCGCTCAATTGATTTGTTTGGCCCAATTGGGAAAGTTGCCTTTTCAGGGACAAAATCCGCTGATAGAACAAGTAAAATGCTACTCCATTCCCAAGCAACAATACAATCAATAACAGCCAAACAAAAGGCCAGGGATTTTGCAGCACTGAAGGGAGGAGGAGAAACATGGAGCTGCCCAAAAATAGTTGGGGAGAAAAAAACAAACTATTGCAAAGGTGGGAACCCCTTGAGGGAAAGCGGAAAAAAAAGGACTTGATCATTGGGCACTTCAAGCTTAAATGTGGTGCAGCCATTTTAAACCGTTCACGAAAAACTTTGAATTTGATTAAAGAGGCCACCCCATTTAGTTTTTAATGTTTATTCAAATCTGACGCGAAGCGCCTAAATTTTTGTGGCACAACAAACAGGGTTGAGCGACCAATGTTATTGCACATTCTGCACAAATATGGGAAATCCTTATGGCTTATTCGAACCAGGCCAGGAAAATTTGCTAAATCTTGTTATTTTGTATTTGTCCCAACAATTAAAACTCAACAAGCTGTACCCTGCAAGTTGGCTATGCAAACTGCCGCAAAAAAACAACAACTCGTTTGGAAAAATAACAGGAGGGACATGCAGTACTTAAAACTGCTGATTATTTTTTGACATAACCATGCCTTTGACCTGCTGCGATTTTATATACCTTCGGGCTTTTCAGCAAGATTTCCGTTATGTCAAAGCCAATCAAGAATAGCTTCCCTGTGCTTGCTCCCGGGGAAATCCACTATCTGGAAGGCCCAAAAAGCCGCCACATCGAGTTAGGATTTGCCGTGCGGGTGTTGTTCCAGTTCATCAAAGGGTTCCGGGCACTTCATTTTGTTGGGCCTTGCATAACGGTGTTCGGCTCGGCGAGGTTTAAGGAAGGCCATGTTTACTACGAAAAGGCGAGGCAGGTAGGCAGGGCCATCGCCGAAATGGGCTTCACCACGATGACGGGCGGGGGCCCCGGGATCATGGAAGCGGCCAACCGGGGTGCCTTCGAGGCAGGCGGCAAATCGGTTGGCTGCAATGTGGTACTGCCCTTTGAGCAGCAGCCCAACCCCTACATGCAAAAATGTGTGACCATCCGCTACTTTTTCGTGCGCAAGGTACTGCTGTTGAAATATTCCTTCGCCTTTGTAGTGCTACCCGGCGGCTGGGGCACCATGGACGAGATGTTCGAGACACTGACACTGGTGCAAACCAAGGTCATCAACAACTTTCCAGTGGTCTTGATTGGAAAGGACTATTATCAACCCTTTATGGAAATGCTGCAATCCATGCAGGCACAAAAAACCATCTCTCCAGAAGACCTGAAACTGGTGATGCTCACAGACGACATCGGCGAAGCCATCGCACACATCCAGCAATACATTGAAACCAACTACCAGATAAGAAAACGCCAAAAGCCATCCTGGTGGCTCTTTGAAAGGATCTAACAAATGGACTGAGAAGGACAGACGGACAGGTGATTGTATTGATTCCAACTGTCTCCCTGTTCCAACTCAGCCATTCAACAACATTAAAAATTTTACAACATGTACAACGGCCTTACACATGCCCATTCCGGCTTCCGCTGGATCGTTCTGCTGCTGCTCGTGATAGCGGTTTTTAAAGCTTTGATAAAATGGCGCTCCAACGCCCCCTATACCGAAGGCGACCGAAAGCTCAACCTCTTTACCATGATCGCTGCCCACGTTCAACTGATACTGGGCCTGGCCCTGTTTTTCATCAGCCCGAAAGTATCGCTGACCGGTGCTGCGATGAAAGATCCGATCCTGCGCTTTTTCACGGCCGAGCACAGCGTGCTGATGTTGCTGGCCATCGTGCTGATTACCATCGGGTATTCACGCTCGAAAAAGGCCTTGGAGGACGCCCAGAAGTTCCGGTGGGCCTTCATCTACTTTTTGCTGGCGCTGGTAGTGGTGCTGATAGGGATCCCGTGGCCGTTCCGGGGACTGGGGACGGGTTGGTTTTGAACCCTGTCGGCGTAATGACAAAGCCCCGTTTTCCAAACTTTTCCGCTGGCAAACGGGGCTTTGCTCTTAGCAACGATGAAAAAATTACTTAGCTATTTTTATTTTGGAAACCCCGGCAATGGAAGGTTTTTTTTAATAATAATCCCGATTTAACATCGGGATTATTTTTCCTTCGATCCTTAGCTTTTGGAAACATCGCTTCTCCAAGTGGCCAACCACCATAATCCAACAACAGTAGTTGCTGCCCAACAAACGCCGGCCTCTTTAGAGGAAGCGCTTCTCTGGCAGTGTGGACAAGTTGTGCCTGCAAGGTGGGGCAGGCACCAGTGCCACAGCCCCGGTGCCCGTACAAAATGGCAGGCCCTTGCCAGCGAAAAAAATAGCAGCCTTGCAATGAGCCGACTGCATACCGCAGACTGTTAATGCCCCCGTTAAAAAAGTATTATCGTTCCTTTGCGCCGGCACTGCAAAAGTGTTGGCGCATTATTTTTGCACACTGCACTGAAATTTAAACCTGTTTACATGAAAAAAATATCCTTATTTACCTTGGCGCTGCTGCTGTCGGGTGCTGTTTTCGGGCAGTTGAACCCGGTAAAATGGACGTATGAATCCAGGAAGGCAGGCGATGGTGAGTACGATCTCGTCTTCACCGCCCACATCCAGGAGGGCTGGTATGTCTATTCCCAATTCCTCGAATCGGACGAAGGCCCCGTGCGCACTACATTTACCTTTGATGAAAACAGCCAGGTGGAACTGGTGGGTAATTGCAAGGAAGACGGCCACAAGTACGAAGGCTTCGACGAGCTGTTTTACATGAACATCATCAAGTTCAGCGGGGAGCCGATGTTTACGCAGCGGGTGAAGATCAAAGCGCCCACCACCCTGACCGGCCACCTGGAATTCATGACCTGCGACAATGAGAAATGCTTGCCACCGAAGGAGGTGGAGTTCCGCTTTGGGCTGGAATAGGCCGGCAGGGATAGGAGAAAATTGGAAAATTCTTGGACGACCTTGATTTTGCAATTCCCAATTTCATAATTTCCCCTTTCCCATCAAGGGCTTAATTTTGCAAACTTTTTTAAAACCCCTTTAGCCTCTGTCTTGAATGTTTAATCTGTAATACCTTTTCGACATGAGAAAGATAGCGACCTTGTCTGCCTTCCTGTTTCTGGCTTCCTATACTTTTGGCCAAATCCTGAACCCTGTCAGTTGGACTTTTTCATCTAAGCAAATCAACGACAGCGAGTTCGACCTCATCTTCACTGCCAAGATTGACGATGGCTGGACGATCTACTCCCAGTTCCTCTCGGGCGACGACGGGCCACTGCCCACGGCTTTCACCTTTGAAAAGGGCGGCCATTTTGCCAAAACCGGGAAGACGGAAGAGTCGCCGGAAAACCGAAAGACCATCCACGACGAAGTGTTCGACATGGAGGTGACCAAGTTTTACCACAAAGCCACCTTCACGCAGCGGGTGAAAGTGAGCGATTTCTCCAAGCCCATCACAGGCTACCTGGAATTTATGACCTGCGACAACGCCCGTTGCCTGCCGCCCAAGGAGGTGGATTTTTCATTTGCCCTGAAACCTGGTGCCACCGGCAATAAGGACACTGGCGTAGCTACAAAGCCCAGTAGTGAAAAGGCAGCAGCAGCCAATCCTGAAAAAGGAAGCCCTACCCTATTGGAACAACCCATCGTGGAGCACGAAGCCCCAGCAGAAACAGCTTCTGCCAACGGCATTTTTGAGCCTGTGAAATGGTCGGTGGCCATAGAAAAAATAAACGACCTGGAATTCAACCTCGCATTTAAAGCTACGGTGGACAAAGGCTGGTACATCTACTCCCAGTTCATTGAGGAGGGCGGCCCCGAGGCGACGGCCATCGAGTTTGCCGAAAACCCCAACGTGGAATTGGTCGGGAAGGCGGAAGAGCAAAGCACCCATAAGGTGCAGGGCTTCGACAAAATGTTCGGTATGGACATTACGAAGTACAAAGAGGAAGTCGTTTTCACCCAAAAAATAAAGGTAACAGACGCCTCGCAGCCAATCCTGGGGCAGGCCTACTTTATGACCTGCGACGACTCCAAGTGCCTGCCGCCGAAAGAAGTGCCTTTTAAAGTGGTGCCTGCTTCCCTGAGCGCCATCATGCCTTTTGCAGAGGGCGGCGATGTAACGGCCGCACTGGAAGAGTCTTTCCTCGTGGACAAAACGACCGCCGTGGAATGTGGCGAAATTGAAGAAACAAAAGAGGGCAAGGGCATCTGGGGCATTTTCATACTTGGCTTTTTGGGCGGCCTGCTGGCGCTGCTCACCCCGTGCGTTTTTCCCATGATACCACTCACCGTCAGCTTTTTCACCAAAGGCAGCGAGAACAAAAAGAAAGGGCTGGTGAACGCCTTCATGTATGGTTTTTACATTTTGCTGGTGTATCTGCTGCTGAGCATCCCGTTCCATTTGCTGGACTCGGTCAGCCCCGGCATCCTCAATGAAATCTCTACCAACGTCTGGCTGAACATCGCCTTTTTCGTGATTTTCCTAGTGTTCGCTTTTTCATTTTTCGGCTACTACGAACTGACGCTGCCGGCCAGTTGGGCCAACAAAGCAGCCGCTGCGGAAGGCGTTGGGGGGGCCATCGGCATCTTCTTCATGGCGCTCACACTGGCGCTTGTGTCGTTTTCCTGCACAGGGCCTATCCTTGGCTCTTTGCTGGCCGGGGCGCTGTCTTCGGAAGGCGGGGCCTGGCAGCTAACAGCGGGCATGGGCGGCTTTGGGCTGGCGCTGGCGCTACCGTTTGGGCTGTTCGCTGCCTTTCCAAGTTGGCTGAGTTCACTGCCAAAATCGGGTGGTTGGATGACGACGGTGAAAGTAGTGCTCGGCTTCCTGGAACTGGCGCTGGCGCTCAAGTTCCTCTCCAATGCCGACCTGGTGAAGCACTGGGGCCTATTGAAAATAGAGCCGTTCCTGATCCTTTGGATCCTCGTTTTCATCGGCCTGGGGCTTTATTTGTTTGGAAAAATAAAATTCCCGCACGATTCGCCCATCAAAAAACTTTCGACCCTGCGCATCGCCAGCGGGGTGGCTTCATTCGCCTTTGCCGCTTACCTGGCCACGGGCTTCATCTACGACGAATCGGCCGGATCGCTGAGATCACTGAAACTGCTGAGCGGCCTTGCTCCGCCCTCCGGCTACAGTTGGCTCCACCCGAAAGAATGCCCCAACAACCTCGACTGCTTCAAGGACTTCGACCAGGGCCTCGCCTACGCCCAAAAAATGGGCAAGCCCATTATGATCGACTTCACCGGCCATGCCTGTGTAAACTGCCGCAAAATGGAAGAGCACGTGTGGCCTGAACCGGCTGTTTACAAATACTTGAAAGACGACTTTGTGCTCATTTCTTTATATGTGGATGAAAAAATTGATCTGCCGGACGAAGAACAAAAAGTATTGCCCGTAAAAACGGGCGGCACCTTCAAGCTGCGCACCACCGGCCACAAGTGGCAGTATATGCAAACAGAGACGTTTGAAAACAACTCGCAACCGTACTATGTGCTGCTGTCGCCAGAAGGTAAAATGCTGAACCACCCCGTTGGCTACACGCCCGATTCTGACGAATACGCCCACTTCCTGGAATGCGGCCTGCAACGGTTCAATGAGTTGGGGGGCAAGAAAGTGCTGGGGGCGAAATAGTGGATAGCCAGAAGAAAAGCAAAACGGGCTGCAAAGTGTTCTTTGCAGCCCGTTTTGCTTTTCTTCTGGCGGAATCAGGCTCAGTTGCCGAACCCCTCGCTGTTGAATTTCTCAACGATGCGGCGGTCGGAACCCGTATTGGTGTTGTCCCTGACTTCGATGATCAGGTCGTTTTCAAAAGGTGTCGGATCTGAAATTGGGCTTTGGTAGTAGAGAAAATAAATGCTGTTGGAAAGGCTCTGGATGTCGGACTGGATATCAAGGAACATTTGTTCGAGGCCAGCCACGTCGTCCGCTTTGAAATACCGGGCAGGGTCTTTGGCAAGCTTTTTCAGGGACACCTCGTCCAGGTCGGGGCTGGAGAGAGCGGCCACATAGGCACGCCGGTTGCCCAGGGCATTTTGCGCCATCTCCAGGGTGACAAACTGAGAGGCGTTGTGCCTGCCGTCAGTGAAGATGATGAGGCTGCCATCCACGATACCTTCTATCGAATAGGCGTCTTCCCACAGGTCGGCCACATCAATGACAGCCCCGTAAATATTGGTAGAATTCACCAGGCCACTTTCAGGGATGGAGTTGATGGCATCCAGCAATGCTTGTGAATCGGTGGTGAAAGTTTGCACCGCCTTCGTGGCGGCGTCGAAGGTATAGATGGCGATTTCCTGCTCCGGGAGCTTTTTCTGCACCAGCGATCTGGCCGCTTCTTTTATTTGCGGGATGAAAGCTTCCACGCTGCGGGTGATGTCGAGCAACAGCACCGTCCTGATAGCAAACGGAATGGTGCCTTGCCCGATGCGCAGGTCGGCCTCCGAGTCAATTTCGCCTTCGTTTTCCTTGACGATGAAATCGGACGTGGTGAGCTTGGAGACGCCTTTTTTGTCCAAATCGGTCACTTGAAAAAGCACCTGCACTGTGCGGCTTTCCGGCACCACCCCTACCTCAAAGGAATGCAGCCTGAAAAATTTGGAAAAATCAGAAGGGCCATAGTCGTTGTCCTTTTTGCAGCCGGCAGCAGCGATGAGGAGGAATACCAAACAGATTTGGGACAAAGTGGACACAGTTTTCATAAATTTCTTTTTTTGATGAAACGATTTTTATGATGGATAGTGGTGCGTTCAGGTGATACTTTAAAATTAAAACTTTCTCCACCCGGTGAGTTGCGCAAACTTGACAAAGCACAAAACCCGAACCGTTTTAAGCTATCCTTAATGATTAGTCAAACAATCTAACAGTTCAAAAAGGTAAGGTCCTGGGCAAATGTTTTAAGGACTGGCGTTATTTTACCTGTCAGATGATTTTAGTGAACGTTGCCCCCTATCGGAATGCGCCCTCTGTTTCACAAATGGGCCGAATGCAACCCACCACTTTACAATTCCGCCAAAACGTCGTAAAATTGGAGCCTTGTTTACAGCTTTTTATAAATATCAATACAATGAATGTAACAGACATACAATGCCCCCCTGCCAAAAATTACATCGCAGGAAGCTTCCAAGGAGCCAACGGCCGCTCAATGGAAGTCATTAACCCGGCGGATGGATCGGTCATTTCCACTGTCCCGCTTTCCGGCAAAGAAGTACTCGACGAAGCAGTCGAGGCTGCAACAAAAGCCTTCCCCGCCTGGTCGGCACTGACGCTGAAGGAGCGCACCCAGGTTTTTTACAAATTCCGCCAACTGCTCGAAGAAAACATGCAGGAGCTGTCCGATCTGGTTTCCCTGGAAAACGGCAAGACCTTCGGCGAAGCCCAGGCCGAGGTGCTCAAAGGCATAGAACTCTCCGAATTCGCCTGCTCGCTGCCCACTTTGGTCAACGATGAAATCCAGGAAGTGAGCAAGGGCGTGGAGTGCCGAACTTCGCACGTGCCAATTGGCGTGGTGGCGAGCATTGCGCCGTTCAACTTCCCGTTCATGGTGCCGCTTTGGACCATTCCCAACGCACTCGCCCTCGGCAACTGCATGATTTTGAAACCCTCCGAGCTGGTGCCGCTCAGCGCCCAGCGCATTGCGGAGCTATTGAAAGAAGCGGGCCTGCCCGACGGCGTTTTCAACATCGTCAACGGCGACCGGGACATCGTGGAGGCCATCTGCGACCATCCGGGCATTGAGGCTGTTTCATTTGTCGGCTCCACCAAGGTGGCGAAGATTGTTTACAAACGGGCCACTGCCAACCTGAAACGCTGCCTCGCCCTCGGCGGCGCCAAAAACCATCTCATCGTGCTGGAAGACGCCAACCCGGAAATCTCCGCTGCCAACATTGCCGCCTCCATGTCGGGCTGCGCCGGGCAGCGCTGTATGGCCGCTTCCGCTATGGTCGGGGTGGGCAAAATTGACCACATCGTGCAGCAGATTTGCGAAGAATCTAAAAAAATAGTGCCGGGCAAGAACCTCGGTTCGGTCATTTCAGCAGCAGCGAAAGAGCGCATCGAGCGCTACATCACCGAGGCCGAAGCCGCCGGCGCCCGTGTGCTCGTGGACGGCAGGAACACCACTGTACCGGGCAAGGAAGGCGGTTATTACGTCGGCCCCACCGTCATCGACAACGTGACGCCGGACATGGCCATCGCCAAGGAGGAGGTCTTCGGTCCCGTGCTCGCCATCATGCGCACCGACGACGTGGACGAAGCCATCCGCATCGAAAACAGCTCGAATTACGGCAACGCCTCCTCCGTTTTCACCGAAAGCGGCGGCATGGCCAACTATGTGATGGAGCGGGTGAGCGCAGGCATGGTCGGCGTGAACATCGGCGTGCCGGTGCCCCGTGAGCCGTTCAGCTTCGGCGGCTGGAACGAGAGCCGTTTCGGCGTGGGCGACATCACCGGCAAAAGCTCCATCGCCTTCTGGACGAAGCTGAAAAAGCGGACGACGAAGTGGGAGGCGAAGGCTTGGAAGGATTGGGCGAGTTGAAAATCAACCTTTTAACCAAATACTATGATTGAACTGCATTTTGAACACATCAGCCGCCTCATAGAGGAAGCACGGCAAAAGGCTTATCAGTTCGTTAACAAGGAACTCATCGAACTTTACTGGAAAGTCGGGGAGTACATCAGTTTTAAAGTGGACCAGGAAGGCTGGGGACAATCCACTGTGCAGCAATTGCCAGATTTCATAAAAGCCAGATACCCCGAACTCAAAGGGTTTACCCGGCGAGGACTCTACCGGATGAAGCAGTTTTATGAAACATACAAGAATGTTGAAATTGTGTCATCACTGATGACACAAATTAGCTGGACGCACCACATCAACATTTTGGCTTCTACCCAGTCTATCGAAGAAAAGGAATTTTACATTCGCCTTGCCATCAAAGACCAGTTGAGTGTCAGGGAGTTGCGCAGGCAAATGGACACTGCCTACTTCGAGCGGGCGATGCTGGCCGACAAAAAACTGCCGCTGTCGCTGAAAGGTTTGCCACGGGAAGTTTTCGGGCATTTCAAGGATACTTATGTTTTCGAGTTTTTGAACTTGCCCGACGGGCACTCGGAACTGGACTTGAAAAAAGCCTTGTTGAGCAACCTCAAAAAGTTCATTCTTGAATTTGGCAAGGATTTCACGCTCGTCGGGGAGGAATACCGCTTGCAGGTAGGTATGAAAGACTACTCGGTGGATTTGCTTTTCTTCCACCGGGAGTTGCAGTGCCTCGTGCCTGTTGAGCTGAAAATCGAAGAGTTTCAGCCGGAGTTTCTAGGCAAATTGAATTTTTACCTCGAAGCCCTCGACAGGGATGTGAAGAAGCAGCATGAAAAGCCAAGTATCGGCGTGTTGCTCTGTAAAGGCAAAGACGAGGAAGTCGTGGAGTATGCTCTCAACAGGAATCTTTCACCTGCTATGATTGCCGATTACCAGACGAAACTGATTGACAAGGAAATTTTGAGAAAGAAGCTGCACGAACTGTTCGAAATGGAGGAAGAAAAGGCGAGGATAGTGCAGGAATATTAAAATCAATATCATCATGAATACCGAATCCACCACACAATCCAAAACCACCGAAATCCTCGAAAAACAAAAGAAATACCTCTGGCCCAACCACCTCCTCTACTACACCGAACCGCTGCCGCTGGAGCGGGGCGACGGCCTGTACGTCTGGGACGTGGAAGGCAAGAGGTACCTCGATTTCTTCGGCGGCATCCTCACCACCAGCGTCGGGCACAACCGCCCGGAGGTGGTGCAGGCCGTGCAGCAGCAGACCGAAAAACTCATCCATTCCTCCACCCTGTACCCCAACGAGGCGCACGTGAACCTGGCGGAGAAAATGGCAGAACTCGCCCCCGGCAAGCTCCAGGTTTCCTACTTCACCGCCACCGGCTCCGATGCCGACGAGACGGCGGTTTTTTTGGCAAAAACGCATACAGGCTACCAGGAAATCATCGCCCTGCGGCATGGGTACAGCGGCCGCTCCGCCATGGGCATGAGCCTGACGGGGCAGCACACCTGGCGCATCGGCGGTACGCACGTGCTCGGCATCAAGCACGCCCTAAACCCCTACTGCTACCGTTGCCCGCTGAAAATGACCTACCCTGGCTGCGGCGTAGCCTGTGCACAGGATATTGAAGACACCATCAAAACGACCACTTCCGGCCGCATCGCCGCCTTCATTGCGGAGCCGATACAGGGCGTGGGCGGCTTCATTACCCCGCCGAAAGAGTATTTTAAAATAGCCAAAGAAATCGTCAAAAACTACGGCGGCCTGTTCATCGCCGACGAGGTGCAGACCGGCTTCGGCCGCACGGGCGACAAGTGGTTCGGCATCGAACACTGGGAGGTGGAGCCCGACATCATGACCATGGCCAAGAGCATCGCCAACGGCTTCCCGCTCGCCAATACCATCACCACGCCGGAAATCGCCGAATGTACCCGCACCGCCGGGCTGACCATCAGCACCTTCGGCGGCAACCCGGTCTCCTGCGCTGCTTCCCTGGCCGCCATCGGCGTTTTGGAAAAAGAGGCCAGCCCACAGCATGTTGCCCATCTTGGAAAGATGTTCCGTTCTGGCCTGGATCGCTTGCAGGAAAAGTACGCCGTCATCGGCGACGTGCGGGGCATGGGGCTGATGCAAGGCTTGGAACTGGTGAAGGACAGGCAAACAAAAGAGCCATCACCGGAGGCTACAAAGCAGCTTTTTGAAGCTACCAGGGAACTCGGCTTGCTGATTGGCAAAGGCGGTTTGTACGGCAACGTCATCCGGATTTCACCGCCCATGACGGCGACGGAGGAGGATGTGGCGGTAGCGCTGGATTTGCTGGATAAAGGTTTTGGCAAAATTTCAAGAACCTGATTTTAGGGAAAATCTGGATTGATAACCAAATACGTTCAGCTTATTTTGGCAGATATAACCTTTTGGCCATAAACAGCTTTGCATGAAAAAGACGCTACTCCTTTTGACCATGTTTCTGCCATGCCTGCTATTGGCACAACCCGATCCGCTTCCTGACACCGCATTCACCAACGGCAACGGCATCCGGGCGCTCATCAACGCCAATGGCGCACTTTTCCACGATTTTCAAAAAGGGCAATTCCTGACCGATGAAACGGGCCGCTCCCTCATCCGGGCGGCAGGCGTATGGATCGGGGGCCTGGACAAAGGCGGTGGCCTGAAAGTGTCTGCCCAGCTCTATAACGAGGATGGCAGGCAAGACTTTGTGCCAGGCATGGCCAACCTGAGCAAAGAGGAAAACCTGCATTGGAACAAAGTGTGGCGGGTGAGGGCGGAGGATGCCAAATACCACTGGTTGTACTATTTAGTCCACCAGGCAGTGAAAGATACCCTGCCTTCTATTTTCGGCTGGCCGGGTAAGGGCAACAGGTTTTTTAAACAGTTCAATGGCTTTGATTTGCCGAACGATGATATGCCTCTCGCCCCCTTTAAGGACAGAAACCTTAACGGTATTTATGAACCAGAAAAAGGAGATTCTCCGATGTTTGCTTACGAAGACTGTAATTCCCCAGTTTTTCCAAATGAAATTCTCTGGTATACTTTCCATGACAATATAGAGCATACCGAATCAGCGGGTTCCATTCCTCTCATGATGACCGTACAAAACCAGGTTTCCACTTTTAAGTGTATAGATAATAAAGTGGCCTCCGAAGCTGTCGTGCTGCACTATCGCTTAATAAATAACGCTTTGGAAGATATTGATTCGTGCTATTTTGGCATATTCACTGATTTTCAAATTGGCTGCCCCGATGATGATTATATCGGCAGCATTCCCGCAGCGAGCATTGTTTACGCCTATAATGCTGATGATTTCGATGAAGACTGTGGTGCTTTTAAAGGCTACGGAGAACACCCATCCGCTTTAGCACTTAAGCTGATTTGGGGGCCCTATAATGAATTTCATAAGGAGCTGCCACTTTCTACGCTGATGGTATTGCCGGAAAATCCACCCCATACTTCTGGACAAGGAATGCCAACACTGGATTATGAATTTTACCATTACCTATCGGGCCGTTGGAAAGATGGAACACGCATGACCACCGGAGGTGATGGCTATAACCCCCTCAGCACAGATTACACCACGATTGCCTATCCGGGACTGCCAACTGCGGACACCACAAATTGGACAGAACCTAATGCAGGTAACCTTCCCGGCAGGAGAAAAGTAATTGCCTCCTTTGGGCCTTTTTCGCTTCAGCCGGGAGCTATCAATCAATTGTTGTTGGCTTTCACTTATTTTCCCAATGAATCAAAGGATAATATTAAAATTGTGGACGAGATAAATTTTTATCTCCACCACACTTTTGATTTCATTTATTCCGGTTGCGACGAAGTAGTTTTTCCCGGCTGCGAAACCAACATCGAAATTCCGCCGCTCACCTCACCCTTAACCATCGCTGGAAGATTTGAAATCCGCCCCAACCCAGCCAGCGACGAACTCCGACTCTTATTTCGGGATGAAAAAGCAGTATTATCCGTGGAGATCCATGACTTTCTGGGCAGGAAGGTTTTTGAAAACCACCAAGCCAGTGATGTACTGATCCTTGACGTAAGCAATTGGCCGGTAGGGGCTTATACCGCCATCGTCCGGCAGGGCAAGGAGCGTTCTGTGCAGCCTTTCATCGTGATGAGGCCGTAGCAGGGTATTCAGGTAGGCCAATAAGCTGTGGCGCTGGGCAGTCATTCTCAAAAAAACTATATCCTTATGAAAAATTTCCTTGCTATCTCCCTTCTTTGCATCGTTTTATCGGCTTGCTCAAAAAGCGAAGACAACGCAATTGAAACATTGAATGAAATAGGTAACACACTGAACGGCGACTACTCAGGCATTCTGATTCTTGACAGGCAAAATGCCATAAATGGCAATGGTTTCGGATGGAAAGATACCTTCGAACTGCAATTTAGCATCAAACAGTCCGCCTTCAACGAGGGCGAGTGCATCGGGCAAGTAGTTACAAAATCCGATACGATTTCCTTCCAGAGCAATGAATGTAGCTGCTATTGTGATTGCGCCCCCTGGGTTGATTGCGGCGGCAACCTGCTGCTCGGCACCCGTTTTTTCTCTTTCGACGGGGACAGCCTGCTGATGTGGTCGGAGGCAAGCAGTACAGACACTACAAGCCTTCCCGGATTCCATCTTGACTATGAACAAAAGGCATCGTTCTTTTTAAAAAAGCAATGAAACCGAATGAGGCCGCCTTCTACTTCTTTTTTGATGTGATGAAATATTATCCTCTCTATCTTTACAAATCCTTGCCAAACAATGCGATAGCAATTAGTCTAAATCAAAGTTGCATCAATGGCTGAAATAAAACTGCAAATAGAAGAAAAATACCTCCAGGCGTTTCTGGAATTTTTAAAACCCTGAATCATGTCTCCGTTCAGAAAGTCACCGGTGCAAGCCAGAAAGCAAACGGAGCTACACCATCAGATTCAATGCTTCGAAATCTTTCGCCGGAAGACCCCCTGCGCAAAGCAGCCCGCCCTATGAGAAAAGGGTTAACGGCAGACCAGCTTATAAAAGAACAAGGCTATACCGGTACCAACTGGATTCGTGTCGAACAATTGGCCAAAGAAATGAATATTCAAGAACCTATCGAAGACTTGCTTGCTCAACTTTCTTGCTGATGCCTTTATGAACCACTACCATTTCGACAGCAACATATTCCTCCTTTTACTCAGGCAAGACCCGCGCTGGAACCACATCCACAAAACACTCAAGGCACCATCAACGAAAACCCAACCCTCACATGAAATCCGACATCGTCGAACTCCACGAAGACGTCTCCGCCTCCCCGCTTAACTGAGAAGATTTTAAAAGGCAGGCCATTATTTTCGTAAATTTGAACCATGCAAAACTCTACGCCATGCAAACTCCTGTTTCACTGCAACCCTACCGTCTCGACCGCACCGCCTTCTGGGCAGGCAAAATCGAGGAACAATCCGAACGGGATGCCGCTTTTTGGCAGGAAAAATCAGTGGATGAAAGACTGGCCGCAGCTCATTACCTGAATAGCGTAGTTTACGGTTTCGACCCATTGAACCCTCCCCGGATGGATAAGACTAAATTCAAGATGGGAAAACTTGAAGATTATCAATGAAAAACAACTACTACCAGCTTTAAACATGAAATCCGACATCATCGAACTCCACGAAGACGTCTCCGCCTCCCCGCTCTACAGCGAGGACTTCGCCCCCGTTCCCGCCGCCGGGCGCACCTGGAACCAGTGGAACATCGCCGCCATCTGGGTGGGCATGGCCGTCTGCATCCCCACCTACATGCTCGCCAGCAGCCTCATCGGGCAGGGCATGAACTGGTGGCAGGCGCTGCTCACCATCCTGCTGGGCAACCTCATCGTGCTGATACCGATGATCCTCAACGCCCACGTCGGCACCAAATACGGCATCCCGCTGCCCGTTTTTTTGCGGTTAAATTTTGGGGTGGACGGGGCCGTGCTGGCCGGCCTGCTGCGGGGGCTGGTGGCCTGTGGCTGGTTCGGCATCCAGGCCTGGATAGGCGGGGCGGCCATTTACCAACTGCTGCTCGTGATGGTGCCCGGCATGGCGGACAGCCCTTATCTCGGCGATTTCATCGGCATCAACCTGGGCCAGTTTGGCTGTTTCCTGTTCTTTTGGCTTATCAACATGTACATCGTCCACGCGGGCATCGAGTCCATGAAGGTGTTTGAAACCTGGTCGGCCCCCTTCCTGCTGCTCATCGGCCTCTTCCTGCTCGGCTGGGCCTGGGCGGAGGTAGGCTCCTTGGGAAAAATACTGGACGCATCCTACCAACTCGCCAGCAACGAAGGGGTTGATTTCTGGAAAATATTCTGGCCCGGGCTGACGGCCATGGTCGGCTTCTGGGCCACGCTCTCGCTCAACATCCCCGACTTCACCCGCTATGCCAAAACACAAAGGGATCAGGTCGTTGGGCAGATCATCGGCCTGCCGGGCACGATGGTGCTGTACTCCTTCATCGGCATCGCCGTCACCAGTGCCACCGTGCTCATCTTCGGCGAGGCCATCTGGGATCCCGTCGTCCTGTTGGGCAAATTCCACAACCCGCTGGTCGTCATCATCGCCATGCTCGGCCTGAGCATTGCCACGCTCTCCACCAACATCGCCGCCAACGTGGTGGCCCCTGCCAACAGCATCGCCAACATTGCCCCCAAAAAAATCAGCTTCCGCATGGGCGGCTACATCACGGGCGTCATTGGCATCCTCATTTTTCCGTGGAAACTGATGGCCGATCCGCATGGGTACATTTTCGTGTGGCTCATCGCCTATTCTGCCCTGCTCGGCGCATTGGCCGGGGTGATGATTTGCGACTACTACGTCATTCGCAAAACAGAACTTGACCTGGCGCAGCTTTTCAAAGAAAACGGCATTTACAAAGGCTGGAACCGGCCGGCTTGGGCCGCTTTTACCCTGAGCATGCTGCCCGTGCTGCCAGGTTTTCTAGGTACGGTAAAGGTGGTGGAAAACGTGGGTGAATTTTGGATGGACTTGTATTCGTACGCGTGGTTCGTTACGTTTTTTCTCTCATTTGGTCTTTATTGGGGGTTGGCAAAAATGAAAAAATAGCATGATAGCAGGCATCGGAATAGACCTCATCGAAGTGGAGCGGGTGGCCGGAAAGATAGCCAAACCAGGCTTCAAGGAGTTGGCCTTCACGCCCGCCGAGATAGCCTATTGTGAAAAAACGCCCAACGCCGCCGAGGGCTTTGCTGCCCGCTTTGCTGCCAAGGAGGCTTTTTTCAAAGCCATCGGCACCGGCTGGATGGGCCACTTCAACCTGCGGGACGTGGAAATACGGAACAACGCCGCCGGTTCGCCCGAAATCCACCTGCACGGAAAGGTGAAAGACTGGGCCGCAGAGCACCGCCTCGCCCGCATCCTCGTGTCGCTGACACACCTGAAAACGGTGGCCGGGGCCGTCGTAGTGGTGGAAAAAGAGCCTTAGACCAGGCCTTCTTTCACGTACAACGCCACGCCTTGTTCGACCATCCCCCTTATTTCCTCTTCCAGGGCCGACGAAAGCCGTTTGATGTGGAAACAGCTTTTCCCTTTCAGGCACTTGCGCAGTTCTTCCGACAGGCCGCTGAAAGCCGCTTCATGGGTATAGATTGGAAAGAAATAAAGCCGTACATCTTTGGGCTTGGGCATGACAGTGGCAAAGTAGTAGCCGTCCACTTTTTGCTTGCCTTGCATGGCGGGTTTGGTGCCGGCCAGTTCGAAGGCAGTCGCACTGTCCACCCTTACCCGGAGGGGCGGCACGTGGACGGAGAGCAGGTTTTTCAAGGTGGTTTGAATATCGGTAAGGTCTGTTTTCATGTTCCATCGGGTTTGTAAGCAAAATGGATTGAAAAAAATCCCAGGTTGGGTGAGACAAAACTAACAGGTCATTCCAAATTATTTCCCGCTCCCACCCGATTTTAAGAGTCCGTGCCCAATTCCTGCTACTTGATTACCTTTGTGGCCTATCTCATTTGGGGTGCCTTTTTTTGGGGAGGAGAAGAATGAGCGGGACGTGAGCCCTTCTCTCATTCCTCTCACTGCTCTCATTTTCTCAAAAAGGCTGAGATCATACCCATCGAACCTGTCCGGGTCATGCCGGGAAGGGAAATGAGTGCTCGCCAATTCAAGTCAGCAGCACTTCATCACAGATTGGTAACCCATCGTGTCGTAACGCCGGGCCAGCGCCGGGCGGCACTTGTTTTTTTTACTCAAAATCAGCAGCACGATGAAAAAGTTACGCTTAGCGGGGGCGATGCTCCTGCTTTCCACTTTCGCATTTTCACAAACCAAACTCACCGGCACCGTTCGGGACGAACAAGGAAAGCCGTTGGCCGGGGCCAGCCTTATGTTACCCAAAACCGGCCAGGGGACAGCCTCAGACGAACAAGGGACTTATTTTTTTGAAAACCTGCCGCCCGGCACTTACCAGGTGCAGGCCACCTTTGTAGGCTTTGATGAAAAAACCATGACGATTAAGTTGGCCGAAAGCCAGCCAACTGCCAAATTGGACTTTACGATGGCAGAGGCCGCCAATCTGCTTGAAGCCCTCACCGTGCGGGCCACCCGGGTGGGCGACAATTCGCCGTTCACCTATTCCATCCTTAAAAAAGAGGAACTGGCGGCCAATAACCTCGGCCAGGACATCCCTTACCTGCTGGACGCCATGCCCTCCGTCGTTGTAAATTCCGACGCCGGGGCTGGCATTGGCTATACCGGCATCCGCATCCGTGGCACCGACCCGACCCGCATCAACGTGACCATCAACGGCATCCCCATCAACGACGCCGAATCGCAGGGGATGTTCTGGGTGGACTTGCCCGATTTTGCCAGTTCGACCGAGGACATCCAGGTGCAACGGGGCGTCGGCACTTCCACCAACGGCGCCGGGGCCTTTGGGGCCACCATCAACCTCAACTCCACCCAGTTTCACAAAAATCCCTATGGTGAAATCTCCGGCTCGGCAGGCTCCTTCGGCACCTGGAAAACCACTGCCCAGTTTGGCTCCGGCCTGCTGAACAAACAACAAACGACCAACAACCAACAACCAACAACCAGCAACGTCCAACGAAGCACCGGCTTCACCTTCGACGGCCGCCTCAGCCGCATCGCCTCCGACGGCTACATTGACCGGGCCAGCGTGGACTTGAAATCCTTCTATTTTTCAGGGGCTTATTTAGGTAAAAATAGCTCCCTGCGGGCTAATATTTTTTCAGGAAAAGAAGTCACCTACCAAGCCTGGAACGGCGTACCGGCCCAGTATGTGAACGACGACAAGCTGCGTCGCTTCAACGTCTCCGGCACGGAAAAATCGCTGAAAGCCCCCTACGACAACGAGGTGGACAATTACACCCAAACCCACTATCAACTCATTTTCAACAGTGAATTCAGCCCCGAATGGCAATTGAACCTTTCCGGGCATTACACTCGTGGTTATGGCTTTTTTGAGCAATACAAAGCGGATGAATTGCCCTCCCGCTATCTTCTTCCCGAACCAGTTTGCCCGGACACCGTGGGGGCTTGCGTTTTCGATTACGTCCGCCGCCGCTGGTTGGACAACCACTTTTTTGGCGGGGTATGGTCGCTACACTTTAGCGCTCAGAAAAGGCTGCAATTGACCTTCGGCGGCGGCCTGCACCAATACCTCGGCGACCATTACGGCGAGATTAGCTGGGGAGAATATTTGGAAAATGCCGGGCCCGACCACCGCTATTATTTTGGTACGGGCAACAAGTTGGACGCCAACGTTTTCGCCAAAGCCCAATACCGCTTCGCCCCGAAGCTGTCCGGCTTCGCCGATATGCAGTACCGCCGGGTGGATTATGAAATAACCGGCACAGACAACGACCTGCGGGAAACGAACCTTAGGGTGGATTACGATTTCTTCAACCCAAAGGCAGGGCTTGTTTTTGATGTCGGTGAAAACACAAATGCCTACGCCTCCTTCGCCGTAGCCAACCGGGAGCCGAACCGCAGCGACTTCACCGATGCGCCCTCGGGCAGCCAGCCAAAACCAGAGCGGCTCTTCAACACGGAAGCGGGCATTCGGTTAAACCGCTGGGGCGGCCAGTTTGGGGCGAATTTCTACCACATGCTGTACAAAGACCAATTGGTGCTGACGGGCAACATCAACGACGTGGGCAGCCCCATCCGCAGCAACGTGCCGGACAGCTACCGCATGGGCATCGAACTGACGGGCAGCCTGCCGCTGTTGCCCCGCCTGAGCCTCGACGCCAACGCCGCCTTCAGCCAAAACAAAATCCGAAACTTTACGGAATACATTGACAATTGGGACACGGGCGAGCAGGAGGTGGTGGACCACGGCACAACGGACATTGCCTTTTCGCCCAACGTAGTGGCCTTCGGCAGATTGAATTATGAAGTGTTGGAAAATAACAAGCAGCAACTGACCCTCTCGCTGTCCGGCAAGCACGTCGGCAGGCAGTACATTGATAATACCTCCAACGATAATACGGTACTGGATGCCTATACGGTTGGGAATTTCCAAGTCCGGTGGGTGCTGAAACCTGCCTTTTTACAAGAAATCAGTTTCAACTTGTTGGTCAACAACCTTTTTGATGCAAAATACTCGGCGAATGCGTGGACCTACCGCTACATCTCCGCTGGCTACGATGGGCGGCCAGATGATGCTTATACCCGCCTGGAGGGTGGGAATGTTTACAACCTGACGGGGTACTTCCCGCAGGCGGGGCGGAATTTTTTGGTGGGGCTGGGGGTGAAGTTTTAGGGAGTATCGATTTCTTTAAAAAAAATCACACCATAATGTGATTTTAGTTTAATTTTCGGCTTCCGAAAACAACTTCAGTTTAAAAATCACATTATAATGCTAGTCGAACAATTTGGTGAAACCATCAAGCAAAGGCGAAAAGAGCTGAACATCACCCAACCGCACTTGGCCGAACTGGCAAAAGTGAGCACCAACACTTTATATAAATTGGAACGGGGACAAGGCAACCCATCCTTGGATGTGCTGAATAAATTGGCCGAAGTGCTGGGCCTGGAACTGACCCTTTCAATAAAAAAGATATACTGAATAAATGAGGGCAATGGAAATATATCGCAACGGCACCTTGGCCGGAACACTAACCGAAGAAAACCGTCAGCGTTTCGTGTTCCGTTATGACGACAATTATTTTAGTAATGCAAATAAACCAGCCATTAGTTTAACGCTCCCTAAAACACAAAAGGAATATAGCAGCAGGTTTTTGTTTCCATGCTTCTTTAACATGCTCAGTGAAGGCGTCAACCGAAAACTACAATGCACACAATTGCATTTAGATGAAGAGGATAATTTCGGACTGCTAATGGCAACCGCACAATATGACACCATAGGGGCAATAACCGTAAAACCAATAATCATAAAATGAACCTGAATGAATTGAAATATTGCCCCGGGACTTTGGCCGAAGGTTTTGTTACTTACAGTCCCCGCTGTTTGCGAAATATGTTTTATGGAAAAAAAGTGACCCATATATTGCCTTATGATGCGCCCCAACAAAACGAAGCAGTGGCAGAGCAGTTTATGGAAAATCGCAGGCGCATATCCATATCAGGTGTGCAGGAAAAATTGAGTTTATTACTTGAAAAAAATAAATTGCGATTGACCAGGGAAGGAGAACAGGGAACCTATATTTTGAAACCCATACCCAGGGATTTAAAAAAAGTGGATCAGGTACCTGCCAATGAGCATTTAACCATGCAAATCGCCAAACAGGTATATGGCATAAATACCGCTGAAAATGCCCTGATCTTCTTCAAAAATGGCTCGCCGGCCTACCTCACCAAACGGTTTGATATAAGGGAAGATGATGGAAAATGGGGCAAGGAAGATTTTGCCACTTTGGCGGGAAAAACCAAAGATAATGCCGGCACTAATTTTAAATACGCATATAGTTACGAAGAAATTGGAGGGTTGATACAACAATATGTCCCAGCATGGAGGGTAGAAATAGAAAAATATTTCTCATTGGTTGTTTTCAATTTCCTGTTCTCCAATGGCGATGCCCACTTGAAAAACTTTTCCCTGCTGGAATCCTCCCAGGGGGACTATCTATTAAGCCCTGCCTATGATTTGATCAATACTAAACTCCATGTGGACGACACGGATTTCGCACTGGACAAAGGGCTGTTTGCCGATGGTTTTAAAAGTGGCCCATATAAAAGAAGTGGACACCCTGCCAAAAGCGATTTTATGGAATTTGCAAAAAGGATTGGTGTGACAGAAAGCCGGGTCGAAAAGCTGTTGGGCCCCTTTTTAGTAAAACAACCATTCATGGAAATTTTGGTAAGCCGTTCCTTTTTAACTGAACCGAACAAAAGAGGTTATTTGTTGATGTATAATGCCAAGCGGAGTCTATTGAGTGTTTCGTAAAAATATGGATCGCAGCGTCGGCTTTAGCCGGCGTGGGCCATCGCCGGCCAAAGCCGACGTTACTTGAGCAAGCCCATAAAATTTGTTAAGCACTCGAATATTTTAGTGTCAAAAACATATACTTCACACCAATATAATGCCTGGCAAACAAGGTATTTTATCGCTGCGTAGAATACCCTACTTTTGCCATACTAAAAAATATAGTCAGTTGGCATTTTGGCAGTGATGCCAGATGCTCAATACCAACAAAATCTTGCACTTATGAAATTATCAGCGTTTTTCTTTTTGTCGGTTTTTGGAGTAGTTTCTTTCAGCGCCTGTAAGGATGATGCCCCCTCAACCCCTACCGATTTCCTGACAAATGGCGTTTGGAACATTGTTGAATTATGGGAGGATCACGGCAATGACGGCGACCCCTATGAGGAGGAGGACAATGAAATTGACGGCTGTGTGGGGGATGATTCCTTCACTTTTTCAAAAAACGGGACCTTGACAATTGACCATGGGATCACAATATGCAGTTTTGATGAACCCAGCGCTGAAACGGCTGCATGGTGGCTTTCTGACGACGCAAAATTGCTCGCTTTTCTACAAGCTGGCAATGCCGACACGATAAACGTGATCTCTCTCACCAACAACCGCATGGAACTGCACGAGATAGAGGACGGGAGAATTGAAATGGTGGTGGTCCTTGAAAAATAATTAAGGCCTGTATCAGGCGAATATCCTTGGTATTTCGGTTAAGCCGCACCTTGAAATAGCCGACTGGCCTGTATTTCAAAACATGCAAATCCCCTACCTTCGCCCCCAAACACCGTCCATGACCTACCAACCGCCAGCCATCCGAAAGGTGAACATCATCCGCTATGTGACGCCCCTGCGGGAGGGCGGTTCGCTGCCTGCCATCGTGGAGGCGGACGACGGTTTCCTGTACGTGGCCAAGTTCAGGGGGGCCGGCCAGGGGACGAAGGCGCTTATCGCCGACCTCATCGGGGCGGAACTTGCCCGGGCCGCAGGGCTGAAAGTGCCGGAACTGGTACTGGCCCACCTCGACGAAGCGTTCGGGCGGACGGAACCGGACGAAGAAATCCAGGACCTGCTGAAATTCAGCACAGGCACCAACCTGGGCGTCCACTACCTCTCCGGCGCCATCAGCTACGACCCCGTAGTGAACCATATTGACCCCTTGACCGCCTCCAAAATCGTGTGGCTGGACGCGCTGCTGACCAACGTGGACCGCACGGCCAGGAACACGAACATGCTCGTCTGGAACCGGGAGTTGTGGATGATTGATTTCGGGGCCTGCCTGTATTTCCACCATAGTTGGGACAATTGGGAACAACAGGCCTTGTCGCCCTTCGCCAATATTAAATCGCACGTGCTGCTGCCGCAGGCCAGCCAGTTGGACGAAGCTAACAGCTTGCTGGCGGGCATCCTGGCCCCCGGAATTTTCACCTCCATACTGAACAGCATCCCCGACGACTGGCTCAACGGCCACGGCACGCCCGGCGATATGCGCAAGGTGTATTACGAATTCCTGACGAGGCGTATCAACGCTGCTTCCATATTTCTAAAAACAGCCCAAGATGCAAGAGCGGGACTTATATGAATATGCGGTCATCCGGCTGATGCCCCGTGTGGAGCGGGAAGAGTTTCTCAACGTGGGGGTCATTTTGCTCTGCAAAAAACGGGATTTCCTGGAGGTGCTCTACGAAGTAAACCTCGAACGGCTGCGGGCATTTAGTCCCGACAGCAACGTGGAGGAAGTCAAGGCACACCTTGAAGCCCTGGCCCGCATTGCCGCCGCCGACCCTACGGCCGGGCCTATTGCACAATTGGATGCCGCCGGCCGCTTCCGCTGGCTCACCGCCCAGCGCAGCACGGTGCTACAGGCCTCCAAAGTCCACCCCGGGCTTTGCACCGACCCGAAGGGCATCCTGGAGCGCTTGTTCCGGCAGTTGGTTTTATAAGCTATTGTCAAAGTTTGGGAATGCTGTTTTCAAGCTACTGCACCGCTTGGCGCTTATTTAACCAACAGCCTTGGGGTTGGGCATTTGTTATTGGGCGGAAGGGTGCGGGTGTTTCTGGGGTTTATTTGTAGGTTTGTGGGGGTGAGTGGCAGCCAGTTAAAGAAAAATGATGGGCTTTAACAAGCTGCTCTGTGGGTTGAGGATTGTTGTTTCTAGCGCTACAACCATTGTCGGTTATTAATTAGGGTGTTAAGAGAAATTTTTCGGGATGTTGACCATTTTTTTGATAAAAAGCCCTTCAAAGATGCCTTTTTTTGAAAGGAAAAGTGGAATGAAGCCAGACTTCTAAAAAGAAATTGACCCTGTTTTTAGTAAAAATTTTGCTTCAAAATTTCTCTAACAATTCTAAAGTTATTAATTAATAATTTTAATAAAAATCACTTTAAAAATTTCAATCATGCAAAGAAGCAAAACTTAATTATTTTAATCTCCTCATTTATATTATTAACTAATATTGATGTAATAAAGATGATAATGGGAAGTGATTTCTGGGATTAACCCGAATGAAATTCCTGTTGAACTTTATCGGCAGATTGATGGCAAGAAATTCCTGAGTTCAATAGCAACAATAATAAAACTGAATTTAGTTCATTTTTGCTTTCAGGGCTACTGCCATGAATTTGAATTCAAATCAAGAATGAAACTTTCACTGGATACCTCTATCCACCCTGATATCAAAATACAAATTATACATTTTCAGATATACCTATTTGTATTATGAATTCTCTGCCAATATTCGATGTTTGCGGATCATTTAATCTAAAATGATCCAAATGAAATAAATTGTATACTACCTTAGTGCAAGGTGGAGAATTGAGCATAGATTTTTACAAGCAGATGTTGAAGGGAGAAATGATAGGTTCTTTTTCAGGAGAATGAAATGTATATGTTGATGGAAACTACCAGGTAATACTGTCGATTCAAAAAATGGGGGTATTTAATTTGAACATATTAGTCTGCCAACTGGAAACCATTGGCACAAGGATTCCGCCGCTGGTCATCAGCCTTCTATTAAAAAACGAATCCGCTGGCCCTAAGTATACTGGTTTCAGTTGCAATTGAAATAAATTGTGGCAAACAAAACCACAATTAAAAAAAGCGCGATAATACATGCAAGTTACAGCACTGCGCTAAACCCAAACAATCAAAAAAAAGCCTGGTGTCAGTTTAAGTAAAGCCTACCGTTCTGCCAAGGCAGGAAGCATCTGTCAGAACGGGCCAAGCGTAAGGACGAACACTTGTCGCAACAGGTAGGCCAAGCTGGTGCCACAATTTCCAGGCCTGGAGGCCCCAAAAGCCTATGGCTGATTGGTTCTGCGACAACCCACAACTTCAGTTGTGGGGCTGATAGACGAGAGCATCAGGCAACGGTTTTAACTCGTTTTATTGCCCGAAACCGGATAAATCGGTTTATCAAAACGCCTGTTTGTATCCCCACAACTGAAGTTGTGGTTTGAAATTTCAGAACCAATCAGCCCTTGCCCAAAGCCCGCCAACGTTAGCTTAGACGAGCAACGCTGTTTTTTGATGGAAAATAAGGAGGTGGGTAACAGGGAAGTGTTGAGTGTATTAATTATTATTGATGTTCCGGGTTTTTGAGTGAGTTTTTTGCAGTTGAATTGCATTGGAGTTATTTAGGAAAGAGCCACAACAACAATACATTACTAAAGCTTTAGAAAGCAGGTTTACGATAACCTTTCTCCCGTTATTGATCAACTTTAAAAAACTCCAAATTCATGCGCAACTCCACACATTCCCGCCTTTTATCCTTTTTACCTTCCATGTAAGTCTTAAAACTATTTACGGTTTCCAACCCTAACTTCGGGGCGCCCCAACCAGCAATCTGTCAAGTTGGTACGAAGGTTACACACGGAAAATTTGAAGAACTGTCCATTGTATACGCTGCAAGGCATTTTCACTGAAATTGAGACTATTTTGAGAAGTGTGTTTTTGAAAAAAAAACACACCTCACAATCAATTACTTGTGAGAAAATGACATGTTTTTTGAACAATCTCATTTTCCAAAATAAACGGGAAGATGGCCTTGGCTACTCCTTCCCATTTTTCTGTTCCTTGAACAACGTGCTGAAATTGTTTTCTATAAGGAACTCCCTTCAAGCGAACCCCGCCGACATTATCCTAAAAATTTCTATTTTGCAAAGCGACTTCAACCAACATTGACCCACTAAGGATTGTCTGATCCTTTTCCATGTTTATTAAAAAAACATATCCCTTTCCATTGTACTCTTTGCTTTAAATGCCTATCATTCCCAATAGCAGTGCCATTACCCAGGCTGGCATTCCAACCTTTCATTTTTGCACAAGCCCCCCGACAGCCTTCTTCTGACCTGACTGCACATGTGTGCTCCTCCTGGCCGACACCTGGAAATGGAATGGCCTGACGCCAAAAACAGCATTGGTAAACGGGCCTTTCCTGCCATTGAAAATTTCCTGCCCGGAAAATTGAGCGGGGAAAAGCTACCATTGGCTCGCCGTAGCATTTGAAACGGGATGGCTTTATGCGCAGCCCCAAATGTCGTCTTCGCAGGGTGAGAAAAGACCACATGGACTTTTTTGTTGGAAAACGAACTCGCGTCCAGCAAGGGCGGACAGGCGCAAACATACTTCCCCAATCTCAGGGCGAACCGCCGCCTGTTTATGGCGATTTCCCTCCGGCTGCAGCCCGCAAAAGGTACCTGCTGCTGTGCGGCTGCGCTCTTGGCTGGGTTTCCACGTTCTTCCGGCCAGCGTTTTACTCGCCAACCGGAACGGGCGAAGGAGCTTCCGGGCAGTTCTTCCTTCTGTTCCACGGTTTTTCTTCGGGTGCTGCTGTTCGTGGGCTTGTTCAGTTCCTGCAGTTTGCCCAAATCGTGACCGGGGTCAGCCTCTGGCACGCCTGCTACCTTACATCGCTTTTCGTTTTCACCCGCGGGAGTTCAACACCACAATGCTTTTTTCCATGTCCTTCCTGTTCCGGTGTGGCGGAACACAGCTATACATGCCTCGCTTTGGCCAATATTTTTTCTGGCCTTCGTTTTGTCATTCAATGCTTTTTTGGAAACAAAAACAAGCCTTCCCGTGCTGTACCGCCTCAGCAAGCGGCTGATGATGGGCATGGCGGCATTTTTGGTGCTGGAACGGGTGGTGGTTTTCATTGACCCTTACTTGGCTTGGGAAATGACCACCTATGCCCGGGTGGCCTTCCTCCTGGTTGGCCTCTATTTGCTCTTTCTGGTGGCCAAATCGCTCGACAAACTGTCAAAATTCATCCTCGCCGGCACCCTGCTGCTCATGCTGTCCAACCTCGTGGTCATCTTCATCAGCCAGTTCCATACTTCCCACGCTTGGGGTGTCTGGGATTTTTCCCACATCCCTGCATTCGTTGGGGTGCTGTTGGAGATACTGATTTTCTCCGCCGGGCTTGGCTACAAGTCGAAAATGGTGGAAATGGAAAAAGCCAAGGCCGAAAACATGGCCCAACACCTGGCCGAAATGGACGGGCTGAAAAACCGCCTCTTCACCAACATCACCCACGAGTTCCGCACCCCGCTCACCGTCATCCTCGGGCTGGCCGACGAGGTGGAAAAAAAGCCAACCTTCAAGACGACCGAGCGCCTGCAATTGCTCAAAAAAAATGGCCGCCAGTTGCTGCGCCTCGTCAACCAGTTGCTCGACCTCGCCCGCATGGACGGCCACGCCGTGCAGCTCGAAATGGTGCAGGACGACGTCATCGGTTTCCTGCAGGTGCTCACCGATTCCTACCAATCGTTCGCCGCCTCCAGGCACATCGGGCTGCAGTTTTTTTCGGAGGAAAAAGAACTCTGGATGGACTTCGACCCCAACCGCCTGCAGCAGCTCGTGGGCAACCTGCTGTCCAATGCCTTCAAGTTCACCCCGGCGCACGGGCAGGTGCTCGTTTTTGCTAAAAAACAAAGTGAAAACGGCGGTAACTGGTTGGAAATCAGGGTAAAAGACACGGGCGTCGGCATCCCGTCGGAGGAGCAGCCGAAGGTGTTCGACCGTTTCTACCGGGCGAACCAAGCCGCCCAATCGGAAAGCGGGGGCACGGGCGTCGGCCTCGCCCTCGTGAAGGAACTGGCCGGGCTGATGGAAGGGCAGGTATGGCTGGAGAGCGAACCCGGCAGGGGCAGTGTTTTTTTTGTAAAACTGCCCATCCGCACATCCACCCCCCTGGCCGAAAAAATGCCGTCGGACAAAATTTTCCATGAAAAAACGGCCATCCCTGCTGCGCCTCTTTCTGGTGAAAACAGGCTGCACGAAAACGACGGGAAGCCCATCGCCCTGGTCATCGAGGACAACGCCGACGTGCTGTACTACATCCGGGAGTGCCTCCTCCCGCAGTGGCAGGTGCTGGCCGCCCGCACGGGCGAACAGGGCATCGAACTGGCCTTCGAGCACATCCCCGACGTGGTGGTTTCGGACGTGATGATGCCCGGCATGGACGGCTTCGAAGTCTGCGAAAAACTCAAGTCGGACGAACGCACCAGCCACATCCCCGTGCTGCTGCTCACCGCCAAGGCCACCCAAGCGGACAGGGTGGAGGGCCTTTCCAAAGGGGCCGATGCCTACCTCGTGAAGCCCTTCGACCGGGCCGAACTGTTGCAGCGGCTCGACAATTTTGCGAAGCTGAAAGAAAACCTGCGCCGCCATCTCCAACTCCCCGGCGATGCGCCCGTCACGCCCGAGTCTATATTTTTGGAAAAAGCAAAAACCCTCATCGGGGCGCACCTGTCGGACGTGGGTTTCACCTCGGAGAAACTCGGCCAGGAACTGGGCATGAGCCGCTCGCAACTGCACCGCAAGATGAAGTCTATCACGGGCGATTCCACTTCGCTTTTCATCCGAAAACACCGCCTGTGGCACGCTAAAAAGCTGCTCGAAACGACCGGCCTGCCCGTCTCGGAAGTGGCGTGGAGCGTGGGCTTCGACAACCTTTCCTGGTTCTCGCAGGCGTTCCGGGAGGAGTTCGGGGTGGCGCCGAGGGAGGTGCGCAAGTAGTTGGTTTTCAGTTTCTTAAACCCACCGTGTCGTATGTGATGAAACAATAGCGACAAAATTTTCCCTTCCTTTTTTCCCTACCTAAAAACATTGGGAACGGGGCTAAAATGCCTGGTCAAAGCCTGCCTTTTTTTGCCTTAAACGTACTTCCGAACTCCCGTTCGGAAGTAAAACGCCGTGGCTCCCGAACGGGAGTTCGGGAATACGTGGCCCCAAAAAACCAAATGAAAACGACTTAAAAATTTACGACTATGAACCCATTTCCCCACCTATCCTTTTTCCCCAAAAAAGCATTCAACTGCCTGCCCATCGTGCTTGTTTTTTCCACTTTGTTTTTTGGTGAAATACCACAGGCAAGCGCCGTCACCTACACCTGGATACCCTCCACCGGCAACTGGAGCGACCCCGCCAACTGGAACTGCGGCGGCTGCGGCAACTATCCCGGCCAGACCGGGAACACCGATGACGTGGTTCTTCCCGCAAGTTCCGGCACCATCACCCTCGACGTGAGCGTGACCATCAACAACTTCACCATGCCCCACAAAACCATCAGCGGCCCGGATACCCTCACCGTGAACGGCACGATGAACTGGACACGGGGCGTCATCAGCATAACGATGTCGCTGGGCAGTTCTTCCACCCTGAACATCTCCGGCACGCTTGACAAAATCGTGAACGGGACGCTGTTCTTGGCAGGCACCACCAACCACTCGGAGGGCAAAATCACCACCGGGACGGGGGCAACCATCAACAATTCCGGCACCTATTCCATGACTGGGAACACTTGCCAAGTCGAATTGGGCAACAGCAGTTTTTTCAACAACCCGGGGCAAATGGCCCTGTCCATGGACGGCACCCCTTTCTCGGGCTTCTCTGGCACGCTGGACAACGACGGCACCATCACCCGCAGCGGGGGGACGGGCACGCTGACCATCTCCCCCGATTTCATAAACGATGGCACATTCAACCACAATACAGGCAGCGAGTTGAGACTTCAAGGAAACCCTATTGAACAGAACAATATACTTAACCTGCACGGGGGGGAACTCCTAAGGACAGGCACCATAACCGTCAACAACCCATTCACTTTGGCGGCAGGACAGACTTGGCGGATGACATCAACCACGACCATCAACCTCGCTTTCTCAACTTCGGGGAACATCCTTTTTGCCCCCAGCGGTAGTGGCAACCTGAACGGCACGGGCAGCCTGTTGATGAGCGGAAATTTGACCTTGCAAATTAATTCGAACACCATCACGCTCAATATCCCCGTTGATGTGGGCGGCAATTGCGACATGCTGGGAACGGGAACCAAAACGGTCAACAACACCCTAACCCTGAACGGGACGACCGATTACGATGATGGCAACCTCCGGATAGAAAACGCTGGGAAAATCAACAACATGGGCACTTTCAACTACAATTCCACCGGCACCATCACTTTCAATGCCAGCCCAATCAGCACTGTCCTCATTGAAAACACGGGTACTTTCAATGTGGGAGTCAACGGGTCTATCAGCAATTCGGGCACTTTTTTAAATGGGAATATTTTCAAGCGGAATGGCGGCACGGGGACGTTCACCATGTCCTGCACTGTAACCAATAACGGCATTTTCGAGCAGTCCACCACAGGGACCATCCTTTGCAACTCTGGGTCATTCACCAACAACAACACCGTTCAAGGCATCGGCACCATTGATTTTCCTTCCTCCTTTTCCCAAAACGGCACCATCAGCCCCGGTCTTTCGCCCGGCCTCCTCACCTTCGACCAGTTCAATTCGAGCGGTTCGCTCAATATTGAAATACAGGACGACGGCGATGGCAACCCCGCTACCACCGGCTCGCCCGGCAGCGATTACGACCAGCTTGCCGTGACGGGCGCCGCCACCCTCGGCGGCACCTTGAACCTCGACTTCCTCGGCGGCTACGAACCCACTCTCGGTAACCAATGGACGATTATGACCTGCAACCCCTGTTCGGGCAGTTTCGCCACCATCAACCACCCATTTCAAAACTCGAATGCTTTTTCGGTCGGCATTGTCGGGAACGATGTGATTCTTACGATGAGCCAAGCCTTGCCCGTCGAACTCCTTGATTTTCATGCTTTTGAAAAAGACGGAGACGTGGTTTTGCAATGGGAAACGGCCAGCGAAACCAATAACCGGAGCTTCCAAATCGAGCGCTCTGTGGATGGTAAAAACTGGGAAAACATTGGCTTCGTACTGGGGCACGGCACAAGCACCACTTCACATGAATACCGTTTTTTGGATGAAAAACCTCTTCCCGGCACCAACTATTACCGCCTGCGGCAAATTGACTTCGATGGCCAATATTCCTTTTCAAAAACCATCATTGTGCGGGTGGGAGATGGTGTGGGCATCCAATTTTACCCCAACCCTTCTTCCGGTTTTATTTTTTTGAAAACACCAGAGGATGAGGATGTTGCCATTGAAATCTGGGATGCAAACGGTCGCCTTTTTTTATCGGAAATCAACCCAAACCCACTGGATGTCAGGCATTTACCTACAGGCAGATATTTTCTAAGAATAAAGGAAAATGGCATCGTTGAGCCATTCATAATTACCCGTTAATTCATACCATTCTTTTAGAATCGCATAGGAGGGAATAAATCCATCGTTAGAGAATGTGATGCGATTTATTTCCGTCCTCTCGTACCACCGGACGTAAGGTTCTCGCATCACGGCGGTTCATTAAGTTCCTACGTCAATGGGTGTATGTTTCCGCGCATGATTATGCTTTATAGTGGGGTTCACAGCAGGTGGTGATCTGGCGACCTTTGGACCGACATGATGTCAACAAAATGCTCCCCTATCTTACCCAGCTGTATCCACTATTACTTTTCGCAAACCTCAAACAAAAAAAAGCCCGGCAGGAAACTCCCCCGGGCTTTTTCATTTCGACAAACCCTACTTCGCCTCCTCCCCATTCTCCGCTTCCTTCTTGGGCGGTGCCACCTCCAGCGGTTTGGCCGCATCCCCCTGCAAGTAGCTCGGCAAGTTCATCCCGGCCATGTTGAAAAGGTCGTTCAGCGGCGGCACGGATTTCATCATGCCAGAGATGAAATTGGCGGTTGTAGAATTGTCGCCGTTCGTGTGTTGGCCGGAATCCCAGACGGTCACTTTGTCAATCTTGATGTTCTTGACGGCTTCCACCTGGATGCGCACCAGTTCAGGCAGTTTTTCGAGCAGCAGGAGTTGGAAGGCTTTGGAAGGATCGCCGCCCGCTGCCTGCACTACTTTTTCGTAGCCCTCGGCCTGCTTGTTCAGTATTTCAAAAAGGCCCTTTGCTTCGGCTTCCATTTTGGCGAAGATGGCGTCGGCCTCGCCTTTGGCTTTTTCCCGCAGGCGCTCGGCGTCGGCCTTTGCTTCGATGACCATTTTTTGGCGGGCTACCTCGGCCGGTACGATGACGTTCGCCTGTTGGGAGGAACGCTCCAGTTCGGCGCGGGCGGCTTCGGCCTTCTGCTCGGCCTGGTAGGATTCTTCCAACGACTTGGCCTGCTGCACTTTCTCGGCGGCGGTGGCCCGACGGTTGGCCCCGGCCTCCCGCTCCCGGCGGATGGCTTCGGAGTCGGCAATGGTGATCTTTGCGTCGTTTTCCCCTTTGACGGCCAGGGCGTTCGCTTCGGCGGTCTTGATACGGGTGCTCGACTCGGCCTCCGCCTTGCCAATGGACTCGTCCCGCATGGCGGCGGCGATGGAGATTTCCTTGCTCTTTTTGGTCAGGGCGATCTGGGTGTCCCGGTCCCGTTCTGCTTCTGCGATTTCGGTGTCCCGGTCCCGGTTGGCCTTGGATTTTCCGATCTCGCCGATTTTCTCCTGTTCAGCCACACTGATCTTGGCTTCGTTGATGGCTTTTGCGGCGGCCTCTTTTCCGAGGGCAGCGATGTAGCCGGATTCGTCCCGGATGTCGGTCACGTTCACGTTGATGAGTTTCAGGCCGATCTTGCTCAATTCCTGCTCCACGTTGGTGGAGATATTGGCCAGGAATTTATCCCGGTCTGAGTTGATTTCCTCGATGGTCATGGTGGCGACCACGAGGCGCAACTGGCCAAACAAGATGTCCATCGCCAGGTCTTTGATCTGATCGGGCGTCAGGCCCAGCAGCCTTTCGGCGGCGTTGTTCATGTTGTTCGGTTCGGTCGAAATGGCGACGGTAAAACGGCAGGGCACGTCCACGCGGATGTTCTGCCGGCTCAGGGCATTGGTCAGGTTGGCCTCGATGGAAATAGGCTTCAGGTCGAGGAAAGCATAATCCTGGATGACGGGCCAGACGAATGCGCCCCCGCCGTGGATACAGGTAGCAGAGGAAAGGTGCCCGTCGCTCCTCCTGCCGGTGCGGCCGTAGATGACCAGTATCCGGTCGGAAGGGCAGCGCTTGTAGCGGGACAGCAGCCAGGCTATGGTGATGGCGACGACAAACGCAAGGACGGCAATGGAAATGATGGTTGTTGGCATTTTCAAAGAGTTTTATGGTGAAGAGAAATGTTGTTGAATGATTGTTTGAGGTTGTTTGAAATGGTTTGAGTTGTTTGAAATTGTAAGGACTGCGGTGGCAATCGTTTGCAATCATGTTGGCCGAAAGCTTATTGTTCCTTAGCACAAAAGGTAATGGCCTAAGTACATTTTCAAAATTATTTTAGATGATATGGCTTCTTTGAAATTCGAGTAAACGCTTGTAAATCAGGTTCATAAAACAATTTACTAGCGTGAATTTTCGATTTCAAACTATTTCAAACAACTCAAACAACCTCAAACCATTTCAAACAACTCAAACAACTAAATATCAGGCTGGTAGAACCACTAAAGTATGGTCCGGCAGCACTTCCGTTACCTTTACCGGGCTGCCATTTGCCAGGTTGTTGCCGTCGGTGATGGCATCGTACTCGCGGGTAGAACCGCCCACGCTCACCATCACCTTTCCTTTTCCAGCCCGCTGTGCGGGTATGGTCAGATATACCTGGCCGGTTTTGCCGATGGTGTCTTCCGGTGTCATGGTTTGATCACGGCTGAGGACCATCATGCCCCGCAGCATCAGGAAGAACAAATACACCATCCCTGACCCGACGGACAGACTGAGTATGATCAAAATCAATTTTGACTCTACATAAGGATATAGCCCGATGCCTGCCCACGAAAACCCCAGCAGGAAGTTGATTAGGTTCCTGAAAGACAAAATCTGGAAATCGTGACCGCCATGCTCCGTGCCGGTGTCCATATCCGACACATCGGAATGATCCACATCGCCGCCACCGGCAAAAGTCATGAACATGAGCGCCGTGAACAGGACGGTGGTGAAAATGGCAATGTACCAGAAGGCTTTCAGCAGTGGCGGTGCAAGTGTGATAAAGTCCATTTTATGAGGGTTTAGGGAGGCTTGGCCATTTTTCATTATTTTTGTAAAACATTGAAAAACAACCGCTTGCAAAATATTATTGTTTCAATTCCCGTCTTTGGGGAGTGTTTTCCAAAGATAGCGCTTTTGAGGTTTCAAGGTGGCGTTCTTCGTCGAATCCTAGGAAAAATGAGTTTTAACCAAGGAGGCGCTGGATGGGCGAGGTGCAGCAGGTGAACCAGATTGGGGTTTTCCCCGATATGTTATGGCGGGTGCAGTTTTGAGGAAGGGTTGATAAGGTTGATGGGGTTTATGAGGTTGATAGCATGTAAAACCCGTTGGCGACACTGTTGCCAACGGGTTTTGTGTTTTTAAAAGGCCCGTCACTTCACCAAGTCCGCAAAAAGGTATTCCTCAAATTGGCGGCGAAAAAACAGGATCTGTTATAGTTTGTCCATTGATGCCCTCACTTCTTCGGCTCCTTGATATTATACCTTAACACGGCACTAAACGCCACGTCTATATCGGGAGAACGATATTCCCTGCTGAGTTTTTTCTGCTTGTTGGAAAAGTTGGGATTGTCTTCTGTGGCGCCCCCAAAGTCACCCAGCAACAGGTTTGGAACCACCTTGACATCCAAGGATACTTTCTTGGAAAGCATGAACGACAGCATGGGGTTCAGGGAAAGTTCGACCGTAAACAGCTTTATACTGACGGGGTATTCCTGGAATGAATTGGATGTTCTTTTGTAAAAATAAAGGGACGGTTCCAGCCCGGCGCTCAGGCCGAACCTGACCTTGGCAGATTTTCTTTTGCCAAAATATTTGCCCAATTCGTAGCGGAGCCCAAAGGCAGATGCTTTATGCTCGAAGCCCTGGCGGAACAAAAGCCGGGTTTTGCCTAAAGAATCCAGCGTGGCATAGTTTATCTCATTGGAAGTTTTCGTCACGGACAGTTTGGTCAGGGACAACTCGTGGAATAACAAGCTCTCCATTTTTACCTGCACGCTGGCCCCCAGGCTCAATAATTGGGTAGGGATGCTGTTCGTACTGGTCCTTTCGATGTAAAAAAGGTCGCCTTCCTCAACGACAAAAGTGCCGGAGTTTGCCGTTAGATAGGTCAATATTAGGTCATCATCTTCGACAAAGTAGTTGTTAAAAGAGGAATACGGCTCAAGGGCTGGGTAATAATTAATAGAGGTGGAAACGCTGATGGTCGGGCCTTTAGGCTTTTTGCTGCGTTGTGAAAAACTGGAGATGGGGAGCAAAACCCACAAGGAACCGAGAAGGAGCAATCCTTTCATGAGCATGTTTTTTAGGTGGAATGAGGAGGGCCCGAACGGTCAGTTTTAAAGAGTTTTGAAAAAACCAGCGCCCCGCCACTGATACCAAACAAGGCCATAAGTGAGGGCAAAAATAAAAAAACAGGTGAAAATAGCCCCATTTAACTGGCTATGCCAGTTTCTCACTTTACTGCCGCTCCATTCCCATGATGGGCGCCTTCTGGCAGCCAGCTTTGGTAGTAGTTCTCATCCTCGATCTGCACCGCATGTTCCGTCAGTTTCAATGGGCGGAAAGTGTCCACCATTACGGCCAGCTCGTGCGTTTCTTTTTTACCGATGCTCTTCTCCACGGTGCCGGGGTGCGGGCCGTGCGGGATGCCGCCGGGGTGCAGGGTGATTTGGCCTTTCTCCACGCTTTTGCGGCTCATGAAATCGCCGTCCACGTAGTACAGCACCTCGTCGCTGTCGATGTTGCTGTGGTTGTAGGGGGCAGGAATGGACAGCGGGTGGTAGTCGTAAATCCTTGGGCAAAAGCTGCAAATCACAAAGTTCCTCGCCTCGAATGTCTGGTGGATGGGCGGGGGCATGTGCAGGCGGCCCGTTATCGGCTCGAAGTTGTGGATGGAGAAAGCGTAGGGGTAAACGTAGCCATCCCAGCCCACGAGGTCGAAGGGGTGGCCGAGGTAGTAGTAGGGATAGATGTTGTCCTGTTTTTTGATATAAAACAAGAACTCGCCTTGCTCGTCGTGCGTCTCCAGATCCATCGGTTTGCGGATGTCCCGCTCGCAAAAGGGGGAATGCTCAAGGAGTTGGCCGAAGTTGTTGCGGTAGCGTTTGGGAGTCACGATGGGGCTGTGGCTTTCCACGATAAAGAGGCGGTTGTTCTCGTCGTCGAATTCCAGTTGGTAGGTCGTGCCACGGGGCACGACGAGGTAGTCGCCATAGCCGAATTCAATATTGCCGTACATGGTGCGGAGCGTGCCGCTGCCCTGGTGGATAAAAATGACCTCGTCCGCATCGGCATTTTTGAAAAAATAGTCCGTCATGCTCTGGCGAGGCGCTGCCAGCACGATTTTGCAGTCGTCGTTGACGAGCACGGGCTTGCGGCTTTGGAGGTAGTCGTCTTCAGGTTCCACCCGAAAACCCTTGAGGCTGCGGTGCTTGAGCTGTTTGTCGGACACCACTTTTGGAGCTACGCTGTATGGGTCGCCCACCTGCACGATCTGCGTTGGTGCGTTGTAGTGGTACAGCAGCGAGTAGAGGTCGCTGAAACCTTCTGTTGAGAACAGCTCCTCGTGGTAGAGTTCGCCATTGGGCTTGCGGAACTGGGTGTGGCGCTTGGGGGGGATGTTGCCGAGGTGGTAGTAATGCATGGTTAGGTATTTTTGATAATGCTGTTGAAAAGTGCTTGCAGTTTCAAACTTACATTTTCAATATCTGAACTGCTCAACTTCCCTAATCTTCTATCAACCAAAGAGGTATTCAACGTGGCAATTTTATGAAGTCTTGCAAAGGAAAGAGCCAAAAGACCAGATTCTTTCCAGTTACGATGTTCAATGTCAAAAGTGGATTCGGTAGTTTGAGTGCTAATCCTTGCCACTAAAACATCCCCGTCATTTAAATCCGAAAGCACTAAGGCTGGACGTTTTTTGTAGCCAGAATTATCGCTAAAGGGAAATGCAACCAAGACGATATCACCAAACTGATGCATTGTTTTCAGAGTTTGTCATAAATGCTGTCTTCCTCAGCGTACCCGTTTATAAATTGCTGGGCAGTGAGCAGTTCCCAATCCTTTTCATTTTCCTCATAAAGGATAATGATCTTTACTTTTTTACCACCTTTTAACAAAGCAGCAAATTTTTCCGGCAGTTGGATGGTATTGCCGTTTTTCACTTCAGTTGAAAATTCCAATGCCTGCATGGTAGCTGTTTTAGTTTTTAAAAATGGGAAAGGTTCAATTTTGCACATGTCCCAGTGTCTTCAAATCCTCTTTGAACTCTTCGACTCCATAATTCAAGTACACACCCCTTTTCGACATTTCTTTTTGAAAAGAAATCTGGTCGAGCCCAGCCAACTTCTTAGCCTGCCCCATGGAGAGCCTCCCCTTGTCATAGAGATAAACCGCCAAGTCTATCAGCAATTCCTTAGGGCTGATATTAGCTTTTTCCAATATTTCACCTTTGATGATTAAATCCTGCATTTTCAAAGATTTTAAAAAATTTAGCCCTTCAACAATGAATCATACTTCGCCTTGTCATCAAACAATTTCACCGCTTCCTTAATCTCCACGTCGTTGCGAAGACCAATCTTGATGCGGCCTATTTCATAAAAATAACGGCTCACGATTTCTTTTTCGATCATGTCGTTGATCATGTCCTTGTGCTTGTTGAGGTCGGCCTTTTTGGCCTGGATGATTTTGGCTTCCAGGGCTTTGATATCTGCCTCGGCAATGTAGCCATCCTCTTTTGATTGCTCTTTTAGTTCTTTCAGTAGTTGCTCTGTTTCGGTATCGAAATCGAAACCTTGTTTTTCCAAAAACTGCACGAAATCGTCCCATTGGGTAAAATGAAAATCTTCGGGGGCGGTCACGGCCGGGTTTTTCAGCACCCATTGTGTCACGTAGTTGAAAACGATGTTTTTTTCATCCAATGTCAACAGGATGTTGCTTTCCGCATCGTGGTCGAGCACCATATCAGGTTTCACACCGCCGCCATCGAGCACCGTGCGCCCGCTGCGGGTCTTGAAAGGGGTGCGCTTGCTGTCGGGGATTTCGGCAGGCTCGCCCTGTTTGTATTCGATAGCCTGGATGCAGCGGCCGCTGGGGATGTAGTATTTGGCGGTCGTCATTTTCACTTTTGCGTTGTAGCCGATGTCACGGGTGTTTTGTACAAGTCCCTTGCCATAGCTGCGCTGCCCGATGAGCACGCCCCGGTCCAGATCCTGGATGACACCGGAGACGATTTCGGAGGCGGAGGCCGAGCCTTTGTTGATCAATACCGTGAGCGGCACCGTCTCGTCCACGGGCATGTTCAGGGTTTTAAAACTCCTGTCCCAGTCCTTCACTTTGCCCTTGGTGGAAACAACGAGTTCATTTTTAGGGATGAAAACATTCGACACGTTCACTGCTTCGGCCAGCAGGCCGCCGCCGTTGCCCCGCAGGTCGAGGATGACACCTTTGAGGTTGGGTTGTTCTACCTTCAAGTCTTCGACAGCCTTGGCTACATTGCGGCCAGCGTCACGGGTGAAAGTGGTCAGAGCCACATAGCCCACATCTTCCGTGATCATACCGGAGTATGGCACGTTTGGAATGCTCACCTCGTCCCGCACAAGGGTGATTTTCATTTTTTTGCTTTCGCCGGGGCGCTGCACCGTCAGTTCCACCTCGGTGCCAGGGTAGCCTTTCATGATGGCGCTCACCTCGTCGGTGGTTTTGCCCTTGGCGTCCTTGCCGTCTATTTCGAGGATTTGGTCGCCCGCTTTCAGGCCGGCCTTTTGTGCAGGTGCACCCTCGTAAGGCGACACCACGGTCGGGTAATCGTGGATGATGCGGATGTCCGCCCCGATGCCGTTGTAGCGGCCCTCGGTGATGTAGCGGTAGCCTTCTATCTGGCTCTCGGTGATGTAGTTGGTGTAGGGGTCGAGCGATTCGAGCATGGCATCCACGCCGGTGCGCATGAGCTTGGCCGGGTCGATGTCGTCCACGTAGTAGGTGTTCACCTCCTTGTAGAGGTTGGCGAAAATCTCGATGTTTTTGGCAATCTCGAAGTAGTTGCTCGGTTCTTTAATGACAGTCGTGGCGACGACGGTGAAAGCTACCGTGACGATGGCCAACCATTTGAAAGTGCGGGATTTTATGAATTTCATTTTTGAATACATTTTTATGTTTTGCATTTCCGTTAAAATCAATTTGATGAAAGTTTAAAATTAGCGCCTTCTCCACAAATCCCAAACCCCGCCCCTTCAACGCTCCCCCTCGCCCCGCTATTCTCCAACAACACCGGGTTCGTATGGTTGAAGTGGATAAAATGCACTTTCGCCTTTTCCGCTGGCGGCAAATCGGCAAACAGCGCCATGCTTTCTGAGATAAATGGGTGGGGAATTTCGCCCATGTCCCTGCCCGGTATTTCGCCATTTTGGTAAAAAGTGCCGTCGAGCAAGGCAAAGTCCACCGTTTTCAGCACCGTTCGGATGTCCCGGCCCCAGCGCTCCCATTTGTCTATGTCGGGGATGAACAGCAACGACTTTTCCGGGCCGTCTATTTTAAAACCGACCGTTTCAGAGAACTCGTCCCGGTGGGGTACTTGCACCGGTGTAATGCTCAACCGTTCGTTTAAGGAAATAGTTGAATCAGCCGACAAGTTGCGAATTTCGATATTTTCCAGCGCAACCAGTTGGCTCCAGGGGCCATTATTTTCCAAAAACGAACGCATGCGTGGCATGGCGTAAACGGGGAGCGCTTTTGCCCCCATCACCTCCCGCCCCAGGTGCATCAGCCCCGTGTAGTGGCCAATGTGCGCATGAGTGAGAAAAATGCCCTTCAAACGCACTGGTTTACCAGGCAAAATATGCTCCAAGCGGTGAAGCTGTTCGGGAAAGTCAGGCGTAGCGTCCACCATCCAGGCATCCCCGCTTTCGGGATCTACAATGGCGATGCTAGAGACCAGCCGCCGGAGGGCAGGTTGCGCCCAGGCCGGGCGGCAGCAATCTTTTTCGCAGCCCGCCTGCGGGTAGCCCGCATCCTGGGCCGTGCCCAGCACGATGACAAATGGCACTGCCCCTTTTTGGGAAATAGCGGCAACGGCACTCAACAAGAACACCAAAACGGTTGTTGTCAGGAATCTTTTGCAAGGGTCTTTGTAAGCTTCAAGCATCATATAAACAGGTTTACCCATCCCAAAGAAAAGCATTTTGACCAATCTTTGATGGAGGGTTTCCACAAAATGAGGGCGGTCTTGCTAACTTTGCAGCCTGAATCCAGCAACAAGCCATGAAAAAATTGTTCGTTTCCAACAAAGATGAGAGCGCCCGTATGTTCAAATACGATTGGATGGAGCTGTTCTCCAAGGTCCATTTCAGTGTGCCGCTCTTCCTGTACGTGCCGGTCGTCGGCATTTTCCTGTACCTCGCTTTTACCAACCCGGAAATGGGCGTTTTAGCGGTGGTGGGCTTGTTCGCAGCAGGGGCGTTTAGCTGGACGGTGGCAGAATATTTCCTGCACCGTTTTGTGTTCCATTACGAGCCGACTACCGATTGGGGGCAGCGTGTACACTTTCTGGTACACGGCGTTCACCACGACTACCCGAACGATTCGAAACGGCTCGTCATGCCACCTCCCATCAGCGTTCCTTTGGCCTTCCTTTTTTATTTCCTGTTCAAATATTTGATGGGCCCATCGTTGATGGAGCCTTTTTATGCAGGCTTCGTAGCCGGCTACTTATGCTATGATATGCTGCACTACGCCGTCCACCACGCCAACTGGGACATCAAGTGGTTCATGCAGCTCAAGGCGCACCACCTGAAACACCATTTCAAAGAGCCGGAAAAAGGCTTCGGCGTCAGCACCCCGCTATGGGATTTGATCATTGGCACTGACTACAAATCGGATGAAAAGAAAAGCGTCGCCAGTTGAATTGGCAGCACCTCCTTTTGAACGGTTCCGAATGCGGGAAACCCTTTGGGTGCTGGGGCTGGCGGCAGCGTATCTGCTGTGGGTGGCGTTCGTTGTTGGATTCCGCAACGACCACCTCATTTTTGTCGCCCTGTGTTTGAGCCTCTATTTCGCCAACAGCACCTCCAGAAAAGTGCTGCTGGCGTTGTTTTTTTTCGTGCTATACTGGATCATCTACGACTCGATGCGCATTTACCCCAACCACGCTTTTAACCCCGTACACGTGCAGCAGCCCTACGATTTGGAAAAGGCGCTGTTCGGTTTTCAATACAACGGCGCTGTCGTGACGCCCAATGAGTTCTTTGAAAAAAATACGAACCCCGTGCTCGATGTCCTGTCGGGCCTGTTTTACCTCTGCTGGGTGCCCGTGCCGCTGATGTTTGCCGTTTGGCTGTTTTTTAAGGACAAACGGATGCTGCTCGACTTTTCCCTGGCTTTTTTGCTGACCAATATCTTCGGCTTTATGCTCTACTACGCCTATCCGGCAGCACCGCCGTGGTATGTGGAACTGCACGGTTTTCAGGAGAATTTCAGCATCCCCGGCAACGAAGCTGGCCTGGCCAATTTTGACCGCATCCTCGGTGTGCAGCTCTTCCACGGCATGTACGCCAAGAATGCTAATGTCTTTGCTGCCATCCCCTCGCTCCATGCCGCTTACCCCATCCTCACCCTTTATTTTGGGGTGAAAAAGAAATTGTGGGCGGCCAGTTGGGTGTTTTTGGTAATTTTAGGCGGCATTTGGTTCTCAGCGGTCTATTCCCGGCACCATTACATCATAGATGTGCTGTTGGGGGCAGCCTGTGCAGTGGCCACTATTTTGGTGTACGAAAAGGTGGTGCTGCGGACACGGGTGAACGGGTGGCTGGAGCGGTATGCGGAGGTGATAAGGTGAGTTTTTAACAAAAGTTTTATCAAATGGGCCAAGTAGAATTATATCAGTCAGTGCTGGAAAAGCTAAGCCACATACCGGTTGAATACCTTCAACAGGTGGATGCTTACTTGTCTTCTTTGGTCGAAAAAGCCCAAAAAAAGAAGGGCAAAGAAAAAGCTGTCAAGTCTTTTGCGGGCGCATGGTCAGATATGAGCGAAGAAGACTTTCAGGATTATTTGAAGGCGGCCAAAGAGACGGGCAATGAATTATTCAATCGGCAAGTTGAACTATGAAACGTGCCTTGCTTGACACGGATACTGTTTCTTACTACTTTCGGCAACAGCCTAAAGTCGTTGAAAAAGTTGACACTTATTTGGATGTATTTGGTAAAATATGCTTGAGTGTGGTGACCTACTATGAAGTTTTGAACGGCCTTTATTACAAGGACGCCCGTCAGCAAATGGAAAAATTTGAAGAGTTTGAAAGCATGAATAAAATAATACCTATCACGCTTTCATCGGCGAAAGTATCTGCAAGGATTTATGCAGATTTACGAAAAACCGGACGGGTAATCGGCCATAACGATGTCTTGATAGCTGGCAATGCAGTAGAAAATAAGTTGACTTTAATCACAAACAACATCAAAGATTTTGGCAAAATCGATGGGTTGGATATTGACAATTGGACATTTTAATGATGACAAATAAATCTATAATTACACAACTCCAGGTTTTACCTGAAAACCTGAAAAAAGAAGTGCTTGATTTTATCGGCTACCTGGTGATGAAGTACTCTAAAGAACAGCAAAAAAAGCCAACGCCAAAGTTTGGGAGCGCTAGAGGGAAATACATTTTGGCTGCAGATTTTGATGAGCCGTTGGAAGATTTCAAAGAATATCATGCAATTAGAAACCAATAATATTTTCCAGAGATAGACCCTGGAAAATCTTTGCACCTATGGCCAGAAAAAAAAATTACCCGAATAAACTAATGACCTATGAGCAATTGATGGTGCCAACTCTTCAAGCTCTAATGAAATTAGGTGGTTCAGGTACAATTGAAGAAATAAATGAAACTGTCTATCAGGTAGCCAATATACCGGCAGAACAACTTGCAGTGCCACATGACGAAAATGGTTTACACAGCGAAATTGATTACAGGATAGCATGGGCACGGACATACCTTAAGAAATTTGGTTTGATTGATAATTCTTCAAGGGGCGTATGGTCACTAACAAAAAGCAATATTGATACTAGCCAAATTGATGGTTATGAAATAGCAAGAGTCGTTAGGGAAGCCAACAGATTAGCAAAGCCTCAGAATAAACCAGAGATTACTAATGAACCTGAATTGTCAGAGCCAGTTGAAGAAGCCGAAAACTGGAAAGACAGTTTGTTAAATGTTCTTTTGAACATTCCTCCGGCTTCGTTTGAAAGACTTGCACAGCGTCTTTTAAGGGAAAGTGGCTTCGTTCAAGTTGAAGTGACAGGTAAATCTGGAGATGGCGGAATTGATGGCAAAGGCATTGTGAGAATAAGTGGTTTTCTGAGTTTTCACATTTTGTTCCAATGCAAACGTTATAAAGGCTCAATTTCCCCTAGCCAAATAAGGGATTTTAGGGGAGCGATGCAAGGAAGGGCAGATAAAGGTTTGTTCATTACAACTGGAACATTCACCAGAGAGGCCATTAAGGAGGCAACCAGGGATGGAGCACCTCCTATTGACTTGATTGATGGAGAGTTGCTTTGTGAAAAATTGAAAGAGTTTAACCTTGGGGTAGAAACTCAATTGGTAGAATCAGTAGATGTAAAACCAGAATGGTTTTCAAAATTGTAGTGATAATTCATCCATTCGCTAACCGCTAAACGAAATACAAAAAAACGTATGAACCTGCTCCAACAGAAAATGAAGCGGTACACCGCCCCGCAAGAGGCGAGGGCCGCAGGCGTGTACCCTTATTTCCGGGTCATCGAAAGCGACCAGGACACGGTCGTCAAGATGAACGGCAAGGACGTCCTCATGTTCGGCTCCAACAGTTACCTGGGGCTGACCAACCACCCAAAGCTCAAGGAGGCCGCCAAACGGGCGGTGGACAAGTACGGCTCCGGCTGTGCGGGTTCCCGCTTCCTCAACGGCACCCTCGACCTGCACATCGAACTGGAAGAAAAGCTCGCAAAATTTGTGGGCAAGGAAGAAGCCATCGTCTTCAGTACGGGCATGCAGGTGAACCTTGGCGTGATGTCAGCCATCCTGGGCCGCAAGGATTACATCGTGAGCGACGACAGCAACCATGCCTCCATCGTGGACGGCACGAGGCTGTCCTTCGCCACCACCCGCAAGTACCGCCACAACGACATGGCCTCGCTCGAAACGGTGCTCCAACGCATTGACAAGGAGCGGGAGCCAGACGCCATCAAGCTCATCGTCATGGACGGCGTGTTCAGCATGGAAGGCGACGTGGCCCGGCTGCCTGAAATCATCGCACTGGCCAAGCGCTACAACGCCAACGTAATGGTGGACGATGCGCACGGCCTCGGCGTGATGGGCGAACTGGGAAAGGGGACTTGCAACCACTTCGGGGTTACGGACAATGTGGACCTTATCATGGGCACCTTCTCCAAGTCGCTGGCCACCATCGGCGGTTTTATTGCCACCAACCACGACACGGCCAACTTCCTCAAACACCACGCCCGCTCGCTGATTTTCAGTGCCAGCATCGCCCCGGCCAATGCCGCCGCCGTCATCGCTGCCCTCGAACTCATACAGCATGAGCCGGAGCGCCTCCAAAAGCTGTGGGACAACACCCATTATGCCAAAAGGATGCTCGACGATATGGGCTTCGACACCGGCCATTCGGAGACGCCCATCATCCCCATCTACGTGCGGGACGTGAACAAGACCTTCCTGCTCACCCGGCAGTTGCAGGACTTGGGCGTTTTTGTCAACCCCGTCATCACGCCTGCCGTTGCGCCGGAGGATACGCTGATCCGCTTTTCGCTCATGGCAACCCATTCCTTCGAGCAAATAGACGAGGCAATCGGGAAGCTGGCGACGGTGGCGAGGAAGCTGGAGATTCTGGAGGGGCAGGAGGTGTGAGCAACAGGAAAATGGCAGCCTTGAAACGGGAACGAATACCTGAGCATGGTGCAGCGTCACTTGTTCGATTTCGGAAAGTTTCCTGTCTTGCAGGAAGAAAAACACCCAGCTAAATCCAATTACTTTATCCCAGAAAGTACGCACATACCGTCAATCTAAAGGACAAATAACTGAGGCCAGGATGCTGGGAAGAGAACTGGCTCAGCGAGTCCATCACCGAGCCGGAACTCACTAAGCTGTCCCCCAACAACGGGCCTTGGTCGAAATACCCCTGGAAACAGGCAGCCCTTCGGGAATGCTGCAGGACAAGCTGGATGGGATAGAAAAGGAAGACTTGGAATGAGGGGTAGAAAAAGGCGTTGAAAAAGAAAAACTCAGGACAGTATCAAAGCTTGAAAAAGCGGGGTTCGTGTTGAACTTATCACCAGGGCGACGGAACTCCCGGTCAGCAAAATACTGTAAAAAGCTGCAAAGCCAAAAGAATGGCGGTAACGGCGAAAGCAAACCATGACTAAAACAACCAGCCTGCAAAAGTTGCCTATTTTAGCCTGCCTGTTACTTTTCGGAAGCAGTAGCTTCCACGCCCAAACCCACCCTTACATCCCCGATCACGATCCCCTCGTGCAGCAAAACCTGGCCGCCTGGCAAGACCTCAAGTTTGGCTTTATGATGCACTGGGGCGCTTACAGCCAATGGGGCGTGGTGGAAAGCTGGAGCCTTTGCTCCGAGGATTGGATTGGCCGCAATGGCGCTGATTACATGCAATATGTCCAGAAATATGAAGCACTGCCCAAGACATTTAACCCCACCAAATTTAACCCGGAAAAATGGGCCGCAGCGGCAAAGGAAGCGGGCATGAAATACGTCGTTTTCACCACTAAGCACCACGACGGCTTTTGTATGTTCGACAGCAAATACACGGACTACAAAATTACCGGGCCGGACTGCCCCTTCCACACCAATCCAAAGGCGGACGTGACGAAGTACATTTTCGATGCCTTCCGGCAACAGGACTTTAAGATCGGCGCTTATTTCTCAAAACCCGACTGGCACTGCGACGACTATTGGGCGCACGAATGGGCCACGCCCAACCGCTGCAACAACTACGATATACGGCGCTACCCAAAGCGCTGGCAGCAGTACGAGGATTTCACCTACAACCAGATCGGCGAGCTCATGTCCAAATACGGCAAGGTGGACATCCTCTGGCTCGACGGCGGCTGGGTGCGCCCCGACAGCACCATCACAGAGGAAGTGATCTCCTGGGGCTACGACCTGCCGAAATGGGGGCAAGCCATTGACATGCAGCGCATTGCACGAATGGCCCGCCAGCAGCAACCCGGCATCCTCATCGTGGACCGCTCGGTGCATGGCCCTTATGAAAACTACCGCACGCCCGAACAGCAGGTGCCGGACAAAACGCTCCCCTACCCCTGGGAAACCTGCATGACCATGGCCGGCGGCTGGTCTTACTCGTTCAACCCACAATACAAATCCACCCGCCAGCTCGTCCAGACACTGGTGGACATCGTGGCGAAAGGCGGCAACTTCCTACTCAACGCTGCCCCCGGCCCTGACGGGGAACTGGACGACGAAGCCTACTTGCGATTAAAGGAAATCGGCGAATGGATGGCGCTGAACGGCGAGGCTATTTATGGCACCCGGCCCATCGCCCCTTTCAAAGAGGGCAAGGTCTGTTTGACGCAAAAAAAAGATGGGAAAACGCTCTACGCTATTTACCTGCCAGACGAGGATGAGCAGGAGATGCCCTCCAAAATCTGGATGTCGTCGCTGGCCTTGCCGAAATATTCGCAGGTGAAGCTGATGGGATCCCAGGAAGCGCTGCATTGGGAGGCGGTCGGCAAGGGTTTCGTGGTGGACATACCGGAGCAGTTTCGGAAAAAGCCTTATTGTAAATGGGCCTGGGTCCTGGAGATCAGAGGTTAACCCCATAGGTCGAATTTCCCCCATTTTTGTAAGCAACTTATGAAATGCACCAACAGCGAGGCGCTGTCGGGTTGGCAGTTTTTTTTCACTAACGAAAGGGCCAAATCTGTTTCCACCATTTTTTGCCTTTGCTTTTCTCCCTGACGACCAGTTTATCCAGCAATTCCATATTGTCGGCCACCAGCCGGTTTTGGTGCAAAAGAAAATATTCTTCTGAAATGATACCCAGGTTTTTGTTCCTGGCCAGTTGCTTAAAATCTGCCAACCTGCACGATGCACCAATCTTATCTGGTCAATTTAAAATTTGTCCGCCGTATCATCCCCGACGATGGCTTTGGTTGAATTGTCCAATGGTGAGCAAATCCCGATTGCAAAAAACCGTCGGGACGGTTTGATAGGGCAGTTGTTGTGAAGGAATCGTGTAAGTCACCCTTTTACTTTGTTTTTTGAAAGCATGGCACTGGCTTTGCCCCTTGTTCTATCAGACATGAAATCATTGGCAAGGTTTCCGTTCGCCGTTGCCCCCCCTGTAAGGGGTTTTATAAGAATACGCCTTGCAACTTATTTTCACTGCGATCCTAAATGAACAGTGCCATGGCAAAACCGATTTCAACGATAGGCCGGGTGATGGGGTTCCTCTCCCTGATGGCCTTTACCTTCCCTTCCGGCAAGCTGCTCTTTTCAGATGCCCAATATTGCAACAACCGCTTCGACTATTGCCTCGACTACCCCAATTCCCTTCTGCCCGACCGCTACCTCTCCCCGCAAAGCGACACGCTTTTGCTGAAGTCGGTGGGCCAGATCGCAGAAGTATCCGTGATGGGAAAGTTGGGTAAAACAGGAAGCACGCCGGAAAGAGTGTTTGAAAAAAACCTCCAATTTATCATTTCAAAAAACGGAAAGGCAACCGTCATCTCCACCCTTTTTGGGGAAGATTTCTACGAGGCTAATTTCCTGTGCGGCGATTTCACCTACCAACAAAAGGCGGCGTTTTCTGAAACCCGCTCGGCGCTTTTCACCATCAAAGTGCCGGTGAACCGGCCAGAGCTGATGGTGCGGCTGAAAGCAGATCTTGACTTTATTTATGAATGATTGTTTGAAGTTGTTGGAGGGGTTTGAAATTGTTTGGATTGCCTTGCCTGGGCCATCCTTTCCAAAGAAATTCGGAACCCACCGTCCACCGTCGCCCGTCAGCCTCCCCACTGTCAATTCACCACCAACACCTTTGCCACCACCACATCGGGGTTGGAGGAATTGCGGCTGGTAGCAAAAACCAGATAGACGCCCGTGTTCACTTTCCGGTCGTTGTAGTCCCGCCCGTTCCAGATGGCCTGGCCGCCAAGGGCTTTTGTTTCATAAACCAGTTGGCCGCCCACGTCAGTTATCTTCACGGTGGCATCTTCTGCAAGGCCTTTTATGGCGATGGGGCCTTCGTAGTCGGAGCGGACCGGGTTGGGGAAAACGAGGGCGTCTGCATGAAAACTACCGCCCTCGGTCGCCTCGCTCCGATAAGAGATGAGGCCGTTCTGGGTGCCGATATACGCTTCGCCCGTTTCACCGTCAAAGGCAATGTCGTTGATTATGTCATCGAAGAGGGGGCTGTTCTCTTCGGTAAAATGGGTAATCTGGGTGTTGCCCTCCGGCGACATGACGAAAACGCCGGCCTGGGTACCGAACCATTTCCGGTTGGCGCCATCCACGGCTACGGACAGCACATTTTGCTCTTCCAGCAGGTTGGCCCCGAAACCATCCACCTCCACGAAAGGCAGGGTGCCGGGGCAGTCGCCGCCGAGGGGATCGCATTGGAACACAGCGGCCCCGTTGCTGGTAGCGGCCCACACCGCTCCGTCCCGGTCAAGGGCCAGGGCATTCACCACATTGGAGGGCAGCACGGAGTTGGACGTGTTGATCACCTTGCACCGGTCGTCGGCAGGGTTGCCGGGATCGCCTTCGTCGAAAACGATGATGCCGGCGTTGTTTTTCTTGAAAGGCGCCATCCACTTGTAGCCGAGATTGTCCACCAGGATTTTGTAAATACCATCATCGGGTGTGCAGGGCAACTCGTAGTTCTCCCAGGTGCCGTCGCTGCGCAGCACGACCAGTGGGTTGGGCGCATTGTTGTTGCACATCCAGAGGTTGCCTTCCTGATCGAATGCGAGGCCCAGTACGCGGGTGCGGCTGGCATCAAGGACAGCAAAATTCAGCTTTCCATCGGAATTGGTTTCGTTGTACACCTTGATCTCCCTGGTAGCGGGGTCAAATTCCACCAGACCGTCAAGAAAGGCGCCGGTGTAAATCTTGCCATTGGTCGGGTTGATTTTAATATCTATAAAATCGGACAACTCGATTAGCTGGGGGTAGGATTCGCCGTTATAGGTTGTCCAAATACCGTCAATGAGGGAATAAAAACCATTCCTGTTGAACAAGGCCCGGTCAGATTGGTCAATACCGCCCGCTGCTACCCAGACCTGGCCGTTTCCTGTTTCGATGTCGCTGCTACTGATGGTCCGGGGGCTGTTCAATTCTATTTCTTGGCAAAATCCCGTTCCCTTTTCTTCCACCTTGAAGCCGGGATCCAAATCTGCGTACCAGATATTGCCCTCCGTATCTTCGATGGCATATTGGGGCACCACCACGCAGCCGCCCCCAGCCAGCCCGATAAGCCCCGTGCCATCGTAGATCAGTGTTTTACCATAGCAACTGAAGCCGCAGAAGAACCCCACCAGCAAATGCTCGCCTTCTGCCGTGATAAATTCAATGCTCGATGTGTCCTGGTGGTTGACATACCGGGCCGTGTCGCCGTCGAAGACATAGAGGCTATCGTTCACGTCCAGGTAAAGGTGGTCATTATAAACGTTGATGGCATTGGAATGATAGGCCTGCGGGAAGCCCTTTTCACCACCTACCCAGTCCCAGTTGGCAAAGTCATCAATGTTGTAGCCAGCATTGGGATCGGTAGTGTAAAGGCCCTCCGGGGTAGCGATGTAAATAAGGTCATTGAAAATAGCCACCCCGTTCACCTCTACAGGCGTCTTGACGGTATTGGGGAAAATACCCTGCACGACGTTCAGCGTGATGAGGCCAAAATTGGCAGCCAGGTAGGCAATAGAGTCATTGGCCATGTAAACCTCGTTGATGGTCTTTTCCCCGATCACGATGTTACTGGCAGGGATATTTGGCAAGGAGGCAATGCTACCATCCTGGTACAGCAGGTCAATGGCGCTGTTGTCATAAACGATGGCCAGGATGTGGCTGCCACGGTTGTATTTTACCTGTTTGACACCCACCTGGCTGAGACCCTCTACTTTGGTGAGCCGTTCCAGCGCCCGGTCGGCTTTGTCTATGATCAATACGGCATATTGGGTGGCATAGAACACCTGATCGTCACTTTGCGTGACGTAAACGCCCCGCTGGAAGGGCAGGTGCGACTTCCATTGGCCGATTTTCAGATCAGTTTGGGAAAACAGGTTGGTGGCGCCGAGCCACCATAGAATAGTAAAAAATTTCCGCATGGTGAAAAAATGTGATGGCGTAAAAAGTACAGGCGCTGTGTTATACCGAAACACGGATGGTTTTATCTAATAGCCGTTGGCCAACAGCTAATGACACGGATATCGGGTTAAATTCATTTCCACTTTTCCAGTAGTTTGAAAAACGGGATCATGGCGATTTTCAAAATCAAATCTAACCTGCTGAAAATCAACGAACATAAAAGATTAACCCGTTATTCGTTATCAGTGGCCAAAAACCAAACGCAATTATCAAATGCACGGATTGTCCCGGTTTTCGGAAAAACCTAAAAGTGTACAGCAAAAAAAGCAGGTTTTTAAACATGCTTTCAAACAAGCGGCGCAAAGGTATTATTGTTTTTGGGTCAAATTTAAACCCGGAATGGTCAGTGCCTGAACAAGTTGCTCCCCTCAAGGTATTCAAACACGGCATCCGGTACCAGGTATTGCACCGATTTTCTGGCCTTCAGGCAGTCCCGGACATAGGTGGCAGAGATGTCGAGCAGTGGGGCGTCGAAGTGCCGGATGTTGGGGTACCCGCCAAATTCGCCGGCGTCGTATTGAGGCCTTTTGTAAAGGTAGATTTCATAATCCCGCAGCAGCACCTCATAGTTTTTCCACTTGTGGATGGTCGCCAGGTTGTCGCCGCCCATGATCAAAGCAAACTGCTTTTCGGGGTGCTTTTCTTTCAGGTAGGCCAAAGTGTCAACGGTGTAAGAGGGTTTGGGCAGGCTGAATTCTATATTGGAGGCCCTCAAATGGGGGTTGTTGCCGATAGCCAGTTGGACGAGGTGCAGGCGATCGTAGTCGTTGGCCAGGGTAGCCTTCTGCTTCAGGGGGTTTTGTGGGCTGACCACCATCCATACCTGGTCCAATTCAGTCTGGGTGGCCATGTAATTGGCAATGATCAGGTGCCCGGTGTGCACGGGGTTGAATGAGCCAAAGAAAAGACCAATTTTCATGCATCAAATTTTTTTGCCGGGCAGGGGATGGATAGTAAAAAAACCTGCAAGCGGCCAATGGCAGGCTCAAACCCTCCCCGGTGAAGCAATTTACCAGTTACCGGTAATTTGAAAAAATGGTATCGCCTGAAAACGTAAGCAATTGACTGCGGGCGTGCTTCATTTAAAACACATCCCGAAAAGGTGCCTGCGGTTATTTGTGCCGCCTAATTTTCAACTGACAGAAAATCAACTTGCAAAAAACACCTGTGTACCCTCTTTTTCAATTGCGGTGCGATTTCAGACTTTTTTTTACCTTGCGCCGCTTTACGGTTTGCAAAGTAAGCACTTATTTTCCCCTTCCGAACTCATCCAAAACACTTTATACTTCATCCGGGCGGCCAACTATTTGTCCGGCAAAGTGATACGAATCATATAACTAACATCTATGACCAACATCCGAGCAGCTATCACCGGCGTTCATGGCTACGTCCCCGACTATGTGCTGACCAACCACGAACTGGCAAAATACGTGGACACGAACGACGAGTGGATCGTCTCCCGCACGGGCATCAGCGAGCGCCGCATCCTGAAAGGCGAAGGCAAGGCGACCTCCGACATGGCGGTGGAAGCCATCAAAGGGCTTTTTGAAAAAACAGGTACCAGGCCGGAAGAGGTGGACTTTGTCGTTTGCGGCACCGTTACCCCGGACATGATGTTCCCCGATACGGCCAACATCATCGCCGACAAACTGGGCATCAGAAACGCCTTCACCTTCGACGTCGGCGCCGCCTGTTCCGGCTTTTTGTTTTCCCTGGCCACCGGGGAAAAATTCATCGCCTCCGGTTCCCACAAAAAAGTTTTGGTGGTCGGTGCAGACATGATGTCGGCCATCGTTGACTATCAGGATCGCTCCACCTGCATCATCTTCGGCGACGGGGCAGGGGCCGTGTTGCTGGAGCCGGCCCGGGACGAAGGCTACGGCATTATTGACTCCATCCTGAAAAGCGACGGCTCCGGTGTGGTGAACCTGCACCAGAAAGCAGGCGGCTCGCTCAGGCCGGCCAGCCATGCCACCGTGGACGCCCGGGAGCATTTCGTTTACCAAAACGGGCGCCCGGTGTTCAAGGCTGCCGTTTCGGGCATGGCCTCCGTTGTAAAAGAAATCATCCGGCGCAATGGCCTCACCGCCGACGACATCGCCTGGATAGCCCCTCACCAGGCCAACTTGCGCATCATCGAATCGGTGGCCAGCATGACGGACTTCCCCATGGAAAAAATGATGGTGAACATCCAAAAATACGGCAACACCACTGCCGCCACCCTCCCGCTCTGCCTTTGGGAATGGGAGAACCGGCTCAAGAAGGGCGACTATATCATCCTGACAGCCTTTGGTGGTGGCTACACATGGGGGGCGACCCTGATGAGGTGGGCTTACTGAGCTAATCCGTCGTTCGACATTATTTGAGTTGTTCGAATTAGTTTGAAATCGAAGATTCACGCCATCTGTAGTTGAGCAGTTAAATACCCGAACTCCCTTCACTGATACCTTGTAGCACATAATTATAAAAAATTTACCTTTGCGCCGCTTTTTGAAAACCCCTGCCTACCAATTTGAAATTATTAGGAAATTAGAAACCGGGAAATCAGGAAATTGATGCTCAATGGTTTAATTCCTTGGGTTCCCACTTTCCAATAATGTTTCATAGGCAGGCCTTATTTTTTTACCATTTAAAACTAAAAATCGCAATGGCTACAACATCTGATATCCGCAACGGCATGTGCCTGGACTATAACAACGACATTTGGACAGTGGTGGAGTTCCAACATGTCAAACCGGGGAAAGGCGCTGCATTTGTGCGGACCAAGCTAAAATCCCTCACCAAAGGCAAAGTGGTGGAAAACACCTTCCCTGCCGGCCATGCCATAGACGAGGTGCGGGTAGAAAGACGGCAGTTCCAGTACCTTTATAAAGATGACATGGGCTACAACTTCATGAACATGGAAACCTACGACCAAATGGCGCTACCCGAAAACCTGGTCGAAAATCCCCAGTTCCTGCAGGAAGGCATGCAGGTGGACGTACTGTTCCATGCTGCCAACGACACGCCACTCAACATGGAGATGCCTACTTTTATCTACAGCGAGGTTACCTACACGGAGCCAGGCCTCAAAGGGGACACGGCCACCAACACCCTCAAGCCTGCCACCATTGCTACTGGTGCAGAAATCAAAGTGCCCCTGTTCATCAATACGGGCGAAAAAATTAAGGTGGACACCCGCACCGGCGAATACCTGGGGCGTACATAGTTGGCAGCCTTCAGTTGGGAACCCACAGCCCGAACAGCCTTATTTTTCCCTTCTTCGCAAAAATCAATTGGCCATGAGCGAAAAGGCTGTAATTTACCCGCTGAAAACCTAAACTGACAAAGGGAAAATTTCAAAATAAAACAACATGACTTTTCAGGAAATCCAGGAATTGATCAAACTCCTCAACAAGTCCAATCTTGCAGAATTCAAAATGGAGGAGGGCGATTTCAAATTGTCGATCCGCACGGCACTATATGTGGAGACGAAGACCACACAAGTCATTTCCACTGCCCCGTCCATCATGCCTATGCAGGCCGCTCCTGCCGCCCATGCCCCGGCCTCCCCTGCCCCGGTGCTGGCACCTCCTGCTCCGGCGGCAAAGGAAGATTTGGGCAAACCGGCAGAATCGCCTGGCAAATCCGAAGCAGGGAAAACCTACCTTGAAGTAAAATCGCCGATGGTAGGCACTTTTTACCGGTCGTCCTCTCCGGAAAAGCCGCCCTATGCAGAAGTAGGAAGCTCCATCAAAAAGGGCGACGTCGTCTGCATCATCGAAGCCATGAAGCTTTTCAACGAAATAGAATCGGAGGTGACGGGCAAGATCGTGAAAGTGGTAGTGGACAATGCGCAGCCTGTCGAATATGATCAGGTTCTCTTTCTTGTAGAGCCAGAATAGTGTGAACGATAAACGATGGATGATGAAGGATGAACGACGACAAGGTTCATCGTTCTGGTTCATCGTTCATAGTTAAAAAAGCATGTTCAATAAAGTCCTTATAGCCAACCGCGGCGAAATTGCATTGAGGGTCATGCGTACCTGCCGGGAAATGGGCATCAAGACAGTGGCTGTGTTCTCCACTGCCGATGCCGAAAGCCTGCACGTTCGCTTTGCCGACGAAGCCGTCTGCATTGGCCCGCCTCCCTCCAAAGACTCCTACCTGAACATCCCCCGCATCATGGCCGCTGCTGAAATCACCAACGCCGATGCCATCCACCCCGGCTACGGCTTTTTGGCAGAAAATGCCGATTTCGCCGAAATATGCGGGGAGTACGACATCAAGTTTATCGGGCCTACCCCATCCCAGATCCGCTCCATGGGCGACAAGATTACCGCCAAAACGACCATGATTGCAGCGGGCGTGCCCGTGGTGCCCGGCTCCGGCGGCCTGCTGACGGATTTAAAAGAAGGCAAAAACACGGCAAAAGAAATCGGCTACCCCGTCATCCTCAAGGCCACTGCCGGCGGCGGTGGCAAGGGCATGAGGGTGGTCTGGGAAGAATCCAACTTCGAGAAGCAGTGGGAAATGGCACGGAACGAGGCCCGTGCCTCCTTTGGCAACGATGGCATCTATGTCGAAAAATTCATCGAAGAACCCCGCCACATCGAGTTCCAGATAGCCGGCGACCAACACGGCACCGTCGTCCACCTCTCCGAGCGGGAATGCTCCATCCAGCGCCGCCACCAGAAGCTGGTAGAAGAAAGCCCCTCACCTTTCATGACCGACGAATTGCGCAAGGCCATGGGCGAAGCAGCCATCCTGGCGGGCGAGGCTATCCATTACGAGGGCGTCGGCACGATTGAATTCCTGGTGGACAAGTACCGCAATTTCTATTTCATGGAAATGAACACCCGCATCCAGGTAGAACACCCGGTGACGGAGGAAGTCATTGACCACGACCTGATCAAGGAGCAATTGAAAATAGCGATGGGCGAAAAGATCAGCGGCAAAAACTACTTGCCCATGATGCACGCCATGGAGTGCCGCATCAACGCCGAGGATCCCTTCAAGGACTTCCGGCCCTCGCCCGGCAAGATTATTTCCCTCCACACCGCCAAGGGCCACGGCGTCCGGGTGGATACGCATGTGTACGCAGGCTACGTCATCCCGCCCTACTACGACTCCATGATCGCCAAGCTCATCTGCCGTGCCCGCACCCGGGAAGAATGTATCACGAAAATGGAAAGGGCGCTGGACGAGTTCATCGTGGAAGGCGTGAGAACGACCATCCCGTTCCACAAAAAACTGATGAAGGACGAGCAGTTCAGGGCCGGGAACTTCCATACGGGCTTTCTCAATGATTTTGATATGGGGACAGAGGAGTAAGGGAAAGCTTTGGGTTGGGGTTTGCAGTTTATTTTGTCGTCCAATGCCTGCGCACCGCCATTATGTGGCTCAGATTTACAAAGATGAGCCACAGAGTTTCAACAAACCGTACTACCGTAGAATCCAGGGCTGTCCTGAAAGACCTTTCGCTGCATTTGGCAGCGGGTAAAATTTTTTAGGCAGGTTTATCCAACTTCCTTACCGCCAGTTGACGGGGTGATAGCCTCTTTCACCCCATGTTTCCCACTGAAAGGCCACCTAAGCGCCAATTTCATTGATATAGTTTTGAGGAATACTTCAAAGTTTCACTCTTCCCCTCTTTGGGGTGAAATACAGACTTTTAGGTGGAGAGGCCGGGTTTGATAACCCGGCTGTTCAGGCTCCAAACTACCGGGTTTGATAACCCGGCTGTTCAGGCTCCAAACTACCGGGTTTGATAACCCGGCCTCTCAAAACTAAAACGGTGCTGAAATGCCCACTCCATCTTAAAGAGGGGATACTTCAAAGTTTACTTCCCTGTCGAAGGAATACCAGCACCCGGAAACACAAAAGCCCCAGGCAATGCGCCCGGGGCTTTCATTATCAGCAAGTGGCCATCGTCAAGCCTTTTCGGCTTCCGACGAAACTTCTGCGTGGAAGGTATCCTCTACTACGGCGTTGAGGGCAGCGGCATCGGCCATTATTTCAGCCATGCCGTCTTCTGCTTCCGGCTCCTGCTTTTCGGGCTGGGCGGCGGCGGCTTTTTGCGCCTGGAAGTCTTCCTTCAGGTCTTCGATGGCATCCTCGATTTTGTCGCCGATGACGGAGGCTACCGCTTTGACGGAATCCACCAGGTCTTCCAGCGACTCGCCGACCGTGTGGCTCACCGCATCCATGATGGACTCTTCCTTTTTGCCCTTTCCTGCACCTGGTTTCGGCTCTTTTTTCGGTGCCGTTTTCTCGGCCTTTGCTTCCATGATCTCTTCGGCGGCTTTTTCCAGCCCGGGTATTTCATCTTCCCGTGCTTCGGCAGCCTGCTTGATTTCTTCGGCTATCTTCTCCTTCACAGCAGCCTGGGCAGCGTGGCGGGCTTCTTTTTCCTTGAGGCTGGCAAGGCGTTTTTCCAGGTCGATCTTGGTGGAGAGCATTTCGGCCAGCTTTTCTTCCTTCGAGCGCACCCGTTCTTCAATCATCATGATTTTGGCCTGGCGTATCTGGGCTTCCAACTGCCCGTCGGTCGTATCAATTTTATGCTGCTGGAAGTTGAGGTCGTTGCGGTCCCGCCTGATAGACTGTTCCATCTTGTCGATGGCCGACATCAGGCCGTTGTAGCGCCGCTGCATGCGGACGTAGGCAGAACTACCTGCCTCTTCCGCTTGTTTGCCACCGAAACGCTTTTCTTTGACCATTTTAAAAGTGGCGTCCAGTTTTTCCCACACCTTGGCCCGGTGCTCACGGGTCAGTTTGGACTCCCGGAACCTGCGCTGCAATTTTTTCAGCTCGTCGAACATGACCGGCAGGCGGGCGCCATCGCTGACTTTTTTCTCTACATCGTCTAGCGCCGATATGAATTTATCATAGACATCTTTGGAGAGGCGGTCGTATTCTTCGTCCATTTTAGAGCGAAGTTCCTTCATCGTCCCGAAAAGGGCATTGATGTTGTCCCGCAGTTGGTCAGCGTGGTCGCGCAGCAGGTTGCGCTCCCGCACCTGTCCCTGCACTTTGTCCCAAAATTCTTTGAGGTTGTCCCAAACGCCATCGTCGAATTCTTTGAGCTTTTCCACCTGCTCTTTCAAATCGGCCACCTGGTCTTCGTAGGCCTGATGGAGCTTGGCGGACAGCACCAGGAAATGCCATTCGGTTTGTGCCCTTTGCACTACATCGGTCCTTTCCACTTTGATGTCGTCGGGCAGCAGGCTGTCGCTCATCGAAAGTTCCCGCTCCAGGTGGGTGTGTGGTTCCGGGAATACCATCCCTTCGCCATCCCGCCATTCTTTCATCATCTGCTGGTAAAAGTCTTCCGTGGCAACGGAATCGGGAAAGGTCCAAATGTCCACTTTGTTGTCATCGGCGCGGAGCGCTACGGCGATCATAATCTTTTCGTCCTGGGCATTGGTGCCCCAAAGTACTAGTTTCGACTTCATGGTACAGGTTTAGGTTTCAAAAAAAACAGTAATCGTTGAATCGTTCAATTTCAAAAAATTGTATTTCTTTTCCATCGGATCGGCTTGTCAATCAAGTGGCCGAAAACCAGGTGGCAAATTGAAAACGGACAGGCCACTGCTCCCTGAAAATTCACCGGTGCGGTGGCGGTACGGTTGTTCATTGGATCCTGGTGCGTGTTGTTCCGTTTTTACGCTCTCTTCCAAGTGGGGAAGAAACCCGGAGGCTCCATTCCTGCCTGTTCTTTGCAAAGCACTAAAAATTTATCAAATGTAAGAAAAAGCCCTTCAAACGGACAAATTCTGCCACAGGTTTCACCCTTTGTCAGGAAAGCTGGCCCATGGCTTCCATTTCTGCCATTTCGACAATGGACTCGAACAGCGCCTTCCCATCTTCGTTGCCCAGGATGCTTTCAGCGGCCCTTTCCGGGTGGGGCATCATGCCGAATACGTTGCGGCCTGCGTTGCAAATGCCGGCAATATGGTGCAACGATCCGTTCGGGTTTGTCTCTGGTGTGATGGCGCCATTTTCACTGCAATATTTGAACAAGATCTGGTCGCTGTTGGCCAAGGACTGCAAGGTGTCGGCATCGGCAAAATAATGGCCTTCGGCATGTGCAATGGGTATTTTGTAGGCCTTGTTCAAATCGAGCCGGGCGGTCAGCAGGCTCTGGCGGGTCATGGGTTTCACCCAGGTGTTTTTACAAATAAACCGCTGCCGGTCGTTGCGCAGCAAGACCCCTGGCAGCAGGCCAGCCTCGCAAAGGATTTGGAAGCCGTTGCATACGCCGAATACATACCCGCCCGCCTGGGCAAACTCGATGACGGAAGCCATGATAGGCGAAAAGCGTGCGATGGCGCCCGAACGCAGGTAATCGCCAAACGAAAACCCGCCCGGCAGCACGATGCAGTCCTTCGTGTCGAAATCCGGCAGGGCCGTGTCTTTGTGCCAAAGGGGCTGTACTTCCTGCTGCATCACGGTGCCCAGCACATGGAGCATGTCGTGGTCGCAATTGGAGCCCGGAAAAATGACAACACCGAATTTCATGGATGTATTTTTTTGAAAATAAGAGTGCAAAGGTAGATAAATTCGGATGGAACCTCGTTGGGGAAGGGGCAGCAAAAAGGGTTTGTATTTGTAAAATTGGTGATTTTTCTCACCAGATCCCTGCAGTGCCTGTTTAGTAACGATGAAAAAATAACTTCACCATTTTGATTTTGAAAACCCCAGCAATGGAAGGGTTTATTAAAAATAATCCCGATTTTACATCGCATAGGCGTCAACTTAAAAAAACCGAATATGATTAGATAAAATAAAAATGCTGCTTAGGTTTGTTCAAATCAACATTCAGAACACCTAAACAGCATATGAAAATTAAGTTGGAACAAATTAAGCGAAAAATTGGCGAACAACAAATAAACGCCATCGCAAAAAGTAGCGGTTTCCAAAAGCGGGAGCCGAGGAAAGTCACCGGATATAGTTTTTTTCTTGGTTTTTGCATGATGGTACAGCTTGGGCAGACGGGGCTGAGGGACTGGGCAAAAAGCATAGGGCGGCTGACCCAAAAGCTGGTCTCCAAACAAGGCCTCCAAAAAAAACTCCAGTTCAGGCACGAAGCTTTTGCCCGCCAACTTTTGGGGTTTGTACTCAAACAGTGCACGGCCTCAAACGGCCACCAGGGGGTTGCCCTCTTCGCACCGTTCAAGGAGGTCTATGTTGAGGACAGCACCTGTGTGGGGCTGCCCCGCAACCTGTCATCTTTCTACCCCGGCCCCCACAGCAAAACCCACGGGGAATGTGCCACTGCCCGCATACAGTTGCGCATGGAATTGGTGAGTGAATCCTACGAAGGGGTTTTTGTGGGGAGTTACCGTGAAAATGACCAGGGTTTTGCGCACCGTATCGTTGAAATACTCACGGCAGGCTGCCTTGTGATCCGGGACAAAGGGTATTTTGTGCTGGCCGCCTTCCGGGCGATCATGGAGAAAAAGGCGTTTTTCCTGTCCCGCCTCCGCTTTGGGACAACCGTTTTTGATGCGCAGACCGGGGAAAAAATGGATTTGCTGAAAGAGCTCAAGGCTTTGAAAAAAGCAGGCCGCCAAGTCCTTGACAAGGAAATATTGCTGGGGGGCAAGGAGAAACTGCCAGTCCGCCTGGTGGCCATCGAAGCCCCTGAAGAGGCCAAACGGATGAGGCAGCACAAGGCCCGTACTGACCGCAGTGCAAAGGCCGCCCATTCCAGAGAGTACATCCAACTGCTGGGCTGGACCATTTTCATAACAAATGTCAACAAGGAAACCTGGGGGGGCCGGGACATCATCAGGGCCTACCGGTACCGTTGGCGCATTGAAATAGTGTTCAAGTGTTGGAAAAGCAAGTTCAACCTGGACAAGTTCTTCGAAGGCAGGGAAACAATATCGCCACCGAGGGCAGCCATGACCATCTACCTGATGCTTGCTTGGTTGACCTTGACAATGGGGGCTTGGTATGGGTATTTTGTGCACCGGGTTTACGAAGAAAAGAAGAAATTCATCAGCATGCTGCTGTTCGCCGATTTTGTCAAAGAACGGTTTTGGGAAATACTTTTGACAAGCGACCTCGATGTTTTCATCGGTGAGCTTGCCAGATATTATTCCCATGACAAACGAAAATCCCGAAAATGCTATCTCGAATTTTTGTATGAAATAAATTTAAGTTGACGCCTATGCGATTTTACATCGGGATTATTTTTCGTTCGATCCTTAACTTTGTAACGATGAAAAAATTACTTCCCTATTTTGATTTTGAAACACCAGTACTGGAAGGGGTTTCCCCGGTACTGTATGATTTCATGTGGTCGTTGCCATACGCCGAAGCTCCTGCTTCGGAGCCAAATACCCTCCGAAGCAGGAGCTTCGGCGTACGGGCAGATGGATTCATGTTGCCTTTTAATCAAACCCGATGTCAGAAAATTTCACCCATATAGACGCAGCCGGCAACCCTTCCATGGTGGATGTAGGTGCCAAAGCTGCCACCCACCGGTCGGCCACGGCGAGGAGCATCGTCGTGCTGGATGAAGCGGTGCTGGCACATTTTGAAGAAGGCGACGTCCGCACGAAGAAAGGCCCCGTCTTCCAGACGGCCATCCTCGCAGGGGTGATGGCCGCCAAAAAAACCGGGGATCTCATCCCGCTGTGCCACCCACTCGGCCTGGAAAACTGCCAGGTGCGGATTTTCCTGAACGAAAAAAGGGAAGTGCAGGTGGAATGCACGGCCAGCCTGACCGGCAAAACCGGCGTGGAGATGGAGGCCCTGACCGGCGCCAGCGTGGCCGCCCTGACCATCTATGATATGTGCAAGGCTTTCACGCACAATATCGTGATAAAGGAAACGAGGCTGGTGGCCAAGTCGGGCGGGAAACAGGATTTTGTGCTGGAAGAATGAACCTTGGAAGGTGACCTGCCACCTAACCACTTGCTGCTTATTTCACGAAAAGCAGGCAACCCAAATGGCAATCCGTTGCAAAAGCCTATTATCAAACTATTTTCAAACCACTCAAACACCAATCCTCCAATATGTCGAATCACAAAAAACATGCAGACATAGCCCGGCCGGCCCTCGGCGACTTTGGGCGCAACGAATGGGCCATCCTTGGCACCCATTGCGGCAACATCAAAAAACTGGCTTTTCAGCTTTGCCAGGTGCTCTCCCCCCAATGGAAAGTGGCCTATGTGGACGCCGATCACAAAGGTGCCGACGATGAAAAATCCAATGGCCGGGACGCCCAAACGGCCCTGGCCCACGGGGCCTTCTTCGAATACACCGACAAAATCACCCACCACCGCTTCGACCTGGAAGGGGAATTGGGCAAGTTTCAGTACCGTCCCCTGTTCAGCCAGGCCGACCTGGTACTGGTAAACGGGAACCACTTCACCGCACAGCGCCAAATTGTTGTCGTTGACCCGAAAAAGGAAGACTCCCTGAGGCGCAAACTGGACCGCCTCACCCACGTTGACCTGATCTTGTTTGCCGAAGGCGTCACCGAAATCCCACAATACCTGATAGACCACCTGGGAGAAAACAGGCCCGCTGGCGACCATTCTCCCTATGCTATGCTCCAACCCAAATTAATCGCTGCTTTTCTCGAAAACCAGCTAACGGCATCCGTCCCGCCCATCAGCGGGCTGGTACTGGCCGGGGGCAAGAGCATGCGCATGGGCACGGACAAAGGGCTGCTGAACTACCACGGCCTGCCCCAGCGGGAATACCTGATGGACTTGGTGGAAGTTTTTTGCGAAAATACCTGGCTCTCCTGCCGCCCGGAGCAGGCGGGCGAACTGGTATATGAGTTCGAGGTGCTGCCCGACACTTTCCTGGGACTTGGGCCAATGGGCGCCATCCTGTCGGCTTTCCGCTCGCAGCCCGACCATGCCTGGCTGGTGGTGGCCTGCGATCTGCCCCTGCTCGACCACGACACCCTGGAGTTTTTGATAAAAAACAGGAACCCCTCTGCCATGGCGACTACTTTCCGCAGCCCCGTCAACGATTTCCCTGAGCCGCTCGTCACCATTTGGGAACCGAAAAGCTACCCGGTGCTGCTGCAATTCCTGGCGCAGGGCTATTCGTGCCCCCGCAAAGCGCTCATCAATTCGCCTGTCCACGTCCTGGAAGCGCCCAATCCGGTAGCCCTGAAAAATGTGAACACCCGGGAAGAATACGAAGAGGTGATGGCAGCGCTGGAGGGCAGGTAGGTTTTTATAGATAATCGCATTTGAAATTAATAAGGATCGAAGGAAAAATAATCCCGATGTGAAATCGGGATTATTTTTAAAAAACCCTTCCACTGCCGGGGTTTTCAAAATCAAAATGGTGAAGTTATTTTTCCATCGGTACTAAATCAGTTTGGCTACTTCGCAGCATTTATGGAGGGGCGGGTTATCGAACCCCGCAGTTCCCGGAACTGCGGGGTTCGATAACCCCGCCTCTCAAAGATTCAAGCTTCAAAGAAGCCAAACCAGGCTAACCCCAATAATTTACCCAATCAAAACTATCCCTGTTAAATTATTTGCCCGCCGTCTGCCGTCCACCTTCCACCGATCTCCTGCAAAGGCTCAATCCCCCCGCAACTCAAAACCCACCACCGTATCGTTGTTCCTGGCTACGAGCACCCGCTTCCTGCCACTGGTGGCTATCAACAGTTTGATGTCCCGCCCCTCCCCCGGAACGTAGAATCCACTTTGGGCAGGTGCCAGCGGGGAAAACTTTCCGTTGCCATCGCCCCGGAGCAGCAGGCCGTTGAGGGCATCGTAACGGCCCAAGTAAGGCTGGTTGGCATAGAAGTTCCCGACGGCCAGTGCATCCATGCTGCCGTCGCCGTCGAAGTCGCCGGGGAGGAAGGCATAAATGGGCGAAACTTGTGCCTCCATCGGCAGCGGCCTCATTTCAAAAACACCATCGCCTTTGTTTTCCAGGAAAACACTCTGGAAGTTGTCCGCCTGTTTCAGCACAGCCCCTTCCAGCATTTCTTCATCAAAAATATCCTTGAAAGTGCTGTTGGCAAAAGCGGCGTATTTCACGTAGCGCTTCTTCAGTTCGTTGATCTGCCCGACAAGGTCGTCCTTCGAGGCGAGGGTGTATTGCTTGCCCTGGTTGTAGTAGGTTAGGATGGGATCGGTGGCGCCGTTTCGGTCAAAGTCTTTGACATACAGCCCGACCGGTGCGTCGGGGCTGGCGGTCAGGCTCGTATTTAGTCCCAGGTTGCCGGCCAACAGGTCCAGGTCGCCGTCGCCGTCCATATCGGCTGCTGCGATGGTATTCCAAAAACCGCTTGACCGGGGCAGGGAGGATAGGGTATTCAACGTTTGCCCTGCTTTCCCCTTTCGGAAAAATTGAATAGGCATCCATTCGCCGACGACCGCCAGCAGTTGCTCCCCGGGCAGCCAAACGGCCGAAGTGACCATGCCCGCATCCGAAAGGGCGGGGCAGATTTCGGCAGTGGCGTCCCGAAAGTTGCCTTTGCCGTCATTGAGGTAGATAAAACTTTTCGGCGAACGGCCATAGCTGCCCGGCACGGAGCGGCTACCGATGAAGAGATCAGTGGCGCCGTCGCCGTTGAAGTCGGCAGGCACGGCACAGGCTCCATTGGCGGAGGGCCACGCCGTGCTTTTGCCCGTGTTGTTCAGGTTGGAGAAATTACCCTGGCCATCGTTAAAATAAAGCCTGTCCAGCAATTGGGCAGCGCCCTCCCGGTACTCGCCGCCGCCGCTTACTACAAACAGGTCAGGGTCGCCGTCGCCGTCCGCATCGAAGAAAACGGCGTCCACATCTTCGTTCAGGAAATCTGCCTGAAAAGGTGCGGAAATGACCTTCCCGGAGAACAGGGAGTCCCGGCTTCCCAGCACCAACTGCCCCGCCTGTGCCTTCGCCCCGCAGAGGTAGAAGTCGTCCAGCCCGTCGCCATTCACATCGGCCACGGCCATTTTGGGGCCTTGCGTGCTCAGCATGTGGGGCATCAACGGCTCGATGTTGAAGTCCACAAAGCGGTTCTCCTTGTGGAAAATGGGCAAGTTGGGGATTGGGCGAAAGAGCGGCTTTTGTTTTGCTTCATTGCTGTTTGTGTAGCCGGTTGGGACTGGGGTGATGGCATCAGCTTGTTTTACGGTAATTGTTTGGTTGGCAGGAATTTGGGTCAAAACCTGCTGCCTGCCGCCCGGCCACGTAACGGTTATTTTATCAGCCTTTTCATTTTTCCCCAGCCCAACATTCAGCACCAGGTCGGAGGAAGATTCCCAGCCCCGGGTGGGGAAAAGCTGTTGTACCTGCACGGTACCACCGCTGGCTACTTCCACCCTTGCCCCGATGCCGAAAGGGTTGCCGCCTTCGCCGGCCAGTTTTATTTTCAGGAAGTTGTGGTGGTAAAGCTTTTCACCATTGTTGCGGTAAATGGTGGCAGGGGCGTTGAGGTTGTTGACCACCAAATCCAGGTCGCCGTCGTTGTCGAAATCGGCATAGGCGGCACCGTTGGAAGAGCCGGGCAGGTCAAGGCCCCAATCTTTGGAAACATCCTTAAAGATCGGGATGGGCGAAGGGCCGCTACCCGGCTGCAGCTGGTTTTGAAAAGCCCGGTTGGGCACGAGGCCCTGGGGCATTTTGGCGGCGAGTTCGAGGTCGGTCGCCTGGCGTTGCACCTCCTGGTTGGAGGCAAACATGAGGTAGTCCAGGTCGTTGGGCCGGCGCCAGATGCCATTGGTGACGTAGATGTCCTTCCAGCCGTCGTTGTCGAAATCGGCCAGCAGGGCGCTCCAGCTCCAGTCGGTGGCGGCCACGCCCGCTATTTCTCCGATTTCCTGGTACCCGACGCCAGGCATCCCGTTGCCTGCCTGCCGGCTACTAACCTGAAGGCTGTCGAACTGAGCGCTGCCGGGCTGCCCCAGTTGCAGGCAATTTTTCGGGTATTGGTAATAATAGCCGTAGCCCAGTTTCATCTGGTAGAGGTTGTAGTGATCGGCACCGGCACTGGCCTTGAGCACCGGCTCGTCCGCCGGCTGCATGTCCAGTGTCATCAGGTCGGCCAGGCCATCGTTGTTGAGGTCGGCGGCATCCACGCCCATGCTGAAGGTGCTGGTATGGCCGGCGCACAGGGCGATGCTTTCCCTGAAAGCTCCTTTTCCGTTGAGGTAGAGGTAGTCGTTTTCGTGGAAATCGTTGGTCACATAGACGTCGGGCAGGCCGTCGTTGTTGAGGTCGGCAGTGACGAGGCCGAGGCCATAGCCCATCGTGCCGCCGTAGATGCCGGCCGCTTCGCTCACATCGGTAAAATGGTTGCCGTCGTTCCTGAACAGCACATCTTTGGCCATGCTGTCCCTCGCCACCCTGTTTTCTGCTTTCACGTAGCTCTCCGCCGAGTGGACGGAGTGGGTGGCCAGGAACATATCGAGGTCGCCGTCAAGGTCGTAGTCGAAGAAGCTGGCCTGTTGGGAAAAGCCTTTGAAGGCCAGTCCGTACTCCACTGCCTGTTCGGAAAAAGTGCCGTCGTGGTTGTTGATGTAGAGGCGGTTTCTGCCGTTGACGCTTTTGTAGAAACCCACCTCGCAGACGTAGATGTCGAGCCAGCCGTCGGCATTGACATCGGCCATGGTCACGCCTGTTTTCCAGCGCTTGCCAGGTTCCGTCACGTCCTCCAGGCCCGCTTCTTTGGTGACGTCCTCGAACACAAAATTCCCCTTGTTTATATAGAGTTTATTGGACAACTGGTTGGCGGTGAAGAAGATATCGGGCAGGCCGTCGTTGTTCACATCGCCGGTGGCCACGCCGCCGCCGTTGTAGAAGTAGAGGTATTTGATGATGTTGAAATGTTCGTCCTCGTGCAGGTTGTTGGCAAAGGCAACCCCCGATTCAGCAGGAGGCACACAGGTAAAGAGCTTGTCTGCCCCGGCCGGCTGGCACTGCGCCCACAGCACGGCCGCCAGGAAAAAGGGCGTTATTTTAAACAAGTGGGAAAATGTCATGCTGTGTTATTTTTTGTTGCGGCAGGCAAATTTTGAAAAAAGTTTGGCAGTTTTCCTACTTAAAGATGCCGTTGCCAAAATCCCTTGCCGCCAACCCGGGGATTTGACCTGGCGGATACACCCCTGAAAAAGCTTCTGAAGTTTGCGATAGGAAGGGACACAACCTGCCTTTGAGAGACCATTCAAAGAAGTGTGTTTTTGAAAAAAAACTCTCTCACAATCAATCACTTGTGAGAAATTGACACAGTTTTTTGAACAATCTCGTGCATTTAGTTATGAGCCATTCAGCCATCCAACCATTCAGCCATTTTATTTTACAAAACCCATTGCAGCGCAGTATAAATATTAAAAAGCCCCTCCTGCCCATTGGCAGGAGGGGCTTTTTTCTTAGCACGGGTCGGTCGGGATGCTTCGATTTACTGGCGTGAATCGTTGATTTCCCAACCGTCCACTTTTGAGTGCGATCATCCCCGGATGACCACCTTGAGCACGTAATCCTCCGGCTTGATCTGCTTGTTCTGCTTGGGGTAGGGCGACACCTGCATCAGTTGGATTTTGTACTTGCCCAGCGTCTTGCTGAGGTTCTTGTCGCTGGGCTTTTTGGCAAATTCCATTTTTTGCATGCCGGCCCCGTCGGCGGAACCATCGAGCACGACCCTGACCTGGCCCTCCTGGATGCAGTTGACCCCTTCCGGGCAGCGGGAGTCTTCCGTCACACCGACAAAAGTCAAGCGGACATCGCCGGCGTCCAGTTTCACGGACTGGTTCATTTTCAGTTCAAACGGTTCGTTCATCTTGACCAGCGAGTAGCCTGCCTGCGGTTTCTTCTTGCAAGCCGCAAAGGCCAGCGATAAGGCGAACATTGCGAAAACAAATTTTGAGATTTTCATGAACTTCGATTGATGGTGAATGGTGAATGGTGAATGGTGAATGGTGAATGAACCCGTTATTCGCATTAATGATTAACCATTAACCATTAACCATTAACCATTAAAATTACTGGTTTTCAAATGCGTATTGGGCGGCACCGACGATGCCGGCATTGTTGAACATTTCGGCGGTCGTTACTTCGGTCTCTATAGAGATCCATTCGGAGAAAAGTTCATACCGGTTGCTCACGCCACCGCCGAGGATGATGAGGTCGGGGTTGACGGTGCGTTCTATCATTTCCAAAAACTCGTTGAATCGCAGGCCGAACACTTCCCAACTCATGTCATGGCGCTTCCGGGCCAGGTTGGAGACGTAGTGCTCGGCGATCCCGTCGTGGAGGTTGCAGTGGCCAAACTCGGTGTTTTGCACCAAATGGCCGTTGGTGAACAACGCCGAGCCCAGCCCGCTGCCAATGGTGATGAGCAGCACGGAGCCTTTCAACCCCTTTCCCTTGCCGTATTTCATTTCTGCCAGACCGGCGGCGTCGGCATCGTTCACGGCGAGCACCCTTTTGCCGGTGGCCCGGGAAAATATTTCCTCAATGTTGGCCCCTTTCCAACTGTCGTCAATGTTGGCGGCGCTGTGCGAGACGCCTTTTTTCACGACCGCCGGAAAACCGCAACCGATCAACTCGCCCTCGTAGCCGATCTGGCGTACCAATTCGGCCACCGTTTCGGCCATCGCAGTGGTGTTGGATGGCTGGGGGGTGTCCAGTTTCAACCGCTCTGTGGTTAAGTCCCCGATTTCAAGATCAACGATGGCACCCTTGATGCCGGATGCTCCTACGTCAATGCCGAGTATGTTGTTAGTTTGCATGTTCTTGTTTATGAGGAGGGTGAGAAGCGGGAAGTGAGGGGTGAGAAGTGAGATCACCCTCACTTCCCGCTTCTCCCCTTATTTTACAACCCTTACTTTCATTTTTATATCCTGCGCAGGCCTGTCCCGCTGGTCTTTTTCCATGGCGGCTATTTTATCAATGACCTCCATGCCTTTGATGACCCTCCCGAAGACGGTGTATTCCCTGTCCAGGAAAGGGGTGCCGCCGATGGTGGTATAGAGGTCACGCTGCTCTTTGGTATAGCGGATACCTTTGCGGGCTTCCATGTTGTCGAGTTCTTCCCTGGAAAGGGGCTTGCCCTGCACGATGTAGAACTGCGAACCGGAAGACCTTTTCTCCGGGTTCACCTGGTCGCCCTGCCGGGCGGCGGCCAAGGCGCCCTTCACGTGTACCAAAGAATCAACAAACTCTGCCGGCAGCGTATAGCCCGGGCCACCCGTGCCGAGGGATTCGCCCAGTTTTGCCTTTTTGGAATCGGGGTCGCCGCCCTGCAGCATAAAGCCTTCGATAACCCGGTGGAACAGCATCCCGTCGAAATACCCTTCGTCGGCGAGCTTGATAAAATTGTCCCGGTGCTGCGGCGTGGCGTTGGAGAGGCGGATGAGCATATTGCCATAATCTGTTTCTATTTCAACCAGGCAATCAAGTGGCGCTGTCACCAACAGCCTTTTTTCTTTGGCAACTGTTTTTGTCCCCTTGGTGGCCAAGAGTTTCACGGCGTAGTTGCCCGAACCAGCGAAAGTATGGAGGGGCGACGCCTCTTCTGACGTGTTGCCGTCCCCAAAATCCCAGCGGTACGATTCGGCCCGCTCCGACTTGTTTTCAAAACTGATAGCTGCAGGCGCCACCTGATCTTCCCCCGTCCAGGTAAAGTCAGCCACAGGCTTTCCACAGGAAGCTGCTAATATGGGGAAAAAGAAATAGATAAAGAAGCGGTGCAATAAACTCATAACAAATAGGCAGATAGTGGGGTAAGGATTGTACGCATCTGGTTTGGCGGGTTTCCCTGAGGGGAAAAAGCTTGGTTCTCGTGGCCCCGGGCACTCATTTTTCAAAAAGGAAAAGGGGGCTGTTATAGCTAACGCCTCCAGGATTGGTGCATTGGCTACTGGTTACCTGCCTTTCACAAGGCCAAAAACCCAATGGCGTCAACCGAAGGAAGCGTAATCCCTGTGGCGCTTAGTGCCCATTGTGCCTTCGTGTTGATTTTTATAAAACAGAGGCACTCAGGTGCGGGGAAACGCCAGGCTTACAACAACATGTTTTCGCTATGTTGACGACATTGGGCTAAAAGCCAACAGCCAATGCCCAAAAGCTAACGGCATGAAGCATATTCCCTTTGAGGGTTACAGTATTTTCACTTTCATCTTGATGTCCTGTAGGGGGCGGTCGCCGGGTGCCCGCTGGGCGTTGGCGATTTTGTCCACCACGTCCAGGCCTTCTACCACCTGTCCGAACACCGTGTAATCGCCGTCGAGGAAAGGGGTGCCACCGACTTTCAGGTAGTAGTCCTTTTCTTCCGGGGTGTACTGCAGGCCTTTTTGGGCGATGATCTGATCCAACTGTGCTGCTGGCACGGGGCCGTTTTGCACGATGTAAAACTGCGAACCGGAAGACCTTTTCTCCGGGTTCACCTGGTCGCCCTGCCGGGCAGCGGCCAAAGCGCCCCGGAAATGTTTGGCGCCAATCTCGGCTTCGATGGTGTAGCCTGGCCCGCCGGCACCCAGCGGCTGGCCGGGCTGTGCGGTCTTGGAATCGGGGTCGCCGCCCTGCACCATAAAACCTGGGATGACGCGGTGGAACAGCGTGCCGTCGTAGTAGCCTTCCTTGGCCAGTTTGATGAAATTTTCCTTGTGCTTCGGCGTGGAGTCGTAGAGTTTCACTTTGATGTTGCCCATGTCGGTTTCGATGAGCGCCATCGTTTCGCCGCTGGTACTGGCAGCCGGGGCATCTTCTTTGTTTTCGGCAGCAGCGTTGCCGTTAGCGGCGTTGCCGCCCTGGTCGCCGCAGCCCATGAATATGGCCATTTGGGCCAGTGAAAGGAAAAGCAATAATTTTTTCATGCAAGTCTTATTTTAATGTTGAACTATAAATTATAAGTGTTTATGTGTTTTTGTGTTTACGTGTTTTTTGATCCTGATTTTCAAGTGGTTGGGCATCGTTTATACATCAGCCCGGGAAGGCTCTATGCTGTTTGGTACCAAAAAAAATTCAGGTAAACACCTGACCACCAACACCGTGAACCATCTCAAACAATTTCAAACAACCCAACCCATTTCAAACAACTTCAAACAACCCAAACCATTTCGCCACCCCTTCTGCCTCCAGGCTCACCCCTCCGCCTCCCAGTCCCTGAAATACTGGATGACTTTCATTTTCAAGAACTCCTCCTGTTCCTTGACCCCCTTGTCTTTATAGGGCTTCAAGGCCTTGTAGTGGGGCCAGCCATCGGCGTCCCTGCCCTCAAATTCGTAGTAGCCATCGTAGCTCAGCAGGCGGCAAACGGCAATGTGCATCAGGTCTTGTTTTTCTTCTTTGGTGAAATTGGCCTTCCAGCGGCCCAGCTCCTGGATGCCGATGAGGAACAGGATGGCGTTCATATCGGGCAGGGTGTCCCGCTTGAGGGAGTCCTTTACCAAATGGCGCACTTTGAGCCATTCAAAATCAAGTTCCCAGTTTTCAGTTACTGTTTTTTCCATAAAGGCGGCAAAGATAGGTTTCGTGCGATGAACTGGAAATTGGGAAAGTAGGAAATTCTGTACCAGCGACCTCGCTTAGTAGCGATGAAAAAATAACTTCGCTATTTTAATTTTGAAACCCCAGTACTGGAAGGGTTTTTTAAAAATAATCCCGATTTCACATCGGGATTATTTTTCCTTCGATCCTTAGCGCACATCTGATTGCTTAAATCAAAAGAAATTTAGTGGACAGCGTACTTATCTTCCCCAATTTATTCTTCCCGCAGCAGTGCGGGCACCCGCTCCGCCCGCAGGGCAGCCGGCACGGAGGCCAAAAAGCCGATGACGATAACGATAGCCACCACGGCCAGCAAATCAACCAGCCTCATGCTGATGGGGTAGGCGTTTACTACAAAGCCCTCCGGGATGGGCACGATGCCAAATGCCTTTTGGCTGAAATAAAGTGCAAAGGCCACTGCAAAACCGAAGCCCAGGCCCAGCCCGCACAGCAACAATCCTTCGCTCAGGAAAATGTTCCGCACGGTGCGGTCAGTGGCACCCATGCTTTTCAGGATGGCAATGTCGCCTTTCTTTTCCAGCACGATCATCCACAGGGAGCCGATCATATTGAAGGCCACCAGCACCAGTGTCAGGCTCAGGATGGCAAAGCTCATCCATTTCTCGATGTTCATCAGTTTCAGGAACGCCTCGTCCTGCTGGTAGCGGTCTTTCACCTCGAAGTCCGGGCCTATCAGTTGCCGAATGGACTGGATGGTTTGCTGCTGGTCGGCACCAGGATTGAACCTCACCTCAATGGCGCTGACCTCATCGTAGGCAGACATCAGTTCCCGCGCAAAGTCGAGCGAGACGAGGATGTACTGGTTGTCAAAATCCTGCTGTATCTTGAAAGTGCCTGCGGGATAGACAAAACGCTTTCGGAAATCCTGCTCCGGGTTGATGGAGTTGCCCCGTTTGGCCATATAAACATTGAGCAGCTCGAACGGGTCGTCCACATTGACCTGGAGCTTGTTGCGCATCCCGCCGCCGAGCACGGCCAGGTGTCGGTTGCCGTCCTTCAACTGGTAGCGCCCCTCGAAAATAGTGGAATCAATGCCGGTCACTGCGCTGTAAAGGCTGTCCACGCCTTTCAGGGTGCCAAAGTCCTGGCTTTCACGGTATTCAAAAAAAGCGACTTCTTCGAGGGTTTGGGAAAGGACGGCGACGCCCGGCAAAGACCTTATTTCCTCCAGTTTCACCGAATCCGGCACAAAGGTTTTACCAACGGCAGCAGTGATTTTCACGTCGGGGTTGAAGCGGCTGAACAATCCCAATATCAAATCCTCGAACCCGTTGAACACGCTCAGTACCAGCACCAGCGCCGCCGTGCCAATGGTGATGCCCAGCACGGAAATACCCGTGATGATGTTGATGGCATTGGTGGATTTTTTGGCCAGCAAATACCGGCGGGCTATTTTGAGGGGAAGGTTCAAGTTTGAATGAGTGAATGAGTGAATGAATGAGTGAATGAATGAGTGAATGTTGGGGCACGGCAAAGCTATCAAAAACTACATTTGCCCGTTACTTTTCCCAAAATGCCTTTCCCTGGTCCTCTTTTAGTAACGATGAAAAAATAACTTCACCATTTTGATTTTGAAAACCCCAGCAATGGAAGGTTTTTTTAAAAATAATCCCGATTTCACATCGGGATTATTTTTCCTTCGAGCCTTATAGTTTATCCTTTTACAAAATGAAACAAGTCCAAGTCCATCGCTACGGCGGCCCGGAAGTAATGCAAATACTGGATGCTGAAACGCCAGGCATCGGCGACTGGGAATTGCTGGTGCAGGTGAAATATGCCTCTGCCAACCCGAAGGATATTTTTTTGCGAAAAGGCAAAATGAAATCCTACCTGAGCATCAGTTTTCCGGTAAAACTGGGGCAGGACTTTTCGGGCGTCGTGGCGGCAGTGGGCAAAAAAGCAGGCCCTTTCCGACCCGGCGACCGGGTGTTCGGCATGGTCAACCAAAGCAACAACGGCACCCTCTCCGAATACATCGCCGTGACGCCCAATGAAATCTGGTACGCACCAGAAAACCTCAACTTCGCCGAGGCCGCCGCCGTCCCACTGGCAGCACAAACAGCGCTGCAAGCTTTGCAGACCATCGCCAAAATAAAGCCCGGCCAGCGGGTCTGCATCAACGGTGCCTCCGGCGGCGTCGGCACTTTTGCCGTACAGGTAGCGAGGATTTCAGGGGCGCATGTCACCGCCATTTCCAGCGAAAAAAACCATGCCCTATGCCGGGAATTGGGAGCGGACGAAGTGGTGGATTATAAAACCACCCCACCCGAAAAAATGCAGGGCAGCTTTGATGTTTTTTTTGATGTTTTTGGAAACCAGTCCCGCCCGAAAGTACGGCACCTGCTCCGCAAAGACAGTTGGTACATCAGCACGGTGCCCAACTTCCGCAATATCCGTGACACCGTATTGGCTTTGATGAAAATGAGCAAGTCCCGCCTTGTCGTTGTAGAATCGGACAGCGAGGATTTGAAGATCTTAAAAAAATGGATAGAAGCGGGGGATTTGAAGCCTGTGCTTGAAGCTGAATTCCCAATGCATAGGATAGCTGAAGTACACCAGCGGATAGAGACGAAAAGGACGGTGGGGAAGATTGTGGTGCAGATAGGGTAAGAAATACCGGGGTCATCGGCGGCTCCTTTAAATTGCGCCCAATACCTTCCAGGATTTGATGAACCTAAACGATACGCCGGTTGCCGTTTTTTAAAAAAAAATTTGGCGGGGAGATTTCTCTACGGATGAAACATTTGCCGTCCCTGGCAATGCCATTGTGCCATCGAGGGGGCATCAGCATCAGTTGAAATATCGCTTCATCGGCTAGACGATTCCCGGCTTCACCAACAATGATTTTGCCGGCAAAGCATCCGGATTGGGCTTTGAATTTGGTTTTCTACCTTTTGTTCCAGAAATGAGGCAAGGAGGTTTGCCTTTTTTGATTAGTACCCTAACGGCTGAATTTCACGACGCCCCCCACCATCACCATCACCACCTTCGTCCCCAATATTTCCCCGTCCGTACATTTCAGCAAATCATTCGACAGCACCACTATATCCGCTACTTTGCCCGGGGTCAGGGAGCCTTTCCATTCGTCCTCGAAGGCGGCATAGGCATTGGACAGGGTGTAGCTGCGGATGGCCTCCGCACGGGTCATTTTCTGTTCGGGGAAAAGTTCGAGGCCGGTGTCTGTAGGCTGGTGGCGCCTGCGGGTCACGCTGGCGTAGAAGCACTCGATGGGCGAGATGTCTTCCACGGGCACGTCCGTGCCATTGCCGACGACGGCGCCCGCTGCCAGCAGGCTGTGCCAGGGATAAGCGCCCTTGCGGGCACGCTCCTCGCCGAGGCGTTTCACCACAAAGGGCGCATCGGAGGTGCAATGGATGCCCTGCATGGCGGCGATGACGCCCAGTTGGGCGAAGCGGGGGATGTCTGCCGGGTCGATATGCTGGGCGTGTTCGCTGCGCCAGCGGAGGTCTTTTAGTTGTTGGTTGCCCGTTGTTTGTTGTTCGTTTGTGATGGCCTCCATGAGGTTCAGGAGTTCCCGGTTGGCACGGTCGCCGATGGTATGGACACAGAGCTGCATGCCTTTGTCACGGGCGATGGCCGCAATAGCCTTGACTTCTTCGATGGGGGTGGTGTTCTGTCCCTGGAAGCCGGTTTTGTCGTTGTAGTCGGCCAACAGCCATGCGCCGTATGAGCCGAGGGCGCCGTCCAGTTCTGTCTTAATGGCCCGGCAGGTGAAGTGGCGGTTGCCCACGTCCAGGATGGGGTAGCCGTCGAGGTGGCCTTTGAGTTCCTCAGAAGAGTGGCGCACCATGGCCCAGAGGCGGATGTCGAGCTTGCCTTCTTCGGCCATTTTCTTGTAGCGGTCTATTTCATCAAAATGCGAACCTGCATCCTCGAAAGTGGTGATACCGTTGCGCAGGCATTCCTTTTGGGCCAGTTCGATGCCCGTGTTCCAGCGCTGCAATTGCTGTTCGGGGGAGAGGGTCGCCAGGTATTCTTCGTGGACTTTGTTGATGGCCGCCATTGCCCGTTCCTCGAACACGCCGATGGCCTCGCCGCCGGGGCCCCGCACGATGTGGCCGCCCGAGGGGTCGGGGGTCTCTTTTGAAATACCGGCGGCGTCCATGGCCGCTTTGTTGGCGATGAGGGCGTGGCCGCTGGCATGGCGCAGCACCACCGGGTTATTGGGCGACACCTCGCTGAGGTGGTCGTGGTAGGGATAGCCTTGCACGTGCTTTTCCAGTGCCTCGTCCCATTTCTCCTGATGCCAGCCCCGGCCCACGATCCACTCGCCGGGTTGGGCCTTTTTGGCGGCCTCGGCCACTTGTTGCACGATTTCGTTCCAGTTTTTTGATTTCAAAAAATTCAGGTCAATGAGGCTGTAGCCCATGCCTGAAAAGTGGCCGTGCCCTTCGATGAAGCCGGGCATGGCGAACTGGCCTTTCAGGTCGAGCACTTCCGTCTTTTCGCCTTTCAGTTTTTCAATTTCCTCGTTGCTGCCGACTTGAAGGATGAGACCGTCCTTGATGGCGAGGGCCTGCGCACGGGGCATTTTTTCATCCAAGGTATAGAGGTTGCCGTTGAGGAGGATGGTGTCGGCGGTGGGTTGGCTTTTTTCACAGGAAAAAAACAGGAGCAGGGCTGATAGCAAGGTCAGGAATTTCATGGCTTGTTTTGGGGGCAAACCTAAGGAAATTGTCTGCTTACGGGACGACTGTTTCCCAAAATGCCTATATTTGTTTAAAACAGAACCCAATGGTAGCATCGGCAACAGGCAGCGTGATCGAGCGTGAAAAGGATCAAAAGATTTCCTGGGAGACTTTCCAGCGGAAGTATTTGACGCGTGAAGACCGGTACAAGTACGAGTGGGTGGACGGCACCGTTGAGAAAACGCTTCGAGCTATGGATAAGACACAATTTTACTTCCAACGATTGTTCAACAAATTCCTCCACTCCCTAAAGTTCAACGGGGAGTTTATTGCCGAAGGCGATGCATTTTTTGCGGGGAACCACCGGAGGCCTGATCTTGCGCTATATACTGACGAGCAATTGGTGGCCGGCAAGCAAAACCAGGATATTGTGCCTGATTTTGTCATTGAAATCATTTCAACCAACGACCAAATAAACAAGGTCAACAAGAAGATGATTGATTATCGGGCAGCCAATGTCAAAGTAATCTGGCACGTTTTCCCCGAGACCAAAGAAATCCACGTCTATCACGGCAAAAAAATGCAAATCTGCACAGGCCAGGATCCGTGTTCCGCCGAACCGGTGGTGAAAGGTTTCGTGATGAAGGCCGAAGATGTTTTTAAATAAGATACCCCCCCGGGCAGCCCCCTACCCTCATCCCGCCAAAGCCTTCAGTTGAAATAGGTGCGCACCCAGTCGTACAGCAACTGCCGCCGGAAAAACACCCACACCACTCCGGCCAGGGTGCCGAACAAGAGCAGAACCCTCAGCAGCCGCAGGCTGCCTTCGTAGCGCTCCTGGCGGCTCTTGTACTTCCTTTTTCTCGATTGGTATATCATGGATTCATGGTTTCATGGTTTCATTGTCTCATTGCTTATATAGCAAGGAGGCCGTGAAACAATGATACAGGGAAACAATGCTCATATCTTGAACTGCATTTCGTCCACGGCGGCTTCCTGCACCGGCTTCGGAGCGGGGGCGGGTGCCTGTTCGGGAACGGCGGTGGCAGCTCCCCGCTCTTTGGGCCGGGCGATTTCCAGTTCCGCCTCGTCGGCCACCACGGCGGGCACGGAGGAGGCGTCCACGATGCCCTCCAGGCGCTCCTCCTTTTTGAAGAGCGAGCGGTCGTTGTCGAACAGATCGATCAGCTCGTCAATAGATACGTCGTGGTCGCCCCGGCGGTAGTGGTTGGGCGGCCGGGGCGTATCGAGGATATCGGTGGCGATGAACTGGCCCAGTTGGTAATACGATTCCCACTGCACGGGGTCGAAGAACTGGTCGGCGGTAGGTTCGTGCGGGAATTCGGGGTGGTAGATTTTATACTTGAACGTGTCGAACTGGAGGTTTTTGTCGCCCCGGTCGTCGAACTCGGGCACAAAGAGCTTGCGGGGCGCCGTGACGGAAGATTTGATATAGACCAGCGTGCCGACCTTTATCTTGTCGCTGCCGTTTTTGTCTTTGATGCCGGCCAGGTTTTTCCTCACCATGTCCTCGGCGATTTTCTGCAAACGGTCGTACTCGCCCTCCAGAATGTCAATACCCCGTTCTGCCTTGAGGTCAACCCTGAATTTCAGCACATTGGTATTTTCCCTTGAATAAAAGTAATTGACCAGGGCTTCCAGTTTGAATTCCCGTTCGACAGTCTGGCCGTTTTCCTTTATTTTCTTTTTATACATCACGGGGTTGCCGCTGTCGTATTTCAGTTCAAACTCTTCCCAGATTTTGTACAAATCTGCAATTGAAAAACGCTTTTGCGAATAGCCCGAAGAAGCCCTGGGGCGGATGATGTCCACGGGGTCTTGCCCGTTACGGAAGACGATGGCGATGCCCAGTTCGTTGCGTGCCCGGATGGAGAGGTTCTCCAGGTCGGCGAAGGTACTCAGCGGGTCGGCGCCGGCGTCCACGGCGATGATGAGGCGGCAGCCCCGGCGCAGCAGCTCGTACACGGCGAGGTTCTCGATGTGGCCGCCGTCGGAGATGTTGAGCTTGCGGTTGGTGGTGCCGATTTTTGAAAAAAGCTCCTTGAAAAAATAGTTTGGCCACCAGACCATGTAGGTGGCCCAGCCGGGCAGGAAGGGCCGCTTCTGCGACAGCGGGTTGTTGACCCAAAAACCCCAGCGGGCGTTGAACAGCGTCATCATCACGCTAAGGAGCTTGTTGGAATAGATGCCCATGCCGGGGTTGACCGCCGCCGCCGAGATGGTCAGGGCGGCAGGCAGCGTCATGTGCCTGTAGCCGGGAAACTCTGCCGTCTTTACATAGTTGGACAGTTTGGAGCCGCAGAAGGCAGCCGACAGCAGGAAGTAGTCGCTGGCCTTGGCCCCTTTGAATTTGTCCTCGCCGCCCGGGTTTTGCAGGTTGAGGCAGGTGTTGATGAGGGCGTACGGGGCCAGGTAGCCCTGGTTTTCGGGGAAGGTATTGTCCCGCAGGGTGAAGACGTCCTTCAGCAGCAAGTTCTTGTAGCGGGTCACCGTGTGGCTGAGGAAGGCATCGGCCAGTTGCTTGCGGTAGTAGCGGTGGAAGCTGAGCGAGTTGGGGTTGAGGAAAAAACCAGACAGGTAAAGCCCCGCCGCCACGAGCAACAAGGTGCCCACCCGGCTGCCCTGCCAGACGATGCTGGTGTCCATGTTCAGCGCAGCGGCTACGCCGAGGAAGAGCAACAGCGCCAGCGCCAATACCGCTTCCACCTGATTGAAGAATTTTGAAATGTTCAGATCGAAGTTGAACAGCAGGTTGCTGAAAAAATGCACCGCCACGATGCTGCACAATACCCATACACCGGGCATGAAAAACGCCATGAGGCGATCCCACTCGAAAAGGGCTTCGTCCAGGTTGAGAAAGGGCAGCGACGCTGCCGACCGGAACAGCATGGAGATAATGACCAAGGTAATGGCGAGGCTGAGCAGGCTCATCGCCCAACTGATCAAATAGCCCACGGCCAGTACGATGGCGTTCCAGATCTGCTCCCATTTGCCCTGCCCTGGGATGAAGTAGTTGCCATACATCCGCAGGTGGTGGATCTTGTTGTCGTCGAACAGCTCGTCGTAGCCGTTCTTCTCCTTTACGGTGGCCTGTATGTAGGCCCCCGTGTAGCCGCCGCCCGACACCGTGGACAGGTAGTCCGCCTTTTCGAGTATTTTGAAAAGGTTCAGCGTGCGCAAAAAACCGAGGTTGATGGTGGCCGAGCGGATGCCCCCGCCCGACATGGCGATGCCGAACTTGTTTTCGTCAAATTTTCCGGCGGCCTCTTCCCCGAACAGGCGCCTGCGCCGCTCGGTGAGCATGGCTTTTTCTTCTTTCAGGACGGTGGTGAGCTTGTAGGTTTGCATGGTTGCATGGTTGCATGGTTGCATGGTTGCATGGTTGCATGGTTAAATGGTTAAATGGCAATGAAACAGTGAAACAATGAAACCATGAATCAATATTTCAACTTCGCATCTGTGTACTGGATCAACTGACGGATAGCTTTTGGTAGCTTATCCAATTCGCCCACAATATGGGCGATTTCAGCCTGGGAAAGAAGTTTTCTGGCACTTGCTTTCCTTGTCCAGTCCCTTGATTCTTCGGTCGAACCAAAGCTTTATCGGTAAAAATGTATTTTTCTTTCTTGTGGTACCTGCCAAACCCTTCGGCAATATTGGCGGAAATGGAGTCCACCGCCTCTACTTATTGTTTGCCTGTGCTCCATTTTGTAAAATTCTCCCATTTCATCACCAACTCCCATACATAGTTGCCCAAATTATAAGCAATGACATAAGCGTCAATTTGGCCCAAGGTTAAATTAGTCTTCTCCATAGTTGTTTGGCTTTTGACTTCCGAATTGGCTACAATAACAATGAAACCATGAAACCATGAATCAACGCCCCCCTCACAACCTCGATGTCATCAACAAATCCAAATCCGTGTATTTGATGTCGAAGCGGCGGGAGAGGTAGGAGTTGGTGAGGCGGCCCTTGTAGGCATAGACGCCGTTGCGGAGGCCGGCGTGTTCGTACAGCAGTTCCTCCATGCCGCCAACTTTTCCGGCCCGCAGCAACAGCGGGGTGAAAATATTGCTGATGGCGATGGAGGCGGTACGGGGTATTTTAGAAGCCATGTTCGGCACACAGTAATGGATGACGCCGTGCTTGATGAAGGTGGGGCGGTGGTGGGAGGTCATTTCGGAGGTTTCAAAACAGCCGCCCTGGTCAATGCTCACATCAATGATGACCGAACCGGGCTTCATTTTTTCCACCATTTCTTCGGTGACGATAACGGGCGCACGACCCGTTTTGGAATGCACGGCCCCGATGACCACATCGGCGTTGAGCAGTTCCTTTTCTATCTGGTAGGGGTTAAAAGTGGAGGTGTTCAGTTGCCGGCCCACGTGGCGCTGCAGGCGCATGAGCTTATAGACATCGTTGTCGAACACCCTGATTTCGGCGCCCAGGCCGAGGGCCACCCGGGTGGCAGATTCGCCGACCACGCCGGCGCCAAGTATCACGATTTTTGCGGAAGGCACCCCGGCGATGCCCGCCAGCAGCACGCCCTTGCCGCCGCTGGTGGTGGCCAGCAATTCGCCCGCCGTCAGCACGGCGCCAATGCCCGCCATCTCGCTCATCACCCGCACCATGGGGAAGGAGCCGCTGTCGTCCTGGATGTACTCCATGGCCAGGGCGGTGATTTTCTTCTGTAATATGCGCTGGATAAATTCCTGGGAAAGGATGGGGATGTGCAGTGGGGAGATGACGATCTGGTTGGGATGGCACATCTCGATGTCTTCCATTGTCAGCGGGGCCACTTTCAGGAGGATGTTGGCCTGGAAGACCTTTTCCTTTTCGTAGGCAATTTCGCCGCCCGCCTCGGAGTAGCGGTGGTCGGTGTAGTTGGCTTTTTCGCCGGCGCCCGCCTCGATGACCACCCGGTAGTCGTGGCCGGTGAGCGTAGCTACGGCAGAGGGTACCAGGGCAATGCGGTTTTCCTGCATCGTCTCCACTTTCGGTACCCCGATGTACATGTTGCCCTTTTTGCGCTCCACGGCGAGCATTTCCGATTGCGGCTGCAACTGGCCTTCCGTCAATGACTTGGGGATGGGTATCTTTTTTTTCGTTGTTTCCGGCATGGTTGGTCAGTCGTTGAGTTTTGAGTTACGAATTTCGAGTTTTGAAGAAATACCAGGTATTTGTAAATGGCTCAACGATAGCCAACAAACATACATAAAAACTTGGGTTGAGAAAGAAATGCCCGAAAATGATTTGAGTGCACAGCAATTTCATGGATCTGCCAAAGTAGCGACGGCTTTAGCCGGCGGCCACCTCCCGCCGGCTAAAGCCGTCGCTGCAGCACCACACGTTTGATACGCAAGCAAATGATGCTGCGCCCGGTGCCTCCCACCCGCAACTCAAAACCCAAAACCAAACAATCGGCGGCCATCCGGCTGGACAGCTATTTTTACATGGACAACATTTTCGGGCAAAAGGCCGGCGATGAGGCCCGGCCATTCTATCAGGCAGTAATATTCGTCATAGAGGTACTCTTCAATGCCAATTTCTTGTGCTTCCTCAAGGGTTTCGAGGCGGTAGAGATCAAGGTGGTGGATGAGTTGCTCCTGGCCATTTTCCTCCAGAAAAGTGTATTCGTTGACCAAGGAATAGGTAGGGCTGGTCACTTTTTCCCGCACGTTGAAGTGGCGGCAGAAAGCCTGGACGAAGGTGGTCTTGCCAGCACCGAGGTCGCCGGTGAGGGCAAATTTTTTTTTGTTTTGGGCAAATGCCAGCAGCGCTTCGACGGCTTTGGGCAGTTCGTTTTCCTGATGAACGGCTATTTCCATGGGGCAAAGGTAGTTGACGCTTATGCTTTGTAGGCTGAACTCCTGACCGCCATTGCCGCCACCGCCACCGTCACCAGCGTGGCTGCCCAAAACAGCGGCTTGCATTCCATCCTGAAAGCAGCACAATAGAACATACCACCCAGGATGCCGCCAATCACCGGCCCGACAACAGGTATCGGCGCATAGGCCCAGTCGCTATCTCCTTTTCCTTTTATGGGCAGCAAAAAATGGGCGATGCGGGGCGCCAAATCCCGGGCCGGGTTGATGGCATAGCCCGTGGTGCCGCCCAGCGACATGCCGATGGCCACCACCAGGGCACCCACCACGATAGGGTTCAGGCCTTCGGTAAATTTATTGGCACCGATAAAAAGCACGCCTGCTGTGAGCACGAAAGTACCGAGTATCTCGCTGAACAGGTTGGGCCAGGCGGAGCGGATGGCGGGGCCTGTGCAGAAGACGGCCAGCTTTGTGCCTGCGTCCTCCGTTTTGCCCCAATGCGGCAGGTAGTGCAGCCAGACCAGCACCGCCCCGGTGAAGGCACCGAGCATTTGCGCCACGATGTACCCCGGCACTTTGGCCCATTCAAAACTGCCCTCTGCGGCCAGTGCGAGGGTGACGGCAGGGTTGAGGTGCGCCCCGCTGATGCCGCCGACCGCATAGATGGCCATCGTCACAGCCAGCCCCCATGCGAGGGTGATGACTATCCAGCCCGCATTTTCCGCTTTCGAGCTTTTCAGTACCACCCCGGCCACGACCCCATCGCCCAACAGCAGCAGCAGCATGGTTCCAATAAATTCTCCCCAAAAAGGTGTCATATTATATTTCGTTTTGTAGTTTGACAGGAATGGTTACTTTTGTAGCTCGTTCCCGAGCCTCAAAAAAAGTAAATTTCCCACGAACATTTCTATCCTACCCCACATTAAGTAAGAGAAGGACTTCTTACCCGCCATTTGAAAACTCCTAAAAAATAATCCCTGATAGCACTTTTCTACCCTGTTGAACATATTTTTCCAAACTTGCTAACACACAACGACCATGCTAAATCTATTTAAGCTTCCCTTCAGGGCAAGATTCCTTTCGTCTAACGACGATCAGCTTTCACCAAACTTTGCTACCGGCGTGATAGCCAACTACCTCCGGCACAAAAAGAACCTCTCCGGGGAGGATCTGGAACGTGTCTGCGAAATTACTGCCAGGGAAATGGAAGGCCTGCAAGCCCAGTTCCACGGGCCTGGCAAAATTGACAACTACGAACTGATGACCGCCGCCCTCCGCCGCATCGAGGAAGGATTGGGCGACTAAGGACCAGGGAACCGTGCAGGTCATCGAACCGCATAAATCTGCCCCCTTCCCGCGCTGCAAGAAATAACTACTGTACCGTTTTTGAAGCCGCCCAAAAATAAACCGGCCGCTCAGGTGTCATCCTGGGCAGCCGGTTTTCTTTTACCCCTCTTTTCTTTAGTAACGATGAAAAAATAACTTCACCGTTTTGATTTTGAAAACCCAGCAATGGAGAGGTTTTTTAAAAATAATCCCGATGTGAAATCGGGATTATTTTTCCTTCGATCCTTTGTTTTCTGCTCCAAACAAATTTCTCAAAGAAGATTTTTTTTGTAAAAACTTCCCGTTTATGCAGGTAGGCTAAATGATTCGACACAATTGGCGTTGTTTGGAATCGAAGATTCACGTCAGTAAATGGCTGGATAGTCGTTTTATATTGTTGGATTTCAGCCATTTACAACAGTTGACAAAAAAGTCAAACCATTTTTTTAGCCCTGTCGAACCATTTCAAACTACTACATATTTAGGGGAGCTGTTCCGTTTTATTGCGGTTGATCCAGGCAATTTCCCGGTCTATTTCATTTGTCACTCCATTCAGGTCGGCGTCGCTCGATCTGTACCCGGTCAAGGTGCGGTCGTTCCAGGAAATACTCCTGTCGTAGGCATCCACCACCCCTGACGCATCCAAATCCGAAGCAAACAACCCCAGCAACCCATTGCCTATGTCTTTTAGCGCATTTGTCCCCCAAACCGCCAAAGCAGGGGTCGTGAAATCAACCGTTGTGGTGGCCAAAGAATCCAGGGACAAAGGAACTGCCGTCATTACGCCCAAATGGTTGCGGTGCCGTACCGCCACGTAGTATTCATCAGTTGGCATACCATGAAAATCCACTGCCGACACCCCGTCCACATCCACCACATTGCCATCCCGCTGTACCATCGCACTTCGGGTGGCAAGCACGGTACCTGGTGCATTTTTATCCCTCAATTCCACGAACACCCAATCCACGATGGCATCGTTGCCTGTCAAATTCAGAACAGATGCCCAGGTAGTTTCGCCCCCGCCGCTATTCTGCTGGGGAAAATCAAGGTCGGTATAAGGCTCTTCCAGGGGAAGGTAGCCACTGCTGCGCAGGTAGTCATTCATCAGGAAAGTATTCGTATTGTAAGGGCCTTGCAGAAATACTTTGGGCGACACTTTGATAGATTTCACAAAAACAAACTCGCTGTAACCTCCTGAAAATGAATTGGTAAGGCTGTCCGTAAAGGTGTGGTTCAGGGTCCATTTGCCAGTCGCCATACTGAAAGACGCATCGGGCGACAGGTGCGCCAGGGTCCAGCCGCCCGAAGGCAGCGAAACCTGCCTGGGGCCAGAGGGGCCGTGCAACCGGGCGATGATGGTGTCAGTATGTATTTCCAGTTCCATCGGGCCATCTTCAATGGACGCCCCTGCATAGGACAGGAACTGGCTGTTGAAAGTGGCCAGGAGATTTTTCCCGCCGCCCTGGAAAGTGTAATAGTTGAGGTTTGTTTCAAAATCAAAATCTGTGGCATCCACAAACAGGGTATCCCCATTGCGGGCGACGTTTAGGGCCGTTGGCCGCTGCCCTTTAAAATAGGGTATGATAAGGGTCAAAAAACCTTCCTTGCCCTTAACACGAAGGATGGATTGACGCTCCACAAAACTATTGTTGTTGTTGGTGGCCTGGTATTCATTCGATTCTGTAATTGGGATAAAGGTGTGCCCCCACCCGGACAGATTGGCATCGTTCGATCCATCGGATGGCAGGTAAACCTCCCAGTCTATCCCACCTGACGGGTGGGCGATCCAGTTGGTTCCCGTAAAATCAAACCGCCTCATGCCGGCAGACAGAGGGATGTTGGGGCTGGCGGCGGGTGGCTGGGTCGGCCCGCCGTTCTCGTTCCAAAGCGGGGAAGGTGGTGTTACAGGGCCATTGGGTGTCATAACCGTGCCGCTGGCGACAAAGTTGAAATTATAGATATAGTCCTGGGCAGGGTTGCTAAACCCGTCCTTGATGACAATGATCGGTATTTGCTCCTTTGGGGTAAATTGATAGACCTGCCGTGTCCAGGTATCGGTCCGGGTAAAAGTTGCCGCCGAATAGCCACTATTTTTAAAAGCGATGAAAGCGTCGTGGTGGGAAGTATTCCAGGAAGTATTGTTGGGCAATTCGAAGGGTTGCCAGGTGGTATTGTTCCAATCGGGGAATTGAGAGAGGAGCACCGGTGTGCTTTTCATGTGCGCCCCCTTGACGGATGGCTGGAAGAAGCTGCCATAATTCAGCGACAGGGGGGCACCCAGGGCGTAGATGCTCATGGCGCCCCTGTCATCGTTGCGGTGGTCGCTGTACCAATCCCCGTTGATGAACATGGTACTCGTTTCGTGATCAGTGCCCACCCCGGCCCGGAACCCGGAAAGATAGCCGGGGAAATGAGCGGATTCGAGGTTTAAGAAACTCGTGTCGGGAATATTTTGGTTGACGGCCATGGTGACATACCCGTAGTCGGAACCCCTCGTCGGCCCGTGGCGGTAGGCATACATCAGGCGCTTGCTCAGGAAAAGGTCGATTGTGGCAAAACCAGTGCCCATCAAGCCAAAGATAGCGGCACTTTCTTCGGTGCCGTCCCCAAAACACACGAATTTGCGGTTGTTGCTGAACCTGACAGAAGGCGGCGTCAGCAGGTGGAGGATAAAGTCTGAAAAAAGGCGCAGGGTGTCGTTCGTCTCGAAAATATCTTCAATGCCCGCATTCCGCATTTGCAAGCCGGTGAATGCCACCAGATCCATGGTGGGCTGAAGGTAATGCGGAGACGCCGAGGATACCCCCTGCGAATTCAACTGGGTGGAAAGAATCTGTTCCAATAAGGAAGGTACTTCCAATGCCCGGGCAGTAAATTCAGGGTCGTTGTGGAGGATGAGCGCAAAAAAGCCACGCTGTATGGTATATACCTGCACCTGATTGGGATTGCCGAGAGAGAGTCCGTGTTCCACGAACAGCGGCACAAAGTCATCGTCCCAGAGGATACGGGCGAAAAGCGCCGCCGTTTTTTTCAGAGAATCCCGCTGAGTTGGGGTAAGTTTTGTATCGGCCATCAGGGCCGACATCTGGTCGGTATAGCGGCGCATCAAGTTGGCGGCGGTCGTGTAGAGATAGTAAAAACTATAAATGCCATCGCCATTGGCAAGGGCATCTTTCAGCCCTGTTGAATAGGCGGTGATTTTATTGTAGAGCTGGGTGGTCATGGCCGGGGAGGAATCTTTCCAGGCATCAAGCACATCTTTGAACTGGGGATCAATGGCCACCATTTGGTTGTAAAAAGCTGGGTCAGTTTTTACATTTTGGATGATTGCCTGCATCTCAGCGGGTGTGATATAAAGCCCGCCATTTTCAAAAGAAGGATTAAAAACGAGCGGATCGTTTTCATAGGCGCTCAGCCTGGTGGCCAGCCCACTGATGCGGTTCATGGCCAGGGCAATAGGCTGCACCACGTTGGCAGCGGGCAAGTCTGTGCCTTTTTTACCTGCATAAATGCACCATTCAAAACGGATGTCGGGGAAGTAATGGCCGGTGGGAGCCACCCTTTTGTGGACGGACTTGATGCCGGTTGTTTTTCTTTCAGTAGCAGAAAACGATTCTACCAAAATGGGGTTGCCACCCGCTACATAGCTGAACCGTGCCAGCTTGCCCTGGTATTTGCCCACGATGTAATACTTGCCCGCAGTGGGGTTGTAGTAGATACTGGCAGGGCTGATCGCATCCCAGGCAGCATTGTTCAGCCAACTCCAGGTCTTTGTGCCGAAATCAAAAAAGTAATAGAAGCCTTCGTGGTAAACCAGGGCATTGGTGTCGGCATCGGTGGCGATGGAGCGGCGGTTCGGCAGGTGAAATGCGCCATGCTGCACGGCGGCCCCCACCGGTGTAGAATAAGTTTGGAGTACGCTGGCTTCGTCCATGTCCACGTACTTTAGGTCGCCAAAGTTGTTGACCCAAAAAAAATCGCCGGTGCGTGTGTCCACGTTCATGCCGAAAGTGACAGCGGAAGTGCTGAACGGCAACATGGGAATATTGGTGAATGTGGTCGTTCCGTGAAATATCAGGTTGTAGGATTGGTAGGAAACATTCTCCGTAAAGACGACGAGGATATGGCCTTCGGGGGTCCGTTTCATATCTGGCCGGTTCGACTCCCTGAATGAGCTCCCGTTGGCCAGCCGATCCGCCCAGGAGAAACTGGCGCTATTGAAATTGGCGCTGTAAAGCTGGAAGCCGCCCTGGCCATTGTGGATCCCTTCGAACAGGATGAAGTCGTGTACGCCATCCGAAGCCCCGTACAGAAAAGGCTCGTCCACTGTTGCATCGAGGCCCAGGGTATCGTACTGAAAGGCTCCGTTCCCGATTTTTTTCATCAATATAATTTGATCGCCAGCCTGGGCCAGCGGGTCGAATGCCAAAATATTGACGGTATTCCCGTAGGAAAAAACAAAGGGGTTTACAAGCCCTGTTGCGACTTGCACCTCGGCAGTCCAGGCGCCGGTGGAGTCCACTTTTTTATACCAAAGTTCCCCTTCCGTCAGCCAGGCAATATGGCAATTGCCGCTGGTGTCGCTGGTGGCGTGGAGGTCTTGGAGGGCAGCCGGCTCCGTATAAACCCCTACCCCACTTGCCTCTACGCCCAGCAATTGCGAAGTATGGCCGTCGAACACCCCGAAGGTATTGGCGGTGGCCGGGGCAGCGGAGTTGTACAGTTGCCAATGCCAGCCGGAGTTCACGGCAAAGGGGTTCCAGCGGGAGGTGAGCGGGTATTCCTTTCTTTGGTTGAAGCCCAGGTCAACCGTTGCCTGGTAGCCCACGGTATCGTTTTTTACATACACATTGCCCCAGATGTTATACCCATCTGCCACTGTATTGGCGTGGTGGCCTATGTACCTCCCCTTGTCCGGCGAAAGGCCGGTGGAGGCTTTCAGGTCGTAACTTATTTCATAATCGCTTTCCTCCGTTATGCAGCAGACTTTTTCCCCTTTCACCATTCGGAATGTCACATTGTAATAACCCGGGCCGCCAGGTTCGATAATGGAATCTATGACAAGGTCGGGTTTTTCAAAGGTATAACTGACCTTGACAGCGCACGAGTCGGTTGTCTGGTACAGAATAAGGACAGACATGGTCAACGCAGGCGTGGGGGAGGAAAGGTAGTTTTGGAAACCACTGGAGAGGGTGCCGTCCCGGTAAACAACTGCCCGGATGGGTGCGGGCACATAATCCGGGGAATTGGCATTGAACAACGATGCCTTTGGCAGGCGGACGCCGAGGTACCCGTTTTCTATTTCATACTGTGTGCCCAGGTCGTGGATAGCCACCCGGGTAGTGTCCGTCAATTGCCCGAAGGCAGTGAACGGCAACAGTATCCATAAAAGCAATCGAAAGGCTATGTTCTTCAAGTACAGGGTAGCGGTCATTTTTCATCAGGTTTATGGTTTCATGGAGCAGCCAGCAACAGGTAAATGGTAATCTGGGCAGGAAAAGTTAAGGAAATGAGGTCTTTCAACGGCCATTTGTTGAGCCTGCCCCCCTGGTTTTTTCCGTTGGGAAAACAGGCCAGTGTGCTTCAAAAAAGTAGTAATTTGGAGAAGAAGGCCGTAAGCGATATCCTGTCCGGCCGGCAGTAACGTAACCAGGCAGCAATCAATTGGTTTTCAGGAATTTTTCGGTCGTAGTGCCTGCCTCCGTTTTCACCTTAATAAAATACACGCCCGCTGGCCACCCTTCCAGGTGGATGGGCAGCGTGTTCGTCCCTTCCAGCAGTTCCAACTCCTGGAGGTATATTTTTCCTCCTGCATGGTTCCGCACCTCGAAAGTAGCCGGCCCTTCTGCATTGGCATGTACTTCGACATTCAGTTCGTTGGAAGCGGGGTTGGGGTAAATCTTGATGGGCGTATCCCCTGCAATCCTGGCCGAGCGGATGGGCGAGTATTCAAACTGGCCGTCGTTGTCCACCATTTTCAGGCGGTAGTAGTAGGTGGTATTGGGCAGTACATTTTTGTCTGTGTAGGAGTAGGATTGCTGGAAGCTGCCGCCTTGGGCCGGGAGGGAGGCGATGTCCTGGAATGGGGTTTGGGCGGTGGAGCGCTGGAGTTGGTAGTGGGAGAGGTTGGTTTCATCAATGGTCTCCCAATTAGTAATAATTGTATTATTCCTTTTTGTAGCTTCAAAAGCAAGTAATTGTAGTGGAAGGGGAAAATTAGATAGGACAATAAAATAATCGTTGCCATTATTTTGTTGCCCCGGAAACAAATAATCGCTTCCCATCAAGTCAATAAGGGGATTTCCCGACCCATCATTTACGACAAAATAATAGTCTTGTGGAGCGATAGAATTATAATCCGTTGCCAATTCAAATGTGCCGTTATCAGATCCAGTACCTGTTACTGTAACTTGAAAAACTTCATAAACATCATCTTGCAAATAAGTTTTGCTTGAAATAGTTCCAGTATTCTGAATAAATCTTTTATATTTCATACCGTTAAAAGTCCTTTCATCAGCTTCTTGAATATTTAAACCTGGAAAATCAGTTGTATTTGAGATTAAGGAACTAAAAGTTAAGTCATATACTACCGGATATCTAATATTAAAATCAATTTGAGATAAAGAAGCAGTTATGTCACCACCCACAGGCTTTATAGCAAAAATCAAATTATTGCCAGCATTAGAAAAAGTGCCGGTAAAATATTGCGCATTTACAATATTAATAATGGACATGAAATACAAAATTGAATACGCTATTTTTTTCATTATTGATTTGATTTAAAGGGCTTGAAATATATTATTTGTTGAACCACCTAAAATATTCAGCAATTTCAAATAGTCATTGTTGGATGGAAATGGCCCACTCATTTTCACTGTAGAATCCATATTGAGGTCTTGCTGGGAATATGTCCCTATTATAGAATTGGTAGAACCTCCCAGCACATTTAATAACTTCAAATAATCATTGTTGGATGGAAATGGCCCGCTCATTTTTACTGAAGAATCCCCATTTGCATTCCCTCCCCATAATCCAAACTTACCACCATTAAGCATTGCCATTGCTTCATTTGGATGTCCAGGTGGCTTATATGCAATGGACAAGCTGGTCGTAAAATCCACTACCGTCGTTGTTGAACTGTTCAAAGCAACCACACTTGCAGTTCGTATAGCCAAATGATTCCGGTGCCGCACCGCCACATAATAATCATCCGCAGGCATACTGTGGAAATTCACCGGGGAGGTACCGTCCGTATCCACCACGTCGCCGTCCCGCTGTACCAGGGCGCACCGGGTGGCCAGCACCATGCCGGGTGCGTTTTTATCCCGCAGTTCCAAGAACACCCAATCCACGATGGCGTCGTTGCCGGTCACATCCAGCACGGCTTGCCAGGTTGTTTCTTTGCCGCCGCTGTTGTGCTGTGTGAAGTTCAGGCCAGAATAGGGTTCCGTCAAAGGCAGGTAACTGCCGCTGCGCAGGTTGTCGTTCATCAGGGAGGTGCCCGTATTGTAAGGCCCCTGCAGGAAGACCTTGGGCGATACCTTGACGGATTTCACAAAAATATACTCGGTGTAGCCGCCTGAAAAGGAGTTCTGGAGGCTGTCCGTGAAGGAATGGTTCAGCGTCCATTTGCCGGTGACGGCGCTGTAGGAGGCTTCGGGCGTCAGGCGGCTGGGCGTCCAGTTGCCGGCTGGCAGGCTCACCTCCCTTGGCCCCGTATGCCCGTGCAGCCGGGCAACAACGGTATCCGTCCGTATCTCCAGTTCCATGGGGCCGTCTTCGATGGAGGCGCCGCCATAAGACAGGAACTGGTCGGTGAAGGTGGTCAGTAGGGTTTTTCCGCCTCCCTGGAAAGTATAATAGTCGAGGTTGGTTTCAAAATCAAAATCGGTGGCATTCACGAAATAGGTGCTGCCGGTGCGGGTCACGGTCAGCCCGGTTGGTTTTTGTCCCTTGAAGTAGGGGATAATGATGGTCACAAAACCTTCTTTCCCCTTTACCCGCAGGATGGTCTGGCGCTCCAAAAAGGGGTTGTTGCTGTTGGTGGCCTCGTATTCGTCCGATTCGGTGTTCAAAATGAAGGTGTGCGCCCAATCGGTCAGCGTGGCATCGTTCGCTGCATCCGATGGCATATACACTTCCCAGTCAATGCCGCCCGCCGGGTGGGCCTGCCAGGTGGTACCGGTGAAATTGAATTTCCGCATACCAGCCGCCATATTGAAAGTCGAACTGGCGGCCGGATCCTGGGTCGGCCCGCTTTGTTGGTTCCAAAGCTTGTAGGGAGGGGTCACTGCCCCGTTTGGCGTTTGCACGGTGCCGCCGGCCATAAAGTTGAAGTTATAGACATAGTCCGTGGACGGGTTGCTAAAGGCGTCTTTTACAATGATGATCGGTATTTGATCCTTTGGGGCGAATTGATAGACCTTCCGTGTCCAGGTTTCAGTTCTCGTAAAAGTGGCCGATGAATACCCGCTGTTTTTGAAGGCGATGAAGGTATTGTGGTGGGAGCTGTTCCAGGAGGTGTTGTTGGGCAATTCAAAGGGCTGCCAGGACGTGTTGTTCCAATCCGGGAACTGGGAGAGCAGCACAGGGGTGCTTTTCATGTGCGCCCCTCTCACAGAGGGCTGGTAAAAACTGCCATAGTTCAGGGAGAGCGGCGCCCCGAGGGCGTAGATACTGAGCGTGCCCCGGTCATCGTTGCGGTGGTCGCTGTACCAATCGCCGTTGATGAACATGGTGCTTGTCTCATGGTTGGTGCCGACGCCTGCCCGGAACCCGGAGAGGTAGCCGGGAAAATGGGCATTCCCAATGTCGAGGAAACTCGTGTCGGGCAGGTTATGGTTGACGGCCATCGTGACGAAACCGTAATCGGATCCCCTGGCAGCGCCATTGCGGTAGGCGTACATCAGGCGTTTGCTCAGGGCAGGGTCTATGTCGGCAAAACCAGTCCCCATCAGGCCAAAAATAGCGGCGCTCTCCTCCGTTCCATCGCCGAAGACTATCAATTTCCTTTTCGTACCTGCGCTGAAACGAACGGAAGGTGGCGTCAACAGGTGAAGGATAAAATCGGAGAAAAGGCGCAAACGGTTGTCAGACTGGAAAATGTCTTCGACGCCGGCATTTCGCATTTGAAGCCCGGCAAAAGCAACCAGGTCCATGGGGGGCTGCAAATAGTGCGGGGTGCCGCTGGCAACGCCGTCAGCATTCAACTGAGTGGCCAAAATTTCTTCCAGTTTGGAAGGCACTTCCAGCGCCCTTGCTTCAAATTCGGGATCGTTGTGCAGGATAAGGGCAAAATACCACCGTTGGGCAGTATAGACCTGCACCATGTTGGGGGTACCGAGGGAGAGGCCGTGCTCCACAAACAGGGGCACGAAATCGTCGTCCCAGAGGATGCGGGCAAAAAGGGCCACCGCTTTTTTCATGGAAGCCCGTTGGGGAGTAGTGAGTTTAGTGTCGGCCATCATCGCCGATATTTGATCGGAATATCGGCGCATGAGGTTGGCAGCCGTAGTGTAGAGATAATGAAAGCTGTTGGTGCCATCGCCGTTGGTCAGGGCATCTTTGAGGCCGGTCGTCCAGTTGGTGATCTTGTTGTAAAGTTCGTCCGTTTTGGCGCTGGTCGGGTCCCGCCACGCATCCAGCACATCCTTGAACGTGGGGTCAATGGCCACCATTTGGTTATAAAAAGCCAGGTCTGTTTTTACTTTTTGGATAATGACCTGCAGGTCTGCCGGCGTAATGTAAAGCCCGCCATTTTCAAAAGAAGGATCAAAAACGAGGGGATCGTTCTCATAGGCGTATAGTTTAGTGGCCAGCCCGCTGATGCGGTTCATGGTGACGGCGATGGGCTGTACCACGTTCGCAGCGGGCAGGTTGGCCTTCTGGTCAGCATAGATGCACCATTCAAAGCGGATGTCGGGGTGGTAGCGGCCAGTGGGTGCCACCCTTTTATGGATAGACCTGAAGCCTGCTGTATTCAGTTTGGTCGAGGGAAAATCTTCGACCCATACAAGCCCGTTGGTGGTGTCGTAGCTGAAGCGGGTCAGTTTGCCCTGGTATTTTCCAACGATGTAAAACTTTCCCAGGGAGGTATTGTAAAACACAACGGCTGGTTTAATACCGTTCCAGGTAGCATTATCCAGTTTGCTCCAGGTTTTCGTAGAAAAGTCAAAATAGAAAAAAGAGTAGCTGTACCCTTCGTGGAAAACGAGCGCATTGTTGGCAGGATCAGTGGCCATGGAGCGCCGGTTGGGCTTGTCGTACGACCCGTGATCCACCTCTGCGCCAAGCCCTGTGGTGGTGTAACTGTTCACGACCGTGGCACCGTCCAAATCAACATAGGTGAGGCTGCCATCGTTTCTCACCCAAAAAAAATCGCCGGTGCGCAGGTCGGCATTCATGCCAAAAGTGATAGCCGAGTTGTCAAAGGGTGGATTGTTGGGCAAAGGCGGCAAAAAGGTAGTTGTACCGTTGGCAATCAGGCTGAACGACTGGTACGATATGCCTCGGGTATAGGTGACCAGGATATCGTCCCCAGAAGTACGTTTCATATCCGGCCGGTTGGAACCCCGAAAAGCACTCCCATCGGCCAATCGGTCGGCATAGGAAAATTCGGTATCGTCCAGATCGGCTTCGTAAAGCAGGAGGCCACCCTGCATGTTGTGTACGCCCTCGAAAAGGATAAAATCATGGACGCCATCCGAAGCACCGTAGAGAAATGGCTCGTCCCAAGTGGCATCAATGTCCAGGGTATGGGCCACAAAGCTCCCGGCGCCGGTTTTTTTCAACAAAATCATTTGATCCCCTGCTGCTGCCAAGGGGTCGATGGCCAAAATATTGACCGAAGTGCCGTTGCTGAAAATAAAGGGGTTTATCAACCCGGTGGCCACAGGCTCTTCCATTGCGGATGCGCCGGTTTCATCAATTTCCTTGTACCAGAGTTGGCCCTCGGTGACCCATACAAAATGGCAGTCACCGTCCACATCGCATGTGGAGTGCATATCTTCCATCCCGGAAGGCTCTGTGTAAACCCCCACCCCGCTGGCCTCCACGCCCAACAACTTCGAGGTGTGGCCATCGAAGATACCGATGGTATTGGCGGTGGGCGGATCCGTGGAATTGTACAGTTGCCAATGCCAGCCTGAATTGACGGCAAAGGGGTTCCAGCGGGAAGTGAGCGGGTATTCTTTTCTTTGGCCGAAGCTCAGGTCAACGGTTGCCTGGTAGCCTACGGTGTCGTTTTTCACGTAAACATTGTTCCAGACATCGTAGCCATCTGCCACGGTATTGGCATGGTGGCCTATGTACCTGCCTTTGTCCGGCGAAAGGCCATTCGATACATTTAGATCGTAGTTTATTTCATAATCACTTTCCTCGGTCACACAGCAGATTTTTTCCCCTTTCACCATGCGGAACGTCACGAAGTAATAACCGGGGCCGGCTGGTTCTGGAGGTGTGATCAGTGTAAGTGCGGGTTTATCAAAAGTATAGCTGACCTTGATAGCACAGGAATCGGTGGTCTCGTACAAAATATCTACGGACATGGTGAGTGGGGGCGTGGGGGATGTCAGATAGTTGGGGAAATCGCTTGAAAAGGTTCCATCCTTGTAAATGACAGCGCTTATCGGTGCAGGCACTAAGTTGGGAAGGCTGGCATTGAAGAGGGAAGGCTTGGGAATCCGGACTCCCAGGTAACCATTTTCCATTTCCAGGTGGGAACCTGCATCGTGAATGGCCACACGGGTGATATCCGTCAGTTGTCCAAACACAAGGGCTGGCACCATGAAAAATACCAGTGCGAAAAAGGTTGGAAAATTTTTTTGAGGAAAATGTATCATTATTCCATTCGGTTTATGGCCATAGGTGAAATGTAACAGAGCAGCAGTTGGAATCTAAAAAGGGGAAGGTGTTAATTACTAAAGGAAACTAAACGTATCAACACAATGCAGGTTCAAAAATTCTTCAAACTATACAAGCCAGGGCATTAGATCAAGTGGTATCAAGCTTACAATCAGAAGCGATGAGGGCAGGGTATTAGGCAGTAGGGAATTTACCTGGCTTTTTACTGTGGCAAATGTAGGGATTAATATCTTTAAAAAAAAGAAGGAGAGGTCTTGGCAATTGCCTTCCTCTCCGCCGCTGCTTGATTTCTGGAAAAAATTTTGGAAAATCGGGATATTACAGCATGAAATTTAATGAAAAATTAATGGGGACTTTTTTAATGGGTGGGCTGTCCTTATTTTTTTCGCCGCCTTCCGCGGGACGGGCCCCTGCTCCCACCGCCCCTGTTGTTTGATTTTCCCTGGTTGGAATTCCTTCCACCGCCACCGCCGGTTCTTTGCTGCGGGCGGCTGCCCCGATCCCCCGTGTTCCTTCTGATACCTCCTCTTGACAAGTTGTCAAGCGACACGTCATCTATCATCTTCAATTTGCCTTTTGAGAGCGATTCAAGGTCGTCCAGAATGATGTCGTCGCTCACGTAGTGTTCCCTGTTCCAGGTTTTATAGGCCAGTTTCATGTAAGAGCCTATCACGTGGACGAACCCGTCCTTTTTCGGGCCATCTTCCATTGAAATAGCCCTTTCCACGAGTTTTTGCACGTTTTGGCCATAGTGCTTGAACTTGGTATCCTTCGATGGGTAAGGTACGCGCTCAGGCTTCTTGACCCTTGACTCAGGCGTAGGGATTTCGCCGCTGGGCGGCATGACGTCAAGGTCGTACTCGGCGATGCGGAAAACATGTTTCCACAGTTTGTCTCGATAATCTTCCAGGTTCCTGTTCTGGGGATGCATCTGCATCATCAGGGTTACTACCTGTTCGACAAAATGCTGCCGCTCGTCCCTGTTGGGGATGTTCCTGGCATAGCGGATCATGTTTTGCACGTTCCGTCCGTATTCCGGGATAATGAGTTCTTCTTTATTTGAATTGTATTCCATGAATTTAAAATTAGGATCGAAGGAAAAATAAAATGACTATTTTATTTTTAAAAAACCCTTCCAGTGCTGGGGTTTCAACATCAAAATAGGGAAGTTATTTTTTCATCGTTACTTAAAAGAATAAAGTTTAAAAGCAAAAGTATAAATAGCGAAGGATGATTGGAAGTAAGGGAACAAATGAAAAAACAGGCTACCGGCTTTTTCCCTTGAACTTTGTACTTTTTCCCTAAAAATTACTCAACGGTAACCGACTTGGCAAGGTTGCGTGGCTGATCCACATTGCAGCCCCGCATGACGGCGATATGGTAAGACAGCAATTGCAGGGGGATGACCGATAGCAAAGGGGTAAAAGGTTCTGCTGTTTCGGGTATTTCAATGGTGTAATCGGCTATTTTGCTGATTTCATCGTCCCCTTCCGTCACAATGGCCAGCACCATTCCTTTCCTGGCCTTAACTTCCTGTATGTTGGAAATTATCTTGTCGTTCAGGCTTTTGTTGGTGGCGATGATGATAACGGGCATGTTCTCGTCAATCAGGGCGATGGGGCCATGTTTCATTTCGGCGGCAGGATAGCCTTCGGCATGGATGTAGGAAATTTCTTTCAATTTCAGCGCACCTTCCAGCGCCACCGGAAAATTGTAGCCACGGCCCAAATACAGCGCATTGGTCGAATGCTTGATTTCGCCCGCAATATATTTGATCTTTTCGTTGCTGGCGAGCATTTGCTCTACCTTTCCCGGAATGGCCTCCAGTTCTTTAAGCAAAGTCAAAAAATATTCATCGGAAATAGTGCCTCTTTCCCTTCCAATTTGCAGTGCCATCAAGGTCAGGAGCGTCACTTGGCCGGTGAATGCTTTCGTGGACGCCACACCAATTTCCGGACCTGCGTGAATATAGGAACCCGCATCCGTCAGACGGGCAATGGAAGACCCCACCGCATTAACGATGCCGTACAGGAATGCCCCGTTTTGTTTCGCCAATTCCAGGGCGGCATAAGTGTCAGCTGTTTCGCCAGACTGTGAAATGGCGATGACCACGTCCCGGTTTGTAATGACCGGGTTGCGGTACCGGAACTCCGAGGCATACTCCACCTCCACCGGTATCCGGGCCAGGTCTTCAAAGAGGTATTCCGCTATCAAGCCTGCGTGCCACGAAGTGCCGCAACCAAGGATGATAAAGCGTTCAGCAGATTTTATCAGCTCAACATGGTCGTCCATGCCGCCCAGGCGCACCCAGCCTTCTTTGGCGTTCAGCCTGCCCCGCATGGCATCTGCTATCGTCGTTGGCTGTTCGTTGATCTCTTTGAGCATGAAGTAGTCGTAGCCGCCTTTTTCCATGCGCCCAATTTCCATGTTCAGTTCCTGGACGAAAGGTGTGTGCAGCACATTATCAATACTGCGCACTTCGTATTCCCCGCTGCGCTTCACAACGGCAATCTGCTCGTCGTCAAGGTAGATGACTTTTTTAGTGTGTTCCACAATTGGGGTGCCGTCGGATGCCATGAAAAAGCCGTCATCGCCTATGCCAATGACAAGGGGGCTTGCCTTTCTGGCACCTACCAGTTTGTCGGGGTCTTCCCGGTCCATGACGACAATGGCATAAGCTCCGACAACGTTGGTCAGTGCCTCCCTGACGGCCTCCTCGATGGGCAGGTTGTCCCGTTTTTGAACCTCTTCTATCAGGTGTACCAATACCTCCGTGTCCGTTTCAGTGGCGAACACATGGCCTTCTTTTTCCAGGGCTTTTTTTATCAGGGAATAATTTTCAATGATCCCGTTGTGAACGAGGGTCAGCCGGCCATTTCCCGAAACGTGGGGGTGGGCGTTGACATCGTCCGGCTTGCCATGAGTGGCCCAGCGTGTATGGCCGATGCCGGATGTACCCGAGGTGTTTTTGCCCTGGGTGTAGTCAATCAACTCTTTGACCTTGCCTTTTTTCTTGAAAATATTGAGGCTGCCGTTTTGAAGGGCAATGCCGGCGCTGTCGTACCCGCGGTACTCCAGCCTTTTAAGTCCGTTGATAATGATGGGGTAAGCATCTTGTTCACCGATGTAAGCAACTATTCCGCACATGATTCAATTGGGTGTTTGATGAGTAGATTAGATATTGAAAATTTTGTTTCTTATGGGCAAAAAAATGCCGGATGAAGGACGGCAGGGTTTAGTTCCCGAATCAATAACGGGAAAAACTCAGCCTAAGTTTTGGCCTCAATGCCGGATCAAAGTAACGGGTGCCCGCCAAAACTACCCTGGAGGCTTTTTCCGGGCGAAGGCTCACATTAAGGATCATCGTATTAGAGGCTGTCCCTTTTAATATCTTTTGCATGTGGGAGGAAATATTAATCCTGTATTTGTTGTCTGTATTGGGGTAACCACCGTACACACGGTTAAAGTCAGTGGTGTTTTGTGCCAGCGTATAATCACTGATGATGGTTTGGGTAGTATCATCAACCATTTCAGAGACGGCGATGCGATCGGCGGGTTTATAGGGATCGTCTGAGGTAAGGTCCAGGATAGAGAACTCCAGTTCCGCTTTGTTGACTAACAGGTTCTTCAAATCCTGGGCGTAGGGCACTTCTATTACCAAATTGATGCCGTTCATGCCCCGAACGAAAAATAAACTGTCGTTGGCCGCCCCGTTCACCGGTAGATATTTTTCGACTACCGTGCCCGTATAATCCTCGGTGAAATTAGCGGTGACCACGTCCCCAATCAGGATGGGGAACAAATACTCTCCCAATGTGCCACTGCTGGAATGGTAGTACACCCTCAGCCCCGTGAACGAATTCCTCATCCTGAAGCTAACTATCCCCCCCATGTCACCTTGGGGGGCAGGTTTCAGGAAAAAGCCCTTGAACAAGGCCTCAAAAGAGTCTTGCCGGGTGAAATAGGTGGAGTCTGCCGCATTTAGTTTTTCCTGAAAGGCAGCCCCCATTTTGATGCGCAGGTGCGGAGGGGTCTGGATGGTGGAATCGGTGGTGCCCGGCACCAGGATTTTCAACGAATCTTCCACGTTCGGCACAAAATCTACCGCCGAGCCGATGGGATCGGGGAAGACCTCGTATGTTTGGTTGGAATAAGCAAAGTTGCTGGCGACAAGGCCTTCTTTAAGCTCGAACACATCAATGCGCTGCTGTTTGTCCAGGTTACCGTACGATCTATCGGCATTGTAGGGCAACAGCAACACAACAGAGTCGATGACATAACCCTGGCTGGCGAACCGTGGGAATATCGGACTCGTCCCGGAAACTGCCAACGAAATTTGCGAGTAGATACTGGCACTGGCCCTGCCAAAAACAGGATCGATAAAATCTCCGCACAGGAAATTTTCATATTGGGAGGTGGTGGAAGAAGAAAAATAAACCAGCACCGAATCTTGCTTTGCGATATGGCCGAGCAAGGTAACAGTGTCCGTAAAACCAATATCCAAGGCATCGCTCTCTACCAAATCGGAGCCGATGGCGGTAGGATCGTTGCAGGAAAAAAGGGCGGACAAGGCTATTGCCAGCACCAAAAGCACCACAGGGAAAAAATGTCTCATTCGTACTTTTCTAAGTGAATTGTTAACCGGAAAAATTGTCTCTGGACAAGAGTGTTAAAGAAAAGGCAGGTCGGTTGTATCCTGAAACGGAGGCGGGAAAAAGGCTGGGCTTGAAACTCATCTGAATGCAGCATCACGGCCCAGCCGTTCACCCAATTTCTATTGTTCAGTAAATCCGGAAAAATAAATGATACAAGTTATTTTTAAAAAGCACCTTCCATAAAAGGATGTCTCAAATTAAAATGTTCATTCTATTTTTCCTTCGGATGCTTATTGCTCAACGGCTTCCTCCAACAGGGAATTGTAAAAATCAAGATAAACGGCCGGCAGTTCGTCGTCGTTTTGGTATTCTAGCACTGGTTTATCATTGTCTTTAAACAATTTCTCGATGGGATCGGACAGATGCTCGCTCCCCCTGATGATGGCATCGGAATAGGCGAACGCCCCCTGGTGGAGATTGATGCCTTTTCCGTTCATATAGGCGCCCAAATCTTCTTCCTCCAGGTTGTTGATGGAGGCTTTGGTCAAAAAATCGTTGGAGAAGGAATCCTCCAGGGAATTGTCATAGACAGAGTAAACGATTTTTGAGTTTTGAAAGAGCGGCTCTGTTTTATAGGCTTCCCGGATGTAAAGCGGGATAAGGCTCGTCATCCAGCCGTGGCAGTGGATGATGTCGGGCGGCCAACCAAATTTGCGCACCGTTTCAATGACGCCCTTGCAGAAAAACACCATCCTGTCGGCGTTGTCGTCGAAGGGTTTGCCGTTGTCGTCAGCGAAGACGGATTTGCGCTTGAAAAAATCATCATTGTCCAGGAAGTAAACCTGCATCCTGGCGCCGGGTAGGGAAGCAACCTTGATGATGAGCGGGAAGTCATCGTCGTCCACGATGATGTTCATCCCTGAAAGCCTGACTACCTCGTGCAACCGGTGCCTGCGTTCGTTGATGGTGCCGTAGCGTGGCATCAGCACCCTTATCTCCATACCATTTGACTGGGCATATTCTGGAAGTTTCCTCACCACATCGGAAATCTCGGAAATGGCTGTGTAGGGCTGCATTTCCTGGGTCACAAACAAAACTTTTGTCTTTTCAGTCATATTCAACACAGTTAATTAGAAAAAAAATGAAATGCCTCTCAAAGAACGGCCCGCAAAGATACTAAAAAAAAGGGGTGATTATTTAATGCTTTGGCCTGAATTAATTTGGCGGACAGGGCCGTTCCCTTCGTATTTACCGCCTTTTCAGGTACTTTCGTTACCGTTCATCCTACGCCTGCCAATTTCAAAAACGCCCATTTCGGGCGATTGGTTTACCTTCGGCCCGCCGATTCCCCCATCCGGTTCCTGCCCGTTTTGGCCGCCCTTTTTACGGTTGGCCAAAACGGACAACAAGCATGAAAAGCCTTGTACCGGCCAATTTTCAAAGCTCTGTGTTTCTGAGCAAAAAAAATCCATTGCTAACCAACGTATTGAATCACGAAAATACCGAAATACGCAACCACCTGATTTTATAACACCTTTCGGTGAGCGCTACAATCTTGAACTTATATGCTTTTATTTAAAAAAAACAAAGACTTGGCCCTGGAGTTGGCCCTTCACAAAGCAGAGGGCAAAACTGTAGGTTTCGTGCCGACGATGGGCGCCCTTCACGAAGGCCACCTTTCCCTGATCCGGCGGGCAAAAAAAGAAACAGATGTCGTTGTGTGCAGCATCTTCATCAACCCCAGCCAGTTTAACGACGCTTCCGATCTGGAAAAATACCCCCGCACCCCGGCACAAGACACAGCCCTTCTGCTCGACGTGGGCTGCGATATCCTTTACATGCCAGCCGTGGAGGAAGTTTACCCGCCGCTTTTAAAACTACCCGCCCCGCCCGACCTTGGCTATCTGGCAAAACCCATGGAAGGCGCCCACCGGCCAGGCCATTTTGAAGGGATGGCCCAGGTAGTCAGGCGCTTGCTGGATATTGTAAACCCGGAGAAGCTTTTCATGGGCCAAAAGGATTTCCAACAGTTTACCATCGTCCGGCACATGCTGTACCAACTAAAATCTAAAGTAGAAATCGTCCTGTGCCCCATCGTGCGCGAGGCCGACGGCCTGGCCATGAGCAGCCGCAACGTCCGCCTGACCCCCGAACAGCGCCAGCTCGCCCCGCTCATTTTCAAAATATTGTCGGGAGCCAAAGAAAAAGTCCATTCCCATTTCCCAAAAGACATCATGCGGGAAGCCCTGGAGCAACTGAGCGTTCATGGCATGGTACCTGAATACTTCGACATCGTGGATGGCCATAGCCTGGAACCGCTCGACCTGTTCGAGGACACTGACTACGCAGTAGCCTGCACGGCGGTCAACCTGGGCGGTATCCGGCTGATCGACAACCTGATCCTGAAAGGCGGATAAAAGGAGACTATTCAGAGAAGTGTGTTTTTGAAAAAAACACACTCTCACAATCAATCACTTGTGAGAAAATGACACAGTTTTTTGAACAACCTCGATAAAAAGCATTATACCTTGCTGGGCAATGGCACGGTGGGAAGGGGGCCATGCTCGTTTTGCAAAGCGGCCAAGCCCAGTTTTTTGCCATCTCGGTGGTTGACATGCTGGGGCAATCGCTGTTGCAGGTGCAGCTTTCCGGCAGCGGGGAATACGCACTGCCAACAGGCCTGGCCGCCGGGGTGTACTGGGTTTTGATAAAAACAAAAACGGGAGAGGGCAGGTGCTTGCGGATGGTGGTTTTTTAGCAACGGGGCGGCAAACTTTTGGGCAGTGCAACTCCGGGCAATGGTTTCATTGGTTGGGCAGGCAAATAACGTTTCCTTAAAAGTAAGATAATCATTTAGACTATTTGACAATATGAAAAATCTTCTACATTTGCGCCCGCAAAAACTACACACTGTGAAATTGAACGATTGGCCAAATTATTAGCAAGTAAAACCCTGTCCTGACCTTTCAAAAATTTTGATAACATGAACCACGAATACCAATACATGGTAGATTTTACGATCCCCAAAATTTTACCGGAAGATTTTCTGCGCCTCATCCCCCACCAACGTGCCAAAGTCAACAGATTTTTCAGGGAAGGCAAATTGATCAACTACGCCCTTTCCCTCGACAACTCTAAGATGTGGGCCGTTATCAGCGCCAACTCCGAGGAGGACGTGGCCAGCCTGCTCAAGGAACTGCCCCTGACCCGCTTCATGAAGTACCACGTCAATATGCTCACTTTTTACAATGCGGTAGGCCAGGAGAAACAGGTTTTCTCCATGAATTAATATGGTGAATGGTGAATTAACGCAACCTGTTTCCAACCAGCGCTCCCTGCCAATACCTTTTACCATATTAATTTACCGGGCTACCCGGTACACTGTAAATTAAATTGCTTTCGATTTATAGCTGAAATCAAAAAACAAGGAACTTAACCTACAGCGTACTTGAGGATAAACGGGCAAGGGATAAGCGGTAAAATTCTTTTGGATTTTTATTCCTTGAACCACCCGGCGTACATGACGTAGTTGTTAGCAATCCGCTCAACTGTGTCTTTGAAAAGGGCAGGTGAAAGGGCTTTTACCATTTTTGCAGGCACCCCGGCGTATATATGGCCCGCTTTCAACACTGTATTTTCGAGCACCACTGCCCCCGCTGCGACCAGGCAGTTTTCCTCCACCACCGCATGATCCATCACGATGGCGCCCATGCCAATCAGCACATTATCGTGAAGGGTGCAGCCGTGCACCAGCGCACGGTGGCCGATGCTCACGTTGTTGCCGATGGTCGTCGCCGCTTTCAGGTAGGTGCCGTGGATAATTGCCCCATCCTGCACGTTGACCTTTTGGCCCATCCGGATGCTGTTCACATCGCCACGAACGACTGCCTGGAACCATACGCTGCAATCGTCGCCCATGATGACATCGCCGATGATGGTGGCGTTTTCCGCCAGGTAGCAGTTATTGCCAAATTGTGGGGCAAAACCCCTGACTGGTTTTATTAAAGCCATATTTTTGATGATAGGTTGAGTGAATGAAATAATGGTACAATTGGAGCTATAGCTATATCCTGCTCAATTCGGCAATCATTTCTTTTCTGAACAAAAGGGTGTTCAGCATTTCCTCCACAGGTTTTTCCCAAGCAGCCCATAGGTGCGATTCGGTGTTCCAGCCTTTTTGGTAAACATCGAAAAGCACAGGCGAGCTACGGAGGGCCACCATCTTCAGGAATTCTTTATAGTGGAGCGACTCCCAATCCTGCCGTTTAGCAGTGGACACCCAGTTTTTGAAACGGCTGAGAATCAAGTTGCCAAGTTCGTCATCCCAGTGTGCCTTGTTGTATTGAAACAAACTAAAAACGGGTGCCGATACCGCTGGCAACTGGTTGTTTTCCTTCAAAATCCGAAGGGAAATTTGGTTAAAAGCAGCAGGGGAAACCTGTTTGGCCAAATCGTTTATTCCCTGGAAGTCCCAATGTGGTGAAGCTGCGGTTTCCAGCCAATAGGCGCAAATCCCGTCCAGCCATTTTTGGTTGTTGTGGAACAAGGCAGCTTCTGTAATGGCCTTAACAAGAATGCCTGCCCAGTCGCTTCGGACAAACATGCCCATGATGTCAGGTAGCTGTTTTTCAAAAAAAACACTCCACACATCCGGCTCAAGGGCAGCAACAAGCTGACCCAGGTAGGCGGCTTTTGCCCCCCCTTTCCAGTCTGCGTGGATTTTCTGAATGCCGTCCCGGATAGCCTCGTCGTCCGGCTCTTCGGGGATATTGACAGTCAATTTGCCAGCCTTCCAATCCAGAATATCCGTTGCCCGGCGGAACATGCGTTTTGAAAGATGTGAGCCGACCATTTTTGCCAACAGCCTGGCGGCCACTTGCCTCACCTCCTTCCGCTTGTCGTCCAGGCAGCATTCGAGGAAAGGCTCGTCCTGGCCGGAAAGCCCTATTTCCATTTCAGCCAAAAAGGCTGTTTTGTCCCGATAACCTTCTTCGCCCCAAGTGGATTGGAGTAGGTTGAGGGCAGTTGCTGGGCTGCTTTTTCTTAAATGCCTGAAAAGGGAAAGCCGCTCTTCCCTGGCCCCCGTCCCCCAGTCAATTTTAGGGGAAACTTCCAGCCATTTGCCCCAATCGGGGTGCTGGGCAAGCAGCCATCGGCCTCCGGCGCTCAGGGCTGGCTGGAGTTTTTCCCACCAGTTTCTGGCATCCGGGCGGCGCAGTAGCACAGGCAGGTGTTCTGGTGGCAGGTATTTGCCGTTTTTCAATAAATGTTCGATGAACTCTGGCAGCACTTCCCCGTATTCGCCGCTCAAAATCAGGTGCAGGTGGTGGGAGGATTTATGGGAGCATATCTTCTCGCCAACAGGTTCGACGGCCTTGGGGAGTTCGCCAGTATAATTTTCCAACTGAAAACCTGCCTTCCGCATTTGCCCGTAAAGGGCTACGCCTTCCAATAAGGCTAAAGGGGCTTCTTTTGAAACATCAATGCCTTGCACCCGCAAAGCCTGCTGTGTTTGTTCGGACAAGGAGCTGTGTTCCGTGCCGAGAAGGGCTGTTTTGACGAGTTCCTGCCAGGGCATGGGGAAGGGGAATTGGTTGAAATTGGGAAATTGGAAATCGAACGGTTGCCTTTTGGACTTTATTCTAAAGCAAGCACCTGCTAATAAAGAGCGGTTAAGTTGTTGATTTTCAGTGTTTAAATAATTTAAAATTTCAGAACAAACCCTCTTATTAGGCTAAAATTTCCTGTTCCTCAATGTCAAAATGGTTGCAAGGCAAAGGTAGGCATAGTACTCAAAAAAACGAGTAGCGCAAGGCTACGTCCAAACCTGCCGAATAAAGCCTCGCCCCGGTAGCACTGTCTTTGGCCATAGCAAGTACCTGGATGCCACCGTGTGGTTGGATTTGGACTCCTATTTTATTGTTGATCGGTATTTCCAGGCCGATGCCCAATGATGCAAAAAGGTTCGCCTTTCTTGTGCCTGGGTACCCGCCCCAGGATGATTCCGAACTGTTGGACTTGCCAGCATAAATGATAGTAGATTTGGTCTGGCTGGTGAGGTAAACGTTTGGCGCAAGGGTTGGCTGTATGAAGAACCTCGTTTTTGCCTGGGATAAGTAATACCGCACTCCGAGCGGGATCTGCAGGAAATAGTGATTGTACCTGGATTTGAAGCCAGTGATTGACTCACCTGATTGGGCATTGGGATCATAGCCGCCATTCCCATCGTGCTGGGTACCCCATCGAAGATCGTCAACTTTATGCTTCGTGCCATAGCTCGACAATTGCAGGCTAGCGAGCCATACCAATCGTTCGATGTTGGTGGGCAAGCAGAGGTTGAGGCCAAAGTCATAGCCAACCTTGCCTTTTACCTTGGTCAAGCTTGAAGTTTGGGCAGTGAAATTGGTATAGGAAGGGGAGATATGGAGTTCAAAGGAAGCCCGATGTTGTGCAAAAACAAACAAAGGGAGCGACAAAAGGATGGTCAGTAAATAATTTTTCATTTTTTCTGGAAATCAACGATACTTAGTTTAGCCTGTCCAAGGTTTCTTTGATCTTGAGCACAAATTCAAGTTCGACTTTCAGTTTTGTTGCAACTTCGGAGGGTTCCATGCCTTTTTGAAGCAAAAACTGGACGGGGACGGCAAGTAGTGCACCTTCTTGCCTACCTTTTTCAATCCCTTTTTCAATCCCTTTTTCAATCCCTTTTTCAAGACCTTTTTCAAGACCTTTTTCAAGACCTTCTTCAAGACCTTCCTGCCGGGCGTTTTCTATGATAATTTCCCTGAGTGTCATGCCGGTTATTTTTTCCATTGGTTCGATAATTTTGTCAAATTTATGGTAAAAATCTGTTTGTACAAACGCTGTGTAATACTTTATAAATTCAAAGATCATCCTGATTGTTTCTTTTGGGTAGCCTTTTTCCAACAGCTTTTTCAAAAGCCTCAATTTGGCTTTTAACCTTGTTTCGTCTGGCTTAGTGCCGATTTTCAACTCATACCATTCAGTTTCCATGATCATGGCAAATGGATTGGCACCGTATTCCTTCAATGCCCGAAAAATATCATTTTTGATAAAACATTCCCAAAGTACCCGCATCGGCCAATTTCGATACCTTTGCCGCCGCATCCGTGCCTGCCCATCCTGGCACAGCATCGTTAGAAAAAATGAAAAAATAACTTCCCTTTTTTGTTGTTGAAAACCCCGGCAATAGAGGGTTTTTTTATAAATAATCCCGATGCCCGGGATCTGTTTTCCTTCGAACCACCGTGAAAAAAAAAGACCACAAATCCGCCGAACTCGCCCGCCTGTTTTACCGTGAAATTGTAAAAATCCACGACAACGGGGCCTGGTCGCCCACGGCCAAAGCAGATGCCCTGGGCCGTTTGTTGGAACTGCTTTTCCTGGAGGTGACAAAGGAGGAAAACATCCAATTCACTACCCTTTTCGCCCGCATCGCTTTTGCCTGCCACAAGTTCCAGGTGGAAAAAAGGACGCAGTATTGGGTTCATTTTTTCAGGAAAAAAATAAGGGTGCCGGTGCCGGAAGATGAGGCTGAAAAGGTTTATGGGCTTGGGCTGCGGGCGGTGTGTGATTGCATCGAAGCCCTTTTCGGCGAAGCGGCCCCGGAGGACACCCAGCATTTTTTACCCAAAAAAATCCCTTATGCCTACACCGAAATAAAGGTGAAGGAATTCCGAAGGATAGCCCGTGTCATCGCACTGGCCGACGACGGGGAAAACGACCTGCTCATCGCCCGTGACGAAGAAAATCCCTCCCAAGCCATTTTCGTCCAATACAACATCGCCGACCGCAACGAACCCTTCAACCCCACCATCCGTGAAATCCGACAGACCATTGGCTTCCCGGTCACTCTTAGCCTGATAGACATAGAAATCGTCGAGTCCCCCCAAACCATCTACCGCCCCAGGGCCATCGTCGTCGAACCCGACTACCTCCTCGACGTCTCCACCATCGCCAACTGCTTCCAGGGCAGCAGTGCAGAACCCGTCGTTTACCTGCTCCAAAAATTCCTGCCCAATGAGCCGAGCCTCCCAATGATCCTTGGGAACATCGCCAACTTTTTCCTGGACGAGCTGATGCACAACCCAAAAGCGGTATTCAAGGAGACTTTTCCCAAAGTCTTCAAAACCAGCCCTTTGGTTTTCTCGCTGCTACCCGACGCCGCCATCCGGGAACTATACGAAAAGGCGCAGCGCCATTGGATCACCCTGCAAACGATGGTGTTGCAGGGCATGAAAAAGTTCGACATCGAACCATCCCAGACTTACCTCGAACCGAGTTTTTACGATGAAACGCATGGCCTGCAAGGCCGCCTCGACGTGTTTTTCAAAAACGAAAACCGCAGCGCCATTATCGAACTGAAAAGCGGAAAACCATTCATGGCCAACCGCTACGGCATCGGTGCCAGCCATTTTATCCAAACCCTTTTGTACGATCTGATGGTGAGCTCCACCTTCGGCGAAGGGGTGCAACCAGCGAGCTATATCCTTTACAGCGGCCTGGAAACCAACCAATTGCGGTACGCCCCGCCCGTAAAATCGGAGCAGCACGAGGCCCTGCAAATCCGCAACCAACTCGTCGCCCTCGACCACCAGTTGGCGGCCATCAAAGGCAAAGTGGAAATGGCCCCCATCCTGCAAAGGATAACCTCGAACCGCTTCCCCCATATCAAAGGCTACCTCAGCAAGAACATCGAGCTGTTTGAAAAAAACTACCATGCGCTGGACGATCTCGAACGGAGCTATTTCAATGCGTTTTCCGGCCTCATCGCACGGGAGCACCAACTGGCCAAAACCGGCCTGCAAGGTGTGGACAAAGCCAACGGCCTCGCCTCCCTTTGGCTGGATACTTTTGAGGAAAAAGAAGCGGGCTTCCAAATCATCAAGTCCCTGAAAATCAAGGCCAACTTGGCCAATGCGGACGATGCCATCATCGTTTTTGAAAAAACAAAAGCCACCAACCCCCTCGCCAATTTCCGAACAGGCGACATCGCAGTTTTATACCCATTAGGCCCGTCCACAGTTGGCACTTCCCAGTCACCAGCCACCAATCACCAATCACCCCTTAAAACACAAATTTTCAAAGCAACCATCTTGTCCGTAACGGCAGAGGAGGTTGCCGTCCGATTGCGGTACAAACAATTCAACTTGCAGATTTTCAGCGAGTTCGACACTTGGAATTTGGAGCATGATCAGATGGATATGAGCTTCACGGCGATGTACCAGGGCTTGTTCCGATGGGCGCAAAGCGATAGGAAGAAACGGGAATTGCTGCTGACAACGAGACCGCCAAAACATGGGCAACCTATCCATTTGAACGGAGACGCTGAGGCCGTAGGTTTTGAACCAGCAGCAGGCTTGACCGACGAGCAACAACGGATTTTACAAAAAATGCTCGCCGCCCAGGAATACTTCCTGTTATGGGGCCCACCCGGCACTGGCAAGACCAGCCAGATGCTCAAACAATACGCCGGTTGGATTTTTAAAAACACCCAGGAAAACCTGCTGCTGCTGGCCTACACCAACCGGGCAGTGGACGAAATCTGCGAAGCGCTCGACGGCCTTGGCGAGGAGGTGAAAGAGGCCTACCTCCGCATTGGCTCCCGCTATTCCACGGGCGAACAGTTTCTAAACCAATTACTTAGCAGCAAGATTGAGGGCGTCGCCACCCGCAGCGTACTGAAAGAGGTGTTGGGCCGCCACCGCATTTTTGTGAGCACGCTGGCCTCCTTATCCAACAACCTGGAACTGCTGAAACTGAAAAAATTCCGGCGGGTGGTGATTGACGAAGCGTCGCAGATTCTGGAACCGATGCTGGTCGGCCTATTGCCGCAATTTGAGCAATTTATCCTCATCGGCGACCACAAGCAACTGCCTGCTGTGGTAGTGCAGGATCACTCCGCTTCTGTGGTGGAAGATGAAAAACTGCAAGCTATTGGCCTCCAAAACCTGCGCAATTCCTTCTTCGAGCGGCTCTACCGTCGCTGCTGCGAGCAAGGCTGGCACTGGGCCTACGACCACCTCAGCCACCAAGGCCGCATGCACAAGGACATCATGCGCTTCCCCGGCGAGCAGTTCTACGAGGGGAAACTGCGCATTTTACCGGCGGCTATTTTAGTATCGAAAAAACAATCTGCCCCCCTACCCTTCCATCAGGTTGATGCTCAAATAGGGTGGCAAAAAAAAGTGCTGGAGCGCCGTCTCGTTTTCCTCCCTACGCCCATTGACTGGCGCAGCCCTTCCCGCAAAACCAACCGCCACGAAGCCGAACTCCTGGCCGAATTGGTAAAACTTTTCCAACATCACTATGCCCCCAACGAACAACTATCAACCAACAACCATCAACAATCCATTGGCATCATCACCCCCTACCGTGCGCAAATCGCCCAGATTCAGGAGGTTTTCCAACAAGCAAACATTGATTGCGGCGAATTGACCATTGATACCGTGGAGCGCTATCAGGGCGGCGCCCGTGACATCATCCTCATTTCTCTTTGCACCAATGTGGCTTCGCAAATGGACTCGCTGGTGTCGCTTTCAGAGGAAGGTGTTGACCGCAAACTGAACGTGGCGCTCACCAGGGCAAGGGAGCATGTGGTGGTGCTGGGAAACGAGGAATTACTGGGGCAAAATGAGGTTTACAGGAAGCTGATTGATTTTTGCAAATAAAATGATTCAATTAAACCAACCAACATGGACACCTTATTTGACGTAAAAAACAAAGTAGCCGTCATCACCGGCGGTTCAGGCATCCTTTGCGGCGCCATCGCCAAAGCCATGGCCCAACGAGGCTGCAAAGTTGGCATCCTCGGTCGTACCGCAGCCAAAGTGGACGAGATGGTTGCAGACATCCAATCGGCGGGCGGAGAGGCCATGCCGCTCATCGCCGACGTGCTCGATGCAGCAGCCTTGCAGGCGGCCTGCGATGCTGTTTTGAAAAAATGGGGGAAAATCGACATCCTAATCAACGGCGCAGGCGGCAACATTCCCGGTGCAGCGATTCCGCCAACGGAGAATTTTTTCATGCACGATTTCTCCAATTTTCAAAAAGTAAATGCCCTCAACTTCGACGGCACGGTGCTGCCCACCATGATTTTTGGCAAACCGATGACCGAAGCGAAATCCGGCAGCATCATCAACATTTCCTCCATGACGGCGCAACAGGCCGTGACCCGTGTGCCCGGTTATTCCACCGCCAAGGCGGCGGTGGACTGTTTCACGAAGTGGCTGGCCGTGGAGGTGGCGCTCAAGTTCGGCGACGGCATCCGGGTAAACGCCATTGCCCCCGGCTTTTTCGTCACGGAACAAAACCGCATGCTCCTCACCGATGGCAAGGGCGGCTACACCGACCGGGGCGCTACCGTCATCCGCAAAACACCTGCCCGCCGCTTCGGCGAGCCGGAAGAACTGATTGGCACAGCCATTTGGCTCTCCTCGGAGGCTTCCAAATTCGTGACTGGCACGGTGATTCCGGTAGATGGAGGTTTCAGTGCGTGGAGCGGGGTGTAAATTCAATCATTCAATCATTCAATCATTCTCTCATTGAAAAAATTAGAACAAACCTTCCGCTGGTACGGCCCCAACGATCCCGTCAGCCTTTCCGACATCCGGCAGGCGGGCGCCACGGGCATCGTCACCGCCCTGCACCACATCCCGAACGGCGAAGTGTGGACGGTCGAAGAAATTTCAAAACGGAAAAAAGAAATCGAAGCAGCTGGCCTGCGCTGGTCGGTGGTGGAGAGTGTGCCCGTTTCCGAAGCCATTAAAAAACAGTCGGGCGACTGGCAGCGGCACCTCGAAAACTACCGGCAATCGCTGCGAAACCTCGGCGCATGCGGCATCCGAACCGTTACCTACAACTTCATGCCCGTGCTCGACTGGACACGTACCGACCTCAACTACCGCCTGCCCGACGGCTCCACGGCGTTGCGTTTCGACACGGCGGAGTTTGCCGCTTTTGAAATTTTTATCCTGAAACGCCCCGGCGCAGCGGACAGCTACACCCCGGAACAAATCGAACGGGCGGAGGCCTGTTTCAAAAAAATGCCCCCCGAAGCGCAGCAGCGCCTTACCGCCAACATCATCGCCGGGCTGCCGGGAGCGGAGGAGGGCTACACCCTCAAACAGTTCCAGGCGGCGCTTGACAGTTACGGGAAGATTGGCGCTGCGGAGTTGCGGGCAAACTTGATTGATTTTTTGAAAAACGTGACTCCAACGGCGGAAGGAGCAGGCATCAAAATGGTCATCCACCCCGACGACCCGCCCTACCCGATTCTCGGTCTGCCGAGGGTGGTCAGCACGTCAGCGGATGTGCAGGCGCTGTTCGAAGCCGTGCCCAGCCCCGCCAACGGGCTTTGCTTTTGCACGGGCAGCTTTGGCGTACGGGCAGACAACGACCTGCCGGGGATGGTCAGCCAGTTTGCGGAGCGCATCCATTTCATCCATTTGCGCAGCACCCAACGGGACGAATTCGGCAACTTCCACGAAGCCGACCACCTCGACGGCGATGTGGACATGTTTTCGGTGATGAAAAACCTGCTGGCGGAACAGCAACGGCGGGAAATTTCCATCCCCATGCGCCCCGACCACGGGCATAAGATGCTCGATGATTTGGGTAAAAAAACGAACCCCGGCTATTCGGCCATCGGACGGCTGCGGGGACTGGCAGAACTGCGGGGGTTGGAGTTGGGGATTTTGCGGAGCGGGATTTGATTTTTTTTTGAAACATAGTAGCCAAGCCTCAACCAATCAACATGGCGTTTTTTATCGAAACAATGCTGCAACAGCATTTATCATCTTGTAAACTCCCGTTTCAACTGGCCTTAAGTAACGATGAAAAAATAACTTCACCATTTTGATTTTGAAAACCCCAGCAATGGAAGGGTTTTTTAAAAATAATCCCGATTTCACATCGGGATTATTTTTCCTTCGATCCTAAGAAAGGCTCTACGCTTATCTATCCTCTATTCAAAACATCACATCCTACAATGATGCTGATGTTTTGAACAGAGGATAGATGGAGGTGTAAGTTGTGTCTCCCCTCCCCCGTTGAAACGGGAGGTTACAAGATGATAGATGTTTTCCATGCAATTTTCTATGTGAAAAGAATGCTTTGAATTTGCCACTATTCGTTTCAAAAACATCACCTCGCCATCCATCCCCCATCCACCGTCAGCACATGCCCGTTCACGTAGTCGCTGGCCGGCGACGCCAAAAACACCGTTGCCCCGGCGAGGTCTTCCGGCCTGCCCCAGCGCCCGGCGGGGATGCGGGAAAGGATATTTTTTGAGCGCTCCGGGTCATCCTGCAAGGCTTGCGTATTGTCCGTTTGGATGTAGCCGGGAGCGATGGCATTCACCTGCACATTGTGCGCTGCCCACTCGTTGGCAAGCGCTTTGGTCAACTGGCCGATGGCGCCCTTCGAAGCAGCGTAACCCGGCACGGTGATACCGCCCTGAAACGTGAGTAAAGAGGCGGTGAAAATGATTTTGCCCTGCCTGCGTTCCACCATCATTTTCCCAAACTCCCGGCTGAGGATGAACTGGGCATTGAGGTTGACCTCGATGACTTTGTCCCAAAATTCGTCGGGATGTTCGGCGGCGGGTTTGCGCAGGATGGTGCCGGCATTGTTCACCAGGATGTCAATTTTCGGATGCGCTTTTTTTACCTCCTCAATGAAAGCGTAAAGCGAGTTCCGTTCGCTAAAATCGCAGGTGTAGGCCGTGAAATTCCTGCCTGCTGCCTTGACCGCTTTTTCCACTTCGCTGCCGGTTTTTTCCAAAGTGGCGCTCACGCCGATGATGTCGGCCCCGGCCTGTGCAAGCCCGGTGGCCAGCTGTTGCAAGATGCGACCTGGGCACAGGGCGACATCCGCTTCCGCCATTTTGGAAAAAAGGACGGGCTTTCACAAAATTCGGTGTTCGCCATCGCACAGGATGGCCGGGGCGTGATGTGGTTGCAAACCGGAAAACTGAACGTTTCGGAAGTGGCCTACCGGGTGGGCTTCAACGAGCCGAAGTATTTCAGCAAGGTTTTTCAAAAAGAATTTGGGTGCAGCCCGTCGCAGTTTCAGGGGTAGGTTTCGGGTGGGTCAGACCTGAGGGTTGAGCCATTTTTATGCAAAATTGGAATCGGATTCCAAAATTGCACAAAACTGGTTCTTCAATTTCCCAGACTTCCGCTTGTTTCAAAAACAGAATTCCAACAAAACCAAGCCTCGAAAGCCCTTTCAATGCCCTTCCCGCCCTCGTTTTAGACTTTTCTACCCCTCATTCCGGATTTTTTTTCCAAACCCGCCAGATACCTTTGCCAAATACTTCGCAGCGAAATCATGCTTTTCACAAAATAAGATTTCAAAATGCGAAAATTGAAAAGAAGGTAATTACATGAGACAAGTCTATCTCAAATCAGTGGCCACCCTGGCCCTTTGGCTCACGACGCTGGGCGCCTGCCTCCTCGCACAATCAGGCATCGTATCCGGAAAAGTCGTGGACGGCACCGATAACCTGCCTTTGCCCGGTGCCAATGTTTTCCTGAAAAACAACGTTTCCATCGGCACCGTGACGGATATCGACGGCAGCTTCCTCATTTCGGGTGTCCCGGCTGGCGAGCGGGCGGCGATTTTTTGACCAATGGATGGCGGCAAGGCGCCACTGACCCGGTCACCGGGATTACCGAAATTTTAGGCAACTACCTCCGGCTGAAAGACCAACGGGAAATCCGCCGCCGCTACAACGGCAGCCTGGCGCTCGACTTGCACCTACGTTTACCAAACTTTTGAAGTTTGGTAAACGGGCGTCCGGGGTTGCCATTTTAGCCCTCTTCCACTTCGGCTGCGGCCAACCGGGAACCTCCGAGAATACTGCAACGACGCCCCCTCCGGCTTCCGCCCAGGCCGTTTTCAAAATGCAGACCGGACCGTTCGTTTTGGCGGAAAAAGCCGAGGTAAAAAGCGAATACATTGTCCAAACAAAATTGATTGTGCCGCAGGATTTGGCACCGCAAAACAAATGGGTGATGTTCGAAGGGCCGGTGCTGGAAAACGAGCTGATTGCCTACCGTTTCTACCTCGACAGCCGCCACCGCTCGGATATTTTTGGAAAAAAAACGAACGCACTGGTCATGGACACGGTCGGTTGGGAGTACCACGACATCATGGACTGGGGTTCGGATATTTTGAAAGTCGGCGAATTGCTTGGCATCGGCAGCCCGGCTATCTGGTACCAGGATTCGCTATTTACCTTGAGTGATTGCGCTGAAAAAACAGTGGAAATTGTGGAGGCTGGCGGCCAGACGGCAAGTGTACGTTTCACCTTCAAAGACCTGAAAATTGGCGATGAAACCCGCACGATTGTCCAGCTTTGGAGCCTCCCCACGGGGCGGCCACATTCCAAAGTGGAACTCACCGTTGCCGAAGGAAAACTCCCCGAAGGCGCTGCATTTGCCACCGGCATCGTCAAGCATTTGCCGGAGGCAGAAAGCGGGACGGAGGGCAGTAAATTCTACCTTTTCAGTTGGGGAAAGCAATCGTATCACGGACAAAACCTGGGCATGGGCGTCGTTGCAGATACGAAGTACCAGCCGGTCGTGCGGGACAATCCGCTGAGTTTTCTAGTGGTTTTTGAAAATAGTGCTGCGGGCGTGAATTACGAGTTTGCCGCCGCATGGGAAATGGACGTGATGGGCGTGAAAACGGCGGCGGATTTTAAGGCGCTTTTGTTGAAATAGAAAGAGTGCGGAGAGGTAGGGTCGGCTTCAGCCGGCGCTCAGGTCCCGCCGGCTAAAGCCGACGCTACGCACTCAAATAGAAAAAGATAGGGATGGACTTGTCGGGTTTTCTAAATTTGGCATAAAAGAATAAAAATCAATGACCGAAAACGGCAACGATACGAAAAACAGGACCGCCACTTTTTTAGGTGAAAACTTCCTGCTCGAAAGCGATTTCGCAGCGGAGCTTTACCATGAATACGCCAAAAACCTGCCCATCATTGACTACCACAACCACCTGCCGCCCGAGCAGATTGCTAACGACCATCGGTTTGAAAATATCACCCAAATCTGGCTGCAAGGCGACCACTACAAGTGGCGGGCGATGCGGGCGAATGGCGTGGACGAACATTTCATCACGGGCAAGGCCAGCGACTGGGAAAAATTTGAAAAATGGGCGGAAACAGTGCCCGCCACACTGCGCAACCCCCTGTTTCACTGGACGCACCTGGAATTGCAGCGCTACTTCGGCATTGATGTTTTACTGAAAAAAGAAAACGCACGGGAGGTCTTCGACGAGTGCAACCGGCTGCTCGGTACGCCGACATTTTCTGTTCGGAATTTGCTCCGCAAAATGAACGTAGAAGTCGTCTGCACCACCGACGACCCGACGGATGATTTGCGGTTTCACCAGCAAATCAGGCAGGATGGTTTTGAAATAAAAACGCTTCCTGCTTTCCGGCCCGACAAGGCGATTTTGATTGAAAGTGAGGGGTTTACGAGCTATGTCGAAAAGTTAGGCGCTGTATCAGATACACCCATTTCCACTTTCCAAAAGCTGCTGGTCGCCCTGCAAAAACGATTGGACTTTTTCCATGAAAACGGTTGCCGCCTCTCCGACCACGGGTTGGAGCAGGCTTACGCCGAAGAATTCACCGAAGCAGAAGTGGCTGCCATTTTTCAAAAAAGAATGAACGGCCAGCCGGCAACACGGCAGGAAGCACTGCAATTCATGTCGGCCCTATTGGTGCACCTCGGGCACATGTACCATGAAAAAGGCTGGGTGCAGCAGTTCCACCTTGGTGCGCTGCGCAACCAAAACAGCCGCCTGCTCCGCCAGCTCGGCCCCGATACCGGCTTCGACAGCATCGGCGATTTCAGCCAGGCCAGGGCGCTTGGCCGTCTGCTCGACCGGTTGGACAGCAGCAACCAACTGGCCAAAACCATCCTCTACAACCTCAACCCCCGGGACAACGAAGTCTTCGCCACCATGGCCGGAAATTTCAACGACGGCACCGTGCCGGGCAAGATGCAGTACGGTTCGGCATGGTGGTTCCTCGACCAGTTGGACGGCATGGAAAAGCAAATCAACACGCTCTCGAACATGGGCCTGCCGAGCCGCTTCATCGGTATGCTGACGGACAGCCGCTCGTTCCTCAGCTTCCCCCGGCACGAGTATTTCCGGCGCTTGCTGTGCAATATTTTTGGACGGGACGTGGAGCGGGGGCAGTTGCCAGCGGATTCAGATTTGCTGGGGAAGGTGGTGCAGGATGTTTGCTACCGGAATGCGAAAGGGTATTTCGGGTTTTGAAATCAGATTGCTGCCAACATTGCCCGCTGCATTTTGACCATGCGAGGGTTGCGGGCAAGGTATTTTTTATTTTCACCAAGGTTTTTGGAAAGCAGGTCGTTGTAGTTTTTTGCCCGCAAGTCATAAATCACAGTTTCATCCAGCTTTCTGACCTGCTTCCCGGTGGTAGTTTTGAGTTGAAAAGCTAACCAATTTCCACTGGGTGTTAAACTTCTGCTGCTTGGCATAAACAGTGAACGGGTGACCAAAAGGTCGTCACCGCTATCAATCCGGGGTTTTAAAACATTGTACCCCGCCCTTGCTGCCAGCGCTGAAAATAAATGCAGGGAGAGTTCTTCTTTGATTTGAGCTTCCGTCATAGTTGTCCGGTACAAATTAGGCTGTGAAGCTACTGTTTTTAAAACAAAAAAAATCAATTGTAAAACAAATTATTTCAACGATGAAAAAAATAATCACCTTCGGAGAAATCATGCTCCGCCTCACCCCGCCGGGGTTCCAGCGATTCAGCCAGGCCAGCCAATTCGACGTCGTGTATGGTGGCGGCGAAAGCAACGTGGCCGTTTCACTGGCCAACTACGGCCTGCCCGTCGAGTTTGTCACCCGCCTGCCGGACAACGACATCGGCGAGTGTGCGCTCATGGAAATGCGCAAACGCAACGTCGGCACCCGCTTCGTCGCACGGGGCGGCGAGCGGCTCGGCATTTATTTTCTGGAAATGGGCGCCGTTAGCCGTGGCAGCAAGGTCGTGTACGACCGGGCACATTCGGGCATGGCCAGCATACAGGCCGGGATGATTGACTGGGAGGAAGTGTTCAAGGACGCTCAATGGTTCCACTGGACGGGCATCACGCCCGCCATTTCGCAGGGCGCAGCGGATGCTTGCCTCGAAGCCATTCAAGTGGCCAATCGCATGGGCGTCACCGTTTCCACCGACCTGAACTACCGCAAAAACCTCTGGAAATACGGCAAGAAACCCAGCGACATCATGCCCGCCCTCGTCGAGGGCTGCGACGTGATTCTGGGCAACGAAGAAGATGCCGAAAAACACTTCGGCCTGCACCCCGAAGGCGTGGACGTGACTCAGGGCCATTCCGTGGATGCACAGTCGTACCGCTCCGTTTTGCAGCAGTTGATGAAAATGTTCCCCCGTGCGAGGAAGGTCATCACCACCCTGCGGGGCAGCATCAGCGCCAGCCACAACACCTGGTCGGGTGTACTTTGGGACGGCAAAACGCTGTACGAGGCGCCCACCTACGACATCACCCACATCGTGGACCGTGTCGGCGGTGGCGACAGCTTTATGGCAGGTCTGATTTACGGTCTGGTAAAATGGCCGGAGGACGACCAGCAGGCGCTGAATTTTGCTGTGGCAGCTTCCTGCCTCAAGCACACAATTTACGGCGATGCGAATCTGGTGACCGTGAAGGAAGTGGACACGCTGATGGGCGGGGATGCAAGTGGGAGGGTAAGCCGTTGAGAATTTTACCCGCTGCCTTGTCATTGTCGTAGGCAACCCCGAAAAATCGGGGTTGCCTTCGGCAATGACAACCGGGGCTGTCACAAAGACCATTTAATATTTAAACGAAAAAAGAAATGCTTTAAAAAATATGGCAAGATTCACAAGAATACAAGTCGCTCAAACCATGCACGAACAAGGCATGGTTCCACTTTTTTACCACGCCAATGTGGAGTTGGGCAAACAGGCGCTCGCTGCCTGCTATCGGGGGGGCGCACGGCTTTTGGAATTTACCAATCGGGGCGATTTTGCCCACGAGGTTTTTGCGGAGCTGAACAAATATGCCCTCCGGGAACTGCCCGGCATGATGCTCGGCGCAGGCTCGGTGGCGGATGCGGGGACGGCAGCGCTGTTCATCCAACTGGGCGCCACTTTCATCGTCAGCCCCTCGTTGCGGGAGGACGTGGCGCTCACCTGCAACCGCCGAAAAATACTCTACTCGCCGGGCTGTGGTTCGCTCACGGAAATCGGTAGGGCGGAGGAATTGGGCTGTGAAATTGTGAAGCTCTTCCCCGGTGATTTGTACGGTCCGAATTTCATCAAGGCCATCCAGGGGCCGCAACCGTGGACGAGCATCATGCCGACGGGCGGCGTTTCACCCACCAAAGAAAACCTGACGGGATGGTTCGGTGCGGGAGCGGTTTGCGTAGGCATGGGGTCGCAGTTGATTTCGTCGGATATTTTGAAAAACGGGGATTTTGACAAACTCGAAACCAGAGTGCGGGAGGCTTTGGCTTTGATAAAAAAAATACGGCAAGCATGATTTTTTTTAAAACAAAACGAAAAACAGGCGTGCTGGCGGTCCTCTGGTCGCTTTGCTTTTTGTGCTGCGCAATGGGTTGCGCCGACCTCTCCGGCACCAAAACCCTCAAACTTGCCCACGGACTGAACACCGACCACCCCGTGCACAAGGGCATGGAGCGCATAGCGGAACTACTCGCCCAAAAGTCCGGGGGAGCGCTAACCATCGAAATTTACCCCAGCCAGCAGCTCGGTACCGAACGGGAATGCCTGGAACTACTGCAAATCGGCAGCTTGGGCATGACCAAAGTTTCCTCTTCTGTTTTGGAAAATTTCGCCCCGAAAATGAAGGTGCTGGGCCTGCCGTATCTCTTCCGTGACCGGGAGCATGCTTACCATTTTCAGGACAGCGAATTGGGCCGCCAACTGCTGCTCGAGAGCGAAAAATTCTGGCTCCGGGGGTTGACCTACTTCGACGCCGGGCAACGCTCGTTTTACACCAAAACCCGACCCGTGAACACCCCGGACGACCTCAACGGCCTGAAAATCAGGGTGCAGGAAAGCCCGGTGGCGATGGGGCTGGTGCGCTCGCTTGGCGCTGCCCCGACGCCCATTTCCTGGGGTGAACTTTACACGGCCCTCCAGCAAGGCATCGTGGATGGGGCAGAGAATAATCCACCCAGTTTTTACACCAGCCGCCACTACGAAGTCTGCAAATTTTACACCCTCAACGAGCATACCTCCGTGCCCGACCTGCTGCTCATCGGTACCATCGCCTGGAAAAGACTGACGCCACAGGAGCAGCAATGGCTGCAAGAGGCCGCCGATGAGGCAACCGTTTACCAACGAAAACTCTGGCAGGCGGACGAGCAAAAAGCGCTCGAAGAAGTGCAAAAAGCAGGCGTCGAAATCATCCGGCCCGACAAGTCGCTATTCATCGAGCGGACGAAAGGACTGCTGGAGGAATACAAAAAAGACCCGGAAATGAAGGATTTGATTGAAAAAATACAAAGTATGCAATGAAGGAATGAGAAAATGAGGGAATGAGAGAATTGCACCCCCATTCAATCATTCCTTCATTCCTTCATTCAATCATCGTTTTATGAAAAAAACAATTGACAAATACCTCGCTTACCTCCTCGTCTTCCTCATGGCGATCATCACGCTCGACGTGCTGTGGGGCGTTTTCACCCGCTACGCCCTGGGCAGCCAGGCGGGCTGGACGGAGGAACTCGCCCGCTACCTGCTTATCTGGATTGGGATGCTAGGCGCCGCTTACGCTTCCGGCCAGAAAATGCACCTGGCCATCGACCTGCTGTCGCCAAAACTCAGCCCAAAGGCTCAGGCGAGGCTTTCAATTTTCATCAATATTCTGATTGCGGGTTTTGCACTGACTGCGATGGTCTTCGGCGGGCTGCGGCTGATGTATATCACGCACACGCTTGGGCAGACTTCAGCGGCGATGCGGGTGCCGATTGCGCTGGTGTATTCGGCGATTCCTGTGGCGGGGTTGCTTGTTGTTTTTTATAAAATCAATGAGAGAATGAGGGAATGAGAGAATTGACGCCCCCCATTCCTTCATTCAATCATTCCTTCATTCAATCATTATCATGAGTAAATATTCAAAGCAGGAGAAAGAAGAGTTTATTGAAAAAATGAAAGCAAGGACGAAGAAGTTTGCCGTGGACGTGATACGGTTTTGCGATACCCTTCCGCCTACCCAAGCTTGCAGAACTATTTCGTTTCAACTCATCAAATCAGCTACTTCGACTGGTGCGAATTACCGGGCATCTTGCCGGGGCAGGTCGCAAGCGGAATTTCATGCAAAAATCAGCGTCACGGTAGAAGAAGCTGACGAAAGCCAATATTGGCTGGAAGTCATCAAAGATGCGGGCATAAAATGTGACCAGACAGAGCTTCAGCGATTACTCACTGAAGCCGAAGAAATACTGAAAGTCGTCTCTACCGCCCGCTCAAACAGCGGCAAGTGACCCCCATTCTCTCATTCCTTCATTCCCTCATTCAATCATTACCATGGAAATCCTCATCCTCGTCCTCACCTTCATCATCCTGCTCGGCATCGGCGTGCCGGTGGCGTGGAGCATTGGCATTTCGGGCCTGCTCACTATGTTGGTCAGCATTCCGGCCCTGCCGGCTTTCACCACCGTGGCGCAGCGCATGGGCACGGGACTGGACAGCTTCGCCCTGCTGGCCATCCCGTTTTTCATCATCGCCGGGGAGATTATGAACCGGGGCGGCATCGCCCGGCGGCTGGTGGATTTTGCCAAAACGCTGGTCGGGTCGCTGCCCGGCGGGCTGGCGCATGTCAACATCATGGCGGCCATGCTTTTTGGAGCCATCGCAGGCTCAGCGGTAGCGGCGGCCAGTGCCATCGGCAGCATCATGGGGCCAGCGATGGAAAAGGAAGGCTACACCAAACAATTCGGCGCAGCCGTCAACATCGCCTCCTCGACGACGGGGCTGGTCATTCCGCCCAGCAATATCCTCATCGTGTACTCGCTGGCGAGTGGCGGGGTGAGCATTGCGGCGCTGTTCCTGGCGGGTTATGTGCCGGGGCTGCTAACGGGCTTGCTGATGATGATTATCGCTGGTTTTTGGGCAAAATGGAAAAAATTCCCGGTGGGCGAGCGCAGCAGATTGAGCGCTGTGGTTCGAACTTTCATCGCTGCTTTTCCCAGCTTGCTGCTGCTGCTGGTCGTGATGGGCGGCATCGTAGCGGGTATCTTCACGGCAACGGAAGCCTCGGCGGTGGCGGTGGTTTACTGCCTGTTGCTGGCGTTTTTTTACAAAGAAATCACCTGGCGGGATATCAAGCCCATGCTGCTCAATTCGGCGGGAACAACGGCCATCGTCATGCTGCTCATTGCTACGTCCATGAGCATGTCCTGGATTATGGCTTTTGAAAATATCCCGCAAAACATCACGGAACTGCTACTTTCCATTAGCGACAATAAAATTGTCATCCTGCTCATCATCAACCTGACGCTGCTTTTTGTCGGCGTTTTTATGGATATGACGCCGGCGGTACTCATTTTCACGCCTATCTTTTTACCGGTGGTAAAATCGCTGGGTGTTGACCCCACGCATTTTGGGATTATCATGGTGATGAACCTGTGCATTGGGTTGTGTACGCCGCCTGTCGGGTCGGTGCTGTTCGTCGGGGTCGGTGTCGCTGGAACGACGATTCAAAAAGTAGTAAAACCCTTGCTGCCGTTGTTCATTGCTATGCTGGTGGCGCTGATGCTGGTGACGTTTGTGCCGGTGTTGAGTTTGTGGTTGCCGGGGGTGTTTGGGTTTTAGGCGAAATAGTCTTAAAATTAACGGGATAGCAAGTTGATACCCTAAAATAAGGCCTTACGGCTCAAAAGCGTCAAAATAGGCTGCCAGTAATTCCTCAACCAGCCGATGGCCTCCCGCATCTCAGTGCCGTCCTTTTTGAAAATGCAAGCGCCGCTCCGGATGCTTTTGGACAAGTTGAAGAAACTGTTCTGCCGGGCCGGACCAGGGGTCGTCCACACAAAAAATGAGAACAGAATGGCCACTGATCGTTTTTGGGAAATTTAACCCATTCTTAACCTTTAAATCAAACAGGACGGACAACCATGCACGACATTTGCACTCCTTTTCCGGGTATGGGCAATTCAAGGATTTTTTAGGATAAAATTGCCTGCCAAAATGGACATGGATTGATTTTTGACATGCAGACAGGATAAAATTTCGAATTATGCTGAACTTTTTATCTAAATAAACACTTTATTCTGTTTCACTAAAAAATCAGCCGTATGAAAGGATGCTTAGAAAGCGATAAAAAAGCATCATAGGTCTATAAAATTTGGCTACCCAGTTTCCCGCCTACTTTATTTGCACCTGTATTTCCGGCTTTTTTTAGAAAATCAATGATTGTATGTTGACCCGATTTAGCAAAATCGCACTTATATTTTATGCTTCGATTTTATGGTTATCCTTCCCGTCGTGCGCCCCATCCATGGCTATTGACGATTGGGAAGATGTGCTGCCGCATTCCGGCCAGAGTTTGTTTGACATGATCAACCGCCAGGAAATTGTTGAGATGACCCTTGTTACTGAGTTGGATTCCATTATCCAAAACCGCTATACCGACGATTACAGGGCCGCAACCTTTAGCTACGAAGACGTGACTGGCAACGAACATTTCTACCAAGCCAAAGTAAAGCCCCGTGGGAAATTCCGCCGTAAAGTCTGCGAATTCCCCCCGTTGAAGCTGAAGTTTTCCAAAAAAGAACTGGAAGCGGCTGGCCTCAGTGACTTGAACGAGGTGAAACTTGTGACCCACTGTCTCGACGACAAGGCTATTTCAAAGGAAATGGTACTTAGAGAATACCTCATTTACAAAATGTACAACGAGTTGACACCCAACAGCTTGCGGGTACAATTGGTAAAAGTCACCTATCGGGATTCCAAAGATCCTGGCTATAAAATCAAGCGGTGGGGGTTCCTCCTTGAGGACGACGAAGAGTTCGCCGATCGTGTTGGCGGCTCGTTGTGCGACTGCATGGGGAAACTGCCGGAAGACTTTCACCCTTCACAGGAAAAAATTGTAGCGCTGTTCCAGTATATGGTTGGAAATACTGACTGGGATTTAAAAATGAACCGCAACGTGAAATTGGTGAAGATCGGTGACGGCAAATTGATCCCGGTTCCTTACGATTTTGACTTTTCCGCAGTGGTAGGTGCCCCTTATGCAAGGCCCAACAACGACGTGGGGCAAAAAAGCATGAGCGAGAGGGTCTTTATGGGCTATGCCGAAAGCTGGGAAGACATGTATGCTACTTTCAGCTATTTCCGGTCAAAAAAGGATAGGCTGTACTCTATAGTCAACAACTTCCGACAGTTGGACAGCGGCAGCCGGGATGCCATCATTGAGTACCTGAACAGTTTTTACATGACGATAGAAAACGAACAGGCCTTGCAACAAATGTTTGCGAAGAACAACTAAAAAATATGGCTGGCACAGTTTTTTTAATAGAGTGACAGCGTTGATCCCCGACTAACCTTCAATAAGTCAAACAGGCAGTTTTTTCATACTAATTCAATTTTATCAGGGCGTCCTTTCAGGACGCCTTTTTTATTGGGCCCTACATTAAAAGCCCTTTCCCAGGTCAATAGGAAAGGGCTTTTCTGAATAAAAAATAACCAAATTTTCAATTTCCAGTTTTGAAAAACCCTTGCCAAAGCAAAGCCTGGCCAACATCCTCTTTTGTGTTTCTATCCATGCTTCGTCATGTTTGTACAGCCTTTCTTGCCCCAGCCGGGAAGGAGTTGTTGCAATTCTTTGTCGAGAAACCTGACCCCTTTTGAAAAATCTATGATGAGATAAAGCGCCGGGAAAAAGAACTCTATAAAGCGCTCGTGGAGGTGCCGGATGGTATCTTTCCACCGTGCGTCGAAGTTGGGTTGGCCTGAGGTGTTTTTCATTTTTGGCAGTTTTCTCAAAACAAGTTGGCGTGAAGATATTAGAAATGCTTTTTTTTGCCGCAAATCCTTCCAATGCAGTTGTTGATAAAAAATGCCACCCTCATCCTGCCCAACTCCCCGCTCAATGGCGGGAAAGCTGACATTTTTATCAAAAATGGAAAAATCGAAGCCATTGGAAAAGTGGAATCCACTGAAGGTATGGAAGTAATTGAATTGCCAGGCGTATGCGTTTCAACAGGCTGGCTGGATTTGGGCACCCTGGTCGGCGACCCGGGGTTTGAGCACCGGGAAGATTTCACATCCGTTGCCAAAGCCGCAGCGGCAGGTGGTTTCACTGAAATAGCCTGCCTACCGAATACCTTTCCCGCCATCCATTCCAAATCAGAGGTTTTATACGTTCGGAACAACAGTAAAAACAGCCCCGTTTCTTTTTTGCCCATCGGCGCTGTGTCGCAGGACTGCAAAGGCAAGGACATCACAGAGATGTACGACATGCACGCTTCAGGAGCCGTTGCTTTTTCCGATGGCAAAAAATCTGTACAGGATAGTGGCCTGATGACGAGGGCTTTGCAATATGTGCAGCCGTTTAACGGCGTCATCCTCAACCAGCCGCTGGACAAAACCATCTCGCCAAACGGCCAGATGCACGAGGGCATGGTCAGCACTTCGCTGGGCCTGCGGGGCATCCCTTCGCTGTCTGAAGAGTTGATGGCACAGCGGGACATTTACCTGGCCGGGTACACCGACAGCCGGCTGCATTTGCACAATATTTCCTCGGCTGGCACGGTAAAACTGGTGCGGAAAGCCAAAGAAAAAGGGCTGAAAGTAACTGCCTCCGTCGCCGCCATGAACCTCGCCTGCGACGACCACCTGCTCAATGATTTCGACAGCAATTTCAAGGTGATGCCGCCCATCCGGGAGCAATCTGACTTCGAGGCCCTGCGCCAGGGCTTGAAAGATGGCGTGATTGACTGCATCACCTCCAACCACACGCCGCTGGACGAAGAAGCTAAAAATGTGGAGTTCCCCTTTGCCGATTTCGGGGCAATTGGCCTGGAAACGGCGTTTGCGCTCAGCCACACCCATTTGCGCAATTTACTGTCCATCAGCGAGTTGATAGAAAAATTGGCCATAGCGCCACGGCGGGTTTTAAGTTTGCCCATCCCAGCAATAAAAGTGGGCGCTCCTGCCAACCTCACCATTTTTGACCCAAAACAGGAATGGGCGTTTTCCCAAAAAGATATTTATTCAAAATCAAGGAACACGCCGTTTGTGGGGTGGCACTTTACAGGAAAAGTGATAGGCATCGTCCATAACAACCGCCATTTCATAGTTGAAAACCCATAGGTGAGATATTTAATTTGGCTACTTGGAAAGTATTGGGCATTTTCACCGGGAAATTTTTCATTTTTAAATCATTAAAACTCAAAACATTATGACAACTTTGGACAATCCTACCCAAGGCAAGGACGAATCTACCGTTCCATTTTTACCTACAGCAATAAGGTATGGCCTGATTGGTGGCCTAATAAGTGTCGTTTATAGTTTAATCTCCAATATGCTTGGTTTTAGCATCCCAACAAGCATCGGATCGTGGCTGCTTTCCATAGGCCTTATGCTTATTATCTTTTTTGGAACTTCCATCCTGGCTATCCGCCAACACAGGAATAAGGAATTGGGCGGATTTATTACGTTCAAACGTGCATTTTTAACTGGATTGGTGACTTTGGTGATAATGGCAGTTATTAGCACTTTATTTGGCATCCTCTACATAACAGTCATTGACCCTGGATTTGCAAAAGATTCAGTCGGGAAAATGGAGGAATTCTTGGCCAGCTTTGGGATGCCCGAAGATCAAATGGAAGAACAACTTAACAAAGCCATGGAAGGTTTCACCCCGATGGGCATGGTAAAAAACACAGCGGGCCTACTCGTTTTCGACGCCGTCATCATGCTGATTGTTGCTGCCGTCATGAAAAAGAAACCTGTGTTCGAATAAATTACATTCATCAATAGAATGCAACAAACTGCTATCAAACACGGTATCATGGCAGGTGCAGCCATGGTGCTGTACCTGCTCCTTTTTTATTATTTCGACAGGGCAAACATTTTGAACCCGCTGGTATTTTGGAGTACCCTTATCATCGCAGGAACAGCTATGATCACTGCGGTAAAAAGTAAACGGTCGGACAATGGCGGCAAGATTACCAGGCAGGACGCACTGAAAACTGCCTTCCTGGTTTTTGTAATTTCCATGCTCGTTTTTCACCTGTTTTCTTATGTGATGTTCAATTTTGTCGATCCTGGCCTGACCGACCTCCAAAAGCAAATGATGGAAGCTGCCGGCCGTGAAACAAAAGACCTCGATTTCAAAATGACCTTTGGAAGGGTGATGTTTGGGTATGCTTTTAGCCTTATAGGAGGCTTTTTTATTTCGTACCTCATTGCATCCATCCTTAAAAAATAAAGTGGAGGCTATTGAATATTTTTGTTTTGATTTGAGATTCCTGATTACATGATATTTGATTTTTGACTTATCCGGGCACCCAAAATCAATCATCGTAAACCATGTATTCTTACATCTCAAATCAAAATAAAACACTCTAATCGCCAATAATTCGCACACTGCTCAAATGGATATAAGCGTAGTCATCCCCCTGTTCAACGAAGAAGAAAGCCTGCCGGAACTGGAAGCCTGGATCCGGAAGGTGATGGAGGCCAACCGTTTTACCTATGAAATCATCATGGTGGACGACGGCAGCAAGGATCGTTCGTGGGAAGTCATCGAAGGGTTGACCAAAAAAAACCCAAACGTCAAAGGCATTAAATTCCGCAGGAACTATGGCAAATCTGCCGCCCTGCATGTAGGCTTTGAAGCTGTAAAAGGCGATGTGGTCATCACGATGGACGCCGACCTGCAGGACAGCCCCGACGAAATCCCCGCCCTCCGAAAAATGATAGTTGAAGATGGCTACGACCTTGTCTCCGGTTGGAAACAGAAGCGCTACGACCCCATTTCTAAGACCATCCCTTCCAAGTTCTTCAACGGCGTGACCCGCTGGATCAGCAAAATACCCCTGCACGACTTCAACTGCGGCCTGAAAGCCTACCGCCACAATGTGGTGAAGAGCATCGAGATTTATGGTGAAATGCACCGTTATACGCCCCTGCTCGCCAAGTGGTCGGGGTTCGGCAAAATCACCGAAAAAGTAGTGGAGCACCGGGCCAGGAAATACGGCACCTCCAAGTTTGGCCTCGACCGTTTCATCAACGGCTTCCTCGACCTGCTTTCCATCACCTTTATTGGGAAATTCGGCAAACGGCCCATGCACTTTTTCGGGCTGCTCGGCATGTTGTTCTTCGTGGCAGGCTTTGCCACACTGGCATGGTTGAGTTTTGAAAAACTGTTCAAGCAGGAATATGGCATCGCCGACCGGCCGCTATTCTATTTCGGCATCCTGATGCTCATCGTAGGCACGCAGTTGTTCGTCACAGGCTTTTTGGCCGAGCTGCTCGTCCGCAATTCCACTACCCGCAACCAATACGTGATTGAAAAAAAGGTGAATGGGTGATGATGTTGTTTCATTGCTCCATTGCCTCATTGTTACAAGGTTTCACGTCCATCACGACGAGGCCCCCGGCAATGAATCAATAAAACCATGACCTCCCTCCGCAAAATAGTCCTTCTATCCCCCGCCCATCCGTTGCGGGGCGGCATTGCGGCCTCCAGCGAGCGTTTCGCCCAGGAATTGCAGACGGCTGGTTACGAGGTGGTTATCTACTCTTTTTCCCTTCAATACCCCGGTTTTTTGTTTCCTGGCAAAACGCAGTTTTCGAGTGATCCTGCACCTCCCGGACTGGATATACGGACGGCTGTCAACTCTGTCAACCCGCTGAACTGGCTGAAAGTTGGGTTGGATCTCCGCCGCCTGCGCCCGGATGCCATCGTGCCACGCTATTGGCTGCCGTTCATGGGGCCATGCCTGGGCACTATTTTGCGCCTGGCGAAATCGAACGGGCATACGAAGGTGGTGGCCATTGCCGACAATATTTTACCGCACGAAAAAAGGCCGGGCGACCGCCTTTTTACCCGTTATTTCCTCAGCACCCTGGACGCTTGCATCACCATGAGCCAATCGGTGGAGGAAGACCTGCGGAAGTTTTCGGCCAACATGCCAGCGGCTTGCATCCCCCACCCTATCTATGACAACTATGGGGAAAAAGTCAGCCGGGAAGCCGCTTTGACACATTTGGGCTTGGATGAAAAAACTCATTACCTGCTCTTCTTCGGCTTCATCAGAGACTACAAAGGTTTGGACTTGCTGCTCGATGCGATGGCCGACGAGCGCATCCGTAAATTGGACTTGAAGCTAATCGTGGCGGGGGAATATTATGGCAACCAGGAGGTTTATGCAAAGCAAATCACCGACTTAGGCATTGAAACCCAGTTGGTTTTGAAAACAGATTACATCGCCACGGAGGAAGTTCGCTACTATTTTGGCGCAGCCGATTTGGTCGTGCAACCGTACAAATCGGCCACACAGAGCGGCATTTCACAGATGGCCTACCATTTTGAAAAACCGATGGTGGTGACGGCGGTGGGTGGCCTGCCGGAAATCGTGCCGCATGGAAAGGCCGGCTATGTCGTCCCCGTGGAGGCGAAGGCGATTGCAGATGCGGTAGTAGATTTTTACCAACATAAAAAGGAGAAATTCTTCACGGAAGGGGTGCAGGAAGAGAAAAAGCGCTTCTCATGGAGGACGATGGTGGAGGGGTTGGAGAAATTGTACAAAAGGGTTCATCAGGTTTGAAACAAACCAGGTTTTACTACTTTTGGTCTGGAACAAAAACTATGAGATAATGGCAAAATCCCCCTCGCCTGTAGATTACGATGCCCGCTGGAAGGTTTTGATCAAAAGCCTGCCCGGGCCGTTCATCAAACGCTTTTTTCCAAAGCTTTATAAAGAAATTGATTGGGCCAGGGAAGTCAAGTTCCTTGACAAGGAGTTGTTGAAGCTATTGGCCGATTTCCGCAAAAAAGGCAGCAGACAGGGCGACATCCTCATGGAACTGAATCTGCTGTCGGGAAAGCAACAGCTCGTATTGATCCATATCGAGGCCCAGCACGGTTTTGATGTAAGCCTGCCGGAGCGAATGTTCATCACATTCTACCGATTGAGGGATGCCCAGCCAGGCATACCTGTCGCTTCCATGGCACTTTACACGGGCAGCAAAGTGCCGAAGGTGCATGGCCGCTACAATTATGAATTCCACGATACCAAGTTGGTGTACCAGTTCCCTGCATTTTTGGTAAGGGAACAGAAGGAAGAAGACCTGCTTGCCTCTGACAACCCTATTGACTTGGCCATATTGGCTGCACTATATGTGATAAAGGCTAAACATGACACAGAAAAATCAGTAGCCTTCAAAAGAATGCTTGCGAGGCTGTGTTTTGAAAGGGGGTACAGCAAGCAGGAGACCATCAATTTGTTTACTTTTGTTCTGTTCCTGGTAAGGATACCCGAACAGGAGGATTATAAATTAAATCAAGAAATCATGGATACATATTTTGATGACATCGATGACGATCCCGGTGTAATCCCCATCGTTGAGAATTCTCCGAAGCTTGCGGACTTCTTGCTTAAGAAATTTATCCTTGGCAAATCGTTAAAAGAAAGGGACGAGGAAAGGGATAAGGAAAGGGAAATAGCCTTGATAACCCGCCTATTAGAGCTGGGCTCCGAGCCTGTGTTCATTTCGCAGGCCCTGAACATGGAACTGGAAAGGGTAAAAAGCCTTATCGAACAAATCCAGAAAAATAAAAAGCCAACCGACAAAAAAGACCCTAAATAACATGGCCTCCAACCGACGAAGGGAATCCAATACAGACTCCCACAACAGCATTGCCGTCCGGACGGTCGTCATTTCCAGCCTCCTACTCGCCGGCATCTTCATCGCCTTGTTTTTTCTGGAAAATAAGCTGGGCAACCTGCTTGGAAAATATGCCGACGAAGCCACCATCGGCCTGATGCTGCTCATGCTTTGGCTGGTGGTGGGCAGCGGTATTCGCAGCGTTAACAGCCTGAGCAAAAGCATCCCTGCTTGGAAGCTGTTGTTGTCGGGGATAGCGATAGCAGGCATGAGCGCCATCCTCTATTCCGCCTTTTTGATTGTTTTTCCCAAAGTGGCCAAATCGCCGGCTTTTACAGAGGTGGCCGGGGCCAGCGGCGGCATGATCCTCTTGCTGATGGGCTTTGCTTTCATCATTTCCCTGATTGCCATCGTCAATGTGCGGGTGAAGAACAAAATGCTGGGCAACGTGCTGGAGTTTTTAATCATTGGAGGGTGCATCGGCGGGTTTGTTTATTTTGCCACCCGTTGAACTGGCATGAAAAAACCAAATCGGGATATTCATCTTTTTCTTTTATTGTCGCTGGGGTAACTGTTTGCCCTTAAACCTTCCTCATCATGAAAAAACTCGCACTGCATTGGCAAATCCTCATCGGCATGTTGGCCGGCGTACTCTTTGGCCTGCTGGCCGTCAGCGTTGGCTGGGTAGGCTTCGTCGTGGACTGGATCAAGCCCTTCGGCACTATCTTCATCAACCTGCTGAAACTCATCGCCGTGCCGCTCATCGTGGGTTTCAGGGAATCCGGGGCCGCCCAGTCACCGCAGCGGCTTTTCATAATTTCTTCTTCATTTTTAAAACCGGGATGAATACCCGCATTGTGCTGCCAGTGATCCGATCGGACTCAATGGAGGCAGAAAGCAACCTGCCTATTCCGGGCTTGCGAAGGTTGTCATAGTTCTCAGAATAGATTATGTCAGTCCTGGCGTACCGGTCAAAAAGCAGTTCACTGTTGGCAGCAAAAACCAAATTGGAGTTCACTAAATTGGCAATAGCGAAAAACATGACCAGGAAAAAAAAAGCCCAGCGTCCACGAGAAGTACTGGCGCAGATTGAGGTTGCTCAAAAAAGTAAGGAAAGCCGGTTGATGGGGCGGTAGAAAATATGGAAGGCTATTTTCGTCAGCAGGCGGAAAAAGGGATATTGAAACCTGCGGGCGTATTTGGTTTCTTTAAATTGTTTGATTGAAAACAGGGTAGAAGACAGCGCCAAACTAATGAAAGCAAAGACAGCGATATTCCTGACCTGCAACAACAAGTTTTCAGGAAGGAATTGCCCTAATAATTTTCCGATGGCATACACTGCCACCACGTCCATGTTCAGGGCAACAAAAACAAGCACTGCATAGGAACAAAATGCAAAAATGACGCTGCAAAAATTGTCCAACCCATTGATCAGGCCATTTTCATTCGGGAAATCCCGGACGATTTTTTTCCATGAAATGCCTTGGATAGTACCCGCCCTCCACATTAATCCCCTCTGGGAAGACCGAGTTCAGGCCAATAAGGCCAATCCAAAGTGCCCGAAGCACAAAATGCAACACAAAACCTATTATTATGACATAAACGGCAATAAAGGCATAATTGAAAAACAAGTAGAGCATGGTAAAATTCTCCAGCGAGAAAAAGGTCATCGCAAACTCGCCGATGCGCTCCAGCAGGCCAGGAAGTTGCAACGAGCCGAAAATAGCCACCCCGAAACGATCAGCTCGGCTTGCCAGCTTTCCTGTTCCAGTTTGCTGAGCCAATCAGGTTTAGTCGCATTGTTTTTCATCATTAGGCAAAAATTGGGTTGGAATAAAAGAACCAGATAGGCAAAAGAACAAAAAAGCAAGAGCAGTGCTGGCCTTCCCCGATTTTTTCTTTTTTTGTCGCTGGGTAACTGTTTGCCCTTAAACCTTTCTCATCATGAAAAAACTCGCACTGCATTGGCAAATCCTCATTGGCATGGTGGCCGGCGTACTCTTCGGCCTGCTGTCCGTCAGCGTTGGCTGGGTGGGCTTCGTCGTGGACTGGATCAAGCCGTTCGGCACTATCTTCATCAACCTGCTGAAACTCATCGCCGTGCCGCTCATCGTGGCATCGCTCATCAAGGGCATCTCCGACTTAAAAGATATTTCCAAGCTTTCCAAAATGGGCACCCGGACCTTGGCCATCTACATTATGACGACCGTCATCGCCATCAGCCTGGGCCTGATCATCGTCAACATCGTGCAGCCCGGCCACCTGGTAAAAGAAGAAACCCGCACGGAAATGATGGAAAAATTTGGCGGCGATGCCGCCAGCCGGATAGCCGCTGCCGAGAAACAAAAAGGCCAGGGGCCCCTGCAGCCGCTCATTGACATCGTGCCCGACAACATCTTCGGCGCAGCCGCCAGCAACGGCAACATGCTCCAGGTCATCTTCTTCGTCGTTTTTTTTGGCATCGGGATGATACTGATACCGGAGGAGCAGTCACGCCCCGTCAAGGCATTTTTTGATGGGGTAAACGAGGTCGTGTTGAAACTGATTGACCTGATCATGCTGGCTGCACCGTATGGGGTTTTTGCGCTGCTATGTGCGCTGGTGGTCGAACTGCCCAGCCCCGATCTGTTCGTGGCCCTGCTGGGATATGCTGCTTGTGTGGTGGGGGGATTGCTTATCCTCATTTTTGGCTTTTATCCTACACTCGTAAAGATTTTTGCAAAACGGGACTACAAGTTTTTCATGAAGGGCATTTCGCCTGCACAACTGCTGGCCTTCAGTACCAGTTCGAGCGCCGCCACGCTACCGGTCACCATGGAGCGGGTGGAAGAGCACCTCGGCGTGGACGAGGAAGTGGCGAGTTTCGTGCTGCCCATCGGCGCCACCATCAACATGGACGGGACGGCGCTCTACCAAGGGGTGGCCGCTGTTTTTATTGCGCAAACTTTTGGGATGGGGCTTGGCCTTGGTGCGCAGTTGGGCATTATTTTGACGGCGACCCTGGCCTCCATCGGTTCGGCAGCAGTACCGGGCGCTGGAATGGTGATGCTGGTGATCGTGCTGGGGCAAGCGGGCATCCCAGAGGCAGGCTTGGCGCTCATTTTTGCGATTGACCGCCCGCTGGATATGCTGCGAACGGTGGCCAATGTGACGAGCGATGCGACGGTTTCGATGATTGTGGCGAAGAGTGTGGACAAGTTGGGCGAACCGGAGGTGAAGGAATGGGATGATAATTACCCAAAAAGGTAGGGAAAGCATGGCTGTTTACCCAAAATAAAAACCCAGTTATGAGCAACATTTATGACAGGATATTCAAAGAAGACATCGAACCGATCATCGAGGTTTTTGCGACCGAAGTGCTTCATGTCAACATGGGCAGGACAGAGGAGATAAAAGATAAGATCCAGGCCACTTGGCAAAGGGAAGGTGATTACCTGAAAAAGCTAATTTTTGATGACCCGTCAAAAAACTGTGTGCTACACATTGAGTTTCACGTCAAGGACGAAGATCTGTCAAAGTGGATGTTGCTAACATACGGGATGATTTATCACCAGTTTGGCGTACCTGTGCGGCAATTCGTCATATATGTGGGCAGAAAGAAAAAGCCCAGGATGCCTTCCGGCACACAGCACGATGATTGTTCCCATCAGTTCAGCATTATCAACTTGCGTGAATTTTCACACAAGATGTTTTTGAACTCCCATATTCCTGAGCTTGTTGTTTTGGCAGTATTGGCCGATTTTGAAGGCGAGCCGTCTGAAAAAATCATCCGTGAAATTTTGGGCAAGCTGCATCAATTGAGAGGAGATACAGCCAATTTGGGCAAATATGTGCAGCAATTGGAAATCTTATCAAAGCTGCGTAATTTGCAACCCTTAACTTCTAAAATAATTACCGACATGCCATTTGTATATGATTTAGAGACCGATATTCGGTATAAACAAGGCCGTAGAAAAGGAATTCAGGAAGGACGTCAGGAAGGACGTCAGGAAGGACGTAAAGAGGGGCTTGAAAAAGCAAAAATCGAGTTTATCGAAAAACTCCTGCTACAGGGTGGTTTTACCGTACACCAAATTGTGTCGCTGACTGGAACAACAGAAGCTTTGGTAAAACAAATACAGGAGGAATTGGAGAAACAAAAAAGCCCTGCCCCAACCAAAAACAGGAAAAATGGGAAATAACAAGTGTTTCCTTTCAGAAAAGCCCCGCTTCATAACATTGAAGCAGGGCTTTTTCTTTCCGTCAAACCTTAAACTCCAACAAAAACTCCTTTACTGCCTTATCAAACAATTCCCCTTCCTCAAAATGGAAATAAACCTCCACAGGCAGTACCATCACGGGCAGCTTTTTTTCCAGCAGCCACTGGCGGTGGAGTTCCAGGCGCATGGCGTCTTTCTCAGTGGTCAATATGACCTTTTTCCCTCCCGGCAGGGCGTTGAACATTTTTTCAATGTCCTCCAAATCCGTTTCGGTAAAATAGTGGTGGTCTTCGTACTCTTTCACCCGCACAGTGCCAGCTTTTGATTCCAGGTATTCCAGCAGGTAATCCGTCCCGGCGATGGCGCAGACGAGCAACACGGCTATATCCTCCTGTAAATCAAGGCGGTAATTGGGGTTTAAAATGTAATAAGGCTGCAAATAGTGGTAACTCGAAAAGAACATATCCTGGAAAGGAAAGGGCTTTATCTCTTTGACCATCGCCTCTTTTTCCACGTCTGTCATATCGGGCGGGCATTTTGAAACGATGATGATGTCGGCCCGGCGGTAGGCACTTCGCCACTCCCGCAAACGGCCCGATGGCAGCAGGAAATCCCGGGTAAAGGGGCGATTGTATTCTGTCAACAGGATGTTCAGCCCCGGCTGAACGGAGCGGTGCTGAAAGGCATCGTCGAGCAAAATGATCTGCGTGTGCGGGGCGTGCTGCATGATTTGCGGGATGCCGAGTTCCCGGCTTTCGTTCACTGTCACAAACACATCGGGGAATTTGCGGGCGAACATCAACGGCTCATCGCCCACATCTTCGGCTGAGTTGAATGGACGGACAATTTGGTAGCCTTTGGTTTTGCGCATGTAGCCGCGGCTGAGGGTGGCTACATTGATATATGGCCGGAGCAAGCGGATAAGGTATTCGATATGGGGCGTCTTGCCCGCACCGCCAACAGAGAGATTGCCAACAGCAATGACAGGAAGGTTAAACTTTACGCTGACAAGGAGTTTCCTCCGGTAGAAAAAATCCCGGATGCTCACGCCCAGCCCGTACAACAGGGAGAATGGCAAAAGCAACAGGCGAATGAGCGGATCTTGAAACACTGGTAGTCGTTTATTGGAATTTACGGGGATCACGTCTGTTTGTTCAGAAAATGGTAGCATCCCATCTATACCGCTTCCCGCCTTGTGCGCAAAAGTAGCGAATCGTGAGTTTCAGGAAAGCAATAACTTCGCCGCTCATTTGGCATTCTTAGCAACGATGAAAAAATAATTTCCCTATTTTGATTTTGAAACCCCAGTTCTGGAAGGTTTTTTTAATAATAAAATAGTCGTTTTATTTTTCCTTCGATCCTAAGTATCGTTTCTTTCATGGTGCGGCATTTCTTCCAATTATTCCTTATTTTCTTTTTAACAATACCAACCCTGCTGACGGGCCAGGCACCTGGGCCAGACACACTAGCCTTTGCAACATTTCAACCCTCCCGTTCTCAAAAGCTTGAATATGCCATCATCAAAAATATTTATGTAGCAGGCAATAAGCACACAAAAGCTGATATCATCCTCCGTGAACTGGACTTTTCGGAAAACGACACCGTCCTTTTATCGACCCTCACCTACCGCCTGCAGCAGAACCAATACAACCTGATGAACACCGGCCTGTTCTCCAGTGCCGAAATCACTTTCAGGGAATGGGAAGGAGCTACCAATAAGGTAGGGCTGCAGATTACAGTACGGGAAAGTTGGTACATCTTCCCATTCCCCATCGTGGAGCTTGCCGACCGGAACTTCAACGTCTGGTGGGAGACCTACAATCGTTCCCTGCGGAGGCTCAACCTGGGCGTCCGGTTTTACCATACCAATTTTACCGGCAGGAAGGATTGGCTCAAAGCAGTGGCCCAATTTGGTTTCACCAAGAAATTCGAGCTGATATACACCCTGCCCTATTTCAACAAAAGCGGCACCATCGGCCTGAACTTCAACGCCCTTTACACCCGGGAAAAAGAAATTGGCTACACCACGCTCGGCAACAGGCTGCTCTTCCAGACGGACGGCGACAACATCCTGCTGCGGCGCCTGCGCCTGGGGGCCGGCCTCCTCTACCGGCAGGGGCTGGACACCTACCACCGGCTGGATGCCTCTTTTCACAACAACCACATTTATGAAAGCGTACAGCAAGAACTCAACCCCGACTTTTTCCTGAACGGCCTGCGGCAGCAATACCTAACCCTTAGCTACCAATTTACCCTCGACAAGCGGGACATCAAGCCCTACCCTATCAACGGTTTCCTGTTTTCCACTTCCCTGAGCGAAAAAGGGTTTGGCTTGTCGAAAGGAATCCAGGCGCTGGACCTCAGTGCTACTTATGTCCAATACATCCCCATAGCCACCCGCTGGAACTTCGTTTCTTTTTTGAAGGGCAAAACAGGGCTGAACCGCTCGAAACAGCCCTATTACAACAGCACCGCCCTGGGCTACGAACCTGACTTCCTGCGCGGCTACGAATTTTATGTCGTTGACGGGCTTGACTTTGTGTACCAAAAGAGCAGCCTCCGCTACGAGCTTTTCAATAGCAGTATCAACTGGGGAAGGCTCATGATCTTCGACGGCCTGAAAATAATGCCCCTCAAGTTTTACCTCGTCCTGCACAACGAATTAGGCTACGTCAACAACCCTTTTTACAAAACCGGCAACCCCCTCAGCAACGAGCTGCTCTGGGGCACCAGCATCGGCCTCGACATGGTCATCTACTACAACAAGGTTTTTAACTTTGAAATCAGCCGCAACCATTTGGGCGAGCTTGGTTTTTTCCTACATTGGGCATTCAGTTTTTAGCGATTGGCGATCGGTGATTGGAATTTTCCAATTCACCAATTTCCAATGTTCCAAATTTCCAACATGCAAGTTGTCGTTTACAGCCAATACCTCAAGCCCGGTGACCTCCCTCACGTCCAGCACCTCTTCGATGCCCTGCACGAGTTTGGGATTGCGGCCTATGTCAACAAAACTTACCTGGCAACCATCCGGGAAGCGGTGAACCTTAAGACCAATGTGGGCGAGTTTGAAGGCTATATGGATTTCAGGGTTCGGCCTTTCGACTTCGTGATCACCCTGGGCGGCGATGGCACCATCCTGGCAGCGGCCACTTTTGTCAGGGATACCGGAGTGCCCATCCTCGGCATCAACCTGGGCCGGCTCGGCTTTCTGGCCACCGTCAACAAAAACAGGATCCGGGATGCCATCGGGCAATTGGTAAAAGGAAGCTATTCTTTGGAAAGCCGGAGTACCCTCCGCCTGGAATCGGAGCCTAACGTTTTTGGTGAAACTTCATTTGCGCTCAACGATTTCACAATTTTGAAACGGGACACTTCCTCCATGATCACTATCAATGCCTTCGTGAACGGTGCCTACCTGAACACCTATTGGGCGGACGGCCTCATCCTCGCCACCCCAACCGGTTCTACAGGCTACTCGCTTAGTTGTGGCGGCCCCATTGTTTTTCCCGACTCTACCAACTTTGTGCTGACGCCGGTGGCACCGCACAACCTCAACGTCCGTCCGCTCATCATTGACGACGCTTCGGTCATTGCCTTCGAGGTGGAAGGGCGGGCAGAAAATTTCCTGTGTACCCTGGATTCCCGTTTCGAGGTGATCACTTCCGACTACCAACTGGCGGTAAGGCGGGGAGATTTTTTCATCAACATGGTCAATCTCAAGGATGTGGGGTTTTTGGATACCATCCGAAACAAGTTGACCTGGGGGATTGACCAGCGGAACCACTGATGAAGGTTGTGTTTTTGTGTTTGGGTGTTTTTGTGTTTTGGGACGGCTGCTCCAATTTCTGTTTCTTCCGCAAAGCAGTAAAGTCGCAAAACGCTGATATTTAACCCTTTGCGGCTTTGCAAATTATACAGTTAAAAAAAACACTCCTGAACACCCACTTTTTCCGTGCCTCAAAACACCCATCCACAAAAACACCCAATCACATCTACTTGGCAAACCGGACCGTAGTATTCTCCTGTATCCAGCAGCCCACATAGAAAGACGATCCTTCCTTGATGCCCCGCTGAAAACCGTCCTCGACACTCGGCATGTACTGTGTGTACTGCCCAATGAGCTTGTTCGCCTGGTTAGCCACGCCGGCGTCAATGGATTTAGCATACTGCCATTTATCAATGGCCGGCCAGGTGACTATTTGGCTGTCCCACCCACGGCCCGGGCCGCAGATCGGGCCGCTGGAAGCGTACATCGTACCAATAAGCATGTATGGATCGCCCCATCCTGGCCTTAGCTTGGCCGCTTGCTGGGCATACTGGCGGGCACGGGAGAAGTTTTTAAGGTAGGCATAATAGATCTTGGCGATGATAAGCGTGACTTGAGCTTTTTGAGCATTGTCGTTGATTTTGGGCAACAGTTCCTCATAACAATCGGCGGCCTGGCGGTATTTGCCATCGCGGAGCAGTTCATTGCACACCTGCAGCGGGCCGGGACCCGTGTCGCAGCTTTTCTTCATGGCCTCCTGCAAAACGGCGAAAGCCGCATCCGTATCGGGGCATTGGCCCCATTTCAGGCGGCTGTACACATTGGTCAGGGTCTCGCAATCGGCAGCAGCGGCATCGAAGCCATCGTAGTATTTGGCTTTATAATAGGTGCAATTGTAAAAGCCCTCAATGGATTCAAGCGCCTCCAGCCTGGCAGGGGCATATTCCGCGATGATCGCCCAGTTTTCACATTCCTTTCCCTGGCAGTTGGCCTGGCCTTTTTCGATGGCATCCCTGATAATTTTTTGGTATTTCTGTGCTTCCGCAACGGGTACCTTTTCATCAAGGGTCAGGTCCACCAACAATGCAGTGAAGGGGTTAAGGACAAAATAACGGGGTTCCCCGCCGTCCATTTCGATGGATTTTTTAAAAAGCTTGTACTGCTCCAGCTTGGAGATGCGGTCGGGGTATTTGAAAAAATAGTCGAACGCTTTCAGGCCTGTCACATAGCCGCTGTCGGGGTAGCATTTTTCCATATCGTCGTACAGCTTGAAAACCTTCGTGACGTACTCCTCTTTCTTGGTAGTGTCCGCCGCCATGAAATGCTCATAGAATTTTATGCCGTCTGTAAACACGGTACTCCTTTGCCCGTCGGCGGCAGGCGCTTCCTTATAAACTTTTTGCCAAAGTTCGAAAGCCCCCTTCCAGTCGTTGGCCTTCAAAAAGTCCCGGTAGAGCACAAAATTTTCCAGTGCTTGCTCAGGGTTGGGGGCATCGTCGAAGGTCGGGCAAATGCTCTTCGGCTTTGTGGTTGGGTTGGGTTTTGGTGTAGGCTTTGTCTCGGTGGTTTGTTGCGTGGTTTTTGGTGTACAGCCAAACAACAGGACAAAAGCAAAGAAGGAAAGGAGGAATCTGTTCATCATCGTTATATTATTTTGGATTTTAAGCTTGAGACGCAAAAGTTGGATATTGTTTCAGCAAAGATGGGACTTTGTTGTTGAAAAGGTAACCCCCCTGCAAAGGTTTACTTGATTCAAAACAGGCCGTTTTTCAACAAAAAAATACCATGCCTGCCCGCCAGTTTGTCCAGGCCCGCCATAGCCCGACTAAAAAAGCCCCGCCTGTTTCCAAACGGGGCTTTTCCCCAAAATCATAGGGTAAACAATTTACCGTGCGGGAAAGAAAGCATGACAAGCCACTGATTTTCAAGCGGCAGTGCCCCATCCCTCACTTCAATCCGTTACTGGAACCGCACCCGTACGGTTTCGCCGATCCAGCAGGGAACGGTCATGGAGTCGCCCTCATTTACCTTCCGCATGAAAGCCTCCTCTTTATTGGGGAGGAAGCCGTTGTAGCGGCCAATCTTGCTGTTGGCATCACCGGCAACGGAGCTGTCAATAGACTTGGCATAGGCATATTTGTCAATGGCGGCCAGTACGGCCAATTGCGCATCGAAGTTGTCGTTGCCACAAGAACTGCTGGTACTGGCGTACATATCGCCGATAAGCATGTAGGGTTGCCCCCAGTTGGGTTTGTACCGGGCTGCTGTGCGAGCGTCTTCACGTGCTGCGGAATAACGGTTCAATTGGCGGAACTCAATGGAGGCCATATAGAAATAATAGTTGGCCAGCTTCTCGCTGTCGTTTGCGCCTGCCTTTTCTTTTGCTATGCCAGCTTCAAATTTTTCAAGGGCCTCATTGTATTTGCCGTCCTTGAAAAGGGCAATGCCGTGATCGCCCGGGTTTTCAGCATAATACTGCGCCAATTTGGCAGCATTTTCCGCTTCGATGATTTTTTCGTAGCGCACCTTCATTTCAAGCACCAACGGATCGTCATCCGGGCAACCCTGCTGCACGAGGCGGTTGTAAAAATACTTGAGCATTTCAGTGCTATCGGGGTGGGCCCTGTATTCTGGCTCAAACTTTTTCTTGAAATAGGCACAGTCAAAGATTTCGCTCTCAATTTGGGCGAAAGTGCCGTTCATGGCATCCTTTGCCTGCTGGTAATAGGCCGAATATTCTTTGTTGTTGGCGATGTTGTAGTCTGCGATTTCGTTCAGTTTGAGGTAGGCATTCCGTGCTTCTTCTGCCGACATCAGCTTGTTTTTGAACTGGTAAACCGCAATGGAGGCATAGGGCTGGAAAACGACATAACTCGTCTTGTTGCCACCCACTTCCACTGCTTCCTGGGCCGCCTTCAGGTTTTCGGAATAGGGCGAATTGAGGGTATAGAACATTTCGTAGGTCTTCAAGCCCAGGGTCAGGGCTTTCTCGTCGGGATAGCACTGCACTTGTTCGTCGAACAGGCGGAGGATCATGTTGGCATATTCTTTCTTTTTTGCCTCGTCCTTTTCCTTTTTAAATTTAGAGATATAGATTTTGCGCCCGTCCACATAGTGGGAAGAACGCTGGCCGTCGGCGGCCGGGGCGCCTTTGTAGGCTTTTTCCCAATAGGGGAAAGCCTGGTCGTAATCTTCTGTTTTGATAAATTGACGGTACAGCACGTGTGCCTCTTCCAGGGCATCTTTGTCTGGGGATTTGTTCCACGTTTCGCATTGGCTGAAAGCCGGGGCGGCAAAGGCAGCGAACAAGAGGATCAACAGGGAAGTCTTCAGTAGTTTTTTCATGATCAACCAAAATTTTTATCAAGTCTGGCAGGAAGCTACAGTTGAAGTGCGGCAGTACATATTTTCCTGGTAGTCTTCAAGCTGGAACTTCTTACGGGACGCATTATCCGAATTTTCGTTTGTAAAACCAAGAACTATCGTTTAGAGTAAAGCCAAGGGCTATTTTCACAAAATTCTCCTTGATCGCATCTTTGGTGTTGTATTGCCCCAGTTCAAAGGAGAGGTTGACAAAGGAGGTCTGCTGCCGGGGCAGTACCAGGGGCAGGCCAAACCCGATTGTCAGGGCATATTGGTTGAAATCTTCCAGCCGGGGATCCGTCCGGTAATAGAAACCAACCCGGTAGCGGATGCGCTGGATGTATTTGTTGTAGGATGAAAAATCCGGGATGATTTCCGCCCCGGCAGCTATGCGGTGGCTGTTGAACAATTGCTCGGGCTTTGCCTCGTTTGCGTAGCCTTTCCATGCCGCAAAACCATATTCGAGGCCGAGCCTCCATTTGGCCGCCTTCTGGTACATTACCCCCAGGGTGAACTCCGCCGGTAGCTTCCCGTTTTCTTTGATGCCCAACTGCCTGGATACGGTGTCAATTTCGGTAAGGCTGTAGTTGGTCGGTATTGCGATGCGGTATTTGGTGCTTTTGGTGCTGAAATTCGTACGGGAGCTTCCATAGGCTCCAAATATCAGGCTGCGCCCATTATACACCGATTCGTCAGGCGCTTTCTTGTCCAGATCAATTTTGTACTGTGCCCCCAATGTGTAGGTGAAGCCGCGCACACTGATGTTATCTTCGTAAATATCGAAGAAGCCGCCGACGACATCGCCTATGCGGGTTTGCCGTTCGTTTTCCAGTTGCCCGAAAAAATAGCCCAGGTTAAGGCCCGCTGAAAAACCCTTGTACCGGACGCCAGTGCCCCAGAGCAGCTTGTTGGTTCCGCCGGTGCCTTTAAAGCTGTTGTATGTAGTATCCAACTGAGGATCTACCACCAGCGTTTCGATATTATATCCGATGGACGTGTTGGGCAGCAGCGCTATGTTCATGGCCCAGAAAATCTGCCGCTTCTTTTTTGCCAGGGCGTCGTTCAGGGGGTTTCGCAAGGGAAAAGCCAATGCCAGATGGCTGAGGTTGCCCGACCAGACGTTGGAGCTTTGATCGTTGAACTTGAGTTTTGAGTTGATAGCATAAAGGCCGGCCTCGAAAACGGCTGTGTTGAGCGTACCGTACGATGCCGGGTTGAGCAGGTTGACGTGGAGCGGATCGGCATAGGCGGCGGATAGCCCTCCGAACCCCGCAGCGGAAAGGGAATGGTTCACCGGTTTCCCCAAACCAATCCGGGAATAGGGGGAATTGTCCTTCGGCTGTGCTGTCGCAGACAGGGTAAAAAGCAAAAAGATAAACGTCTTCCAAACGCCTCTAAAATCCATCGGTAAGTTTAGCATTATATTGCAAAATTTGATTCAGCCCTATCAGGACCAAATTTGGGTGCGCAAATATCTTGGTTTTGATGTTTTTGACAAAAAAATCAGTGTCGCCACCTGTTAAAATCACTATTAAGTGCTGAAATCTTTTCTCCATGAGCTTGATAAACCCCTCTGTTTCCAGCAGTGCACCCAGCTCGCCGCCCAACCTGATGGCGTTTTCCGTTGAGTTGCCCAATGGGTTTTCCTTCAAATGCCCACCAATGTCAGCCTGTTTTACCAAGGGTAGCCTGGCCGTAAAGTGGTGCATGGCTTTCAGGCGCATTTCGATGCCAGGAGAGATATTCCCCCCCAGGAATACCCCGTTGCGGTCCAACATGTCCATCGTGATGCACGTTCCTGCGTCAATCACCAGGCAGTTTTCCCCGGGATAAATATGCTGGGCGCCCACTGCTGCTGCAACCCGGTCCTTGCCAAGTGTATCGGGCGTCAGGTATTGCAGCCCAATGGGCAATGGCGTTTGGGCGGACAAATGGAGGTAGTAAAACTGGGTCATAAAAAAGTCCTCCACGGCTGTTGGCACTTTGGCCACGCTGGAAAGGATGACCTTTTTCACCTTTTGGTTGTACGACAGTTCCCGGAGCCGATCCATATCCAGTATTTCCCACACCTCTTTTTGCACCAGTTCGTTTTCCTCGAACAAGGCTATTTTAGTCCGGGTATTGCCAATATCTATGGTAAGGTTCCGCTGCATATTTGGAAAAAGTGCGCAAACTTGGCGTTTTTATTACGAGCCTTCTATGGATACGTTGAATATTTTTCTGTACTTCCTTCCAATAGGTTCTATGCAAACCATGTTTTTCGTGGTGAGTGTTGGGCAGGGTTGGGATGTTTTTTTTGCCAACCCTGCCCAACCATCTCAGCCCGCTGACTATTGCACAATACAGGCCATCACCAGGTATTGCATCAGTTCATCTCATCCAGTTCCTCCGCTGTTTTCGGCTTGGCATCGAATTTTTTGCCCAGCTCATTTTTCATATCTTCTACCTCCTGTTGGGTGTCATAGGGAAATGTAACGCCCACGCGGAACAGTTTTCCGACTTTCCGGGTCTCCGGTGCGTAGCCAGCTTCCGAAAGGGACTGGGCAAAATTGGTGGCGTTGCTGCGCACGCCAAAGCTGTGGACGACAATGAAAACCGTCCGTTTATTTGGCACATACTTGTCATCCTCTCCATTTTTTGATTCGGCCTTGGGTTGTACGGGAGGAGCAGATGCGGGCGAATTGGCGGGATCCTGGCCTGTTTCGCCAGCAGTGTTTTCAATGGAAGCATCCTCTGTGGCGGCGGTGGCATCCTGTTCGACTTTGGGTTTCACGTTGAGCCGCTCCTTGTCAACCGGAAGTGTCTCCACGGTGGTGCCGGTGTTGCCGGTGTTGGAAAAAATAAGGTAAATACTGGTGGCCAAAACAACTGCCGAAAGCAATACCAGCCAGGGCATAAGTCCTTGGGCCCAGTTCCTCGTGGCTTGGGAGCCCGTTGCCGAAGGGATGTCTGGTACAGGGGCACCGCTTTCGGTATTTGCCTTTGCGGTGAGGGTACTTGCGGCACCGCCCGATGCTGCTATGGCACCGCCCGACGCTGTTTCCGTTTTCCTTTCCCGGGTGATGGGGCTGAACGACACCGTTGGCAGCCCGAAAGAATCTGCGTTGAAATTGGTGCCTTCCGGCATGAAGCGTATTTTTTGCTCATAATCCCTGTAGAGCCTGCCGACTTGCGGAATATCGACAATCTCCCGCCGTTCCAGTGCCTGTTTTACGTTGTCCACATACCTCGTCACAGCATCGCCGGCCTCCTGGAAGGTGATGACATTCGACTGCTGCAGGTGGTGAACGAGCATTCCGTCGTTGATGACGAGATTTGGATTAAACGCCAGTTTCTTGGAAGGAGGGAGCACGGCACCCTGCACATAGTCCACTGTGGCAGTTTCCGGCGTGGAGGTGAAGCCGCCCAGGCCGGGTACGATAACGGAGGGGTGTTCAAATAATAATTCCCTGATTGCTTTGCCGACGTCCATAGTCATTGTTTCTTTGTTGTTGGTGGTTGATCAAGCAATATTCAAAATGTCAGTGAAGTTTCCCAAAGGTAGAAACATTGCCCAAACAGGAAAATGAGTAATTTCCCCCTTCCTTTTGTTGGACTGGCAAATTTAAGTAAAAAAACCCCATATTATAACCTGCTGTAAACCAGTATTTTACTATGTACAAATCACTTATCTTTCCGCTTTTGATGCTTTTGGCTTCCCATGCCCTTTCCCAGCGGGATTTCTACAATAAGTTCAACTTTACGAAAGCTGATACCCTGCGGGGCATGCTGACGCCGGAACGGGCCTGTTACGATGTCACTTTTTATGATCTCAACGTGGCACTGGACATCAACAAGAAATTCCTCAAGGGCTTTGTTGAAATTGAATTTGACGTGGTCAACGAATTTTCCATGATGCAGATCGACCTTTTCAGAAACATGACCATCAGTGAGATCACCTGGTATGGGCAGCCCCTCACCTACCAACGGCTGTTCGATGCCGTCATGGTTTACCTGCCCGAAAAACTGGAGAAAGGCACCCACCAATCCATCATCGTCTATTACGAAGGCTTCCCCACCATCGCCACCAATGCCCCCTGGGAAGGCGGCTTTGTCTGGAAACAAGACCAAAAACAGAACCCCTGGGTGGCTGTGGCCTGCGAGGGCGACGGCGCCAGCCTGTGGTGGCCCTGCAAAGACCATCTCTCCGACGAACCCGACAGCATGGCCATCCACGTGACCGTGCCCACCGGCCTGGTGGCAGTGGCCAACGGAAACCTGCGAAAAGCAAGACGGGTTGAAGGTGGATATACCGAGTTTTACTGGTTCGTCTCCTACCCTATCAACAACTACAATGCTTCCATCAATATCGGTAAGTACGCCCATTTTTCAGACTGGTACCATTCCGCTGACGGCGACTCGCTGGCCCTTGATTATTACGTGCTGGAATACAACCTGGACAAGGCCAAAAAACATTTTGAACAAGTGAAGCCCATGCTGGCCTGCTATGAGAAGTATTTTGGGAAATACCCTTTCTGGAACGACGGCTATGCCCTCGTGGAGACGCCCTACCTCGGCATGGAACACCAAAGCGGCATCGCCTATGGCAACAACTACAACCGGGGCTATCTCGGCGGCATGATTCCCCGCGACATGGAGTTCGACTACCTTATCATCCACGAAAGCGGCCACGAATATTTTGGCAACGCCATCAGCGCCAGTGACCACGCAGATATGTGGATCCACGAATCGTTCACTACCTACATGGAATCGCTCTATGTGGAATGTATGATGAGCTACGCCGATGCGGTGCGGTACCTGGAAAGCCAGCGCCCCTTCATCAGGAACGGAGAGCCTATCGTTGGGCCAAGAGACGTAAATTTTGGCGACTGGTCGGGCAGCGACCATTATTTCAAGGGGGCCTGGATTCTCCACACCCTGCGAAATGCCATTGGCGACGATGCAGTGTGGTTTGGACTGTTAAGGGGCTTTTATGATAAATTCAAATACAAGACTTGTACTACGGAGGATTTTCTGCTTTTCACCAATGAGTTTACGGGAAAGGACTTCACTCCTTTTTTTGAACAATACCTCTATTACGCCAACATCCCCCGGCTGGAAATCGACCTGGAGCAAATGGGCGCCGACCTGAAAGTGATTTATAAGTGGGAGGCCGAAGTACCCACTTTCAATATGCCGGTCAAAGTGGGCAACCCCAACAATTACCAAACCATCTACCCAACAGCCAATGGTATCCAGGAAACCATCCTGCCCAACCTGCAAAAGTCGGACTTTCAGGTGGCGACAGAACTATTTTACATTAAACGAAAAAGCCTGTGAAAACAGCAATGGACAGTTAGTTATACTATACTAAAACACGGATGGTTTTGTCGGTTTGCTATTAGCTGTTGGCCATTGGCTTTTGCCAACTGCCAAAGGCCAAAAGCCATCAGCGTACAGTATAAAGGCACTTTTATGGCCCGGCTCCAAAGGTGGGAAAGTTTGGTAAACGATTATTTCCTGGCATTGATGTCCACCTCCTCCGCCCCATCTGGCACGGTCATTTTATCCTCCGGCACTTCCACGTCCGTTTTCACTGAAATGGCCACCCTGCTCACAGGGATGCCCGATGCAAAAGACTCTTCACGCATGGTGATGCCATAGGCCATACAGAGGGTCGTCTTGATATTTTCAATCCTCCAGACCTCGCATTCCACCCCTTTTACTTTATCTTTTCCTACTGCTACCCCACCCATTCGCTTGATCATTTCATCGTTGACGATGGTCATGTCCTGGGTGTTGTACTTATCGGCGGATGCCTGGATTTGGGGGGAATCAAAGAAGTGGGCGATTTTAGTTTCCGGGTCGTACTCGTAGCGGCGTTCGCCATTGAGGTACTGCACCTTGTTCGTCTTTTCTTTGTAGGCACCCACATCGGCGGTGGTGCGGATGTACCTGCCTTCCCGCCAGCCCCAATTATCGAAATACAGCACTTCGTAGCCCGTCACGGCACCATAGAGACGGAAGGTGAAAATCCCTTTTTCGATGCCGTAGCGCTTAAAGCCCGCTGCCACCATCTCTTCGGCGTTCCGTTTGCCGGCCCTGTAGTCGGGTGTTGTTGTTTTAGCAGCCACTGCGACAGGTTTTTCCTGCATATTGCTTTGTGCTAAAGCCGGGTGTTCAGCATCGGTTGGTTGGCAGGAAATAGCAAAGATGGAAAGGGCAAGCAGGCTGGAATACAAAAAAGCTTTCATCGGAAAAAATAAGATATATGGCGGGCGGGCGGGTTTCATCTTGCAATTTTTGCGCCCAAAGTGAATCCATCTTACCTTAGGATCGAAGGAAAAATAATCCCGATGTGAAATCGGGATTATTTTTAAAAAGCCCCTCCATTGCTGGGGTTGTCAAAATCAAAATGGTGAAGTTATTTTTTCATCGTTACTTAACTGGCTCACTGTGGGCTTTGGGTGCCTCCTTTCAGCGAATACGAGACCATTCCGAGAAGTGTGTTTTTGAAAAATATACACGCTCACAATCAATCACTTGTGAGCAATTGACACAGTTTTTTGAACAATCTTGCGAATACTGCCGGATGCGGTGACCTCTGCAGGATTGTAACGTCTCTGTTAAGTATTAAGTCCACGTACCTATTTAATTGGAAATAGGGGGGCTGGCAGGAAACGTCCTGCCAGCCCACTTTTTTTTGCCTGATCCTGAAACAGGGTTGAATCCTTGAACATCCAAATTTGAGCTTATGTGGAAAAATTTTGTAGGTGCGCCGGCGAATAGAAGCTAGGGTACCACCGAAAATAAGTTTTTTATAAAATGGTGCCAGGCGTCCCAGCGGGACGGAATCTTTGTAGCTTGCCATGAACCGAGGTCTTTCGTTCCGTAGGAACGATATGCCGTTGATTCTCAGATACCGTTCCGATGGAACGGAGACCATTGATGCTTTCAAATCCTACAAAGATTCCGTCCTGATGGGACGGTGATTATCAATAGCTTATTAACGGAAGTATGGTAACTTCTAGTACCCCTAATTTGACCACTTTAATTTCTATTGAGGACGTGCCTTCGCCACGAAAAAATAATGTTCAGCGCACAATGATTTGAATTCCTGGAGTGGCCTCATCATTCCATCAAAACTAACTTTCCTGTAAACTGGCCTTTACCTGTTTTCACCTGGTAAAAATAGGTGCCCACTCCCCGGAGCTCCTCCGCTTCAACCCTGATAAGCACTTGACCTGGCCCGAAGAATCCCGTTATTGTCTTGACGGGCCTGCCGGTAGCATCAACAACAAGGAGGCTGACGGTTTGAGGTTCGTCCAGCGAAAAACGGATCGTTGTGAAATCCCTGAATGGGTTAGGGCCTGCATTGGGTATTTGGTCATTGGGTGCTGGTTTTTGGGCAGCCTCAAATTGAAGGGCCACACTCAGAATTTCACCCTTTTCAAAATAAGCTTCCGCCGCCGTGAAGGCATCGCCGAGGTGTAAGGCATGTTTGATCATAATATTTGCTTTGGCCTGGAATAGGAGGCTGAAAAGCACTGCCCCATCGGGCAGGTTCGCAGGGCGGAAATCGTTCCAGGAGGTGGTCAGCACACCTTCATCGAGCAGACGGAAGCCAAAATTTGATTCGGTTAAAGAAGTAAGGTCGCCATTTTCAAACTGTATCATTTCCAGTGTTTCAGGATCGAATTGAAGGGCAAACTGGTAGCCTACCAGTTCCCGAAAATTTTTTACTGTGAAATCTACTTTGTACTGCTTCCCGCTTTGCAAATAAACATCGTCCACGAGGAGCTGGAGAGTTTCGCCGCTTCGATCTTCGCCGGGGTTTTGGAACTGGTTGAGCAGCGCCGAATTGTTCACGTCACCAATTTTCACCGCCACGAAGTCAATCCCCGTCATGTCCCCGCTGAAATTATTGATGCTGTAAGCCTCCGGAAAACCCGGCACGAAGGGATTGTTTGGGTTGGGAAAAACATAGCCCGCTTTCACAAAGCGCCAGCTTTTGTTATTGGGAAAATCATGGGTTATGTGCAGGATATTTTTTTGGAGCACCACAATATCGAAAGTGGTGACGGTATTGGAGTGGTTTACATCGGCAGCAATGATTTTGTAGGGCGAGTTGAAGGGCTGGATGCCAAGAATGTGCTTTCTGATGAGCACCAGGTCAAAGGTTGAAACGCCGTTGAGCAGGTTGGTGTCCTTTTCAGGCAGCACCGTAAAATCGCTGCCAAGCGGCACCTCCTGAAAGCTGAAATTGCCGTCTTGGCCCGTCATGGCCGGCGCCATATTGCCGATGCTCAATGCCACCATGACATTGGACACATTAAAGCCCGCTTCGTCGGTGACGGCGCCACCGGCACTTGCGAAAAGACTGCCGCCGCAAACCCCCTGGTTGTCCTGTATCTCGATGTGGGTCGTGCAGAAATCCTGGTTGCCGGTGGCATCTGTCACCCAGATTTGAAGCGGCACGATGCCCAGGCTGTCGCAGCTAAATGTGGCGTTTGTTTCACCAACATCTGAAGAAAAAGAAAACTGAAGCGCCCCGGGGCAATTGTCAAAACTCCCCTCGTCGAAATCGCTTGCCCATATCGTGACCATGCCCTCATCGAAAATACCATCGCTGTCCGTATCCGTGCCCATCAGCGTGGTCACGAGGCCGTCCTTACAATAAGGGGTTGGCTTTTTATCGTCAACGACCGATACCGTGATGCTGCAAGAAGAAGCATTGCCACAACCATCCGACACCTGATAATGAACCGTGTAGCTGCCCGGTGCGACATTGCTGAAAGGCCCATAACCACTACCGAACGGGCTGGCCACTGCCACAGAAATATTTTGACTGCAATCCTGGACATTGGCTACTGGCGGCAGGAATACGCTTGCGGCGCAATTTGCGCCCAACCCAACGGTGAAACTCGCCGGGCAGTCGAATGCAGGTGCCGTGGTATCTGTTACCGAAATAACCTGCTGCGCCGACCAAATGCCCGTATTGCCGCCTGGTTGGTAGGCACACCAGTCGAGCAGGGTCCAGGTGCGCACTATTTTGAAACAGGCCGGGGCGGCAATGGTGAATACCTGATCGGAAAAGTTGGAGGCGATAAGTTCGCAGTCTTTGTTCACGACGGGAAAATTGTAAGGGGCAGGCAGGCTATCTGGTTTCAGGCCCGCCAATGAAACACAGCCCGCCGCAGCATAATTGGGCGGAAAAACAATGCTCACCGGCGTGTTGTCCACCAGTGAAATCACCTGGTTGCAGGTGCTTGAATAGCCGTTTGCCGCCGTCGCCTTCCAGGTGCGGATAATGGTACCCGTGTTGCACATGCTGAGGTTTTCCACATCGGTGAACGTGGTATCCGCCGTCCCGCAATTGATAAGGATGCCGGGCAAACCGGTCAGGTTTAAATGGGAGGGATCTTGCTGGCAAGTCAGGGTTTTGTTGGCCGGGCAGGTAATAACGGGTGTAGAATTGTCAGTCACATGTACATTCACCATGCAGGTATTGGAATTCCCTGCAAAATCGGTGGCCTGCATCACCACCGTCACGTTGTTGCCCACGTCCGCACAGCAAAATTTTACCGTAGGTGCAAAAACGGGTTGCGTACCACAGGCAGCCGTCATGCGCCTTACCTTCAGGGTGATTGGCCCGCAGTTGTCGTAGCTGCCGTCGTCAAAAGTTTGGGCAAACACGGTAGCCGTGCCTGAGCTGCTCAGGGTCACTACCGTGGAAGCGTCGCAAACAACGGTTGGCACCACATTGTCCACAATTGTCAATTGGGTCGTGCAGCTTGACGTATTGTTGCAGGCATCGCTCACTTGGTACGTGAGGGTATAAACGCCCAAATTCAAGTTGTAGGCCCATCCACCGTTTCCATTCACCCCGCCATTTGGGTAATTGATGCTGACGGTAAAATTGGTCGAGCAGTCATCCGTGATGCCCACCTGCGGCAGGAACACATCCGCCAGGCACTGCTGCGAACTGGTCGTACTGGCGGTAAAATTGGCCGGGCAAGCCAATACCGGAGCATGGGTATCTTTCACTTTGATGATCTGCGTGTGCGTAAGGATGGCCCCCGTACACCAGGAAATGACGGTCCAGGTGCGGAGTATGGCGAAACTGTTTTCACAAAGCGGCAATTGCTGGTCGCTGTGGGTGACGGCCATGTTGCAATAACCCGTTCCATTGGGAATTGGAAAGCCATTAATCGTCGGCACCCCGGTATTGGAGGGGTTGGTATTGGGGTTCACGCAATCCAGCGCAGCGCCTGTCACGCCATCCCGGTTGGGCGGGAATTCAACGTCCATGGTGTCTGGCTTTTCAATGTTTATCTTTTGCTGGCAGGTATTGGAAAAACCATTCTCATCAATGGCTACCCATGTCCTGGCAACAACGCCTGCAAGGTTGCCGCTGCAGCCATTGTTTTGCGCTGAGTTATAATAAGTGAGGGTGAAACTGGAACAATCGGAAGCCACTGCCGCCCCGGTGTTAGCTGTATCGAGCGGTTCGGTGCAGGCAATGGTGAGGTCGGGCGGACAGCTAAGCTGCGGCGGCAGGTTGTCGCTGATATGGATGGCGCCCCAGCAGGAATTGCCGGATGGCAGGTGTTTCACCTTTACCGTGAAAGTCTGGCCAATATGATCCGAGTTGACGAAGGGCGTAGTAGGGATAGGCTGCCCCCATTGATACATCACCGTGGTCTCGAAGTCGGTTGGCGCATTGGGCTGGCAGGTAGGGCTGTTGGGATTGTTCAAGATCATATAATGGGTGATCTCCGACTCGCATTCGGCAGGCAGGGAGACGTAACGCAGGTTGTTGCAGGCCAGGGTGCACTGGGTGGCAGCATTTTGACAAATTGCCGCCAAAAAAAATACGGTTAAAGCGAGCCAGGTGAGGGCATGGCCAGAAACCATACCCTCCCGGCACGTCCATGGGATTATTGAGTGTTCACAAGTCTGTATTTGGTTAAAAAGTGTAATCGGTTTGTTCATCGGACTGGGTTGAGTGTTTGATAAAATCGGTAGTTGGCAACTGCTCAATGAATGCAGCAGCAAAAATCAATGGGTTGCCCTATCGCCAAACGAATCGGGCTAAGGCCTGGCAACTGCAAGTCTCCGATAGCGGTGTGGGAAAGACGGCAGATCAGTCGGTTACTGGCAGCGGGGCGTTAATAGCAATGCCCAAAACTGCCAACTCAATCAGAAGGGTAGATGGAAAATGCCCAGACAGCTACCGCTTACGAGGTTCGGATTAAGATTGGCCTGACATGTAAATCTGGAAAAAACAGGTGGCTGAACAGCCGGAGGAGAAGGAGTGTAAAGATCGGTTTTGGAACTTTCATGGTCATGCTCATTAAGATTATCAATCGGTTTGGTTGCGAACAGGACAAAGGTAAAAGCTGCATCGTCAATTCAAAACGTTTTCAAATATTTTTTAATAACATAAAACGAAAAATCCCCTGCCCGGCAGATGCAGGCAGGGGATTGTACTAAATTCGGTGTGTACATTTTCATTGTTGCATGGCTTCATAGCTTCCTGGTCAAAGGAACAATGAACCACTGAACCCATCATTGCAACAAAATCATCTTTTTCGTTGCCGTATGGGTTGGCGTTTCCAGTTGGTAGAACAGGACGCCGCCCGCAGGCAGGTCGGTACGGTTGATGCTCACTTCATTATAGCCTTTGTCAAATTTTTGGTCATAAGCTTTGAGCACCTGGCCCGACAGGTCGTAGATGATCAGCTTCGCCTGGCCCTGTTTGGGCAGGGTGAATCCGATGTTGGTCACCTTTTTGAAAGGGTTCGGCTGGTTTTGGTACAATTGGAACGCTGTGGTTGTTTGCATGTCGTCATGATTTTTAAAAGCAAGGTTCAATGCAAAGTCCGTTCCATCAGCGCCGTAGGCGAGTGCTTGTGTATAACGGGAATTCACTGAAAGCAGCTCGCTTAAACGGCCCTTGTTCTTTGCCCTGAAACGAAGGCTGAAAAGGGCGTCTTCCTGTCCCAACCGCACCGGCTGGAGATTGAACCAGGCCGCCGTCAGGATACCGTTATCCAGCAGCGAACGGCCAAAGATTTCATCAACCCCACCGGGCAATCCGCCCTTTTCAATGCCTTGCAATTCCAGATCATCAGTTTCAAATTCTATGGTAAATTGTATGGCGAGTAAGTCTTGAAGGTTGTCAATCGTAATGGGTATTTCAAACTCTTCGCCGGCCTCCAACACCCTGTCGGGGGTTAGCAGGGAGCGCTGCCCGCCTGCTGTCCTGTCCGCTGTGGTATTTTCGTTAAAATGCGGGTCGGCACTGTTGTTCAGGTCGCCGATTTTTACTGCATAAAAATTAGCGTCCAAAACGTCCTGGCTGAGGTTGGCCACGTTCACCGCCTCCGGGAACGGTGGCGTAAAAGGGTTCGACGGATTGGGGAAAACATAACCTTTGGCTACAAAACGCCAGGAATGGTTGTTGGGAAATTCGTCGTAAATACCAAGGATGAGCCTGCGCAGCTCGACAATGTCAGAAGTGGTAACTGTTCCCGTGTTGTTCACATCCGCAGCAATGATTTTATAGGGCGAACTCAGCACCTGGATGCCCAAGATATGCCTGCTCAAAATGACCAGGTCGAAGGTGGTCACCCCATTCCCGAATCCGGTGTTTTTCTCCGGCATTACCTCGTAGTTGCTGCCGGTCTGAACATCGTGGAGGGCGAAATGGCCCTGGTTGTCGGTGCTGTCCATCAACGAAGCATTTTGGACGTGTACCATCACATTAGGTATCTGGATGCCGTCCTCCATTTCCACATTGCCGGCAATCATGGCATGGGAGACGAGCATGTTGGGGCATAGGTGGTTGTTGTCCTGTACTATCACATTGGCTGTGCAGAAATCACTGTTCCCCGCCTCATCGGTTACATAAACCTCTACAGCGATGGTGCCGAGGCTGTCGCAGTTGAACACCAGTGAACTGCCAGGAGGGTTAATGGAGTCTCCGGCCAGCCGTATCGTGAAAGAAAGGTTGCCCGGCGAGGTGCAATTATCGCTGCTGTTTAAGTTGAAAAGAACAGCATCTACTTCTGAAAAGGGATCGCCTTGGTTCACCACGCCTAACTCAGCCACAATACCCGTTTTACACTTGACAGTGGGGTCGGTCAAGTCCATTACAGTGATGACCGTAGAACAGGTCGTTTTATTTCCGCAACCATCTTTTATTGTAAAAACAACGGTATGCTGGCCGGGCGGATAGTTGCCGCTGGCGTTGGCACCGCCAGCGGTAGCATAAGGTGAATTGTTGGTAATAGTCACCGTTTCGCCAGAACAAGTTCCCGTAGCGGTCACGTTTGGCAAAGTCACCACACCAAGCGCACAACTGGCATCCAACCCAAATGTGTCATTGGGCGGGCAGAAGGTCACGACCGGCAATTCGGTATCTACCACCGCTATCACCTGCTGATCCTGCCAAATGCCCACCGTGGGATTGGACGGGTCGTACTGGCACCAATCGAGCAGTTTCCAGGTCCGGACAATTTTATAACAGGCCGGGTAATTGATGTAAAATAATTGATCCGAATAACTCATCGCTATCATGGCGCACGGGTTTCCCGTCACGGTCGGTTGGTTGTAAGGCGCCGGCAAGTCGCTCGGTTCCAGGTCGGCCGCTACATGGCATCCATTCACGAACATGGTGTCCAACGGCCAAACAATGGTACTTCCATTGAATGGTGTCTGGTTTTGTACGATAATGGTTTGCGTACACACCGTATTGGAATTCCCGGAGGGATCGGTCGCCGTAAAATGCCTGACGATGGTACCAGTTCCACAATTACTTATGGAGATAGTAGAATCTGTAGTCAGTGTGTAACCACATCCATCCATATAAACAGGATATCCAAAAATGGATAAATCGGAGTAGTCATCCTCACAGTCAATTGGATTATGCGTAGGGCAACTCAATAGCCAGGGAATATTGGGATCGCTGACTGCCACCAACGTTACGCACTCATTGTAGGAAGAAGGGTTCAAGGCTTCGATCACCCGCAAGGTCACCGGTACGGAAGTACCCACATCTGTACAATCAAACGTGACGCTCATCCCGGGCGTGTTGCCGTCCCTGCTCACCTTGTAAATCAGCGGGCTGCAATTATCCGAACTGCCTTTATTAAAAATATTCGCCTGCAGGCTGGTGGTACCGGTATTTGGAAGGGATACCAGCGTCAAACTGTCACAGACTGCCGTGGGCGTCTCGGTGTCCATTACCAAAAAGAAAGAAGTACAACTTTCATTTGTGTTCAAGTCGGTAATAGTCACACCGATGGTGGAATCCCGGAAATCAAAAAGATCGGCAGCAACAAAATCATTGCCGGCATCTACCACCGTTCCAAAAGGATAGGTCGCAACTACAAAAGAATAGGGGCCGATGTTACCCATTGCCTGGTCAATGACATCTCCGGGATCAAAAATCACGGAGCAGTTTGCTCCAGGTGAAATTGGATGCGGATTGTTCGGATCGGAAAACTGACAGGTCAAAGTTGCATGTGCTGTAATTTGAATGGAGAGGAAGAATAAAAGTACCCAAAACACCATCGGTCGGGTGGCCAAGTTCTGTTTCATCATGATTATAAAATTTGTTAATAGATCTGGAATATATCTTCCCAACCATGAGATGGAAGCCATATACACAGCTACCACCCCACGGCTTGTGAAGTCATAGGTCATCAAGCTAAGTAGCTCTTTGAGTCACTTAGGATTTTGTTAAATAGAACTACTGATGAAAGTGGAACCTTTGGAAGCTGTTGAGCAAAAAGTCCCCGGAGAAGGGAATAGTAGCTTTCTCATAGTACTATTTGTTCTCCTGTGTGTGTAGTCAACTCAAAAGCAGTTCGTGCTTATCAGCCTTATTAATGTGTGTTTTGGAAAAGAAAAAGGTAAGAATAACAATAACAGAAGTGGAATCAGGATGGAGGCATCTTTATTGGTTGAATCGGTTTAGGATAAATTTACATTTATATAATTTATCATATAAAAAACCGTGCCTAAGGATCGAAAGAAAAATAATCCCGATGTAAAATCGGGATTATTTTTTAAAAACCCTTCCAGTACTGGGGTTTCAAAATCAAAATAGCGAAGTTATTTTTTCATCGTTTCTATACTGTACGCTCATGGCTTTTGGCCTTTGGCAGTTGGCAAAAGCCAATGGCCAACTGCCAACAGCTAATAGCAAACCGACAAAACCATCCGTGTTTTAGAATAAATAGAAATTCGCGGGCGGAGCCAAAAGGATGGGAAGAAGGGAAAATGGCTGGGCAGAACCATCTTTATACTGAGGGAACCTTAAAAACACTGGTTTGAACACCTCATCAAATTGATGCTCAAACCCCAGGAAAGAAATTCATTACTGACACAAACAAAGATCCTAAAAGGCGAAACAAAAAAAAGCCCCCCTCCAACACTCAGCGGAGAGAGGCCATCCCAAAAACCGATTTAAGTATATAGTTCTTTAAAACGGCTTTTGTGAAAATCTTTCGAAACAAATCGCTGTGGCGATTTTCGTTGTTTGCCGTCCGTTGAACCTTGTTCGTTTCAAGCCCTTGGGCCTTGGCAAACAATGTTCAACGGACAACTAAACAACGCTATGGTTTAGTCAACCAAAATCATCTTCCGGGTAGCGGAGTCCGTGCCCGTGTCGAGGCGGTAGTACAGAACGCCGGAGGCGTTCAGCTCGCCGCGCTTCAGGTCCACCTGGTGGTAGCCCTTGGTGTAGTCGCCTTCCACCACCCGCAGCACCTTGCCCTGCACGTCGCTGATGGTCAGTGTCGCAGAAGTTGCTTCGGGCAGGTAGAAGCCTATCGCCGTCGATGCGGCGAACGGGTTCGGCGTGTTCTGGTACAGCTCGAAGCCCCCGGCCACCTTCGCACCGTCGAAGGACAGTGCCACGTTGAGCAGCTGGTTGTCGGCGCTGTACGCCTCCGCCGCCGTGTAGCGGCTGTTCACGCTGATCAGGTCGCTCAGGCGCCCGCTGCGGTTCGCCTTGAAGGTCAGCCCGAAGACCACTTCGCCCGCCGGCAGCCGCTTGGCCTCGTCGCCGTTCCAGCTGGTGGTCAGAACGCCTTCCCCGGCCATCGTCGTGCCGAAGTTGGCAACGTCGGCCAGGCCGGGCACCACCTCCACAAATTCGAGCGCACCGCGGTCGAAGCCCACCGTGAACTGGTAGCCGCTGACGTTGAAGTCGGTCGCCTTGAACTCTACCGTGCAGGTCTCGCCGGCGGCCACCGTGCGGTCCTCCGTGTTCAGCACCAGGTCGCCGACCACCGTGCGGTCCTCGCTGCCCGTGCCGAAGTTCGTCACCGCACTGCCGTTAACGTCGCCTATCTTCACCGCCACGAAGTCGACCGCCAACTGGTCGGACGCAAGGTTGTTCAGGTTCGCAACCTCCGGGAACCCCGTCTGGAACGGGTTCGACGGGTTCGGGAACACGAAGTTCTTGCCAACGAAGCGCCAGGAGGTGTTGTTCGGGAAGTCCGTGTTGATGAACAGGATGAGCTTCCTTATCTCCACCAGGTCGAACGTCGTCACCGTGTTCGACTTGTTGGCGTCGGCGGCGATGATCCTGTAAGGCGAGCCCAGCGGCTGCACCCCGAGGATGTGCTTGCTGATGAGCACCAGGTCGAACGTCGAGACCCCGTTCAGCGGGTCTGCGTCGTACGAAGGTGCCACCGTGTAGTCGTTGCCCAGCGGCACAGAGGCAAAGTTGTAGTTGCCGCTGCCCGATGTCGTGGAGACCTGGCTGCCACCGCCCGCACCGTTGATGCTGATGCCGACGTTCTCCACGCTCAGCGCCGTCTCGGTGGCGATGTTCCCGCCAACCTGCACCACGTTCAGCGTGTCGTCGCACTGGTTCTGGTTCGCCTGTATCTCCACCTGCGTGATGCAGTAGTCGAAGTTGGCGTTCGGGGAGGCGTTGTCGAAGACGTAGATCCTAACCTGGCGCAAACCGACCGAGTCGCAGGTATATACGCGGCCGCTGTCGGCCGGGTTCGTCGAGAAGGAGAACTTCAGGGCACCCGGACAGTTGTCGAAGCTGCCTGCGTCGAAGTCGCTCGCCCAGGTCTGTACCATGCCGGTCTGCATCAGCTCTATCACCAGCCCGTCCTCGCAGTATGGCGTCGGGTTCTTGCAGTCCCTCACCGTCACCGTCGTCTCGCAGGCGCTCTGGTTGTTGCAGTTGTCCATCGCCACGTAGCGGATGTCGTAAACCCCCGGCTTCAGGTTCGGGAACAGCGTGAACTGCCCAACCGGCTGGCCGTCCTGCAGCACCACCGTGCCGGCGTTCTGCCACACGCCGTTGATGCGGATCTGCGCCGTCAGCGTCACCTTGTGGCTGCACTCGTCCACCGTGGGCACCACCGGGCGCACGTCGGCGTCGCAGCTGTTGTCCTCGATGCAGATGTCGGGGTTCGAGCAGTCGACGAACACAGGGTCCACCGTGTCGTTCACCTTGATGACCTGCTGGTACGTGATGTAGCCGTCCCATGGGTCGCTGTCGAGGTCAGTGTCGGGGTTCGTGGTCTGCGTAGCCTGGGCGGCGCCCGGCTTGGAGGCCGAGTTCCAGCTGTCGCGGAAAGTGCGGTTGTCGCAGTCCCCGTCGCCGTCGAGGTCGCACAGCGGGAACACCAGGCCAAGCTGGTTCTCCGGCTGCTCCACCACCTCCTGGTCTATGTTGTTGCCCACCACGCACCAGTTGATGATGGTCCAGGTGCGCAGTATCTTGTAGCAGGCGTCCTGCACGATGGTGAACAGCTCGTCCTCGTAGGACACCGCCACCAGCTCGCAAGTCTCGTAGAATATCTCCGGCTCCCCGAAGTCAGGGGCAGAGGTGCCGCAGTTCACCGTAATATCGGCAGGGAACTCCACGACCCAGTCGGAGACGTGGTCAACGAAGATGCGGCTCGTGCAGTTCTGCGTGGCGGCGTTGCCGGCGTTGTCCGTGGCCGACCACGTGCGGGTGATGACGCCCTCCAGGCACTGGTCGAGGTTGACCGTCGTGTTGCAGGTCACGTTCACGGCGCAGTTGTCGTAGAAGGTCGCCTCGCCGAAACCGGCGTCCTTCAGGTAGGCGCACTGCTGCGCGCCCGTCAGGCCCTGCAGCTGCGTCTCCAGGTTGTCGGCAAACCAGTCGCACGTGATGCGCTTGTCCGGCGGGCAGAACGTCCGCACCGGAGGCAGCTTGTCCGTCACCTGTACGGTCACCATGCACGTGTTGTAGTTCGGCTGGCCGGATGCGCCCAGGCCGAAGGTCTGGTTCAGGAACAGGCCCGGCGTGCCGTCGCAGCCCAGCGCAGGCGAGTTCAGCGTCGTGAAGTACGGCGTCGGGTCGCTGTCGAGCACCAGCAGGATGACCGTCTGGTCCCCGATGTCGTCGCAGCAGAAGTCCCTTGTCGGGTAGTAGCAGCGGTTGAAGATGGTCTGGGTAGCGGTAGCGTCGGACATCTTCGCCATCAGGAAGTACACCGGCTGGCAGTTGTCGTAGCTGCCGTCGTCCAGGCTCTCGGCGTGCAGCGTCGAGCAGCTCTGGCCTGGGTTCAGGCCGTTGTTGATGATGCTCACCTCCGTGATCTCGTCGCACACGGCCACCGGCGGCACGCGGTCGCGCAGCGTCGCCGTGATGTCGTAGAACGCCTGGTTGCCGCAGCCGTCAACTACATAGTAGCGTATCTTATATTGAGCAGGAAGGCCGTTCTGGTAGAGCGGGATGCCGCTCACCACGCCGCCGTTGCTCGGGATGCTGACCAATAAAATTCCGTTCAAGGTCCAAACTTCCGTGGTGTAGCCGGCAGTGCCTGAGCAGTTGTCGCCCATGTTTACTGCAGGTGGTACCTGGAAGTTGCCCTGGCACACTGCGTGCGGGCCGCCGTTCGCAGGGATGCTCGCACTGTAAACAGGAATGTCAATCTGGTTGACAAACTTGAAGGAACGCAGTTTCAGCTTCACGGCCGGCGGTACCTGGATGACGTCTTCTACCACGTTCCAGGAGTCCACGTTGCCGTTTGGCAGGAAGAATATCTGCGTCGTGTCGCCGATGTTGTAGGAAGTCTGCGTCACCGTGATGGTCGTGTTCGCACCGTTCACCACCTTCGGGCCTGCGGCGCCGATGGTATAGACCTGGTGGAACGTATCCTGGCTAACAGATTTCAGCACTGGCGCCTTTTCGTCGGCCACCTTCACCACCTGGTTCACCTCGCGCACCTGTACGGGGTTGGCGCACCAGTCGATCAGCGTCCACTTGCGGACGATCTTGAAGGTACCCGGGCAGATGTTCACCACCAGGTCCTCGTGCTCCGTGCCGATGCCGCAGATGGCGCGCAGGGGCAGGCCGTCAACGGTCGGGATACCGGAACCGGTCAGTTCCAGCACGTCGGCGTCGTCGAGGCCGCTGTTCGGGCCGGGGTTGCTGTAGGGCGTGAACACGCCGCCGGGGCAGCCGTTGCCGCCGTTGGCGGTGTTCGTGCTGTTCACGCTCGGGTGGTCCTTGGAACCACTGGCGTTGGTCAGGTCGTCGTCGTCGCAGTCCTGGTCAAGGTTCACGTCTATGATGGCCGTCAATGTGTCCGTGTCCGTGATGTACGGGTGCAGCGGCGTCGGCTCTATGATGTTCGGGAACTTGTTGTACTGGTCGCAGGTCCACTTGATGTCCAGCGGGGCATCTACGTCGCCCAGCGTCGGGCGCTCCAAGGTGATTTCCTGCTGGCAGGTAGCGGTGTTGCCGCTGCCGTCAGTGGCCGTCCATTGACGGATAATGGTCTGTGACGGGCCGCCACAGGCTCCATTGGAAACGTTGTCCACATAGTCGAGGCTCACGCCGCTGCAGTTGTCCAATGACGGAATGGCAGGAAGGTCAACCGTTACCTGGAGGCCCACCTTGAAGATGGTACCGCCGTCCAGTACCGGGAAGTCGTCCCAGATGCGGATCTGCCATACGCCGGAAGCGTCCTTGCCATTAAAGGCCGCCATGGCCATCGGGTTGAACACGCCGGGGTTGTTCAGGCACTGAAGCGGGTCGCCGTTGCGGTCAAGGTCGTTGCAGTCAACGCCTGCGGGGCCTTGGTCGTCGAAGGTGCAGTTGATCGGGAAGAAGCCCCCGCACCCCGTTACGGCAAAGGCAGTGGCCAGCGTACCGTCCGGTGCGGTCACGTCAACGTTCACGTCGCCCGTGAAGCTGTGCTCCAGGTCGATGATGACGTTGACGTCCAGGGCCGGCGTGCCGGCGGGCAGGTTGTAGTCAAAGAAGTAGAACTGCTCCAGGTTCTGGCCTGCGGGCAGGTCGAGCGGGTCGCTGAGGTTGTCGTAGATGATAGTCTGCGGCCCGGTAATGCCCGGTGCCGGCTGCAGCAGATCGGGGTCGCTCGGGTTGTTCGGGTCCTCCGTGCAGGGGATGGTGATGTCCCGGCACTCGATGTTCGGTGCCAGTTTGTCCTCTACGTGGATGGTGCCCCAACAGGTGTTCAGGGTCACGACGTCCGTCACCTTCACCGTGATGGTCTTGCCGATGTGGCTGGCGTTCACGATGCCGGGGAGCATGCCGCCCGTTGGGCTGAGCAGGTTCACCGTGTAGCGGGTCAGGTAGCAGCCATAGGGGCCGCCTTCCAGTATCTGGTCGGCGTTCAACGTGTCAACGCAGTCTTCGCTCAGCGACACTTGTACGTTGTCGTTGCAAACCAACGTTGTTGTTGGGTTCGGGTAATCGTTGATGACCACGTCGAAACAACAAGAAGCTGGGTTACCCTGAGCATCTTCCACTGTAAAACAGTTGGTAGTTGTACCAACAAAGAATTCAGAACCAGAAGGCAAACCGGAGGTTTGTACCAAATCACCCCCACTTACGGTTTCATAAGTAACCGATCCAACCCAAACCCTTGGGTTGAAAGGTGCGGAAGCGAAGAAAGTGTTTGAAGTAGCACCTCCCCTAATGGTCAATGAACCATCGGTGAAAGTTGAGTTGGTCGCTGTACCATAAGGGCCGGCAGTAGCCGGAACACCATTGGTATAGTTGGAAGTCGTTGAAATCATGTGCAAACAAACACCAGTAACCCCTGGAGGAATCTGGAAGTTGGTCGCAAACGGCGTGGGCACCGTAGTGAAAGGGCCTGCCGTTGCATCAGCAGTAGCAGTCAGTGTGAAAGCACCTGCATTTTGCTCAAAGCCTTGTGCAGTACCACTTTTTGTGTAGATACCCACCATTGTTGGACCATCAATGCTGGAAGACATGCCAGTGATGGTCATCGGGCCACTATAGGCGTTTTGCAGGTCAAAACATACCAAACCGCCCGCAGAATTCCCGTTATTGGGTGCGCCGGGGGAAGAGTTGACCATGCCCGCAGGGCCTGAAAAAGGACAATTATCGCTAAAAGTCACATTGTAGTTTACATAGGCAGCACATTCGCCAGCAGCCAAAGTAACGGCTATGTCAGCCGGGCAGTTGATGACTGGGGGAATCTGGTCGTTCACTGTTACCGTGAAAGTTTCTGTGGTAAAGCCGGAAGTTGCCGTCACGGTCGTAGTTCCTGGCAGGAACAAAGAACCAGAAGGCGGCGTAACGGTCACAGGGCCGCAAGTAGAGCTAGGTGTAACTGTATAGTTGACAATCGCACCGCAAATGTTCGGATCAGTATTTACCGTAATGTTGGCAGGTACGGTCAGGATACATGGTGGCGGCGGCGTGAACAGGATACACTGTCCAGCGCTCAGGGAAGCCGTATTGAAGGAGAACTGCGATACACCGGTACCGGCAGGGCCAGCAATACCAACTGTAGCGCTGATACCATTGTTCCAGGCAGTGTTCCCAAAATCCACATCCTGGTATATAAACCTTATTTCGTAAGTGGTTTCAGATAATTGCACCTGGAAAGCTCCAGTATTACCCGTACCACCAAAATGGTCTTTGTTCCATTGGATGATGAAGGTCCGGTTCGGTGCAGTACCGATGGTCTGCGTACGGATCCCCGTACCGCCGTTCAGGTCATCCCAAAATGGGAAAATGGCATTTTGACCAGCAGCGCAGGCAGCGTTGGTAAATGGAGAACCAGCTATGGAAGAACCGGGGAACTGCATGTGCCCGTTGGTTCCAACAGTAGCAGTGGTCTGGTTTGCACCATAAAACTGGAAAGCGAAACCGGCAGGAAAGGTGATGCCAATAGCGACATCATCACCGGCTGACCCTGCAAGCAAGGTACCCGTTGCTGAAATGTCATTGAAAGCATTGCCACAGGCGGTGATGGTGTATTGAGCCAGGGAAGCCTGGGTCACCATCAACGGCATCAACAACGCCAATGCCCATTTCATAAGCATTTTAGCATGAGAATGCGTAAAATTCGTTTTTTTCATGAGATGAAATTTGTTTACGTTAAATGATAATTTTTTTATACCCAATTACAGGTTATTCACCTATAAAGTCAGCAAATCAATCGCCGATTGTTTCCAGGCAAGCTTGATCGTGGTGGTGACCGTTGGATAAATATCCTGGTTGAAAACAGCCAGGCTGGCCATGATGGATTCCGGAACGGCATTGCCCTTGAGGAGATCATCGTAAATGGCACAGTAGAATGCATACTCTTTTTCGAGCGCATTGTACGTGGCCGAACCAGGAGTCAATTGTGAGAATTGATCCTTCATGGCGGCCTTGTGATCCTCTAAAATAGCCAAAGCATTGGCTTGGGAAACAAAGTTGCCCGTAGGAGTGATCATCAAGGACTTCGGGCTGTTGCCAATGGCACTGCCATTTGCAACAAGAGCAGATGCCTGTGATTGTGCTCCAGCCTGGCCTATCCCGACGAGGAGGAAAGCCAATGCTACTGAAAGCGTCATCAAGACATGCTTGAAATTCACTTTTTTCATGAGATTAGAATTTTTTTTGTTAAAAATTAGAATTAAGAAAGAATTGCCGATTAAAGCCCCCTTCCAAAAAGAAAAAGGTATTGATCGCCGCATGAGTAGCTGACGGATCAATACCTTAGTTTCCCCAATGAAGGGTATTTTCGTAAGATTCTTTTTCACGAGATTATAATTTGCAACAGCCTATCATCTTTCGTTAAGACAGGCGAAAAGTGCATAACGCCTTGCACTTGCGATGATTGGTTAAAGAATATATGCCAAACTTGTTAATTCAATTTTGCTTTAGCGGTAATTGGGGAATAAGTTGAATACCAAGGCGAAAGAAATCAACATTTCTCCCGGAAAATCCATATCGGAATTTAGCGAGAAAAAAATAAGGATGCCTTTGAATTGATTTGTAAATCGGTTAGTAGGAAGATAATGGAACTTTAAAAATTCCAGGCAGGTAAGTCGAATTGGATCATAAGCTGTTCAAGTTTTGGATTATAATTATAAGTGCAATTCAAATTTTCAGAATAAAATATATTCTATAAAAAGTGATACAAAGATAGAACCAACATGTTCGCTTAACATACCCAATAGAAGGTATTTAATACATCACTTTTTTGAATCTGCAATCAACAATTTACACTCTATCATAAAGTGAAGCGCGAATATAGCTAAACAATGGACAGAATCAAACCAGGGGACAGGATTTTTTTATAGCCAAAATTAATTGGGGAAGTTTCATGCGCCTTTTTGTTGTTTTCATTGAAGCCTGGTACTTCCTGCATTTTCTTTCAAAAAAAAAGCCTCCTCCAACAATCATTGGAGAGAGGCCATCCCAAAAACCGATTTAAGTATTGCTCTTTAAAACGGTGCTTGAGTTTTTAGCTGCCGGCCTGGGCCGGCAGCAGGGTGTCCAGATTGGCCATCCAGCTGCCGGCCCATCAGCCAACAGTTAAGTATATGGTTTAGTCAACCAAAATCATCTTCCGGGTAGCGGAGTCCGTGCCCGTGTCGAGGCGGTAGTACAGAACGCCGGAGGCGTTCAGCTCGCCGCGCTTCAGGTCCACCTGGTGGTAGCCCTTGGTGTAGTCGCCTTCCACCACCCGCAGCACCTTGCCCTGCACGTCGCTGATGGTCAGTGTCGCAGAAGTTGCTTCGGGCAGGTAGAAGCCTATCGCCGTCGATGCGGCGAACGGGTTCGGCGTGTTCTGGTACAGCTCGAAGCCCCCGGCCACCTTCGCACCGTCGAAGGACAGCGCAACGTTGAGCAGCTGGTTGTCGGCGCTGTACGCCTCCGCCGCCGTGTAGCGGCTGTTCACGCTGATCAGGTCGCTCAGGCGCCCGCTGCGGTTGGCCTTGAAGGTCAGCCCGAAGACCACTTCGCCCGCTGCCAGCCGCTTGGCCTCGTCGCCGTTCCAGCTGGTGGTCAGAACGCCTTCCCCGGCCATCGTCGTGCCGAAGTTGGCAACGTCGGCCAGGCCGGGCACCACATCCACAAATTCGAGCGCACCGCGGTCGAAGCCCACCGTGAACTGGTAGCCGCTGACGTTGAAGTCGGTCGCCTTGAACTCTACCGTGCAGGTCTCGCCGGCGGCCACCGTGCGGTCCTCCGTGTTCAGCACCAGGTCGCCGACCACCGTGCGGTCCTCGCTGCCCGTGCCGAAGTTCGTCACCGCACTGCCGTTAACGTCGCCTATCTTCACCGCCACGAAGTCGACCGCCAACTGGTCGGACGCAAGGTTGTTCAGGTTCGCAACCTCCGGGAACCCCGTCTGGAACGGGTTCGACGGGTTCGGGAACACGAAGTTCTTGCCAACGAAGCGCCAGGAGGTGTTGTTCGGGAAGTCCGTGTTGATGAACAGGATGAGCTTCCTTATCTCCACCAGGTCGAACGTCGTCACCGTGTTCGACTTGTTGGCGTCGGCGGCGATGATCCTGTAAGGCGAGCCCAGCGGCTGCACCCCGAGGATGTGCTTGCTGATGAGCACCAGGTCGAACGTCGAGACCCCGTTCAGCGGGTCTGCGTCGTACGAAGGTGCCACCGTGTAGTCGTTGCCCAGCGGCACAGAGGCAAAGTTGTAGTTGCCGCTGCCCGATGTCGTGGAGACCTGGCTGCCACCGCCCGCACCGTTGATGCTGATGCCGACGTTCTCCACGCTCAGCGCCGTCTCGGTGGCGATGTTCCCGCCAACCTGCACCACGTTCAGCGTGTCGTCGCACTGGTTCTGGTTCGCCTGTATCTCCACCTGCGTGATGCAGTAGTCGAAGTTGGCGTTCGGGGAGGCGTTGTCGAAGACGTAGATCCTAACCTGGCGCAAACCGACCGAGTCGCAGGTATATACGCGGCCGCTGTCGGCCGGGTTCGTCGAGAAGGAGAACTTCAGGGCACCCGGACAGTTGTCGAAGCTGCCTGCGTCGAAGTCGCTCGCCCAGGTCTGTACCATGCCGGTCTGCATCAGCTCTATCACCAGCCCGTCCTCGCAGTATGGCGTCGGGTTCTTGCAGTCCCTCACCGTCACCGTCGTCTCGCAGGCGCTCTGGTTGTTGCAGTTGTCCATCGCCACGTAGCGGATGTCGTAAACCCCCGGCTTCAGGTTCGGGAACAGCGTGAACTGCCCAACCGGCTGGCCGTCCTGCAGCACCACCGTGCCGGCGTTCTGCCACACGCCGTTGATGCGGATCTGCGCCGTCAGCGTCACCTTGTGGCTGCACTCGTCCACCGTGGGCACCACCGGGCGCACGTCGGCGTCGCAGCTGTTGTCCTCGATGCAGATGTCGGGGTTCGAGCAGTCGACGAACACAGGGTCCACCGTGTCGTTCACCTTGATGACCTGCTGGTACGTGATGTAGCCGTCCCATGGGTCGCTGTCGAGGTCAGTGTCGGGGTTCGTGGTCTGCGTAGCCTGGGCGGCGCCCGGCTTGGAGGCCGAGTTCCAGCTGTCGCGGAAAGTGCGGTTGTCGCAGTCCCCGTCGCCGTCGAGGTCGCACAGCGGGAACACCAGGCCAAGCTGGTTCTCCGGCTGCTCCACCACCTCCTGGTCTATGTTGTTGCCCACCACGCACCAGTTGATGATGGTCCAGGTGCGCAGTATCTTGTAGCAGGCGTCCTGCACGATGGTGAACAGCTCGTCCTCGTAGGACACCGCCACCAGCTCGCAAGTCTCGTAGAATATCTCCGGCTCCCCGAAGTCAGGGGCAGAGGTGCCGCAGTTCACCGTAATATCGGCAGGGAACTCCACGACCCAGTCGGAGACGTGGTCAACGAAGATGCGGCTCGTGCAGTTCTGCGTGGCGGCGTTGCCGGCGTTGTCCGTGGCCGACCACGTGCGGGTGATGACGCCCTCCAGGCACTGGTCGAGGTTGACCGTCGTGTTGCAGGTCACGTTCACGGCGCAGTTGTCGTAGAAGGTCGCCTCGCCGAAACCGGCGTCCTTCAGGTAGGCGCACTGCTGCGCGCCCGTCAGGCCCTGCAGCTGCGTCTCCAGGTTGTCGGCAAACCAGTCGCACGTGATGCGCTTGTCCGGCGGGCAGAACGTCCGCACCGGAGGCAGCTTGTCCGTCACCTGTACGGTCACCATGCACGTGTTGTAGTTCGGCTGGCCGGATGCGCCCAGGCCGAAGGTCTGGTTCAGGAACAGGCCCGGCGTGCCGTCGCAGCCCAGCGCAGGCGAGTTCAGCGTCGTGAAGTACGGCGTCGGGTCGCTGTCGAGCACCAGCAGGATGACCGTCTGGTCCCCGATGTCGTCGCAGCAGAAGTCCCTTGTCGGGTAGTAGCAGCGGTTGAAGATGGTCTGGGTAGCGGTAGCGTCGGACATCTTCGCCATCAGGAAGTACACCGGCTGGCAGTTGTCGTAGCTGCCGTCGTCCAGGCTCTCGGCGTGCAGCGTCGAGCAGCTCTGGCCTGGGTTCAGGCCGTTGTTGATGATGCTCACCTCCGTGATCTCGTCGCACACGGCCACCGGCGGCACGCGGTCGCGCAGCGTCGCCGTGATGTCGTAGAACGCCTGGTTGCCGCAGCCGTCAACAGCGTAGTAGCGGACGATGTACTGAGCAGGAAGGCCGTTCTGGTAGAGCGGGATGCCGCTCACCACGCCGCCGTTGCTCGGGATGCTGGCCAACTGAACACCGTTCAAGGTCCAAACTTCCGTGGTGTAGCCGGCAGTGCCTGAGCAGTTGTCGCCCATGTCCACTGCAGGGGGCACCTGGAAGTTGCCCTGGCACACTGCGTGCGGGCCGCCGTTCGCAGGGATGCTCGCACTGTAAACAGGAATGTCAATATTTGTCGTGAATTTGAAGGAACGCAGTTTCAGCTTCACGGCCGGCGGTACCTGGATGACGTCTTCTACCACGTTCCAGGAGTCCACGTTGCCGTTTGGCAGGAAGAATATCTGCGTCGTGTCGCCGATGTTGTAGGAAGTCTGCGTCACCGTGATGGTCGTGTTCGCACCGTTCACCACCTTCGGGCCTGCGGCGCCGATGGTATAGACCTGGTGGAAGGTGTCTTGAGTGACAGCCTTAAGGATAGGTGCCTTTTCGTCGGCCACCTTCACCACCTGGTTCACCTCGCGCACCTGTACGGGGTTGGCGCACCAGTCGATCAGCGTCCACTTGCGGACGATCTTGAAGGTACCAGGGCAGATGTTCACCACCAGGTCCTCGTGCTCCGTGCCGATGCCGCAGATGGCGCGCAGGGGCAGGCCGTCAACGGTCGGGATACCGGAACCGGTCAGTTCCAGCACGTCGGCGTCGTCGAGGCCGCTGTTCGGGCCGGGGTTGCTGTAGGGCGTGAACACGCCGCCGGGGCAGCCGTTGCCGCCGTTGGCGGTGTTCGTGCTGTTCACGCTCGGGTGGTCCTTGGAACCACTGGCGTTGGTCAGGTCGTCGTCGTCGCAGTCCTGGTCAAGGTTCACGTCTATGATGGCCGTCAATGTGTCCGTGTCCGTGATGTACGGGTGCAGCGGCGTCGGCTCTATGATGTTCGGGAACTTGTTGTACTGGTCGCAGGTCCACTTGATGTCCAGCGGGGCATCCACGTCGCCCAGGGTCGGGCGCTCCAAGGTGATTTCCTGCTGGCATGTGCTTTCATTACCACTACCGTCGGTAGCAGTCCATGTACGGATGATGGTCTGCGACGGGCCGCCACAGGCTCCATTAGTAACGTTGTCTAGATAGTCGAGGCTCACGCCACTGCAGTTGTCCAATGAGGGAATGGCAGGAAGGTCAACCGTTACCTGGAGGCCCACCTTGAAGATGGTACCGCCGTCCAGTACCGGGAAGTCGTCCCAGATGCGGATCTGCCATACGCCGGAAGCGTCCTTGCCATTAAAGGCCGCCATGGCCATCGGGTTGAACACGCCGGGGTTGTTCAGGCACTGAAGCGGGTCGCCGTTGCGGTCAAGGTCGTTGCAGTCAACGCCTGCGGGGCCTTGGTCGTCGAAGGTGCAGTTGATCGGGAAGAAGCCCCCGCACCCCGTTACGGCAAAGGCAGTGGCCAGCGTACCGTCCGGTGCGGTCACGTCAACGTTCACGTCGCCCGTGAAGCTGTGCTCCAGGTCGATGATGACGTTGACGTCCAGGGCCGGCGTGCCGGCGGGCAGGTTGTAGTCAAAGAAGTAGAACTGCTCCAGGTTCTGGCCTGCGGGCAGGTCGAGCGGGTCGCTGAGGTTGTCGTAGATGATAGTCTGCGGCCCGGTAATGCCCGGTGCCGGCTGCAGCAGATCGGGGTCGCTCGGGTTGTTCGGATCCTCCGTGCAGGGGATGGTGATGTCCCGGCACTCGATAATCGGTGCCAGTTTGTCCTCTACGTGGATGGTGCCCCAACAGGTGTTCAGGGTCACGACGTCCGTCACCTTCACCGTGATGGTCTTGCCGATGTGGCTGGCGTTCACGATGCCGGGGAGCATGCCGCCCGTTGGGCTGAGCAGGTTCACCGTGTAGCGGGTCAGGTAGCAGCCATAGGGGCCGCCTTCCAGAATTTGGTCGGCGTTCAACGTGTCAACGCAGTCTTCGCTCAGCGAAACCTGTACGTTGTCATTACATACTAATGTGGTCGTTGGATTCGGGAATTCCAATATCGTTACATCGAAACAACAAGTGGCCTGATTTCCTGCCACATCGAATGTTTCGAAGCAGTTGGTGGTAGTGCCCAGCGGGAATTCTGAGCCAGAAGGCAGGCCTTGTGTTTGGGTAACGGTTGGAGAACCACCACCTGCTGGGCCATTAAAATTGGTTATAGTAAGGATACCATTACCGAAGATATTATCTACAGTACGCTGAGAAAATCCGAACATATCGCCAGCAACGACTGGTATCGTAACGTTACCAGACCCCGTTACGCCTGTAGCAAGCAATTGGGTGAACACGCCATTTAACATATATCCTGGAGGATCAAAAATGGCATTGTCAACCGTGGAATAATTCCAGGTAAATCCTATCGTGCCTGATTGTGGCAAAATGATGTTGAAGTTTTCCTGTCCAGCGCCACCAGAGCCATTGTCTGAACCATTGATCACAACATTTGCCGGAGCACCAGCTGTATTAACACTACCATTTGAGTTAATGGCCTGGATGGTCCAGTTTGCAGGATCATAAGCACCAGCAAACCCTTGTTGCTGGAAAATGAAAGGACAGTTATCAGAAGCCGTTACCGGTGGATAGTTCACATAAGCAGCACATTCACCTGCCGCCAGGGTCACATTGATGTCTGCCGGGCAAACAATCACCGGCGGAATATCGTCCGCCACGGAGATGTTTTGGGTAACTGTACCGACGGCACCAGCACCATTCACTGCTTTCCAGGTGATCACATAGTTACCATTGGGCAGGTTTGGATCAACCGGAGAACCGGGCGTAAAGGGCATTTCGGGCCCGCCATTCACAGAATAAGTATAAACAGCCCCTGTGCAATCGCCCATAGAGGTTGGGCTGTTAAACGCAGCGCTTGAACACACCCCCGGATCAAGGCCAAGTGCCAGGTCGGGAAGTGGGCTTGGGAAGCTACAAGGGATGGCGAAAGTAATAGACCAATTGACCAGGGTACCATCGTCGCCGCCTACTTCGTCGTCCACGATGAGTGTCCAGTTTCCATTGACGTTGAAGCCACTGAAAGCCTGGGCAAGGCCAAAGTTACAAGTCTCCAGGTTGGAACCTTCCGCACGGAAATCGCCCGTGAACGGTGCAGCTCCAGCTGCGATACAGTTGGTAGCGTTATCCCTGAAATGGGTATTAACATAATTGTCCGCCGAGCCACCGTTGTTTTCCGACAACCAAATGCGGTTTTCGCCGGCATTGGCGCCTAAATTGGTGGTGATGGGTGTGCCGCCCGGGCCAACCAGTTGGATTTCCAGGTCGGAGTCCCAGGTGTGGTTGATGTTGATGGTCACATCGGTGATGACATAGTTGACACCGACAGTACCTGTTAAGGGGACGTTGATAACGTCCGTAGTGATACCATTCGGATTGGTGCTGGAGATGAAGCTGCCGGGGGCGCTGGAATAAGTTTGCGCAAACCCTGCCACTGCCAGGCACATACCCAAAAGCACACTACTGATCCTACGAAAAGTATTCGCTTTTTTCATGAGATGTTTAATTTGAATAAATTTTTTAATTGTAAGCTGAATTTTAAGCCTCGATTGAACAACCAGGCTATCAGAAGGTCAATAAGCTGACAGCTTCCTGCTTGATTTGGATAAGAAAGTTTGTGCTTGGACGGGGAAGCGGGAACGCTGCACCAGTCAAACCACTTGAAATAGCTTCGGCAACTGTTTGGCCTTTGCCAAGGTTGTCAGAGATTTCATTGTAGTAATTGTACTTTCTCTCCAAAGATGAGAACAGCGGAGTGCCGTTTAGGGCCTTCATCTGTAACATCAGTTGCTCCATTGAGCTTTGCAACAATGCCTGCGCTGAGACCGCATCGACGAAGTTGCCAGCAGGGACTGCGTAAATCCCTTTTGAAGGGCCGCTACCGTTGTTAGCGCCGATCAAACTCGCTTGGGTCTGTGCATTTGCCTGTTCGGTCCCCAAAAGGAGGAAAGAAATGGTGAGCAGCAACCCCATTAAAGCGATCTTGAAATTCACTTTTTTCATGAGATTAGAATTTTTAGTTAATGAATTATTTATTGAAAGATGTAAGTTGCAGATGGCGTGGCCAGAAAAAGAAAAAGGCATTAGCTGCCACACCCTTGGGGTGGACAGGCTAATGCCTAGATCGATTAAATAGCGTATTGTGTGTAAGATTCGTTTCAACGAGATTATAATTTGTTCGGGAAAAGACCCCAGGATTCAAATGCCAGAGGCAAAAAATACCTCTTGTGTATATGTATGGTTAAAGTAAACCGAAATATAAAATCTTACTAAAATGACCGATGGATGGTGAAACACAGGCAGCAGAAAAACACAAACACGATTTGCAACTGTGCATGGTTGCAAAGCTTAGTTAGATGCCTGAATCGGTTAAAGGGAAGCAGAATGGAAGAAAAATAACTTGCGGTTTGGATTATAATCTGCTTTTAAAGTTTCTAATTTACCAACGTCTGATTTTTCACAGTTTGCAAAGATAGCACCACGTTTATGCGAATATATACCAAAAGGAGGGTATTTAATAAATTATACTTTTTAATTCTTCAAAAGGTGCTTTCATCCTCCTTTCATAAATCAGCGTCAAAGTTAGTTCTTTTGAATTCCTAAGCAAACAGAAAGCGTGATATTTTTCTAATGGGGTGCAACAGCACTCATTGCAACTGGCATCCCGGGGAATTTGGCAAATTGATACTCCCCGAGGCCAGTGAAAAAGCTGCTTTGGCTGGTTCACTGCAGAAAATCAAACGATTTTGGATTCAGGTACTCAAGTTGTTCCACACCTTCCGTAATTTTTACAAACCTGTCTATTTCCACATTATTATAAGTGGAAACAGTTCGTGTGGCGTTGGGCCACCTTATTTCAAGCTCCTTTATTTTGACCGCATCATCCAGCCCTACTTCCAGTGCAAGGCTGTTGCCACCAAAGCTACCCCCCGTAGATACTGTATTGTAGATGGAACGTTCCACGCCCCCTTTGTTGACTACTGTAAGCTTCACCCTTGCACCTATCGCTGCACGGTTGGAGGTGGTACCTATCAGTTTGAGGTTGATCCAGCTTTTCCGGTTTCCAATGGGGTTGAGGAAAAATGCGTCGCCGAATACATCGCCTTCCATAGCCCCCCCAATGACGGCAAAAATATCCTGGTCGCCGTCGTTGTCAAAATCCCCAAAACCCACGCCGTGGCCTTTTTGCAAGTGGCCGAAACCACCGGTAGTGGTCACATCCTGAAAAGTTTTGCCCTGGTTGTTCCTGAACATTTTATTGGGCACGATAGCTGTCAGGCCGGGTGCACCGGTGCCAAAGTAACAATCGAGCCAGCCATCATTGTCAAGGTCACCGTAATTGGAACCCATCACGAACATTGCTTCGTCCAGCCCCGCCGCCTTGTAAATGTCCCTGAAGGTGCTATCGCCGTTGTTGATATATAAATGTGGGTTGCCACCGGCAAACTGTCCCTTGAAATTAAGCGTTGCGAGATAGGCTGCTACCTTTCCATCCGGCACACCAAACCCGGTAGCCATGATATCCTCCCACCCATCGTTGTTGAAATCGAACATCCAGCAGGGAAAGCCCACGACGGGCTCCCCTACCCCAGCCTGCCTCGTGGCATCCTGGAACGAGACAAGACCATCTGCGGTGATACCATTATTAATCAGCAGAAGGTTCGACGAGTTGAGCGTGGAAATGTAGAGGTCCGGCCAGCCGTCATTGTTGACGTCGCCTGCGGCGCAACCTTTTATGTAGGCCAATACCCCTCCCAGGCCCATCTCGTTGATGCGGTTGGTAAATGTACCGTCGTGGTTGTTGATGTAAAATTCGCAAGGATTGGTGAACCCCTGGCCGGACTCGTTGCCGATGAAAAGGTCGAGCCAGCCATCCAGGTTGAAATCGGCCCAAACGGATGCCTGTGTGGGCGCATAGCTCAACAGGCCAGCCTCCACGGTGACGTCGGTAAAAGTACCATCGCCATTGTTTTTCAGAAGAGAGTTGGGTATCTTGCCACTGGCTTCGTACCATGCGCCCCGCATGACAAACACGTCCATGAAGCCATCGTTGTTATAGTCGGTGTGGTTGGTGTTCAGCCCTCCGGTGAGGCCTGTCAAACCAGCTTCCCTGGTTTTCTCCGTAAAACTTCCATCGCCATTGTTCACATAAAACCTGAGCTGATCCTTCACGCCCCAGGAAGAAGCGATGATATCGAGCAGGCCATCGTTGTTGAAATCTTCGACACAGGCACCTCCCGACAGGCCAACCGTGCCGACGCCTATTTTGCTGGCAATATTTTTAAAAGGCGGCAGGTCGAAATCCGATTTGAATGAGGATGCAGGGATAAGCCACTGCTTTGGCACTTTTTGAGGGTATTCGCCCAGGGTCATATAGGCAAAATTGAGCATCCAGATGGTCTCATAATCTTCCGGCTGCTCTTTCAGCATGGATTCGTAAAGCTGTATGGCGCTCCTGCTGCTTTCCGTGACGGTGTAAACACCTTTGCCCTGAATGGGCATCAGGCAGGATTGGTCGTTGTAGCGGTCAATACAGTTGCTGGCCTCGCCGAGCCGAATGTAGGACAGCGCCAGGAGTTTTTTCACCTGATAGACATATTTTGGGTTGCCGCCACTTTGGTTTACAGCATCTAAAAGCTTTTCAAACTCCACCACGGCCTGCTCGTTTTTGCCCGCACTCAGCAGTTCGTAAGCGTATTGCAGGTTGGTTACAAATTGCTGGCTGGGGTCTGCACCGCTCTCCATCTGCGATTTGAAATGCTGGGCGCGGAGGCTGTTGGAATAGAAGGGCACCTGCATCGGGTCTATTTTTGCGTAGGCTTCCTGGAGCAGTTTTACCATCCCCGCAGTCCCCTTTCCCGAAGTCTTTTCGCTACTGGCTGAAGAAAACTCTTCGTTCGTTTTACCTCCTCCACAACCAATTGCAAGAAGGATAACAATTTGAAAACCAATAATTTGAAGGGTCTTATTTTTCATCAGCAAGATAATTTCTTTCTACCGCCGATCAACCCGCCCCAACGAAGGGACCAGTTTTCAGCTAAACATTTTCCAGCCCCAAAAGTAGGCTATTTCCAATCAAGGGAGGTGGCTGACAGAAAAGCAGGAAAAGCCTGTGCCATGATCCGAACAACCCAAAGAAACAGGTTCCAAACTTTAAATAAATCTTAAATACCCTGCCCTTCCCAAAATTAAACTTTTGATTTGCAACCTGGCCCCGCTAAAACCGTCCTGTTTACCTCATTCGTAACGATGAAAAAATAACTTACCTATTTTGATTTTGGAAACCCCAGCAATGGAAGGGTTTTTTAATAATAAAATAGTCATTTTATTTTTCCTTCGATCCTTAGTGGCAGATGTTCCACAAAAACAAATAATCAACCAGGCCATTTGCCCCTTTAATCATAGTGTATGCATTGGATTGACTGGATTGTAATGGTGGCCGTGCTGGCAGGTATCATCGCCTATGGCGTTTGGAAAACCCGCAGCGTGAGCAGCATGAAGAGCTACCTGATGGGCGACCGGGAACTGCATTGGTGGACCATCGGGCTGTCCGTGATGGCCACGCAGGCCAGTGCCATCACCTTCCTTTCCACCCCCGGCCAGGCCTACGACGATGGGATGCGCTTCGTGCAGTTTTATCTAGGCTTGCCCATCGCCATGATCCTGTTGGTCATTTTTGTGCTGCCTATCTATTACCGGCTCAACGTTTATACTGCTTATGAATACCTGGAAGGGCGGTTCGACCTGAAGACCCGGACGCTGGCGGCTGTATTGTTCCTGTTTTCGAGGGGCATGGCAGCGGGCTTCACCATTTCGGCGCCGAGCATCGTACTGGCCAGCATCATGGGCTGGAACTTGCAGTGGACTATCATCCTGACCGGAAGCGCCGTTACTTTTTACACCGTTTTCGGCGGCACGAAGGCGGTGAGCGTCACGCAGCAGCAACAGATGACCGTCATCCTCCTGGGATTGGTAGCAACGGCTTTTATTATTGTCAGTAAATTCCCGCAGGATGTATCATTCACCGAAGCGGTTGGCGTGGCGAATGTGATGGGAAAAATGGACGCCCTGAATTTTAAATTTGATTGGGCCGACCGCTACAACGTGTGGTCGGGCATCATCGCTTCGACTTTCCTGTTCCTCTCCTATTTCGGCACCGACCAGTCGCAGGTGCAGCGGTACCTGTCGGGGCGCTCGCTGAAAGAGAGCCAGTTGGGGCTGTTGTTCAATGGTTTTATCAAACTGCCGATGCAGTATTTTGTGCTGTTCACCGGCATCCTGGTATTCCTGTTTTTCATGTTTGTAAAACCGCCCGTCCATTTCAACAAGGCCAACCTGCAGAACCTGGAAAGCGCCGATGCCTACCGCCCGCAGCTCGACCAGCTCAAACAACGGCACGATGACATTTTCCAACAAAAAGAAGCCGAAGTAAAAAACCTGGTCGGTGCCATGCGGGCGGAAGACCAGCCAGCCATCAACGCAACGAAGGAAAAGGTGATGGCCCTGCAGCAACAGGACAACGAGGTGCGCTCGGAGGTGGACGCACTTATCAAAACCCACGCAGAAGAAACGGGCCAGAAAGTGGAGACCAACGACAAGGACTACATCTTCATCACCTTCGTGGTCAACTACCTGCCCAAGGGCATGATCGGGCTGCTGCTCGCTGTGATTTTCTGTGCGGCCATGTCGTCCATTGCCTCCGAACTGAACGCGCTGGCCACTACCACCGTCGTTGATATCTACCGGCGCTCCATGAAACAGGATGCCACCGACCACCATTATTTAAGTGTTTCAAAATGGCTGACGGTGGCATGGGGCGCGCTGGTGATTATGTTTGCCTCCATCACTTTGTTATTTGAAAACCTCATCCAGGCCGTCAACATCGTCGGCTCCTTGCTGTACGGCACCATCCTGGGAATTTTCATGGTGGCTTTTACGCTGAAAAGAATAGGTGGCACGGCGGTTTTCATCAGCGCCCTCATCGGCGAGGCGGTGGTCGTCGGCGTGTATTGGTGGGACAAAATGGACGGGGTGGAAGACCTGGGCTTCCTGTGGCTGAACCCGATTGGGTGTGGGACGGTGGTACTGTGCAGTTTGATTTTGCAAGCCTTATTAGGAAAACCGGACAAGGCACAAATGACGGGTGGTTGACAAAAGTATGATTGAAAGCTCTGCGTAAAAAACAATGCCTCCAATAGCGGTTGCTTTTAATATTTCCCTTCTATATCTTGTGGTCAATACCATGGCAGGATTCCTGAATCCTTACAACGCTTGATGAACGAAGACACGTTACCTTTAAAAAGCCCCTTTTCAAAAACGGGCGAGCGCTGCTTGACGACCTTACCACCTAAAATTGCTCTGGCACGTTAACGATCTGAAGCTTCCGAACTGAGTTCTTGGATTGACAAGCGATTTGTTGGCATCCGTTACATCAAAAAAATGATCGAAAGATGAAGCAAATCCAAGAAAATATCGGAAAAAGCGGACAAAGTCAATATAGACGCTTTGAGTTAAAGGGATTGTGGAACTGTATAGCCCATTTTGAAATGTTCCATGGATGCCATGAATTCGAACAAATCATCCCTAACAAAAAACTGAAAAATTGAGAAGTATGAAAATTCATTTAACGTTCATGGCCATCTTGACAGCCGCATGGCTGCTCAACTCGTCCAAAAAAGATGAAAATCTGGAAGTTGAAACTTTAGAAACTGCAACCAGGACGAACCGGGCCACCATTCCGGGATCCAGCCCCGGGTTGACGAATTTACGGGAAGCATTTACTTCATCTCGGCAGATGACGGGGTAAAACGATACCATGCCAAGCTGGCCATCCAGCGGTAAATTATCCTCCTGGGCACTGCTATTTTGCAGTGCCCAGATTTTTCCCTCCTTTTAATTAATTCCAACCTTAATTAAGATTGTTAGAAAATTAAAGCACTGGTTATCAATAACTTAATTGATTAATTTCCTATCAATCAATAATATTTTCCAATGAAAACTTCAACTATATTGTTGTATATTTTTGTCGCTATAAATTGAGTTGATCCTACCAGCACAGGGGGTTGCTTTTTTATTCCAATCCTATGAAAAAGATAATCATTTCTATACCCTTATGCCTTTTTATTTTATCAATAGCCATTCAGTCGCAGACACCCGATGATAAAAGGGGAAATATTTGGTTGTTCGGTTATACGGATGGTGTTTTCCCACCGCCACCTGGCTTCGGGGTCGTCAAAATGGATTTTAATGCGCCCCCTCTTACTGTTAGCGATGCACAATTGAATCTATCTTTCTCGCAAACCAATGCGAGCATCTGCGACACAGATGGCGACTTGTTGTTTTTTACCAACGGCATTTATATTGGAAAACCAAATAACGAAATCATGATGAATGGAGATGGGCTGAGCCTGGGCATTTGGACGGATGCTTATGCCGAAACAGGTATGATCATGGCGGGGGGGGCGGTCATTTTGCCCGTGCCTGACAGCGACAGCCTCTATGTTGTCATCCATGGCAAACTTCAAATCTATGAAAACCCGACCCTCATTTGTATGGACAAAGTTTATTACTCTATCGTGGACATGAGCCTCGACAATGGAGAGGGGGCTGTCACTGAAAAGAATGTGGAGCTGGTGTCCGATACCTTGGCGGTTGGCGATATTTCTGTGGTCAGGCACGGGAACGGCAGGGACTGGTGGGTGATAGTGCCAAAATACAATTCCAACATTTATTATAAAACTATACTGACCCCTGATGGCTTTCAGGAACTTCAGGCCCAGGGTATTGATATACCAGTAAAGGAAGGGCTAGGCCAGTCGCTATTTTCACCGGATGGCACAAGGTATGCCAGAAATGAGCTTGCAGGTGGGATTGGAGTTTATGACACTGTTTATGTTTACGATTTTGACCGCTGTACAGGTCAATTGAGCAATTTGATCCACTTTGCTTATGCGGACAGTGCCTTTTCGGGGGGGGTAGCGTTTTCCCCAAACTCAAAACTGCTCCATGTGCCGCATTACAAACATGTATTTCAATTTGACCTGGAGGCACCTGACATCTTTGCGAGTATGGACACTGTTGCTACATGGGACACTTTTTTTTCTCCTTTTAACACCCACTTCTACTTGGCTTCCCTAGCTCCAGATGGCAAAATCTACATGAATGCAGTCAACGGCGTTAATGTGTTGCACGTCATCAACAATCCCAACGAAAAAGGGGAAGCCTGCGACATAGACCAGAACGGGTTTCAACTGCCCGTGTACAACGCCACCCTTCCCTATCTCCCAAATTTCCGCTTGGGCAAGTGGGAGGGCAGCCCCTGCGATACGATCGTGCCAGTGAGTGCTACAGCTCCAGCGTTTCCATTGCCTGAGCTGACCGTTTATCCCAACCCAGCAAGCAGTTTTTTTGTGGTCAATGGGCAAAATGTAGATTTCAGCTTGTATGACGGCACAGGAAGGGTTGTGCGGCGGCTTCCTGCCATCAATGGAGAATCAAAGATCAACTTGTCAGGGCTAGCACAAGGGATTTATTTTTATAAAGCAGAAAAAAATGGGCGGATTGTGAAAAATGGAAAGTTGATAGTCGAAAGGAGGGATTGAAAGTCAAGGAAAATAATACCTGATGAAACAACAAAAATGCCCCCGCAGGACATAACCTCCAGGGGCATTTTCATTTCAAAAAAAAACAAAAAAGCCTCATTTCCCCGCAGCCTTCGCCACCACCTTCTCCAGTTCCACCTCGTCGCCCGGCACATAGCCGTTGTGCTCAAAAACGATGTTGCCGTTCTTGTCGGCCACCAGCGTTTGGGGGATGGTCTGGAAATTGAAGGCGCTGCGCATTTCCTCCTCGTTGCCTGCGAAGATGGTGTACTCCCAACCTTTTGTTTCCACGATGCCGGGCACCTTGGGGAGGGCACGCTGGTTGTCGATAGTGATGGCCAGCAATTCAACGTTGTAGTCCTTTTGCCAATCGGGGTAGAGTTCGGCTATCTCGTCCAATTCCTTTTTGCAGGGCGAACACCAGGTGGCCCAGAAGTCGATGATGATGGTTTTGCCAGTTTGGGCGGCGTATTCCTTCAGGTTGACGGTTTTGCCGTCGAGGGTTTTCACGTTCACATTGGGCAGGGTCTTTTGGGCAGAGAGGAGACACGAGAAAGAGAAAAATGTAAAAAGTAAAAATGTCAGTTGCTTCATATTTCCATTTTTTATTTGGTTAAAAATTCATTGGTGAAAAGTGATTGGCTACCTTTGAGCCGTGCAAAAATATCCCGAAATCCTGGCTGTTCAGCATTGTTCAATCAAATTAACCTGCCATTAACGAGATTTTATGAACGTTGATTGACGGACGGATAAAAAATAAGAGCATGTCGTTCACAGTTTATCGTTCCTTTTTTAACAAAACGAACTTACCAGCATGAATTTCAAATATTTTATTTTGCTGTTTTTTCTGACGGGGCTTGGCCAAATGGTCACTGCACAAGATGAAAATGAAGAAGGCGGTTTTTTCAGCAAAGGCCGTTTGTCGGGCGATTTGACCATCAACGGCAACTTTTTCATGCGGGATTCCGCCATCGGCGCCGCCAACATCCCCCAGTACGACCGGCAGCTCTTCGGTGCCGATGCCTGGCTCAACCTCAACTACAACATCTACGGCTTCGACATCGGCGTCCGCTTCGATATGTTCAACAACTCCAACCTGCTCAACCCGACCGGAACCTTTTCCGGCAGGGGCATCGGCCGTTGGTACATCAACAAAAAAATCCACAAACTGGGCATCTCGGGCGGCTACCTCTATGACGTCATCGGCAGCGGCATCATCTTCCGGGCCTACGAGGAACGGGCACTGGCCATTGACCAGGCCCTCTACGGCATCCGCCTGACCTACGACCTGCTGCCCAACTGGAAAGTGAAGGCTTTCACCGGCGTGCAGAAACGCCAGTTCACCAACTACGAGAGCGTGTTGCGGGGGATTTCCATTGATGGCTTCATCGCCGGAGATTCAACCTCAACCCTTTCCCTGGCCCCCGGCTTCGGCATCGTGGCGAGGGGCCTCGACGACGCCACTATGAACAGCCTGGTGGCCACCCTGAACACGTACAGCAAAGAGGACGTGTACGAACCGAAATACAACGCCTACGCCATGACGTTTTACAACACCCTGACGGCAGGGGCCTTCAACTGGTACGTGGAAGGGGCTTTTAAAACGAAGGATTCTATGTTCGATCCCTTCAAAGAACGCATCACCACCCTTGGCGACACTGTTGTCGGAAGGTACATACAGGGCACGGGGAGCGTCATCTATTCAAGCCTGAGCTTTTCTAAAAGCGGCTTTGCCCTCACCCTGGAAGGCAAGCGAACAGAAAATTTCGACTTCAGAGCAAGCCCGTTGGAGGCGGGCATCCGGGGTCTGTTGCACTACATTCCCCCGATGGCCAAGGTGAACACGTACCGCCTGCCCGCCCGCTATGCCGCTGTCACCCAGTTCATCGGCGAACTGGGCTTCCAGGCCGACCTTCGCTACCGTTTCAGCAAGAGCTTCAGTGCCAACGTCAATGTTTCCAACATCACCAACCTGGACAACGTGCAGTTGTACCGGGAGGTCTTTACCGAGTTTTACTACAAATTCAAGCGGAAATGGACCCTGACAGCGGGCGTGCAACTGCAGGAATACAACCAGGAGGTTTATTTTGGCAAACCCGATGCACCAAAGATCAAGACCTTTACCCCTTACCTCGACTACCTGTACAAGCTCAACCGAAAAACCTCGCTGCGTTTTGAGGCCCAATACATGAACGTGGCCAAGGACGACGGCATCAGGGCCGACTATGGCAACTGGCTGTTCGGCCTGCTTGAATTCAGTGTGGCGCCACATTGGACCATCACCCTGTCAGACATGTACAACATCAGCCCGGGCAAGATTTCGCCAGTGGATGCCGGAACAGGCAAGAAGGAAAAAATACACTATCCCCGGGTGGACGTTTTCTTTACCCACCATGCCAACCGTTTTTCGCTCAGCTACGTCAAGCAGGTGGAGGGAATTGTATGCTCAGGCGGAATATGCCGCCTGGAGCCTGCCTTCAGTGGAGTAAAGGTAGGCATCAACTCGACTTTTTAAGCAATTGAAAACCATACTAACTTTTTGATTTTCAGTTTATTATTCAAAATTTCATTCCAATGAAAAAGTTCATTTTGCCGATCCTGCTCGTAGTTTCTATTTTTTCTGCTTGTGATGAAATACCTCCTGTCGTCACCGGTTCGATGGGCATCATGGAACCACCCGATGTAGAAGACCAACAGCGGCAGGTATTAATTGAAGAATTCACCGGCGTGCGCTGCGTCAACTGCCCAGCCGGCAGTGCCGCCATTGAAGACCTGCTCAATGCCCACGGCCCCCGGTTGGTGGCGGTGTCTATCCACGAATCGCAGAATTTCTCAGTGCCCCTGCCCCAAAACGATGAGGACTTCCGGACGCCGGAAGGGACCGCCATTTACAATTTTGTGGGGCCGCCGGAGGGGTTTCCTTCAGCCGTGGTGGACAGGAAGAAGTTCCCCGGGGAAACCGGGCTTCAGGTCGGCTCCCCTAAATGGGCAGGCTATATCGCACAGGAACTGGCTATTCCGCCCAAAGTAAAAATTGCCATTGAAAAAGAGTACGACTCCAGTACCCGCAACTTGAAGGCAACCATAACCCTCCTGGTGCAGGAAAACATTACCGACCCCGACGTCCGTCTGAGCGTGATGATTACGGAAAGCGGCATCGTGGATGCCCAGGAAACCCCAAACGGATTGGAAGAAAACTACACCCACAAGCACATGCTCCGTGGGATGATGACGAATTATGACGGGAGCCCCGTGACGGTCACTTTGACTGCCGGGACGACAGTATCAAAATCTTTTAACATGGACCTGTCCGACAAATGGGTTGCAGAAAACTGTAAAATCGTTGCCTTTGTCAACTTGGCTGGAGCTACAAAAGAAGTCTTGCAGGTTAATGAGGCGTATGTGATAGATCCTTGATAACGCAATACCAGGTAACAAAAAAAGGCCGGCAGGAAATTGCCGGCCTTTTTTTGTTATACGTTTTCCGCCGCCTTCATCCTCTCCGCATTCTCGGCGATTTGAAGCGCTTCCGTAATCTTCTCCAGCTCCCCTTCCATCACCTGGTCGAGGTTGTACAACGTGAGGTCAATGCGGTGATCCGTCACCCTGTTTTGGGGGAAATTATAGGTGCGGATTTTCTCGGAACGGTCGCCGGAACCGACGAGGGATTTTCGCTGGGCCGCCATCTCCGAGTTCATTTTGTTCCGCTGCATATCGTAGATTTTCTGGTAGAGGCGTTGCTCTGCGATTTCCTTGTTGGAGTGCTGGGAGCGGCCTTCGGTACATTCCACCACCACACCGGTGGGGATGTGCGTCAGGCGCACCCCCGATTCGGTTTTGTTGACGTGCTGGCCGCCCGCACCACTAGAGCGAAAGGTGTCAATTTTAAGGTCGGAGCGGTTGATGTTGACATCTTCCATTTCCATTTTGGGCATCACAGCCACCGTGGCTGCGGAGGTGTGCACACGGCCCTTCGACTCGGTAGTCGGCACCCGCTGTACGCGGTGTACGCCCGATTCAAACTTGATTTTTCCATAGACATCGGTACCTCTTACTTCTATGGAAACTTCTTTATACCCACCTGCTGTCCCTTCATTTTCGTACAACAATTCTGTTTTCCAGCCTTGTGCCTCAAAATATTTTGAGTACATCCTGAACAGGTCGCCCGCAAAGAGGCTGGCTTCGTCACCACCTGTGCCGGCCCTGATTTCAAAGATGACGTCTTTGGTGTCTTCCGGTTCTTTTGGGATGAGGAGTATTTTCAATCTTTCTTCCAATGCCTCCTTATCGCCAGCAAGCGTCTGCGCCTCCATTCTGGCCATTTCCCTGATCTCCTCGTCTTTCTCCCGGGCAAGTTCCCTGGCACTGTCCAGGTCTGCCAGCACCTTTTTATATTGGTGAAAAACCTCCACTATTTCTTTGAGCTTGAAATAATCCTTGCTCACCTGGGCGTACCTGGCCTGGTCGTTCAGCACCGCAGGGTCGGACATTTGTTCCTCCAGGTGCAGAAAGTTATTATAGATGGCTTCCAGTTTATCTAACATGAGTGTTTAGTTTTGGCGCATCGTAAAATGAGCCATTGTGGGCAAATTAAAGATTTTGACGGAGGGGAGCAGCGGGAAAGAATACCCCGCACGGTTGGGGAAGCTATAGGAATTGTCGAAGCAGGCGATCGCACATAAGATGATTTTTTTTTCTTAAATGAAGCGCAAAAGTAGAAATTCCGACCAAATTAATACAGCTTTACTCTGGCACGGATGGTTTTGTCAAATGAGCGCATAGGATCGAAGGAAAAACAATCCCGATGTGAAATCGGGATTATTTTTAAAAAACCCTTCCAGTACTGGGGTTTCAAAATCAAAATTATGGAAGTTATTTTTTCATCGTTACTTAACAAGTTTATGGGTTTGCCAAAGTAGCGTCGGCTTTAGCCGGCGCCTCCATCACGACCCGTATTTTTGTGAAGCACTCTTGTCAAATTGCTATCAGTTGCGGTTTATAGCCTTTGAAAAAAGCCAACATAGTGCAGAATAAAATTAGCCAGCCTTGATCCAAAGACCCTACCTACTGAATATCGAAAGTGCTACTGAAGTATGCTCAATAAGCATCAGCCTTGGTACTGCCACCGTAGCCTCGCAGGAATCAGCCAAGCCCAACGAGCACTCCAAAGTGATGACCCTGTTAATCGAACAGTGCCTCGAGGAGGCAAGAATAAGCCTGGCCCAACTTAATGCGGTGGCGCTCAGTACCGGGCCAGGATCCTACACATCGTTGAGGGTCGGCGCATCGGTCGCCAAAGGGCTTTGCTATTCGCTTGGCGTCCCGCTGATTGGGGTACGCACCCTGGATGCACTGGCAATCGCCACCTATGAAAAGGAAAGGGACGATGAGGCACTTTATTGCCCGATGATTGATGCGAGAAGGATGGAAGTGTATTACGCCTTGTATGACGGCAAGGGCGGATTAGTGGAGCAACCCGCTGCAAAGATCATCGACGAGGGCTCCTTTGATGAGCATTTTTCAAATAATAAAAAAATTATTTTCTCTGGCCCCGGAAGCAACAAAACAAGACAAATACTGGCCGACCCCCGCGCTTTTTTCAGTGAAACCAGGTGCTCAGCATTACATTTACACGCCATTTCATCTGAAAAGTATTTGAAGAAAAAGTTTGAAAACCTCACCTTGTTCAGGCCGGAATACCTCAAACCTCCTAATATTACTACGCCGAAGCATTTGAAAACAAGGGAGGGATAGGGAGATGCGCAGTGTCAGTTTTTATATATTAACAAAAATTATCTTTTGTATTCCTTTTATTCTTTCTTATTTTTAAAATGACTTTTTATTTTCGCCCTGAAACTATGAGGCTTAAGCATTACGGTTCTTTCTAATCACTTCGATTGGTATAGTTCTTGGAATGTTCAAGTATTGTAAAAATACTAATTTGAGAAAACCTGAACGCTAATTGCGCAATTTTTTAACCATTAAAATCTAAACATAAATATGAGAAAGCAAAAGAGCGAAACTATTGTTCTTAAGAAGGGGAAACAGGAGATTCAGCTTGATTACGCAGAGCTGAGAAAAGCAGTACTCGTACTAAGGGCCATCAACCACAAACTCCGCCAACGCATGATTGACTTGCTGGAGGAAAATGAAAAGATGACGGTCACCGATATCTACATCAAGCTGCGCCTCGAACAATCCGTTGCCTCCCAACACCTGGCCATCCTGCGTAGAGCAGGCGTGGTAATCACCGAGCGCCAGGGCAAATTCATCTTCTACTCATTAGACAAGGATCGCCTGGCGCAAATTTCCAGGCTGGTCGAAGAATTGGCCGCATAATCATTTTGTCTTGGAAGGGAATCTACATTTGATGGTCTGATGTGCAATCAATCTCCCCCACCTTTTTGCACTTCCTAACAATCCTGAATGAAGAAAACTCAACTAAACTCTTTGATTTTCAACGGTTAACAAAATTTATTCCGGCGCATAGGCGCATTTTATCAGTAAAAGGCTTTCAAAAAATGCTGTAAACCGCTTCTGCTTTACAGCATTTTTTCATAATGGTTTTGAAAAAATAATAAATTGGCTCATATTTGCCACCGCACATTTTTTCACGACCGCAAAAAGACTTCTATGAGAAAGGCTAAGGTAAACATCAATGATGATAAGCTACAGGTATCATCCGAAGTGTTGAGGGCATTGGCCCACCCGCTCAGGATGAAAATACTGGAATTCATTGACAACAATGACGTCATCAACGTCAACAAAATTTACAACACCCTCAAGCTGGAGCAATCCATCACATCCCAACATCTCCGCATACTGCGTTCCGCAGGATTGGTAGAAACCGAAAGGGAGGGTAAATTTATCCATTACAAGGTTGATTACGACAAAATCGCCCATGCTGTCAAAGCGATTAACTCTTTCCTGAAGAAAGAGGAAGACTAAATAAAGCTGGCGGTTTTTCAGAAAAGCCTCATTTAGTGCCTGCTACCAAGGGGTAAACACCCGGGTATTACCCTTCTATGAACAGTGCTGAAATCGACCGGTGCTCGTGCGTATTACGGATGGCCCTGGCGAAGAGCTTCGCCGTAGAAAGTACCCTTATCTTTTTGGAGCGCTTGGTTGCCGGCAGAGGAATCGTGTCGCACACGAGGAGTTCCTGCAGCGAGGAGTTTTCTATGTTTTCAAATGCCTTCCCGGAAAGTACTGGATGGGTACAAATGGCCTTGACACTTTTTGCGCCTTTCTTGATCAATATATCTGCTGCCCTGCACAGGGTGCCCGCCGTATCCACGAGGTCGTCCACCAAAATCACATCGGCGCCGTCCACATCACCAATCACGGTCATTTCGGCTATCTCGTTGGCTTTTTTCCGGTACTTGTCGCAGATGACGAGGTTTTTGCTAAAATATTTGGCGTATGTCCTTGCTCTTTTAACACCTCCAACATCGGGGGAGGCGAAAATGACGTTTTCCAGATCCGTGCTTTGTAAGTAGGGCATATAAATTGCCTCGCTTTTCAGGTGATCCACAGGCACATCGAAAAAGCCCTGTATCTGGTCGGCGTGGAAGTCCATCGTCATCACCCGGTTGACGCCCGCTGCCTGCATGAGTTCAGCCACCAATTTCGCCGAAATGGGCACCCGGGGCTTGTCCTTTCTGTCCTGTCGGGCATAGCCAAAGTAGGGGATCACAGCGGAAATATACCCGGCAGAAGCCCGCTTTGCCGCATCCACCATCAGCAATAGCTCCATCAAGTTCTCGGCAGGCGCGAAGGTGGATTGGACAAAAAAAACATAGGCCCCCCGCACCGATTCATTGATGACCGGCTGCATTTCACCGTCGCTGAAGCGGTTCAGTTCCACGTCGCCCAGGGGTTGGCCGTAGTAGTCTGCGATCTTTTCTGCTAGATAATGTGAGCTGGTTCCGGAGAAAATTTTTACTTCGACCATAGTGTTTGATGAAGATGGGATGCCAGGGGTTGGCAGGAGTTCTCCAACCACAGGATTTAAGTATGTTTCAGTGTAGCTCATTGCCAGTGGTTAGGATGGCCTCACCTTTTGGGCTTGCCACCCGTCCTGAAAACAAATGTTGTAATAAAGACATTGTGGGGAATTTCGTCGCTGCCGGCAAAAATAACAGGGCAAAAGTAGGAATTCTTTAAACAATGCAGGGGGGCTGCTTTGTTGTTTTTACCGTCTCCCGCAACGTTTGAACCTGTTTGGACGTATTGTACCAAAACAAGCACCTGATTATGAACCATTTTTACTTATCCCTTCCCGCATTTTTACTTTTTTTCGGATTCCTTCCCCTTTTTAGCTGCCATCCTGGCAACCATCAAAATGGCCAACTTGTGCTTGTTTCCCAAAAAGAAGGCAGCCCGTTCGCAGATTACTGGTATGCTGGCGAGGCGGAACTCAACAGCTATGACATGGAACAATCCCGGTACGGGGAGAACAGGCAAGGCGAGGCCGTGATGGTATTTGTAACGGAGGATTTTTCAAAATCAAAACAGGTTAAACTGGACGATCCCGAAGAGGCCGGAAAGGATAGGGTGCCCATTTTAAAACTGAACTCCATCCGCCGCTTTGTCACGGGCATTTATGATTACTCCATGATGCAGTCTGTTTTCACGCCGGTAGATTTTAAACAGTTCCCCCATTCATTGAAAACGACCACCACCTCGCAAGACTGGTGCGGCCATACTTTTACCCAGTTCAACCTGCAAGGGAACGACTACAAAGTGGAGGAAAGGTCTTACTTTGAAAGTGAGGGGGACAAGGATTTCCAGTTAAACGCAGCGCTGCTGGAAGATGAAATTTGGAATAAAATACGGTTGGACCCAGAGGGGCTGGTGAGCGAAAACACAAATGTCATCCCTTCCACACTTTATGCCAGGCTGTTGCACCAGCCGCTGAAGCCCAAAGCTGCCAGGCTTCAAATCAAAAAGCAGGAGTCCATGTCTTTTCTCGTGTTGGAATACCTGCACATGGACCGCTCCCTTACCATAGGTTTTGAACCCAATTTCCCCCATAAAATACTCACCTGGACAGAGCAGCAGGACGGGCAAATCCTTTCGAAAGGCAGCCTGAGAAAGTCCATCAAATCCGCCTATTGGAAAAAGCACGACAACGCTTCGGCGTTTTTGCGGGATTCCCTCCAGATTGTTTGGTAAGGATTACTTCACGGACCAATTCTGCAATCTTTCCTTTTTGATGGCCAACTCCATCAGCAAAGGGAACTTGTCTGGCGTACAAGCAAATGCGGGAATGTCCATCGCTGCTAGTTTTGCAGCAAGCCCCCTGTCATAAGCTGGTGCGCCCTGATCGTCCAAAGCGAGCAGGACGATAATTTGTACGCCAGCTGCTTTGACTGAAGCCGCTTTTCTAATCATTTCCGACTCGTCCCCACCTTCAAACAAGTCAGAAATCAAGACCAAAATAGTATCACCAGGCGCTTGAATAAGCGTTTGGGCATAGCCCATCGCTTTGTTGATGTCCGTGCCACCGCCCAATTGTACGCCAAACAAGAGGTCAACCGGATCGCTCAAATGGTCGGTCAAATCAGCCACTGCGGTATCAAACGCGACAAAGTGGGTTTTCACAGAACGTAAAGAGGCCAGGATAGCGCCAAACACCCCAGCATACACCACCGAACCTGCCATAGAGCCGCTCTGATCCACCAGTAAAATGATATGTTTCAAAGAATGGCTTTTCCGCCCATGCCCGATGAGTTGCTCAGCGATAATGGTGTTGAACTCAGGTTGAAAGTGTTTCAAATTGGCCCGGATGGTGCGGTGCCAGTCTATTTCTTTCAGCTTTGGCCGACGGTTGCGGACGGACTTGTTAATAGCTCCATCCACGGCCTGGCGCATGGGGTTGCGTAGCTTTTTTTCCAACTCCTCTACAACTTTTTTCACCACCATCCGGGCAGTTTCTTTGGTCTTGTTGGGCATCACTTTATTGAGTGAAATGAGCGTGGCGACTAAACTTACATCCGGCTCGACCGACTGCAAAAGCTCAGGTTCGAGCAGCATCTGGTGCAGGTTCAGCCTTTCCAATGCATCCTTTTGCATCACCTGTACGATGGGCGTTGGGAAATACCGCCGGATGTCGCCCAGCCAGCGGTTCACATTGGGGGAAGATGCACCGAGACCGCCCTTTCTTTCGGAATTGTACAAGGCTTCCAATACGCCATCCATGCCCGATTGGTCGCCTTCGAGGCCAACCTCCCCGGCAGGGTCGGCCTGCCTGGCGAGTATCATGCGCCATTTTGTTAATCGTTCCATTCTGAGGTCTATAAGGATCGAAGGAAAAATAATCCCGATGTGAAATCGGGATTATTTTTAAAAAACCCCTACGTTGCTGGGGTTTTCAAAATCAAAATGGTGAAGTTATTTTTTCATCGTTACTAAATTGGGAAAATTAGAAATTGGGAAAATTCAGTGACATTGCCCAAAACTATTTCCTAGTTTCAAAATTTCTACTTTCCTTCTTCCAGGGTGAAAGTAAAATTTCCCCATAAAACTGGAGACCTGAATTAGTTTTTACATTTGCCAGCCACCTATTTTCTCATTGGGGTGTGATTCATTGGGAGAGACCAACCAGGCAGTAACAGGTTCATTCACAAAATAGCACTGCCTCACCCTCTCACTCCTCACCTCCCACTTCTAAAAAAGATGATACAAAGCGACATCCTCGTGCTCGGCGCCGGCATAGCGGGCCTGACCTTCGCCCTGAAAATCGCCAAAGAGCGGCCTGATCTTAAAGTGACCGTCTTGACCAAAACCAATGATAATGAAAGCAACACCCGATACGCCCAGGGCGGCGTCGCTGCTGTGTGGAATTTTGAAACGGACAGCTACGAAAAGCACATCCGGGACACGCTCATCGCCGGCGACGGCCTCTGCGATGTGGACATTGTGAAGATCGTGGTGACGGAAGGCCCGCAACGGGTGCAGGAAATCATTGACTGGGGCGCCCGTTTTGACAAAAACAAAAGCGAAGCATACGACCTGGGGCGGGAAGGCGGCCACAGCGAAAACCGCATCCTGCACTACAAAGACCTCACGGGCTGGGAAATACAGCGCACCTTGCTGGCACAAGTGGACGATACGCCCAACCTCGAAGTCCTCGAACACTATTTCGCCATAGACATTATCACGCAGCACCACTTGGGTCATACCGTCACGAGGGTGACTCCCGGGATAGAATGCTACGGAGCCTATGCTTTGAATAAAAAAACGGGGGAAATTGACACCTTGTTGGCCAAGTTCACCGTGCTGGCCACCGGCGGCGGAGGCCAGGTCTATCGCAATACGACCAACCCCGTCATTGCCACGGGCGATGGCATGGCGATGGTCTATCGGGCCAAGGGGCGCATCGAGAACATGGAGTTCGTGCAGTTCCACCCAACAGCCCTCTACAACCCGGCTGGCGACAACCCCTCTTTTCTCGTCTCCGAGGCCGTGCGGGGTTTTGGTGCCATTTTAAAAACGCCAGACGGGGAGGAGTTCATGAAAAAATACGACCAGCGGGAAAGCCTCGCTCCCCGCGACATCGTGGCCAGGGCCATTGACAGGGAAATGAAAATCCGGGGTGCTGAGTTCATGTGCCTCGACTGCCGCCACCTCGACAAGGAAGGCTTTTTGGCGCACTTTCCTACCATTTACGAAAAATGCCTGAGCATCGGCATTGATCCTATGAAGGACATGATACCCGTGACGCCCGCCTGCCACTACCTCTGTGGCGGTATCCGCACGGATGAAATGGGGCGCACTTCTATTGATAGGCTCTATGCCGCAGGGGAATGTACCAGTACGGGCCTGCACGGGGCAAACCGCCTGGCTTCCAACTCCCTGCTGGAGGCAATGGTCTTCGCCCACCGCATTTACCTGGATGTGCTGGAAAAAGTGGATGGAGTCGGCAGTATCAAAAAGGGTATCCCCGATTGGGATGCCAGGGGCACGACCGAGCCTGAAGAATTGGTGCTCATCACGCAGAGCATGAAAGAGCTAAAGGACAACATGAGCTACTACGTAGGCATCGTGCGCTCCAATGTCCGCCTGAAACGTGCGAACGACCGCCTTTACCTCCTCTACAAAGAGACGGAAGAGCTTTACAACAAAACGACCATGTCGCCGCAGTTGTGCGAGTTGCGCAACCTTATCACCATCGCCTACCTTATCACCCGCTCCGCCTCGATGCGCCGGGAAAGCAGGGGCCTGCACTTTACAACCGACTATCCCGACCAGTTGGATTTTATTGATGTGATGATCCTTTAGTGGCGGTGTTGGCACAGCCCTTTGATCATAAAATTTGCCAAATCCCGTCCTGATTTTGAGAACCCACCGGGTTTGATAACCCGGCCTCTCGAAGTGGAAACCGGATTGTCAAACCTGCTTCACCCTAAAGCAAGGATGAGCGAAAGAATGAGGCTGTATCATACATCTATTAGCGGCGACAGCCGCCAAATAAACCCTTGAAGGGATGGGTGTTTTAATACAACCTCTTTTCTTTTCCTTAAAAAACATTTCAGGCAAAGGCATCAAGCTACCGCCGCCAATGCTACTTTTTCTGCTTTCCTTTCTTCCAGCGCCTGGAAACGGTAGCCATTTTCGGCAAAATGTTGGAGTACCTGAGGCAGTACGTTTTGCAGTTTTCCCCAGGCCTTTTGGCTGTCGTGGAAAACGATAATGGAGCCGGGGCGGGCATTGTCCACCACATTGGCCAGGCATTGTCCCGTACTGATTTCCGGGTCGAAGTCGCCGCTCAGCACATCCCACATCACGATGCGGTAGTGGCGCTGCAGGAACTCCGACTGTTTGGGCCGCAGCCTGCCATACGGTGGCCTGAAAAGCTCGGAATCAATCAAACGGGCGCAGCGGCGGACATTGTGGAAGTAGGGGATGTTCTCGGTGCGCCAGCCATTGAGGTGGTTGAAGGTGTGGTTGCCGACGGAGTGGCCTGCATCCAGCACCTGTTCAAATACGCCAGGGTGTTTCCTGATGTTGTCGCCCACACAAAAGAAGGTGGCTTTTGCGTCGTATTCTTCCAACTGTTGGAGTACCCATGGCGTCACTTCGGGAATCGGGCCGTCGTCGAACGTTAGGTAAAGCGTCTTTTCCTGGGTTGGGATCCGCCAAGTGAAATTCGGGAAAAGGGACTGGATAAACTGTGGTGTTTTCACTAAATACATAGTGGTTCGTGTTTTGGATATGTGGGATCGAAGGAAAAATAACATGGGACATTCTTTTCCGCTTCGATAAAATCGGTTGATACGTTTTGGGCAAAAAATGGTTTGTTTCGGGGGTATCGTTTTTCCAGCACTTCCTGTCCTTTCGAATGAGTAAAAAAAGGCGGGGAGAACTTTTACTTTTGCACTCCCTTATCGCATGCCTTAAGGTGGGCAAATCATTTGTAGCTCAACGGCTTGTGTATCCTTTTTGCTGCCGATGGGTTTTATTTTTTTAAAAAAAGCTAAAAAATCAGGTTCTTTTGTCAATCTGGGGAAGATGGTGTTTGTGTGTTTGCGTGTTTATGTGTTTTCGGGGTACTGCAAACACATAAACACACAAAAACATTAACACACAAAAACAATAAACTTGGCCATGCCCAATCAAAACATCAGGGTGCGTTTTGCCCCCAGCCCCACCGGGCCGCTGCACATCGGCGGCATACGCACGGCGCTGTACAATTATTTGTTTGCAAAAAAACACGGCGGTACGTTCATCCTCCGCATCGAAGACACCGACCAGGGTAGATATGTGCCGGGGGCGGAGGAATACATCGTTGAATCCTTGAAATGGTGTGGCCTTCTGCCAGAAGAAGGGCCGGGCTTTGGCGGCAGCTATGGCCCCTACCGCCAGTCGGAACGCAAGGATATGTATGCTAAATATGCCAATGACCTGGTCAAAAATAATGGCGCTTATTATGCCTTCGACACGCCGGAAGAACTGGAGGAAAAAAGAAAAGCCGAGGCCGAAAAGGGCAACCATAACTTTAAATACGACGGCGCCACCCGCCTGGAAATGAAGAACAGCCTGACGCTTTCCAAACAAGAAGTGCAGCAAATGCTGGACAGCGGCGCCCCTTACGTCATCCGGCTGAAGGTGCCGGAAAACGAGGCGGTTACTTTTCAAGACCTTGTCCGGGGCGAGGTTACCTTCCAGACCAATGAACTGGACGACAAGGTGTTGTTGAAGGGCGACGGAATGCCCACTTACCACCTCGCCAACATCGTGGACGACCACCTGATGGACATCACCCACGTCATCCGGGGCGAGGAATGGCTGCCCAGCACGGGCCACCACGTCTTGCTGTACAAAGCCTTTGGTTGGGAGGCCACGATGCCGCAGTTTTCGCACCTGCCGCTCATCCTGAAACCCGATGGCAAGGGCAAGCTCAGCAAGCGGGACGGTGCCAAATTTGGCATTCCGGTGTTCCCCCTCGGTTGGAAGGGGGAGACGCCGGAAGACAGCTTCGACGGTTTCCGGGAGTTTGGCTTCTTGCCGGAGGCGGTGCTGAACTTCCTGGCCTTCCTCGGCTGGAACCCCGGCACGGAGCAGGAAATTTTTTCCCTGGATGAACTGTGCGAAGCGTTTTCCATCGAAAAAATCAGCAAAGGCGGCGCCCGTTTCGACTACGACAAGGCGAAATGGTACAACCAGCAGTACCTGCATGCAGCCAACGGCGAGGCGCTGGCCGAAACTTTAAAGCCCTATTTGGCCGCCCACGGCTATGAGGCTACCGATAGCTATCTCACCGAAGTGTGCAATCTGATGAAAGACCGGTTAGCAGTACTGACCGACTTTGTGGGGCAGGCTTACTTTTTTTTCACTGACATCAAGTTTTTTGACAATGAAAAAATTGCCAGGCACTGGAATCCCGAAAGCCGTGGCACTTTTGAAGCACTGGCCGCCCAATTGAACAAACTGGCCCCTTTTGATGCAACCGGCATTGAGGCTGTCGTGAAAAATTTCATGGAAGAACACCACCTGAAAATGGGCCAGGTGATGCCTGTCTTACGCCTTGCCCTGACCGGTACGGTGCAGGGGCCGGCTGTGTACGAGATGATGGCTGTGCTGGGAAAGGAGCGGGTGTCGGATCGGCTGGGGAAAGCGTTTGATTATTTTGACAAAGAAAATGGTTAATCAGCATGAACACATTTGAATCACGCTATGAATCTGTTGATAAACTTCAAAGGGTACTGGTGGAGGATGTGTTCCATTATGCCCAAGATTCCAAAAAAGCTGCGGGGAGGGCATTAGGGACAATAGTGGAGGTTATTACATTTTATTTGCTAAAAAATTGGGGGTTGAGCGATTCGATTTCAATTGAAAGAGGTTTACAAGAGTATGGGAATCCTGAAATCACCCATAACGTAGAATACTCCCTTCACCCAGTTTTGAACCAAGATTCGGTCACCATTGAAAAAAAGGGTAAATCGATCACTGCGAATTCCATTTTAAGTTCATTGGCAGCATCCCATCTTCGGGTGGAAGGAATGGATAGAAAATCCAATGTATTGCTGACCAGGGATTTGATTTTGAGAAATGCTTGTACCGTCGGTTCAGTTGGGGAAAATTATTTATTGGCAAGCTTAAATCAATTTTCTGGGGATAAGGCCGAAGTGAAATTGTACCTACAACATCAAAAGCCTTATGCCATATTTGAATGCAAGCGGGTCGGCGTTGAGGAAGGCATAAAAAAAGGCCCCCAAACTATCGAAAAGGCAAAACAAGGCGCTTATGTTGCCAATGCTGTTTCGTCCCTGCAAAAAATTAGGACTGAATCTGGCGAACTGCAAGGCATCATTTTCAATAGCAACAACATCCCGTACTCAAAACCTTATGATGAACTGCTGGAAGAAGTAATTTCATCGAGCGATCCTGAACTTTTGAGAAAGTTCATATTGACGGTTGGGGTAGTAAGCAATCATGGCAATTGGTTCACTTCCGAAAATCAAAACAAAGAGCTAAAAGTGCTGGCACAATCATATGATTGGCTGTTGTTTTTGACAGATCGGGGCCTGTCCCAATTTATTGAAAACCTTATTTTGCACCCTGAACCCAGATTTGAACCCGTCAAACGGGCATTTTTGGCAAGTTACCCGAAAGGAAAGGGCAAGAACCAATTTACAAAGGTGCAGATGAACTGGGAGGCCAATGTTGTCTTAGATGAGTATTTTCAAAACAACTTGCCTGTCATTGAAAGTTGGTTCAATGTAATTTCACCGGATAATAAATCAATATCCACTTTGAAAGAGGAGCTTAAAGAGCTAAAATCCAAGGACTGGAAAAACATACTAAAATGAGCGCAGGGCGAACCGTAAATTCACAAAGCCAAAATTGGGGCACTCCGGCAAAATATGTCCGGGCTGTCAAGGACGTATTCGGAGGAGTCATCCATTTTGATCCATGTTCAAATAAATATTCCATCGTCAAAGCCAAAGTCGAATGCCTTTTGCCCGAAAAAGATGGCTTGAAAGAAGAATGGAAATACCCAACGATTTATGTCAACCCGCCTTATGGGGCAGACCGGGAAAACGGCACGACCATCAAAAACTGGCTTTCAAAGTGTGTCATAGCCCATGAACGGCACGGAGCGGAAGTATTGGCCTTAATCCCTGTAGCCACAAATACAAAGCATTGGAAAAAATGTGTTTTTGGAAAGGCAAGGGCGGTATGTTTTCTCTATGACACAAGGTTAAGGTTTTTGGAAAATGGCAAAGACGTGGGAAAAGGCGCTCCAATGGCCTGTGCAATGGTTTATTGGGGGAAGAATTTTGAGCGTTTTTACGAAGTTTTTATCGAACATGGGGCTGTGGTAGATATTTCAAATCTTTTTGATGAAGAAATCGGCGTCGAAAGGAAAACCTATAAACTGGCACTCTAAATGGCAAAAAATCAGCCCAAAAAAAACAAGCCCAAAGTCCACGACGAGCTAAAAGGCTTCGACATCAAAATCAACCAGTTCGGCGAGATTACCTCGAACCTGGACATTGAAAAGCTCAATGAGTTCCTGAACGAAAATGTGGACGACAAGAAACTGCGGGAGCGGGAGAATGCAGGCGGGGAAGAAGAGGAATAAAAAAATCATTGAAATTGGGGAATTGAGAAATTGATACGCAACTCATTGAATGCCAAGCCCGATTTCAAAATTTCAAGCAATTCCCCGATTCCTTGCCCCCCATCAGCCATCCCCTTCCACTGCCTCCATCTCCGTCTCCACCCTGCGCACGGCACCGCGCTTCAGTTCCTGGTATTCCTTCCGGTTACGGTGCAGGTCAATGGCCATGAAAATAGCATGGAGGAAAGAGGAAGGATCTGCTTCGTTTTTACCAGCCAGATCAAAGGCCGTACCGTGGTCGGGCGAGGTGCGGATGGCCGAAAGCCCTGCCGTAAAGTTGACGCCACTGCCAAAGGTGAGCGCCTTGAAAGGTATCAGCCCCTGGTCGTGGTACATGGCCAGTATGCCGTCGAATTTGTTGAACTGGCCGGAGCCAAAGAAGCCATCGGCCGCATACGGCCCGAACACCATCATGCCCCGTTTTTTGCACTCTACCACGGCCGGGCGGATGATCTTCTCTTCCTCGTGCCCCAACATGCCTTCTTCCCCTGCGTGGGGGTTCAGGCCGAGCACGGCGATATTGGGCCGTTCGAGGCCGAAGTCCATGCGGAGCGCATCGTCGAAAATGCGGAGCTTTTCGATGATGTGCTCTTTGGTGATGGAGGTAGCAACTTCATGCAGCGGGATGTGCGACGTTACCAAGGCCACCCGCAGGCGATCGCTGGCCAGCAGCATCAGGCTATTGGTGGCGTTGAGTTCCTGGGTGAGGTATTCCGTGTGGCCCACGTGGGTAAAGCCTGCCAACTGCATGGATTTTTTGTGGATGGGGGCGGTCACGAGGGCATCAATGAGGCCCGTTTTAAGATCCCGCACCGCATTTTCGAGGCTGATATGGGCGTACTTGCCGCCCTGGTCGGTGGGCTTGCCAAGGGTAATATTGACGTTTTCCTGCCAGCAGTTCACGACGTTGATCTTGTCGTAGTGCAGGCGCTCCGCATTTCGTTGGCCATAAAAGGAGATTTCGTCCAGTGCCACAATGTTTTTGTGGTAAGAGACCACCTTCGAGGAGCCATAAATGACGGGAATGCAGATATCCAGCATCCTTTTGTGCGAAAGCGCTTTCAGGATGACTTCCAGGCCGATGCCGTTGATATCGCCGACCGTGATGCCAATCACGGGCCGGTTCTTTTTGTCTATCGGGAGGTGTTCTATGATTTCGGTTACTTCTTCCACAGGCGGTTGTTACTTTTGTTGCTGCCGGGATACGTTTGGAAAACTTTTGATGTTTCACAAATGCAGCCTTTCGGCAAAGGAGCGCCAAAATTAGTCATTTCACCCATGCGAGCCAAAAAATCGTTCGGACAGCACTTTTTGACCAATGAAGCCATCGCCGGGCGCATTGCGGATGCCCTCTTTGCGGGGGACGGCGGTCTGGAAATAGCGGACAGCGCAGCTGAGGTGGAGGGCGAGGGGCAGCGGCAGGTCTTGGAAATAGGGCCGGGCAAGGGCATGTTGACGAAGTACCTGTTGCAAAAAAACTTCGACCTTAAAGTAGTTGAAGCCGATAGCGACATGGTGGCTTATTTAAAAGATAACTATCCCGAACTGGACGGCCGGATCATCGCAGAAGATTTCCTGAAACTTGATCTGGCCAGCGTGTTCCCCAACGGGCAGGCAACCAGGGGCAACCGCCAATTTTCCATCATCGGCAACTTCCCCTACAACATTTCTTCCCAGATTGTCTTTAAAATGCTGGAACACCGGCAAAGCATCCCGCAGTTGGTTGGCATGTTTCAGAAAGAAATGGCTGAGCGCATCATCGCCGCTCCCGGTGGTAAGGATTATGGCATCATCAGCGTGTTGGCGCAGGCGTTTTATGAGGGGAAATACCTTTTCTCCGTGGGCAACGGCAATTTCAACCCGCCCCCAAAAGTGCAATCGGGCGTCATCCGCCTAACCCGGAAAAGTGGGGAATTGGGCTGCAATGAGGCATTGTTTAAAAAAGTGGTGAAACAGGCATTTGGCCAGCGGCGGAAGATGTTGCGCAACACCCTGAAGCCCTTTTTTCAGGACCCATCTGTCCTGGAGGGTGATTTTTTCAAACAAAGGCCGGAAGTGCTGGGCGTAGCAGCCTTTGTTGACCTAACCAACCAGGTGCAACAAAGCAACTGAAAGCGGTCAAAACAAAATAACCTACCCAGCGTTTTCCAAAATATCCTTCACCTGCCTAACTTGGCGACTTCTGTGAACCAGTTGGCAGTTCATCACCGCAGTATGCCAGTCGTTTTCAAGCCTGCTTTTTGCCAACAACCGGCTGGCAAGCTGCCTAACCAAAATCATCAAAACAACTATGGCTTTTCAACTTCCAGCACTCCCCTATTCCTTCGATGCGCTCGAACCGCACATTGACGCCCGCACGATGGAAATCCACCACGGCAAGCACCACGCCGGGTACACCACCAACCTCAACAACGCCATCGCCGGCACCCCCCTTGAAGGGATGAAGATCGAGGACATCCTCGCCAACGTCTCCCAGCACGGCATGGCCGTGCGCAACAATGGCGGCGGCTATTACAACCATTCCCTCTTTTGGGAGGTCATGTCGCCCGATGGCGGCGGCGAGCCTTCCGCCCAGATGAACATCGCCAAAGCGATTGACCGTGACTTCGGGTCTTTTGAAAACTTCAAAAAGGAATTTTCTGCCGCTGCCGCCACCCGTTTCGGCTCCGGTTGGGCCTGGCTCTGCACAGACAGCCACGACAAGCTGTTCGTCACCTCCACGCCCAACCAAGACAACCCCCTCATGGACGTGGCCGATAAAAAAGGTACCCCCATCCTCGGCCTTGACGTGTGGGAGCACGCCTACTACCTGAACTACCAAAACCGCCGCCCCGATTATATTTCCTCTTTTTTCAACATCATCAATTGGGCAGAAGTGACCAAGCGCTACAATGATGCGAACCCCGGGGCGATGAAGGGATAGTTTTTTTCTCAAAAAAAGCCCCGGCCGTATGCCGGGGCTTTTTTTTAGCCCTTGAAGAAGATTTTCTATCCTGCAAGCCAGCCTCCATGCACCGCGGTGGCGGGTGTTGAGTGAAAACCGACGCCAAATCAAAACAGTTGCGGTGATATACAGGTCACCTGCTTTCCAACACTTTTTTCCTGAAGCCTGCCAGGATTTCTTCGTTCCACAGGCCATCTTTTTCAAAAACAACTTCTTTCCCGTAAAAATGCAGGCCATCCCCTCCATCAAGGTTTTTTACCCATTTTCCGGAAACAGGAAGCACTCTTCCCAACCCTCAACTTGTTTGCTTTCAGCGACAAGAAAAAACGGCATGTTCCGCTCCGCAAACAGGAAAGAAACCCGATGGCGCCTGGAAAATCTGTGGGTGCTCACCATCAGTGGCAGGGGCAGCCTCCCCACCTTTTTTCCGGATGAGCCGATAAGCTGAATTTGAAAGACAGGCCTGCCTGACCGGCAAATTTGGAAGCAGGTGGACAAGTGGAAAGTACTCCCAGGGAAAAATTGGGTTCCTGGCCAACTAGCAGCGGGGTCAGTTTCGTTTCCCGAAACCGTGGATGGGCATTGAGACGGATGTGCCGAAACTGCTCGAACAGGTGATTGCCTATTTTAAAAGCCTTCCGCCAACAAGAGGATTGTTGGGATACGCTACCGGAAAATGAGAAGGCTTTTGTGGAAAGGATCGCAAGGCAGGTGGTTGAGTGGAAGGTGCCTTCTAATACATATGCACGCAAGGAAATAAACCAACTTATAAAAACCGGTAGTTTTCGGCGCCCCCATCCAAATTTAAAAGCGGTAGTTTTCAAACTTGATAATCGCTACCTTTGTTAATTCACAAAATTCACAGCCATGCTGAAAGACGATATTTTCACTGACGATAGCCCGACCACTTCCACCGATTACGAAACAGAAAGGAATAAACCTATGCCCAATAGAATCCATGGTACCATCCAGACCAAAATATCGGTCATGCTCACCATAGAGTTTGGCGACAAATATGACTTCCCCAACGAAGTCACCCTCGCCACCACACCAGCTTCGACGCCCGACATCTGCATCTTCCCCAAGCGGGAACTCGACTGGGCGACCACCGAAGCCAAGGAACAGGAAGTGCCCATTACCACCATCGAAATCGTCTCCCCATCGCAGTCCCTGGATGAAATGGCCAAGACAATTTGGCAGACCTATTTCCCTATTGGCGTCCAATCCGCCTGGATTGTGATGCCGCCGCCATTCAAGGCCATCTACATCCTCACCCCCGATGGCGGCAAACATTTCTTCGATCAAGGTACGCTGACCGATGCGGCAACGGGCGTTGAATTGGAAGTGGAGAAGGTGTTTGAGGGGTTGAAGTAAAATTAGAACATGAGCGTAGCCGAATTAAAAACTGCCCTGATTCAAATGGCCATCGAGACGATATTATTTAAGTTTTCGTCAAATCATAAGCACTAAATACTCCGTTGCCTGATCGCCGCTTCATCAATTACAGTAAACTGCCCCTCAAACGTCAGACCTTGTTTGTTTATCAAATCCAAAAGGAGGATACCGGGATAGTCCGGTTGAAAATGTTGGATGCGGAGATAGACAACTCCAGCAGGTGGGCGATGGCCTCTTCGAAAAACTAACTCGCCGTAATCCCGATCAAATGTGAGGATAGTCCGGTTTTCACGGATAGCTATTTCCATAACACTGGCATCAGAGATGCTGGGCTTATCCTCGGAAATGGACTTAACATCTAAAGCCAGCTTTGCGCAGCACCGATACACTGGGCAATGGAAAATTCTCATTGGCAAGGAACGTCATTTAGGCAGCTTTGGCGGCGGTGAGCGTAATCATTCCGTCACGGAGGCATTCATTTACAAAGGCAAAAACAGCTTGCAGCGCCTCTTTGGTCAGTCGAGGATAGCTTTCGAAGAGTTGTTGTTCCGTCCAGCCGTCCGCCAGGCGCTCCAGGATAAAGCTCACAGCAAGCCTCGTCCCTTTGATGGTGGGCTTTCCCAACAAAACATCTTTGTCCGATACGATATAGTCTCTCCAATCCATTTTGCGGTTGATTTTGGTAAGCAAAAGTAAGGGTTTTAGAGGCACAGTTGATACA
>JACJYR010000003.1 GCA_020636005.1 Lewinellaceae bacterium
TTTTATTTAGCTTTTGGTGGTTTTTTTATCCAGCTCACTGGTGTTTGTTCTTGTTTCTATTGGTGATTTTATGTGGGCCAAAAGGGGTTCTCCCTGGTAAAAAAAAAGAGGTTGGCTGCATTTATTTTTTTTCGGAGGTTGTTGAAAAATTCTTAAGGTTGAAAAATATTTTCTCAGGTAACAATGAATTTTTTTCCGGGGATTTTTTCGGTTGGAAAAGGGGCAAAGTGAAACATTTCCCCCTCAAAAATTTATTATTATCTTACAAAATTTGACAGCATGCTTTGAAAGTATTGAGGATGAGCAGGTTACAAAAATGTAAATAAAGGTTTCTCTTTTTTTTTCCCATTCATGCCTACTAATTTTTCCATTTGTGCTGTCATGGAAATACTATTTCGGGGAGTTGATCCTTATTGAAAAAAATTAAAGGTTTGTGGGCATCGAATCTATAAATTATCTATCACCGGCAAGCCTGTAGTTTTGTTTGCCCAACACGCTTTCGACATCTGTTTCGTCCTCTGGAAATTGCATGCTGGAAATGATTTGCGCTTCAAACGAGGCTTTGCTACAAAAACGAGTTTTTATGGCCTACAACATTCTGCTTGACTTTAAGAAGTATCCAGACCCCAACCTGGTAATTTTCGCTAAAAATGTAAACACCAGGATGAAGGACAATGCCCGTTACCTAACCGAACAGCCCCAGGTTGACAAGTGCATTGCATCCTTACAGGGTTTCGAATCAGCCGTTACCGACGCCCAGGACGGCGGCCGGGTATTGAACCAAATCCGCACGGAAATGCGGTCAATCATGTTGACGGACTTTACAGTTTTGGCGAAAATGCTTGAATTGCATGTGAATGAAGACCTTACTTTCTTTACAGAAGCTGGATTTTTTGTCCGCAAACGACCTGTCCGAAGTGAATTGCCACTGGAACGCCCTATTCTTAAATTCATCAAGCAGGGCATCCTATCCGGCAGTATTGATGGTGAAGTGGAAAATTTTCCGATTCAAGTTACCCAGTTGGGCGTGCGTTATTCTACCGATCATGGCACCACCTGGCAAAACGGGACTTATTCCTCCGGCAAGCGGTTTACGCTGTCTGGCTTGAATCCCAGAAAGGAGCACCTGGTAGCGGTTGTTTTCCTGGGTACGCAGCAACGAATGAGTGATTGGAGCGAAGCGATGCAGTTGTTTGTACTGTGAGGTGGTAGCCATGAATTCCGCTTATTTAGGACCGAAGGAAAATTAATCCCGATGTAAAATCGGGATTATTTTTTAATAACCCTTCCAATGCTGGAGTTTTCAAAATCAAAATGGTGAAGTTATATTTCATCGTTACTTAAACGGAATATTTTGACACTGATTTTCACTGATTTCACAAATTATGTTTCTTAAAAAATAGCACCACTAATTTGTGGAATTTGTGTGAATCAGTGTCCAGCTATTCTCTCATTCTCTCATTCTCTCATTCTCTCATTGCTTTCACCAGGTATTCCCCCACCTTTTTTTGTTCCGATGAAAAGTTGATGCCGACGGCCACTTTGCGCTGTGATAGATGGGCATAAGGCGCTAAATATTGCTTGTCAAAAATTTGCTGCAGGGCTGCTTCGGCGCTTTTGTCCAATTTGAATTCGAGGGCGTAGATGTGGTCACCCGTCTTGACAATGGCATCGCAGCGGCCTTTGGAACTGTTCACTTCGCTTTGGATATAGGAACCCAACAGCGAGAAAGTCAGGTGAACGAGGGCGTGGTAATGCAGCTCTGTGGCACCTTTCCAAAGGTCGGAAGGGATGGTGGCAAAGGATGAATTGATGAGCGACACCACCTTTTCGAGATCGTTGCTGACAAAAGCATTTTTCAACTGCAGCACGGTGGGCAGCGCCTCGCCCGTATGGGTGTAGCGGTAGGCAGCCAACAGGAACTGCAGGAGGCTGTCTTTTACTTCTTTGTTGGGGTAGCGCAGGCGGCACCAGCCCTCCGGGAAATTAATCGTTTCGATGGTGAGGTAGCCAGTCTGAAAAAGGATGGTTTTATAGTCGAGGTTGCTGATTTCAAACTGCGAGAGGGTGAGTAGCGAGGTATATTCGTCCTGGTCGAGGGTAAAGTCGCCTTTTTGCCGGATGAGTTCCACGAGGAAAGTCGGGGTGCCGGTTTCGAACCAAAAGTTGTTGAATTGCCGGTTTTTAAAAAATGAAAGCAGCGAAAAAGGATTGTAAACCCTTTGGCTCCCTCCCCAATTGTAGCCATTGTACCAATCCTTTATTTTTTCTACCAATGCGGGTTTTTCGGTATTTTGTTGCAGGGCGATTTCCTCAAGTTCAGGCCCAAAATGTTGTTCCAGTTCCAATTGGTTGATGCCAAGCAGTTCGTTATAGCTGATGATCAAGGTGATGTCTTCCAGGTTATTCAGGTCAGAAAAGATGCTGACTTTGGAAAACTTGCTGACGCCGGTCAGCAGGAATAAGCGGATGTAGGGGTCGGAGTCTTTAACAACGGAATAGAATTGTTTGAGGATGGATCTGTTTTCTTCCGCTTTTTCTGGTTGGCCAAGATTGTCTATAATAGGTTTGTCGTATTCGTCAATCAGGATGACCAAAGGGCCAAGTTGATTCGAAGTTTTTTGAACCAATTCCCTGAAACGTAACTCAATGCCACTGGACTGGAGTTCAATGCCTTGGGCCGCAGCATTTGAAAGTAGCATTTGATGAATGGCCTCCGTGAGGCCGAGGGTTTTTACCCCAAGGTTACTGAAAGAAAAATGCAACACCGGGTGCCTTTTATCCCAATCCCAGTTGTTTTCAATCCACAAGCCCTTGAAGAGTTCTTTGCTGCCCAAAAACATTTCTTTGATAGTAGAGAGCATCAAAGACTTGCCGAACCTCCGGGGCCGGGAGAGGAAGTAATAGTTCCCGGTGGAAATCATCTGGTGGATAATCCGGGTCTTGTCCACATAGACATATCCCCCTTCGATGATTTTCCGGAAATCCTGTATGCCGATGGGGTATTTCTTCATGCTTAGACCAGCGGCCCGGCAACGGCTGTTTGATAATAGGCTTTGTACCAATTGACAAACTCGTGGATGCCCTGGCTGACCGAAGTGTTGGGCTTGTAGTCCAGGTCGTGGATCAAATCGTCCACATTGGCAAAGGTGGAAATGACGTCGCCGGGCTGGATGGGCATGAATTTCTTTTCGGCAGTGAGTTCCAACTCTTTTTCTATCGTTTCGATGAAGTCCATCAGCGGGACGGGGTTGTTGTTGCCAATGTTATAAATCTTGAAGGGAGCTTTTGATGAGGCCGGGTCTGGCGTTTTTCCCGACCAGGTCGGATTGCCCGAGGGTGAATGTTCCATGACCCTCACGATGCCTTCCACAATGTCGGATACATAAGTGAAATCACGGCTCATTTTTCCATAGTTATAGACCTGGATAGGCTTTCCGGCCAACATGGCTTTGGTGAACAGGAAGAGGGCCATGTCCGGCCGGCCCCAAGGGCCGTACACCGTGAAAAAGCGCAGGCCGGTCGTAGGCAAACCATACAGGTGGCTATAGGTATGGGCCATCAATTCATTGCTTTTTTTGCTGGCGGCGTAGAGCGAAATGGGGTGGTCCACATTGTCGGAGGTGGAGAAGGGCACATTTTCATTGAGGCCATAGACGCTGGAACTGCTGGCATACACCAGGTGCTTTACCCGCTTGTGGCGGCAGCCTTCCAAAATGTTCATAAAACCCACTATGTTGCTCTGCACATAGCTGACCGGGTTGATGATGCTGTACCTGACACCTGCCTGGGCGGCCAGGTTGACCACCACGTCGAAATCATGGTCGTCGAAGAGGATTTTCAGGTTGTCCCGGTCTTCGAGGTCGAGCTTGATAAAGTGATAACCAGGGTATTTTTCACTTTTTATCAACTTATTATAGGCAATGGCGGCTTTTTCGATGCCTGCTTCTGCCAGCCGGTCGTATTTCAGGCTGACTTCATAGTAGTCGTTGATGTTGTCGAGGCCGACGACTTCCACGCCATTTTGCAAGAGTTTATTGGCGAGGTGGAAACCGATGAAGCCAGCGGTACCGGTGACGAGTACTTTCATGTTTTTTTAGCTTTTAGCTTTTAGCTGTTTGCTATTAGCTGAGGTTCACGGGGGGGATTCATGAGAGAGTGAGAGGATGAGAGAGTGAGAGGATGAGAGATTGAGAGAGTGAGAGAGTGAGAGAGTGAGAGGATGAGAGAGTGAACTAAAATAATTTATACATAGGGAGTTGAAATTCTTTAAGTATTCCAGTGGATAATATATTTTCATCCGTATAAGGACTACTTCCGATATAATTTCCATGTTCATTGAGGGAGTAAACTATCGCAAACTCATGGACAGGATCTACCAACCAGTATTCAGGGATTTGGGAGGTTTTCTGGCGCAAAGGTATATTTTTTTTGCACAGCGGCGCAGGAGACCGTTCAGAGAAGTGTGTTTTTGAAAAAAACACACTCTCACAATCAATCACTTGTGAGAAATTGACACGGTTAATAGAACATCCTCCGGCGCAGACATACTTCGTTTAACCCTGTGCGCTTTGCGGCGCTGCAAGAAAAAAATTACCCAAAGGGATGCGGTTCCAATGGCAGGGTGGCCAAATCGTGCCAGGTGCCATGCAGGCCCACCGGCCGGGCGTTGCGGATGTCGTGGACGATTTTGACGGCGGTCGTAGCATCATCCAGGCTGAATCCCTGCCCATTCAAAATGGCCTGGTAGCTATGGGTATGCAGATCGGTAAATCCTTCGCTGAATTCAATTTCCTCGCCATCCACGGTGATGGAGCGGTAAGTCCTGCCGCCTTTTTGCTGAATGGCCTCCGGCAGGGTATGTTCGTTGATGCTCAGAAACCATTTAACCTTTGCCTTGTCCAGTTCCAGGTAGCCAGATGCCCGGTCGTGGGTGTGGATATGCACGGTGTTTTCCCTGATGTTGCCAAACAGCCAGGTCAGCATGTCGTAAAAATGTACCCCAATATTGGTGGCGATGCCGCCTGATTTGTTGACGTTTCCTTTCCAACTGGTATAATACCATTTGCCACGGGAGGTGATATAGGTCAGGTTGACGTCATGGACTTTACCGGCTGGTTCGGCCTTAATTTTTTCCCTTAAAGCAATCACGGCAGGATGGAGGCGGAGTTGCAAAATGGTATGGACTTTTTTTCCGGTTTCCTGTTCCATGGCTTTGAGTGCATCCACGTTCCAGGGGTTCAGCACCAGGGGTTTTTCACAAATCACATCCGCCCCGATGCGCAGGCCAAAGCGGATGTGTGCATCGTGGAGGTAGTTGGGGGAGCAAATGGCCACGTAATCAATGGGGATGCCGGCCCTTTTCAGCTTGTCCAGGTGCCGGTCGAACCGCTCAAATTCCGTGAAAAAATCAGCTTCGGGGAAATAACTGTCTATCACTCCGACCGAGTCGTTTTTATCGTAGGCTGCAACCAGGTGGTGCCCCGTTTCCTTGATGGCTTTCATGTGCCTGGGTGCGATGTAGCCAGCTGCTCCGATGAGGGCGAAGTTCATATTGGAAATTAGTGAATTGGGGAATTAGTAAATTGGGGAATTGGGGATGAATCGGGCAACATTGCCGTTTTTTAGTAGGTATATGATGTCGGAACCAGGGCAGGTTGCTTCGCCCATATCATTAAAAGTGAGCCGTTCGCCATGCTCGCTCATCCAGCCGATTTGCCTGGCCGGGTTGCCGACGATGAGGGCGTAAGGTTTAACTGCTTTTGTAACGACTGCACCCGCCCCAATGAAGGCATATTCTCCGATGTCATTTCCACAGACAATGGTGGCATTGGCACCAATCGTTGCTCCTTTGCCAACATGGGTCTTTAGGTATTCCCCTTTGCGGTTCACGGCACTTCTTGGATTATTGACATTGGTAAAAACCATAGAAGGGCCGAGGAATACGTCATCGTCGCATACTACGCCTTCGTATATCGAGACGTTATTTTGCACTTTTACATTGTTGCCCAAAATGACACCATTGGCCACGAAAACATTTTGTCCCAAATTGCAGTTTTCACCGATGACGGCCCCTGGCATGATATGGCTGAAATGCCAGACTTTCGTGCCTTCGCCGATTTTAGCGCCAGCGTCAACGACGGCTGTTTCGTGAGCAAAATACATAGTGGGATAGCCACGAATTACACGAATTTAATCAAAGTAAATCCGTTTAATTCGTGTCAATTCGTGGCAAAAAAATGTGTAACGGTATCAGCGATATAGCCCAACAATTCCTCGTCCATTTCAGAGTGCATGGGCAGTGAAATGACCGATTGGCAAAGTATTTCTGTAATGGGTAATGGCTCTCCGCTATAATATGTTGAAAAAGCATTTTGTTTGTACAACGGTACTGGATAATATACCCCCGAAGGGATGCCTTTTTCTGTTAAATGAGCTAATAATTCATCTCTTTTTCCATTTAATACTTGCAATGTATATTGATGAAAAACATGGGTGGAATTATTTTGACGGGACGGTATTTTTAATTCAGCTATAGCTCCGAAGGCCTTGTCATAATATGACGCAGCCTTCTGCCTGGCACTGTTGTATTCATCCAGATATTGGAGTTTAACATCCAAAATAGCGGCCTGTATGGCATCCAGCCTGGAGTTGACGCCCACCATTTCGTGGTAATAACGCTTGCTTTGGCCGTGGTTGGCAATCATGCGGAGTTGTGCGGCGAGTGCGTCGTCGTTGGTCATCAATGCACCCCCGTCGCCATAGCACCCCAGGTTTTTGGAAGGAAAAAAAGAGGTCGTTCCGATATGGCCAATCGTACCTGCTTTTTTTGAACTGCCATCGGAAAAGGTGAAATCAGCACCCATGGATTGGGCGTTGTCCTCCACCACATAAAGCCCATGTTTGCCAGCCACTTTCATGATGCTTTCCATGTCAGCGCTTTGACCAAATAGGTGTACCGGTACGATGGCTTTTGTTTTTGGGGTAATGGCTTTTTCGATGATATCGGCGGTGACGTTGAAGGTGTTTGGCTCAACATCCACCATCACGGGCCTCAATTGCAACAGTGCGATGACTTCTGCTGTGGCCACATAAGTGAACGCCGGCACGATAACCTCGTCGCCCGGCTGCAGGCCCAGGGCCATCAAGGCTATTTGCAATGCATCCGTCCCATTGGCACAAGGGATGACGTGCTTGACGCCCAGATAGGATGCCAGGGATTGCTGAAACCGTTGGACGGCCGGGCCCCCAATGAATTGGGATGAAGCCACTACCTCCAATATGGCCTGGTCAATTTCTGGTTTTATTCGCAGGTATTGAGCCTGCAGGTCAACCATCTGTATATTTCCTAAATTAGCAGATATCAAATGGAAGGTTTTTGTTTTTTGCTTTGGATATCCTTAAAGTTGAGCAAGTCCATATTGTCGTCGCCAAGTGATAGGGCGTATATCCCCAATTTGGTGAGTTTTTTAATTATATTATCAGGTATGGACATGCTGGCGAAAATAAATACCAGTTCTTTGTTGGCATATTCTGGGAAAACGGCCCTGAAATTTGATTGTATAGCAGGGAGTTTATTAAGAAAATCCATTCTGACGGTAAATTTGGCTTCCATCAGGAAAATTTTATTAATAGTCTCCACTATCCCGTCAAATTCAAACTCATCTCCTCTTTTTAGCACATTTCGTTTGCGTACGGTGGGCATAATCGTCAGAACATCCGGTTCATTGAAATAATCCCTCGCTATTCTTGGAATATTGGGCAGGGAAATATCCTCGGCAAAAGAGCCAAGTTTTTCAGATAATTCTGCCCATTGTTTTTTCATAGACTTTGTGTCGGCCCTGACCTCATCCTTGAACTCCTTCATCTCGTCCTTGAACTCCTTCATCTCGTCCTTGAACTCTTTCATCTCGTCCTTGAACTCCTTCATCTCGTCCTTGAAGGCAACCATTTCCCGTTCCAACCTGATGAACGATCGTTGGGTCTGGACGATAAACTCGCCCAAAACTGCTTCGAGATAATCTACTTTTTCGGTGACTTCCGGTAGTGTCATTTAATAACTTTTGCCCAATTTAGCACTTTCTCGCTGACAAAATCAAGGCTATGGGAAATTAGTTCCGTATCATATCACCATCCCTGCCCCTACCGTCTCATTCGTCCCCTCGTCCACCAAAATAACGCTGCCGGTGATGCGGTTTTGGCGGTAAGGGTCCACAAAAAGGGGCTTGGTGGTACGGATTTTAATGCGGGCAATATCGTTCATCCGCACGGTTTTGTCTTCCAGGTTCCGGTGGAGGGTGTTGACGTCCATTTTGTACTGGATGTCCTGCACCAGGCAACGGGCGGATTGGGTCGTGTGCTGGATGGCATATTTCCCCCGTAGTTGGAGGGGTTTTTCATTAAACCAGCAGAGCATCAGTTCAATATCCTGGGTGGCCTCCGGCTGGTTGTTTTCCCGGACAATCATATCGCCACGGCTGATATCAATATCGTCTTTTAGTAAAACAGTAACGGACATGGGTGGATAGGCTTCTTCCAATTCACCCTCCATGGTGTCTATTTTTTCTATAACGGAAGTGAAGCCTGAGGGCAACGTCATTACTTTATCCCCCTTTTTCATCACCCCCCCGGCTACCCGTCCGGCATAGCCCCGGTAATCGTGGAAATCATCGTTGTTGGGACGGACCACATATTGTACCGGAAAGCGGGCATCAATGAAGTTGTGGTCGCTGCCGATGTGTACATTTTCCAGGTAGTAGAGTAGGGTAGCGCCTTCAAACCAAGGCATCTTATCCGAGCGGCTGACCACATTGTCGCCCTTTAGCGCAGAAATAGGTATAAAAGTGACATCGTGGACATCCAGCTTGGAGGCAAACTGCTCGAAGTCTTCTTTTATTTTTTCATAAATGGCCCGGTCATACCCCATTAAGTCCATTTTATTGATACAAATGACGAGGTGGGGTATCTGCAGCAGGGAGGCGATGATGGCATGTCGGCGGGTTTGCTCCACGACGCCTTTTCGGGCATCTACCAACACGAGTGCCACGTTGGCCGTAGAAGCACCGGTGACCATGTTACGGGTGTACTGGATGTGGCCGGGGGTGTCGGCAATGATGAATTTCCGTCTGGGCGTAGAGAAGTAGCGGTATGCCACATCTATGGTGATACCTTGTTCCCGTTCCGCCTTCAAACCATCGGTCAGTAGAGCGAGGTTGACGCCTTCTTCGCCCCGGCGTTCACTAGCCGTTTTTACTGCCTCATATTGATCTTCGAAAATGGATTTCGAGTCGTAGAGTAGTCGGCCAATCAGGGTGCTTTTCCCGTCGTCAACGGAGCCTGCCGTGGTGAAGCGGAGGAGTTCAGAGGTCACACTAATTTGATTTTAAGAGACACAGATTAGCACAGATTCCACAGATTTTATCTTATGACTCTTTTCTTTTGAAAAGATTGGGCCCCAAAATTTAAAATTAAAGATAATCTTGATTGCGCTATTGAAATGTAATTCAGTGCTTGTGTTATATGGTCATCTATAATTTCGTTACAAGCCTTTACTTCAAGAATGATATTATCATAAGCAACGAAATCTGCATAAAAATTATGTGGTAGAATTATGTTTTTGTAATGAACTTCAAACTTTTTCTCCCTTTCATATGGTATGTTTTGTAGATTAAATTCGTATTCCATTGCATCTTTATAAACTATTTCTTTCAATCCGGGGCCTAATATGCTATGTATCTCCATACAAATTCCTATAATAGAATAAGTCTCTTCTTCAAATAGGAATTTACTCATATAACACCTCAAAAAAAATCAGTGAAATCAGTGTATATCTGTGTCAGAAATACCCATCCTTCTTCCGATCCTCCATGGCTGTTTCGGAGCGCTTATCGTCGGTGCGGCCACCCCGTTCCGTTTGGCGGGAGGAAGATATTTCAGCGATGATTTCTTCAATAGTGGAGGCATTGGACTCCCAGACGCCCGTGCAGGTGACATCGCCGATGGTGCGGCAGCGGACGGTCATTTCCTTCACGGATTCATCCGGTCTTTTGGGTATATATTCTGAATCGGCCAGCAAGGTGCCGTCCCGATAGAAAACCTTGCGGCGGTGGGCAAAGTAGAGGCTGGGCAAGGGTACGTTTTCAGCGGCCAGGTATTGCCAAACGTCCAGTTCCGTCCAGTTGCTGATGGGGAAGATGCGGAAATGTTCGCCCAAATGCTTGCGGCCGTTGAACAGGTTCCACAATTCAGGGCGCTGATTTTTAGGATCCCATTGACCGAACTCGTCCCTGTGGCTGAAAAAACGCTCTTTTGCCCGTGCCTTTTCTTCGTCTCTTCTGGCACCTCCAATGGCGGCGTCGTATTTTCCTTTTTCCAGTTCCTCCAGCAGCACGGCGGTTTGGAGGAAATTGCGGCTGGCATTGTAGCCTTTTTCTTCTGTCACCAGGCCCCGGTCAATAGCATCCTGTACCGAGCCGACCATGAGGCGGGCACCGATGCTTTCCACCCATTTATCCCGGTATTCGATGGTTTCGGTGAAATTATGTCCCGTATCAATGTGCAGCAGTGGAAAGGGAACCCGGGAAGGGTAAAATGCCTTTTTGGCCAAATAGGAAACAAGGATAGAATCTTTGCCACCCGAGAATAGCAGCACAGGATTTTCGAATTGGGCCCCTACCTCCCGCAGTATGAAGATAGATTCTGATTCGAGTTCTTTCAGGTGGTTCAGGCGGTAATTCAAAATCAGGAAATTGTTTGTAAGCCTGGACCCTTACTGATCCAGTTTTATTTGAGGGAGTAAAAAGCCAGTGAGTTTGTTTACGGCTTCATCAATGCTCATTTCTCCGGTCATTAGCTCAAAATCCGGTGAAATTGGGTTTTCATAAGGGGAGTCAATGCCGGTAAATTCTTTGATTTCCCCAGCCCTGGCTTTTTTATAGAGGCCCTTCACGTCCCTTTCTTCGCAAACTTCCAACGGGGCATTGATGAATACTTCCAGGAAGTCATCCTCGCCAATGATATTTTTTGCAAAAGACCGTATCTCCCGGGTAGGGCTGATAAACGTGCATATAGTAACGACACCACTGTTTTTGTACAATTTGGCGACTTCTGAAATTCGGCGAATGTTTTCCTGGCGGTCTTCCATCGAAAAACCCAGGTTGCTGTTGATGCCGTTGCGGATATTGTCGCCATCGAGTACCTGTGCGAAAAAGTTGTTTTCCAGCAGCTTGCGCTCCAGCCCCTGGGCAATGGTTGTCTTGCCGGAACCTGACAGGCCGGTCAACCACACTACTTTACTTTTTTGCCGGAGAAATTGTTGCCGTTCTTCCCGGCTGAGCAGTTTGTCAAAAACAGGGTGGATGTTGGAGTCAGTTGATGGGTCAGATGGTGTGTTTTCAGTGCTGGACAACTCCATTTTCCGACCCCATTTTATCCGGGTCCAAATGCGCTCGTGAACATAATACAGGAAGACCTTCGAAAAAACTTCGATGCCCCCGATGGAAAGCGCCTTTAATGGATTGCCAGTTATCAGGTAAGAAATGACCGTCGTATCAATGGTGCCGATGAACCGCCATGAAAACCCTTTGACAACACTTCTTGCTCTGGTATCCCGGACGGTCATGCTTTTGGGTGGATGAGAGAGGGAACTACCCGGCACTTGATATGGCTTCGCCGCTCATAAGTCGCGGGGGACTTATCAGGAAAATATGAAACCCAACTTGGGCGATGGGCTAAGCCAGCGCCTGAAATTCCTGAAAACATGATTGTAATCGTTGCTGGTTGAAATTTGGTTTTGATAGTTCCAAACCTAACAATAGCCAACACAACGAACATCTAAACTATTTTCCTCAACAAACTGATGTCAACGTTCATCCGAAGGGAATAACCCACATTTTCCAGTTCTATGACCATCTGTTTTTTCCCTTGTTTTTCTACCAACCGGCCTTTGATCCCTGTCAATTTGCCACCGATAATTTCCACTTCGTCGCCTTCGTGAAAAACACCGGGTTCTGCTTCTATTTCGAATTCGCCATCGCCGACCACCCGTTTAAGGATTTCGATTTCCTCCTCTGGGATGGACAGCAGGTTTTTGGAGAATTTCAGGAAGTTGACCACGTTTTCCGTTTCCAGCACCTTTACGTATTCGCCCTTGGTGATTTTGACGAATATGTAGCAACTGATAAGGGGAATATTGTGTGTCTTTATCTTTCTGGTGTACCGCCGTGTTATCCTTTGCAGCGGCAGGTAGTTTTCAATTTCTTTTTTCCCCAGCAGGTTTTGAACGACTTTTTCGCTTTTGTACCTGGTGTAAACCGCAAACCATTTTGGAACTACCTCGTCCAGGTGGTTCTCAAATTCCCCCTTTTCGGGATTTGATTTCAACGGTTTCCTTTCAATCATCAGTCAGTTATCGGTTTATTGTTATTATTTCTCTCATCCTCTCACTCGCTCATTCTCTCACCCTCTCACCCTCTCATTCTCTCACCCCTCTCACCCTCTCACCCTCTCACCCGCTGTCAAAGCCTCCAGAAAGAAAGCCCGTTGTCCCTGACTTTTTCAGGATTGTACATGGCTTTCAAGTCCATGAGGATAGGGTTGTCCTTCATCAAGGATTTGAAATAATCGAGATCAAAGTCATTGTATTCCTTGTGGTTGACGGCCACAATGACGGCATCGTAATCGTTGGAAGCTTTGTCCATCAGTGTCAGGCTGTATTCGTGGGCAAACTCATTCGGCGACGCATAGGGGTCCACCATGTGGACATTGATCGAATACTGCATGAGTTCCCTGACGAGGTCGGCCACTTTTGAATTGCGGATATCTGACACATTTTCCTTGAAGGTCACGCCCATCACCAATACTTTGGAATTCAGCGGGCTTTTGCCGCGCTTGATGAGTTTTTGGACCAAACGCTTGGCGATGAAAGCGGGCATCCCATCATTGATGCGGCGGCCACTTAGGATGACCTGTGGCTCGTACCCCAACTGCCTCGATTTGTGGACGAGGTAGTAGGGGTCAACGCTGATGCAATGGCCACCGACCAGGCCGGGTACAAATTTGAGGAAGTTCCACTTTGTGCCGGCTGCCTCCAATACCTGGTTGGTATCAATATCCATCAAATCGAAAATCATGGACAGTTCGTTCATCAAAGAAATGTTGATGTCCCGCTGGGTATTTTCTATGATCTTGGCTGCTTCGGCTACTTTAATATTGGCCGCTTTATAAACACCGGCCGTAATAATCCCGCCATAGACCTTGGAGATTTCCTCCAATGCCTCAGTATCGCTGCCGGAAACAATTTTCAGGATTTTAGTGATGGTGTGCTCTTTGTCACCAGGGTTGATCCGTTCGGGAGAGTAGCCCAATTTGAAGTCCTTGCCCATTTTCAAACCCGACAACTCTTCCAGGATGGGCAGGCAGTCGTCTTCGGTACAGCCCGGATAGACGGTAGATTCATAGACGACGTAATCCCCTCTTTTCAGGGCATTGCCCACTGTTTTGGAAGCGCCCAGGACGGGCTTCAGGTCGGGAACTTTGGCATTGTCAACAGGAGTAGGCACGGCGACAACAAAGAAGTGTGCCCTTTTGAGGTCGGCTGGATTGGCCGTGAACTCGATATCGCTGTTCTCAAAGTCGCTCGATTCCAGTTCTTTGGAAGGATCAATGCCTTGTTTCATCAGTTCGACCCTTCCTTCGTGGATGTCGAAGCCAATCACGCTGAATTTTTTGGCAAATGCCAAGGCCAATGGCAGGCCGACATAGCCAAGGCCGATAACGGCAATCTTTTTCTCTTTTTTGACCAGTTCGTTGTACATGATGTCTGAGTGTTCCAATTAAAAAGTTGAAGAAAAATACAACAGCATGATGCTTTTCCTTCAACGCTATGTGTGTTTCCTCAGCGCAGTGTTAGCTATTCTCTCCCCGATGGCCAGCGAGGCTGTCGCTGCTGGCGAAGGGGCATTCAATACATTAATAACAGGGCCTTTTTCGACGATGAAGAAGTCATCTACCAGGCTTCCGTCGTTGCCAACGGCCTGTGCCCTTACCCCTGATCGGCCTCTTTCGATATCATCGTAACCGATGGCGGGGATGAGTTTTTGCAGTGATTTCAAAAAGGCCCGTTTAGAAAAAGAACGGTGAAATTCGTCCAATTCCAGCCGCCAATATTTGGCGGCGAGTTTCCGCAGGCCTTTAAAACCAATCATTTCAAAAAACTCTTTATACTCGAAATCTTTCAAATGGTACCCTTCCCGTCGGAAGGCCAGCACGGCATTTGGCCCTGCTTCAATTCCACCTTCGATCATCCGGGTGAAATGTACGCCCAAAAACGGGAAAGCAGGGTTCGGCACCGGATAAATGAGGTTGTTGACCAGGTATTCCTTTTCTTTTTTCAACTCGTAGTACTCGCCCCGGAAGGGGAGTATTTTCAAGTTCAATTGTTCGCCTGTCAGTTTGGCCACATGGTCGGCATACAGGCCGGAACAAGCGATCAGTTGCCGGGTCTGTATTTCCCGGTGGCTGGTGCAAACAGTAACGGCGCTGTTTCCAGGCACCACTTTTTGCACTTTTTCTCCCAGGAAAACTGCTGCTCCTGCCAGATTTATCCGTTCAAGGTATTTTTCAGCCACACTTTTGTAGCTGATGATGCCTGCCTGTGGCACCCAAATCGCTTCGATGCCCTGGGCGTAAGGTTCTTTTTCTTTTAATTCGTTGGGCCCGATTTTCCGGATTCCATTCAGCCCGTTGGCCAATCCACGCTGGTAGATGTTGTCCAACAAGCCCTGTTCTTCCTTTTTGGTGGCTACAATGACTTTCCCACAGATGTCGTGCTGGATGCCATGCGCTTTGCAGAAATGCAGCAGCGCATCGTATCCTTTCCGGCAATTGAGGGCTTTTTGGCTGCCAGGTTGGTAATAAATGCCGGAATGAATGACGCCACTGTTGCGGCTGGATTGATGAAAAGCGACGGTTTTTTCTTTTTCAAAAACCGCAATCCGCAGGCCGGGCTTTATTTCCAGCAAGCGGTGGGCAGTTGCCAATCCGACGATGCCAGCCCCGATAATGGTAATGTCAAACATGGCGGTATTGCTGCATTAATCCTTTGACCAAAGCAGGACTGCCTCCGGTTCAAGGCCGTTCTGATGGGAGGCCAGGTATTCTTCCGGCCTGTAAATCAGGTATCTTATTTTACGCTTGACCAATTCCTCGGCTTTGTCAACGAGGTTGATCAAGTAGCTTTTGTCTATATCACCGATGAATACCAGATCTATTATTTGGCTGTCGCTACCCTTGGCAAACTCACCTACCAGGAATACCTGATCAACTTTGCCCAGGCGTTCTATCACCGTTTGTACGATCTGATCCAGGCCGATGGTTTTTAAAATAATATTGTGTACTTCTTTGAAGAGTGGGTGCTTGGTATTGGCCCGGAACATCTTCTTGTTCCCGTCGGAAAAAGACGAGAGCATCCCGGCTTCTTCCAGCCGGTTCAGTTCTATCCTGATGGCGTTGGTGGATTCCCCAAACTCGCTCTCCAGGCTACGGAGATAGGCAGTGGTGTTGCTGTTCAGGAAAAATTTGAGCAGCAACTTGATGCGAGTTTTCGAAGAGATTAGTGTCTCAATCATGTGGGGAACGAGTAAGTATGTTACTCAATTTGAGTCATTGCTGACAAAAATAGGGTCTTTTTTAAAAAGGCAAAACCAAATGATAGATAAAATTACCTCGGATAAAGTTTTTTCGGATGTTTTGTTTGAGTAGGATAGAGGCATATTGCAAGTTGGTATGGAAGCCTTTGGGAGGGCAAATATAGCAGTTGAAATTAATTTGAACATTTTCCGGGCTCATTTTTGACCCTACTTTCCACGCCGGCGCTTGGGAACGACCTGAAAGAACAAGTTAGTTTTTTATGTAAGTTATTGATTATCAATTTATTTAAGCGTGATTACTCTTTTATTGGGTGGCTTCTTTGGCATAGTAAATGCAAGTTAAAAAGGCCAGTCATCCAACAATAGCCTAGTTGGCTTTCCTTCTTTTTGCATTTAGATACGATGAAAAAAAAACTTCACCATTTTGATTTTGAAAACCCTAGCAATGGAAGGGTTTTTTAAAAATAATCCCGATTTCACATCGGGATTATTTTTCCTTCGATCCTTAACAAAAGCTTCCTGTTCAACACCCGCCTGCCATCCTGATTTGTTTTTTTCAATTGAACCCATCGGTCAATGACATTAGATAGACTCATCAATACGCTGGCGGCTTTTTTAATCATTGCTTTTTTGCCCGGGAGCTTGTCAAGCCTGTCTGCCCAGAACCTGCGGGATACACTTTTTGAGGAAGTAAAATCCCAGCTTGAGCCCCTGATTGCTTCCCTTCAAATGGATTCGCCCTTTTCCGATGCGGATGGTTACAATGTTTACGTGGTGGATGCCGTCCTGAACCTGAAGGATCAAAACCTGGAGCCTATCAACAAAGACAGGCAATACGATTTGCAGATAAAACAGGCGGAGCGGGATTGGGGCCTGAATATCCGTACCCAGTTTTACCACAATTTTGACCAATCTTATTTGCTGGACGATGAAATAGATGCGCAGCAAAACCCGACCAGGTTACGCATTGGGCTGGAGTGGGACCTGCTGAACGAAGGCTTTTTTGGCCACCAAAACAAGGTCCGGCAATTGCGCAACGAAAAGGAGATGGATTGGCTTGAATTTGACCAGCGAAGGAACAAGGAGCGCTATTTCTACCGGTTCAACATCCTCATTTACTATTTCAACCAACAAAAGATCCAAATCCTGAAGGAGCGGCAAAACAGCCTGAAAATCCAACTGGCATTGCTCCACCGGATCTATTACCTGCGCGACATCTTTTTTGATGAGATCATCGCCATGAAAAGCGACCTGGAGCAGATTGAGGTGCAGCTAAAGAATTATCTCGATTACAATGCCTTTATGGAAAGTTCGCTCGGTATTGACAAATTTCCGGATAAAATTGACGTGGAAAAACTACCAGTTGTGGACCTGGACATCCATCGGATGCTGCAGGACAGTTCCTTCCACGCAGCTACTGAAACCATTCAAAGGTTGATGCGGGAAAATGAAAACCTCCGGAATAACCCCCTGAACGACATTTCCCTTCGGCTCCAACTGCACCAAAACCTGGGGCTGGCCGGGCCAAACGGCAATACGAGGGTCTATACTTCAGCAGGTTTTACAGCGAGTGTGCCCTTCGAAGTGTTGGCTGGAAATAAAATAGACACAGAACTGAGCGCTGCAAAGATCGCCGAACAGGCCCAATGGCAGCGGTACGAAGATTTGAACAATTCAACCGACATCATCAACCTTTATTACGAGTTCAACTATAAAATGAAGCAGTACGTGGAGTATTTGTACAAACACATTTTGTACGAAGAAAAGCTCAGGGTGGAGCAGGTGTTCAGGGAAGATTTCACAGACTATTACCAACCTTTCCAACTTTTAAAATATCAGGATAACCTCTTGGCTGTCCATTTGGAACTTCTCGATCTTAAACAGCAGCTTTACCTGTACTTATTGCGGATTTATGCCAAGACGAACCTGAAATCGCTTCGGCCTTACCTGTACCCGCTTTCTATCCAACAATACCTGTCCCGGTTGCCTGCCAGCAGGACTATTTTCGTTAAGGCAAGGGACTTCGATAGGTACGACCGCCAGTTTATTGACAACTACCTGAAATTCAACGACTTCAACTACGCTATTCTTCAAGAGCCCGATCTGGTCGATATTTCCCCTTCTGCTGGCATTCGGCATTTTGCAAGTGCTTCCAGGGCCAGGCTTATCAAGACGATAAACTGGGACGCTTCCACCAAAGACGAGGAAAAAGCTGCCATAGCCTTGGCCAACTCCCTGCGGAAAAATGATTTTGGCGGATTCCTGATTTATATCAACCGGGAAGACTACCAAAAAAGGACTGGTTCTCCCACTGCCGGCGATCTGGTAGGCAGGATGGAAGAATTCATCCACTATGCCAACAACCTGATACCTGGATTGGCGGTGTTCATCAGCCTCCCGGTAGATTTTCCGATAACAGAATTGACGGGCCTGGGGAGGCTTTCGGAGAAAATTATCCTTCGGGTGGAGGAAAAAGCAGACATCGCCTACCTGCAAAGCCTGCCGAAAAGAATTTTGCCCTTTGAACAGTTGCCGATTTGCCTGTCACTGAACGTCCGCCAGTTTTCCGACAGGCTGAAAATGGAGGCTTTCATCCAGCAGGTTTTGTTGGAAAACAGGATTAACGACGTGGTATTCAATGATTTACAAGCATATATAGAAATGGAAACAAAAATGTTTTCCCAGTAATTACCCTGTATGGGCTTTAAGGATTTCCCAGGATACAGGCAACAGACGTCCATCCTGCGCACGGTGGATGAACCAAAATTGAAGAAAAAGTTCAATTGGGACAGGTTGTTTTTTTTCGTCCTCCTGGTGTTTTTGTTGTTTTACAGTGGCCAAAAAATGTACAAAAAGGTGGCACAGATCAGGGTGAATGGCCAAGTCATCCTGGACAAAATGTCCGTCAATTTTACCGATCCCATCCGCATCAAGAAGATGCTGGTCAATGAAGGCGATGAGGTGTCGGCGGGCGACTCGCTGTTCAGTTATGTCGTTGAAAACAACAAAGAGGATCCCTATATAAAAACTTACAATCGCTATGATGGCAACAGCAATTGGTTTTTGAGGGAAAAGCTGAATGTAAAGCGGCAAATTGAATTGAAGAAAAGTGAAAGGGAGGGTGTCCGTACCCTGATAGCCCTGAAAAAGCAGGAACTGGAAGACCTGAAGAAAAGGGTTTACCTGGGCACAGAATTGTCCCACAAACTGGATCCTGTCAAAATGGACATCAAGAAAATGGAGAATGACATTGATGCCATGAACAGCGAGATCGGGGTGTTGAACGAGTACTATTCCACGCTTAAATCCCAGGAGGTGCTTGCCTTAAATGAGGAGAACCTGCGGATAGAGGCAGAAATTTTAGCCCGGCAGCAATTCAACAAGCTCATCCTTTATTATACTACGCCGATTCCGGGACTGATAGGTCAGATCGAAAAACAGGAAAATGAAGTCTGCTACACCAGTGAAAGTGTCATGACCATCCACAGATCCGGCATGATCAAAGTGAAAGCCTACTTTTCACCGGAAAACGCCAATGATATTGCTGTCGGCGACGAAGTGACCCTGCGCTTCGAGGATGGTACGGAAAGCGAGGGGATCATCCAAAATTTTTATATATCCACCTACCCCCTGCCCCCTGAGTTCCAAAAACGTTATGAGCCGACGACCCGGAGCATCGTAGCCGATGTGGTGCCTAAAAACGGGGAAGACACCCAACACTGGCTGGGTTATTATAAGATGGGTGTTCAGGTGATTAAGTCCCGGTTCAAATTTTTTTGATGGATTACTTCTTGAAGGAGCCTGGCAGTGCTGCCTCTATAATGGCTTTCACTTCCTCCAATGTCATTTCTGCTGCATCTTCTTTGGTCACCTTTTTACCATCCTGTTTCGGAAAACTCACATTCTTCTTTTTGAAACGGATAAAAGGCCCCCACCTGCCGTTTTCAATGGCAATGTTCTCTTTTTCCCATTGCTGCACGTAGCGGTTGGCTTCCTTGTCGATTTTGGCGGCAATCAGCTCATGTGCCTCGTCCACGGTAATTTTATCGAAATCGTACTTTTTTGGAACGTTGACATAGAGCTTGTCCCATTTCAAAAATGGCCCAAAACGCCCTTTCCCTTTCGTAATGGGAACGCCCTTGTAAGTACCGATAGGTGCATCGGCCTGTTCTTTTTCTTTGATCAACTGGACGGCTTGTTCCAAAGTGAATTCCATGGGATCCTCCTTTTTGGGGATGGAAATAAATTGGTCGCCATGCCGCACGTAAGGGCCATAACGGCCTATGCCAATGGTAACTTCACTGCCCTTGTGTTCTCCCAGTGTTTTGGGCAGGGTAAAAAGCTTGAGCGCTTCTTCGAGGTTGATGGTCTCAATGGACTGGCCGGGATTGAGGTTGGCAAATTTGGGTTTTTCATCTTCGGCCAGTTCGTCTTTGGTACCGATTTGTACAACGGGCTTTCCATGCCGGGTCATCCTGACAATTACGGTGCGGCCGGATTCCGGGTCAGTGCCAATTTCACGTTCGCCGGTCGCACGGGCGCTCGTTTCCAGGGTCTTGGTGACATTGGCATGGAAGGGGTGGTAAAAGCTGTCCACCATTTTCACCCAGTCAAGTTTGCCCTCTGCTATTTCATCAAAATCCTCCTCGATGTCGGCGGTGAAACTAAAGTCGAGGATGTCACCAAAGTTTTCCACCAGAAAATCAGTCACCACCATGCCCATGTCAGTCGGGAACAAACGGTTTTTCACGGCCCCGGTTATCTCCGTGTTTTCCACCTTTGATATGTTTCCTTTGTGCAGGGTCAACACGGCAAACTTCCTTTCCTCGCCTTCCCTGCTTTCCTTCACCACATAACCCCTGTTTTCTTCCATGATCTTAGTGATGGTCGGGGCGTAGGTGGAGGGTCGGCCAATGCCGAGTTCTTCCAGTTTGCTCACCAGGCTCGCCTCGGTGTAGCGGGCGGGCGGCCTGGTATATCGTTCGGTGGCCGTCATTTTATCCAAGTCGAGTGGCTGGCCAACCTTAAGCGGTGGAAGGATGCCTTTGGTATCTTCTTCATCGTCATCGTCGCTGGATTCCAGGTAAACTTTCAGGAATCCGTCAAATTTCAGCACTTCTCCTTCTGCAACCAGGTTGGTGCCGGGCTGGGTAGAAATGGCGATGTCAACCACGGTTCGTTCCAGGACGGCATCTGCCATTTGGCTGGCTATGGTGCGTTTCCAGATGAGTTCGTACAGCCGCTGCTGATCCCGTTCGCTGGTCACCTGCTGGTTTTGGATGTAGGTAGGCCTGATGGCTTCGTGAGCTTCCTGGGCACCCGCTTTTTTGGTTTTGAAACGCCGGGTTTGCACGTAGTTTTTGCCGTAAAGGTTTTCTACTTCCTGGGCAATGGAGGCAATGGCCATCTCGCTCAGGTTGGTAGAGTCGGTCCGCATGTAGGTAATGTGGCCCGCTTCGTAAAGCCGCTGGGCCACCACCATTGTCCGGCTGACAGAAAACCCAAGTTTCCGGCTGGCTTCCTGTTGCAGGGTGGAAGTGGTAAAGGGGGCGGCAGGCTTGCGTTTGCCGGGCTTCACCTCTATGTTTTTGATGTTGAAATTGGCGCCGATGCACTTTTTCAAAAAGTCTTGCGCTTCCTGTTCTTTTTCAAACCTGGTGGGCGAATCTGCCTTGAGGATGGCATTTTTGCCATCCTGGTTTTTTACTAAAAACTCGGCGGTAATTTTGAAATAAGGGCTGGATTCGAATGCCTGGATTTCCCTTTCCCGCTCCACGATCAATCTCACGGAAACAGATTGTACCCTGCCGGCTGAAAGTTTGCCTTTCACCTTTTTCCAAAGCAGCTCGGAAAGCTCATAACCGACCAGCCGGTCCAATATACGACGGGCCTGCTGGGCGTTCACCAGGCTCAGGTCGAGTTTCCGTGGCTGGGTGATGGCTTTTTGGATGGCAGGTTTTGTTATTTCGTGGAACACGATGCGTTTCGTGGTATGCTCGTCGAGTCCGAGTACCTCGCAAAGGTGCCAGGAAATGGCCTCTCCCTCCCGGTCTTCATCTGTTGCTAGCCAAACCTCGTCCACTTTTTTCACCCAATCCTTCAGTTCTTTCACCACTTTCTGCTTATCGGGGGTGACCACGTAATTGGGCTGGAACTTATTTTCGACATCCACGGAGATATCACCTTTGGGCAAATCCCGCACGTGGCCATAACTGGACTTCACGGTGAAATCTTTTCCCAGGAATTTCTCGATGGTTTTAGCTTTAGCCGGCGACTCTACAATGAGAAGGTTCTTTGGCATATTGCAAATTTTGTTTTCGGCATTTTGACCGTCCCTGGCAACTGGTAGGCTAACCCGACGCCAAAGCCGGTCGTGTTTTGCGGGTGCAAAAGTATAAATTTTGGTTTCCCCAAGTTAGTCCCTGCAAATAAGTATGGCCGAAAAGCCCTACCGCTGGCCGTTTTTGGCAGGTGCGAGGCTGTCCCTTTTGTGGGTTTCCTGGTACAGGATGATGCCTTTTTTCAATCTTTCCTTTTTTTTCAATTCCGCTTTTTCCTGGAAGGTTTTGACAAGCTCTTTAATTTCGAGCGGCTTGCGGTTCAGGCTGCGATGGTAGGCAATGATAAGGAACCTGGCCATATCCTCGGGGTCGTAGATGCCCATGCCCTGTATGTATTTTGATAATCGGGAGCCATCGTAAAAGCTCCAGTTGTAGGTCATCCACCGGCCAAAACTGAAGAACAGCTTTGAGGTAGCCTCATCTTCCGGCATGGCCTTGAATTTTGTTTTGGACGGTTCGTCCATTTTTTTATTCAGTTCTAAAAAAACTTCATTTATATCTTTTGGAATATAAACCCCATACAATTCATCCTGCCGAAGGCGCCATTGGTATTTTTCCTCATAGGGATCGGCTTCCTGGGCTTTGCAAAAAAAAGGCAAAAAGAGCAGGAAGAAAATGGTCAGTGGTGATTTCATACATTAATATTGATTGGCCTAATCCGGACAAATTGGTCGTATGGTTGTTTTTCCAAAATGGAATTTGTTTGCAAGAAGGATTGCGTTCCTTGTACATTCGCTGCAAAATCAATGCAACAAATGAAAACCAAAAATAGGCCTAAGATTCTGTTCCTGGACAAGGCGCACCCTTTTCTGGAAAACTATTTAACGGAAAAGGGGGCGGAATGTCACACTGATACGACCAGCCCCGTCCATGAGATTGCTAAAATCATTGGGCAATACCAGGGTCTTGTCATGCGGAGCAGGTTTGCGTTGGATCAACAATTCCTGGACATGGCAGTTGGCCTGCGGTTCATAGCCAGGGAGGGGGTAGGGCTGGAGCATATTGCGGTGGAATACGCAGCGGGCAAAGGCATCGAAGTGCTTACATCGCCCGAAGGCAGCCGGGATACGGTGGCCGAGCATGCCATTGGCCTGTTACTGTGCCTGATGAACAACCTTTGCCGGGCCGATAGCCAGGTCAGGAATGGCGAATGGATCCGGGAAGGCAACAGGGCGGTTGAACTGAAAGGCAAAACCGTTGGGATTCTTGGATATGGGAACATGGGAGCGGCGCTGGCAAGGCGGCTATCAGGCTTTGAAGCCAGGGTGATGGCCTACGACCGTTACAAAAGAGGCTTTGCGGATGCTTATGTGGAGGAGGTAGCGTTGGAAAAACTACAATCAGAAGCAGACATTGTCAGTTTGCATTTTCCCTACTCGGCTGACAATCATTACTATGTAAACCATGCTTTTTTAATGAATTTCAATAAAGACATTTTTCTCGTCAACACGGCCCGTGGCCTTATCCTGGAAACAGAGGCACTGGTCAGCCACTTGAAATCGGGGAAAGTGAAGGGGGCAGCGCTCGATGTAATAGAATACGAGGAGACATCTTTCGACAAGTTCAAATTGGAAAAACTACCGCCGGCATTTGAATACTTAAGGAAGGCCGACAACGTCGTCCTGACCCCACACATCGCAGGGTGGTCGTTTGAAAGCAAGGAAAAACATGCACAGGTGCTGGCCGGCAAAATTGGCCGGGTACTATTTGGATAAAAAGGGCCTCAAGCTTTTGGCTTTCCAGCGCCGGTCTTTTCCTTTTTAGGCCTTTTGCTGAGGGCTGCGGCAATGACTGGGATGATCGTAATGACGATCAGTGCCATTACGATAAAGGAAAGATTTTTCTGTACCCAGGGGATGTTTCCGAAAAAATAGCCGGCGAGGCTAAAAGCAAGTACCCAGGCAACGCCGCCGATCAGGGTATAACTGATGAACTTGGGCCGATCCATTTTGGAGACACCTGCAATGAAAGGGACAAACGTTCGGAAAATCGGGAGGAAACGGCTAAGAATGACGGCTTTTTGGCCATGTTTTTCGAAAAAGTCGTGTGTTTGTTCAATATGCCGTTCGTTCACATATTTGAGCTTGCGCCCTTCTAAAACCTTGGCGCTAAAATACCGACCGATGTGGTAGTTGACAGTGTTGCCCAAAAAGGCGGCAATGCCCATCACCAACATGGCCAGCCAAATATCCAACTTCCCCTGTGTCGTTCCTGCAATCACCCCTACCGTAAACAGCAGCCCGTCGCCAGGCAGGAAAGGGGTTACTACGAAACCAGTTTCAGAGAAAACGATTAGGAAAAGCAGCAGGTAAACCCAAGCCCCGTAATGTTCGACAAAGTAGTTGAGATGGACATTGGTATGCAGGATAAAATCAATTATTTCGGCCATAGAAATTTTTCGGGTTGAAAATTGAGCGGCAAAAATAGAAAAACTTCCCTGTTTAAATTCGCACCAGCCGGACAATGCAAAGTTGTGCTGAAACACGAAAGGGCATGGCCGACATGGCCACACCCTTTCGCTCCCCTCCGAATATAATTCGGATAATTATTCAGCCTGGGTAGTATCGGCTGTTTCCTGTACAGCTTCGGTGCTGGGTGCAGCCTCGGAAGTCTGCGTTTCAGGAGTGCCTTCTATTTCAGCAGGTTGGGTTGTTGTTTCCTCGGCAGCGCCTTGTGTGCTGGCGTCGTTGCGGCAGGAAGTGAAAACAACAGTAAGTGCGAATAGCGCAATGGCTACGGTGCTGAGAACTTTTTTCATGTTTGAAAAAATGATAAGTGAATAATAAATGGATTATGCAGAGGAAGCAAGCTTATTTATAGCAGCCTCCGGATTGCCAAAAGTTTTCTTAGTTTCAGTATTACCAACTTAGTCGAGGGAAAATATTATTTGGAACATAAGAGATTGGCCTGGCAAATCTTGATTTTTAAGGGCAATTAGCCTTGCGCCGAACTCTTTTGGTTGATTGGTTTTCTAAAACGGGGGCAAAACTACAACGCAAATGTGTTGTGCGCAATAGTTGTTCATCCAGAATACAAAATATTTTAACGTAATTTTATTGTTTGATTATTTTTTGGCGATAAACAGTTCAAAATCAGCCCTTTCCAAACAGGTCAGGCATTTTTCAGTTGTCAGCCCGCCCTTCCTGGCTGACAGGACGCCAAAGTGGATGTCGTGAACCCCTCCGGTACTGTGCGCATCTGGGTTGATAGATATGAAAACACCTTTTTCCAAGGCATATTGAATCCATTCCCAGTCCATGTCGAGGCGATAGGGGTTTGCGTTCAATTCGATGGAGACCCCATTGGCAGCGCAGGCTTCGATGACTTTTTTGTGGTCGATGGGATAGCCTTTCCTTGCCAGCAGCAACCGCCCGGTGGGATGCCCCAGGATTTTAGTGTATGGGTTTTCGACAGCACGGAGAAGCCGGTTGGTGGCTTTGTCGAGGTCCATGCGCAGGTTGGAGTGGATGGATGCGATAATAAAATCGAATTGTTGGAGGATGTCATTCTCATAATCCAGCGAGCCGTCGGACAGGATGTCGCTTTCGATGCCTTTGTATATTTTGAAAGGCGCCAGTTCAAGGTTCAGTGCATCTACTTCTTTCCATTGCTCCAGGAGGCGATCTTCCTTGAGGCCGTTGGCATAAAAGGCGGATTTGGAATGGTCGGTCAGGCCGAGGTATTGGTACCCCTTGTCCCTGACGAAATGGGCCATTTCACGAAGCGTATTGATGCCGTCGCTGTAGGTCGTGTGTGCGTGCACGACTCCTTTTATATGGTTTTCTTCCAGCAGATTTTCAAAACTACCTTTTTCCAATACCCAGGCTTGTTCCCTCAATTCTGGGACCAGGTAGGGTAGGGAGGCTTTTTCAAATACCTGGTTTTCCTCGCCAAGCCCCCGAAAATCCACGCCTGGAAATTTTTTGACAAAAGCCTCCATAAACCCTTGCCCGGCGGTGTGGCGAAAAAGCTTGCTGCCGAACTCGGATGCCTGGCATTGATAGATAACGACTGGTGTTTCGTTGGGTGACCGGGCTATGAAAACACCATCTTTTCTATCGTTGAGCAGCAGCTTGTCCTTTTCAAAAAGTGTTGATAGATCGCCTTCCTGGCCAACAAGTATTTCAATTTTTTCTACGATGTTGGTTTTCCTCCTTATTTCACCTACTAAGCTGACTTTGGCGTTGGGCATTTGTTGCCCCACAAAGTCCAGCAGCTCTCCGGCTTCGTTTTCCAGGTCGGCGTATAGATACTTCCCTTGGTTTTTTTGAAAATATTCGAGCTTTTGCTTGAGATCTTCCTGTGTCTTTTGCCCAAAACCCTTCAACTCCACCAGCCGGTTCTCGTTGCAGGCATACAATAGCTCACCTACGCTCTCCACTCCCAGTTCCTTCCAAATAACCTGGATTTTTTTTGGGCCAAACCCTGGGATGTGCAGCATTTCCTGCACGCCGGGAGGGGTCATGTCCTGGTATTTTTTCAAAGTGGACATTTCGCCGGAAGCCAGTAATTCACGGATTTTTCCCGCTATCGCAGTGCCTACGCCTTTAATAGCGGCAACCTCCTCCTCGCTCATTTCAGACAAGGGTGTTGGGAGCTTGCGCAAGGTGAGATAGGCATTTTGGTAAGACTTTATTTTGAATGGGTTTTCCCCATGCAACTCCATGATTTCGCCCAGGTATTGAAAAGACTTGGCTATCTCCTTGTTTGTCATAGTTTTTTGAATAAAAGGCTATTGTGTTAAAAATTGTCTGACAAAGTTAAACCTGCATCAGGCAAATTGGCCATGTGGTTCCTGGCCGGCAAAAACATAATCGTGCAGGTAGTTGAACTTTTTACAAATGACTCCTTCGGCAGCTATGGTGGCGTTTTCGATCATGGGGCTTTTATCCTTAAAAAGTTCAGGCAAAATAAATCGAATGAACTGTTCCCCAAATGCGGAGGAAGCGTCCCGGGGCAATTCGTTGGGCAGGTTGTCAATGGCCATCACATCGATACATGCCTTATTGAAAGGCGGGCACTCGGCTGGTACAATTGGATTGAAACCATAAACTGGTTCTGCAATGGTGGATGGGCGGATGGTGGACGGGATAGATGCATCCGGTGCAATGTCGCAGGTGATGTCGGCTATTACCTGGATGCGGAAGTCCGGCTGTTTCATTTCCTCCAGGGTAAAAAACCGGGGCGCCCTCATATCCCAGTAGATGCCATGAACCAAAATGTCTGCACATTTATAGTAAGGGGCAAAAGCGCTAACAAATTTTTCCGGGTGTTCGTAAAAATCCTGTTTCTTAAACCCGCCGCCATTTTTTCTGGCCACATAATGCAGGGAGTCCAATTGGGTAAAAACGGCCTTATTAAATGATTTTTCCAAAAAATCTTCGGGTTCAACCTGTGAAATCCCCATGTCTTGCAAAACCTGGACTGCGCCGGCACTTACCCTTCCCGTACCCGTCAGAACGATCTTTACGGGCGGAAAGACAATGGATTTGTAAAGTTCGCTGGCTGTTGCATAATCTTTGCAATCCTTCATTCTCAATAATTGAAAAGCCCCTGTGCGTTGCCCATAAGTCCACAGTGCATTGTGTGCTCCTACCATCCCGGCAAACTTTCCAAATGCGATGAGCCTTTTTCCTGCGGCATCTTTTACAACTTCGTAATCAATCAGCCTGATGTTCTTGTCCAATATGCTCCACAGCAGTTGCCGGTTTTGAGGCTGTTTTTTAATGGTATGGGAAAAAAAGAAATAGGTTTTGCAGGGCATTAATTGTTTGACAGGCACTTCTTTTACCCCCATCAGCATTTCGCAGTCGGTAAGGTTGTCCACTACCTCTATACCGGCCGCCTGGTACTCGTTGTCGGAGTAGCACCTGGATGGGGAAGATTCAACGACCACCTTAACAGGAAAGTGGTTTTCAATGAATTTACATTGGTTCGGGGCGAGCGGCACCCTTGCATCGGGCGGGAATTTCCCTTCTTTGATGATTCCGATTTTCATTTTTAGTGGTTTGAATTCAAAGGCCGCCAAAGTTAAGTTGTTTGGGGCCAGATTGGTTAATGGCAAAATCCATACCTTTCAGATAAGTAAAAAAGATTAAGTGAGAAATCGGAGGTTTTCATGTTATCCCTTTACATAAAAGGCATTAAGAATTAAGAAAAAAAATATGGGATAATCTGGGCATCTTTCCATGATAAGAAGTTGTCACAAATAGGAATTTAACTTATTTTTGTCCCGCTCCCCACATTAAACAGTTCCCCCCTTTATTTCTATTTTACCACACTTACACAAAATAATTAGAAAATGTATGTTCTGTGCCTGTTCGTCGTATTGGCGGCCCTGTTTATTACCGTATTTAACAGCCGGACCGCTAACAACATCAATTTAGGGGATACTGGATTTGCCGATTTTCAACCACCATCGGCATTTGGAGATTCCATCCAACCAAAAACCGAGCCTTCGGAGACGAAGGGTAATAGCCGAAAACCAGAGAAAATCCAACCTGCCACAACTTTTGTATAAAAGTACCTGCCTGTTGCCTTATTTTTTGCTTGTCCAACGATTTTGAATAGTACCCATTTTCGTGCAGCCCCAATATTTTACCAGAACTTTTTGGATGGTTGCGAAGTTTGTACATTTGCCGTTCTTTTGAAATAACTACCAATGGGGGCGTATTGGAATCGACAGGGAAGATAATCGGTAGGTAAGCATGCCGGAGCAAGAAAGCTCACTCCGTCAACAAATGGCCTTCAAACCATTAAATGGCAACTATCAGTATGCCATGGCTGCCTAATACAGTGTATTAGAACGCCATTGTGCCCTGCGCTTGATGCCCGATACACAGCGTACCGCACATCATCCAACCCTCGGGATAGCCAAGTGGAATGCCCTGGCCACAAGGTGAAATTTAAGGGATAAGGCGCAAGCCGGGTGGGTTACCGTACCTACCTTGCGCACGAAAACCTAATCGGTAAATAAGCATGTAGAAGGCCTATGGGTGCTTTCACTGGACACGGGTTCAACTCCCGTCGCCTCCACCCAAGTTGAAAAAGCGTCTGACTCTCAGGCGCTTTTTTTGTTTGTGACGTTTTGAACGTCCTTTCAAACTTTTTTTCCACAACCTTTTATTTATCCTGGAATTGGAAGCCGCCTTCCCCGATTTTCCTACCTTTGCATCCCGTAACAAAATGAAGATTAGCACCCGCTAATCCATCATTTATCACTCATCCTACATCCTTTTTTCAATGGCTAAGTACATTTTTGTTACGGGCGGTGTCACGTCTTCTTTAGGAAAAGGCATCATCTCGGCCTCCCTGGCAAAACTTCTCCAAGCAAGGGGTTTTGCTGTCACCATCCAAAAATTCGACCCTTATATTAATGTGGATCCAGGCACGCTCAACCCCTATGAACATGGCGAATGTTATGTCACTGACGATGGGGCAGAGACGGATCTGGACCTGGGGCATTACGAGCGGTTTCTGAATAACCCTACTTCCCAGGCCAATAATGTGACCACCGGCCGGATTTACCAGACTGTCATCAACAAAGAGCGGGCAGGCGACTACCTGGGAAAAACCGTTCAAGTGGTTCCCCACATCACCGATGAAATTAAACGAAGGGTACAATTGCTCGGCAACTCGACCCAATACGACATCGTTATTACGGAGCTTGGGGGCACCGTAGGCGATATTGAAAGCCTGCCTTATGTGGAGGCATTGAGGCAACTGCGCTGGGAATTGGGCCGGGACAATTGCCTGGTGATCCACCTCACATTGATACCTTACCTGAGTGCAGCAAAAGAATTGAAGACCAAACCAACCCAACATTCGGTAAAGGAGTTGTTGAGCGCTGGTATTCAGCCCGACATCCTGGTCTGCCGTACCGAATTTCCCATTGGTATGGATATTCGAAGAAAGCTTGCCTTGTTTTGCAATGTAGATGTCGGGTCGGTGGTAGAGGCGATAGACGCTGAGACCATCTACGATGTCCCGCTGTTGATGGCCAAGGAAAAACTCGATACCACGGTGATGCTCAAGTTGCGTCTGCCAGACCGGAAAGAGCCTGACTTATCGGCATGGAAGGCGTTCCTGGGCAGGTTGAAAAACCCGATCCACAGCGTAAACATTGGCCTGATAGGCAAATACCATGAGTTGCAGGATGCCTATAAATCCATCTTTGAATCTTTCATCCACGCCGGTGCTGTCAATGAATGCAGGGTGAATGTGAAACCTATCCACTCAGAAGCACTGGCCATTTCCATGGAAGATGTGGCCGGCAAGCTGGAGGAGTTGGATGGGATACTGGTAGCCCCAGGCTTTGGGGAAAGGGGCATCGAAGGGAAGATCAATGCCATCCGGTATGCCAGGGAAAACAATTTGCCTTTCTTTGGAATCTGCCTTGGGATGCAATGTGCCGTGGTAGAATTTGCCCGAAATGTACTGCAACTACAAGGCGCTGCTTCCACAGAGGTGAATAAGAAAGCAGAACACCCTGTCATTGACCTGATGCCCGAGCAAAAGAAGATTACAAAAAAAGGCGGTACCATGCGCCTGGGCGCCTACCCATGCGAGCTGAAGAAAAACTCACTGGCCAACAAAGCCTACCATGCTTTAAAAATAAGCGAGCGGCACAGGCACCGGTATGAGTTCAACAACGAGTATTTATCGCAATTTGAAAAAAACGGGCTTTTGGCAACTGGTATCAACCCGGAAAACAACCTGGTCGAGATTGTGGAATTGAAAAACCATCCCTGGTTCGTGGGGGTTCAGTTTCACCCCGAGTTGAAAAGCACCGTGGAAACCCCTCATCCATTGTTTGTCCACTTTGTAAAGGCCTGCATGAAATAGGGCGTTTTAAACCCAATACGTTGTCCATTTTGTACCTATGCGCAAACTAACAACGGAAGAGTTGGGGCGGCTGTCCCCGGACGAATTTTCACAACTGGCGAAGACACCACTTGTGCTTGTGCTGGACAATGTGAGATCGGCGCTGAACGTTGGTTCTGCCTTCAGGACGGCTGATGCCTTTGCCCTTGGAAAAATCTACCTGTGCGGTATAACGGCGGCACCTCCCCACCGGGAAATCCTGAAGACAGCTTTGGGTGCTACGGAAACTGTTCCCTGGGAATATTTTCCATCAACATTGGATGCCTTGGCAAGGCTAAAGGGGGAGGGCTATGAAATCCTGGCCATTGAACAAGCTGCCGGAAGTATCTTCCTCCACAACTTTGAAATAAGTTCCAAGGCAAAATACGCCCTTGTTTTCGGAAATGAAGTAGAGGGGGTGGGACAGGAGGTGATGGAAATGGTTGACAGAACCTTGGAAATACAGCAATTTGGTACAAAACACTCCATCAATGTTGCTGTATCTATAGGGATTGTAGTTTGGGATTTATTCAAAAAGCTGAAATTTGGCCTTGTGGACGAGTGACTCAACATTCAAAATAACATAGTAAAATGGAGTATTGGCTCATTAAATCAGAACCGGAAGAGTACAGCTTCCAGGACTTGCAGAAAGATGGGAAAACGATGTGGGACGGTGTGCGGAACTATGCCGCACGGAACCATCTGCGAGGGATGAAAAAAGGCGATCTGGTTTTGTTTTACCACAGCGTGAACGACAAGGAAGTCGTTGGAATCTGCAAGGTGCTCAAAGAACATTACCCGGATCCCACTGCCGATAGCGGTGATTGGTCAGTTGTTGAATTTGCCCCGGTCAAACCACTCAAAAAGAAAGTCACGCTTGCCCAAATCAAAACAACAAATGAGCTTCAAAACATTGGGTTGGTCAGGATAGGCCGGCTATCTGTCATGCCTTTGGCAGCACATGAGTTTGAAAAAATTCTTGAGATGGGCGAAACCAGTATTTGAGCACAGTTTCATCAACATCTTCTTGGAAAAGTGAAAAAAAGCCTGAAAATGCTAACTGATTGGTTATTCTGCCATCAAAAACCACTTGGAAAATAAAATTGTGTGACAATGAAACAAATACACATATTAATATCGAAACCCTGCTGTTGCTGAATTCACGTGACTGGAACTACGGTTCTATTAATCCTATGCAAAATTTTGAAGATAAAAAATCATTCTTAGCTTTGTGACATATTTTAGTGACCGCTAAAGTTTTTTTTTACCAGGCAACCTGTTAACTTTGCGCAGTCAAAAACCTGACATCAAGAGCTGTTTATTACTCCCCTCATTTTTATTTCCCTTAACCGATTTTATAAGATTCGCCTAGACATCGCCAATACTTGCCACATTACGCTCGTGTTGATTGTCCTTTCGGCGAATCTTAACCATCTACCTTCCAATTTCCCCCTCTCAGAAAGGTTGTCTCCCGGTCATTAAAGTAAAAGTTCGGTAAGGAATCTACAATTTTTAACCAAAAAGAGCATGAACATGAACGTTCTGAAGAAATCTATTCTAATCGTCGAAGACCACGACAGTATCCGTTTGTTGCTGGGTTCGATGCTAAGCAAGAGCTACGAGGTAGTTACCAAAAAGGATGGCCTGGAGGGAATGGCATGGTTAGTCCGGGGCAATCTCCCTGATTTGATCCTGCTTGACATGACGATGCCCCGCCTCAGTGGGTCAGAATTCCTTAAAAATATCCGTCAGAGCGGTTTTTTTAGAGACATCCCGGTGATTGTTGTCTCTGGCAACGAAGGGGAAGGCGACATAAAAGATTGCCTCAAATGGGGGGTAAGCCATTATCTTACAAAGCCCTTCAACCCGGTCAACCTCAAGGAAAAAATTGAAATAGCCCTGGCTTCCCAATCACTAGCGGCCCTCAACTAATAATTTAGATACTTTTTCCTCAAAGCAGCGTCCAATAATTAATTCTTCATCCAACAATCAGGATTGGGATCACACTAAAAAACAAACAAAAAACGGTAACTAATATTTCGGCACTATGAACCCAAATTTACTTTCTTCCAAAGTGAGGGTGGAACTTGACGAGATAATCGTTCTGGGCTTCGATGGCTCATTCGGCGAATGCCTCATTAACTACACCGGGATCGAAAAGGGGTTTAGAATCAAGGAATTTGACAATTCCTTCCTGGCTTTTCAATGGCTGGAAAAAACAATTTCATCCGGTAAATCGGAGAAGTTGCCCAAAGCCATCATCTGCGAATTCAGCTCCCTGGCAGAAGAAAATTTTCTGATGCTTAAAAATGTTCGCAAGCATGCCGAGTTGAAATTCCTCCCTTTCATCGCCATGAACCGGGACGGCCTCAACCATAAGCTCCAAGCCCTGCAATTAGGATTCGACGATTACTATGATGTGCCTGTCCATTGGCAAGTCTTGAAGGACAGGATCAGTTTTTTGTCTGATTTTAAAAGACAGATAGATACCTGTCCGCTTGAAGAAGAGACCTTGAACGACTTCGGGTTTTCCCCTTTCAAAAGGATTTTTGACATTGCTTTTGCCCTCACGGTCATTGTGTTGGCCAGCCCTCTTTTGCTATTCATTTCCCTCTTGATAAAATTGGAGTCACCCGGCCCCGTCATTTATCGTTCCCGAAGAGTGGGTACCGGGTATCAAATTTTTGATTTCCTGAAATTCCGTTCCATGTACCGCGATGCCGACCAGCGGCTAAAGGATTTGCAACACCTCAACCAATATTCCGGAATCGACAAAGAGGCCTTGTTCCTCAAATTCAACAATGATCCCCGGGTGACAAAAGTGGGCCGAATTATCCGCAAAACTTCCCTCGACGAACTGCCCCAATTGTTTAACATCCTCAAAGGAGACATGTCTATCGTGGGCAACCGGCCGTTGCCCGTTTACGAGGCCGAGCAACTGACCAGGGATGTTTGGGCCAAGCGATTCCTTGCCCCGGCAGGCTTGACCGGGCTTTGGCAAGTGACCAAACGTGGCAAAAATGACATGTCAACCGAAGAAAGAATCGGTTTGGATGTAGCCTACGCAGAAAACCATTCCTTTTGGTACGACCTTAAGATTATCATCAAAACTCCCTTTGCCCTTATCCAGGAAGAAAATGTTTGAAACAACATGCCCGGAAAAATTACTGAAAAATCACTTTCCCAAAATTACTTTGATCGGAAACAAAACAAACTTGGGTACTGCCGTGGCACATTGCTTCGGCGCCCAGGTAAGCAGGGGCCAGTATCTGTTCTTCCTCGACTATGATGTGGAATTGACCGGAGGTGCCACAGATTCATTGTTGGCGCCCTTCGAACGGATTCCCCGGGCTGAAATCGCAAGTCCGAAAATTTGTTACCATATCGCACGACCGGGCAGTAAGCCGAACGTTTTGGGCTACCTCAATCCGTCCATTTACAACTGCTGCTGCCCGGGACCGCATTATTAACTAACGCTGGGAACTTCCCATTTAAAATAAACGACCAGACTCTACCCCCCTTACTTTTTTTTTTAATCTCAACCCCGACACTGAAAACCATAAGAATTAAGTCCAGGCTCTACCCCCCTTACTTTTTTTTAGTAACGATGAAAAAATAACTTCACCATTTTGATTTTGAAAACCCCAGCAATGGAAGGGTTTTTTAAAAATAATCCCGATGTGAAATCGGGATTATTTTTCCTTCGATCCTTAATCAACAATCTGATTTCCGGTATCCATCCCACAAAGACCAAAAAAATAAGCGAGGCTCTACCCCCCTTTTTTTTTGATTTCAGATTTCAGCCGTTGATTCCCAAAAAACTACAAAGAATTAAGTCCAGGCTCTACCCCCCTTACTTTTTTTTCAAAATCAACAATCTTATTTCCGGTATCCATCCCACAAAGACCAATAAAATAAGCGAGGCTCTACCCCCCTTTTTTTGATTTCAGATTTCAGATAGCCTACATAGAATTTCAGACGTTGATTCCCAAAAAACTGCAAAGAATAAGTCCAGGCTCTACCCCCCTTACTTTTATTGATACTTACTTTTGCCAAAATACTGAACAAACTCAAGATGGAAATTTTGACTTACCTGTACATCGCCGTATCCGCTGTCCTTTTTTTCTTTTTGGTTTTGCCTACCCTAAATGTCCTCTTTTCTTTATTTACCGCAGAGAAACTCCAGCAGCCTGCAAAACCCCGAAGCTTCGACTTTGGCAACATCATCACCGCTTATAGAAATGTGGACATTGCGAAAGGTCTTGTCCTTTCCCTCCTTAAACAACGCCACGCCAGCCACCATATCTACTTGGTTGCCGATGCATGCGATGTATCCGATTGGGACCTCCAACACGACAAATTGACCCTTCTGCGCCCCAATGAGCCATTGAACCTGAAAGCCAAATCCATCATCCACGGCATTGAAAACTTTGTAAGACCCCACGAGTTCATCACGGTGTTTGATGCTGACAACCTGGCACACCCCGATTTTTTGATCGAAATGAACAGGTATGCCAATGCAGGCCATGTGGCCATCCAGGGCCAACGGACTGCCAAAAATCTTGACACGATGATGGCATGTGCGGATGCCCTGGGCGAGTTTTACAAAAATTACATTGACAGGATTGCACCCTACCGTATAGGTTCCTCAGCGGTCATTTCTGGCAGCGGTATGGCCGTGGAGGCATCACTTTACAAAGCCTACCTCGCAAGCCCGGAAATAGAACAGGGAAAGCACCAATGGAAAAAGATGCTCCAGGAGGACAAGATTTTGCAAAATTTCCTCCTGCGCAGGGACACTAAAATAGCCTATGCCTGGGATGCCATCTGCTACGATGAAAAAGTGACCTCTGCCGATGCTGTAGAGACGCAACGCAGCCGCTGGTTGTTCTCCTATTTCCAAAACATCCCCAACTCGCTGGGCATCCTGCGACGGGGGCTGCTGAATTTCAGTTGGAACCAATGGCTGTTTGGCCTGGTGACCATTGCCCCGCCGATGTTCATCATGCTGGGAATGGCTGGTGTACTGGCCGTAATTGGCCTTTTGGTGCAACCCTGGATCTCATTGGCATTAATCGTAGCCATGACCCTTTTCATACTGACCATTTTCTGGACCCTGTACCTGAGCAGGGCACCCAAGGCTGTCTGGGCCGCAGTGGCGGCCATGCCGTCGTTCATCCTTCGTCAGTTCCGGGGTTTATTTAAAATGGCCAATCCGAACAAGCACTTTAAACATACCGAGCATACAAGGAGTGTTAGTATTGAAGAGGTGCTGAAGTAATTGTACTTCTTCTTAAAATAGTTTTATTGCATCCGTAAACCTGAAGTCGTTTTCACAATGCCAAAACTCCGTTGATGGAAGTTCTCAGTAGGTACATGGAAGTTCGGGTTTCTCCTCCGGCAACGCAATTCACGTTTTAGGACACGTAAATTACGTCCACAGAGACGTAACTCATGCCATTGGAACTTATGTTTACCATGATGAAATCGCCCCTTTTGCTCGTATCGTTGCTGATAAATGTTTTGTTCATCGGGGCAGTTTTATTTGCCCTCCAGCGCTATGGTGGCTGGCGCAACCTCTGGTCAAAAATCAACAACCGGGGCGTTGAGAAAACCTATTTTCATCGCAAAAACCTATTTGAAATGCTGCCTGTAAAAGATGGCGCCATTATTTTCCTGGGAAACAGCATTACCGCCCAAAACGAATGGGCCGAAATGTTTGGCAACCCCGACATCATCAACCGGGGCATCCCCGGCGACCACTGCGACGGCATCCGGGACAGGTTGGGCGCAGTGCTGAAAAACCAGCCCGCCAAAATCTTCCTGATGGCCGGTATCAATGATCTGGCTTTTTACCCCCCGGAAAAAGTGTTGACCAAATACGAACGCCTCGTCGAGGCCATTTTGACTAAAACCCCTTCAACAAAGCTCTACCTCCAGAGCGTCCTTCCCGTCAACAATATCGTTAGCCCGACTCCGGTTGACAACGACGATATTCGCACCCTGAACAACGGTATTCGGCGCCTGGCAGTAGCCAAGGGCGTAGTCTTTATTGATTTATATCCTATCCTTTTGGATGCAGACGGAAATTTGGACGCAGCCTATACCCAGGATGGTGTCCATCTAAATGGGGCAGCATATTTGAAGTGGAAAGATGCAATTGAAGAATTTGTAGGCAGGTAGGCAAGTTGGCCCACCGAGCGTAACTTGCCCGCCCGCCTGCTGGCCTACTACTTTGAGAAAATGATTTTCAACAGCCTTACATTCCTCGTTTTCGTGGCCGCATTTCTGCCGGTCTATTTTATGTTGAAAGGGCGGGCCAGGCTATGGTGGTCACTGGCCGGCAGCTATCTTTTTTACGGATGGTGGGACTGGCGATTCCTTACCCTGATTGCTATTTCAACACTTGTTGATTATTACCTCGGCCTGCGCATGGGCCAAACGGAGGGCGAAAAAGAGCGAAAACACCTCATTTGGATGAGCATGGTGCTCAACCTGGGTTTTTTAGGCTTCTTTAAATACTTTAACTTTTTCACAGATTCTTTCGTGTCCATGCTACAGGGATTCGGGTTGAACCCATCCATTCATACGTTGAATATTATACTGCCTGTTGGCATATCTTTTTACACTTTCCAAAGCATGTCGTACACCATTGACGTGTATAGGCGGCAGTTGGAGGCGGAACCCAGTTTATTAAAATTCGCCACTTTCGTTGCTTTTTGGCCACAATTGGTGGCAGGGCCCATCGTGCGTGCAAGCGATTTTTTGCCGCAATTCCAAAAAGACCACGACTGGGACTGGAACCGCTTCACTTCCGGAACGGCCCAGGTACTGTGGGGCTTTTTTAAGAAAGTGGCCATCGCAGATTCACTGGCACCCTTTGTTGACCAATGCTGGCACGAGCCAATGGCCTTTACCTCGGTCAACCTTTGGATTGCAGTCATTTTCTACGCCTTCCAGATTTATTGCGACTTCAGTGGGTATTCTGATATTGCCATTGGCTTTGCCAGGATACTGGGTTTTGATTTTCCGGAAAACTTCAGGACGCCTTATTTTTCACAAAACTTCAGTGAATTTTGGCGGAGGTGGCACATTTCGTTGTCCAGTTGGTTACGGGATTATCTTTACATACCGTTGGGCGGCAACAGGGGCGGCAAGCTGATGATGTACCGGAACAACATGCTGACCATGCTGTTGGGTGGGCTGTGGCACGGTGCCAACTGGACCTTTGTCTTCTGGGGTTTCTTGCATGGGCTTTACCTTATTGCGCAACGACTCCTGGGCAAATCTTTTGGCAACCTGATGAGGCAGCTCTATTTTCCTGCTTTTTTGAAAACAGGTATCAACATCACTTTGGTGTATGCTTTCACGTGCCTGGCATGGATTTTTTTCAGAAGCCCCAATTTTGGTATTGCCACTGATGTAATCACCAATTTGGTGGGCTTTGAAAATTTTAATTATGTCAGCATCATGAATAAGTTTATTGTTATGAAAGGTTTCCTGCTCATTACCATGTTACTGGCAGTTGAAATCTCCGACTTGAAAATCCAATGGGGTGGGGTAGTGCAGCGCAGTCCCTTGTTCAGGGTGGCCTCCTTTGCGGTATTGCTGTGGCTCATTGCGTTTTTCGGAACGTTTGGGAGCAATGCATTTATCTATTTTCAGTTTTAAAAAAAGCCAGGGCAAAAGATGAAGAATACCATTTGGGTCATTGCAGTATTGTTGCTCGCCTTTTTGGGTGACCGTGCCGGCGGTTATGTGTTGGGTAAAATCACACACGATAGCCAGTTTCGTTACTCCCGGCTCTACCGGGGGGGAGAAAACTGCGATTTGCTGTTTGCGGGCAATTCAAGGGGATTGATATTTTACCAACCCTACATCGAGGAAAAAACAGGACGACCCACCTGTAACCTCAGCTATAACGGTATGCCGATGGACTTGGCCGCAGTACTGATCAAAGATTTTTTGGACAGGAACAGCCATCCCAGGATCCTCGTACTGGATGTGACGATGCTGGACAAGCGCATGGACAGCCGTCTGGTTACTGGGTTCAACTGCTATGTTCCCTTTTCGGAGCGCCTATCAGATTTGATGCGGGATAGTTTTGCGAATGATTTCTTTGCGGGTCAGGTGGCGCATCTGTACCGCTACAACAGCGAGGTTTTCCAGCGGGCGTTTTATTATTTGAAAAAAAGCGACGAAGACTGGCTGCTCGATAGGGTGATTTCTCCCACCCTTCAAAAAGAGGTGGAAAAACAAGCCGAATTTGACTATGAATTCACCCCGGACATGCTGGCGAGCCTTGCCGGAGTGGTTAATTACGCTACACAAAAAGGCGTAAGGGTAGCGTTGGTCGTGAACCCGTATTACCCTCCGTTTGCCGAAAAAATCGGGAACTTACCCGCCTTGAAAAAGGCCATCGAGCAGGCAACAGGACTCACTGTACATGATTATTCCAATTCCATTTCTGGGGTGGAGGGCTTCGGCGATTACCAACACCTGAACAAAAATGGGGCAAAGGAATACCTGGACAAATTGATGGAGGATGGTATTTTAGGCGTGTCAGAGGATCTGGGAGGGGGCGACAGATTTTGATTACTTTTTGAGCCGTTCCTCAAACCTCTTCGCTACTTCCCACTTTACCCCAATCATCTCCTCCAGGGCCAGTTTTGACAATTGGATTTCGGCTTCGGCAGCGAGGCGTTTCTCCTGGGCATTGTTATAAGACTCGGAAGCCCGCAGCAGATCGTCCAGTTCCAACTCTGCGTTTTTAAACCGCTGGTTGGCAAAGTCATAGATATTGCGGGAGTCTTCTTCCGCTTTCGTCCTGATTTTCAGGCTTTCAATGGAAAGCAGGAGTTTCTGATACCTTGAAAGGGTTTCGGCCCGGATTTTCAGTTTGTGCTGGTTACCTTCCATTTCCGAAATTTTGACATCCACCTCCTCGATTTCCCGCTTCTTTTTATTGGTGGTGAAACTTCCGAGGCTCACACCTGCGGTGAATTGGTACAAGGGATAGAGCACCAGGTTATCCTGGCTTGGGTGCAACACATTATCCAGGCTTACTTCATTGATATTGAAGCCAAATTTCAGCTCGTCCATCCATTTCATGCGCTGCAGTTCGACCTCCTTTTGCTCCCTGTCCTTTTCAAATTCTTTGATTTTCGTTTCAGGGCTGTTGAGCCAGGCAAGCTGGACGAGATAATCTTCAAAGTTGGTTGGCCGCTGGCCTTCCGGGGGGACAAGCTGGTTGAAGTCCACCACCTGTGCAAGGATAGGTTCGGAAAGCCAAAGGATGGATACTGTCCACAACAGCCTAATTACCAGCGTGTTTACGTGAAATTCCATTTGAAAATTAAAGGTTATAATCTTTAAGGCTTAAACATCTCAAAAGATCAATGACTAAATGATGGGAAAATTCCAACAATCAGGCCATCAAGGAGAAAAGGTGTGGAAAGTGGAAAGGGCAAAACTAAACCAAAGTGTTTGTTCGGTTGAATTTTTTCCGTATTTTTGTCCGGAACTACTTTCTCCCCTCGATCAGAATTCCCGTTAACAGGAATTGATATATACAGAATCATTCATCCTTCATTTCCCAGGCATCCACAGTATTGCAGTACTTTTCAGGTTAATTGGCCAATTCACTCATTCACGTCTTACCAGAAATTGATTTCCCCCTTTTCATTCCGCTGATACAAACACTAAACAGGCTTGTGTTCACCAAAGCCCAAGTTTTTCACTATGAACGAAAACAAACACGTATCAAACACCATTTCTTTCCCGTCCGATTCATGCCTGCACGAGATTTTCCGCAGGGAGGCACGCCGTAATCCAGGTGCCATCGCCCTTGTATCCGGCAGTGAATCAATGACTTACGCCGAACTGGACGCCCGTTCCGATGAACTGGCAAATCAACTCCTCGCAGCCGGCATCCAACCCGAAGATTTCGTCGCCATCTACCTCGACCGCTCCTTCGGGATGATTGTCGCCATCTTCGCCATCCTCAAAGCCGGTGGCGCCTACGTCCCCATCGATGTCAATTATCCGTCCGACCGCATGGCCTTTATGCTCGAAGATGCCCGGGCCAAAGTCCTCTTGACCCAAACTTCTTTGTTAAAAAACATCCCCACGACGCAGGCCAAAGTCATCTGCCTCGACGCCCCCGAAATCGTAAATCGTAAATCGTTAATCGTAAATCGTAAATCAAATCCAGTCTCCCCGGCTAATCTGGCTTACATGATTTACACCTCCGGCTCCACCGGCAAGCCGAAGGGGTGCATGATTACCCACGAAAATGTCTGCAACCAACTCGAAGGCCAGCAGGCCATTGCCCCGGAGCCGATAGGCGCCATGATACTCACCGTTTCCATTAGCTTCGACGTCAGCGTGCTGACTATTTTCTGGACGCTGCTGCAAGGCGCTACCCTCGTTTTACCGAAACAAGGCGAAGAAAAAGACCCCGCCAAACTGGCCGACATCATCCACAAAAACAAGGTCACCCACAGCATGTCGCTGCCCTCGCCCTACACGCTGCTGCTCGACCAGGCCCCCTCCGAAAAACTGCAATCCCTTCGGCTGGTCAACGTCTCCGGCGAAGTATGCCCCACGCCGCTGGCGCAAAAGCACGAACAACTGCTGCCCAATTGCCAGCTCTACAACCTCTACGGCCCGACTGAGGCGACGGTCAACTGCACCTATTTCACATTCCCCAAAGGCTTCGACGAACCAAAAGTGCCCATCGGCATCCCCATCTTGAACTATGAGATTTTCATTTTGGATGAAAATAGGCAGAAAGTCCCGCACGGCGAGGTCGGCGAAATCTACATCGGCGGCACCAAACCCGTCGTTGGCCGTGGCTACTGGAACCGCCCCGAACTCACCGCAGAACGATTTGTACAGAAACCGCTACACTTGGGCGATTCATCCCTCATTCCTCATCCCTCATCCCTCTACAAAACAGGCGACCTCGCCCGCTGGCAAGCCGACGGCAACATCGAGTTCCTCGGCCGCTCCGATTTTCAGGTAAAATACCGGGGCTTCCGGGTCGAGTTGGGCGAAATAGAAACCGCCGTCGGCCATCATCCGGCCGTGAACGAGACGGTGGTTTTATTGAAAAACCAGCACCAGACTGACGGCCAGCGGTTGGTGGCCTATGTGACTTTGCATTTAGGTAAAAAACTGAGCATCAGCGAATTGCGGAGTTTTTTGGAAAAATCGCTGCCCGAATACATGCTCCCGTCGCACCTGGTGGTGTTGGAAAAAATGCCACTCACCACCAACGGCAAATTCGACCGGCAGGCCCTGCCCGAGCCCGCAAACGACCGTCCCGATTTGGGCGGACCCTACGAAGCCCCGCAAACCGAACTCGAAAAATACCTGGCTGAAAAATGGGAAAGGCTTTTACAAATCACCCCCATCGGCAGGCACGACAAATTTTTTGAACTCGGCGGAAACTCCATCCTCGCCGCCAAATTTATCGGGGAATTGATGAACGCCACGGGCGCTTCCATTTTCATCACCACCATTTTCGACCACCCGACTGTAGCGGCGTATGCTGCGTTTTTGGAAAAAAATTATGTGAACCTCCTCCCAGGATTACTGGGAAAAACTGCCGTTTGTAATCCTATGAGGGAAGTGGCTGGAAACGGCCACTTCCCAAAAGAATCGCCAGATGCCGAAGGTTTACCAAACTTCAAAAGTTTAGTAAACCTAAGCCCCGAAGACATCGCCAACTTCCCCCGATTAGTCCCCAATCACCTGCCCCCAGTCGCCAGTCATGAGTCGCCAGTCACCAATCACCAATCACCAATTACTAATTACCAATCACCAATCTTCATCCTCGCCCCGCCCCGCTCCGGCACGACCCTGCTCCGGGTCATGCTCGCCGGCCACCCCGGCCTGTTCGCCTGCAACGAGTTGCAACTGCTTCATTTTGAAACATTGAAAGAACGGAGCGAAGCCTACACCGGCAAGTTTTCCCTTTGGACGGAAGGCCTCATCCGTGCCGTGATGGAGTTGAAAAACCTCGATGCCGACGAAGCCAGGCTACTGCTCAACCGCTATGCAGAACAGGGCATGACCACTGTTGAAATGTACCAAACCCTCCATGACTGGCTAAACGAACAATCCCGAAGTGAATTCGGGACAGGCTCAACAACGAATAATGAACAACGCACCGTCGTCGACAAATCCCCCAGCTACGCCCTCGACTCCCTGGCCCTGGCAAAGGCGCTGGCCGACTTCCCCAACGCTCGTTTTATCCACCTCGTGCGCCACCCGTACAGCATGGTCCGCTCGTTTGAAAAATACCACATGGACCAGGTGCTCTACCTCCACGAGCACGACTTTTCAGCGCAGCAACTGGGCGAACTGGTCTGGCTGCACAGCCACCGCAACACGGTGGATTTTTTGAAAAAAGTACCCACCAACCAGCAGTTCCGCATAGTGTATGAAGATTTGGTGAAAAACCCGGAACAGGTCATGCGGGAAATGTGCGGCACCCTTGGCCTGCCATTTCATGAAAACCTCCTCATGCCCTACCGGGATTTGGATAAAAAAATGACCGATGGCATCCATCACGACAGCCGCTCGATGGGCGATACGAATTTTGACCAAAAGAAAAAAATAGACGCCCGGAAGGCCGAAGACTGGAAAGGCGTTTTGGAAAAGAATTTTCTCTGCGATCGAACCTGGGTGATGGCGGAAATGCTTGGCTATGAGCAGGTTAGCGATTTACGATTGACGAATGACGATTTACGATTGCCAGATCCAGCCGAGGTGCCAAGCACTCGTAAATCGTCAATCGCAAAATCCGAAATCGCAATAATCGGCATGGCCTGCCGCCTCCCCGGCGCCAACAGCATCGAAGAATTCTGGCAAAACCTCGTCGAAGCCAAAGACGTCAGCCACCCAATCACCGACGAAGACCTGAGCGCCGAGGGAATCGTAAATCGTAAATCGTCAATCGTAAATCGAACCTACGCCCTCACCGACTCCTACGCCTTCGACGCCACCTTCTTCGGCTACCATCCGAAAGAGGCCGAAATGACCGACCCACAGCACCGCATTTTCCTCGAAACGGCCTACGAGGCGCTCGAATCGGCGGGTTACGACCCCTACCGTTTCGAGGGCAACATTGGCGTATTCGGCGGTGTGGCAAGGAACACCTATTTCACCAATAACCTGTTGACCAACAAGGAATTGCTTGAAAATTCCGGTGGCTGGTACCAGGACATGCTGGCGTCCGATTCAACCTTCAGCATCAGCCGGGTGGCGTACAAACTCAACCTGCGTGGATCCGCCGTCAACGTGCAGACCGCCTGTTCGACGGGCGGCGTGGCCGTTCATCTGGCCTGCCAAAGCCTTTTGGCCGGCGACAGCGACATGGTCATCGTCGGGGGCGGACGGATTCAAGCGCCGGTGTACGGCGGCTACGAACACATCGAAGGCGGGCCGCTCTCGCCCGACGGTGTTTGCAGGGCATTTGATGAAAAAGCCAACGGCATGGTGCAAGGCCACGGCATGGCCATGCTGGTACTGAAAAAACTGGACAAAGCCATCGAAGACGGCGACCATATCTGGGCCGTCATCAAGTCCTCCGCCGTCAATAACGATGGCTCGGACAAGACGGGCATCACCGCCCCCAGCGCCCGTGGGCAAGCCGCCGTCATCAAAAAAGCCATCGAAAGAGCGGGCCTGACACCCGACCACATCAGCTACATCGAAACGCACGGCACCGGCACCTTCATCGGCGACCCAATTGAAATGCAGGGATTGATGTTTGGGATGAGGAATGAGGAATTAGGGATGAACGGAGGGCACAATCATCCCTCATCCCTCATCCCTCATCCCTGCCTAATTGGTTCGGTAAAAACGAACATCGGCCACCTCGATGCCGGGGCGGGTATTGTGGGTATTATCAAAACGGCGCTGTCGCTGTACCACGAGCAACTGCCGGCAACGATGCACTTCACCTCGCCGAACCCGCAGATTGATTTCAAAAATTCGCCTTTTGAAGTAAATGCCGTCCTGCGGCCCTGGCCACGCTGTGAAACGCCAAGGCGGGCAGGAGTCAGCACCTTCGGCCTGGGCGGGACGAATGCCCACATTATCCTCGAAGAAGCCCCCGCAGCGTCGGCTTTAGCCAGCGACAGTGCGTCGGCTAAAGCCGTCGCTACGAGCCTACTCCTGTTGTCCGCCAAAACGGAGCAGGCTTTGGAAAAATCCACCGCCAAGCTGCTCGATTTTTTTGAAAAACATCCTAAAACCAACCTCTCCGAAGCCGCCTACACCCTCGCTGTTGGCAGGCCCCATTTTTCAAAAAGAAAGGCACTCATAGCCACCCAATTCCCCAATTCCCCAATTCCCAATTCCCAATTCCCCACCGGCCACTGCGAATTCCACGACGCCCCCATCACCTTCCTGTTCCCCGGTGGCGGCGCCCAGTACGTGGACATGGCCCGTGACCTGTACGAGACGAACGGTTTTTTCAAAAAACAAGTGGACGCCTGTTTTGAAATCCTGGAAAAACATCACGGCCTTATTGTCAGGGATTTAGTTTACCCTGAGCCCACAATCGTCAATCGTCAATCGTCAATCGAAAATCCCTCAATCGCCCTGACTTCCCTTTTCACCATCGAATACTCGCTGGCCAAACTCTGGCAGCATTGGGGCATCCAGCCTGCCCAACTGATGGGCCACTCGATGGGCGAATACACGGCAGCCTGCCTGGCCGGGGTGATGAGCCTCGAAGATGCACTCGGTCTTGTCACGGTGCGGGGGCGCTTGTTTGAAACGCTGGACGGCAACGGTGGTATGTTGAGTGTGGCACTGACCGAAGAAAACCTGCGCCCCTACCTCGACGCCGGCCATACGATTTCAGTCATCAACAAAGTGGACAGCCTCGTGGTGAGCGGCACGGCCGAGGCCATTGACCGCCTGCAAACCAAACTGGTGGGCGATGGCATTGACTCCTCCCGCATACACATCAACGTGGCGGCGCACTCGCCGCAGGTGGAGCCCATTTTACCCGCATTCAAAAAATACCTGGAAACGGTGGAGTTGCACGAACCGCAAATCCCCATCGTCTCCAACGTTACCGGCACCTGGATGACGCCGCAGCAAGCCACCTCCGTGGACTACTGGCTGAGCCACTTGCGCCAAACTGTCCGCTTCGCCGATGGATTAAATACCTTGCTGACCCAATCACCAATTACCAATTACCAATCACCGAACAAGAACCGTATCTTCCTCGAAGTGGGACCCGGGCAGACACTTAGTACGTTTACCCGGGCCGTTCCCACTCTTTCGGAGGGTAAAAATCTGGTACTGGCCTCTGTGCGCCACCCCAAGGAAGTGCAGCACGATGTGGCGTTTATTTTAAAAACCCTCGCCAAACTGTGGGTCAACGGCGTCGAAGTGAATTGGGCGGCAGTTTATGAAAATGAAAAGCGCCGGCGCATCCCCCTGCCGACCTATCCTTTTGAAAAAAGGAAGTTTTTTATTGCGCCAAAACAAGTGCAACCTATTGAAAGTCAGCTAATTGAAGTAAAAAATAGTTTTGCCGGGCAATTCTATACCGAACCCGCTAACCTCCCGGCCATCCAATCATCCAACGAACTAACTATGAACAATACACAAACCCGCATCCCCATTTTGGTGGATGAAATCAAGCAGTCGCTGCACGAACTCAGCGGCCTCGAACCCGAGGCCATGGACGAGCAGGCCAGCTTCCTCGAACTTGGTTTCGACAGCCTCTTCCTTAGCCAGGCCGTCATCAAGTTCAACCACAAATTCAAGCTGGATTTGAGTTTCAGGATGCTCTTCGAGGATGCCCCATCAATTGCGGCGCTGGCGGAATACGTGGACGGGGCGATTCCGGCGGAACTGTTTCAACCAAAAAAAGAAGAAAAAAAAGCATTTGAAAATCAGCCCATTAGCATCGAAAATGGTCAAAATGGAAACAGCATTTCAACCCCACAAATGTCAATGGCTGGGTTGATGAATTTTCAAAATTTGACAAACCAGGATTCTCCGGTGCAGCAATTGATTCAACAGCAGTTACAAATCATGCAGCAGCAGTTGGCCTTGCTGCAAGGTGGAGTTGTCAATCCAAATCCTGTCAGCACTCCAAGTGCTAACAGCACTCAAGCTGCGGCAACGAACAACGAACAACCAACAACCAACAACGAAATCCCCCGCCCCAAAGGCGTCACCGCCAAACTCAACTCCTACAAAAAAATCACCGGCGGCGACGACCTCACCGAACGGCAGCGCAAGGGCCTCGACGACTTCATGCGCCGTTACGCCGCTATGACCCAACAATCGAAAGAACTGGCGCAGCGCCACCGCCAATGGTACGCCGACCCCCGCAGCGTGACCGGGTTTAGCAAGTTATGGAAAGAAATCTGTTACCAGATTGCCCACGAGCGCTCGAAAGGGTCGAAAATCTGGGACGTGGACGGCAACGAATACGTGGACTACGTGATGAGTTACGGCGTAGCGCTGTTCGGCCACATGCCCGATTTCGTCGAAGAGGCGGTGGCCGCTGCCCTTAAAAGGGGCAACTCGATCGACCTGTTGCCGCCCGAAGCGACCGAAGTGGCCCGCATCATCTGCGAACTCTCCGGCCACGACCGGGCCACCCTCGCCAACACGGGGACGGAGGCTGTACTCGGCGCCGTGCGTGCCGCCCGAACGGCGACGGGGCGTGACAAAATCGCCGTGTTCGACACCGACTACCACGGCATGATTGACCAGTTCATGGTGCGAGGTATTCATTTGAAAGGCGAAAGCAAAACACTGCCCAGCTCGCCCGGCGTGCCCAAGTTTTTGGTGGAAAATACCCTGGTGTTCGACTACGACGACCCCGAAGTTTTACAAAAATTAGAAAAACACATCCACAAATTGGCGGCTGTGGTCATCGAACCCGTGCAGGCCCAAAACCCGCATTGGCAGCATCCGGAACTCATCCGCTCCATCCGCCAACTGACGGAGAATCATGGCGTTGCGCTGATTTTTGATGAAATCATCAACGGCTTCCGCCTGCACCAGCAGGGCGCCCAGGCCTGGTACGGTGTGGAGGCCGACCTCTGCGCCTATGGCAAAAGCATCTCCGGCGGCCTGCCGCTCGCAGCCGTGGCCGGCAAGGCTAAATTCATGGAAGCCTTTGACGGCGGCCCCTGGAACTACGGCGACGACAGCTCGCCCGACGGCGTGATTGCCTATTTCGCCAGCACCTTTATCAAAAACCCCATCAGCGTGGCGGCGGCGCATGCGGCCCTGCGGGAAATCGAGCGCCTCGGCCCGGCCATGCAGCAGGCGTTGAATGAAAAAACGGCCCGCTTCGCCGAACGCATCCGGGAGATTTTCCTGCGCACGAAAGCACCGCTGATGATTCAGGCCTGCTCGTCGTTTTTTATGATAAAAAATGCCGACAACAGCCCGCTCACCCGCCTGTTCAACTACTTCCTCCGTGCCCGTGGCGTGAATATCCGGGAGCGGCCCTGCTTCATCTCAACGGCGCATACGGAGGCGGATTTTGAAAAAACTTACACTGCTTTTGAGCTGGCCATCCACGATATGTTCGAGGCGGGGCTGATGGAGGCTTGGGAAGGGGAGGATTTGAATGTAATAGTTTCACCCCTGAGCCAGCCCCTGCCCCCTGAAGGGGGACCACAGGGGGAAAGATCTGCTGAACTTGGCCGAGGAGGCTCCCCTTTAGGGGATGGGTGCCTGAGCCAGCCCCTGAGCCAGCCCCTGACCTCTGAAGGGGGACCACAGGGGGAAAGGTCTGCTGAACTTGGCCGAGGTGGCTCCCCTTTAGGGGATGGGGGCTGGGGCGTGCTCAGCGATGTCCCACTCACCGAAGGCCAGTTGGAGATTTTCCTTTCCAGCCAGATTTCAACGGAAGCCTCGAAGGCGTACAACATCGCCACGGAAATTAGGCTGGAAGGGGATGTTGACGTAGAGAAACTGCGGATGGCCCTGCAAACGCTCGTGGACCGGCACGAGGCGCTGCGCACGGTCTTCAGCGAGGATGGAAGGACGCAGCGGGTTTTGCCGGCATTGAAATTTGAAATTCCGTTTGTGGAACTGACGCCGGCTGAAGCCGACGCTACGTTGCAAGAACTCCACGATGAAGAGGCCGAACATCTTTTCGACCTGCAAAACGGGCCCCTCGTCCGTTTCAAAATCGTGAAAATGGCGGAACGGGTACACCTCGTTTTCATCCACGTCCACCATATCATCTGCGACGGCTGGTCGCTGGGAATTTTGACGAGGGAGTTGGGGGAAATTTATGCAGCAGGTTTACTAAACTTTGAAAGTTTAGTAAACCTGAAAGAACCCAAGCAACTCAGCCAATACGCTTCGGAACAAGCTGATTTACAGCGACTTGAAGTTTTTCAAAAAAACGAAAACTACTGGCTCGGCCAGTTTGCCTATACAGTTCCAGTGCTCGATTTACCGACCGATTTTCTCCGTCCGCCCGTGAAGACTTTCCCCGGTGCAGTGGAGAAAATTTCACTGGAAGCAGATTTTGTGAAACAACTGCGCAAAGCGGCGGCCAGGCAAGGCTCCACTTTTTACGTCTTCATGCTGGCAGCTTACCAGGCCTACCTCGCCCGTATCAGCGGGCAGGACGATTTTGTGGTAGGCGTGGCTGCGGCAGGCCACAACCTGCCGGGCAATGCGAACCTGGTCGCCCATGCCATCGGCCTGCTGCCCGTGCGCACTAAGGTGGACGGGAACGCTACTTTTTCAGCCTATTTAAAAACAGTGAGGAAGCAGGTACTCGACGCCTTCGACCACCAGCAATACACCTTCGGGGCTTTGGTGAAAAAACTGAAAATCAGCCGGAGTGCCAGTCGTAATACCCTCGTCAGCGTGGCCTTCAACCTCGACAGCCCACTCGACGACCTGTCATTTGGTGGTCTGAAAGCGACGACTCGTGCCATTCCCCGGCACTACGAGACCTTCGACACCTTTATCAATCTGAAACCGCTCGGCGAGCAAGTGGATTTCGAGTGGAATTTCAATACTGACCTCTTCCGGCGGGAGAGCATCCGTTTCCGGCTGGTCGAATTTGAAAGATTTTTGCATGGCTTGGTGGAGGAGTTGGAAACGCCCATCGCCCGTTTGCCCCTTTTACCAGATTTTGAGAGGAGACAACTGGCCACTTTCGGCCAGGGCGAAAAGGCTGATTTCCCCCTCCACCGCTGCCTGCATGAACTGTTTGAAATGCAGGCTGAAAAAACGCCGGATAAAAAAGTGGTTCTGTTTGAAAATCAATCCCTTACCTATCGGGAACTGAACGGCCGTGCCAACAAATTGGCAGAAATTTTAAAAGAAAAAGACCTGCAACCCGGCAGCTTCGTCGGTCTGTGCATGGACCGTTCGCTGGAGATGATGGTGAGCATTTACGCCATCCTGAAAGCGGGTGGTGCTTACGTGCCCATCGACCCCCGCAACCCAAAGGAGCGCATCCAACTTATTCTCGAAGATGCCAACTGCACCCACCTTCTCACGCTCAGTGAGGTGATGAAAAACCTGCCTGTTTTCAATGGTGAAATCCTTTTCGTTGAAAGCCTTGACCTGATACGAGGAGCGGAAACCCTCACGTCTCACGTCTCACCCCTCACTTCTGACACCACCGCCTACGTCATTTACACGAGTGGCTCGACGGGCACGCCGAAGGGCGTTGCCATCAGCCACCGGAATGCGGTGAACACGCTGTTTGCCATCAATAAACACTTGGAAATCAGCGGGAAAGACAAGGTGTACTCGGTGTCTTCCATGTCGTTCGATATGTCCATCCCCGACTATTTCCTGACGCTGATGCAGGGTGCCACCCTCATTCTTGCCGGGGAAGAAACCAAGAAGGACGGTTTCGCCCTGCGGGAATCCCTCGAGCGCCACCGCCCGACGTTGATGCAGGCCACGCCGACCACCTGGAAAATTTTAATGCTGGCCGGTTGGCAGGGCGACAAAAACCTCACGGCCATTGCCGGGGGCGAAGGTTTCCCCAAAGATTTAGCCGGTGAAATGGCCGCCTGCTGCAAGGCCGTCTGGAATGGCTACGGCCCGACGGAAACGACGATTTACGCCACCTACCAGCGAATCACGGAGGAGCACCTGGCTGCCTGTCCCGGCGAATTTGCCGCCATCGGTTCGCCCATTGCGAACACGGAGATGGTAATTTTGGATAAAAACGGCGAGCCGGCACCCATTGGCGTTCCCGGCGAATTGTTCATCGGCGGCGAAGGGGTGGCGGCCGGTTATTTGAACAGGGAAGAATTGACGGATTTACGATTTACGATTTTGGATTTACGATTGGTGGGCGAAAATCTTCAATCGTCAATCGTCAATCGTAAATACTACAGGACTGGCGACTTGGTGCGCTACCTGCCCGGTGGGGAAATCGAATTCCTGGGGCGCATCGACAACCAGGTGAAAATCAGGGGCTATCGGGTAGAGTTGGGCGAAATCGAAGAGACAATCAAGCAATTCCCCGGCGTGGCGAATGCGGCGGTGGCGGTGTTTTCAGATAAAACGGGCAGCCAGCAACTCGTGGGCTACGTCGTGTGGGCCAACCAACAACAAACAACGAACAACGAACAATTAAAATCCTTCCTCCACAGCAAACTCCCCGGCTTCATGGTGCCATCTATTTTTGTTGAAATGGACGAGCTACCCATGAACTCTTCGCTGAAAGTGGACCGGCAGGCGTTGCCAAAGCCCGATTTGTCGAGCCTTTCCACTGGCAGGTTCGAAGCGCCGAAAACGCCTGGCGAAAAGCTCTTGGCAGAAGTCTGGAAAGAACTGCTGGGCGTGGAAAAAGTAGGCATCCACGACGACTTCTTCGAACTCGGCGGCCACTCGCTCGCCGCCGTGCAGATGATGTCGAAAGTAAAGGCGGAGACAGGGGTGAAACTGCCGCTGACCACCTTGTTTCAAAACTCAACGGTGGAAAAGCTGGCCGTGCAGTTGAATGGTTTCAACCATAAAGAACAACAGGATCCTTCGAATGGCCACGATGCTGAAAACCAGGAGTTTACGTCGCTCATCCCCATCCGGGAGGGAGGCTCGAAACCGCCGCTTTACCTCGTACATGGGGGCGGCCTGCACGTGCTGTTTTACCAAAACCTGGTAAAATACCTGGACGACGACCAGCCCATTTTTGCCCTGCAGGCACGTGGCCTCAACGGGGATGAAGAACCACTCGACCGCATCGAAGAGATGGCGGCACACTACATCCGGGAGATGCTGGCTCAAAATCAGGAAGGGCCGTACTGCCTGGCCGGGTATTCGCTCGGCGGGCTGATTGCCTGGGAGATGGCGAAGCAGTTGCAGGAAATGGGCAAGGAGGTGCCCTTACTTTCACTCTTCGATGCCGTTGCGAAATACGAATGGGCCGGCGACGGCGGCAGTGCCAAATGGAAGAAGCTGTTCAAAAAAGCGGGCTTCAATCTTTCACTCATGCTGAGAGACCCTGCCGCAGCGGTTGAATACAAAAAGCATGTGTTGAAGATGAATTTTCAGCACCAAAAAGGTAAATTGCGCATCGCTTACCGCAACAATGCGACGCATGAAATCGAAGAAGGCTACCTGCCCTACGGCAGTGAAGTCTATGAGAAAAGCCTGGAGGCTTACGACAAATACGAACTGCAACCCCTTGATATCCAGGTAGATTTATTCAAGGCAAAAGAACAGATGTTCTACCTGCACGACCCTGAATTTTATGGGTGGGACAAATTTGCGAAGCGGGGCGTCGTAGTACACGAAATCGAAGGCAACCACCTGACGCTGTTCGATGAACCAAACGGAAAAGCCGTAGCGGCCATCCTCGAAAAGCGCCTGGGCGAAATCCATGAAACGACAACCACCTGATTTTTTACAAAAACATAAATAAGAATATATGATGCTACAATGATTGATTTTTGATTTCATAAACACCCAAACACCCAACCACACGCAAAACACATTTTACCAAAGGCTTCTAAGACAAACACTTACACTAACCCAAAATTTTTAAACAAACATGAGACATTTCACAGAAGAAGCCATTCAGTTAATTGACCTGAGCAACGAACCTGGCCTTGCCGGGGTGCGCCTGTTGCTGTTCGACGTGGCAAAATTGCCGAACGACCTTATTTTTGAATTGGGAAAACTCCTCTCCCCCCAGGAACTACGCAAAGCGGCCCGTTTCCGCTTCATGAACGACCGCCGGGTCTATCTCGCAGGCCGGGGCATGTTGCGGAAAATGGCCTCTGAGGTGCTGGGCGTACCGGCGGAAAACCTGGTGATTGGCGAGGGGCTATACGGCAAGCCCTACCTGGCCGACTATGGGAATTTGCTGCCCTTCAACCTCTCCCATTCCGGCGACGTTGTGGCGCTGGCCTTCGACTTCGGCCGCCGGGAAGTGGGCGTGGACGTTGAAAAAATCAACCGCAGTTTCGAGTACTGGGACGTGGCGGGCCATTATTTTTCCAAAAAAGAATGCGACCGGGTGTTCAACCACCGGGACTTTTACCGCTACTGGACGATGAAAGAAGCGCTGCTCAAAGTGACCGGTGCCGGCCTGGTGGACGACCTGCCCACGATGGACTTGTCCGGCAAGATGAACCGGGTCAAGGTGGCCGACGAGCGGCTGCTGCCTTTCAAAGACAAAGCCTTTACCATCTATACCTTTGACAATGAAGAAATTATTTTCTCGCTGGCCGTAGCCGGGGCGCAAATGACCTCCGTGGAAAATGAGGGCGTGAAGGTGGCGCACGTGTATTTTTATTGAATCGCCGCCTAAATCGGGGTATTTTCTCACAGCTATGGAGCTTCCGTCCGAACCGGAAATGATTTATCTTTGGTCAAAATCTGGTACAAATGAATATTCTGAAAGAAACCATCACCTACCAGGAATTCAAGAAAATGGAATTCGACGACAACGATACTTCCTGGTATGAAATCATCAACGGAGAACTCGTGAGAAAACAAGCACCCACCACCGACCATCAGGCGATTTCCGCTGAAATCGTTTTTCATTTGACTTCATTTTCAAAGAAAACCAAATCGGGCCGAGTGCTTTTTGCACCCCTTGACGTTGTTTTTGAGGATGAAAACATGTTCCACCCGGACATTCTTTTCATCCGGAAAGAACGGCTTTTCATCGTGGACGAAAAGGAAAAAGTCGTCATGGGTGCCCCGGATTTGGTCGTTGAAATCCTCTCAAAATCAACGGCATCCGATGACAAGGGCGAGAAAAAAGACGTGTATGAAAAATTTGGCGTGAAAGAATACTGGCTGGTGGACCCGGTGAAAAAAGCGTTCGAAGTATATACACTCGTTAACGACCGTTTCAAGCTGACAACCTACCTGGAAGGCGAGGGCACCCTGAAATCCGGTTTGCTGGAGGGTTTTGAAATGGACATCGAACAGGTGTTTGAAGAGGCGAAGTTCTGAGGGTCAGGCTGCTGCCTGTTCCGGCATTTCCACCGGGGTGAAACAAGCGACCACGATGTCTTTTTCGGGGATGCCGAGTTCGACGAGTTCATCGACGACAGGCCTGTCGGTTCGGTTTTGCTGAATCCAGATTTTGCCATCAATAATGTCGAAATGGAAAACAGCATAGTGAACGTGCTTTCGTTCATGCCAGCCTACCCTTATCAACTGGTAGTGTTGGTTTTTTTTGTCAATGATTACCTGATTATTAACGTTTTTAAAACCATATGGCTTGATTTGCGAATATTCATTTAAAAAGTTGATAATCGCTTTTTCGTATTTTAATGCTTTAGCCATTGAAGGATTATTTTTTCGTTTTCATCAAAAACGAGGATGTGAACAGAATAATGGGCCAAAGACTCCTTGAAAATCGAAACTTGAAACAAAGCCTCGAAAGCCAAATTGGGAACAGCCAGAAATAAAGGCATATTCATCCCTTTTTTATTCATGGCCAACCTGTAAATCATAAATTGACCGAGAGCCTGGTAAAAGTCATAAAAGTAGGAATTTCGTAGTAAAGATTTTATTTCTACGGCAATTTCCGCTCCTCCTTTTTCGGCTCCAATTAGGTTTCGTTCCGCACCAAGGTCAATATAAAAGTCAAAATCAGGGGTCGGTACGGTCAACGGATCATCCGTTATCGTCCAACCATCTTTTTCAAGAGCAGTTCGCACGGCATCGTGGTATTTGTCTCTTTTTGGCATTCCGTTTCTTGTTTTGGTGTAACAAACTTAACGATTTTTGAAAAATTTTTCCCGCATGAACAATTCTACAAAGCTGCGCTGTGCCTGCTGCTTTTTCTTGCTTTTTTACCATGTCAAAACAACCGCCCAGGACCCCCTCAACCGCTCCGTGCAGGTCAGCATGGAAGTGCTCGACCCCTACGCTTTCCACTTCAGTTGGGAGTGGGACTGGTCGGACGGAGGCTATACCGTTTACAGAAAACTCAATGGTGAAACCAGTTGGGGCGACCCTATCGCCGAACTTCCCTGGGGCAGTGTGGAGTTTACCGATGCGGATGTCGAAAACGGCGTGGCTTACGAGTATGCGTTTTTTAAAAAGAAGTTTGAAAAAATCGTGACGGAGGTGGAGCTGGACGCTGGGGTGTATTATTTCAAGATTGAAAATATCTACGGCGACGGAATCTGCTGCAACTTCGGCTTCGGCTGGTACGAGCTCGAAGTCTGCAGCGAGGTGGTGGCTTCGGGCAGCGACTTTGGTTTCAGCGAAACGCAAAATTTCGTGGTATGCGCCAATAACGAAACCCTCACGTTGACCATCAACCCGGACATGCAGGTGAATAATACCTGGTGGAATATCTACGACGTGATGGGAAATGTCGTGGCCACCTCCGGGCCACCGGGCACCTGGCTCGCCGACCGCCCAAAGTACGGTTACATCCTCGCCGGTACGAAACTGCCCGCCGTGGAAAACCGGGGCTCGCTGCTCTTGCTCGTGGACGATGTTTACTCCCAGCCGCTGGCCACTGAAATCGAACAACTGGAAAGTGACCTCATCGGCGACGGCTGGAAGGTGATCCGCTGGAAAGTAAACCGGAATGACCCGGTAACAGCGGTTAAATCTTTGATTGTCAATGAATATAACCAAACGCCGGATTTGAAAATGCTCTATCTGCTCGGCCACGTCCCTGTGCCGTATTCCGGCAGTATTTACCCGGACGGCCACTCCGAAAACCACTGGGGCGCCTGGGCTGCCGATGTCTATTACGGCGACGTGGACGGCGTGTGGACGGATGAAACGGTGACGAACACGGCGGCCCAATTCAGCTACAACCACAACGTGCCAGGCGACGGAAAATTCGACCAGTCCGCCATTCCTTCCGGGGTGGAACTGGCCGTCGGGCGGGTGGATTTATACGACATGCCTGCCTTCGGCCTCAGCGATGTGGAACTGACGAGGCGATATTTAAACAAAGCGCATTTATTTAAAACCGGCCAGCGCAGCGTGGAGCGCCGGGCACTCGTGGACGACAACCTGAACATCGTGCTGGCCAGTCCGGCGGCGAGCGGCTGGCGCAATTTCGCCCCCATGTTCCACCATGAAAACGTGGAGGCGCTCGACTATTTTTCCACCATGAAAAACGAGAGCTACCTCTGGTCGTATGGCTGCGGCAGCGGCTCGCATACGAGCGCCAACGGCATCGGTACCACGCAGGATTTTGCGAATGATTCGCTGAAAAATATCTTCACCATGCTGCTCGGCAGCCAGTTTGGCGATTGGGACAACACGAATAATTTCCTGAAAGCCCCGCTTGCCTCGCCGGGCTGGACGCTGACGAACTGCTGGGCCGGCAACCCGCCTTACACCTTCCACCGGATGGCGATGGGCGAGCCGATTGGCTACGGCCTGCTGCACACCCAAAATGCGACCGAAGAGGACTACTATCCCGGGCCGCAACTCGTGCATACCTCGCTGATGGGCGACCCGACGTTGCGGCTTCATCCTGTGAAGCCGCCCACCAACCTCGTTGCCTTGTCCACAGCCAACACCATCGAATTGCAGTGGACGGCCCCGTCGGGGGAAACGCTCGCAGGCTACTACGTTTACCGTGCCGACAGCCTGTCCGGTCCTTTTACCCGAATCAACACCTCGCTGGTGGCGGGGACGGCCTTCACAGACGCAGCGCCGCTGGCCGGCAGTTCCACTTACATGGTCAGAGCGGTCAAACTTGAAACCTCCGGCAGCGGCACCTACTGGAACCTGAGCCTCGGCACTTTCGCCGGCAGTAGCTTTGACCCGTGTGCAAGTGCGCCATTTGAGACAGCGATTTTTCCTGCCATCTGCGAGGGGGAGGTGTTTGATATGGGCGGTTCCACCTATTCGACGGCAGGGGTTTACGAAGCAAATTTTACCTCCACCGCCGGCTGCGACAGCGTGGTGACGATCCATCTTTCGGTATTGCCCAGCGTGCAGGTGGACATTGACACATTTTTCGGTCCGCCGGGCCTGGAGATTTTTGGGAATTTTTATTCCGGCGACACGACCTTAACGGTGGTGTTGGCTGCAGCAAACGGCTGCGACAGTGTCGTGACGGCACATTTGTTTTTGGTAAATGGTATAAAAGAACAAGCTCGCAAGCCTAATCTAAGCCTTTTTCCAAACCCAACATGTGGCCAGCTCAGTATCAATATGCCTGGCCAAAAAGAAATTTGCCAGATACTGCTTATAGATGGGGTGGGGCGATTGATTTCGGAGAACTTTGAAATGGCGGATAATCAAACCTTGGACGTCAGTGACTTGCCCGAAGGAGTTTATTTCATCAAAATTCAGATACCCGAAGGTTCTTTTTGCTCAAGATTTGTGCTATCCAAATAATGGGTTTATCCAACCCATTAATTTAGTTGCGGGCAATAAGCTGATCAAGCAATTCTTTTTTAAGCTGGGCGGGATCCACGGATACGACCCCAGGCTTTTCCACCACTTGCCCGCCCGCCAGGTTGGCCAACTGGGCTATCACTTCTTTTTCCAGGCCCAGTGCCAGTGCCAGGGTCGCAATGCTGATAACGGTATCGCCGGCACCGCACACGTCTGCAACGTTCCTGGGCTGGGTCGGAATCAAATGCCCGGACATCACATCGTCAATGTATGCACCGTGCTCGGAGAGGGTGATGAAGTTCAACCTGTTGTCCAGTTTCTCCCGGATAAGGTTGGAAGCATGCCGGAGGGATTGTTCATTTGGGCTTATGGCCATCTTCAAAGCGTCCTTGACCTCTTTCAGGTTAGGTTTAAACAAGTCCACATTTTTGTAGAGCCAAAAATTCCTGAATTTAGGATCCACGGCAACGGGGATATTTCTTTCCTGTGCTTCCTTCAATACCCCAGCTATCAAAGTTGGCGTGAGCGTTCCCTTATCATAATCCTGGATGACGATGGCATCAATGGGGACATTTTCAATTACCTCCTTGAATTTATGGCACATTGGTATCTCTACGGAGGCTGGAATGGGATTGGTTTGCTCTTTATCGAGCCTGAGCAACTGTTGGTTGCCTGCCATAATCCTGGTTTTGAGGGTGGACATCCGTTCAGGGGAAGATACTATCCATTGATTGTCCAGGGATTGTTGCGGCATTAGTTCTAAAAACTGCCCACCCGCCCTGTCCTGGCCGATAACGCCAAAAAGGAAAACTTCTGCTCCCAGGGCTTTTAAGTTCAAGGCTACATTGGCGGCACCTCCCAATCTGTCTTCTTCATGTAGCCACGACACAATCGGGACAGGGGCCTCGGGCGAGATACGGGTCACATTTCCGTTCAAGTAACGGTCCAGCATCAAGTCGCCCAGCACCAATACTTTTAGCCGTTGGAAAGATTCAAAGAGGTCGTTTAAGTTCAGGTGGGCCAATGACTTGAATTTGAGTAATTTATAAAAACAAAAAAGCCGATGCCGAATTTTCGGCACCAGCTTATTTAACCCCAAAAAACCAAATCTTAAGCGCAGCTCAAAGCCGCCATTTATATCGTTAAAGTTTACTTTACTCAGATTTAATGAACTGGACGCTAAGTTAAGCCTTTTTTTATATTTCCATCCAAGTTCCAAATTTTTTTTTCTAAAAATTTGCTGAACGGGGAATTTGGGCAGCTTTTTCAAGAAATATTTCCATCAATGCACTTGCGCATACAAACCCGTTGGAAAAAGAAAAGTTGAACCGGGGATAACTAAATTTCTCGTCGTATTTTTGTAGCATTCTTTACTGTCAGCCATAAAGCTTCAACCATCGTGAAATTTTCCTTTTTGCTGTTACTCCTACTGGCAATGCTTAGCCTGCGCTCCCAATATGTTGGGCCAGCGAGTGGCGAAAGTGAAAATACCAGGCCAAAGAACATTATCCTGCTCATCGGCGACGGCATGGGCCTGTCCCAAATGTCGGCAGGTCTGTACGACCAGCAAAACCCAATTGCCCTTGAGTACTTTCCCGTGGTTGGCTTCCAGAAAACCTTTTCCAGCGACAACCTGGTGACGGATTCCGCCGCCAGCGGTACGGCGATGGCCTGCGGTAAGAAGACCTTCAACAATGCCATTGGGGTGGACAAGAACGGGAAGCCCTGCACCAGCATCCTGGAAGAAGCCGAAAATCACGGACTGGCTACCGGCCTGGTGGTTACTTCATCCATCGTACATGCTACACCTGCCGCTTTCATCGCCCATCAGCAATCCAGGAATTTGTATGAACAAATTGCTGCGGATTTTCTTTCTACGGAGATTGATTTGTTCATCGGCGGTGGCAAGCAGTTCTTTGATCGCCGGGAAAGTGACGACCGTGACCTCGTGGCAGAGCTTCGCAAAAAGAACTATGCGGTGTATGATTATTTCAACAACGACCTGACGAAAATCCAGCCTTCCACCAATAAGAACTTTGGTTTTTTTACTGCGGACAACCAGCCCTTGCCAGCTATCCAGGGCAGGGATTATTTGCCCTATGCTTCCGAAATGGCCGCTCGTTTTCTCGAGCAACGGAGCAACAAGGGTTTTTTTATGATGATTGAAGGCTCGCAGATCGATTGGTCGTGCCACGCCAACCAGGCTATTTCCCTGTTGGGTGAATTGAGAGATTTTGACAAAACCATCAAAAAAGTGCTGAAATTTGCCATCCGGAACAAAGAGACCCTGGTCGTCGTCACCGCCGATCATGAAACGGGCGGCCTGGCCATCAACCCAGGTTCTTCGCAAAAAAAACTTGATCTGAAATTTACCACCAACGGCCATACTGCCACAATGGTACCTGTCTATGCCTTTGGCCCGGGTGCCGAGCTTTTCAGGGGCATTTACGACAATACAACCATTCACGAAAAACTAATGACTGCTTTTGGGTTTGATCAAACTTCCAAAGAAAAGTAGAAATTCCGGTCAGCGGTAGATGGTGGACGATAGACGGCTGGCAATGCTTCGATAGCCCAAGTTTTGAATAAGGCTACCATGACAAAACCATCCGTTTACAGGTTAACTGGACTCTTCCATGTCAATAGCCTGGTCAAGGAATAGAAGGGCTGATGAGTAATCCCCTTTATTTCGCACAGACAGTATTTCCCTAACCTATTGTAAAATCAATAAAATCCTAAGAAGATGAATCTTGAAACGATCGACAATTTGCAAATGATCAAAGAGAGCGCCCACGACTTTGCAGAAACCCATATCCGCCCTTACGTGATGGAGTGGGACGAGTCGCAGCACTTTCCGGTGGAACTCTTCCATCAAATGGGCGAATTTGGCTTTATGGGCGTCTTGGTCCCGGCGGCCTATGGCGGTACCGGCCTCGGCTACCACGAGTACATCACCGTCATCGAAGAAATTGCGAAGGTGTGCGGTTCCATTGGTCTGTCGGTGGCCGCCCACAACTCCTTGTGTACCAACCACATCCTTTCCTTCGGCAACGAGGAGCAAAAGCAATACTACCTCCCGAAGCTGGCATCGGGCCAATGGATCGGTGCCTGGGGCCTCACGGAGCCTAACACCGGGAGCGATGCTGGCCGTATGAAATGCGTGGCCGAGCAGGATGGCGATTACTACGTGCTGAACGGCTCCAAAAATTTTATTACCCACGGCAAATCCGGCAATGTGGCCGTCGTCATTGCCCGCACCGGCGAACTGCTCGACAGCCACGGTATGACCGCCTTCATCGTGGAACGTGGCACGCCCGGTTTTCTGGCCGGCAAAAAGGAAAACAAGCTGGGCATGAGGGCCTCCGAAACGGCCGAACTGATATTCGACAATTGCCGCATCCACAAAAGCCAGGTGCTGGGCGAGGTAGGGGACGGGTTTGTGCAGAGCCTGAAAATCCTGGACGGCGGGCGCATTTCCATCGCAGCCCTTTCGGTCGGCATCGCCAAGGGCGCTTACGAGGCGTCTGTCCAATACGCCAAGGAGCGGGAGCAGTTCGGGAAGCCCATCGCCAAATTCCAGGGGGTCAGCTTCAAGCTCGCCGACATGGCTACCAAGATACAGGCTGCTGAACTGCTGACCCGGAAAGCCGGTGAGTTGAAAAACAATCATCAGAAATGCACCAAGATTTCCGCCATGGCGAAGTACTATTCCTCAGAGGTGGCCGTCCAGGTGGCCGACGATGCCGTGCAGATTTTTGGCGGCTATGGCTACACCAAGGACTATCCCGTGGAAAAATATTACCGGGATGCCAAACTATGTACCATTGGCGAAGGGACGAGCGAGATACAGAAAGTCGTGATAGCGAGGGAGATACTCAAAACCTGAAAGATTCCTCGTAGCCAACAAAATAAGTGAAGGAAACCCCAACGAAAATGAAGAGGTCTTTTTTCTTGGGGTTTCCGTTTTTACTCACCCCGTCGAGGTAGTCGTTGAAGGTAATCCGTGATCCTCCTTCCAGGCCCAGCAGGAAGAACCTGCTGAAATCGAACGTAATCCCCACTATCAAAGGCACGGTGATGGAAGAAGTGCTGGAGCCCCGTTCCGGGAACCGTTCGAAATCGCCCGGCCGGGTTGTTTTTACGGATGGATCGAAATTGGCCAGCCCGATGCCCGTGCCTACATAGGGCGAGTTTTGCCGGCGGAACAGCCCGACCTCATCCTCCCGGCTCCTGCCAAATGGGTGGTATTCCATAGTCAGGGAAGTTTCCACGATATAAGAATTAAAAGACCAGTCCCTGGCGTGGAGGGCAGGGTCTTTGGCGTTGGCATCCTTCCCGCTGATGCGGCCGTAGATCACGTTGGCCCGCAGCTTGAACTTTTCGTCGAAATGGTAGCGCACCATAGCGCCAAAGGCAAAGTGTAGCTCGGAGAGTTCCACCTGGTTTTCGGCCAGGTCGCCTTGGTAGGTGGTGGTGCCGGCGAAAATGCCCGCTTCAATGGGGATTTGGGCATGGAGGGATAAGGTACAGTAAATGGCTGCTATCGCTATGGTGTATCGCTTCATCGTCCTTGGCATGAAACGGAGCAGTAGCCCTCTTAAAAAGGTTTGTGCTTGTTCAATTGTTGAGGGCGTGAAGGTCTGGAAAATTGTGATGTGTTGGTAGGGTGTAAAAAAAATTTATCGCAGGGTGAAGATTAATTAACAAAAAAATTACGCAGGATGGAAGGCGGTAAAAATGTTTTGGGTTAGTTTTGTGCGCTAATCAAATAGGCCACATTGATGTAGCTGCTGCCACACATGCATTATCTGGGAACATCGCTGCATCACCAGTTTTACCCATGAGATAGCATCAGCCCATTCGAATGCCATTCCTCCCGGTGGAGGGGTGGAGGAGTAAATTAACATTGTTGGATGTTGGACGAGCACTTTGGTGGGAGGAAAGTGTACTCACTGGTTTTGAAATCTGTAAATCTCTACAATCTCTTTTAAAAAATTATTTTAAATTAATAAAATAATGAAAAGATTTATTCCATTTTTATTAATTATTCTATCGCTTTTAGTAATTAGCCAACATTACTTGTGGGGTCAAGCCTCTTTGCCCTTGTCAAGAACTTCTTGGGATGCGGGCCCGCCTACAGGATGGACAGACAACAATGACACAAATCCAGCTTACACTTCAATCTTTGCTTGTTCAGGCAATAACGGCGGACGATTAGATAACTCAGGTGAAAACTATGTTGTTCAATTCTCGTCTACACCTAATCAACTAACATATACAATAAAAGCTAGCGCAACTACAACAAGTTCATTTTTAGTCGAAGAGTCTTCAAACGGAACTACATGGTTAACTGTAAATAATATTACCACATTGCCTACATCTTGTACGGTGTACAATAATACTTTAAATTCTTCGAGTAGGTATGTGAGGTTTACATACATCAAGGTCTCTCAGAACTTAACAATAGATGATGTAAGTATAACTAGTGGATGCGTTGCACCTAGCCAAGCCACTTCTTTCTCCGCCCCCAACCCCGGTACCAACCAAATGAACATAAATTGGGTACGAGGCAACGGAATTGGGGGTGTGCTTGTCATAGCAAGTGCAGGCAGCCCGGTCAGTACAGACCCAACCAATGGTACAACTTACACTGCTGACCCTTCTTTCATGAGTGGCCAACAGATTGGTGCAGGATACGTTGTTTATAGCGGCACGGGAACCAGTGTAACTGTGACCAATCTATCCCCAAGTACAACCTATCACTATGCCATCTATGAGTATAACACAACAGACGTTTGTTATAATCTGACGGAATTGACAGGAAATGCAACCACTGCTACCCCCCCTCCGGCAATTACCCACACCGGTACATCCCCCGCCTCATCCAATATCACCCAAGGCTCTACCAACAATGTCCTATATAGCATTACAGTGGATGTCGCAACCGCTGCCGCCACCCTTACCCAAGTAGTTGCCTCTACTTCCGGCTCCTGGGTTTCCGGTGACATTACGAATTTCAAGCTTTGGTTTTCTACCGATGCTACCTTTGGAAGTGACGTCACTATCGCTACAGCCAACAACCCCGCCCCGGGTGATATTACCTTTTCGGTGTCCAATCAGGTTTTCCCCGTTAGTACCACCAGGTACTTGTTTATCACATGTGATGTCGCCAGTGGCGCTACTATCAACAACACAGTAGGTGCATTTACCGATGCAAATGCTGACTTTACATATACAGTATCACCTACCTATTCCGGAAGCACCTTCGCTTCTGCCAACAACAAAACGATTGTTGGTGCTCCTGAAATACAATTGGAGTATCCCATCAATACGAATGTGGCCTGTAGTTTTTCTTTGGACTTTGGAAACGTGGATGTTGGTTCAAGTACCAGCCAGACAGTGCGAATCAGGAACATGGGCACGGCTAATCTTACCTTGACATTACCCCTGTCTGTGACAGGAACCAATTCCAGCAATTACTCTATTACCACTCCGCCAACCAGCCCAATAGCAGCCGGAAGTTTCTCGGACATGGTGATCCAGTTTACGCCTTCGGCAACCGGCACCCGCACTGCGGCTATATCCATCCCCAACGACGACAGTGATGAAAACCCCTGCGGCATTCAATTGACTGGAGTGGGTGTATTAGCAAATGATAATTGTAGTGGTGCAATTCCCTTAACAGTTTATTCCTCCCAAACATGTGGAGGCGCAACAAATGGTACCACGGTAGGGGCAACGGATTCTGGTGTCGGTGCAATTCTTTGTAATGGCTATACAGGTAATCCTGATGATGATGTTTGGTATTCCTTTGTTGCAACAAGTACGAGCCATATCATTACAGTCGTAGGTGCCAGTCCGCTTGATGCTGTTGTAGGCTTGAGATCCGGAGCTTGCAACGGTACCAATATAGCTTGTGCAGACGCGACGGCTTCTGGCGGTACCGAGGTTATCAATGCTACATCATTAACGATCGGCAACACTTATCTTGTTAGAATTTATGGATATGGCTCAAGTGGCACTACCCAAGGAACGTTCAATGTCTGCGTAACAACCCCGCCGCCGCCATATTACTACCGGTCGAAGGCAAGCGGAAACTGGACTTCAGCTTCTACCTGGGAAGTCTCCACGGACAATGCGAACTGGTCAAATGCCAGTGTAGCGCCTACTATTAGCGATCTTGATATAACGATTTCACATACTGTTACCATTTCAAGTTCGGTGACCATTGATCAGCTTACCGTTTCAAGCGGGCAAATGCTTGATATTACAAGTGCCGGTACTTTATCCATTTCTGATGGTCCTGGTTCTGAGGATCTTATTGTTTATGGAATATTAAGAAACGCTGGGGCTGTTACTGGATCTGGTATTCAGGTAATAAAGAATGGAGGAAAATTTCAGCATAACCCACCATCAAGTAACGGAAGTATACCAACTTTTACATGGGATTCTGGCTCCACCTGTGAAGTAATTGCTGCAACTAATGCGGCACCTGGTGGTTTAAACCAGAATTTCTATAACTTTATTTGGAATAGTTCCAATCATGGAAGTAGTACAATTAATTTCAGTAATAATCTTCAAACAATCAACGGAGATTTTACGATTCAAAACACAGGTACAGCAGCCATTCGATTAGCCGCAAGTGGAGGCAACACGCTAAATGTAGGTGGTAACGTAATCATTCAATCAGGTACTGAATTAGATTTAGGAAATGGAAATGCTTCAACGATAAATATTAATGGAAACTTGGAAATAAATGGTGGCACTTTAGATTTAATGGGTTCTGGTAATGCCAGTGGTTTCGTTAATTTGAAAGGGAATCTTTTAATGACGGGAGGAACCATTACTGAAAACAATACAGGTACTACTTGTAAGCTGACCTTCAATGGAACATCTCCCCAAACTGCTTCTTTTGGCACTGTAAGTGAAGTTGTGAACATTCAAATTGATAATAGTCAAGGAGTTACTCTTCTGACTAATTTAACAATTAATCAAAGTGCAGTATTAACCATAAACGGAATGCTGATTTGTGGTTCATCTGATGTTATAAGTGGGGCAGGGTCGTTTACACTTTTAGCAAACGCCACCCTCAAATCCGCCCACCCCTCCGGCATCTCCGGCTCAATAGCCGTCTCCGGCTCCAAAACCTTCGACCCCGGTGCCAACTACGAATTCCAGGGGGGCACCACAGGAACATTTTCCACCACCGCCAATAACGTGACCATCAACAATGCCGCCGGCGTTAGTTTGTCCAATAACCTCACCGTGAATGGAATTTTGACACTTAGCAGCGGGAAACTAACCCTGGATGCCAATACCCTCACCATTGGTAATGTTGGCAGCATTTCAGGTGCATCAGTTTCCAAGTATGTAATAACCAATAGCACTGGAAAACTCAGGAGAATTGGTGTAGGAACCACCACGGTCAGCTATCCAATTGGCGATGCAAACTATTACACACCTGTAACAATTAATAATTCCGGTGTGGGTGACAATTTCTCCGTTGCCTATTCCCAGATTTACCCATCTTGTTTTGGAACTGCACAACAGGCTGGTGGAGTGACGGCTACCTGGGATATATCAGAAGAAAATCCGGGCCAATCCGACTGCGATATTTCAATTGACGTAAGTACGATACCTGCAGGTGGGGGCTTTACACTTTCCAACGCCGCCATAGGACATTGCAATGGTGGGACAATAGATTACTTCAGCGGTACATCTGTATCCGGCACGGTCATTTCCGGCACAGGTTTCACCTCATTCTCACCTTTTGGTGTGGCCAATGCTTCGCTTCTTCCCATCGAATTGCTCAACTTTGAGGGTAGGCTGGCGGGGTCGCTAACTGTTCTTCAGTGGTCCACCGCCTCCGAAACCAACAACGCCCACTTCTCCATCGAAAAAAGCCCGGATGGCCATGCCTTCCGTGAAATCGGCCAAGTCCCTGGCCACGGCACCAGCTATGCAACCAAGCACTACCAGTTCGTGGACGAATTGCCCTTCCCTGGCCTCAACTACTACCGCCTCAAGCAAGTGGACTTCGACGGCCAGTACAGCTACAGCCCCATCGTGTCGGTGGACTTTGACGGCGGCCGCACCTCGGCGGTGTATCCTACCCTGGCGAAGGAGGCGGTGTACGTCTCCCTGCCCGGCGACCGGAACCGCAGCACGGGACTTTTCCTGTTCGACCAGACGGGGCAGTTGGTCGGCACGCAGGAGGTCAGCGGCGAAACGGTGCTGGCGGAATTCCCGCTGGCCGGCCTGCCCCCGGGGATGTATTTTATGAAAATACAGACTGCGGGCGTGGTGGAGACGCACCGGGTGGTGAAGATGGAGTAAGGTCAACAGGTTTTCGAAGTCATCAAGATTTCGTAAATTCAGGTTCAAATACACACCGAGAACTAGCTTAGCATCATTGATAAGCACAACACAATTCAGTTGGGCTAAACAAATCTATTATGAACAAGACTAAGCTTTGTTGTTTATTTTTAACAGTAACTATTATTGGGATTTCGGACTTAGGTGCTCAGCTTTTTTATCAGGATTTTCAATCTTCGTCGAACGTTCCAGATTATATCGGAACCGGAGCCAATCAATTCGATAACGTTGGTTCTTCCGGCCCAGGCGTTACAGTTTCAATTAGTTCGGGCAGCCTGCAATATGTGCGTACATCAGGAAATTCAGGAGTTTTCGTAAAATTAGGACTTGGGCCTGTTCCCTTAATGAAATTTGTCTTTACTCTGGAAGTCCCCAATGCATCTGCAAATACGACGACTGCGGCACTCATAAGAATTGGTCAAGGATATCCGACGAATTTTGGCTCCCCTAGTAATAGTTTAACCCATACCCGTCTTGGAATTAATCTTATCGCTTCTAGTGGGTTTCAGTTACGCGACATAGGCACAGATAACAATAGCCCTACATTTGGAGGGATCCAAACAATTACCTTGGTATTAAACCACTCTGGAAGCACGGCAAATTATATTGATCCTAATGGCAACACTAGTAGTATCGCTAATGATCGAAGCGATGTTTGGATTGGAAATGCCATTATTTTTGATGAGATGAATATAACCAGTAGTGTCAATTTAAGTGACATTCAAATGCTCTTTAATAATGGAGCAGGCACTATAAGATTCGATAATTTCCTTATTACCTCAGAAAGCCCGTTACCCATAGAACTGAGCCATTTCCAAGGCACCGCCAAAAACAATTCCATCGAATTGTCGTGGACAACCGTATCGGAATCGAATGCGGAAGTATTTGAAGTGGAGCGCTCCCACGACGGTACTGGCTTCCAACTCCTGGCGACCATTCCGGCCGCCGGTTTTTCCAACCAAACCATGCAGTACAAAACAACAGATTTTTTTCCCCTTCCCGGCCCCAACTACTACCGCCTCCGCCAAGTGGACTTCGACGGCAGCTACACCTACAGCCCCGTCATCTCGGTGTATTTTGAGAAAGGCCAAAAGGCGGCTGTTTATCCAACCATTACCTGGGGTGAGGTGCATGTGGTGCTGCCGGGTGAACGGGACTACAAAACAGCCGTGCAGTTGTACGACCAATCAGGCCGCCTTGTCAAGACCATGCGCATCGAAGCGGACTTGGAGGACTTTGATTTTTCCGTGGCTGACCTGCAGGCAGGGGTGTATATTTTGAAAATTCTGGGCGGAAGATTATTCGAAACCCATCGAATCCTGAAACTGCGATAAAGATACCCGTCATGGGGGATCCACTCACCGGCGATCCTGGCTTTAAGGCCAGGAATTTCAGCTATATCAAACTTGCTGGCCAGGGCAAAACGCACTGGAAGGTCTATGCAGGTTTCTGCCCTTTGCTCCATTCCACAAGCTTGGGCAGGGAGGTAGGGAGATGGCAAAATAACCGCTGGCTGCGCAGGTGCGGCCATATTTTACTTGCCATCCCCGCTTGTTTATTTTACCAAAACAACCTCTCCTTCCAACGATACTTTTTTCCCATTGGCAACTGTAATAACGGCCATATAGACGTACACGCCTGCTTGCATATCTTTTCCGTTGCGGGTGCCGTCCCAGCCTTTTGCAAAATCGTTGACCTGAAAATTGTAATTTTCAAAAACGTTGTCGCCCCAGCGGTCGAAAATGAGTAGTTTATCCACACCAACGATCACCTTTTCGTTGCCCTGCAGCGTGAAGAAGTCGTTGAGACCATCCCCATTGGGAGAAAATACATTGGGCACGTAAACCTTGACATTTTCATTGATAAAAATACTAATAGAAGCACTCGCCTGGCAGCCATTTTCATCGAGGATGGAAATGGTATAGGTCGTGCTTTCAAGGGGCGTGGCCGTCGTGGTCAGGCAATCGCTGCAATTGAGAAAACTGGCCGGCGACCATGTTGCCGCTGCAAGGGAGGCGGCAGGAATGGTCAGCATGGGAACCAATTGGTAGCTCTCCCCAAGGCTCAGTTCTACCTGGTCGGGGTTGAGGGAAATCTGTGGTTCAATATCACCAGTCAGCAGTTGGGAAGCCTCGAACATGCATCCGTTGGCATCCTCGATGACGATGGCGTAACTCCCTGCTGCCAATTGCCCGAAATCCGGGCTGCCTGAAAATAGTTGGCCACCGTCAATGGAGTATTGGTAGGGTGCTGTGCCACCTACCACATTTCCAATGGATATGCTGCCGAACGGCTCCAAACAGCTTGGATCAATGGCTGAGATTTCAGCCTGGCTAATACCTCCTGACAATATTGTGTTGGTAATGACAAGGCTGTCGCAGCCTGCTTGATTTACCAGTAAAACGGAGTTCGTCCCCACTTCAGCCGGCACACAAGTGGTTGCTTCCAAAGTAACCGTATCGCTGGCCACCAAAACCGTTGTCGTGATGACCAGGCTATCGCAGGTCGCTGTGGCGTAAACCACCGAATCCACGCCTGCCTCGGAAGGAAGGCAAGTAGTCGCCTGCAAGAATGTAGGCGGTATCACGTCCAGTACCGAAGTGGTAATGACGAGGCTGTCGCAGCCAAATTGGTTGATCAGTGTCAGCGTATCCATCCCGACTGCTGCGGGATCGCATGTCGTTTCGTTCAGGAAAACCACATTCCCTGGCAACAGGGCGGTAGTCGTAATCACGATGCTGTCGCAAAGGGGGTTTGAAAAAACGACCGTATCCATCCCGGCTTGGCCTGGGTCGCAGGTGGTTGCCATAAGGAACGTCGTATCGGCTGCCGAGAGCGTGGTGGTTGTAATAATGAGGCTGTCGCAACCAAAGGTGTTGGAAAGCACCAATGTGTCCATGCCCACATTTGCCGGGTTGCAGGAGGTGGCATTTTGAAAAACCACATCGCTGGGCAGCAAAGCCGTCGTTGTAATGACCAGGCTGTCGCAGCCTGCCGATGAATAAATGGTGGTGTCCACACCGGCCAGGAGCGGATCGCAGGTGCTGGCTTGCAAAAAGGTAGGAGGGATGCCCTGAAAGGTCGTCGTCGTGATGATAAGACTGTCGCAGCCCGCCTGGTTTTGCAACACCAGGGTATCAAGTCCAACTGCTGTCAAGTCGCAGGAAGTAGCCTGCAGGAAGGTGACGCTGGCAGGCAGCAAGGTGGTGGTGGTAATGACGACGCTGTCGCAGGTAGCGGTAGGGAAAACGGTAATGTCCACGCCTACCATAGAGACGTCGCAGGTGGTGGCAGGCACAAAGGTCGTATCGGCTGCCGAGAGCATGGTATTGGTAATGACCAGGCTGTCGCAGCCATTTGGATTGGTTAAAACCAGTGTGTCCAGACCGACTTGGGCGGGGTCGCAGGAGGAGGCATTTTGAAATGAAACACCCCCTGGCAGCAGGGTCGTCGTCGTGATGACCAAGCTGTCGCAGCCTGCCGATGAAAAGAGGATGGTGTCCACACCGACCAATAGTGGGTCGCAGGTGGTGGCTTGTGCAAATGTCGGTGGCAAGGGGGCAAGCGTCGTTTCCGTAATCACAAGTGAATCGCAACCGAGCTGGTTCGAAAGCACGAGGGTATCCAGCCCGACCGATGCGGTATTGCAGGAAGTGGCATTTAAAAATACCACGTCGGGTGGCAGCAGGGTAGTGGTCGTGATGACCACACTGTCGCAGGTAGTTGTTGTAAAGACAGTTGTGTCCACGCCGACTAGCAAAGGGTCGCAGGTGGTGGCGGCGGCGAAGGATGTGTCGGCTGGGGAAAGCACTGTGTTGGTAATGACCAGGCTGTCGCAGCCTAATTGATTGACCAGGAACAGCGTGTCCAGCCCCACATTGCCTGGGTCGCAGGAGGTGGCGTTGATGATAATTTCGTTGCCAGGCAATAGGGTGGTGGTTGTGATGACCACACTGTCGCAGGTGGCGGTGGCAAAAATAGTTGTGTCCACCCCGACGAGCAATGGGTCACAGGTGGAGGCATTGGCAAACGTCGTATCCGCAGCTGAAAGGGTTGTGTTGGTAATCACTAGGCTATCGCAACCCAACTGGTTGACCAGGAACAAGGTGTCAAACCCTACATTGCCGGGGTCGCAGGAGGTGGCATTTTGAAACGTTTCATCCCCTGGCAACAGGGTAGTGGTGGTGATGACCACACTATCGCAGGTAGCCGTGGCAAAAACGGTCGTGTCCACGCCGACCAGCAGCGCATTGCAGGTGACCTCCTGGACAAAAGACGTATCAACCGGCAGGATGGTCAATTGGATGGCCGTCCGGGTAGTACTGGTGCAATTCGAGTTCGGATCCACTGCCCCCGCATAGTAGGTGCCTGCGCCCGGAGGAATGTAATTGTTGGAATTTGCCTGGAGCAACGAGCCTCCGGTGGCCGCATCGTACCAGTTTACTGCAAGGCCGGGGCCTGCGGTCGCTGTAAGGGCAGGAATAGGATCGCCTTCGCAACTTTCCACATTGTTGCCCACCGGGGCTGCGATGGGCGGGCAATTGCAGGAGGGAGACGTAATGTCAAAATTGGAAGTGCAGCCCGACGAAGTATTGGTTACCGCAACGTTGATGTTGGTTCCTTCTGGTATGTTTTCAATGGTAAAACTGCCGCCACCGTTGTCAACGACGTTGCCGGCAGTGCTTGCTACCACGTTTCCGTCGGTTTGGAAATTGACGAAATAATCCATCAGGCCGGCATCGCAGGCCACCAGTGTTACCGTGTTGATTGGAGCGGAGTTTACGCTGACGGGAAGTGTCGCTGGTGCAGTGCATTGGCCAGGATTGGGCGTAAAAACGATGTTTGTCGTGGTGCCTCCCAAGCCCGAGGGATTAAAGACCGGCCCAACGTTCCAGGTGCCAGAAATGCCGTTCAGCGAGTTAGCGGGCAAAGGAACCGGTCCCGCATTTTCGCAAAATGGCCCGATGGGGGAAAAGGATGGGACTACGCTTGCATTTATTGCTATATTCATCGTTGCGACCGATGCGCATTGACCTGCGTTGGGCGTAAAGGTGATGGTGGCGATGGTGCCGCCAAGGCCCGTAGGGTCGAAGCCTGGCCCTGTATCCCAGTTTCCCGAAATGCCATTCAGCGAAACATTGGGCAACAACACTGGCGGATCATTTTCACAAAGGGGGCCGATGAGGTTGAAAGAAGGTGTTGAAGGAACGAGCACTACCACATTCATTGTCTGCGTGGTGGCGCACTGACCGGCGTTGGGGGTGAAAGTGATGGGGACGGTGTTGCCACCCTGCCCGGCGGGGTTGAAGTTGGCGCCCACGTTCCAGGTGCCGGTGATGCCGTTCAGGGAAGTGCCTAGCAAAGGTACCGGCCCGGCATTTTCGCAGAGGGGCCCAATGTTGTTAAAAGCAGGAACCGTAGCAGCATTTACCACGATATTCATGGTCTGTGTGGTGGCGCACTGTCCGGCACCAGGGGTGAAGGTGATGATGGCGGTATTGCCGCCCTGCCCGGCGGGGTTGAAGTTGGCACCCACGTTCCAGGTGCCGGTGATGCCATTGTTGGAGGTACCTTGCAAGGGAACCGGTGCCGCATTTTCGCAAAGTGGACCGATGGGATTGAAGGTAGGGACGGTGGCGGCGTTGACCACAATGTTCATGGTCTGGGTGCTGGCGCATTGTCCGGCGTTGGGGGTAAAGGTGATGGTGGCGGTATTGCCGCCCTGCCCGGCGGGGTTGAAGTTGGCACCCACGTTCCAGGTGCCGGTGATGCCATTGTTGGAGGTGCCCTGGGGGGGACGGGGCCGCATTTTCGCAAAGCGGCCCGATGGGGTTGAAGGTAGGGACGGTGGCGGCGTTGACCACAATGTTCATGGTCTGGGTGGTGGCGCACTGACCGGCGTTGGGGGTGAAGGTGATGGGGACGGTGTTGCCGCCCTGCCCGGCAGGGTTGAAGTTGGCGCCCACGTTCCAGGTGCCGGTGATGCCGTTGGTGGAGGTAGTGGGCAGCAGCACGGCGGGGCCGCTCTCGCAAAGGGGCCCGATTTGGTTAAAATTGGGGACGGTAGCTGCGGTGACCATCACCTGCATCTGTGAGGTGCCGCCGATGCACTGGCCTGCATTCGGCGTAAAGGTGGCGGTGATGGTGTTGCCGCCCTGGCCCGCCGGGTTAATCGAGGCGGGGTTCCAGGTGCCGCTGATGCCGTTGTTGGAGGTGGTCGGCAGAACAACGGGGGCAGCGTTTTCGCAAAGTGGCCCTATTGCCGTAAAAGTTGCCGGAAAGCAGCCCGGCGGCAAGCTGTTGGAACAAAAAACATACTCTACGTTGATGTCATAATCTACTGAAATCAGTCCCTGGGTAACCAAATTGGACGGGCAGTTGCAGCCATTTGCAATGGCGTCCTGGTAACGAAAGGAGGGGACGATATCCACCCCCAGCAGATCGCTGGTCGAAATGATACTGTTGAGGCAGGTAGTCGTTGAAGTATAGGGTATGCCCAGCGGAAAATTACTTGCAGCCCCATCGTAACTCAGGTTGCCGCCATTAGGGGCACAATCGCCCATGCCGGGGTTTCCGTTGTTGTTGATGCCATCGCCAACCACTGTACAGTCGCTCCCGGCCGGGCAGTTGTCGTAAAGGTTTCCAAACAGTCCTTCCAGGTATTCTTCACAACAGGCATATGGGCTGCCCAAATTGAAGGTGACACTATTGATTGTGATGGTCAATATCAGTTGATCCACCGTGGCACCTGCCACACAAGGGTAGGTAGTTTGAATACTGGGGAAATTGTACTCGTAGGTTTCGCTGGGCTGCCACATCGGGGGTGAACAACAGTTCCACCAGTCGTTCCGGTCGGTCTTTAACGTGGCATTTGCCTCGCTGGCGCACTGAATGAAGCCCCCAACTGATTGATTGCCTGGCCCCGTACAGGCAAGGGGCATGGCTTCGTTCTGGACGGCAATGGAAATCTTGGTGCCAGGCAGCATCTGCTCAGGCTTAAGTTCCAACGGAATTTGTAAACTGTTCGGGCCTTTGAGGCTTCCCTGGGCGAAAATAGCGGTATTGACAGTAGGAAAAAGGAATCCTGCCAGCAGGAGCGTAGCAAGAAAAGACGTTTGGGTAAAATTCATAGTTGCTTATTTTTCAGGCCGCAGGACGCACATAAAAAAATTGAAAGTTGTTTCAATTTTTTTATTTATCGCCGTTTGGACGATGAGGCAGCGGCCAGGAGTAGTCCTGTGTTGAAGTGGATTTTTTATGATGATGTACTAATATTGGTATGAAATAATGAGTTTTTCTATAAAAACCTCTTCCAGGATGTAGTGCCTGATCATATACTGAAAAGTCAATGCTGGAAAAAAGACCTGGAGGAGGCAGGCACGTCTTTAAAATTGACTTTTCAAAGGAAATTCATGTTTTCAAACCATGAAAAAGACAGTCCGGCAAGCTACGCAATCCAGCCATTCCTACAAAGTGTTATTTTACATTAAGTCTTACGGGGGCAATCTTGGCAGGTTTTCAGACGTGCCCAATACGCTGGGGACAAAGTTTCTACCCCAAGCCAGCCTGGTTCCTGCATCCCAATTTACCCAAATCGTGTAGGCCAGCCTTGTTTTTAAAAATCCTGTTTGGACATTTTTCTCCCCAACGTATTGATTTACAAGCCAATTGACCCTCTTTTTTCAGAAAAGTGGTCAACAAAGCACAATTATTGTCTTTGGACATTTCCCTGGCATAGATGTAGCTTTGCCGGAAAATACACCGATTATAATCACCATGCACACATCCAATCAACGGCTTCACATAGCTGCTGCGCTTTGCGCCATCTTCCTAAGTTTCCCTGTCCTCAATCCTGTTGCCCTAGCCCAACAAGCTGCCAACCACTGGTATTTTGGTTACAGGGCCGGCCTTGATTTTTCAACCGGGGTACCCGTACAGGCCAACGACGGCGCCATAGATGCCTTTGAAGGCTGCGCTACCGTCAGCGACGGGCAGGGCAGCCTGCTCTTCTATACCAATGGCGGCGGTGCTTCCCCCAACCTATCGCAAATCAACGGCCCCCGCAATGGCTACATCTGGAACCGAAACCACGATGTACTTTATGATATGGGCGACAGCGAGGGAGGTGGTTACAGCGCTGGGCAGAGTGCCCTGATACTACCCGTCATCGGCTCCGATCATACCTACTACGTGTTCACGATGGACCAACAGGCCAGCCTGATTGACCCTGCCCAGCACCGGGGGCTTTCCTATTTTGTGGTAGATATGGACCTGAACGGCGGGCTGGGCGGTGTTGCCCTGGCCAACCAACCTGTACACAAACCTGCCACGGAATGCCTTACGGTCGTGAAACACGCCAATGGCAACGACTACTGGCTGGTAGCCATTGACCAGGATACCAGAGATTTCCTCATCGTGCCGGTCACAGCGGCGGGCGTTCAGGCGCCGTTCCTGCAGCCCCGACAATCAACAAACAGTGCTGTCCCCATCCTGAAAGCCTCACCGGATGGGCAATACCTTGCAGGCGACAATGAGCTGTACCGTTTTGACAATGCCAACGGCACGGTCACATTCCTGACCGATTTTTTTGAGGCCAGCAACTATGCTTTTTCCTTTTCCCCTTCCAGCCGGTATCTCTACACCATGTCCAGTAGTTTTGGCGACAAAATGGTGCGTTACGATGTGACTGCTGCCGACATTGCCGGGTCGAAAGAAGAAATTGGCGACCTGGGATTCCTTTTCGTGCCGGGAGGGATGCAGATCGGGCCTGATGGCAACCTTTACTTTATTGAAATCGGAGAGGATCAGGCTATTTTCGAAACGGTGGCGCTCTCGCAAATCGAGTGCCCGGATGCGGTACAGCCCAGGTTGAACCGGAACTTTTTTGAATTTGCCTCCGAGCCAGGCATCGGCAATTTTTTCGGGCTGCCTAATTTTCCCGATTTCCTCTTTGTGCCAGGGCCACCGGATGAAAAACACGATACCATTTATATATGTGCTGGCGATACGGTGCTGCTGGAAACTCCCTTCGCAGGTGAAACTTATTCCTGGTCAAACGGCGCCAACGCTAATAACCTCACGGTCGCCTCGCCCGGTATTTATCGGGTAACTATCACCAACGCCTGTGGCAGGCAAACGGCAATCCATGAATTCCTGGTCGAATTGAAAACTTCCAACCCGATTGAAATACCTGATGTGTATATTAATAAATGCGAAGGTCAGGACACCCTGCTCGTAGCTTTGCCGAACGCTGCCACTTACCAGTGGTCGGGTGGTGAAACGGACAGTGCCGTCAGCGTTTTACAGCCGGGAACCTACCAGGTCACGAGCACGGATGCCTGCTCCGCCACTGTCCAGTCTTTTTTTGTGGCCGATACGCCGTTGCCTGCCGTAGAAGTTCGCAACAGCACACAAAAAATGCCCTGCCTGGGCGACACCATCCGCCTGGAAGCTCTGGCTTTCGGTGCCACTTCCCTCCTTTGGTCAAATGGCGATACCTCAGCCACCATCCGTGCGGCTGCGGGGGAAAGCTATTCGGTTGTTGCCAGCAATGCCTGTGGTGCAGCCACGGCCAGCATTGAAGTTCCGGCAGGTGAGTGCTGTGCGGTGTACATCCCCAATGTCTTCTCGCCCAATGGCGACGGTATCAACGATAGCTTTGCCCCGTTTTTCAGTGGCTGCGAAGTGCTGAACTATCAACTAAAGGTTTTTTCCAGGTGGGGGGCTGTTGTTTTTGAAAGCAACAATCCTGATCTGGGCTGGGACGGAACCTTTCGGGGCAAGGAACTGCCACCGGATGTGTTCGCTTTTGTGTTGCAATATTCCCTGCAAACGGCAGATGGCCCGTCCGATGTCGTCAAGTCAGGTGATGTGCTGATCTTGTATTGAGAAGGTATCAAGTTGAAGAACTCAATATTAATCTTATCGTTTTAGTAGCTTTTCAGGAAAAATCCACGCATTATTTTGGATTTTGCGCGGGGAAAAATCCCAAACCCTTTTTGTTTCGTACTATGGACAAACACCATTTATGTTCAGGCTATTCAGAAAATACAGAACCTCCATCTCTACTGGCACCATCCTTTTTTTCGTGGTGGCCGGTACTGGGTTCCCCCTCCTGGAATGCCTGCATTATTGCTCCCACCTAACTTTTTCGCACCCAAAAGATTTTAAAAAACACAGTTATTATTCCCACCATGGCGAGCATGTCCACTCGGTCTTGAATCTGATGGCGACCATCAAAGATGGAGACCATGAAAGCCCGCCTGTCCCCGTCAAGGAAACCCAGGATTCAGAATTTAAAAAGCTGGCCAAGCATTTCCCGGCTTCGCATTGCCTGCTGCTGGCTTTGATTGCTAAACCGCAGGAGGTCATCTACCGTGAACTTCCTTTGACCATTCATTTTCCCTCCATCCCAACCCAGCCCCCGCAGGTATAGTCCACCTTTTTTTTGGTTTTACGCTTTAAAATGCTTCATACTCCCCGGTCTTTTTGTGTAAAGGCCGACCGGTCTTCGGCTGGAACATGGCACCATGTACAGGCGGATACCACCTAAATCACTAATGGAATGAAACGGATAATACTTGCTATACTTTCTTCATTATTAATTTTCACCCATCTCATCTCCCAAACCCTGGAGGGCCGGGTGGTGGACAGGGACGGCACCCCTCTGATGGATGCCTACATCTTCAAAAACGGCGGCCAGGTACACGTCCATACCAATGACCTGGGCATGTTTGAATGCCAGGGCCTGACGGTGGGCGATACATTGAACGTTACCTACCTGGGCTACGAAAGCAAAAAGCTGAGGTTGGAGAAAAAGGATTTTGAGAAGCCAATTAAAATCGAGTTGCAGGAAAAGTATTTCGACCTGGCGCAGGTCGTCGTGAGCAACGATGTGCGCTCGGTCAGCCAGGTTTCGAAAATTGACCTGTTGGCCAACCCCGTCAATTCCTCCCAGGAAATCCTGCGGAAAGTGCCGGGCCTCTTTATCGGCCAGCACGCCGGTGGAGGTAAGGCAGAGCAACTCTTCCTGCGGGGCTTCGACATTGACCACGGCACCGACGTGAGCATTAGCGTGGACGGGATGCCCGTCAACATGGTCTCCCATGCGCACGGGCAGGGCTATGCAGACCTGCACTTCCTGATACCTGAGACCATCGAGCGCCTTGATTTTGGGAAAGGCCCTTACTACGCCGACAAGGGCAACTTTACAACTGCAGGCTACGTGCAGTTTGAAACAAAGGAAAAACTAGATAACAGCCAGGTGAGCATTGAAGCCGGCCAGTTCAACACCCTGCGCACCGTAGGGCTGTTCGATTTGTTGGGCAACAACGAAAACCAACATGCCTACATAGCCACGGAATACCTGCTGACGGACGGGCCATTCGATTCGCCCCAAAATTTCAACCGCTTCAACCTTATGGGAAAATACACCCTGAGTATGGCCAACAACGACAAACTCTCCGTGCTTGCCTCTCACTTCACCAGCCAATGGGATGCCTCCGGACAGGTGCCGCAGCGGGCTGTGGACGCTGGCTTGATTGGCCGTTTCGGGGCAATTGACGATACGGAGGGCGGCGCCACCAGCCGCAGCAACCTGGCCCTCAGCCACACCAAGGCGATCAGCAAAAATACCTTTGTTAAAAGCCGGGCCTATTATTCCAAATACAATTTCGAGCTGTACTCCAATTTTACCTTTTTCCTGATAGACTCGTTGAACGGCGACCAAATCCGGCAGCGGGAAGACCGCCAGCTATATGGCCTGGAAAGCGTGCTCCACCGGCAGTTCCGCCCTGAGCAATTCGACTTCAACCTGCAGGCCGGAATTGGCTTCCGCTACGATGATGTGAAAAATGACGAACTATCCCGCACGCTCAACCGCCGCACCGTTTTGGAAAACATCAAACTTGGCGACGTCAACGAAACCAATATCTACGGATTTGTCAACACGGAATTTGACTTCGGGGAGTTTGTCATCAACCCCGGCATCAGGCTCGACCATTTCCGCTTTCACTATGCGGATGCGCTCGCCCCGACCTATTCGACCCAGTCGGTGGACAAAAACTTCATCAGCCCGAAGCTGAACTTCATCTACAATCCCAGCCACAAGGTGCAGTTGTTCCTGAAAACGGGCATCGGTTTCCACTCCAACGATACCCGTGTGGTAGTGGAGCAGAATGGCAGGGAAACTTTGCCTGCCGCCTATGGCGCCGATTTGGGTGGCGTCTGGAAACCTTTCCGTCGCCTCTGGGTAAGTGGTGCCCTGTGGTACCTTTACCTGCAACAGGAGTTCGTCTATGTGGGCGATGCCGGCGTGGTGGAACCAAGCGGCAAGACCCGCCGGATGGGCGTGGATTTGGGCCTCCGGTACCAACTGACGGACTGGCTGTTCTTCGATACCGATGTGAATTACGCTTACGCCAGGGCCATTGGGGAAGATGTGGAAGATGGGGCTGATTACATCCCGCTTGCCCCCGACCTGACTGCCACGGGAGGCCTGGCCGTCAAACACCCCTCGGGCTTCACCGGGGGCCTCCGCTACCGGTACCTGAAAAGCCGACCGGCCAACGAGGACAATTCCATCACTGCCAAAGGCTATTTTGTCATGGATGCCAACGTGAACTATACCTTCAAAAAACTGACCCTGGGTGTAATGGTGGAGAACCTGCTGAACACTGATTGGAACGAGACGCAGTTTGCCACGGAATCGAGGCTTTTCAATGAACCGGCGCCGGTGGAGGAAATCCATTTTACGCCGGGAACACCGTTTTTTTTCAAGGGGAAAGTGACATATAGTTTCTAAGAAACTGTTTCTAAAAAAACCTGCCATCCAGAAAAAAACCATCCATGAGAGGGGAGTTTGAAATGAAAAATTTTTCCAAAATCCTTCATTTCAAACTCCCCTCTTTATATGTTCTTCTATACAACCGGCATTCTGGTTTTATGGATAATCGTCATTAAAAGTCATTGGTCACTAAAGTCATTTTATTGAAAATCAGTGGCTTAGGATTTTGCCCCAATCAATTTTTTATGTGACTATCTATAAAGCAGTTTCTGAAGGGTTGTGAATGGGTGTTTACTTGTTTCGCCCTGCCCGGCGATGCACTTATAAAGTTGTTTGGAAAATAACCTGGCCATCCGAAGAATTATCAAAAGACCTGCTGCCCGCCAATGGTTAGCTAACGAAATTCTTTAGCACGGTTTGTTCGGCGGCTATCGCCGCCAATTGACTTATGGTGAGGCTTTCTGCCTGTTTTGGGAGAATAGCGTGTAATCATTTTTTTCCGGGAAAACCATATTTCGGAGCGGTGCCTTTGCAAGTTCAGAACATATTCCCTAAGTTTAAGCGCTCATCCCGGCTCCTCATGCCTGGGGATTAATCAACAAAAAATCAAAACGTTTTGCGCCCCTTAAAGATCGTCTCCCTGATATTGGCCAGCCATTATTTATCCCTTGGCTTTGCCCAGGAACCCGCCCCACCCATGCAGTTTGGGCTCATCTCCGGGGAGGATTTGTCAATGCGTTTTTACGAAGCCGACACCGCAGCCGAAGCATTGGTGCTTTGTGACTTCGGTGATGCCAAAGTGACCTTGTACCCAAACGGTTACCGCCTGCGCTTTGCCCAGCACAAGCGCATCAAGATTTTAAAAAAATCCGGCTTTCAAGATTCCATATATACTTATGAGAGGTCGCAAAGCTCCTGACTATCTACTGAAAAAAGTGCAACTCCTGATTCGCAATGTGTACCGAATAATTTTCTTAGGAAAAACAGTTACCATAACATAAGAAAAGCAATTCAATACAACCCATCCATGTAGTTGCAGATAACCCAGGACTTGTTGAGGAAGTGTTGACAATAAGTTTGGTATTGGCCTTTTTTGCAGTTGGACCATCTTTAACCTGTGTCAATCTCCTCCACGTGCTTGATTTATTTTTCACCAAAATATTACAAAACCATGCATTTTCCATCTCTTTTCAGCCTTGCAATGTGCCTTTTCAGTGCCGCCATCTATGGCCAAAAACAGCCCATGAAGTTCGGTAAAATACCTGCCGAGGATTTGGCCATGACCGTCTATTCCCTGGACACCTCGGCCGCTGCCGTGGTCTTGTGCGACTACGGGGAGATCACTTTTGAGGATACGCGTACCAAAGGCTTGGGCATTAATTTCTACCGGCATAAGCGCATCAAATTACTGAAACCGTCCGGCTTCCATGAAGGTGATATCTCCATTTCCTTTTACGACAAAGACCGGACGGAATACGTGAAGGGGCTTAAAGCCGTCGTCACTGCCCCCAACGGCACAGAAACGGAGGTGTCCAAAAAGGATTTTTTTGAAGAAAAAGTAAACGATTATTGGTCGAGGATAAGGTTCACTTGCCCCAACCTGCAGGCGGGCGCTGTGATTGAATACAGTTATGAAATCGTTTCCGACCGCATTTTTGCCCTGCCCGATTGGTACTTCCAGGAAGACATCCCGGTAAGATGGAGCGAAATCAGGATGGGCATACCGGAATGGTTCAACTACGTCTTCCTGTCGGAGGGCGGCCCTTTCAAAATTTCGGAGCAAGCCACGGAAAACAAGCAAATGAACATCTCTGGGACTGGTTTCCCGGTGAAATTGACCACCTACCGCTTTGCTGAAGAGAATTTGCCAGCCCTGAAAAAGGAACCTTATATCACGACAATGGACGACTACTACAAAAGCCTGAGGATGCAATTGTCGTCCGTGCGATATCCCAACACGCCGCCCCAGGAAGTGATGAGCACCTGGCCCGAAGTGGCGAAGCAGCTCCTGCAAAGCCATGAATTCGGGGAACAGTTCCAGAAAAAACGCTTTTATGACAAAGCCTGGAAGGCTGTCGAAGCGGATTTAAGCGGGCTTACGGCCACCGAAAAAGCGGATAAGATTTACCAGTTTGTCTGTGTAAACCTCCAGGCGGAAGATGGATGGGGAAAGTGGGTACGGGAGAGCCTGAACGATTGCTTTGAAAAAAAATCGGGCCGAAGAAACGAATTGAACCTGCTGTTGATCGCCCTCATGCAGGAGGCGGGCATTGAAGCGCACCCGGTACTGGTAAGCACCAGGGATCATGGCAAAATGTTCGATTTGTACCCTTTCCTCGATCAGTTCAACCATGTGCTGGCCCTGGCGGTACCAGATGGCAAACCTGTGTTGATGGATGCCGGCAATCCCTTCCGGCCATTGGGCTATCCCGGCGAGTATGCCCTCAACGGTGCGGGGTGGGTGGTGGACAAAGACAATCCGCAATGGATTTCCATCAACCCACCCAGCGGCTCGGAAACTTATTTTTTAAAAATGGAACTGGCTACGGACGGGAGCCTGTCGGGCACCGTTTCCATGAGCAGCGACGGGTACAGCGCTGTGGACGAACGGGAGCAACTGCATGGCAGTGATGACGGCGGGCCTTTAAAAAAGCGGCTGATGAAGCGATTTCCGGATGCCAGGGTCGATTCTTTGTCCTACTCCAACGAAGAGGAATTGACCAAACCTCTCAAAGCCGTGGCCACCTGCCACCTGGCCAATATGGCCACTGTCAATGGTGACTTTATCTACATGGCACCTGCCCTGCTGGGCTCATTTCAGGAAAACCCCTTTAAGCTGGAAAAACGGGAATACCCGGTGGATTTCCCCCATCCCTTCAAGGAACGGGTCATCCTGCAAGTGGCCGTGCCGGAAGGCTATGCCGTGGAAGAACTGCCCGAGCCGATCAACCTCTCGCTCCCCAACGAGGGCGGTTCCTTCAAATTTCAGATGGAGCAGCAGGGCATGGGCATCCAGTTGGTCAGCACCGTGCAGATCAACCAATTGCACCATTCACCAGAGGAGTACATTGGCCTTCGGAACTTCTTTGACCAGGTGGCCGAGAAGATGGGCGAACAACTGGTGCTGAAACGTATCCCTTAATTCCTTGCCATGCCGTTGCTGCCGGAGGGCTGCCTCAAAAGGAACGGCATGGCTCAAATTCAACCTTTTATGAAAACCCTATCCTGGTTCTTTTTTTTGTTGCCTGTTTATGTTGTTGGGCAAAACAACTATGCGGCCAGCCTCATTGACCCCACCTTGCTGGAAAACGCCAATGCCGTGATCCGCCTTCAAAAGATGGATTTTTATGTAAAACAGCCCGGCGAAGCTGTCAAAAAGGAAACCCTTGTGGTCACGTTGCTGAACGACAAGAGCCGTTACAACGAGCTGCGGCTGTTTTACGACAGTTTCAATAAAATAAAAAAGGTGGGCGGGAAGATTTACGATGCACAGGGCAAACTGGTGCGGGAAGTGGAAAAAAAGGAAATCCAGGACATGAGCGCCATCTCAAACTTTTCTATCTATGAGGACAACCGAATCCGCTATGTGGAAGTCAAGTATTCGGAATATCCCTACACGGTGGAATTTGAGTATGAAATGAATTACAACGACCTGTTTGGGTACCCGGATTGGGATATCCAGCCATACAACGTCAGCGTGGAGCAGTCTGAGCATTTCATTAGCCTGCCGGAGGGAATGAAGCTTTTATACAAACCCCTGAATACTGAGATAGAACCTATGATGTCGTCGGCGGGAGGGCGCACCATCTACTATTGGTCGGCCCGGCAAGTGCCCGCCATCAAATACGAACCATACAGCCCGCCTGCGGCTGAAATTTTGCCGTCCGTACTTATATCGCCGGAGACTTTTGAGGTAGAAAACTATACTGGAAGCATGGCTACCTGGAAGGAATTCGGGCGGTTTATGAATAAACTTTCCGAAGGCCGTGACGTGCTGTCCCCGGCCATGAGATCCACCGTGGCGGAACTCACCAAAAATGTATCCACCGACCGGGAGAAAATCGAAAAACTGTACCGCTACCTGCAAGAAAACATGCGCTATGTGAGCGTACAGCTCGGCCTCGGCGGCTGGCAGCCCTTCGATGCCAACTACGTGGAGCAAAACAAATACGGCGACTGCAAAGCGCTCAGCAATTTTATGAAAGCCATGCTGAAAGAGGCGGGCATCAAGGCCTGGCCGGTGCTCATCTACAGCGGGGATCTTTATTACGACATCTCAGAGGATTTTGCCACCAATGCCTTTAACCATGTTATTATATATGTGCCTTCGGAAAATTTGTGGCTGGAATGTACGAGCAGCACCGCACCGCCCAACTACCTCAGTTCTTCCTGTACCAACCGCAACGTGCTGCTCATCACCGAAGACGGTGGGAAAATCGACCGCACCCCCAATTATTCCACCGAGGGAAATTTTAAAAGGACCCGGGCAAATGTAGAACTGGAGCCAAGCGGCGCTGCTGCCGTGGGTGTGGAGGTGGAGCGGAAAGGCAGCAAACAGGAATGGTACAGATATGCCGCCAGGCAATATTCCTCAGAGGAATTCAATAAAAAATTTCAGGAATACAGCCCGCTCCCGGGATTCAACCTCAAGGAACTCCGGCTGGATGTGAAAAAAGACATCCCCGAAGTGGGCGTACATTTCCTGGCCGACGTGCCAGCCTATGCCTCCAGGGCCGGCAAGCGCCTCTTTGTCCCGCTGAACAAGGTCAACCCTTTTACCAGTGTGCCCCAGGCCGATGAACACCGCCTGCACCCGGTAGAAGTGCGGGACGGTTACAGCGAAACGGATAACCTCGCCATCAAAATACCGGAAGGCTACAAGGTGGAAAGCATGCCCGGTGAACCCGTTTCGCTGGCAACACCCTATGGTACCTATTATTTAAAAGTGTGGGAAGAGGACGGCTACATCAAGGTGGATCGGAACCTCGAAGTGATGCCCGTGCGCCTGGCAGCGGAGGAATATGGGGCCTGGCGGGATTTTTATAAATCCGTATCACTGGCAGAAGGCACCACGCTGGTGCTGGTGGAAAAAAAGACCTGAAAATCTTTGAATTTTCTTAAAAAAAAAGCCGATTCGCAGGCAGGCATTGTTTCAATGTTTTACTTGGAAGACCCGGCCAGGTTGATGGGAAAATTTCACGTATCCAGCCTTTCCCGGAATAATTGCCCATTTGAAAAAAGGGCTATTTTTTCCATTTACATAAATTTAAACACCAGTTAACTTCCTTTCTTTGTCAAGAAGCGGACAGTGCCTACATTTGCGCACGAATTCAATCGGCATAAGCAAATCGCTATAGCTTTTCAAGTTAGAATCCCAAGACCAACTGGAGAAGCCAAAAATTTGCGATATGAAACAAACCACAGCCGCATACCTTTCCGCATCACCTGTATCAATCTTCATCGCTTGTTCAAATGTGTACGCTGGGTCACTTCGCTGACGCCGGACGTCTATATAAATATGCTTGCTCCGCTTATTGCTTTAAACCGCCAAATGAAAGTAGTGCTTCACAAAAATATGGGTCTTAACGTCGGCTTTAGCCGGTGAAACAAAGACGCCGGCTAAAGCCGGCGCTACTTTGGCAAACCCATAATTTGTTCAGCCCTCATATTGAAAGGCAATTCAAAATTCATTAGCATCATTTAAACTAAATCTCATTTGTATGAAAAAATTCTTTACCCGATTGCTCGGTACCGGGGCAATCCTTTTCGCATGTATGCTCACTGCCTTTGGGCAGGGTTCTACGACTTCCTCTGTACAGGGGTATGTGACAGATGAAAAGGGAGATGTGCTCATTGGAGCCACCGTGATAGCGGAACACGTTCCATCTGGTACCCAGTATGGAACTATTTCCGACGTGGATGGCTCCTTTAACCTCGCCAACATGCGGGTTGGCGGGCCTTACAAGATCATGGTGAGCTACACCGGATTTGCGGAACAGGCCCAGGAAAATGTTTACCTGAACCTCGGCCAGACTTCCAAGTACAATTTTAAAATGACAGAAACGGCCATTGAATTGGGTGCTGTGGAAGTCACGGCAGTCAGGAGCGTAACCGGCCAAAGGACCGGTGCAGAAACGACCATCAACGAACAGCAGATCAACACCATGCCAACAGTGGCCCGCCAGATTTCCGACTATGCGAGACTGACACCGCAAGCCACCATCCGTGGCGACAATACCATCACCATTGCAGGCCAGAACAACCGTTTCAACTCCATCTTTATTGATGGTGCTGTGAACAACGACGTGTTTGGTTTGGCAGCCTCCGGCACGAATGGTGGCCAAACAGGAATCTCCGCCATTTCACCGGATGCCATTGAGCAATTCCAGGTGGTTGTGGCACCCTACGACGTAAAGTTGGGCGGCTTCTCCGGCGGCGGTATCAACGCTGTTACACGCTCCGGCTCCAACCAGTTTGAAGGCTCTGCCTACTGGTTCCACCGCGACCAAAACCTGGCTGGTAAAACTCCGACCGATGATGACACCGTTGACCGTAAGCGATTGGATGATTTCAGTTCCAACACTTACGGCTTTCGTTTGGGTGGGCCTATTGTGAAGAATAAACTTTTCTTCTTTGTCAATGGGGAAATCCAGCGGGACAAGACCCCGCAGCCTTTCGACTTTGCCGATTATCAGGGCAATGCTACCCAATCCGACCTGGATGCCATCGCTGCTAAAATGAAAAGCTACGGCTACGATCCGGGCAGCTACCTGGGCCGTACCTCTACACTGGATGGTGAAAAAATATTGGCCAGGCTGGACTACAACCTGAGCCAGAAACACAAGATGACCTTGCGCCACAGCTATACGAAAGGCACTTCTACCAGCCTGACCCGCTCCTCTAATACCGCTATTAATTTCGCCAATGATGGCATCCTGTTCCCATCCACTACCAATTCCAGTGCGTTTGAACTGAACAGCCTTTTCAGCAACTCCCTTTCAGGCAACCTGATATTAGGCTATACAACGGTCAGGGACAACCGCAACCCGGTAGGTGGGGACTTCCCCGGCATCTTCATCCGCGATGGTAACGGCGGCATCACGGCCGGCAGCGAGTTGTTCTCTACGGCCAATGAACTTAACCAGGATGTGTTCACCCTGACCTACAACGTGAACCTCTACAAGGGCAGGCACACCTTCACGTTTGGGACGCACAACGAGTTCCTCAAAATCTACAACCTGTTTATCCGCCGTTCCTATGGGTACTATGAATACAATAATTTCAACGACTTCCTGAACGATGCAAAGCCACGGCGCTACCGCCGCAGCTATTCTCTGGTGGACGAGGTGGCCGGCGACGGTTCGAAGGCTGCCGCAGATTTTGGGGCCAAGCAATTCGGCCTCTATGCCCAGGATGAAATTGCCATCACCAATCGCTTCAAACTTTCAATTGGTGTACGGGCTGACGTACCATCTTACAACGACGACCCCCTGGCTGCCACTGCTTTCCGTGATTCCGTGAGTGCCCAGGTGACTGCTGCGGGCTATGATTTGCACGGGGCCGAGGCAGGAAAAGTGCCAGGCGCCCAGGTAATGTGGTCGCCACGCCTCGGTTTCAACTACGACGTCATGGGCGACAACAGCCTTGTGCTGCGCGGTGGTGCAGGCCTTTTCACCAGCCGTATCCCCTACGTGTGGCCGGGTGGGTCTTTCACCAACAACGGTGTGACCCTGGCAGACATGGATGCCTCCTCCAGCAGGATCCCCGACATGCCTACCTACTTTATTCCCGACCCGAACAAGCAATATACCAACGAGGACTTTGGCCTGTCTTCAGGTAGTGCCCAAATTGACTTGTTTGCGAAAGATTTCAAGTTCCCGCAAGTTTTCCGTGCCAGTGTTGCTGCCGATAAGAAAATGCCCGACGGCTCTACGTTCACCCTGGAAGGTATCTTTACGAAAAACGTCAACAGTGTTATTTATCAGAACGTGAACCTGGTACCCCCCACAACGACCCTTGGTGGCGCTGACAACCGCCAGATTTATTCTGGCAACGATATTTCCGGCCAGTACACCGACATCATCGTTGCTTCCAATACCAGCAAGGGCTACGGCTATAATGCGACCCTTTCCTGGATGAAGCCATTTAAAAATGGGTTCACGGCAATGGCGGCCTATACCTTTGGTCAGTCCAAAGCCGTCAACGATCTGACTTCCTCGCAAAACTCTTCCAACTGGCAGTTCAACGAATCGGTAAATGGCCGCAACAACCTGCCTGTCAGCTTTTCCGACTTCGACCTCGGCAGCCGAATCGTCGGCTTCCTGTCCTACAGGCTGGAATATGCCAATTTTGCTGCCACGACCGTTTCCTTGTTCTACGAAGGCCAATCGGGCCAGCGCTATTCCTACTCCTACAGGGGCCAGGTAGTCGGCGACGGTGTGTTCGACAACGACCTCATCTTTGTTCCAGCCGAGCAGAGCCAAATCAACCTGGTGGACATCAAGGATGCCGATGGTAACGTCACGCTGTCCGCTGCGCAGCAATGGGCTGACCTGAACACCTTCATCGAAAATGACGACTACCTGAAAGATCGCCGCGGCGACTATGCCGAGCGCAATGGCGCCAGGCTGCCTTTCACCAACATTCTCGACTTAAAGGTGACGCAGGAGTTTTTTGTGAAAACCGGCAGCCGCCGCCATACGCTGCAAGTGAGCCTCGACGTGTTTAACTTCACCAACCTGCTCAACAAAGACTGGGGCCGCCGCACATTCGTAACGAATGACAACTACCTGTTGATAGGTGCCAACAAGAACAGCAATGGCGAGTTTGAATACACCTTCCAAAAGCCAAAAGGCGATGTTTGGAATATCGACGATGCCGGCCTGGCCAGCAGCCGTTGGCAGGCGCAGCTTGGCTTGCGGTACATTTTTTAAAATTCACGATTAGGTTCAAATTCCGAACCTTTCAAAGCCGTTTTCCCTGCATTTGGGAAAACGGCTTTTTTCGTTTTTACAAAAAAATCCGTACCATGCGGCCTTTGTGTAACCCATACAGCGTTAGGGGTTTAAGATTTTGGTTCTTTGACAAATCTTGTAGTCATCCATTAAAACGGCTCAAAGTGATAGCCAATTTTCAACCCATGACTTCTGTCGTAGGTTGAAAACCAAGGGGTTATGCGCTAAACCGTTTTAACGGTTTCCTTACTCCACAGAATTTGTCAAAGAACGAAGATTATAAAACCCACAACCCAAAACTCAAAACTCCCGCCATGTCTATCCCAGTCCAACTCAACCTTAACGTCCGGGGCCTCCAGCCCTCCGCCACCCTGCGCATCAACGAGCGATGTGCGGAACTGGCCAGGGAGGGTCAGCAGGTTTTCCGCCTTGGCTTTGGGCAGTCTCCCTTCCCGGTGCCAGAAGCTGTGGTGGAAGCGCTCAAAAAACATGCGCACGAAAAAGATTACCTCCCCGTGAAGGGCCTGCGGGTACTGCGGGAGGCCATCTCTTTTTTCCACAACCGCCATGCGGGCATCCACACCACAGGCGACGACGTGCTGGTGGGCCCTGGTTCCAAGGAGTTGATGTTCCTCCTGCAAATGGTGTATTACGGCGACCTGGTCATTCCCCGGCCCAGTTGGGTGTCCTATGCGCCGCAGGCCCGCATTGCCTCCCGGCATGTGTATTGGCTGCCTACGAAGCAGGAAAACAGTTGGCTGCTGACGCCGGAAGATTTGGACAAGTTCTGCCAAAAAGACCCGACCCGGCCCCGCATACTCATCCTTAACTACCCAGCCAATCCCACCGGGGCAACCTATTCTGCCGGCAAACTGGAAAAAATGGCTGCGGTTGCCAGGCGGTACAACGTAGTGGTGCTGTCCGACGAGATCTATGGCGAGGTGCACCATGAAGGGGCGCATGTTTCCATTTCCACCTATTACCCGGAGGGTACCATCATCAGCAGTGGCCTGAGCAAGTGGTGCGGGGCAGGCGGGTGGCGCCTCGGCACCTTTACCTTCCCGGCTGGGCTGCGCTGGCTGCTGGATGCTATGGCCGTGGCTGCCAGCGAAACGTTTACCTCCACCAGTACGCCTATACAATGGGCCGCCATCAAAGCTTTTCAAGGTGGGCCGGACATTGAGCATTATCTAAAACTGTCAAGGATGGTGCTGAAAAGGGTGGGCCAGGCGGTTTCCAGCATTTTGCACGAAAATAGCGTGGGACATGCAGCGCCCGAAGGAGGTTTTTACCTTTTTCCGGTGTTTGAGTTTTACCGTGAAAAGCTGGCAACGAGAGGCATAGAAACTTCAGAAGAATTCTGCAACAGGCTCCTGGATGAAACCGGGGTAGCCTTGCTGCCTTCAAGCGATTTTGGGTTCCCGGAAGAATTCCTGGGCGCCCGTTTGAGCTATGTAGATTTTGACGGGGCCAAAGCCCTGCACCTGGCTGGCGAACTGGAGGCCGGCCATGCGATTGGGAGCCTCGACCTGGCGGAAAAATTTGCCCCAAAAGTGATAAAAGGCGTTCAACGGATGGTGGAATGGTGCGCGTAAATAATGGTGAATGATTAATGTGCGAATAACGGGTTCATTTTTAAAGTTTGTTGATTTTCAGGCGCTTAGAACATGGTGATTTTGTACTGCCGAAAATAAGTTTTTAATAAAAGGAACACAACGGTTTTTATTGAAACCTAAAATGTTGACGCAGCAACGAAACATGTTTTTTCGAAACACATAGGCACATTAGGACACATAGTTTTTGCAATAAAAAATTTTATTGCATAAAATTTTTTATAGGCTATGTGGTCTATGTTTCTATGTGTTTTGATTAAACAAGGGTTGCGGTTTCAATCAGCATTATTTACTTATTTTCGGCGGTAGAAAATCACCATGTTCTCGTTTTACAATCCACTAAAAATAAGGAAATTAATATAACCCGTTATTCGCATGAATGGTGAATAAACACAACGTGCTTACAGCCAGCAATTTGTGCGAATACATTAGCTTTGATTAATTTAGATGAGCTATTTAACTTTGGCCAAACCCTTCAACCTCAAACAACCTCAAACAATCCCAAACAATCCCAAACAACCTCAAACAACCTCAAACAACCTCAAACAACCTCAAACAATCTCAAACAACTTTATTATTCATGGCAGAAAACAAAACCCAACCCACGAAGGTCAGTGTGGAATCCTTCCTCAACAGCATCGAAGACGAAACAAAACGCAACGATAGCTTCACGTTGCGGCAAATCATGCAAGACATAACCGGCGAGCCAGCCGTGATGTGGGGCCCGAGCATTGTCGGTTTTGGAACCTATCACTACAAGTACGAGAGCGGGCGGGAAGGTGATTTTATGATCGTCGGCTTTTCACCCCGCAAACAAAACCTGACCCTCTACATCATGCCCGGTTTTGCCCGCTACGATGAATTGATGCAAAAACTCGGGAAATACAAAACCGGAAAATCCTGCCTGTATCTGAAAAGGCTGGAGGATGTGGATTTGGAGGTTTTGAAACAACTGATCGGTGAGTCGGTGAAGTATATGATGGAGAAGTATCACTAGAGCATTTTTGGGTTTTGAACAGAATGAACAGGAGATACCGGTAAGACCTGTTTCCCTTATTTTCACCAGGCGATTTTTTATTAATAATAGTCGTGCAAGTTATCTGTCCCCTCGCTACTTTTGCACCCGTTTTTGAAAAAGAGCCCCACAGGCTGAATATGTCTGTTTAAATTATTCACTCATTCACTCATTCACTCATTCACTCATTCACTCATTCATTTCTATGGGCAGAGCATTTGAATACCGCAAAGCAAGGAAAATGAAGCGCTGGTCGAACATGGCAAAAGTGTTCACCCGCGTCGGCAGGGAAATCGCCATTGCCGTGAAATCGGGCGGAACCGACCCTAACTACAACCCACGCCTGCGCATGGCCGTGCAGAATGCCAAGGCTGCCAACATGCCGAAGGTTAACGTTGACAACGCCATCAAAAAGGCCTCCGCCAAGGATGCCGAGAACTACGAGGAAATCGTGTACGAAGGCTACGCTCCCCATGGCGTGGCCATCTTGGTGGAAACAGCCACGGACAACAGCACCCGCACCGTAGCCAATGTGCGCCACGTGTTCTCCAAATACGGCGGCTCGCTCGGAACCTCCGGTTCTGTGGAATATATGTTCGATCGCAAAGGGATATTCACTGTGGCCAAAGATGCCATCGGCGACAGGGACGAGTTTGAGCTGGAAATGATTGATGCCGGCCTGGAGGAAATCAAATACGACGAAGATAATCTGTTGCTGTACTGCAATTTCACCGATTACGGCTCTCTGCAAACCGCCCTCGACAAGAAAGGCATCGAAGTGGCGGAAGCCAAGCTGGACCGCATACCCAACCATTACAAAAACCTGACGGAAGAGGAAGTGGAAGATGTGATCAAGCTGATAGAAAAAATGGAAGAAGAAGATGACGTGCAGTATGTTTTTCACAACATGGACATGTCGGAGTGATCTTATTTTTCTCAAGGAAAACTCACAGCCAGGTTTCATGAAAAAGCAGATGGAACACTTGTCCGCACCATCGAAGACGATGGGGCAGGAAGGCAGAAAGCAGCCCATAATGCCCCCAGGTGCGAATCGTCGGGGAGGCCAATTTCACTGGGAAAGCAACAAACGTACACGCAAGTACATACGGTGGTGTGAGAGGATGACAAAGATGAGCGTAAGAACTCATCTTTGTCTCCTACTTAATTTTACAGGCAGAAAAATTAGCGGGTAAAAACTGCCTCCACGGCAAACCCAAAGATTTCACCTCTTAATTCCAGGCGATTGCTCGTCAATGAAACAATGGTGTAGGCAAGGCCTAAACCCGATTCAGTTACCGTCAAAGTTTTCTCGTCGGAAGAGAGTGCCCAGGTGCCGGTAGTGGTTTGCGGATCGGCTGGATCGCATTTGGTAGCCCCTTCATCAAATTTGTAGGTACCCTCTTTTTCAAATGTTGTCTTGTCATCTTTGCTGCAGTCTTCGATGTCACTTTCGAGCGTGCCGTCACCGTCAATATCAGAACGTGATTCTGAAAGTGTCCAGGTGCCACCAGTCAGTAAATCCGTGGCCGTTTCTTCATCGTCTTTGCTGCAGGAGTTGAGCGTGAGAAGGCCGCAGATGGCCAGAAAAAGAATACTGTTGATTTTCATAAAATTGATAGTTTAATGTTTAAAAGATGATAAATTAAAAGTTAATGCAGGCTTTTTGAGGTAGCCTTTTGCCATGCTTCCTTCCTTAACGATTGTTCCGGCATTACGATGCCTCCAAAAAAAAAATTACCCGTTTTTAATCACTGCTGTAAAAACTGCTTTCCTGGCATCACTTTGAAAGTTGATAGGCGATGAAAAGGGTTGCCACGACTTGACAAAGCCTTGCGGCCTCAACGCAAAGGGCAAGCCGGGCGGCAAGCAGTTGCCGCCCGGCTTGGATAAATAAAAAGGGAGACCTGATTTTATTGTCAACTGTTTAAGGAACGATGAAAAAATAACTTCGCTATTTTGATGTTGAAACCCAAGTACTGGAGGGTTTTTTAAAAATATTCCCGATTTAACATCGGGATTATTTTTCCTTCGATCCTAAGGAAGTTGGCACGCTTCGATGGCAGCCAGAAAAATGGATCCCAACTCTACCGTGAAACCGGCTTCGAGGGTATTGGAATCTCCTGCCTTAAAAGTGACGTCCGATCCGGCTGCCACGGTGCCTGCCGAGTTAATCGTATCGGCCGATTTGTAAATATTGGAGGGAATTGGGTTGGAATTCAACATTAAATTGGTGGAACACAAAGTGGTACCGGTGCATGGTCCGGAAATGGACAAGCCTACACTGGAGGTGTAGTATCCGCTATCATCTGAAATAATAAAGGTATATTCACCCGTAATTGGAACAATAAAATCATTGATCATGGCCACACCGCTGCTTGCAATCGTGGAGGCGACCAAATTGCCACACGGATCAAAAATTTCAATAACTTCATCAAAAGAAGAGGACTGGGCATTCGCAATGATATCAATGGTGTTGCCCGCCGTTGCAAAAAAGGAAAACGATTCCATCTCGGCCTGGTTGTTTAATTGAATGGTCAGGCTGTCGCCGCAGGAAATGGATTGGGTACATGCGGCTGCATTCAGTTTTTGAAATGAAATCCCAACCGATGAAGTATAACCACCAATGACATCGCTGAGCAATAAGATATGGTCACCAGTTGTAGCGGCTTCATAATTGTCAATTTCGGCTACGCCATCGCCATCCTTTACTGCTGTTGCCACCAACATGCCAGCGGGATTGTACAGTTGAAGTTGGGTCGTAATATTCGAGGATGACCCACGGGCCTTGAAGCGCATTTTATCCCCACTGTTCAGCATGAGCGAAAAGGCTTTTATATCGGCCAGTTGGCCGATGGAAACTGTCTGGTCATCGCCGCAGCCAAGTGGTTGGGCACAGGAAGGATCATTTAATTTTTGAAATGAAATACCCACAGTGCTCGTATAGTACCCGTTTTCTTCCAGTATTACCAGGATGTAATCACCGGTCATATTTGCAACATAGTTGTCAATCAAGGCCAGGCCATTTACATTTTCTACCGCCGAAGTTGCCAGCGCTCCAAGCGGGTTGTACAGTTGAATTTTGGTTAAAAAAGCACCGGTTGTTGGACGTGCCTGGATCCGCAGTTTGTCGCCATTGTTGATGGCCAGGGAAAAAGATTCCATACCCGCCAGGTGGTTTATCGAAACGGTGAGATCATTCCCGCAGGGCAACGCCTGGGTATAGGCGGCATTGTTGAGAATTTGCAGGGACAGTCCATAATTGCCCGTATCATCGCCCAAGTCGTCGGCTGCTACAATTGTGTAAGTGCCGGTTTCGGTCAGGGTGACATTGATTTCGGAAAGGCCCCCTGCACAACTGGATGAAACGACCGCATTCGAGGGGTTTTTCAAGGTGAGGCAAGCCTCGAAACTTGAAGAAATTCCTCTCATTCGGATAATAATCTTGTCGCCACTTGTCCCAGAGAAGGTATAGGTGTCTTCCTCACCCAATACCAGGATGGATGAGGTGAGATCATCGCCATAATTGATGGGGTTGGAAAAAGCTTTGGGCAGTGGCAGCAGGAAAACAAATGCCAGCGGGATTAGCATTTGCCACCAATTGCTTTGATTTGAAAGGAGGGTTAAGTTTTCCATATTGGTAAGTATTTTAAGAGTGAATAATCTTATAGTAAGTAGTGTGGCTTTTGAAAAACAAGGTACCCATAAAATTAAAAAAAAATGCCCGGCCTGTTTCATTTATAGACAATCGTCATTAAAAGTCATTGGTCATTGAAGTCATTTTATTGAAAGTCAGTGACTTAGAATTTTGTCCCAATCAATTTTAAATGTGACTATCTATAAGAAGGCGGGCTGAATTATTCGAGTCATTTGGTGTAGTTTGAAATTGCTGAATTAGACGTTTGAAATCGAAGACTCACGTCCGTAAATTGTAGGTTTTCAACCATCTACAATAGTGGACAACAAAGTCAAACCATTTTTCAACTATGTCGAACCATTTCAAACTATTACTTATCCCGGTGCATAGGATTACTTTTTGAGTTTCAACCTCCAAGGCATTTTGCAACTTTATCGATTTTGGCAATAGTCCCACCGCTTCCATTTCTCTCGAGTCCATCATTGGTCCATCCTGACAATCTTTGGGGAAAAAGTACCCAACACCTCCACCAGGTCTTTTTGGAAGGCCATTACCTCATGGATGTTCTTGTAGGCCATCGGGGCCTCGTCGAGTCCGCCGCCGATGAGTTCGACGCCGTGTTCCTTCAACACTTTTTTCAGTTCATGCTGTGTGGTGGAGTTGCGGGCCTTCGTCCTCGACATCACCCGGCCTGCACCATGAGAGGCGGAGTTGATCGCCGTGGCCGAGCCTTTACCCCGCACGATAAACCCATCGTGTATCATGGAACCGGGGATGATGCCGAGCACGCCCTTGCCCGCTGGGGTGGCCCCCTTGCGGTGAACGATTACCTCCTGTCCGTTGGCCAGTTGTTCCTTCCAGGCGAAGTTGTGGTGGTTCTCCACCATGGCCAGGGGCTGCTCTCCCAGGGCCTTGGCCATGCGGGCATGGATGTGGTGGTGGCAGGCAGAGGCATAGTCGCCGGCCAGGTTCATAGCCAGCCAGTATTCCTGGCCCTCCTGCGTGTCGAGGCCGAGCCAGGCGAGGTGTTTGGCGGCTTTGGGCAGGGGGCAGTTTTTCATGGCCAGGTTGGTGTAGTGTTTTGCGATGGTAGCGCCCAGGTTGCGGGAGCCGGAGTGGGAGAGCAAAGCCATGTAATGGCCCTTGGCGAGGGGCAGCTTGGGGTCTTGTTCCAATATTTCCACCAGGCCAAACTCCACGAAATGGTTGCCCGAGCCAGAGGAACCAATCTGGCGGAAAGCCTTGTCTTTCAGCGATCGCACCACTTCCAACTCCCTAAACTCGGGGCGTTCAAAGATGGGATCGTCCATCGGTTTGCGTTGCTCGCCGTAGCCAAAAGCGGTATTTTCCTGTAAAATAAGGCTGAGCCGGGAGCGGTTTTTTTCCAGAAAATCCGCTGGCAAGGGGAATACGGAAAGGCACATCCGGCACCCGATGTCCACCCCTACACCGTAAGGGATGACGGCATTGTCCGTGGCCAGTACGCCGCCGATCGGCAGGCCATAGCCGGAGTGGGCGTCGGGCATCAGGGCGGCCGCTGCGGCCACGGGCAGGCGGGCGGCCATGTCCATTTGTTCCAATGCGCCCTGTTCGATGGCGTCCGGCCCGTAAACTTTGTATGGGATGCCCTGCATGTTGATGGGGATTTCCGGCAGGCTCTCTTTTTCCTTTTCCACGAGTTCTGCGGTGATGCGGCCGAGGGCTTCGTCATCGGCAAAGTCTTCCGGGTTGTCCAGCACAGCTTTCAGCAGGGCCATCACTTTTTCTTTTTTCTCTTTCTTAAAATGCTGGTGCACGACGTTGATGGCCATGCCAATGGCCCGGCCTTCGGGGTAGCCTAGTTTGAGGAGTTCTTTGCCGGAGATTTTGAGTTTAGCCATTTTTGGAGTGGTTTGAGGTTGTTTGAGGTCTGTCAATTATCGAAAGTCAGCGCTCATAAAACGCATAAGTTCTTTGACAATGTGATTGCTTCAAATGCCTTGGCCAGGAAGTACAATTTTTCCAGTCCTATCCAGAGCGACTTTACGCCAGGCGGGCCTTTTGACTTGGAGGCGGTTGCCAACAATTTGACGTATTTGGCAAATTCGCCTACTCCTGGGCAAGGTTTGCAGGGGTCGATCTTGGCCCTGCCGGTATGGTTGAGAAAGGTGGCCAGCACGAAGAAATCTTTTGCGCTAAAGCCAAAGTCCTCTATCGGGGCACTGCTCAGCTCGCTGGCACCGTAGCGCAGGTTCAACACCTTCCAGGCCAGCAGGCTGTAAAAGGTGATGGCATTTTCCAGGCTTTGCGGTTCTTTCAATTGGCTGTCCTCTGCGGCAGCCTTGTTTGAGCACGTAGTGGAATTCTTCGATGCGCCAACGGCGGATGTAAAAACCAACGATTTGCAAAGCCTGTTCAAAACTCTCCACCGGCAAAGTGGTGAGCAGGCGCCAGACGACCGGTTTTTTTTTGCCATGCCTGCAGGGGCTGACTTGCTCTACCAGCACCCCGGACAGGCCGACAGGGTTGCTTTGTTCGGGCTGGTCCCGGCCAGCACGATAGTTCGCCAGGATGGTCACCGCACAGAACTTGACCCGGAAGGGTCAGTTCGTGCCGCTTGCCCTGTCATCAAATATCTTTGCCTTATAGATATGGAAGGCTGTTTGGGCGGCAAGGGTCGGCCACAATTTCTCGCCACTGGCAAGTTCCTTGTCCTTGTTGGAGCGTATCAGCAGGTGTACGTTGGCTGCGCTTCGTGCCTGGAACATTTCATAGAAGTCCCCTTCCGGTCGCATATGTCCACTGCCGTATGCTGGGGAAAGTAAGCGAAAAAGGCTTGCAAGCTTAGGAACTGTCTCAGCCACCTGTGGGATTCCTTGTCCTCCAAAGGCCAAAGGGACCTGTTCTGGCCAAAGTATTTCCGCCTGGCGGCTCCACATGTCTTGGTCGAAAGACCCAGTCCGATGCCCTTTGTGTCAAACAGCAAATGGTTGTGAACATAGTACCCCTTGCGGTGGGCATAGTTCAAGCTGCCTATTTTCCCCGATACGTTTGCCGGTCAGGTCCAGGTCGGTAGTGTCCTGCACGGCAAGCACCGTCATCGGCGGGATTGCTGCAAAGTATTCGTTCAGCCGGTCACGCTCTGCTAAAAGCATAGGCTCTGTCTGCACAAAGGAACTTGAAAAACCATAGAAGGACTGCATCTGTGCATTGTCCTGCGAACTCTGCGGCAAGGATTTGCCGAAGTTGTTGCCCAGTTGGGAAATCATTTCAGGGAAAATGCCATTGATACGGCTGTCCCCGAAAATGCTGTGTGGGCTAAGTTGGGCGGCATATTCGTCAAACATAGGCTGTGGATTTTTTAGCGTAAAATTATAAATGACCACGACGAAAAAAAAATCATTCACATTGTCAAAGAACTTATGCGTTTTCTATACGCTGACTTTCGATAATTGACAGTGTTTGAGGTTGTTTGAAAGTTGTTTGAGGGTTGTTTGAGGGTTGTTTGAGAGTTGTTTGAGGGTTGTTTGAGAGTTGTTTGAGAGTTGTTTGAGAGTTGTTTGAGAGTTGTTTGAGGGTTGTTTGAGGGTTGTTTGAGGGTTGTTATTGTTCAATATTTTATGATTTCGAGCAAGTTGGATATTTTGCTTGACATGGTTTTCCAAATACTTTCTGATTTTCGCTTGTATATCCGAACCCTATTATAACAAGCCCGCACAATTTGCAAGTCAACCATGCTTGTCAAAAACAATAATACATGGTGGGCGTTTGCCAAGGGCAGGCATTGAAACAAAATGCTGGCAGAAAAATTCAGGAAAACTGAATAAACTATCTTATTTTGACATTGAAATTCAGCTGTATAAAAGTCTATAACGTTATGGAAACAGGTTAATCTCCTGCATTTTTCCAACAACTCCCACCGAATTTCAAACAATCTCAAACAGCCCAATGAATAAATTAATATTTCTGTTGCCGTTGCTTTGTTCCCTTTGGATGGATGCTGTTGCCCAAAAGGCAGCCCTGCGTTTTTCCCCCAAAATGGCCGAGACGTTTCTTCGGTCCCCCCATGTTGATTTTTCAAAAAACTATCAAATGGCTTCCTGGCGGTATTTCCAGAAAGAAGGGCGTCCGGCAGGTTTACCGGTTCCAACAGCCCTGCCAGACATCTACGATTGCAACGCACTTGCTTTTTTCTGCAGGGTGGAGGTGAAATTGGAAAAGGTGGTGACCTTTCCGGTCAAATTCCGCTTGGGCGATGTGCAATACGTGGATAAGCTGGAGGGGAAACATTAAGCGGAAATCAGGGACTTAAACCCTTGCCCATCAATTTTTTATTTTCTCACTTCCCCACATCCCCAATATTTAAAAAGTTCGCTCATCCCCTCCATGAGGTGAAATGCAGAATTTTAGGTGGAGAGGCCGGGTTATCAAACCCGGCGGTTCCGGCGTTAAACTGCCGGGTTTGATAACCCGGCCTCTGCGGTGCGACATAAAGTTTTAATGAATACGCACGACATATTGTTTTGAAAAATCAGTTCATTGACTTACGGTTAAATTGTACAGGTTTTCTTTTGAAAATCTATCATCAGAGATGGTTCTAAGGATATTCTGGTCTTTGTCCAAGCACAACCATGCAAAATCCTTGGGCGAAAACTTGCAGAACACGACAGTGCCCTTGTGTTTCAGTCCGACGGAAAAGTTCTTTGAGTAAAGGGCAATCGTGCTTAAGAGAGGAGACTTTCCTTGGGTAAACGGCATGCGAAAGCAGCCCGTATGCCAGGTTCTCATCAAATCGGGCTTCCTCGAATTTTCTGGGATTGTCGTGAAGCTCGGGGAAGAGTTCCTTTCTGGTCACCTTTCCAAGGCGTGTCACCTTGTAGACTTCCTGCTGGCAACGGGCCGCTTCGTCGAGCCTTTCCTGCAATTGTCCTACATTGGCACATCTGTATGCATCTGCCCAGCGGGCGGACGTGCCCTGGTTGTTCTCCACGTTTGCGTTGTCAGTGGGCCGCTTGGGGCGGTTGAGGATGTGCCTGATGCCCCACGCCGCCAGCCAAAGGGACATGATGGGGATGACATCCCTTGTTGGCACGCCGAAGGGCTCGCCGTTGTCACTCCTGATGGCTTTCGGCACCCCCATTGGCGGAACAGGTCGAGCATGGTCTGTCTGACCTGCTGGATGTCCGCCATACAGATACGCCTGAGGGGGAAAGCCTTTGCCTTCAGGATGGCATTGCTCTTCGTGTCGGTGACGTTGAGGTAGCAGCCTTCGCTGCCATCCGCCAGGCCAATCCTTTCGTTGGCGTCCACCTGCCACTCGTCGTTGGCCAGCCGGGGCCTCTCCGGTGGCGGCTCCTTGGGCAGCTTTTGCCGGGGGCACGACGATTCCAGGAGCGTCTGCCTTCAAACGCCTTTGGTACTGCCGGTCGCTCAACAGCTCTAAATCGGGGAAGTCCTCTCTGATGCGGGTGGTGATGTACGGCACACCCCACTCAGGGTGCAAGTGCTTGATGAGCCTGACGAGCCGGTAACCTTTCCCGGAGCCGGGCGTCACTGGCCGTCCGCAGGCAGAATAGTTCGAACAAGGCTTACCTCCCCTTCGATTCGTAGGAGGCGCAGATGCTCCTGACTGTATTGTAGCTGATACCGTGGCGATTGTAAAGCTCCAGGTAGCTAACGCCTTCAGTCTGCCTTTCTCGTGCAATCTGTAGTCTGAGTTGTACTGGTTTTGCTTGTCCCATAGGTTTGTGTACTTTTTAACCGAATGTCAAAGAACGTTATTTCAAAACTTTATGTCGCAGTAATTCGCTAAACCTTTATGTCGCACCGCAGCCTCTCAAAACTTAAACGGTGCTGAAATGCCCACTCCACCTTAAAGAGGGGATGAGCGAAAAAGTTATAGTCCTGCTCAAACAAGGTCAAACAAATTATTGACACCGGGAATCCTCCCTGCGATAAACCCTTCCGCATACTCTACCCCCAGGGGCCTGCCAAAAGAACGGGCCTTGGCTTTCAGGAAATCCAGAAAATCCTTGCCGGAGATGGGGGTGCTGGGTTCTTTAGTATACGCATCCGTATTGTCCTGGTAAAACTGTGAGCGGAAGGTAAGCACCAAATCCATTTTTGCATCCATGTAGGGCGAGATGTCCACCACGAAGTCAGGTATCAAATCTTTGTCCTGTATGTAATGGTAAATCGCTTTTGGGCGCCAGGGTGCCTGCTTTTCTTCCTTCGGCCCGAAGGTCTCAATTTTCACCAGGCCGCTGTAAAAACAGGCGTCGGCGGTCAGCTTGGCGGCCCGGCCGTGGTCGGGGTGGCGGTCGTCCGGCGTGTTGGCCAGCACGATGCCCGGGCGGCACCAGCGGAGGAAGGTGGCGATTTTCAGGATGTTTTCCTCATTGTATTGGAACAGGCCATCCTTCATGCCGAGGTTCTTGCGGAAACGGGCGCCCATTTTAGCGGCTGCTTCTTGCGCCTCTGCGTCCCGGAGTTCGGCATTGCCACGGCTGCCAAGTTCGCCCCGGGTCAGGTCGAGCAGGCCAACTGTTTTCCCGGCGGCAAGGTGCCGGAGCAAGGTGCCGGAAGAACTTAGTTCCACATCATCAGGGTGTGCGCCGATGGCCAGTATGTCAACTTTCATGGATTGAAGGTTTGGGTTGTTGTGAATATGTTTTTGTGTTTGGGGCAGAAGACATTTATAGTTAACGGTCTTCCAGCGGCAAATTTCACTCTTCCACCAGAATCAAGGCAGCAAAAGGGGCGACCATTGCCCTTGGCCCGGTCACGGTACCCATGCCATCCAGTTTGATGATGCCGTCCTGGCAGATAATGTTCCATTCCCCGGAAGGTATATCCACGGCCTTGCCGACTTTATTGCCGTTGAAAAGCACCAGTATGCGTCCCCAGGAGTCGCCATTGGCGTGGTCTTTCAGCATGTAGGCGATTACGTTTTCAAAAGGGGTTTTTAAAAATTCGAGGTGCGCCCTGATGCTGTCGGCATTGCCCATGCGGAAGGCGGGGTGCTCCTTTCTGAGCTGGATCAGCTTTTTGTAATACTCCACCAGGTCGGCGTGTGCAGCCTTGCGCTCCCAGCGAATCATATTAATGCTGTCGGGAGATTCGAAGGAATTTTCCACGCCATATTTTGTACGGGCAAATTCTTCCCCGGCATGGAGGAAAGGTATGCCCTGGGAGGTCATCACAAGGGTTTGGGCAGTTTTGTCCATCAGCACCAATTCCTCCTCGGTAGCCATTGGGTTGGAAAGTTTCAGCCGATCCCAGAGGGTATGATTATCGTGGCACGACACGTAGTTTATGCATTGCGTGGGGGATTTGGCCCAGGCATCCTGGGAATAGTTGACCAGTTTGTTATCCACCTGCGGGTGCGCAATGGCCCCCACGATGCCGAGTTTTACGCTCTCTTCCAGATCGGGCTGGCCATTGATAAAACCACGGGCGGTCGGCGTGAATACATGGCCTTTGACGCCATCCCGGAATTCATCGGAGAAGACGGCGACATTGTTCAACAGGTGGGCATTTGCTTTAACGGCCCGCTCCTTGACATCGAGGGGGCTGTCGCCCGCCGTCCAGCCTTCACCGTACACAAAAAGGGTAGGGTCTAATTTGCGGAGCTCATCGGCCACCAGGTTCATGGTTTTAAGGTCGTGGATGCCCATCAAGTCCACCCTGAAACCATCCACGTGGTATTCCTTCGCCCAATAGAGCATGGATTCCAGCATGTACTTTCGCATCATGGGCCGTTCGGATGCCGTTTCATTGCCGCAGCCGGAGGCATTCGAGTAGATGCCATGCGGCCCTTGGCGGTAATAATACTTGGGCGCTATTTGGTTGAAAACGGAATGGTCAGTATCAAAGGTATGGTTATAGACCACGTCCATGATGACCCGCAAGCCATTGTCGTGGAGGGTTTTTACCATTTGCTTGAATTCTTTGATGCGCACCCTGCCGTCGAAAGGGTCGGTGGAATAACTGCCTTCCGGCACGTTGTAGTTTTGGGGGTCGTAGCCCCAGTTGTATTTGTTTTGATTCAGCTTGCTTTCATCAATGGATTTGAAATCAAAGGAGGGCAGGAGGTGGACGTGCGTCACCCCCATTTCCACGATGTGGCCGAGGCCAGTGGCGAGGCTGTCCGGCGTTTGGGTATTCGTTTCCGCCAGGCCAAGGAATTTTCCTTTGTGTTGAATGCCGGAGGCAGAATCCACGGAAATGTCCCGGAGGTGGAGTTCGTAGAGGATAATGTCAGCGTAGCCGTTGAGTTGGGGGCGCTTGTCGTTTTCCCAGCCGGCGGGGTTGGTTTTGGCCAAATCCACGATCATGGCCCTTTTGCCGTTCACGCCGGTGGCAATGGCATAGGGGTCGGGCGATTCCTCCAGCCATCCGTAGCCGCTGGCGTTGACCTGAAAGGTATAAAACATTCCTTCCAGATCGCCTTCCAACGTGACGAAAAAAACCCCTGTCGCTTCGTCCTTATCCATGTTTTGGGATAGGGCCGGTTCGCCGCCGGTTCCCACTTTGTACAGGTTGATCTTAGCCGTTGTGCCCAAGGGCGACCAAATTTTGAAGGTGGATCGCTGGGGCGAATAGGTAAGGCCGAGGTCGTTTCCTTCGTACACTGGATAGTCATCGAAGGACGCATATTTGGGTTGGGCTATGAGCTGGGTCATAAAAAACAGGAGGAAAGAAGTTGTAGTAACAAGATATTTCATGGCAAAAACTGGTTTGATAAAGGGGTAAAATTAGAAAGCAATTCTGTTTTAGTGGATTATTTGGAAAACTTACCTTTTAAAATAAGTTTACAAAATATTATTCTTCCACACATTGCAAGCCGAGGGTTTTCTCTTTACCTTTGCGCCTCTTTTTGAAAAACCACAGGAGGCGGTCAGCAGCAAGCAGTTGGCAAGCCGGTAAAGCAAGCGGTTTTCTTTATTGAAAACCAAATTTCATTGCCGGTTTTTTTCACTGGGTACTGCCGACCGCCTCCTTTGGTTTATAAAAACCATTCATTCATGCAATTAAGGAATATTGCCATCATCGCCCACGTTGACCACGGGAAGACAACCCTGGTGGACAAAATGCTTCATGCCGGAAAACTCTTCGGCGAACACGAAGCCCCTGGCGAACTCATCATGGACAACAACGATCTGGAGCGCGAGCGTGGCATCACCATTTTGGCCAAAAACGCCGCTTTTTGGTACAAAGGTTTAAAAATCAACGTCATTGATACCCCCGGCCACAGCGACTTCGGCGGCGAAGTCGAACGCGTGCTCAATATGGCCGACGGCGTACTGCTGCTGGTAGATGCCTTCGAAGGCCCCATGCCCCAAACCCGTTTTGTCTTGCAAAAAGCCATCGAATTGGGCCTCAAGCCTATCGTTGTCATCAATAAGGTGGATAAGGAAAACTGCAAGCCCGACGAAGTGCAGGACGCTGTTTTCGATCTCATGTTCAACCTCGGTGCGACCGAAGACCAGCTTGATTTCCCAACCTTGTTCGGTTCTGCCAAGCAAGGCTGGATGAACAATGACTGGAAAACCCCAACCGAAAACATTACCCCCCTGCTCGATGCAATTGTAGAACACATCCCTCCCCCAAAAACGGTGGAAGGCACCCTTCAGATGCTCGTCACTTCGCTCGATTATTCCAATTACATTGGCCGCATTGCCATAGGCAGGCTGCACCGTGGTAGTTTGAAAGCCAACCAACAGGTGGTTTTGATAAAACGGGACGGCAACATTGTGCGCCAGACCGTCCGTGGCCTCTACCTCTTCGAGGGTTTGACCAAAACTAAAGTGGAAGAAGTACAGGCTGGCGATATCTGCGCTGTGCAGGGTATCGAAGGCTTCGACATTGGCGATACCATCGCTTTCCCCGACAACCCGGAGGCATTGCCCACCATCGCAATTGACGAACCGACGATGAGCATGTTGTTCACCATCAACGATTCCCCGTTTTTCGGCCAGGAAGGCAAATTCGTCACCTCCCGCCATATCCGGGAGCGCCTCGACAAAGAATTGGAAAAGAACCTGGCACTACGGGTGCAGGAAACAGATGCCACCGATGCGTGGAGGGTTTACGGAAGGGGCGTTTTGCACCTGTCCATCCTGATAGAAACCATGCGCCGGGAAGGCTATGAAATGCAAATTGGCCAACCACAGGTTATCCTGAAAAGGATTGATGGAAAACTGCACGAGCCGGTGGAAGAACTGACCATTGACGTGCCAGAAACCAATTCCGGTACTGCCATCGACATGGTGACCCGCCGCAAGGGAGTGATGAATTCCATGGAACCCAAAGGTGACAGGGTCGTGCTGCGCTTTGAAATCCCTTCGAGGGGCATCATCGGCCTGCGTGGCAACCTGTTGACCGCTACTGCCGGTGAAGCCATCATGACGCACCGTTTCATCGAGTTTCAGCCGCACAAGGGCGAATTGCCCAAGCGCCAAAACGGCTCGCTCATTGCCCTGGAAACTGGCAAGGCCATCCCTTACAGTATTTTTAACCTGCAGGACAGGGGCCACTTTTTTGTGGATTCCAACGAAGAGATCTACGAGGGCCAATTGATAGGCGAAAACAACCGCCCAGGTGACCTAACGGTGAATTTGACGAAAACGAAAAAACTCACCAACGTCCGTGCCTCCGGTTCCGACGAGAAGATCAAATTGATTCCTCCTTTGAAGTTTACCCTCGAAGAAGCATTGGAATATATTATGGAAGATGAATACGTGGAGGTGACGCCGAAATCCATCCGCCTGCGCAAGGTTTACCTGAAAGAGCATGAACGCAAAAAAGCGTTTAAAGCCAACGTTGAGGTAATGGAAGTGGCGTAGGCTTGATGAAAGGTGAATAATTGAACCGGCCAACGACTTAATTAAGCAGTAGTTTGAAATGGTTCGACTTAGTTTGAAAATGGTTTGACTTTGTTGCCAACGGTTGTAAATGGCTGAGGCCCAATAATTTACTGACGTGATCCTTTGATTTCAAACAGCACCAATTGTGTCGAACAAATTTGCCTGCCCATTTAGGATGTTAGCCGATACACTGTTAAAAAAAAAACGGCAACCAAATTTGGTTGCCGTTTTTTTTTTGCTCAGTATTCACCGTTCAGGCATTACTCAGCGTATATCTCAAACTCGACCCGCCTGTTCTTTTCCCTGCCAGGTGCAAAGCGGTTGTCTGCGATAGGCTTTGTTTCACCGTAGCCTGCATAGCTCATGCGGGAGGTTTGGATGCCCCTGGAAGCAAGGTATTCGTAACAAGCCTTGGCTCTTTTCTCCGACAATACCTGGTTTGGCCCCGGATCCCCAATGCTGTCCGTATGGCCACTGATGCGGAGTTTCTGCTCCGGGTAGCGCCCCATGATAGTGGCGATTTCATCCAGCACTTTTTTGGACGATTGCAACAGGAAAGCACTGCCAGTTTCAAACTGGACAGCTTTCATGGCAAATTCCAGGACTTCCTTTTCCTCCGGCTTTAGTTCCGGGCAGCCTTTGTTGGAGGCTGGCCCCGGGGTGGTCGGGCAGCGGTCTTCGGGATCACTGATGCCGTCATTGTCGGTATCGGGGCAGCCGCTCATATTGGGCAACCCAGCAATAGTGGGGCATTTGTCCTCTGCGTCGGGGATGCCGTCCCCGTCGCCGTCGGGGCAGCCAAGGGTGTATTCGGGGCCAGGCTGGTCGGGGCAACGATCTATCTCGTCTTTCACGCCGTCCCCGTCCCGGTCAGTTTGAGGGCATCCCTCCAACTCCAGCAGGCCGGCCACGTCAGGGCACTTGTCTTTATGATCCGGCACCATGTCGCCATCTTTGTCCGGGCAACCCCGCAGGTTTGCCAGGCCTGCCACGGTTGGGCAATCGTCCAGTTTGTCGGCCACGCCGTCGCCGTCGGAGTCGGGGCAGCCAAATAGTTTGGCAATACCCGGCTCGTTGGGGCATTGGTCTTCGGCATCGGGGATGCCGTCTTTGTCGGCATCACTGACCTTTTCTTCTGGCGGCGTTGCCTTACCGATGATAAACCATAGGCCGGCAGCATGTTGCAGTTGGTTCCTGTTGCTGGACAGATCGAAGCGGTACTGAGTTTCGGCACTGACATAGATACTGGGTGCGAGGCGCAGGTTGAGGCCGATGCCAACGGGGAACTCCACATTGATTTTGTTGCCATTTTCAAATTCGTCCATAATGCCCGCCCCCCCCAACAGGTAGGGGTACAAAATATTGTCGGGCTTGAATAACTTCAGGTGCAAAAGGGCATCGAGGCTGCCGATAAGCTGCTCGTCGCGGAGCGTGTTGCCCTGGTCGTCAATTGGAAGTTTGGCTTTTCCGAATTTCAGGGGCACGGCAAGGTTCAGGTAATTGCTCAGGTGGCGAACATAGGTCAATTCCACCCCGGTCGAGTAGTCTTCCCTGTGCAGGCCATTTCCCAAGGGTAACTGGAAATTGTTCCAGGTCCAGCGGAAGGCAATTCCGTTTTTGGCGTACTCGTTTTGGGCATTTGAATTAATGGTGAAAAAGAATAAAGCAAGAAGAAGTGTAAGTGCAGTGTTTTTCATGTTTGTTCAGATTTAAGGATTGAAAAAACGCAGTGGATCAAGGTTGTGGCCCCGGTCAAGTGGAAGGATTCCAAGCGATGGAGGGCACTTTGGAAAATAGGCGGTCAAGGTAAGTAAATTGTTGTGAAAATCGATTACTCCTCGATGAGGCCCCTTCCTTCCTTCACAATTTTGCCTTCTTTGTTCAGCTTTTTCATCAGGCGGTCCAGGATGCCGTTGATGAAGTCCTTGCTTTTGTCGGTGCTGTAGTTTTTGGAAATTTCCACAAACTCGTTCAGGGTGACTTTCGTGGGCACGGTGGGGAAACTGGTCAGTTCGCAAATGGCCATTTTCAGGAGGATCATGTCAATGATGGCTACCCGGTCGGCATCCCAGTTTTTGAGGGTAGGCTCTATCAGTTCGAGCAGTTCGGTGTCTTCGCCACTGACTTTTTTCAGCAGGGTTTCACCAAATTCTGTGACCGTTTCGTCATTGGGCTGAAATTCCTCGTAGAAAGCGCCTTCTGCGGGCAATGCTTTGAGTGTCTTCTTCATGGCGCCCACCACCAGCGATTTGTCGTCCGTCCAGGAAATATAGTTGTCTTCCATGATGTCGTTGAACATCTCGCCCGCAATGCAGCTTTTGTAAAGATCGATAAGGATTTGGCGGTGGTCGTCTATGGTGCTTGCCTTTTTTTCGAGGTAGGCTTTGTAGGCATCCGTTTTAGCGAATTCATTGTATAGGATGCGGCTGTTGTCTTCGGTGACCCGGCCGTAGATTTTGTGGCTGGTGCAGAGGGAATGGAAGCCTTTGTTTTGCTTCAGGGAGTCGATCAGTTCGTTTTTGCCCAATTTGGGGCGAAACGTTCTGTCTTCTTCGGAGGGGCGCAGTTTGGAAGATTTGATAGAGAAATCCTGAATGGCGTATTCAGCGGTATGGATGAGCTGTAGCAAGTTCAGAAGGTAAAGTTCAAAGGATTGCCGGATGTGTGCCCGGTACATTTGAAGGCCTTCTTTGCCGGTCATATCCTTATCCCTACTCATAGCGTAGAGCACCTGCATGACTTTTATGCGGATGTTTCTTCTGCTTAGCATACAATTTCAAAATGAGGCCAGCCCGCTTGCGTTTTCAAATTGTTGCCAATTGTCAATTGCGTGTATAGACTACAGCGAGTGTGAGGCTTGGTTTGGTTAAAACTCGCCACAAAGAAATGTATTTTTTTCCATTGGCGTAATCGTTTGGTCAAATGTTCTGCCAGATAAAATGCGACTGCAATTTCAATGATTTCAGAAAAGGGGCAAATGCGATTTTGAAATTTTGAGGTTTCCCAATTTCCCCATTTCTTATGTTGCAAAGCCATCCTACTGCATGTATTTTGCTTTTATTTCTTCGTATCCTGGCATTTTGTTGATATGCCATTTCTGGATGATTTTACCGTCTTTCCAAAGCACGAGGCCTGGGTTGGAACGCTGGATTGTTTTTAGCAAAAGGTCGTCTGCCGTGTAGAAGGGATAGGCACTCTGGCTGGCATGGCGGAAATCCTCTATCACGTCAGGATCGTTGGGGGCGGTGACGGCAATTACTTTATGGCCGTCCTTTTCCGCAGCTTCCAGGATGGGGTTGAGGATGTCTGAAAAACGTTTGATATATGCTTCGTCAAAGCTGTTTACCTCCCTGGTCACTTCCCTGGGCTTGATCTCCTGTATGGTTTTGACCAAGTTGAAGGAATCCTGGTTTTCAATCTTTACAGTGTCTGTACGGTAAATGGTGTCCATCACTGTCGTTGTCATTTTTTCCTTGCCGCCCGATGTTATTAGTTTATAGGCATCCACCATGAAGGTATAGCCTTCTTCGGCTAACAATTCTTCGGCTATATCTGCCCCGTCCGGGCCGCTGATTTCAAATTCACTGATCTTGGAAGTTTCATAAGGTGGGTTGTCTTTTACCTGTTCCGAATCCCATTCTGCCTTTGGGTAGTTTTTGAACTCCTTCATGTACTGTGCAACGGGTATCGTGACCGTTTGGCCAGTGTTTTTATTGGTCAGTTTGTAGGCGGTCACCTCGTTGGCCAGGTTGGATTGATCCATTTCATATTCCTTTTGCGTACGGACATCGGTGCCAGCTTTGAAGGGCCGGAAGTCAAAAACAGGCTCGTCCCAGGCGAAGTTTCGGATGCAGAACACCAGGAAACCAAGTGCCGTGATACCGACCAATATTGTCCGTACCCGTGCATTAAACAACTGGTGCATGTCCCTGAATTTGAACAGGAAATAAATGGACGGCATTAACAGGAACAAATCCTTGTAAAAAGAAATCCTGGGTTTCAATTTCAGAAAATCGCCAAAACAGCCGCAGTCCGTCACCCGCATGTTGGTTTCAACATAAGGCCCCCATTTGCCAAACTCAAAGAAGTTAACCCCGGAAGGCACATAACCTGTCAGGAAGGTAAATCCCGTCAGAAAAGTAAAGAACAGGACGAGCAAAAAGAACAGCCAACTGGTCAGCCTTGGCCTGGAACCCAACAGGAGCATGGCGCCCAACACAATTTCAAAAACGATCATAAATACCGAAAAGGCAATGGAATGCTGGGAAAACCAGGGGAACATGGGGGCCAGGAAGGAAAAGGAAGTTTCTTTGAAGGTGTAGAAAAACTCGGCAAAATACTGCTCCATTTTGAAGGCTGTGCCGAGCGGATCCACTGCTTTCACATAACCGGAAAAAATAAAGAGCGACCCGCAAAAATGCTGCAGAAAGGTCATCAGCCAGTTTTTTTCCCTTTTATAGAAAACGCCCGTTAAAGCAGTGAGCACGACAGCAGCAATGGCGATGTAGAGGATTAGAGTAAAAATGGTCATAAGAACCAGCGTTTTATTTTACAGGGTTTTGATAAATATTCTTCTTTGTGCTTGAATTTTCCGCAAAAGTAGCAGAAAAAACAAGAATGGAATGAAACGGTATTTTGCCGTTTCGGTTGCCGGATATTGGATGCAAATATTAAAAACTTAAACCTTGGAAAGCTGTTAATTCAAAGCAAAGGGCGGTTAATAAGTGGTTAAGCATAAGGGAGATATTTAATTTTCCGCCTTCATTTGTTGCTTACCATGAAAAGAATTTTCAAGCTCATCTTCATCCTGCCGATCCGCTTCTACCAACGGTTTATATCGCCCCTGTTCCCCCCTTCCTGCCGATACCAACCATCCTGTTCGGCCTACACAGTTGAAGCTATCGAGGAATGGGGCGTGGTGAAAGGGTTGTGGTTGGGTGCAAAACGATTTCTGAGTTGCCACCCCTGGTCCGAGGGCGGATACGATCCGGTTCCAAAGAAAAATGGAAAGGGGGAACGGGTCGTTTCATCAGGAAAAAAACACCGGCACAAGGCGGGGTAAGTGGAAATGGAAAGAAAGGTAAGCTGGGCTTATTGCTGAAAAACAAACTCGACCAGATTGGCCCCCATCATCAGGGCCTGCCGGCGCTTTTCTTCGGGGTCTTTGTGGACTTCCTGGTCTTCCCACCCATCGCCCAGATCACATTCGTAGCTGTAAAAACAAACCAGCCGGCCCTCCCAAAATAGGCCAAAGCCCTGGGGCGGTTTGTCATCGTGCTTGTGGATTTTGGGCAGCCCGTTTTTAAACTCAAACTTTTGGTGGTAGATGGGATGCTGAAAAGGCAACTCTGAAAATTCCAGTTCGGGAAACACTTTTTTCATGGCTGGCCGCACGAACGGGTCCATGCCGTAGTTATCGTCAATGTGGAGGAACCCTCCTCCGATGAGGTAGTTCCGCAGGTTTTCCGCTTCCGCATCAGAGAACACCACATTGCCGTGCCCCGTCATGTGTACGAAGGGGTAGTTAAACAATTCGGCACTGCCAGCCTCCACGGTTCCGTAATCGGGATCGAATTCGGTGCCCAGGTTTTCGTTGCAGAAACGGGCGAGGTTGGGCAGGGAAGTTGGGTTGGCGTACCAGTCGCCGCCACCATTGTACTTCAGCAAGCCCAGTTTCAGCGGGAGGGTTTCCTTCGTAGCAAATGGCATTAGAGTCAACAGCAAAAGAATGAATCGCATAACAGTTATTCGTTGAGCAGGTTAACAATGTGGCAGGCTGCGATGCCAGCCGTTTCTGTTCGGAGTCGTGCTTTGCCAAGGCTGATAGGCTGATAGCCATTTGCGATGGCAAGCTCGATTTCCTCTTTAGAAAAGTCCCCTTCCGGGCCGACGAGGATGATAACGTCCTGCCCCTTTGGACAGTTGTCCTTCAGATGGGGCAAATTATCGTCCTGGCAATGGGCAATGTAACGAAAGGCGGCTGCGGGAGTTGTAGGATTGTTTGTAAAATCTTTAAATTCTGTCATTTGGTTAAGCTTCGGCAGGTAGGTCCTCAACGATTGTTTCATGGCGGAAACTAAAATCTTTTCCAGGCGATCCTGCCTGATTTTTCCCCTTTCGGAATGATGGCAGTGTATGGGTGTGATCTCGTCAATACCCAGTTCGGTACTTTTTTCCAAAAACCACTCGATGCGATCCATGTTTTTGGTGGGGGCGATGGCGATGTGCAATTTGAAATCCCGCTTGTCTTTTTCCTGTTCAACATCCTCAATTTTTACCACTACCTCCCGCTTGTTTATTTCATCAATGGCACCTTCGTACCAGTTACCCTTTCCATCCACCAACTGGATGGCGTCGCCTGCTTTTCTGCGCAAAACCTGGGAGCAATGCCTGGCCTCTTCTTCCTCCAGGATGGCGAAGTCCCCTTTTATATTTGTCGTGTAAAACAAGTTCATGCAGCAAAATTAAGTTTTCAGAAACATCCTGGAACGGCTGCCGATTCAAACTTTTAGACCTGTTGCCCGTTCTTAGGGACAAAAAATGCAGTAATAGTTGGTAATCCATTTACTTTTGCGGTCGTTTTTAAAAAAATAACAATAAAGGTTTCCTGCACCTTGCCTCCGGGGCATGGTGGAAAGAAGCCAACAACAATCAAATGGATATATTAGTAAAGGTAGGCCAGTTGGTATTAAGCCTCTCCATCCTCATCATCCTGCACGAGATGGGCCACTTCTTTCCTGCCAAGTGGTTCAAGACCCGGGTCGAAAAGTTTTACCTCTTTTTCGATCCCTGGTTTTCCCTGTTTAAAACCAAAAGAGGAGAAACAGAATATGGCATTGGCTGGCTGCCATTGGGCGGGTACGTGAAAATTTCGGGCATGATTGACGAAAGTTTCGATACGGAGCAAATGAAAGAACCACCAAAGCCGTGGGAGTTCCGCTCAAAGCCCGCCTGGCAGCGCCTCATTATTATGGTGGGCGGCGTGACGGTCAATTTCATTTTGGGCTTCTTCATCTATGCCATGATTTTCTGGAACTACGGAAGGGATTTCCTGCCAAATGACAACCTAACCTACGGCATCGCCCCAGACAGTATTGGCAGGGCGATCGGGTTTGAAAAAGGGGATAAAATCTTGTCCATTGGCAACAAAGAATTCAAGGAATTCAATAGCGGTATCCTCAAAACCGAAATTATTATCAACGAGGCAAGGGATATTGTTGTGGAGCGCAATGGCCAGCGGGTAAACCTCACGGTCAGCGACGAAACTGCCAAGTCGCTCTCGAAATATGAAAACAAAGGGTACAATATTGTCAATCCCAGGTATCCTTTTGAAGTGTCTGTTTTCAGCGAGCAATGCAGCGGTTCATATTTCAATAAAAAATGCGAAAAGCTGCCCGCCGAGAAGGCCGGCATGAAGATAGGCGACAAAATAATAGCCCTGGACGGCACCCCAACTCCTTTTTTTGACGATTTTTTTAATGCCATCAATAAGGAGGAGTACAAAAACAAACAGGTGACCGTTACCGTCCTCAGGACAGATTCGACCGCCAACCGCACGGATACCCTTAACCTGGCCATGACTACCACCCCAGACGCCAGAATAGGCGCTGGCCCATACCCGATCAGCCGGTATTTTGAATTTGGACACCAGGACTATACATTGGGTGAGGCCATCCCTAAAGGCATCCGGGAAGGGATTGATTTCCTCGGCAACCAAATCAGCGCCTTCGGGCAAATGTTCAGGGGGAAAATAAAAGCCAGCGACAGCCTCGGCAGCTTTTTGACCATCGGTTCCATGTTCCCTTCCACCTGGGACTGGCAGCGTTTTTGGCAAATGACAGCCTTCCTGTCGCTCATCCTGGCCTTTATTAACCTGTTGCCGATACCTGCCCTGGATGGCGGCCACGTGATGTTCCTGCTTTTTGAGGTTCTCACCGGCAAGAAGCCCAGCGACAAGGTCATGGAGTATTCTACCATGGCAGGTTTTGTGATCTTGATTGCCATCATGGTCTATGCACTGGGGCTTGACATTTCCAGGTTTATTTGAAAACAGCCGTTTATGTTCCCTTTTTAAAGCGGGCTATTTTTGTTGGAGTGAAATATACTGCGAGCCGCCAGGTTTTGTGCATGGATAATTAAGGTTTATGGGAACGATGAGGGTTGAAAATCAACCACTTAATTCGTTCACAAAGCCTGGCAGCGTGAGCTATAATCATAATGGACTACTTTGAATTTTTTGAAATACCAGTTTCATTCCATTTGGACAATGCTGACCTGAAGCAACGTTTCCTGCAAAAGAGCAGGCAGTTTCACCCTGATTTTTTCACGCTGGCAGGAGAGGAAAAACAGGCCGAGGTGCTCGAACTGTCCACCCTGAACAACGAAGCCTACCGCACTCTGTCCGATCCCGATAAAAGAATGGGGTATATCCTCCAGCATCTGGGCCTCATAGCAGAAGAGGGCAAGAACGAGGTGCCACAGGACTTCCTGATGGACATGATGGATTTGAACGAGGCATTGATGGAACTGGAGTTTGGTTTTGACGAAAGCGTATTCGAAAAGGCCAAAAACGATCTGGCCCAAATAGAAATGGCCTTGTCAAATGAGGTTGCGCCTTATCTGGAGCGGTTCGATGCAAATAAGCCCAACCTGGCGGAACTCGAGACCATAAAAGATTTTTATTTCAAGAAAAGATACCTTTGGAGAATTCAGGAAAATTTGGATAGATTTGCACCCGTTTCGAAGGAAACATAAACTTTAGGGTTCCCACTATTTCCTATTTTTTGACACAAACCGTTCGCTACCAATATTTTACGGAGCGAACGATGCCCTGTTTGGCCGAAGTGGCGGAACTGGTAGACGCGCTGGACTCAAAATCCAGTGATGGCGACATCGTGTGGGTTCGAGTCCCACCTTCGGTACCATTTTTTTTTTGAAGTAACGGACGAGGAGGGGGAGGCAGGGCAACTTCACCTCCCATTTATCGCCGCCCACTTCTTCGTTGAAAAGCCGAAATGGCGGAATTGGTAGACGCGCACGTTTCAGGGGCGTGTGTCTTCACGGGCGTGAGGGTTCGAGTCCCTCTTTCGGCACCAACAACAAACAATACTAAGGCCTGCAACGGACGTTGCGGGCCTTTTTTATTGATTTTGAATTGTTCAACTGCAAAAATCCACAGGCACATGACCGAAGCAATGGCCGAACTCCAGCAACTGGCAGTACTGCTGAAACTGGAAAAACAAAAGGATTTCGAGCAGTTTCAGGCATTTGTCCAAAGCCTCTCCCTCCAGGAAAGAGTCGCAGAGGGATATTCCTGGTACCCCGTTTTAGTAGATAAATCGGGCTATACTTATGGGGAGCGAGCTTTTGTCACCGTTTCCCGAACCAAGGAATCACACGTGCAGCACCAGTTCAGGGCGGGGCAGCCAGTGCGTCTATTTACCAACGGGGCGGTAGAAAAAAAGCCTGAGAAATCAGGTGTTATCCATTCGATCACCAAGGGGCGGATGAAAATCATCCTGGGCAGCAAAGACCTGCCCGATTGGTTGAACCTCGGTTCGCTCGGCGTTGACCTGGAGTTTGACGAACGCACCTACCTGGAAATGGAAAGGGCGCTCAAAAAAGTGCAGGAAGCCAGGGGCGACCGGCTGGCCGAATTGCGCAGTATCCTGCTGGGGGTACATAAACCTTCCTTTACGGAAATACCCTCTGTTCAAATCCCAAAACTCAATGAATCGCAAAACAACGCCGTCCAACAGATTCTGTCGGCGAGGGATGTGGCAGTAGTGCATGGCCCGCCCGGCACGGGCAAAACGACGACGCTGGTGCAGGCCATCCGCCTGATTTGCAAGACAGAGAACACCGTCCTGGTCTGTGCCCCCAGCAATGCAGCCGCCGACCTGCTGACAGAACGACTGGCCGAAGAGGGGTTGCAGGTGCTGCGCATTGGCAATATTTCCAGGGTGGAGGAAAAAATCGTCCGGCACACCCTGGAAGCGCAGATTGCCGCCCACCCGGAGAGCAAAAACATCAAGAAGGTGCGCCAGGAAGCCGCCGAGACCCGCCGCCAGGCCATGCGGTTCAAACGCCGCTTCGGGCAGGAAGAACGGCTGGATAGAAGCCATCTCTTCAGGCAGGCAGGCGAGCTGTCTGGCTGGGCCAATCGGCTGGAAGATCAACTGGTGGAAAACATCCTGGACTCTGCACAGGTAATCACTTGCACACTGGTTGGTTCAGTACACAAAGCGCTCGGCAACCGGACTTTCCGCACGGTGGTGATTGACGAGGCGGCCCAGGCGTTGGAACCAGCCACCTGGATCCCCATCACCCGGGCCTCCAGGGTCGTCCTGGCAGGAGATCCCTTCCAACTGCCCCCGACCGTAAAATCTGAAAAAGCCAGAAGGGAAGGACTCGGTACAACGTTGATAGAAAAATGTCTTCAGCGTATCCCCGACAACAGTTTGCTGACGGTGCAGTACCGTATGAACCGGCACATCATGCAGTTTTCCAACCATTGGTTTTACGAGGGAAAACTCGTTGCCGCCGACGAAGTGGCCGAGCACCAACTCGATCTGGAGACCCACTCGCCAGTTTTGTTTATTGATACGGCAGGAACGGGGTTTGAGGAAGCATTTAATGAAAAATCGCAGAGCCGTTTCAATCCCGACGAATTCCGGCTGCTCTGCGAGCATCTTTTCCAATTGATAGACGCTCACGGGGGCAAGGAATTACCGACCATTGCCCTGATATCGCCTTATCGCGAACAAGTGCTGCACATCCAGGATACGCTGGCAGAAGATATGCGCCTCCAGGCTGTGCCGATTGATGTTAATACCATTGACGGTTTTCAGGGGCAGGAAAGGGATGTGGTCTATATTTCCCTGGTGAGGAGCAATCCAAAATGCGACATCGGCTTCCTCAACGACTACCGCCGCATGAACGTCGCCATGACCCGCGCCAGGAAACTACTGGTCATTGTGGGTGACAGCGCCACGGTGGGTGCAGACGCTTTTTACCAGAAAATGCTGGAATATTGCGAAGCATGTGGCGGCTATAAAACTGCCTGGGAATATATGATGTAGGAAACAGTATTCAAATGTGCCAATTGTAAAACACGGTGAGCAGGTGTATCAGCCCCCATGAATTTCCAATTCAATTTCGGAAATGTCACCCATGAAAAATAAGCAGGGGCGTCCTGGTGTGAAAGGCCATTTTTTTGGAAAAGCTATTGTGGAACAGCCGCTCCCACAAGCCTCTTTTGGGAATATACAGGGCTAAAATATCAATTCGTTTATCATGGATATACCGGTCAATCCCTTCTATGACCGTTGGGCTGTTTATCACCGCAAAATCACTGAATTTATAGGGATAATTGGCCAACATGACCGTGCTCTCCATCGTGCCGATGCCCGGCTTGGTTTCCACGTGGATGAAATGGACATTGGCAGACAAAGTACCGGCGAAAGCCATCAGTTGTTCGAGCGCTTGTTTGTCTTTCGCTTCGAAGTCTGTGGCAAAAGCGATATGTCCGACATCCTTCCAAATGGCTTCTTCCGGCACTGCCAGCGTGGGGCACCCTGCTGTCATCATGGTATTGGTGGTAATGCTTCCTAAGATTTTTTCCATGGTGCTGTGGTGTTCCCCACGGGTTCCCATCACCACCAAATCATACTGTTGCTCTTTTACTAAATCTGAAATTTCCTGCGGAACGAAGATGCCATAAACGCTGATCAATTCACCCACATTTTTGTGTATATTTTTGTTGGCAAAGGCAGCCAGCTTACTTTCCACCATCTTTCGCTTTTCTTCCAGCATTTGTTCGATGTACTCAGGCGGCACATTGGTCGCATCTACAAACGGGAGGCTGTAAATATTGACCACGTCAATTACGGCGTTGAGTTCACCGGCCAGCAAAATGGCATAATTGAACGCATTTTCAGCACAAAGGGAAAAGTCCGTGGGGAAAAGTATCTTTTTCATGTTTGTATGAAATTAATTTCTGGCTAAAATAACCCGGATGGGTAGGGTAAAGGTTGATAAAAGTCATTAATATGCAGTGACTATATTTCAATTGAAAATCAATACAGGGATAGTCATATTGGTCGCTAATATATTTTCGGGAAAACCTATTAGCGTGAAGTATAACCCCGCCGCTCCATAAATACTGCTAAGCAGCCAAACCGATTTATTAATTTCAAATGCGACTACCTATAACCAAAGAAAAACCGTCAAGGCAAAACCCTGACGGTCTTCGAAGAAAACTAACCTATGTGACCAAAAAACCCTGTTAATCTTCACCGTTTTTTGGGAAAGTTTCCGGGGAGTTGATTGGGTTATAATTCCTTGACAATAAGCACAGGGATGTCACTTGTGGTGGACAAAACTTTTTCCGTTACACTGCCCATAAGTAGCAACCCGACTTTTGAGTGCCCCCTGGCGCCTATGACGATAAGGTGGTTGTTGTTCTCCCTCGCATAGTCCATAATGAAATTGCCGACGCCGGGGTGTGTTTGTTCAATAATGTCGGTTCTTATAAATTTTTGATCCGCTTTTGGAATATAATTGTCAATAAATGTTTTGAATGCTTCTTTCCTGTCTGCTATCAACAAAGCCCTCAACTCTTCTGCTGAATGGCGGAGCAGATATGCCTGGATAGAAGGCAGTTCATACACATTTAATGCTGTTATTGTTGGCGGCTTTTCAAAATTTTTGACCAGTGCAACAGCAAACCTCAGCGACTCAATAGAATTGGGCGAAAAATCAAATGGCACCAATATATTTTCTAAGATTGGTTGCGCATATCTTGGCACAACAAGCGCATGGCCTTTGACCTTCCGCACAAAGTTTTTAGCCAGAATGCCATGGCTTTCATCCCCGGTGTCCTTGCCTATCACAATGAGATCGGCCCCCACGTCTTCGGCCTTGGCCAAAAGCTCGTCCAGGGGGTTTCCTTCCTCCACGTCTATTTTGACCTTAACCTTATGGGGGGCAATCTCATTGGCAATTTTTGAAGTAATATTTTCAATTACATCGTCTCCCACCTCATAATTTTCCATTGCCAGCCGCTCTTCTTCATTTTTCATTTCAAACAACTGCACAAAAGGTATAACATGGACAAAACAAGCTGCTTCGGCAGGGATATTTTCAGTGAAAAAGCCAACATATTTTAACACTGTGCTGTCAGTATCGTCCAGGCTCAAGCCAATCAATGCCTGCTTAATGTGGTAAGGCTCAATTGGCTTTTCCATCATTTTGCTTTTATATGCTTTGGTGGCTGTCATGTGGATAAATTTTTTGTTTGTTCGATCCTCAAAATTAGGCTGTACCGTAAAGCATAAAACTGATTTTGGTCAAGTATTGTATTGACTTTGGTCAACTGCCTTATTTTACTATTAAGACCGGAATATGCTGGCTGTGCGAAAACACCTTCTCCGTCACACTGCCCATCAGGAGCAAGGCCAGTTTAGAATGCCCTTTTGCGCCCATTACTATCAAATCGTGTCCATATTGCTCTGCAAAACCGATCAAGTTATGGCCAATACTGTGGGGCGAACGGTTGACCAATGCTGTATCCAGGTCTTTCCTGTCCGCTTCTGGCACATGCTCTATGATAAATTGTTCCAAAGCGCCCACTCTGTCCTCTTCAATCATTTTTTTTACTTTGAATTCATTAATGCGGTAGGCGCTGTAATTGGCCGGCATTTCATAAACATGGACAAGGGTGACCTTGGCAGCATGTGGCAGCCTTTTTCTGATAGCAACAGCGATGCGCAAGGCCTCTGCCGAATGGATAGAAAAATCAACGGGCACCAAAATATTTTGCAGGGAAAGTTTTGCTTTATCCGGTATCAGCATTGAATTGCTCCATACTTGGCGGGCGAGGTTTTTGGCTAAAATTCCGTGATGCCGGTTCTCGGTGTTTTGACCAATGACCAAAAAGTCAGATTTCAATTGGTCCGCTTTTTCCAATAATTCCTCCAATGGGTTCCCATCCATGACATCCAGGTTGATTTTCAATTCTTTGTTGCCCTTCATGTGAGTTTTTACCAATTTCCCCAGTTTTATCAACATATCTTTGTCCAATTCCACATCACTGAACGGAGAGGAGTCCATTTCATAAACATTAAAAATATCAGGCTTATTGACCACATGCAGAAAACAAGCTTTTTCAACGGGGATCAGGGAAGAAAAATAGTTGAAGTATTCCAGCACTTCCTCATCTACCCCGCCCATTTGCAAACCAACCAGTGCATTTGAGATGCTGAATGGCTTGATAGCATTAGTGCCCACTTTTTTTCGCGGCTCAAGCATCGTATTCATGTTGTTATTTTTAACGGATTCGGTTGCAAAGTAACCATTGCAACAAGTCGGACTGCATGACATTGGTCAGGTGGAAACACTGACTTTCATCAGTAGGTAGGGTAGGGGGGTAAGCCTGGGTTGGAAAAATTGGAGATGCTCGTTGCGCCCAGGGTCTGCCGCATTTTTTCACGGTATTCAAAAAAATTGAAATGGAGGGGACAAGGCGTCACAGAGGAACATTGGGGGAGGCCCAGCACACATGAATTCAGGGTAAGTGGCCCATCTATACATTCTATTATCTGCAACAGGGAGTTCAACTTATTTTCAGGGCTGAGGTAAAAACCACCATTCGGCCCCTTAATGGACGATACCAAATTTTGCCTGGAAAGCTGCTGCAGGATTTTGGCGAGGAATTGTTGCGGGACATCCAGCGAGGTGGCGATTTCCTTTACGCCCAGGTTTTTCCCTTCCTCCTGGTGCATGGCCAGGTATATGGTTGCACGTATAGCGTATTGACATGATTTTGAAAACATAAGTAGTTGTTTGATTTAGTTTGAGATTTTTATACACGCCTGGTTATCAAGTGTTTGTTTGTGTTTTAATAATATCAGATAACCAAAATAATTGCAGCCCGTACCCCTAGGCAATTGTTTCAGGCCGCAAATATATAAATGGATAAAATCATCTTTTATTCTTCTTAGTGATTAAAGTCACTTTCCTGCCTGACCTATATCATCTGATGGGTTTCCTTCCGAACGAATCTTTGCCCCATAAAAAAGGATAAAAGCATCCGAATTTAGAAAGGGTGGTTTTTCCGTAAACCAAAAGTAAAATCATGAAATCTTTTGCAGTTAACCTCTTCGCATTGCTCCTGTTCTTCGCTGCTGCCGGGTGCGGTGGTGACAGCTCCACTGCTGCCAATGATAGCAGCAAACCCAAACCTAAATCCATGGTGGCCGATGAACCCGACCCGATGGAAAACAAAGGCATTGGCCCCATCACCTCCGTGACGCTTGGCGCCACTGTGGATGCTGCCATGGCAGAGGAAGGCAGGAAGGTCTATGAAAAAATGTGTACCGCCTGCCACAAGCCCACCGAGAAATTCATCGGCCCGGCACCCATTGGGGTTCTCGACCGCCGCTCCCCGGAATGGATCATGAACATGATCCTCAACCCGGAACAAATGGTGAAGGAAGACCCCATCGCAAAGAAACTCCTCATGGAATTCAACGGCTCGCCCATGGCCAACCAACACCTCACCGAGCAGGAGGCCAGGGCCGTGCTCGAATATTTCAGAACACTTTGAATTTAATGGTGAATGATTAATGGTGAATCATACGCTATTAACCATTAATCATTCACCATTCACCATTAATTAAGATTATGAAAAACTTACCAAGTCCATTCCATTTCCTCCTTGCAGCCGGATTGACCTTTGCCTTCGTGGCATTCTCCGGTTGCGGGCAAACGGGCCAGCAAGGCTCTGCAGGTGGCGGCGCTCTGAGCAGCGATGTTGCTTCCAAAGTATATGTTGCCCCTGGCAAATACGATGAATTTTATGCTTTTGTATCTGGCGGTTTCAGCGGCCAATTGGCCGTTTATGGGTTGCCTTCCGGCAGGCTGTTCAGGGTTATCCCCGTGTTTGCCGTTGACCCTGAAAAAGGGTATGGTTACAACGAAGAAACCAAGCCATTGCTGAATACAACGCATGGTTTTGTACCCTGGGACGACGCCCACCACCCGGAACTTTCGCAAACAAATGGCGAGACAGATGGCCGTTGGATTTTCATCAATGGCAACAATACGCCGAGGGTGGCTCGTATTGACTTAAGCGTTTTTGAAACTGTCGAAACCATCGAACTGCCCAACAGCGGGGGCAACCATAGCTCGCCTTTTACCACTGAAAACACGGACTATGTGGTGGCAGGCACCCGTTTCAGTGTGCCCATCCCGCAGACGGACATGCGCATTTCGGAATACGCCGGCAAGTTCAAGGGCGCTTTGTCTTTTATCAAAGTGGACAAAGAAACGGGCAAAATGTCCGTCGCCTTTCAGGTGCTGATGCCCGGCTTCGACTATGACCTTGCCCACGCAGGGAAGAATAAGTCGAACGGCTGGATGTTTTTCACCTCCTACAACACAGAAGAAAAGAACTCTTTGCTGGAGGTGAACGCTTCTCAAAACGACAAGGACTTCATCGCCGCCGTCAACTGGAAAAAAGCGGAAGAATACCTGGCCCAGGGCAAGGCCAAGGATTTTCCGGCCAACTACGTCCACAACTATTATGACGAAAGCACCCAAATGGCCACATCCGAAACCATTAAGTCCGTGAAGGTGCTCGACCCGGCCGACTGCCCCGGCATGGTCTATTTCCTCCCAACGCCCAAGTCGCCGCACGGCGTGGACGTTGACCCAACGGGCGAGTACATTGTCGGCAACGGCAAGCTTTCCACCGATTTGACGGCTCACTCGTTCACCAAAATGCTGAAAGCCATTGACGAGAAAAAATTCGATGGCGACAAATACGGCATCCCTGTGCTACAGTATGAGGCAGTGGTCGGCGGTGTGGTGAAAGAACCTGGCCTCGGCCCGCTCCATACGGAGTTTGACAACAACGGCAATGCCTACACGAGCTTCTTCATTTCATCGGAGGTGGTGAAATGGAAAGTCGGCACCTGGGAAGTGCTCGACCGCATCCCTACTTATTACTCCATCGGCCACCTGATGATACCCGGTGGCGACAGCAAGAAGCCGCAGGGCAAATACCTCGTGGCCATGAACAAAATCACCAAAGACCGCTACCTGCCCACCGGGCCTGAGCTTTGCCAGTCTGCCCAGCTATTTGATATATCGGGCGATAAAATGCAGTTGCTGCTCGACTTCCCGACCATCGGCGAGCCGCACTACGCACAGGGCATTTCTGCTGACCGGATTACCCCGCACGTGAAACAATTTTACAAGCTCAGCGAGAACCAGCACCCTTACCGCACCTTGACCGAAAAGGATGCAAAAGTGGTGCGGGAAGGCAATGTGGTGCATGTTTACATGACCACCATTCGTAGCCACTTTGCCCCCGACAATATCGAGGGTATTCGGGTGGGCGACAAGGTTTATTTCCACATCACCAACCTCGAACAGGATTTTGATGTGCCGCACGGGTTCGCAGTGCTGGGTGCCAACAACGCCGAACTGCTCATCATGCCCGGCCAAACTGAAACACTCTCCTGGGAGCCTAAACAGGAAGGCGTGTTCCCATTCTATTGCACCGACTTCTGCTCGGCGCTCCACCAGGAAATGCAGGGATATGTGAGGGTTTCGGCGGCCAATTCCGCCACTGCTTTGAAGTGGTGGCTGGGCACGGAACCTGAAGTTCAATAATGGGTAAATTGTGTGTTTAAGTATTTATGTGTTTAGGTGTTTTTGAGGAGTGGGCAGTTAAACATATCCTGCAATGGGAATGGAAAAAGCAGCGCTTTGCGTCCTTGTGGCTGTGCCCGAAAAATCATGGTTAACCGCACACTCTCTAAAACACCTAAACACCCAAACACCCAAACACAAAATATTCTATCAAATGAAGAATTTACCAAGAATCCTCTTCTTCCTCGCCGCCGCTTCCCTGCTCATGCTCTTTGTTTTCCCGATGTGGCAAATCACGCTGATTGCGCCGCAATACCCGCATGGCGTGACCATGTATATCTGGATAAACAAAATTACCGGCAGCGAGCCCGGCACTTTGCAAAACATCAATATCCTCAACCACTATGTGGGGATGAAATTCATCGAGCCTGATTCTTTTGCAGAGCTTAAATACTTTCCAATTATCGTCATCGTCATGTCGGCCATTGGGATGGTATTGGCCTGGATGGGCAACAAGAAGTGGTGGATAGCCTGGCTGTTGGCTGGGGTAATCCTCTGTACCCTTGGCCTTTACGATTTCTATTTGTGGGAATACGACTATGGCCACAACCTCAGCCCGACCGCACCCATAAAAGTGCCCGGTATGGCCTACCAGCCGCCGCTCATTGGCAACAAGATCCTGTTGAATTTCCTGGCCAAATCGTGGCCCTACGTTGGCGGCTGGTTCGTTGGACTGACCTTCGTTTTAGGCTTTTTGGCGGTTTTGTTTCAAAAAAAAACTCACTTGAAAAATGAAGAAGTTTTGGCTGGTGGCCGTGATGGTCTGTCTGGTAAGCGCTTGCTCTCCGACTCCCCAACCCATTGAATTTGGCGAAGATGTTTGTTCTCATTGTAAAATGACCATCGTGGACAGGCAGCACGCCGCAGAATTGGTGACGAAAAAGGGCAAGGTGTTCAAGTTCGACGCTATTGAGTGTATGGTTGACTACCTGAAAGATAATGACCAACAGGAGTATGCTTTTTACCTGGTGCATGATTACAACAACCCGGAAGATTGGCAAAATGCGCTGACAAGCCATTACCTGATTTCAAATGCCATCCCCAGCCCGATGGGGGCTTATCTTTCGGCATTTAAGGATGAGAAGCAAGCCACCAAAATGCGGGAGTCGAAAGGCGGGGAAGTTTATGATTGGGAGCATTTACGGACATTTTTGAAGTAAAATTATTCACCTCACATGAAGAAGTTTATTGCCATAGCATCCATTGTTTTTTGGTCAAATTTCCTTTTGGGAAATACCCTTGAAGTGTGCCCGACCTGCACTTTTTCTACCCTTAAAAAAGCGATTGAACTTGCCCAGCCTTGCGATACGATTTTTGTAAAAAAGGGGACTTATGAAGAAGGCAACATCTTGATTGACAAAGACTTGACCTTGGTTGGTAAAAACCTGCCCATCCTTGACGGCAACGGCAACTCCGAAATCCTGACCGTCCACAATAACTTCTTTCACCTCGAAGGGTTTCTAATCCAAAACATCGGCACCAGCTACACCGAAGACCGGGCAGGCGTGCGCATGAAGGAGTGCCAAAATTTCACCCTTAAAAACAACCGCTTTCTGGATGCCTTTTTTGCCATTTACCTCGAACACTCGAAAGACGGCGTGGTGGAGGGCAACTTTGTGAAAGGCCATGCCAAGGACGAGGCCGGCTCCGGCAATGCCATCCACCTTTGGTACTGTGAAAATATTTCCGTGCTTGGCAACCACGTTACCGGCCACCGGGACGGCATCTACCTGGAATTCGTAAACAACAGCCATATCGCTGGCAACCTGAGCGAGGGCAACCTCCGCTATGGCCTGCACTTCATGTTTTCCAACCATGATTTTTACAGGAAAAATACCTTTCGGGACAACGGGGCGGGCGTCGCCGTGATGTACTCGAAGCAGATTGATATGCTGCAAAATGTGTTTGAAAAAAACTGGGGTGCCGCTGCTTATGGCCTGTTGCTCAAGGAGATACACGATTCAAAAATTGAGCAAAACGAGTTCCGGGAAAATACGGTGGGAATTTTCGCAGAGACCTCGAACCGGCTGAAGATCAACAGTAATCATTTCACCCAAAACGGCTGGGCGATGAAAATCTCAGGCGGCTGCCAGGAAATGGTCGTCCACCAAAACAGCTTTGTTTCAAACAGCTTCGATTTGGCCGTGCAAACCTCCGGCACAGCGAACAACTTTGACGGCAATTTTTGGGGCGACTATGCCGGCTACGACCTCGACAAGGATGGGGTAGGGGACGTGCCCTACCGCCCGATGAAACTGTTCAGCTATGTGGTGGGGCGAACGCCGGAAGCGATGGTGCTGCTCCGCAGCTTGTTCGTTGACATTTTGAATTTTTCCGAAAAAGTCAGCCCTGTTTTCACCCCGGAAAATGTGGTGGACAACCGCCCATTGATGAAGCAAAACGTATCAATCGCTGAAAACTCAAGTATCCAGAAATTCAACGAAGACCTGTCCCTAACCAGCACCTCCCCAATCACTCCCGAAGTTAATTCGGGACAGGTTAATCACTAATCACCAGTCACCATGATTTCGATACACCACCTCCACAAATCTTTCGGTAAAAACCACGTCCTCAAAGGCGTTGATCTTGATTTCGACAAACCCGGAATTACAGCTGTGCTCGGCCCGAACGGCTCTGGTAAAACTACCTTGATTAAATCTATCCTCGGCATGGTGCTGCCCAGCGAGGGGACCATTGAAGTGGCCGGCAAAAACATCAAAGGACAGTGGAAATACCGCCGGCAAATCGCCTATCTCCCCCAGATTGCCCGTTTCCCCGACAATTTGAAAGTAAAGGAATTGCTTGGGATGATAAAAGATTTGCGGGTCGGCCCATCAGATGAGGAGCTGCTCATTGACCAGTTTGAACTGCGCCCGTTCCTCGACAGCCGACTGGCCAACCTCTCCGGCGGCACCCGCCAAAAGGTCAACCTCGTGCTGACGTTTATGTACGACTGCCCCATCATCATCCTCGACGAACCGACGGCGGGCCTCGACCCCATTTCAATGGTCAGGCTGAAAGAACTCATTGAACACCAAAGGGCTTTGGGCAAAACCATCCTCATCACCACCCACGTCATGAGCCTGGTGGAAGAGCTGGCCGATGAGGTGGTCTATCTGCTGGAAGGCCACATCCACTTCCGGGGCAGCCTGAAAACGCTGAAAGAAACTTACGGGGAGGCGAGTGTAGAACGTGCCATTGCAAGCCTGCTCGAAAGGCAAAAAGGTAAGCTGGAATTCAGTTCCAACGGACATCAAACCTTCGTTCTTGCATAATCACCATCCACCGTCCACCGTCAACCATCAACCATCAACCATTTATGCTAGAAATTCTCAAATACAGCTTTTTCGACCTCATCCGCAGCCGGTGGACGTACATCTACTGCGGCTTCTATCTTCTCTTCACCTTGTCGCTGCTCTGGCTCAGCAACGACCTGTCGAAAGTCGTCATCAGCCTGATGAACGTGGTCTTGCTGCTTTGCCCGCTGATCGCCACCATGTTTGGGGTGATGTACTATTACAATTCCAGGGAGTTCACGGAACTGCTGCTGGCGCAACCGATGAAGCGGACCAGTATTTTCCTGGGGCAATACCTTGGCTTAGCAGGCTCATTGTCAGCGAGTTGGCTTATCGGGACGGGTGTGCCTTTCGTGTTGTATGGCGTTTTTGGCTCGGCGCAGGCTGGCAATTTCCTGACCTTGATGCTGATTGGGGTGGCCTTGTCTTTCATCTTTTCTGCCCTGGCTTTTTTGATTGCCCTGAAAAATGAAAACCGCATCAAAGGTTTTGGTTTGGCGATATTGGTTTGGCTGTTTTTTGCAGTGGTGTATGATGGGTTCCTGTTGTTGTCGCTGTCTTATTTCAATGAATATCCGTTGGAAAAATTCGCTTTGGCCGCCTCCATGTTCAACCCGATAGATTTGTCGAGGATTTTGATTTTGTTGAAACTGGATATTTCGGCGCTGATGGGTTTTACGGGAGCAGTGTTTCGCAAGTTTTTGGGAACGGGGCTGGGGATGGCAGTTTCGCTGGGGGTTTTGGCGGTTTGGGTGCTGTTGCCGACTTGGGGGATTAGGAGGGTTTCGCTTAGAAAGGATTTCTAAATGAGCGACTGAACAGTTTTGTTTTTCAAGCAATTACAGTTATTTTTGGAAATAAAAATCACCAATACATGGCAGTTGAATCACCGATTTTAGAAAAGACTTACACCGTGGAAGAATATTTCGAGTTGGAAAAACACTCGGAAATACGCCATGAATACTACTATGGCAAATTGCTCCTAAAATCAGGTGGTTCAAAAAAAGAAAACAGAATCGCAGGAAACTGTGAATTTCAACTGAGACTCCAACTCCGCAAAAAAGGACTCGATTTTTTCCGCCACGATGTTAGAATGCTCGTGCGGGAACAAAAAATTTATCGTTACCCGGATTTCGTGATTGCACCCGTCGTTGACGACAGCGATTCCCACCTTATCAAGCAGTCTGTTCTAGTCATCGAAGTTTCTTCCGACAATTCGGACCATACCGACAGGGTGACCAAAAGGAACGAGTATTTAAATCTTCCAACCCTTCAATATTACCTTATCATTTCCCAATCTGAAAGGCTCATCAATATGTACTCCAGGGATGAAAAAGGCTGGCGGTTCGATTCATTTTCAAAAGAAGAGGAAGTTATCGAGTTTACTTCTTTGGGCGCAAAACTTTCCCTTTCCGATATTTATGACGAGGTAGAATTCTCAATCTAACCTTGTTTTCCCACCAAAAAAAGAGAGGCAAGCTTGACGCCTGCCTCTCCCCGAAATACTTTTATAGTCAGTCGCATTTGAAATTAATGAATCGGTTCGGTTATTTCGCAGCATTTATGGAGAGGCGGGGTTATCAAACCCCGCTTTTCCGGAACAACGGGGTTTGATAACCCCGTCTCTCAATGTTGACTACCATTAACTTTAAATGCGAGCATCTTTAATTAACCTGAATAAGCGTTTTAGAAGGTCGGCCCACCAACGGTAAAATTGCGGTAGTAAACCCTGTCTTTCACGGCTACCTGGAAAACATAATTGCCGGCCTGCAATTTGGAGACATCATACCGTTTGGTGATGCTGCCCGAGTCTTCTATGGTTTCATTGTAAACCGGGAAGCCTGCGTCGTCGAGGATTTCGATTTCCGTTTTGGCATCTTCCAGTTGCAGGAAAGTCAGGTCAACCAGTTTGCCATTGGCCACGACGAATGGCTTATAGATGGCAGTCAGGTGGTCGGCATCAATGACCAGGCTGCTGTCCAGGATTTCAACCGGTTGGTACTTGATGGTGTAGTTGTCCTCGATTTCAACGGTGTAACGGCCAGCGGGCAGGTTGGAAAGGTTATACTTTTTTGCAAAAGGGCCTTTCTCCCGGATGGCATCGGAAAGAAGCAGGTGCTGTTCGGCATCCAGGATGCGGACTTGTACCTTTTCGGTCAGCACCCGGTCGAGGTGGAGCACAAAGGATTTTTGGCCCTCCTCATTTTTGATGACGAAATCGGGGGTGTCCACGGCAAAAGCGGCGATGGACAGGAACGTGAAGGCTGTTGCGAAAACAGCGGTTGTGAGATTCTTCATAATAACAGTTTTAAAAATGGTGAAACAAAAAAGCTTGTCGGTCTAACTTTTTGTCGGCACAAAGGTAGGCTGGATGCAGGGGCAGGACTACACCAGGATTTGCATGATTGTGTACTAAATTGACCGTTATTGGATGTAATAATTTAGAACGGGTTAATATCGTTTAAAAAATAGTCAATTCAGCAGAAGTTTTAATGTGAAGGATCCTTTATTTTTGCTAAAAAAACAATGGAAAAATTGTTGCTCAATAAACCAGCTTTAGAAAAAATCAACCCGGAGTTTGGAAGCTCGTTTACGGTGAAGCAATATGTTTTGCCCACGCCCAATGCCAACGAACCGTTTTGGCACTACCACCCCGAACTTGAACTGGTGTACGTAAAAGGAGGGAACGGAAAGCGGCACATCGGCCACCACGCCTCCTATTTCCGGGATGGCGACCTTATCCTGATTGGCTCCAACCTGCCGCATTATGGCTTCACCGACCGGTTTACCAGGAACAAATCAGAGACCATCGTACAAATGAAAGCAGATTTCCTGGGCGAAAGCTTTTTTAAAATCCCGGAAATGGAGGCCATCCAGGCCATGTTTGATAAAGCCAGGGCAGGTTTGGTTTTTTTTGGCGACAGCAAAAAGCGTATTGGTGCCCGACTGGAAAACCTGCCCAAACACGACCAGTTTGGCCGTTTGATAGAATTGCTCATCATTTTGAAGGAGATGGCGCTTTCAACAGAATACCAAATCTTAAACGCCAACGGTTATACGTTGGAAGTGGAAACGCAGGACAACGACCGCATCAATGTGGTTTATACTTATGTGCAGGCGAATTTTCAGAGTGCCATACCGCTGGATGAAATCTCCGAAAAGGTAAGCATGACCGTCCCTGCATTTTGCCGTTATTTTAAAAAACTATCCGGCAAGACCTTTACCCGTTTCGTCAACGAATACAGGGTCACCCACGCCTGTAAATTATTATTGGAACAAAACGCCAGCATCACGGACGTGTGCTTCGAGAGCGGCTTCAACAACTTCTCGCACTTCAATCGCTTTTTCAAGGAAATTACCGGGAAAAGCCCTTCCGAATACCGCAAGAGTTTTAAGAAAATCGTGGAGTAGGGTTGGCCCTGAGGTTTGGAAATTATTTTTGCCGGAACACCATTTTACAATAGCCCGGAATCTAACAAAACTTTTTTGACAGCATCTTCAGATTGGCCTGTTTCTTTGGCGATGGCGGACGCATCGAATCCTTTGCCGTGTAATCGGATAATTGAAATGGTGAGTTGTATTCCCTTTTCCATTCCCTTTTCCATTCCAATCTTTTCTCCTTTTTCCAAAGAATCCGCCAAAAGGGTTCTTTCACTGCTGATGTCGTCCCAGTATTTGTCGTAGGCATCGAGTTGGGCTGGGGTAAATGCACTTTCTTCCAGGCATTCAATAGCTTCCCTGACAGTTGGATTGGCCATGAGGTCATCAGGAAGTTCAACCATATTGTCCTTTATTTCAGTCAGGTAGCGCAGCCAAAGGATTTGCAGTTTTTTTTCATTGAGATTTTTGGCCTTGAATTTTGGCAATTCAATAAAAACAAATTCCAGCCCCTCTATTTTTTTGCCGGTCAGTTCATTGTGGGTAATGCTGTAGTGGTGGTAATATTGATCCGTATCGTGTTCGAAGTTTTCATTGACCAGGTTGAGGGCATAAACGGGCATGAGGCCCTTGTATTCGTTCCCTTTTTCCAATTGCTTCACATACGCTTTCGACGCATTGAAAAGCACCCGCTTTTTAAAGGCGTCCGTCCATAGCATCTGCATTTCCACGATGAATTGCCTGCCCGTATTGTCCACACACCTTACGTCAACAATGGAGTACTTTAAGAAAGGCAACCTTGATGCAAGATCACTTGGAAGGTATTCCAAAGAAGTAATGAACTGGCCTTCCTCCAACGGCAAGAGTGCATTTAAAAAGCTCATCAAAAGATGGGGGTGTTCGCCGAACACTTTTTTAAAGGTCAAATCATTTTTAGGATCGAGGTACCGCATAGAATTTATTTAATGCTTCGCAAAAATAAGCTAATTTTTATTGGCAATACAATGATGAAACAGAGCAGGGCAGATCCCTCTCAGTGCATGACAAAAGTCACCTTCCATTCTGACTAAAATCACTCGCCACCCTTTACCCCGTATCTACCTTGCCGCCGGATTGAAAGTAAAGTTTGGAGAGAAAAGAAATTTTGTATACCATTCATTATCAATACTTATGAATCTTTTCTTGCCACCAAAGACTTTCAAAAAACTCTTGCAATGAAGATAATTTTTGTACTTATTGCGGTCAGCTTGCTCGTTGCCCTGGGCTTTCTCGCAGCCTTTATATGGGCTGTTAAATCCGGCCAGTACGAAGATGACTATACCCCTTCCATCAGGATGTTGTTCGACGACAAGCCCGCCCCCTCATCCAGGAGCGCCAATCCGAAAATTCATTCAACTGACAAATAAACAAGTTTCCGTATGACACAAGTAGAACGGTTCCATTACGACAATGCCATCGTGAAGAAATTTGCCTATGCCTCCGTTTTCTGGGGCCTTATAGGCATGATAGTAGGTCTTCTGATTGCATCGCAGCTCGTTTTCCCGGCGCTCAATTTTGAAACGCCGTGGCTGACGTTCAGCCGGCTCAGGCCCTTGCACACCAATGCCGTCATTTTTGCATTTGTGGGCAATGGCATTTTCATGGGCGTTTATTATTCCCTTCAACGGCTACTGAAAGCGAGGATGTTCAGTGATGCGCTGAGCAACATCCATTTTTGGGGCTGGCAGCTCATCATCGTCAGCGCTGCATTGACCCTTCCGCTCGGCCTGACGAGCAGTGGCGAGTATGCAGAATTGATATGGCCGATTGATATTGCTATCGCCCTGGTTTGGGTGGTTTTTGGTATCAATATGTTTGGCACCATCCTGAAAAGGAGGGAGGAACACCTGTATGTGGCCATTTGGTTTTACATCGCCACATGGGTCACGGTGGCCATGCTGCATATCGTGCGCAGCTTGGCCATCCCAACCAGCATGACCCATGCTTATGGTGTCTTTGCAGGGGTGCAGGAGGCTTTGGTGCAATGGTGGTACGGCCACAATGCCGTGGCATTTTTTCTTACCACGCCATACCTCGGCTTGATGTATTACTTTTTGCCGAAGGCTGCCAACAGGCCGGTTTATTCCTACCGCCTTTCCATCATCCATTTTTGGGCGTTGATTTTCATTTATATCTGGGCTGGGCCACACCACCTCCTTTATACTTCATTGCCGGAGTGGGCGCAGTCGCTGGGGATGGTCTTTTCCCTGATGCTGATAGCCCCATCGTGGGGCGGCATGCTCAACGGCCTGCTGACACTGCGTGGCGCATGGGACAGGGTGCGGGAAGACCCCATCCTGAAATTCATGGTGGTGGCCGTCACCGCTTACGGTATGTCCACTTTTGAAGGGCCGATGATGTCCATCAAAAGCTGGAACGCCGTGACGCACTATTCCGACTGGACCATAGGCCACGTACACGTAGGGGCGCTGGGCTGGAACGGGATGCTCACTTTCGGAGTCGTTTATTGGCTGATTCCAAGGATTTTTGACACCAAATTGTTTTCCACAAAACTTGCCAACGTCCACTTCTGGTTGGGCACACTGGGTATCATTTTCTACGCCATACCACTTTATTGGGCTGCCGTGGTTCAGAATGTGATGTGGCGGGCTTTCACGCCAGATGGATTTTTGGTCTATCCATTGTTCCTTGAAACGGTGACGCAAATTATCCCTATGTACGCCATAAGGATATTGGGCGGAACCCTGTATTTATCGGGCGTTATTCTGGGCATATATAATCTTTGGAAAACAGTGGCCAGTGGCAACCTGATAGCCAACGAAGCCGCCGAAGCACCTGCCAGGCTTGTAGTGGGTGCAGAAGATCATTCGCACTGGCACCGCTGGATAGAGCGCAGGCCAATTCAAATGCTTATATTCAGCTTGATATTGGTGGCTATAGGCGGTATTATTGAATACCTGCCAATGGCTTTTGTGGATGAGAATATTCCAAAAATAGAAACAGTGAAACCATATACACCGCTTGAATTGCAGGGCCGTGATCTATATGTGAGGGAAGGCTGCCTCGGCTGCCACTCGCAAATGGTGCGCCCCATGCGCTTTGAGACGGAGCGCTATGGCGAATATTCCAAGTCTGGCGAGTTTATCTATGACCGCCCATTCTTGTGGGGCTCCAAACGCACAGGGCCTGACCTTGCGAGGGAAGGTGTTGGCAAACTGAAAAAATCGGACAGTTGGCACTACAACCACATGTACAACCCCCGCAACGTGTACGACCAATCCATCATGCCAGCCTATCCCTGGTTACTGACAAATGAATTGGACATTTCAACGACGGCCAGTAAAATCAAGGTTCTGCGGCAATTGGGTACGCCTTACGGGGAAGGCTACGAAGAAATAGCCAACGAAGACCTGGCAAAACAGGCCAAGAAAATCGCTGCCAGCCTCAAACAGGACGGCATCGAGCAGGAGGGCCTCGAAACAAAGGAAATTGTTGCCCTTATCGCCTATCTCCAACGTCTCGGCGTGGACATCACGGCGCAGGCCCAGGCGCAGAAATAAGTGATAAGTTTTGGGGTTTTAGTTTTGAGTGGCGCTCTAAATTAAAATCCCAAAACTCAAAACTCCAATCATGTATAAATACATCCTTCAATCCGTAGAAAATATCAACTGGCTGGCAGTGGCCTCTTTGATCATCTTTTTTGTCATATTCGTGGTGAGTGCTTTGTGGGCATTTATGAGCAAAAAAGAATTCATTGATAAAATGGCAAACCTGCCGTTGGATAATGATGAATTGTAAATGACGAATGGTGAATGATGCAAATATTTACCATTCACCATTTATCATTCACCATTAAAAAAAATTAAATTCTGGTTATGAAAAATAAATTTCATCATTGGGTATTAATAACCACCGTATTTTTCTTGCCAATATTGGCAAAAGCTCAGGCTCCGGCAGATGTACAGACCCATCTTGAATTCTGGAAAAATGCCTTTGGCAGTTTGACTGCGATAGGTGGCGCAATCGTTATTACTGGGGCACTATTGGCCATCGTGCGCCTTTTTACGGTGATTATGAAAATGGAAGAGATTCGGATGCTCCGTGAAAAAGGCATTGAAGAAGTAGTGGAAGCATACCGCCAACCTGAGCAAAGCTGGTGGAGCAAGTTCATGAAAGCAGCAACCAAAGCTGTTCCCGTTTCAAAAGAACGTGATATTGATCTTGGGCACGACTATGACGGTATTCGTGAATTGGACAACAAGCTCCCACCCTGGTGGCTTTGGATGTTTTATGCCTCTATTATTTTTGGAGTCATTTATTTTTCAGCCCTGCATATTACGGGTTCTGCACCATCCATCCATGAAGAATATGAGCAAAATATGGAAGTGGCAAAGGCCGAAGTAGCTGCCTTTGTGTCCCGCCAAGCCGATCAGGTGGATGAAAACAATGTTGTCGCACTGACCGACGAAGCCGATTTGTCATTGGGCCAGTCCACTTTCCAGGCTAACTGTACTCCTTGCCATGGGACGAAGGGAGAGGGGAACACCATTGGGCCGAACCTGACGGACGACTATTGGATACATGGCGGTGGCATCAAAAATGTTTTCACCACCATCAAATATGGCTACATAGAAAAAGGGATGCAGTCGTGGAAGGACCAATTGCGTTCCAGCGATATGCAGCGGGTGGCCAGTTATGTCCTTTCCCTACGTGGCTCGAACCCACCAAATGCAAAAGCACCACAGGGAGATCTTTGGAAACCCGATGGCGAAATGGCAACCCCGGCAGATTCTACCGCAACGGGTGACGCAGGTCACATACAGGCAGAGTCGGATACTACTAAATTAGCAGGGCAAAAAGCCAAATGAGCCTCTAATGGTACAACAGGGCAAAAATTAAATAAAACCCTGTGTTTAAAATTCAGCATCAATGAACGATATCGAACAGCTATATCAGGATTCAGAAACATTCAGGGATCACCTTGCTACTGTTGATAAAAAAGGGAAGCGAATATGGATTTATCCCAAAAAACCGGCAGGTTGGTTTTATAAAGTCCGCACCTATACGAGTTGGTTATTATTGGCCATATTGATTGGGATGCCATTTATTAAAATCAATGGCGAGCCTTTCATGCTGTTCAATGTTTTAGAGGGCAAGTTTATACTTTTTGGAATTGTTTTCACGCCCCAGGACTTGCATTTGTTTGCGCTGGCTATGGTCACTTTGATGGTGTTCATTGTCCTGTTTACAGTAGTTTTTGGGCGTTTGTTTTGTGGTTGGGTTTGTCCCCAGACTATTTTTATGGAAATGGTTTTCCGTAAAATAGAATATTGGATAGAAGGCGACGCCAATCAACAAAGGAAACTTGATAAAGAGCCCTGGACTTCGGATAAGATCATCAAGAAAGGCAGCAAGCACATCATATTTTTCCTGATTGCCGTCCTGATTGCCAACATTTTTCTGACCTATATAATAGGCGTGGATCAGGTTGGAAAAATAATCAGTGAACCGATAAATATGCACGTTGTCGGGTTTGCGGCCATGCTTATATTTTCGGGTTTATTTTATGGCGTTTTTGCTTTTATGAGGGAGCAGGTCTGCACGACAATCTGCCCTTATGGCAGGATGCAGGGCGTACTGTTGGTGCCGGATTCCATCGTTGTTCACTACGACTTTGTAAGGGGGGAGCCCAGGGGCAAAATCAAAAAAACAAACCCTGTTTCCGATATCCAGCAGGAAGTGGCGCAGGCCGCTTTAAAATCGGCCAATGGGCAGGATACTATTGCAGAAAGCCCAATAAAAATATTGGGTGATTGCATTGATTGTAAATTATGTGTACAGGTTTGCCCGACGGGGATAGATATACGGAACGGCACACAGTTGGAATGTGTCAATTGCACTGCCTGCATCGACGCATGTGACGGCGTGATGGACAAAGTAAGCCGCCCAAGAGGGCTTATCCGTTATGATTCTTACAATGGCATTCAAAAGGGTAAACGTCATTTATTAAATACCAGGGTCATTGCATATTCGGCTGTATTGGTGATATTAATAGTATTCCAGGCATTTTTACTCGGCACCCGGAATTCCGTAGAAACGCTTGTCCTGAAAACGCCCGGACAACTTTACAATGTCGTAGATGATATTTATTACCGGAATGTTTACAATTGGGAAGTCATCAATAAAACGGCCGAGGATATACAAAATATCGAGTTCAAATTGGTCGGCGTTCCTGGCAGCCGTTTGGAAGTAGTAGGAACGAAGGAGAACATTATTTCGCCCAAACAAGGTTTGGCTAAGGGCGTAATGATGCTGGACATCCCAAAAACAGCAATGAAAACCACCAAACGAAAAATTAAAATTGAAGTCTATTCAAACGGTAAACTAATAGACGAAGCAACAACAAACTTTTTAGGACCCATCAAATAATGAGAGAATGAGTGAATGATTGAATCCATTCACTCATTCACTCATTCTCTCATTCAATCATTGATCATGAAACTCAACTGGGGAAGCGGCATCGCCATATTTTACAGCTCATTTGTCATCGTTATGGTAGCGATGGTATTTTATTCAAAATCCTTTGACAGCAGCCTGGTCGTTGACAATTATTATGAACAGGATTTACAATACCAGCAGCATATCAACAAGCTCCACAACAGCCAGGCATTGCCACAAGATTTGACAATCAAAGAGGACCGCCAAGGCAAAATAGTCAGCTTACAATTCCCGCAAGGATTTGAAAAGTTAGGCGGTGAAATACAATTTTACCGGGCCGATGATAAGTCGAAGGATTTTAAACTGAAGGTCAACGTGGATGAGAAGGGGACGCAATTGGTTTCAGCTAAAAACCTTTTGCCAGGCCGTTGGACGGTCAAAGTGGATTGGGAAGGGGATGGGAGGTTGTTTTATAAAGAAGAGGTGGTAGTGTTATAAGGGGTCTAATATTTCATTTATATTTTTATCCATTGGGAATTGCCTCAGCAGCCTATCTTTGCGTGAAAACAGGGGCTTGCGGTTGACCCAAGACATTCCCGTTGACTTCCCTGGCCCGGCGCTTGTTGGGTTGCCAGCCTGGCATTTAAACCCAAAGCCCAAATAAAGGAATTTCTAACAAACACAATATGAACAAGTTACCCGGGTTGCTTTTACTTCCTGCCCTTTTATTTTTTTATCAAAATGCGATGGCCCAAATCCCTGTTTCCGGCTACAACCATGTGGCGCTTGCCGTGAAAGACATTGAGGCCAGCGCCAAATTTTACCGGGAAACAGTCGGCCTCGAACCCATCCCGGTCCCGGAAGACCTAAAGGCCATCCGCTCCTGGTTCAAAATAGCACCCGGACAGGAACTGCACCTCCTCGCTGGCCGAACCGACCCCGTGGCCAACAACGACCGCAACGGCGCCCATTATTCCTGGACTATCCCCGATGCCGATCCCATTGAGCAATACCTCCTGAAAATCGGGCTGCCCTACCACCGGCAGCAGCGTTTTGACGGGGCCTGGCAGATTTACATCACCGATCCGGATGGCTATGTCATCGAGCTGAACGAACCAAAGGTCATCTGGCAAAACCTGTTCAATGATCAGGATCTGGCTGGTTGGGACACCTACCTCGGCCCGCAGTTTCCCGCTACCGGTGAAGACCGCACGGGCATTCAGCCGATTGGTTTAAACGTTGATCCAAAAGGCACTTTTTCAGTCGTAACGGAAGACGGCGTCAAGGCCATCCGCATTTCGGGCGAGCAGTTTGGGGGCATTTCCACCAAAGACGAATTTGAAAATTATCACCTCCACCTGGAGTTTAAATGGGGCAAGCACAAGTACCACCCCAAGGAAAACGCCAAAATGGACAGCGGTGTGCTTTACCATGCCAACGGCGAGCATGGTGTGGACTGGGGCTTTTGGATGCAGTCGCAGGAGTTTCAAATTCAGGAAGGGGACTGCGGCGATTACTGGGGCGTGGCCGGGGCCGTTATGGATGTGCCCGTTCTGAAAAAAGGCGACAAAGACTGGGTGTTTGACCCAAAAGGAGATATGACAACTTTCATTGACAACTCTGCCGTTGGCCGCCATGCCATTAAAAACCCCGACGCCGAAAGGCCAACGGGTGCCTGGAACACGATTGATCTATACTGCTATGGCGATACCGCCATTCATGTTGTCAATGGGAAAGTTGTGATGGTGTTGTACCACTCACGGCATCCGTTGGGCGATGGCTTTGAGCCGCTGACGAAAGGTAAAATACAATTGCAGTCGGAAGGTGCGGAGATTTTTTACAAAAGCATCCGGATAACGCCCATCACACATTTGCCAGAAAAGCTGCTGCAATGAAAAGCTGCCCCAAACAGGCTACCGGTTACATGGCGGATTGCTAAGTTTTACCCAACCATGCTGAAAATGAATGGATTAAGGCCCTGCTACCGAGCATTGGCCAACCTGCTATTTTTATAACTAAACAAAAAGTAAATCACGAACCCAATGGCGCACCAGACACCAAACCGTATCCAGTTGAGGTGGCCGAGGCCTGCTATCAGGTAGAGGTTGGTGACGATGCCCAGCACCGGGATGAGCGACCAATTTTTCAAAAAACTAAAAACCGCCAGCACACCAAACGTGAGGAAAAACAGCAGGTAAGGCACTTTTTCGGCAGAAAATCCTGTGAGCAAATTGTGATCGTCCGGCATTTCATTTAAAAATACCATGCACAGCACGAACAGCGCCGGCACGATGAAACGCCCGTTTATATAAGGTACTTTGAAAGCCACTGGCCGCTCCGCCTCGTGCCCCCGGTCGATGAAGAGGATGCCTGCCGACACCAGCATGAAAGCGAATAAGGTGCCGATGCTGCAGAGGTCGGTCACCACCTCCTGGTTGAGCAGCAGGGTGGGCAGGGCAACCACCACGCCCGTCATGATGGTGGCAAAGGATGGGGTTTTATATTTGGGGTGTATTTTACCAAAAGCCTTTGGCAAAAGGCCATCACGGGCCATGGACATCCAAATGCGGGGCTGGCCCATCTGGAACACCAGGAACACGCTCGTGATGGCAATCACTGCGCTGACGGAGACGATGCCCGCCATGAAACCTAAGTTGTATTTTTCAAAAATAAAAGCCATCGGGTCGGCCACGTTCAATTCGGTGTAGTTCACCATGCCCGTTATCACCAAGGCAACGAGCAGGTACAAAACGGAGCAAATGATCAGCACAATGACGGTGGCCCGGGGCAAGTCTTTTTGCGGGTTTTTGCACTCTTCTGCCGTTGTGGAAATGGCATCGAATCCGATGTAAGCGAAGAACACTCCGGCAATACCGCCCAGCACGCCCTTCATTCCGTTGGGGGCAAAGGGCGTCCAGTTTTCCGGTTTTACGTAAAAAACACCCACAACGATGACCAGCAACACCACCGCCATCTTTAACAGCACCAGCATGTTGCCTGTCTTCTTGGTCTCTTTGATGCCGATATAGACCAACGCCGTCACCAAAATATTGATGAAAATGGCGGGCAGGTCGAAGATGATGTGCAGGCCACCGATGGTAGGTGCATTTTGCCAAACTGCCAGCGCAGCACCCTCCGTAGCACGGGAGCAGGTGTAGTAATCGTTGGTGAGCCAATCAGGCATGTGAAGGCCCACGCCGGTCAGTAGGTTTGTGAAGTATTCCGACCAGGAAAAGGCGACGGTACTGTTGCCAATGGCGTATTCCATGAGCAGGTTCCAACCGATGATCCAGGCGACCAATTCTCCAAAAACAGTATAAGAATAGGTATAGGCACTGCCGCTGATGGGGATGGTGCTGGCGAATTCAGCATAGCAAAGTGCAGAGAAAAGGCAGGCCACCGCTGTGAACAGGAACAGTAAGCTGACCGCCGGGCCACCACTGTGCGCTGCATTTCCAATGGTGGAAAAGATACCTGCCCCGATGATGGCGGCAATGCCGAAGGCGACCAGGTCAATCAGTCGAAGGTTCTTCACCAGGCTGTTGGCGGAGTCCAGTTCCATGGCCTTGAGGTCGGCCAATACGGAGGGGATTGTCTTGCGGCGGAAAAGGGATTTGAAATCCATGTTGATGATTGTTTGATAATGTTTGGGTTAGTTTGACAATAGTTTGAGGGTAGTTCCCATCTGCTGGCAATAGTCGGCAATTTCAAACAAAATCAAACAATTTCAAACAAAATCAATGAGCATGAAAAAGTTGGTACGTAATCAAATAGGAAACTACGCCCGCAAGATAACCAACCAAAGCTAACCACGATATTTTTTTGAAATACCAAATAAAATCAATGCGCTCCATGCCCATTGCCGCCACACCTGCCGCCGAGCCGATGATGAAAATGCTGCCCCCCGTGCCGGCCGTGTAGGCGATGAACTGCCACAGTTTGTCGTCCACCGGGTGGATGTCCATTGGGAACATGCCCATGACGGCTGCCACCAGCGGCACGTTGTCAACAATGGCCGAAAGGAAGCCGAGGACGACAACCACAATGTCAAGGTTGGGGATGGCATGTTGCAAACCCTCCGCCATGGTGGTAAGGAAACCGACCGATTGCCCATCGGCATGGGTGCCCGCCACCACTGCATCGAGCGCTGCAACAGCCAGGAGGATGCCCAGGAAAAACAAAATGCTTGACAGCTCTATCCTCGACAGGGCGTGGCGGGCGGAGAGCATTTTTTTGCGCTCTTCTGTAAAATCTTCACCCGGATGGACGAACTCGCTCACTATCCAAACTACGGATAGCGAGAGCATCATGCCCATGTACGGCGGCATGCCCGTGAGCGCCTTAAAAATGGGCACAAATATCAACCCGCCGATGCCTACCGTCAACATGGTCTTGCTGCTAAGCAGTTTTTCCTGCACCAAACTCGCCCCGCCATTGCTTTTGGCCACTGACAAGTTTCCTTTAAAAATGGGCAGCAGGCCCGCCAACAGGAGTGGTACGGCCAGGCAGGCAAAAGAGGATATTGCCAAATGTTCCACCAGCCCCAGCGTTGTCACTTTTTCCTTTATCCAAAGCATGGTGGTGGTCACGTCGCCGATGGGCGTCCAGGCACCGCCCGCATTGGCTGCAATGACGACAAAGCTGACATACCATAGCCGCTCCTTTTGATCCGGCACGAGGCGGCGCAACAGGGAAATGAACACAATGGTAGTGGTCAGGTTATCCAGCACGGAAGACAGGAAAAACGCCATCCAGGACACCAGCCAAAGCAGCTTGCGTTTGTCGGTAGTGCGGATGCGGTTGGTGATGACGGAGAAGCCCTGGTGGAGATCCACCAACTCGACAATGACCATCGCACCGATGAGGAATACGAGGATTTGGGCAATTTCGCCAAGGTGGTTCACGAGCACCTCATGCACGTCCCCCAATTGGTGTTCTGCATCCACTACCGAAAGGCCGCTCACGAAAATTATTCCCCATGTGATGACCCCGGCCAACATGGCGGGTACGGTCTTGTCGAGCTTCAAGGGGTGCTCAAGGACAATGGCCAGGTAGGCCAGAACGAAGGTGATGACGACGGCTGTAAGCATGGTTTACATTATTAGTTTTGCTAATTGCGGGAGCAAATGTATTTAAAAGATTGACCCTTGTGCCAGAAAGAAAAGATTTTCAATTGTCTTGTTAGGAAGGCCTGAAAGAGACCATTCAGAGAGGTGTATTTTTGAAAAAAACAGATGCTCACAATCAATCAGTTGTGAGCAATTGACCCAGGCCGGAGGCCGGCAGCAAATCTCCAATGGAGTGCCGGGGCCAGAATTGGGGCTAATGTGCGTCAGAATGTCGGTTCGCTATTGTTAATTGACTGTTTTCCTGTCAAATACTTTTATCTTGACGCCCCAAATTCTGCAAATTATGAATAGAACACTGATGCCCTTTTTGACAAGGTTTTTTTGCCGCTTTTGTAAAATTCCCCTTTTGTTGTTGATAACTTCCCACCTTCACGGCCAATTCGTCACCAATGGCAGCGCCACCAACGCAGGCGGCGGCTGCTACCAACTGACACTAGACCAACCCGCCCAGGCAGGATCTGTTTTTTCGGCGGCCCCAATCAACCTGGCACAACCCTTCTCCGTCTCGGCTACCTTCAATTTTGGCTGCAAGGATGCCAACGGCGCCGACGGCATCGTGTTCGTGCTGGCCACTACCAACACGGCACTGGGAGGGGGTGGCGGCATGTTGGGCTACAACGGCATCGCCAACTCCTTCGCCGTGGAATACGACGACTGGCAAAACAACAATTTCAATGACCCAGCGACCGATCACGTCGCCATCATATCAAATGGCAGTGTCAACCACGGCCTGCCCAGCAACCTGGTCGGCCCTATTCCGTTGCCTAATATTGAGGATTGCAACGACCACTGTTTCTCTGCTTCCTGGAACCCGGCCACCCAATCTTTTACCGCCGTGATGGATGGCAGCGTCATCACTTTCAACGGCAACATATCGGCTTACCTGGGCGGCAGCAATACCGCCTATTATGGTTTTACATCGGCTACGGGTGCATCCACCAATCCCCACAAGGTCTGCATTACCTCCCCGCAATTGGTACCAATGGTCGATCAGAGCATCTGCCCCGGCCAAAGCATCCAATTAATGGCCGACCCCAACGGCGATACTTACCAATGGGCGCCGAACCCAACCCTGAGCAGTTGGTCCATTTCCAACCCGGTCGCTACCCCGCTTGTCACCACGACCTACAATGTCACCATCACGTTTGCCTGCGGTGGTATGGCTACTGACGATGTAATTATCACCGTGCTGCCCTCGCCAACTGCCACCGCCAGCAATAACAGCCCCATCTGCCCTGGTGGAACAATCAACCTGATGGCCAGTGGTGGCGCCAGTTATGAATGGTCTGGGCCGCCCCCCTTTACTTCCACCCAGCAAAACCCCTCCATTCCCAATGCGGATGTATTCAACAGTGGCCTTTACACGGTGACGGTCACGGATGCCAATGGGTGTACGGGAACGGCAAGCACGAACGTCATCGTGTTGCCGCCGCCAGTGGTAGCCATTGTACCGCCCACCTTCCCATTGTGCGAAGACTCTCCCGTGGCGCAATTGAGTGCTGTGCCAGGCGGCGGCATTTGGGGCGGAGCTGCCAATGCCGCCGGGCAGATCGACCCAATGGCCCTGGGTGCCGGGAGCCATTTGGTCACCTATACTTACACCGACCTGAACAACTGCACAGGAACGGACCAAATTTTTATTACCATCAATCCATTGCCGCAGGTAGAGATCATGCCGGTGCCGCCGTTGTGCGAAAATGACTTTCCTTTTTTGATGACCGCCGATCCTTCCGGTGGGATATGGGGTGGCGTTGCAGGGCCTACCGGGTTGGTCGATCCGGCCAGCCTCGGCACGGGCATGCATGAGGTCACCTATACTTACATCGAATCAACGGGCTGTATTGGTACGGATTCCTATTTCCTGGAGGTGTTGCCGGGGGCCAACGTGGTCATCCAGCCAGCAGGGCCGGTTTGTCAAAATGCCCCTGCTTTCACCATGACTGCCATGCCGCCAGGTGGCACCTGGGGGGGCGCTGCCAATGCCGCCGGGCAAATCAACCCAGCCGTTTTAGGGCCAGGCATGCATAACGTCACTTATAGTTACAGTGGGCAAGGATTGTGTCCCGGCATGGCATCAGCAGTGGTGGAGATATACGATTTGCCAACGGCCAATATCAGCGGCAGCGGCACGATTTGCCAGGGGAGCGGCAGCACGGTTGACCTGACCATCACCGCTTCCGGTGCGGTACCCTTGGAAATTATTTATGCCATCAACAACGTGGCGCAAAACCCGATCACCGTCCCCGATGGGATTACTACTTTGCCAACCGGGACCCCAGGTACCTATACCATCGTGAGCGTGACCGACGCCAATGGTTGCCAAAACAACGGCACAGGCTCCGGCCTGGTGGAAGTGGTGACGGCGCCTATGGTCACTGGTTTCGACACCAACTGCGACACCAACAACCTGAACTACACGGTGACTTTTGAAATAACGGGCGGCGAACCTTCCACCTACAGCGTCACCGGTTCCGTGCCGGGCACGTTGTCGCCCAACCCGCCCTACATTTTTACCAGCAACCCCATAGCAAGTGGCATTGCCTATTCCTTTACGATCAATGACGGAAACAATTGTGCCCCCATCCTCCTATCCGGCAACTTCTCCTGCCAATGCGTGACGGATGCAGGCACCATGAATCTGGCGCCCATTAGTGTTTGTGTGGGCGATACGGTGACGGCCACCCACAATCAGGATGAAACGCTGGACGGCGACGACATCCTCGTATTTGTGCTGCATAGCAGCAATGGCAATTCGCTTGGTACGGTGTATGCCACCAACAGCGTCCCCGTCTTTTACCTGGTGCCACCGATGGTGCCTGGAACGACGTATTATATCTCCGCCGTGGCCGGCAATGCTAACGGGAATGGCGGCGTTGACCTGAACGACCCCTGCCTGTCGGTTTCGTTTGGAACGCCTGTTGTCTTCAGGCCGCTCCCAACGGCAACGATTGGCAGCAACGTGGCCATCTGCGAAGGCGAACAAGCAACCCTGACTTTTACCCTGACAGGCAATGCCCCCTTCGATGTAGTATATTCCAACGGCAGCCAGAATTTCACCCTGAACAATATTTTCAACGGGCATACCATCCAGGTAAGCCCTTCTGCGACAACGACTTACAGCCTTTTATCTATTGGTGACAACTCCAGCCCGGCCTGTGCCAACACGGCCAACAGCAGCGTGACGGTGACGGTTTGGCCGCATGTTTCTACCAATGAAACAAGGGCCATTTGCCAGGGTGACAGCCTGTTTTTGCAAGGGGCATTTCAACATGCAAGCGGCACATATTATGATACGCTTTCCACCATCCACTCTTGCGACAGTGTCATTATTACCCTGCTCTCAGTCAATGCTGTGGATTCGGTTTTTAAAAATGACAGCAGTTGCAACCCTGCCAATGTCGGCACGGTGGTGCAGGTTTTCACCAATGTAAATGGTTGCGACAGCGTCGTTGTGACCACTACTATTTTTTCGACAACTGACACCACCCAGGTCAATTCCACTACCTGCGATCCTGCCTCGGTGGGTATTTTTACCAGCAACTTCATCACGCCGGACGGCTGCGACAGCACGGTCATAGAAACGGTGAGCCTTTTGCCTTCCGACACGACACACTTATTCGGCAGCAGTTGCATCCCCGCCAATGTGGGCACAGTCACCAATGTTTTGACCAACCAATACGGCTGCGACAGCCTGGTGATCATCACCACGACTTTTTCCCAAACAGATACTACGCTCATAAATTCCACCACCTGCGACCCAACCCAGGCAGGCGTTTTTACCAACAACTACACCACCCCGGACGGTTGCGACAGCGTGGTGGTCGAAACGGTGGCCCTGCTGCCCACTGATTCCACGTTCCTTTTCGATACGAGCTGCGACCCCAACAGTGCGGGGGTAACGGTGCAAAACCTCAGCAACCAGTACGGCTGCGACAGTACCGTTGTGCTGACGGTCACCTTTTCTGACGCTGATACAACCCTGCTCAATTCCACTACCTGCGATGCCGGTTCGGCTGGCGTTTTTATTACCAATTTGGTGGCACAGGATGGCTGCGACAGTGTGGTGATTGAGACGGTGGAACTGTTGCCCAGTATTGCCATTTTCCTGGAATCGGACACCTGCGACCCAGCCGGGGCGGGCGTTTTCACTTATCAATTGGTGAACCAATACGGCTGCGATAGCATCGTCGTATTGACGGTCTCCCTGTCGCCAAGCGATACGACCATCCTCGCCCTGCAAACCTGCGATCCGCTGGATACGGGCACCGTCGTGGAGGTTTTGAGCAACCAATACGGCTGCGATAGTACGGTGGTTACCATTACCACTTTGCTGTTGCCCAGCGAGTGCGGCGTGTCTGCCGATTTGGCGGGCAGTACCATCCCCTGTGGGGAAACGGAAGGGGCGTTGACCCTGACCGTCGGCCTGGGGGAAGCACCTTTTTCCTACGCATGGAGCGGCCCGTCGAGCGGGACAGGCACTATTGCCTCAATAAACACGACAGAAATTATCAGTGGTTTGCCGCCGGGCAGCTACACGGTCACTGTCACCTCCGCCAGCGGCTTTGAGACCATCATCAGTTCGCAAATACTGCAGCTTACCCCGCCGAATGTGCAGGCGCAGGTAACTTCCGATTACAATGGTTTCGACATCTCTTGCAGTGGGGAAAGCGATGGCAGCGTTGCGGCTACCGCATCGGGTGGTCAGCCGCCCTATACTTTTTTGTGGTCAAATAATACGACCGGTGCCCAACAGCAAAATTTGCCGCAGGGCACCTATGTTGTCACGGTACAGGATGGCAATGCCTGCACCGATGAAACTTCTGTTACACTTTTGGAGCCTTTGCCTTTGTCGCTGACGTTTACCGTCAATGACTTAAGCTGCTTTGGGGTAAATGACGGGATCATCTATGCCAATGCCAGCGGCGGTGTAGCGCCTTATGAGTATGCCCGTGCGGGCGGGCCGTTCCAGTCATCGGAAGTATTTACCGGGCTGGCAGCGGGCACTTATTCCATCACGGTGAGGGATGCCAACGGTTGCACCGTAACAGAGGACATCGGCGTCAACGTCCCGGTGCCGGTTTCCGTGGAGTTGGGCGATGATATTATGATAGAAATGGGGAACAGCACGACCCTCCATGCGCTGGTGAATGTTGACCCGGACAGCCTATCTGCCATTGACTGGAATACTATTGTTTCAGAAAACCCCGATAGCCTGGTACAAGTGGTGTTCCCTATTATTACTACTACTTACACTGTTTCCGTTACCGACGAAAATGGCTGCAATGACGACGATGCGGTGACCGTCTTTGTGGACCGCCGCAAAAACGTCTATGTCCCCAACGCCTTCTCGCCGAACGGCGACGGCATAAACGATGTGTTCATGATTTTTGCAAAACCCGGGCAAGTGAAAAATATCCGCTCCTTCCTCGTCTTTGACCGTTGGGGCGAGACAGTCTGGGAGTATTACAACTTCCAGCCGAACAATCCGGCTTATGGCTGGGACGGCCACCTGCGGGGCGAAGAGATGAATCCTGCAGTGTTTGCCTGGTTTGCCGAAATCGAGTTCATTGACGGGGAGGTGGTACTTTTCGAAGGGGATGTGGCGCTTGTGAAGTAAAGGCCCTTTCGAGTTGAACAGGAAAAACTGAAAAATATCAGTCACATAGCAACTTACCAGACGACTTTGTTTTCAAAATCGGCAGTTTTGGAACAATTATTTGTTCAATCGTAAAAAAAAAGAACCATCGTTCTTCAAAAGACTGGCTAAACTTATATTTGCACTTTCTTTATATGCCGATGCCTTCGGCTGCCAGTGAAAACACTATTGAAAGATAAGCGCCTTTCCATCAAACATTCTGTTAGGTAACCATCCATGACCATGAACGTAATTTACCGCTGGGATTTCAAATGCCCCTTTGCAGTGAGACTATCGCTTATTTGAATGGAGCAAGGCCACTTAAAGCGACTTCAAAAACACCTGGGTGCCCTTTGGCTCTTTTTATCAACCGTTAAAAGCCTGATTAACAACCGATAACACTTACTCTTCTGAAACAGCCCATTTTTGGGATTACCTCAGCTACCATCTGTTTTCTACATCTATGTCCGACTAACTTCAGGCTTTAACAGCCCGAGCAAAACTCAAAAGGATAATGAAGGTGAAACTCTACCTGACTGGCTTTGTATTTTGGATGACTTTGCTGACACCCCTCGCCGCCCAAATTTGCGACTGCGTCACAACCGGCAACTGCCCGGTGCCTATCCTGGACAATGGCTCTTTCCAGGGCACCCTTGATGTTACCGTGAATGGCCCCAACGACCTTGGGCAATGCCCGCTAACTTCCGTTTGCTTTTCAATTACCCATACCTGGGTCGGGGATTTGGCCGTCACCCTCACCTCTCCCTCCGGCCTGAATTATATGGTGATGGCCGACCAGGACAATCAAAGCGGATGTGGCACACAGGATGACAATGTGGATGTCTGCATCTACCCCGGTACAGGCAATCCGCTCACCAATAACACCGAATACATCTGTAATACAGGGCCATGCCAGAGCGGCACTTGTTGCCTGGTGGGCGGCTATACCATGCCCTGCGGCGGCGTAACCGACCCCATTACCGGTGCCCAGCAGGCTCCAAACTGTAACCTGAACGACTTCAATGTGCCGGGAAATCCTGCCAACGGCACCTGGACACTCACCGTGAACGACGTGTGCAGCCAGGATGTAGGCACCCTCAACAACTTCTCACTGACCTTCGCCTGTGGCACCCAATCCTGTACAGTCTGTGAAGCGGATGCCGGCGATCTGAACGACCCCGATATACAGGGCTGCTTCGGCGATGCCGCCCTCAACCTCAACCTGACACCAGTTTTCTCAAATGGTGGCCCCCCCGACCCCGGCCAGTATTCCTACGCCTACGTCATTTCACAAAACCTTTTCATCACCCAGGTGGTGCCTTCCTCCGATATGAGCAACTTCCCACCAGGGGTTTACAGTATATGCGGCTTGTCCTATCTCACTTCTGCCACTGCCAACATACAGTCGCTGGTCGGGATGAACCTGAACGCCGCCAAAAACCTGCTCGCCTCCACCACTGCACCCTTTTGCGGGGATATTTCCGACAACTGCATCATCGTGACCATTGGCCCTGCCATTCCACCTACAGTCCTGGACACCTCAGTCTGTATTGGGGAATGTATTACCGTTTGCAACCAGACCGTTTGCCAGTCGGGTACCGTCACCTGCCAGTCCTATCTGGGGTGCGACAGCCTGGTCAATGTGGTGATGATACCCATTCCGCCAATTGTTACCAATGCCAACCTCACGGTTTGCGCCGGGGAATGCCTGGAAGTGGATGGCAACCTTTATTGCCCGCCCGGGCCTCATTTCATCACTTATAATTCCTGGCTGGGCTGCGACAGTACGGTCAACCTTACTATGACGGAAGTAGTGACGCAAGCCATTATTAACCCCAACCCGCCGCCAGCCATTACCTGTTCCAACCCGACCGTCGTGCTGAACGGCATGTTGTCCCTGCCGGCCAATGTGCAGTACCATTGGGTCGGCCCCAATTTCAACAGCGTCCAGCCAGTGGTGACGGTCTCGCAACCTGGTACCTACACACTGACGGTGACGAACAATGCCCTCATCCCGCCCTGTACTTCGTCTGTCTCCGTCACGGTGACGGGCAGCCAGTCGAACCCCGACCTGCAGGTCAATCCGCCCCTGCCCGTCATCTGCCAGGGCGGTAGTTTCGACCTGTCCACACTCAACATCATTGATTTAAACAATACCAACCCTGTTATTACCTTCCACAGCGGAACGCCCGCCAATGCCGCTAATCAGTTGCCCAGCACCGTCGTTTCGCCATCGGACACGACCACTTATTACATCCTGGGCACAAAGGGCAATTGCCACGACGAGGTAAGCGTACAGGTGGCCGTGATTGCTAACCTCACTGCAGATTTCAGCGTCGTTTCCCCCATTTGTGTGGATGGTGAAACAACCGTGATATACACTGGCAACGCAATTGCCGGAGCCACCTATAACTGGAACTTTGGCGGCGGAACGGCCACGCCCGGCACAGGCCCCGGCCCCCACAACGTCTCCTGGGCTACCGGTGGCACGAAAACCATAACCCTTGTAGTGCAAGGCAATGGCTGTACTTCCGATCCTGTCAGCCATACCGTGGTAGTCAATTCTTTTATTCCGGATCCCGTTATCAACTGCTACCCCACGCTCGGTTCTATCGAGTTTGTTTGGAACACAATACCCGGAGCAGCCGGCTACAACGTGAACGTGGCCACCGGCCCAACCGGCACCTTAACTTCCGATACATCCTATGTGGTAACGGGCCTGAACCCCGGCGACCAGTCTTCCATTTTTGTAGAAGCCATTTCAGGAAATGCCTGCGGCAATGTCAGTACGCAGATTACCTGCATCGCCCAGGATTGCCCGTCTGTCACAGTGGCCATTGACCCCGTGCCGGATATTTGCCTCGATGCCACCACGGTTCCAATCAATCTCACGGCTACGGCTACCGGCGGCGCAGGCGGGGGGCTATTTACCTGGACGGGGCCTGCCGTGAACCCGATAACAGGCCTATTTAACCCAGCTAATGCGAATGCGGGCAGTAATGCTATTTCCGTTTCTTATGAGGAAGGGACTTGTTTATACAATGCGTCAACTGTCCTGAATGTCTATCCACAACCTTCCGTTTCGTTTACAGTGACCTCGCCAATTTGCATCAGCGACAATGCCTCCGTCAACTACACTGGCAACGCTTCTTCAGGGGCTGTCTATACCTGGGATTTTTCGGGCGGTACAGCCACCCCTCCTGCCGGCCCGGGACCTTTGTCGGTCAACTGGCCTGTCGGCGGCACTTATAACCTTTCCCTGGTAGTGGAAGAAAATGGTTGCCTTTCTGAAACCGGGACAATGGCCATACAGGTGGAGGAACCCTTGCCGGTACCCATTATCCAATGCAACAGCGGGCTGACGGACGTGGAGTTTTTCTGGAACACCATTCCTGGTGCCACCGGCTATGATGTGGTAGCGCTGGCAGGCGGCGCAGGCTCGTTTAATTCAGATACGTCCTATTTGGTCGGTGGCCTGACGGCGGGTGATGTGGTTTCCGTGCAGGTAACAGCCTTCGGCGCAGGCCCCTGCGGCAACAGTATGGCCATTGCCAATTGCACGGCAGACGACTGCCCGAACATTTCAATAAGCATCGACCCGGTCGCCAACATTTGCCGGGATGCCGCCACCGCCCCATTCGATTTGACCGCCATCATCACGGGCGGCTCCGGCGGCGGCGTACTTAGTTGGTCGGGCAGCGGCATCACCGACACCGCCAGCGGAATTTTCGACCCACAACAGGCTGTCATTGGCGCTAATACCGTCACGGTGTTGTACGAAGAAAACGGTTGCCTTTTTACTGCTGATTTGTCCGTTTTTGTTTACCAAACCCCTGTGGCGGGTTTTACCATGAACACCCCTGTTTGTGAAAACGAAACAGCCACGGTTACCTATACAGGCACCAATGTAGCAGGCCTCACGCTGACCTGGGATTTCGACGGAGGCACTGCCATTCCGGGTATTGGCAATGGGCCCCACTCCGTTTCCTGGGCCACTGGCGGCGCACACCCTGTTTCTTTGCTGGTAACTAACGCACAGGGTTGCGCCTCGGATACTTTTTCCCTGGTCGAACCAGTGTCAACGCCACTCATTGATCCCGCCATTTCATGCAACCAAACAACGACGGCCATCGAATTCACCTGGGACGCCGTGGCCAATGCAACAGCATACGATGTCAGTGTCACCAGTGGCCAAATGGGGCAATCTGGCCCGAACAGTTTCCTCGTGGAAAACCTCGATCCCGGTGACGTAGTCAGCATTCTACTGACAGTGGTCGGCGACGGCGTCTGCCCGGATGCCGTGGTGGACGCCACCTGTTTCGCCCTGGATTGCCCGGACGTGGTGATTGATGTGAGTCCTGTTGCGCCCCTCTGCAAAGGCCAGGCTTCCACCCTCCAGCTCAACGCAACGGTGACGGGTGGAAGTAGCGGCACGGGGGAATGGTCTGGCAACGGGATTGTTGATGCCGTCAATGGCATATTCGACCCCGGTGCGGTGGTAGCAGGCCAACACGTTATCACTTATAGCTACGATCAGGATAATTGCCATTATGAAGGCTATACGACCATCGAGGTATTCGATACGCCCACGTCGGAATTTTCTGCTACCCAGCATATTTGCCTGACGGATGCCGCTACGGTGGCCTTTACGGGTAGTGCTGGTGCCAACGCCACTTATACCTGGGATTTTGGTAGTGGGAGTGCCGTGCCAGGTACAGGCCCAGGCCCCCACCAGGTGGTATGGCCCATAGTTGGCGACCATATCATCACCCTGACGGTCGAACAGGACGGCTGTGTGGCGGCAGCAAGCAGTGTATCCGTGCAGGTTGACCCCGTGCTGGAAACCCCCGTCATTGATTGCACTTCCAACACAGAATCTGTCCAGTTTACCTGGAACGTCGTGCCGGGAGCTACCAGCTACGATGTGCAGGTAGTGGGAGGTACGGCGGTCAACCAACCCGGCACCGCTTATTCCATTAATAGCCTGCTGCCAGGCGATGCTTTGACCATTCAGGTGACGGCAAACGGCAATACGATTTGCCCGTTGCCAATAGCGGAGGCGACTTGTGCGGCTGCTGAATGCCCGGACGTTGACATTGCGCTCACGGCAGTTGGCCCGCTTTGCTTCACGTCACTTTCCACACCGATCAACCTCGAAGCGCTCGTGGCCAACGGCTCCGGCAGCGGTAGCTGGGATGGCGACGGAGTGGTGAATTCCACCGGCATTTTTGATCTGGCTGTGGCAGGCATTGGCACCCACACGCTCACCTATACTTATGACGAAGCGCCAAATTGTGTTTTCTCGAAATCAATGGATATAACCATAGTAGCGGCGCCTGTCGCCGATGCCGGGCAAGGGGCCACGCTTACCTGCATGGACGATGAAATGGAAGCGGTATTGGGCGGAAGCGCCAGCAGTGCCGGGCCAAATATCACTTACGGCTGGGACGCCAGCTTTGGCCCTTTTCCAGGTGACTCGACCATCCTGCACCCCATCGTTACGCAGGCCGGTACTTATACGCTGACTGTCACAAATACCGACCTGGGCTGCACCGCCAGCGACCAGGTAGTCATTGGGGCCAGCCAGGAGCTGCCACAGATTGAATTCACCCTGACACCCATCAGTTGCTATGGAGAAAAGGACGGGGCAGTGTCTATCACCGGCATTCAGGGTGGTATCCCGCCCTACCTCTATTCTTTCAACGGCAGCGCTTTTGGCAGTCATACCAGTTTCCTGAACCTGGAACCGGGCGTCTATTCACTGGCCGTGCTGGATGCCAATGGCTGCCAAAGTTCTGTGACCATTGACATGCAGCAGCCGCAGGAAGTGAATGTGGACCTGATCGTCTATCTTGAAGGGGACAACGTGGTGCTGTTGGGCGAAAGCGTGGAGATGGAAGCCGATGCCACGCCCGACAGCCTCGACTGGGTACACTGGGAGCCATCAGCCCTGGTGAGCTGCGACACCTGTATGCGGGTGACTTCAACGCCGCTGCAGGCCACCACCTTCACCGTGACCGTGGAAAGCAACGGCTGCAGCGACAGCGACGAGATGACTATTTACGTGAAAAAAGACCGGCCCATCTTTATACCCAATGCCTTTTCGCCCAATAACGACGGCAGGAACGACGTCTTCTTCATCTATGCCGGCGGCAACATTGTCAGCCGCATCAAATCCTTCCTCGTCTTTGACCGATGGGGAGAAACGGTGTTCCAATACTACAACTTCCAGCCCAATGACCCGGCCTTTGGATGGGACGGCAATGACCGTGGCCAACCGCTGAACCCTGCTGTTTTCACCTGGTTCGCCGAAATTGAGTTTGTGGACGGGGTGACAGAGATACTGGAGGGGGATGTAGTGTTGATGAAGTAGCGGAGTAGAGGATGGAAAAAGTTTGTGGTTAGGTTTCAACTGGTGTTTCTCTTCTTTGAACATGGGCGGTAACGCACTGCCATTTTTTTTTTCAAAAAATGAGGAATGACGCAGGAGTGCGTTTTTGAAAAATGAACTTCCTACAATAGACCACCTGGATCATCAGTGTTGCCGTTTTTTTGAACAACCATTCAGGAAACCGAATAATTTGAAATCAACAATTCACTGATTTCTCCCCGCTTGCCGGCATTTGAATTGATCGCCCTCCGTGCCCTCACCCTTTTGATACAATAAGATTGGTACAAATCGTCAAAAAAGCTGTTGGTAAGGTCCACATTTTTGGGATCGGAATTGCTCAGCAGCCAGGAATGGCCCAATGCGTCCAGCTTATCGCAAAATGCCTTCAACCGCCGCTGGGATTGGTCGTCGAAAGCACCCTGTGCGTAGGCGGTAAAGGAAGCAGTTTGGCTGATGGGTTTATAGGGCGGGTCGAAATAAAAGAAAGTCTCCCTGTCCGCCGAATGCAGGGTTTGCTCAAAATCGCCGTTCAAGATGTCCACTTTTTGAAGCGTTGCGCTGACAGCTTTTATCAAGGTTGGGTTGCTGATGGCCGGCTGTTTGTATTTTCCGAAGGGTACGTTGAATTTGTTCTGGCTGTTGACCCTGTACAGGCCGTTGAAACAGGTGCGGTTGAGGAATAGGAGCAGGGCCGTGTTTTCCAGGAGATTGAGGTTTCTTTGGTTGAAACGTTCCCGTTTTTCCAGGAAAAAATCTTTTCGTGCTTCTTCTTTTTTTTCAAAATAAGCCTGCTGCAGCGCTTCCAGGATGGCTATCAATTCCAACGGATTTTCTTTGATGGTTTGGTAGGCACCCGTCAAGTCTGAGTTTACATCGTTGATCACCGCCTTTTTCACCTGGGGAAAAGTTTTCAATACCCAAAACAGCACCGCTCCGCTGCCCACGAAAGGTTCGATGTACGAAAACGGCTGGCCAGCCTTGAATTTTTCAGGAAAAGCCTCGCCGATGACCGGAAGCAACTGCGTTTTGCCGCCTGCCCACTTGAGGAACGGCTTGATATTTCCGGGCCATCGAGGCTCTTTTTGAATGGGCATTTTGTTGAGTTTCTTTTGTTGAAAAACAATTCCTAATTACAGTAATGACTAAGTCCTTGCTATTAATGCGGTTAACGGGTTAAATTAATTTCCACATTTTCAATTGTTTGAAAAACAAGATCAGGATGATTTTCAAAATCACCATGATCCAACCTCCTCAATAGCACATTTACTCGCTGCCAAGCCTCCAAAGGTTTTGGAACCAAAGGTTTGGCCCTCTATGGCAGATAACGGTTAATTCCCACCCTGGCACCCGCCTATTTCCACCGTCAGGGTGCCGCCGTTGGCAGCGGGGTCCACCCCGAAACCGGCGTCGAGGCCAATGCTGGTAACCGCCCGAAGAATCACCTCGCCCGCGCCGACCGTCCCATCGGTTGTGATGGTTTCGCCGGCCTGGTAAGTACCGGGATCAATCACCCCGGACAGGCTGAGGGAAGGGGGGCAATTTTCACCAAAAACAAAACGGGCACTTTTTACCAAAGAGGAGTTGCTGGTGCTATAAGCAATTGCTTTTATGGTGACCGTGTCCCCGCCGGTTCCGGTGATGTTGAAAGTGCCGCCATAGGGGGTGCTGGTGTTGTTGGGTGTCGTGCCGTCAGTTGTGTAATACACCTGGGAGGCCTCCGCCCAAATCATTTCAATGGCCAAAATGGAGTCCGGTGCAAAATTCCCCCCATCCGGCAGGATGGCTACAGAAGGATTGCTGAAATCCGGGCAAGTGACCCAGGCGCCCCCGGAGGTGCTGCCCTGGAAACAGGAATTCCCGGTGGCCGACAGGTCGGGGGTTTGGTTTTGGCTGCTGCCGCAATTGAAAATCACCATCGCCGAATTGGCTGGAATGGTGTACTCGAACCAACCATCCGCATCGGGATCGGTCATCACCACGCCGGGCCATGGGGCGATGGGCGTATTGGGTTGCCCGTTCAGGTTCCAGGCGTAAAGGTGTGGATTGCCGCAGGTGCCCTGGGAATTCCAGTACAAGGTCATTCCCATGTCAAATGTGTAGGTTTCTGTCACGACGCCGGAAGGTTCGCCATCGGAATTGTAGGCAATGGCCTTTACTGAAAGCGGATCACCAAGGGCGCTAAGGATGGGGAATGGCTGTGTGTAGTGCTGGCTGTTGCTGTCCGGTGTGCTTCCATCGGTGGTGTAATAGATATTGGTGGCATTGACGCCCGTGATGCTGAGCGTGGCTGAGCCGAGATGAAAATTTCCACCTGCCGGGCTGATGCTCAACGAAGCTGCGCCGAAGTTGGGGCAGTTGACCCAGGCACCGTTGGCCGTGCTGCCCAGGAAACAGGAGTTGCCTGCTGCCGACAGGTTGCCAGTCTGGTTTTGGCTGCTGCCACAATTGAAAATCACCATCGCAAAATCGGCCGTGATAGTGTAAGAATACCAGCCGTCGCCGTCGGGATCGGTCATGGGCACGCCAGGCCAGGGCGCTATGGCCGTGCCGGGCTGCCCGTTCAGGTTCCAGGCATACAGGTGCGGGGTGGCGCAAGTGCCTTGCGGGTTCCAGTAAAGGGTCATGGTGTCGGGTGCTGCCAGGGTATCGAAAGTGAAAATGGCAGCCTCCACGGCAGTCAGTGTGCCGCCACAATCTGCGATGGCCTTCACCGTTTTGGGTGCGCCCGGGACGCCATTCACAGAAAAAGGACTTGTGTAGGGCGTGCTCCCGGTAGTAGGTGTGCTGCCATCGGTGGTGTAATAGATGCTGCAGGAACCGGGGCCGGCCTCCAGTGTGACGGTCGTGGAACCGGATGGATAGTTTCCGCCTGAGGGCAAAATGTTCACCGAAGGGCCGAAGACGGGGCAATTGACCCAGCCGTTGTCATAACAGGCATCGCCGCAGGCGGTAAGGTTTCCCGTTTGGTTTTGGTTGCTTCCGCAATTGAAAATCACATTGGCAAAAGCCGCATTCAGGGTGTATTCAAACCAACCATCCCCATCGGCATCCGTCATGGCCACGCCGGGCCAGGGTGCCAGGGGGGTATTGGGCACGCCGTTCAAATCCCAGGCATAGAGATGGGGTGTGCCGCAGTTGGCAGCAGCGGCGTTCCAGCGAAGGGTCATGGTAGGGTTGGGTCCGATGGTGAAATGTTGGGAAAGCACTTCCGATTGGTCGCCATTTGTATTTTCAGCAAAAGCAAACAGCGTTTGGGTTTGGGAAAGGGTGAATGGCGCCGAATATGGCGTCCAGTCGTTCAGGTTGGCCGGGTCAGCGCTGGGGTTGAAGGTGTAATATATGGACGGCGGCATTCCCGGATTGGCAATGTCGGCGGCGGTAAGGGTAATAGAGACCGGGTCGGCAGAGTAGCAATCGTCGGGTGCTGCATCAATGACGATGCAGGCGGGCTGGCTGACGTATTCCATCAGCACAACGCCCTGGCTGCCCACATTGAAAGTAATTTCGCCATTGGCAACAGTGGCCACTTCGCCGGAATAGGCATTGCGGATTTCTTCGCCGTTGGCAAATGCAGCCGCCACGTTGAAGGTTTGGCTACCAGCGGTGAGCCCCACTGCTGCCACGATTTTATCGCATACCCCTTCGCTCACACTTTCATAATTGCGCATGAAGACGTACGGGGAGGCACTTAGCTGGGTATGCGTTCCAGCCCCGATAGCGGGATGGTTGCGCCGGAAAGTGCCCAATTTGCCCCAATGGGCTTTCAGCGCATAGTTGATGCTGCCCCAGTTCATCACGCTGCGGGTGGCCTGGTCGGTACCGATGTTGAGGGGTAAACGCTGGCTTTCATCCCCGTAAAAAATTTGTACGGCACCCGGAGCAAGCAGCAGGGAGGTGCCCCCGTCGTAGAGGTCGTTCCGGTTGAACAGTTCTGTGTCGTGGGAGGAAATATAACTCAGGAAATTCCACTCCGGATCAGCATTGATGTCGGCATAAGCAGCGTAGGTGCTGTTCAGCACGGCAGGGTTGGAGCCTTGACCCTGGAAATTGAAATTGATAAGGGCATCTGTTTGGCCGATGGTGGCAGCTTCCGTGTTTTTGTTGGGGCCGTGGCCGTACCATTCGCCGACCATCCAGAAGTCGTTGTCGTCGAGCACCTTAGCGGGGTGGGCAGTTTTCCAATCGTTCAATGCTGCCTGTGCCTGGGTTTTAAGGGTGCCCCAAACGGAGCGTTCGACATGCTTGTAGGTGTCAATGCGGAAGCCGTCAATACCGTAGTCCCTAACCCAGTCCGTCAGCCATTTGACAATGTGGTTGGCAGGGGTCTTGGGCAATCCGGTTTGGGTGAAAAAGGCATTCAGTTCTGCGGTTTCCTGCGCTTCTTTGGCGGCGTCCCATTTGGTGAGCAGGATTTGGGGCAGGCCTACATCGGTCGTCATTTCGGTGCGGACATCGGGAAGGCCGGCCAGGCAAAGTTCGAGGTCGCCCCCACCACAGGCTGCTGCGCAGTAGTCGGTTGCCGTAGTGCCTTTGCGTATCCACGCATTTCCGGAGGGATCAGTCCACCAGTTGCACCAGTTCGGGTCGTTGGCATTGGGCACGTTGTTGGGGTCCCAGGGGTTGCCCAGGTCGCCGAGGTTGAATTCGGCGACATCCGCCACGGTTTCGTAGCCCACGTGGTTGAGCACGATGTCCATGATGATGCGGATGCCGTGGGCGTGGGCTGTATCTACAAAGGCAAGCATATCGGCTGCCGTACCCATGTTGGCATCCACCTCCGTGAAATCCAGGGCGTAGTAGCCGTGGTAGCCATAATGGAAATCGTTGGGGTAGCCGTTCCAATAGCCAGGCACTGCGCCGTGTATTTGCTCGTAGGGCGGGGTGATCCACAGGGCGTCCACACCGAGTGAATCAAAATAACCGGCGGTGATTTTTTGGGTCAAACCTTTCAAATCGCCGCCCTGGAAACCCCCAACAGGATCTGCCGTCCTGCCGTAAGGGAAATTGTTGCTGGCATCGCCGTCGAAAAACCGGTCGGTGACGACAAAGTAAACGGTGGCATTGTCCCAGGTAAAATAGTTCTGGGCCTGGAGAAACGGCAAAAATGGAAAGTTAGCAGCCAACAAGGTGATGATCAGTACTGCAACAGGCTTTGAAAAAGGGTAGGGTAGGTAGCGGCTCATTTTTTCAGTGTGTTTTTTTGATGAAGCTTTAAGTAACGATGAAAAAATAACATCCCTATTTTGATTTTGAAACCCCAGCACCGGAAGGGTCTTTTAAAAATAATCCCGATTTCACATCGGGATTATTTTTCCTTCGATCCTAAAGTTTTAGGGAGCAAAATATCATTGACCAGGCATCTGGTTATCGGTCGGCGAAAATAAAAACAAAAATGAACCGGCGGGTTGCAGATTACTGCCGACAGGGAAAGTACCAGGGGCAGGGATTTTGCCGAGCGGTACGAATGGTACTATACTGTACGCTGACGGCTTTTGGTCTTTGGCAGTTGGCAAAAGCCAATGGCCAACTGCCAACAGCTAATAGCAAACCTACAAAACCATCCGTGTTTTAGTATAATTTAGCCCCATGAACGATGAAGGATCGAGCCTTATCCTGTTTATGGAAAACAAACACCCCCTTGATGAAAAGGAATGGGAGTGTTCCATCCATCAATTACCTGCTTTGTTTCATCAAAATATCCTCAGGTACAAAAGGTGGCAAGACCGTCAGGCATCGCTGTTTGGCAGGCTTTTGTTGAAAAAGGGCCTCCTTGCCCTGCACCAGCCCCCCCACTTCCTGCATACCATCCGGTTGGACGCTTACAAAAGGCCTTTGATGGACGGCAGCATAGATTTCAATATTTCCCATACGGATGGGCTGGTTTGTTGTGCAATCCATCAATCGTCCCGATTGGGCATTGACGTCGAGCGGGTAAGGCCGATAAACTTATCTGATTTTAAAAGCGTGTTTACATTGGCGGAATTGGACTTGATCAGTAGCCATGAGGACCCAGCCACTGCTTTTTTTGATTGCTGGACGCGGAAGGAAGCAGTCATGAAAGCGGATGGAAGAGGGTTTCATCTTGATCCTTCCACCTTTGAGGTACTTGGCGATCAAGTTCGGATTGACGCAAATAGATGGTTCCTGAAAAAAGTCTCCCTGCTGCCCGATTATTGCTGCCATGTTGCCCAAACAGTTGAGCGGCCTGTGAGAATACAGCAGTTGGCTTTATCGGAATTGCTGAATGTACGCTGATGTCGCCGTTCAACTATCGTGGCCTCTTTCCACAAAAGTCTGGTTCTTTAACAAGTCTTGTGGTCATCTGTTAAAACGGCTCAAAGTGATAGCCAATTTTCAACCCACGACTTAAGTCGTGTAAGTCGTGGGTTGAAAATCAAGCGGTTATGTGCTAAACCGTTTTAACGGTTTCCTTACTCCACAGAATTTGTCAAAGAACGAAAAATATTTGAGGCAAAAAGAAAAAAATCAACGGTATAGGTTTCCTGAGAAATAGTTCTTTTATTTGCGGTACCATCGGAACAAAAAAATTACCACAGGGATTTATTGCCCAGTCACGACATGATCACTCGGGAACTTATCATAGAAACAGCCACAAAATTATTTGTCACTTACGGAGTGAAAGTCATTACGATTGGACGAATTGTCAAAGAACTGCACACTTCAAAAAGAACTATTTATAGCCACTTTCCAGACAAGATCAGCTTGCTGCGTGCCTGCCTGGATGTTTATCAAGCCAAGGTAAGGGCGGAAAACGAAGCCATTATCGAGTCATCGGACAATGTCATCGAGGCATTGGGCCTGCTGCACCAAAAGATTGTCCACCGCGATTTTCAAGTCAACCCCAACTTTTTTAGCGATGTCATCCACTATTACCCCGGCGTACTGAACGAATCCTATGACAGCAATGGAAATTTTGCCCATGAGCAATTAATCATCATGGCCGGATGGGGAATGGAAGAAGGCATTTTTGTGGAAGACATGGATATCGAGGTGGTCGGAAAAACCGTCATGGCCATGCTGAAATTATTGAAGGACAACCGCCAATTTCCAGTCAATGAATTCAGCAAGGAGCGTTTAACCTTCGGCATTTTGGTGCCCTATTTACGAGGGCTTTGCACACCCAAGGGGCTTGAACTGTTGCAAAAGCAAGAAGAACTTTTTCGGGTTTCTATTTAATACTAACAACGATTAATTTTCAGCTAATGAACCTAAATTCCTCCCTCCAAAAAACGCCCATTGCCGTGATCGGCATGTCTGCCATCTTTGCGGATGCCCGAAATATTGAAGAGTTCTGGACCAATATCATTCAATCAAAGGACAGCATCAAAGAGGTGCCGGCCGACCGTTGGCCCGTCGAAGACTATTACGATGAGGACATGATGGCGCCCGACAAGACCTACTGCAAGCGCGGGGGGTTCCTGCCGGAAATAGATTTCAACCCCATGGAGTTCGGCTTGCCGCCCAACATTTTGGAGGTGACCGACGCCTCCCAGCTGCTCGGTTTGGTTGCAGCCCGGGATGCTTTTGAAGATGCGGGGTACGGAAGTGATTCCGCCAAATTCACAAGTGAAATAAAAGAAAAAACAGGCGTCCTGCTGGGCGTTGGCGGTGGGCAAAAACTGATTACACCTTTGATTGCCCGCCTGCAGTACCCTATTTGGGAAAGGGCCTTGCGGGCCAGCGGGGTGGCCGAAGAAGATATTCCACGGATTGTGGACAAAATGAAAAAGGCCTACGTGAGCTGGAACGAAAATGCTTTCCCCGGCCTGTTGGGCAACGTCATTTCCGGGCGCATCACCAACCGCTTCGACCTTGGCGGCATCAACTCCGTGGTGGATGCAGCGTGCGCCGCAGCCCTGAGCGCCATCAAAATGTCCATCAGCGAACTGGTGGAGGGCCGCTGCGACATGATGCTGACCGGCGGGGTGGACACCGACAATTCCCCGTTCATGTATATGTCTTTCAGCAAGACCCCGGCTTTCTCCAAATCGGGAAATATCAGCCCGTTCAGCGAGGCAGCCGACGGTATGTTGATAGGGGAGGGAATTGGCATGTTGGTCCTGAAAAGATTGGCCGATGCCGAACGGGATGGCGACCAGATTTATGCAGTCATCAAGGGCGTCGGGACTTCGAGCGATGGGCGTTTCAAATCTGTCTATGCGCCCCGTCCGTCCGGTCAGGCACTGGCCATGCGCCGTGCTTACGAGGACGCCGGGTATGCGCCTGCCACGGTCGGATTATTGGAAGGCCACGGCACCGGTACCGGAGCAGGCGACCCCACCGAACTGACTTCCATGCAAATGGTTTTTGGTGCCGACAGCCCTCAAAAACAGCACATTGCGCTTGGTTCCGTCAAATCTCAAATCGGACATACCAAAGCAACCGCAGGTGCGGCCGGCCTCATCAAAATGGCATTGGCGCTGCACCACAAGGTACTGCCGCCGACCATCAACGTTGACAAGCCGAACACGGGCTTTGATTTCGAATCTTCCGCCCTGTACCTCAATACAGAGGCACGTCCCTGGCTGCGCAACGGCCATCCGAGGCGGGCCGGCGTGAGTGCTTTCGGCTTCGGTGGCATCAACGTGCACCTGACCCTCGAAGAATACCAGGGCAAAAAAGCCACGGACTATCGCCTGCACGAACCCTACAAATCGGTGCTGCTGCAAGCGGTAAATCCCGTGCAGTTGCAGCAAAACTGTCAGGCAACTTTGGAGAAATTGCAAGGCACCGATGGCGAAGCAGCTTTCGCTGAATTGGTAAGTTCCAGTAAAAAGACAACCCTGAACCCCGCCCATGCCCGCTTGGGTTTTGTAGCCGAAAGCCTGGAAGAATGCGTGGCGTTTTTGCAAATCGCCCTCCAAAACCTGCAGGCCAACCCGAACGAATGGACCCACCCCAAAGGCATTTACTACCGCCCCTCTGGAATTGACACCAACCGGGAAAAAGTGGTAGCACTTTTCGCCGGACAAGGCTCCCAGTATGTCGGAATGGGGCGGGAACTGGCAAATGCTTTTCCGGAAGTTGCCGATACGTTTGCGCAGGCAGATGCCTTGTTTTTGCAAAACGGCGAATCGTCACTGTCCCAGAAAATATTCCCCATCCCCGTTTTTTCAAAAGAAGAAAAAGAAGCGCAAGAACAGGCGCTCATGCAAACGCAAATTGCCCAGCCCGCCATTGGCGCCCTGAGCATGGGCCAATATCGCAGTTTGCAAAAAGCAGGTTTCCAGCCACATTTTACCGCAGGCCACAGCTTCGGGGAATTGACCGCCCTCTGGGCCGCCGGCGTTTATGACGACACTACCTTTTTGGCACTGGCCAAGGCACGGGGAAATGCCATGGCCATCGCCCCGACCTCGGAAGATGCCGGCACCATGCTCGCCGTCAAGGCATCACGGGAGCAGGTCGAACAGGCCATCGCCAAGATTCCCGGGGTGTTGATTGCGAATGTCAATTCAAATGACCAGGTCGTACTGGGGGGAAGCACCGCTGCCATCATAGCATGTGCCGAAAAGTTGAAAACCCAAGGGTTTACGGTTGTGCCGCTGCCAGTTGCCGCTGCTTTTCACACCGAATTTGTGCAACATGCAGTCGAGCCTTTCGCCGATTTTATCGAGCAGCAAAATATGAATGCCCCTCGGATGCCCGTCTTTTCCAACACGACCGGGGAAGCCTATCCGGCGCAAGTGGCTTCCATCAAATCCATGTTGGAAAATCATCTGTTGAATCCGGTTTTATTTAAAAACCAGGTGGAGAACATCCATCAGGCCGGTGGGCGGGTTTTCGTGGAATTTGGCCCAAAAGGGGTGCTTTCCAATCTGGTGAAAAACATCCTGAAGGACAAAGCGCACTACGCAGTTGCCCTCAATGCGAACCACCAAAAGAACAGTGACCTGCAATTCCGGCAGGCGGTCGTGCAGTTGCAGGTGCTGGGTTTGCCAATTTCCAATGTTGACCCCTATAAAAAAACATTGGCACCCCTGCCACCAACCTCCAAGCTCACGGTCAAGCTGAACGGGAGCAACTACGTTTCCGCAGCCACCCGGAAAGCCTATCAGGACGTGCTGAACGATGGGTTTCATATCTCAGGAGGCAGTCCTCAGGTGGTGGAAAAAATCGTCACCGTCGAAAAAATCGTGGAAGTGCCCGTTCAGCAGGGCAACAATAATTTTCAAACCGAAAATGAAGAAGAAATCATGAATAAAGAAGTCCTTCAACTACTCCAGGCAACACTCGAATCTTTCCAAACAAACCAGACCAGGGCACTGGAAATCTTTGAGCGTTTTATGAACGAGCAAAACCAGCAATCACAACAATTGCTGCAATTGGTCGCCCAACAACTGGGTGCAGGCCAAACGCCAAGCCCTGAAAACGGGAAGAGTACCACTTCCTTTTTGAAAGAACTTCCGCCAATTGTCCCGGAAACGCCAGCGTATCCGAACGGCAGAAACGGCTCGAACGGCAGCAATGGAAAAACAGCGGCCACTCAAACGGCGACTGTTATCGCCCCCAAACAAGTAGCAACTGCCAAACCTGCACTCGGCACCGATAAACTGACCGCCATGCTGTTGGAAGTGGTGAGCGAAAAAACCGGCTACCCCGCCGAAATGCTGGAACTGTCGATGGACATGGAGGCCGACCTCGGCATTGACTCCATCAAACGGGTGGAAATCTTCGGGGCGCTCACCCAGCGCTACCCAGACCTGTCGGGCATCAACCCGAACGAACTCACGGAACTCCGCACCCTGGCCGAGATTGTGACCTACGTTGGCCAGCACGGTAAAAAAAAAGCGATAGCCTGACCCTTGTGCCGATGGCCGTGGCAACAAAAAAAGGCATGGCCACCACTGGTTCGTTCCACGGCGTTAAGCGCTTCGCAGTCGGGTTGGACTATTTGCCGCAGCCCGATTACCTGGAATGTTCCCTGCCGGAAACGCACGTTGCGTTGGTCTGCAACGAGGGCACGGATTTGACAAAATCAGTCGTCGCTGCACTGAAAGCAGCGGGGAACAACGTGGTGGTCTTGAACCTGCCGCACATCAAAAAACCCGTGGCTGAACAGGCAGTGAACCTCAGCGCAGCAACGGATGAAGCCATTGGGGCTGCCATCCAGTCCGTCCGCCAACAGTTTGGGAAAATCGGCAGCCTGATTCACCTGCATCCCCATTTTGAATTTCAAAACGGCAACTTCCCACAGCATTTTTCAGCCGAAAAAGAAATCGTCAAATCCTTGTTTTTCCTGGCCAAACATGTACAAAAAGACCTGAATGATTTGGGTAAAACCCATCGGGCCAGCTTCCTCACGGTCACCCGTATGGATGGGAAACTGGGGCAGGGGAAACGGGGCAACACCTCCATCATCGGCGGCGGCATCAACGGTTTGGTAAAATGCCTCAACCTCGAATGGTCGCCTGTTTTTTGCCGGGCGCTCGACATTCAGCCCGAACTTCCAGCCAACCAAATCGCCCAATACGTCATCGCTGAACTACACGATGCGAATGTAGCCGTCGTGGAAGTAGCCGTTTCGGAAGAAGGCCGAAAAACAACGGTTGCAAGGCCAACGAAAGTAATTGAAAATCAAGCGATTGAAACGACCGTTACCCCTGCATCAGTCTTTTTGGTCAGCGGCGGGGCACGTGGCGTGACCGCAACTTGCGTCATTGAAATGGCCAAGGCATTTCATTGCAAATTCATCTTGTTGGGCCGTTCCTCTGCCAGTTTCGAAGTGCCCGCTTTTGCAAAAAATGAAAGCGACGAAGCAACGCTGAAACGGTTAATCATGAACGACCTGAAAGAACGGGGAGAAAAGCCCAGCCTCCCATTGGTCAAAAAGACCTACAGCGAAATTGTGGCAAAAAAAGAAATCGACGACACCGTTGCGCAGATAAAAAGCCACGGCGGTGAGGTCATCTACCTGCAAGGCGATGTCACCAAACTGGACAGCTTCAAAAATGCCCTCGACCAGGCGACCGCCCAATTGGGGAAAGTCACCGGAATCATCCACGGGGCCGGCCGCCTGGCCGATAAGTACATTCAGGACAAGACGGAGAATGATTTTGAAAATGTCCTGTCGGTAAAACTGGACGGCCTCCTCAGCCTGCTGGGCGCCGTGCAATTGAACGACCTCGACCACCTGGTTTTATTTTCTTCCGTGGCAGGTTTTTACGGTAACGTCGGACAAACGGACTATGCCATTGCCAACGAAATATTGAGCAAAGCGGCGCTCCTTTTCAAAACCAACCATCCTAAAACGCACGTGTCTGCCATCAACTGGGGGGCGTGGGACAGCGGCATGGTCAGCGGCGAACTGAAAGCGCAGTTCGAAGCGGCGGGCATTTCGCTCGTCAACAGTGAAGGCGGCGCAGCCATGCTGGTCAACGAATTGAATACTGAAAATGCCAATCAGGCGCAGGTCATCATTGGTGGAACGTTGCCAGCACCGGTGAGCCATCTCGGCGCCTTGCAAACCCACCGCATTCACCGCAAACTGAGTTTGGAAAACAACCCGTTCCTGAAGCACCATACCATCCAGGGGAATCCCGTCCTGCCCGTCGTCAATGCCGTGGGCTGGATGGCCCAATGCTGTGAAAGGCTGTACCCTGATTTTACAGTATTCAAAATTGAAGACACGAAGCTGTTCAAAGGAATCCTGTTTGACGGCAAGCAAAAAGAGGACTATGTGATGGAACTGAAAGAGTTGGAAAAAACGCCGGAACAAATCGTTTTTGAAACAACGGTTTTCAGCGAAGGCGGCAAATTGCCAACGAATCATTACCGGGCCCGGGTGACGCTTGTCAACAAAAAAAGCGTTCCGCCTGCGCCCCGTTTCAACCACCAAACCAGTGGCAGCTACCAGCCAACGGATGGCGCTATTTTATACCAGGACGGCTCCCTTTTTCACGGGAAATATTTTCAAGGCATCGAGCAGATATTAGACTGCACGGAGCAGCAGATGGTAATGACCTGCAAAGCAACGGCGTTGCCATTGGAGGCGCAGGGGCAATTCCCCGTGCATTCCATCAACACCTATTTTGCTGACATGCAATACCAGGCGATGCTGGTCTGGGTGCAAAAAAATAGAGGCGGGGCCAACAGCCTTCCCCTGCAAACCGACCGTGCGGTTTTGTACCGTCCCATTCCGTTCGGGAAAAAATTGCTGGTGACCTTGAAAGTTCGGGAAGCAACGGAGGTAAAAATGGTAGCGGACTTTACCGTGTACGATGAGGAAGGAACGGTGTACATGGAAACAAGCGGGGCAACGGTGACCATTTCGAGCCAATTGGTTTGGTAAAAATTTAAAAACTGAGCATGTCAAAAATAGCCATCATCGGAACATCAGCCCTTTTCCCCGGCTCGTCCACACCGGAGGAGTTTTGGGACAACCTGATGCAGGAAAAAGACCTGACCGGCCATGCAACGCAGGAAGACTTTGGCGTAAACCCGGAGCTGTTTTACCAGCCAGGAAAAGGCGTGGAAGACAAATGCTATTCTCTGCGAGGCGGGTACATCCGGGGTTTCCAATTCGACCCCACTGGCTATGCACTGCCTGCCGATTTTTTGGCAAAACAGGACAAGTTGTACCAGTGGTCGCTCTTTACCGCCAGGGAAGCACTGCGAGATGGCGGTTACCTGACGGATAAAAAAAGCCTGGCTTCCTGTGGGTTGGTTTTGGGCAACCTGTCCTTCCCGACCAGTTCCTCCCACCGGTTGTTGGCAGAGCTGTACACCAGCACCCTCGATGCTGCCCTGCGACCAATTTTGAAAGACCCTGATTTCAACTTGCCCGACCACCTGCAGGCAACACCCCAGAACAGCGTGCTGGACTTTACGCCTTCCGAAATGGTTTGCAAAGCACTCGGCCTGCAAGACCGGCACTACACGCTGGATGCCGCTTGCGCCACTTCCCTCTACGCCATCAAACTGGCGGTGGATGAATTGGTCACCGGAAAATCGGACCTGATGCTGGCCGGGGCCATCAGTGCTTCCGACCAGTTGTTCATTCACATGGGGTTTTCTATTTTTCAAGCCTATGTCCCGAACGGCAAAAAATTTGTGCCTTTCGATAAAAACTCTGCCGGCCTGGTTTCTTCTGAAGGGGCGGGCATGGTGCTGCTCAAGCGGCTGGAAGATGCGGAGCGGGACGGCGATAAAATATTGGCAGTCATCGGCGGCGTTGGCCTGTCGAACGACGGGCGGGGGAAATTCCTCCTCAGCCCCAACCCCAAGGGCCAGCAACTGGCTTTCGAGCGGGCCTACGACGGGCACGGCATTTCCCCGAAAGATACCTCCTACCTCGAATGCCACGCCACCGGAACGCCCCTGGGCGACATCACCGAACTGAACTCCATCGCTGATTTTTTTGCAAAACACCAAGCCACCCCGCTGCTGGGTTCGGTGAAATCCAACATGGGCCATTTGCTCACGGCGGCAGGCATGACCGGTTTGCTGAAAGTAATTTTGGCGATGCAAAAAGAGGTGGTGCCTCCCAACATCAATTTGACCGACCCCATCCAACCAGACAATGATTGGGACGGCGTTTCGAAAATGGTCACCACCGCAACCCCGTGGACGGATACCCACAAACAAGCAGGCATCAATTCTTTTGGGTTTGGCGGAACGAATGCCCATCTGGTAGTAAAGAATTATTTGCAAAACCAAAGTGCCGCCACTACGAAAACGCCCCCTGTTGCGCTGCAACAAATGGCTATCATTGGGATGGATGCGCATTTTGGCGGCTGCCGCAACCTGGATGATTTTTACGAAACGATTTACCACGGCAAACAACATTTCCGGGAATTGCCAGTGCGCCGATGGAAAGGGATGGAGGAAAATTCTACCCTGTTGCAGCGCTTTGGTTTTCCATCGGGGAAAGCACCCAAGGGGGCCTACATCGAGGAATTTGAAATCGACCTGTTGCGCTATAAAATACAACCCAAGGAAGCGGAAAGCCTGCACCCGCAGCAGGCGCTCCTGCTCAATGTGGCCGATAATGCCATCAAAGACGCAGGATTGCAAGAAGGGCAAAATGTGGCGGTATTGGTGGCCATGGAAACGGAGTTGGCCATGCATCAAATCCTGGCCCGATGGGACGTCAGTTGGCAACTCAAAGCGGCCCTGGCAAACAGTGACATCAAGTTGGATGAAGCACAGGAGGCAGAATTGCTCCAGCTGTGCAAGAGTGCCGATTATCATCGGGACGGCACTCCGGCGCCAAGCGAGTTTACCAGTTTTATTGGCAACCTGATGGCGTGCCGGGTGTCTGCCTTGTGGGATTTTTCCGGGCCTGCATTCACCGTGTCCGGCAGCGAAGACCCGGTTTTTAAAGCATTGGAAATTGCGCAGAACATGCTGTCGCAAGGCGAAGTGGATGCCGTGGTGGTCGGGGCTGTTGACTTTTCGGGAGGTATTGAAAATGTGTTGCTCCGCCAGCAAAAAGACCCGGTCAGCACGGCGGCCAACCCGAGCATGTCATTCAATGAAAACGACCACGGCTGGCTCGTCGGCGAAGGGGCTGGCGCCATCGTGCTTAAAAGAGTGTCCCCCGGCGATGCAGCGCAAGCTTACGCAGTGATTGATGAAATCGGGAAGGCTAAACCATTGGAGCAAGTCGGATATCTGGAACTGGCTGCGACAGGGATTGCCGCCCAGGATTTGGCAGAGCAAAAATCGATATTGGAAAACCGACCACCAGCCGCAGTGGCCCTGGGGTCGGTGAAGGCCAACATTGGGCATGCCTACGTCGCCGCCAGCATGGCTGGTTTGATTAAAACGGCCCTGTGCATCCACTACCGTTTCATTCCTGGCATCCCCAACTGGACAGCCCCCAAAAATGCGGCTGCTTTTGATCCAACGGCCTATTATTTCCCAGCTCGCTCCCGCCCCTGGATTTTACCAAACGGACAGGCCAAGCGCAGTGCGGCTGTCCATGGTCTGGGCGGAACGCAGGTGGGTTTGTCGGCTTCCGAAGCTGCACCGGTGGAAACCAATGCTTTCCTGCAGCGGCAGGCACCGAAGCTTTTCCTGGTGCAGGGAAATGATGAAACAGCCCTGACCAAAGAACTGGACATGCTTTCCATTGCATTGAAATCAGAGGTCGGTTTTGCCCAATTGGCAACGCAATACCACGAGGCATTTTTAGCAAATAGAGGAACGTTCCGCATCGCCTTGATCGCACGGCAGCCCGCTGACCTGGCCAGGGAAATCCTTTTTTTCCAAAAACAATTGGGCGCTGCTTTTCAAAACAACCGGGAACTGAAAACACCGGGCGGCTCCTATTTCACCCCGAGGCCATTGGCCAAAAAGGGCAAGGTCGCTTTTGTCTATCCCGGTTCCGCCACGGCATACACCGGCCTGGGGCAGGATATTTTCCAATATTTCCCGCAGCTGTTGCAGCATTTTGAAAAACAGTTAGGGCACCTTGACGACTTCGTCAGTTCCGACTATCTATTTCCCAAACAAAAAAGCAGTGCGGCAGCCCCGCCAGACATTTATCAGGATGCCATTGCCATGATGTCGGCAGGGGTATTTTATTCTGCCGTTTTCACTCAACTGCTCAGGACTCATTTCAAACTGGAGCCGGACATGGCTTTCGGTTACAGCATGGGCGAATGCAGCAGCATGTGGTATTCGCTGGGCGTTTGGCACCCCCACGGCGCCGAAAAATTCCAACGGTCACCCATTTTCAAAAACCGCTTTGCCGGCAATCTGGAACTGCTGGCCAATCACTGGGGAGTAGGTGTGGAAGAAGCTCGGGAGCGTTGGGTCAGCTTGGTTTTGTTGGCACCAAAAACTAAAGTGGAAGCCTTGTTGGTGGGGCAGGAAAAAGTGTACCTGACCTTCATCAACACCGAAAATGAAGTGATTATTTCCGGCGACAAAACCGCCTGCCTGGCGATTGCCGAGCAGCTGGGGTGCCCAGTCGTGACCATTCCTTTCCAAAATGTCATCCACCAGGATTTTTGCAAAAAAGAAACCGTCGGGCTGCTGGACATGCACCATTTCCCGCTGGCCGACAAGCCCTCGATAGATTTTTATTCCAGCATTTCGAAAGACAAAATAATGCTCGACAGCCAGGCGATTGCGGAGAACTCCGTTGCGGTCTGCGTGCAGGGAGTTGATTTCCCGGCAACTGTGCAAACCGTTTACGGCGCCGGTGCCAGAATCTTTGTCGAGCTCGGTGCCAATGCGACCTGCTCCAATTGGATTAACACCAATTTGGAAGGGGTCGAGCATTTGGCGGCGGCCATCAACCAAAAAGGCAAATCCGATATCCAAGCCCTGTTGGCGCTGCTGGCACAGTTGGTCAGCCACGGGGTTGAACTGGACTTGGCAATCCTTTTTCCCAGTGAAAAAAAAGCAACGAAGCAGCGGAGGTTTTTGAAAAAAATCATCCCGGGCGGAAGGCCCATTTTCGATATTTTTTCTGATGAAACAGTGCAGGCCCGTTTTGCCAACCTGACCAAACGGGTGGCGCAAAAGCAAGTGCTTCAACACGCATTGGCGTTGGAGGAAATGCTCGAACCTGCGCTAACAACATCTGAACAGTGGGCAAAGCAAAGGCCGCAAGTCCTTCCTGTCCCCTCAAACACGGTACTTGCCAAAAAAACAACACCCATCATGAAAATGCAGACATTGGCCCCAACCACTCCGACGCCGACCACCACCCGCAAAATCGGGGAGAACGGTTTGCGGTTGCAGGATTTTGCCTCCGGCGAACAGTTCGAAGGCAAGGAAATCATCTTCTCGCAGGAAGACCTGGAGGAGTTTGCCAACGGTAAAATCGGGAAGGTCTTCGGGCCGGAATATGACATCATCGACACGTACCGGCGGCGGGTCATGCTACCGATGGACCCCTACCTTTTGGTGAGCCGGGTGACGGCCATGAACGCAAAACTGGGGGAATATAAACCCTCCACCATGACCACGGAATACGACATCCCGTACAACGCCTGGTACAGCACCGACCGGCAAATCCCTTCGGCGGTTTGCGTGGAGTCCGGCCAATGCGACCTGTTGCTCATTTCCTACCTGGGCATCGACCTGCAAAACAAAGGCGATTTGGTCTATCGCCTGCTCGATTGCACCCTGACTTTTGTGGACGACCTGCCCTACGAAGGGCAGACCTTGCGCTATGATATTTCCATCAATTCGTTCGTGCGGAACGGGAAAAATTTGCTGTTCTTTTTCAGCTACCTGTGTTACGTGCAAGACCGGCTGGTGCTGAAAATGGATGGTGGTTGTGCTGGCTTTTTTGAAGATGGCCAATTGGGCGAAGGCCATGGCGTGGTTTATTCAAAAAGCGAAATGGAGGCCCGGAAGAATGCCGAGCGCAAATATTTCACCCCATTGTTGACCACCAAAAAAACCGCTTTTTCAAAAGCCGACCTCCAGGAGTTGATTGATGGGAAAATCGAAAAATGCTTTGACGATATTTCCTATTTCTCCAATGGCCGGAACCCTACCCTGCGCATTCCGCCGGAGAAAATTTTGATGCTCGACAGGATTACGTCGGTTGATTTGACAGGCGGTGCATACGGCCTCGGCTACATCGTGGCCGAAAAAGACCTGCACCCCGACGACTGGTATTTCCCCTGCCACTTCCGGGACGATGAGGTGTTGGCCGGCTCGCTGCAAGCGGAGGGCGGCGGCAACCTGTTGCGGTTTTTCATGCTGATGCTGGGCCTGCAACGCTTGACAAAGGACGCCCGTTTCCAGCCCATTTTTGATTTGCCGCAAAAAGTACGCTGCCGCAAACAAGTGACGCCGGGCGACGATACCAAGCTGATTTACAAATTGGAAATCAAAGAAATCGGCCTTTTCCCCGCCCCGTACGTCATCGGTGATTTGGAAATCATTTCCAACGGCGTCATCACCGTGCATTTTGAAAACCTCGGCCTGCAAATCAGGGAAAAATCAAACCCCCGGTATTTGGACAAAACGGATGGAGTTAAAATTGCTCCCCGCTCGGAAGGTGCCCTGATGAACGAAAAGGACATCACCACTTTTGCACTGGGCAACATGACCGATTGTTTTGGGCCGGAGTTCGCCGTTTACAATGGCCGCAAAATGTCCCGCCAGCCGAACTCGGACTTGCAATTGATCTCCCGGATTTTGAAAGTGGACGGCACCCGGGGCGATTTCTCCAAGCCCTCCACGATTTTTGCCGAATACGATGTGCCCGCCGATGCCTGGTATTACGAGCAGAATTCGAATGTCACCATGCCTTACTCCATTTTGATGGAAATTGCCTTGCAGCCTTGTGGATTGCTGGGCGCATACCTGGGCAGCACCTTGCAGTTTCCCGACATGGACCTGTACCTGCGCAACCTCGACGGCGATGGGGAATTGCTTGAATTGCCAACCGGCACCGACTTCCGGGGCAAAACCATCGCCAACAAATCGGTGCTGGTGTCTTCGATTGCGCATGGCGGCACCATCCTCCAGCGCTATACTTTCGAGCTTTCGATTGATGGGAAAGTGTTTTACAAAGGAAATTCCTCCTTCGGGTTTTTCACCACAGCTGCCCTGGCCTCGCAAGCGGGCCTGGACAAGGGAGCAGAAGTGCCGGCCTGGTACGTGACCGAACAATTGGCCCCCAAGGATTACATGCAAATCAAGCTGGATTCCCTGTACGGTAAAATGAAATTGTTCAAGGCACCGGAGGCAAAACCGCATTACCGCCTGGCCACCGGGCAGTTGAACCTGTTGGATCAGTTGATTGTCGCCAAAAACGGGGGGCAGTATGGCAAAGGTTACATCCATGCCACCAAATTTGTCAAGCCCTACGACTGGTTTTTCACCTGCCATTTTTACCAAGACCCCGTGATGCCGGGCTCTTTGGGGGTCGAATCCATTTTGCAAGCCATGCAGGTTTTTGCGTTGCAACAAGATTTGGGGAGCAGTTTCAAGTCGCCCAGGTTTGTCCAATTGGACAACCACAAAACGGTTTGGAAATACCGTGGGCAAATTTTGCTGCCCGTGAAAGAGATGCATTTGGAAGTGCATATCAAAACGGTGGAAATGCGTGGGCAACAGTTGGCGGTCGTGGCGGATGCCTATTTGTGGAACGACAAAATGCGGATTTATCAGGTGACGGATTTGGCGCTGGGAATTGCGGAAGCATGACCTCCTTCGGCAAATGGAATACGGGCAATCGCCTAAAAACAATAAAAAAAAACGTAACTATTTACCACCTCATGCCCTGTCATTGCCGAAGGCAATCTGCAACGTCATGAGAGCTGTCACGAAGGCATTTTTTACAGCCCTCATGACGTTGCAGGTTCCCTAACGGGAATGACAAAGAGGGGGCTAAACATTTACAAAAAAACAACATCATGGCCTTAACATTTCATGGAACACCACAACAACTTTTTTGGCAAGGCTCGCCCAGGGATATCGTTTTTGATACAACTGGCATTCAGGAAAAAATGGCGCAGACCGACCGGCCCTGCTACGTCATGCAGGACTTCAGGGGCCGCATTGGGGTGAGCAACACCGGGGCGCTGGTGTCAGAAGGCAGGGGCTTGCAGGTGCTGGCCATGGCCCCGCCGATGCCCGCCAGCCAGCTCGGCGACCCCGGCTTTCGGGAAGAGTACCGCCTCAAGTACGCTTACAAAACCGGGGCGATGGCTAATGGCATTGCCTCTACGGATTTGGTGATTGCCATCGGAAAAGACAACCTGCTGGGTTCTTTTGGTGCCGCTGGTCTGGTGCCCGAACGGATTCAGGAAGCGATTGACGAGATTCAGGCCCATTTGCCCCATCAGACTTTTGCCGTCAACTTAATCCACTCCCCGGCGGAGGAGGCACTGGAAGCAGGTGCGGTGAAGTTATTTTTGGAAAAAGGAGTACGGGTCGTGGAAGCCTCCGCTTACCTGGCCTTGACCGAGCACATCGTCCATTACCGGGTCGCTGGATTGAGCCGGGGCGAAAATGGCGGAGTCCTGATTGGGAACAGGGTGATTGCCAAAATTTCCCGGAAAGAAGTGGCGGCCCCATTCATGCAGGCCCCGCCGCCAGCGATGGTGGAAGCTTTGCTCCAACAAGGGAAAATCACCCCACTCCAGGCTGAACTTGCCCAGCAAGTACCCATGGCTGATGATATCACCGTGGAGGCAGACTCCGGCGGCCATACGGACAACCGCCCCTTGGTGACCCTGCTGCCCATCATCATCCAGTTGCGGGATGAAATGCAGGCGAAACATGGGTTTGCCCAGAAAATCCGGGTAGGTGCGGCGGGTGGCATTGCGACGCCGGCCTCCGCTTTGGCGGCATTCATGATGGGCGCCGCTTACGTGGTGACCGGCTCCGTGAACCAGGCCTGCGTGGAAGCAGGTACTTCGGAGCACGTGAGAAAACTGTTGCAGCAGGTGGACTCGACCGATGTGATTGGTGCGCCGGCCTCCGATATGTTTGAAATGGGCGTGGAGCTTCAGGTCTTGAAACGGGGCACGCTCTTTGGCCCCCGGGCGAAAAAGTTGTACGAGTACTACATGCAATACAAATCCATTGATGACATTCCCGCCGAGGAACGCCTGAAACTGGAAAAGCAGGTGTTCAGAAAACCGCTGGAAGAAATCTGGAAAGAGTGCATCTCTTTCTTCGAAAGCAGAGACCCGCACCAAATCGCCCGTGCCAAGGACAACCCCCACCGAAAAATGGCGCTGATTTTCCGCTGGTACCTGGGCCTGTCTTCCAACTGGGCCAATGCAGGAACACCCGGCCGGGAACTTGACTACCAAATCTGGTGTGGCCCGTCCATGGGGGCTTTCAACGACTGGGTGAAGGGCTCCTACCTGGAGCATTATGAAAACCGCAAGGTGGCAGATGTGGCGGAGCAGATTATGTGCGGGGCCGCATTACTTTACCGTATGCAGATTTTGAAAACACAAGGAATCAAGTTTCCAACGGAAATGGACAGGATGAAAATAATTCCTGCTGAACCCCTCAGCGGGACCTTAGCTAATCAGGAATTGTTGAACATGGTCTAGCCCAAACTTGAAAATGCTTCAGGAAGCATGCAAAAAGAAAAACCCTTGCAAGTGAATGCAGCTGCGGCAACTGGAAGTGCGGACATTTCACATTCTACCCAAGTTTGTGGCTGGGAAGCTACATCTTCTACCCCATTTTATTGTTCATGGCCCTCAAATAAAGCAATTGGGTTGTATTTCACAGCATATTATGGAGAAAGGATAACAAGCAGTTTGCCATTAAACTTGGCTATAGGAACAGATTGCACATTATCTTTTGATTATATTGTAACAAGGGATAACGATCCATTTCCATTTTATCCTCCAAAAATATTGGTTGGTTTAACAGAAAATAATAATGCTGCTTTTGGAATGCCTGCAAATGCTAACATAATTGCTTCTGTTACACCTTTCTCTTTAGATACGGATGGAGTGCCAAATATGCAATGTTATCCTGAGAATACAGCTTTTCATCACTTTTCCGAACCATTTACCTATAATGGAGGCGGGCAATTATTTCTTAATGTATCTGGTGAGCCTGGTCTTATGCAAATACCTAACACAAATATTTTTATATCTCAGTCTGCACCTCCAATCCAGACATAAGCTCTACTGTGTGCCATGAAGTGGAAATAGACAAAAACTGCGACCAATGCGACGGTTTAGAGCCTGTTGTCGCCACGGTGTGCTCCGAATCTGAGACTGGGCCGAATACCTATCTCGCCAATTTCAGCTTCCATGTACCTAAAGGATATGGCCCTTGTATAGAAGACAACCTTTACATCGGGTCAGAGGAAGCCGACATCACAGTGGAATCTTTTGACATTGATGATACTAACCCAAGTTTTGACGTGATTACCGTTTGTATTCTTGTTTGGATACCCCCTGGTTCTCCTTTTCCATCCAATGGTATAACAGCATACATTTCCCTCTGCGATAAGGAAGGAGCCATGATTTGCAGGGACATCCAAATCACTGGCGAATCTTGTGATTTCTGCATGCAGGGTATAACTTCTTCAGTAGAATGCCGTGATCCCGACAATACGGATGATGAGTATGTCTATGAAGGTATTGTCACCATCACTTTGCCATTTGGCGTTTCAGCGCAATTTGATGGTGTTGTCTCAACTGAATCTGGTTTTGAAATTGTGAATAGCGTTGATAATGGCAATGACTCTTGGACTATTACATATTCAATTACAACCACAGATATCCATTTTAATCATGCTATAGCGCTCTTGAGTTTTATTGATTTAGAAGGTAATAAATACTGCGTCCCTGTAAGCATTATAGTCTCTGATCCATGTATTGACCCACCCGTAGAGTGCGTTGCTGCATGGGCATCAAAGCAAATGACCTGTACAGGCGAGGAAAATGGTTTCATAGAATTTGATTTTGGGCAAATGTTGATTTATGGCCCTGCTGATTATGAATTATGTGACGGGGGGCTTTGGGGCACCATTGAAGGGGGAAGTGTAGAGGTAAACGCTGCTCATACCAATGGCATACAACTCTATTTTGATATTACTGTCCTAATGCCAACTGCCACTTTCGTTTCAGGGGAAACCTACGAGATGCGGCTTTACTTGTGCGATGAGCGTGGCAATACCGTCTGCTACCTTATACCTCTTGAGCTTATATGTGAAAGCGGCCATGAGGGTGGTGGTGGAGAAGGAAGGTCTAGTGAACTTTCAAGTCTTTATGAGTTTGACGGTTACGCCATTTACCCGAACCCTGCCACAGAAAGGCTGATAATAAACGTCCCTCTGTCCAGTAATTCTGTGGAACGGACAGCACGCCTGATGGACAGCACGGGAAGGCTGGTTTCACAAATAAATCTGGGCATGGGCAGAACTGAACTGAGCATTTCTGATAATCTTCCTGGCATTTATTTCGTAGCCATCTTTGAAGATGGGCTGCCAGTCAAAGTCGAAAAAGTGGTATTTATGCGATAGGTTGAATTTTCGAAGATACTTATCCTACCTACGGCGCATTTTTTGCGCCGTAGGTTTTTCGATGGATAATTGCTTAAACTTATTTCCGAGGCGGTAGATCCGTCAAACTGTTTTTGCTCCATTCAAAGAACACCCGTTTCCAGCTATTTATTCCATGAAAAAACTCGCAGTTTTCTTAACCACTTTCATTTTTATTGCCAGTCTGAATGGTCAACAGGATTCCACTATGGCCTATTGCGCAGCAGAAGGGTTCTGGGAAGAGTTGATGAAAACAGTGCCGGGGCTGGCAGAAAAAGAGGGTGGGTTGGAAATAAGTTACAGGAATTTTTCAAAGGCGGAAAGCAAGGGCGCCACCAGCACTGTTTACACCCTCCCCGTCGTCGTCCACATCATCCACAACAACGGCCCCGAAAACATCACGGATGCCCAAGTAGAACAAGGCATCGCCCACCTCAACCAGGCCTTCCGAAACCAGGGCTATTTCAACCCGGCAACAGGCGCTGACGTGGAAATCGAATTTTGCCTGGCGGAACGTAACCCTGACGGCAACCCTACCAACGGCATCGTCCGCCACCAGTCGCCCATGACGGACATGTCCACGCCATATTACCATAGCCAAATCACAGCGTTGGCCACTTGGAACACATCCGAATACGTCAATATCAGGCTGGTCAGGGAGGCCTGTCTTGGAGGGGATTGTTCGGCAGTGGCCGGATATGCCTCTGGGCCTGGTGCACACGGGCAAATCACAGACGGTATTGTCATGGAGGCTTCTTATTTTGGGACCAGTCCTGAAAATACAACGGTCGCTGTCCATGAGATGGGGCATTATTTGGGCCTCTTGCACACTTTCTACGGTGGTTGTAAAAACAACGACTGCCTCTCCGACGGTGATAGGGTCTGCGATACCCCCCCTGACAACATGGCCGGGTTTTACCCATGCAGCAACAGCTACAATAGTTGCCAAACAGATGAAGACGACCCCTCCGCCAACAACCCCTACCGTAGCCCGGGCCTGGGCGGCTTGGGCGACCAACCTGATATGTACGGCGACTATATGGACTATATCCCCAAATTTTGCCGTGATCGTTTCACAGAAGGCCAGAAGGCGAGGATGCGGTTTTTTACCGAAACTGCCCGGTCGAGCCTGCTCAGTTCCAAGGCCTGCCTGCCCCCTTGCCCCAGCAATGTGCTGGCAATTTTTACCCTTGACCAGGACACTATCAATGCAGGCGGGGCAGTGGTTTTGACCAACCTGTCACAGAATGCCGACAGCTATAAATGGTACATCAACGGAGTGCTGGCCTCTGAAGCGGTGGACACCACTTTCAGCTTTAACGACGAAGGCGTTTATACCATCCGCATGGAGGCCGAAAACCAATTGCCGGAATGCGATCCGGCTTCCTATGAGCTTACTGTTGTGGTCATTTGCCCAGTCATTGCCGGGTTCGGTTATTCGGTACAGGGGAACTGGCTGTTGTTTGAGGAACAGTCCACCAATGCCGATGCATTTCTGTGGATGGTAAAAGACGGCGATGGTACAACCCTGTTTACCTCCAACTTGGCCAGCGATTCTTTTGACATTGCTGGTTTGCAATACATCCAACTGTGCCTTTTATCGGCCAATGGGTATTGTGATGACCAGCATTGTGGATATATCAGCCTTGTTGGTACTGGCATCGAAATCTGCAACAATTCTTTGGACGACGACAATGACGGATATATTGACCTGTTCGATACGGACTGCCCCTGTGACAACTCCACTTTTCAGGCTTACTGCCCGGTAGACTGTGAATACTTGCCTGATAGTTTCCCTGAATTTCAGATGGGGTTGAAATGGGTTTCTGAAATCATTGCTGATTTCGGCAACAACAGCCAAAACATTTTGGTCGGGGACATAGATGGCGATGGCAATGTCGAAGTAGTTTCAACTGTCAACTTTTATACGCCTACACCTTTATACACAGAATGCAACATTAAAATTATTGACGGCAGTACCGGAGATACAAAGATTAATTTTACTCCTAAGCCAAATTCTCTAAACTCACTGCTTTCAATGGCTGATGTTAATTTGGATGGATCTGCAGAGTTTTTTGAGTGGCGCTATGATACGGTGTATTGCTACAATATTAATGGAGGATTGTTGTGGAAATCGGATAAGTTAAAAGATTATAGGGGGACATTGGTCAATATATGCGATTTCAATGCCGATGGCATCCCTGAATTGTATGCGGGCGATGAAATCTTAAATGCCCAAAATGGAAAGAAATTGGTCAGTGGTAACAATGGAGGAGGGTGTAACTATTACAATGCATTCGAGCCTTGCGTACTTAAACATAGCATAGCAGCCGATTTATTGCCTGCACCAGGTTTGGAATTGGCCGCAGGCAATACTGTTTATCAAGTCACCATCAACAATACAGGTGGCACGGTTGGGAATATGATGATGCCAGTTAATGCGCCACTCCCAGTACAGGATGGGTTCACTTCTGTCGGGGATATAAACGGGGATGGAGAACTTGATGTCGTCGTAGTAAGGGACAACCGCTACCCCGATGGCGGTGGTATTTGGGTATGGGATCCTCGAACATTGACCATAATCGCTTCAGATACAGCTGGAAAATATGGGGGTGTTGCCTTTATAGGGGACGTGACCGGGGACTGTTTGCCAGAGATCGGGATGACGTTTAGTTACGAGCTAAGGATATACCAGTACGACGGGACCACCCAATTAAAGTTATTGTACAGTTTGCCTACTTCCGATAAATCAGGACTAACGGGTCTCACCATGTTCGACTTTAACCAGGACGGCAAGCAAGAACTGGTTTACAGGGACGAAACAGACCTCCGCATCTTGGAAGGTGCCACAGGGGCAACATTGGCATCCTATCCCATGAAAAGCTTGACAGGGATGGAATACCCCGTCGTCGCCGACATTGACGAAGACGGCCAGGCAGAAATTCTCGTCAACGGTTACGAGGACGAAAACAACATAGAACTCCGGGTTTACTGTTTCGAGTCCGCCGGCGCCCCCTGGGCCCCTGCCCGCTCCGTCTGGAACCAGTACGGCTACCACGTCACCAACGTCAACGACGACCTCACCATCCCCCGGCAGGAGCAGAACATGGCCAAGCCACTAGAGGGCTACCTGGATTGCCTGCAGCCCACCTGCCCCGCCCCCTACAACGCCTTCCTCGCCCAGGCCACCTACCGCACCCAGCAGGGCTGCGTGCAGTGGCCCGCTGACGGCGATATTTCCATCACATCCACCATGCGCTGCATGGGCGACAGCATCGAGGTCTGCATCTATCTGGAAAACGTGGACACCATTGTCTATCCATTGGGGTTTCCGACGTGGTGCGGCACACAGCCCGGACACGTCTATTTCCAAAACGGCACCGTGCTGGACACCTTCTACATCAAGGACAGCACTTGTTTTATGTTGTCAGCCTATGCCCTGGCAGACACCATTTTCGTCACCGCCAACGACCCGGCACACCCATTCCCCTACGGTGGGAACCCTCCCTACACCGAGTGCGACTACACCAACAACACCAAGCTCCTCATCTTCCCCATCGAGCAAAAGACCCTCGACCTCGGCCCCGACATTGTCAAGTGCGCCAGCGAGGTCATCACCCTGAACGCCGGGGTGGGCTTTGAAACCTATCTCTGGAACGACGCTACCACGGACTCCATCTATTCGTCCAGTTTCCCCGGCCCGCACTTCGTGGAGGCTACCGACCAGTGCGGCAACATATATCGGGACACGGTCATTTTCACCATTGATCCAACGGATGACGTCAGCCTCGGCCCCGACGTGCTGGTATGCCCCGGCGACACCCTCAGCTACAGCCTCACGGGCAGCTACGACATGGTGCAATGGCTCCCGGCGGGCAGCGTCAACTGCGACACCTGTATGCAGGTGGCCGTCACCACCGATACCGCCTTCCTGCTCAAGGTGGTCGTGGGCAAGGGCAGTTGCTTCAGCGCCGACACAGTGGCCGTAGGTGTGGCGCAGCGGGTGGACGTGCAGTTGGACACCAGCATCTGCGAGGGGGAGTCCATTAGCTTCTTGGGCAGCACTTTGACGGCAACAGGGCAGTACGGGTTCAGCCTGAACGGCTGCGACAGTTTTCTCATGGTCAACCTCTCCCTGTTCAGCAGGGATACCACCCTGTTACAGGAAACTATCTGCACGGGCGACTCCGTTTTCTTCAGCAGCACCTGGCTTAAAGATACAGGAACGTATGTGGAAATATTGACCAATAGCCTCGGCTGCGACAGCCTGCTACTGCTCGAACTGGCCGTAGTACCCACCATCGAGGCATACGATACCCTGTCCATCTGCGAGGGCGACTCGGTCAGCGTCTTCGGCCAATGGGTGGCCGGTGAAACGCTTTTGGATGAAACATTTACCAGCGCCGCTGGCTGCGACAGCACCCAATATTATCAGGTACTGGTAACGCCATTGCCCCACATGCAGGCAAGCTACAGCGTCTGCCAAGGTGACTCTATCTTTTTGGGCGGGGAGTGGCTCTCGGGCAATGGCCAGTATTTTGTCAGAATCGCATCACAAACTGACTGCGATACTATTTTGGAGGTAACCCTTTCCGAAATCACTCCCGTTTCGAATATGGACACCTTGATTGTTTGTGAGGGGGACTCGGTCAACGTCTTTGGCCAATGGGTCTACGATGAGGCTTTATTGGACGAAACGTTCACCAGCATTTTAGGCTGTGATAGCACCCAGTATTACCAAGTATTGGTGACGCCCTTGCCCCACCAACAGGTAAGCTACAATATCTGCGAAGGCGATTCCATCCTCGTTGAGGGCGAATGGCTTTCCGGCACTGGCCAGTACAACGTCATCCTTCCATCCTTGACGGGCTGCGACACCGTTTTGGAAGTTTCACTTTCAGAAATAACGCCCTTGTACAACACCGACACGGTCATCATCTGCAAGGGCGATTCCATTTTTATTTTTGGCCAGTGGCTGCATGGCGGTGGCTCGGCAAGCGGAACATTCACAAACACTATTGGCTGTGACAGTACCCAAACCTACCTTGTCGTAGCGGCGGCAACTGTGGCAGTTCAATTGAGTTACCAATTGTGCGAAAGCGATTCTGTGCTGGTGGGCAACGAATGGCTGTCGGGTGAAGGCAATTATAGCGTCCTTGTAGGTTCGGCCACAGGCTGTGATACGCTCTACGAAGTGCAGATATTAGAAACAATGCCTGTTTTCAACGTGGACACCATCGGCCTGTGCGAAGGTGACTCCGTACTGGTGTTCGGCAGTTACGTCTCCGGGCCCGGTGAATATGGCCAGGTGTTCAACTCCTCCTCAAACTGTGACAGCACGCAGATTTTTGTGGTCGAAATGCACCCCTTGGGGCATACCTATGACACACTTTCTCTTTGCGAGGGTGATTCGGTCTATTTTGCAGGTCACTGGGTCTCCGCACAAGGCGTTTATACCGATACCATAAGTGGAGCACCCTGTGACATGATTGCTTCCACTTGGGTAGAAGTTTTGCCGACAGCCCACTCGGACACCACCGTCCAACTTTGCCCTGGTGATTCCATCTTGGTAGGGAATTTTTGGGCGAAAGAAACAGGGGAATACCCATCTGTCTATCCAGGCTCCAACGGCTGCGACTCCGTGCAAACCACTCTGGTTATCAAACTTGAAACACCGGGACCACCTTACTCCGAGGTGGACTGTGAAAACCTTGAGGTGACAGTGGGCATTGAGGCAATAGGAGGATGGGAAATCTTTTGGGACAATGGTGATACGCTGTTTGAAACCGTCTATCAAAACACTGACACTGTAAGGGTAGCCATGACCGCTGAGCCTGACTGTTCAATAGATTTAGCCGTTCCGCTGCCCATATTGCCCGATTTGGCAGATTTGCCGCAGCAAGAAAATTTTGCCTTCACACCCGGTCAGTCCATTGGTTTTAATCTAAACCTCGATCCGGAGGAATGGAAAGTACGTTGGTCGCCTTCCGAAATCTTTACGTGCGACACCTGCCTTTCCACCACTGCCAATCCAATCGGAATTACCACCGTTGAGGTCACCTATATCCACTCTTCTGGCTGTAATTATCAAAACAGCTTCCTTATTTCTGTAGAAGTAGAACCCAGCATTTACATCCCCAATGTTTTCTCCCCCAACAGTGACGGCGTCAATGACAATTGGGAGGTCTTATTGCCGGAAGGGGTGTCACGGTTTGATGAGGTCCTAATCTTTGGCAGGTGGGGCGGCCTCATCGCCCAATGGAACGACATTGCGCGGGTGGACTGGGACGGTACCTTCAACGGTAAGCCACTTGATCCAGATGTGTTTGTGTATTACATCCGCTACACTGATATGCAGGGCAGAAAGGTGGAGAAGAAAGGGGATGTAGTGATATTGCGGTAGTTATAAAATTAAAGAGAGTACACAAAAACCCTCCTTTTTCTGTACCAATTATGGGATTACTTTATTTTTTATCAATGTATTTTAAAAACAAAAAAAGGCGCCCCGAAAGACGCCTGGTCGTTAGGGACAAAGCCCCATAACAAAAAAAGCAGCGCAAAATACACTGTAAATAACAAGATTTCCAAGCCCTCTTATTGATGAAGAGTTTTTTTCCGTGTTAATTTGCCGAATGGCCTACAAATCATCTACCCTCGCCGAAATCCGCCGCCTTACGGCCCGCATAAACAAAAGCAGCCTTTTCCCACATGGCCACACCACAGCCATCGCCGCCGTTCGTGGCCATGATGCAAACATCATCCGAAACGCCCTAAAAGGCCTTCCCGCAGACCTTGAAGCCATCCGCTCAATCGTCGAAGAGGCGGAGCGCCTCGCCAATCTCCGCCCGGGCAAAACGCCACTCCGCAAAATCCGCCAATTGTTCATCGCTGAACTCTACCGCCAGTCCGTCCTCCCCGCTGGTTACTCCGAACTCGTCGCAGAAATCACCGGCATGAAACCAAATGCTGTCCGATATTTCATCAAAAACCAGATCGCAGGGCGAACCGCATACGCATCAAGCGCCGATACGATCGAAGCGCTCTACAAAATCTCGGAAGTGAACGATGAATGGGAACTGCTTTACCGGTTGGAAAAAATCACAGAAAAAATCCAAGCCTGAACCAACATACTGGGGTTATGGGGGCAGCGGCCCGGCGCAACTGGCACACGAAATTTGCCGGCAGCTGTATGGCCTCAACATCGCCCGGCAAGTGTTCCAGGTCTTCAAACACCGCTACCACACCAATATTCAGGACGACGGCTTCGACCTGACCCTCGACCTGAGCGACTTCAACCGGGATTATGTGCGGCCGTTCCTCGACACTGGCGACGATGATTTGTACGACACTGACAATGGCCCGACCGGGCACGGAGATGAATGTTATTCGGACGCTGACAGTGGAATGTAAATTTTAAACCGCTCGCCGGCCCGGAGGGTCGGCGGGCTTAAATCCTTAACCATGGCCACCATACGTGAACTTTTCGACCAGGCCGACCTCGACCTCATTTTCGAGGCGCTCGAACACCGGCGGCGGTATTACAAAAACCGCATCCCGCAGCAACGCACCGACGCTCCCTGCGGTGGTATCCGGCCCGCCCTCACGTTGGAGAGGTATGAAAGGAAAGTGAAAGACTTTGACCGGATTTTGGGGGTTTGGGTGGGGGAGACGACGTAAAGGAAGGAGTGCAATTGAGTTGAAACCTGAATGATGGCAGTCTAAGCTGGGTTTGAGTCCTGCGCTGGGAAGTTAAAAAACCTCCGACAGCGTTCGACAAGCAACTAGCCGCCGGAGGTCTGTTCGATATGTTCGGTTGCCTAGGCGGGCAACGAGTACGCCAAGGTTGTTATAGACCTCGGCTCCGTTGTAATATTTGAGCAAGTAATCGTAGCAAGCATTGGCTTCGGCATACTGCCAAGGCCCGTAAATTAAATGGCCGCATGGAAGATATGGAACAAGGTGTCGGCACGTTGCTGCACCAGGGCTTCATGGGCCTGGCTTTCCTGTATAAATGGGTAATTTGGGAGTTTTTTTTTATCCAACTGATAAGAACCATAAATCTGCTCAATAAAATTTGGCAATAAGGTCGAATGAGATCATAGCCTGCCATGTGGCACAAGAAGATGAGCCGCAGGCCAGCGTTAATTTCCGATTGCAAGTCGGCATCCCGGCAGTATTCTTTCAAAAAAGCCGGCTTGTCGTAGATGCCATCTATTTGGGTGGGATCGACGAGGTAAATGGAATCCAGTTGGCGGTCGTAGATGCCCATCTCCATTTCGTCCTGCGGGGAGCCAACCTTGGGCCTGGACTTTAGTTCCTCCACCTGGCCGCTCTCGGTAACGTAGTTCGGCACATCGGTTTGACTGCCCTCGGCCTCCACGGTCATTTGAAAAGTGACAAATGTTGAATGCCAAAATGCTGTCGTTCCGACCCCGCTTTACAATTCTTTCAATTTTTCTTAAACCTTTATTTCCTCCTTCTTTTTTCCAAGCACCATTTTTGCAAATAATGGTTGTTGGCTGATGTAGCGCTATTTGTCGGTAAAACATGCAGGCCAGAACATCCCCCTCAACCTTTCGCAAAAATGAAACACCTCATCGTTTACGCATGTGTGGCTGCAAGCCTTTCAGGTGGCCCGTTTTCACCCGTTTTCAAAGCTCAATCAATGGGTGGGGAGGGGTATTCTGAAAGCAGCATTTTTCCCGAAAGTATTGACAGCCCATTGCTTGAAAAATCTTTGCCGCCCATGGATTACCCATTGTTGCAGGCACATGCGCACAACGATTACCAGCACACACGACCCCTCTTCGATGCCCTGGCCCATGGCTTCAATTCTATTGAAGTAGATGTACATCTTATCAACAACGAACTTTACGTTTACCACGATTCTCCAATGATATTGGACAAAAACAAAACGCTGAAGAACCTTTACCTCGAACCTTTAAGATTGCTGGTAGAAAAAAACAATGGCCAGGTTTACCCAAAAAGCAACGCTCCGCTACTGCTCATGGTGGATATAAAAACGGAAGCCTTGGCCACCTACAATGCACTGAAAAAGCAGCTTACCCCGTACGCCGATTTTATTTCATCCTGTGAAAATGGAAAACTTACCAATAATGCCGTGCGGGTTTTTCTCTCCGGCAACCGCCCAGTCGAAGAAATGGCCAAAGAGACCTTCCGCCTAATGGATCTGGATGGCCGCATCGAAGACTTGGGGAAAGGCTACCCGCCCGATCTCATGCCCGTCATCAGCGAAAGTTTTATCAACGTTTTCGGTATTGGATTGCCCGGCAGCCCTATTTCAGACAGCCAGTGGGATTTGTTCAAAAGGCTATCCCGCCTTGTGCATTCAGAAGGGAAAAAAATGCGCCTCTGGGCCAGCCCCGAAAAGGAAGCGGTTTGGGAAAAACTGCTCGAAAATGGCGCAGACTTCATCAATACCGACGAGTTGGAGCGCCTCCGCCTGTTTTTCTCCAACTGTCATGTCGGGCTATCCCCGCTGTGTGCAGTGAATGTGTCCGACCGGTAACGCAAACTTCAACAAAGATTAACCCTGTGGCACCATCCTCTGTCTGCCAGTTTCCCATTCTTTGTCCCTCCGATACCCGGGCCATCCTGCTGCAGTGGTAAGGGAAGTTAGGGGGTGAGGTGCTTCACTTTAAGTGTATTTGGTATCCATTTATTTTTCACCTTTTACATAGCTGACAGATTCTTGACCATGACAGATCAATTTTCCTTAAAAAACAAAACCGCTATCGTCACGGGAGCAACAGGCTTGCTTGGCCAACAGCACTGCCACGCCCTGGCCGAAGCTGGCGCCCATGTAGTGGCCGCTGACCTACAATTGACTGATTGTCAACGGGTAGTGGATGAGTTGCCCAATGGCCCGCACCTCGCCCTGTCGCTGGACGTAACCAAGCCCGTTTCGCTCGAAGCAGGCAAGGAGTCCGTTATTTTTCATTTTGGCAAAATAGATGTGCTGGTCAATAATGCCGCCGTTAACGATATGTTTGAAAACCCTGCACTTGCCGCCGAGCAGTCCAGGTTTGAAAATTATCCCCTGAACAGTTGGCTGCGCTCATTGGAGGTCAACGTCACAGGGGTATTTCTCGCTTCGCAAATTTTTGGAAAACCTATGGCCGAACAGGGCAACGGCAGTATTATCAACATCGCCAGCACCTACGGCATGGTCGGCCCCGACCAATCGCTCTACCAAATGCCCGATGGCACACAGGCATTTTACAAAAGCCCAGCCTACCCAGCCACGAAAGGGGCGGTGCTGAATTTCACCCGTTATCTGGCGGCCTATTGGGGTAAGAATGGCGTCCGGGTCAATGCCCTCTCACCCGGCGGCGTGGAGAATGGGCAGGAAGATTGGTTTGTCAAGAATTACAGCCAGCGCACAGCACTTGGCCGAATGGCCTCGCCGCAAGATTACAAGGGTGCGTTGGTATTCCTGGCCAGCGATGCTTCTGCCTACATGACCGGGGCTAATTTGGTGATGGATGGCGGTTGGACGGCGGTTTGAGGAGAGGATGAGAGGATGAGAGGATGAGAGGATGAGAGGGTATGCTGCATTTTATGTAAACCTTCCGTAAACCAACCATTTTAATTTTAAAATTAAAATAACCACCCTTTAACCGACCGTACATACCAGCCAGCTAACATTGCATCTTATTCTTCGCTAAGCTATATTGGAATTATTGGTAGTGGCATCTATTAACTGACGCAGGTATTTTGAGAGAGCCGGGTTATCGAACCCGGCAGTTCTGGAACTGCCGGGTTCGATAACCCGGCCTCTCAAAAAGCAGTAAATGGCCAAGTGACTTTTTCATCCACCAGTTAAATAATGCCATTACCGAATTATTGAAAATTGCACCGCACTAATTAGGTCGTTATATTCAAGCGATAATTCAAACCGATAAATTCCATTTCATTGGATAGTAAATCACGGCACAAGGAGTCGGTAGAAGATTGCTATATTTCAAAGCTGCGCAACATTCCTTCTCACTCCTCGCCTCTCACATCTAAAAAAAACAGCGGCATTGGCAAGGAAAAAAAAGATTCTCTTCATCGGCGGCACGACCAACCAAACGACCATGATGCACCAGATTTATGCTTGCCTGGAAGGTGATTTTGATTGCTATTTTTCCCCCTTTTATGCGGATGGTATTTTGAATTTGATGGCCAAAGCTGGTCTTTTAGAAATGTCCCTGATGGGCAAATCAGCCTATAAAACCAACCTGGAATATTGCCGGAAACATGGCCTTCAATGCGACTACCGGGGGACGATGCACGACTACGATCTGGTGTTCCAGTGCAACGATGTCATTTTTCCCAACAACCTGAGAAACAAACAAATCATACTGGTGCAGGAAGGTACGTTGATGCCGAAAGACTGGCGCTATCAACTGGTCAAGCGCCTGAAACTACCACTGTATCTGGGGGACACGGCCATGTTTGGCCTTTCCCATGCTTACCAATATTTGTGCGTGGCGAGCGAAGGTTATAAAGAAGAATTCATTTCCAGGGGTGTGAAACCGGAGCGCATCAGGGTGACGGGCATCCCCAATTTTGATGATGCGGAAAAGTATAAAAACAACGATTTCCCTCACCGGGATTTCGTGCTGGCCGCTACTTCCAACTTGCGGGAAAGCAAGCGCTTTGAGGATCGACCGGCCTTTATACAAAAAGCTAAAAATATCGCCGCTGGCCGTCCACTTATTTTCAAATTACACCCCCGTGAAAACCACGAAAGGGCCATCCGTGAAATCAAGCAATATGCGCCGGGTTGTCCAATCTATACCACAGGAAAAATAGAGGAAATGATTGTCAATTGCACTGAATTGGTAGCAGATTTTTCATCCGTAATATTGGTTGCCGCAGCCCTAAATAAAAAGGTATATAGCGAACAATATACGCCAGAAAAAATAGCCAAATTAAGCCCATTGCAAAACGGTGGGACTTCCGCCCACTGTATTGCCAGTTTGGGCAGGGAATTATTGCAAAATCTGGCTAATCCGACCCAATGCCAACAGTTGCCACCTTCATCAAGATACCAGCCCTCGACGGTCTTGATTCAAAACTAAGCCTGATGTCAGAACTAAAAAATGAATTTAATAAAAATGGCTATTTCGTGGTGAAAAATTCCTTCACAGATGCTGAAATACAATACTATATCGGTGAATTTGAAAAAATGAATGCCGTGAAGTCCAGGAATGCCTGGACGGTGCCCGATGGTGTAGTGCAGCAAAAGGCATTTTGGCCTATCATTTTTAAAGAGGAACTTTTGGCAAGGATAAGGGAAGTCCTGGGCGATGAAATCCGCTTTATGCAACACAACGATTTGCACTATGGCTATTCGTCCTTCGCCTGGCACCGTGACAGCATCAACCGGGGATATGCTGAAACCTATCCAGATTGGCAAGAAGATAAGGAGCCTTATTTAATCGTTCGGGCAGGCTGCTACCTGCAGCCAGAGGAAGACAATTTCTGCCTTGGTGTGCTGCCGGGCAGCCATCGTTTTGGGGAGCAACTTTCCAAAGAAGAATTCTGTGATATAGATAGCTATTTGACCAAAACACAAATCGCCAAAGCCAAACTCGGCCTTGTTGACCACTTGAAAGAAAAGGCAGTTTGGATAAAAACCCAGCCGGGCGACTGCATCGTGTTTGACCCCCGGCTCATCCATACGGGTGGTGGCTTCGAGCGGCGCAAGTATTCCTTTTTTACTGCCTATGGCGTCGAGAATTTCCATTTCCGGCAGCATTATACGTATTACCGCCATTTGCGGAAAGACCTGGGCTACGAAGCAATCCCAAGCGCTTTAGTCAACATGCTGAAAGAGAACGGATTGTATGCCACCGAAGAAAAATACAACGGGAAAATAGAAGGGGCCTGGGTGCCTTCCAACCTCTATTCCTTCGTCGCCAATTTCTTTGAATGAACCCACCCACTGGCACCAAATCCCGTTCCTTTGATTGGAGTAAAATGGCCAACCGCCTACTCTTGATCGTCGGTATTGGCATCGTGTTGAACCTGGTTTTTACCTATTTTATTTCGGATGGTTTTCAATTGGCCAATTTTCTCCAATTCTCCAGTTTTTGGCTATTGGCTGCTTTCGCCCTGGCGATATTTCCCTGGGTTTGCCATGCAATAGAATTGAAAATTTGGACTTCGTTCTTTAAGATACATTTCCCATTCAGGGATTGCATTCGCATTGCTGTGGCTACGGATTTGGGTTCGGCCATCACACCGACCATGGTGGGCGGCGGCCCTATCAAAGTGGGGATGCTCGTGCATGGTGGCATGCCCATTGGCCAGGCTACCGCCATGCTGACTTTGACTGCGCTGGAAGATTTGTTTTTCTTCCTGATAGTTATTCCCCTTTCATTTGTATTCACTGACCCGATTTCCCTTTGCATACTACCTGGATTTGCCGAGAATCCACTGCATTATTTACCAAATATTTTGGTTGTTGTTTCAATACTTTCTTTAGCAACAATTACAGGCATTTATTTTTTGAAAAAATTTGGCTATTTGAAAAGAATATTGGCTAAAATTCAAGCTATATTCCGTGACTTCATGGCTGCCATTCATCTTATTTTAAAAGACGGAAAATTGCATCTTGCTGGAGCAACCCTGGCGATATTCCTGCGATGGGTGTCCCGCTTTTTTATTTTGCTTTGTCTGGTAAAAGGGCTGGATTTGCAGGCAAACTACACCAAATTGTTCCTCTCCCAATGGATGATAGATTTGGTAATGACGGCCACGCCCACCCCCGGCGCCATAGGCGGGGCAGAAGGTGCATTTTATTTTATTTTTAAATCCATTTTACCCAAGTCACAAATTGGTTTAATCATGACCGTATGGCGCTTTTTCTCTTATTATTTGCTGCTCCTATTAGCCGCTATATTTTTGAATATGGTAAAAATAAAAAGCAGGGTTGTTAAGGGCGACATTTTTCAAAAAGGTGTCACCACTCAAATCAGACCGTTATCAAAATAATATACCTATGGAAATGACATTTCAAACAACAGCATCCCCAAAAAGAAAAGCCACCAACGGCCACCCCTTCGTCCTCGCCTGCATCCAGGCCCGCATGGGAAGCAGCCGTTTGCCGGGCAAGGTGATGAAAAAAATAATGGGCCGTGAAGTGCTCCTCTACATGTACGACCGGGTAGCCGCTGCACAAACGGTTGACAAAGTGATGGTTATTACTTCCACCTTGCCAGAAGATGATGTGATTGCCAACCTCTGCATGGCGCATCACATCCCCTGCTTCCGGGGCAGCGAGAATGACCTGCTCGACCGCCACTACCAAGCTGCCGTGCAAGAAGGGGCTGATTTTGTATTGAAAATACCTTCCGACTCACCCCTGACCGACTACCGGATCGTGGACAAAATGGTCAGCCAATGGCTGGCCAATATGCACGAACTGGATTTTGTGACCAACATCAACCCCGGCACTTTCCCGGATGGGCTGGATGTGGAAGGCTGTTCTTTTGAAGCCCTGGAAACCGCATGGAAACTGGCCGACCGGGATTACGAGCGGGAGCATACCTTTCCCTATATTTGGGAAAATCCAAGACAGTTTGCCATCCGGAATTTTACCAACCCTATCCCTTCGGAGCGCAATATGTTCATGTCGCACCGCTGGACGCTGGACTATGAGGAGGACTTCGCTTTCATCACACGAATATTTGAAGAATTGCAGGATAAGCCGCTGTTTTCCATGTACGATGTACTGGATTTGCTGCAAAAGAAACCTGAAATCGCCGCCATCAATGCCCAACACGCTGGGGTGAACTGGTACCGCAATCACGAATCAGAACTGGAAAAAATACCCCGTTATCTGTACAAAACGACCGGCCCGCTGAAATTGCAAAAAGGCCTCGAACACCTTGAATACGCCAAAAAAATTATCCCGCTCGGCAGCCACACCCTCAGCAAAAGCACCATGCAATGGAGCGTCGGCGCCGTTCCGCTCTACCTCGAATCGGCCAAGGGCTGCGAGGTAACGGACATGGATGGTAACCGCTACATTGACTACGGCATGGCGCTGGGGCCGTTCATCCTCGGCTACAGCGACGACGACGTGAACCAAGCCGTGGTAAAGCAACTGGGAAAAGGGACGATGTTCACCCTCTCGCACCCCATAGAGGCACAGGCCGCCCAATTGATCATTGACCATGTGCCTTGTGCCGAGATGGTGCGCTTTGGGAAAAACGGAACAGATGCCACTTCCACCGCCATCAAGTTGGCGAGGGCTTATACCAATCGGGAAAAAGTTATCATCTGCGGCTACCACGGTTGGCAGGATTGGTATGTCGTCACCACGGAACGGAATGCGGGCATACCTGAGCGCTACGCTGACCTCATTTTGAGCACAAAATACAACGACCTCAACCACCTCGAATTCTTGTTGAACAAGTACAAAGGTGAAATCGCCTGCCTCATCATGGAGCCGGTCGGGGCGATAAAACCTGAAAATGGCTACTTGGAAAAAGTTCGGAAATTAACGCAGGAGCAAGGCATCCTGTTGATTTTTGACGAGCTGTTCACCGGCTTCCGCTGGAGCATGGGCGGGGCGCAGGAATACTTCAACGTGACGCCGGATTTGGCCTGTTTCGGAAAAGCCATCGCCAACGGAATGCCGTTGAGCTGCGTATGTGGCAAACGGGAATACATGGATCAGTTCGACCGGGTTTTTTATTCCGGGACTTATTTAGCGGAAACGTTGTCCCTGGCGGCTTCCATTGCCACCATTGAAAAACTCCAGTCGCACCACGTACACGAGCATATCCGGCAATTGGGGCAATACCTAATGGATAAATTTTCCGGATTAGTTGAAAAACATGGGTTGCGGGAAGAGGTGTCCATCATTGGATACCCATTCAAATCTGTGGTAAATCTGGCGGATGGGAAAGATTTTACTTCCTCTGAATTAAAAACCTGGTTCCAGCAGGAGTGTGCTAAACGGGGTGTGCTGTTCATTGGATACCACCTCATTTCGTTGGCGCACACGAAAGAACATGTGGATTTTACCTTGGATGTTTATGATGAAATAATGGGCAATTTAACAGTGCATTTGTCACAGGGGAAAAACATCAGGGAGTTACTGGCAGGTACTGTCATTACACCTGTTTTCAAAAATGTGGGGGATCGGAGTTCTTATAAGGATTAGTAAATTTTGAATCATAGTAATTTGAGGAGGATTGGAAAGTGGATGAGGCGGACTGGACGGATTCTCACGGACTTAATCCGCACCGATCTGCAAAATCCGCCGCCTCTGCTTTCCAATCACGATGTTAGGACAATTTAATTGAGATAACCAAAGTAAAATATCGGTAAATATGAGTGCCTATTTTTAAAGCTAAAATAACCCGCAATTAACCGCACCTAAACGCCCATCTTCTATCATTGCAGTACCATATTTAATCTTTATTTTGTTATTAAAATAAATAGCTAAAAGGCTTACTGCCGTTGGGTTTAGCAATATATAACACCAAGCTATACGCATGGTGAGTAAAGTTTTTATGCCTAAAAAATAAATAAATGGGAGACTACGACCAATACCATAAATTATACAAAAAAGCCGCCCATATAAAGTTAGTATTAACAGATTGTGACGGCGTATTGACAGACAATGGCGTCTATTTCAGCGCAGTGGGGGAGGAGATGAAGAGATTCTCCATTCGGGACGGCATGGGCGTAGAACGTTTGCGCAACCTGGCCAAGGTGGAGGTTGGCATTGTTACGGGCGAGAACTCCATGCCTGTCATTCGCCGGGCGGCAAAATTGAACATCACCGAACTGCACCTGCATTCCAAAGACAAAGTACGGACGCTCCTTTCCATCCTCGATCAAACCAACTTGAGTGCGCACGAGGTAGCCTTCATCGGCGACGATGTGAATGATATTCCAGTTATGGAAATGGTGGGGCTGTCAGCTTGCCCGGGCGATGGGATGTACGATGCAAAGCAAGTGTCCGATTACGTTTGCCATGCCAAGGGCGGGCACGGCGCATTCCGGGAATTCGCAGAATTCATTATAGAGGCTAAAAAGCGGGCAGTATTCGAAAAAGCTGATGCCCAAGAAGCTGTTCAATCTTAAAATAATCGAGGCGAAATGTTGCCAGAAAACAGAAGTGGGAAAGCCATGATTAGTCTGCGCTGTGTGGCCCCGCTTCCCGCTTCTCGCCCCTTGCGTCTCACACAATAACCCACTTATGATTACCCTTTCCTCCGGCAAGCAAATCGGTACCGACTGTCCTACCTACATCATCGCCGAAATCGGCATCAACCACAACGGCTCATTGGACATTGCCAAACAGCTCATCCAGGAGGCTGCCACAGCAGGTTGCGATGCCGTCAAATTTCAAAAGCGCACCCCCGTGCTATGCGTACCACGGGAGCAATGGCACCAAAAACGGGATACCCCCTGGGGTCGCATCACCTACATGCAGTACCGCCACAAAGTGGAATTCGGCTACGAGGAATTTGCCGAAATAGACAGCTACTGCAAGGAATTGGGCATTGATTGGTTCGCCTCCTGCTGGGATGAACCTTCGGTGGATTTTATCGAAAAATTTGACCCGCCAGTTTATAAAGCCGCTTCTGCATCTTTGACCGACCATGCGTTGTTGGCCAAAATGAAAAGCACCGGCAAGCCGCTTATGCTGTCCACCGGCATGTCACAAGTTGAGGAAATTTTTGCTGCTGTGGATGCCATTGGCCTTGACAATGTGTTGATTGCGCACTCCACTTCTGCCTACCCTTGCCCGCTGCACGAATTGAACCTCCGCATGATCCACACGCTGGGCGACTATTTTCCTGCAACACCCATCGGCTATTCCGGCCATGAAACTGGCTTGGCCACCACAGTAGCTGCCGTGGCTATGGGTGCATGTTTCGTAGAGCGCCATTTCACCCTCGACCGGGCCATGTGGGGCAGCGATCAGGCCGCCAGTGTGGAGCCTGTCGGCATGAGAAGGCTGGTCTCCGACATCCGGTCGGTGGAAGAGGCCAAGGGCGACGGCGTGAAAAAAGTCTATGACAGCGAGATGGGCGCCCTCAGCAAATTGCGCCGTGTGAAAGCTGAACCTGCATTGGCTTAGAAAGGGATCCACAGCAGCTTCATCCGTAGCCCTAACCAACGGAAAATAACTCCTTGCCTAAGTTTTAATACGGCGGCTTTCGTTGCCTAATGACTTATAGGATTTAGCCAAAATTAATCCTGCCTGCCAAAAAAAAGCCTGGAAAAACTTCCAGGCTATGCAGTTCGAGTAACTACCAAAAGGGACGAAGTATTCAACAAAATTTATTCTTCTTCGCCAGGGTCGGAGGCCATACGGATGCGGCCGCCTTGCAAATCCTGTTGCCAGGTTGCCAATGTGTCCCATTGGCCCGCGCTGGCGAGGGATGCCTGCTTTGCCCAGGTGGCGGGATCACGGAAGGCGTATTGGGCGCCGGCATTGGAGAGGATTTCCTTAATTTTTACGGCGGGTGTGGTGGATAGCTCGGCAAAGGTGGAGATGCCAGCTTCATTCAAAATTTCGGCCACGGCTGGGCCGATGCCTTCGATTTTTGTCAAATCGTCGGCCACAACGGTTGTCTCATCAAATAAGCTCATTCGGAAAGAAATTTTAATGGTGAATTAGATCCGCTTGAAGTAGGCAAAACGGGAAGCTGGCAACTTGCAAGAACGTAAATGTCATACCTTCCAAATCTTCTACTTTTAACAGAATCCGAAGGTAATCTCCGACTATTTTTGTTGGTACGGGTTAAGGTGGGATTAACTTAAAGCTAAATATTTGGTGCCGGGTGATGTTTGAAATGAGTTAGGTTTTTGATTACTTCCCAGCACTGCCCGCACTCATATTTCCACCAGCAAGCACTGGTACGCTGACTGCTTTCACCACCTCTTTTCCGCCAACAAATTCCCCTGCCCGCCGCTCCAAAATAGTATCCACAAAATGCCATTCACCCACAGCTTCGGTGGGGGTAAGCGTGAGCAACAGGTAGCCATGATGGGTCAGGTCGAGGAAGCGGAGATGGGGGTTGACGGATTTCTTGCTGAACATTTTTGCCATCCAACGCACCGTTTTCGGGCCTTTGTATTCGTCAAAATTGGCAGAGGTGACGCTGGGCGTGGCGAACTCATGCGCCACGATGTTGCGGGAGCGCTTCCGCTTGTATTTTTTAAAATCCCTGGGGATGTCAAATGACCAGGAAGAATGTGTGTCGCCCGTGATAAAAAGCGTATTTCGAAGGTCGTTTTCAAACAAAAAATCCTTGATAGCCTGTCGTTCAGGGGCATATCCATCCCAGGCATCGTAGTTGAAGAAAATCTTTGGGAAAACAGGCAGTACGTTCAATTCTGCAAAAAGCACTTGGTTGCCGATAATCTTCCAGGTGGCTTGTGAGTTTTTCATTCCCTTTTTCAACCACTCCAATTGTTCCTTGCCAAGCATCGTGCGGGTCTCGTCGTGCTTCGCCCGGTGGCGGCTGGTTTCCGGGGCCGAGCGGCCGGCCACCCTTTCATCCAGCATAAAAAGATCGGCCAGGCCCCCAAACGAAAACTGCCGGTACACGGTCTTTCCCTCCCGCACCGGCAGCCATTTATAGTAGGCTTGCGTAGCGGCGTTCTTTCGCAGGGCGAAACCACCCTCCTTTTCAGGCTGGTGGTTTTCGGCCCCTTCAGCGTAGGCGTTATTGGCTATTTCATGGTCGTCCCACACGCAGATAAAAGGGTGCATTTGATGGGCAGCCCTCAGGTCGGGGTCGAGGCGGTATTGGGCATAGCGGGTTCGGTAATCCTGCAGGGTGGTGATTTCTTTGGCAGGCAAATGGGAGCGGTGCAACGACGTGTCGCCATATTCTCCTGGTCCATATTCATAAATATAATCCCCCAAATGCACCACAGCATCCAGGTCGGGAATTTCGGCGATGCGGGCAAAGCCATTGAAGTAGCCCGCTTCATAATTATTGCAACTGACTACGGCCAGCCGCAACTGTGGTTGTTGCAGTCCGTTCGTTGGTTTGTTTTGGTTTTTGGTAAAAAAGGGTGCAGGGTTTTCATTTGGGCGGTATGTTTTGGCGGCGGTTTTTGTCCTACCCACGATGGACGTTTCACCAAAAGCCTTGAACCGATAGCAATAATGGGTATTTGGCAGCAAGCCCCCAACGTCCACTTTCACCGTAAAGTCTTTTTTGGCAGAAGTTTGTGCCGAGCCGCTTGCTTCAATATGGGCAAAGCTTTCGTCCAGCGCCATTTCCCAGGCAACTTCGATATTTTCGGTGGCCCCGTTTCCACCTATCTTGGGACTATGGGGGGTGACCCTTGTCCACAAGATGACCGCATCCGGCAGCGGGTCACCCGAAGCTACGCCGTGGTAGAATGGCCAAAGTGCAGGGTCGAAAAGTGCAGCAGTCCCATCGTCGGGGAGTAAAAAAGTTGGGTGAGTATTTTGAGCCTTTGTTTTTGGAAAATACGCCGAAAGCGTAATCAGTATCAGTAATGCAAGACGGCTCATAATAAGTCTGTTTGCTTAGGATTAAAAACCTGCTGCAAAAGACGCCGCCTTATTATAATTCTGGGTCAATATGTATTTAACTTTTTGTGAATCATGACATAGATATGTTAAATTGACTTATTTTTCTCAAAAGCTGATTATGCCTCAAGTGAATACCCGGAATTTGTAACGGCGTCATTTTTTCTGTTTGCCTTTTTACCGAAATAAAAAATAACACCCAACATCAACAAGCTTCCTCCTATAGCCAATAGATAGCTCGCCCTGCCAAAAAACTCCAGCCAGGTGAGCGATGCCTGGCCCAAATCCTTCCACAGCAACACCAGCACCGATCCGAGGTAGCCAAAGGCATCAGCCACATAAATCAGAAAGCCAGCATTGCTTTTGTAGCGAAAGGCGGCTATCATACGGTCGAAAAGGATACAGTTGAACGGCACGTAGGCGATATACAAACCCAGCCCCACCAGCACCATCCAAACTGCCCCGTTCATGGCATGGGCATGGAAGAGCAGGGTGCTGCCACCAATGAGCAGCGCCCCGCCCAACACCAGCCAGAAATAGACTTGCAAAGCTTTCGTATTGTTTTTGATAAACATCGTGCTGCCCATCATGGCCAGCACCAAAACGGCGATGGGGATTTCGGATACTGTGAATATGTAGGGCGTATCGCCGAAGCCCAGGGCCGACCAGATTTCGGCGGCGAAGTTGTCCCGGAAATCACGGTAGGCCGTCAGCAGCACATAAAAAGAGATGAGCAGCACCAGCCCCGGCGCAAAACGGCGGAACAATGCCTTTCGCTCCGCTCCGGTCATCGGCTTGCGCTCGGTGCGCAGGGCAATGTCTTCGGCAGTGGGTGGTGGTATTTGTTCCAACAAAAAAGCAAACAGCAGCAGTGGCAACACAAACAAGGAACCCGTAACTGCTGGCATCCAAAACTCACTGACGCCCCCATGCAGCAGCAGCCACTTCCCCACCGACTTTACCGCCCCGGAGGAGACAATGAAACTGGCGCTCAGCCCCGCACCCAGTATCTCAGAGGTGCGCCGCCCTTCCAGATAGCTGAACACAATGCCCCAAATCATGCCCAGCGGCAATCCGTTGAAAAACAGTAGAAAGACGTTCCAAGGTGCTGGCACCACGGCGAACAGCACCAGCGCCACCTCCGCCAGCAGTATCAGTCCCACGAGCAGGAATGCCCGCCCCGATTGTTTCATCTCCGAAATGATTTTGATGCCCCAAAACTTGGACACCGCATACCCGAGTACCTGCAAAATGACCAGGGCACTCTTGTAGGTGAGTTCGTTGCCCCAAAAGCCCACGTCGCCAAAGGTGGCCGCCGTGAACGGCTTGCGGAAGGCATACATGCAGAAATAGGTGCCAAAAGCGGCAGCAGTGGCATAGAGGGAAAATACGACGGGGCTTGCATGCGTGAGGCGGTTTTTTAGCATGGCAGATTTTTCGGCCAAGCTATCGCCGGGGTTTGTGGGGAGGGTTAAAAGGGGGTTATGTTTGGGTTAAGGATTTGGGGGCGTGGTAAGCGTTTCCGCACTTCTTCTTCAACAACAATCGGCAATCATGTAATTGGGAATCCTCAATTGGGAAAATGGGCTGTCATTCTGCAAGTCCCGCTGCGCGAACGTTTAGTATATGAAGCGTAGCGACCGAATGGGAGCTATGATTTCATATACACTGTTAGCAACTTTCTTTTTTATACAATAGGTCAACTTAATATTATTTTTGAGAGTTCTTCCAAAGTACAAACTCGAGGGATTCCATTGATCAATCCATATTTATCGATTGGATGAATATACTCTTGTTCTGGCATACAAACAATCCAAAATAGTTCATTATATTCAGGAACATCATCCAGCAATCCGTCTCTAAAACATTTCTGTAATAAATCAAAACTTCGTTTTACCTGATATACCGAGTTATTAATTTTTCCTGTCCGACTTACAACTTCCGTTCTATACCCATTCCAAAAATCTCGATTCTTAGCATAAGCCTTTGCTTCAATTAGATATAATTTCGAATTGTAATAAAAGAGCAAATCAATTTCAAAATTTTGATCCTTGTATTTGAGTAGCTTGTTAAAAAATATTGTTTGAAGATTTGGAATTTCACTTTCTATATACGACTTGATGGTTAGAGTAAATCGATCACCATGTTGAGAGCTGAACCAATTCTTTGAGTTTTCAATTAATGTTCTTATAAAATCATAGAAGTATTGAAGATCCCAATAGCAAGTATTGTCTTGATTTAGAAAAATCACTGGAGGATTGGTGATATCAAGAATGCCAATCTTTTCCATCTTAGATTTGTCCAATAGAAAAGTGTTGAAGAAATCTGAAATGAGTTCGTCCTCACTTTTTTCAGTGCCAATTAATGGATGTTTTTTTATTTTGGATAATTCAGATTTGAATCTATCTAGATTAAAACTCAAATAAGCGGTATGACAAATGCTAAAGAAGAAGGATAGTCGATGTATATCCTCACTTTTTGTCAAATCGGCATCAATTTGAATGCCATTTTCTTTATAACTTATTTGATGAAAGGGAATAGTTCCAATTATATTTTGACTTAATGCAAAAAAAGTTTGTACAATCGATTCAACATCAATGCCATACAAGTCTTTTATAGCTTCACGATATGGATTAAGGTAATATAGAATGCCCTTAACGCTAGTCGATGAGATATAACGATTAAAGAATAGGGTTAAATCTGCTTTAGGTAAATACACTGCTTTCCTGTTTTTCAAATCTTGCAGAAAGATTAAGTCATGTTTTTCTTTTGATACTAAATGAGGATTTCCTGTCTCACCTAAAATAAAATTGCTAGGCCTTCTTGATTCATAAGCATTAACACTCTCTATTATTTTGGGGTCTGGAATTAAGTATAATGAAATGTCATCAAGTACCATCACTTTCAATCCCTTGCCAACCCATCGTTGTTTGTAAGTTAAATCACCAAGGCAATTACTATAGCAAGCTACTCTCAAGCAATCGAATAAAAAGTCATTAGTAAAGGCGAATTCTATTCCTTTAGTTTCATAAGTTTTACCATCCTGAAACCCTCTATTCCAAGGGTTTTCTTTTACAGCCCATTTTAACGCAGATAGAATACTATAGTATTGCCAAATTGGATTTGGAAAGGCATTACTTGGAAATCTTCTAATAATTACGTACCACATTTCGAGAGCGTAATTATTTAGAAGTTGTTTCAATTCTTTGATAGCAATTTCTTTGCTTTCATGGATGGTTATTTCGGATGTTCTTATGGTTAACTTTTGACCGGAGAATTTCTGAAATGGTTGATAAATCTGATTTGATACGAATAGTTTGATCTTTTCAAATTCTTCAACATTCTGCTCAACGAAAGTTTCAATGTGATAAGTGATTTTATCAAATGGATAACCCATATTTACTCTGGTTTAGATTGTTGCTAACTACTGGATACGCGTAACTGTTCCGCGTATCCCGTCATTACAACTGTTCCGCATTTTATGTCTCAAATGTATAAAGAAAATGAAAATCAGCACGTTGCACTGACTTTTTCCTTCCAAATCCTCACGCCCTAAAAATCTCATCCATCGGCACCTTCACATCCAGGTTCGGATCATGCAGTTCATCGCCGTGGGAATAGACCTTGAATTGGTTGGGAGCGGTAAAAACATAGATGCTTTTCAAAGTAGGCAACACGACCCAGCAGGATTTGACGCCAAAGGAGAAGTAGTCGTTGGTTTTGTCCAGCAAGGTTTGCAGTATTTGGGTAGGCGAGAGGATTTCAATCGTGGCGAAGGGCGGTTCTGTTCGTTTGATTTCGTCCTGCGAAAAATCAATGGGTTCTATTTCACAGATGGCGATATCGGGCGTTGTTTTCTCGTCAGGCGTATCAAGGGTCAGTTCGGGAAGGGCTTCATATTTATCACGGTAATGCGTTAGAAAGTAAAACAGCAAGCGCTGAGTGAGGACGGAGTGTAGTTTGCTCGGCATAGGTTTTCCACGTTCAGTTTCGTAATCTTCTGTTATCAATGTTTCTGATCCTACATTCATCTTGAAAGAGTTTTGACAAAAATAACCTTTTTCACAGAATAATACATTTAGGATTAGACATCGGGGAGGTTCGCAACCTCGCCGATGTTGGGCCCCCACGCAAACCCTCCTTTAACTTTCCATTACCTTTCCGTAAACCCTCTATTCCACTGGTTGACAGTCTTACTTTCGCCCATGTTTCAAAACCTGGTTTCAACAAAAATTTACAACATGAAAATTTTGACCTGTATAGCATTTACCCTGCTGCTGTCCATCGGCTTCCTATCCAATGGTTTTGCGCAGCAAAAAACTGAAAACCTCATCGTCGTCACGCTGGACGGCTTCCGCTGGCAGGAGTTTTATGGCGGCCTTGATTCTGCCCTGCTGAACGATAAGGAATTTACTGAGCATCCCAACGAAATGAAAGCAGCACTCTGGGCTGCTACGCCGGAAGAGCGCCGGGCGAAGTTGCTGCCCTTCTTTTGGGGCACCATCGCCAAAGAAGGCCAACTGCATGGCAACCGCCGTTATGGGAGCAAAGTCAACAATGCCAACCGCTACTGGTTCAGCTACCCCGGCTACAACGAAATTTTCACCGGCTATCCCGATACCATCATCAACTCGAACGACAAGTTTGATAACCCAAATGAAAATGTGCTCGAATTCCTGAACAAGCAGCCGGGCTTCCAGGGTAAAGTGGCCGCCTTTACTTCCTGGGATGTTTTTCCTTATATTTTAAATGAAAAGCGCAGCGGCCTGCTCGTCAACTCGGCCTGGGAAGACTTGACGCAAGGCCAACTTAATGACCGCATCCGCTACCTCAACGAAATCCAGCACGAGGCACCGGAACTCATCGGCGGCGTCCGTTGGGATTTCCTCACCTGGCAGTTCGCTACGGAATATTTGAAGGAAAACCACCCCCGTGTCTTATATATCGGCCTTGACGAAACAGACGACATGGCGCACGAGGGCAAATACGACCACTATATCGCCGCAGCACACAAGGCCGACAAATGGATCGGACAACTTTGGCAAATGCTGCAAAGCGACCCGTTTTACAAAGGCAAAACAACCCTGCTCGTGACCACCGACCACGGCCGGGGTGATGCGGACAAAAAGACCTGGAAAGACCATGGGCAAAAAGTGCCCGATTGCAATCAAATCTGGTTCGCCGTAATGGGGCCCGACACCAGGGCATTGGGCGAAGTAAAAATGGAGGAACAGCTCTGGCAGCAGCAGTTTGCAGCGACAATGGCCGCATTTTTGGGCTTTGATTTTAAAGCGGAGCATGAGGTGGCAAGCAAGGCCCCTGTAGTGTTGCAAAAGCCTTGAATTAATACACGCAAAGGCGTAAAGGACGCAACAAGCTTTTACCTCCGCGAGCTTTGCGCTTTTTCATGAAATTAAAACTATTTGATGAATGAAGGCAAATAATTCCCCCCAATCCATCCTCCAACTTTTCAGAAAGCACGGCCACATCGAATACGGTGAGCGCTGCACCCAGTGTTCCCACGCCGTGCAGGCCGGCCTGATTGCCAAGGAAAAAGGCTTTGACAACGAGCTTGTCCTGGCCGCCTTCCTCCACGATATTGGCCACCTCTATCCGCTGGAGTTAGAACAAGCCGAATTTCAAACTATGGGCAACTTCGGCATGGATGCCCACGACCGCTGGGGCGAGGAATTCCTGAAAATCAATGGCTTCTCCGAACGCATCATTGCTACGGTGAAAAACCATGTGGCGGCCAAGCGCTACCTCTGCCTCGCCGATGCCCGCTATTACGACCAGCTTTCGGAAGCCAGCAAAGAAACGCTGCGCTACCAGGGTGGCCCGATGTCGGACGAGGAAGCACGAGCCTTTGAAAACGACCCTTTTTTCGATGATTCAATTTTGATTAGGTTGGTGGACGATGAGGCGAAGGCGGTGGATTTTGAGGTAACGGAAGAGCATTGGGAATATTTTACAACGCTTCTTGAAGGCTAATCAAGTTATACTTGGGAATTTAATACTACTAAAAAAGCCTGCCCGATAAATACCGGACAGGCTTTCGTATTTTGGAAGTTGTACAGGATTATTTTATCAACCACATATCAGCGTTGATGTCGTCGGTGCCAAACTGCCGGGAAACGGCAGCGTCGTAGTTCGACTTGTTCGTGTTGCGCTCGGAGGCGGGGTACTGGAAGCGCTTGGGGATGCGGCCACCGTTGCCTGTGCCGATACCCGTGTCGAAGGCCGGTACGCCCGTGCGGCGCCAGTTGAAGAAAGCTTCCCAACCGCTGTTTTGGAAAAAGGCCAGGTATTTCTGCAGCAGGATTTGCTCAAGGCCCTCTGCCGTGTCGCCTTTGTAAGCCACGGAGGGCTGGGCCAGGTAGGCAGATACGTCGGTGATGCCGTAGAAGTTCATGCTGGCGGTAATGCCCTTGTTGTACCAATCGCCCGCATCACCGGCCACCCAGCCCCGGTGGATGGCCTCGGCGATATTGAAGCACAGCTCGGCATAACCAATCTGGATGCAAGGCTCCGGCCCGGCAAAGGTGCTGTAATAACGCTCCTGGTTGATGGCGCTGTACTCCCCGTTGCCCATTTTGGCGGTCATGTCGTCGAGGCTCTCGCCGGCAGGCGCTCCTACATAGGCTTCAAAATCGCTGGCCGTATAGCCCTGGGCCAGTAGCGCCGGGGCGGGGTCGGCCACGATGAAGGTGCGGGGGTCTTTCAGTGCGGTCAGGTTGCCGAGAAAGGTGGTGCTGTGGTTGTAACGGTTGGCATCAAAGCCCTTGTTGCCCGGGTTGAGCGGGTAAAAGTTCACTGTGCTGTTGTACTGGTACTGCATATTGTCGGCGGGGCCTTCCAGGATGGGGTACTTCGACGGGTTGTTCAGCACCTCGGCAAAACGGCCCTTCACGTTCAGTTCGGCGTCGTCGGCATGTTTGCTCAGGTGGATGAGCACCCGGAGCTTGTAGGTGTTCACCACTTTTTGCCAACTGGCCAGGTCGTTGCCGAGGTAGATGTCGCCCTGGAGGTTGTTGTCGTTGTTGGCAATGAGGGTGGCCATCATGTCGTTGGCCTCCTCCAGCAGCACCAGCGATTGTTTGAAAACATCTTTCTGCACATCGTAGGCAGGTGTGGCGTTGTCCAGCCCTTGCAGGGCCTGCGTCATCGGCACGTCGCCGAATTTCATGCTCATGCGGATCTGGAAGTAGGCTTCCAGAAACTTCGACATGGCCGCGTATGCGTTTGTTGATGAACCAGCCAGCTTCGTCGCTTCCTCTTCCATCAGTTTTACATTGTTCAGCGTATAAAAATCAAAATTGTCGGTAGTCCAATTGTACTCATTGGTGCCATAATAGTTGTAGTTGCAGCAATGGAACTGGCAATACCGCATCACGATATTGTCGTTCCAGCAATTGTCGAACATATCATTGAGCACACCCTGGAAAATGAGCGAGGGCGGTGCCGAGGTGGGTTGGTTGGGATTGACTTGTAAATCCTCGTAGCTCTTGTCGCAGGCAGTTGCGCCAAGGAGAAGGATGGTGATGATGGTTAGATATTTTGTGAATTTCATAATTGTAGCCATTGGTCATTGGTCATTGGTCATTAGTTATTGACGGTAAAGCTCAATAACTAATGACCTATGACTAATGATGATTTAGAAAGTAAAATTCAGGTTCACCCCAAACCTCCGCTGGGTAGGCGACTGCAAATCCGAATAGCCCTGTACGCTCCCCGGCTCGGTCGTGCCTGTAAACTGCTCCACGTCCACATTCTTCTTTTCTGCAAAATACAGCAGGTTCCTGCCCACCAGCGATATGCTGACGCCCTGGATGAAATTCCCCTTGAACTTCTCGGCGGGAAAGGTATAGGTCAGCGTTACTTCCCGCAGTTTGGCAAAGGTGCGGTTCATCAGGTTGGCCTCTTCGTTGGCGTAGTAGCGGCTGATCCAGTCCTGCAGGTAAGTCGGCGTCGTGTTTGGGGCAAATTCCATTTCGGCATAGTTGGTAATGTTCCCGTCCACGTCGTATTCGGGCGCCACACCGTTGGAAATGACCACACCCTGCCCGACCCAGGTCTGGTTACCCAGATAATCCTGGTAGCGGGCATCGCCCATGCCCTGGCCGTTGGCGTCTTTGATGTTGTTCAAAACGGTCTCTTCGTTGCGACCGCCCCGGAAAGTCTGGCGTTGGATATAGTTGACGATGACGCCGCCGACCCATCCGTCGAACTGGAAGCCGAGGCCGAAGTTCTTATAGGTCAATTGGTTGTAAATGCCCCAGGTCCAGTCCGGGTTGGTATAGCCGAGAAAGCGGTTGACCGGGTTGCGGAACGGGCGCCCACCGGCGTCGTTGATGAGCTGTCCGTCCGGCGTTTTTACAAACTCACCAGCGTAGTAGGCATCAATGCGGTCGCCCACTTTCAGGAACTGGCCGAGTTTGTCAACACCGGGATAGATTTCGTCCAGCGTTTCGCGCCAGGTGCTCCAGTTCACGGACGTGTTCCAGCCAAAATTCCTTCCTTTTACGATAGTGGCATTGGCCACAATTTCAAGTCCCTTTTTGCGGGTGGTAATGCCGTTTTCCACTGCCGAGCCATAACCGGTGGCCTCGGACAAAGGCAGGTTGAAGATCTTCGGGCCGTCCGTTGTGTTGAAGTAGGTCACGTCGAAGCCAATGCGGTTGTGGAAGAGGCGGAGGTCGAGGCCGGTCTCATAGGCCGTGGACGTGCTGGGCTTCAGGTTGGGGTTGACGATGGTGGTCGGCGAGTAGGCCGAAGGCTGGTTGTTGTAGGGGAAACCGATTTCGTAGTTGCTCGCATTCACGTAGCTGGGGCCTTCGTAAGGCGTGTAGTAGCTGCTGCCATAGTCGAGCAGGTTGCGGCCAGCAAGAGCGTAGGCAGGGCCGATGGTCGAGTTGGTGAGGCCGCTGCCGACGTAGGCGTAGCTGCCCCTCACTTTCAGGAAGGTGATAAAATCGGGTAGTTTCACCATTTCAGAAATTTGGGCGCTCAACGAGGCGGAAGGATAGAAGTAGCTGTTGTTGGAAACGGGCAGGGTGGAGTTTTTGTCCCAGCGGCCAGTGATAGACAGGGTGATGTATCGGTTGTAGGTGATGTCGGCAAAACCGTAGGCGCTCAGCACCCGCATGTCGGCGTTGTAGTTAAACACCGAACGGGGATTGAGGGAGTTGTTCAGGTTGTACCAGCCTGGCACGTTCAGGTAATCCGTGGAGGCGTAGCTGGAATTATAGGAAAAAGAACGGAGGTTGCCACCCAGGGAAGCATTGATATTCCAGCGGGAGCCCAAATCCTGGTCGAGCGAGAGCATCAGGTCGGTGTTGTTTTCAAAAAGGTTGCGGCGGTCTTCCCGGTAGTCGCCCTTGGCCTGTTCACGCCCGTACACCGTGGCCGAGTAAGGGAATTTTTCATCCCGGAACAGGTCGTACGAAGTCACTTGCGAACGGCCCATCAGCTTCAAGTTGTCAGTAAAACTGTAGGTCAGCGAAGTGAAGCCGTAGATGTCTGTTTTGTGGTGGCCCCGCAGCCATTCGTTGGCCATGAACCAGGGGTTGTTGTAGCGGGTATATTCGGCGTAGATCTGCTGGATGCCATCCTTGCCTGGCTGCCAGTAATTTTTCAGTTCGTCAATGTCCCAGTCGGCACCGCCCCAAATAATAATGTTGTAAATCATGGAGTTCGGGCCGTATTGCACGTCGGGGAAGTTGTCGGTGAACTGGCGGTTGTAGTTGATGGCGCTTTCGAAGCGGAGTTTTTTGTTGAAATTATAGCCCGCCGTCATGTTGAAATTGCCTGTATTCAGTTGGGTATTGGGCACAATACCTTGCTGGTAGGTGTAGGTGCCGGAAAAGCGGATGTCGTAGTTGTCGCCGCCGGCGGAAACAGCCAGGTTGGTCGTCTGCAGGATGCCGGGGCGCAGGAATCGCTCCAGGTTATCTTTGCCGCGGGCCACCCAGGGCGTTGGCTTGATGTTGCCGGTGTAGGTAGCGCCGTTGGCCAGGGTGGTGGTGTATTCCTGATCAGGCGTATATTCACCATCATATTGTGGTATTAATTGGCCCTCAAATTTAGGCCCCCAAATATCATAATCGGAATCGTAGAGTCCGCCGCCTTTCCCATCGGCGAAGGCATAGCGGCCGTGGTCGCCGGGACCGTATTCGTACTGCACTTTCGGGATGGTCAGGAAGCTGGACTCTATCATCGTGGAATTGTTCAGTTCTACCTGGAAGCCCCTTCGGCCTTCCGCACCCCTTTTGGTGGTGATTTGGATGGCGCCATATTGGCCACGGGAGCCGTAAAGTGCCGAAGCGTTTGGCCCTTTCAATACCGTGATAGTTTTGATGTCGTCCGGGTTGATGTTCCAGGTATCGGATTGGATAGGCACACCGTCCACCACATAAAGTGGTTTGTCGCCCCGCAACAGCACGGATGGCCCACCCAACAATTCTGCAGATGACCCCACGGTGAGGCCTGCCACTTTTCCCGTCAGGGAGTTGACCGGGTTAGGCTCACGGGCTTTGATGAGGGAGGCACCGTCCACGTCCTGCACGGCATAGCCAACCCGGGCCTTTTCCTTTTCAATCCCCAAGGCTGTGATAACGACTTCGGAGAGTTGCTGGGTGTTTTCCAACAGGAGGATGTTCACCACGTTCGCATTGGTCACTGCGACCAATTGGCCTTCGTAGCCAATGTAAGAGACTTCAAGTTCCTGGCTGCCAGCCGGCACCTTGATTTCAAAAGAACCGTCCGCTTCGCTGATGGTGCCGACCGAGGTGCCTTTTACCATAATCGTCGCACCAGGAACGGGTTCACTGGTTTTAGCATCCTTGACGATGCCTGTGATGGTTTTTTGGGCAAACAGGCCGGAAAAGGAGCAGAAAAGTGTCAAACAGATGACGCCTGCCCATTTCCAAGCCCGTTGGCTTGGAACGAGTGAGTTTCGTTTCATAATTTAGTGAAGTTTAATTAAACAATACCTATTTAGGCCAGCCCAGTAATCCTGGGTTGGCCTTTTTTCGCCGCAAATATTGGCGTTGAGGTATATTGGTAGTTGGTAGGCTGTATTTAAGTTAGCGTGAAGTTATTGTAAAGTGGATTTTGATAAAGGAAAAAATTGCAATCATTTAAAGGTCAGCGTTTTAAGTTCTTTAAAAATATAATTCACAACAAATAGGTATTGTTATTTGAAATAAGATGAAGCGTCGTTTTATTAAATCCAAATATTGAACTGTCAGCCTATTATTTCAGGTAAAAAACAATAAACCAACATCAACTCTATATTAATTTTCCCTAAAATTATTACGCAGGCTTTATTCGGTCTTATTTTAGGAATATATTGAGCCACCACTCACCAGAGCCAATTCCCAAACATAAAATCCAAAGCAATGATTGCTGTACCTACCAGCTCGCAGGAGCGCATCCTTACTTTCCTGAACCGTGCACAGACCCTGGACGATATCATCAACCCCGCCGTGCTGAAAGACCACAAACAAAACGGCTCCACCATCGGAGAGGAGGCAGGGAAAACGATCCTCGACATCCGCAAACAGCTACCGCTCCAGCGATTCATGAATTTCAACCAAATAGAAGCCATTCCAGGGCTCGGGAAAGACAAGTTGCAAGACCTGGGCCACAGCATTGCCGAACCCGCTGCCGATGCTTTTCAAGAGCGCATGTACGATGGCGTTTTGTTTAACAATTTTGAATTGACGGCCTATTCCACCTATTTCGACGACAAGGCTGAATTTTATGATCTGGCGCAATCCAACTGCCGTTTTACCGAATGGGTCAAAAATGAAGTAGAAGATATTTCTTTGGAAAAATATGACGACCCAAAAGCTGCCAGGCTCGCCGGGATGCTGTTGGAAAAATGCCCCCTTGAAATTTGGGACAATCCACACTATGGCGCTATTGCTTTCGCCTTCTGGTTTTACCGTTTCGATGCCGACAATTGGTTCAGCTTCGAACGGGTTCGGGAAGAAACGGAGCGCTATCTAACTTACTATGCCCAAATCCAGCACCGGCTGGAACTCCGTTTTTTCAAAACCTTTGAAAATGCAGGCGTTTTAGCTGACGCTGTCACTGTGCCAGACCTGCCCGTCGTAGTCAATTACGGCGAGCAGGAGCTGACGATTTGGACGGGGCAGTTATATGATTAGTCTGCTTTACACCACCCACTGCAACAATTCCTCCAATGACTCAAAAACATGGGTTGGCTTGGCAGTCATCAACTGATTTGCCGTCTGCGCCCCCGTCGTGATACCTGCCACCAGCCCACAACCAGCATTCAATCCCTCCTCAATATCAATAATGGAGTCACCAATTTTGGCTACTGCCGAAGCGTCGGCAACACCGCATTTCTTCATCGCCAAATGAACCATATCAGGGTGCGGGCGGCTTCGGCGAACGTCGCTGGCCGTAATTGTTGCATCAATCAAAGGGTTTTCGTCCCAGCCAATCTGGCGGAGCAGCCCATCGGCCACTTCCCTGGAATAGCCGGTATTCAGAACGACTTTGATGCCTTTTTCATGGAGTTGCCGGAACACCTCCGCTGCACCGGGCATCGGCTTCGCTGTGTTTTTTGCATAAGCATCGGCCAGCAAACCTTTGAAATCTTCAAAGGCCAAAAGAGCCAGTTCTTCAGCCTGTTCCGGCCCTGCTACTGCTTTCAGGACGTCAGAAATAGCTTGCAGTTTTTCCTTACCAGCCGCCAGCAACAACACTTTTTCCAAAGGCACTGGATGGCCTGTCCGCTCAATTGCCCTTTGCACGGTTTTGTAAACAAGGTTGTCCTCGTCAATGGTGGTGCCGGCCATGTCGAATACTACGAGTTGGATGTTTGTCATTGGTGGTTGTTTGAAATTGATTGAGCGCCCAAAGCTATGCGTCCCATGTAAACACTGTTTTATCTTTAGGTAAAACCCTCGTAGCGCCCCGCCGGGAATTATGCAAGCCACTAATTTTACCCAAAAGAATTTCCCAAAACGACCTCAATGACCAATGACAATTGACTTAACGACATCCAACCAATGACAAAACAACAATTCGACATCGCCATCGTCGGCTCCGGCATCGTGGGCATGGCGACAGCTTATGAAGCAGCCAAGCAGGGCCTGAAAGTGGCCATCTTCGAGCGCCACCCAAGGGCCATCGGCGCCACCATCCGCAACTTCGGCATGATATGGCCCATTGGCCAGCCCGTCGAAACCTTCGACCGGGCCATGCGGGCCAGGCAAACCTGGCTCCAACTTTCCCACGCTGCGGGTTTTTGGGCCGCCAAAACCGGGGCGCTCTGCCTAGCTTATCACGACGATGAGATGGCCGTGCTGGAAGAGTTTGTCGAAACAAGAAAAGACAGCGGTTATCAAATTAGCCTCCTCACGCCGGAGGAGACCTTGGCCAAGAGCAAGGTCATCAATGCAAAAGGCCTGAAAGGCGCACTCTGGAGCGCCACCGAAGTGAACATTGACCCAAGGGAAGCCACCCAGGCCATCCACCAATACCTTCGGGAGGAAATGGGCGTAGCGTTTTTTTATAAAACAGCCATCACCCAAATAGACTCGCCCTGGCTCAGCAGCAGCGAGCAAAGCTGGCGGGCCGAACGAATCTACGTTTGCAGCGGAGCCGATTTTGAAACATTGTACCCGGAGATCTTTGCCAAAAGCGGTATCACCAAGTGCAAGCTCCAGATGATGCGCACCACCCACCAGCCCGATGGCTGGCACCTCGGCCCTACGCTTTGTGCTGGTTTGACTTTGCAGTTTTACAGCGCCTTTGCCCATTGCAGCAGCCTGGATGCCGTGAAGAAACGCTTCGCCACCGACCTGCCCGCCTACAACGAGTGGGGCATCCACGTGCTCGTGTCCCAGACCAGCTTCGGGGAAATCACCATCGGCGACAGCCACGAATACGGCCTCGACCTCAGCCCTTTCGACCGCACGGACATCAACCAGCTCATCCTGGATTACCTGAAAACCTTCGCTGCTTTTCCCCGCATGGAAATTGCGGAAACGTGGAACGGCATTTATCCAAAACTGGACGGCAAAACCGAATTTATCGCAGAGCCGGAAGACGGCGTTACCATTGTAAATGGTGTTGGCGGGGCAGGGATGACCTTGTCGTTTGGGCTGGCAGAGGAATTGTTGGGAGCAGGGGTGAAAGTGATAGCTTAAAGGTATTTTTGCTCATTCTAAAGTAAAAAAAACAAGCACATGAACCATCTCAACCGCCGCACCTTCCTTGAATTTTTGGGCATCGGTGCGGCTTCCGTCCTCGCTGGTGGCTGTTTTCCCAGCAATAAAGAAAAACAAACTGAAAGGGCAATATTGAAAAGCCTGTCCCCCTCCGCTGCCGACCAACTGGAACTGGCAGAAGGGCTGCACTACGAGGTGTTGGTAAAATGGGACGACCCCATTTCTGCCAATGCCCGCTTTGGTTTCAACAACGACTACCTGGCCTTTTTGCCATTGGACAACAACAACCCGGACGAGGGCCTGCTGTGGGTCAACCACGAATATGTGGACCCCATGTTCGTTTCAGGTTATTTTGAAAAAAACAGCGCCAACAAAACCCAGGATCAGGTGGACAAGGAAATGCAGGCCGTCGGCGGCAGCATCCTTCATGTGAAAAAAACCAACGGCAGATGGCGGGTCGTAAAAAACGACGCCCTCAACCGCCGGCTCGATGGTTTTACGGAAATACCCTTCAACTGGCCGGAGCCGATTGCCGGCAGCCTTTCGGCCATCGGAACCCTGGCCAATTGCGCCGGCGGCATGACGCCCTGGGGCACCATCCTCACCTGCGAGGAAAACTACGATCTGTTTTATGGTGAACGGGATTTTGCAACCGGCAACCGCACAATACCAGAAAAGGACTATGGCTGGTACCGGTTTTACGATTACCCCCCCGAACATTATGGCTGGGTGGTGGAGGTAAACCCAAAAACAGGGGAGGCAAAAAAACACGTGGCCCTCGGCCGCTGCGCCCACGAATGTGCTACGGTAAAACAATTGAGGAATGGGCGCATCGTCGTTTACACAGGCGACGACTCCAACGATGAATGCCTGTACAAATTCATCTCTTCCCAGCCTGGTTCGCTTTCTGAAGGGACACTCTATGTGGCTAATACAGCGCAGGGAAAATGGATTTCCCTGAAATACGAGGATCAGCCCGTTTTGCAGCAACATTTTAAAAACCAAACTGAAGTTCTCATCCGCCTGCGGGAAGCCGCCAAACTGGTCGGCGCTACACCGCTCGACCGGCCGGAAGATATTGAAATCAGCCCTGTCAACGGTGAGGTATTGGTCGCCCTGACCAACAATATCCCCAAAGGCAATTACGTGGGTTCCATCCTGAAAATCACCGAGAAAGACGGTCGGCACGATGCCCTGGAATTTTCCGCCGAAACCTACCTGACCGGCGGCGAGGAGACGGGCTTTGCCTCGCCCGACAATATGGCGTTCGATGGCGATGGTAATTTGTGGTTCACCTGCGACGTCTCCGGTTCTTCGATGAACAACCCGGAAGTACCTGAATATTTGCCCTATAAAAACAACAGCCTGTTTGTGGTGCCAAAAGACGGCCCGCAAAAAGGGGAGGTTATACGCATGGCCAATGCGCCCGTGAACGCCGAATTTACCGGGCCTTTTTTTGCGCCGGATGGTAAAACGCTGTTCCTGAGCGTGCAGCATCCCGGCGAGTATTCCGACCATGTGGAGCAACCAAAAAGCCATTGGCCGGAGGGTGGCGGTGCAATGCCAAGGCCATCGGTAGTGGTGATTTATGGGTGGTCGTAAAAGGCTGTGCCCCCATTGACGACAAGAAAAAAGCCATGCCTTACGGCACAGCCTGCTTTAATATTCAATTTACTCTCACTAATTGTATGAAGTATGAAAAGATCGACGGGGCAAAAGTGGGTTGGCTAAGTAAATGCAAGGTGAAGCGGCCCTTAAATTTGGGACAATTTTCATTTACGATAACCTCAATCCTCATCCTCATCCTCATCCCCCACCTTCACCCAAGCCGCCCGCCTCGGCGCAGGCATTTCCGAATCCATCCCCTTAATGGCTTTCCACAGCACCTCGTTAAACAAGCGGTCCGGCACGGCGTCCACTTGGGCCAGGTTGAAGGTTTCGCTGAGGCGGCTCAGTTCGTTCACGGCCAGGTTGCGCTCCTCAATGTCCACCTGGGCGGGCAGGGCTTTTACAGTGGCGAAATCGGGTGTTTCCGCAAAACAACGGTACATGGGCATGGCGGCAGCGTCGTATTGGCTCATCGGCGGCAGGCCGAGGATCAACTCGATCGTGCGCAGCATGGAACTGGTGGAGTACATGGTGTGATCGACAAATTTCCGCTTGATGTACGGACTGACGACGTAGGCCGTGCTGCGGTGGGCATCCACATGATCGGCGCCGTTTTGCGCATCGTCTTCGAGGATGAAAATGGCGCTTTCCTTCCAGATTTTTGAATGTGAAATATGCTCCACCAAACGCCCAACGGCCAGGTCGTTGTCGGCAACAGCGGCGTAGGGCGAATAGGCGCCCTTGGCTAGTCCACTGGTGTGGTCGTTGCCGAAACGGATGCTGTTGAAACGGGGCACCTGATTGATGGCCAGCAGGCTGTCAAAATCCCGCTGCCAGTCGGCCTGCCGCTGGATGTCCTGGTAATCCATGTCCCAGGCAGAATAACCAGGGCAGAAATGCCCGGCAATGGTCTCGTAATTCGGCTTGCTGTTGTCGGCAAACTCGCCGTAGGTGCGGTAGCTCACGCCAGCCCGTTTGCAGTAGTCCCAGATGTAGCCGCCCTTGGGGTGCGAGAGTTTCCGGGAGGCTTCGTAGTCGTAGTTGCCGCCCCTGCCGCCGTAGCTGGTGGGCCATGTTTTTTCCGTAAAATCGGTGGCGTAGGCGGCGGTGCTCCAGTCGTGGCCGTCGGCGCTCACCTCGGCGTCCACGTAGAAGTTGTCGAGCAGCACGAACTCCCTTGCGAGGTGGTGCTGGTTGGGGGTTATTTTTTCCGGAAAAAGACAAAGGGACGGGTCGCCATTACCTTCCGGGATGTCGCCCAGCACCTGGTCGTAGGTGCGGTTTTCCTTGATAATGTAAAACACATATTGGATGGGCGACGGGTCGCCGACCCGCATGGGCACCGGGTTGCCGGCCTGGCCTTCCGTGAGCATTTCCTTCTGCTTGGTGTAGGGGCAATTTTCGTACACCAGCCTGGAGTACGCCACCCGTTCCATCCCTTGCGGCGGCTCGATGACACTCAAGGTACCGAGGTAGAGTGCCCCGATATACTGTGCCGCCCGTTCGTCCTTGTCTTTCATCAGGGGGCTGGGGCCTTTGGGGTTGGCCAGGGAGGACATGCCCTTCCCATTGGCTACCATGATCTTCCCATTGGCAAAACGGACGCTCGTCGGATACCAGCCCGTTGGGATATAGCCGAGCGGCTTGCTTTCGCCCCGTTCGCTCATGTCAAAATAAATCAGGCAATTGTTGTCGGCATTGGCCACGTAGAGCGTTTCCTCATCGTCCGAAAGCGCCAGGCTGTTCGTGGTTGAGCCATTGGGCGAATCGGGGAAGAGGGCGCAGTTGAGCACTTCGAGGGTTTTCATGGAAGGCAAATCCACCACCTGTACCGAGTTGTCGAGCGAGTTGGCGATGAGGAGCAGGTCTTCTTTTTTGTTCAAAATCATTTCGTTGGGGTGGCCGCCGGCGGGGATTTCGGCTTTTTTGTCCAGGGTTTTCAGGTCAAAAACCAGCACTTTCTGGTCGCCCCACAGCGAGACGTAGGCTTCTTTTCTTTTTTGTGAAACAACAATGGCGAAGCCCTCGCCGCCGAGCGGGATTTTCCGCTCCACTTTTTTACTGCTTACATCACAGACATACAAGGTGTTGTCTTCCTTAGTAACGGCGAGCAGGTGGTTGTTTGCCTCGTCGAGCGCCAGCCCGGTCGGGCATATTTTTTCCTTTCCCCAAGGCTCGCCGAACACGATTTCGCCCTCCCGCACGAGCTGTTGGTTTTCAATCTTGTAGATGGCAATCAGGTTGTCGTTGCCGCCGGATGCGTACAGCTTTTTTGCATCCTTGGAGAAAGCGAGCCCGTACCATGCCTTCGGTATTTCTATTTCAGAAAGCTGCACCGCATCGCTGGTGCGGAAGAGCTGGATTTTCTGCACGCCCACGCCGTTGTTGGTCACTGCCATTAGTTTTTTGTCGGGGGAAAGGGCGATTTGCAGGGGCAGGTCGCCGAGTGGCCGGTGCACAGTTCCGGCGGGTGTCAGCATCCACTGGTTGGGCAGTTGCACCCGTTTGGCGGAGAGGGATTGGTAAAGAGTATTATCTGCCGTTTTCCGGGCGGCGTTGCAAGCGGCCAGTATGGCTAGCCATATTAGTAGAAGTAGGGAGTGAAGTTTCATCATTTTGAATTTTAGTAAAAATTGACAATATGAGGCTAAAGTCATAATGATTTTTGAAAATCACCACGACCTGGCCAAAGGAAAGGCAGGTTTTCAAAACCACACCTCCGCCCCCACGCTCACGCTCCGCCCCATGCCATTGATACCCGAACCGTGGTAGCGGTAGTCTTCGTTGAAAATGTTCCAAAAACCTGCCCGAAGCAGCAGCCAGTCCCGTTTCCACGAGCCGAAAAAATTGACCACTTTCCAGCCGGGTGTACCGCCTTCGGGTATGCGGTTGTCGCTTTTGTCCCCGGCGGCGAGCCGGTCTTGTTTGGTAGCGGCCAGGAGTTCCAGCGTGGCGTACCATTCATTGCGGGCAATTTGGTGGCCGCTCGTGTTTTTTGAAAAATTCAGGACCACCCTGCCGAATGTGGGCGGGATGCGGCGCAGCGGCTCACCGTCCGTCTCGTTTTGGCCATACTGCCAGGCGAGGGCGCCCTCCAGCCGAAAGTATTTCACCAGCAAAAAACCAGCGCTTGCCTCGAAGCCCTGGACATAGCCTTTTTGCTTGTTTTCCTTCCGGTAAACGGGATAGCTGGCAATGCTGTCGTTGCCAACACGTACCCTGGCGATGAGGTCGCGCAGTTCGTTGTGGAACAGGAAAGCCTCCGCCTGCCAGCGCTCCGAACGGTGCCGCCAGCCCAGTTCATAGTTGTAGGACTTTTCGGGTTTCAGGTCGGCAGTCGGCACCTCGTAGCGGAAATCCACGATGCCGAGCGAGCCGAGGTCGTCCACGTTGGGCGCCCGGAAGCCCGTGTTGAAATCGAAAAACAGCTTGTCCTTTTTGCCCAGGTGCCGCAGCAAGGCGGCGTTCCACACAAAAGCACCGGGCGTGAGGTGTACCTTTCCGAGGGTTTCGTCCTCCACGCGGATGGAAAAATAATTGTAGCGCAGCCCACCGGACCAACCCCATTTGCCCGCCTCCCATTGGTTCAGCCAAAAAAAGGCGGCGCTGGTGAAGGTTGCGCCGTCGGGGTAGAGACCCCGTTTTTCCATGCTGGTGTTGGTGCTTGCATCCGAGTCGGTGCGGGCGCTGCCAACCCGGTCGTGGTAGCTTTCAAGGCCAAAAGTGGCGTGCCAGGCTTCCGAGAATTTGGATTCGGCCTGCACGGATGCGCCGAGGCTGTTCACATCGTCCTCCTCCCGGCGCAGGATGGCGCTGCCGTTTTTCTGGATGTCCCGATGCTCCGCTGTTTGGTGGAGTGAAACGGTGGCCGTAATTTTTTCAAAAAAATCAGCGGCTGGTTTTGCCTCCAGGCGGGCATAGCTCAGTTGCCGCCGTTGCAGCGCCATGTGGTTTTTTTCATAACCTTCCAACTGGATTTTATGGTAAACCGGCACGTCGTTTTGCCGAAAAAACTGATGGGCCAAGGTCAGTACACTATTTTCCGCAATGCGGAATTTTCCTTTTAGGTCAAAAGCCAATTCATTGTAGCCAGACGGGGACTGCTTGCCGGTGGTATCGCCGCCTACCAGGTCGCCAAACTGCCGGTAAGTCATGCCGCCCACCAGCCCCATTTTTTTCCCAGAAATGCGCCCCTCGGCACGGGCCGTTTTTTCCATGTCCTGGCTGCGCCAAAGGGTTTTCACGCCGCCAGCCAAAAGCCTGCCTTGTTCCGAAGAAAAATAGGGCTGTTTAGTCAGCACGTTGATGGTGCCGCCCATGGCATCGGAGCCGTAGCCGACACTGCCGCCACCTTTCCAGACCTCCATGTTCCCGATGCTGAACGGGTCAATGGTATTGAGGTACTGGTTGGGGCCGTAGCGGAAGGTGGCATTGCTCAGGCGGATGCCGTCGATAAGGAGGAGGGTCTGGTTGCCCGTCAGCCCCCGCAGGAAGGGAGAACCGCCGCCGTGGTTGGTTTTTTGGACAAAAACACCAGGCGTGGCGGCCAGCATTTCGGGCGTGGAGCGTCGTTCCAGGTAAGGCCACACCTTGGAGATTGCGGCAGGAGTGCTGGTCAGGTCGCTCTCGGCCCGTTGGTTGGAAATGACGATGATGGGCAACTGTTCCACCTTTGGCAATTGAAGGCTGTCGGTGTTTTGTGTCCATGATATTTGGACAAGAATTGCCCAAAAAAATAATGCGCCGTAAAGCCGTTGCATGTTAATTCCCTTTTTGTTGTTTGTAAAATTCACGGCGCTGCTCTGCTTCGTCGTCCATTTTCGGGCCTTGCTTTATTTTCTCCCAATCAAAAGTTTTGTGATAGACATCCATCGCTTTTTGCGGGTCGAAAATGCGGGTGTCGGAAGGCTCCAGGTCGTAGGGCGTGAAGTCGGGTTTGTCGGTGAAAAAATCCTGGAGCAGGGAAGCTGTCAGGTCGTATTGGTTGACAAACGGCGCATCCAGCAGGGTATAAATCATTTTTATCAAACTGCCAAAGTTGGCGTGGGTGTGAGAGACGTAGCCTTTTTTCACATAAGGCCCGGCCAGCATCAGCACAGAGCGGTGGGCGTCGAGGTGGTCAACACCGCCCTGTGGGTCGTCTTCGGTGACGATGACCAGCATATTTTTCCAGTAGGGCGTGCGGCTGAGGAAATGCAGGAGGCGGCCCAGCGCCAGGTCGTTGTCGGCCATATAGCTATGCAGGTAGGGGTAGCCCTCGTCGGGGCGTGGCCCGGCGCCGTGGTCGTTGGGGATGATGATGGTGAGCAACTGGGGCATTTTTGTTTTTCCCGTCAGCCATTTTTGGGTAAACTCCTCCTCGAACTTGTCCATGCGGAACTGGTCGGGCACATTGGTATTGTAGCCGGGGTAGGTGAAGCTGGTGCGGTCGAACAAGGGTTTCGGCATGGGGAAAACGGCAGAGTGCCTTGCCCCGAACAAGGTGTCGAACTTTTCCTCCGAAGGGTTGGTGTATTCGTTCGCCTCGCCAAAATTGTAGTAGGTAATCTCCTTCCGGGCCAGGTTTTCCCAGATGCCGCCCCGTTCGTTGTAGTCCTCGGGGTCGGTCGCCCCGGTGGTGCGGGGAAAGCGGCGGCCGGGTGCTGTGCTGAATGGTTTGAACTCAGCGTTCACCTGCGAATTGGCCTCCACATATTCGTTCGGGATGGTGCCGACCATCCACTTGTGGCCGTGGATGCTGGCGTCGCTATCGCAATAAAAATTATCGCTGAAGGCCCACTGCTGTGCTATTTTCAGGTGGTTGGGCATCACGTTGACGCCGGATTGGGCGGGCGCCCCGTCATTCACCGCAGCTACTTCTACGCCAACGCCAAAGCGGGCCAATGCTGCATCTCCGTTTCCTTGTTTTAGTTGGCCAAATACCTCGTCGTAGGTGCGGTTTTCCTTGGTCACATAAACGATGTGCCGGATGGGGCTTTTACGCAGGCCGGGCAGCGGCGGCAAGGGGTTTTTGCCATCGTCTTTTAGCTTGACTTCCTGAAAGGTGTTTTTCAAAACCTGCTGGGTGTATTCGGCCAGTTTCCCTTCGTCCGGCACATCCACGATTTGGAAGGTGCCCAGCTGTATGTCGCCGATGTAGGTACCCTGTGGCGGGGCAGTGAAGCCTTCGCCACCGTTTGGCCCGGCGCCATAGCCCCTGGCACTGACGATGTAAAGCTTTGAGCCGTCCGGCGAAAGCTCGGCTCTCGTGGGCATCCAGCCTGTGGGGATGTAGCCTTTTACATTTCTGTTTTCCACGTCCACCACAGCCACAGCATTCAGGCTGAGGCATGCAACATAGAGCGTTTTTTCGTCGGGTGACAGCGTGAGGCCGAAAGGCATTAAACCCCTGTATTGATCAAGTTTTGGGTGAAACGGTAGCGGAATCTCAGCGGTGATTTTTCCCATTTTAAAATCCAATATCGAAATGAGATCGTTCTGGGAATTGGAAATATAGGCAAAGCGATTTCCCACGACTACCGAATTCGGGTGCGCACCACCCACAATTTCACCTTCCTCTTCCTCCGTTTCATTTTCAAACATATCGCCTATTTGGTAGCCGGTTTTGTACTTCCCGGTCACTGCGTTTTTATCCAAGTCAATGGTCCAGACGCTCATGGCCTTTTCGTCGAGCGGGCTGCCGAGGCCAGGGATTTTTCTTCCATCTTCATAAACAACCCCCTCTTCCGCTTCTTTGGAAGGATAGCCGTAGGCAGGTACTTCAAGCCCCATCCTGGCTGCATTTTCCGGTGTCACCCCAGGTACCAACGGGTACTCGAACAGGCCGACGTTTGCCACAAACGCTGTCGAAACATCTGGGCTGACAGTCACGCCAAAGGGGATGCGCCCGACGGGGATACCCGCCACGATTTGCTGCGTGGCCAGGTCAATTATCACCAATCGGTTGTTGCCCCGGTCGAGCACCAGCAGGTGGTTTCGTTTTTCATCCAGGGCCAGATCGGAGGTAAAGCTGTCTTCGTATTTTTTTCCTTCAAACTCGCCATCCAGAAAAATGACGGCAGACTTCCGCATGTTTTCCACGTCGAACACCACAACGGTGCCGTTGCCGCCGCCACTTAGCCACGCCGTCCGGCCATCTTTTGAAAAAGCTGCGCCGAGGAATGAAGAGCCATCCATGATAGCTGGAATGTTGCCATCGTAGCTGGGCATGCGCACCACTCGATCCGGGTAACGCAGATCTATCAGGGACACCACGCCACTGTGCAGGATGAGCGCTTTTTGACCGTTCGGGCTGACGGCCAGGCCATAAGCTGCACTGGTGATGGGCACTGCCTCCCCCTCAGGGGTGACGTAGCGGCCACTGGGAAGGATGGAATATCCGGCAGGGTCAATTTTACAAAACTCCTGCCTGCCTGGCACTTGCAGGGTGGTGATGGTTTTTTGGGAAAAAATAGCCTGGCAATAAATAAGGAGTAACAGGAAAAAGAGGGTCGATTTGTACATTGGCCATTTGTATTTCAGGCCGCCAAAGTAGGGGAAAGGAAAACAGGTAAGCTTAAAGACAAGGTTATTTTTGGATTAATAAAAGGCCACGATAGGTTTCGTTTTTTAATGGGGTTTTACCATAAATCAACTTTGGAAAAATTTCACCAAACATTGTTTCACACAAAACCACAATGTCTCCGATTAATATTCTTTGTGCAATAGTGTGAACCGTTTGGTTTCCGAATTCCAAGATCGACTTATGAGACAGCATCATCTTCATGTCACCACAACTTCGTCCGCACAGGCGGAGGGGACGGGCATTTCCACGTTGGCATCGTTGGCGGGGAAACCCGCTGCCAGGGCAGCCTGCATGCCGCCGTCGAGTACCTGCACCTGCCGGTGGCCCACGGCCCGCAGCATCCACCAAAAGCGGGCGGCTGCCAATGCCCCGTACTTGTCGTCGTAGGCCACCACATGGCTTTCATGTGAAATGCCGACGCGGCCCAGCACTTGCAGGAACTTGTCCAGGGGCGGCAGGGGTGCCTCCCGCCTTCGGCCGCGCTGGTTCCCCGCTGGGAGAGGTCGGCATCGAGGTCAACAAACAGGGCCCCGTCGAGGTGCTGGTCGGCGTAAGCCTGTCTGGCCTGTAGGCCGTAGCGGGCGTCTATCAGGACGAAGTTTTTTGCGGCCGCAATTGGTGGAGATCGGACGGGCTGATGAGTGGTGGCATTGGATATTTTTTTGCGGAAAATTAAAACCCAGGTAGGTATATTCCAAATATTTGCTCCCGCACCCTGAATCGGGGCCTGTTATGCTGCCCTGCACTTTGGGCCGGTTGTTCCAAGGCCGGGGCGGAAGGAATATCCTTGTGGCTGTACCTCGCTGCTTCAGGTTTTGTTCATTCGGCAAAGGGCAAATCCAATATTTTCGGCAGGATTTTTCAGGCTGTGGAAAAAAAGGTTGAGAATTCGCAGAGAAGACAAAATAGGCCTCAATTTCAAAAAAATGACAAGTATCAACTGGTCTGCCCCCCTCTGACGAAATACTGCCCATCAGCAAATTAACCGATAGAACCCTTACCCAATGGCCATCCAACCATTTCGCCCCCCGTCCGGACAGGATGCCCGCCCTGCCGGGCATACGCCACTTTCCTTGAGGCCAACCAACCCTAAATTTAAGGTTACAGCAAGCCCATCGTGACGAAGCACGAATAAAACCTGTTGTTTGCTATTACCCAAGACCAAAGCAAAAAAGAGAAAGCGCTTGCTGGCATTGCTGGAAAACTGTTTGCCGTACACCTTTCCGATGTCCGGCAAACTGCTATAGTATTTCGTTAATTGGAAACCCTCATAGGGTTATCCAATGCCATTCTGACAGGTTCTAAATCAGGCGGCCCCGGGGCGGTATAACGAACATTTGGATAAGGAGTTGGGCCTGGGCCCCCGGGATTATAGAATGCGGAATAACCACCAGCGAGACTGGGAATTTCTACATGAGTAATGTTTCTCATGGCGGCATCGTCACCAACTAAAATAATGTCAATGTAGTTGTCACCATCTTCATCATAACAATCATCATACAGGATCCCATTTTCTCCCTCTTTTCCACCTAGATCAGACAGACCAATTACTTTCAAAGTGCCACCTTGTACGGCATAATTAACATTCGTTTGTTCCAGCATGACCGTAGCGCCATTTGCACCAAGTGCATGGATTCTGAAGAATTTTTCATAATCGGTTGGCAATACGCCCCGAACACCATCTGGCGAAAAACCTCCTGAGGTGAGTACCCGTATTCTACAGGATACCTCCCCGTTGGCTTGTGCTTGTGCCAGGATGTCTCCGTAGAGTGCATATTCATCATTGCCTGGCCGCTGTATTGGAAGTTGAATGGACGGCCCATCAGCTATATCAGGATCACAATAGTTTATTTTTGCACCGACTAAAACAGGACCATTATTGGCATCATAAGGACTTGAGAAGGTTTCTTTAAATAATCCCTGCGCATTAAACTCCTGACCATCAGGGCCAATGAGTATCAGCTCCCCTACAATTTCAACTTTGGTGACATATCTGGATCCTGGGTCGCTACTTGGCCTTTTGTTGGCAAACTCTCCAACGAGTACGATGGTATTTCGCTCATTGATCTCCACGTTTGGGAAACAGCCGACTGCAGAAGGGGTTATTTCTTCCCCGTTACTCACGGTAATTTTGAAGTCGCTCAGGTCAATCGTACTCGTTTTACAGGGCCAACTCAACACCATGGGCAAAGCATCGAGCCCGATGGCTCCTTCTTTAAATACATCGTTATAAGGGTTTTGCACACAAAATACGGACTCCAAATTGGCCCTTGTATTCGTGAATGTTCGGTTATCAGTGTCTTCACAACTGATATTTGATGCCCAGGCACCACCGATACTTTCAACCAAAGCTTCTGTGATCTCATCTACTTCTATGCCTACAATATCAGCAAAACCTAAACCTGCGGATAGAATTTCGGGTTGATCGGACCAGTAATCCGCATCTGCCAGTTGCCCATCAAAAAATGAATTGCCGGGGAAACCAGGACAACTGACCGTTGTTTCTGCCGGCAGGACATTTACGATAATATTGGCATTTGCTATCCCTTCCTCATCACTTACCTGAACGGAAAGGGTGTATGAACTGGTCATGCCAAAATCAAGCATTCCGTAAAGGGTCAGTTCGCCCGATAGACTGTCAATCTGGAAGGATTCATCCGTATTGCCATTGGTGATGCTAAAGGTCATTGGATCGCTATCCAAATCTAAAGCCACTACGGTTCCGAGGGAAGTGCCTATAGGGGCATCTTCTGCTATGGAAAAAGATTGATCGGTAATGATAGGCGCTGTATTTGTGGGCATCAGCTCTTCGTCGTCGGAGCAACCGACGACAAAGGTCAGCAGGAATATAATGATGGTGATTATTTTATTTTCCATTTTTTATTAATAATTTGATTATCAACAGTGAAAAGGCAATTCATTTTTATTGCTTAATGAAGGTGGTAGATTTGAACATTCCTCCATCATGGGCTGAAGAAATTACGTAAATACCAGTAGGAATACTTGTTATATCAATCTGAATTTTTTCATCAAAAAAACTGGTAGGAAGATTAAATTCTTGACCTAGGTAGTTGTATACTCTTAAATCTTCCCCAGGGTTTTTCATTTCAATGGTAATGTATTCTTGAGCAGGGTTGGGATAAACAGCTATTGTCGAGAACCCATTTATAACTCCTATGCTCGAAGGAGAACCAATGAATCCATTAATATCATACCTTGAGAAAAACCTCCAAATTTCTACACAGCCATTAATGTCCCTGTTTACCCCTTGAGCATTGGTATTCTCATCTGGCCATGTATGGCCACCACCATCTACCTTTAAGTGCTCAACCGTTGTTCCATCATCTCCATTTGCATAAATATAATGCTCAACAGTACTGCCATCATTGGGATTGATATCTGGTAAGGATGTGATTGACGGGATTGTATCACAATTGTTGTGATCAACGAATAAGTCAAGAACATATTGAACGGATTTTGAAAGTTGATTGCCGTTGTAGGCAACGTTGAAATCATTAGTTCCATGTATCTCCAGAAATGCGATTGGTCTGGTAGGCGAAATCAAACTATCCGGAACATTATTTAAAATCGTTCCTGCAACTGAGGCTATAGCCGCAATTCTATTGCTAAGCTGTCCTGCTAAAAAAACACTGAAGAAACCACCATAAGACATTCCACAAGCATAAACCCGATCAAGGTTGATGTTAAAATCTGCGGCTAAGGTATCTATCATTTCAGAAGTAAACAGCACATCATCAGGCAGCAAGTCATTGCCGAAATTCCAACCACGAGCAGGACCGATAATTGGTTCACCTAAAGGATATGCTACAATATATCCTGCTGTATCAGCCACGGGACGAAAATCATGGTCTTCCATTTGCGCCTGAGCATTACCCCCCAAGCCATGAAAACTAAAGACAAGAGGTACACTGGTGTTTTCGTTATATGAATCTGGAACATAAAGAATGAATTCACGCTGTACTGAATCAACTAAAATGCTATAGTTGATGGTTTGTTGAGCCCTTGTAAAAAAGGGGAGTAACATTAGAAACAAAAAGAATATTCTGTGCATGATTTTTGATTTTTATTTTGAGTTGGTGGTTACGCCGCACGTGGCATAACCACCTTACCAATTTGGCACTATCGATATTGATGCTACCGCAGGTATTAATCGATGACTGAATTCCAAGTGCCACCTTCACTGATCATCTCATTCACCCAGGATCGTACGCTGGTGTTGCTCACCTGAAAAGTAAAATCTCTGATGAGAAAGGTGTGGTCATCACCGATTGCAATCAAGCTGTTAAAACGATTAGGGAAGGCTGCATTGAGTTCATCTGCCGCCTCGATCAGTTGGGCTTCAAACGCTGCTCCACCACCTGGAATCAAGGCTGCAAAGGTGGCATCTTGCTTGGAGCTGATGTATGCCATACGTACATTAGGATCTTGGGCCAGTTGATATTTGTGGTAATCGGTCAGGTTGCCGTCTGTTCCGATACAATCGGTGCAGCTCGATGGGAAAAATGCGCCGGCATTCCAGTAATTAATAAGCGTTTGCATTCCTCCGGGGCCGAGAATACCCACGCCAGAGTCATTGATCACTTCAATCCGAACATCCGGATAGAGTTTCCGGACCAACGGCAATGCGGCATGTACTGCAAAACCGCCCGCACTATTCCCTGCGAGCACGATCTTATCGGGAGCAGGATAGGTTTGAGCAATCACATCGAGTGAAGCGGATAAATTTTGAATCCCTCTAAAAAATCTGTCATTCACGCCATCGCCATCACTATCTACTTCATTATCGCCCATCATCCCGGAGCCGTCGCAGTAAGGCACATAGCCTACACTATAATTTGCAGTAGGATTTTGTGGGTCAGCAGGGTTTAATATTCCAAAAGGAACGAGTGGAATTCCTTCTTCTACCGCTTCACAAGCAATAGGGCTGCAAAAACCACCGCCTTGGAGAAAAATTAAGAGGTTATTGCTGCTTCCATTTCTTGTAAACATGGAGAATTGGTTGCCGGTAAAGCAGATTGGCCCATCAATCCCAGTAAAAGTGTGTTCGGTAACGCCTGGCATCACCACATTTGAAGAAGCCGGGGTAAAAACGCCGAGGTATTTGTCGATCCCCTGGTCATAGAGTTCTTGAAATGGAGTTGAGTTTTCAATTACGGTAATATAGCCCGCTTTGGTTTCCGTGTCTTCTGCGTCTCCATTGGAGACCGTCAAACGCACCTCATATGTACCTGCGATCGAGTAGCTCACCGTAGGGTTTTGTTCCGTAGAACTGGCCGGTTCCCCTCCTTCGAAGGTCCAGCTCCAGGAAGTCGGATTACCCGTTGAAAGGTCTGTAAAATCAATGTTACCGCCTTCCTCTAGCACGAACTGGTTCGCCGTAAAATCAGCAGTGATGGTAGCCGGTACGACATCATCGTCCTGGTTGCAACTCGTTGAGAACAGGGAAAAACTGATGATTAGAGAAAAAAAGAATAACCTTTTCATGGTACAATTTTTTTGTTGATGGTTATAGAATAGCCTGTCTTACAGGCGATAAATTGTAAGAATGATCAATAATGCTTGGAAAAATTAGCGTGGATCGACCTGGCCTAAATTAAAGCCTACTAAAAGTCAGATGAAGCGACCTGCTGCCTTCTTATTGAACAGAAAACTTAGCAACACCTAACTTTTTGCCGTTCTCCAGTTGGATGAAGTAACTTCCTGAGGGCAAAGAAGCGATATCAACCAGAAGGGTTTGTTCTCCGATTACGGCAAATTCTTCTTGCTGACTGACCAGACGTCCGGTAAAGTCATACACTCGAACAATTACAGTGTTGCGCTCCGTTGATTTGAAACGGACCTGCAAATTACCAGACGCTGCGGGGTTGGGGAAGGGAGTGAGATTTAGGCTGGCATCTACTAATAAATCATCTGATGAAGAAAGTACCCTGTCATTGAGGTACAGTTTCGCAAGATAATTCACCGGATCCTGCCCCGCGATGAGCACATCCTGGTCATTGTCGCCGTCCACATCGGCAAAAGCAACCGATCCATTCACAAGGTCTGTAAAAGGCGTGCCCGTCACTTCGGTAAAATTGCCCGAGCCATCATTGGTGTACAGTCCCGTGTACTGAAAGGAAAAGATACCCGTCCCTCCTGTCATGAGCACATCCAGGTCGTTGTCGCCGTCTACATCGGCAAAGGCAAGCGCGCTGCCCATAAGCCCTGGGAAAGGGGTACCCACCACTTCGGCGAAATTGCCCGACCCGTCATTGCTATACAGTTTTGAAACGCCTTCTGATCCGTCAGTCCCCGTGATGAGCACATCCAGGTCGTTGTCGCCATCCACATCGGCAAAGGCAAGCGCGCCATACGCGACGGCATCGAAGGGAGTACCCATCACTTCGGTATACCCACCCGAACCGTCATTGCTATACAGTTTCGAGCTTTCGCCGGTACCATCGGCTGAGCCCGTGATGAGCACATCCTGGTCGTTGTCGCCATCTACATCGGCAAAGGCAATTGAGGCATCACGTACGCCAGTAAAAGGCGTATTCATCATTTCAGTAAAACTGCCCGATCCGTCATTGATGTACAGCCTCGCTGTAGTGATATAAACAGGGCTGGAAACTTGGATTCCCGTGATGAGCACATCCTGATCGTTGTCGCCATCCACATCGGCAAAGGCAATCGAGCTCTCGTTGACACCCTGAAAAGGTGTCCCAATCACTTCGGTAAAGTTGCCCGACCCGTCATTAGTGTAGAGTCTTGAGATGAACCCCACGTCGCTCCTGCCTGTGATGAGCACATCCTGATCGTTGTCGCCGTCTACATCGGCAAAGGCGATGGAGCCTTCTTCAACGCCGATAAATGGCGTACCCAACACTTCGGTAAAGTTGCCCGACCCGTCATTGGTGTACAGTTTCGAGATGCGATCGCCTGGCGAGCCAGCATCTAGGTTTAAGCCCGTGATGAGCACATCCAGGTCGTTGTCGCCGTCCACATCGGCAAAGGCGATCGAGCTCTGGGCAACGCCGGCGAATGGCGTGCCCATCACTTCGGTAAAATTCTGGGCAGAGACAATCTGCGTAAATACAAGAAAAAGAAAAAGGAGTTTTGATTTCATTTTAAAGGTTTTTTTAATTCTATTGATGAATGTTTTACAGGCTCAAAACTATAGGGATGATCCGTATGCCATTATGGGAATTGGAGTGAAGCGTCCTGTGGGCAAGGTGAAGTCTCTTTAGAGGCAGGTAAAGTGATTGGAGGGCAATTGGAATAGAAATCCGGGAAGGTATTGGGTAAGAAAGGACTTCACATCCCGAAAAAGAAGTTTTACATCCGTCCCAGGTCAATTCACCTTGATTTCACCAGTTATGCTTCGAAGCTTTTCTTAATTTTGTATGCCTGTAATCAATAGATATGGAAAAAAATAAAACTCAAATAATCATCTTAGGGGCACTGGCAGTTACTATTTTGATGAACTTTCAGCGTGTACTTTTGGTATTAGCAGCCCAAGATAAATTTACGGAACTCTTTGGATTCACAATAGAAGCAATCGTCTTAAGGGTGATTATCTTTTTTATCTATGCTTACTTATTGTTGAGTTTTAATATCATCTGGAAAGATAAATGGGAAGTATCTCGCTTTGTTAGTTTTACCATTAATTTGGGACTTTTCGTTTTGACGGTAATTGTAACCACGAGATTAATGGCATATCTTTTAACCAATTCTTTAGAAAAAGGACAGATTTTTATAGTAACATTCACTAATTTTCTAATTGTACATCCAATATTATTGTTATTAGCGAGTTTTATCAAACTAAGTTTTCAACAACAACAAATCATCCTGGAAAAGGAACAGGCAAAACAAAGTGCCCTACAGCATCAGTTAGAAGCTTTACGTTCCCAGATCAACCCCCACTTTTTGTTTAATGCTTTAAATTCGCTTACGGTATTGATTCGCAATGAATCCGATCGTGCTTTACCGTTTGTGGATCAATTATCCTGGCTTTTACGGGCTACTTTGCTAAGAAGCGAAGATGACTTCATTTCGATTCAACATGAATTGGAATACCTGGAAAGCTACATTTTTCTACAGAAAGAACGGTTTGGTGAAAAATTCAAGGTCGATGTTCAAATTCCCGAAAATTGGAAAAAGGAGTTAATTCCTTCTTTTTCGTTACAACTATTGGCAGAAAATGCCATTAAACATAATGTCGTTTCAACCAATCAACCACTCTTATTAGATATCTATCCGAATGGAGAATACCTAATCATTCGAAATCAGATTCATAAAAGAAGAGATGCAACCGAAGGCACAGGATTAGGCTTACTCAATTTGTCCGTCCGATTTAAACTTTTAAAAAAGAGAGACATTCAAATAAATCAGGACGAAAACTATTTTACCGTAAAATTACCCATACTGAAAAATGAAAGCTATAATCATTGAAGACGAGCAATCAGCGGCAGATAACCTGAGGTTCTTACTACAGTCTGTAGCACCTGGTATCCAAATTATGGAATCGATCGAAACCGTATCGGATGCTATTGCTTTTTTTAAAGAGAACAGAGCGTACGATCTTGTTTTTATGGATATCCATCTGGCAGATGGAAACTCTTTCGAGATCATAAAGGAAGTGGAACCGATAGCCCCTATTATTTTTACAACTGCGTATGACCAATATGCCATACAGGCTTTTAAATTAAACAGCATCGATTATTTGTTGAAACCGATACGGGAAGCAGAACTAAAAAATGCTATACACAAATTTAAAGACAAACACCGGAAAACGCTTGTTTCTACTCAACAAATAGAAGCGCTGATGAACCTGGTAAATAGTCCGAAAAAGACATTTCGAAATTCATTTCTGGTTCAAAAGAAGGATACATTCATCCCTATTCCGTCCATTGACTTTGCTTTCTTTTTCATCCAGGATGGGATTGTAAGAGGTACGACCAATGATAATCAGACTTACGGCTTTACTGAGAAGTTGGAGGATTTGGAGAACGACTTAGATCCGGAATTGTTTTTCCGGGCCAATCGGCAATATTTGATCCGGCGGTCTGCTATCAAGTCCCTTCAAACTTACTTTAACGGCAGATTGGTCGTCAACCTACAGCCCCAGGAAAAGGACAAAATTGTTGTTAGTAAAGCCACTGCCTCCAGGTTAAAGGCATGGTTGAGTGATGCAAAAAATGTTAATTCTTACTGAGAAGTGTAATAGCCCGCATTTGATCTTACATATACAAGCCCAAAAGACAATAAAAAAGGACAAACATAGACGTCCAGTCAGGTAGGTAATCTAGGAAGAACCGTTAAATTAAAGGAATGAAATCAGACTTCCTACAATCGAGTAGGGAAAGGTGAACAATGATAATATGGATTGGCCACTCCTGCCCTCTCACACCACTGCCGAATGCTTTCGGGATACGGGCCACGTAAACGGTGGTTCATGGAACAACTTCACTTTTCTACTTTGCAGGGGCCTGGTCTTGTGGCCGTACTTGAACCTAGCGAATCAAATTGTCTTTCCGCTTTTCCATGTGAAAAGTTTTGTCCTGTCTTCCCCGTGCCAGTTCGTCGCACTGGTATCAGCTTTTCGGCTTCCGCTCCGGTGAAAGAGCCGGGCAGATTGAAGACTGTTCCATGTTCTGCCCTTCACAGACCAGTATCATAACCGGCCGCTACTGTCGTGCCACCTAGCCGGCGCATCCATGCCTCTTTTACGGTTTCCCAATGTATAGGTACAGGTGCATCCCTACAGCATTGCGGAAACGGTGATGAACAAGGATTTGAGATTTGAACCAGGTACCGACTATCAATATTCCAACTCAAATTATCTTCTTCTCGGCTTGATAGCAAAAGAAGCCACGGGCAAAGAACTGGACAAACTACTTGATGAAAAACTGTCCAACATTGGGGACAGGTGCAAATTAAGCCACTTTTCTTGGTTTAGCAAACTACTGCTCCACCCACCATTTCACAGCGAATATCTCAAACCTAACTCCAAATTCAATAGGTTTGGCCGCATCCGGATGTTCTGCTCCCGGCTCCAGTTGGAGAGGCTTTTCTGAAACTGGATGCCAGTCGTTATACCCATGTTTTTGGTTATTGAAAAGGTCAGCCGGCCTGCGAGCAGGGCGTGCAGTTTGCCCTGGGTGGACAGGAAGCTGGTGCTTGTGCCGTCGTAATCCAATAGTTCGCCTTCGTACAGGGTACGCCCGTTGTTTTTTGAAAAAACAGTAATTGCGCCGCCCAACATCACGTCCGCCTGCCATTTTTTGGAAGCCCACGTCTTGCCAACTGCGAAAGGTATTTGGTACAGCCGTACGCTGTTGTGATGGCATACCACCCGCCTGGCAGGAACGTTAAGCTCGACGTCTCCCCGCACCTCCTGCGCTTCTCCGGTCAGCGTGTTGACCCGCACTTCCAAAACGGTATCCATCAGCGTGACTTTGTAATCGTTCAAATCCTGGCTCAACTCAAAACGGCTTTCCATCTGCTGCACCTGCATACCGATGGCCAGGGTAAAGTTGTTTTTGAGGGTATGAACGTAGCTTAAGCCGGTGTGGAACGAAACGGTCGTTTTTTCAAAATCATGGCGTTCAGGCTTGTTGCTGCCATACCCCATGCCCCATGCCGTGGCACCTCCCAGCAGGAATATCCGGCCTTTGCCTTTGCGGGTTGGGGATTTTTCCGGTTCCGCAACCGGAATTTCAAGGAGCCCGGGTCTCGCTTTTTCGCCTTCCACAAAAAACGTCCTGAACGGCAGCGCCTCAGCCGACACTGGTGATTGGCTTTCGACCGGGGCCTCGAAAGGAGGCTTCGCCTGTTCCACAGAAGTGGAAATAGTGCCCTTTGGCGCCAAACCTGCGTTTTCAGCATCCGTATTTTCAGCGCCCGTGGTCAATGCCTGTTTGGGTTGCCCGACCTTCGCTTCGGAAGAACCAGCATGGCGGTTTGGGGGATTTGTGCCGTTTGTAGCGTTTGCATCTCTGGTGGATTTATCCGCCGTCTCAGGGCTTGGGCTGATGGAAGAAGGACCGTTTTTGCCAGCTCCACGCCCGGTGTCCCGGGCAGTGGGAGGTGTCGCCGGATTTCCATCGGATCCGGAAGACGGCGTTTCGGCAATGATTGGAGGATGCTGCATCTCCGGCCCGGCTGGCGCTTCGGCAGGCTGTTTTTGCGTAGCAACCGCATTTTCAAGAGCAAACCCAACCTTCGTCTGGGTGCAATATTTTACCAATAAAATCAGGATAGCCAACAGGACAACGGCAGCGGCTATTTTCCTGAAATTTCCGGGACGGCGGGGTGCTTTCCCCGATTCCAGGTCATCCATTTTTTTCAAAATACCTGCCTCCATGCGCTCCCAGTCTAATTCTGGCGGCAATGGAGGTTGACCGTCCGGCATGTGCATTTTTGATTTGTCTTTATTAGAATCCATTTGCCAATAATTTTTGACTGCCGTTATCGAATAGTTTTTTTCTCAGCCAGCTTTTCGCCCTCGACACTTGGGTGCGGGAATTTTCGATGCTGATATCCAACAAATCGCTCACTTCCTTGTGCGAATATTCGTCGATGACATGGAGCATGAAAATCTGGCGGTACGCTTCCGGCATCATTTCGAGGTAGCCTTCGATTTCTTCCCTGCTCAGTTCGTGCAGCGGCAAAGCGTCGTCCGATTCGGTTTCTTTGACTACATCGAGCGGGACAATGAGCGCAGAAGACTTTTTCTTCCGATAGTGCTGCAGGCATTGGTTTATCACCAGCCGCCGCAGCCAGAACTTGAACTCGCCTTTCGATTGGTCAAAAGTGTGGATGCTCAAAAACGCCCTCGCAAATATTTCCTGGATGACGTCGGGGTGGTCGCTCTCATTGCCAACGTACCGCCGCACTACCGAATAAACATAGCCGATACAGCTTTGGTACATCGTTTTGAAAGCGCCTTTTTCCCGTTTTTTTACCAATTCTATGATAGAGGAATCAACCACGAGCGGCTTTTTTTTTTGAAGAAACCCGAAAACCCAGATAGGGTTTTCGGGCTTGGGTTTCTCAGAAAAAACGGTTTTCATATCAGCAGCCATCAATGAATTGGCATACGTCGTTGTCGTTGTTGAAGGTCAATATGTTGCCGTCTTTGTCGGTCACGCTCACCGGGTAAATGATGTTGATTTTATCTATCTGGTTGGAATATGGGCCATAGACATTGTAGTACTCAAACATGTCATTGAGGTCGTACACCGTGCCTTCGGCCTCCACCTGCGTGGGGAAATTGATGAGGTAGCCACACTGGAACGGAGCCTGCCCCTGGTTGAAGTACAGCAGGACGTGGGCGGGGGTAGAACATGGGTCTGGCTCTTCAATCGTAACAAGACAAGGGAGAATTAACTGAATGAATTCCAGGTCATCATTAATGGTAACGACCTCTCCGTCCGCATCAACCAGGCTAAAAGGATATTGCACGGTGTAGTGTACTCCGCTCAGGATGAGCGCTGCTTCCTGGTTTGCATCTGCTACCGTAATCAAGTCGCCATCATCAGTCACCACGTCATACGGATATTGGATGGCCAGCGACTCAAAATCACAGTTGGCACTATCTAGGTCGCTCAGGTCAATCGGAATTCCACCTTGAGTCCCTGGAGGTATGACACCGTCGCAAGCGTAGTACAGGTCAAAAAATCCGGCGGCGCTTTCGATAACGGTTTCATTGCCCTGTTCGTCCAAAACAGTTATCGGTAGGACAAAGGTCAGATTGGACGTGGTGGCAAGCAGGTCAATGAGTGCCGCTTCATTGTTCGCAGTATAGGTGTTTTCGTCTGCGTCTTCTACGTCAACGGGGTAAACCAGGTCAAAGCAGAGGTCCTCAAACAAGAATGCGGGTATCGGATATGTGCCATTGACACTGGTGGTATCCACCCAGCCGGTCGTAGGGATGCAGGAGGCGAACGCCACCCCCAGTTCAGTTTCGTCGTTGACCTGGCCCGTATTTCCGTCGCTGTCCGTAATGGACAGTGGGAAGACGATGTCAACCACCGGGTCGGCAGCCGTGCTGTCGGTGGCTGCCTCGAATTCGGCTTCGGTGTTGATTTCCACGGTTGCACCCGATTCGGTCAGCAAACTGAATGGGAAATTGATGGTAATACAACCGAGGTCGAGGCCCCCGGAGGGGTTGCCAACCATTGCAAATATAAGGGAATTCACCACCACCGTGTCCGGCTGGTAGCCGGGGTCGCCCGGAATGACTTCATCAATGTTATCCTTGTTACAGGCAGTGAGAAACAGGATAGCGAAAAGGAAAAGGGCAATTTTTTTAGTTAGAAAATTCATGACATTTTTTTGATTAGTTAGAAAAATTGGTTGTTGAATTGTTTTCCGCACGGATACAACAACCATATGCAGGGGGCGGGGAGAACGTTACACCGGGGCTGACTTTTTTGAAAAAAATTTTTGGAGGGTTCAGTTTGAAGGCTTCGCTGCTTGGTGCGCAGGTAGGAATTGGCCGGTTTTATTGGCTTTAGAGGGTTGGCCATCAAGTATATTGTAATGGTGGAGGCCAATTGAAAACAACCCGCCGCCCGGAAGCATCATCGCCCGGACATGCGCAGCATAGGCATAGTCTTCCACGATATGATTAAATTTAATTGAAAAAAAACTATTCCCGATGTAATGATTTGAAGCGCCTCTGCATACTGTAAGTAATTGGTTCAGGTAACCTTTAATGCCAATCATTCAAACCAAAAAAAACCAATCAAGATCCAATGCCACAGCCGTTTTTGCGCCATTCGGCAACTGCATTTTTTTAAAAAAATCCAATACAAAAAGAACGTTTAACCTGTACTGTGCCAACCTGTGCGAGCAGATTCGGTAATGGGAAACCCCATGCCCGGCTGTGGGTGAGGCCGTACATCAAAAGATTAAATTATCATGAAAAATCTAATCATCCTGACCGCCCTGCTTCTCGTTTCCTCCGTGAGCCTCCATGCCCAATGCGCCCCAAAAGCAAAGCGTTGCTCGCTCAAGCCCGTCCGGACCCTCGCCAAGGGACAGATAGACCTCCAAGTGGGCTATGGGCTTTTAACAACGGCCAAGCTGCTGGACAAGGCCACCACCCTCACGCCCCCCATCAGCATCCGGGCTGCCCGCATGATGGGCAAACGCTTTTCGCTGGGGGCGGCCTACACCTATGCCTCGCACCAAAGCAAGCCTTACGTCATCAGCGACGGCATGGAGCAGCGCCTGACCAACTCTACGCACGCTATCGTGTTGCGGCCAGCCTTCCACTTCACTTCTTTGAAAAACGCCGACCTCTACGGCGGCATTCAAGTCGGCGTCTATCTGGAGAGCTTCTCCGTTGACAATGGCGACTTCGACCATTGGGTCAACCACAAGGGCCTCAGTCCACGGCAGACAAAAGGCGTTTATACCGCTTTCATCGGTGGCCGCTATTTCGTGAGCAAACGGTTGAGTTTGTTTGGGGAAATCGGGTTTACCAATGCCTTGATGACGGTGGGAGCCGGGTATAGGATTTGAACTTAGAAGCCTGAGTTTTCAGCTTATGCCAGTTTCTGCCCTGGGTACAAAACGGATTTTGCCGGATTGCCTGGTTTCAAAACCTGTTTCTGACCTGCTGATTTATTGCTTAGGCGCCCCCCGTTTCAACCTGCTCAAATGCACCGGTGTGATACCGAGGTAGGAAGCAATCATGTGCTGCGGCGCACGGTTGTGGATGTTGGGAAACACCTCATCAATGGCATCGTAGCGCTCCTTCGGCGTACGGGCATACTGGTTGCGGAGGCGGTTGTCCTGGTAGATGAAGTAGTACTCGGCAATAAGCCGGCCCAAACGGTCGCCCTGGCTGAGGTTAGCATAGCCCCATTCGATGGCGCTGCGGGGCATGACGACCACCTCCGTTTCCTCGATAGCCTGCAAGGTGTACATCGAAGGTGTTTTCAGCATAAAACTGGAATAATCGGCGATGAACTGGTTTTCCATGGCAAAATGGATGGTGTGTTCCGTGCCGTTGTTGTCCAAAATAATGACCCGCAGGATGCCCCGGACGATGAAAAAAATCTCGTTCGGCACGGGGCCTGGGCGGCTGAGCGCTTCCTGTTTTTTGAAGGTTTTCAGGTGGCACATTTCCAGAAAAGCCTGCATCTCTTCTTCGGAAATGGCAATCATGTGGCGGATGGCGGTGGCGAGTTGGTGCATTATTTCTTTTTGAAAAATTGTTTAAACAGTTGGAGGCAGCGGCTGTTTGGGGGTTTGTCAAAAAAATGGTCTATGACCGTCATGAAAATTATGTATCCCGCCAACAACCTCGTTGCAGGGTGGAGTGGTATCACCTCGTTGTTTTTCACAAAAAACGCTGCGGCCACGGTTTTTCAAAAAGCCTACCCACTGCCATGTTAACTGCATTTTAATTTTGTTTCCTACCCAAAGCAATTCAGGTCCAAGGTACTTACCTTGCTTTTTAAAACTGCCGCCAACTGCTTTGCCTGTTGTGTCAAAATGCTCGAAAGCGGCGCTTGTTTTTAAATTGCTGCATGGGATTGGCTTCAAATATTTTACCGGGAAGGATGTTGCCGGGGCTTTTCTGGCTGCTGGCGGCTCTGCAACTGCACGGACAACAGGCAGCGACGGACGCTGTTTTGTTGCAGTACAAAGACCAGCTCGAGGACGCACAAGCCGCAGCCGACCCGCTGCTCATCGCCCAAAAACACCGCCAGCTCGGCGCTTACTTTGACGCTTCCGGCGTGCTCACCGAAGCGGTGGAGCAGTACACGCAAGCCCTCGCAGCGCTCAAATCCCGCCCGGACGATACGCTTCAGATTTTACTCAAAAACAACATCGGCAAAGTCCACCTGGCGCTCAACAACTTCGACCTGGCGGCCCAATATTTCTGGGAGGCACTCGCCGATGCGCAGCGGCTGGGGCAGGCCCACGGGCAGGCTGTTTCAAAAAGCCTGCTCGGCCATTGTTTTGAAAAAAAAGGGGAATACCTTGAAGCGCTCCAACTGCAGAAAGAGAGCCTGGCGCTGTTCGAATCGCTCCGGGACAGTGCGGGCATCGCCGCCGTGAACGAGAACATCGGCAGCATCTACGAAGACCTGGCGCAGTACGACCTGGCCTTTGATTTTTTCTGGAAAGCCTACCTGTTTTACCGGCAAAAAGATACGCCCGACAAGGCCAATATCCTCAACAACCTGGGCGACATCTACCGGAAAAAAGGCAATCTGCCCGAGGCCATCCGCTACACACAGCAGGCGCTCGAACTGGCGGAAAAAATCAAGGATTACAACCGCCTGGAAAGCGCCCACAAGGACCTGTCGAAAGCCTACGCCGCCCTGGGCGATTTCCAGAAGGCCCACCAATACCTGCTCAATGCCGAGGAGTACGAGGAACTGCTGCAGGAACAGCAGGCCGCCAGCCAGTTGAAAAAGCTGCAAATCATCTACGACACACAGAAAAAAGAGGCGCAAATCCAATTGCTGGAAGAGCAAAACCGCCTGAACGCCGCCAACCAACGCCTGCTCTACCTGGCCCTGGCGCTCGTGGCGGCCATCCTCGCCATTGTTTATTATTTCTCCTGGAAAAAACGCAGGGAACGCTGGCGCATCAACGAACTGGAACAGCGCACACTGGCTGCCGAGCTGGAAAAAAAGGCCATCGAGGAAAAGAACCTGCAACAGGAAATCCAGTTGAAAACCGCTTCCCTCTCCCGCTACAGCCTGCACATTGCCCAAAAAAACAAGATGCTGCTCGACCTCTCCGAAACCCTGAAAAAAATGGCCCGCCGCAAAGGGTTGGACTTCAGCGCCAAAATCACGGAACTGGCCCGGGAAATTGACGCCAACCTCCACGAAGAAAGCGAGTGGGAGGAGTTCATCAGCTATTTCAACGAAATCCATCCGGAGTTTACCCAACAACTCACCGCCCTCGCTCCCGAACCCCTTACGCCTGCTGAGTTGCGCCTCTGCGTGCTGCTGCGCCTCAACCTCTCCTCCAAGGAAATTGCCTCCATCCTGCGCATTACGCCCGACAGCGTGCGGGTGGCCCGCTACCGCCTGCGCAAAAAACTGCCCATCGGCAGCGGGGAGGAACTGGTGAATTTCCTGCTCGGGTTATAGCCTGTCCTTCCCTACGTTTACTAAACTTTCAAAGTTTGGTAAACATGCCGGCCGCTTTATTTTCTACCCATGTTTTTCCAGTGTTTATTCCATGTAAAATCAAGGCAAATGTTGCCTGCTTATTGACCGTAAAAGTGGCCTTGTTGCCTCTTTGTTGCCTGCCGGTTCCAGGCGGAACCTGTTGGTAGCCATACCTTTGCGCCGAACAAAACTTCAATTTTCGTGAAACAATTTTTGCTGACATTTTTCATTTTGTTACACTTTGCCTGCGGCAACCAATTCCCCGCCGTGTACCCCGTCCTGGAAACGGAACCGGTCAAAAACCGAGACGACGCCGCCGACGACATGGCCATTTTCATCCACCCGGACAACCCCGGCGTCATGGCCATCATCGGCACCAACAAGCAGGCGGGCCTGAACGTGTACGACCACACGGGCCGGGCCGTTCACGAGTATCTTTTTGGCCGCATCAACAATGTGGACCTGCGGCAGCGGGTGCCGTGGAACGGTGAAAAAATCACCCTCGTCGGCGGCAGCAACCGCTCCGACAACTCGCTCGTTTTTTACCGTTTGGATGAAAAAACGCTCGAACTGAAACCCCTACACCAACAGCCCATCCCCTCCAGCGTCAACGAAGTCTATGGCTTCTGCTTGTACCTGTCCGACGCCTGTTACGCTTTTGTGGTCGGTAAGGACGGCGTCCTGGAGCAGTGGCGCCTCGATGCAAAGGCAGACGGCAGCCTGTCGGCCAGCATGGTCAGGAGCTTCGATACCGGCGACCAAAGCGAAGGCCTGGTGGCCGATGACGAACTTGGATATTTGTACATCGGCGAAGAAGACCGTGGCATCTGGAAATACAGCGCCCGGCCCGACGCCGACTCCTCCCGTACCACTGTGGATTTGGTGAAGGAAAACCCGCAGCTGAAGGCAGACGTCGAGGGCCTGACCATATATTACAAAACAGGCGGCGAGGGCTACCTCATCGCCTCCAGCCAGGGCAACAACAGCTATGCGGTGTACGAACGGCAGGGCAACAACCGCTACCTCGGCAGTTTTAAAATAGCGGCCAGCGATGCCATCGGCGGCACCGCCGAAACGGACGGCATCGACGTGACTTCGCTGCCTTTCGGGCCATATCCCAAAGGCATTTTCGTCGCCCAGGACGGTAAAAACGGCAAGGCCAACCAGAATTTCAAAATCGTGGATTTCAGGGATATCGAGCACCTATTTTCCAGCCGGCCGCCGGGCAGTTTATCGCAAAAAGAGGCGGTGAGCAAGTAACCTTCGGCCTGCTGTTTTTCAAGTTTTTTGAATAGCCATTTTTCCAACTGCGCAGGCGGTTGGGGTGGACGGGGTATGACTAAATCATGGTGATTTTTAAAATCACCATGATTTAGTCATACCCCGAATTAACCCAAATATAACCTCCATAAAATATACCCTTAAAGCTGAAATATTTCCTTCGTGAAACCCCTCCTGACGCATATCCGGGCGCTTGAAACCAATTATTTCAGTCCGAATATGAACACAGGATAACTTTCATATTAACTCATCAATAATTAGTGAAAAATGAAAAACATTTTACCCGCATTAGCATGTATCACGCTCCTGGCCGTGTCCAATTTGGCCAACGGGCAAAACCTGGTCTTCTCCAGGTACATCATAGCGACCGACACCATTGAGGACAACGGCGTGACCTTCGCCGCTTCCTCCGATGACGCCGAACAGGAAAACGATGCCATCGACGCCCTTTTCGACGACGACCTCGACGCCGGTTGGGAAGGCGACCCTGCCGACCAGAACACCCTGACAACGGGCCTGCGCTTTCAGCATATTTTCCTCCCGCAGGGCGCCATCATTGATTCGGCTTTTATCATCGTGTATTCCCACGAGGCGAAAACAGCCGCTGACGTGGCCAACATCACCATCGCCGGAGAGGCCGCCGACCACACCGAAACATTTAACGAAACGGACCTCATCACCGACCGGCCTAGAACGTCGGCCCAGGTTTCGTGGGTGGTGGCCGAAGAGTGGGGCCTGTGGACGCCGCACCGCACGCCCGACCTCAAGAGCATCGTGCAGGAAACCGTGAACCGCAGCGGCTGGGCTTCCGGCAATGCCTTGTCTTTTTTCCTGCTGGGCGAAAACCAGGGCGTTTCAGAAGATGAAAATGCCCGTGAGATGGAGTCTTTTGAAAACATCGCCGACCCGGAAGACGGCGGCGACGGCCAGAACCACCCGGAGCGGGTGCCGCAGCTCGTCGTTTACTACTCGGTGCAGAACGGCGAATTTTCACAGCCCATCATCGCCACAACGGTTATTGAAGACAACGGTGTATTCTTCTCTGCTTCCTCCGACGATGCCGAGCAGGAAAATGATGAAATGGATTCGCTCTTCGACGACGACCTCGACGCCGGCTGGGAAGGCGCTCCCGAAGACCAGAACATCCTGACGACCGGCCTGCGCTTCCAGCATGTCGGCATTCCGAAAGGCGCCGTCATCCAGAACGCCTACATCGAGGTGTATTCCCACGAGTCGAAAACGGCGGAGGACGTGGCCCGCATCACCATTTTTGGCGAAGCCACCGACCATGCCGAGACCTTCACCGAGGATGCCCTGATTACTGCCCGCCCGAAAACTTCCGCCTCTGAGCTGTGGGAAGTCGCCGAGGAATGGGGCCTCTGGACGCCGCACCAAACGCCCGACCTGAAAGGCATCGTGCAGGAAATCGTGAACCGTCCGGGCTGGGAGGCCGGCAACGCCATCGCCTTCTTGATGCTGGGTGAAAACCAGGGCGTGACGGAAGTGGAGAACGCACGGGAATGGGAATCTTACGAAAACATCGCCGACCCGGAAGACGGCGGCGACGGCCAGAACCACCCGGAGCGAGTACCACGCCTGTTCATCACTTACTCCTCGCCCAACCTGGCTACCTCCGTTTTCGAAGCTACGCCGTCCAACGTGAAATCGCTGACGCTGTACCCCAACCCGGCCAGCCAGTTCGTGACGCTGGAACTGGACAACGAGGCCGCCGCCCGTATCCGCATTTTCAACGGGAACGGACAGTTGGTGAAACTGATTGAAACAGACCGCCAGCGGGTCATCTCCCTCCCGACGGGCGACCTGAACGAAGGCGTTTACACCGTGCAGGCCGAGCAGGATGGTGTGTTTTATGTGCAAAAACTGGTGCTGAGCCGGTGATTTTTCTTTTTCCCTTGTCATGGCCAAGGGCCACCTGCGACGTCATGATGGCTGCCTAAAATTGCCGCTCTTTCAGCCATCATGACGTTGCAGTTTGCCTGCGGCAATGACAACCGGGGGGCTGGCCAATTGCAGTTATTCTTTTTTGAAACAATGCAGCGTAAGCTTTCACAACGCTTGATAATTCCTACGATGAAACAGCTTTTCACCGCCCTTTTCCTTTTCCTGGTTGTTTGTGCCAACGCCCAAAACGTACTCACCGGCCGGGTCTTCGATGCTGCCGGCAACACCCCGCTCTCCGATGCGACGGTGGCCATTGAAAATACCACCCTGGGCACGCTGACCGACGACCGGGGGCGCTTCCGGCTGGAAGGCATCGAAGGGGAAACCGTGGCGGTAGTGGTGGCTTTCCTGGGGTACGAGCAGCAGCGCATTGTTTTTAAAATGGATAAAAACAAGCCGAGCACGCTGGAAGTGCGTTTGCAGCCATCTGATATTCAACTTAGTGAAGTGACCGTGCGGGGAATTGCCGAGGGGCAGATTGCAGCTTTCGTCGAAATGCGGCAGGCGGAAAACATCAAAAACATCGTGTCGGCGGAGCAGATTCTCACCTTTCCCGACATGAATGCGGCGGAAGTCATGCAGCGCATTCCCGGCATCACACTGCAACGGGACCAGGGCGAGGGGCGCTTCGTACAACTGCGGGGCACGCCGCCCGAACTGACCAATTTCAACATCAACGGCGAGCAGGTGCCTTCGCCGCAAGGCAGCTACCGCTACGTCGGCATGGACATCATCCCCGCCGACCAAATCGAGGCCGTGGAGGTGACCAAAGTGATGACGCCCGACATGGACGCCGACGGCATCGGCGGCTCGGTGAACATCCAGACGAAAGCAGCCGAAGACGGGCCGCCACAGTTCCGGGCCACGTTTGCCGGCGGCTACAATAATCTGCGCCAAACGCCCAACTATAACCTCCAGCTCTCCTACGGCCAGCGCTACAACAAACTGGGCTTCCAAATCAACGGGAGTTTTTTTGAAAACAACCAGGGCTCCGACAACATCGAGTACAACTTTATCAAAGGCCCGTTTTTCAACTCCGGCAGCCAGGGAAACGGCGTTGACAATTTCCAGGTGCATTACCGGGAGGCGCAACTCCGGCACTACGACATCACCCGCACCCGTATCAGCGTCAGCCCGACGCTCGATTACCGGCTGAACGACCGCCACGAGTTTTACCTACGGGGCATGTACAACAGTTTTACCGACAAAGAAACCCGCCGCCGCCTGATTTACGACCTGGACGACCCGCTCAATGCCAGCTACTTCCTCTTTGGCGGCGTGGCGCACGACGTGCGGAACCGCACCAAGCGCCAACAACTGAGCACGCTTTCCCTCGGCGGCGACCATGATTTTGGCAAATTCAAACTGGATTACCAGTTGTTTTACGCCGTCGCCAGCGAGGAGGAGCCCGACCGCTTCGAGGCCCGCTTCGACAGCCCGGGACAGGCCATCACCATCAGTTTCGACACTACCGACCAGGATTTTCCCAGGGCGACTTTTCCCAACGAAACCAATGCCGTCAACGTGACGGATTATGAAAGGTATGAACTGGATGAGATGCTCATCGAAGCCGGCAACACCGGCGAACGGCTTTTCACACCCCGCCTGAACCTGACGGTGCCCTATCAGTCGGGCTTCGGCAATGGCTACCTCAAATTTGGCGGCAAGTTGCGGGCGAGGACGAAGGAGCGGGACATCCGCTCGCAGACCTTCGGCGCTTACCGGGAAACCTCGACGCTGTACCCGGGCATGGGCGGCCCGCTGAACCTCGTGACCGCCTCCGACGATTTTCGGGAAACAAACTTGCTGAACCAGGGCTATGTGCTGGAGTCCATGCCTTCAGCGGGGGTGATGCGTGATTTCTACGAGTTCTACCCCCAGTTTTTTATCTTCGACCGCAACGAAAGCCGCAAAAATTCCTACAACAACGACTACACTTACCGGGAAAACATCTACGCCGGCTATGCCATGTTCCGGCACGATTTCAACAAGCTGATGGTGCTCGGCGGCCTGCGCTACGAGCGCACGGACGTGCTGCAAAACGACGGCTTCAGGGTCATCCTCGACGGCAACAAATTCGTAGGGGTGGACACCATCGAGACCGACCGGACGCAGGATTTCTGGTTGCCGCAACTGCAACTGAAATACGAACTGACGCCCAAAATCAACCTCCGGGCCGCTTTGACCTACACCTACTCCCGCCCCAATTACGGAGACGTCATCCCCTCCCGGGAGGAAGACCGCCGGGAGGTGAGCGTCGGCAACCCCGACCTGAATTTCCCACGTTCCACGAATGTTGACCTGATGTTTGAGCGCTATCACCACCGCAGCATTTTCTCCGCCGGGGTGTTTTACAAAAGCATCGACGACTTTGTTTTTTCCTATAAAAGATTCGGGCGGGAAGGAGCGCCGGGTTCGGGCAACTTCCCCGTTTTTGAGTTCACCAAACCGCTGAACGGGCAGGATGCGCAGGTGTTCGGAGCGGAGTTTCAGGCGCAGTTCAAGTTTGACTTTTTCAACAATTTCCTGCGCAACTTCGGCCTGTTCACCAACTACACATATACCTATTCCCGGGCCTACATCCCCCGCCGCACGCCCGCCAACTACGCCACCGCCGTCATCATCAACCCGCTGGCCGACGACCTGAGCGAGTTTTTTGAAGAAGATGGCCGGGAGGAAATACCGCTGCCCGGACAGGCGCAGCACACGGCCAACGTGGGGCTTTTTTACGACAACCAAAAATTCTTCGCCCGCCTGACGGCCAACTACCAGGACGACTTCCTCGTCGAAATCGGCCCGGACCCCGACCTCGACACCTACTACGACCAGGCGCTCCGCCTTGATTTCACGACCAACTTCCAACTCAGCGAGCGCCTCAACATTTTCGGCGATTTCATCAATATCACCAACACGCCGTTGCGCTTTTACCTGGGCACGCCCGATGTGGTGAAACAGCAGGAATTTTACAGCTGGTGGTGCCGGGTAGGGGTGCGGTGGCGGGTGTTGTGATTTTTTAAAAACAAAACAGGTAAAACATGGGCAGGTGTTATAATGGTTTTCAACAGATGCCGTTTACGCTGGCTTGTACGCTAGTAACTAACTCAGGATTTTTCGCTTAAAAACCTTTTTTTCTCCTACAAACTCGCTTTCGGAAAGTTGAATGATTTGCTCCACAAACCGCCATTCTGCCAGCGCATCGTAAGGTGACGGCGTGAGCAGGAGGTAACCATGAAACAACTTTTCAATCTCCGAAAGAAAGCCACTTAAACAGGATAATTTCACGGTAAAAACTGCCCCAAGGGAGGGGGTAGTTAAATCTCTAAGCTAAATTTCGGTAACATCGCAGCCCCAGACCTATGTATGCAGCGACAATAAATAGGGGGAGGGGGGGTATTTGGTAGAATTTGTACCTTTGGAGAGCCGTTCGCAAGTGGAATGTTTCGCACCTTTTCACGGCTTTAATTGCGAACGGCTTTTTTTATTGCCCGCCGCCGTGGATTTCAATCGAAGTGTCAACCACAGTGTCAACCAAAACAAAAAAGCCCTTGTAACTCACTGAATTACAAGGGCTTTTGTTTTATAGTTGTGGTGAGAGAGGGAATCGAACCCCCGACACATGGATTTTCAGTCCATTGCTCTACCGACTGAGCTACCTCACCTGCCGTTTTGTTTTGACCCTTTTGTCAAAAGCGAGCGCAAATTTAGGGGGTTTTTTAAATTTTCATAATATGGGTGGATTTTTTTCAAAAATGTCGGTGGCCGGGGCCGGGTGGGCTCATTTGAAATGTTTAAGCATGATGACCTCCTTCTCTGTCAGGTGGCGGAAGTGGCCCCTGCCAATGTCTTTTTTCGTCAGACCGGCGAAATAGGTGCGGTCTAATTTTTCCACTTCGTAACCAAGGTACTCAAAAATGCGCCGCACAATGCGGTTTTTGCCGATGTGCAGGCCGATTTCCACTTCGTTCTTCCTTTCCCCGGCATAGTGCAGGGTGTCCACCTGGATGAATCCATCTTCGAGTTCCAGGCCTTTCTGGATGCGCTCGAAGTCCGGGCGGTTCAGGATTTTATTGAGGGTCACATGATAGACTTTCTGCACTTTGTGCCTGGGATGGGATAGCTTTTTGGCCAGGTCGCCATCATTGGTGAGCAGCAGCAGGCCGGTGGTCATGCGGTCGAGGCGTCCAACAGGAAAAATGCGCTCTGTCACCTTGTCGCCGATGAGATCCAACACCGTTTTGCGGCCTTTTTCGTCGTTGGCCGTAGTGATGATGTCCTTGGGCTTGTTCATCAAAATATAAACCTTTCGGTATTCGATATGAACGGGCTTTCCCTTGAAGGTGACAACATCGGTCAATTGGACGGTATAGCTTGGGTTTGGTTCTACTTCGCCGTTGACGGTCACAAGGCCTTGTTTTATATATTCCGCTGCTTGTCGCCGGGCGCAAATGCCGCAGTGGGCAATGAATTTGTTGAGGCGCATGGGTTCCGGCGAGGCTGGTTCGGCAGGTTTTGGGGGTTGGGGGGGCTGGACTGCCGCCTTTCGGGGCATGGGCTTTGAAAAATGTTCCTTTTTGGGTTCCTCTACTGTTTTCGCTGGTTTGGGTGGTTGCACTTTGGCCACAGCTTCCCAGAACGGGCGTTTCTTTCCACTGGTCTCATTGGACTTGGGGGCTGTTTTTTTAAAGGATTTAGTGCCAAATCCCGCTTTATCCTTTCCGCTGTTACTGGAGGGTGTCCCGTTGCCTTTTTTAGGCTGTTCCTGCTTGGCAGGTGGGTTTTTCCCAGGCTTATTTTTTTCCATGGTGGCAGTGATTAGGGCTGGTGAAGGAGTAATTGCCCCCTTTTCCAGCCCTGAATTGATGAAGCCGTAAAAGTAGCTAAAAACTGTATAGCAGTGGAGTTGGGCAGGGAAGGGGCGCTGGTGGGATAGTTACATATCGAACAGCCGGTTATCCTTGAAAACCCAAGCAGGAAAAGATTTTCCCGTTCTTTGAAAAATTCTGTGGAGTAAGGAAACCGTTAAAACGGTTTAGCACATAACCGCTTGATTTTCAACCCACGACTTAAGTGGTGGGTTGAAAATTGGCTATCAATTTGAGCCGTTTTAACGGATGACCACAAGTTTTTTCAGAGTACCGTTTTTCTTAAACAACAGGTAGTTTGTGATTTTTCCACCGAGGCTTGCGGGGAAAATTAAAAAAAACAACTACTCGCCGCCTCCGCCACCGGGGTGCCTGTTGGAGGCGGGCCTGTTGCGGCTGTTACGGCGGCTGTTGCCGGAACGGCCACCGCCACCGCCTCCACCACGGTTGCGGTTGTTGCGGTTGCCACCTCTTCTTTTTCCCCTGCTGTCGCCGGAATTGTTCCCCTGGGCGGCACTTTCGATTTCCGGAGGGAGGGGCAGTCGGCGCACCTCAATGCCCATCAGCTTTTCAATGCGGTCGAATTTGCGCCTTCCCATTCTGCTGACCAGGGTGAGGGCCACGCCCGTGGCATCTGCCCTGGCCGTACGGCCAATTCGGTGGACATAATCTTCCGGGTCGCCGGGGACATCAAAATTGATGACGACTTCTATGTTCTTGATGTCAATGCCCCTGGAAAGTACGTCAGTGGCGACCAGGATGGGGCAGGAACCGCTTTTGAATTTGACCAGGGTCTCCTCCCGTTCTTTTTGCTCCAGATCAGAGTGGATGTCGGCAGCCCTGAAGCCTTTGTTTTTCAGGTGGCTGGTAAGATCTTTCACCGAGCGCTTGGTGCCTGCGAAAATGAGTACCCGCTGGTCCTGGTCGTTTTGGTTGCGGAGCAGGTGTTCGATGAGCTTGTTTTTCTGGGGGTCTTCTACCATATAAACCCCTTGAAGGATGCCTTCTGCCGGCTTGGAAATGGCGATGCTGATCTCTTCCGGGTTTCTCAAAATGCTTTTGGAAAACTTTCTTATCTCGATGGGCATGGTTGCGGAAAACATCAGGGTCTGCCGTTCCCGGGGCAGCTTGTTTACCACGGTCATAATGTCCTGGATGAAGCCCATGTCGAGCATCCGGTCGGCTTCGTCCAGGATGAGGTGGCGCACCTTGTCGAGCTTGACATAGCCCAATTGGAGGTGCGCAAGGAAGCGGCCCGGTGTGGCCACGATGATATCCGCTCCCTTTTTTAGTGCCCGCATTTCCATTTCCATTGAGTGCCCGTCCCTGCCGCCGTAGATGGCGATGGAACTGACCGGGGTGAAATAGGAAAATCCTTCCAACTGTTGGTCCACCTGGACGGCGAGCTCCCGGGTAGGTTCCAGGATAATGGTATCCACGCCATCGTTAGGCTCCGTGGTCAGGCGGTTAATGATGGGGAGCAGGAACGCTCCTGTTTTTCCAGTGCCTGTTTGGGCGACCGCCAGGATGTCCTTGCGTTGCATGATGAGGGGGATGGCTTGTTGCTGGATGGGAGTGGCTGTTTCAAAGCCCATTGCCTGAAGGCCTTCTATTAATTGTGGGTCAAACCCAAATTCGTCAAAACTCAATGTTGCTAAATTTTAAAATTCGCTACCGGCACTTTCCTGGTTAGGGCATTGGTTTGCCGGTGTCCATTTGTTTAAATGATGTTGAAAAAATAACCTCTCCATTTTGTTTTTAGCGCCCTATGTGCAAGAATGGGTTTTCATTGATAAAATGGCCATTTTACTTTTCCTATGGTTTAAACTGCCAAAAGTGGCGCAAGTTTGGTTTTTCTTGTTGAATTTGCAAATTAGAAAGGTATATCCTCCTCATCGTTCATTTTAGAGGGTCTGGTAATGACGTTCGAGGGTTCAAATGGAGCGGCAAAAGGATCGCTGGAAGGGAATCCGTCAAAGTTCACGTCTTCCAAATCCGAGAATTTGGCAAATTGGTCCGTGAAGCGCAATTTCACGGTGTCCAGGGCACCGTTCCGGTGCTTGGCGATGATGATTTCGGCAATACCCTTCAAGGATTGCCCCGTTTCATCCTCCAGGATTTGATAGTATTCCGGCCTGTATATAAAGGTGACGATGTCGGCGTCCTGCTCGATGGCCCCGGACTCCCGTAGGTCTGAAAGCTGTGGCCGCTTGCTCCCGCCCCGCACCTCCACTGCCCGGCTCAGCTGCGACAGGGCGATGATAGGCACGTTCAACTCTTTTGCAAGGCCTTTCAAGGCCCTGGAAATAGAGCTGATTTCCTGCTCCCGGTTGCCTCCGTTGCGGTTGCCTTCCATGCCGCCGCTCATCAATTGGAGATAGTCAATGATGATCATCTGGATGTCGTGCTGCATTTTCAGGCGGCGGCATTTTGCCCGCAGTTCGAAGATGTTGATGCCCGGCGTGTCGTCAATAAAAATGGGCACTTCGCTCATCCGCTCGATGGTAGTGTGCAGTTGCTGCCACTCATACTCCTCCAGTTTGCCGGAGCGGAGTTTGGTGGCCGAGATTTCGGATTCCATCGAGATGAGGCGCTGCACCAACTGGGTGCTGGCCATTTCAAGCGAAAACAGGGCAACGGGTTTTTGAAAATCAATGGCCGCATTTCGGGCCAGGGAGAGCGTGAAGCTTGTTTTGCCCATACCAGGCCTGGCTGCCACGATGATGAGGTCGGAGGGCTGCCAGCCGGAGGTGAGGCGGTCGAGGTTCGTGAAGCCCGTTGGGACGCCTGTGAGGCCATCCTTTTTGTTTTTTAGTTCTTCCAGGATTTTCAGGGTCTTGCTGGCCAGTTCTCCCATGCTCTCGTACTGGCGGCTGAGGTTGTTCTGGGTCACGTTGAAGAGGCCCTTTTCCGCATCGTCGAGCAGGGTGAAAACGTCGGTGGTATCCTCGTAGGCGTCCCGGATGATTTGGGTGGATACTTTGATGAGTTCCCGCTGGATGTGTTTTTGGGCCACGATGCGGGCATGGAATTCAATGTTGGCACTGGAGGCTACGCGGCTGGTCAGTTCGACGAGGTAGTAGCCATTGCCGATGGATTCGAGGTCGCCCGATTTTTTGAGTTCTTCGGTGACGGTCAGGAGGTCCACTGGGTGGGATTTTTCAAACAGTTTCAGGATGGCCCTGTAAATAAGCTGGTGAGCCTCTGTGTAAAAACTTTCGGGCCGCAGGATGTCGAGCACAATTGGCAGGGCATCCTTATCGAGCATCAATGCGCCAAGCACGGCTTCTTCCAGCGGTACGGCCTGGGGCTGTACTTTCCCGAACACATAGTCGGAGAGCTGGCCCTCCTGCTTGCGGAGTTTGGATTTCAAGTCTATTTTCTTTGCCGTGTTGTTGTTGTCAGCCATAAGGTTGTTAAATTTGAAGGGTATCCTAACGGGAAGGCGGAAAAAACAGGGTCAAAACAATTGCCACAGTTTGTCTTTGGTTCCTGACAAAAGTACGATTATATTTCCAAAGGCCGATTCGGTACCGGTCTTGCAGCGCTGTGGAAAAGTCGGCAAAAAATGTGGAGATCCGCATCTCAACTCCTAAACATGCGCACAATTTTTACAGAACCGCAACAGACATCCCTGCAATCCTTTGCTCCTGAACAGTTTAATAGCTTTGATTTTGAGGCGGTACTTCCCCTGACTGTGTTTTTCTTGTTGTGGAAAACTGCGTGCTTTTTTTTTGAAATAATTGCCCAACGCTCAAAAACAGAATTTTATACTAACTTGCCGCCCCAACCGGAGAGCTTTTTCTTTGCGACAAACTGTAGCTGGAGGCCACCGGTTTTACCTGAGTTTTCTTCATCAATCATGGATTTAGCCCATTTTATCGACCATACTTTATTAAAGCCTGACTCCAGTTCCAACCATATCAAACTTCTTTGCGAGGAGGCAATACAGTACCAGTTTGCAGCAGTTTGCGTGCCCCCGTACTATGTTAAGGACGTGGCACATTGGCTGGAAAAAAGCCCGGTAAAGATCGCAACGGTGGTTGGTTTCCCATTGGGTTATGCAGCTACGGCGGCCAAGGTAGAGGAAATAAAGCGGGCCATAGACGAAGGAGCGGACGAACTGGATGCGGTGGTAAACATCTGCGCCGTAAAAAATGGAAACTGGAATTTCGTCAAAAATGAAATTGACTCCTTGACCACCGCCTCCCACATGCGGGGAAAAATGGTCAAAGTCATTTTGGAGACCGGCCTGCTGGTGGAAAAAGAAATTTTTAAATTGTGCGATATTTGCACAGAGGCACAAGTAGATTTTGTGAAGACTTCCACCGGATTTGCCCAGCAAGGCGCCACCGTTGAGGTCATCTCCCTGCTGCGGGGCAGGCTGCCCAAGTCCATCAAGATCAAAGCCTCCGGTGGTATCCGTGATCGCCAGTTTGCCGAACAACTCATACAGGCCGGCGCAGAAAGGATCGGAACTTCGGCGGGTGTTCAATTGGTATCGGGAACGGCCGTCACAAATTAATCAGCCATGAAAAAATCTTTCCTTGTTCTATTTGCAGCAATCGCTTTTGCCTTTGCCTCAAGCGCCCAGGGTACCGTTACTGAAAAGATGGAACCGGGCGTTGCCAACCTGATGAAGCGCTTCGTAGAAATTAACAAAACAACAACCGCCGTAAAGGGATGGCGGGTGCAAATTCTGGCTACCACCGACCGCCAGCGAATGGAAGATGCGCTCCGCCAGTTCGAAGAGCTCTATCCCAGCATCCCCGCCGATTGGGTACATGCCAAACCTTATTACAAGGTACGTGCCGGCGCCTTTACCTCCAAGCAGGATGCCATGCCCACGCTTTACATCCTCAAAAGGGATTACCCGGCAGCATACCCTGTTCAGGACAATGAAATAAAACCCGAAGAATTGTTGAAGTAAAAATCGGCCGTCAGTCCAACCAACATCAATCGTCCACCGCCAATTATATTTATGCAAGCACTTGAGCAAACTATCAACCAGGCCTGGGAAGACCGTGCCCAACTGGAACAAAAAAACGTGCAGGAAGCTATTCGCCACGTTATTGCTCTCCTGGACAAAGGAAAGCTGCGGGTAGCTGAACCTGCCGCCGAAGGCACCTGGAAAGTGAATGACTGGGTGAAAAAAGCCGTCATCCTCTATTTCCCCATCCAGAAAATGGAAACCATCGAAGCCCCGCCATTCGAGTTTCACGATAAAATACCTTTGAAAAAAGATTTTGCAGCACAAGGGGTGCGGGTCGTGCCACATGCCATTGCCAGGTTTGGTGCCTTCCTCGAACCCGGTGTCATCATGATGCCAAGCTATGTTAATATCGGTGCTTATGTCGGCGCTGGCACTATGGTAGATACCTGGGCCACCGTAGGCTCCTGCGCCCAGATCGGAAAGAATGTCCACTTGAGCGGCGGGGTAGGCATCGGCGGTGTGCTGGAGCCTGTACAGGCTGCACCGACCATCATCGAGGACGAATGCTTCATCGGCTCACGTTGCATTGTAGTGGAAGGGGTAAGGGTAGGGCGGGAAGCCGTGTTGGGCGCCAATGTCGTTTTGACCCAATCCACCCGGATCATTGATGTAACAGGTAAAGAACCCGTGACCTACAAAGGCGTGGTACCTGCCCGTTCGGTGGTCATCCCCGGTACCTATCCCAAGCAATTCCCTGCCGGTGAATACCAGGTTGCCTGTGCCTTGATTATTGGAAAGCGGAGCGAAAGTACAAATACGAAAGTTTCATTAAACGAAGCATTGCGGGAATATGGGGTAGCGGTTTGAAGACGGCTTTATAGATAGTCACATTTAAAATTGATTGGGACAAAATTCTAAGTCACTGACTTTCAATAAAATGACTTTAATGACCACTGGCTTTTAATGACGATTGTCTATAGAAGTGGGCTTGCTTGTCATTGTTCGCTGTTCTCCTTGATCCTGTAAGCCGACGGCGTCATACCTATTTCCTTTTTGAAACAACGGTTGAAGGAAGCCTTGTTGTTGAAACCCGCCTCAAAGGCGATTTGTATTATCGTGTAATGGTCATAGGCAGGATCCGCCAATAGTCGTTTTGTATGTTCCACCCTGTATTTGTTCATCAATTCAAAAAAATTGACCCCGTAATGTTCGTTAATGACCTGCGACAACTGGTGGCGGCTGATGTCCAGGTAGGCGGCCAAATCGGCCAGCCGCAGCTCGTTTTCCTTAAAAACCTGCTCCTCCTGTAACAGCCGCTCCATGCGCCGCTTGATGGATTCGCTTGCGCTATCGGTCAGGCTGGAAGATTGGTATTTTTTTACGGGCAAATAATTGCCGATAGGCTCGCTGCTGAATATCCTTTTTTGCAACAGGCCCATATAGGCCACGGACAAAATACCCAGCCCCATGACGAAACTGATGGCATAATCCCATTCGGGGTTGAAGAAGGAACAGCGCACCAATATGAAATAAGTGAGAAATGCAGCGGTATATAGTATCATCCCCCATGCTACCACCCTTGTCCATATTTTTATATTGGAATCCACCTGCCATTCATTTTTCGTCATGTAAAAGATAAGCACTGAATAAAAAAGGAGGTGCCCGGTGAGCAAAGTGGGGGACGTGCCAATAATAAATAAATCCCTTGATATTCCTGTTTGCAATCCGAAATCAGCCAATATTCCCGGCAGTGAAAGCAGTAGTGACAACGCAGGGATTATGTAATGCACCGCCACTTCCTTGCCCGTATAATCTTCCTTAAAAGTGTCTTTTAAATAAAAATATAAAGAAGGCCCGACCAGGAAAGTCAGGAAGGGCCATATATTCTGTATATAGGGAAAATATAACGCATAGCCTGTCCATATCACGACGTAGGAAATGAGAATAAGTGCAAATGCAAACATTACCGCAGAAAGCCATTTTTCCCCGGCAGAAAACCTCGATTTCCCAAACAATAAAATAAAACCAATCAACAGCCCCAATACTGCTATTACCGCTAGCAGGCCCGTCCAAATATTGAAAGCAGGCCCAACGGAATGTTTCAGTCGGATAAACGCTTCATACTCTTTTGCCAAATGGTCGAACTCTTTTTGCGAAAGCATCCTGTCATTGAGGATGCCCGGAGGGATCATCTGCAGGAGCGCCAGGGCCAGGCTGTCGTTGCCCAGGGTGGCCTGGCATTTTGCCAGCCAAAAAGTGGCCAGGTGCTGCTGCTGTGCTTCCATCTGACGGACTTCCTGGAACAGGGCCATTGCCCGCTCCACGTCGCCGTTCCTGTATAAACAGACCGCCCCGTTGAATTTCATCCCCTCGCTTACCAGCGGCGTTTGCTCCAGTTCCGAAGCTATTTCAGCGCATTCCTGCCTTGCTACCGCCGAGGCCAGGGCCTCGTTGGTCAGTTGCCCGGAAACATAACCGACGTTGCAAGCGATAATGAGCAGTATCAGTAGCTGTTTACTTTTCATAGCTTGAATATGGTTTTTGAGATTGTTTGAAAATGGTTTGAGATTGTTTGAAAATGGTTTGAAATGGTAAGGTATAGCACGGCAACAATCTCAAACGACCCCCAACAATTTTCAAACAATTTCAAACCATCTCAAACAACCCCCAACAATTTTCAAACAATCTCAAACAATCTCAAACAACCCCCAACAATTTTCAAACAACACTATCTCTGCACCACCACTTTTTGCCTGCCCACCGTGCCGTCCGGCAATTTAGCAGTGAGGTGATAGATCCCATTGGCCAGGTTGGAGGCATCCCAGGTAGTGCTGTCGGAAAAATTAAATTTCATGACCAACATCCCCGTTGCATTGTACACCTCAAAAAACTGTTTGGGCTGGAGGGCATCCGGGTTTGAAACCTGGAAAAGATTTCCAACGGAAGGCGTCACAAAAACGGCATCTTTAAAAACTTCAAGGGCGGAAGTGGGAGCGACGGGCCGGAACACCACCGCATTGGGCACCTGTAGGTTCAGCGCACCGGCCGGTATGAGGTTCTTGATAAAATTACCTTCGGGGCTATAGACTTTGACGGTGGAAGCGCCGCCAACCCCAATGGCAATATCGCCGTTCGGAAAAAAGTCCACGCCTTCGACCTGCGGCACCCCGGAGATGAAAACGCCGATATAGTTACCCTGGCTGTCAAATCGTTTGACAGAGCCGGCATTCCAGTCCGATACGAAGAGGTCGCCGTTTTCACCAAACCAGATGTTGGTGGGGCCGGCCAGGTTGGTGCTGATGAATTTGCCAAGATCTGCCCCGGCAGGGCTGAATTTTTTGACATACCTGCCATTGTAGGAAGACACATACAGGTTTCCAACGGTGTCCCAGGCAAGGCCGATACTGTTGTCCACGACAGCGGTCGTAAAATCATCCACAAAAGTGCCGTCGAGCTTATAGCGTTTCACCTTGCCGTTGCCTGTCCATTGCAGGACGTAGAGCAGGCTGTCCGGTCCGAGTTCCATGCGGGTAGGGCCTCCGATGCCCGTCGCAAATTCCCCGATAAAATCGCCCGTGGTGGCGTTGAATTTGGAAATGACGTTTGTGTTGAGATTAGACACCAGCACCGTATTATCGCTTTCGATGAAAAAAATATCCTGTGGCCATGACAGGTGGTCGGAAATGAAGACCTCGCCATTTCCGCCGTTTTGGTCGAATTTCAGGATTTGCCAAGGCTCCTGGGTGAAGCCTCCGGCGTCGCTGATGTAAACGTCAAAATTTTGAGCCAGCAGAGGTGTAAAGAAGCTAACAAAGAGAAAGCTGAGGAGTGGTAAACTTTTACTTTTCATAGCAGCAGATATTTTGGTGAAATAAGGGTAAAACAACAGCAAAGCCGCCAGTCTGGGGTGTATTTTTATAAAGGCTTACCTTATTTTGCGGGGCGACACTTGAAAATGTCTTTCTACTGGCAATTATTATTTCGATCAGTTGCAAAAGTACAGTTTGATCATGCAGTCATTGCTCGCTTGCCAACTGCCAACTTTTCCCTGTTTACACCAATTTAGGCCATAATTCAATTATTTTTACCGCTCATCCATTAACCTTTTTCAAAAGGAAAACATTGAAAATCGAACTCCCCTTTAAGAAAGATGCAGGCAAGTTGGACAACCAAACGTTCTTCAACTCGCTGGGGCGGGCAGAAGCGCCCGCCATCCGGCTGTTGGCCAAAAAAATTTCCTATGGTGTCCGGCAGGCGGCTGCCCTGGCAAGTCTTCAGCCCTAAGATGCGGAAGAATTGGTGAACGAGGCCAACCGCCAACGCATCACTACCACCTTCGTCGCCCGCAAAGGGCGGGACAGTACCAAAATGACCGTTTTCAACAACATGGTCAACCTGGCGAACGACTTGCTTCCACCGGCGGTGGTGAAGGGGATCAAGAAGTTTCGGAAAAACTGAGGATCTTTTAATTATCTTTGGGTGAATGCTGTTTTCCCCAATCAAGATGAAAAGCAATCTTCCAGCACATCTGAACTTTCCTTTCCGGTTTTTGCTAGCGGTGTTTCTTTGCACTGCTTGTCCAGGGCTATTTTCCCAAAACATCCAGTTCGAGCGCATCCCTAATGAGCTGGGGCTTTCGCAAAACCTCATCACGGCACTCTGCCAGGACCAGCAAGGCTTCATCTGGGTGGGTACAAAGGACGGGCTGAACTGCTTCGATGGCTACAGTTTCAAGGTGTTCCAACACGACCCTTTCGACTCCACGACCATTTCCGACAATAACATCAAATGCATCCTGGAAGACCGCCAGGGCCGGCTCTGGGTGGGCACAGGCAATGGGCTGAATTTATTGGATCGGGCGACGGAATCTTTCCGGCGGCTTTACGCCACGGGCGAAATCCCATCGGATGCCCCGGCCGTCATCAAAAACCACCCCGGCTTGAGCAGCCACGATGTGCAGTCGCTCATGGAAGACCGGGAGGGTCAAATATGGGTGGGCATGGCGCAAGGCAGTTTGGTCAGAATGAGGTGGCAGACAGCGGAAGCACCTCCCGCTCAGGCCAATTTTACCGTTTTCTTGTCCACCGCAGAAGAGGCCAGTCTATGGGGCAACGGCATCAAAAGCATGGCGCAGGATGAAGCGGGCACCGTTTGGGTGCATTCGGAGGCAAAGTTGTGCAAAATCAATTGGGACAAGCAGCAGGAAAACTATCGAATCAACCGGCTGGACTGGGAGGATTTCGACCCGCAGTGGCCGGGTTACCAACAGACGGATTTTTTGAATGTGGACCAAAGGCAAGAACAATTGGACCAGCGATTTTATACTATTTTCAAAGACCAATCGGGGGCGGTTTGGCTGGTTTCGGCAGGCGGCTTCGCCAAATGGCTGCCCCAGCGAAAAACTTTCCAGCTTTTCCCGCTCAATGTTGATTCCATTGATTTCAATTCCCCTCCTTTATTAAGCATTGATGGGGCGGGTGGCTTCATTGACCCAAAAGGGAGGATTTGGGTGAACGGTTTTGGCAGCCTGGTGGTGTACGATACATTGAGCCGCCGGATGGTGGCCCGGTATCACCGAAAGGACAAGGCGACCCCTGATTTTCTGAAAGCGGGCACCCGTTCCCTGATGGCCGACGCTATCGGCAACGTCTGGGTTGGTACCAACGGGAACGGCCTTTTCAAATATACCCCCCGGCGCAAAAGGTTCAGCGGGCAAGTCGGGGCACAGTTGTTTGACGTCGGAAGTGTGCGAGCCATTCACCAAAGCACCGATGGGGCCGTTTGGGTGGGCACTACCCGTCCCAGCCTGCTGAGGGTGGACCTGGAAACCAGGGAAGCCCAGGCCATCAATTTGAACTTCACGGATGCCTACCGGGACTATAATCTCCCCTACCACCAGCTTTTTGCCATTGAGGAAGACCAGGCAGGCAACTTATGGTTGGGAGGAACCAAGGGCTTGTTGCGGGTCCCCCTTGCAGTGGAAGAGCGGGACGAGTGGGCGTTTTTCAGTATTTATAAGGACTTTTTTTTTCCAAATGTGCTGGCCCTCCACCTTGGCCCGGAAGCGGATGAAATCTGGTTGCTGTCCCATTCCGAGTTCGGCAGGTATGACCCCGTGACCGGAAAATTTCATGGGCAGGATTTTCTCGATGTTTCCGGGGGTAAAAAAATAATGGGCGCCAATCTTCCCTGTCTTTTCCGGCAAAATGAAAACACCTTTTGGATAGGTACGGACAAGGGCCTTTTGAAATATGAGGTTGACCGCAACCGCTTCTCATTCCTGACCACCGACCCCCAGGATGAGCGGAGCCTGAGCCACCCCGTTGTCAAGTGCATTTACCCTGACCCCAAACAGCCTGAACGCATACTTTGGATAGGAACAGGCGGCGGCGGCCTGAACCGGCTTGACCTCCAAAGCGGGAAATTTTCATATTTCAAAAAAAAGGACGGCCTGCCTGACGATGTGGTATATGGCATCCTCGACGATGAGGCCGGCAACCTGTGGATAAGCACCAACCAGGGGCTTTCGAGGTTCAACCCCGAAACGGGTATTTTCAAAAATTACACTGCCAAAGATGGTCTGCAGGACAATGAGTTCAATTCAGGCGCATTTTTCAAAAGCAAGGATGGCATGCTGTTTTTCGGAGGTATTGGAGGGTTCAATGCTTTCCTTCCTTCGGCGGTTAAGGACAACGAGTACGTGCCGCCCATCGTCATCACGGATTTCAAACTGGCCAATCAGTCGGTCGATATCACGGCGGAGGACTCCCCATTGAAAACGGACATTTCCCAAACTGAAGAACTCGTACTGAACTGGAAACACAACATTTTTTCATTCGAATTTGCTTCGCTCGACTACACTGAACCGGGTAAAAACCAGTACGCCTACCGGCTCGAAGGTTTCGACGATGAGTGGCAGTACATCGGCACGCAGCGCAGCGCCACCTTCACCAACATCGACCCTGGCAAGTACACCTTCCGGGTGAAGGGCACCAACCACGACGGCACCTGGAACGAGGAGGGTACCAGTCTGAAAATCACCATTCTACCGCCCTGGTGGAAGACCTGGTGGGCTTACCTCGGCTATGCGATACTGCTGGGCGCTGCGGGCTATGTTTTCTACAAGTTCCAGCTGAACCGCAGACTGGAGCAGGCCGAAGCAGAGCGCCTGAAAGAAATGGACAGCCTGAAGACCCGCCTGTACACGAACATCACGCACGAGTTCCGCACGCCGCTGACCGTCATCATGGGAATGACAGAAAAGTTGGCAGTCGGCAAATGGCAGTCGGCAGTCAGCGAACAGGACAAGCGCATGCTTGGCCATGGTTTTTCGCTCATTCAGCGGAATGGAAAAAACCTGCTGCGCCTCGTCAACCAATTGCTCGACCTCTCGAAACTGGACAGTGGGAAAATGACGCTCGACCTCGTGCAGACCGACGTGGTCAACTACCTCCAATACCTGACCGAGTCCTTCCACTCCATGGCAGAGGACAAAAACATCAGACTTACCTTCTACTCCGAAGAACCGGAACTGACCATGGACTGCGACGAGGCCAAACTCCAGCACATCATGTACAACCTGCTGTCCAACGCCGTCAAGTTCACCCCCAGCGGCGGCAAGGTGGTCGTGCACCTTCGGCAAATCCTCCAGGACGGGCAGCCCTACCTCAAAGTCGTCGTGCAGGACAACGGCATCGGCATCCCGCTGGACAAGCTGCCCCACGTCTTCGACCGCTTCTACCAGGTGGACAGCTCGACCACCCGCAAGGGCGAGGGTACCGGCATCGGTCTGGCACTGACCAAGGAACTCGTGGAAATCATGGGGGGAAGCATTTCGGTGAAAAGCCGGGAGGGGACTGGGACGGATTTTACGGTGCTGTTGCCCGTGAGAAGAAGTTCTGTAGCCCGTCAGTTTGACGGTTCGACCGTCGAGAGAAATGCCCCCTTTGAAATATCTGGACAAAATGTGGCGAACGAAAAAATTACCCTGGCAGCTGACTGGCAGACTGACGAATCAGGAACTGACGAACGAAACAGACTTCTCATTATCGAGGACAACCGAGACGTCACGGCCTACCTGGTTTCCATTCTGGAAAACCACTACCACATCATGACGGCCGAAGATGGACAGGTCGGCATCGAAAAAGCCCTCGAACACGTTCCCGACATCATCATTTCCGACGTGATGATGCCCCGCAAGGATGGTTTCGAGGTCTGCCGGGCCCTGAAACTGGACGAGCGCACCAGCCACATCCCCATCGTGCTGCTCACCGCCAAGGCCGATGACGAGGCCAAAATCACCGGCCTGAAAACCGGGGCAGATGCCTACCTGATGAAGCCCTTCAACCGGGAGGAGCTGTTTGTCCGACTGGAAAAATTGATTGAACTGAGAAATCAGCTGCAAAAGAAGTACGCACAGGCCGACCCACCTGAGCCCCAACCCTCAGCTAGCGAACCCACCCTCGACGACCTTTTCATGCAAAAATTCAAGCAGGCCATCGAAAAGAAGATGGAACTGTCCTCCCTCGGCGTCGACGACCTGTGCGAAGAACTTTCCATAAGCAGGACGCAGCTTTTCCGCAAAACCAAGGCCCTGACCGGGGAAAGCCCCGTGCGGCTCATCCAACAAATGCGGCTCAGGAAGGCCAAGGAACTGCTCCGGACCACCGAACTGAACGTCTCCGAAATCGCCTACGAGGTGGGTTTCACCGACCCCGCTTACTTTTCCCGGGCTTTCAACAAAGAATTTGGCATGTCGCCCAGCGCTATTCGTAAGTGATTGTTTATCAAAAATTTAAGTCCATCCTTGCAAAATAAGTCCTAACATTTTCCGGCAGTTTGGAACGCTCGTCCAAGCTTCTGGGACGCTCGTCCAAGTGGTTTTTTGGTTTCTCCCCCACCTTTGTCTTACCGAAAGAAAAGTACTCTTCCCAATCTTGTATAACCCGCTAAATTTTTTTCCAAATGAAAAACTCAAACATCTTTCTTCTGATTTCATGGCGCTCTTTCACCATCATTTCCTTCGACGAGTAAGCCCCTGAAATTTCAACTTCATAATTCATGATTGGGTGTGCCCTGGAAAAAAGGCCACCCAACATTTCACCTTCGGCTCAGGTGCCGGACACTTTGAAAGGGTTCGTTACCTGTCCAACAACCTCATTTTCAAAATGAAAACATTCATTACCCTCACGGCACTTCTCGTGCTGGCATTTACCCAAAACACCAATGCCCAGACCTACGTCAACGCTGCCGCCACCGGCAACAACGACGGCAGCTCCTGGGCTGATGCCTACACTACATTGTACGCTGCCCTGGAAAACTATAGCGACGGCGACGAAATCTGGGTGGCAGCTGGCACCTACCTGCCCGGGCAGCCCAGCGCATGGCCCGGCGACCCGAAAAACACTTTTTACCTCCACCAAAATGTGTCGGTTTACGGTGGCTTCAACGGCACGGAGACCATGCTCTCCGAACGAGACCCCACCACCTACTTGACCGTCCTTTCCGGCGACCTGAACGGCGACGATATGCCCGATGATTTTGAGACCAACCGGGAAGACAATGCCAATAACTTGGTGTACATCGATACCACTGCCTCGGCCACTATCGATGGCTTCACCATTTCCGGGGGCCATGCCGACGGGGATACCACCCAGTACTACAACAGAAGGGGCGCTGCGATTTTCTCTTGGGGAGTGGTACAGCTCAACGGTTGCACCGTAGAACAAAACTTTACAATTGGGTTGGCAGCTGTTTTCATGCAAGGTGACGCAGCGGAAGGTAGCAGTATAGCAAATTCCATTTTCCGGAAAAACAAAGCGGTGAGTGGTGCGGCAATAGTTGCACTGTTTCTTGGAGGCGAAGGCATCTCCATCACGGGTTGTCAGTTCATGGAAAATGAATTTGAAGGTGTGGCCGGGGCAATCGGGCTGGAAGCAACAGCCAGCATTTCTGATTGCCAGTTTTCAAATAACAGTGGCGGAATTGGAGGTGGAGCCATTTTTATCCAAAGTTGGACGTTCAGCGACTTTGAAGTGACGGTGACCGATTGTGATTTTGAAAACAATTCTGCCGTGACCGGTGGGGCATTTTATTACCTGTCTGTCGAAAACGGCAACAACAAACTGTCCTTCAATGGCTGCGAATTCAGGGGCCACAAAGTCATTTCGGCGCAGGCCGGCGATTTTCCCGATGGCGGTGCGATGCGCTTCGAGTTTTCGGATGGCAACCCGACCAACGACTCCATCATCATCGCAGATTGCCTCTTTGAAAACAATACGGCAGAACTCCGGGGTGGAGGCATTGCCTATTTCAATGGTACCGGAACGGACAATTTCCTTGAAATCAGCAACAGCACATTTTCGGAAAACGCCAGCGTCACTTTTGGGGGCGGCATCCATTTCAGCAACTACGGGGCAGACCACATGGAAGTCAACCTCACTGGGAATGAGTTTGTAAACAATTCCTCCACCGATGGTGGCGGTGTGGTGTTTTTCTCGACAAATGGGGAACACAACAATTTCAGTGTTACATCCTGTGATTTTACGGGAAACCGGGCAACTGAATTGAGCGCTGGAGATACGCCTGACGGTGGAGGCATTTACGTCAATTTTCAAAACCCGGGAGATACCCTTCAGTTCAACACCGTCACGGTGGAGGATTGCACCTTGGAAGGCAACTCCGCAGAAAAACGGGGCGGGGGCATCATCGTTTTAAACAATACCGGCAACGACAACCAATTTTTTGCCACCAACTGCCAGGTTTCAGGAAACACCAGTGGCGAGGGTGGTGGAGGTTTCTTTTTGGCCAACTTCGGTGGAACCGATTTTGAAGCCAATATTTCCGAGTCCGATTTTACAGACAATTCCTCCAATCACGGTGGGGCTTCCTACTACGTTTCCAACAATGGCGACAACAACAACCTTTTGTTCAGCGACTGCAATTTCACGAGCAACACGGCTATCACCTCGCCAACCTTTCAATTTCCCGACGGCGGCGCATTAGGCTTCCAATATTCTAATGGCAACCCTTCCAATGACCACATCCTGTTGGAAAATTGCGTGCTGGAAAACAACTCGGCCGAACGCTTTGGTGGTGGTATTGCTTTCTTCGACAGCTATGGCACGGACAACCTTTTTGAGGTCAGCAATTGCCAGATTTCAGAAAATGCTGGCGATGAAGCTGGTGGAGGGTTTTATTTGAGAAACAATGGGGCGACCAATTTCGGGGTCAATATTTCCGGTTCCGATTTTTCAGACAATAGGACAGAAGGTGTCGGAGGGGGCATTCAATTTCAGAACGACAATGGCACAGACCATGACTTCTTGGTCAGCGCTTGCGATTTTTCAAACAATCATGCTGACCTTTTCGGCGGCGGCTTCCGCATGGAAAGCCAAGTGCCCGGTGCCAACCTGACCTTTGCAGACTGTCTGTTCGACGGCAACAGTGCAATCAATGATGGCGGTGGCCTGGAGGTCGTCCTCTGGATGCAAAGCAATGGCGAAACCACCGTCTCCAATACCGATTTTCTGAACAACACCTCCGGCAACGAGGGCGCTGGCCTCAATTTTTATCTCCAAGACCTGGCCTCCGGCAGCCTCTCGGTGAATGGTGCTCTTTTCTCCGGCAACACCAACGATGCCTCTGGCAATGCCAAAGAGGGGGCTGGCGGTTTCTCGCTCATCAACTTTGGGAATGGTGTCGCCAACGTGGATTTCCAATCTACCATTTTTGAAAACAACAGCAGCCAGGATGGCGCAGGTGCCATCCAATTGCACAAAACCGGAACCACGACCGACCTCGTCAATATCGAAAACTGCCTGCTGGCCAACAATAGCGGCGGCGATTTTGGCGGTGGAATTGGCCTGAACGGGGACATTGGCCTCACCCTGACTGGCAACACCATCGCTGACAACAGCAACGTTGGTGTCGTCCTCTCCAACGGCACGGTGGCCATGCAGAACAACATCGTGCACAATCCGGGCACGCAGGATTTCTTTTTCGGTTTAACGGCAAACAACGTGGCCTCCCTCGGCGGCAACCTCATCGGCGACAACACCATGGATGCCAACCTCAACAGCGCCGACCAGTCCGGTGCCGACCCGATGTTTGAGGCAGGCTCCTTTCAGCTTTCGCAAAACAGCCCGGCCGTGGATGCTGGCGTTCTCCCCGACAACCTGACCGCTACCGACCTCGCCGGCAACGACCGCATCCAGGGCGGCTGCATCGATATCGGAGCCCTCGAAAGCCCGCACGATGCCGGTACGGCCTGCCTGACCACTGGTTCCCGCGAGGTATTGGCCGACCAGTCCACGGTTTTCATCTACCCCAATCCGGTTTCCGCTACCGCCAGTATTTCCATCGAAAACAGTTGGAATGGCGAGCTGAACCTTCGCATCGTTAATGCGCTGGGACAGGTGGTGCACACTGTTGATTTCGAAAAATTCGACCGGACGGCCGTGCTGGAATTTGATGCCTCGGATTTGCCGGAAGGCATGTACCGGGTGCTGGTTTCGGACGGTGAGACAATGGCGGTCAGCTCGTTCGTGAAGGATTAGCCTGCCCGCACCCCCGGCCCATTAAAGGAGCTGGGGGCAGCGAAAAAAAACGGAAACATTGAATGTTTTCATTAAACGGAGCGGACGCCGGAGCCGGCATTTTTCGGCGGCCCTCCATTTTTTAACCTGGAATCATCGAAAAATTATTTCAAACATCAATACAAACCACAAATCATGAAAAAAATCCACCTCCCACTCCTGGCTATCTTCCTCCTGGCAGCTACCTTCCTCACCGCACAGGTCACCAACAACCTCCAACAGCCTACCAGCATCAACACGGACGGCTCGGTGCCCGACGCAAGTGCCATCCTCGATGTGCAGAGCACCACGCAGGGCATGCTCGTGCCACGCCTGACCACGGCCCAGCGCACCGCCGTGGCCACGCCCGCCACAGGGCTGCTGGTCTTCGACACGGACGAAAACGGTTTTTACGTTTTCGCCAATGGCCAGTGGAGCGCCATCGGCCTACCCACGGGTGGCGAGTGGAAAGATTTTCTTCAAATAGACGCAGCGGGCAATGCAGTGTGGCGGCCCATCATCGACACAGCCCTGCTGCCCGAAATCGACCCCATGTTGCATGGCACTTTGGGCTTCGCTGCCGACCCGACCGACGTGAAAGTACATGGCAATTATGCATATGTCTTTTTCCACCTGACGGGCGACCTGCAGATCATCGACGTGAGCAACCCCGCAAGCCCCGTGATAGTGGGTACTTTGGACCTGATCGGCTCCAGTATTCCCTCCAACATTGTGGTGAGGGACAACTATGTTTACCTGACCGCCACTGGCGACGGTGGCCTCATCATCGTGGATGTGAGCAACCCGGCAGCACCTTCCATTGCGGGGAACTACATCCTCGTGGGCATCCCCGCCAACCTCGATGTGCAGGGCGACTTTGCATACATCGCCGATGCGTTTTTTGACGAGATCCGGATTTATGACGTGAGCAACCCGGCCTCCCCGACGCCTCGCGGTACACGGAGCATTGGCCCTGTGGCATCGGGTATCAAGGTGGCCGGTAATTTTGCCTTCATCACCGACGAGGTGGACAACCAGCTTTGGGTCATCAACGTGGCCAACCCCGACAACCCGCTGCTGTCGTCCCAACTTCTGCTTAACGATGCCCCTTCGGCAATCGTCATCCAAGGCGGCCATGCTTATGTGGCGGGCAACGGCAACATGAAAATCGTCAACATCACCGACCCATTTAACACCTTTATCACTGGCACAGTGGCCACTGGTATCCAAAATTCTGGGGTGGCCGTGCAAAACGATTTTGCGTACATCACCGGCGCCATCGACGACGACCTCAAAACCATTGACGTGAGCGACCTGGTCTCGCCGCAGGTGGTCAGCACCACCCCTTTGGGCGCTAGCCCGATAGCAATTGATGTGCTGGGCAATTATGCTTATGTGGTGGACAACAGCGCCGACGACCTGAAGATTGTCCAGATCACCGAGCCGCAGATCATAGGCGTGGACGGGGCGGGAAACCTGACGACCGTGCCCCTGCCGCTACAGGCCACTTTGGCCGATGCGGACGCCGACACCAAAATACAAGTCGAAGAAAGCCCCAACGAGGACATCATCCGCATGGATCTGGGAGGCAGTGAACGGTTTATTCTCCGAAAAAACATACCCAATAGCAGAACAGTGTTCGATTTGCCAAACAATGATGGCAACGTTCTCATCGGTCAAAGTGCCGGCGACAGTACGACTACCGGGGTTCATAACATCTTCATTGGACCAGATGCAGGGCGCTTTAATAAAACTGGAAATGGGAACATCTACCTGGGCAAAGGCGCTGGCCAAATTGGGCAAAGCCCATTTTCCAATATCTTTATCGGGTATGAAGCGGGGATGAACAGCACCTCCGGTGACAATACTTTCATCGGCTCCTATGCCGGTAAATCCTCCACGACCGGAGGGGAGAACACGTTTCTTGGAAGTTTTACGGGCACCAACAACACGACTGGTTCACAAAATACTTTCTTGGGACGATATGCCGGCCAACTCCACGAAACCGGAGGTAACAACACATTCGTGGGCCGTGGTGCCGGCAGCGGAAATATCTCCGGGGCTGGCAATGTGTTCCTCGGTAGGAACGCTGGTTCCCAAGAAACAGGCAGCAACAAACTCTACATCGCTAATTCCAATACGGCCACTCCGCTCATTTACGGCGAATTTGACAACAACCTCGTTGGCATCAACGGCAAGCTCGGAGTGGGCACACAAGCGCCTGATGCCATGCTGGAAGTTGAAAACGGAGCAGTCCTTTTTGAAGGAACTACGGGTGCAACGCCCGTTTCAGGTGTCGGTACCCGGCTGATGTGGATTCCTGCAAAAGCGGCCTTCCGGGCAGGCAAGGCAACTGGTTCGGAATGGGACAATGCCAACATCGGGACTGAATCAGCGGTAATTGGCGGTACTGGCAACAGGGCGTCGGGTATAAGCTCCTTTGTCGGAGGTGGTGGCAACAATGTGGCTTCTGTTAATTGGACCTTTATCGGGGGTGGGACCGGAAACGCCGCTTCGGGCTTGACTTCATTTGTGGGGGGTGGTTCGTTCAACACAGCTTCGAACACAGGCTCGTTTATCGGTGGCGGTGTCTATAATATTGCTTCGGGGTTTGATGCCTTTATTGGTGGCGGACAATATGGCACTGCCTCTGGCACTTTTGCTTTTGTCGGAGGGGACAGCAATATTGCCTCTGGCTATTCTTCGGCGGCTGTCGGAGGTGGGGGAAACATTGCTTCAGGCGTTTCTGCAGCTGTTTTTGGCGGGTCAAGCAACGATGCCGTTGGGATCGTTTCTTTTGTTGGAGGAGGGGCCAAAAATGTTGCTTCGGGAAATTATTCTTTCATTGGTGGCGGCGACTCCCTTTTTGCAAAATCATACGCTGAAACGGTTTTCGGGTCCTACAACACGGACTATACACCTGCATCGGCATTTTCATTCAACGCCACCGACCGCCTTTTTGTCATCGGAAACGGTACATCCGACGCCGCCCGCTCAGACGCTGTGACAGTGCTCAAAAATGGTAATGTGGGCATTGGCGCCGCCAGCCCCCTTGGAAAGCTTTCCCTGACCAACAACAATGTCAACACCGTTGACCTGCTTTTCCGCACCGATGACGGGAACCCGAACAACACCAACTGGAGCACCGCCAGGATACAGGCCGGGTGGGAGACCGGTGAGGATGCCTGGTCTGACGCTTTCCTGAAATTCGAAAACCCAACGGCATCCAATACCTACCAGACCACCATGACCCTGAAAGGCGGCAAGGTCGGCATCGGCAATCCCGACCCCACCCACCCGCTCCAAATGGGTTCCGGTGCCCATTGCACAGCGGCCGGCATTTGGACGAACGCCTCCGACCGCCGCCTGAAAACCGATATCGCCCCTATCGGCTACGGCCTCAGTGAAGTATTGGCATTGCACCCGGTCAGCTACCGCATGCGCTCAGGCGGTGAGGAGCAAATCGGCTTCATCGCCCAGGAGGTGCGGGACATCCTGCCCGAACTGGTCTCCGGCACGGAGGGCGACGTGGAAAAAGGAGAGACGCTCGGCATGAGTTATGGGAACCTGACGGCAGTGCTGGTGAAGGCAGTGCAAGAGCAGCAGGCAGAAATTGAGCAGTTGAAGTCCCAGCTCTTCGAAATGGACGAACTGAAACAGCGCATGGCGAGGCTGGAAGCGGCCCTGCTGGACAATGCGCAGAGCGGGGCGGCAACGGAAGATTGACCCCACTTTTTCAAGGGCCAGCAGTTGTTGGACACCTTCGAGGTCTCCGACAACTCAACCTTCGCATCGTGAATGCGCTGGGACAGGTGGTTTTTGAAAATGATTTCGAAAAATACGACCGGATGGCCGTGCTGGAAATCGATGCCACGGATTTGCCAGCCCGCCTCCGTGAAATACTTGCTCAAAAGCGATGGTCAGGTCGGTGAGGTAGTCCGGTTGCCCCGACACCGTGATGGTGGAAGGATAGGGGGCTGCCGTGCCGATGTCGGGGATGGTTATTTGCTGTGTGTTGGTGAAGCTGGCAAAGGTTTGCCCAAAACCATCGGCCAGCAGCAGCGGGACGAGCAAAATGGGCAATAAAAAATGGTGAAGATCGGAGGCGGTGGAAAAAGCGCTGTAGAGAAAACGGTGTTGCGTTACAGGTATCATCGTTTTGGAATTTGGATGCAAAGCTATTGCCCGATTTGATCCAATACAACAGGCTCAGGCAACATTATTTTTCAGCGTTCCTATACAAAGACACGGGTGGTTCTTTTTATCTGTTATCACCTGTTGGCCTCCGCCCGCAGCCGACAGCAGCATGAGGGTATTTAGCACGGGAAAGCGGCAACCCAAAAACTGTTTTATTATTTTTGAGCTGGTGCGTGCCAAAATTTAAAACAACACCATTATTTTGCCCACCTACCATTAACCTTTTTTAAAAAATTGCCATTGAAAATCGGACTCCCTTTGAAAAGAGATAAAGGCCAGGTGGACAACCAACCGTTCTTTGACGCACTTGGCCGTGCCGAACCGGCGGCCATCCGGTTGTTGTCACAAAAAATTTCCTACGGGGTAAACCGGGCGGCTTCCAATGCGGGCCTCCCCCCCGAGGATGCAGAGGAACTGGTGAACGATGCCATCGTCATCACCATCACCAACATCAAAGAGGGGAAATTCCAGTTCATGGAGTTCAGCTCCGCAACCTATGCGGCGGGTGTGGCCCGAAAGCTGGTTGCCAACCAAATACGCACCAAAAAACCGCCCTCCAAAGAACTGGACAACTTACCCGTGGCTTCCGACCTCGACCCCGAAAGTTACCTGAAAGACAAAGAACGGCAGTCCATCGTCGGGCAGCTATTGGCAAAGCTGGGCGATACCTGCCAGCAGTTGTTGAAAATGAAATATTTCACCCACCTCAGAGACCAGGAAATCATTGACCGGCAGTTGGCAGCCTTTACTTCCATCAACTCGCTGAAAAGCAAGCGCAGCCAATGCCTGAAGCAACTGGCCGGCATCGCTGCCGAGGCAGGGATTCATGAAATGTTTTGACAGTTGACGGTTGACGGAGTCGTCACCGTCCACCGCCAACCAAAAAAGAACGATATGAAAAAATTCGACATTGAAGCATACCTGGATGGGGAATTGGGCCATGAAGAGCGGGCAGCCTTCGAAGCGGAAATGGGCCGCAACCCTTCCTTTGCAGCAGAGGTGAAATTGATGCGCCAATTGACCGGGGACTTAGAGGTACAGTTGATCCGGCAACAGGTCACCGAATCACTTTCAGGAAGCGGCGGTCATGGCAACACCACAAAACCGAAATGGTGGCTGGGCGGCCTGGGGACATTGTTAATACTCTGCGTGGTGGGGTATTTTCTTTTTTTTAATGAAAAACCTTCCCAACCAACGGTGGAAGGGACGGTGTGGCCTGAGACGGAGGCCGAACCAAATGACCCCGCTATTGATGCTGCTGAAGAACCTATAAAAGAAGAAGAACCGGCCCCACAAACTGTCCCCGAAAAAAAGCCTGCCCAACAGCGGCCTATCGCCGAGCACAAGCCTCTCCCCGACCTGGTGCCACCGCTCCACCCTGAGCCCAATGTTCGGGGCAACAATGCTGAAAACACCGCCTGGAAAGCCCTGCTGGACAAGATTTGGTACACCGACTTCCCGCCTGCTGGGGCAAAATTTGCAGCCCCCTACGACAAAGCGGAAAAGTTGCTGGAGGAACGAGATTTTTCAAAGGCTTATGTTCGTCTGCAAGTGTTGGAAAGGAAAATGCCGGAGAACGATTCGCTGCAATTCCTCAAAGGTTATTGCCTGCTGGAAATGGGAGAGGGAGTTGAGTCGCTGGCCTATTTGAACAAAATAAAGAATGCTCCGGCAAGTTGGAAAGCCCACATCGAGTGGTACCGTGGCCTTGCCTTCCTGGTGGCCGGAGACAGAAAAAGCGCTGCCGCCATTTTTCAAAAGATAAAAGGCCAAAACGCTCATCCCTTCAGGCAGGCCTCGGAAAAAGCACTGGAACTGGTGCAGTAATTCCTTGTGATATTTTTGTTGGAAATGCCCAAGCCGTCTTATTAGGAAGGTTTATATTTGCTTTCACTCGCTGCTGCGAACAGACTTTCATTGTTCACCTAAAAGCACAAAATGAAAACATTTACCTTCCTGTTGTTGTGGGTACCCGCATTTTGTTTTTCTCAAAATACAAATACGGACGAAGTCCAAAAACAGTTGGACAGCTTGCTTGAACAAAGCGCCAAGCTGATCACCAAGAAAAAATTGGACGAAGCCAAGCCCGTCCTGCAAACGGCAGAGGATCAATGCAGGACGACCTTTGGCGATACCCATGTCGTACTTGGTAAGATCGAATACTACCGGGGTCTTATTTCCGAGTATGAAGGCCAACCCGACAATGCAGAAGAATCTTATCTTGAATCCCTGAAAATTTATGAACAAACCATCGGAAAAAACAGCCTTGACTATGCCAAAACCCTAAACAGCTTGGGGGTTTTAAAGATTTCTCAAGGCAAATATGACGAATCGGAACGCTATTACCTGGCCGCTTTGCCCATCGTAGAAGCCGCATCGGGCAAAGAAAACCCCTATTATGGGAAGATTTTGAACAACCTCGGCAACCTGTATAGAAAAACCGGGAATTACACAAAAGCCAAAAATTATTATTTAGAAGCATTGGAAATCAAGAGAGCGGCCGTAGGAGAAGATCATTTTGACTTTGCCATCGTGCTGGAGAGCCTGGCCAATTTTTATCTGGAAACGAGCGACTTCCAGCAGGCCGAAAAACTGTACCGGCAAACATTGGGCATCAAGGCCAAGACGGTAGGAAAAGAGGATGAAAACTATGCAAAGAGCCTGAACAACCTGGGCATCCTTTATGTGAAGATGGCGAATTTTGAGGAAGCCTTGCCACTATTGGAAGAGGCAACTGCCATTTGGGAGCGGACCCTTGGGGCAGATCACCCAAATTGTGCCATGGGCTATTGCAACCTGGGCTTGATTTATGAAGAATTGGGCGATTACTATCAGGCAGAGCCATTGTTGCTCAAGGCTAAAGAAGTATGGGAAAAAACACTAGGGAAAAGCCACTTGAACGTAGGCTTGATGTTGACCAACCTGGGTTCCTCCTACCAAAAAATCGGGAACATTGAAAAGGCGGAAAGGAGCTATTTGCAGGCCCTGGAAGTGAAGGAGAAAGCAGTCGGCACAGCGCATCCTGATTATTTAAGGGCCATGTCAGGGCTGGCAAGTGTATATGCTTCGCAGGGACAATACCAAAGAGGCGAACCGCTGCTCCTTCAAATTTGCGAAACCTGGGAAAAAACGATGGGAAATGACAACCTGGATTATGCAAGGAGCCTGAATGAACTGGCCTCCAATTATGTCGCCCTGGGACAATATGGCAAAGCCCAACCGATATATATCAAAGCAAAAAGCATTGAGGAAACGGTGCTTGGAGAAAAGCACCCTACCTATGCTGCTTTGCTGCAGGGCATGGCAAATATGTACGAACAGGAAAAGCAGTACAAGGAGGCAGAGGAACTATACCTGAGAGCCGAGTCCATCCTTGCAGAATCGCTTGGCACCCAACACCAAAGTTTTGCCTCGCTGGAAAACCAATTGGCCCATTGTTATTTGATGCAGGGGAAGGCTGAACAGGCTGTCCCGTTGTTGCTGGCCGCAGCACAAACCGAAAAATTGCTTCTTAAAAAGGCCTCGACCCATTTGTCGGAAAGCGAACTGGTTAATTACATCCATACATTTGACCAAACCCAGGATTGGATTTACTCGCTTTGCGAAGATCATCCTGAACTGGCGGAGGCCAGTTTCGACAACACGCTTTATTACAAAGGATTTTTGATGGGCGCCCTCGTCGGCATCCGGCGGCTTTCTAAGGACAACCCGGAGAGCGCCAAGCTGTTCAGGCAATACCGCTACCTCGGTCGCCTGCTTGCTGCAGAATATGCCAAGCCCATTGTCGAAAGGGAAGGCGTTGATTCCTTGGAAGAAGAAGCCAACCTGTTAGAAAAAGAACTGGCCCGCAGCGTGTCGCAATATGGGGAAGCGGTGCGCCAGGTGGGTTGGGAAGACGTCAGGCAAAAGCTGGGCGAAGGGGAAGCGGCCCTCGAATTCCTGGCTTACGACCATTTCAGCGCCAAGGCGGCTACTGACGGCAGGCTCTATGCGGCACTCCTCCTCCGACCGGACAGCCAACAACCTTTGTTCGTTTCTTTGTTTGAAGAAAACAAACTTGACGCCCTATTGAAAAACGGCCAGGATGGCCGGCCTGATTTTGTCAACAGCCTGTACGCCCAAAATTCCCTTTATGACCTCATCTGGAAGCCACTTGAACAAGAACTGGCGGGCGTGAAGACTATCTATTTCTCAACTTCCGGCACGCTTCACCGCCTCAACCTGAATGCCCTGCCAACCCCCGACGGCAATACCCTGGCCGACCGCTACCAACTTGTCCGGCTTAACAGCACCAGGCAGTTGGCCGTGCCGCAAAAGGCTTCTTTTGAGGGCCAGGAAGCCTTGTTGTTTGGAGGCATCCAGTTCGACCTCGATACAACATCCATCATCGCCCGGCCCGACCATTTTGAAATGGTTGCAACTGCCACTCGTGGCGCCCTCGATTTTGACCTTGCCGATCCCGCTGACCGGAGCGGACAATGGAGCTTTCTGCAATGGACTGCCGTGGAAGCCAGCAGCCTTCAGTTCATCCTTGAGGAATCCGGAGCCACAGCCAGTGTAATCAGCGGGCCTGCCGCTACGGAGGAAACATTTAAAAAAATTGGCGTGGGTGGCTCATCGCCACGTGTCCTACACCTTGCGACGCACGGCTTTTTCTTTCCCGACCCCCAATCGGAGGTAAGAGATCAAGTAGGGTTTGGGAGCGGGAACGAGCCTGTTTTTAAGCTCTCAGATAACCCGATGATACGCTCCGGCCTCGTCCTCGCCGGGGGCAACTATGCCTGGAAAAACGGCAAACCCTTCCGCCCCGGCATGGAAGACGGCATCCTCACCGCTTATGAGATCAGCCAGATGGACCTATCGAACACCGAACTGGTGGTGCTGTCGGCCTGCGAGACCGGGCTGGGAGACATCCAGGGGAACGAGGGCGTTTATGGCCTGCAGCGGGCTTTTAAAATTGCCGGGGCAAAATACCTCATCATGTCCCTCTGGCAGGTGCCCGATTTTCAGACGCAGGAACTAATGACGGCTTTTTACCTGAACTGGCTGGAGGAAAAAATGGCTGTTCCGGACGCCTTCCGGGCTGCCCAGCAAGCGATGCGGGAGAAATACAAAAATCCGTTTTTGTGGGCGGGGTTTGTATTGGTCGAGTGAAATATGCCGCTCCAAAATGGATTTGGGCAAATATTTTTCAACCTGAAAAAATGGGCTGTTTTCTGACGGCCCATTTTTTTTTTGCCCTAAACCATTAACCTTTTTTATACCCTTACATCAAGTGAATTGTAAGCCCGATATTAGAACAGGGGCAACCAAAATTATTCACTTAATTAAATCGAAACCATGTATTTCCCTCAATTAAAACTGATTGAAAACAAAGAAGACCTATCCATCTACAGTCAAACTTATGAAACCTGTTCCGGCCTCCCCGTGCCGATGGACTACCTCGCCAATGCCGACAACCAGGTATTCGCCATTTATTGCAAGGGTGAAATGGCAGGTGGGTTCGTGCTTGGCCAACATGTACGCACTCGCACCATAGAAGTATTTGCACAAGCGGCCCAACGCCCGCTGGTATATGCGCAGCTTGATCCCCAACAGGTGACCACCGAGATTTGCTGTTTTTGGATGGCGCCATACTTCCGCAGGCAGACGTTCTTCAATTTTTTCACCTGGCTGGGCCTTGCCTATGCCGTGGCAAAATATGGCAGCAGCCAACTGCTCTTTGGCACCTGCTCGCAGGGGCTGGCCAGGTTGTATGCCCTTTCGGGAAAAGCTGTCTTGCTGCACCGTGATCATATCAATGGTAAAAGCACTTATATTTTCATGGGGCATAGCCGGTTTTTATTCACGAGCGTCCTGACGATTTTGAAATCGAAACTGGTGCGGATATTTTGGGCACATTCAATGAAAAATGCTCCGCTGTATCCGTTGCGGGCCGTTACCCATACAGGAAGATAAATGCCCTCAAGGAAAAAATAGAGGGCAAAATTTAGAACCAAACCAATTGAATACAATGAACCAGCAAATCCTTTTCAGCTACGGCAGCGTCTCCTTACGGCGCATTTTTCAAAACTATTATGTGCTATAACAAACCATCCCGGAGGCTTTGCGGCAGCGGCTTTCCATACCTGAAAAGGCAAACGCAATTACAGTAAAAGCCTGGAAACAACGACCCTTAGACCAACATCCCTTTCCGAGCCGAGAGCGATGGCCTGGCTGCCTCTTGCCCAGTTTTTCGGTAAAATAAACCAACAGGTGCTGGCAAAACAAACCAGGAACTGCCCCCTGGCGGTACGGGGATGCCATGCCCCAAAACACCAAATCAACCTCATTTTCTTAACCCTGCCTGCCTTCGGCAATAAAACCACGGGCAGGCTTCAAAACTATCTGTGCCATGAAAAAGTCTTTGTTTTTTTTCGTCCTCGCCATCACTACTTGTTTAGCATTCACCAACGCAGCTAATGCGCAGCTTGACGGATGCCCCGCCCCTGCCAACCTCACCGTCACGGCCCAGGACGACGGTTCGGTCTCGTTCGATTGGGACGACTGCGGCTGCTCGTCGCCGGTTTACCGGGTCTATTATGAAAACAATGGGTTTTCGGGGCCGGTGTATTCGACAGGGAGTTCCAGCATTACCGTGTCGGGATTGTCGGCTGGCACCTACCGGTTTTATTTCTATACTGTTTGCGGGGAGGGGATGAGTTCGATAATTATTGAGGATATAATTATTTAACCACCTGCTTGGGGCTGCCAAAGTATATGTCATTTGGCAGCCCTATTTTTTCAGGATATAAGTAGTTTTTTCAAGCAACCAATTTTTCATCATTAGGTTTTGCTCCTGAATCATCTCCAACTCCAGTTCGGCAATCAATGTATTGTCCCATTTCCTGTGCACTATTTTTTTTAAAAAGCTGAGATATTTTTGAAATCCGGCCACCATGCCCGGGGTCAGGGATTTTTCCCTTCGTGCATATTTTTCAAGCGTTTCCAGTTGGGCCATTAAGAGTTCCAGGTAATTATCGTTTTCCATATATAGCTCAAACCAGGATCTTATCAGCAGTGATTTGGACTTTAATTTAATTAAAGGATCGTGAAATTGATGTTTCAGGATGTGAATGACTTTTTCAAAATCTTTTTTTGCAAAATACCATTGTGCATGGCTGATGGCCATTGTATCCTCCTTTATTTCCACATCCAGGGCATTTTCGTATGATCCCATGAACTCCAGTGCCCAGTCCAGTTCGCCATATAAAGTACTCACTGAGACGATATTCTGAAAAGTTCCTTCTGTCATTTTTCCGAAAGTGGTAAGGCATTCATATTCCAAACCAACCTTATAGAGATCGAAAACGGTGCGAAAAAACGCAGAATCACCCTGGTTGGATTGCCGGATACAATAGTTCAGCAGTATTTTCAAAATATACTCCCGGTCATCTGCCCTTATTAAGTTGATGTTTGAAATAAATATACCAACCAGGCCAGTCAAAGAACCGGCCTCCCCAGAGCGTTGGAATTGTTCCAATTTTCTATAAATATCCAAAACGGGAATATCTGTCATTGAGGGTATATGCATGTTTTCCCTTGTATTTTTCCTGCCCACCGTATTGGTAATGGCATTGTTTGCGCACTTCAGTTTGATTTCGGCAAATGCCATATAGTTTTCAAAGTGTTCGTTCGCCAGGGCCAGGGTATTATTTTTATCGGTGGTTTTATCTGTGTAAGGATGCCCGAAATACAGCAGGTTCAGGTCTTTTTTTTCCCTGAAATAAAGTTCGTCCCGGTAGGGCTGCGCATCCAGCGTCTTGTCCAGTTCCCATACTTTTTTCTCGAAAACCTCGTAACAGTCCGGCCTTTCCGCATAAGCCCTCACCAACAGTTTTTGCTGCTCCAGTTCCTCTTTTTCCACCTGTAGCACCACGAGGTATTTTTCTACTAGACTGGTAAAGCCTGTCATCAGGTTGAGCAGTTTCTGGTGGTCATAAGCCCTGTTAGGAAAGAGTTTTTTGAACACTGTCTCCTTGGCCAGTTTTGCCGAATCGAAAGCAGGATGGTGGTTGCGCAACAGCAGGTAGAGGTTCGTGATGTTCGGGTTGGCATTGTAAAAAGGGGACTTGAGGAACTGGAGCAGCCTTTTAAGCTCGTCGCCGTCCAGGGTGCGCAGGGTGCGGGTGAGTTTACTGTTGATCATAGCATGGATTGGTTGCTTATTCCTCCCCCATATGGGGGAAATGCAAAGAAATTGTCGCCAGAAACAAAAAATAGTTTTCTTATTGAGGAAAGCTGCAAACTATTGAAATTCAGGTGAATATTCAATCAAGTTAAAAAAAATACCCTGATTTTTCCCATTATTTGTCCTTGCATGACCTATTGCTCTGGTGTAAGTTTGCATTACAATAAACAACCAATCAATAGACCTGCAAGCCTGGCTTTCTTCCTCGTTGCTCTCCTTGCGCTAGTTCCAAGAATGTTGTAGTTACATCGTGGTTTTAACCAAATGAATAAAAAGGCGGTTGGCTTCCCCGGCTTCCTTCGGCTTGCCCTGTCACCTTCAAAATGCAAAGGCATTTTTGATTTTTGGCTCTTTGACAGATCGTGTGTAAAGCCGTTAAAACGGCCAAATAAAATAGCTGTCTTTTAACCCACGACTTAAGTCGTGGATTGATAATCAATAGCTTATGTCCAAAAACCGTTTTAACTGTTTCCTTTTTTTCACGATTGGTCGAAGAACGTGATTTTTTTGAAAACAATTTACCAGGATTTACAAACCTTACTACCACCGAATGGCAACCGCAACTGTGCCTTTTGCGGCATTTTCTGCCAATTCATTTCCCTTACTTAAACTCCACCAAGATAAGGTTTGTAAAACCTGGGCTTCACTGTCCGGGTGAGCAGCGGCTAAACCGCCCCCGGGTGGTTTGCCGCTTTACCCTTTAACCTGTTTTTTGCTCAATTATAGATAGTCACATTTAAAATTGATTGGGACAAAATTCTAAGTCACTGACTTTCAATAAAATGACTTCAATGACCACTGACTTTTAATGACGATTGTCTATAACATGAAGCGCCAAATGAAAACATGCCTGCCCCAAATATTTTTCACCAACCCCATTAACCTTTTTTCCAGGTTTACATAAAGCAGGATGAAAGCAAGGATGGCACAAGGGCCATCCACATCTGCCATCAAATAGTAAACCTGGAGTTCGGCCTTCAAACATTCAATAGCGGCCAGTTTGAAAGTCGGTTCCAACAAACCAAATGAAAATGCTAACCCTGTATATCCTCCTTCTGACCGTGAAAATAATCGCCATGATAAGGGGCCAACATGCCAATAAGTAAGGTAGGTAACGATGAAAAAATAACTTCCCTATCTTGATTTTGAAACCCCGGTACTGGAAGGGTTTTTTAAAAATGATCCCGATTTCACATCGGGGTTATCTTTCCTTCGATGCTTAAGGGAGCTTTCCAGGTCTGTTGACCTCATAAATCCCTTGCCACCTTGCTATTTTTTTTCCCGCATCATTAGTGCTTATGTGGAAAAATTTTGCAGAAGGGCCGCTGCATAAAATTTAGGGGGAACTCGAAGTTCCCCCTAACCTGACCAGCTTGAAAATTTGGGCGACTAAAAAGAAAAATTTCCTCATAATATCTATTAACTACTAAACTTAAATCAAATGAAAGCAAAATTCCTCTTCAGTCTCCTCGCCGTGCTGTTTTCGATGGCAGCTATGGCACAATCGCCAGAAATGTTGAACTACCAGGCCGTGCTGCGCAACAGCGCCGGCGACATCTCCCAAAACCAAAACGTGAACGTAGATTTCACCATCCACAGCGGCTCTCCCACGGGGCCGTCGGTCTATTCTGAAATGCACAACACAACCACCAACGAGTACGGTTTGGTCAACCTGCAGATCGGAAAAGGCACGGGTGCTACGGGCAACTTTGCCAATATTGATTGGTCTTCCAACAGCTATTTCCTTCAGGTAAGGGTAGATGGTGCCAATGCAGGCACACAAGAATTGGCCAGTGTACCTTACAGCCTCTATGCAGCAAGGGCTGGCTCTGCCGACAACGACAACGACACCGACCCTGCCAACGAAATCCAGACCATCAGCCTCAACGGGGCTGAACTGACCCTTTCCAATGGGGGTGGCACCCTGACCCTGCCCACCGGCACAACCTATATCGCAGGGAGCGGTATTTCCATTTCGGGCAACACCATTTCCGCCACGGACAACAGCACCACCAATGAACTCCAGCAACTCAATATCAGCGGTGACCAATTGAGCCTGACCAACGGCAATACAGTCACCCTTCCAACGGGCATGGTCGGCCCGCAGGGCCCCGCCGGCCCGCAAGGCCCTCAAGGTATTCCCGGCCCGCAAGGCCCGCAAGGCGATCCAGGCCCGCAAGGCCCACAGGGCAACACCGGCCCGCAAGGACCTGCTGGCCCGCAGGGACCCCAGGGTAACACCGGCCCGCAGGGACCCGCCGGCACCGGCGTCCAGATTGTGGGTTCCGTTGCCAGCGCAGCGGGCTTGCCCTTCCCTTACGCAGGCAGTATTGGTGACATGTACATTTCCCAAAATGACGGCCACGGCCATGTATGGAATGGCGCTTCCTGGGATGATGTAGGACAAATACAAGGCCCCGCCGGCCCTGCTGGCCCTGCTGGCGCAACTGGCGCAACTGGCCCCGCTGGCCCCGTTGGCCCAACTGGCCCAATTGGTCCCACCGGCCCCGCAGGCACTTACACAGCGGGCAGCGGAATCGCCATCGCTGGCGACGTTATCTCTGCCACAGACAACAGCACCACGAATGAAATCCAGACCATTAGCCTCAGTGGGACTATGCTTTCATTGTCCAACGGCGGTGGCTCTGTCACGTTACCAACGGGAGGGGCTGGCCAGTGGACGCCCAGCGGCATGGACATTTCCAATATTAATACAGGCAATGTTGGTGTTGGTACCAATGCACCTGTCAACAAACTTACCGTCATTGGAGCTGGGAATGATCCTTCCATTCCAGGTACTGCTTCCACTGGTATTGCACGTATTGGCGTGTTCAATAATGAAGGAGTAGATATTGGCAAAATGGCAAATTCTCCTTTCGCCGGGTGGATCCAATCTGGATTTGATGGCACGGATGCCGATCCATTGGCCTTGCAGCCTGCAGGTGGCAACGTAGGGATCGGCAAGACGAACCCAGTCTCTTTGCTGGATGTAGGCAACGGTAGCGGTACCCTGCCAGCTAAGATCAGGGCCTCCAACAGCAATTTAGCCCTGCGGCTGGATTACAACGACGATAGCCCTGGTTATGAGTTCTTCGTGGACAATGCATTGGGTTTGAACATTTGCGAGAGTGGCGTTGCATGTGATCGCCTGTTTTTGCAAAAAAATACCGGCAACCTGGGCATTGGAACAAATTCCCCTGTGGATAAACTCTATGTGAAGTCCACGCTATCAAACAGGGTTACCATTGAATCGGATGAGGACTTTTTTGCAGGGTACAGATCAAAAATCCCATCTGCTGAGTTTTTTGCAGGTGTGCAGTCCGACCTTGGTGCTAATCCCCGTTTTTCAATCTATGACAACCTTGCCGACCTGGAGCGGTTGACCATCCTCAACAATGGGAATGTCGGGATCAACAACACCGAACCAGGGGATTACAAACTGGCCATCCAACATGAAAGTTATGGTATGCAGCTTAAAAATGTCGCCGCAGGTACAGCTTTTTGGGAGTTTTTTCAAGGTGGCAGCGGAGATTTATTCCTCTTCACCGAAGCAGCGAATGTCGGAAATTTCAACTACGCTTCCGGGATGTACAGCGCTACCTCCGACCGCCGGCTTAAACGCAACATCCAGCCCCTGGCCTCCGTGTTGCCTTCTTTAATGAAACTGGAGGCCACCTCTTATTTCTATGCAACAGATAAGGAGCAAAAGCGCAATATCGGGTTCATAGCCCAGGACGTGGAACCACTGTTCCCGGAACTGGTCACGCCACCCTCGGAGGAACCAGGCAGGAATACGAATTACCTGATGAACTACGCAGGTTTTGGAGTGCTCGCCGTAAAAGCAGTCCAGGAGCAGCAGGCGATCATCGAAGCCCAGCAGGCAGCCATCGAAACGCTGAAAGCTGAAAACAAAACCCAGCAGGCGAAGCTCGATGCCATCGAAAAAGCCCTCGCCAAAGCAGGTATCTCGCTGGATTGACCGGGAAACAGGTTTACTAACCTTCATAAGGTTAGTAAACCTGCCCTTTTCCTTTCCACTTATCATTTAAAAAAAACACAATGAAAAAAATATCCATCACTACTATCGCCTGCCTCATTTCGGCTTGCTGCCTTTTTGGCCAGTACACCGTTGAGCGGCAGGTCATCGCCTCGGCGGGCGGGTATGGGCTTACCGCCACCCACCAGGTTTCCTGGACGCTCGGCGAGGTGGCCACGGCCACTTTCATCGGCGGCAGTTTCCGGCTCACACAGGGCTTTCAGCAGCCCGGCGATTTAGTCAACGCCTCCTTAGAACAGTTCAGGCTGGCCGGTTTTAAATTTTACCCAAACCCTGCCCATGAGGCGGCCCAACTCGAACTCGACATGCCTTTCCAGGCGACACTTCATTTTCGGATCATTGACGTCAGCGGCAGGACTTTGATCGATTTGGAAAAGGAAGCAACGGAAGGCCTTTTCCGCCTACCATTCGACCTAAGCGCCCTGGTTGCCGGGCCTTATTTCCTGCAAATCTCGGATACGACAGGAGAGCGGCTCACCACCATCCGGTTCGTAAGGATGTAGGGCAATAGATGGCTCAGGAATTATTGGGAAATTGGGAAATTATGAAAATGGTATGCAATGATCATATTTTCCAATTTCCCTATTTCAGCATAAGACCGAATGATAAAAAGTGCGTTAGGGCCCGAAGTGAAAATTAAATGCTTATTTTAAAAACCCTTTCCTGGCGGGCGTTTCCAATATTCAAAAAGGGAAGTTATTTTTTCTTCGTTCCTAATGAAGGGCCGGGCGGGCGTAAAATTTTCACGTCGCCACCGCCTCCATTTCCACGGCATACCGCTTCACCGCTGCCACCCAGGCCTTGGCTTTCTCTGTCAAATGCTGCCCATCCGCCGTCACCCGTTCCCGGATGAACAGGGCACCGAATTCATTGCCCCTTTCTACCCTTGCCTCTTTGCCAGCGGTGCTCAGCCAGAATATTTCATGGCTTTCACCCAAAGATTTGGGGTTGGTGGCAGGGCGCAAAAAGACAAGGTTCCCATCCGGATCCATAGCATAAATACCGGTAGGGATTGGTATCGCTGGTGTGGTGTCCACATTTTTACAATGAAGAAAAGATAAAGGGGAGAGGTTCGCCTGGTCAATCCATTTATCGTTAAGGGCTTCAATGTCCAGCTCGTATTCGATGTCCAACCATTCGGCGAGGTGAAGCAGTAGCAGCGGGATGTCCTCGTGGGCCTGATTAGTATTGTTGATGAGCGGGGTGAAGCCGGAAAAGCGGAGGTTCATTTCACCGAGGTACAGGGTGCCATCGTCAAGGTCAACGAGGTAGTCCGGTTCGAAGTAGCCCGTGTAGCCGACCTGCCGGAGTTGTTCGCCCATCTTCACGGTATAGTCCCTGGCCTGCTGGATGATGTAGTCCGCAAAGGCATTGGGGAAAAACTCGTTGCCGCACCAGCCGCCTTTATAGACTGCTATTTCGGGGCAGCCGACCAATTCCACCAGCAAAGGGGTGACGGCCACACCCCGACGGGTGATGCAGGCCTCCAGGCCAGCACTTCGGCAATTGATGCGCCGCATGATCTTCATTTCGTCACCATTGGTGATGGCGCTGCGGTGTTTTTCAAAATCCGTTTCGTCGGAGATAAAATAGGTGGTCATGCCCGACATGCCATGCGGCGATTGCACCACCAGCCGTTCGCCAAGATGTCCTGAAATAGCGCGTAGGTGAGCGTAGTCTTTAACCGTTGAAAGTACATAGGGCACACAGGGGACGCCGGCCTTTTCCGCCAGCCGGTTGGTATTGGCCTTGTTGTCCCAATGCCTGCGCACGGCGACGGGGGGCAGGCAGATTTCCAGGTCGAGTTCCGCCGCCAGGCGCTCGGTTTCTTCGTCGAGCAGCCAGAGCAGTACCTTGCCTTTTCCCCGGCTTTTAATGTGGGCCCGCACTTCCTCGTTGCGCAGCAGGGAATTGAGGATTTCCTTGCTGGAAAGGCTGTGGTCGTAATGGTAAGATTTCGGCACAAAAACATTCGGGTGGCGGCCATCGAAGGTATCTGTGGCGCAGATGTACTGGAAATTGCCGATGTATTCTTCCATGCCCAGTGCCGTGAAAACGCACCAGTCAATAAAGTAGATCGGGGTCGTATTGTTGAGCAGGAGTGCCCGCAGTTGTTCCATGGCTGGATGATTAGATTTTTGCGGGTGCGAAGGTAGGAACAAAGGGAAAATAAAAACACTAATGGAAGTTGGTTTGCAGCTTGGATTATTCTTCAAACCAACTTCCCGCATACCATCCCATCAATCGTATGCGTAAAAGCTCCGGGCAACCTTAACAGCCGCATTTTCATACCCATTGTCGTAGGCGATGACAACCAGCAGGTTGGTGCTGCTTTTTTTGTCGAGCAGGGCCATCACCACCACATGGGCCTCGTCGAGGCTACCTTTCACGTAGTAGCCCGTAAAGTCGTCAATATCAATGGCGTCCGCTTCGTTCACCACATCGTAATCCATGGCGGTGGCCATTTCGACAACGGCATCGGCCAGGTTATCTTCTGTGACGGTTTCGTCCTGGATGGGCATGATGCTCAGGAGGAGGTGGTCGTTGCCGGCTGTAAATTCATCCCCGTTGTTGATGTCTATTTTGAAATCGTTGGGGACGCTGAAGCCAACGCCGTGGGTGTCCCAATGCATTTGGGTCTGTGCAGCAAGCCAATTGAAGGAACAGAACAAGCTGAAGTAGAGAGCGAAAAAAGCAACAGATTTTTTCATGTACGAAAGTTTTAGATTGGTTCAGGCCAAAGGCATTTTTTTGGAAAACACCTGCGTCCTAATCTTTATTTTTAAGGCGAAATGTAGGCCAGAAAAAGATGGCTTTTCACAAAGTGACTTAAATTTTCTTTCAAAAAAACTAAGTTTGCCTCTATCAGTTTTCATTCGATCATTTTCATTACACATAAAAACAAAGCATCATGGCAAACACCCGCCGCAAGTTTATCCGTCAAACCTCCGCCACGCTGGCCGGTGCCAGCCTCCTGCCACTTTCATCTTTTGCAGCACCAAAAAGAAAAATTGCTGCCAGCGACAAGATCCGCTTCGGTGTGATCGGTTGCAACGGCATGGGCTGGTCGGACATGAACGCCCACTTGAAACTGCCGGAGGTGGAGTGCGTAGCCCTGGCCGATGTGGACCAAAGCGTGCTCGACAAACGCTCCGCCGACGTACTGGAAAAACAGGGCAAGGCCCCAGCCCAGTTCAAGGATTACCGCAAAATGCTGGAGATGAAAGACCTCGATGCCGTCATCATCGCTACGCCCGACCATTGGCACTGCCTGGCTTTTTGCGATGCCCTTTCTGCGGGCAAACACGTCTATGAGGAAAAGCCCATTGCCAATTCCATCGAAGAGTGCAACGTCATGCTCAAAGCGGCCAAGCGCTATGGTAAAATGGTACAGATAGGCCAGTGGCAGCGCAGCGGCAAGCATTACGAACAGGCGCTCGCTTACCTGCATTCCGGCAAAATCGGCAATGTGCGCCTGGTAAAAGTCTGGGCCTACCAGGGTTGGATGGAGCCTGTGCCCGTGCTTCCCGACAGTTCCGTGCCAGCCGGTGTGGACTACGACATGTGGCTCGGCCCGGCCCCCAAGCGGCCTTTCAACAAAAACCGTTTTCACTTCAATTTCCGTTGGTTCTGGGACTATGCCGGCGGCCTGATGACGGACTGGGGCGTCCATGAAATTGACATTGCCCTCTATGCCATGGGCGTTACGGCTCCAAAATCTGTGATGGCCTCCGGTGGCAAATTCGCATACCCCGACGACGCCTCCGAAACCCCCGACACCCTGCAGGCTATCTTTGAGTACGACAAGTTCAATATGCTTTGGGAACATGGCACCGGCATTGACCTGGGCAACTACGAACTGCCCGAAGGCATTGCTTTTATTGGTAACAACGGAACCATTGTACTCAATCGCCAGGGCTGGAAGGTATTGCCAGAAACCGATAGAAACGACGAGGGCATCGAAGTGAATAAAATCGAGGATTTGCCCGATCAGGTGAAGCCCGCATCCGTGAACTACCTGGAGGAACACGCCAAAAACTTCGTGGAGGCCATGCAGAAAAATGATGCGTCCATTTTAAAATGCGGCATCGAGACAGGGGCCATCGCCGCCATCAATGCGCAGATGGGCAACATCGCCTATAAAACCGGGCGAAAAATATACTGGGACGCGGCAAAAGGCATGTTCAAAAACGACGATCAGGCCAATGCCCTCATCAAATCAAATTACCACAATGGTTGGAAATTGCCACAGGTATGACGCGTTGGGGGGTTCTCAACAATGAGGAAAAATGGCCCCTCCGGGATAAGGTTCCCGCTGATAAATTCTTTCCTTTGCGGCAAGTGCCAAAGGAATTGTTTACACCTGAATGAGATGCAATTGCAATGTTTTTAGATGCCCGCATTTAAAAGTAAATGCAATCACTTTTGAGAGGCGGGGCTATCAAACTTCCCTGTTCCTGTACAGCAGGGTTCGACAGCCCCGCCTCTCCATGATTACTGCGAAGTGCCCCGATCAGTTCATTGATTTCAAGTGGGGCTACCTTTAATGATGGCTCTTTGACAAATCTTGTGGCACTCCCTTAACACGGCTCAAAGTGAAAGCCAATTTTCAACCCACGACTTCAGTGGTGGGTTGAAAATCAAGCGGTTAAGTGCTATTCCGTTTTAACGGTTTCCTTACTCCACAGAATTTGTCATAGAACGGAATAAGTTTAGATTATTTGACATTTTTGAAAATCGGAAAAACTCCAGTATTGGCGTGAAGCTTCGATTTCAAACCAAATCAAACGACTCAAACAATTTCAAGCAAAGACCTATACTTGACGCCTTGATACATTTACAACTAAAAAAACATGAAAGATACTACACCAACCACCGACCTCTCCCTCCGTTGTGCCGACAACCTGCGCATTCTCGCCGCCGCCATGGTGGAAAAGGCTAATTCAGGCCACCCCGGCGGCCCGATGGGCGGGGCTGATTTTATCCACATCCTTTTTTCAGAGTTCCTGAACTATGATCCCACCGATATGGCGTGGCCGTTGCGGGATCGCTTTTTCCTCGACGCCGGCCACATGTCGGCCATGTTGTACGGCCAGCAAACCCTGCTCGGCAACTATACCATGGAGGACATTATGAACTTTCGCCAATGGGGCAGCCCAACACCCGGCCACCCTGAATTGGATGTTGAACGAGGGGTAGAAAATACCTCTGGCCCGCTCGGCCAGGGGCATACTTTTGGCGTGGGGGCGGCTATTGCGGAGCGTTTCCTGGTGGCGAGGTTTGGCGAGGCTGTGTCGCATAAAACATTCCTGTACATATCAGATGGCGGAGTGGAGGAGGAAATTTCGCAGGGGGCGGGACGAATGGCGGGCTTCCTCGGCCTGGGCAATATCGTAATGTTTTACGACGCCAACGACATCCAGCTCTCCACGGTCGTGGACGACGTGATGAACGAAGACACCGCCAAAAAATACGAGGCTTGGGGCTGGCACGTCCTCACCATTCCCGGCAACGACCACCACGCTATCCGAAAAGCTTTGCAAGCGGGCATTCATGAAACGGAGCGCCCTACCTTGATCATTGGCAAAACGCTGATGGGCAAAGGGGTTCGCAAAGCCGACGGTTCCCTTTTCGAGGGCGAGGTGGAGCTACACGGGCAGCCGCTCACCGGTGCCGGCGGTTCATTTGAAAAAACGATAGCAGGCCTTGGTGGCGACCCGAAAAACCCTTTCACCATTTTCCCGGACGTGGCCGGGCACTACGCCGCTGTTTTGGAACAAAAGAAAAAAGACGCCAAAAAACGGAAAGCCGCTTTCAAAAGCTGGGCAAAAGAAAACCCTGGCCTGGCCGAAAAATACCAGTTTTTCCTCTCCGGCAAACTGCCCAAGCTCGACTGGAACGCCGTGCAGCCAAAGGCAAATGCCGCTACCAGAAATGCTTCCGGTTCGGTGCTGTCCTTCCTGGCGGGGAAGGTGGAAAACCTGGTCGTGGCCTCTGCCGACCTGAGCAACAGCGATAAGACGGACAGTTTTTTGAAAAAAACCACCCAGTTCAGAAAAGGCGACTTCTCTGGCTCGTTCCTGCAGGTGGGCGTCTCTGAACTGACAATGGCAGCCCTGGCAACAGGCATGGCCCTGCATGGCGGTGTCATCCCCGCCTGTGCCACATTTTTTGCTTTCTCAGATTACATGAAACCAGCCATCCGGGTCTGTGCGCTGATGAAGCAACAGGTCATTTTCATCTGGACACACGATGCGTTCAGGGTAGGGGAGGACGGCCCAACCCACCAGCCCGTGGAGCAGGAGGCACAACTCCGCCTGTTGGAGCAACTGAAAAACCATGCTGGTAAAAACAGCCTGCTGGCCCTGCGCCCCGCCGATGCCTGGGAGACGGTGGCCTGCTGGAAAATGGCACTGGAGAACACGCATTCGCCGACCGGCCTTATTTTTTCCCGCCAAAACGTGCAGGATATCCCTGGCAACAGTTTTGAAAAATCAACCCAGGCAGACAAAGGGGCCTACATCGTTCAGGACAGTGAAGGAAAGCCCGATGTAGTGTTGGTGGGCAATGGCTCAGAAGTTTCGACCCTCATTGCCGGTGCGGAAAAATTGCGCAGCGGGAAAAACCTTAAAGTGAGGGTGGTCTCCGCACCGTCCGAGGGCCTGTTCCGCAACCAATCGAAGAAGTACCAAAAGGAAGTGCTGCCGGGCAATGTGCCGACCTTCGGCCTGACGGCGGGGCTTCCCGTCACGTTGCGGGGGCTGGTAGGCAACAGGGGCATGGTGTGGGGGCTGGAGCATTTTGGGCACTCGGCACCCTTCAAAGTGCTGGACGAGCAGTTTGGATTTACAGGGGAGCATGTTTACCAGGAGGTGTTGAAGTTTTTGAAAATGAAATAGTATGTTTTGGTAATGCCCCAATATATAATCCATGCAGCCCAATTTTTTCACCCGCTATTCTTCTCTGTTTGGGCATCTTGGCTTTGCTGTGCTCGCAGCATTAGCAATCATTTACTACAAGGAAAGAACGATAATTCTCGATGCTGCATTCCAAAGTTTCACAATTATCACCAGAGGGGATTTCGCCATACAAGTCCATCGCTTTGGCGCTGCAATGACACAGGTGTTTCCACTTGTTGCAGTAAAATTGCGCCTCCCGTTAAAAGATATTTTGATACTGTATTCCCTAAGTTTTGTGCTTGTCCATTGGGCAATGTTTACCATCTGCGATAGCTGGTTGAAAATAAAGCCGCTTGCCTTTGGCATTTTGCTGTTTAATATTTTCCTGGTCAACCAGGATTTTTACTGGGTGCAGAATGAAATAATACAAGCCACTTCCTTAAACATGGTTTTTTGGGCTTGCCTCATCAAGGTTGGCAGTTGGCACAACATTAAATGGTGGCATTCGCTTATTGGATTAGCACTGCTTGCCACACTTGCCTTTTTCCACCCGTTAATAATATTTCCATTTACTTTCATGGCAGGGTATTTTTTCCTGGAACTTAATAAAGAGGAAAAAACCATCCGAAGAAACCTTATCCTGCCTGCTGTTCTCGCATTTTTTTCTTTCATAGGTTTGAAAATTTTTCTGTTTCAAACGGAATATGATAATCAGACAACAGGAAGGCTGAACATGAACAACCTCCACAGCCTTTTTTCAAATTTAACCGCTTCAAATAGTTTTGGAATTTTCATGGATCATTTGCTGTCCGATTTCTATTTATTGCCTGTTTCCATGATAATATTAACAGCCTTCTACATCCACAGGAAATCTTACCTGAAGCTCTTTCTATTGTATTTGAGCGTATTGCTTTATATAACCATTATAATGGCTTCCTACCTTGATGCGAATTTTTGGTTTCATGTTGAAAGCCAATATTTGCCCATCAGTATCTTCGTTATCGTGCCTTTGGTCTGGGAGGTTATTCCGGCGGTTTCAACTACCGGAAATGGAATATCCGTTACAGTAGCATCGCTATTGTTGGCCATTATTATCAGACTTGCAGATATCAACCACACCAGCGGTTTCTATACTAAAAGGGTTGATTTCATTGGAGATTCCCTTCGGAAAATAAGGAACTTGAAGGGAGATAAATTTATGCTGGAAGAATCCGCCGTAGAAAAAAAATACCTCCTGCAATTCTGGGGATTTGCATACGAAACACTTTATTTATCTTCATTGACATCTCCTGATTCTGCAAAGACTATTTTCCTGGTACCCAATATGGAGGACTATCAATCGCCGCTGAATTCAGCCAATTCCTTTTATGGCATGTTCTCGCATTTTAGGTGCGATGAACTAAAAGAATACCTTTTCAGCTTTAGGGATACCGCAGAAACATACAAGTTAATTACGCCCGGACAATGGAATGAATTGGAATAATGAATGTTTTTATTGCTCTCCTGTTGGCTCGGGGCATAATCAGCGTTTTATTAGTTTTTTTGACACTATTCCAGATGAAGTTGTCAATACAAGTTGGAACAGCCCAGGGCCAAGGTATTCTTTTTCGAGATCTATCCTGATAATTTCCCCTTTACTGGCATGGCTGAACTGTTTGCAAATTACTATTTTCCCATTGCTATCAACTAATTTTAGAACAATAGGCAGATCAATGTTTAACAAAAACTCAATTTCAATATATCTATCAACGGGATTTGGAAATACCTTGATAAAAGTCTCCTTTTCAATTTCCAAGACAGCGGACACCCCGCTTGTCCATTGTTCAATGTCGAAGTTGTACAACCGCTGCGGCACCTGGCTTGCGAAACGTTCGGCACAGATGTACCCGTAGTGGTTGTTGCGATAAACTATTCCCTCTACCTGGCTCACAAACAAAGGGTTGCCCATCGTTATCCTGCGTTTGTTGCCTGAAAAAACATCCCCGCCTTCAAAGTCCCACAGCAGCCATAGAAAGGTATTGCCAAAACTGTAGCCGAGCAAGACGGCCTTGCCGTCGTCCGTGATGTCGGCGCCGGTGACGAGGCCCTGCACATTCAGGCTGTCCCGCAGTTGGGCAATTTGATTGCCAGGCTCAGCCGGCAGCACATAGTGGCGGGTATTGAAGTTCAGCCAGTTTTTTGAAAACAGGTGGAGGCTGTCGTTCCAAAAGAAAAAAGCTTCGCAGTCGTAGTTATTGGCATTCGGGGCGCTGCTGAAGTCGGTTTGGTCACTGTAAGAAAAGGCGATGATCTCCGGAGTGGATGTGCCCGCCAGCAACCCGGATTTTTTGATCCTGAAAATGCGGAGGTCAGTGCGGTTGCCGTTGTTGTTGCCAAAATCGCCGACGAAGAGGTATTCATCGTTTTCCGCCAAATCTTCCCAGTCAATGTTGTCCGTATTGGGGAGGGTAACGGTTTGGAGCTTGGCGCCAGTAAGGGTATCTATCACGTACAAAAGGTCTTCATTCCCACCGTCTTGGTGCGTCCAGAGGCGGTCGGCAAACCAGGCGAGGCCCGAACACTCCGACAGGTCGGCGGGAAGTTCGGCGATGAAAACGGGGTTGTAGCTGGTGGCGGGGTAGCTACATGAGCCATCGTTTTCGACGGCCAAGGGGTCGAAATTGGTCGCCTGCGGATCGGTGCAGCCCGGCTGGGCCTTTAGGGAAGGGAAAGAGGAACTGAGCAGGAGGATGAAAATAACTGTGCGCATCCAGTGGTTTATTTTTAAAAAAAGAAAGCAAATTAGTACGATTGCCCATTTTGGGGCAAGACTTTGGCAGCCATTGTTGAATATAAAAATCCGTAAATGCCAAAAACCCACAATTTTCCTATTTTGCCCGCCTTTTCGCCCGCAGGGTTTATAACACCAGGCGACAGGGCGGCCTTGTTTGCCACCATTGGCAAAACCCCCGGAAAAAGTTAGCGGCAAATTGAGAAAATATTCCGGTCTTCTTGTACTTCTTCTCCTTGTGGCAGCAGTTTTTGCCCCAGTTGACGTTCCTTTCACCCTCGAAAGCGTGGCGAAGGCCCTGCCCGTGCAACAGTGGATTTTGTTGAAAACTCCTGAAGGCGTGCTCTCCGCCACCCTTCACAATCACCTGACAGGTACCATTCAGGAAGCTGAAAGCTATCAGTTTCAGCGGGGCGACATGGTGGAGGTAAAATTCGTGCAGGGCCGGGAGCAAGGCACCCCGGTAAAGGCTGGAGAAACCATCGCTTCAATTTATTCCAATGAACTCAATGCCCAATTAGTGCGCCTTCGGAACCAATTGGCCATTGAGCAGGCCAATAAGCAAGTAGTGGCCACAGGCCAAAAACAAGAACTTATCAGGCAGCTAAAAGAACAAATCAACCTGGCCCAAGAGGATCTTAAACTCCGCCAAAAGACCCTGGACCGCACGAGGGGTTTGTACGAAGATGGCCTTGTGGCGCTGGTGGATATGGAACGGGCAGAAAATGCCTTCAACGAATCGGCTGCCCGGGTCAAAGTGGCCGAGGAAACCCTGCGGGTCGCAGCAACCGGCGAAAAAGCAGAGACGGTCACCCTGGCTTCTTCCAAAATTTCCTCCCTCCAAAAAGAGATAGACTTTTTGGAAAGTACGCAGGATCGGTTCGACATTTCAGCCCCTTTTCCGGGAAAGGTACGTTTTGAGTCGCTGCCAGAAGGCGACCGCCTTTTTATAGAAGACACGGCTGCTTTGGTTCTATTTATACCCATCCGGCTGAAAGACAGGGCCTTTGTGAAAACCGGCCAGCAGATTGAGTTGAAATTGCTGGATGGCGAAACCATCGTCCCTTCCACGGTACTGGAAACCGGGGAACGGGTAGAAATACTGGGGAGGGACCAGGTCGTGGTTATCAAGGCATTGGTGGAAGGTGCCAACCACTATTTCCCAACCGGTATGCCTGTCCGTTGCCAAATCCGTTGCGGCGAGGTACGGGTGGCGGAATTTTTGAAACGGTCGGTGCGGTGGTGAGAGAAGATGAGAGAATGAGTGAATGAGAGAATGAGTGAATATGTTACGATACGAATACAAATACCTTGTTCCAATCAGCATGCTCGACCAGTTGCGGGGGTTGCTGCGGCCGTTTACGGAACTCGACCGCCATGCTGCCGAGAATGGAGGGGAGTACACCGTGCGCAGCATTTATTTCGACACGCAGGATCTGGAATGTTATTTTATGAAACTAGCGGGCGTTAAACGGCGAAACAAAGTGCGGCTGAGAGGCTACAACCTGGAGGCAGACGGCAATCCCGTTTTTTTTGAAATCAAGAAAAAGGTGGACGAACCGCTTTTTAAGAACAGGGCTGCCATGAGTTTTGAAGCTGCCAGGAGCATTTTGCGAGGCGAACCACTCGAAGATTTTGTACAGCCAAGCCGCAAGCTGCCGGAAGCAGTGAACAACGCCAGGCGCTTTATGTACCACATCCATGCCCGGAATATGCGCCCGGTAGTGGCGGTCATCTACGAGCGGGAACCTTACCAGGGCCTGTTTAAGGATCGGGACAATAACCTTCGAATCACCTTTGATAAAAACCTGCGGGGCGTTGCCCATCCGGCACTCGATGATTTGTTTGAGGAACAATATGCGCACCCGGTGGACAACCGCCATTTTATCCTGGAAGTGAAATTCAACCTTTACCTTCCTGGCTGGGTCAAAGCGATTACCGCCTCTCTCAATCTGAAAAAAGGGCCTGCTTCCAAATACGTGATGTGCATCGAATCCAACCCGGAAATTTTGTCGGGCAAGGGCCAGGTGATCAGCAGCAGCAGGCAAATGACGGGGTAAGGGATTTGCCATTTTTCTTGTTGCCCTTAAGTCAAACTGACGCACTAAATTATGTTCGAAGAATTCCAGCAAATAGACATATTCCGGCCTTCTATTTTTGATTTTTCGGCCAACCTTTTCGTGGCCCTGGGCTGCGGCATTGTCATTGCCCTGGTCTATCGGTTCACCTATCGTGGGGCGAGCTATTCGGCCTCCTATGTCAATTCACTGGTGCTGCTCAGCCTTATTACTGCGGTTGTCATCCTGGTCATTGGAAATAACCTGGCGAGGGCCTTCGGGCTGGTAGGTGCCATGTCCATTATCCGGTTCCGCACCGCCGTACGGGACGTGCAGGACATTGTTTTCATCTTTTTTTCCCTGTCCATCGGCATGGCAGCCGGGGTGGGGCTAAACTCTGTCGCCATCATCGGCACGCTATTTATCTGCCTCATCATCATTTTGTTGGATTCCGTTGGCTTTGGCCGCCCTGCCCGTTTGAAACACTTGTTGCAGGTGACCTATACCGGTACGCCGGACGAGGAAGCCACCATTCAATCCGTTTTAAAAAAATACTGCCGGCGTATCCAGTTGATGAACCTTCGCCAACTGGCAGGGCGAGACAACATGGAGGCTTTTTACCACCTCTCCCTGCGCAATGCCAAGAAAAATCACGAGTTCGTGCAGTCGCTCCGGGCCCTGGATTTTGTTACCCAGGTCAATTTGTTTTTTGAGGAAGATGAAAACGGGACGCCAGCGGGGTAGGGTTTTGGTAATCTGTTTCGCTCTTTGTGAAAGGTCCGGTTTCATTGGCTGCCATCAAAGTCCTTGCTTCAATTACCCTCCTTGCCGACCACTCGTAGATGTTCAGGTTGCAAGATTTATCCCGATTTGACATCGGAACCGGCAGCAGTGAGTGCGTTTTTCAATGAGCGGACCTTGGGCCATCGGATGCTAAACAGTTACGTTTTATAGATAGTCACATTTAAAATTGATTGGGACAAAATTCTAAGTCACTGACTTTCAATAAAATGACTTCAATGACCTATGACTTTTAATGACGATTGTCTATAATGCTTTATGGCTTCAATACTATATTGTTTTCCTGACAAAAAACGCTTTGCCATAATCCTCCATTCTTTCCTGTTCAAGTTGTCCTTTTGTCTCTAGCTTTTTAAGTCTTTTATTCAATGACTTTGCTCTTTTGCCGGAGCCAAACTCCTATCGCCAACCTGATAATTGGCTGAAAAAACTTGTTGTTGGCCTCCACGATTTGATCGATCGCCCCTATTTCCCAGAAAGTATTACAAAAAGCAAGGAGAGTGAGCAACCCCCAAAACAGCAGGCCGTAGCCCAGCCAGCGGTCGTATCCATTTCCAGCGGAAAGCGCCAGGCCATACAACAAATTGCCCAATGAAAAGGCCAGGACAAAAACCAGGAACATCGTCAGGCTTACCAGGCTAAAATTTTCATAACTGTACTGGTACAACTGCCGGGCCGCCTCGTCCGTGGCCGACAGGTATTTTTCCCGCAATCCGTTCACATAGCCCAATACGGCCAGCATCCTGGAGATTTCGGTGATGCCAAAGACTGCGAAAAACAGGGCGCCCAGGCTGATCAATCCCTTATTTTCGTTGAATTTCAAAACAGCCACGCCATACATCGAAACAATGACCATTATGCAATGGAATATAATCATCCATTTCTGGAAAATGTAAAGCGGGTTCCTGTGCAACATCATGCGCTCTTCCAGGCTGGCCGCCGGAATGTCAATAAAGTGGATACCTATCGTCGTCAAAACAGTGAGCAGGGCGGCTACAGAAGCAAATTGGAGAAAATGTTTTTCTGCCATCAAGATATATATTTGACAAACGGACAATAGGAAAACAGCTTGGTTGCAACCAGGCCCTTTTCCTGTTTTTGCCAAAAACAAATCCTGCTGGCCCGGGGTCTTTTGATGGAAAATCCATTCAGTTCCTGCCGGGTCGGGTGTTAAATCGGGATAAATCTCTTAACCGGCTTAATCAAAGGCAGCGCCGGCACGATAGGCTCTTTTACCGTTATTTCCAAAAAACCGCTGTTGCACTTTTTTTCATCACTATCAAACCAGTCAGGCACCAGCCTCGCAAGCATATCAACCTTTATCCATGTACTGCAGGTTTTTTTCACGGCAGGTCACTTTAATCTTCGGGAGATTGGGAATGCTTTTGCCAGCAGGAATATTTCAAAATAAAAAGTACATTTATAACTTGCACCGACAGCTTTTTGTGCATAAGCTGCTGACTAATAGCCACTTGTCGTCGGCCAAATGCTAATAGCCAATGCCCAAGCCAACGGCTGGAAGCATAATTTTTCTTCCGTTCTTTATTTCTTAACCAAAAAAAATTTGAATATGAAAAGCAAACTTACCTGTACGTTCCTTTCCCTTGCTACCCTCCTGTTTTCCCAAAACACCCCACCCACTATTTCAAATGTTGCGCTTGTACTAGGCGCCAACAACCACTTGATTATCCAATACGATCTGGCAGATGAAGAGGGCGACGCAGTCGAAATAGCATTCCGAGCCACCGGGCAGGGCGGGCTGCTTTTCGACTATGAAACAAGCAATGCCACGGGCGACTTCGGACCAAATATCGCCCCGGGCGCCGGCAAACAGATACAATGGGACTTTTCAGCCTATGCAGGTGCCCAGTCTGATTTCCGCATCATGCTGGTGGCCAGCGACAACCAACCCCTTGATATTCAAGCCCTGGTGGATCAAGTGGATAGTACGAGGCTGAAGGACGACCTCACTTTCATCGAAGGTGTCAGGCACCGGACTGCCGGTGTGGCCCACCTCGAAGCGGTAAAGGATTTTATTGAAATGCGCTTCCAGGAGAGCAACCTGGAAACGTACCGGCAAGAATTTAATTACGGCAGCTACCTGGCCGCCAACATCATCGGGCGGATGATTGGCACGGAAAGCGAAGGCACCGTTTACATCCACGATGGCCATTTCGATACGGTAAGCAATGCCCCTGGTGCCGACGACAATGGCTCGGCGGTGGCCGGTGTGCTGGAGGCGCTTCGTATCCTCGCCCCTTATGCCAGCAAAAAGACCATCAAGTTCATCGGTTTTGATCTGGAAGAAACAGGCCTGACTGGCAGCGCCCGGTATGTGCAATCGGGTATCCTGCCAGGGGAAACCATTGCGGGGGTAGTGAACCATGAGATGATCGGTTACTACACCGAGGTGCCTAATACTCAGGAGTTGCCCGGCGGGTTCGAAATCATCTTTCCCGATGTTGTCAATGCACTTGCGGCAGATGAGTTCAGGGGCAATTTCATCACGAATGTCGGCGGTGGTTTTTCGAGCAGCCTGGCCAATTCCTTTGCCGCTGCCGCTGCGCAATATGTGCCGGATTTGAAGGTGGTTACCCTGCAACCTTCCTTTTTGATCCCCGACCTTTCCCGCAGCGACCATGCTTCTTTTTGGCAGGCCAATATCCCGGCTATCATGCTCACCGATGGGGCAGAATTCCGCAACCATAACTACCATACCCCCAACGACAAGGTAGAAACCATCAATTTTACCTTTATGCAAAATGTGGTGAAGGCGACCGTCGCTACCTTGGCCGAACTGGCCGGCGTCCAGCATTCCACTTCCTGGTGGGGCGAAACGGCGTTTTTTACGGCAGCTGACGAAGCGCTGGAATGTGGCCTCCATGTAAGTCCCAACCCCGTCCGTGGCGAAATCCAATTGTTCTGGGGCGACTGCCTGCATGGAATTTTCGATGTAAGTCTTTCTGACACAAACGGTAAGGTTGTTTTTGATAAAAAATTGGACAGCGGGAAGGCGAGCAGTTTTCAGATAGATGCGCAACCGTTTGCTCCCGGCCTCTATTTTTTACAGGTGAAATCGGGGCAAAAAAAGTGGTTGGAAAAAATAGTGGTCGAATAGGCTGCGGAGGATTCTTTATGGTAAAATGCCTTGACCGGCAGGAAGACAAAGAAAGGTGTTTAAATACACCCGTTCAAAAAGGCGAACCCGGTGCAATTCATTGTGTCCGGCATGGTTGTTTCACAAAAACATAAGTCATTCCCAGTTTTTCAACCCACGATTGAAATCGTGGGTTGAAAAACTGGGGATGACGCATTTTTTTCGGAAAATACTTTTTGCTTACCTGCCTATCTCATCAGTGCCACATCGCCCCTGTACAAAAGCACTTTCCCATCGTAAAAAGTCACCTCGATCAAGTACATGAACACGGCGGGTTTCATCGCCTTGCCACGGAAAGTGCCATCCCAGGCCGGTGAGGTGCCGTCCTGGCTGGGCTGAATGTTGGACACATCGAACATCTTCTCCCCCCACCGGTCATATATCCGCATGAAGTTGATAGCAGTAACGCCCTGGCCGGTGAACACCCGGAACAGGTCGTTGAGGCCGTCGCCATTGGGTGAAAAGACGTTGGGGATATAGATGTTGCGGTTTTTGTCAATATTTACCAATACTTCGCCGGTCGCCACACAGCCGTTGGCGTCAATGACGGTGAGGACGTATAGTTGATCTTCGGAAGTACTTACAATGGGATTTTTGCAGTCCGTGCAGGAAAGGAAGTCCGCCGGCGACCAGATGAAAGTATCGATGGGGGCACCACCGGAGATGATGGTCGGGTTCAGGCGGGAAAGTGTGTCCCCAAGTTCAATTTCGACGACTTGGGGCAACTCTACAATCAACTCCCCAGGTTCATCAATGACAATGGTCGTATCGGCCACGCAGCCGTTCACCTCGTCCACAACTTCGATGGAATGTTCGCCGGCAAAAACAGGTTGGAATGCGCCGATGGATCGATTGGCATTGTCGTCCACCTTGAAAACATAAGTGGACGGATTGCCCCCCCACACGCTGTCAACGGTAATAAAAGTGCTGGCCCCAAAACAGGAGATAGGGTTTACATCGCCAATTCTGAACTGGATGGGCGAGGGTTCGAGGATGGTGTAGGTCAGGCTGTCGGCACAGCCTTTAAAGTCAACGATGGTCACGGAGTAAGTTCCTGCCGGCAGGGGGCCGGCAATGCTGGAAGTTTCCGGGGCGATACCATTTTCCCAAAAATACCTTGGGTTGATGGTGCCCAGGTTGCCACCAGAGCCGAATACACCGATAAAGCCATCCGCCTCTCCAGGGCAGGAGACGTGGCTCGTGTTGTTCTGGTTGATGGCAGCCACCAGGGGTAAAGGCTCGATGACGAGCACGGTATGGGTAAAGTTGCAGCCTTTTGAATCGGTGATAATGGCGGTATAGTTGCCGGCGGGCAGGTTGGACAAGGTCGGGCCAGCATTTCCGCCAGACCATAAAATGGAGTAGGGTGGGGTACCCCCCATCGGCATCAGGTTGATTTCCCCATCGGAAAGCCCGTTGCAGGAAACGTTTTCAATTTGCTGCCCTGGCACGATGGGCGGCGGGGCAGGGATGAAGACTGTGTCAGTGATGTTGCAAACGCCATCTGAAATGGTGAGCAACTGGTTGCCGGCACAAAGCTCGACCGCTGTGCTGGAAGTTGTATTGTTGTCCATCTCCAGGCTGCCGAGCCAGGTAAAATTAAACTGTCCGGCTGCACCATTGCTGTACTGGGCAGTTGCAGTGGCTGTTCCATCGCAGGTCATGCCCGTAAAGGCGCAACTGACAGAATCTATATTTGAAAAAGTGGCCACAATAGAAGGCGGATCACTGATGGTGATGCTGCCGCTAACCGGGCCACATCCATTGGCATCATCAATAGTCACGGTGTAAGTACCGGCAGGGACACTTGGAAGAATGGAGCCGGTGCTCGTTCCATTCGACCATTGGTAAGTATAGTTGGGCGTACCACCCGAAACAAAAGCAGCAGACTGGCCCGTAGCGCCCCCAGGGCAAATAGGGCTTTGAAAGGTCAGGCTGTCTAATACCAATGGCAAGGGCGACGTCACCAAAGCGGTATCCATATCCGTGCAACCATTGGCATCCGTCACGGTGACGATGTATTCACCAGGGTCAAGCCCGGTGGCGTTCGGCCCGGTTTGGCCATCCGACCAGTCATAACTGGTGATAGCGCTCCCGCCAGGATTAGCCATTGCGGTCAGGGAACCATCGGTGCTGTTAGAACAATCTACCACATCGTCCAGCACGGGATTCAACGACGGTGGTACTGGTGCGCCCACCGGCACATCCAGGATGTCGAAACACCCGTGGACATCTTCTACCGTAACAGAATAAAGTCCGGCGGACAGCCCCGTCACAATGGAGTCGCTGGCCGGGATGTTCCAATTATAATCATAAGGATAGGATCCTCCAACAACAGCTACTGTGATACTGCCATCCATTCCGGGCTGACAAGTTTCATCGTTGACGCTGACCAGGGAGACGCTGATGGGTGTAGGGTTGCCCAACGTAAAGCTGGTGTCTATTTCGCAGCCATCCGCATCTTCTATCCTGATGGTATAGGTGCCAATGCAAAGGCCGTTCACCTGGCTTGTACTGGGAGTGGTGACGGACGGTGGCGGCGGTGGGGGTACTCCAAACCAGTTAAAATTATAGGGCAGGGCAGGTGGTGCCCCATCCGTTGTGCCCGCAAGGAAAATGCTGCCACTGCACGCACTGGTGCAATTGATACTGTCTATTGTGGCAATGACGGCGAGTGTTTTTTTGGCGGGGAGGAAAATGCTGATATCCCGTGAACAACCATTGGCGTCGGTCACAATCAACTGATAAATGTCGGAGGCCAGGCCGTTCACATTGGCCATGGTACCTGTAATGACGATCCCCGAACCGGCATCCGGCAGTTCAATGGTATAATCGCCATTGTTGTTGGGGGTGCCGCCACTTACAAATATTTGGAGCGAACCGTCACCCACTCCAGAACATGTAGCTGAATCAATAGAAACATTCACTGATAATTGAGGCGGATCTGCCAGGGTAGTGCTGGCAACGAAGGTGCAACCTGTTGCAATTTCTGTTACGGTCAGCGAATAGTTGCCAGCAGGGACGTTCGCAATATTGGGCGTTTGAGCCATGTTGCTCCAGAGAAAGGTATAGTTTATGGTGGGGTTGGGCACCAGCACGTTGCCCACGATAAGGTCTGCCGAAATGCTGCCATTTTGGCCGTGGCAGGCAGGGAGTGTTTCGTTTAAATTGATGGCCACGACGGGAGGTCCCAGGATTTGAATTTGCTCCACCGAAATATTCGGGGAGGCCTGGCCATCGGCCACCGTCACGAAGTAGGTGCCGGCGGCAAGGTTGGAAGGGGTTGTGTACGTCCCTGGACTGATGTTGATGACGCCGGGGCCGCCGACCGGGCCACCGGAGCTGTTTTGCCAGGTCACCTGATAAGGCGGTTGGCCTCCCGACACGTTGATGGTGAAACTGCCATCTGTCTTATTGGAACAACTTACGCTGTCCTGGATAATATTGACCACCAAGGCAGAAGATGATACACAAAGATCGCCTGACACGCCATTGAAACCAAGGATCGCAAGGTTTTCGTTGACCACTTCAATCGTCGAAAATTCATCTATATCGACAAACTCCACCGGGGTGCAATCCCCATCAGTTCCAACAACATCAAAACATATCTGGTAAACAACTGTGCCGTTGGGTAGGCTTATGCCGTTGCCCGCAGGCTCAAACCAGGAGAAATAGAGCGAGTCGTTGATAAGGTTGAGGCTACCTGCGTTGAAGTTGGGCAGCAAGGGAGTTAAATTTTGCACATTGGTGACCTGCAGCACGGCAGGATCCCAGGTCAGGGCATACTGCATGGAAACGATGTCAACCCAACCACCTTCATTGGTGATGTTGATACAAATATTGTCGCCGGGGGCACCGGAAATACCCTGGACGCTTTGGGTCACGGTCACGCAGGAAGTCATGTCTGCGAGAAAACTGGCCCCACAGCTTTTACCGTCTTCTATGTTGATGCTGTAAAACCCAGGGGTCGGTACTTTAAAGGTAAGCGTTCCATCATGCGAGACAGGCCCCCCGACCACCATGCCGTGCACGTTGGGGTTGCCAATAAGGGTAATTGCCACATCGTAATTACTGCCGTCGAATTCGGGCAGGCCCCCGGAAATATTCACTGTGCCCTGGCAGCCGCTCGCCCCGGCGCTGCCGTTGAAGTTGGCAAACTTGATTTCATTCAGGTAAACAGCGGCGAAAGCCTCGTCCACATTGAGGTTGACACAAGGCCCCTGAACGCCGTTGGGGTCGTTCTCGTACTGTTTATTGGAAAAATTATCTACGGTCAGTGGAGCGAACCAGATGAGGATGGGGTTGCCGCCGTTGAAGGTATTTTGCAGCGTGCCGGAGTTGCTGAAGGTGATGTTGCCTGGAGCCGTACCGCCTGCGGTCACCCAAATTTGGTTGATGGGTGGCGGGTTGTTCAGGATGCAAGGATCTGCCAGGATTGATGCCAGGTTGGGGCCGGAGATGGTGGGCGGGCAATTGAAGAACCCATAGGTAATACCAGCTTGGGTAAAAGGGTTCGGGTCGCCGGTCAGGTTGGCATCGCCGTTGTGAACGATGCTGATTTGGTCACCAAAACAAAAGAAAATCGTGTCGAGATCAATATCGTTGCTTTGGCCAATAAAATTGGCGAAAGAGATAGTACCCGCGTACTGATCTTGGCAGGCAAAATCGGCCAATGGTGCCGGGCCTTTCAGTGCTTTACCTTGCAACTGGATGGATTGGGGCGTTTGCCCAACAGCACAAAAAGTGCCCAACAGCGTAATCGTCAATGGGAATAATCGGTTGTACATTTTGAAGATGGTTGATTTAGCTATGTTCATTGGTACTGATTAGGTCGGCAAAAGTAGGCAGAAAGGCCAGAAGTTGTAGCCCGTTGGAAGCAGGGCCTAAACCTTCCCGGGTATAGGTTTTCAGGAGAACGAAAAAACAGGGGCGAGGTGTCATTACTTACCGTTTTTTTTCGGTAGCCAGGTGGCAAATTTACTTCGTTTCCCAATAACCAACTGTTTACAAATGCTCATTTGTCAAATGTTATACCGGATATGCCGAGGCTATGGCATGTCATTAAGAAACCATATTTTGTACTTTTAGGTGCATTTGTAAACTCGTGGGTGTTTTACCTGCTTTCTTTAAAATAGGATGTATGAAAAATTCATGTTTGAAATCAGTCCCTGCACTGATACTGATGGTGCTTCTCAGTGGTTGCACGACCCATATCTACCTGGTTCGTCATGCAGAAAAAATGGATGAATCAGTGGATCCCCCGCTCAGCAATGAAGGCAACGCCAGGGCTATCGCACTGAAAGACAGGCTGTTGGGCGCAGGCATTGATTCCATTTTTGCCACTCCCTACCAGCGTACCCAACTGACGGTGACGCCGTTGGCCAATGCACTGGCAGAACCCATTACTGTTTATGGCACAGATACTACATTCCAGTTTGTACAGGCCATCAAGCGCATCAAGGGGAAGGATATCGTTGTTGCAGGCCATTCCAACACCATTCCTGACATGGTGCTTTACCTCACCGGCGATACGGTCGCCATTGCGCCCAACGATTACGACAACCTGTTCATCGTGAAACTCCAACGAAGCATTTTTGGGAAAAAATCAAAATTGACCCAAACGACTTATGGAGCACCGTCGCCCTGATTTGTTACAGGCACGGGGAGCAGCAGGGAGCATGATAAATACCATCAAATTCGGTTTTTGTGTAAATGCCAGCCCATGCATTTGGCGCAGTTCGATTAGGAGTTGCATCAGGTAATGGTTGATGCTTCCTTCCTATTCATCTCAAGGTTTCCAGCACGGCGGCCACTACTGCTTCGGTATTGACGAGGTGCTCCCTTTCATCGTAAAACAGGTAGAAAACGGGCTTGCCCCATTTGATGTTCGCAGCCTTGTTGAACTTTTGCACTCCCTCCCGCATCCTATTAAAGGTCAGTGGTTTGACCTGAATGCCGCACAGTTCCCGGCCCTCTTTTTCGATGACGAGATCCACCCGGAGTTCTTCGTCCAGAAATCCTTCTGCCCGGATAGCGGACAAGCCCACGCAGCCCAGGTTTTTTTGAAAATAGGACAGAGCCTTCTCTTCCACCACCGTTCCTTTTAAGGATTGTACAACGAACAGGTCGTATTCCCACTGAACGCAAGCCTGGAGGGAATATCGGTATTCGCCCCATTCAGCCTGCTGGGCCTGGTAGAGGTTTTTGCCAAAATCTTGCACCGTACCTTTGCTTTTGATGCCGCAGGGGCAGTCGTGGTAAAAGTGATCCTGGATGAGTCCGCAAAGTTCGTCCCTGCTTTTTGGACGGTGGGCCTGGATGAGTTTCATGACCGGCACCGAGCGGTGGGGGGCGGATATTCCGTATTTCCCGTTGAGCAGGTTGAGATCACCACCGGTGTAGGCCATGACAAGTTGGGTTGGAAAAGTGGGTTGGTGGCTTGTGTCACCAATTATTAAATCAGGGTTTGAGCAAGTTAATAGGGCTTATCCAAACAACGGCTACCTCATCAAACGTACCGTGAAAGCAGAAACAACCCTTGGGCTGGATAAGGAGGCGGTACTTACAACGACCAGGCATTGCCCACCTCCGCCAGTGGCAGACAGCCGATTTGTTTGCCCGGAATGGGATCGTAGCTCAAAATCTCTTCCCCTACTTTTTCAGACTGGAAATAGCCCATCAGGCAAAGTTCTTTTAGCTTTCTGTAAAAAACGGGCTTCTCTCCCACGCCAATGTTGCCGCCCCAGATGGTCGGGGGCAGCGGCGGGGCAGCTTTGTCCCATTTTGTCAACAGTTCGTCCTGCTGTTCAGGTTTGAGTTTTGCAAACGGCGCACCGTAGTTTTTTTGGCAGTCAGCCTCGAAATCGGCCATTCCCTTGCGCATCATTTCCTGATCTTGCGGTGAATAATAACCGGCAATCATGGCATCCACGAAGCGATCCACCAAGAGGTCTTTTGCGCCGGGCGTATCTGTTTTGGGCAGAATCCGCTCGCAGATTTCGGCCAGCGTGGTGCCTTGTTCAGGGGTGAAAAACTGGGGCGTCCAGTCAGGTTTCGGGTCTGCCTGGCAACCTGCCATAAGGCCAGCCAATGTGCCGCCCGAGACGGCGTATCCAAGGATAAGGGTACTGTGCTTGAGTATATCCCTGCGGTTCATTTTTAATGAGTAGTGAAGGGAAGGAGAGAAGGAAAGAATGATTCGGGACTTAGATAGACAGTTTTATTGAATCATTTTTTCATTCACGCATTCTCTCATTGTTAGAGATTCCTTTTGTTCAGTTCGCTCACTGCGTAGTCCGCCGCCCGTGCCGTCAGCGCCATATAGGTCAGGGACGGGTTCACACAGGAGGCAGAGGTCATACATGCGCCGTCGGTGACGAATACGTTGGGTGCGCCATGTACCTGGTTATGGGCATTGAGCACCGACGTTTTCGGATCTTTGCCCATACGGGCAGTGCCCATTTCATGGATGCCTTTCCCCACGGCGCCGATGTCGTCGAAGGTAGTAATGTTCTTGATGCCGGCAGCTTCAAGCATGGCCGCTGCGTCGTCCTGCATGTGCTTGCGCATGTTGAGTTCATTTTCTTTGAATTCGCAGTCGAAAGTAACGGTGGGCAGTCCCCATTGGTCTTTCTTGTCGTGGTCGAGTGTCATCCTGTTTTCGTGGTAGGGGAGGCACTCCCCAAAACCGTTGATCATCATGCCCCAACCGGTGGGCTTGAAAAGGTTGTCCTTGAAAGCAGCGCCGTGTTCGTTTGAATTTACCCCGCCGCCCCAGTCGCCCCTGCCGGCACCGCCCTGGTAACCATAGCCACGCAGGAAATCGCCTTCTTTTTTGCCGTTGAGGTTGCGGTAGCGGGGGATATAAATACCGTTGGGGCGACGACCTTTGTAGTATTTGTCCTCGAAACCATCGTAGCCGCCAATGGCCCCCACGTAGTAATGGTGGTCCATCATATTGCAGCCAAGTTCGCCGCTGTCGTTGCCCATGCCATTGGGGAAACGGCCAGAGGTAGAGTTCATTAAAATGGAGGTGCTGCCTACCGTGGAAGCGTTGAGGAAGATGATTTTAGCAAAAAATTCTACCGCTTGCTTGCTCTCTTCGTCAATGATGCGGACGCCTGTAGCCCTTCCTTTTTGTTCGTCAAAAATGATGGAATGGACAATGGAATGGGGGCGCAGGGTGAGGTTGCCGGTTTTTTCCGCCAGGGGCAATGTGACCGCATTGCTGCTGAAATAGGCACCAAACGGGCAGCCCCGGTTGCAGCGATTGCGGAATTGGCAGGTGCCCCTGCCGTTGAAGCCTTCTTCTGTTACGTGCGCCACCCGCCCGATGGTCAGGTGCCTGCCGGGGAAGGTTTTTTCGATTTGCTCCCGGGCGTGCTGTTCCAGGCAGTTGAGTTCCATGGGTTTCAGGAAATAGCCGTCGGGCAGGTGCGGCAGGCCCAGTTTTTCGCCACTGATGCCCACCACCTTTTCGACATAGGTGTACCAAGGCTCAATATCCTTGTAGCGGATAGGCCAGTCTATGGCTATGCCTTCCTTAGCGTTGGCCTCGAAATCGAGGTCGCTCCAGCGGTAGCATTGGCGTCCCCAGAGCAGTGACCGCCCACCGGTCTGATAGCCCCGCATCCAATCAAACCGCTTCGTTTCGTTGTACGGGTGTTCGGTGTCTTTAACCCAAAAATGCTTGTTCTCCTGGCTTACCCAATTGGTGCGGTTCTGCACGGCGTATTCTTTTGCCTCTTCGGGCGCAAGCGCCCCGTGGCCCGGAAGGTCCCAGGGGTCTTTGTGCATAGTAGGGTAATCTTCGACATGCCTGACAAGCCGGCCCCGTTCCAGCACCAGGGTCTTCAGGCCTTTTTCACAAAGCTCTTTGGCTGCCCAGCCGCCGCTGATGCCCGATCCGACGACGATGGCGTCGTAAGTTTGTTCCTGTTGTGCTTTGATGTTGATGTTGCTCATATTGAGGAAGGTAATGATTAGATCCGTAGCTTCAAAGAATTGGCTCCAAATGAATCAATGGGCTACAAATCTAAAATTCATTTTCATAAACAATTGATAATCGTTGTTTCAGACAGGGCTTTCTCAACTGACAATTTGTGGGAGAAAGCCCTATTGTTTCAAATCAATTTTGGTTTGTTTGGAGGGGCGGTACAGGGGTTGCCCACTCTCAAAACAAACCTGAGATATTCCCTGCTGCATCAATGTCGATGCTTTCGGCAGCGGGCGTATCCGGCAGGCCAGGCATCCGCATCATGTCGCCCGTGATGGGCACGACGAAACCGGCGCCGGCAGCAATTTCAATTTCCCGCACCGTGATCGTGAAACCCGTCGGACGGCCAATTTTGGCAGGATCGTCGGAGAGCGACTTTTGGGTTTTTGCAATACAAACTGCGGCACCCTCCAGTCCCAGTTTTTCAATGCGTTTCAGGTGCAGCCGGGCCTGGGAGGAATACTCCACGCCCTCCGCACCATAGATGCTTTTGGCAATAGTCTCTATCTTTTTTTCCATCGGCCAGGCCCAGTCATACAAGGGTTTAAATTGCCCGGTGGAATTTTGAACCGCACTAACAACGGCATGAGCAAGGTTCTCCGCACCCTTGCCGCCCTCGCCCCAGATGTTGGCAACCACGGCCTGGAACCCCATTTCTTCGCAGCGTTTTTGCACAATGGCTATCTCTTCATCCGTATCGCTCACAAATTGGTTGATGGCAACAACGGCAGGAATGCCACCGTACAGGCGGGAATTTTCGAGGTGTTTTTCCAGGTTGGGGAGGCCCTTGCGCACGGCTTCGGGGTTAGGCTCTTTCAACATTTTCAGGTCGCCGCCGCCGTGGTATTTCAGTGCCCGGATGGTGGCTACCAGCACAATGGCCTTAGGTGCCAAACCTGCGCTCTGGCATTTGATGTCCATGAATTTTTCTGCGCCCAAATCGGAGCCGAAACCCGCTTCCGTGACTACCCAATCCGCCAGGGAAAGACCAGTTTTTGTAGCAACGACGGTATTCGTCCCCTGGGCAATATTGGCAAACGGGCCGCCGTGGATAATGGCCGGGTAGCCTTCCAGGGTCTGCACGAGGTTGGGCTGCATGGCATCCTTCAAAAGCGCTGCCATTGCGCCCTGGGCGTTCAAGTCACGGGCGTAAATCGGCTGCCTGTCCATCGTATAGCCCACGAAAATATTCCCCAAGCGCCGCTTTAAATCTTCGATGTTGTTGGACAGGCAAAGGATGGCCATGACCTCCGAGGCAACGGCGATATCGAAGCCACTCTCACGGGGCATGCCGTTGCCGGTGCCTCCGAGGCCGATGGTGATTTGGCGCAGGGAACGGTCGTTCATGTCCATCACCCTTTTAAAAAATATCTGGCGGGGGTCGAGGCCAAGTGAGCGTTTTTTGCTCTGCAAATTATTGTCAATCAACGCCGCCAGTAGGTTGTGTGCTTTTTCAACAGCACCTATGTCTCCTGTAAAATGAAGATTTATGTCTTCCATTGGCAGCACCTGGGAGTAGCCGCCTCCGGTAGCGCCTCCCTTGATGCCGAACACAGGCCCCAGGGAGGGTTCCCGCAGCACGACACAGGTCTTTTCCCCAATGCGGTTCAGTCCTTGCGCGAGGCCGATGCTCATGGTCGTTTTTCCTTCTCCGGCGGGTGTCGGCGAAATAGCAGTCACCAGGATGAGGTTGCTTTTTTTGATGGCGTCCTCATTGATGAGCGTCAGGGGCAGTTTTGCCTTGTATTTGCCATAAAGCTGGAGGTCGTCGTCAGAAATGTTGAGCTGGGACGCAATTTGCTGGATAGGTTTCAACGTGATAGTCCTTGCGATGTCGAGGTCGGTCATAGTTTTGCGTTGGTTAGGAATACAGCGTGTCGCCAGGTTTGGTGAAGGGTTGACAAAAGTTGGTAGGGTTGACAATCAATTATTTAAACATACATTAACCTCTACCAACCAATTGCATTCATGCGCACAACCTGGCGGCGTAAGCCATAATCAATGAATGGGGCTAATGTAGTGGGATTTTTAAAAAAAACGGCCCTCAAAAATTATTAGGCCGATAATTTAAAGTCGCGGCCATTTCAACGTCATCCTTTCAAACTTCCCTTTTCCAAAATGGTCTCTTTTTTTCCGTAGAACTGTTTTCACATCTCTAATCCAGGAAAAAAAGCATCCTTTAGATGTTCTATTGTCCATCCTTTTCCATCCTGCATCAAAATGGAAACTATGTCGAAACGAATGGCCCACTCATGCCCTGTTTCTTTCATGTAGGCTGCCGCAGCTTTGGCCAGGAGCGCCATTTTTTTCTTGTCCACAAACTCCTCCGGTTTTCCAAAGTAGTCGTAGCTGCGGGTTTTCACTTCCACAAACACAAGCATTTTTTCATCCCGGGCTATGACGTCCACCTCGGCACGCTTGTGCCGCCAGTTGGTGGCGAGGATTTCCAGGCCATTTTCCTGTAAAAAACGAACCGCTATTTCCTCACCTTTTTTGCCTGTTTCGAGATGCTTTGCCATAGTTTTCCCATTTTTGCCGCCACGAATGATGGACAGCAAACCACCGGAAAATTATCAAAAAATGGAAAAACTGGCTTTTGATTACTCTTTTGCACAACCTTACGTTTTACCCCACGAAATGGACTACATGGCCCCGCAGGCCGAATCCGCCGGCAAATTGCTCGATAGCCGCAAAGGGCCGGGCAAAGAATTCCTGGGCTGGCTCGACCTTCCCACCAAATATGACCGGGGGGAGTTCAAGCGCATCCAACAGGCCGCCAAAAAAATCCAACAGCAGTCGGAGGTGCTGGTCGTCATAGGCATCGGCGGGTCTTACCTGGGGGCAAAAGCGGCCATTGAGTGCCTGTCCCATAGTTTTTACAACAACCTGCCCAAGCAACAGCGGGGCACCCCCGAAATTTACTTCGCCGGAACCAATATCTCCGGCACCTACCTCACCCATTTGCTCGGCCTGGTCGGTGACCGGGACTTTTCGGTCAACGTCATCTCCAAATCCGGCACCACCACAGAGCCGGCTATCGCTTTTCGTATTTTCAGGAAAAAACTGGAAGAAAAGTATGGCCGGGAAGGCGCCAAGGAACGCATATACGCCACTACCGACAAAGCCAAAGGGGCCTTAAAAAAACTCTCCGACGAGGAAGGATTTGAGACTTTTGTCGTGCCGGACGACGTAGGTGGCCGCTATTCCGTGCTTACGGCTGTCGGGTTGTTGCCTATCGCTGTGGCTGGAATTGACATTACTGCCTTGATGAAAGGTGCCGCTCAGGGTGTCAGCGATTTTAAAAAACCCTTTGCTGAAAACACCTGCCTGCAGTATGCCGCTATCCGCAATATCCTTTATAACAAGGGCAAAGCAATCGAAATGCTCATCAACTACGAGCCCCGCCTGCACTATGTGGCCGAATGGTGGAAACAGCTTTACGGCGAGAGCGAAGGAAAGGACGGCAAGGGTATCTTTCCCGCCAGCGCCGACTTTACAACCGACTTGCATTCGCTGGGACAGTACATCCAGGATGGCAGGCGGCATTTGTTTGAAACAATGATCGAAATCCATATCCCCGAGGCCGACCTGACCATCGAAAAGGAAAAAGGTGACCTGGACGGGCTGAATTACCTAGCCGGGAAGACGCTCGATTTTGTCAACAAAAAAGCGGCGGAAGGCACCATCGAGGCCCATGTGGATGGCGGGGTGCCCAACCTGAAAATCATCCTTCCCGAAGCCAATCCATACCACTTGGGCTATCTGTTTTTCTTTTTTGAAAAAGCTTGTGCCGTCAGCGGCTACCTGTTGGGCGTGAACCCGTTCGACCAGCCAGGCGTAGAGGCCTATAAGAAGAATATGTTCCGGCTGTTGGGAAAACCATAAACAGCAGGTGCTGTTCTCACGATTGATTGTTATACTTTACCACGGATGGTTTTGTCCAGCGGTATTAAGTTGATGAGGGTTGATGAAATTGATAAGGGTTGATAATGAACCAAATAAACCATTATTAACCAGTCCATCCCTGACGAAACCTGTCGAGCAGCGGTATAACTCCTATTGAGCGGCGCAACTGTAAAGTTTTTCCACGTAAACTCTGATGGTCTAAATTTTTTGTTTCCCAAAATCCTCATCATGTTCCTTGAACCTGCTCCAGCTTACCTGCCATGAACAATGGCAGGGTACTTTGTGTGATGGCACCTGCCATCCTGGCCATTCGGTATCACTGAAAAAAACCTTTTCAATCTAAACCAAAACTGCTAAAACCATGTGGTGGATCTTTGCCCTTTTATCAGCGCTGTTTGCCGCATTGACGGCCATTTTTGCCAAGATAGGCGTGAAGGATGTGGATACGGATCTCGCCACCGCCATCCGTACGGTGGTCATTTTGGTGCTTTCGTGGGGCATCGCTTTTTTCAGGGGTGGGGCTGCCACCATTGGCACTTTGTCAAAGCACAACCTGCTCTTCCTGGTACTCTCCGGGATTGCAACCGGCCTTTCCTGGATATTTTATTTCAAGGCCCTGCAGTTGGGAAAGGTTTCGCAGGTAGCGCCGGTGGACAAGTTGAGCGTGGCATTGGCCATCCTTTTTTCCATCCTTTTCCTGGGCGAGACTTTGGAATTGAAAACCGCCATTGGGGCAGTTTGCATTATCATTGGGACTATCATCATCATTTTATAAAACAGGTTATTTTTAAACAAAAACAATATGAAAATCCACGACAAATACCCCCGCACCGTCTATGCTGCAAAACCGGAGCGCTACGACAACATGCAATACCGCCGCTGCGGGAAAAGCGGCATCCTGCTCCCCATGATTTCGCTGGGGCTGTGGCACAACTTCGGCCATACGGACGACCTCGAAGCGGGCCGCCAAATCCTGCGCACGGCATTTGACAATGGCATCACTCATTTCGACCTCGCCAATAATTATGGGCCCCCTTTCGGCTCGGCGGAGGAAAATTTTGGTCGCTTGTTTAAGGAAGATTTTCGACCTTATCGGGACGAATTGATTATTTCAACCAAAGCTGGCTGGGATATGTGGCCGGGGCCTTACGGCAATCTCGGCAGCCGCAAATACCTTATTGCCAGCCTTGATCAGAGCCTGAAGCGCATGGGCCTGGAATACGTGGACATTTTTTACAGCCACCGCCCCGACCCCCATACGCCACTGGAAGAGACCATGGGTGCCCTCCACCATGTGGTGCAACAAGGCAAGGCGCTCTATGTGGGCATTTCACAATACAACGCAAAAGACACGGCCAGGGCCGCCAAAATCCTGAAAGACCTCGGTACCCCGCTTTTCATCCACCAACCCCGATACAGCATGTTCGACCGCTGGGTAGAAGACGGCCTGCTCGACGAACTGGAAAAACAAGGTACCGGCTCCATCCCGTTCAGCCCCCTGGAGCAGGGTTTGCTGACCGATAAATATTTGAAAGGTTTCCCGAAAGATTCCCGTGCCGTGAAGGATGGGCGTTATTTTAAAAAGGATCAGATCACCGAGGGGAAATTGGAAAAGGTTCGCAAGCTCAACGAAATTGCAATAGCACGTGACCAAAGCCTGGCCCAGATGGCTGTGGCGTGGTTGCTGAAAGACGAACGGGTGACTTCCGTATTGGTGGGCGTGAGCAAGGCCGAGCAACTGAAGGACAATATCGGTGCGCTGAACAACCTGAAATTCAGCAAAAAAGAACTGGAAAAGATTGAGAAGATTTTGAAATAAGCTCAGTCGTAAATGCACAAGGTGTTCTTCTGTTTCACAAAGTAAGACTTGTAGTTTTTGGCCTTTTTATCCGTGCAGCCTTCGAGGTTCAGCAGCATAATATTTTTGAAATGGACCGGGTGGCTTTCACTTTGCAAAGAAATAGAGCCTCCGGTGATGGGCTGGCCGGCTTTGTAGAGGGTGGAGTCAAAATGGCTGACCGCACCGCCGCCGTATTGCGGTTTTGAATATTCCATCACGACTTTACCTTCCAGGATGTGCTGGAGCAGCGAATCTCCCAAAACCAGGAATTCTGCGTGTACCCATTGATCCCCGTGATACGTTTTGGCCGTTGACTCCATGCAATGGTCGGTCACCAGCGCACCGTTTCGCTCGACATTGGTACCAGGGGTGCAGAGGTTGAGTGTTGGCCGCTCGTGTTCGCCATCGCCGCCGAGGAACTGAGCTTCCACGGAAATCGGGAAATCCTGATCTTTCAGCATCGTGGAAGCAGGCTGCCCATGCAGCATGGCCCCACTGTTGCGCAGCGCCCATTCAGGGCCTCCCTGACACTGTTCACCCACAAAACGGTAGTCCACCTTCAAGCGGTAATAGGAAAATGGTTCCTTATAAAACAGGTGCCCAAAGCGGCCCCCAAAGTCGCCATAGCCATCGTATTTTACCTTAATCATACTGTCCTCTGCATAGAAGGTATTGTTGAAGTTCTCGTTCAGCTCGAAGCCGGTGATCTTGGGTTCCCAGCCGTCCAGGTTTACGCCATTAAAAAGGGATTGCCATTCTTCTTTGTCGGGATCGTGGGATGTTTCAGGGGGATTATTTGAGCATGCAAAAAATAGGGAGGAAGAGATCGAAAGCCAAAGAAGGCAGACAAAAGGGCGGCAGTTTTTCATGTTGAAATAGTTGAAGGTGAAGATTTCGAAAGTCCGCCCCAAGATGGAGAAAAAAACAAAAACAGCGGCGTCTTTCCTTGATTGACAAGAAGCCGCATGATGTACTTGCCAAGCCAGCAATTTGATGAAAAGGCTATGGAAGGCCAATAACAAACTGCCAAAAGCCAGGGGCAGTTTGTTACTTAATCCTCCACGTCGGCTGTCTCTGTTTTATTCATCAGAAAGGCCTTTAGAAAGCCTTCCAGGTCGCCATCGAGCACGGCGTCTGTTTGGGAAGTCTGGTAGCCAGTGCGGTGATCTTTTACCCGCCGGTCGTCCAGCACATAACTGCGTATCTGGCTGCCCCATTCGTTTTTCATTTTGCCCGATTCGATTTTTTCCCGTTCGGCCTTCTGCTTTTCGAGTTCGGCCTCGTAGAGGCGGGACTTCAGCATTTGGAGGGCCTTTTCCCTGTTTTGGATTTGGGAGCGCTCCTGTTGGCATTCCACCACGATACCGCTTGGCAGGTGGCGCACCCGCACGGCACTTTCGGTTTTGTTGACGTGCTGGCCGCCCGCACCGCTGGAGCGGAAGGTGTCCCAATCCAGGTCGGCAGGGTTGATTTCCACTTCTATGCGTTCGTCTATCATGGGGTGAACAAAGACGGAGGAAAAGGAGGTCATCCGTTTGCCCTGCGAATTGAAAGGGCTGACCCGCACCAGGCGGTGCACCCCGTTTTCGCCTTTCAACATGCCAAAAGCATAGTCGCCTTCTATTTCAAGGCCTACTGACTTGATGCCGGCAGTGTCGCCAGGCACCAGGTAGAGCTGAGAAACTTTGTAGTCGTTTTTCTCCGCCCACATGATGTACATGCGCATGAGCATCTGCGACCAGTCGCAGGCCTCGGTGCCGCCCGCACCGGCATTGATTTCAAGCACGGCACCCAATTCGTCTTCGGGCTGGTTGAGGGTGGAACGAAATTCGAGATCGTCCAGGGCTGCCAGGGCTTTTTCATATTGGGCATCCACTTCTTCTTCCGAAGCTTCGCCTGCTTTTTGAAATTCGAGCAATACCTCAGCGTCGCCAACGGTGGTTTCGACCGTTGTGTATTGCTCTACCCATTTTTTATTGGATTTAATTTCTTTCAGAATGGCCTGGGCACGGGCAGGATCGTCCCAAAATGAGGGGTCGCCGGCCAGTTGTTCCTTGTCTTCTATTTCGAGTTTGCGTTTGGCGACGTCAAAGATACCTCCTTAACAAAGCCAGGCGCTCTTTCAATCCGATCAATTGTTCGCTGGTCATAGTTCTTTTAGTTAAAAAATAATGATTGTGCCTTTAAAAGGCGTATCGGGAGAAATGGTTCAAGATTAATGGTTTGTGGTTCAGGGTTCATTGGTTTATCGAAGCCATAAACCCTGAACCACAAACTATAAACCCTGAATCGCTCTATATACCGACTTTTACGATTTCCACATAGAAAATCAATTCGGAATCGGCGGGGATTTCACCATTGGCCTGCTTGCCATACGCAAGGCTGGCAGGGATGAAAAGCACAGCTTTGTCGCCGCCTTTCAGGAGCGGAATACCTTCGTCCCATCCCTGGATGACCTGGCCCATGCCGAGCTTTACGTCGTAGGCCTGCCCACGGCCATAGGAATTGTCGAACATTTTTCCATTGGTCAAAGCGCCATAATAATGGACTTTTACCTGATCGTTGGTTTCTATTTCCGGGCCAGAACCTTCTTCAAGCACCATGTATTTTAGTCCGGAAGGGGTGGACTTCAATTGGCTTTTCAATTCGCCAGCTTTGTATTTGGCCGCAAGATCACTCACTTGAGCAGCCACAACGGCTTCCCTGGCTTGTGCTTCTTCCCGGTCCTTGTTCATGGCTTTGCGCCGCTCGGCCATGAAGTCATCGTATTCCTGCTGGTTTTTCAAATCTTCCAACACCAGCACCAATTTCAGTTCTTTCACCGTAGCAAGTTGCCGGGAAGCCCGCATGGAAGAATCAATAGGCACAAAAACCTCGACGCTGTCGCCCATGCTCATGATGCTCAGGACATCGGCTACGGGGTTTACATTGCCGCCCATTTTGGCACCTTCTGCCTTGATCTCCTCCTGTGAAGGCACTTTGATAGAAGTCGGCTCGTTCCGGTCACGGGTAGAACTCACCAGCGTGCCGTCCGTGTAATAATAAAGGTGTACAAAGGCATAGTCGCCGGGAGCAGCTTTTCTGCCATTGCCTTTCACGAGTTTATTGAAGGTGTAGCCATTGGGAGACAGGTTATCTTTGCCCCCGCAGGCCGTGAATAACAGGATTGCTGAAAACAGCAAAAAAGACAAGACTCTCATTCTTTAAAAATTATGTGACTGTATAGGCCAAACGGCAGACCGGGTGGCGGCATTACAGGTCATTGTTTAATAATGCTTGTTGATATTCTGGCAAAATGGATTTGAATTTTTTGATGGTTGGCCGCAGGCCGATGTAAGAGTAGCCGCCAGATGCGTTTTTGTGCCCGCCGCCTTTGAAATGCTGTCGGGCAATCTCCTGGACGGAAAAGTCGCCTTTGGAGCGGAGGGAGATTTTAGTGATAGTTGGCTGTTCGTGGATGAAGGCTGCCATGGTCACGTTTTTCATCATCAGCAGGTAATTGACCAGCCCTTCCGTGTCACCCCTTTGGATGGTGTATTTTTCGTAGTCCTGTTTGGAAAGTGAAATGATAGCCGTCCTGTATTCTTCCAGTATTTCCATCCGGGTGTTGAGTACATAGCCCAACAGGCGGAGGTGTTTTTCTTCCATGCAATTAAACACCAGGTTTTGAATTCTTGTGTCGTCCACCCCCAACTCCAGCAGGTCGGCTACCAGCCGGAAGAGTTTGGGAGAGGTTGCATATTTGAAGGAACCTGTGTCCGTCAGGATGCCGGTGAACAAACATTCTGCGATGGTTTTGTTCAAATGCTGCTTGTCGGCGAGCAGGATAATGAAGTCATAGACCAGTTCACTGGTAGAACTGGCTGTAATGTCGTGCAGCTCGAAGTCGGCGAAAGGTTCTGGGAAGAGGTGGTGGTCAATGAGCACTTTTGGGCATTTCAAATAGCCGATGAGTTCGCCCATTTTGTCGATCCGTTCCAGGGAGTTGAAATCGAGGCAAAAAACGAGGTCGGGTTTTTCTAATGCTGATTTAGCCTCTTCCGGGCTTACATCGTAGATGATGATGTCGCCAGCACCTTGCATCCAGCCCAAAAAATTGGGAAACTCGGAAGGAAAAACCACCTTGACCGTATGTCCCAACTGTTCCAGATAATGCTTTAGGCCGAGCGAGGAGCCGATTGCATCTCCATCAGGGTTCCGGTGCGAGGTGATGACTATGTCTTTTGGAATCGCCAGCAGCGATTTTAACGCATTAATTTTATCCATGAAGCCATCTGAAATTGGGGGGCGAAGTTCCCAAAAAATGTAATTATTCCAAAATTAATACATGAGTTTCGGGCGAAATGGGGTGAATGTTTACTTTTGCGCCTCTTTTTGAAAAACGGATGCCAGGATGGAGGTTTGCATTGGAGCCAATTCACTCATTCATTCATCCTTTCATTCACACATTAAATATTTAACCTTCCATGGGAAATAAAACCTTGACCATGATCAAGCCCGATGCCGTGAAAGACGGGCATATCGGTGCTATCCTCAACGACATCAACAAAGCTGGATTCCGAATTGTAGCTATGAAAATGACACAACTGACCAAGGCAAAGGCAGGGGAATTCTATGCCGTCCACAAGGAGCGTCCTTTTTATGGCGAACTCGTGGACTTTATGTCCTCCGGCCCTATCGTCGCTGCTATTTTGGAAAAAGAAAATGCTGTGGCCGACTTCCGCAACCTTATCGGAGCTACCAACCCGAAAGATGCAGCGCCCGGCACTATCCGTGCAAAATATGCCAAAAGTGTAGGTGAAAATGCCGTTCATGGCTCAGACTCCGATGAAAATGCTGCCATTGAAGGGGCTTTTCATTTTGCCGGCGTGGAGATGTTTTGAGAACATAGAGGTGTGGAAAAATTAGGTGGGAAGTGGGGGTTTCCTCGCTTCCCACCTTCTGAAACCCAATTTCTAAAACTCCGAAAAGGTGGAAGCAGGTAAATTTTCCGGAGCCCCGATCTCTGTAATCTGCCGTTCCCCACGACTGCCGGACAGCAGGATTTTTCCATATTTTTTATAGTCCGTCCAGGGGGTGGTAAAGTCAGGTTCCGTTTGGTCGGCCGTCCTGAAATAAGACCATTGGCTCACCAGCTTCGTTTCCTTGTCCACATAAACCAGGTATTTGTTATTGGGCGTATCACCTACGCCCTTGAAGGTCAGTTCGAGTATTTCAGATGGATAACCGTTTTCAGTTTTACCTTCCCCGATGTGTTTGAGTGTCACACCATCGTCCTTGAGTTTGAAAGGCATGATCAACCAGTAACTATCGTTGATCCAGATACTTTTTGCCTGGCTCAGGAACAGTTTGAGGGAGTCGTTGACTATGACCTGTTTCCCATTTTTCAGCACTCTGCCGGTCATGTTTTCCATGTTTAACAAGTAGGTCGTGCTATCTGGGTATGATTCAATGCGGACGTTGCCGGATTGGCGGTCCCACCAGAGTTTCCGGCGGCCAAAAAAGTTCCAGACAAGATACCGGGTGGCATCCCAGTTTTTTCTGCCGCCCATCGCTTCCATCACCTCATCTGCTATGATGATGGCCTGGTGGTCGGATGCTTCTATATTGAAACCAGGAACAGGTGGGTTGTTTTCCTGGATTTCGCCAGACTGGCATGCGCCAAAGGCAAGGAACGCAGGAATCAGGAGGCAGGCAATTTTATTGGGCATAGCTATTCATTCGTTGTTGGAGAACTGTACTTCCAGAGTGGTGCGGCTAACGCACTTCTAAAATCATACATCTGGCTTCTAAAATCGAAAGAAATTTAGTTGGCAACGAGCCGAGCGAGAAAGTGCTTTGAGGGTGATGATATTTTCTTCGGCCATCACAGCCTTTGGGCGAAGATAGCCATTATGGCGCAAGTTGCCAGCCAGCATTTACAATAAATCCGGACGCCGCTCTGCTGTCCGCTTCAATGCCTGTTCGTGCCGCCATTCTTCTATTTTTTGAAAATGGCCGGACTGCAAAATCTCCGGCACGCTCCAGCCACGGAACTCTGCTGGCCTGGTATAAACAGGCGGGGCCAACAATTCATCCTGAAAGGAATCGAAAAGGGCAGAAGTTTCATCCCCCAACACCCCGGGAATCAGCCTTCCTATAGCATCTACAAGGACGGCCGCCGGCAGTTCGCCACCGGACAATACGTAGTCGCCTATCGAGATTTCAAGGGTGACGAAGTGCTGGCGAATCCGTTCATCAATGCCTTTATAGTGACCGCAGATGAGGAGGAGGTTCCCTTTTAAGGAAAGGCGGTTGGCAAGTTTTTGATCGAATCGTTTTCCGTCGGGTGTCAGGTAAATAATTTCATCAAAAGGCCGCTGGGACTGGAGGTGTTCGATACAGTTAGCCAGTGGCTCCACCATCATTACCATGCCGGCACCGCCGCCAAACTGGTAGTCGTCCACCTGTTGGTGCTTGCCAAGGCCGAATTTTCGCAGATCGTGTACCTGCACTTCCAGCAGCCCCTTTTCCTGCGCCCGTTTCATAATGCTGTGCTGAAAAGGGCTTTCGAGCAGTTCAGGATGGACGGTGATAATGTCAATTAGCATAACAACTGTTGATGAACAGAGAAAGGATGAACTATGAACGGTGTGCTGTACTGTTTCGAAGTGAAAGCGGTACAGGCTATTTCCCGTTCATAGTTCATTGTTGCGCAGCACTGGAGAACATTCAGAGAAGTGGGTTTTAAAAAAAAACACATTCTCCCAATCAATCACTTGTAAGAAATTGACACAGTTTTTTGAACAATCTCCGGCACTATTCTATGCCCAATAGTTCCACCTCGAAGATGAGGGTGGCATAAGGCCCTATCTGGCCGCCGGCCCCACGCTCCCCATAGGCAAGATCGGATGGGATAAAGAGCTTCCACTTGCTGCCCACCTTCATCAATTGCAAAGCTTCCACCCAACCTTTGATGACACCGGTTACCGGGAAAGTGGCCGGTTCGCCACGCTGGATGGAACTGTCAAATACCGTCCCGTTGATTAGGGTACCTTCATAATGGACGGTTACTTTGTCGCTGGCTGTCGGTATGGGGCCGGTCCCATCTTTCAGTACCTCGTATTGAAGGCCGCTGGGCAGGGTGATGACCCCTTTGCGGTCTGCGTTTTTTGTTAAAAAAGCTTTGCCCTCGGCTTCATTTTTTTGCTTTTGCATTTCTTTTTGCTGGTTGAGGTGGTCTTTGACCATTTGGTTGGCCGTTTTGATATCCAGCATTTCCTGTTTGCCATTGACCACATCTGAAATTGCCTGGCCTACTTTATCCGAGTTGATATCGGTCAGTCCTTGTTGTTTTATGTTTTGCCCCCACAGTATGCCTATGGCATAGCTCAAAGAGTCTTTATAAGTTTTAAGTTCTTGTGCTTGTGCCCATATAAACACAAACATCAAGGGTAACATCATCACTGTTTTTTTCATTGTTGAAAATTTATTTAGGTTAAAATTTTTGCAAATGTAGCAAAGAGTAGGGTTTGGCATTAGTTAGGATGGGAGGCGAATATCAAGACTTTGCAAGGGGAGAAAATCCACATATTTCAAACAGCAGGGGGCAAAGTTTATAAAATGCGGAACGAATCAAAAAACCGGTCCCCGGCAGCATTGATATTTTTTTCCTGGTAGGAAATGGTTTGAACAGTATAAAACCGGTTGCCGGCAAGGTAAGCTTTTGTCTTGATGACGGCCTTTCCATCCAGGTAGTCAATGCGCCAGTATTTGCCGGGGTAATTTTCCAATTGGATATCGGTCGAATAGAGGACTTTGCCTTTAACGCTGTGGGCTGCTTCCTCCATGGTGGATTGGAAAAATTCTTCGGCCAATCCGGTGGAGTCTGCGAAAATTATGCCTTCCGGGTAATCGCAGTAGCTGACCATGTAAAACAGGTTGTCGGCATCTTGCTCAGTGCTTTGGTAAAAAAAGGTGTGGTAGCCTATTTTTCCCACCGCTGTTGATATGCTGTCCACTTTTTCCGTCAAATCTCCCGGTACGATGATACGGAAACGTCCTTCTACGTTTGTGAATTCCAGGAAACCGGATAACACATACAGGGTTGGCAACAAAAGAAGACCTATCGTTTTCATGTACTAATTTTTAGGCCTAATAGAGTGTGTTTTGCAGCAGAAAGTTGTACGAAATGAAAGGAGGCAGTTTTCGTAGCTGGAAAAAATCTGGTTCCCCTAAGGGAAACTAATTGTTCAGCAAGACTAATTTTTCGGTAAACAGCCTCTGTCCATACATCGAACCTACAATAAAATATAATCCGGATGGTTGGCCGGTCAGGTCAAATGAAATTTTCTCCTGAACGGCATTGTTTCGCTTATCGCCTGCAACTATGCTTCCAAGGGCGTTGTACACGCTCATTTCCAAATCAACAGGATTGGAAGCTTCTATCAAAAGGACTGTTTTCCCTGATGTCGGGTTGGGATAAACGGAGTACCTGATATTCCGGTTAATTGTGCTGGTGGAAGAAACGTTGTCAACAAAAACATAGGCAACCGTTTCACAAAAAGAAGCATCCGTGGCAGTGACGGCATACCAGCCCGACTGCAATTCCGTGGCTGTTTGCCCAGCCTGGCCATCTGACCAAACGTAGGAATAGGGTGGGGTGCCGCCTTCTGCGGAGGCAGCGGCCGTGCCGTTGTTCTGGCCTGGATTGGCCGGGGTGCTGCTGGCCAATACGAACAGGGAATCAGGTTGGTCGATAACCAGGACGGTGTCGTATGCGCAGGCATTTGAGTCGAAAACAGTTAATTGATAGGTGCCTGCTGCCACATTCAAAAGGTCTTCGTCCACAAAGATTTCGTTGTTGCTCGAAATCCAGTTGTAAGCATAGGGGAAAGTGCCGCCGTGCATGGTGATTTCGATAGCACCCGTTTCAAAACCAAAGCAATCCACATCTTCCACCGTGGATGTTTGCAGTGACAATGGAGAACCTGGGCCATCTACCGTGTAGAAAATAGATTGAATCGCACAGGTGTTGGCATCCGTCACTGTTACGGCATATTGGCCGGGCGGCAACCCCGACAAGTCTTCCGTTGTATCGTCGTTGCTCCAATGATAGGTGTAAGGCGTCACCCCGCCGGTTACCGTCAAATCAATCTTCCCGTTGTGGTAGCCAAAACAGCTTTCGTGGGTCAATTGAGGGGGCGGATTTAACAGGCTCAAACCCTCGTCAGGCTCCGTAATTGTCACATTGATAGTTTGGTAACAGCTATCGGAATCGTACACACGCACCGTGTATGTGCCTGCCCCGAGGTTTTGGATGTCCTCCTGGTTACTGATAAAATTGCTGTTGCTATCCGTCCAGGCAATATCAAATGGTGGCTGCCCGCCGGTGATGTTCAAATCAATCGCCCCATCTTGGTTACCCTTGCATTTGACATGCTGCAATTGCGCATTTGGCACAGCCAATTGCATCAAAGGGTTGGACGTTACCTCCGCCCATTCCGAAACTGCGACGCAACCAGCATTGTCGGTGATAGTCACATTATACGTGCCAGCACCCAGATTGGTATTGATCAAAGTATCTTCAATGGAAAATCCGGTTACACCATTGCTCCAGATGTAGTTGAAAGGGGCCAGCCCACCTTCGATCTGGATGGCCAGTTCCCCGGTTTCCTGCCCCGGGCAGGAAACATTGTGCACATCGTCCAGCATGTTGAGGGAGATGGGCGAAAACGACTCGAACACTTTAACTGACATCAACTCCTGGGTGCAGCCTGCAGCATCGGTCACGGTGACATGGTAGTCACCAGGCTGGGCACCGTCGAGGCAGGAAGTCGTGTCGCCTGTACTCCAGAAAAATTGGTAGGGAAGGGTGCCCCCTGTAGCATCTGCACAAACAGTAGTCATTTGCGACTGTTCGCATCCTCCCGGCAGGACGATGTTCGAGAAAGGGATTAAGGTGTCGGGTTCCGCAATTTGCAAAGGGTCGCTCACGACGACACAATTGTTGGCATCGGTAAGTGTCAACGTATAAGAGCCTTCCGTAAGGCCCGACAAATCTTCGGTTTTTGCTCCATTAGACCAAGAAATGTTGTAGGGCAGGACACCGCCAGACAAGGTCACATCAATCGCCCCGTCCATATTGCCAAAACAAGCGATACCTTCTACGTTTTCCACTTTTATGGCTAATTGGGATGGTTCTTCCAGGGTAATAATGTCAACGTCCAAACGGCAATCGTTGGCGGCAGTGATAGTGGCGGCATAGTTGCCGGCGAACAGGTTGGAGATGCAGTCGCCGTGGGTACCGTTGCTCCAGGCAATATCGAAAGGGCCGAGGCCACTGGTGGTGTCGCCAACCACCATGCAAATTTGTCCGTTGGGCATTCCAAAGCAGGATGGGTGAATCGTATCCAGATCAAGAATAACAATAGGTTGCTGGGTGACCAAAAGGAAACAAGTATCGAAAATGCAACCATTGCCATCAATGATAGTGGTGCAATATTCACCTTCTCCGAGGCCATAAAGGCAGCACTGTGATTCGTCGGTGTTCCAGAAAAACTCATAGGGTGCCTCGCCGCCACCGTTTACGGTCACCTCTATAAACCCACTGTCAACCCCTTCGCAGGGTGGGTGGCCAATAGAAGCCGAAATGTCAAGATTTTTTGGGCCGGTGAGGCATACGGAGTCTGAAACAAAAGTACATCCCAGTTGGTCTGTAATCGTAACCACATAACACCCTTGCCCGATGTTGGTAGGGTTTTGTGAGTTGCTCACACCCCAGTTGAAGCTAAACCCTCCGTTCCCGCCTGTAGTAGAAGTAGCGATGCTGCCATCGTTTACGCCGTTGCAGGTTGGATGGGTCACTGCATCCACCTGAAAGCTGATGGGGGGCGGCTCGCCCAGGTTGATGGTTTGGGCAGCCATGCAACCCTTGCTGTCGGTCACACTGACAGTATATGCACCAGCGGCCAGGTTGGCGATAATACTGCCGGTACCACCAGTGCTCCAGGCCGTCGTGTAGGGAGCATTGCCGCCAGCAACCTGTATTGCAATTTCGCCATTTTGAAAATTAAAGCACTGGGGAAGGGTGGGTGTGGGATTGATGGAAATGGGTGGAGGATCTTTTACAATAATATCCTGAAGCACCAACTGGCACCCCATAGCATCTGTCACAGTGACGGAATAGGGGCCTGCTGAAAGGTTAGCAATCGTTTTGACCAATTGGCCATTACTCCAATTGAACTGGTAGGGCGGTGTGCCGCCGAAAACATTCAGGGTGATTTTCCCGTCATGTTTGCCCAAACAACTCTCGTCCTGGATGGCGGGGAAAACCTTAAGGTGTTCAGGTTCCGGCACAGTGATAGGCAGCACAATCGGGCAGTTCCCCTCTGTAACGGTTACTGTGTAAGTACCCGCACTCAAACCACATAAGAGTGCTGTGGTAGCCCCCGTACTCCAAAGGATACTCGGCGAATTGCCTATCACTTCCAGCTCTATGCAACCGTTATTCCCGCCAGCGCAACTAACGGGTGTAACCCTTTTCACCTCAACTACCGCAGAGGGGCCGTTGACCACCACCAAGGGCAGGTTGTAGCTGCATCCCTCCATCGAACCATCGGTAATGGTAAATGAGTAGGTTCCCTGCATAAGATTGTTAACTGTGAGCGGGCCAGGCTGGTTGGCGATGAGATTGTCGTCCCATTCATACGTGAATGGCGGGGTGCCGTTTAGGGGGCTTATCGTGATGGAACCATTGTCCCCATTGCAGGTAGTAACCGCCTGAATGGATGTTTGCACGGAATCAATCGTAGTAATGGTTTTTACTAAAATGGTGTCAGCGCTGGAGCAGCCGTTGCTGCCGGTAATGGTGACTGAATACAAATCAGTTGCGCCTTTGATAGCATTGCTGTTGGTATTTAAGAATGAATCATTCGACTCTTTGTTCCATTCGTAGGTGATGGACTCCCCATTGCCTATGTCAATTGCTGTCAAGGCCTGGGAGGAGCCAAAGCACAGGGTCGTATCACCTTCAATGAATGCCACCGGACTGGGTTTTATCTTAAAATTGACGCTGGCAATGTCACGGCATCCGCCATTTGAAGTTGACACAATGTAATAGGGTGTGTTTGCCTGGGGGGTAATGATATTTGCGATTTGGTTGGAGGCTGCGGGCGGCAGGCTGCTGTGGAAGGTAATCTGTCCGTTTGCCCCATTGATGTCCACAATGTCCAGGGTGTTCAGGTCGAACGTTTTGCCCGCACAGATTTCCTGAGTATCAATGGCGGTGAGCGCCGGTTGGGGCAGGATGGTAATGGTTGCCTTGGTACGGTTTGCAGACACGCAGGAATCGTACGTAATTTCCTCGGCAAAAAATACAAGGTTAAGCGGGTTGTCGGAGTTGTTGACCGGAAAATCAGGAGGGGAGTAACTGTCACCTTCATCGAGGAGGTTGCCTCCTGTTTCAGCATCATACCAATAAATGGTTCCCCCAAAATAGGGCATTGCCACCAACTCCCCGATAGCCCCACTGCACACGGTATCGTTCAGGATTTCCAACGGGGGAAGGATGAATTCGTCGTCCATACCATTACAGTTGGCATCTTCGTTGTCGCAGGGCGTTTCCGCTGCGCCCGGGTTGATCCATGGGGCGGAATCATTGCAGTCACCGCCGTTTAACACAAAGCCCGGCAAAGTGATGGGCGAGCAGGACGCCACAAAAACATCGGGTGTTCCATAGCCGTCCATGTCTTCATCCAGAAAATAAACAAATCCTGGGAAACCCAGATCCAGGGAACCATAAAAGGTAATATTGTCAATGGCGATGTCGCCGTACGGTCCGTTTCCTCCTTCCCCTACAAAGCGGAACTGCACTGTTTGGCCTTCGTAGGCATCCAGTTCTATGAATTGGATCAGCCATTTGTCCCCCTGGTTTTCTTTTTTGTTCCAGAGGGTGGTCCAGGTCATTCCCCCGTTGTTGGTTATTTCCAGGCTAAGATTTTGGACCTGGCTGCCATACATGAAGTAGTTAAAAGATAAATCGAAACAAGCCGGATTGGCGTGTACCTCGATACAGTTGGAAACCAGCGAGGCCTTCTTGCTGAAATAGCAGGAAGGGGACGATTCGATATAGGCATATTTTCCCCCTCCGGGAACATCATCATTAGGCCCGGTGGCCGGTGTGCCAGTCGGGCCGGCATGGACAATCCAGTCGAAGTTGTCAGTGGTAGCATTGGTCCAAACACCATTGATCAGGCAAGGATCCGGGCAATAGACGGAGCAAAGGGACTGGTCATTGAACGTTTCCTGCAAGGTGGCAGGGGCCAGCGTGCAAAAGGTGGAAACTGAAAAAACGCAGGAATTGGCCGAAAAAACACCGCCGCCGCAGTATTCCCGGATATAAATATCGTAATCGGTGGAGGTCGTCAGATTTTCAAGCGTGATGGGCGGGCAACCGGTGTAAACGACAAAACCCTGGCCAGCGAAAGAATCAATGCCAGGCGTAAACCCGGGCGGGCCGTATTCAATGATAGTTTGCGCACAATTTCCGCCTTCTGCCCAGTCCAGCGTTGCGGTAACGGAGTCAATCGCCAGGAGCGATAGATCGCTGGGTATGTTGCAGATTAAAGTATCGAAGACGAGTTCGACAAATTCAAGGGTGCCATAATTTTGGGAACCGTCGTCGCAAACCTGCAATGTCCAAAGCCCATTTGCGGCAGTGCCATCGTTGAAATCGCTGAAGTTTCCTTCTGGCAGGTATTGGCCAGTGAAAGGGGGATGCCCCTGCTTGATGTTAGGGGTATTGCAGGCTTCGGCGAGCGAATTAGCGATAAAGGCCGTAAACTCATCGCAAAGCCCGTTGAAGGGGTTTCCATAGTTATCATCACCGGTTCCGTTATCAGTAGAGATTTCAACTACTTTCCCCGATGGGGAAGCCAGGTGGATGTCGAGGTCGGCATCCCAGTCGTGCCTTATGATGAGCCGTACTTCCCGGAGGTAAACATTTTGGCCCAACAGGGCACCTGGTGCGTTGAGTACCTGGATTTGAAACTGGTGGTTGCTGTTGCAACTGTTGTCGTTGATGGGCAGCCCCAACTGGCAGCCAGAGGGGTTTGGCAAGATAGGCGGTACTTGATCAACTACCGAAGCCAGTGACTGGCTTTCCATTGATAAATAAGCGAATAGTAGGAGGCTAATTCGGATAAAGAATTGCTGCATACTGGCTGTTCCGAAAAGTGTTTTGGTTGTGAATTTTCAGGCCGTGACTAAAACAGTGATTATTGAGAAATTAGAAAATAAGAAAGTAAACCATTGATAATCAATCTTCTCATTTGCAAATTTACCAATAAAACTTATCAAATAGTGGGTTTAAGGCTTGGTGTATCTAAAAGTATGTGTTCAAACAAACCCGGTAAGGAGGATGACAATGTCGCCGGTGTGACTACTCTTTTTTGCGCATTGGCGCAATCTATTGAATGGGCAGGGATCATAATTCACGGCAGGGGCAAAAATAATCAAATTTGGATAGGAGGCTGCCTACCTCGTTCCAGGTATTTGGACAAGACTGGACATTTTGGCGCTTAGGGGCTGATTTTCAATGGATTGAAAAAAAGTAAATCGTTGCTGAATTAGCCTATGATTGGGCCGTTTTGGAACGATACCCGTTAATGAGTGGCCCTATTTTAGAAAGATAGTCTTGCTGCCAGCGCAAGTTTAAAAGAGAACCAGCGTTGGCGGATCAACACGCCGACAATTTTACCTGCCAAAGCCAAAAAGATTGCCTGGCAGGCAATTGATTAGATATTAAAAATAAATGCAAACTAAAATTTACCTGTTAATTGGTAGCCACGCATTTTAAAACAGGCAACGTTTTTGTCTAATGTGAAATCAAATTCCAGAAATTCAAATATTTTAAACCTGGAATGTTGACCATAGAAAAGTCTTAATTACCAGATTTTGAGAAAAAATTTTTCTAAGGGCTTCTGACCAGCATACTTTGAGAAAACTACTTTTCCTGTCCTTTTTCCTCCTTGTTCCTCCTCCTGCATCCTACACTAATTCTCAAGAAAAGAAATTTATTGATCCGTGAAAGGTGATCCGTGAACCCGGTCTGTCCATTTCAGGCTTCCGGGGGTGCTGGTCACGTTTCACGCCTTTTTCAACCGAGTAAAACTCCAATTCTTTAACTAAATCCAATCCCATGATGATTCCGGTCGTTACTACCCCGGCATTAAGGTCGTATGTCATTGCTTTGACGGTCGCCCTATGTGCATTCACTTTTTCTTCCAACGCCCAGCCTGCGCCTTTCATTACAGGCGACTCTGTGGTCTGTCCCAACGTTTCCCGCTTTTATGCCACTGATTTCCAGCAAGGCCATTCCTGGGCCTGGTCTGTTTCTCCCGGCGGTACGATTACCCAAAACCTGGGCAATTTTATCGAGGTAAAATGGGCCAACCAGCAGAACACCACCCAATGGGTGCTGGTGGCTGAAACAGATCAACAGGGCAATATGGCCGAAGACACCTTGGTTGTTTTAATTAAATCAACGGTGCTCTCCTGCGAAAACAGTGTCAATGTTTCCCTGGATCAAAGCGGCCTGGCAGTCATCACCCCCAATGTGTTGCTGGATGGATACTACAATACCTATCAGGGATTTACGGTCACCATCACCACGCAGGCTGGTGTATATTTGGGCAATACCATTGATTGCAGTCAAATCGGCAAAACCTTGATAGGAAAGGTCACTGTGGACTGTACTGGTAACTCCTGTTGGTCAAATTTGCATGTGGAGGACAAAAAAGCCCCATTGTTTAATTGTCCCGCTGATCCAATAGAGATACCCTGTAATACAGACCTTGACAATTACCCGCACCCGCCGGTAGCTGACAACTGTGATCCCAATCCCTTCATTGCGCTATCGGGTTTTCAAGTTGACAACACCGATGTCTGTAATGGCGTGACCATCACCCAAACCTGGACGGCCACGGATAATTTTGACAACCAGTCTTCCTGTGTGCAGGTTCTGCATATTTCTCCCGATTCTTCCCTTCACTTCCCGGAAGACCGGATTTGGGAATGTACTCAATACACCTTATTTCCAAATATTACAGATCCAACTCCCTACGATGGGATACTCGCCACGACTGGCTCCGGTATTCCCGATGGTGCCACCGGGCCTTATTGTCCTTTCAGCTACCTCCATATTGACGATACGCTCGCTGCCTGCGGAAATACCTTTAAAATCATCCGTACCTGGTCGGCATTGAACTGGTGTACCGGCCAAATCATCCTCACCGACAGCGATGGCAACGACAACGAGCAGATTATCAAGATTCTCGACGTCAAAAAGCCAACGATGACGGTGCCGCCCATTACCCTGAGCGCCAATATCACCGGTACGCTGGCCGTCAATTGTGCTTCCACCGGCCTTTTGCCTGCCCCGACTTTTGCTGACGATTGCAGCCAGGTGACCATCCGCATTTTTACCCCCATCGGGGAAGCCATTTATGTAAACGGCGTGGATGGGAAACAAGGCGGCTATGTTCCCTCGCCGGGTTTGACCATTGGAAACCATACCATTTTATACAAGGCCATTGACGATTGTGGAAATGTCAACGAAATCCCTGTCAATGCCGCTGTTGTTGACGATGTTATCCCCACCGTCATCTGTGATGAAATCACCGATGTGAACCTCGATATTCAAGGCTATGCCGACATTATGGCAACTACCTTCGACGACGGCAGCCACGACAATTGCTGCCTGGATAAAATGTGGGCCAAACGCATGGGCGACCCCGATTCTTACTTCGGCCCCACTGTTTCTTTCAGTTGCGATGACGACGAGGTGATGGTGGTGCTGCGGGTATTTGATTGCTTTGGCAATTACAATGAGTGTATGGTTACCGCGGTTGTCAATGATAAAATCGCACCGACCTGCATCGCACCGCCACAGAAAACAATAGCTTGTACCAACTTGCCGCCCGACATCACCGATGCCTGGTTGCAAACACAAGGCATACCCAACTACTACGACAATTGTAACGCCGTGGTGACGGAACTGCCCCATGTCGAAAATATCAACGCCTGCGGGGAAGGGCATATCATCCGCCGTTTTGTGGCTGTGGACGATGCGGGCAACGTTTCCAACACCTGCGAACAGCACATTTATGTAACGCCAGTATCGGACTGGATCATCCATTTCCCGCCCAACTACCACGGCGAATGCGGTGACACCATCACGGCAGGCATGACCACCACCGAGAACTTTGGGTGCGACCTGCTGGCCGTTAGCCACAAGGACCAGTATTTCAGCGTGACGGGCGACACCGCCGCCTGCTACAAAATCGTGCGCACCTGGAGCGTTATCAACTGGTGCTATTATGATCCCTATGCGCCGCCGGTGGTTGTCCTGACAGATGAATTTGGGGCCTGGATTGACGAAACTTCCTACAACAACTACGGCCACTACCAATACCAGCAGATCATCAAAGTTCACGATACGACCCCGCCAACACTTTCCTTCCCTTTTGATACGACCTTCTGTACACTAGATGCAGACTGCCAGTCGGGCGATGTGAGCTTGCCCATCCAGATTGATGGGGAGTGTTCCGATGATTTCGAAATCGTCTATCACCTTGATTTCAACAATGACCTGAGCTACGATGCTAATGGCACCGGGTTTTACGAAGGGCCGGCTCCCATCGGCCATCACCGTATCGTGTATGTGGTAAAAGATGCTTGCTACAATGAGTCGGAGCTAACGGTGGAATTCAGTGTAGTGGACTGTAAGAAACCCACGCCGGTCTGCATCAGCGGCCTGATCGTTGAAATCATGCAAACCGGGATGATTCAAATTTGCGCCAGTAGCTTCAACGATAAGAGCTTTGACAATTGCCCCGGGCCCCTGACCTTTTCCTTCTCCCAGGATGTCACCGATTCCTGCCGCATTTTCACCTGCGCCGATACTTACCAAAACTTGCCCATAGAAATGTGGGTAACAGACGCAGCGGGCAACCAGGCTTTTTGCACCACGACCCTGCAGATTCAGGATAACATTTTCAGCTGCAATATTGGTGTGCCCATTGTCGGGATGCTGATGACGGAGGCCCACGACGCCGTGCAGGATGCCAGTGTCCAGCTCAACAGCGTGGCCATCAACCCCTCTATGATGACCGGAAACGATGGCATGTACCACTTTGACAACGTAAACACGGGCGACGATTACTCTATCACCCCTGCCAAGGACGATAATTACCTGAACGGCGTGACGACCTTCGACCTCGTGCTCATATCCAAGCACATACTGGGTATCCAGCCGCTGACCAGCCCCTACAAGCTGATTGCTGCCGATGCCAACAACTCTCACACTGTCACTACTTTCGACCTGGTGGCGCTGCGCAAATTGATCCTCATGATTGACAGCAATTTGCCCAACAACACTTCCTGGCGATTTGTGGACAAGGCCTTTCAGTTCCAGAACCCTGCTAACCCCTGGCAGCCGATGTTCCCGGAGGTCATCAACCTGAACAACCTCGCTGGCGGGATGAACAATGCAGACTTCATCGCCGTCAAGATTGGCGATGTGAACGGCAGTGCAGTGCCGAACGACAACTTCGCCGGCGGAAACGGCGACCGGGGCGCTGGCATGTTGATGTTCATGGCCGATAAATCGGAACTGGTGGCTGGCAATACCGTACAGGTTTCCCTTAAAGCAAAAGATTTCCAGGACGTATATGGCTTCCAGTTTACCATTGACTACGACATGAACGCCCTTCAGTTCCAGGGGATCGTGCCGACCAGCATGACCAGTCCCGAAAACTTTGGCCTTAACCTGGTCAACGAGGGTGCCATAACCGTAAGCTGGTACGAAACAGTGCCTATGACCCTGCCCGACGACGAGGCCATCATCACCCTTGCATTTTTGGTAAAAAGTGCCGGCCAGTTGGACGGTGCGGTGGGCATCAGTTCGAGATTTACACATGCAGAGGCCTACATAGGGGAGAATATGGAAATAGTGGACGTGGATATTTCCTTTGAAGATGGTCAGGTATCCGCTGCCGGAGAGGCACAACGGGCAGGATTCGAACTCTACCAGAACGTGCCGAACCCATTCGTGGACTTTACCACCATCGGTTTCAAGCTGCCGAAAGCGTCCCACGCCATCTTTACCATCCTGGATGGTCAAGGCAGGGTCGTGATGAACTTTGAAGGCGACTACCCGGCGGGCTACAATGAAATCAGGTTGCAGGCCCACCAGCTTTCCGCTGGCGACGGCATCCTGTACTACCGCCTGGAAACGCCCGAGTTTTCCGCAACACAGAAAATGACGAATCTTAAATAATTCTTTGCCGGGGAGCGGTTGGGAAGAGTTGAGATGGTTAAAGCAAGTAAAACCTGCTTTTTAAAAACACCATGTCAACTTTTCTCAACCATCCTCTGCAAGATTTGATGCACCTATTTGCATCGTGCAGGCTTTTGTCAGTAAGAACATAAGAAACTGAAAATCCAGCCAGTTTCCCAAAAACGCCAACTAACAACTTTCAACCAGCACCCTTCAGCCCCACAGCCACAAGACTGATAGATTTGGAGTAAAGTATTTTCGCCGTCCCCCGTCAGGGGGACGGCTTTTTTGTACCCGTTTGTGCAAACCCTCCAACGAACTGGGGGGAGATCATCAGTCCGGGCTTTATATTTTCTGTTGATTTGGCAGGCTAAACGCCTTTTCGGCGTGTGATGGGTTTATTTTATACCCGATACCAGCAGGTTTTGCACAAAACCTTTTGGCGTCGAATATAAACGGACAATTGCAAAAGATATACTCATAAGTTTCCTTCGATCCTAACAATAAGTACAGGCAGGTCTTCTTCCAATGCCACTAATTTTTCAGTGACGCTGCCCAGGAAAATATCGTCCAGCCCGGAATGCCCCCTTGCGCCCATGATGATGGCATCAGCGCCAATTTTCTTTGCGTGTTCGGCTATTTGGGCGGAAATGTTGAAATTATCATTTTTGATACTGTCCACCTGGATATTTTCTGTTTTCAGGCCTGCCTGCTGAATGAAATGCTGCATTACCCCTATTACTTTTTTCTTCCAGCCAGGGGCCAGTAAGCCGTATTGGCCGGTCAGGTACAGTGCATTTGGGGGATAATCAATGACATGGACGGCAGTAATGGTGGTTGAAGGGTTGCTTTTTTGAAAAGCAAGCGCCAGCGAAAGGGCCTTTTGGGAATAAATAGAAAAATCTACAGGCACCAGGATATGGTTGAAGCCAAGCCCGCTGTTTTCCGGGACGAACAATACCGCCCCTTTTACTTTCCGGGCCAATGATTTTGCCGTGCTCCCGCTGTGCCCGCTTATTTTTTTCCTTCCTACAATTACCAAATCTGCATACGGTGTATTTGATGCTTGTTCGAGCAATGTTGCAGTGGGGCCTTCTTTTACTTCTATATGTTTGTCCAATTTTATGGTCTTATCAAAGTTGGCTTTTATTTCTTCCCGTATTTCCTTTTCTATGGATAAATCTATTTGATAGGAAGGGGAAAAAATATCTTTCAGGGCCATATCAACACCATCCGGCAATACGAAAGATGGTATCACATGAACAAACCTGATGGAAGAAGCACGAAACTGCCTGGCCATAATTTCAGATGCCTTGATCAGCTGCTTATCCATTTTGGTCAAATCAAGGGCTACCAATATATTCTTGAAGTGTGTCATGATACTATCTTTTTTTGAAACCAAATACCAATTATTGATGCCTCACCTGACCACCAATATTGGCACCTCCTTGCAACGCTCCAGCAAAGACTCGGTCACGCTGCCGAACAGGAGATTGTTGAGGGCCGTATGCCCTTTCGCCCCGATAATGATAAGGCCTGATTTATTTTCCAGTGCATATTGGCGTATATGTTTGGAAAAACTGTTCATTTCATTTTCAATGAATATGGGATTTATTGGTTTTTCTCCCAACTTATAGGTTGTGATAAACCGTTGATAGGACTCTCTGGCAGCGTCCTGCAGCACTTGCTTAAAAGCGCTCGTTTCCCAGCTTGGGTCATAGAAAATAGCCGATGGTTGGTCAATAATATGCAAGGCAGTCACCGGGGTCGTTCCCAACTCTTTTGCCAGTTTTAAAGCCTGCTCCAGGGAGCGGGCAGATCGTTCGGAAAAGTCGATGGGTACGAGGATATTGGAAATGGGATTTTCAATGTGCTCCGGCACATACAGCACATTGACAGGCGTATGCCGGGCAGTTCGCTTTCCGGTAATTCCACTGCCGAGGCTTTGCTGCTTGTGGCCCAATACCAGCAAATCTATTTGCTTTACCTCCAACCAATGCAGCAGCCTTTCAAAAGGTTTTCCTTCGACCACATCCACGGAGAGCTCCAGGTAGGGAATCTTTCCCAACGCTTCCTGTACATCGAGCGATAGTTTGTCCTTCACTTTTTCATCTACCGGGTAGTTGGGGCTGAACAGCTTGTGGAATTCTGCATCCACCTGCTTAGGGGCTGTAAAATCGGGCATGACGTGGAGGACATATAAGTTGCCAATGCCCAATGGTTCGATCAATTGGGCTGTCAATTGCAATATAGCCTTGTCAGTATCCGATAAATCAAGGGCGATGAGCGTTCTCAGCAATTTATTCATGATATTGATATTGTAATGATATACTTCCTGGCGATAGCTTTTGGCCACGGGCTTGCTGTTGTTAGCCAAAGGCAAAAGACAAAATAGCCAATAGATTATGCACAAAATATGGTAGCTTGGGCTATATGCCGGAGTATATTACCAATCATTATAGATAGTCACATTTAAAATTGATTGGGACAAAATTCTAAGTCACTGACTTTCAATAAAATGACTTCAATGACCACAGACTTTTAATGACGATTGTCATTAAACACGGATGCTCAATACCGGCAAATCAGAATATTTGACCAGGTTTTCAGGAATACTTTCTATAAAAAGGCTGGAAATATCCGTACGGCCATGGTTGGCAATACCCACCAGGTCAGCGTTGTTTTCCTTGACAAATTCCAGAATGCCGGCCTCGATACTGAAATGGTTCACATTGTGGAGCTTCAGTTTTGGAAAATGGTGTTTTGCCACAAACATTTTCATTTCCTCCCTAACCTTGCTGGTAGGTTGAAAGTTATTGGGCGTGGTCACTTCTATCAGGTGGACATTCTCTGCGCCCATGGACTGGGCAAATTGGATAAGCATTTCAAAAGCATTGTGCGTGTCGGGTTCGAGGCCGCTGGCAAACACAATATGCTTGAAAGTCAGGGGCATGGCCAAAGCTTTCTGGATGACCAGGACCGGTTTTTTTGAAAGCCTCAATATTTTGCTTGTATTGGAACCTAGGGTGTATTTTTTAAAACCATCAATCCCATGCGAACCCAGCACCATGAAATCGTGCTCCACCTCGTCCATTCTTTTTGCCAGGCTCCGGCCATCCTGGATAAACGACAGGGTCTTTACCGCCTTCACCCCCTGTGATGCTGCTTTTGCCAGCAAATCGTCCAGGCTTTTGTCGGCGGCCTGTATCTGGGCATGTATTTCCGGGTACATTTTTTCCTTCCCTTTGGTGAGATGGGCCCAATCCACCCACGTCACGAAACCGTGCATAAAGATAACCTGGGAATTTGTTTTGTGGGCCATCGCTATGGCTGTGTCCGCAGCGAAACCTGCGTTCTCGGAAAAATCGGTGGGAACAAGGATTTTGTTCATCAGAAGATTTTTGTTATCAAACTTCAACTAATTGATTTCTTTGAAGCACAGCTTCATACACCGGCCTTCACGGCAGTTTACCTATACTTCGCTCCAATAGATTTTCCCGAAACTCGGAAAAACCTGTCAGCGCCCTGTATAGTTGAAACCATGATTGGCCACGCCTTCCCTTATGGCATTTTCTACCAGGAACATAGACCCTGCATCCAGTACTTCGAGCCCCAGTGATTTCAACTTTTCTGCCGCTATCTGGCTCCTTCGCCCATAGGTGCTAAAGGTGATGATCGGTTTATCCCATGCAAGGATATGAGCCTTCAACACCCCTATTTCATCATAGGGGATATTGATGGCACCTTCTATATGATAGCCCGCATGTTCGCAATGGGTGCGCACATCGAGCAGGACAGCGCCCTCGTCCAACAATTGCCGGACGAGGTGCTGCCTGGCCTGGTCAATGGATGATGTGTTAAACATAGCTCCGGGGATTTTTTTATCAATTTATCATGACTTCCTGGTAATCTCTTTCAGCTTCTTTCGGTACGTCCGTGAACGTAAGTTTCAGCAAGCCTTCATGATATACGGCTTGTATTTTCTCGTGCCCAATGCCTTCGCCCAGCCTGAACCTTCTTTCAAAGTAATCCCTGTTATATTCTTCCAGGATGTACCTGGCGTCTTTCTGGCCGTTTTTGGCCTTTTTTTCTCCGCATATAGTCAAAATGTCATCCTTTACGATAACTTCCAGTTCGTCCTTTTTGAAACCTGGGACGGCGATTTCCATTTCAAAGAGGTTGCCTTTTTTTAAAATGTTAACGGCAGGCAGGTTCCACTTAGGGTAGCCGATCGGGCTGTGGCCGAGGAAGTGAGCTTTGTCAATTAGCGGGGAAAATCTTTCCCCCATCCAATCGAAGGTGCGGTTTGCTAAATTTGGCCTCCACATGGTTTTAGATTTTATGGTGATGAATTGAAAAACAATTGCTCCTGCAACTTTCAAAATCCACATCTTGATAATTGCTTGAAACTGTTTGCAATATGGCTTCATTTGGCCTGCACGTTATATGTCATTGGTCATTTGGTTTGCTGACTTTTATCAGGAATAATAACCCTGGCAGCTTTCAGGGGTTCAACGGCCGCTGCATTTAGTTTGGCTGCCTTTTATCACGTGCGCTGCCCGAAAAAAGCCCTTACCTGTGCAATTCGCTGGTTGGGTGTCATGCTGTCTGCTGTTTCGACCCCCATCAGGTTGGCTGGAAAGTTATGGCCGGCTTTGATGGCCTTTACAAGGCCGTCCTTGGCTTCAGCAGGCCCAAAAATGTACACCTCCTCAGCTTCGGCCAGGGCTTTAATGACAGCTTCAAAGTAAGCGCTCTCCTGGTGCTTGCGCCGTTCAAGGAATTTGGATTCAGAGGTTTTGTCCATCGGCCCCCAGGCCTCGTCCCTGGTGCGTGATCCACCCCCCAGGCTGGAGGTATCTATGTCGGATAGAATATGCCTGACAGCAGGTTCACCTTTTCCTTTCAAGTCGATCAGGTAGGCTTCTTTGAAGTCTATCCATACGCCTGTTTGCTTTTTCATGGCTGGTACTTTTTTTAAGGATAAGGCCATCGGCACCACCAGGTGCCGTTCCATCTTGGGTGAAAGTGGTTGGAAATAGTTGGTAATTTATTGGTTTTCAGCTATTTGTAATAGATGGCAACAAATTGAAGCCATTGCCGAACCAACTCTAACTTTTTCAAACAACGACTTACGCTTCAGTTGGAATTCTGGCTATTATCGTTATTCCCTGTAAACCTATGCCCAGGCCCAGCCTGCTCCGGATGACTTAAATCAAATCAGGGGGGTGATTTTTGTCACCGGGTGCCAGTGGGGGTTAAATCTACTTTGCAACCAGTTTAGGATCAGTTTCCTTCGCTGTTTTATTTATTGATTTTCAAACATTTATGACCCTTTCTCCATCGTTGTCCCTTGCTGTGCCGGTTGAAAAAAGTGAAGCAGTCTGCTATCATTGCCGTTTGCCCATTGACGATGGCTCCGGTGTCCAGGCGGTAAAGTTTGATGACAAAGTATTTTGCTGCGAGGGCTGCAAAACAGTCTTTGAAATTCTGAACGCAAATGATTTGTGTGCTTTCTACGACTTGGACCAGCGGCCCGGTATCAGCCTCAAAGGCCGTCGGCAGGCGCACTACGCATGGCTGGACGAGCCTGACCTGCGGGACAAGCTGCTCAATTTTTCAGACGGCAAACAATCCAGGACGACATTCTACCTGCCTCAAATCCACTGTGCCTCTTGCCTTTGGCTTTTGGAAAATCTTTATAAACTCTCCCCTGGCATCAAGTCTTCCAAAGTTAATTTCCTCAAAAAAGAGGTCTATATCACGTTTGCCAACGAAACAGTTTCCCTCCGGCAGGTCGTCGAACTGCTGGCTTCGATAGGCTATGCGCCTGAAATCAACTTGGGTTCATTGGATCAAGCCGTAAAAAAGCCCGTCGCCAAAAGGCTTATCTATCAGCTCGGGCTGGCTGGGTTTGCCTTTGGCAACATCATGCTCCTCAGTTTCCCGGAATACCTGGGGCTCGACGCTTCCGATAATTGGTTCCGGCAGTTGTTTGGCTATCTGAACATCCTGCTGGCAACCCCCGTAGTTTTTTACAGCGGGGGCGATTACCTGAAAGGTGCCTGGCATTCCCTGCGCACCTGGAGTCCCGGCATTGACATCCCCCTTGCCTTGGGAATCACCGTGCTGTATGCCAGAAGCGTTTTTGAAATAATAACAAGCACTGGAGGAGGCTACCTGGACAGCCTGGCAGGCCTGGTGTTTTTCCTGCTCATCGGCAAATGGTTCCAGCAGGTGACCTACCACCGCATTTCATTCGACCGGGATTACCGCTCCTACTTTCCGGTGTCCGCCACCCGCATTTTACCGGGGGGCGGCGAAGAGGCATCGTCCCTGGACAGCCTCCGGGCCGGCGATACCATCCTCGTCCGGCATGGCGAGCTGATACCCGCCGATGGCATCCTTACAAAAGGAAATGCCAGGGTAGATTACAGCTTCGTAACGGGCGAAGCGGAACCAGTTGACCGTAACCTCAACGAAAAACTGTATGCAGGCGGCAGGCAGGTAGCCGAGGCTATCGAAATCGTACTGACCAAAAAAGTTTCCCAAAGCTATCTGACCCAACTTTGGAACGACGATACTTTTAAGAAGGAAAAACTGGAAGGAACCAGCCGCCTTGCCGACCAGGTGAGCCGCTGGTTCACGCTCATTGTGCTGACAGTGGCTTTTGGCACCCTGGCGTATTGGTGGCCTAAAGATGTCCAGGTGGCCATCAATGCCTTTACGGCGGTATTGATTATTGCCTGCCCATGTGCTGCTGCGCTGAACGTTCCTTTTACCCTGGGCAATGCCGTGCGTATATTGGCCAGGCTGGGCTTTTACATCAAGAACACCAATGTCATTGAGGCGCTTCACGGGGTCAAAACGGTAGTTTTTGATAAAACAGGAACGCTCACTTCCTCCAATGGCAACGGCATAGCATACCTGGGAGAAACGTTGACAAAAACCGAACAGGCAGGTGTTTCGGCCTTGGCCCGGCAGTCCAGTCACCCCCTGAGCAGGCAGTTGGCCGCCCTGGAAAGCCAAAGCGGGGTAAAGTTGGCAGTTGAAAATTTTGAAGAAAAAACGGGGCAGGGCATTGAGGGCAGGGTAGGGGAAGACCTCCTTCGGCTTGGCTCTCGCTCATTCATTCTGCCTGGCAGGGAGGAGAACCTTTCCGAAGAAAAAAAATCTGGCGTCTATCTCGAAATAAATGGCAAGCCCAGAGGGCATTTTATTTTTAACCACCATTACCGCCAACAAGTCTGGGACGTTTTGGCTTGGTTCAGGCAGCGATACAAGGTGTTTCTTTTGTCGGGCGACAACGAAGGGGAACAGCATTACCTCGCACCAAAATTTGGGGCAAATGGCCAGGGGGAAAAGTGCCTGTTCTTCAACCAAAGCCCACACGACAAGCTCGCTTTTGTTAAGAACCTTCAATCTGAAAGCCAAAAAGTGTTGATGCTGGGCGATGGGCTGAACGATGCCGGGGCACTGCGGCAAAGCGATATCGGTATTGCCGTGTCGGAAGACACGAACAATTTTACCCCAGCCTGTGATGCCATACTCGACGCCAGGTATTTTTCAAAACTGCCGGCTTTCCTGGCCTTCGCAAAAAAAAGCATCCATGTTGTTTATGCAGGTTGGGCATTGGCCGTGGTTTACAACGTCGTAGGTTTGAGCTTTGCCACACAAGGCAACCTTTCTCCTGTGGTAGCCGCCATCCTCATGCCGCTCAGTTCGCTGACCATTGTCCTGTTCGGCACCGGCCTGACCACCCTCCTTGCCCCCAAAATGCCTAAAACCTTACTCCCGAACCATAAACCATAAACCCAAATGTTCCTCCTTACAGCATTTACCATAGGACTTTTTGGCAGCCTCCACTGCGTTGGCATGTGCGGGCCAATTGCACTGGCGGTCGGAGGGCAGTGTTCGGTAGTCAGTATCAGGCCCTTGTTGCTCTACAACCTGGGCCGCACGATTACCTACAGTGTGTTGGGCCTGCTCATCGGACTGATAGGAAAGGGGCTTTTCATTGCAGGATTACAGCAATCCCTTTCCATTGTGGTCGGCATCATGCTTTTGGCCGTAGCACTGTTTTCTATTAATGTAGAACAAAAAATAGTGAACATACCCTTCATGGCCCGCCTGCTGTTTTCCCTAAAATCCGGCATGGGAAGGTGGCTGAAAAAACGGGGCGGGACAGGGAGTTTTATGGTGGGAACATTCAACGGATTGTTACCTTGCGGCTTGGTTTACATGGCAATGGTGGGAGCATTGAGCACCGGCAATTGGTGGACGGGCGCAGCGTACATGGCGCTTTTTGGCCTTGGCACTTTTCCGCTGATGCTTTTGACGGGCCTTGCCGGACACCAGATCAGCCTCAAAGCCAGGGCCTTTCTCCAAAAAGCATATCCAATTTTCCTAGTACTTTTCGCCCTGTTGTTTATTTTCAGGGGGATGAACTTCCAGGTGCCAGGGGATTTCTTTTTTTTGGAGAAAATGGGTGAAATGCCATTGTGCCATTGAGTTTCGGCAACCGGCTGTAGGAGCCTGGGTAGAAATTATAAGGAGTGACTACCAATTTCAAGGCAGAGCCAAAGTAGCGTCGGCTTTAGCCGGCGACACAGCCCTCCGCTATTGAAAGCCACTCAAATTAAATCGCCCCAGGGCAAACTATTCTAACAAAACGACCAGTATTGGAGAAACACATAACATATTCAGGTTTGGACGAAGCCGCCGCCTATTTGAATGCCATCTTTGAGACGGCCACGGATGCTATTATCACGATTACGGAAAGGGGGGTCGTTGAATCCATGAACCCAGCGGCGGAGGTTTTATTTGGCTATACGGCGGCGGAGTTGGTGGGGGAAAAAATCAATACCATAATGTCTTCCCCCCACCGGGAAAAACACGATCAGTACCTCTCCCATTTTATCGAAACACGGGAAGCAAAAATCATCGGCATTGGCAGGGAGGTGATCGGAAGGCACAAAAACGGAATGCTTATCCCGGTGCGCCTGGCTGTGAGCGAAACCATCGTGAATGGAAGGCGTTTTTTTACCGGTATCCTGCATGATTTGTCGTCCATAAAGGCAGCGGAAGAAGAAATCCGGCAGTTGAACCAGGAACTGGAACTTAAAGTGGAAGAACGGACACTTGAACTGGAACTGGCTGTCAACCAACTGCTGGCCGCCAACCAGAAGTTGTCTTTAGAAGTGAAAGAAAGAAAACAGGCGGAAGCCGCACTGCTGAAAAGCGAAACCGAACTGCGGGAATCCCTGGAAAAGGAAAAAGAGTTGTCTCAACTCAAATCCAGGTTTGTCACCATGGCCTCCCACGAATTCCGCACCCCTTTGAGCACCATTCTTTCATCTGCTGATCTCATTGATGCCTACACCAAGAACACCCCGGATGATAAGCGCTTGAAACACGTAAAGCGCATCCAGTCGGCGGTGGGTAGCCTGACCAATATCCTGGACGACTTCCTCTCACTGGCAAAACTGGAGGAGGACAGGGTGCAACTGCAGCCGAGCCATTTCTCCCTGCGGGAATTTTGTGATGAAATCGAGGAAGAGTTTAAAAGCCTTTTGAAGCCCGGGCAGGAAATGAGGCACCCCGATGGTGTGGAAGACAAGCTTATTTATTTGGACAAAACAATTTTGAAAAACATCCTCTACAACCTCGTCGGCAATGCCATCAAGTATTCAGCAGCCGATAAGCCGATTGACTGTTTTGTGAAACACGAAGACGGATGGCTGACTCTTAAAGTAAAAGATAACGGCATCGGGATACCAGCGGAAGACCAGCAGCATCTTTTCACCCGTTTTTTCCGGGCCAACAATGCTATGAACATCCAGGGTACCGGGCTGGGGCTGAACATCGTTCGCCGTTACCTTCGGCTGATGAAGGGGGAAATCACTTTCAAAAGCCAGGAAGGGGTGGGTTCCATTTTTACGGTAAGAATACCCCTGGAGGATGTACCATCCGTAGATGAAGATAAGATTTAGTTGGATTTGGCCGGATTGGCCGACATCGGTTGGGCCAAACAGTTTGGCCTGTCAATAAGCAGAGGCTAAGAGCGGGAAGTGAGGTTGTAACACTTTGTATGTCAATAGATTGGTGTTCAGCTTTTGCTTGCAGCCAAAATTGCCTCAATAAAATTAATACCACCATGAAAAAGGTACTTGTTATAGAGGATATGCCCGATGTACGGGAAAATATCCAGGAACTGTTGGAGATTTCGGGCTATGAGGTGTGTGGCGCAGCCGACGGCGCCGAGGGGGTTGACAAAGCCCTCGACGAACGCCCCGACCTCATCCTGTGCGATGTAATGATGCCCCGCCTGGATGGGTTTGCCGTGCTCAACATTCTGAGCAAGCGCCCCGAGACAGCCGACATCCCCTTTGTTTTCCTCACTGCCAAAACAGAAAAGGAAGACTTCCGCAAAGGCATGGACCTGGGGGCCGATGATTACCTGACCAAACCTTTCACGGTAGAGGATTTGCTGAACGTGGTCGAAACCCGCCTGAAAAAAAGCGAACGCCTGAAAAAATTTAATAAGTCTGAGGAAGGGTTGAGCGCTTTTATCAACGAAGCCCGGGGTTACGAAGAGCTGAAAAAGCTCTCCAGCGACCGCCGTAAAAAGTCGTACAAAAAGCGGGATTTGATCTTCGAGGAAGGCGATATTCCACGTTATTTGTACCTCATCAACAAAGGCCAGGTCAAGATTTTCAAGACCAACGATATTGGCAAGGAATACATCATCAACATCAGGAGCGAGGGCGAGTTTTTCGGCTACACCGCCTTGCTGAAGGACGAGCCTTACAGTTTTTCGGCAGCGGCCCTCGAAGGGGTTGAATTGAGCCTGGTGCCCAAGGATGATTTCCTGAAACTCGTCCACGCCAACCGGGACGTTTCTACCCGCCTCATCAAAATGCTGGCAGACAATGTGGCCGAAAAAGAGGCCCAACTGCTCAGCCTCGCCTATAATTCCGTTCGTAAACGGGTCGCACAGGCCATCCTGTTGTTGCAGGATCGCTACCAGAAAGAGGGCAAAGAAGATATCCAAATCCTGCGGGAAGACCTCGCCCACATCGTCGGCACCGCCAAGGAAAGTGTCATCCGCATGTTGACTGAGTTCAAGGACGACGGTTTCATCGAAATCAACGACGGCATTATCCGCATTTTAGACCGCAGGAAACTTGAGAATTTGCCGACTTGAGCCGTTCCCGGCTGGCAGTCCGCATTCCAAACACTACCGACTAACTTTGGCGGCGATTTTGCGTTAAAAGGAATTTCCTGTTTTTACATTTTGGTAAAATCCGGTGTTTATGGCCTAAGCATCTTGGGTTGTTGAAACCAACATCCAAATACACTTAAACACCAAAGCACCAAAACAAACCTATTTTCCCGGCATGGAAAATCCTTGGAAAACGCTGAACGTCAACGAAGTATATGACAACCCCTGGATCAAGGTGACCCACCGGGAAGTCATAACCCCCGCCGGCACACCGGGCATTTACGGCCTTGTCCATTTTAAAAACATTGCCATCGCCATCGTCCCGATAGATGACGATGGCTATACCTGGCTGGTGGGGCAGTACCGCTACACCATCGGTAAGTATAGTTGGGAAGTGCCCGAGGGCGGCGGCAGGCACGACATCTCGCCTTTGGAGTCGGCCCAAAGGGAGCTGCAGGAAGAAACCGGCATGACGGCTGCCACCTGGATCGAGGCGGGCGAACTGCACCTTTCCAACTCCGTTACCGACGAGCGGGGCTTGATTTTCGTGGCAAAAGACCTTTCCTTTGGGGAGGCAAACCCCGAGGAAACAGAGCTTCTGGAAATCAGGAAAGTACATTTCAGCGAGGCCGTCGAAATGGTGCTCAACGGCGAGATTACGGATGCCTTTGCTGTCATTTCGATATTGAAAGTGAAGCTGCTGATGGAACGGGGGCTGGTTTGAAAATTCCGGGCGTTGCCGCATTACCTATTTGTAAATGATGGCTAAAAAAAAAACTTTTCGGCAGCACGAATTGACGTTCAAAGCTTTGCAGCAGTTTTTGAGATGACTGTATCTTTTTGCCTGCGATAGGCTGAATTTTCCGCTGACAGGTTGAAAGGCAAAAAGGTGTGCTCTCAAACCCATTTGACAAATTACCAGGATGAAAATAGTACACTTGGCAATCCTTCCTTTACTGGCCCTTGCAGCCATTTCCCTTTTTTCATTTTTTCATAAAGAACCCCGAAAAGACTGGGATCCTGATGCAGGCGTTGTTGTGCCCTTTAGCCAGGCTGCTACTGTTTTCGCCTCCTCCAATCCTTCCCAAGCCCTTAATGTGGTTGATGGCGATGAGCAAACTGCATGGATGTCGAATGCGCCACTTCCGGAAGGTTTTATTGGCAACAAAGACCAAAATAGTTTGCTGGGCCAGGCTGAAATGTTTTGTACCACCCATCAATCCGCTTCCCTTAAAAATGCTACGGATGGCAACCTGTCAACGGTTTCCAGCTTCCCGAAGAAGGGAAATGAATGCCAGGTTGTATTTGACTTTAAAGGGGAAATTCCGCTGTATTCCATTTCCCTCAAATGCCAGGTTCAATCCGAACTTAAGCTCCGTGTTTTGCAAAAAGGCAACGGTGAATGGCTGGAAATTGGCCATTACACAAGTGGTGAAAACTACAGCCTGAAAAGGATTGAAATACCGGGCGGGCACGCTGCGGCCATTTCCCTGGCTTCCCCTTCCGGCTTCGACGTCTTTGAAATAGCCGGCCTCGCCACCTTGCCCAAAGAGTTTGTCATATTGGATTTTGGGGAAACAAAACCTGTCGGCGTAGTACAAACGAGACACTGGGCAGGGGATGGCACTGCGGCAGGTTCCAAGCTTTTCCTGAGCGAAAACAAGCAGGATTGGGTAGAAATCTCCACCCTCGACCCCAGTGCCGTCCAGGCTGTTATCACCAATGTAGAACCTCCAATAAATGCCCGCTACCTTAAGATTGAACATACGCTCAATGCAAGGGACTGGAACAAGGTCTTTGTCTGGGAAGTGAAAGCGTACGACCAATTTGGCCCATACGGCCCCCGGCCCCCGGCCAGCGCCGGCCACACCAAGATCAAAGACCTGCTCGGCGTGAACGGGTATTGGAGCTGGGGCACCGACCAATATTCCGACCTGCTGGCACCGGACGGCGGGCCTTACCGCTACAAGCCTGTGGCCAGCCATGCGAGGAATTACCACGACATGACCTGGGACATAGCATCTCCCTCCGATCAAATTGATTATGATGAAATGGCGGCTGGGAAGGGCACACCGGCCAAGTCCTGGCTCAATTGGGACAGGGAATACAAAGCCTGGCACGATGCGGGGCTGACCATTCAGGCCAGCCTTCAATTTTTTCGTTTCCTGCCGGAAGACTGGAAAAACCCGCAAGCCGACGCCCGTGCCTACGCAAAAGCTTTTGTGGCCCATTTTGGCCCCAAGAAGGGCAACGGCCTGGTCTGTTCCATCGAAGTGGGCAACGAACCCTGGCGGTATCCTTCCCGGGTGTACCAGCAAATCTTACAGGGCATGATCAGCGGTGCAAAGGAGGCCGATCCCTTTGTGGAGGTCTTCCCCTGTGCCTTGCAGGCCGCCGATCCTTCCATGGAAAAATCGGATGTTTTCAAAAATTACATCGGGGCGAGGATTTCCAAAGCAGCCGCCGAACAACTGGACGGCATCAATATCCACGCCTACAGTTATGCCCCGGCCCAAAATGGCCAAAGAAAAGCCGTCCATCCGGAACACCCCAACTCGACTTTTTGGGAAATCCTGAACGCCGTGCGCTGGCGGGATCAGAACATGCCCGGTAAAAAAATATACCTCTCGGAATGGGGATGGGATCACGACGGGGGAGGGGAGGACTGTACCCATGACGAATGCGTCAGCGAGGAGGCTGCCGCATGTTATGCCGTGCGGGGCGCCCTCATTGCCCTGCGAATGGGCATTGACCGTGCCACCTGGTTTTTCTATGCCAACGAAAAACGTCCCAGTTCTTTGTACACCCGCTCCGGCCTGACGGGGTCAGTTGAAAAGGGTTTTGCCAAAAAACAATCTTTCAAAGCCCTTGAATCTTTGGTGGCGCAGGTGGGCAACAAGTATTTTTTGAAAACCGTGCGGGAAGACGAAAGGGGATGGATTTACCTCCTGGGCAATGCGGACGGCACGCCCACCCACCTCGTCGCCTGGAGGCCGGTGGACGGCGATAACGACGCTTCGTCCACGGTTACCTGGAAGACCGCTGCTAAGCCCGTTGCATGTTTTTGGCTGGACGGGTCAGGTGGGAAAAATACCCCTCCCATGCCAAAAATTCCAACCACTGGGACATGGGAGCTTCAGCTTTCAGCCAGGCCTCTGTTGATCTCCCTTGAGCCTTAGTACGACATAAAATAAGTTTTCTATACAGGAGGCTGCCCCACATTCAATTTTTGGAAGATGACGCCGGGTATGGTTTCAAGCAAGGCCACGAAGTTGCCAGTAAATATCTTCCCTGACTTTTTGCGAAACGTTCGGTTTCCGATTTTCAAAATTGACTGATGAGACGGCCTGCTGTTCGTGGATTGCCTATCTATTTTAATTGCGACATATAGATCACTGTGCTTTGAAGCGTACCATACAAATTGGAAAAGAAGGTTATAATTTAATCCTGAAAGCCTGGATAAATTAGCTTCATTGCTAATTTTGCCAAACTAAAACCTTAAATTCCTGCTGGTCAACACAAAACGAGATTCCAAAAACTGCTATTTGCAACTGAACCAGCATTTTCAGCCCCTCGCCAAACAACAATCTACATTTTTCTTTTTTAAACCTTCACGCCATATCATTTGGAAAAGCTTGCTCCCGTTGCCGCCAAATACCTTCACGACATCCAATCCACTGGGAAATTAAAGCTCTATTTTTTAAAAAACCTGCCTTCTGCGGCCTGGTGGGGCCTGCGGGTAAAATCGGCCACCCCCTACCGTGCTGAGGTCGTCATACCCTACAATTGGCGGACGAAAAACCCTTTCCGTTCCATTTACTTTGCCGCACTGGCCGGAGCGGGCGAGCTTTCGACCGGCATTCTGGCCAATCTGGCACGTATGGGAAAAGTCCCAATCTCTATGTTGGTGGTGCGGCAGGAAGCCGAATTTGTAAAGAAGGCCACCACGCCCATTACTTTCACTTGCGAAGAAGGGGCACTGGTGCAGGAAACCGTAAAAAAGGCCGTTGAAACAAGGCTGCCCCAAACGCTCAGGATGACAGGGACGGGCAGGGACGCCACCGGCGAAATCGTCTGTAAAGTTTACATGACCTGGTCGTTTAAAGCAAAGGGATAACTTTGTTGCGCTGGTTCGGGAAATTTTTATGGTAACGCATGCAGCACTAAGCCGCCCGTATCAGGGGCATTTGATGAACCGGTACGGGATCTTAGGAATTTCGGAGGCCCAATAACTTTAAGATCAAAACAACATGAACTTTTGCAGCAACTGCGGCTCCCCGGCACTAAAAAATGTGATCCCCATTGGTGACAACCGGCACCGGCTCGTATGCGGGCGCTGCGGCACTATCCATTACCACAATCCTAAGATTATCACTGGTTGCCTGCCCCTGTGGCAGGATAAGGTTTTGCTATGCAAAAGGGCCATTGAGCCCCGCCAGGGTTACTGGAACATCCCGGCAGGCTTCCTGGAACTGGGCGAAACGGTGGAGGCTGGCGCGATGAGGGAAGTTTGGGAGGAAGCAGAGGCAAGGGTATCCATAATAGGGGTACACACAATTTTCACTTTCACCAAATTCCACCATATTTATATCCAATTCCTGGGCAACCTTATCAATGGGGAGTACGGGGTAGGTGTGGAGAGCCTGGAGACCCGGCTATTTGCAGAAGCTGAAATCCCCTGGGATGAAATAGCTTTTGAATCTTCGCATTTTGCCCTCAGGAAATTTTTTGAAGACCAGAAAAATGGGCGCCAGCAAGTACACTTAGGTGCCATTTAGTAACTATGAAAAAATAACTTCACCGTTTTGATTTTGAAAACCCTAGCATTGGAGGGGTTTTTAAAAATAAAATAGTCATTTTTTTCCCTTCGATCCTTAGCATTATTTCCCTGCCGTATATTTTTTTTTACTGAATCAAAACTTTGATTACCCACGTGTTGCCCTCCATTTGCAGTCCCCTTGTTTCCGGTAAAAAATAGTCTTATTCCAAATAAAAAGCTGGCTCTCCCATTTTTCCCAATACGTGATATTGGTCACTGCCCAGGCGCTCCCATCACCTGAAATTTGGGCTATTGATTTTTGCATGGTAAAACGGGCAGCCTTTTCTGACAAAAATCATTGGCAGCGGTTTGCATCCATCATTTTCAACAGGCAGGCCGTGCTCTAATTTTGTGGAAAGAGGCAGTGGAATTGCCTTTTTTATACACACCAGTTGATGTTGCCCATTTTTTAACAAATATGGACTTGAAACTTATTTTCCAACCTAACTAAATTATCTGTTTTATGAAAGTTGAACAAATCTATACCGGATGCCTGGCGGAAGCCGCCTACTATATCGAAAGCAACGGGGAAGCTGTTATTATTGACCCGTTGCGCGATGTAGAACCTTATTTAGAAAAAGCAAAGGCCGACAATGCCAAAATAAAGTACGTGCTGGAAACCCACTTCCATGCTGACTTCGTGTCAGGCCACCTGGATCTGGCCAAAAAAACAGGTGCCACCATCGTCTATGGCCCAACGGCCCAGCCCAATTTCAAGGCGCACATTGCCAAGGACAACGAAATACTAAAAGTCGGCAATGTCTTCCTGAAAGTCCTGCACACCCCAGGACATACCATGGAAAGTACCACCTACCTCCTGAGAGACGAGCAAGGAAAGGACTACGCCATTTTCACCGGCGACACCTTGTTCCTCGGCGATGTTGGCCGGCCAGACCTGGCCATTAAGCAAGGCGAACTGACCCGGGAAGACCTGGCCGGCTTTCTGTTCGACTCCCTGCGCAACAAGATTATGCCGCTGGCCGATGATGTCATTGTTTATCCGGGCCACGGCGCAGGTTCTGCCTGCGGCAAAAAAATGAGCAAGGAAACACAGGGCAGGCTGGGCGACCAAAAAGTGTTCAACTACGCCCTCCGTGCCGATATGACCAGGGCCGAATTTGTGAAGGAAGTGACGACCGGCCTCGTCGAACCGCCGCAGTATTTTCCGAAAAATGCAGTGATGAACAAGATGGGCTATACCAGTATTGACGAAGTGCGGGAACAAGGAACGCAGGCACTCAGTACCCGGGCCTTCAAAGCTGCCTGGGAAGGCAACGACGCACTCGTGCTGGATACCCGCCACGAAAAAGAATTCGTAAAAGGGTTTATTCCAGGTTCCATCTTCATTGGCCTGGATGGCGATTTTGCCCCCTGGGTTGGTGCGCTAATCCCTGACTTGAAACAACCAATCCTCATCGTAGCGGAACCGGGCCGGGAACTGGAAGTGGTGGACAGGCTGGCCAGGGTGGGCTACGACAACCCCATTGGCTACCTGAAAGGAGGTTTCCAGGCATGGACACAGGCGGGGGAAGAGGTAGATACTCTGAAAGAAATGGCCTCTGCTGATTTTGCCAAACTGGTGAAAAAGGAACCTATTGGCCTGCTCGACGTCCGCAAAGCAAGCGAGTTCAATGCTGAACATTTCGTCGGGGCGCACAACTTCCCGCTCGACTTTATCAACAGGAACATGGTGCAGCTCGATCGCAGCAAGAAATACTACCTGCATTGTGCCAGCGGGTACCGATCTGTCATCGCTGCCTCCATCCTGCGGTCGAGGGGCTTCATGGATTTGATCAACCTCCCGGGTGGTTTTAAAGAACTGAAAGAAACAGACCTGAAGCGCACCGAATACAAGGAGCAATTGACAGAACTTTGATGCTGTATGGCCAGTTTCTTGGTCCCACAGTTCTCAGTTGGCAGTTCGCAAGTTTGACAGTCCACATGCTATATTTCGCTTAGTGGACATAAATGGTTTTCATTCTTCCCTGGACTGCCGGACTGAAGACTGCCGCACTGAGGCCTGTCGAACCAAAAGATGAGTTGTTCGATTTTCAAATAAGGGTTGATCCTTCGTGGATTGACCCTTTTTTGTTTTTTTGTCGAATGAAAATAATTGTAGCAGCCGATTCATTCAAGGATGCGCTTTCTGCCCTGAAAGTTTGCCAGGCTATTCGGCGAGGGATTCTGCAAGCACAACCCGGGGCGGAAGTTATCCTTTTCCCCCTTGCGGACGGAGGCGAAGGAGTTGCAGAAGTGGTAGCTTATCATTTAAAATGCAAGCAGATTTCCTTGCAGGTGGCAGATCCCTTGGGCCGTCCGGTTCGTGCCACCTATTGCTATTCGGCCGGGAGCAGGGTGGCGTTTGTCGAAATGGCACAGGCTTCGGGGCTGCAATTGCTGAGCCTGGAGGAGCGAGACCCAATGAAAACCACTACCTACGGTACCGGGCAATTGATCAAGGATGCCATATTCCGGGGGGCAGAGAAAATATTGCTGGGCATTGGCGGTAGTGCTACCAACGATGCGGGGATGGGGATGGCTGCTGCATTGGGCTGGCGTTTTTTGGGCGTAAATGGGCAGTCAATTATACCCAAGGGGGAAAACCTGGGAAAGGTGGTAGCAATTGAGGGTGGCTTATTGGATGGCTTAACCCGACTGAACGATCCTCCCGTCATCGAAGTGCTGTGCGATGTGGCGAACCCGCTTTTTGGCCCTACCGGTGCAGCAAGGACTTACGCAAGGCAAAAAGGGGCGGACGAGGAATCCATTGATAAGCTGGAAGCGGGGATGCGTCATTTTTCAGAGGTATTGGATCGGCATTTTGGGAAGAACTTCACCGAAGTACCAGGGGCAGGTGCCGCCGGCGGAATGGGCGCTGGTGCCCTCGCATTCTTACAGGCGAGGCTGCGGCCCGGCATCGAAGCCATGTTGGAACTGACCAGTTTCGACCAACAACTTGCCGGGGTTGATTTGGTCATCACCGGGGAAGGCAAACTGGATGCGCAAACGATGAGTGGCAAATTAATCCAGGGTATCTGCAAACGGGCGGGCAGGCAGGGCGTGCCAGTGATCGCTATGTGCGGCACCCTGGAAGCTACGATGCCACAAATTGAAGCGATTGGCCTGACTGCCGCATTTTCCATCATCCAAAAACCGCAAACCTTAAAAGAAGCAATCCTGGAGACAAGGCAAGGACTTCAAAGTTTGGCATATAATGTTTTGAAAACCATAGGTTTGGGGAAAACATAATTCCCGAACTGCATTTTTTTTCAAATCATTTTCCGCTTGCTTTCAAATTTCTGCTTATTTTAGCGCCATTGATAACTACACTGTCTCACCCACAACCGTATGAAACTTAAAGAATTAACCGACTGCTTCTCCAATTTTTATCCTTGTATGTTCCAGCCCGCCCTGGGAACGAAAAATGGATCAAGAACAAGAAAACAACCTGCCTTTCCCGATCCTGTTTTTTCAAAAAAGCAAAGCTATCCGTCCTATCGAACTGCAAGCTATCCGACATCGGCAGTTTGTAGGGTGTTTATGGTAGCCAATATCTTATAGGCTTTCACAGTGGGTGTTGATTTTTTTTGTCAACTTTGGCACTGGCGCAAGCCAATCAGTTCTTTGTGATACTAATTTGTTTAACTAAAAAATTTTTGTTATGCTAAAAGACTACTTATCTAAACTATTTTCCGTGGCGGTATTCCTTGCCGGCTTTTCAAGCCTACAGGCGCAGTACCTCCAGATTTCCTCCCCGGCCTCTATCGCAGGGGACTACCCCGCCCGGCCATCCATTTTCTTCGGCCCGGCCCTCACCGCCGATATATCCGGCGATCTCATACTGGCTGATGATGGCGACGATACGGATGTGAACGGCGATGGCATCCTCGGTACGGCATCTGATGGCTGCCAAACACTGCTCAACGACATGACCGGCAAAATAGCGCTCATTGACCGGGGCGAGTGTGCTTTTGTCCTGAAAGCACAGGAGGCCCAAGCTGCTGGTGCTATTGCCGTGATTATTTGTAACAATGATGTTGCAAATCCTGATCAAATCCGTGGCATGGCTGGGGATGATATGGGCACATTGTCCATACCCGCTGCGATGGTGAGCTACAACAATTGCAGCCTTATCAAGGCTGAACTTGCCAACGGGACGGTCTCCGGTACCCTGTTGGCACCTACTGCTGGCGAGGCTTGCGCCACTGCCCTGACAGCCGTCGAAGGTACAAACACTGCTCCGGAGATTACCGGTGGAAGCGCTTTGCTTCCTGATGCAGTCGGCGCCCTGTATTACACTTTCACGCCTGCTGCTGACGCCCTGATGACCGTAAGTTCCTGCGGCAATGGCGTGGATACCCGCCTGAGCGTTTATGGCGGTTGCGATGCGCTGACGGGGACGGCATTGGCGGCAAATGATGACTGTGACGCCGGTAATGATGATTTCGGCTCGGAGGTCAGTCTTATAGTTACCGCCGGCACTGAATACATTATCTTTTGGGACGATGCCTATGAAACCACTTCCTTCGACTGGACACTCACCCTGAGCGCCATTCCCGATGTTTTGGTTACTTTCAACGTTGACATGAAAAATGAGACCGTAGCTGGCGATGGCGTAAAAGTGATCATCAACAGTGTTCAGGAAGTGAACATGACGGATGATGGGGACGGTACCTGGTCGCTGTCCGGCACTGTACCTGCAGGTTCAGTCTTCGACTATCGTTTCGCCAATGGTTCCGGCAATGCGGAAGACAATCCCGATGTGGACAATTGCCGCACCCTGAGCGTTGGCTTAAACCCAGTTTCAACAATTACTTATTGCTACAACTCCTGTTTCGTATGCCCACCTGATGTGGCCTGCCCTAATTGGATTGACGACGACTTTGAAAACTATTCAACCGGTACACTTGGCGACCAGGATCCAAACGATGCCTGGACTACCTGGACATTCGACCCGGGCGGTGATGATGATGGAGTTATTTCCAACACCCAAGCAAATAGTGGCGTAAACGCATTGGAAATATCTGAAGCAGGTGGAGACGACGTGCTGATGTTGCTCGGTGACCGCACCAGCGGCAATTTCATCCTGAAATGGAAAATGTACATCCCTACGGGTAGTGCAGGCTACTATAACCTGCAAAAACAGCAAAATTCTCCCGGAGCTACTGGCGGTTTTGCTACACAAGTCACTTTCAATGCAGGCGGTACCGGGACTATGGACGCAGGTGTGGCAAACGCAGCTACCTTCACCTTCCCGCACGACACCTGGTTCGAAGTATATCAATCCTTCGACCTCGACAACGACTGGACAAGGCTTTGGATAGATGGACAAAGCGTGTATGAGTGGCCCGTAAGCTGGCAGACTTTCATGACCACAGGGGCAAAACAACTGGGTGCTATTGACTTCTTCGGGAACGCAGGTAACCTGTTTTGGGTGGACGATGTACTCTTCAAGCAAATCGAAGCCTGCCCAGCCAATGCCCTGGTATGCGATGGTTTCGATGGCTACGACCTTGGCAGCACCGGCCCGCAATCACCCTGGTGGACCACCTGGGATTTGATGCCAGGTTCCGCAACAGATGGTCTCGTGACCAATAACCAATTCCTGAGCTGCGAACAAGCCATGGAAATTTCCGAGGCTGGTGGCGACGATGCTATTCTGGACTTTGGCCTGCGGACAGCCGGAAATTACCTGTTGAGTTGGGATATGTATGTGCCAACTGGTTTCGGTGCCTATTACAACATCCAGAAAAATTTAGCAACCCTGCCTAATCCTGCTCAAACGGACTTTGCCATCCAGGTCAACATGACGCCAGATGGCAATGTTGCTATGGATGCCGGCACTGCGGCAGCTTTTACTTTCACCTATCCACATGATCAGTGGTTCAATGTTTCCCATCTCATCGACCTGGACAATAACCTGGCTTTCCTTTTTGTAGATGGCGTTGAAGTAGCAGCATGGCCAGCAAGCTGGTCTATCTTCTCCACGGCAGGTGCCAAGCAAATCAATGGCGTTGATTTCTTTGGCAATGCAGACAACCTTTACTATGTTGACAATGTGCTATTACAGCAATTGCCATCTATTCCTGGTAACGTTTGCGCCAGTGCCAACGACATTGACGGAAGCTTCCACCAGGGCCAGGGCACTGCCGTAACTACCGGTATTTATGACAACACCAATTACTATGCAACGGGCCTCGATCCAACGGATGGCATTGATTGCTGGAGCGAACCAACTGGCTCAGGTGGCAATCCTACGATTGACAATTCCATCTGGTTCAGCTTTGAGGGCGACGGTCAGACTTACCACATTGAAACGGTAGAATGTAATTCTACTGATCCTATTGATGGAGGAGATACTCAAATGGCTATTTATTCTGGCGCAGATTGTTCCAACCTGACACCTGTGGCCTGTAATGACGACATTGATGCTGCCAATAATGTTTATTGGTCTGCCTTTGATTTAGAGACAGAAGTTGGAGTTTCCTATCAAATGATGATAGATGGTTTCAATTTCAACGGCACAGCACTTTCTGATGGTGAGTTCTGTTTAGAGATCACCCAGTTGACCGGTGCCCAAATCGTCCCCGTCATTTTTGAAGTGGACATGAGCAACGAAACTGGCGTCAATCCGGACGAGGTGTATATCGCAGGTGATTTCAACGGCTGGAGCAATGGCCCGATGACTTCCATCGGCAATAACAAATTCAGGGCAACTATTTCCCTGGAAGTAGGCTCTGTCCACGAATACAAGTTTAAAAATGGAGACAGTGGCTGGGAGGATGACCCTGCATTGGTCAACTGCGGCGTAGCTAATGGCAACCGGGTTTATACAGTGGAAGCCACACCAACCCTCCAGGCTTTCTGCTTCAATACCTGTGATGCAACCTGTATAGCTGGCGCTACCGTGGATCAGGCTTTCGCCAATGCCCTGAGCCTTAGTCCGAACCCTGCCGGCGATTTCGTCAATATCAACTACAACTTCGAATCTTCTACTGACCTAAATGTGCGGTTGATTAATACCATCGGCCAGATCATGACAATCAGGAACTACGAAAATGTATTGACGGGAACTGAAAAGATTGATATTTCCACCCTGCCGACAGGCGCCTATATGGTTGTGTTCTCCAATGGGGAAACCACCTTTGGCAAGCGTTTGATTGTGGAATAATTGGATTTTCAAACTGCGTTTTATAGACAATCGTCATTAAAAGTCATTGGTCATTGAAGTCATTTTTTTGAAAATCACTGGCTTAGGATTTTGTTCCAAACAATTTTGAATGTGACTATCTATAACTACCTTGGTTTGAAATAAAAAAAGGCCCGCACCGGATTTTCTGGTGCGGGCTTTTTCTCTTTTTTGCTGTTAAGAAATAAGATAAAACAGCCATTTATTTTTTGGAGATTAAATTTTATTCAGTTGATTCCCAATTTCCCAATTTCCACCAATACGCCAACCCAACCACCCAACCCTTAATTGCCACTTTCTTCCCGTACCCTTTCCCGTACCAAATCGAGTGCAATATCCAACTGTTGCTCATGGTTCAGGTGGGTGTTGTCAATCAACACTGCATCTTCTGCCTGGCGGAGCGGACTGTCTGCCCGGGAAGCATCAATGCGGTCCCTGTCGAGAAGGTTTTGCTTAATCGCTTCCAGGCTGTCGGCATGGCCTTTGGCTTTTTGTTCTTCGAAGCGGCGGCGGGCACGTTCGTCTGCCTGTGCCGTGAGGAAAATTTTCAGTTCTGCGTTCGGGAAAACCACGGTGCCAATGTCCCTTCCGTCCATGACCACACCTTTTTGCTGGCCCATTGCCTGCTGCTGCCGCACCATCTCCCGCCTAACTGCCGGAATGGTGGCCACGGGGCTGACCAGTTCGGCCACGTGCATTTTCCTTATCTCGCCTGACACATCCCTGCCGTTCAGGTGGATGTGGTTTCCGTTTTCGTCTGTTTTGAATTGGAGATGGATATGTTTTAGCGCATGTGCCACTGCCTCATTGTCATCTATAGCTATTTGGTTTTCAATAAAATAGAGCGTAACGGCCCGGTACATATCGCCAGTACTGATGTAGGTGTAGCCCAGGGCATTGCCCAGAGCTTTGGCCAGGGTGCTTTTGCCGCAAGCTGAATGGCCGTCAATAGCTATTATGATTTTTTTCAAAGAGGAAAGGGTTAGTAGTTTGTAGTTTTTGGTTTTAGGATTGGCAAAAGTCTCAATTTTTGTAAAAACAAAAAGCCCCAGGTTAAAAAACCCAGGGCTTTTGCTATGCGCTATTTCTCATTTTTTCAGAACGGGCAATTCTTGCATTCGTCCACTTTCACATCGGGGTTGGCCTTGGAAATCAAGGTTTTCGAAGGGTCAATGCAGTTCCGGCAACCGATTACTTTGAACTCCGTGCGGCGGTTCATCTGGTGCTGTTTTTCACTACATGGCACGTTGTTCACGCAGTCGTTGACGTTTACCTTTTCGCCGTAACCCCTGGCTACCAGTCGGGTTCGGTCAATCCCTTTATCGCCCAGCCACCTCACCACTGCTTCGGCACGCCGCTGGGAAAGTCGCTGATTGTAGTGGTAAGAACCACGGGCATCTGTATGGGAGCCGATTTCGATGATGTATTGTTCGTTGTCCACCAAAACCTTATAAAGCTTTTCCAGTTCGGGAATGGCATCTTCCCTCAAATAAGACTGATCAAAATCGTAATAGATGTGGAGCAGGTAGGGAATGGCAGTTGGGCCATTGTCAGACTGGTTTTCCCTGCCATTTTTGTCGTTCATCACGATATCGCCTTTGTCGGCATTATCCCCATTGTTTTTTGGGATAAAACCAACTGGAAAATTGTCGTCTTTCAAAATGCCTTTATCATATTCCCGGCCATCCGGGTATTTACCCTGGGCTGGCAGCATGGTCTCCTTGTCCATCCAGATTTTGGAAGAAGGATCCAAATAAGTGTATTCTGTTTCCTCCTTACCGCCCAATTGGGTTCCTGGCACTGGGGGGCGTCCACCTGTGTCTAAGCCAGCAGTACTGGTAGGCATCAAATAAAGATTTTCCTTCAATGTTTCGGTCGTAGTTAAGCCTCTTGTACACACACTGTCGGCGATACCTGCAAAATAACCATCCATCGTAGCTTTCAAACGATAGCAACATTCTTCATCCAGCTTAAAATAAAATTTACCGGAGGGTGGTGTGGTGAAAGGATCCGCCAATGGCTGACCACAGTCGTTTTCGATGGTCACGGTCGAACCTTCCATCGGCAGCCCGGTAAACCCATCGAAGACCACGCCTTCCACCATGAATTCTGCCGATTTGGTCAACGGAATCTTTACTTCCAGTTTGTCAGTCAGGGTCAGCTCTTTGGTGCAGGCGTCGGTGCCGTTTGGCTCGTAGTCGTCCAGGCTGGCGCTGAGTTTGCAGCAGTCGTTGAGCTTCATGTCGAAGTGGATTTTTCCTTCGGCATTGGTCGTCATAGTATCTTCCAGGCAGGCAACATAAACCTGCGCACCTTCCAGCGGGGCTTCTGTTTTTTCATCAAAAACAAGTACTTCCACTGTGATGCCGGTCTTCTTAAAACTATAAATATCGTCGTGGCCCACGCCTCCTTCCCGGTCGGAAGCAAAGAAACCACAAGTTCCTTCTTCGTTTAAAACGATGCTGAAGTCGTCGGAAACGGTATTGACTGGGTAGCCCAGGTTTTCCGGTGTTGACCAGACGCCCTCGCCTTTATCCTCGGTGTAGAAAATATCCAAACCGCCCAGGCCAATATGCCCATCGGAAGAAAAGTACAAGCGGCCATCGTGGGCAGCATAAGGGAAGATCTCGTGGCCTTCCGTGTTCACGTCGGGGCCAAGGTTCATGGGAGGCCCCCATCGGCCACTTTCTTTTTCTGAAACATACAAGTCCATGCCGCCAAAGCCGCCGGGCATGTCAGAAGAAAAGAACAGTTTGGTGCCATCGGCAGAAAGGGTAGGGTGTGCTACCGAGTATTCATTGGAGTTGAAGGGCAGGCTTTGAAGTTCGCCCCATTTGCCCTCGCCCTCGCTGCGGGCATAGAATATCTTCAGGCGCATGATGCCCTCGTCGTCGTAGTCTTTTTTGCCGTCGAGGTAGTTGTTCCTGGTGAAGAAAATCTCCTCTCCGTTCTTGGAGAACGAGACTGCTGCATCGTGAAATTTGGTATTGATTTCATTGGAGAACTTTTCCGGTCGTCCAAAGACGTAATTGCCGCAACCTTCTTCTTTGTTCCCAACCTGCTTGAGATCCAGGTAATACAAATCCAGAAACGGATTCCCCGTCCAGGCGTGAGTACGGCGGATGATGGGGTTGGTGTCCCGTTCGGAAGAGAAGACCAGGCCAGCCTTGTACATTTGGGGGCTGAAGTCATCGGAAGCCGAGTTGAAGTCACAGTTTTTAACTTCATACATGCCAGCGCTCCGTGACATGAGTTCTTCTTCGTAATCGCAACCCCGCAACAGGTAATGGCCCCGCTGGTCGTCCGGCGACAGGTCAACGTATTGCTGGTACCAATCCCGGGCAACGTCGCATTTTCCATTGCGCTGCAACATCATCCCGTAATAGAGTTTGTGGATAGGCTCGGCTTCCGGCAGCCTGACGACCTGACCGTACCAGTATTCGGCGTTCGGGGTGTCGTTAATTTTACGGTAAGCCTCGGCCAGGTTGATCTTGGCAACGGCGACGTCGTTGTGTTCCAATACCTGGTTGTACAGCTCGATGGCCCCCATGTAGTCGAGGTTGTCCATCTTTTGCTGGGCTTGTTTCAACTTGCCGTTTTGGGCAGTGGCAACAACTGCGAAAAGGCATGTTACAATGAGGGAAGAAAAAATCCGCATAGCCATAATTGGTTAAGTTTTTTTCTTGGTGAGTGAGGAATCAATGATAGAATGATTGAATGATGGAAGGAGAGAATGATAGAAGTAGAGAAATACTGGGTACGCCAATATGCGCTTATTCTATCGTTTACCCATTCCCTCATTAAGGAGCGATGAAAAAATAACTTCGCTATTTTAATTTTGAAACCCCAGTACTGGATGGGTTTTTTAAAAATAAAATAGTCATTTTATTTTTCCTTCGATCCTAAAAATATCTTGGGGTGACAATTTTCCTTTCGTCGAAATTGAATTCGTAGCCGACCATGATTTCAAAGGCGCCGCTGGTTACGTTGGACAGTTCTGTCAACGGATAATCATAGGCAGCGCCGAAACGGAGGCCGTTTTTCATTAAATAAGAAATCCAAATATCGGCAGAATCCGTGGAGCTGGAGCCATCTATGATTTTCGCCCAGGAGGAGCGGAAAGATGCACCAATCCAAAGGGTTTGTTGAAAAAGGAAGGAAAGATCCACATCGAACTCGTTCGGGGCACCGATATCGCGGAAAGCGTCAAGCTTTGAGGCCCTTTTGTCCAAACCTACATTCTTGAAGAGGATGGAAGGTTTGAAAACAAGTGCATCGCCATTCAGCGGGAAAGCTGCGCCCGACATAAAGTAATAATGGCGCACCTGCCGTGCGTAGATGTTCAGTTGTTCCTCTGTGCGCAGGTCGTACTCCACCAAATGGGGAACGGAACCACCGATGTAAAAACGCTTGCTGTAGAAGTAAAGCCCTGCGCCAAAGTTGGGAAGGAATTTGTTCACATTCGTTTCAAAGGCCGGATCCAAATCATTGTCCAGGTTCAGTTTCGACCAATTGGCACGGTAGTTTTCAAAGCCTGCCTGCAAACCGATGGAGAGTTTTGCCTTGCCCATCGGAATCCGGTAGGCATAGATGATGTTGGCACCCACCGTATTGGAAGGCCCGATTTTGTCATTGATAAGGCTGAACCCGATGCCGACACGGTCGTTGCGCAGCGGCGTATGGGCGGTAAAAGTCTGTGTATGCGGTGCACCATCTATTTCCACCCATTGGCTCCGGTGCAGGAGACCCAATGACATGTGCTCGTTGGATCCGGCATACCCAGGGTTGAATATGAGGCTGTTGAACATGTATTTGGTGAACATCGGCTCCTGCTGCCCGAAGGCGAACTGGCCAATGAAAACCAGGAGGGATAGAATGGTCAAAGTTCTTTTCATCATGAAGGAATTTTGAAAATAAAGTTTGGATTAAAAAGGGATTTGTCAATTAGGGCTGGAACAAAGGATTTTCAACAATGAAATTCCTGCACTTCAACCCGGATGGTTATCTGTTGATTATTACGAATCCTGAATAGGTCTGTTTGTCCCGGTCTCCAAAGTCAATGTCAATCAGGTAAAAGTAGGTGCCATCCGGCAAACTCGTACCCTTGTAAAAACCTCCCCAGGTGTTCTTGTAGCCTTTTTGCTCAAAAACGAGGAGGCCCCACCGGTTATAAACCCTTACATGGTTGTCGGGAAACTTGTCGATATTTTCAATTTTGAAATACTCGTTGGTTCCGTCCCCGTTGGGAGAAAACCCATTGTAGATGATGATGGTATCCATTGTTTCAGCACAGGAAATATCTACCACCACTGTAGCCGTATCGCAACCCACCTGGCTGCACAGAACATATTGAAAAATGTCCAACCCACAGAAATCCGTGTTGGGCACATAGTCAACAGTTTGGTCAGGGTTCAGCACGGTCAGCCCATTGTTTGGCCCAATGCCGCCCGTAGTTGGGTCGAGCACGGTGAGGGACACGGGAAGACAGATGCCAAGGGTATCGTTGGCCAAAATGTCAATATTTACGGGGGTGTTCAAAAGTGTGGATGCTGTGTCGTCAACAGCAATGGGGGGTAGGGCTCCGGCGCATGGGTCATTTACATCGGTGACGACAGTTATGTAAAAGTAAGTGGTGTCACAGACGCCATAATCATCGCAAATAATGATACAGGCGCTATCTGTTCCAACGGATATTCCCTGTGCTTCGACGCATAAAGTTACAAGGTCTGTTGTAAACTCCACCTGATCGCCGGAAAACTCAGGGCAAAAATTTTCTATGCTTATTATATTGCCTGCCAGTTCGATAGAATCAAGACAATAGGTCTCGTTTTGACCCAGCAGGATGGTGTCAATAATTATACCAGACTCAGGTAGCTTGACGTAAACACAGACGAAGACTGTATCGGTATTTCCTGCTACATCGGTCAATAAGTAGCAAGCCTGATCCAGGCCCACGGCGAAGCCGGTGTAGGAAACACAGTGAGTCGTTTCGTCGTATTCGAAGTCAACGCTTTCACCGGATTCGCCAGGGCATAAATTCTCAACAGACAAAATGGCCCCTGGCAGGATACTGGTATCGAGGCAAATAACATCGCTGAAATTTATCAAAACGGTATCTACCACTTTCCTGGAAGCGGACATGCACATGGCGTCGTCCACCGTTATCACAAAATAGGTGGTGTCGCACATGCCAAGATTATCGCATACCACGATACAGGCAGTTTCCGTCCCGTTGCACATCAACCCCTCATATTTTATACAAAGATTTACCGGATCAAGGTAAAAGCTGACGAACTGTCCGGACTGGTCCGGGCAGGCATTGAAGGCCGAGGCGACGGCACCAAAGAGTTGGGTGGTGTCGAGGCAGATTGTGTAGGGTAGGCTGTCAGCAGGTATGGTGTCATAAAAGGTCATTGATGGCGGAGGTAGCAGGCATTCCACCTGCACCATCAAGGTGTCCTTTTGCCCACTTTGTAAATTCCAGGCAATAATGGAGTGCATACCAAGGCTGAACTCCAGGGCCGAGCCTTTTGGTAGCAGGCCATAGCTCAAACCAATGGTCGCCTGTGTTTGATTCTGCATAACAGTTACCTGCATACTTGAGTAGGATTTCCCGGAAGCCCCGCCCGATATGGTTAAAGTGGCAGGCTCGTGTACCCAGGCACCCTGAGGGTCCCATTGATTGAGCATCTGCACTAAATCCGGGATGTTTTGAAAAGTGCCGTCAAAGGATGTCCCATTTACCAGCCACGAATCAAGGTGATAAGGACCCATATTTCCAAGGCCCGGCAAGGCATTATAGGAATACTTGAAGGTCGTATCGTAGTCGCATCCGACCACGTTGGCGGCGTATGGGTTACCATCCATGAAAATGGCGAAATCGGAGAAGTCGGTTGAAGGGAGTGGCACGCATACCATTTGGCTGCCGCCGCAATCCACCGTGTAGGAGTGAACAGTATCCACCGGAAAGATGGACTGGCCAACAAGAGAGCTGGCCGCAAAAAAGAAGGAAAGAAGAAAGTAACTCAGTTTAAAGCTATTCATGGGATGTTGTGTTTTGGATTCCCAAAAAATGATTAGGTGACTTGGAACCGGGCAATAGCTTACTGTTTGCCAGGTGGCAGTTTTCGAGATCGCCATTATGGACAAACGGGCTATTGCCGGAGATTTTTTTTTGGTGTTTGCCGGAAGGTGTCTGCTGTTGGGAAAGGATCTCAATCTGACCAAACAGGCCTGTAAAGGCTTGCCAATGTTGTCAAATTAGAATTAACTACCATGCACCGAAAACTGTGCCAGATTGATAAAAAAAATTAATATGTAATGGTGGTGGGCAGGTGGTCAGTAGCCGAAAATGCCGTAGGGGCTTTTGATTAAAACGCTTTCGCCGTTGTCAGGCTCTACAAAGCCTGCGATGCGGGCTGGTATGCCAAAAGACCCGGCCAGGGCGATTATTTCCTGTGCATGTTTTTCGTCCACATATAATTCCAGGCGGTGGCCCATATTGAAAACCTGGTACATTTCCCGCCAGTCTGTGCTGGACTCTTTTTGGATCATTTCAAACAAAGGGGGTAAGGGAAACAGGTTGTCTTTCACTACTTTTTTATCTTGGACAAACTTCTGTACTTTGGTTTGGCCGCCGCCGGTGCAGTGGATCAGGCCATGAATTGCTTTCCTTTTTTCCCCCTGAAACACCTCCAGTATTTTTTTCAAAACCGGCAGGTAGGTGCGGGTAGGGGAGAGTATCAGTTTTCCAACTGGAATTTCATTTCCATCAACGGAAATGGTGTCGGTCAGCTTTTTTGATCCAGTGTAGATAACGGACTCGGGTGTGTTGGGATCATAACTGTCCGGATATTTGGCAGCATAGATTTTATCCAGCACATCGTGGCGGGCACCGGTAAGGCCGTTGCTACCCATTCCGCCATTGTATTCGGTTTCGTAGCTGGCCTGCCCGAAGGAAGCAAGGCCAATGATTACATCTCCTGCTTGAATATTATTGACAATCAAATCGCTCTGTTTCATCCTGCCGAAAGTGGTATAGCCCACGTCAATGGTCCTCACTATGTCGCCCACATCGGCAGTTTCCCCGCCCGCCAGGTGGAGGTGGATGCCATGAGTTGCCAGCATATCCGCAAATTCGGTCGCAGCATTGATCAAGGTGCGGATGATATCTCCGGGAATGAGGTTTTTGTTGCGGCCAATCGTGGAGGACACGATGATATTGTCCACGCAGCCCACACAAGCCATATCGTCGAGGTTCATTACCAGGGCATCCTGGGCGATTCCTTTCCAAACCGATAAGTCCCCCGTTTCTTTCCAGTACAAATAGGCCAGGCTCGTCTTGGTGCCTGCCGTATCGGCGTGCATGATGTTGCAGTGGTCGCCGCTGCCGGCCACCATGTCGGGCAGTATTTTACAAAAGGCCAATGGGTATAGGCCTTTGTCAAGCCCTTTGATGGCGGCGTGGACTTCTTCCTTTCCGGCGGACACACCACGTAGATCGTATTTGTAGGAATTGGACATTGAGAAACTGGTTGAAAAGGCAAAGATAGGAATGCAACAATAAACAGGAACTTGATCAATCGGCGGTAAGGCCTTTCCCTACTCATTGGGCAAATAAGACAAACGGAAGATATCCTCCAGGGCATGAAAAATATTCGCTACGTCCCAGGGGCCGCCATCTTCCATCACCACGCCCCTGATCAGGTCAACATAGATCAGTGGTATGCCATTGCTGACCAAATCTGTTAGTTCCATGTCCACAAAGTCACTGGTCTCCAGGTTTTTGCAGGAAATCTTTTCCAGGATTAATTCCCCTTTACCGGAGCCATGCCGGTAAAATGAGTATCCTACCGAAAACAAGTAGGCCACGTGGGGCTTCATAAAAAGGTATTTGAGCCTATCGTCCGGCTCCACCTTGAAGGAAAGATTTCCCTTGACGCCGTTGTCGTCACGGGGGTCAGCCTGGGCTGTATGAACGGCAAAGCCAAAACTGGTCAACGTATCCTTCACGAAGTCGGCCTTATTTTCAAACAAATACAAGCGGGAATACGCATTGACAGCCAATTGCCGGATGCGCATTCTCAGGCTCTGATCAATCCAGAAAAGGTCGTTGTCCGTGCCGAATTGGGTATCTGAGCCGATGATGACATTCAATGAGTCGGTATTGAACCAGGATTTTAAGTTCACGGTGGTTCTGCTCCTGGCATGCAACAGCATGAAAAAATCGTTCAGTTGATGAATGGCCGTCTTCAGTCCATCCTTTGCGCCCAATGGACCCACCAGATAAACCTGGTACCCTTCTGGATCAAGGACGAGATTGCCGGAGGCCCTCAACGTGTCGTTGGACAATTTCTCGTGCCGCATCAGCCCGACCGAGCAGCTGGTCTTGGAATAAAGCAGGCTTAGGTAATTGGTAGCCTGGCTGTCGGGCACTACAAAGGTGACGTTCAGGCTCTCCCCGGCGTGGTCGTACCAAATGACGGGTTGCCCATGACCCATCAGGTCGATTTCATCTTTCATTTTGGTGGTATCGAGAAAAAGCACGGCGATGCCGGAGAGATCGCCCAAAGAGACTTTTTCCCGGCTTTTTACCCCATAGTTTAATTGGACGGGTATCGTCAATTGGGGCACAAATGGAGCCTGGCAGCATACTGGTTGGGGGCAAAGTCCAATGGTAATCACGAAAAGCAGCAGAAATGTTTTCATAAAGTTTCTAATTTAATTCGCTTCAAGAAAAGCCAGGGAGGTTGCTTTCTTTACCTTTGCACCTTTTATATGATAAAAATTGGTATTGTTTTTATCAGAAAGGCTAAAATAAATCAAGGTGTATTTATGCCGGTGGGATTATAGATCGAAGGGAAAATGAAACTGCCATTTTATTTTAAAAAAGACAGTGGTTGGCGGGATCTCCCAAAAGTGAAATGGCAGAATTAGTTTTTTCATTGGAACTATCAAGGTGTGCCAGCGGCAAAAATGGCCTTTAAACCTGAAAATCAGTATCTCATGGTCAAAAAAATCGTTTTTTCACTTTTAATCGGCGTCGTTATGGCTGCTTGCAGCAACGATGTGCCCAAATTGAAGAACCTCGAACCGGTCGGTGTGCGCCCAACCCCCACCCAGGGCGGAAAGGCAACCGAGGCGCTTTCCTCCGTAGCAGTTCCCGATACGGATTTGCGTGGGAAAATAAAATGGTGCCTCTCCGCCCTGCAGGAGGAGTACGAAAAAGCCAACGGGAAAGTGCCCGGTGTTGGCAAGGTGACGGTTTTGCTGGACGATAATTTAACCTTGGTCATCCGCAATGAAGTGGACGGCGGCGTCATCGAGCAAACCGTGAACATGAAGGATCTGGAAGCCGACCCTTCCAAATATGAATTTATTGTGGATGGTGATACCAATCAATTTCCAGGCGTTAAAATCCCAGTCATTGCCGGCAGGCCAAAAGTGGAGATTTCAAAAAACAGCGCTGCCACTGGCAAAGAAGACAAGCTTGAGATTGTCCTCGCCGAAAGGGAGCATGTGCAGCGTTTCCTGACCTCCTTTTTACAGGCAGTCCAGATTTTGCAAGGACAAATCCAAGGTTGAGCCATTGCTTTCCCAAAAAAGAAAAAATGCCGGACAAGTAACCTTGCCCGGCATTTATTTATAATGTATGAAGCTTCAAATTAGTCGGTTTTATAGCTCTTTTCCCCGAGCTTTGCATGGGCAGCGGCCAGCCTCGCAATCGGCACCCTCGGTGAGGAACAGGAAACATAGTCCAGCCCAATGTGGTGGCAGAACTTGATGGACTCAGGATGCCCGCCTTGTTCGCCACAGATTCCTATTTTCAAATCGGGCCTGCTTTTCCGGCCCCACTCAACGGTCAATTCCATCAGTTTCCCAACGCCACCGGTATCCAGCACCTCAAACGGGTTGTCGTGCAGGATGTCCTTTTGCTGGTACAAGGGGAGGAATTTGTTCTCGGCATCTTCCCTGCTAAAGGAAAAAGTAGCCTGCGTAAGGTCGTTGGTGCCAAAGGAGAAAAACTCGGCTACGTTGGCGAGGCTTTCTGCCTTCATACAAGCCCTCACCACTTCTATCATAGAACCAAATTTGAAATTCAGTTTCACCTTTTTTTCACGTTCAATTTTTTCCCTCAATTCGTCCACGTAAACCTTGACGTGTTTCAATTCGACAACGGTGCAAACCTGCGGCACCATGATTTCCGGGTGGATTTCGATGCCTTTCAACTGGCACTCGGCAGTAGCTTCGAGGATGGCCTGGATTTGCATTTTATAAATTTCCGGGTAGGTCAGTCCCAAGCGGACGCCCCGGTGGCCCAGCATCGGGTTCACCTCGTGCAGTTCTTTAATTTTCTTCAACATCCGCTCCTTCTTCGTAATGGCCTGGCGCACCAGATCACCGCCAGACGAGGTAAACGGCGAAGGATATTTGTGCTTCAATTCTTCTTCTGCTTCCAATAAACGGAGGCTGCTAAACAGGTTATTCACTCCGTCGATGGTATTTTTCAAATGCTCCAGGTGCTGCAGTTCGGCCACCAGATCCTCTTCATTCGGCAAAAACTCATGGATAGGCGGGTCGAGCAAACGCACGGTCACCGGCCTTGGCGACATGGCCTTGAAGACTTCAATGAAATCCTGGCGCTGTATGGGCAGCAGGCGGTTGAGGGCAGCCTCCCTTTCTTCCGTAGTATCTGCCAAAATCATATCAATGACGATGGGCAAACGCTCTGCGGCGTTGAACATCCGCTCGGTGCGGCAAAGGCCGATGCCCATAGCGCCATACTCCACGGCCCTTTTCGCAGCGGCAGGCGTGTCGGCATTGGCAAATACTTTGAGCCGGGCCGTTTCATCCGCCCAGGTCAGCAAGGTTTTCAGTTCGTTTGAAAATTCAGGCTCCACGGTCGGTATTTCACCCAAATAGACCATGCCCGTGCCGCCGTCAATGGTGATCACGTCGCCTTCGTGCAGCACCTTGTCGCCGATTTTGGCCTGCCTCAGTTTAACATCCACAGAAATACCTTCTGCACCTGCCACACATGGCTTGCCCATGCCCCTCGCCACTACTGCGGCGTGGGAAGTCTTGCCGCCCCGGCTGGTCAGGATGCCCTGGGCCGCAAAGAACCCGTGAATGTCTTCCGGCTTTGTCTCCTCCCGCACCAGGATAACTTTGTGGCCTTCCTTGCCCAAAATTTCGGCCTTGTCGGCATCAAAAACGCATTCTCCAAAAGAAGCCCCCGGCGATGCCGGCAGCCCCTGTGCCAATGGCTCGGCCTTGTGTTTCGGGTCGAGGCGACGGTAGAGCATTTGCTCCAGCATTTCCGGTTTGATGCGCAGCAACGCCTGATCTTTTGTGATCAAACCCTCTTTGACCATCTCTACCGAAGTGCGCACCATAGCAGTGGTGTTCATTTTCCCATTCCGGGTTTGAAGGCAATAGAGCGTTTGCTTTTCTATGGTAAACTCAAAGTCCTGGATTTCCTGGTAATGGCTTTCAAGTTTGTTTCGAAGGTCTGTCAACTGCTCATACATTTCGGGCATTTCCGATTTCATTTCAGCCACGGGTTTCGGGGTGCGGATGCCAGCCACCACGTCCTCGCCCTGTGCGTCAACGAGGTATTCCCCGAAAAGCGCATTCTCGCCGGTGCCGGGGTCACGGGTAAACGCCACGCCGGTTGCACTATCGTTTCCCATGTTCCCAAACACCATGGTGACCACGTTCACGGCTGTGCCATTGGCCATGTCTTTGGTAATATGAAACTCCCGGCGGTAGTCCACCGCCCGTTTTCCCATCCATGAATTGAATACAGCTTTGATGGCAATTTCGAGTTGTTCGTACACATCATCGGGGAATGGCCTGCCGGTTTTATCTTTCACCACTTTTAAAAAGCGCTGGCTGATGTCTTTCAGGTTTTCGGCATTGAGGCCGATGTCCACTTTCACGCCAGCTTGTTTTTTGACGGCTTCAAATTCCTTGTCAAAAGCCTCGTCGGGCACGCCCAAAGCTACCTTGCCAAACAGTTGGATGAAACGGCGGTAGGCATCGTAGCCAAAGCGTTCATTGTTGGTCTGCTGGATAAGCCCATGCAGGGTTTCCTTGTTGAGGCCGAGGTTGAGGATGGTGTCCATCATGCCGGGCATGGACATGGCCGAGCCGGAGCGGACGGAGACCAGCAGCGGGTTGGCGGGGTCGCCGAAGCCCTTGCCAGTGGCGTCTTCCAGCCTGGCAATGTTCATTTCCACCTGCTTCATCACGCCATCGGGCAGTTGCCGATCCGTGTTGTCGAGGTATGCCAGGCATGCTTCCGTGCTGATGACGAAGCCAGGCGGCACGTTCAGGCCAATCTGGGTCATCTCGCACAGGTTGGCACCCTTGCCGCCGAGCAGGTGCTTGTTTTTGCCGTCGCCTTCGTGGAAGGAGAAGACATATTTCGGTTGTGTTTTTGTGGATTCTTCTTTTTGTGAAGGATGTGATGCTGTTGTGGTCATGATTAAAAAATTTTCGGTAAAGGTTGGGCTGCTGACGTTTTCTTTGGATGATCAAAATCAGCGGTGGGGTTAATGAAGATCACCCATCTCAAGCAATTTGCCTTTCCGCTCCACTGTGTCCTCGCATCAATTCAACTGGTATATTCTGCAATTCACCCTTATTCGTTTTGGCATTGGCTGAAAAATGCAAAACTTCGTCCCGGAAATATTTTTTGACCATAGATCATTATCAAAGTAGCTCCGAAGCTCCCGCTTCGGGGTAGGATGCTCCCCGAAGCAGGAGCTTCGGAGTACGATCATTTAAAAACTACATGGATTATGCACTGTCCCCCGGTCCTGAAAGTTTGGCCCTTTTTGTTTTTTTGCCTTCCAATGGCTTCGTTTTCACAAAACCTGGATGCCTACATCCGGCAGGGCATCGCCGGCAACCACTCCCTGAAAGAGCAGGAATTTTTGCTGCAAAAAAACATGCTGGCCCTGCAGGAGGCGAAGCGCTTGTTTTTCCCGGAAGTTTCTTTTGGCACCACCTACACGCTGGCCGCCGGCGGGCGGAAAATAGAAATTCCGGTGGGCGATTTGGTCAATCCGGTGTATGCCACGCTCAACCAGCTCACCCAGTCGAACATGTTCCCCCAACTGGAAAATATCGAGGAAACCTTTTTGCCCAATAACTTTTACGATGCCCGTTTCCGCATCCGGCAGCCCATTTTGAACAAAGAAATCGGCATCAACAAAAGCATCAAAGCTGCCCAGATTGATTTGAAGAAAGAAAAAATCCAGGTCTATAAAAGGGAATTGGTGAAGGACATCAAAACGGCCTATTTTCAATACCAGCAAGCGGGCGAGGCCGTTCGGATTTATGTAAGTGCCCTTGAGTTGTTGGCTGAAAACCAAAGGGTGAACGAAAGCCTGCTGCGCAATGACAAGATTATACCCTCCGTGCTGACGAGGACGGCTGGCGAAATTGCCAATGTGAAAGCCCAAATGCTCGATGCCCAAAACAAGCAAAAAAATGCTGCCGCTTATTTCAATTTCCTGATAAACAGGGACTTGGAAGTGCCTATCGAACAAGAATCCGCAGGCGGACTGCCCGGTATTTTGCAAAACGGCCAGCGGGAAGAACTTGTGCAGTTGGAAACCGCAGGCCGCATCAACGCCCTCGTCGTGGATTTGGAAAATGCTTACAAAGTGCCGGAAGTAGGCCTCCAACTTGACCTTGGTTCCCAGAATTTTGACTTCAAATGGGGCGGCTATGTCCTGGCAGGCCTGTCGGTGGAAGTGCCCATTTGGGCGGCCAACCGCAACAAGCTACAAGTGCAGCAAGCCCAAATGGATGTGTTGGCCACCGGCGAGAAAAAGCTGGCCGTTGAACAACAAATTGCCCTGCAAGCGAAGGTGGCCAACAACGACTACCTAACCGCTATTGAAATCTGGCGGAGCTACGATACGGAACTGGCCGGGGCAAGGAGGGTGTACAACGACACCTTCCGCCGCTACAAGGAGGGCCTCGCCAACAACATCGAACTGCTGGACGCCCGCACCCAGATCACGACCAAAGATTTGCAACAATCGGTTGCCTTTTACAACATCCTGATCAAACATGCCGAACTGGAAAGGTCGGTGGCGGCTTACCCGTTGCCTTGATGGTATTGTTTGAAATGGTTTGAGGTTGCTAGAAGGTTGTTTGAAATTGTTGCGCAAGGCTCCAGAAAATTATTTTTGGATTGAAAAGCGTGAAAAACCATTTCAAACAATTTCAAACAATTTCAAACAATTTCAAACAATTATCAAACGATCTCAAACAATTTCAAACAATTATCAAACGATCTCAAACAATTTCAAACAATTATCAAACGATCTCAAACCACTTCAAACGATCTCAAACAACTTAGAGCATCATGAAAAAATACCTGCTTTACTTCTCCCCCTTATTTTTCCTGTTTGCCTGCGGCAATGGCAAAGAAGAAGCCTCCTCCATTTCGCCCGAAAACAAAGCCATCCCCGTGCGCACGGTGAAGGTTTCCAATGAAACACTTGTCCAGACCATACACGCAAGTGGTATCGTAACTTCCGAAAACGACGCAAAGCCGGCCTTCAAAACGGGAGGTGTCATTTCCAAAATTCTGGTGGAAGAAGGGGATTTTGTGAAACAGGGCCAATTGCTCGCCACGCTCAATTTGACCGAAATAAACGCCCAGGTGCAGCAATCGGGGGAGGCCGTACAAAAAGCGCAACGGGACTTGCAACGGGCCAAAAACCTCTATGCCGACAGCGTGGCCACCCTCGAACAGGTGCAGAATGCCCAAACCGCACTGACCGTGGCCGGGGAAACGCAGAAGATGGCAAAATTTAACCAGAGCTATTCTGAAATACGCTCGCCCATCAGCGGGAAGGTCATCCAAAAACTGATGGTGGCCGGTGAAATCGCCGGGCCGGGGATGCCCGTTTTTTACATTCTTGGTAATAGCTCCAAAGACTGGGTCATCAAGGCCGGACTGGCCGACCGGGACTGGGCAAGGCTGAAAAGGGGCGACAAGGCCGAGGTGCAGTTCGATGCCTTTCCCGGCCAAACCTATCCTGCGACCATCACCCGCCTGGCCGATGTGGGCAACCCTGCCAGCGGCACCTTCGATGCAGAATTGACCCTGGGCAGCAACCCGCCCAAAATGGTGGCCGGACTGATCGCTTCCGTGGAGTTTTTTCCTGAAAATAAAGGAAACCTGCCCGTTATCCCCTTGGATGCGCTGGTGGAATCTGACCGCAGCCATGCCAAAGTTTATACCATTGAAAACCAAAAAGCGAGGGCTGTTCCCATTACCATCGCCTTTTTGCACCAAGACAAAGTGGCCGTCAGCAAGGGCCTCGAAAACATCCAGATGGTCGTCACCGACGGCGCTCCTTATCTCTTTGATGGTGCGCTGGTGAAAATTGTCCAATAAGCTGCATCCCAACCAGTTACGAATCACTAATCACCAGTCACCAAAATGAAAATCGCCGAATTTTCCGTCAAGAACTACCAGTTCACCATCATCGTCTTCATCATGGTGCTGTTGCTCGGTTTGAACGCCCTGTTCAACATGCCGAGGGGCGAGGATCCGCCCTTCAATGCGCCCATTTTCATCATCCTCGCCGTGTACCCCGGCACCAGTCCTGCCGATATGGAAGAGCTGCTCGCCGAGCCTATCGAGGATGCCATGTACGAACTGGAGGACATCAAAAAAATCATCACCCGCTGCGACGACGGACTGATGGTGATGCGGGTGGAGTTCATCCACGGCGTGAATACCCTGACCAAAAACAACGACGTCATACGGGAGGTGAACAACCTTCGGCCCGACTTGCCAGCCGACTTGCTGTTGCTGGATGTACAGCGGGCGCAGTCATCCGATGTGGCCATTTTACAGGCGGCGATTGTGTCCAATGGCGCTTCCTACAAAGATTTGGAAGACCAGGCCGATCAGTTGAAACGGCGTTTGGAAAAAATTAAAGACCTCAAGAAAGTTGAAATTCAGGCTTACCCGGAACAGCAGGTAGAAGTTGAAATCAACCTGGAAAAAATGGCGCAAAACGGCCTCGGCCTCAACCAGGTGCTCAGCCTCATCCAGGCCAACAACGTCAACATCCCCGGCGGCAGCATTGACATTGGCTCCAAAAAATTCAACATCAAAACCACGAGCAGCTACGAGGAAATAGACGACATTAGAAACACCATCGTCCGCACAACGCCAGAGGGGCGCATCGTGAAATTGCAGGACATCGCCACCGTCCGCTTCACCGACGAGGATGTGACACATTTAGCCCGCTTTAATGGCGAGCGAACGATTTGGCTCAATGCCATGCTGAAAGACCGCAAGAACATCGTACAGGCCAAAAAGCAGATGGACCCCATCCTGGCGGAATTTCAGGAAAACCTGCCCGCAGGGATGCACATGGGAATCGCCTTTGATCAGGCCAAAAGTGTGCAACGCAGGCTCTCCGGCCTGGGGCGTGACTTCCTGATTGCCATCGCCCTGGTGATGCTCACGCTGGTGCCACTGGGCTGGCGGGCCTCGCTGGTCGTGATGATTTCCATCCCATTGTCCCTGAGCATTGGCGTGGCCTTGCTGGATATGCTCGACTACACACTCAACCAACTCAGCATCGTCGGGATGGTCGTCTCGCTCGGCCTGTTGGTGGACGACAGCATTGTCGTGGTGGAAAACATCGAGCGCTTTATGCGGATGGGGTACAGCCGCTTTGAGGCGGCCATTGCTGGTACGAAGCAAATTGGCATCGCCGTGGTCGGCTGCACGGCAACGCTGGTGCTGGCCTTTTTGCCCCTGGTTTTTTTGCCGGAAGGGTCGGGCGATTTCATCCGAAGCCTGCCGATGGCCGTACTGATGACGGTGCTGGCCTCGCTGTTTGTTTCGCTCACCATCATCCCTTTTTTAGCCAGGATTTTGCTGAAATCCCATGAGAAACCAGAAGGCAATTTTTTCATGCGTTTTTTCAAAAATTACCTCAACCGGCCTTACCAGAAATTGCTTCGGTGGGCATTCCGCCACCCAATTATCAGTCTGTTGGCGACAGCACTCATTTTCTTCGGCAGCCTGATGCTGGTGCCGAAAATCGGGTTTAGCCTCTTCCCGCTTTCTGAAAAACCGATGTTCGTCATTGATGTAGAAGCGCCACTCGGCAGCAATATGGACAAAGTGGACACCGTGGTGGTGGAAATTGAGAAAAGATTGTTGTCTGACAAAGGCGTAAGAACAGTGGCGACCAACATTGGCAAAGGGAACCCAAGGGTTTATTACAATGAATTCCAGCGGGAAAACTCCCCGAACTACGCCCAGCTTTTTGTGCAGGTAGATCCGGAGTTTACCGTTCCGGAGATCACGGCTTTTTTAGATACGCTCCGGGCTGAATTTGCCGACTATCCAGGTGCGAAAATCGTGTTGAAACAGTTCCAACAAGGCGCACCGGTGGAGGCACCCATTGAATTCCGGCTGCTGGGCGAAAACCTCGACACCCTGCGGCGGCTCTCGTTTATGGTGGAAGATTTGATGAAAAAAACGCAAGGGACATTGTACGTCGAAAATGCCCTGGCCACCCAGAAAACCGATCTTGAAATTGTGGTCAATAAAGACAAAGCGGGGCTGCTCGGCATCCCGTTGGCGGAAGTGGCAAAAACGGTGCGGCTCGGCATTGCCGGCCTGGAAACGGGCAAGTTCCGCAACGACGAAGGGGAGGAGTTTGCCATCAATGTCCGCACCGCCAAAAACGAAGAGGAGGCGTTGGAGGCTTTTTCCAAAATGTACATCACTTCGCTCGGCGGAGCGTTGATCCCGCTGTCGCAAATAGCCAGGGTGGAACTACAGACTTCGCCTTCCGTTATCCGCCACTTCAACAAGGAGCGCTTTGCAGGGGTGACGTCCTTTGTGAAAACAGGCTACAACACCGATGCACTGACCGATGCGTTGATTGAAAAACTGGAAGCTTCGAAGTTCCCCAAAGGCTACTCCTTCGTGGCGGCAGGCGAGCGGGAGAGCCGGGAGGAAAGCTTTGGCGGCATGGAGACCATTGTGATCATCGCCCTGTTCGGGCTGCTTGCCATTCTTATCCTTGAATTCCGGACGTTTAAAAGCACACTTATTGTGTTGTCCGTTATTCCTTTGGGCATGGTCGGGGCATTTGTCACCTTGTTTTTGGTAGGTGAAACACTGTCTTTTGTGGCCACCATCGGCATGATTGCCCTGGTCGGCATCGAGATAAAAAACTCCATTTTCCTGGTGGACTACACCAATCAATTGCGGGAGCAGGGCATGCCGTTGGAGCAGGCTATTCTGGAAGGAGCAGAGACCCGTTTCCTCCCCATTTTCCTCACGACGCTGACGGCCATCGGTGGCCTGACACCACTGGTACTGGAGGATTCGCCGCTGATTTCACCGTTGGCCTGGGTGATTATTGGTGGGTTGATTAGTTCGCTGATGTTGAGCCGGATTGTGACGCCGCTGTTGTACAAGCTGTTGCCTCCGAGGGTGGTGGTGAAGGAGGGGTAGGTACAAGGGGAATTGGCTTGTCCAAAACCTTTATGTTCACCGTTAGTTACAGTAAGAAACTACCTTATGAAATACCTTCTATTGTACGTCTCTACTGCCATTATTTTCTTTTCCATAGACATGCTTTGGCTCGGTGTAGTGGCCAAAGACTTTTACCGGGAAAAACTGGGCTACCTCATGGCGGATAATGTCAACTGGATGGCCGCAGTTATTTTTTACCTGCTATACATTGGGGGGATTTTGTACTTCGCTATTGTACCTGGCCTAAGGGAGGGTAATTGGCAAGCGGCTCTCATCCAGGGTGGCCTGTTTGGCTTTTTCTGCTATGCAACCTATGATTTGACCAACCTGGCAACACTTAGAGACTGGCCGATAAGCGTAGTCTTCGTTGATATTTGCTGGGGGATTGTCCTGACCGGGGGAGTTGCTTTTCTGTCTTTTTGGGCAGGAAAAAAACTTGGGCTTTCTTGAAAAGCAACGTTTTTTCGAAAATGTGGGCGATGAGCCTTTAGAAGAAAAGCGATGGCTGCAAGTATGCCCACATCTACTAAAAACTGCCGATACCCGCTGTGGAAGGCAAAAAAAAAGCATTACCGGAAAGATAATGCTTTTTGTCCCCTCGAGTGGGCTCGAACCACTGACCTCCGGAACCACAATCCGGCGCTCTAACCAACTGAGCTACAAGGGGAGGAAACTGATGAAAATAAGTCAAAGAGTTGGCCCGTTTTCAAAAGCGGTGCAAATGTAGAAATAGTTCCGATTTGTTCCAAATACTTAAAAGCGGTTGGAAAAAAATAAAGGGCTGCCACGTGGCACACCCTTCAAAAGTTGAGAAAAAATACCCTTTCATTAAAATGGGGGAGGTATTTTTTTAGGGGTCAATATTTTGGAAAAATCCAGTAGCACCCTTTCAATTTCAATTTCCGCTCAGGACAATTTTCCTTGAATATACCTTTCCACCCTGGTTGATTTGAAGGAAGTAATTGCCGGGGCCGTTTTGGGAGATGTCAACATAGTCGTTGAAGTCCCCTGAAAATTTCCCCAGGTCGTATTCGTAAATGGCCCGGCCTGCCGTGTTAAATACCCTGACCACTGTTTTTCCTTCGCTGGCCAGGTTGAATTTCAGTTCAAACATGCCCATAGTAGGGTTTGGGCTGAGGCTCAACCGTTCCACGGCAAGGTTTCCGGAAGAAGGGATTTCTATCCCCTTGCTTTTCAGGTTGCTTTCCTCAGCGGAAGAAACATTCTCCAGTGCGACCTTTGCATTGGCGACCTCCATCCTAGGGCTGCCCTCATCCCCGTTGCGGTTGTTCCACATGGGGTTGTCAAAGCTTTTTGTCCAATCAAATGCATTGCCCATGTTGATGGAAATATTCTCCTTTTTGCCACAGTCGCAATCGTCGCAATTTTTGGATTCAGCGTAAGATTTAATGGGTTGGGATGCTTTCATGTTTTTCCCATCCCTCAAGAATTCAATGGCAATCGTTTCGCCGGGCGAGAGCATGTTGATGGCAGTCGTTATGTCAGTCCAATCCACCATCGTGTAGCCGTTGATGGACAGGATGATGTCGCCTTTTTGCAGCCCTATTTCCATAGCAGTTGAGTTTTTTACGGGGCTTATTTTAACGCCGTTCAGGTCGTCCTGTCCATCCTCATAGAATTGGTTGATGCCCAGGAAGGGATCTTCGCAACTGTTCCGGCTTACCTTTACCGCATCGGCATGGTTGCCAAAAGTTAGCTGGGTGGTGTTTTTTTTGCCTTTTCTAATAAAGTGGATGGTAGCTTGATCGCCGGGCTGGTATTTGGTCAAAATTCCCCCGAGGCTTTGTTTTTCCCCAACCCTGTATTCATCGATGCCGAAAATATAATCGAAAGGTTTGAGGCCTGCTTTTTCTGCGCCGGTGTTTTTCAGGATGCCTGTAATGTAGCTCCCGTAGGGGTTGTCGAAGCCGAGTTTATTGGCTTTTTCTTCTGAAATCCTTTCAATATACACGCCCAGGAATGCACGGCCTTCTTCTGTTTCTTCCTGTTGGTCCCAATCAAAATCCCCTTCCTCAGCTTTCCATTCCCAATCAGTTGAGCTTTCAGGATAGACTTCCTCGTAAGATTTTATGGTCTGGTGGGCATTGGCTTCCTCGCCATTGCGGGCGTACACGACTTCCACTTCCTCCCCAGGTTTCATGTTGCTGACGGCAATTTCCACATCTTCCCAGTCGAGGATGGGGTAGCCATTGATGCCTTTGATGACATCGCCGTCCTGGAGGCCCATTTCGGCTGCCGTGCTGTTTTCCACCACATCAACGGAGGCGCCGTTCATGTCGTTGGGGTCTTCGTCATCGTTGGGGCTGACACCGAGAAAGGCCCTTTGATCGTCCTCGTTCCATTGCCAGTCCTGCTCTTCGTAGCTGCGCAATTTCACCGAAAGCGTGATCGGTTTGCCCTGGCGGTAAAGGTGAAGTGTTACTTCCTCCCCTGGTTTATAGTCTTCGATAATATCAGACAGACCCTGATTGTCGCTCGTGCGCTGCTCGTTGACACCATAGATATAATCGAATGGCTGGAGGCCAGCCTCCTGCGCTGCGGAGCCATCGATAATTTTGGTGACGTAGCTTCCGAAGAGGTTGCTGAAGCCTAATTTCCTGGCTTTTTCATCGGTAAGTCCACTCGACTCGATGCCCAGGAAAACGACATCAGGGCAACTGACGGCCCTGACCCTGTGGGGGAATTGCTCCAAGGTGGGCCTCCACTTGCGGTTCCATTGCCGCTCGGCGGCCTCAGCATAACGGTCTGCGGCCACTTCCCATTTGGCTGCTGTGCGTTCAGCTTGCCGGGCCGCCCGCTCGGCGATCCTTTCCGCCCTTTCCGCCAGGCGTTCGCCGAATTCGTCCCAGTTGTTCTCCCTCGTTTGTGCAAAATGGCCAGGGGAAGAAATAAGAAATGCGAGCATTAAACTGAATAAATATTTCATAACCTGATATTGAGGATCGGTTGGAAAATAAATTGACCATCCTATTTTAAAAACCTCCTTTTCTCACCCTGGAAAGGCTTGCGGGTTTCTGAAATAGAAATGATTCAATTAATTTCCTTTGTATAAGATAGTTGAGATTAGTAGTCAAAAGGCTAAGTTTTCAATACAAATGACAGATAGGCCAGAAGAAAGTTGCACAAAAAGAAACGGTTGGATTCCTAATTTTGGCGCTCCATTCTGCCGGCATTCCCAGGATGCGATTGTTTAAAAACTCTACCTATGTCAAAGTCGATTTGGTCCTTCCTTTTCCTGGCTGCCCTGCTGGGTTCCTGCAAAACAAAGCAGCCTGTACGCCCCGATGAGTATTATGAAAACCTAAGCCTGGAGCCGGAGCCTTCCACCATTAATATTCCCATCCGTTTGTATAAAAACGATCTGCTGAAAGGCATTACTGGAGAACTTGGAAGCGTGCTGTACGAAGACAAAAACCTGGCAGACGATGGCATGATGATGAAAGTCACCCGACGGGATGGTTTGACACTGAACGTTGACAGCCAGGAAATTACCTACACCGTGCCCATGGATTTATGGGTAAAAAAAGATGTGGCCATTTCGACGGTGGAGGCGGAAGGCTCTCTTTCGCTTGATTTTATCACCCAATTCCATATCAAAAACGACTGGTCGCTCGAAACAAAGACCGCCGTCAGCGGCTATCATTGGCTGAGGGAACCGGTCGTGAAGCTTGGATTTGCAAACCTTCCTGTCACTTCCATCGCCAATGTGTTTATCAACCAGACCAAGCAGGATTTTGCTGCCACGATTGACCAGGAGGTAAACGATATGCTCGACCTGAAAAAAGAAATCGAAAACGTTTGGCAGGAAATCAACCAGCCTTTTCTGATTTCGGAAGAATACGCTACCTGGCTGGTGCTGAACCCCCAGTCCATCTCCATGACGCCATTTACCACAAAAGGAGACCGCATCGAAGGCATCTTGTCAGTGGTGACCAGGCCTACAGTTTTTTTGGGTGAAAAACCTCCGGCAAGGCCCATCGGGAAAATACCGGCCTTCCAGCAAGGGCAATCCGATGGCGAAGATTTTACCCTTTTCCTCAGCACGGAAATCCCGTTTAAAGAAGCCGAACGCCTGACTAAAGAGAACATGATCGGCGAAACTTTTAGCTACGCCAACAAGCATGTGAAAGTGGAGGACGTGGAACTCTATGGCCAGGGCAACAAACTGGTTATCAACACCCAGCTTTCAGGCGACTACAACGGAAATGTTTATTTTACGGGCAAGCCGGAATACAATGCAAGAAAAAACCGCATCGAAATGACGAACGTGGATTTCGATTTTACCTCCAAAAAAGCCCTGATGAAAAGTGCCAGTTGGCTCTTCAAGGGCACGCTCAAAAAGAAGGTGCAGGAGAGCCTCGATTTTTACCTGCGGGAAAACCTGGACGAAACAAAAAATGCCATCCAGCAGGAGTTTGAAAACTACGAACTGGCCCCCGGCATCAGCATGAAGGCAAATTTGAACGAGCTGAATGTTTCGCACGTGTACATCGCCACCGAGGGCATCAGGGTGCGCATCGGTATGAACGGTAATCTGAACGTTGACGTGAAAGGGCTGGGTAAATAAGATTTTATCTGGGAGATATTGCGGTAAAATTATGGATATTGCCGTCTTCTATCATTTTACCCAATAAGTAGCGATGAAAAAATAACTTCACCATTTTGATATTGAAAACCCCAGCAATGGAGGTGTTTTTTTAAAATAATCCCGATGTGAAATCGGAATTATTTTTCCTTCGATCCTAAACAACTTTGTGCAATTTTTTTCTAATTTGGAAAAAGAGCCTTAATCCACTGGGCCTAAATAAGGATTAACATTTGCAACCGGGCAGACCTCCTTCTGTATCTAAAACAGTAACAATCAAAATTAATAACATGCACCTAACTCGTCTCTTTATGTTTTTCACAGCCATGCTATTGGTTTCCTGCACTAATAGCAATACGCAAAATACCACGAAAGAAAATGCCGAAGAGAAGGCTGTCGAAACTCCTGCGGTTACCGAACCCGTAGCCATTGACACCGTAGTGACCCCTGACGGCTACCAAAAACTCGGACAAGCCGCCGGCGATCTGGACAAGGACGGAACGGATGAACAAGCCTTCGTCTTCGATACAGGAAACAACACTGACTTAGGCACGGAGCGGGTACTGCAGATTTTTAAAAATTCGGGCGATACCTGGACATTGTGGCACAAATCTATTGGTGCGGTTTTGCCCAGCGAAAGCGGGGGCGTTTTAGGCGATCCCTTCCAGGAAGTGAAGATAGAGAATGGCTGCATTGTCATTTCCCACTTTGGTGGCAGCCGGGAGAAATGGGCCTACACGCACAGGTTCAGGTTCCAGGATGGCTCCTGGCAACTGATAGGCGCTACCGTGAACATCGGCGCTCCTTGCGAGCAATGGGAAAACATTGACTACAACCTGTCAACCGGTAAAATAAAATATGAGAAGGAAATCGAAAATTGCGAGGGCGGGGAAGACAATGTGAAGACTACCAAAGAAACTAAGGATTTTGTGAAAAAATTACCGGTGCTTCCCGCTATGGATGGGTTCAGGCCAGGTGAAAACAAATTAATGCTGCCGGGCCTGAAAGCACAATTTTATTATTGACGTTGTTGGCCAATGAGTGCATGCAACTGGGAAAAAATTTTACGGGTACAGAACGCCAGGCTGTAAACAGCAAAAGCCCGGTTCGCAGTAAAAAACAAAACAATATGTACTCATTATTTTTTTGAAAAAATCTTTCTTCCGGATTTGACCTTTAATCGAAAACCCCCTACCTTGCCCGTATCAAAAAACACAGTAAAACGATACTGTGGAAAAGACACGACCGCACAAGTACAAACTTTAATGTTTTGACTCAACATTTCTCACGTTAGGGTTTTGATTTGGAATGCGACTAGGGCGGGCCTCGACCGTTGACTTGTCCGGTTCCCTCCCTTCCCCCCAAACGGGGTCGGCAGGGACGAGAGGATTACCGAAATCATTCCGACTACCTTATCCATGAATCCTGGGGTCTAAAACGCCTCACGTGCTTGTGTGGTTTTTTTATTTCCTTCCTCCGCAAAAATTGCCCCTCCGTCCCGCCTTTTGTCCTGATTTCCTTTGTTTTAGTGTATAAATTGATGTTTTTTGGCCTGCATTGTTTACCTTTCCAACATGGTTTGGCAACTACCTGTCATTTCACCGATAGTCAAAATCCAAAACATTTCGACCATTGTTTTACAGGCAGCCAAATTTTCAAATTCATCACCATCAAAATAATATATCATCATGGAAATCACATTGCTAATTCCCCTTGTCCTTGCTTTTATCGTTTTATCGTCCGGCCTGTTCACCGTAAAGCAACAAACGGCTTTTATCGTGCAGCGCCTCGGAAAATTTCACAGCGTCCGCCATGCGGGCCTTCAATTCAAGATTCCTTTTGTGGACTTGATTGCCGGCAAGATCAGCTTGAAAATACAGCAACTGGATGTGATGGTGGAGACCAAGACCAAAGACAATGTCTTTGTGGGCCTGAAAGTGTCCGTTCAGTACCGGATTCTGGAAAATGCCATCTACGATGCCTTCTACAAACTGCACAATCCTGGCGAACAGATTACCGCCTACATTTTTGACACGGTGCGTGCCGAAGTGCCTAAGATGAAACTGGACGATGTGTTCGAGCGCAAAGACGACATCGCCATGGCCATCCGGCGGGAGCTTTCCGAAGCAATGAACGAATATGGCTATGACATCGTCAAGGCCCTGGTCACCGACATTGACCCTGCAGCAGAAGTGAAGCAGGCCATGAACCACATCAATGCCGCCGACCGGCGGAAAACAGCAGCCGAATTCGAGGGCGAGGCCGAAAAAATCCGCATCGTGGCCAAGGCAAAAGCCGAGGCAGAAAGCAAGCGGTTGCAGGGCCAGGGCATCGCCGACCAGCGCCGTGAAATAGCCAAAGGCCTGGAAGATAGTGTTGAAATCCTGAACAAAGTGGGCATCAACTCGCAGGAAGCCTCTGCGCTGATAGTCATCACCCAGCATTACGACACGCTGCAATCCGTGGCCGAGCATTCAAAAAGCACCTTGATCCTGTTGCCGAATGCCCCAACCTCGGCCAGCGATATGCTGACGCAAATGGTCACCTCGTTCACCGCCGTGCAGGAACTTGGCGAGACCAACAAGAGTGCGCCCACCCTCGCCAATGGCAGCAAAAATTAAATAACTTACCGCAAAGCCCGGCCCTCGTGCCGGGCTTTTTTTCCTTCCCTGTCAACTATTTACCATTTCTTGCCAAAGTATCCGGGGCCAACAAAAAAACCTGCCTATTTTTGGCCAGGTCAGTATTGCCTGTTCTTGCCATTTCCCCTGAACTATACAGCACATTTTCCCTTTTTGAAAAAACAAAAACAGATGTATGATGAAAATACTTACGAGTATCCTATTTGTTTTCACCTACTTGACTGCTCTATCCCAACCCATAAACGATGATTGCAGTGGCCTGATAGATTTTGGGGAAGCCCCTGTTTGCCCTATACCCGATACCTTCAACAATGTAGGTGCGACCACTTCAATGGTGTTTTCCAACCCCAACGATAATATTCCATCCTGCTATACCAATGGAGTCATAAACCGGGACGTCTGGTTTGCTTTTTCTGTGCCGGCCAGCGGCGACATAGTAGATTTCACCATCCTGCTGACAGGCGTGAATGGCCCAAATGGCAGTATTGTTCAGCCGCAAATTACCGTGTACAGGGGGGAGTGCCTCCTGGATGAAATGGAAGAATTCAGCTGCGCCCAGGCTGCCCTGGGGGAAAGTTTCCTTGAAATGGATCTTTTGAGCCTGACCCCAGGGCTGGTATATTACCTGCGGGTAAGCAACTGGTCGGCATCTGCCAGCCCTAATTCGGGCGACTTTGTGCTGTGTATCAAAGAACTCGACCCGGTTTATACGATGGGGACAGACCTTTCCTCGGAATCCTGTGGCGGCACTTTGTTCGACTCCGGCGGGCCATCCGGGGACTATTCCAGCGACGAGAATTACACTTTTACCATTTGCCCACAGCAAAACCACCAGTGTATTTCCCTCGAAATGGTAGCTTTTAGTATGGAAGCCGGGTTTGACAATCTTTCGATTTATGAAGGGATGAATACTGCGGGCCAGCAAATTACCAACTTCACGGCTGCCGGCAACAATGTGCTGCTTCAAACCCCCAGCAATTGCATAACGCTGCTGTTCAACTCGGATGCCTCCGTCAATGACACCGGATTCGAGCTTACCTGGCAGTGTTTCGATGCCCCTTGTTCCATCCCGCCACCAAGCACCTGCGACAACCCAACCGTTGTGCCTTCCCTGCCCTATGCCGCCAATGATTTGACAACCTGCAGCATGGTAAACAACTACTCGAACAGCCCTTGTGGCGACGACGATTTCCTGAGTTCTGACGATGTGGTGTTTACCTATACCTCCCCTGGGGACGAGTGCATCAGCATTTCCATTTCCGGCTCCAATGACGGCACCGGGGTTGCCATTTTCGACGATTGCCCCGATGTAGCTACCACTTGCCTTTCACAGGCAGGCGGAAACCTGGGGGCAGCCGATCCCGCCATAGGTTCAGTCTATCTTGAGCTTCCCGGCACTTATTATATCGTGGTGGACAATGCAAATTTTTGTACCGATTTTAATATCAGCATCCAACAGGCAACATGCCCTGTTGTTTTTCCCTCCGCAGCCTATTGCGAAGACGCACTATCCCTGAACGGTTGCCAAGGAGAAGGTGGCCTGCCTGCCATTGTGAGTGTTGGCCCTGGGCAGGGCGACCCTGACGCCATCATTACCGGCGTGAACAATGGTTGTTGGGGTGGTTTCCCGACCAATTTCACCTGGTTTTTTTTCCAGGCACAGTCGGATGGAGAGTTCGGGTTCGTCATGCAGGCCACCGACCCGGCAGAAGCTTCCGATGTAGATTTCCAGGTTTGGGGGCCTGTTGGTTCTGCTGAGGAATTGTGTGATTTTACCTTGATCCACCAACCCATCCGAAGTTCTTACGCTGCGGGGCCTGATCCGACTGGTCTTGCCAATATCCACCCCATTACGGGTGTTGCCGTGACGGATACATGCGAAACTGCCGCCGGGGACGATTTTGTCTCAGCCATCCCTGTAATGACAGGGGAATGGTACATTGTACTGATCAACGACTGGGAAGGCAATATCACAAGTGGGGCTGTCTCTATTGATTTTGGTGGTACGACAGCAGGCGTGCTGGATGCTATGCCATTAAACTTTTCGGTTTCCGCCGATACAATGGTCTGCCCTGGACAGACGGTGCAGTTAATGGCATCAGGCGGCGAGGTTTATGATTGGCTTCCCGATACCGGACTTACCTGTAACCATTGCCCCGATCCCATCGCAACTGTCACGGAGCCAATGGTTTACCAAGTTGCTATTCACACCATCTGTGTGACCGATACGCTTCAGGTTGAAGTCGGATTGCTTACAGTGGATGCAGGCCCCGACCTGACGGTTTGCCTCGGCGAAGATATCCAAATAGCAGCAGGGAGCAATTTCGATAATATCATTTGGGAATGGACGGGGCAAACCAGTTTCCTGAGTTGCACGGATTGTGCTGACCCGGTGGTAATGGCAAATGCCGCAGGGGATTATGAATTCATCGCCACCGTTACTGGTCCCACCTGTTCTTACAGCGACACCATGAAACTGACCGTTCTGCCAAATCAGGCGCCTGCCTACCAGATTAGCGATGACCTGCAAATTTGCCAGGGAGAAGGGGTTTCGTTAGGGGGTGATGCTACAGTGGGAGTAAGTTATAGCTGGATGTCTTTGCCTGCTGGTTTTACTTCCATTGATTCAAACCCCATGGACACGCCCAGCGTGAGTACTGTTTATTACTTGCAACTCAATAATGGTGAATGCCCGCTTCCGTCTTATGATAGTGTATCAGTCGTAGTTTCGGCCAGGCCGATAATAGATGTGGTACCCGATACCATTAAACTGTGTTTGGGGGAATCTGCCGTTTTGGGGACTACCCTTGCGGAAAGTGGCGTTGTTTACACCTGGTCGCCAACAACAGGGCTGAACAATGAACACCTGGCAAATGCTGTCGCCACGCCTGACCAAAGTACCCAATACGTTTTAACTGCCGAACGAAATGGCTGCCAAACGCTGGATACCGTTAATGTTCAAGTCACCATCATTGATGTTGATATTGCCACACTCGACACAGGAATCTGCAAAGGGGCCAGCCTTCCATTGGTGGCTACGGCCCTCCCGGCCGGTGTTGATATCATTTGGTCGCCCAATGACGGCTCGCTGAACGACACCATCGGTGCCAGTGTAGTGGCAACCCCGGCAACCTTTACTACTTATATTGCCACTGTTACCGTCCCCGGTTGTACGATAAAGGATACCATCACGGTAGAGGTTGATTCACTGCCCAACGACCTGGCCATTATGCCCCTGGATACCAACATCTGCCAGGGCGAACTGGTGTACCTGACTTCCACTACCTACGAGCCTTTCCTTTTTGGCGACATTACCTTTCAATGGTTGCCGGCATCTGGGCAACTGACCCCCGACTCCCTGTTCAACATGGTGGTACAGCCTGGCGACACCACGGAGTACTTTAGAATTGCCACCAATGGTTTTTGTACCGATACTTCTTATGCCACGGTCAATGTCATGCCCATTGATTCCATTTATATCGTGCCTTCCGATACAGCGATTTGCGAGGGGAATTCGGTTGATTTACAAATCTTTGGCAGCAGCGCCTTGACAGATATTGCCTGGATGCCCAGCCAGGGCCTAAGCTGCCCGGATTGCACTGAAACCACTGCCGCCCCGCTGGCCTCTACTACTTATTTGGTTACTGCAAAATCGAACGACTGCCCGGTCAGCGCTTCCGCAACTGTCAATGTCCTGCCGGGGCCGACCCTCGATCTTCCCGACAATACCACTATCTGTTCGGATAGTAGTATTTTGCTCAACCTTTCAAGTGACAACAGCACTATCTATATCTGGAATGCTTCTGACGGTTCATTTAGCAATGATACTATCAAACAACCGATTGTTTCTCCCCAGCAAACAACTACTTACACAGTCAGGGCACTTAGGAATGGCTGTGGGGAAGTAGTCGATTCTGTCACCATTTTTGTCCCTGCTGATTTTGTGCTGTCCATTGAACCGGTTGGCATCATTTGCCCCGGAGAAAGCATAACCCTGCTTGCCCATGCCGACGGTGCGGCTAACCCCATGTTCACCTGGACGGATGGTGTCAACCAACTGGGAACTGAACCCACCTTGAATGTTGGACCCCTGGCTGCAACCACCCAATTTTTTGTAACGGTTGAAGATGGCGGGTGCCACGAACATACGGATTCAATCACGGTGGAAGTTTCCCCAATTTATACACTCACCTTAACTGACACTGTGTATGTGCAGGCAGGCGAAGCAGTGACATTGACGCCGACAGTCGATCCATCCGGGCCGAACTACCAGTATTTCTGGGTGAAAGACAGCCTTTTAGTAGGAAACGGCCCATCATTTTCAGATACCTTTTGTGATTCCCAACATTTCGATCTCACCGTTTCTGATGAAAATGGCTGCTCCCAATCAGATGATGTGTGGGTCATCGTGCAGGATGGTATTTCCATCATAGAAGTCGTCTATCTGAACAAAACCGAGCCGGGTGATACTGTCTTTGAAGGGCATGAAGTGGTACTCGTTGCACATACTTTGCCTGAAACCATTCCCGGGGCGACCTACAATTGGTACTTCAACAATGTATTGTTCAGCACAACGACCGATACCGTTTCAGCGGCTTTCAACGTACCAGAGGTTGATGAGGACACGGATTTCCCTTTCAGGGTTGAAATAACCAATCCTTCCGGTTGCGTATTGGAGGATTCATCTCTACTCAGGGTATATGATAATCCGGTAGAGATGCCCAACGCATTCTCCCCGAACGGAGATAATTTAAACGACGTTTTCCTGCCCATTTCAAAAAAGCCCATCACCGTGCTGGAATTTAAAGTCTGGAACCGCTGGGGCCAGTTAGTGTATGAAATGGAAAATGGCAGCGATGGTTGGTCGGGTAAGCAAAAGGAGGGAGAAGCGCCGTCCGATGTCTATGTTTACTACCTGATTTACGAAATCACGGGCGGGAACACAGGTGCCCATAAACCCCTGAAAGGGGATGTGACACTCTTGCGATAAGCAGTATAGGAAAAGTCAATTTTTTTGAAAAATGACATTTCTAAACCCTTGTCCCAAAAAACCTTTCTATGTTTGCCCCGCATTGGTGATTGGCGGTATCGTCGGCCAATCCTAAGAGGGAATCCGGTGCAAATCCGGAGCAGTCCCCGCTGCTGTAAGTTCCATTGAAAGTTTTTGGCAAATGCCACTGGGATGGTTGTTGATAGTAGGTAGTTTATTGTTGTTCGTTGGCCAACCTGCCAACAGACAACAAAAAACTTTCAACCAGCAACCCAAATCCCGGGAAGGCGCCAAAAGCGGAACGAGCCAGAAGACCTGCCAATGCTCATTTTTTCATTCAGGCTTTCGGTGGAAAGGCCGGGGATGGAGCGTTGTGGTTTTTCTCGGAAACGCTTACCGCTGGCCTGAATCCAGCAAAAGTCTTTTCTATCCGTTCCTGCCAATACGTTTCAACCTGCTTCTCCACCCTGGCCTATAAGCAGGTAAAATGCCCTGGCCGCTTCCTTTTGTAGTTTTTGCTTTAACTATGTTCATTGGCATGGGGAGCCAATTATTACAAGGTCAAAATGACTCCCTGCGCATCTTGCCGCAAGTAGAGGTGCTGGCTACCCCCCTTCGCTCCTCGCCCACCGGTAGCCGAATTGAAAAATGGGACTTGCAGCAGCTAAAGCCCTACAATTCCAGCAGTGTGGCCGACCTGCTGGGCCGGGAAAGCGGTGTTTTCATTAAAAGCTATGGTGCGGGCAGCCTGGCCACTTCTTCCATACGGGGTGGGGGCGCAGGCCATACCGCTGTCATCTGGAACGGCTTTTCGATCCAAAGCCCCATGCTCGGCCTGCTTGACCTGGCACTGTTGCCTGCTTTTTTTGCCGATGAGGCCAGCCTGCAGTACGGTGGCGGGAGCGCACTTTGGGGAAGCGGGGCCATCGGCGGCACGGTCTCTCTGAACAATCTGCCGGGCAGCGCTGGCTTTTCCCTGCGGCAGGAAGCCACCACGGGCAGCTTTGGTTGGTTGGGTCAACAGGCAAAAGCAACCTACGCTGCGGGAAACTGGTCGGGCGATACCAGGTACTTTCATTTGGAAGCAGACAACAATTTTACCTACAAAACCACCGCTGGCAAGCAAAAAAGGCAATCCAATGCCGGTTTAGCCCACCAGGGTTTAATGCAAAACTTCTATGGCGCTTTTGGACAGCGGCATCAGGTGTCAGCACATATATGGTGGCAAAATGCCGATCGTCAAATCCCCCCGACGACTACCCAAAACCGGAGCGCTGCACATCAGGCTGACGCTGTTTTGAGGTCTGCCCTCGCCTGGAAATGGAAAAAGAAGAAGACCACCATCAGCGCCCGCTCGGCCTATTTCAGGGAAGCGATTGACTACCAGGACAGTCTCTCCGGGGTTTTTGACAAAACCAGGTTTGTAACAATGATTGGCGAAGCGGAAATGCTGTGGCAGCCCAGCCCAACGCAACAGTTGCAGGTGGGGGCCAATGAAACGCTCGTCAAGGCTTTTTCCAAAAACTACGAAAAGCCGCCCGAACAAGGCCAAACTGCTTTGTTTGCTGGCTACCGTTTTTCAAAAAACAAATGGAAAGTGCAGCTCAACGGCAGGCAGGAATGGCTGGATGGAAAGGCCCTGCCTTTTGTCCCTTCCCTCGGCCTGGAATGGGCCGCTCTGAAATGGCTCAAACTGGAAGGTAATGCCAACAGGAACTACCGTTTCCCCACCCTCAACGACCGGTATTGGAACCCGGGCGGCAATTCTCGTTTGCGCCCGGAAGAAGGCTGGTCGCAGGAACTGGGCTTCCATACCCGGTTCGTGCAAAAAAAATCTGTGGTATCGTTGAGTTCAACTGCCTTTAACCGAAACATCCGAAACTGGATCCTCTGGTCTGTCAACCCAGGCGAAAATTACTACTCCCCAAGCAACCTGGCACAAGTGTGGAGCAGGGGCCTCGAACAAAGGTTCCGTTTCACGCTCTGCCTGGAAGATTTTTCCCTGCAACTGGCTGGTGGGTACGATTACATCCTTTCCACCAACCAAAAAAACGTGGAACGGCCAGCTTTATCGGCGGGCGAACAACTGATCTATGTGCCGGAACACCAGGCTTTTGCAGCTGTGACCCTGCATATCGGCGCCTGGACATTGAGCTACCAGCACCGTTACACCGGCCCCGTCAGTACGCAAACCGATCCGTTGGGTGGGTACCAGGTCGGTTATCTCTTTTTACAAAAAACTTTCACGCTGAATCCCATTCAAGGCAGGCTCTTTTTCCACCTCGACAACGCCTGGAACGCATCTTACCGGGCTATCGAAAGGCGTCCCATGCCGGGTCGTTATTTCAGGGCCGGGCTTTCCGTGGGTTTTGAAAAAAATCAACCAGCTTCTTTTAATCAATAAAACTCAATGTAATGAAACAACACATGACCCTGCTTTTTGCAATGGCCTGGCTTGGTTTACAAGCGCAGACCACTGCCACCTTTGAAAACTACAACTTGTCGCCCGGCGAATTTTTAAATAATAGCCACCCAGCCAGTGCCTTTTCGAGTGGCAATGTCCATTTGCCCAATAGCTTTGATGGCAGTTTTTGGTCGGGATGGGCCATTTCAGCTACCACAGATGCTACTACGCCGGGTTTCCAAAATGAATACAGTGCCATCACTGGGGCCGGGGCGGATGGTTCAATCACCTATGCAGTTGCTTATGTTATTGATAAAAACCTTATCCAACTGGGCAGCGGCGCTGCCGGCAACCCCGTGGAAGGCCTCTTCGTGACCAATAGCACCTACGCCTACCTGAGCATGTTGGAGGGCGATTTGTTCGCCAAAAAATTCGGCGGCGAGGATGGCGATGATCCCGATTTTTTCAAGCTCACCATCAAAAAATACCTGAACGGCCAGTTGGGTACCGATAGCATTGATTTTTACCTGGCTGATTACAGGTTCGCCGACAATTCGCAGGACTATATTGTGGACAAATGGACATATCTTGACCTCTCTCCCCTGGGGCCAGCGGACAGCCTGGTGTTCAGCCTTTCTTCCAGTGATGTCGGGCAGTTTGGAATGAACACCCCTGCCTATTTTTGTATTGACAATGTGACTACTGCGGGCACATCAGCTACAAGCGTGGTGAAAGAGTTGCCGGTTCACATTTTTCCAAACCCGGCCCACGATTTTTTGATGGTGGAAGGCGAAGCAGGGGAGGGGGCTACATTTTCCATTTTCGATGCCAGGGGCAGTTTGGTACAAACAGGTTTTTTGTCCAACCAAAAAATAAGCCTGGCCCCAGGTTTGCCGGGCGCTTATCATTTGGTGCTGGCAAATAAGGATGGGCGTAGTACCGGCCTGACTTTTATTGTAAAATAAGAGGCACTGTGCGGAAGGAGGATCACTGTTCTTTACGTGCGGCTTCACAAGCTTTCAATATAGCCCTTACGTCGGTGTGACGGGCCAGTTCGAGGTCGTTTCCCCAGGAAGTATTGATGTAGTTGATGATGTTTGTAATTTCGAATTCGGTGAGCTTGGGTTCACCGGGCATTTCTGTCTGGTAGGTTTTGCCATTTACTACAATATCCCCTTTGATACCATACCGGATGATGCAGGGAAGTTCTGTCTTGTGGGTTTCCAGAAAATCCGCTCCCGCCAGTGGAGGGATAATGCCCCGGAGGCCAGTGCCGTCTTCCATGTGGCAGCGTTCGCAGAAATTGGTATAGAGGATTTTCCCTTGGGTAAACTGGTTTTTATCACAAGATAAAAGTGCAAGGCCTGCTGTAAGAACAAAGAGCGCAGTCAAGAACAGGTTATTTTTCTTCATTCAATAAATTTTCGATGTCCTTGATAAAACGATCCACATCCGCAGGGTCAGTGCCATTGCAGAAAGAGCGGATGTGGCGGTTTTTATCTACCAGGATTAGGCGCCCGCTGTGGTCGAAGCCACCGGGTGCCTCGGAGTCTTCCATTGCAATGCTGAAATAGTCGTCGGCGATTTCGTACAAGGAATCCTTTTCCCCGGTCAGGAAGCGCCATTTACTGGAAGACACGCCGAGGCCGTCCGAATATTTTTTGAGGGCGGCCACGGTGTCCCGCTTGGGATCCACTGTATGGGCGACGAGCATGAGCCGGTCGTCATTTTGAAAATGCTCGTAAATGCGCAGCATCTGGGCGGAGGTTTTGGGGCAGATCGTCGGGCAATGGACAAAGAAGAAATCGGCTACATAAGCTTTGCCGGCGAAGGTTTCATTGGTGACCAACTGGCTGTCCTGGTCAATAAAAGCAAAATCGGGGATGGCGTGATAGACCGTATCGCCGTTCACCACGTCCCGTTCGCCCAGAATGGGGAGGTCTTTGGGGGCTGTATCCTGACAGCCCCAAACAAAGAAGGGGATTAGCATTAAAGGGATCAGGTATTTCATCATAAAAAGGGGTAGGTTATCGGGCTGTCAGTTATGAACATCCTTGGGGTCAGCAACTAAAATGCTAACTGGCAGTCAGGTGTTGGGTGATGTAACAATGGAATGGCTATTCCGTTTTCTCAACGCCCGCCAAAATGTCCTTTGCAGTGCTCATGCTTTCAGCCGTCAGGGTTCTGACCAGTTCCACTTTTTCTTTTTCCCGATCGAGGTACATCATGATGTATTCGTGGTTCAGTTCGCCCCGTTTTTTGGAAGGGTGTTGGTAGTTTGCCATCCAACGGCCCATAGCATCGTCGGCCTTTTCGAGTTGCCTGATGGCCTGGGCAATGTTCGCTTTGTTGTATTCATCGGTAGCGGGCAGTTTTTCTGCTGCTTTTTTTAGCTCCCTTCCAAGCCGGTTCACCTCGCCCATTTTAGGCATGACCTCATCGTGGATGGCCATGATTTCATCGTGGACTTTTTCTTCCGCCTGGTAGTCGGGGTTGGTGGTGGGCTGGCAGGCGGATGCTGCCAACAGGGTAGTGGCAACAGCCACAAAAATTAGTCTTTTCATGTCGAAATTGATTTACAATAATTATTATACTGACGCTGATGGCTTTTGGCCTTTGGCCTTTGGCAAAAGCCAATGGCCAAAGGCCAACAGCTAATAGCAAACCGACAAAACCATCCGTGTTTTAGTATAAAACCTTCGGCAACATTAAGCATTTTCAAAGTGCGTACAACATCTTATTGGTAAAACCTTTGTCACGATAAACCCCGTTGGTCAAGCAGTTCCCGGTAAGCTTCCTTCACCCTTCCTGCAATTTCCCGGTCGTCGAAATAAGAACGGATAAATGCCCGGGCGGCTTCTCCAACCTTTTTCATCTGATTCTGGTTATTGATGGCCGTTTCAATATTTTCGATGAACTTTTCCGGGGTATTGGCTACAAAAAGCTGTTCGCCGTGCCGTGCTGGAATACCTTCAGCACCAATGGGCGTCGTGAAGACGCTGCGTCCCAAAGCCATGCCTTCCAACACTTTTATTTTGATGCCGCTACCTGAAAATAATGGGGCAATCAATGCCGGATGTTGATTTAGAAAAGCCTTGGCATCGGGTACTTCTCCATGAAAAACAACCCGTTCCCGTGCTCTTTTTCGCAACCAATCAGGCGTGTTTTTTCCGGCAATATGAAATTCGAGTTTTGGAAAACGGGCCGCCAGTGCCGGCCACACTTTTTCCAAAAACCATATGATGCCGTCTTGGTTGGGCATCCAGTCCAGCGCCCCGATAAATGCCAGCGAAGGGTATTTTTTAAAACAATGATAATCAGGCTCATACTCGCCCAGGGCGATGCCAACAGGTGCAACTACCGATTTGTTTTTGAAACCCAATTTTTGAAAAACCGCCAAATCACGCTGGGTGATGGCAAGGAGTATGTCATAGCTGTTCAGTGTCCGCAGCTCAAATGCTTTCAGGTGTTTGTTTTGGTTTTTCAGGTACCAACGCTTGAAAGGGTTGGCCGTATTTTCAGCCACCCGCTCCCAAATTTCATGTTCCACGTTGTGCGACCGCAAGGAAATTATGGCCTTGGAATATTGCCTGATGGTAGGAATATAATGTGCCATATACACCGTTTCCAACTGCACAACGTCATATTTTTCAGCCTGTAAAACCTCCTCTAATTTCTGTTCATAAGCTTTTGAAAAAAATCTTCCGAGGATATAGGATACGCCTTTCACCATGCTCTTCATAGCCCCGGAAACGGTGATGTGGTTGTCCACCGCTACGGAAAAAATTTTGTGATAGTGGTTGTGCGCAGCAGGAAGCCTGACAGGATCAAAATAGTGCTTGCTGGTATTGAGCACCAACAGTGAAACTTCGCAACCTTTTTCCACCAAAGATTTACTGAGATAGGTGATAGCGATGGGTTCGCCTTCTCTGAGCGGGTAAGGAAATTTTTTGCAAAGGATGAGGATTTTCATGCAGCCGCAAAGAAACGCCTTTTATGTTTTTGGATCGATACCCTCCTCCTCCAAAAAAATAAACACATTAAATTCAATTCCATCCATGAATTCCAGATTTTCTGACCAATCGTAAATCTGCCAGGGCTTGCCATTTTCAGCCATGACTATTTTACCTGTTCTTGAAAGGATCCAAATCAGTTTCTGAACGCCATGTTTAAATACTTCGCCTGTTTTAAAAAACATATAATCAATGACGCTGGAAAAATCTGTTTCGTTCAGTTCTACTTTAACATCTACCTCTACAATAAGCTTCGGCGGTACATTCATATATTTTCTAGAAACCTTTTTTGGAGTCAATACTGATTTTTCAACGACTGCGATATCGTAACTCAAATTGTTGTTCTTTCCCAAATGGTTTCCCGGTTCATTGGTCAAGATCCAATATTTTTTCAAATCCAATTTTGCACAAACATTAAACAACAAATATTGAATAATAATGGATTGAAGGCTGCTGCATCCCATGACTTCCTCCTTAGTTTTTGTTTTGTTTATAACTGCTTTATAGTCCTTATAATAGAATGGGATGCCTGCAACCACCTCTTTTATCAGGTATTGTGGCACATTAAATGGCGTTGATTTTATAGTTCCTTTTTCAGCTATCGCTTCCATAAAATTGGTTTTTTCAGCAAGTTAAAGCTTTTAAGTAACGATGAAAAAATAACTTCACCATTTTGATTTTGAAAACCCCAGCAAATGAAGGGTTTTTTAAAAATAATCCCGATGTGAAATCGGGATTATTTTTCCTTCGATCCTCAAAGATTATCGCTTTTCATTTTCAATTTGGGATTATCTATCCCCCACCTTTCTTTTTCTTGAACGGGTTCAAATCTTCCAGTTTCTTCTTCGCCTCTTCGTCCAGTTTCTTTTTGGCTTCATCGGCAGCCTTTTTGGCCGCTTCGTCTGCCACTTTTTTGGCTGCTTCCTGGGCTTTCTTTTCAGCTTCCGCCTTTGCTTTGTCAGCTAATTTGGCCGCTTCCGCTTCTGCTTTTTGCTTTTGCTCGTCCAACCGCTTTTGGGCTTCTTCCTGCACTTTGTCAATTTGCTTCTGGGCTTCATCTTTTACCTTGTCAACTACGGCGTCTTTGACGCTTCCTCCCTGGCCCTCCGTACCGAGCAGTTTGAAACCAACCTTCGGGTCGTCCATCGTTCCGCCTATGTTGATTTGCACGTTGATGAACTCGCCAACGCCGATGTTCAGCCCCAATTTAGAAGCTTCGCCCCCGAGAAATTCAAGCCCGGAATTGGCGGCAGCGCCCAATGGGTTTTTACCAATTTTTTCCCTGGGTATTTTTGCAATAATGTGGTAGTCCATGTCGCCCACCAATTTGTGCGATCCGCCGATTTTCATGTCAATGTCCTGGTATTTCGTATCAAATTCCTGCAATAGCACGGCGCCGTCTTTTACCGTGAACCAATTCTTCGTGTCTTTGAGTTGCAGGTTTTTGAATGCATCCACATTCAATTTATTCCCTATGGCTTCCAGGGGCTTCACCCCTTTCAACTGAGCATTGAGCGTTTGCAATAGGCCAGCCGCTGCCAGGGTGTTCAGATCAGGCGATAGGTCTTTGTTCAATGCGCTGCTCATACTGAGTTCGGTATTGAACACCCCCGTCATGAATTTCCCGATGGGTGCAATGGCCTGGAAAGTATTAAAAGTGTTGAAAGATTTTTGAAAGTCCATCTGCTTGAGCTTCATGCCCAAATCAAACTTTGGCTTTTCGTGGTTTTGGGTGTTGTAGCCGCCGTTGATGTCCAGGCTGCCGCCCAGGGTATTGGCCGTCAGGTCGGTAAATTTCACTTCCTCGTTGGCCACCACCAGGCTGCCCTTCACGTTGTTCAATTCCATGTTGTCGTAGATGACCTTGTTCATGTTGGCATCTACTACCATATCAATGTTGCCGGGCACCAGGAAAGGTTCGGTAGCTTCGGTTGGGGCTGCGGCGGTGGCGGCGGCCGGTTCTGCAGTCATGAACTGGTTGAGGTTCATGTAGTTGGAGCGCAGGGACAGCTTTCCTCCCAGTTTTTCATTGTAAAAAAGGTAATTCCAGACATTGGTGATCGTGCCGGAGGCCGAAACGTCGCTGTCGCCAATTTTCGCACTCAACTGGTTGGCCGTCAGTTTATTCGGTGTAAAATTCCCTTTGGCCACCACGTCTTTTATTTTGTAAACATCATAGTCCACCTGCTTCATCTCTGCATCCAGGGTGAAATCAAAACGGTCAAATGCTGCCTCACTGGAGGTAGCGGTTGAGGGTGGAGTACCCGCTGCCGGCTGCTGCTGACTTGCCTCTTCCGTCATCCATTCATCTGCATTAAAATAACCGGAACGGATGGTGAAATCCCCCTTCATGGTGGCATCCGGCGAAAAGTAAGCAAGGATATTGTCAATGCTGCCATTTCCGCTGAGGTCGCTTTTTCCGAGTTTCATGCTGAAATTCGGCACTTGAACATTTTTTGGCGTAAAAAACAAACGCATGGCGTCAATCCTTACCGCTGGCAAACCCTCCGCCACATAGTCCATGCTTTCGATGGCAGCCTCGCCGCTCATGTCCACATTTGCATAGTCGCTTTTGTCAATGGTTGACATTTTGGTGCGGGCCGCTACGTCCATGTTGACAATGCCGTTTAATGTCTTCACGCCTTCCATCGGGAATGCACGGGAAAGGTCGCCGAGGTCAAGTTTCCCCTTTATTTTTGTATCCACATCTGGATCGGAAATCGGGGTTTTCAGTTTAAAATAGCCTTCCAGGGGGTTGTTGCCCACCTTGAGGCTGAACTTTGAAATGTCCACCAGCATTTGGTCGAGGTTGCTGGAAGGGCTGTTTACCACTATGTTGGTGTTGATGCCTGAAATGCCCATTGGCAGATCGGGGTATTTGAGGTCGGCATTGGCAATGTCCAGGTTGATTTTGAAAGCCGGATACTGCTCTGGCGAAGAGCTGTAGATGCCTTTCACAAAGCCCTCCAACTTGAAAGTGCCATTGGCTTTTACATTTTCATAACCTTCGATGTAGGCATTCGGAATGAGGGACAACAGGCTTTTGAACTCGCTTTTCGGGGCGTTGAAGGTCAGGTCCATCCCTATATCATATTCATCGGTCATGGCCAGCCAGCCGTCGAGGTTCATTTCCAGGTCGTTGATTTTGAGTTTGTTTTCCCGAAGGATGTATTTCTGGTTGGGCAGGTCAATATTGAAGCCGGCATCAAAATCCACTTTCGCTTTTTTCAAATAAGCTACCCCGCCTGACTCGGCGGTCAATTGGTCAATAGTGGTTTCTGTATCCAAATCGAAGACATCCTGTGTGAAATCGCCTTTGCCGCTGTGGTTCAGGTTTACCATTTTCACATAAGTACCCCAAAGCTGGTCGTCGTACACGATATTCCCTTCGTTGATGGCGTATTTTTGAAGCTGGATTTGGAAAGCGGTTGGGGAAGCTGCAGTTGTATCGGTAGTGGGTTTGGCAATGTCGTAGTTTGCTTTGCCATTTTTTAAAATCAACACATTAATATCTGGCTTGTCGAGTGTCACAGATTTTATCTGGAGCGGCACTTTTCCAAAATTCCAGGCCGACCAGAAATCCATCGTAACAGCGGCCAGTTCGCCGGACGCCAGGTTCACCCCTTCAAATTCGTCCACCCCTGTCACCGAATATTCCTGCAAGCCTACGCTCACATTTGGGAAGCTTTTCAGGAGCGAAATGTCCACGTCCTTAAAGTCCACTTTGGCGTTCAGGTTGTCGTTTACCAAATCTTTGACTGCCGCCACGATTTGGTCTTTGAACAAAAATGGGGCAGCGGCCAGCAGCCCGATCACCAGTACGATGAAAAGCCCCAATCCTATAAAAATCCTTTTGAAAATCTTCTTTTTGGTCATGTTTGAAAAATTTGCGGAAAGATGCACACAAGTTGAATTTTTCACACCCGGTGCTACCTTTTAAGCGTACAATAGTGGGAATTGTTTTGTGATGGGTTGTAAAGTTTGGATATGTGGCAGGTCATTATAATTTTTGTAAAGGACCCAACTTGACGGGGAGATGAATATCGGACATGCTGATTGACATGGCTTTAAGGATTGCATAACTTTTTTTTGGGATTCCTAATTTTTCACCGCACCCTCTTCCCAAGGCACCAGTTTAGATTCATAATAATCAATCCCATCCGCCCTAAGCCGCCCGGCCTGTTTGCCCAAACGCACTTTGTACGCTTCCCAATTCCTCTTTTCAACTGGTGTCCAGCCAATTTCCGCATATCCCAACAGCCGGGGGAAAACCATGTACTCGATTTCGTCCAGGTTGGTCACCGTCTCCGACCAAAGCGGGGCCTCGATGCCGAGGACGTTGTCTTTCCCAACGCCAGGCATGTAGGTGGCGGGATCCCACAGGTAGGCGCTGTCCACTTCGATGTAGGCTGCCCAATGCAGGCCAAGTTTGGTGGTAGAATCGTACTGCATGTCCATGTAGGCTTTTTTGGCTGGCGACATGATAAGCTGTGCGCCTTTGGCAACGGCCATTTTTGCAAAATCCTCATTGGCCCAAAGCTGCACCACCGATTGGTTGTTCAAGTCCGCCTGTGCCGTTTCATCCCAACCAATCATGGTCTTGCCATGCTTTTCCACGATGCCTTTCACCCGGTTGACAAAAGGCAGGTAATCCTCCTTTTTGGTGGCATGCGATTCGTCGCCGCCGATGTGGATGAAGGGGCCGGGCGTCAGGGCCGCCAACTCAGTGATCACATCATCAATGAACTGGTAAGTGATTTCCTTGCTGGAGCATAAGGTGCTGAAACCCACCTCCGTGCCCGTGTAGAGTTCGGGCGCTTTTCCGTTGCAGTTCAGTTCAGGATACGAGGCCAGGGCCGCATTCGTATGGCCGGGCATGTCTATTTCGGGGACGACGGTGATGTAGCGATCCTGGGCGTATTTTACGATGTCGGCGTACTGTTCCTGGGTGTAAAAGCCGCCCTTTCCGCCGCCTACCTGGGTCTTGCCGCCGTGGGCTGTCAGGTTCGGCCATTTCTTTATTTCGATGCGCCAACCCTGGTCGTCAGATAGATGGATGTGAAAAGCGTTCATTTTATATTCAGCCAGAAAATCAATGTAGCGTTTGATGTCTTCCACCTGGAAAAAATGCCTGGACACGTCGAGCATGGCGCCACGGTAGCTGTAGGTAGGTTTGTCCTGAATCGTGCCTGTGGGCAAGATGAAAGGGCCATCCGTTTTATCTGCGTTGATGGGCAGCATTTGTCGGATGGTCTGGATGCCCCGGAAAATGCCGGCAGGGGTGCCAGCGTACAGCGTCACCAAATCTTCTTTGATGTCCAATTGGTAGCCTTCCTCGCCGTGGACGTTTCTTTCTTCCAAAACGACCAGGTAGAAATTTCCTTTGCCCGGCACTTCGGCGGTAGATTTGACGGGCAGGTTCAGGCCAGTTGCTGATTTCAGCATATCAGAAAAATACTGGCCAATGCGCAGGAGCTCCTCAGATTCTCCCTGCACGAAAATGATGGCACTGCCTTTTAACCTGAACGCCGAACTGTCAACCGTAATGGAAACTGGCTGCGGGATGAGATTGGCCGCTGCAAGGTTGGTTGCTATTTTTTCCTCTTTTTCCCCGCATGAAAACAGGGAGCACATGATGGCAAGCGGCAGCAGGGTTGTGATTAGAAAGTTGGTTTTGTTGTGTCTCATACGATCAGTTTTAGCCGGGAAAGTTCTGAAATAATAGGCTGCCATTGTAGCCTGTCGGGTTGTTTTTCTTTTAGAAAGTCATCAAATTCCACGCTTCCTTTTTATTTTAGCCCACCTGAGAAAAATCCAGCGGCTGTCTTGTAAGTTGCGCAAGGCCCACTGCGGCCAAATTATTGAAATCCAGCAAGTAATCAAGGTTTTTTAAACTACCCCCGGTCCCCATTGCCTACTACGATGATAACCGGGGTGGCTAAAAACGACAAGTTTTTTACAGACTTCAATACTTTGGCGCTTATGGGCTGAGGCAGCCGCTGGCTATTGATACCCAAATTCTAAAAAACAGAAGGGATTACTATGAACCTGGACAACGCCAAAAACGCACTCAAAAAATATTTCGGCTTCGATGCGTTCCGACCCTTGCAAGCTGAGGTCATCCAATCCATTTACGATAAAAAAGACGTCATCCTGCTCATGCCTACCGGTGGTGGGAAATCCGTCTGCTTCCAAATACCCGCCGTCACGATGGAAGGCACCTGCCTCGTCGTGTCGCCACTTATTTCCCTGATGAAAGATCAGGTGGAGGCACTTCGGGCCAACGGCATCCGGGCCGCATTCCTCAACAGCTCGCTCACCTACCAGGAGCAGCAACAGGTGGAAAACGAACTCTATCATGGCCGCCTCGACCTCATCTATACCTCTCCGGAAAAAATGGCCTCGCAGGAGTTCATGCCCTTGTTGAAGGCCAGTAAAATCAGCTTGTTTGCCATTGACGAGGCCCACTGCATCTCTGCCTGGGGCCATGATTTCAGGCCGGAATACCGGCAGTTGAAGTTTTTGAAAAAAACATTTCCCAACATCCCTGTCATCGCCGTAACAGCCACGGCCGACAAGCTGACCCGCAAGGACATTGCGCAGCAGTTGGAACTGGACAGGCCGGAAATGTTTGTCGCTTCCTTCGACCGGCCCAACCTGCACCTGGAGGTGCGCCCCGGCCGCAAGCGCATGGAGCAGATACTGGAATTCATTGCCAAGCACCCCGAACAGCCCGGCATCATTTATTGCCTTGCCAAAAAAACGACCGAGTCGGTGACGGCCAAATTGTTGGAAAATGGTATCAACGCCGACTTCTACCACGCTGGCCTCGACAGCAGCCAGCGCTCCAAAGTGCAGGAAAATTTCAAACAGGACCGCACCACCGTCATCTGCGCCACCATCGCCTTTGGGATGGGCATTGACAAGAGCAACGTGCGCTGGGTCATCCACTACAATTTGCCCAAAAACATTGAAAGCTATTACCAGGAAATAGGCCGCTCCGGGCGGGACGGTGCCGATGCCGATACCCTCCTTTTTTACAGCGCCGGCGACCTAATGACGCTGCGTGATTTTATTCAGCAAAACGACAGCCAGTACCGTGACATCCACATGGCCAAGCTGGAACGGATGTACCAGTATGCCACTTCGCTCATTTGCCGCCGCAAGATTTTGCTGAATTATTTCAACGAATCCATGCAGGAAAACTGCGGCAACTGCGACGTTTGCAACAACCCGCCCCAGCATTTCGACGGCACTGTCATTGCCCAAAAAGCGCTCTCGGCGGTAGCAAGGCTCAAAGAACAGGTCGGCACGGGCATGTTGGTGGACGTGCTGCGTGGCTCCCGCTCTTACAGCTTGTTGGCTGCTGGTTTTGACAAAATAAAAACCTACGGCGCTGGTAAGGATGTGCGTCAACAAGATTGGTTTTTTTACCTGGAACAACTCGTTAACCAGGGACTGCTCGACATCGCCTACGACGACCACAGCAAGGTGAAGCTCACCGAGGCCAGCAAGTCCGTGCTGTACGATGGCCAAAAAGTACAGCTCATACAGGCCGACATCCTGCAGAAGCGCAAGGAAGAAGAGGAGGCCAAAGCTGCCGCCAAGACCAGGCCCGCCGCCGAACGCAACCGGGTACGGGACGAACTCTTCGAGCACCTGCGCCAACTCCGCCTCGATATATCCCGTGCGAAGGGAGTGCCGCCCTACATTGTTTTCACCGATGCCACCCTGGAGGAAATGGCTGCCGAGCGGCCCGCCACAGAGGCCGATCTGGCAAAAATCAGCGGGGTCGGCGAGGCTAAACTGGAGGAGTACGGACGTACTTTTTTAGATGCCATCCAGGATTTTTTATTGGAAAAAAAACGGGAGGGATTCTCCATTAAAGGCAGCACCCACCTGGAAACCCTGGCCCTGTACAAAGAGGGCCTGGGCTTGCAGGAAATGGCCGACAGCCGGGGCATGAGCCTCAATACCATTGGCAACCACCTCATCTATCTGTTCAATAGTGGCGAGCCGGTGGATTTGATGAAATTCGTTGGCAGGGAGGATTTCGACCGGATAAAAAATGCCACCCTTGGACTGGAACGACCGTTCAAAATGAAAGAGATTTACGAGCAACTAAACGAGGAGGTGGGCTACGATAAAATCAGGCTGGCACTGGCCATGATAGGAGGAAGCGATACGCCGCAACCAGAACGCCCCGTGCCTGTGCCACCTGCACAAAAAGCATACAGTGTGGAGGAAGTAAGGCAACAATTTCCGAAAGCCTACCAGCCCTGGACGGGCGAGGAGGACGAACGGTTGATGCAGTTATTTCGAGAAGGTGCTTCTGTGACGGAAGTGGCCAGGGCGCTGGAGCGGAAGCCGGGGGCAGTGAGTTCGAGGTTGCAGAAGTTGTTGACGGTGGAGGAGGATTGAATGATTTTTGGATGCAGAACTTTATAGGACTGGAACACGGATTGGGCGGATTTTACGGATTGACACGGATTTTTACCGACAGTGGCCCTACAAGATATGTTTCCACTTGATAAAAAGTATGTTGAAATAAATATTTGCGATAATTCAAAAAAAGAAGAGTGGAAAGCAATTAACAGCTACTGCTTAAAATTTGGAGAAGTTCCCCCTTTCAATGGTGCAATAGTCAAGAGTAAAAATTCCTATTTAACAGAAAATACATAAAGTCGGGAACCTCACATCAAATCCCCAAACACCTTCTCCACCTCAATCTGCACCCCCGTAGCCGGGTCGGTCAACGTCCCTTTGTCAATATGAAGCTGCCCGTCATTGGGAAAGAGGATTTGAATTCTGTGATGACAATCCAGGCAGATTTTAGGCCCATCGGTAAGTACAGATCCCAGGCTATTTAGGAGGGATAATAATATTGATCAGACATAAAAAATTGGGTAGCCAGTCGGTAACTCCTACACAAAAAATCCTACTTTTGGAGAAAAATCAACCCATGTTAGCGCAGCAATACGACATATATCAAGACTTTGCAGATTTCATAGCCAACCTCTCACCTGAAAAACTGCTGTCCTACCACGCCCCGACAATGATGCAGCGCCGGGTTGAACAACTCGTCCACCTTAAAAAAGAAGGCAAAATAACTGTGGCAGAGGATCAGGAACTCGAAAAGTATTTCATGTTTGAACACATTGTCAGGTTGGCCAAGGCACGTGCCTTGAAATTACTGGCTGACAAAAGCTAACAATGAGCCGCTACATTTCCGCTTCGCTCCGAACAAAAGTCGCTGTCAGGGCTGAATTTCGATGTGAATATTGCCGCTTGCCGGAAATAGCCGCCATGGTCAAATTCCAAGTCGAACACGTTATCAGTATGCAACATGGCGGTAAAACTATTTTTGCAAACCTGGCTTATGCTTGTCCTGTCTGCAACTCAAAAAAAGGCCCGAACGTCGGCACTGTGCTGGAAGATGAAACAGTATTTGTCCGTTTTTTTAATCCAAGGAAACAAATGTGGTCAGCGCATTTTGAAATACAGGATGGGCATATTTTGCCAAAAACACAAATTGGTGAAGGCACTGTGAAAATTCTGGATTTTAACACACCAGAACAAATATTAGAAAGGGTAGTACTAATGCAGGCAGGTTTGTACCCGTGATCATTTCCTCACATCAAATCCCCAAACACCTTCTCCACCTCAATCTGCACCCCCGTAGCCGGTATGTTTGCCACAAGTTCATTGATTGACAGATTTAGTAGTTTTGAAGATATAAGTGGAACAGGTAGAGCAAATCCTGTCACGCCTGGTAGAAAAAACAGGCACAACCCCTTACTATTGCACCTGAAATGTGAATGGCTGAAAAGATTTTGTACTTCAGACAGGTCTTGCCGCAGGGGAGTGGAACCCGGGCAGCAGTGAACAAACGGATGTAAACTGATTTTTTCTGGCGTAACGCAAAGAAATCCGTGTAAATCTGTTTATTCCGCCAAATCCGTGTTCCAATCCTTCCATCGCTGACCAGATGTCCAACTTCTGATAAGAATAAACCCGTATCGATTTTTTTCAACCCAACGATTCAATCATAATGACCGAAAGAGGCAACATACCCCGCAAAATCAGGGGCTTCAGGGACATAGACGCCGACCAGAACGAAATCCGGCGGCGCATCATCGAAGCGGCTACCAGGGTGTACCGCTCCTATGGGTTCGAGCAACTTGACACGCCCGTGCTGGAATATGCCGACGCCCTGGGAAAATACATGCCGGATGAGGACACGGTGGATAAGGGCGTCTATTCTTTCCGCAACCCTGAAGAAGAGCCTATCCTCGCCCCCGACGGCAGCGAACTGCGGGACAAGGAAGGCAAGGTGTATATGGAATTTGCGCCGCTCGCCCTGCGATACGACCTGACCGCCCCCCTCGCCAGGGCCTACGCAGAACGCCTTTGGCAGGATTACCGCCGCAAGCAGGTGATGGAAACCAATGCGCCCCTGTACCGTCGCTACCAGTACGGCCCCGTTTTCCGCTACGAAATCAAACTGCTGCCGGGCCGATTCCGGGAGTTTTGGCAACTGGATTTCGACTCCGTAGGCACCAACGATGTAGCTGCCGACGCCGAGGCCTGCATGATTTTGTCTGACGCCCTGGAAGCTATCGGCCTGCAACGGGGTACTTTCAGGGTAAAAGTCAACAACAGGAAAGTGCTCAAAGGCTTCCTTTTTTCAATCGGCATTGACACGGACGACCGGGAGGGGGCCGTGCTGCGGGTCATTGATAAATTGGACAAAATAGGCTGGGACGACATGCGCCTCGAACTGGGCCCGGGCCGGGAAGATACCTCCGGCGCCGCCATTGCCGGCCTGCACCTCGATAGCAGCATCATTGACCGTATCATCGGTTTTTTAAAATTGGCTACCGGCGTTTCAGGCCGGCAAAACGTGCTGGCCGAACTGGAAAAAGCTATCGGCACCAACGAACTGGCCAGGGAGGGCCTGGCCGAACTGCACAAGATGAACCAACTCTGGGACACGCTTGGCTTCGACGAACAGCGCATCGTGTTCGACACCACCCTGATGCGGGGCATGGCCTATTACACTGGGCCAGTCTTTGAGGTGGAGTCTTTGTTGAAATACAAGGACGAAAAGGGCAGGGAACGAAACGTAGGCTCCATCTGTGGCGGTGGCCGCTACGATGGGCTGGTGGAAAAACTACTCGGTATGAAAGTGCCTGCTACCGGCGCCTCCATCGGGGTTGACCGACTGGCCGAGGTGCTGCGCATGGCTGGCGAAGAGGAGATAAAAGCCGAAGGCCCCGTCCTCATTGCCTATTTCGATGATGACCTGCAGCCTGCCTACTACCGCCTGGCCCGTGAGCTGCGACAGGAAGGTATTGATGTGGAGGTCTATTGCGGCCTGTTCAAAGGCTTTCGGAAAATGAAAAAACAAATGGCCTATGCAGACGCCAAAAACTGCCCGGCCGTTATCCTCATTGGTGGCGACGAGGCTGCCAAGGGAGTGGCGACGGTGAAAAATCTAAGGCTTGGGAAGGAAATGGCAGAGACTACCTCTGACAAACAAGAATGGATTTCAAAAGTGCAACAGGAAGTTCCCCTGGCTGATTTGGCCGTTCATGTAAAAAATATGCTGGCTTGATGCACGGTTAAGGATCGAAGGAAAAATAAACCCGATGTGTACTTCCGAAAATAAGTTTTAACAATCACCGTCCCTTCAGGACGGAATCTTTGTAGGATTTGTAAACATCAAAATGGTCTCCGTTCCAGCGGAACGGTATCTGGGAAGCAACGACATATCGTTCCTACGGAACGAAAGACCTCAGTTCATGGCAAGCTACAAAGATTCCGTCCCGTTGGGACGCCCAGTAGCTTTTTCTTAAAAACTTATTTTCGGCGTTAGAAATCAGGATTATTTTCAAAAAAACCTTCCAGTACTGGGGTTTCAAAATCAAAATAGAGAAGTTATTTTTTTCATCGTTAAATGCAGGTATGATTGAGAAAATAAGATCCATAGTTACTGAAAATATTGCTGTTCAGACTGCTCTTTTGAATGATGAAACCCTGCTGGCTGCAATCATAAAAGTAGTAGGGCAGGTAGTGGCTGTTTTCAATAAAAATGGCAAAGTTCTTTTTTGTGGAAACGGTGGCAGTGCTGCCGATGCACAGCACCTCGCCGCTGAGTTGTCCGGCCGTTTTTACCTGGATCGGAAACCCTTGTTTGCGGAAGCGCTCCACGTCAACAGTTCCTTTCTCACAGCAGTAGCCAATGACTATGGTTACGATGCAGTGTTTGCCAGGGCGGTGGAAGCGATGGGGAGGCCGGGGGACATGCTTTTTGCGCTTTCTACCTCGGGAAATTCAACCAATATTTTGCGGGCGGCCTATGCCGCAAAGGAGCGGGAAATGCTGGTGGTGGGGATGACTGGCAAAAGTGGGGGTAAACTGGAAAGTATCTGCGATTTTCAGCTAAAAATTCCCACCGAAAAGACGCCACGGGTACAGGAAGGCCATATCCTGGTGGGCCATATTATTTGCGAATTGGCGGAAGCGGCCTTGTTCAATCCTTAGAGGTTTTTCACGAAACCCACCTGCACGGGCATCCCAAAATTTTGGCCCCAGATGATGTTTGCCCTATCCACCAGGTAGTAGATACCGGTAGCCGTCATAAACAAAGTCCAGGCAAACCTGAAATCCTGCGAGGGCAGCTTCATACCCACCTGAAAAGTCTGGTTGTTCAGCGGGTTGTACATCCAGATCGAATTGTCGTAAGCGAGGTAGTACTGGGCCATGTCCCCCTGGAAAATGCACTGGGCCTGGAAGTGGGGGTTGTCTTGCTGGAATTGCGGCTGTTGCTGGAATTGCTGCTGTTGTTGCCTGATGTGCTCTGTTTTGGGCGCCATGTTGGTGAAATCTTTGGAGGTAGGCGGATTTTCCAACTGCCTTTCATCAATATCGTCGGCCAGGTTCAGCACGGCCATGGAAATCTGTGAACGGAGTTCCGGCTTGTCGCCCATGCCCAAAATTTTTTCCCGCTCGTATTCCTTGTGTTTGCCTTTCAGGAAAATGGATTGGTTATACAGTTCCCCGCCGACCGTTTTTAAAAAACTGGTCAAGGTTTCTATAGCTTCGGATAGTTCCCCTTCGCCAACCTGCATCCTTATTCTGTCGGTGACTTGTCCCATTTCGTCAAAGGTTGAAGGCAATGCGCCTTTTTTACTGCAAAACAAGGTAAACTTGCAAAATTTTTATGGGTGCATCCTTTAAATCGTTGTAGATAAATCGTTGTTTGAAATTGTTTGAGTTGTTTGAATTTGTTTAAAATCGAAGATTTACGTCAATAAATTGCCCTACATGGCTGGTTAACAAGTGTTTATCCAAATTTTAAAAATCAAATGACCTAAACTAATTTCAAAATTAAACTTGCGTAAAAAAAATTGCTGTTGAGCCTGCAAGTTTTAAGGATCCACCTGATTTTGGAAACACAAGAAACAAAGTAATGAAATATTTCTTCAGCTGTATTTTGATGGTCTCCTCCATGCTGTTTTGCATAGGACAGCCAGCCCAGGTTTTACCAGGCTTCGAATTTGAAAAGGCCGAACTGGAGAACCAGCTCCGCTACATTGCCTCCGATGAACTGGCAGGTAGGCGCACCGCATCACCCGGCGAGCGGTTGGCCGCTGAGTATATCGTGTCTTATTTTGAAAAATATGGCGTCAGCCCGGCGCCCGGTACCGATCATTTCCGTCAAAGCATCCCTTTCGAAAAGGTAATTCCCCCACTGAGTGGCACGCTGACCCTGGGGGAAACGGTCTATCAACTCGGAGACAACTTGTTGATAATGAGGGGCGACCAGTGCGGCATCAAAGCGGAAGCGGTCTTTGCAGGCCACGGCTGGGTGGATGCTGAAACCGGCATGGACGACTACAGCGGATTGGATGTTAAAGGAAAGGTAGTGTTCGTGCTGCCTGGAAAACCCGGCGAGGCCAACCCGATGGAAACTTTCAAGGCCATGTCCGTTAAACGGGAAATCGCAGCAGGCAAAGGTGCTGTGGCCCTGATCGAGCTGTTCAGGTTGAATTTCCCTTGGCCGTTTTTCAAGTCATATTTTGGCAAGGAAAGACTGGAAATGAAAGGTGAACAGGACCCCTCCACAAGCCCGTCAATAATTTACGGCTGGATGAAAGAAAGCGCTCCCAATCCCGTAAAGGACATGGAACATGGGGAGAAAATGACGGTGAGTATTGAAACGTCAGGTGTCAAGGTGGAAGAAACAGAAGCTTTTAATATTGTTGGAATGGTGGAAGGAAGCGATCCTGTTTTAAAAGATCAATACCTCCTGGTCAGCGCCCATTACGACCATATCGGCACCGGGAAAGATGGGGGGCAGCCATATTCCCCACAAGACTCCATTTTCAATGGTGCCAGGGACAACGGTATGGGCACCGTGGCGCTAATGGCTGCTGCCAGGGCCATCGCTGCACACCCTCCCAAGCGGTCCGTCATTTTCCTGGCCTGCACCGGAGAGGAAATGGGCCTGCTGGGCAGCTTGTACTATGCTGAACACCCCCTCCTGCCACTGGAAAAAACAGTGTTCAACTTCAACAACGATGGTGCGGGATACAATTCGACCGAGCACGTGACTGTAATCGGCCTGGAAAAAACCAATGCCAGCCCTTTGCTTGAAAAAGGTGCAGCAGCATTCAACCTAACCGTGGTGCCCGATCCAGCCCCGGAGCAGAACCTTTATGAGCGTTCGGACAATGCCTCCTTTGCCAACAAGGGCATCCCTGCCATCGACTATGCGCCTGGCATTACCGCTATGAACGAGGATATCTTTAAATACTATCACCAGGCTGCCGACAATCCGGATTCCATTGACTATGACTACCTTTTGCAATTTTGCAAGGCCTTTGCATTTACGGCTCACCTGTTGGCCGATTGGGAAGGGGACTTTGGCTGGATGCCCGGGCAGGAAAGGGCACGGCAGTAAGTGGCATGGCCGTAAGCCAAATCAATTGACGGGTGAGAATCTCCCATTTCAAACTATTTCTAACAGGTACCAAAAAGTTACCCAGCCTCGGCCAGGGCAGCTTTCCTCGCCTTCTTCTGTTCATTGTTGCTTTCGTAGAGGCAATAGCTCTCGTATTTTGCGGCGTCCTTGTTGATCCATATATCCTTGCCCACGTTGCACAGCACCACTAATTCGTCATAGATTTCATTGCCCTGCTCAATGCGCCTTTCCACGCCAATGTCCCGGTCGGCCACTTTGTCCTGCTGGAGGTTGACGGCATTTTCAAACGCCTGGGCTGCCGTGCTTATCCTTCCCAATATTTGTTCGTTGACGCCTACGTCGGCCAGGAAGTCTATCTGCTGGCGTGCCACCCGGAGCACTCTCCTGGCGCAGAACAGCAATTGAGCGTCGGTCATGTCGCCCAGCTTGGAAGCGCCGAATTTGCGGTAGCGCCCGGTCTTCATGTTGAACTTGATGGCCACTCTTGTCATCAGGCTCTTGATGGCCGCTTTGAGGTTCCCTGCCGCCTTGTATTTTTTTTCGGTCAAAATCATTTGGTCGCCCAGTAGTTCGTCGTCGTCCGGCAGGTTTTTGAAGCGGTCGCACAGGGCATTGAATTGTTTCAACCGTTCCAGGCCATAGCCATATTGCTCGAAAAGTACCAGGTCACGGTGGGCGGAGCGGATGCTGTCCATGCAGAGCTTGTGGAGGTCGGCATCTGGGAAGTTGTGCTTTCGCTGGGTGGATTGCTTTTTCATTGATTGTCAATTTTTTACAAAAATAATGCAGCATTATTGAAAAACAAAAAATGGCAATCAAAAACAATTTGAATTTTTATCCGGCATGTGATTTACTCAGTTGAAATTTTCCGGCCAGGGTTAAAACAATAAAATGTAAAAAAAACCTGGCATACAGGGGTAGGGGAACGGCCATTTACCGAAGCAAAAAGATGGTTATCAGGTAGGTCAACCGGCCCTTTTGGCTTTCTCCCAAACAACCGATTGCTTGCCGGCCATCAACCGGAACAGGCCCCGGTACATGGCGTAGTTCATCACACAGAAGTAGTAGGGTACAAAAAACGCCTTGATTTTCAGGTGCCTCGTTTCAAAAACATAGCCGAGCCACGCAAAGAGGTAAAAGAGGGTTTGGCCACCCAACAGCAGTTGGTACAAAGGTTGGCCAAGGCTGGCGAGGTAGATATTGATGAAGAAAATAAGTGGTAAGGAAAGTGGCGCTACCGTCCACCGGAGTACCCGGTGGGAAATATATTGGAAGGAGAAAATGCCATAGACAAAGATATTCAGTAAAGCCCTCAACCGCCAAAGCGCCTGCAGGGCACCTGCCGCTATCCTGATCTTTCGTTTCAATTCTTCCTGGATGGAGGCGCTCTGCGATTCGGCAGCATAGGCGTTTGGCTCATAGACCACTTTGTAGCCCTTTTGAACAATGCGCATGGTCATCACAAAATCCTCAATGACGGTGTCCTGCTCCACATGTTCGTACAACTCTGTGCGGATGGAAAACAGTTCGCCCGCCGCACCTACCACTGAGTACAGTTCGGAATCCCAGGCTTTTAATTTGGATTCGTACCTCCAATAGATGCCTTCGCCGGCCCCGGTAGCGTCGCCGGTTTTGCCAAGGGCAATGCGTTTTTCGCCGGCCACGCCGCCTATTTTTGGGTTGGCATAATGCCGGACGATGTTCCGGATGGCTTCCCTGTTCACGACTGTATTGGCGTCCGTGTAGATAGTGACGGGGGTTTTTACTTCGGGCATGATGCGTTCCACGGCAGCTATTTTCCCTTTCCTTTCTGGTTGGTGGAACAACCGCAGTGTGGTGCCCTCCGGCGTTTTGAAATTTTTTACCAGATCGGGCGTCCGGTCATTGGAGCCGTCGGTCACAAACCAAAAGGCAATTTTTTCTTTGGGGTAATCGAAGGCAAGGCAGTTGCGGATTTTGTCCTCGATCCAGTTTTCCTCATTGTACGCAGCCACGATAAAAGTGACGGCAGGCTCGAAATCGGGGCTGAATAGTGTTTTTTTCCCCGAAATCAGGCGTTTCAGTTTGACCAATATAAAAAGAAGTATGCCATAGCCAAGATAGGCGTACAACACAATGAGGATGGCTGCCCAGAAAGTAATTTTGAAAAACGTCATGGCAGATGTTGAATCGTTTGCAGGGACATCGGAGGCAACAAGCCCTGCACTATTTTTCAGAAAGTTCACCATAGGCAAAAGGTAGTCCGAAATAGGAGCACCCTACCTTTTTACCCTCGGTTTGATAATGAGCCGCAGCGACTGATCGTAGGTGAAATAGTTCCACACCCAATTCAGGAACACAAACACTTTGTTTTTAAAGCCAATCAGTTGCAGCAGATGAACAAAGAGCCAAACGACCCAGGCAAAGGCACCCTGGAATTTCCAGTAGGGCAAATCCACGACGGCCCTGTTGCGCCCGATGGTCGCCATAGAGCCAAGGTCTTTGTAGGAAAAGGCCTGGGGAGGTTTCCCCTTTTTTTGCAGGATAAAATTTCGGGCCAGGTTGTCAGCTTGTTGGATGGCTACTTGCGCCACCTGTGGGTGGCCGTCTGGGTATTTTTCCTCTGGCATGCGGGCAAGGTCGCCAATGGCGTAGATATTTTCAAATCCTTCTACCTGGTGGAACCTGTTCACTTTAAGCCGGTTGCCGGGGGCATAAGCCGCTTCCGGCAGGCCCGGCAAGGTGTTACCCTTGATGCCTGCCGCCCAGATCACTTTTTTTGCAGCCAGTTGGGTGCCATCTTTCATCAAAAGGTGCTCGCCGTCATAGCCTGTGACCCGGGCATTCAGCTCGACCTGGACACCCAGGCCGGTGAGGTATTTCAGGGCTGCGGCTGATGCTTCGTCCGACATGCCTGCAAGGAGGGTTGGGCCGCCCTGTACGAGGTGGATGTCTATTTCGCTGCAATCCAGTTCCGGGTAGTCCTTTGGAAGAATATTTTTCCGCATTTCGGCCAGGGCACCCGCCACCTCCACGCCGGTCGGCCCGCCGCCCACGATGACGATGTCGAGGTAGGCCTGTTTTTCCTCCGGGTCGGAGGAAGTCAGTGCATTTTCGTAGTCGCTGAACAGTGCATTGCGCAGGTACAGGGCTTCGGAGACAGACTTCATGGGGATGACGTTTTTGGCGAAATCCTGGTTGCCGAAGAAGTTGGTGTCGGCACCGGTGGCGAGCACCAGGTGGTCATAGTTCAGGATGCCCATTTTGGTATGTACCCGGTTTTTGGCGGGGTCAATTTCTGTGACCTCAGTGACCCGGATATAGACATGCCTCGATTTTTGGAACATCTTCCGCAACGGGTAAACGATAGAACTGGGTTCCAGGCCTGCCGTGGCCACTTGGTAGAATAGTGGCTGGAACTGATGGTAGTTGTTCTTGTCCACCAAAACAATCATGTACCCTGAGTTTCGCAGACTTCGGGCCAGTTTTAGCCCGCCAAAACCGCCACCGATGATGACTATCCTTTTTTGGTCCGTCTCCGGGAGGTTGATGCGCATGTCAATTGTTTATATTAAGTAACGATGAAAAAATAACTTCACCATTTTGATTTTGAAAACTCCAGCAATGGAGCGGTTTTATAAAAAATAATCCCGATGTATACTGCCGAAAAAAAGTTTTTAATAATCACCGTCCCATCGGGACGGAATCTTTGTAGGATTTGTAAGCATCATTGGTCTCCGTTCCATCGGAACGGTATCTGAGAAGCAACGACATATAGTTCCTACGGAACGAAAGACCTCGGTTCATGGCAGGCTACAAAGATTCCGTCCCGCTGGGACGCCCGGTAGCATTTATAAAAAACTTATTTTCTGCGGTAGAAATCGGGATTATTTTTCCTTCGATCCTAAACCGTGGGGCAAATAAAAAAAGGTTTGGGTAGAACTGCCCCAAACCTCTCCGATTTATGTTTTACTTCTGAAAAATTACAGCTAAAACTATTGCACGACGACCTTTATGGCCTTTGCCCCACTGTCCCCGCTAATCTTTAGGAGGTAAAGGCCGGCGGGCAATTGGCTACCATTTACAGGCAACGTTGTCGAGCCTGCCTGCAACAGCAGCTTCCTTTGCAGGAAAAGGACGCCCTTCATGTCGAACAATTCCAACTGTAGGTTTTCGGAATGGTCAGTAGAGATAATGAGGTTGAACATCCCTGTTGTTGGGTTCGGGCTGACCGACGTCTGAAGGTGCCTTTCTATTTGGCTGGTACTGTTGTAAAGAATCTCTACCGGGACGGAAATGTCCACCTCGCCGCAATCGTTGGTAGCCGTCAGTGTCACATCGAAAATACCGGGAGGATTGGCATACGTGTGTACCGGATTCTCCTCATCAGATGTTTCCATGTCGCCAAAATCCCAGAAATAGCTGTCGCCCAATTCGGACGTATTCGTAAAGGTGACCGTGGCATCAGTTACAGAAAAAAGGAAAGAAGGCGAGGGAAAAGCGTTGACGGTTATAGGTTGGGATGTTTCGCTTTGACCAAAGGAATTGGAAACGGACAGGGTAGCCTCAAAAGTGCCGGTAGCATTGAAAACAACGTTTACCGGGCCCCCAGATGTGGAAGTGGAGGGGCTTGCATTTGTTCCAAAATTCCAGGCATATACCAGATCCGGCCCTGTGGAGGTACTGTTGAAGGTAATAGTTTGCCCAACACAGGTTTCAACGCTCGATACCTCAAAGGATGCTATGGGAGGCGCAACAGCGTAAACATTTATGTTGTCAAGGTACATCGAATTCCCATAACCATTGATGTTGGTAAATTTCAAAACAATGGTATGACCTGCAAAGGCGCTGATGTCAATAGTTTCTTTTCGCCATTGGTTAGGGCCATTGGGCGAGAAAACCGTAGTAACTATACCTGCAGTTGCCAGTTCAGCGCCATATTTTTCAAACAAGACAGTGTTGAAACTGCCCCCGCAGTCATCGGAAATTTCTACCCGGAGGCCATCGAAGAGGTCAGTATCGTAGTAGGCATAGGCCACATCAAAATTCAGGAAAACTTCCTGGGCACTTCCCAAGTCAACGGGGACAGTGAGAAAGGCGTCTTGCTCTCCGTTGGTATCGTAAAAGTAATTGTCAACAAAGATAGCCGTAGTTGGTCCGCCGTTGGAGCCGGTTACATTTTTGGCTTCCCAGGTATAATCACTATCGGGGTTATCAATCAGAGAGTAAGCAGGGGGAAAGACAGGGCCTTCAAAGTCTTCGGCATAGTCAAGTGGTTCAATGGCACTGAGCGGAGTGCTTGAAATAGTCATCTGCTGGTAAATGGTATCGTTGAAGGTGGCCTGGTCGTTGGTAATGCTCGCATAGACCAGCAAGGTGTGGTCGCCCAGCCCGTTCACGATGGTCTGACTGAAAGTGTGGGTAACGATTTCCCCCGGGTTAATGGGGCCTGGTATGGTTTCTTCCACGAGGGGATTGTTGTCAAACTGGTATGCTACCGCCACATTGGATTGGGGGGTAGTGCCGGCATTTTGTACTTGTGCCGTAACAGTAAAATCTGTGCTTCCGCAAATAGAAACGTTTCCTGCGCCTGGTGACACTGCTACAATACTGATGTCATTATCCAGCAAACAATCCAATAACCCGCCATTGTAAAGGATCGCTATCGTCCTTTCGCTTTTCAGGCCATCGTCACCAATGGCCCTGACGGCTATCCAATGGTCGCTCCAGGGGGATTGGGTGATAGGCAGGTCGAATTCGGTGGCGTCTGTCGTTCCTTTTGGTTCCATGTATTTATCTCCTAGCGACAAAACTTCGTAACTGGTAGTGGCACTGGCGCCAGCCAGGTCGACCGGGCTCCATTTTACCCGGAGATAATCTGGGCACGCTTGTATCACTTCGACATTGGTGGGCATGGGTGCAATGGAGAAAGGAGCTACGCTTTGCCCTGCATTGGCTCCCCTTGAAACCTTCACGATGGCTTTTCCCGTGATCTCATTTGGGAGTGTCCAATCATACATCCTCGTATTTCCGTTAACCGTGGTGATTGGATTAAAGGTGGTGCCTCCATCAGTCGAATAAACAATGTCGAACCCATCGGTGGTACCCTGGGCGTCCCAATGGATGCGCATTTTTTCCCCCGGTTCAAAAGACTCACCGCCCATCGGATGGGTGACGGTCACCTCTGCCGTCCTGAATTCCCAAACGACGTAATAAGCATGGCTGCCAAAGGGGATTTCGGTTCCCTGAACAACCAGGTTGTAATCGCCAGCGGCCGGGTTGTCCACGGCGATTTGCTCCATGTTGTTCAGGTTGTCGGTGCCTTTGGTGGCGGGGGCATCCAAGGTGGTTGGGTTGGGGGCTGGGTTCAATTTCCATGGGAAATAGCTAGTGCCGGGTATTTGCAGGGTTGCATCCAGGTTGTTGACCAAAGCCTTGGATGTAAGCACCGTTCCTTCCGGATCGCTCCAATAGACCATAACCCTCATTTGCAACACATTGTCAGGAACAGTGATAGGATGAATATTGGCGCCGCCCTGGACGACCTCGTCTTTGAAATAGCGGTGGTCTTCCAGGGTCAGCACGGCCCGGTAGGCGTTCACATGCCCCCAACCAAACTTGAAGTCGGGGCCGGGGTTGCCGAGGTCGTTGGCCGTGTTTAGAATGCAGGCTTTGAGCAGGGAAGCATCGGCCACTTCGCCCTGGTTGAGCTCCTGATAGGCTTGGTGGAGTTGGGCCATCACGCCGGCTATGCCGGGCGACGCTGCCGATGTGCCGCCGAATTCCTGGTACTGGTTGTTCTCATCCGTAGATTCCTGGGGGGTGCCGTAGGCAGCGATGTCGGGCTTGATCCTTCCATCGTGGGCCGGGCCACGGCTGCTCGATGAGTTCAGTACGCTCTCGGCGTTGATGTTGGCAGTGGTCAGGCAGTTTTTGGCTTGTTTGTGTCCGCCGGTGATGTTTCCCCATTGGCTGCCGGCCCCATAGCCGCAGTCGGATGGGTTCGAGTTGCCGGCGGAAAACACGTGCATAAGGCTGGGGTTGTTATAAAGCTGTTGGTCCACCGTTTCGGTTATTTCCGTATAGCCGGCGTTGCAAACATTGCTGTAGGAGGAGTTGGTCACCAGGACGTTGTGATCGAAAAACAAGTCCATAGTTTCGTCCAGGAAGTCTTCTTCATAGTCCAGCACATATAAAAACGAACCGGGGGCCATTCCTTTTACCCTGGGGTTGATATTGCCGGCACCGCCCATGATGCCGCCGACGCCGTCGCCGTGATTGATGTCGAATCCATCAGCAGTAACCATAGAATTGTCAATCCGGCCTTTGAAATCAATGTGCGGGCCTACGATGCCATCATCGCGTACCAGCATATTGATACCTGTGCCATTGTAGTGCCTGCCCGATGGATATTCAGAATCAAGGGAATTTGAACGGTGCAGGGAACGACCCAGGTCGTCGTCGGGTGTGCTGGGTGCGGGCACGGTTTCAAGGAAGGCCACATAGGGTAGGGCCGCAATTTCATCGATCCTTTCAAGGGGAAATGCCACCCTCAGAAAGTTATTGTAGCCATTTTCCATCAGGATATCAATGCCATCTGCGGCGCAATAGCGGAGGGCAGTGGCATGGTCGATGTTTTTATAAAATTTCAACATGGCCAGCACCCGGTTTTTTCGGATTGCATAGTCGGGCAGGTCGCCATTTTTCAGGGCGTCCGACATTTTCAGGTCAAGTTGTATGCTTTGGATGGAGCGCACCCCTGATTGTTCGAGTTGGCCAATGTTGAACCCAACAGGGATGGAAGCCAGGTAGGTAAGGTGGGGAATGTATTCGAGCAGTTCGATGCCCTGCTGGGACAGCTTGTTCCATACATCCTTGTTTGGAATTTCATAAAACTGGAGCAACCGGTAATAGTGGTCGCCGATCATTTCTTCGGCACCGATGGTGGCCGTTTGGGCATAGCCTTTCACATTTTCCGGGAACAGGGTCTCGCCTGTTCGCAGTAAAACTGAATAGTCAGATTGTGCGCCCGCGCTGGTTGCGAGGCAAAACAAGAACATCAGGCAGATTGGGTTGAGTGCTTTTTTCATAAAAAGGGTTTATAATGTTTGCTAAATTAAGACTGAATTGAGAACAAGACCATTTTGGAATCCTGGCGGGGAAGGAACATTAAACGGATAGTAAATCTAAGGACGCAATTTTTGCTGGCCAAATAATTGGCTGCCAAAAATTATAATTCGAGTTTTCAACTGGTCAGCGCAACAGGTTTACAATGCCTTTCCGTTGCTGGTGTTTTACCTTATTGTTGTTGATATAATCAAAACCGATGAGAAAGGCATAGGCGCCAATGTCCATTTTTTTCCCTTTAAAATTGCCGTCCCATCCAGATGACGGCTGAAAGCTTTCAAACAGCAAGCTTCCCCACCGGTCGAATACCAGCAGCCGGTAGTTTAAAATTTCGCAGCCCGGAAACCCCTGGAAAAGGTCGTTGATCCCGTCACCATTGGGTGAAAAAACATTGGGAACATAGAGGCATTCCTCACAAGGCCGAAGTTCTACCTCGTCACTGAACGGGCAGCCGTGTATGGTCACTTCCACGCTGTACTTTCCAGGCACGACGGCTTTGTATTTTGGGTTGGTTGACCCATCCTGCCAGGTATAGGATGCAGCGGGTTGGCTGGCGTCCAGCCAGATGCCTTCGTCCTCGCAGATGTACGCAAAGTCTGCCAGGATGGTATCGGGCCGGGTTTGAAAGGTGACAATTATAGAGTCCGTTTTAACACAGCCCCCAAGTCCTGCCTCCACCCAATAGAGTCCGCTTTCAGCTATGTTGTAGGTTGGATTGGTGGAGCCGTCCTGCCAGCGGTAGGCGGCATCGGGCTGGGCAACATTCAAGGGGAGCAACTGGCCTTGGCAGAGGAACGTATCCTTGCCAAGATCCAACTGGACTGTGATGAAACCCACTTCGATGGTGTCGAAAAATTGGCAGCCATCCTTGGTCACTTCCACCCAATAAGTGCCGGGGAATTGCACGGGAAGGGTAGGGGCTGAGGTGCCGTTTTTCCAGTTGTAGGATGCACCGTCAATGCCTGTATCCAGTACCAGGGTTTCCCCCTGGCACAGCACCGTGTCGTTTCCGAGTTGCACGGGTATGTCCCCTATGTAGTTTACGTTTATCGTGTCCCTGGTCTTGCATCCTTCCTGGTTGACCTCTACCCAATAAGTGCCGGGCGACGAGACCGTAAAGTCCATGTTGCTGCTGCCATCTTGCCACTGGTAGAGTGCGCTGTCTTGTGCTACTTTCAGGAGCAGGGTTTCCCCTGCACAAAGGGAGGTGTCGGCACCGAGGTCGAATTTCAATGAATCAGGGCCCATGCGCAAGACCCAAAGATCCTGCAGGCCATTGTTTCCGTCCAGGTCTTTATCACCGGAAGCTGAAAGGCCCGCTCCAACATAGCCTCCATCAAGGGTTTGGAGGATAGCATAGAAGCGGTCTTCGGAAGTTCCGCCAAAGTTTTTTTCCCAAAGCAAATTGCCATCGGGGTCAAGTTTGAGGAGCCAGGCATCCTTGCTGCCATAGTTGGTAGAGACGTCGCCGTTGGAAGAAACGGATAAGCCGGCAAGCAGGAATTCCTGATTGGCGGTGAGGCCGAGCGAAAAGGCCCGGTCTTCCGACGAGCCGCCAAAATTTTTTGACCAGAGGAGGTTGCCGCCTGCGTCTGTTTTCATCAACCAAACGTCGTAAGAGCCATTGTTGCCGGGCAGGTCGTCGTCGCTGGAAGTCGAGCTGCCGGCGACTGCAATGCCGTTGTCCGCCGTGGTGATCATAGAATAGGCCCTTTCCTCGCCGCTGCCACCGAAGCTTTTTTCCCAAAGGAGGCTGCCGCCTGCATCCACTTTTACCAGCCAATAATCGTAAAGCCCTTTGTTGGAACCCACGTCACCATTGTTAGAAAAGGTAGAGCCTGCCATGACAAAGCCGCCATCGGACGTTTCGCGCACGTCGTAGCCAAAATCGGCCAGGGAACCGCCAAAGCTGCGCTGCCATTCGATGTTGCCACTGCCGTTAAGTTTTACCATCAAATAGTCAAAATCCCCATTGTTGTTGGTTAGGTCGCCATCTTTTGACTGCGAATAGCCGGCCACGATAAAGCCACCATCAGAGGTGTTCCTGATCCGCTCGGCCCTTTCGTTCTGAAAGCCGCCAATGGCCCTTTGCCATTGCAGATTGCCGCTGGGATCCAGTTTTATTACCCAAACATCCTCTGCGCCGTGGCTACCATTCACCTGGCCATTACTGGACAACGCCCCCCCTGCGGCTGCAAATCCGCCGTCCGGCGTTTGAACGACGGAGGTGGCAATGTCGAAATCTGTGCCGCCGAAGGTTTTTTCCCATTCGATCTGGCCAGCGGTATCCAATTTCAAAATCCAGTAGTCGGCACTGCCAAAATTGCTGGCCACATCAAAATCCACAGAACGGGTGAACCCGGCCACGATGTAGCCGCCGTCCTGCGTCTGTTGGATGTCGTTGGCGATTTCCTGGTTGGTGCCGCCGTAGTGCCTGGACCAGTCAATCTTGATGCACTCTTTTTGTTGTGAAAAAAGAAAGGATGGAATGCAAGCCGTCAAGAAAAGAAAGGCATAGTGAAGGATATTCCGCATGGTAATTTTTCCTTGGTAAAAATCTGGGTCTATAATAATGGCAAAAGTACAATTCAGTTTTTGCCCCGATGAACTTTTTGGGTGATTTGCAGGTGGTTGGCAAAGACGGGCTGGTGGGGAAGTATTTTTCCGGCGAGCTGTATCCTTTTGCTTTCCCGGCATTATGAAGGTGAAAGTAAACAGATGGGCCAACGCCCCTCGGATGGAAAGCGGAAAAAGCCAGATCCCTTGCCGCCAACGGAAAATTGAAACATAAACCACACTCCTGGTAGAGCCTAAACATTTGAAATTCAGTGTGAAAACCGAAAGGTCGGGGATCTGGCTTTAAAACCGCAGCAAACAGGTGATTAGATGTTCTCGAATTTGCCAATAAGTCGTACCCTTGTAAAAAATGAAGGGCTAATGAATAGCTTTCGACGGACTGTTTCTGCGGCTGCCATGCAAGAAGAATGGCTTGAAATACAGGCTGCCCAACAAGACCCTGCCAGGTTCCGGCCCCTCTATGATCGGTACTACGAGCCTATTTTCCTATTTATTTTCAACCGGACACAAGACGAAGCAATGTGTGCCGACCTCAGCTCGCAGGTTTTCCTGAAAGCCATCCAGCGGCTGCCAGATTATGCTTTCAGGGGGGTACCCTTTTCAGCTTGGCTGTTTCGGATTGCCAGCAACGAGGTGGCCCAGTTTTACCGCCAATCCAAAAAAATGCGGGTAGTCAGCGTCGAAGAATCCAGCCTGGGGGATATGCTCGACGAAATGGACGAGGATGACCTGGAAGCCTACCGGGGGCTTTTGGTGCCCGCATTGAACGAACTCAAGGAGTCCGATTTGGAAATTGTCGAACTCCGGTTTTTCGAACAAAGGCCTTTTAAGGAAATTGCCGACATGCTGGACATCACCGAAAGCAACGCCAAGGTGCGCACATACCGGGTCCTGGAAAGATTAAAAAAAATAATGTTGAAACAATTGGAAGAGTAAATGCGACTCCTTCCTGCCCAGCGGGTCTTGGGCTCCAAAACCCGCCGGGCGGGAAGCCACCGCTTTCAAAAGTATTCAATATGAAAAAGAAATACGACATACAGATAAACCCCCGGCGGCTTTCGGGCAAGGAAGTGGCCAGGCACAAGGACTTTGACGCCTTGTTGAAAAAATTGAACGGAGCGCAGCCACGCCTTCGCATCCTGCACAAAAGGTGGCTGATGCTCAGTGGCGCCATCGCTGCTGCGATGGCAGGCATTTTCTTTGTGTTCCATTTCATGGCCCGGAACGACTACCCTGCCATGGCCGGGCAATACTTTTCAAAACAGCAATTTGTCAATCCCCCGCTGGACCAGGTGAAGGCCCAGTTTGCGTCTTTTAAGGTAGATGGCCAGTTTGGGGGCGTTTATGAATACCCGAGCGGATCCAAACTCATTGTGCCAGCCAGTGCCTTTGTCGGGGAAACGGGCAACCCCGTGAGCGGAGAGGTAACCCTCCACTACCGGGAAATGCACGATTATGTTGACTTTTTCCTGTCCGGCATCCCAATGACCTACGACTCCGCAGGCACCACCTATAACCTTGAAAGCGCCGGCATGATTGAAATATTTGCGGAGCAGGATGGCCAAAGGGTTGCCATGGCGCCCGGCAAGAGCATTGACGTGGCGTTGGTGTCAAGGGTCAATGTTTCGCCTGAACTGGTCATCCCCCCTGGCTACAATATTTACAAGCTGGACGAAGGGCAACGAAACTGGGTATATCAAGTGGTAGATGAAATGGAAGCACTGGAGGATGGTGACGCTTTGGCACTGGATGAGGCAAGCCCCTTGTACCCAGCACAAAAAGAGCTGGCCGAAAAACTGCAATCCATCCAAATCACAGCGGAAAGGGAAATGGCAAACATTGAGGCTTCCATTCCCAAAACGAAGGAACCCATAAGGCCTGCCAAAGCCAACAACAATGAATACGTTTTTGACCTTGACTTCAACGACTTGAAAAATCCTGCCGCTACCGGTGAACTGGCCGAAACACAAAAAGAACTGGCCGGACTTTACAATCAGTACGAAAAAATGCTCTGGCAACTCAGCCCACAAGCCAATATCACCCCTGAGCGGCTGCAAAAGGAGTTTAGCGAAGTGAGCGGCCTGCGCATCCGTAAATTGAACGAACGGGACTATGTGCTGACCCTGGAAAAAGGGGACAACACGATTTCTGTCACCGTCAACCCGGTGTTGAGCGGCAACGATTACGAAAAAGCCATGCAGGCCTTTAACGAAGAATTTGCTGCCTGGCAGCAAAAAACCGGGGAACGGGAAGCCAGGCTCGCCGCCAAAAAACAGGCCCTTCTCCAAAATATTGACCAGCTTAAAAAAGAGGCCCAGGCAGCATTTCAAACCAGCATTGCGGCATTGAAGGCAAAAGGACTTGACTACGCCGCCACGGAGGAAATCATCAAAAAGAAAGTCGTCAACAGGTTCCGGGCCACTGGGTTTGGCATCTGGAACTGCGACCGCCCATTGCCCCCAGAACAACTCGTGCTGGCCGTCACTTTCAAAGACAGCCAGGGCAAGACTTTTGAAAATACAACTGGTTATTTGGTGGACAAGAGCCGAAACACCGTTTACCGTTTTCTGGCCACCCGGGACACGCCGCTCAGTTTCAATAAAAATTCGGAAAACCTTCTTTGGCTGGTCACCGATGAAAACAAACTCGCCGTTTTCAGGCCAGAGCAGTTCAAGTCGGTGGCAAAGGGCGAAACGGCCATTTTAGTTTTGGAAACCATTGACAAAAAAATAGAGGATGAGTCCGATGTAAGGGAAGTACTCTACCTGTAAAATCTAAAGTGCTCCATTTCCTGTTGACCAAAAAAACTAACCTTCATTCTCTTCTTCTTAAATCCTGTGCCTTCTGGTGCGGGATTTTTTTTGTGTTCATCAAAAATATTCAAGTGTTGGTAGAGGGGCAGCATGTATCGCCGCATCTAACTATTAGCTTTACCTAATTGCTTTATGTAACGATGAAAAAATAACTTCGCTAATTTTGATTTTGAAACCCCACTGGAAGGGTTTTTTAAAATAATCCCGATGTGAAATCGGGATTATTTTTCCATCGATCCGAAAATCACCTAAAAAGAATTTTTCATGAAAAAAACTGTTGTACTCCTCCTTTTTCCTTTTCTGAGTTTTGCGGCTGCTGCCCAACTGAACATGACTTTTGCCGGCTCCTATCAATATGACCAGGAACTCAGCGACATCTGGGGCTATGCGGCACCTGACGGCACCGAATACGCCCTGGTGGGTGTTTACGACGGTGTTTCCATCGTCAATTTGGCCGACCCATCGAACCCCGTCGAAAGCGACTTTATCCCTGGTGCCAGTTCCACCTGGCGTGACATAAAAACCTGGGGGCATTATGCCTACGTAACCAATGAGACCGCCGATGGCCTGTTGGTCATAGACCTGTCGGGCCTGCCGGGGCAGGTAAGTTATTTCAACTGGACACCCAATATTTCCGGCCTTGGTGCGCTGGCGAGGTGCCATAACCTTTGGATTGACGAATTTGGGTATATCTATCTTTCCGGGAGCAATCTGAACAACGGAGGGCTGCTTTTCATTGACGTGGCTACCGATCCCTGGAATCCGGTTTATGTAGGTAAAGGCCCGGCAGAATATTCGCACGACACTTATGTGCGGGATAATATCGCCTACAGTGCGGAAATCAACATTGGAGAATTTGGTGTGTACAACGTGGCTGACAAAGGCAATCCGGTGAAGTTGGCCAGCCAGTCAACGCCCGGTGTCACAACCCACAACCTATGGCTTTCCGACGACAGCAGTATCCTTTTTACCACCGACGAGACCGGGAACGCACCTGTCGCAGCTTATGACATTTCCGATTTGAACAATATTGTAGAGTTGGATCAATTCCGCCCACTGGAAACCCTTGGCGAAGGGGTCATCCCCCACAATGTCCATGTATGGGATGATTGGCTCATCATTTCTTATTATACCGATGGCTGTATTCTGGTGGACGGATCCAATCCGGAAAACTTGATTGAAGTGGGCAACTTCGACACCTACATCCCAGCCAGCACCGGGTTTGCCGGAGCCTGGGGAGCTTATCCCTTTCTTCCTTCCGGCCTCGTTTTGGTGACGGATATTGAAAACGGACTTTATATCCTGGAGCCTAACTACGTGAGAGCCTGCTATTTAGAAGGCACAGTGACCGACCAGCTTGGTAGCCCGGTATTCGATGCCACGGTTGACATTGTGGGTGAAACAGCATTTGACAAAAGCAGCCTCACAGGAAAATACAAAACCGGGCTGGCCATTGCCGGCACTTACGATGTGGAGGCTAAAAAGCCAGGATATTTTCCAGCCACTGCCACGGTCCAACTGGAAAACGGCGTGTTGACCCTGCAGGATTTTGAGCTGGTGCCGCTGCCTTCCTTCTCCTTTAGCGGCACGGTGAAAGATGCCGCCACAGGCGAAGCCATTGAGGGAGCAGCCGTCAAAATTGAAAATGGAGATTTTGTGTACGAACTGGAAAGCGGGCCTTCCGGCGAATTTACCCTGCCCAGCTTTTTCCAGGGAAACTATTCCATCGCTGCGGGAAAATGGGGCTACCGGACTATTATCCTGTCCTCCCAGGATATTGACGAAAACAATAATGCAGTGAGCCTTGAACTGGAGACAGGTATCGAAGACATTTTTTCCCTTGACCTTGGCTGGATACAAAGTGGCAGTGCCATCCAAGCGCCGTTTGAACTGGGCAACCCCATCGGTGTGTACCCGCCTCAAACCATTACCTATCTGATACAGCCCGAAGACGATGTGGACGCAGACGACGGGAACAGTTGCTATATCACGGGCAATATTTCCAGCGTTTCCGACGGCGTGCAAATCTCCGGGATCACCCGCATCACTTCCCCAAAATTCGACCTGACCGGCATGGGCAAACCGATGGTTAGCTACTATACTTGGCTGTTCACTGCATTTATCAATGGCCCACCAGCGCCCGGCAATGACGATCTGTTGGTGAAAATCACCAACGGGATAGAAACGGTGGTGCTGGAGAATATTTCTTTTACGGATTTGCTGTCGCCTCCTGCCTGGACGTATTCGGAAATTTCGGTGGCGGATACCATCCTGCCAACAGCCAATATGCGCATGATCTTCGAAATTGGCGACAACGACCCAACCTTTTCCGACATCGCCGAGGCAGGGGTAGATTATTTCCGTGCCTGGGATGCCGATCCCATCAGTGGGGTAAAGGATAACCGTTTCGTTTTGGGCGAACTGGAGGTTTTTCCTAACCCTTCCGCCGGTTTATTTTATGCAAAATTTGACAGGGAACTGCTGAATGAAAGCACAAAACTGTTGGTGATGAATACATTGGGCCAGGTCGTCGAAGAAAAGGATTTGCCAATGACTCTTGGCGAAGTTTCTTTTGGCAGCGGTTTGGAAAAAGGTGTGTATTGGGTAAAAATTCAAAACGGGTCGTCGGGCAGTTTACCTGTGAAAGTACTCAAGCACTGATGAGGTGCAGATGACTTGCTGATTCGGTACGATCCGGCAAACAAGCTTTTCTTGAATCCCTTGGCGAAAATTGCTCATGGCATTCCGCCAAGGGATTTAGTAACGATGAAAAAATAACTTCACCATTTTGATTTTGAAAACCCCAGCATTGGAAGGGTTTTTTAAAAATAATCCCGATTTAACATCGGGATTATTTTTCCTTCGATCCTTACTTTTTTCTAAAATTATCCGCCAACACCAGTTCTTTTGAACCTGGCTGGTACTGGTAAAAACCTTCTCCTGATTTCACGCCCAATTTTCCTGCCATGACCATGTTGGCCAACAAAGGGCAAGGTGCATATTTCGGGTTGCCAAACCCATCCTGGAGCACCCGTAAAATGGCCAGGCAAACATCCAGCCCGATAAAATCAGCCAATTGCAAAGGCCCCATCGGGTGTGCCATGCCAAGCTTCATCACGGTATCAATTTCCTCCACGCCGGCCACGCCTTCATACAGCGAATAAATGGCCTCGTTGATCATCGGCATAAGTATCCTGTTGGCAATAAAGCCTGGGTAGTCGTTAACCTCGACCGGCACTTTCCCCAAAAGGCGGGAAATCTCCATGACTTTTGCCGTGACTTCATCCGAAGTGGCATAGCCCCGTATGACTTCCACCAGCTTCATCACCGGTACCGGGTTCATAAAGTGCATCCCGATGACCTGGTGGGGGCGCTTCGTGGAAGCGGCAATTTTGGTAACCGAAATGGACGAAGTATTGGTAGCCAATATCGCAGCGGCAGGGGCGAGTTCATCCATTTGATGGAAAATCTTCAGCTTAAGATCTACATTTTCGGTGGCAGCTTCTACGACCAAGCCCGCCTCATGGATGCCCGCTTCCATCTCTGTGAATATAAAAATTCTGCTCAAGGCACCGCTTTTTTCCTCTTCCTTGATAAGCCCTTTTGCCACCATCCTGTCAAGATTTTTGTCAATCGTGGCACGGGCCTTTTCCAGGGCACCTTTTGAAACATCCACCAGGCTGACCTGGTAATCTTTAAGGGCAAAAACGTGGGCAATGCCGTTTCCCATTGTGCCTGCACCTATGACAGTTACTTTATTCATAATTAAAAGAGTGTTTAGGTGTTTTTGTGTTTAGGTGTTTACAGTTGCCGGACTTCAATTAACAAAAGCTTGTCGGCACTAAAATGCAAAGGATTGTAAAAGGTTGATGGATAGGCATTTGCCAGCAGCCATTTTTCAGATTCCTTTGAACAGGTTCCATATTTGGTCGTTCGGGGCCTTGGCCAGGATGGAAACCTTTTCTTTTGAAACAGGATGAACAAAGGAAAGCCTCCGGCAATGAAGGTGGATGGAGGCATCCTTGTTGGGTTTCGGGAAGCCATATTTTAAATCTCCCCGGATGGGGCATCCAATTTTTGCCAACTGGCCCCGGATCTGGTGGGGCCGCCCTGTTTGCAAGCTGACCTCCAGGAGGAAATGTTCGCCAATTTCACCGATGAGGCGGTAGTCCAATTCTGCTTTTTTGGCTTGCTTTGCCCGGCTGGAAAGTTGATCGAATACCTTGATGACGTTGCGGCTGCTGTCTTTTAATATATAATGTGTCAAGTGGGCTTCCAGGGGTTCAGGGCGCTTGTTGACAATCGCCCAGTAGGTTTTTTCCACCTCCCTTTCTGCAAATATTTTGTTCATCCGCTCCAGCGCCTTGCTGGTGCGGGCGAAAATGGTGGCGCCGCTCACAGGCCTGTCCAGGCGGTGGATTACCCCGAGAAACACATCCCCTGGCTTTCCGTATTTTTCCTTAATGTAGGCTTTGACATCTTCGGCCAGCGGCCTGTCGCCCGTTTCATCGCCCTGAACCAGGGTGCCTGCTGGTTTGTTAATGGCAATCAAGTGGTTATCTTCGTACAATATTTCCATAATTGGCGCAAATGTAGGAAACCAACCTAAGAATTTGCCGAAGTAGCCATCTCGCAATAACCTGCCTATACACTTTATATGAAGCTTAAGATTGGATTTTCACCTTGCCCCAACGACACCTTTATATTTGATGCCCTTGTCAATGGGAAAATAGATACCGAAGGAATCGAGTTCGAGGTGGTCATGGCCGATGTGGAGGCGTTGAATAAACAGGCATTTGCCGGCGACATTGACATTACCAAGCTCAGTTACCATGCCTATGCCTATCTGGTGAAAACCTATGTGCTGCTGGATGCGGGCAGCGCTTTGGGGAAAAACTGCGGGCCTTTGCTCATTGCAAAGCGGCCGCTTTCAGATGCGGAAGTCAACAATGGCCATATTGCCATTCCAGGGAAGTTCACGACTGCCAACTTCCTGTTTAGCCTGGCCTTCCCGGAGGCTGGTAAAAAGCAGGAGATGGTATTTTCCGAAATTGAAGGGGCCGTGCTGGGCGGGAAAGCGGATGCGGGCCTCATTATCCACGAAAACCGGTTCACCTACCAGCAAAAAGGGCTGATTAAAATAATAGACCTTGGTGAGTTTTGGGAATCCAGTACGGGGCTGCCCATCCCATTGGGCGGGATTGTGGTAAAAAGGAGCCTCCCATCCGAAGTAAAACTTTTGGTTAACAGGCTGGTAGCGAAAAGTGTGAGGTATGCTTTGGAAAATCCTGCCGGCACAAAAGAATTTGTGAGGTCGCATTCACAGGAAATGGAAGATGAAATAATAAATGAGCATATTAAATTATATGTAAATGATTTTACCGTAAGCCTTGGAGGTTCAGGAAGAACCGCTGTTATCAGGCTTTTTGACGTGGCAAAGGCCAGGGGGATTATTCCATTTTACGAAGAAGAAATATTTTTAAATTAAAAATATTTTTAATTCTTGGCACGGATATTGTCATTTTCTTCCATGTGTAAGTTTTGGTTAAAGAATTGTAAGATTCGTTTTTTCAGCCCGGGTGTGTCCCGGGCTTTTTTTATTTTAGGGCTTTCCTTCAAGCCCGGTGCCGGTAAAAAAACTTCCTTGAAGTTCATCCAACTCCACCCACCGAACTATCTTTGCCGCCGCTAATAAAAAAGCCTTTTCACAGGCCAGTATTTTCTGGGTGCCCAAATTTTGCCATCCAATCAATGTTGGAACGTGTAAGGCCCTCCAACTTAATCAAATCAAACCGAATTTGTTATGGTTATTGCCGTGCCAACCGAAATCAAAACGAATGAAAACCGGGTCGCCCTCACGCCAGCAGGGGCCCTGGAACTCACCAAATTGGGCCATACTGTTTACATCCAAAAAGGGGCTGGTGTACATAGCGGCTTTGTTGACAAGGAATATGTAAAAGCAGGAGCGCAGATTTTGCCCTCTGCTGCCGAATGTTTCCAAAAAGGGGAAATGATCATGAAGGTCAAAGAGCCTATCGAGCAGGAATATGACCTCATCCGGAAGGATCAACTAATCTTCACCTATTTCCACTTTGCCTCCTACGAGCCTTTGACCAACGCCATGATAAAGAGCAAAGCCATTTGCCTGGCCTATGAAACAGTGGAACTTCCTGACAGAAGCCTCCCCCTGCTCATCCCCATGTCGGAAGTAGCAGGGCGCATGGCTATCCAGGAAGGCGCCAAGTACCTGGAAAAACCTATGGGAGGCAGGGGTATCCTGCTCGGCGGTGTACCCGGTGTCCACCCGGCAAGGGTATTGGTAATCGGCGGTGGTATCGTAGGGATGCAGGCTGCAAAAATGGCCGCCGGCCTTGGCGCCATGGTCATCATCATGGATGTGAACCTCAACCGCCTCCGCTACCTGGCCGACGTAATGCCGGCCAATGTCACCACTATGTATTCCAATGAACTTAACATCCGCAACCTGCTGAAGTCCCACGACCTCATCGTAGGTGCAGTGTTGATCCCGGGGGCAAAGGCCCCCCACCTGATTACCCGGGATATGCTGAAAGAAATGCGGCCCGGCACTGTGATGGTGGATGTGGCTGTCGATCAAGGTGGTTGTTTTGAAACTACAAAACCTACCACCCACGCAGATCCCATTTATACGATTGACGGTGTAGTGCATTATTGCGTAGCCAATATGCCAGGGGCTGTTCCCTATACTTCTACAATTGCCCTAACGAATGCTACTTTGCCTTATGCCATTCAATTGGCCAGCAAAGGATGGCAGAAGGCCTGCCGGGAAAACCAAGCCCTGAAACTGGGCTTGAACATCATCAAAGGCAGTGTGGTGTATCAGGGCGTAGCCGATGCTTTTGGGTTGAAGTATGTTGATGTGAACAAGTATTTGTGATAAGTGCAAGTGCCAGGTGCCATCCTGCGCCTGGCACTTCCCTTCAGTTGTTTTTAAGAAAACTATGACCTACCCTCAAATCATCTCCCAAACCCTCCATCTTCCGGTAAGAAAAGTTGAAAGTACGATTGGCCTGCTCGATGAAGGGGCTACCATTCCATTTATCTCCCGTTACCGAAAAGAAGTGACTGGTTCGCTTGACGAAGTGCAGGTGGCTGCCATCCAGGCCGAACTGAAAAAACTGCAGGAACTTGACAAGCGCCGCGAGACTGTGCTTAAAACCATCGAGGAACAAGGAAAACTTACCGATGCCCTGCGAAGCAGGATCGAATCCTGTTGGGATGCCACCGAACTGGAAGATATTTACCTGCCCTACAAGCCAAAACGGAAAACCCGGGCCTCCATGGCCCGTGAAAAAGGACTGGAGCCCCTGGCGGTTTCCATTTTTCAACAAAAAATAAATGATGTAGAAAAACTGGCCGGAGGCTATCTGACCAGCGAAGTGCAAACCATTGAGGATGCCCTGCAGGGGGCCAGGGACATCATCGCCGAATGGATAAACGAGGATGAAAAAGCCCGTCAAAAAGTGAGGTTTGCCTTTCAGAAAGCAGCCGTTATTTCCTCCAAACTGGTCAAAGGAAAGGAGACGGAAGCTGCCAAGTACAAAGACTATTTTAGTTTTTCAGAACCATTGAAACATTGCCCCTCCCATCGCCTGCTGGCTATGCGCAGGGGAGAAGATGAAGGTTTTCTCAGGCTCTCCATCGCACCTGATGAAGAAGAAGTAATGTACCGCCTGGAACAACAGTTCCTTCTGGGCAGGGGGGCGGCGGCCAACCAGGTAAAGGAGGCCCTGCACGACTGCTACCAACGCCTGCTCGCCCCGGGTATCGAAACGGAATTCAGGAATTTTGCAAAAGAGAAAGCAGACGAAGAGGCCATAAAGGTTTTTGTGGAAAACCTTCGCCAGCTTTTGCTTTCCCCCCCGTTGGGACAAAAAAGGGTGCTGGGCATAGACCCCGGCTTCCGCACCGGCTGCAAAGTGGTGGTACTCAATGAATACGGCGATCTGCTGGAAAACACGGCCATTTACCCGCACCCGCCACAGGCGGATGAATGGATGGCCAAACGTGCCTTGCAAGAGTTGGTGGATAAACACGGGGTCGAGGCCATAGGCATCGGGAATGGGACGGCTGGCCGTGAAACCGTTGACTTTTGCCAAAATATTGACTTTAAGCGCCCTGTACAGGTGTTCAGTGTCAATGAGGCGGGAGCATCCATTTATTCCGCCTCCGAAGTGGCCAGGGAGGAGTTCCCGGATTACGACCTGACCGTCAGGGGGGCCGTTTCCATTGGCCGGCGGCTGATGGATCCACTGGCTGAACTTGTAAAAATTGACCCTAAGAGCATAGGGGTAGGCCAGTACCAACATGACGTAAACCAGCCGAAACTCAAGGAAAGCCTTGACCGGACGGTTGAAAGCTGTGTCAATTCCGTGGGTATCAACCTCAATACGGCGAGCAAGCACCTGCTTACCTATGTTTCAGGATTAGGTCCTTCACTGGCCCAGCATATCGTTCAGTTCCGCTCGGAAAACGGTCAGTTTACTTCCCGGCAAGAGCTAAAAAAGGTGCCCCGCATGGGCGACAAAGCCTTTGAGCAAAGTGCCGGGTTCCTCCGCATCCGGACCGGTAAAAACCCGCTGGACAATACCGCCGTCCACCCGGAGAGCTACCACATCGTGGAGCAAATGGCCAGTGATTTGGGCGTTTCTCTCCAGGAATTGATTGGAAACCCATCCTTGCGTAAGCAAATAGACCTTAATAAATATGTGTCGGACAAGGCCGGCCTGCCCACTTTGACCGATATTTTGAAAGAACTGGACAAGCCTGGCCTCGATCCCCGCGGCGAGGCAAAAGCCTTTGAGTTTGGCAACGTCCGCAGTTTGGAAGATTTGAGCGTCGGCATGGTGCTGCCCGGCATCGTCACCAACATCACCAATTTCGGTGCCTTCGTTGACATTGGGGTGAAGCAGGACGGCATGGTGCATATTTCCCAATTGGCCAATAAATTCGTGAAAAATCCTGCGGATGTGGTCAGCTTGAACCAGGAGGTCAAAGTAAAAGTGATGGAAATTGATCTGGCCAGGAAAAGGGTGCAGTTGTCAATGAAGGAGGCTGGTTGAACGCTGTATTTGTGTATCTTGGTACTATTGCATTTTGACTTCCTTGACTTATTAAATCCCTGATTGGTTCTCGAGACGATAAAAAGACTGTTTCACCTTGGCCATAGTAGTTGAGTACCTTGCGTTTTTTCTTTTAAAAGCACACCTTTTTGAACGGTTTCATGGTCTCAAAATTTTGTTAAAACAATGGAAACGAAGCGCTTAAATCAATTGCTCGCATTTCACACCTCCAACCCGAAGGACGAGTTTATACTGTTTGCCCTGGCCAAGGAGTACGAAAAGCACGGGGACGAAAAAAAGGCGCTGCTACACTACCTTGAATTGGTGGATCATTCCCCCAATTATGTTGGCACCTATTACCACCTCGGGAAGTTGTACGAGAAAATGCAGGAACCCAGCCATGCTTTTTCAACCTATAAAAATGGGATGGAGGTGGCCCGAAACCAAAACGACCAACATGCCCTGAGCGAATTGGCCGCTGCAAAACTGGAATTGGGCGACGACGAAGATTTTGATTAAGGATCGAAGGAAAAATAATCCCGATGTGAAATCGGGATTATTTTTAAAAAACCCCTCCATTGCTGGGTTTTCAAAATCAAAATGGTGAAGTTATTTTTTCATCTTTACTAAAAAAGATATTCACCCTTAAAGACCAACTGTGTGGGGCCGCAAAGCCAGATGTTTTCAAACCCACCTTTCCCATCGGGTTGAAAGCGGACTTTCAACTGACCGCCTTTTGTGAATACCTGTACTTCATGATGGCCGTTTTGAGAGATGCCCCAGGCAAGGGCTGAGGCGGTCACACCGGTTCCACAAGACAGCGTTTCGTCTTCCACCCCTCTTTCATAGGTGGCCACCTCGATGCCATTTTCTTTTTTTTCCACAAAATTCACATTGATGCCCTCCTTTCTAAACCGGTCGGAATAGCGGATGGCCTTGCCATTTTCCACAATGTTGATGTCTGAAATGTCCTCGACGAACACGACATAATGGGGAGAGCCTGTGTTGAGCACAAAGTAGCCATCCCCACGTTCGATAGCTTTTACATCAGACATCTTCAACGCTACCCAGGCCGTATCGCCTGCATGGGACTCATGCGGGCCGTCAATGGCCAGGAAATGGCAGTTTTCCTCGACAATGCCCAAAAATTTGGCAAAGGCGGAGATGCAGCGCCCCCCGTTTCCGCACATGGTGCTTTCATTTCCATCTGCGTTGAAATAGACCATTTCAAAGTCGTAACCCTCCTTGTTTTGCAGCAAAATCAGCCCGTCCGCCCCGATACCAAAGCGGCGGTCGCACATCAGTTTTATCCTTTCCGTCTGCCCTTTGTGCAGGAAAACAGTTTTTCTTTGGTCAATCAGGATAAAGTCGTTGCCCGTACCTTGGTATTTATAAAAAGGTATATTTGTCATCTGAATGTGTTGTTTGGCTATTATTACTTTTAGTTTAAGCAAAAATAAAGCGGCAAAAGTAGGCCAATGGCACTGATTTTTGTGAAACGTGGGGGACGGAATCCATGAACGGCAAAACCAGCCTGGCCAGAAAGCGTTTTATAGCATTCACACGAAAAAGGAAAAATTACCACCTGTTGAACTGATTTTCTGCCATTGGGCATTTTTTTTTTTCCCCAAACCATAAAAAACAGAGAATACCGTTTTGACTTTCGTTTGTAAAAACTTCAAATTGCAGCCTTTGCCACAACCCGAAACATATGAAGCAGATAATTCCCATTTTCATTTCCTCCCTGATCAGCGCCTTGCTGGCCGTTTTCATCTACCGGATGTTTGCCGGCCCGCAGCAAGTTTACCTGGAAGGTGATCCGGCTGCTGTCCGCTACACCAATTTTAACGACGACGAATTGCTTTCCGGAAGGGTACAGCGCACCTTCCTTTCCTCCGCACCGACCGATTTTATTTCCGCCGCCGAAGAGGTCACCCTGGCCGTGGTGAACATCCGGGCCGTGGAAAGTGCCAGTTACAGTTGGTGGGGTTCCGGCTCCTATGGGGCTTCTTCTGGTTCGGGCGTCATCATTTCGCCGGATGGGTACATCGTCACCAACAACCACGTCATTGAAGATGGCAGCCGGTACGAGGTTTCCCTCAACGATCACCGAGAATACGAGGCAAAACTGATTGCTACCGACCCTTCCACCGATTTAGCATTGCTCAAAATAAAAGATGAAAACCTTCCATTCCTCATGTTTGGCAATTCCGATTCCTTGCGTGTCGGCGAGTGGGTGCTGGCCGTTGGCAACCCCTTCAACCTTGAATCTACCGTGACGGCCGGTATCGTCAGTGCGAAGGGCAGGAGCATAGACATACTGGAGGGCGACTACACCATCGAATCGTTCATCCAGACCGATGCAGCCGTCAACCCGGGCAACAGCGGCGGGGCTTTGGTGAATACGAATGGAGAACTTATCGGCATCAATACCGCCATCATCACCCGATCCGGCAAATACGAAGGCTACTCGTTTGCCATCCCTGCTACTTTGGTCCAAAAGGTCATATCGGACTTAAAACTTTACGGCGAAGTGCAAAGGGGCCTATTGGGTATCCGCATCGGCCCTGTAAACGGGCAAAATGCCAAAGAACTTGGGCTGCCTTCCGTAGATGGCGTTTATATCAGTTACGTGACCCCCGGCGGGGGTGCCGAAGATGCAGGCTTGAAGGGAGGGGATGTTATTGTTGGTATCAATAACCTGAAAATCAAGACTATACCAGAACTCCAGGAACAAGTCGGCAGGCTTCACCCCGGCTCGGCACTTGATGTGGAATACATCCGAAACGGCAAACACTACAAATCCACCGTCATTTTGAAAGACAAAAACCAGGCAACCAGTGTGCGTACAAAAGGGCTTGACCAGGACATACTCAGCCGGCACGGATTCGAGATCCGGGATTTGACCACCGATGAAAAAAGGCGGCTACGGGTATCTGGCGTTTATGTCGAAAATATTGATGTTGGGAGCATTATCGAAAAAACTGAGATGGACCCCGGTTACATCATTACCAAAGTTGGGGAAGTACGGGTTTCCTCGGTACAGGAGGTGATCAATGAACTGAAGAAAAAACGGGGAAAGGAAATATACCTGGAGGGCTTCTACGAAAACTATCCCGGCGAATACTATTACACCTTTGAAGTCAGGTAAAACAACCGCCTCCAATTTATTGGATCATCTTGCTATGAATCCTTCAAAATAAAAAAAGACCCGGCAGCTTTTGGAAAGCGCCGGGTCTTTTTCCTTTCTTTACAACCGCTCAATAAAGCAGGTCGTTGGCCCCCGGTCAGCGGCCCATTTCTTCCAACAGATACCAACTGCCACTACATGGATATTGAAAAAAACAAAAACGAAGACTCGATGAAACTCCTCATCTCCCGGATGAAGCACCGGTTGATAAAAATCCGGTTGGGGGGAGGCACCAAGAAAATTGAAAAACTCCATGCCAGAGGCAAAATGACTGCCCGGGAAAGGATCAACTACCTTGTTGACAAAGGCTCGGAATGGTTGGAACTGGGAGCATTTGCGGGTTTTGAAATGTACGAGGAGCATGGTGGCTGCCCTGCAGCCGGGGTTATTGTGGGCCTTGGCTACGTTTCAAAACGGCTCTGTGTCATTGTGGCGAATGATGCTACCGTCAAAGCCGGTGCCTGGTTTCCCATCACCGGTAAGAAAAACCTCCGGGCGCAGGAAATTGCCACCGAGAACCGCATTCCCATTATCTACCTGGTGGACAGCGCCGGGGTTTTCCTGCCCATGCAGGATGAAATTTTCCCGGACAAGGAACACTTTGGGCGGATTTTCAGGAACAACGCCAGGATGTCGGCGGCAGGGGTGCCACAAATAGCGGCCATCATGGGGAGCTGTGTAGCAGGGGGCGCCTACTTGCCCATCATGTCCGACGAAGCATTGATCGTGGAAGGCAGCGGCAGCATCTTCCTGGCAGGGCCTTATCTGGTAAAAGCCGCCATCGGAGAGGACATTGATCAGGAAACACTGGGCGGTGCAAAGACCCAAACAGAAATATCCGGTATCTGCGACTACAAAGTCAAAAACGACGAAGAATGCCTGGACACTATCCGGGAACTGATGGATAAAATAGGGTCGTTGGAAAATGCCGGTTTTGACCGCACGGCACCCACCCCGCCCAAACTTGACCAAACCGAACTGTACGGCGTTATACCCCACGACATGAGCAGGCCCTACGACATGGAGGAAGTGCTGAAAATTTTGGTGGACGATTCAAAATTGACCTACTATAAAAAGGACTATGGCAAGACCATTTTATGTGCCTATGCAAGGATTGACGGTTGGTCGGTCGGCATTGTCGCCAACAACCGAAAGGTCGTCAAGTCCGCATCTGGCGAAATGCAGTTTGGAGGCGTCATCTATTCCGATTCTGCGGACAAGGCGGCCCGTTTCATCATGAACTGCAACCAGAAAAAAATACCCCTGGTTTTTTTGCACGATGTAACGGGTTTTATGGTAGGCAGCCGCTCCGAACACGGCGGCATCATCAAGGACGGTGCGAAAATGGTCAATGCCGTAGCCAACTCCACGGTGCCGAAGTTCTCTATCGTCATGGGCAATTCCTATGGGGCCGGCAACTACGCCATGTGCGGAAAGGCTTATGACCCACGCCTCATCGTAGCCTGGCCGACCGCCAAAATAGCCGTGATGGGCGGGGCGCAAGCCGCCAAAGTGTTGCTCCAGATCCAGGTAGCCTCCCTCAAGGAAAAGGGGCAGGAAATCACCAAAGAAGAAGAAAAGAAACTGCTGCAGGCCATCCAAAACCGCTACGACCGCCAAACAACCCCCTATTACGCAGCGGCCAGGCTTTGGGTGGACGCTATCATTGATCCAACTGAGACGAGAAAATGGATCTCAAAAGGCATAGAAATGGCGAACCATGCGCCAATTGAACGGTTTAATGTCGGAGTTTTTCAAGTATGAACCAACAACAATCGCCTGACATGGATGACAGCAAATTAAAACTGTGGCTCAAAAGGGTCGGGGTCGCAGGGTTCCTATTTTTCCTCCTCAAGGGCCTGGCCTGGATTGGCGTGTTTTTGTGGGCTGGCAAGTGTGCCATAGAGTAATCCATTTACCCAGACTTTTTTTCATCTTTTTCTCCTAATAACCTACCTTCACGGCGGTATCACGCATGTTGTGTTGAAATTTATTCTTCCTTTGCCTTGGGCAAATGGATGCCACCATAACAACACGACAAACATGAAAAGACTTTTTCTCACCCTGTTTTCTGCAGTAACATTCATTCTTACACTTTCCGCCCAGGAAATCTGGCTCGAAGCAGCGCTGAAGGGCGGTGCAGGCACCTCCTTTTTGTACAACAAAAATATCGTGGACGACCCGGACTACCGCTACAAATTCACACCCATGTACGGCTTGGGTGCCAAGTTTGCCGTCAATTTCGGCCCCTGGCACGGGCTTTCCCTGGAAGGGCTATACAACTTCTCAGGTCAGGACTTCAACTACCAGGAAGCTGGTTCGAGCACCGACCTGGCCAACGAGATTAAATGGAGGAGCGTGGATGCCTATTTGCTGTACCGGTACATCACCAACAGGATCTATGTGGAAATTGGCCCCATGTATTCCTTCATCCAATCCGTCGAACAAAATGACAACGGTGATAAAATAGTAGAGCCGGCCACCAATTATGAAAACGGGTACCTTGCAGGTGCCTTTGGCTTTGGCGGTTACATCGGCGGGGCCGAAACATTTTCCGTTGGGCTGGGCGTCCGGCTCAATTATGGATTTATGGATTTTGTCAATGAGCAAGGGCGCAAGGACTGGTACCCAGCCAGAAAAGTGTATGAAAAAACAGAAACAACCCACCCGATCTTTGCCCAGTTCCTCGTAGAATTCAACTTTGGCATCGGTCATTTTGCCCGTACTTCCTGTAGCAAGCGAATGCACTTTTTTGGCGCTGGAAGGAGGTAGTGCCAATCTTTTTCCCATTGATGCGAATAGCGGGTTCAATTTTAAAGCTCGTTGATTTTAAAGAAGTTAAATCATGGCGATTGATAAAATCACCATGATTTCGTTTTTCAAACAACTGAAAATGTGGCAATTATTTTAACCCATTCGTCGCATCATTGATCAACTTCTTCTTCATCCTTTATGATCCGCTATACCAAAGACACAGACCAAATCGCCATCATTACCCTTGACATGAAGGGCAGGCCACTCAACATCCTCAACCATGAAATCGTGGATGCTTTTGTGCCGGTCATCGAGCATCTAAAAAAGGAAAAAAGCCTTGGCAGGCTAAAAGGCGTCATCATTACCTCGGCCAAAAAGACCTTTCTGGCGGGGGGCGATTTGGAATATTTATCCAAATCCAACGACCCCAGGAAGGTATTCGACTTTTCGCAAAAACTAAAAGCCTTTTTCCGGGATCTGGAACGGCCCGGCGTACCCGTAGTGGCAGCCATCAACGGCTCCGCATTTGGGACGGGTTTTGAGTTGGCCCTGGCTTGCCACCGCCGCATCGTCCTGGATAAAATGGATGTGCGGATTGGGCTGCCAGAGGTAAATTTTGGGCTGATGCCGGGCAACGGCGGCGTCATCCGGCTCATGTGGCTCCTGGGCATTGAAAAAGCCTTCGACATCCTCACGGGTGGCAGGATTTGGACACCTGGCGATGCGTTGAGGGCCGGCCTGGCAGACGCGCTTGCCCACGACGAACATGAATTGATAAGCCTGGCCAAACAATGGCTCCTTCAAACAAAGGAAGCACGCCGCCCCTGGGACGATGCCCAGGCCACCATTCCCGGCGGCACTGCCAAAGACCCCTGCACTGCCAGAATCATCTCCCAGCTCGCCGCAAGGGTCGCCGCTAAGTGGTATAATCATTTTCCTGCACCGCTGGCCATTCTGAACACCTTAAATGAAGGCAGCCGGGTTGATTTTGAAACGGCAACCCGAATTGAAAGCAGGTACTATACTTCGCTGTTGCTCAGCAGGGAGGCAAAAAATATGATCCAGGCCCTGTGGTTCAACCAAAATGAAATTGACCAGGGCATCAGCCGCCCGAGGGGTTTCGGGAAGTTCCGGGCAAAAAAAGTCGGCGTCGTTGGGGCGGGTATGATGGGCACCGGAATAGCTGCCGCCTGTCTCAGCAATGGCATGGAGGTGACGCTGAAGGATGTTTCCAGTATGATTGCGGAGCAAGGGAAGGAGCGGGTGGGGCAGGCCCTCGACCACTATATCGGCACGGGCGATTTTGACAAAGATGGCAAAGAGGCGGCCATCAAAAAGATCAGAACTACGGAAAAGGCCGAAGACTTTAGCCAATGCGATTTGGTCATCGAATCGGTTTTTGAAAACACAAACCTCAAGAAAAAAGTCATCACAGAAACGGAGGCACACCTGGATGAATTTGCCTTTCTGGCCAGCAATACCATTTCCATCCCCATCACCCGCCTGGCCGAAAAATCCGGCAACCCGGCGCAGTTTGTCGGGCTACATTTTTTCCGCCCGGTAGAAAAAGTGCCCCTGGTAGAAATCGTTCGTGGAAAAAACACCTCGGAGGAAACCGTTGCAAAGGCTTTTGATTTTGTAAAATCTATTGGAAAAACGCCCATTGTCGTAAAAGACGATTGGGGGTTCTACGTGGCCAGGGTACAAAATACCTATATCCTGGAGGGTATCACGATGTTGCAGGAAGGCATATCACCGGCTTTGATAGAAAATTTGGGCCTGCAATGCGGTATGCCCAAAGGCCCGCTGGCCCTGGCCGACGAGCTTTCCCTGGAACTGGTGTTGCGGTATGAAAAGCAGGCAGCTGACCACTATGGCACAAGGTATATCCAGCACCCGGCAGTAAACGTTTTGACAAAAATGTTGGGAGAACTGGAGCGTCCTGGCGCTGGTAAAAAGGCTGGGTTTTATGATTATCCTGAGAATGGGAAAATAATTTGGGAGGGTTTGGGTGAATATTTTCCTGCCAATGGCAACCACCTGCCCACCCATGAAATCATGGAACGCTACCTGTTTGCCCAGGTTTTGGAAGCCATTTGGTGCCTGCAGGAAGGCGTTATCAACACCATACCCGAAGCAAATCTCGGCAGTGTTTTCGGCTGGGGCTTCCCGGCGTTCAAGGGCGGCGTGATCCAATATGTGAATGACTATGGGAAAGAAAATTTTATCGCCCGATCCGAAGCCTTAAAGCTGGCACATGGCCAGCGCTTTTCCATTCCAAAATGGCTGTTGAAGAACGATGAACTATGAACATGCTTCCTGTTCATAGTTCATCCTATTCTCACTCGACCACCTTCACGTTTTTCTCATCCAGCTTTGTCACTTTGATCTCCGTCCGGCGGTTTTGCTGGTGTTCGTATTCATCGCATTCTACATTGTTGCCGCAATGGTTGACCAACCTGGTTTCCCCATATCCGGCAGCCCTCAGCCGGTTCCGGGCGATGCCTTTGCTGATAATATATTCCACTGCCTTCTCCGCCCTTTTTTGCGAGAGCCATTTATTGTAGGAGTCCGAACCCCGTGCATCCGTATGGGAGCTAAGCTCGATTTCCATGCTGGGGTATTCCTTCAGCAGGTTTACCACTTTGTCCAGTTCGGAGGCGGCATCGGAGCGGATCAAAAACTGGTTGTAATCGTAATAGACGTCTTCCAGTTTAATCACCTTGCCCACTTCGTAATTGGCCTTGGGCAAAGACGGGACGAACTCCCTTTCCAGGTAGAGCAGCACGGTCACGTCGTTCTTTTCGCAGGGGATGTTCGTGGAACTGAGGGTCTCGACATCGTAATGGTATTCACCTTTGGAAGCCACAATTTCGTAGTCGCACCCACATTCCATCATAAAGGTAAAATCGCCGCTGTTGTTGGCCGTGTAGGCGATCTCCTGGTTGTTGCAGGAGTTTTTCACTTTCACGTCAGCCAGGGGGATGGGCGAGCCATTGTTTTTATCCTTTACCTTTCCATTGATGGCAATAGGCCCACGGTTGGGTTCGACCGCCAACAGCCATTCCGCCTGGGCCGTCATTTCTTCCGCTGAAACAATTTTTGTGGAAGTCTGGTAGCCATTTTTGGAGGCAGTCACCCGGTATTTGGTGCCAGGCAGCACGGCATATTTCACGTTGCAGCTGTTGCCCAGCTTGTTGCTGGCCTCGGTCATGCTGTTTTGGTAGGGTACCAGGACGAGGTACTCCTTGCCCATTACGGTGGTAGCCTGCATTTGAAGGAAGGTATAACCGTTGGGGCCATTGAAAGCAGCATTTTGGGAAAGGTTTTCCCCGATTGGTTCGATGGTCAGATCTGCATCGCCGATCCGTTCGTTGGTGCTTTTATCCACTACACAAATGGTGGCGATGACGGGTTTCAGGCCGGTGAATTTCCAGGAATAAAGGTCGTCCAGTCCTTTACCGCCGGGACGGTTGGAGGTCAGGTAGCCCGCCGTTCCATTGGGGTTGCTCGTAAAAGCAAAATCGTCGTAGGATGAATTGATAGGCACGTCCAGCCTGGTTCTTCCTTCCGGCTCGCTGCCGCCATGTATTTTGATGGAAAAAATATCCAGGCCGCCCAGACCAGGGAACCCATCGGAAGAAAAATACAGATACCCCTCTGCCGAAACGAAGGGGAACAGCTCATTGCCCGCTGAATTTACTTCCGGGCCCAAGTTGATGGGGGCACCCCAATTTTCGCCTTTTTTTTCAGCCACATAAATGTCCATACCACCATAACCACCGGGGCGGTTGGATGCAAAAAAGAGCCAGTTGCCCGTGGGGTTGAGGGCAGGGTGGCATGTGCAATAATCGTCGCTGTTGTAGGGCAATTCAGTAATGTCCACCCATGCGCCGTTTTTGTATTTCGACTGGTACAGTTTCAGGTCAATGGATCCTTTGGCATTAACGCCCTTTTTATTATTCCTGGAAAAGATCATGGTAGTGCCATCCGGAGTAAAAGTGCATGCGCCGTCGTGGTACTTGCCATTCACCTCGCCTTCCAGCATGGTGGGATCCATGAGCTCGCCGGCACCATCTTTTTTGGCCACCCATAAATCGGAATAATGGCCTTTGGCCAGATCCTTATCGCAATGGAACAGCTTGTCGTTGTTGCGGGTAGAGGTAAAAATGACTTTGTTGCCAAGCGGCATGGCACAGTAGTCCAACTGGTCTGAATTGATGGCTTCCAGGTTGGTTACCTCGTAACCCGAAATGGGGGTATTGTTGTTGCCGGAAAACATTGCGTTCTGCCCGTTCAACCACCCTGTTGCCAGGAATAATAGGGCTATTGGTGAAAACTTGCTATTCATATTTATTTTAGTTTGGGTCAAACTTTAATTTGTCAACTTCAGAAATACCTCAAGTGGTGGACCTCGCAATCCTTGCACTTGAAAGTGTAACCGAGCATGATTTCGTAGCTTCCGTAGGTAAACTTGCGAAGCTTGGATAGCGTGAAGTCCATAGCCATGCCGAGCCGCATCCCGTTTTTGAACTCGTAGCCGACCAACCCGTCGAACGAATCGGCAAGGCGGTAATTGGCACCAATCCAAAAAGCATCGAGGAATAGTAGGTTGGCATTCAGATCCACGTCCACAGGGGCATTGGTGTTGTAGCTCAACAACATAGCGGGCATCAGCTTTATCTGCCGGGCCAGTTTCAATTGCCCGCCCGCCATCAGGTAATAGGTCAGTAAACCTTCCCTCGAAGTGCCGGTGTTGTCGTTGCTGAGGTACAAAGGATTTTTCAACAGTCTTGGCACGGACAGTCCCACGTAGTATTTTCCACTGAAATAATAAGCACCTACGCCAAAGTTGGGCGCGTAATTGGTTTCGTTGGCAGTAGGGATGGCAACGTCGTCCCTATCCACGGCACTGGCATTAGACCAATTCAAGCGTGCCTGTTCTATGCGGCCCTGTAGGCCAATGCTCAGCTTGTTTTTCTCGTTCAACTTGATTTGATAGGCATAGAAAAGGTCAAAACTGTTCGTTTTGACATCGCCAATCTCATCTGCACTGACGGAAAGGCCAATGGCATTCTTGCCACCCGCAAATGGCGTATGGGCGTTGAGGTTGATGGTTCGGGGAGCGCCATCTATGCCCGACCACTGCCGGCGGTAAAAAGCCGACACGTCGAAGGAACCTTTGCTGCCTGTGTAGCCGGGATTAAAAGCTAGTTTGTTGAACATAAAATGGGAGTACAGGTAATCGCTCTGCGCAAAACATCCCAAAGCCAAACCAGAAAATAGAAATAGGTTGAAAAGCTTTTTCATGCAAATGATATTTTTCAGCATTCGGCATGGAGAACTTCATCATCTGATAATTTCCCAACGCCAAATTCTCAGTTTAGTAGGTAGGCTAAATTCTTCGACTCAATGCGAGCTCTTTTAATTCGAACATTCACGTCAGTAAATTATTGGTTTTCAGCTATTTGCAACAGTTGACAACAAAGTCAAACCATTTTTTAACTAAATAAGAGATTGTTCAAAAAACTGTGTCATTTTCTCACAAGTGATTGATTGTGAGAGTGTGTTTTTGAAAAAACACACTTCTCTGAATAGTCTCCTAAATCAAACCATTTCAAACTACTACCTATCGGGTAATGGTGAAATATCCCTGGAGCAGTTCGTTCACCTTTACATCCAGTTGGAGGATGTAGAAATAAGTGCCGGGGGGCAGCGGGTCGCCTTTGTAAGTACCTTTCCAGTCATTTTTGTAGGGTTCGGACTGATAGACCAAGTCACCCCAACGGTTGAAAATTTTAATGCTGTTATTTGGGAATTGATCTTCCAGGCAGTTTACAAAAAAGGCATCGTTCGTACCGTCGCCGTTGGGTGTAATGATATTGGGGACAAAACAGTCTTCGATTTCTTTTTCCCCCCTGATGCGGATACTTACGTTGGCTTCGCTACAAAGGCCGGGGCAGTCCTTGTTGCATATTTCATAAGTAAACCCATCCAGCCCCGTATAGCCCGGCTGCGGAATATAGGTAATGAATCCGTCCTTGTTGGTGATGGTGCCATGTTGTGGGTTGGTCAAAATGCGGATGTTCCAATCGAGCACATTGCCCAGGAAATCATTGGCCACCAAGTCCACCGTTTCCAGGTTTTCATTTTTTTGCAACTCGAAGCTGTCGTTTTCTGCCCTCACGTTTTCATAAACAAAAACCGAGGTGAGGGAGGAGGTAAATGTGCAGCCCTGTGTGGTGACAAGGGCATAATATTCACCAGCGTTGGCGGGCTGGACAGATTCGATAGCAGGGCTGGGCAACGTGGAAGTGAAGCCGGCCGGCCCCAGCCATTGATAGCTGGCCCCTACGATAGTTGGCAGGTTGAACTGTACCAAATCGCCCGCACAGGCAACAGCCCCGGCATCGGTCGAGTTGGTAGCCGTAAGGCTGGGGGCAGGCTGTACCACGGCATTTTGTGCATTGGAAAATTGGGAAACACAACCACCCGTTTGCACGGTGACGGTGTAGATGCCTGAGTTGTTTTCAGCAGCGTTGGCAATGAAATAAGTGGGGATATTGGTGTTGGCCAGGGCAACCGGGCCAGTGCCATCGTCGAACCACCACTGATAAGTGACATTGGTGCCAGGGTAAATAGAGCTGTTGAGTTCCAGCGTACCGCCTTCGCAAATGACCGATTGGTTCATAGAAAGGGTAGGGGCCTGGCCAAGCGCATCGTTGATCGTCACATTTTGTTCGTTGGAAAATTGGGAGGTGCAGTTGCCAACGCTAAAGGTCACGGAATAAACCCCAGCGTTCGCATCGCCCACGTCATTGATGAAAAAAGTCGGGACTGTTGTAGTTCCGATGGATTCCAGGCCGCTGCCATCGTTGAACCACCAGTTGTACACCACGTTGGTCCCCGTCACGACCGAACTGTTCAGTTCCAGCGTTTCGCCTGGACAAAGGACGTCGTCCACCACGATAAGTGCGGGCGTGAAACCTGTCAAATCCTGCGTTATCACCACATCCTGTGCGTTGGAGAATTGACTGGTGCAGCTGCCGATGCTCGCCGTCACGAGGTAGATGCCTGTATTGGAAGTATTGGCATTTGGAATAAAAAAGGTCGGGATGTTCGTGTTGCCGAGCAAAACAGGGCCGTTGCCGTTGTCAAACCACCAATTGTATGTAACTGGGCCGCCACTGAAAATAGTGCTGTTCAATTCAATCGTCTGCCCGTCGCAAAGGTAGTCCTGGTTGACGGACAGGGCAGGTGTCAGGGTAGAGAAGTCGTCAGCTATGAGCACATCCTGCGCATTGGATGGCTGGCTCTCGCACAGGCCCATCGCCACGGTCACTGTGTAGATGCCCGAGTTGGCCGGGGTTACACCGTTGATATAAAAAGTAGGAATGTAGGTAGTTCCCAATGAAACAATGCCGCTCCCATCATTGAACCACCACTGATAGGTGATATTTCCGCCCGAAACGATAGTGCTGTTTAATTCAAGGGTTTGGCCATCGCACAGCACATCCTGGTTGATGCTCAACGCCGGGACGACATCGGAAAGGTCGTTGTTTACCAGCACCGGTTGGCTGTTGGAAAACTGGGTCAGGCAGTTTCCGTTAAATGCAGTTACGGAATAAATGCCACTGTTGGCCGCCGTAGCATTTTGGATAAAATAACTGGGGTTGCTCGTGGTGCCGATCAATACATTGCTGGAACCATCATTGAAATACCAATTGTACGCAAGGTTAGTGCCCGGAATCATCGTGCTGTTCAACTGTATGGTTTGACCCTCGCAGACAACGTCCTGGCTGGCGGTAATGGTAGGGGCCAGGCCGCCAAGGTCGCTGACCACGGTAATATCCTGTGCATTGGAATATTGGGAGACACAATTGTTGACACTGACCGTGACCGTATAGATGCCGCTGTTTGTGGCATTGGCATTTTGGATAAAATAGGTTGGCAGGTTGGTGGTTTCCAGGAAAACAGGGCCACTTCCGTTGTTGAACCACCAGGAATACAGCACATTGTTCCCGTTGAATATACTGCTGTTCAGTTCGATGGATTGGCCATCACACAGCACCGTGTTATTGGCCGTCAGGGTCGGTGTTTGGCCTAAAATGTTGTCCACCGTTACATCCTGTGCGTTGGACTGCAGCGAAGAACATGCCCCGGCAGAAACCTGCACCGTGTAAACACCTGTGTTATCCAGGTTTATATTGGGAATGAAAAGCGTAGGAATGTCAGTGGTGCCAACCAACGAAGTGCTGCTGCCATTGTTGAAAAACCAGAGATAGGTAATGTTGTTGCCGGAATAAATGGTGCTGTTCAATTCCAGGGTTTCACCTGGGCAGAGGTGGTCTTCTGTTACGGCGAGTGCGGGGGTTAGAGGCACATTATCCACAGTAACATCAACCGAGACAGGATCACCAGGGCAGCCAGATGCAGTTGTAAGGTATAGGGTATATTCCCCCTCATTAACCTGCGTCAGGCTGGGAAGCGCAACAGTGAAAGGGCCTGCTTCCGGTGCTACCCCAGTAAAGCTAAAACCATTCGGCCCCACCCAGGTATAATTTACCACATCCCCGTCAATATCTACCACATTGGAGGCGGTCAGTACAGTGGACATGCCTTCGCAAAAACTGCCTGCTCCGTTTACGGCAACAACTTGGGGTAAAGCTGTGCCAGGGGCACAATAGTATTCCCGCCATTCGGGGATACCGTTTCCGTTTGGATCGGGGCAAGGCTCGCCATTGGGGCACTCATCCTCATCGTAAAGCCCATCGCCGTCCGTATCGTCATCGTCCACGTCAAAGAGACCGTCTCCGTCCGTATCCGGGCAGGGCATTCCCGTCTCGCATTCATAACTATCGGAGATGCCATCGCCATCCCGGTCGGGATCCTGGAAGTCCCAGATGCCATCATTGTCCCAATCCCTGCATGGAGTGGCAATGGGGCATTCCTCGACATCAAATATGCCATCGTTGTCACTGTCGAGTTGTTGGAAATCAGCCAGGCCGTTGCCATCCGTATCGGTGGGTATTGAAGTGGTTAAATAGCCAGTTGCCTGGCCATTAGCGTTGACAACCGGCGTACCAGTACCAATGATTCCATCAAAATCCGGGTCGGGTTTGTTGGCTTCTGTCACGTCGTTGATGCCATCGCCATCGCTTTCCAATTGGCGGAAATCGGGTATTCCGTCCCCATCTGTATCAGTAGGCTGGGAAGTGGGGGCAGAGAGAGATGCCTGGCCAAAGGAGTTAACAGCAGGGATGCCGGTGCCGATCCTTCCATCATTGTCGGCATCTGATTTATTGGTTTCTGCCACATCGTTGATGCCATCGTTGTCGGAATCCAGGTCACGGTAGTCCCTGACGTTGTCATTGTCGGTATCCTGCGGTTGGGAGGTAGTGGAGAGCTGCGTACCTGTATTGTCGCTGGCAGGCAACCCATCCAAATCAACAGCAGGCGCACCGATTCCCGGCCAACCGTCGTTGTCGGGGTCGTTGCCGTTGGCTTCCCGCACATCATTGATGCCGTCGTTGTCGCTGTCCAAATCGAGAAAATCCGGAACGGTATCATTGTCTGTATCTGGGGCGTTGGAAGCCGTGCCGGTGGCTTTTCCGTCGGTATTCACAGCAGGGATACCTGTTCCGATAATAGCATCATTATCAGGGTCGGCGTTGCCTGCTTCTTCCACATCGTTGATAAGATCGTTGTCGGAATCGAGGTCGTGCCAATCAGCCACCCCGTCCCCGTCAGTATCTTTTGGTAGGGGAATGGGTAGGTTGGTAATGATAGGGTTGATTTGAACAACCAGGCCGTTGATACCGACGGAGGTAAGTGTTCCATTGATGTCGTCAATCCTGCCGTTGTTGTCCGCATCGAAATGCAAATATCCAGCTTCGGCAACGTCGTGGATGCCGTCGTTGTCGCTGTCCAGGTCGTCGTGGTCGGGAACGCCGTCCACATCTTTGTCCCAACGAGTGTAAGTTTCAACGGCATTGAGGTCGTCGGGGTCGGAGGCAATGGCATTGAACAACCCATTTTGGCCAAAATCAATCGGTGGCCCGTCAATGACACCATTCCCGTCAGCGTCGGGCTGATGGTGGCCAGCTTCCACTAAGTCCGTGATACCGTCATTGTCGCTGTCCAAATCCAAATGGTCGGGGACACCGTCCCTGTCCGTATCATAAATGGATTCAATTTTATCGCAGATGCCATCGCCATCCACATCGGTACAGGGGTTGTTGACCATCGGGTCGTTAGCATCCCGGAAATTCAATACGCCATCCGTATCTTCGTCGTGGCTGGGGTCGAGGCCGCCTGGCAGGCAGCCAAAACCGCCGTCCGGGTTGCAAAATTCCTTTTTGTCGGGAACGCCATCGTTGTCGTCATCAATGTCAACGATGTCGGGGATGCCATCCATGTCGTGGTCTTCGCCGCCCGTGCAGTCTTCTGTCACAACGATAACAAACTCACCGACCCCGGAGCCATTGAACTCAAAATAGGTCCAGTAATCCAGAATCAGGTCATTGCCAAAACCATTCTGGTAGGTGAAAGGAACAGTGGTGGCCTGTGCGTGGCCTGGAGTCCCGTTTCCACTGACAGGGCCGCCAATGGGCGTATGGTCATAGAAAAATACGTTGGGATTGGGAGAAGGAATGCTTGGGTGCAGGTTGAAGGTCACGCCACCTGAATTGTTCTCTACGTCCGTTAGCAAAATGTGCGTTTCACCTCCCCTGACTGTCAACAGGTAGTTGAGGTAAAAGCTTTGGTTGACTGAGACTGTATTTCCCAAACCATCTTTCCCATCCCAAAAAATAGAATTGCTGCCCTGATCGATTTGCTGGAACAACTGCCTGTCCACCGGATCGTCAAATTGGTTATTGTTGTTGATATCCAATTTGAGGGTCGCCGTTCCGCCGATGGAGGCATTGAAACCAATAAACGCCCCCACGCCGACCTGATAAGTGCCGGGATCGCAGGGATCCCCGTTTGAGCTAAGTGAGATAAGTTTAAAATCGGTTACAGCTACGGAAAGGTCGGCGGGTTTTTTATAAAGCCAGGTGAAATGGGTGTTGTGCCTGAACACATCTGTTGTTTTTGCTTCAAAGGGCATCAGGGTGTCCGGAAATGAAAAGAAAATCTTGTTGTTGATAATGGCACCGTTGTCATAATCCTGAGCTTGTGGTTCGTACAGATAGTACATATCTGGCACCCATGAGGCAGGGTTCAACGATCTGTTGACCATGTTTTTGGGCTGGGAGGTGTAGGTGGGTTGCAGGTTGCTGTACACCAGGCCGCTTGAGTTGGAAGATATGGGGAAGCGGAAGGGGTCCGCATCATGGAATTTCACCTCAAAAATAAAACCTCCTTTGGTAAGGATATGAAAAATGGGGGATGTATTGTAGCCGTTGTCATTAATGACGGTGATGTACTCATTGGTATAAACCCGGCCTGATTTGAGCAGCCCGCCTTGATCGCCAGGCTGGTTTTGGGAAACGGTGATGTCCCATGCCAGTACTACCCTTGGGATGTTGGGCTGGTTAGCACTACGGGTCCAGTTGGCTGCGTTCAAAATATTTGGAAAATCTGCCGGCGAGTATAGCGGAAAACCGAAATAAACCGTCCAAATGCCCCCCTGGCCTTGGGGTACCTGGATGACACCTGGTGTATATCCCAACGTATCGCCTACCGGGCCGCCAATTGGCCCTTTTATTTCTTGGGCCCTGTTGTAAATGACACCAATACCGTTGGACCCATTGAAAGTTTGCACCAACACCCCGTCTGGGTTGAAGACGCTGATAAAACCGTTGTGTATGCCCAGGTGGCTGGAGCCAATGTTAATGAATTCGCCTTCTGCGGCATATACTTTCATCTGCTGGGAATCCCTTGTATCGAGGAACATCCGGTACCCTGGATAATCGATGAAGTTTTTAGAACCTTCTGCTGAGGCAAAATGGCTGGTCAACGTCATGCAGCCAAGCAATCCGAGTTTTACAGCTACATGAAAAGGATTTAGTTTTTTCTTTGAGAAAAGAGAAAGACAAAGGAGGGGGAATCGCATGGGATATTATTTTGATAGATAAAATGGGTTAAGTCTATAAACTCTTGGTAATAAAGGGGTTGTAATACACAACAGACCTTCCTGCCTAAAGCCTGCTACATGATAAAACATCAATCACGTTGAGGCTGCACAGTTTTCCATTGTGAGAAGCGAGAAAAAGTATGTTGAGAGAATTGCCAAAGTTGAAAATTGGCCTATGAGGATATTTTTTGAATAGACTGCTTTCAGGTGAGTGGATTCGGTAAGGAGAGGTTCAAAAATGCTGCCAAATTGAAATATTTTTTATATATGAACATCTGGTCACGAATTGAAACCCTTTTAGGCAACAACATTTAAGATTGAACCAAATTCACTTTTGTAAGTTTGGGCTTTCCTACCTATCCAATAAAACTGTACCTATGTCCTACAAAAGCCTGGCAGCGTGTGTTTTGGATCTCGAGCAAAACGGAATGCTGAAGCGGATCAAAATACCAGTTGATCCAAATCTTGAAATAGCGGAAATCCATCGGCGGGTTTTTGACAGCGGAGGGCCGGCCCTCTTGTTTGAGAAGGTTGAGGGCAGTCCGTTCCCAGCCTTATCAAACTTGTACGGGACAAAAGAAAGAACGGCCTTTGTGTTCAGGCATACACTGGACAAAGTGAGGAAGGTCATAGAATTAAAAGCAGACCCGGCAAAGCTGATGCGCCAACCAGTCCAATACCTTAGCGCACCTTTTACGGCCCTCACAGCCTTGCCCATGAAAAGCTGGAATGCCCCCATCCTTTATGGAAAAACGACCATTGATAAACTGCCCCAGATCAGGTCCTGGAAGATGGATGGGGGTGCCTTCATCACCCTGCCACAAGTGTTGACCCTCCCGCCCGGCGACAAAAATATCATGCATTCCAACCTTGGCATGTACCGGATACAACTCTCCGGCAATGACTATCTTCAAAACCAGGAGATTGGGATGCACTATCAACTTCACAGAGGCATTGGTGTGCACCATACAGCGTATAATCAAAGCGATGAACCTTTCCGTTGCTCCATTTTTGTAGGTGGACTGCCATCCCATGCTTTTTCCGCCATAATGCCCATGCCGGAGGGATTGACAGAACTGACTTTTGCAGGGATGTTGGGCGGGCGCAGGTTCCGGTACCTTTGGAAAAATGGCCATGTGCTTTCGGCAGATGCCGATTTCGTCATCACGGGGACGATTAGGAAGGACAGGAAGAAGCCCGAAGGCCCTTTCGGCGACCACCTGGGCTATTATTCCCTTCAACACGATTTTCCGGTCATGGAAGTGGATGCGGTCTATCACCGCAAAAATCCAATCTGGCATTTTACCGTGGTTGGGCGCCCCCCGCAGGAGGACTCCTATTTTGGATGGCTCATCCATCAATTGGTAGAGCCGTTGACGACACAGGAATTCCCCGGTATCAGGGAAATCCATGCGGTAGATGCCGCTGGGGTGCATCCTTTGCTGCTGGCAATTGGCAGCGAACGTTACATGCCTTTCAGGGAAAAAAAGCCGGAGGAAATTTTGGCGCAGGCCAACCATTTGCTGGGGAAAGGCCAGACTACCCTCTCCAAGTTTCTAATTATTGCCGATGGCGGAGACGATCCCAAACTAAGTGCACATGACATTGCCGGTTTTTTCAGGCACGTCCTGGAACGGATAGATTGGCGGTGGGACTTACATTTTTACACAAAAACAACTATTGATACCCTTGACTACTCCGGCAGCGGCTGGAACGAAGGCAGCAAAGTGGTGATGGCCTGCCGTGGAGAAAAGAACAGGGAATTGAAAGCCGAATTACCCCCAGGCTTTTCTTTGCCGCCAGGTTTTGGGAACCCACAGATAGCGCAGCCGGGGATACTGATTCTTCAAGGGCCTGCCTTTCTCAAAGATAACGATGGCGAACATTTGAAAAACCTGTCATCCCACCTCGAAAAATTTGAACCGTACCTGGAGCGGCACCTTCCTATGATAGTGGTCGCCGACGACGCCTCCTTCACAGCGGCTTCCTTAAACAATTTCTTATGGGTCACCTTCACCCGGGTCAACCCCTCTCACGACATGCACGGCGTGGCATCTTTTACTGAAAATAAGCATTGGGGCTGCAAGGGTGCTTTGATTTTGGACGCCCGAAAAAAGCCACACCATGCTCCTGAATTGGAAACGGACGATGCCGTTAGTAAAAAGGTGGACAGGATACTGGAAGAGATTGGCCAGTAAAAAAATGGCCCGGCAACCATTTCGGTTGCCAGGCCAGGTGTTTGTTGATAATGCTTTTCGTTTCGTTTGTTGCTTGTATGGTCTTGTAAAATATTATTCTCTATGGAGGGTGTTATCTACTACGTTATGGCGCAGAGGGCGCAATGGGTCCAGTAATTGCCGTAGGTTTGACTGCAGGTGTCTCGTCTTCCATGAGCAGGTTCAGGTATTTATCCCGGAGGATATAAAACTCCTGTAATGCCTCAGCCGGCAACTGCTTGGCTTGTGGCAATTTCTCTTTCAGGTGGTTGACCTGCTTGCCATTTTTCCAAAACCGGAAACAAACGTGTGGCCCAGTGGCCAACCCAGAGCTGCCAACATATCCTATCACATCGCCTTGATTTACATGGACGCCTCGCCGAATCCCTTTCCTGAATTTTGACATGTGGAGGTATTGTGTCTGATAGACTTTGTCGTGCTTGATTTTTACATAGCGCCCATTCCCTCTTGTAAATGCGGCCTCCTCGATGGTGCCATCCCCGATGGCATAAATTGGGGTGCCGTAGGGAGCGGCATAGTCCGTACCCAAGTGCGGACGGATACTTTTAAGGATAGGGTGGAACCTTTTCAAATTGTAATTGGACGAAATACGGGTAAATTTGACAGGAGATTTGAGAAAGCCTTTTTTGGCCGGCCTGCCATCAATATCATAATAACCCTTGTAAACGCCATTGTCGAACCAAAATGAGAAATATTCTTTCCCATCTCTTTTGTAGTAAGCAGCGTGCAAATCGCCAGATCCTATAGCTTTATCCTCAATAAAGTGCTGATCGTAAATCAATTTGAATTCATCCCCTTCCTGTGTATGGCTGAAATCAACAGACCACTGAAGGGCATCTTCCATTTTTGCCGCAGCTTCAAAACTGACGCCCTGCCTTGTCAGTGCCTCCCAAAGGGATGAAACGATTTTTCCTTTGGCAGTGGTCTGCACGGAATCGACAGGTCTTTTAACAACTTCCACTTCGCACGCCCCACGAAGGTGAAAAACCACATATTCATAGACATTGGGTTCCAACACCAAATAGGAGGGCCGGCCATCCGTTTGGTCGTTGAACATCGTAAAACCTTTGCCAGACTTGAAGTCCCGGCTGATGTCGAACTTATCCTTGCAGTTGGCAATCACCCTTTCGATACTTGGGTAGTCCACAAAATTGGCGGCCAATAAAGACCCCAGGGTCTGGTTGCGCTGAATGCTGCCTTCATTTACCTGAAAAGTATCTGCAACGAGGCCATATTGATAGGTAGGAACAGTGATGGGAAAGGAGCCAATTTGTTCTTCCTCCAGTTCTTCAGCCGGCATCATAGTAGCCCCGACGTACAGGTTTTGTTCGTTTGAAGGATAAAACAGGGTAGCCAACAACCCCAATGCTGCACCTATGGACGCCAGGGTTTTTCGTTTGTTTTTAAAAAAACGGGCTACAGATTTTTTGACAGAACTCAGTTTGTACACTTAAGTAAGTTTTAGGAATGATAAACTCATTTGGTCAGTTTGATGAAAAACTGCACACTGACCATTATCAAGGCCACAAAATCTATAGGTATCCAGCAAGAAAAAATTGTAATTGTTTCGTCCCTTTGATTTAATTCTGGGGCGATTTCGGACATGGTGGGCTGCTATTGTCAACACTGAAACTTTGGCCGATTTTCCGGCAACGGGCGCAAATATAGTTTTACCCAATTAAGTTGTACAAATATTTATGTTAAAATTTCTCGTATGGTGACTATTGCGGTATTTTATTCTGCTTTTCTTGCCAATTTTCTAAGGCAAGATGAAAAAAGAGTTCATTTCCCAACCTGGGCGGAATAGAATTTTGACAAACCTCCAGGGTAATGATGTGAAAATAAGGTTGAAATAATCGTTCGTACTCTGCTACTGTGCCCCCGAACGGCGGGCCTGGTGTCGGAAAGGTGGTGCCAAAAAGGAGGCCTGCCACCTGGCCACCGGAAGACAAGAGGCGGCAGCATTGCTGGACATAGGCTGTCCTGAGTACCGGCGAAATGGCACAAAAAAAAGTTTGTTCTAAAATAAGATCGAAGTAACCAGTCAATTTGAAAAAGTCGCCAACGATTAGTTGTTGAAGGGGAAAGTCCGGGGCTTTTGTTTTTAGGGTTTGAAATGCCTCTTCTGCCCAATCGCACACAAAGACATTCGTGAAACCTTGCTGGTGCAGGTAAATGGCTTCATAGCCCTTCCCTGCGCCCGGGATAAGGATACGCAATTGCTTGTCGCTCAATTTATCAATGAAAGATTTTATCGGAGGGGATACCTGGCCAATGTCCCAAGGGGTGTTTCCTTCCAGGTAGCGTTTGTTCCAGTAATCAGGACTGAGTTCCATAGGTTTGGCGGATGCTGGCGGCGTTAAGGAGGACTATCGGGGAGGCATTTTGAAAGACTCACTTTCGGAATGCCTCCCCAATCTTCAAACTGGCTGTGATTTTTTTAGTCCAATGTGTCGAAACGTTTCCCTGCCTGAGGACAGAGTATGTATATTATTGGACATAGATCCGTTGCTCAGGGGTAACGTTGTCGCCCTTTTTCATTCCGTTCAGTTCCTGTATGCGCTCAACGGTGGTATTGTAGAGCTTGGCAATACTGAACAAGGTTTCGCTGGGCTTTACCTGATGGATTTTGACGGGACGGTAATAAACATCCTCCTTGTTGGCAGGGGTTTCGATTTTGGAAGTTTCCGCATTATAGGGCAATGGCTGATCTCTTGTTGTGGATGTTAAAGTGGGACACACACAGTCTGAAGTGCGCAGCCGCTGTCCAACTACCAATCCCTCGTTGGGTCCAAGTCCGTTCATTTTTCTGAACCTTTCTTCGGTATAGCCATAGGTGTATGCAATTCCCGCTACTGTTTCTGCGGGTTTTACAACATGGATTTCGGGTGCCGTGATCCAATATCCCTCTTTTGCATCTGCCGGGGCAGTACCCTTGTCTGCGGTACTGTTGTCAATAGTGGTGCTGACAGTGGAAGGGGCTTTTACATAGAGCTTTTGACAAAGGCTGATGACGTTCACATTCTGCAGGCCATTCCATTGTTGCAGTTGTTCAATGTTTACGCCATACCTTTTTGAGATGCTGTACATCGTTTCACCTTTCTGAACCACATGAAGGCCATCAACGGTGGACGGTGCGCAGGGATCGCCCCCGCTTGCAGCGGCTGTTCCTGTTGTGCCTGCGGTGGCAGGAGCCTCGTAGCCGGTTGGTACTGCTGTACTGCCATCGTAATAGGTAGCTTGCAATTTGTCACATATTTTAGTGAGCAAATCTTTGAAAGGAAGGTCGTTCACCTTGTCAAGTTTGAGTGTATTGGCATCGGAAGGCGAAGTGAAAGTGCCCGTTGCAGTAACGGAACTTTTTTCAACAATGCCAGCTTCCGGCAGCAGCACATACTGTTTATAACTTTCGCTTTTAAAATTATCCTTCTTGTTCAGCACATAGGCATTTGCACATTGCATAGGCTGAGTCCTCTCCAGGTAAACTTCCGTTTTTGAAGCAGGCCGGGCGAGGTTTACCCCTGTGACGAGGTTGTCCGTGCGAAGCACGAAATCAGCGTCAGAAGCCAGGAATTCAATGGCGTTGCTGAAAATTTGATAAAAAGATGCTTTATCTACAGGGGACACATTATAGTAGGATGGGCTTTCCCTGACCATGAAGACCTTTATTTTTTCATCGTTGATTTGCTGAACCAGTGTTTTATCAATGGGAAGGGAGTTGCAGTAGATCAATTTGCCGGGGAGTTCTTTTTCCCATTTGGCGTTTTCTTGGCCAACGTCAAAAATTGCCTTCTTGTTTTCCCCTGCATTGAGAATATAGGAAACGTAAGGAGCGGTATTGTAGCCCGTTGTATATTCCTGGCGATCCATACAGGCTGGATCGAATTTCAGGTAGATAGCCTGCCCAAATTGGGTGGATGGGAGGACAAAAAGTGCCAATAGTAAAAGCGTAGTCCTGATCATTTTCTCTAAGATTTTTAATGTTTGAATAAGGAACTGATTGTGAATCAATTAGCAAAGTAAGGCAATTAGTTTGTCAATTTCAATACCCCAACCCATTTGTTGATTCTCACAATCGTTAGATTTGCCACGAAGCAGGATGGCAGGCCCTTGAAATTTCTAGAAAGGGAACTTTTATTAGGTTGGGTTGTTTCAAGGTAGATTTTTTGCTCCAGACAGTTCCTTCCTGAGAAGTTCCCGCCTGACAATCTTCAAATCAATTTATTTTTGGAAACGTTGAAAAAATAACTTCACCATTTTGTAGCTGAACACCAAACAAGTCCTTCCCGGCTATCAGGTGAGGTCTTCAAAAACAAAATTGCCATTTTATTTTTCCACCGAACCTTAACCATAACTTTTTGACCATTTAAAATGACCAGAAAAAAGACGAAATCCAAGGGGAAAAAGCTTCCCGTTGGACAACTTCAGCGTGAAATACTGAAGATTTTTAAACAAAACCCCAGAAACCGTTTCAACCCCAAACAAATTTCCAAGCGCCTGGAGTCAGACAACAACAAAGATTCTGTGCTGCATGCCCTGATGAAACTCACCGAGGCCGGCCACCTGTCGGCACTGGAAGATTTCAAATTCGCCTTGAAAAGATCCGGGCAGCCATTTGTCCCCAAGAAACTCTACGAGGGTTATGTGGACATGACCCGCCAAGGCTCCGCCTACATCGAGTGCGAGGGCCTTGAAAACGATGTATATGTGAGTGCCAAAAACCTCGGCCCAGCCCTGCACGGCGACCTGGTGCAAATTGCTGTGTGGCCCTCCAGGGGTCGTAGGAAACCAGAGGGTGAAGTGTTAAAAGTAGTGGAAAGGGCCTCCGAAAGATTCGTTGGCACTATTTACTTACGCAATAAATACGCCTTGGTAGTGCCTTCCCGCGACGATATGCCGGTGGACATACTCATAGAGCTTGACGACATCAAGGACGCCCAGGAGGGCGATAGGGTAGTGGTGAAAGTGACCGAATGGCACAAGAACCAAAATACCCGGCCTAAGGGAGTGGTGACGGCAGTGCTGGGAGCCGAGGGAAGTGATCTGGAAATGAAGATCATCCTCATCAACAATGGGTTCAACCTCGAATTCCCAGAGGAAGTTTTGGCCGAATCCGAAGATTTACCCGACGCTATTTCCTTGCAGGAAATCCACCGCCGCAGGGACTTCCGCAAAATCACCACCTTCACCATTGACCCCGTGGATGCCAAGGACTTCGACGATGCTTTGTCAATCGAGTACCTGGAAAACGGAAATTTTGAAATCGGCGTCCACATTGCCGACGTCACCCATTTTGTGAAATCAGGCAGCGCCCTGGACCGGGAAGGTTACAAGCGCTCTACCTCGGTTTACCTGGTGGATCGGGTATTGCCCATGCTGCCGGAGCGCATTTCCAACAACCTTTGCTCCCTGCGCCCAAACGAGGATAGGCTTACTTTTTCTGCTGTTTTTGAATTTGACAAAAACGATAAGGTGGTAAAGCGTTGGTTTGGTAAAGGTATCATTCATTCGGACAGGCGGTTCGCCTATGAAGATGCACAGCAGGTGCTGGATGCCGGCAAGGGCGACTTCATCAGGGAATTGACTGCGATGAACACCCTGGCCAAAAAACTGCGGAAGGACCGTTTCAAAAAAGGCGCAATTGATTTCGATATGGAAGAGGTGCGTTTCAAACTGGATGAAAAGGGTGTTCCCGTGGAGCTTTTTGTAAAGGAAAGGCTGGACGCACACATGCTCATCGAAGAGTTCATGCTGTTGGCCAACAGAGAGGTAGCCACCTTTATCCATAAAAAAGGAGAGAACCTGGAAATCCCCTTTGTTTACCGGGTACACGACTTCCCAAACGAAGATAAAGTGGCAGAACTGGCAAGGTTTGCCAAGGAACTGGGGTTCAATATGAACATCAGCAACCCCAAGGAAATCGGCAAATCCTTTAACCGCCTGGTAAAAGCTGCCGAAACAGACCATGCCCTAAAGCTTTTACAGCCCATTGCCATCCGCACGATGGCGAAGGCAGAATATTCACCCGACAACATCGGGCACTATGGGCTTGCTTTTGAATACTACTCTCATTTCACATCGCCTATCCGTCGTTATTCCGATGTGCTCTCGCACCGGATCCTGGAAGCTAACCTCGGCGACAGGACGATGCGGGTGGACAAAAACCACCTCCAGGAGCAGTGCAAACACATCTCCCTCCAGGAACGCAAAGCGATGGATGCCGAGCGGCAATCTATCAAATACAAGCAGGTAGAATTCATGGAAAAGCACGTGGGGGAAGAGTTTGAAGGTTATGTCTCCGGCATTATCGAACGGGGTATTTTTGTAGAATTAAAAGAAACCAAGTGTGAGGGGATGGTGGGTTTTGAAACACTGAACGAACCATTTGAAGTAGAGGATGGCCGCTTGAAAGCCAAGGGGATGCGGACTGGCAGAATGCTAAAAATGGGCGACACGGTGAAAGTCCGCATCCTTGATACAAACCTTTCAAAGCGCCAAATAGAAATGGAACTCCTGTAAGGATCGAAGGAAAAATAGTCCCGATGCTAAACCGGGATTATTTTTAAAAACCCCTTCCAGTATTGGGTTATCAAAATCAAAATAGGGGAGTTATTTTTTCATCGTTACCGAGCTGGACTGAAGGTGGTTTACTTTTTTTAAATTATCCACCTTTTTGAAATTGTTTGAGTCGTTTGGATAGGTTTGAAATCGAGTATTTACCCCGGCAAGTTATTTTAAATACCTGAATAACAAGTATTTATCAGGATTTATGGCAGTTCAGATGACCTGAATTGATTTCAAAGATGTACTTTTCAAAATTGGTTGCCGATTTACCGCAGGGAAAAAAAAGCTATAATGGCTCCGAGTATGATAGCGCCGATCACTAAATAGTGGAAAGTGCCCCATTGCCCCCGGAAATCATCGTACATCAGCTCTACTATATCCTTCCATTTCAGCCCTTTAACGGCAGGCTCAAACCCAAGTACCAGATACTTCCGGTTCCCTTTTCGTTTTTGATCCCCGTGCTTTTTAAGGATGAAAAAATGTTTGTTCAAAAATGCAAGCTCATAAAGTTCGCTTTTGGTAGGTTGTTTGTCGCCCCCTCTGTCTTGTTTTTCCCAATGGCTGTCGCTACCGCCCTTGCCACCGCTTTTGCCGCCGCCGCCTTGTTCAATAATGATCTTATTGGTACCATCGAGCAATCGCCAGCGGCCACGGGTCACGTTTCCATCCACAGAAAGCAGGTATTCCCCGCCCACATTGAAGAAGTGGAGAACGGATTCCAAAAAGCTAGGGTCGTCCCGAATTTCCAGCCAGGGCTTGCCGCCGGGCATGGAGTAAAACTGCTGTTCCCGCAGATCTTCACTCAATGGGCGGATTTTGGGAAGGATGGCATCAATGGAATCGTCCAGGGATTCCCGTGCGGGCATTTCCAGTTCAAAGGTATCTTCTATGCGATCGAGCGGATTGTCCATCAATTTTCTTTTTGGTTAACAATCAGGCTATTATGGCAGCAAAGATAGTATTAAAGTCTGCGAGTTGGCAAGTGCAGTGCATGGAGTAACTTTGCCCAACTTGTTCCTAACTTTGCCCAACCTTACAAATCAACTCTTCTTCCTTTGAAAGGCCAAAAACTTATCCTTCCTCTTTCCCTGTTTTTTTGCAGCCTCATTTGTAGTGGGAAAGGCTATTTTGAATGGACTCCTGCCCTGCGGGGCGCCTATGAAAAAGCGATCAGCCTTCGTTTCGGGGAAGCAGAAACTGAACTGGCCAAAATCCGGCGGGATGATCCTGAGAACCTGATGCTGCTCCACGTTGAAAATTACATCGACTTTTTCAAGGTATATTTAAACGAGGAGGAGGAGGAGTTTGAAACGCTCGAACCAAATAAGGACAGGCGCCTGGACCGTATCGAAAAGGAAGGGGACAAATCTTCGCCCTATTATTTGTTCCTGCAGGCGGATATCAGGCTGCAATGGGCCTTGGCGAGGCTGAAATTTGAACAGTATTCAACTGCTTTCTTTGAAACCAACAAGGCATTTAAACTATTGACCAGAAACACCGAAGTTTTTCCGTCTTTCATGCCCAACAAAAAAGACCTGGGCATACTTCATGCTATGGTAGGCACCATACCCGACGGCTACAAATGGGCGGTTGACCTGTTGAGCAGTATGGAAGGAACACTGGAGCAGGGCAGGGCCGAGTTGGAAGAAGTGGTGGATTATGCCAAAAAAAACGATTTTATTTTTGAGCAGGAGATTTATGTTTATTACGCCTACCTGTTGCTGCACCTGGACAATGACAACGAGGCGGCGTGGAAGCTCATCAATACCGCCAATTTGAACCCTTCCCAAAACCCGCTGGATTGCTTTATTATGGCCAATGTGGCCATGCGGACTGACAGGGGCGACAAGGCCATTGCTATCTTGGAAAAAAGGCCGGTCGGCAATCAATACCACCCTTTTTATTACCTGGATTATATGTTGGGGCTGGCCAAGTTGCAAAGGCTGGACATGGACGCCAACGTCTTCCTGCAACGCTATGTGGACAACTTCAAAGGCCGGAATTTCATCAAAGATGCCTACCAAAAATTAGCCTGGTACAGCCTGCTCCATAATGACGGCAAGGGGTTCCACCGCTACATGGATCTTTGCAAAAAAACAGGCTTTACCGTGGTGGGCAGCGACAGGAGTGCCTTCAATGAAGCCAAATCGGGCGACGAGCCTTTGCCAGAACTGCTGAAGGCACGGTTGCTCTTTGATGGCGGCAGGTTTCAAATGGCATTGGATGTGTTAAAGCACCGCCGCACGGATGACTTCATGGCCCTCAAGAACAAACTGGAATTTACCTACCGGATGGGCCGCATACAACATAAACTCCTGTTGTACGACGATGCTTTGGCCCATTACCAGCAAACCATAATCCTTGGAGCAGATCAGCCCTGGTATTTTGCCTGCCGGGCTGCCCTTGAGCAGGGCCATATTTACGAGCTGGAACACAAATACGAACTGGCAAAAGCTGCTTTCAAGAAATGCCTCTCCATGTCGCCCGACGACCATAAGACTGGACTGCACCAGCAAGCCAAGGCAGGGCTTCGACGGTTAAAATAGGCAATATTTGAGGGAAAAAACTTTGGCGCAAAGGCAACTATTTGAAAAATAATTGCCCTATATTTGCGTCCGTTTTGAAAAAAGGCGCGGTAGCTCAGCTGGTCAGAGCGCATGATTCATAATCATGAGGTCGGCGGTTCAAGCCCGCCTCGCGCTACTTTAAACGGTAAGCCCGATGTTGTTTTCATCATCGGGCTTTCGATTTTTATTCCCCCAACCTTTCCGTTTTCCAGTAATTTTTTTGATCAGCCTTTTTAAAAATGGACAATTCGGCCATTCGCTGGCCTTCCTTCCTTCATGTTTAATAATGTTTTAATTTCAGCTTAACCTGTCTTTAAGCTTGCTACCGACACATTTGCGGCGTAGAAGTTAATTTCCATTGTACTTTTCAACCAGCCATTGGTCCATGAAATCAGAAGACATCACTAAAATGTACTCTTATATCATCACTGGTTTTTTAGTTCTTGCTATCGCTTCAGGCGGCTACTTCTGGCGGAATACCACCCAAAAGGAGCAGGAGAGAAATGCTGTCGAAATGGAAAAAGAGTCATTGTTGGTAGAGAAAGGCTTATTGTCTGCCCAATTGGAAATGCTAAAGGAGAATTATGAGGAAGCTATGACCGAAAATGGGGCGCTAAAAGGTACCATAGACCAAAATGCCAAGGCCGTTGCTGAAAAAGACCAACTACTTGCCAAATTCACTAAGCGGACAAAAGCTGAAATCTACGGCCTGGACCAACTAAAATTAGAAATCGTTGATTTGCAGAAAATAAAATCAAGTTTGGCCCTTGAAATCCAGGCACTGCAACACGAGAACCAATTGCTCTCGACAGAAAATGAAAGACTTTCCGGTGAATTAAAAAGGGCAAAAAATGAAAATGCTGCTCTCAATGAGAAGGTGGAAGAGTTGACCGTGATGAGCCAGAACCTGAAATACCTGCAGGACGCCCTTGCACCGGGTGGCATATCCGCCAATGCGTTCAGGGTGGAAGTGGAAAAAAGATTGGAACAGCTAACTGTAAAAGGAAGAAAAGCTAAAGCGTTGAGTATTTCATTCGACCTGATTGAGGTGCCAAAGAATATGCAGGGCGTCCAAAAGCTTTACCTCTCCATAACAGACAATAAAGGCACACCCATCAAAGGCAAAAACAATTTGTCGGCAGCCATTGGAGTCGATAATAAAATAACGGACATTATAGCCCAACAAGCAAAGGAGATAAGCCTTCAAAAATCACAACGGGTTAGTTTCAGGTACCCCCTGGAGCAAAAACTTATGCCAGGCCATTACCGGGCGACTGTTTATACGGAAACGGGATGGATTGGATCTGTGAGTTTTAGGGTCGGTTAAATCGCAATTTGATAGTGTTCCAAATATTCCCGACAGCCGGTTTTTTATTTGTTGTTTACAGTCTTTACTTAGTTCTCGGGTTTTATATTGTAGTTCATTTGCGGCCAAGACTTTTACGTGAATTGTCGTTTTGGGAGGGAAGGACTAAAGTGGCTTTCCAGGTAGGATGAATGCGCAGCAAATGACATGCAGCCGGATATATGCCAAAGCATATTTCCGGCTGTTTTTATGAAAGGGATTCGCAGCCTGTTGATTTAATTTTCTTTTAATTACGACTTAATTCCTGTTTAAGCTACACCAGGCCATCTTTGTAGGGTAAAATATAAAGCAGATATTTAGGTTGAATCATCAAACGTATAGCATAATGGAGTGGATTACTGAAGGGTTGAATAAAGGGGAAAAAGAAAAAGCCCACTCCCATTTTGAACTTAAATGAACCTCAAAATTTCCTCCCAAAGCCGATTTTTATGAGATGTATCATAGTCTAAGTTTAGTTCTCGGTTATTTTGGCAGCCGGGCCGGCAAAACTGGCCCGGCTGCCCTTTTTTGGAGTTATTTCAACCCTTGAAAGCCACCCGGCAGCGTAGGTTGAATCGACTTGATCACATGGGTTCCTGTCTTCCAATTTTGTTTTCCAGAAAAGCTTCGTTCATTACTTTGATAAGCGTTTGCAGGCTATTCTGCCCGTTTTCTGATGTTTTAAGGATAAAATCGGCCCCTTTGGCGTTCACGTTGAATTTCATCTGATCGAAATGCCTTGCCACTGAACGATCCATTGCTTTTTGCAAAGCGCTGAACGTGAACCAGCCTGCCAGGGTTTGGTCTTGAAATGATTGCAGTATTTTTTTATCAACCAGTTCTGCACTTGAAAGCTTCCCTTCTTTAATTTTTTCAAGCAAGGCATCGTCTGCCGAAAAAATCAGCAAGTTATCCTTCAATAGTAATTTGCCCATGCCTTTATTGATGGTGATAGAAAAATCCTGGTTGCCAATCGAGACCACTTTATAGTAGTTTTTTCCCACCTCTTTCAGTTTCTTCTGTTGGACGGCAGCCATCAGGAATTCTTGCGCTTTCTTTTCATTCTTTACATTGATGGCCATGAGGAAGGAGGGCTTGTCGGCGTTTGCGTCAAAACCTGCCACCATCATATCGCCGCCAAGGATGCTGACCAAATCCTCCCTTTTCAATCCAAGGTCGTTTAGGGCAAAGTCTGCAAAACCCTTGGTTTGCGGGCGTTCGCTGAGAAATTGGTCAATGCCCTTGACGTCCAATGCCCCCACAGCTGCAAAGGCAAGGTTTTCTTTGGGAAGGATTCCGGAAAAATCCGTCTCAACTTCCTTTTTGAAAAAACGACCGATAAAATCTTTTCCAAGCCCCTTGTTGATGAAAAAATCAGCGTGGCCTACCATTTCACCATTTTCAAAATCGGCATAACCATGAATGGAATTCCCCATGAGCACGTTTTCGTCCAAATCCAGCATGTGTAGCCCCATCTTGGCAGCACTGTTCCCGGCCATTGCATCTGTTGACATCCATGTTGTAAAATCATGAGGCTGAAGCAGGGCTTTGTTCGCCGCTTTATTGGAAGCCAAAGTGCCGTGGGTGGCCGGATTGAAAACGGCTAACAATTTGTCCGTTGTAGAGACTTCGCTGCTATTGGATAAAGCAAAGACAGCCATGTTATCCTTCCAACCGATAGCAGCATTGGATGGCCCGTTTTTCAGCATCTTCACCCCATTTTGCTCCACTACTTCCATGTTAGTCGCCGACAGCATTTTGCCAAATGCCGACGGGTCGTCCAACGAAAACAAAGCATAAGTCGTGAGCTCTTCTGGATTGTCCTTGTTCAACTCCGTAGCAACGTACATTTTTTGGGTAAGGTCTATGCCCGACTTTTCCGGGTCTAAAAGGACGCTGGCCACAACGGGTTGGTTTTTTTCGGTTTCCCTTACCATTTCCTGGTAAAACTCCATCTGCTTTACCGCCTCAAAGTCAGCTTTCTGCATGAGCGATTTTAAGTTCACGGACATAACCGAAGTAGCGTTCTCAGGAACATACTGCAGGGCATCCGTTACAGTAGTCTGTTCATTGTTGCAGGAGCCTGCGATCAATATGAGCAAAAGAACTGCAAATGCGGGAAAATTTTTCAAGCTTTTCATGTAAGGTGGTTTTCATTAATGAAATTGAAGAAGCCACAAATGCTGCATTTTCAAGGTGCGTACCGTTAAAAAGGCAGGTAGCAATATCGCTGATGCAACGAGCCTAAAGCTAACACCCATTTCTGGTTTCCATCAATATAACTATGTGATACGCTTCAATTCTAAGTGTAAAAACAGATGCCATCCGGCCAACTTGGATAAAACGCCCTTATTTTTCGACACTTCCCCGGTTATGGGGTGGAATCACAAAACTTCATTGAAGGTTTTATCTTTGCCCCTTTCCAAATTCTAAACACTTCCATGCAACCAACCGAACTGGAAATTACCGGCAAAACAGCTAAACAACTGGGCCTCGACGAACAAGAATTTGAGCAAATCAAGAAGGTGCTGGGGCGGGTGCCAAACTTCACCGAACTCAGCATTTTCTCGGTCATGTGGTCCGAGCACTGTTCCTACAAAAACTCTATCAAATGGCTGAAGACCTTGCCACGTGAGGGGAAACGGTTGCTGGTAGGAGCGGGCGAGGAAAATGCAGGCTTGGTGGACATTGGCGACGGCCTCGCCTGCGCCTTCAAGATTGAATCGCACAACCATCCCTCCGCCATCGAACCATATCATGGAGCTGCCACTGGGGTCGGCGGCATCCATCGGGACATTTTTACGATGGGCGCACGGCCCGTCGCCACCCTGAATTCCCTGCGTTTCGGCAACCCCGATTTGAAGCATACCAAGAACCTGATGCGGGGGGTGGTAAAAGGGATCGGCGACTATGGCAACAGTTTTGGAGTGCCAACCGTAGCCGGGGAGGTTTATTTCCATGACTGCTACAACCAGAATATATTGGTCAATGTCATGTCTGTTGGTATTGTTGATCAGGGTGAAATAGTCTCGGCTTTGGCGGAAGGCCCGGGCAACCCGGTATTCATCGTTGGTTCACAAACCGGCAAGGACGGTATCCACGGTGCGACCTTTGCTTCCGCCGACCTGCACGAAGAGAGCCATGAAGATCTGCCAGCCGTTCAGGTAGGTGACCCTTTCCAGGAAAAATTGCTGTTGGAGGCTACCCTTGAAGCCATCAAAACCGGCGCTGTGGTGGGTATACAAGACATGGGGGCTGCAGGGATTACCTGCTCAACTTCCGAAATGTGTGCAAAATCCGGCACCGGTATGATTATCAACCTCGACAAAGTGCCCACCCGCCAGTCCAACATGGAAGCATGGGAAATCCTGCTGTCTGAAAGCCAGGAACGGATGCTCATCGTAGGGAAACTTGGAGAAGAGCAGGCACTGTATGACGTATTCGATAAATGGGACCTGGAATGTGTGCAGATAGGCGAAGTAACAGGCACAGGCATCTTGCAATATTTTTACCACGGTGAAAAAGTAGCGGAAGTACCGGCCGAGTCCCTGGTGTTGGGTGGCGGGGCGCCGGTCTATGACAGGGAGCAGGCAAAGCCAGCTTATTTTAGCAAAATTGCCAAGTTCAACCCCAAGCAAATCAACACACCGAAAGATTTAAAGGCTTCGGCCAGAAAGCTGTTTTCGTCCCCCAACCTCGTCTCCAAACGTTGGGTATATGAACAGTACGATAGCATGGTGCGAACCAACAACATGAACACCAATGCCCCGTCCGATGCTGCCATTGTTCGCATAAAAGATTCTAAGAAATGTCTGGCAGTGACGGTGGATTGCAATGCAACCTATGTATTCGCAGATCCTTATGTCGGCGGTATGATTGCAGTGGCGGAAGCCTCCCGCAATATCATCTGTTCCGGGGGCACACCTGTTGCTATCACCAATTGCCTTAATTTCGGCAACCCCTACAATCCTGAAGTGTATTATCAATTTGTCAACGCCATAAAAGGCATTGGGGAAGCCTGCCGTAAATTTGGCACCCCGGTTACTGGCGGAAACGTTAGTTTTTACAACCAATCGCAGGTAGGGGATAAAACCGAACCGATTTATCCAACCCCAACCATAGGCATGTTGGGCATTTTGGACGACGCTGCCAGCCAGATGACACTGGATTTCAAAAATGACGGCGACATGATCTACATGCTGGGCAATTCTTACAACGACTTAGGCAGTTCAGAATATTTAAGGGTTCTGCATGGTATCCATTTTTCACCGCCACCTTATTTCGACCTCTACGAAGAATTCGAGGTGCAAAAGCACACCCGCAAGCTGATTAAAAAAGAGTTGGTCAATTCTGCCCACGACGTTTCAGAGGGAGGCCTGTTTACCTGCCTGATGGAAAGTACGATGGCCAGTGGGCTTGGCTTCAACATAGAAACGGTGGAAACCTTCCGCAAGGACTGCTTTCTCTTTGGCGAAAGCCAAAGCCGCATCATCGTCACCCTGTCGCCCGACAAGGAGGACGATCTGCAAAACTATCTGATCAACAACAACGTTTCCTTCACTAAACTTGGCGAAGTTTTTGGCAATTCGGTGGTCATAGATGAAGAAAATTTCGGAAGCGTAAACGAATGGAAGCGAATCTTCGATGAAACATTAGCTGAGAAAATAGATGGTTGATTGGCTGTCGGGCCGGGTGGTGTATTAAACTTCCAGCCTTTCAATCAGTTTACCATCCAAGTATAAAAATCCTTAAGAGCATGAGAAGCAAAGTATTCATTCTCCTCCCTTTTTTAGTAGCCTCCCTGTTTTATCAATGTGGAAAAGACGGCAGTTCTGGTGGCCTTAGCATAAGCGGCAAAATCAACAATGCCGGCAGTATGCAAGTGTACCTCGACAAGGTGGGCATCAGCCCTACCAGTGCCAACCTGGTAGTCGGCAAGGCCGATGCCGATGCCAGCGGCAACTTTAAGCTTTCCTTCCCGCAAAAACTCTCGGAAGGCATCTACCGGCTGCGGGTTGGGGAGCAAAAAATGAACCTTATCCTCGATGGCAAGGAATCCGATATCACCGTGAACGGGGATTTGGCCAAGCTCAACCAGTTCGACTATGAGGTGACAGGCTCTGCCAGCTCCACCACTTACCGCAACATCCTGCAAAAGCTCGTTTCCCGCCAACTACGGGCCGAAGACATCCGCACCTTTGTGGACACGACATCCAACCCTTTGACGGGGGTCTATGTGGCTGTTCAATCCCTGGGCAACAATACCTCCATGATGGACATCCATGAGAAAGCCAAGGCAAGGATGGTAGCGGCCTATCCCGGGACCACTTACAAGGATGATTATGAAGCCCACCTGGCTTCTATCAAGCAGGCGGCTGTCAATCCAGGCGGTGGAAACGGGTTCAATTTTGTGGAAGAAGGTAACCGGCAACCCGCCCCCGATATCAAGCTGCCCAGCCCAAATGGAAAAGAATTTGCCTTGTCAGACTTGAAAGGAAAAGTCGTTTTGCTGGACTTTTGGGCCAGTTGGTGCAGGCCCTGCCGCATGGAAAATCCGAACGTCGTCAGGATTTACAACCAATACAAGGATAAGGGCTTTACCGTTTTCAGCGTGTCGCTGGACGGGGTAGATTCCCGCCAAATGGCGGCCATGCAAAATGACCCCAAGATGGTTCGGGAAGCCACCAACGACGCCAAGAAAAAATGGAAAGAGGCCATCGCCCAGGACGGCCTGGTGTGGGATTACCACGTGAGCGATCTAAAAAAATGGGAATGCGAGCCTGCCCGCCAGTACGGTGTCAGCAGCATCCCCCGCACCTTTATGATCGACAAAGAAGGTAAAATTGCCGCTGTCAATTTGCGGGGTGCCGAACAAATTGAGGAGACTTTGAAAAAACTATTGTAATTCTTCATAGTCGAACCTTTTGCAAAATAAAACCTGAGTTATCCCGAATTTTTACCCACGATTTCAATCGTGGAGTTACGACAAAAACCTGATAATCAAACCGTTTTAACGGTTTAAGTCCACGCATACTGCGCCGGAGAGGTATCCAAAGCGGTTAAAACCTTTACCCAAACACCTCTTTATTGCTTCTCCAGGATTTATATCGTGGGATAAACAGGCCATTGACGGCAATTCGATCCCGAAAATTAGGGATGAATCATGTTTTCGTGAAGGATAACGGCAGGTTAGTTTTCTTGCCTGACTCCAAGGCCAGGCTAAGTAATGATGAAAAAATAACTTCCCTATTTTGATGTTGAAACCCCATCACTGGAAGGGTTTTTTAAAAATAATCCCGATGTGAAATCGGGATTATTTTTCCTTCGATCCTAAATACCTGCTTCAGTTGCCAGACAGTGGCAGTGGATATTTAACCAACTGAATAAAGGAGCCACTCAGATGGTCGAAGAAGTCAGTGGTGGTGATGAGCGAAGAATTGGTAATGTATGCCGTAGCTGCCTTCCAGAGATCGTTACTGCCCATGCTGTGGGGCTTATGGTGGAGCGGTTTGCCCGCAAGTCGGCCCTGGCTATAACTGTCTATCTGCGCGTAAGCTTCCAGGAGAGACCTGTCTGCCTCGTTGATATCAATAATGATAAGCCGTTGCAGCAAAGCATTCAGGCGGTTTATTTGCTGCTCTTCCCAATTGTTCTTCATAGCAACGGATAGAAGTTCCGCCTTGGTGGCCACTGAAAGGAGGGTGATCGTTGCCGGATCGGACAATTGATGATCGGCTTCTATCTGCTGGTAAAGCGGGTGCCCGAAAAGATAGGCCAGTGCAACATGGGTGTCGAGTAGGTATCTGTTCACGCGTTGAGTAATTTTAGGAGGTCTTGGAAGGATTCTTCACCAGGCCACTGGCCGATAATCTCACCGAGGTTATTTTGAAATTGCTGCTCCGAATGTTGCCGTTTTATCTGGTGCTCAGTGGATTCCGATGATTTTTTACGGGAAAAATAATCGTCGCCTTTGCCCGGTTGGAAAATCTTTTCGATTTGGATATAAGCAATGCGACCGGAAGGGCGGTAGTTTGCAATCCCGGCAATCGTCAACTCCTTGCCCCAATGCTTGCCAATGGTGACGGGCTTGATGGTATCTGGCAGAAAGGCATCTACCCGGCCTTCTTCCATTTGGATGGTGACTTTGGAATTGCTGTATTTAAGTGTTTCCACCAATCCTTTGACGATAACGCTTTGGGGATCGGGTGTCTGCTCCTCCAGCGTCTTGATTTTGTTGAGTACTTTTTTGTTCAGCTTCAGTGCAGGCAGGCTGCCCCGGTTGGAAAATGAAATGGTTTCGTCTGGTGCCAGGAACACCCTTTTGAAATTTTGCAAGTCATGGAGCAATGCTTTGTCAAGGTGTTCTTCCTGCCCATCTTCTGCCAAGGCATCGTGAAAAGACTGTATCACCAGGGCCATGGGGGTAAGGGCAGGCAAGTTTTCGAGAATCTGCGGTCGAAACACATCGCCCTGTTGACCGGCCAGTGTTTCTTTGAAAGAGTCGCATTCCAGATCGAGGATGGTGCCTCCTTCCCGTATTCCCCGTAGTCGAATTTCAAGTGCGTTGTTAAGGCGCAGGGTAGATCGCCCACGCCAGTTGCTCATGCCGCCAAGCCTTATTTGCAGCGCCCCCTTGGCAATAGACTGGAGGGACGTGGCCAGCAGCGCCAACCGTTCCAGGCTAATGGAGCCTCCCGTCGAAGCAGGGCTTTTTATTTTTATTTCGTATTGCATATCGTTGATCACCTATTTTTTAAGGATGGGCAAAAGTAGAAAAACAAGGGAAGCAGGCGTCGAGAATGGGGAATGAAGTATGTTTTTTTTATTGAACTATAGCCTGGCCACTTTTTGGATACCCGTTTTTACCGCCAATCGGGCATCTCGGCCTCACTAAACAGTACATCCCTGCCTGCCCCGGTGATGCTCACCCAATAGATAGAAGGCTGGTATTGAAAATTGTTGGAGTTTGTAAAAATAATGGCAGCGCCGGTAGGTGCAAAGCGGGCGTCAAAGTCGTTGGTGAGGGTGTCCTTCCCAACGGACAGGTTAAGGGTGTCGCCTGTGGCAATTTCCAATAATAAAATGTCAGAATCGAGCATCCTGTCCGGATCGGAGCTTGACTCAAATCCCGACTTGTCGTAGTTAAACAGGATAGCATTGCCATCCACGCTGAAGCAGGGGCCACCAGTGTGGCCGGGCCAGTCAGGCACGAGTTCCTGCAAATAATTCCCGTTGTCATCGTAGAGCAAGATGCGGGACTGATAAGAGAGGAACCCTTCCGTACGGGCGGCAATTTTATTGCCCTGAGCCGTCCAGTCCACTTCTACAAAGAATTCATTTTGAGGGAGTTCCGCCAACAGGGTGGGGGAGGAGTTGCCATCTGCAGCTATTTTCAGGAGCTTGTTGTTCGACATATACAACAACTGGGTGCCATCGGGCGACCAGCAGAAATCAAGGGAGCGTTTGCTCGGGCCATTGATAGAGGGGGAAGCGGGCAGTTTATAGGCACCAGTGCCGTCCCGGCCCATCACCCAAAGTTCCAGGTCGAGGTTTTGGGAGGTGATAAAGGCAATGCGGCTGCCTGCCGGATTGAAACGGGGCCGCCAGTTGGCGCCGTTGTTTTGGGTCAATTGAAACAAGGGGTTGATGGGATTGGCATTTTGGGCTGCAAAGATATTGGACTGACCGCTGACGGTTTTTACAAAAACAAAAGGATGGGGCGGAAAGGGTTTGGTCGTAAAACTCCACACTTCCCCAAAGACTGTGTCGCCATTTCCATCTTTCACCCCCACTTGCCAGAAATAGGTAGTCCCGTATTGTAAACTGGCAATATCCAGCACCGGGTCTGCCAGGTCAGTCGCCACAGTTGTATTTGGGTTTTGGTTGGCATTGTAAAGGTAAACATCGTACCTCAGCACGTCGCCCTCGTCAGGATCGGTAGCTTCCCAGGAGAGGGTCATGTCAATACCATTGTTGGTGCTTCCATTGGCAGGCATTGGATTTTTTGGTGCGCTTGGCAGTGTATTAGTTGCGTCGGCTTCTGTCATTTTGATAACGACATTGGCCGTTTGATTTTCAAATATAGTCACGCTTTCCACAGCCGTCACAAGCCCTGATTTTTCTGCCCGGATGGTGTAGGTGCCCGTTTTTATATTTTCAAAAGAAAACAACCCGGTGGCGTCTGTCAGCACAGTGCTGGTAGGCGGGTTGGTGGAAATAGTGGCACTGGCAATGGCCGAGTTGTCAGCTTCCAGCAATACCTGGCCTACCAGGGTGCCAAATACCTCAGGCTCATATTTGTCTTCCTGGCAGGAAAAGATGAGGATGGTAAAAAAAACAAGAAAGGCGATTTGTTTGAAGTGTTTCATGTTTGATTGAGATAGGCTCTATGGTTTTGGCACGGAACCAGTGAAAGTGCACTGGCTTAGCCATGAGCTGAAATCGTTTAGAAGTTAAAATTTTTGTCTTTTTCCAAGCCGAACTTGCGCTTGCCTTCCACTTTTTTCCCAAAGTAGAAATTCACGCCGATGTTGCCCTTCCAATAAAAATCGTTGTAACGACCCTGCTCGATGAGGTCGAGGCCATCACTGAACAGGTAGTGGTAGTCGGCGGAAAAACGCAGCCCGGTGTTGTCGTTTACCAGGATCTCAACGCCTGCGCCGATGTGGACTTTGGGATATAGCGGTTCCCCATAATCAAAACGGTTGGAGCGGTTTTCAGTGATGATACCTAAGCCGCCTTTGAGAAATGGGGTGAAGCGGTCGTAGGGAAACAGGCGGAATTCGCCGTTGAAATCGAGGTAAGAGACCCTTGCATCGTAAAATTTAGCGGTGGAGAGGGCACTAAGGCCATAGTTGATGCTGATTCCTGTAGCTGGCGAGGGGGTTAGCTGCAGCCCGATTTCAAGGCCAGTTTTCACCAATGGGTCTGGGAAGTCGCCCTGGTAGAGCAGGCTGGAAGAAGCCAGTTGCAGGGCGATATTCCCCCGGCGGTTGTCAATGCGTTTGCCAAAGATGTCCGTTTTGGGAAGGAGCTCCTTTTCTTTTTTGTATTCCTTCACTGGCGATTCGGCCATCTTCCGGGGTTCTTCCGGTACCCATAGTTTGTCGTCCACTCCTTCGATTATGAGGCTCATCACGGCTTTTTCAATGGCCTCGGTGATAGCGATTTCTGAAGGCTCGTTGTAGGTGAAACCAGTTTCGGCTTCCAGCAGCCGCCGGAATTTCACAAACTGAAAAATGCCCCCATCCAGGGCCAGGCTGAGGATGGTTTTGGAAGTATAGACTGTTTTCAAAATCTTCCCGTTACTGGCCGATACGGCCCGGAGGTACACCGTCACCCGGTCTTGCCGGTATTGGCTGGAGGCACCAATGCCAAAATAACGGACGCCCGCCCCGCCGGTAATCACATTGGCATCATAGGAAACTATACCACCCTCCAGGATGACGCCTGCATATAGGAGGGGAGGGAGCAACTGGTCGGGATTGGTATTTTCCTGCGCCCCGTATTGCGCCCTGCTGGATCGGATGATCTTTCGTTCATTGAGCAAGTTGCCTACGTTTTCCCGCTCGATGGGAACGAACCAGCCCGAATCGTCCAGGGCTTTTATCAAAATATTGGTTGCGCCCTGGGTGACGGCGGTGCTCCAACTGGTGCCGTTTTCGGTGGGCTTGTACTGTCCCGTTTGATCCCTGAATTTATAGACAGCGACTACGATCTTCTCTTTGGGTGCCGGCAGGCTGCGCAGTTCCAGGGTGCTCTGGGTTTCCTCCCCCAGCCTTGCCCTGTTTTGCTGAATGGGTTGATAAAGATAGGAGCCACAGCCGCAGAGCAATGAACCAAATAGCAAGTAAACTATGAATTGAGTACCGGGTAAAAGTTTGCCCATGTTGTTGGTGTTTAAGGATCGAAGGAAAAATAATCCCGATTTCACATCGGGATTATTTTTGAAAAACCCTTCCAGTGCTGGGGTTTCAACATCAAAATAGGGAAGGTATTTTTTCATCGTTACAGAAAAAATAGCAAAAACCAAAGGGCTGCGGGAGCCTTTGGTTTGAGTAAAACATTCAGGTTTTTCAGTCGTGTGCGGGAGTGAGTGGGGGGAGGTTATTTATATCAAAGGAAAGGTATCACGATTTGGGTCTGTCCGCCCTGTACCTGGTCAAAAATCGTAATGACAAGCCCTTCAAGTGTGGTGGCGACGTCCACCTGGAAATCGCCGAGCGAATACAGGCCATCCGTAAGCCCATCCTCACCAAACTGGGAAGTGATTATTTCACGGGATAATTGGCTGAGCAGCAGGCGGTTGAGGCTATTGGCAAAATCGTCGGCAGAGTTGGAGGTGGTGCCAAGGCCTCGATTGGGCCGTGTATCAACTTTGAGATCCTGTGCCTGGGCGGAACTCAGCAGCCAGTTGTAGTTAAACGTATCGCCACCGAAAGCCGGGTTTTTGGGTTTGTACACCAAATCCTGGCTGAATGAGTTTTGAACCCAACAAAACGTGGCGATAGGAATGAGTAGCATCAGTTTTTTCATCGAAAACAGCTTTTATAGATAATCGTCATTAAAAGTCATTGGTCATTAAAGTCATTTTATTGAAATCAGTGGCTTAGGATTTTGCCCCAATCAATTTTTAATGTGACTATCTATATCATTTATTCTCTGCCGAGATAGAGGATGTTCCATTAACTGAGTCATTTGCTCAAAAGTGATAGATTGTGATCGTATGTTTTTTTTCAAAAACACATTTCCCTGAATGGTCTTCCAAGGATGTGGTTACCCCTAATAAATCCCACTCCCTGTCAAATCGTCCATTTCGATTTCCTGGCCGCCCTGGGGGTTTTCCAGGTAGTTTTTAAGGGCTTCCACCAGTTGGGTAGCAAGGCTTTCGAGTACTTCCTGCCTTGGCTGAAGGTTTAATTGGGAAAGCTCTTCGCCGTCCACTTCTACGGAAATCCGGCTGCCGATGCCGATTCGGTTGGGCAATTCCCGGATGGTGACGGTGTTGCCGCCCACTGCCCCTTCTATATCTGTCCAGCCATTGTAAAAAAGCTCGTAAAAGTCGTGGGCAAGTTTTGAACGGGTCTCGTCGAGGATAAGTCCTTCAATTTCAAGTGCTTCCAAAGATAAGAGCTTTTTCGGAAGCAGTGGCTTTGAGGCAATTTCCAGGTTGCTAGTGTCGTCTTTTTTTGGCGGGCCAGTGAGTGAGGCGGTAGCTACTATGTTTTGGCCATCAGTAACTTCCAGCGAGATATAGTCAAATTCCCCGGCGGGGATCACAAAAATTCCTTTCATCAGCAAGCTAGGCTGCTTGGGTAATACCAGTGTGGAGCCTTCCTTTATTTCCTGCTTGCCTTCGAGGGTCAAAACAGCTTTGTAGTGCAGTTGAACAGGCTGGGAGGTATTGTTCATGCACCAGCAGCTAACCGTATGGTTGCCGTCCATGGACTGCGTTTCAATCCAGGCTGAAAAATCGCCAGGGTTTTGCCCCAACAAATGGTACAAAAACAACACGGCGGAAAAAAGAACGGTAGATAGTACCTTTTTCAAAGTATTTGCTTTGGTGTGAAGGGGTAAATTTAGCCTTATAGCAGGCAAAAACAATAATATGAAAGGCTAGGGAGGGTTTGGCTGTTCCAAGCCAAGCCCTCCTGTTCACCCTATCGTCCTAATCAAAAAGAGGATTGCCTGATAATCACTTTTAGGCCATCCCCAATTTGTCGAATGCTGTAATTCGAGTCCTGGATTCCTTCCAGCACTGAAATAATTTCGTTGCCATTACCAAGTTGTATCAGCTCGCCCTGGATTTGGTTGCTACCAATCAGGTGCTGTACGATGCTGTTGTCGGCACCGTCCTGGATGGTGACCAATTGGTTGCCGAACCCCTGGTTTATAAGTTCATAGTTGTTGCCGTCCCCCCGTTGGATGAGGGCAAGCTGGTTGCCATTTTCGTTTTGGCTAATTACGGCGACATTCCAGTTGCCGGATTGCAGCACCCTGGCCAGGTTGCCGATTGGGGCGCCCTGTTGGGTCTGTATCAATTCCACTTCATTTGCTCCGCCTACCTGGTCAATATAGGCATCGTTGCCATTTTCCCAGTTTTGGCTGTTCAACAATTCACCTGGTTGCAACAGCAAATCAGCTTCCTGCAAAGATTGGGCATATATTGACCCTACAAATAAGGACAATAATGCAACAAGCTTGATATGCTTTACCTGGGCAAATAGCATGGAAAGGGAGTTTTAGCAAAGGGGGGGGAGCTGGATAAAGGGAACACAAAAGAAAAAAAAACAAGTCCGAAGGGGAAAAGCATTCTTCTCCACCTTCGAACCTAGCGAGTCTTAACCAGAAAGCTGATTTAATTAATCCCTGTATCCTTGAGTCCTCAGGTCATTTGAGTTATTTGGTCGCTTTTCGATAGCGATGACCAAAACCGCAAATGAGGGGAAGACCTTTTTATTAGTTGTTTGACTGCGTGACGGTTGCAGTATTGGAGTTGCCGACCTGGTTGATAATATTGGTATGCTCGGCGCCAGTTTGTGCATTGATGGCTTTGTTGCCGTCGCCTTCCTGGTTGATGGAGCTTGCGTTCAAATCGCCTTGCTGCACCAGCAGGATGGAGTTGTCGTTGCCGGTTTGGATGAGGCGGGGATCGTTGTCGCTCCCGGCGAAGTTGTTGTTGCCGTTTTGCAAGTGGTTGATGCTGTTGTTGCTGCCTTCCACCATTGCGCTCATACTGTTGGAGACGCCGTTCTGGGTTATGATATCCACATTGCCATTGCCGATGACGTTCAGTTTTGAAAATTGGTTTTCGCCATCCTGGGCCTGAGAGGTGTTGTTGTTGCTTCCAAAAGCGTCAACAATAGAAGTTTGGTTGCCGGCACCCAATTGTTGCTGGATGGATTTGTTGTTATCGCCTTGATGGAAAATGCTGGCCTTGCTATCGTCGGACTGCATGTTCTGGTTTGCGATGTTGTTGTTGCCTTCCTGTGAAATGCGGGCATCATTGTTATTGGCCTGAATGAGCGCCACGCCCTGGTTGGCATTGCCAACCTGTTGTATGAAAATCAGGTTTTCGTTTCCAGCCACTTGATTTTCAGCAGTGTTCAAACCGCCATTTTGGCTGAGTACCAAGTCATTGTTGCTTCCGCTGTGTACGATAAGCGTTTTATTTTGGGTGCCTACCTGGGTAATGTTGGCAGCGTTGTCATTGCCCGCTTGTTCCAGGTTGTTTGAGTTGGCCTGCCCAAATGCCAGGCTGGCAAGGAAAAGAGTGCATGAGATCAGGGTGGTGAGTTTTTTCATGATGATTGAAAATTGTAAGATGTTAATAGTCAGTTATGCCACCATGATATGACGCAATTGGAAAGACTGCGAACAGCACACCAATGCCATCACTCAGATGGTTAAAAAATTAATTAGGTATTAAATTATTGTTTAATTGCCTGGTTTGGGAGGAGAAATACCTATCCCATGAAAATGGGAAAGAGGGATTATAATTTGTTGTTGTTCGACCAGTTTAATTGGAAAAGCGCAAAGCTTTGAATGAATGGGCAGAGATCGTAAGCTATATCAAAACAGATTATAATTGATCTACTGTATGAATTTAAGTGAGCAGCGGTGCAAAGGTATGGAAGAACTTTGCCGCCTCCAATACGTGAAATCCGTATTTTGAGACTAAGTATTAACCCGTAGGTCGATATGGTAAATTTAGTTTCGTGTAGCTTTTTTCCACTACAAACAATTTAAAAATCTGTACTACCTTTGAATTTCTATCCCGGCAAAAATCACGTCCATTTTTTCATACCAACATGAATAACGATATCTGGTTCCTAAACGATTTTGATTTCTTCAAAATCTTGTGCCCCTATAAGTACGAAGACCATCTCAAGCGTTACCCACCTAATACTTATAATAAAAATGAGTTTTTGTTCATGGAAGACGAACCCTGCCATGAAATCATATTAATTGATCAGGGAAAAGTAAAGGTGGGGCATTACGATAATGCAGGAAACGAATGTGTACTGGCTATTATGGGCCGGGGGGATATTTTAGGTGAAATGGCCTACCTGGGGGAAACCCGCCACCGGGAATTCGCAGAAGTCATCGAAGACAACACCCAAATTTGCAAAATGAGTGTAGCAAAGGCCCATGAACTGGCCCGTCAATACGTGCCTTTTTCCATCGAAATGAACCGCCGTATCACCGGCCACATCCGAAAACTGGAGCGCCGCATCGAAATCCTCCTCTTCAAAGACGTAAAACTCCGCCTGCTTGAATTCCTGATCGACCTGGGAAAAGAATCCGGCCGGGCCAGGGATGGCGGCACCTATATTTCCCACTCTCTTACCCAAAGCGACATCGCCATGCTCATCGGTACTTCCAGGAAGTCTGCTTCCCTGATGCTCAATGAAATTGAGGATGAAGGCCTTATCCGCTTTGACCGGCGGCATATTTTTATTTTCGACATAAAGGCACTTGAAAAAGCTGCCTATAACAAAAAAGCAATGCTTGTTTAAACCCATTTTATAAATCGGCCATCATGAATGATAACCTGCTGAAAGCGTTGGATTTAATCACCCTGGCACGGCTCAACCAAGCCAACTCGCTGAATTTGAGTGGGTTGAAACTGGGGACGATCCCTGAAGAAATCCAGGAAATCAGTGGACTTGAATACCTGTTATTGACGGATAATGAACTGCATTCCTTGCCCGTTTGGCTTTTTGATTTGCCTTTGAAGGAACTCTATCTCTCCGACAACCAACTCAATCACTTGCCTATAGAAATTGGCCGGCTGGAAAAACTGGAAAAGCTCATTGCCACAAACAATCAGCTTGAATATTTGCCGGTTGAAATCGGAAAACTCCGCAGGTTGGAAAAACTCAGCCTCCGTGAAAATAAAATCAGGGAACTGCCAGCCAGCATCGGCCAGCTCAAAAACCTCCGCCAACTCTACCTTGCCGTCAATGAACTGGAAACCGTACCAGATAACTTCAACCAATTGGAAAACCTCTGGGAGCTTTATTTGAACACCAACAAACTGACGCACCTACCGTCCAGCTTTTGGCACATGCCCAAAATCGAAGACCTCTACCTCTCCTTCAACCCCACACTGATCCATTTGCCAGCAGAGGTGGGGCAGCTCAAGACTTTAAAAAAGCTCTTTTTGAGCGGCAACTACTTCTCCGAACTCCCGGAAAGCATTTCCCATTTGAAAAACCTGGAATGGCTGCTACTGGAGAGGAATAATCTCCAAACGCTGCCGCAAGGCGTTGGGGAATTGAGGCACCTCTTAAGGCTGCATTTGCAGGGAAACCCCATCGTATCCTTGCCCAACCTGAAATCGCTCCCCGTTACCACCGGTTTGGATGCCGTCTGTTGAATGTAACTTTCCTGGTTTCATTTTTTTTAGCGCTATTGTTACCCTCGTAGCAATCCAACCTTGCGTTCCTCACCAACTTTGTCCCATCAATTTTCGGTAGATGGCTAATAGTGGAAGACTTTAGGTATCACTCGTCCACCGTCCACCACCAGCCGTCCACCTTTTTTCAAACCATTTGAAAACAATTTTTTTTATGAAAAAATACGAAATCATCATCATCGGCACCGGTGCCGGCGGCGGCACACTCGCCCACAAATTGGCAGGAACCGGCAAACAAATCCTCATCCTCGAAAGGGGCAATTTTCTGCCAAAAGAAGTCGAAAACTGGAACCCCCACGAGGTTTACACGGTGGGCAGGTACCGCCCGAAAGAGGAATGGCTCGACAAAGAAGGAAACCCATTCCCCCCCTTCACGCACTACTGCGTTGGCGGCAATACCAAGGTGTATGGTGCGGCCCTGCTAAGGCTGCGGGAGAGCGATTTTACCGAAGTAAAACACGCCGAAGGCACTTCCCCGGCCTGGCCCATTCCATATTCCACCTGGGAATCCTACTATTCCAAAGCCGAAAAAATGTACAGCGCCCACGGTACCAGGGGCATCGACCCGACCGAGCCATATTCTGCCGCCCCATATCCGTTTCCTGCATTGACGCCGGAGCCGGACATGAAAGAGCTGTACGAACACATCGAAATGGTCGGCCACCGGCCAGCGCCCATTCCCATTGGCGTTAGGTTAAATCAGGACAGCCGGATAGTGAACGATGCAGCTGTGCTCAGCCTTTTCGATGGTTATCCCGACCCGACCGATATGAAGGCGGACAGCCATGTAGTGGGCATCAAGCCTGCCCTGGCGCACGACAACGTGAAACTAATGACAGGCATGAAAGCCGTGAAATTGGTGACTGACTCCACAGGAAAAAAGGTGACCAAAGTGGTGGCGGAAAATAACGGCCATATAATGGAATTTGAAGGCGACTTAGTAGTCGTATCTTGTGGGGCTATCAACTCTGCCGCCTTATTGCTCCGATCTGCCAATGCCAGGCATCCCAACGGGCTGGGCAATTCCTCCGGCCTCGTTGGCAGGAATTTGATGCTCCATAACAACGGGACAGTGGTAGCCGTCACAGGCAAGCCCAACAACGCCGTTTTCCAAAAATCCTTTCTCCTCAGCGAATTTTACCACGGCACGGACGATTTCCCTTTCCCGCTCGGCTCCATCCAGTTGATGGGGAAAACTGACCCCGACACTTTGCAGGGCTTATTGGAGGAAGAATTTGGGAAAGACAAGAACTACGACCTCGACTATTATGCCCGCCACACCATAGATTTTTTCATCACCACGGAAGACCTGCCCAGCTACGAGAACCGGGTAAAGGTGAAACCGGATGGCACCCTCCAATTGGTGTACCAGCAAAACAACCTGGAAGCTTACAACCGCCTCCGCCAAAAGCTGATCGGTATCCTCGATGAGGTTGGAAGGCGCTTTGGCTACGGCATCAAAGGCTACCTGGGCTACAAGCTCGGCGTATCCGGTGTGTCGCACCAGACAGGTACCTGCCGTTTTGGCCAAGACCCCATGAACTCGGTGCTCGACCTGAACTGCAAGGCCCACGACCTGGACAACCTCTACGTGGTGGACACGAGCTTCTTCCCGTCTTCGGGTGCGGTGAACCCATCATTGACGGCCATGGCCAATGCGCTGCGGGTGGGGGATCATTTGATACAAAAGATGGGTAGTGCTAAAAAAATGGAAAAGGGAAGCACGGTGGCTGTCTGATCACTTTTTGGTCTTTGCCTTTTTTGTTTTGGCAGGAAAAAGTACGTTCCTGTAAAGGCTGGCAAGTTTTACATCAAATCCCTCAAACTGGAATGAAGCGTCCAGGCCCATGTAATCGCTGTTGAGCCAGGCATTTGGATCTTCAGTGCGGGTATATACAGTGACAAAGGGCTTGTTTTGATAAACGTAAATGATGTACTTCAAACTTTCGCATTGCTTGTAATTGGGCAGTTTTTCAGTCATATCATAGTCCATGGTACCCCCTGAAAAAACTTCCATCACTGCAAAAGGGTTCGTCACTGATTTGAGCGTACGCTTTCGGACTTTGTGCTGGACGAGTTCTGGTGCTGTGTTCAAAATGGAAGCATCGGGCTTGTAGTGGGCGCCTGTTTGAGGGATGTAGATCCCCAGGTTGCTGCCATAACCTTGATAGGAACCATCTTCATTAAAAAGGCTGCTAAAAGCAAGGCCAATATTGAAGACGATCATTTCGTGAGCGTCGGTTGGTTGTCCCATAGTTACGATTTTACCGTTTGAATATTCCACTTTATAGTCTGCCTGTTCGGCAAAATCCAGGTACTCCTCGAACGTAGCAGGGATGCGGATTTCGTCTTCCAGCGCAAGCCGCTCGGCATAGGAAGATGGCAGGTTAAAAAGCACTGTATTTGAAAATGGCATGGCGAAAAGTTTTGTCAAAAATAATAAATATTTCAACAGATGAAAACCCAGGTCAAATGCCCTGTTTGCGGGCAACACCACGACTACCTCGTCCATAATTTCCACCCAGATATGGACCAGCCATTGCTGGAAAGCTTACAGGAGGAAGTCCCCGTCTGGCGCAAGGAAATGGGCGCCTGCACCCGCTGCCTCGACCAGGCGCACCTGGAGCTGCAGCGCTGCTTTTTCAAAGGCAAAGGCGAACCTGGCGAGGTAAACGGCTATAAAATATTGCCCACGCCTGTACGCCTGATGGCCAACGAAAACCTATCTGGAGATAGTGTGACTATCTGCATGATTGACAGCGGGTTCTATCCACACCCTGATTTGATATCGACCAATAACCGCATCCTCGCCCACCTGGATGTCCCCAAAAATTTCAGCCAATTGCCTACCTCGCCCCTCACCCCTTACCCTCTCACTTCTAATTTGTGGCACGGCACCATGACCACCGTCGTAGCTGCCGGGAACGGCCATTTGTCGGGCGGCATCTACCGGGGTATCGCCAACAAAGCCAAGCTGGTTTTGCTCAAAGTCATGGAGGAAGGAGTTGGCATATCGGAGGCTAATATTGTAAAAGCCATTGACTGGGCAATAGCCAATCACAAGCGGTACAACATCCGCATCATCAACTTGAGCGTGTACGATGATCAGGATATTTCATATCAACACAGCAAAGTGGATAAGGCAGTGGAACGGGCTTTTGAAAAAGGCATTACCGTAGTGGCGGCGGCAGGGAATGACCCAAACGCCCCGCTCCGGCCCCCGGCCAATTCGCCGCACGCCATTACGGTTGGCGGATTGAATGATCGCAATACCCTTGAACCCCTGACGAATACCCTTTACCATTCTACCTATGGCGAAACAGTGGATCGTTTTCAAAAACCGGACATTATCGCCCCCGCTATTTGGCTGGCAGCCCCCATTCTGCCAGGCAGTGTGCAGCAGCGGGAGGCCGCCGCTTTGTTCGATCTGGCAAAAACAAGCAATGCTTTTTTAGGGGCAAAACTGGCTAACCTCCTGCCGCAAACGAAACTGGATAAGCGTCTTTTGTCTGAAAATGCAGATACAATAAAAGAGGCTATTGCCGATAGAATCGCTGACACAAAGTTTATTTCCCCGCATTATCAACATGCGGATGGCACTTCCTTCGCCGCGCCCATCGTCAGTTCGGTGGTTGCGCAAATGCTGGAAGCCAATCCCAATCTTGACCCTGCCACCATTCGTGAAATTATTTTGGTAACTGCGAAAAAACTGCCCGGAGAAAATGCAGACCGCCAGGGATGGGGCGTCATACAACCGGCCCATGCCGTGCAGATGGCATCGGGCCAGCCGCTTTCCCCCCTGCCGGGTCTGACGCCCGTGGTGGATTACCGGCGCATGGTCATTGATTTTTATGTACAAAACCTGGCCGCTGATTCCGTACTGTTGACGGGGGACTTTTTGCAATGGTCGAGCAATGGATTGCCGCTTTCCACCAACGGCGTGGAAGGCCAATGGAAAGCCAGTTTCCCATTTACAAGAAATGGCGTTTACCGGTATAAATTTCTAATCAACAACCGGGAATGGATGAGCGATCCCCGCAATTTTTTCAGGGAAAATGACGGCTTTGGCGGGTTTAACAGCAAATTGATTATTGGGTGATTTTTTATTGGATATTACCTGTTTATTCTTGAAATAATGGTGCTATAATCAATGACTATAGGCTTTCCCGAATTTCGGGAAAACTAATTGCAGTGCAGTATAACCTGCAAAACATTTCATTCAAAAACCACATAAGCCCAATATTAATTCTTTGAAATAACAGCGACAACATATAGATAATCGCATTTGAAATTATGGTTCTTTATGATTTCCAGTGGGTAGATTAAATTTTTGCCCTTTAGTTTTGACTCCAAAAAACAATGAACAGCAAACAGCTTTTTGAAATCGCACTTGGGGATATCCGCCCCTGGGAAATCAAACATATCAAATTCAAACAACTCGACGAAAAAGTTCGGGAGTTGCACATATACCTGGATTTTCCTCCGGGGAGTTCGTTCAAGGATGCTTTTGAGGTTTCCTGCAAAGCCTACGACACCGCCGAACACACCTGGCAGCATTTGAATTTCTTTGAACACCGCTGCTACCTGCACGCCCGTGTTCCCCGTATTACAGACAGCAAAGGGGAAATCAAGAAGGTACAAGTGCCCTGGGCAAGGCGGAACAACGGCTTTACCCTCATGTTCGAGGCGTACATCATGACCTTGCTCGAGCTGGAGATGTCCCCGTCCTCGGTTGCGAATTTAATCAAGGTGTGGCCCCAACGGATTTGGGAGGTTTTCAACCACTACGTCAATCGGGCCCTCAGCCAGTGCGACCACAGCGGCATCGAGGAAGTGGGCATTGACGAAACGAGCAAGCGCAAAGGCCACGACTATATCACCGTCGGCGTTGACCTGCATGAAAACCGGGTGTTCAAAGTGGTCGAAGGCAAGGATGCCGCAGCAGTTGAAGCCCTTGCGGGGCACTTGGGGGCCAGCGGCAGCGCCCCGGAGAAGGTCCGGCAGGTCTGCATCGACATGTCGCCGGCTTTTATAGCCGGTTCAGCCACTGCCTTCCCGAACGCCAGCATCACCTTCGACCGCTTCCATGTGGTCAAAGAAGTGAACAAGGCCCTGGACGCCCTGCGCAAAGCCGAGCAAAAGGAATGCAAGGAACTCAAAGGGCACAAGTACACGCTGCTCAGGAACCCTGAAAACCTCACGGACAAAAAGCTGGCGGAGCTGGCCAACCTTGTCAAACTGTACCCCAAAATCGGGGAAGGTTACAGGCTCAAAGAACTTTTCAAGGAGTTTTGGAGGTTCGACCATCCAGCCAGGGCTGGGCGCTTTTTGAATGATTGGTGCAATCAGGCTGAAGGGAGTGGGATTTTCCCCTTTCAGAAAGTGGCCAAAACCATCAGGGCACATTGGTCGGGTATCATGAATTTCATAAGGTCTCAAATAACGAATGGTATTTTGGAGGGCATCAATTCGAAAATACAGTTAGCCAAAAAACGGGCAAGGGGTTATCGTAATCTCCATAATTTCATCAACATGATTTATTTCCTGTGCGGTAAGCTGAATTTATCCTACCCACAGGTTTTCATATAGAACCAAATAAAAACCAAGTGGAAAATGAATCTGCCTTTTATTATAGATAGTCATATTTAAAATTGATTGGGACAAAATTCTAAGTCGCTGACTTTCAATAAAATGACTTCAATAACCACTGACTTTTAATGACGATTGTCTATAAAATATAGTCCCGCCTATTGTTTTCAAATAAGCGAAATCGAAAATCCTTTCATTTAGCCATGGGAAGAGTGGGGTATTATTGCCAATAATATACCACTCCTACCATGTTTTAAGGAAATTAATTTAGAATATAAACCAATGAAATCAATGAATCACGGCAGTAAAATAATAACAAAAACCACCCTGCTATTGGTGGTATTATTTACAATCAATGCCCAGATCTGGGCGCAAATTGCCAAAAAAGTAGAGAAGGTCACCATTACCGTTTCAGATCTAAAAAGGTCAGTAAATTTCTATACCCAGGTGCTCGATTTTAAAAAAGAAAATGAGTACCGACTTTCCGGACAAATAACACAAAAACTATTTGGCCTGCCCGGTGAAAATACGGGTGTAAACATTGCTTTATTGTCTCTCGGAGACGAGAAAATAGAGTTGATGGAATTTGAAGGTGGCATCCCGGGGAGGCCAATCCCTGCCGACAGTCGCAGCAATGACGCCTGGTTTCAGCACATCGCCATCGTCGTCAGCGACATGGACAAGGCCTACCAACTTGTGCGGGAAGCAAAAGTCGTACATGTCTCAACAGCGCCAGAAACCTTGCCCGATTACATCCCGGCGGCAGCGGGCATCACCGCTTTTTACTTCCGTGACCCCGATGGCCATAACCTAGAACTGATTCACTTCCCAAAGGGAAAGGGTAACCCGAAGTGGCAGTCTTCCAGCGTCCACCGCCCACCGTCCACTGTTTTCCTCGGCATCGATCATACGGCTATTGGGATTGAGGATACTGATGCTGGCTACACTTTTTGGAGGGATGCGCTGGGCCTGGAAGTCGGTGGCCACAGCGAAAATTATGGCCCGGAACAGGAGCATTTGAACCAAATGTTCGGGGCCAGGCTCTACATCACCGGCCTCCATGCCCGGGAAGGTTTCGGGGTCGAATTTTTGGACTACATCGCCCCGCCGGGCGGCCGCCCTTTCCCTGCCGACAGCAGGCCGACCGACTTGTGGTATTGGCATACCACGCTGAAAGTCAGTGGTTTGGAACAGATTTTTGACAAGTTGGTGTCGAATGGTTTTGCCCTGATTTCAAAAGGCGTCGTCAACACAAATGAACATACCAAAGCCCTTCTGGTACGTGATGCGGACGGCCATGCAGTGCTGCTGGAAGAAGAAACCCAAGCCACCAAAGCTGTCCAATCCAATTGAGCGGCCATACCGAAGCAATCCATTTTATCTTTTTAAATAACCCACCAGCGTTTTGGCGGTGCAGCCAATGCGGGCGGGTATCAATTTTCAAATCCTTAATTTTAAATCCAATGAAAACGTATTTTGCTTCTTTCAAACAACCACTTGGTTTCCTGTTTTTCCTGGGCCTGATTGCTACCTCGCAGGTCTCCTGCGATGCCCAGGCCAAAGGCAACCAATACCTCGTCAACATTGACAAGAGCGGCGTCATCCTCGACGGCTACGACCCAGTGGCTTTTTTCACGGAAAACAAACCGGTAAAGGGAAACCCATCCATCAGCACCAACTGGCACGATGCCATCTACCACTTTTCCAGCGAGGCCAACAAAGCCCTCTTTACGGCCAGCCCGGAAAAGTACGCCCCGCAGTATGGAGGCTATTGTGGCTATGCCGTGTCGCTCGGCCACCTCGCCCCGATTGACGTGAACTACTTCGCCATCATTGACGGCAGGCTCATTTTGCAACACAACCAGAAAGCATTGAACGGCTGGAACGAGAACCCGAACAGCCTGCAGGTGGCCGATAAGTATTGGCCCAAACTGCTGGGCAAAAAAGGCAAGCCCATCATCCCCGACGAGGAGAAAAAATACCTTGTCAACGTAAATGACGAAGGCTTCATCGCTGAGGGCTACGACGTTGTGGCTTATTTCACTGACAACAAGCCCGTGAAGGGCGACCCAGCTTTTGTGAAACTCTACAACGGTGCTTTCTATGCCTTTTCGAGCGAGGAACACAAGCAAATGTTCGGTGCCGACCCGATGAAATACATGCCACAGTACGGCGGCTATTGCGCCTACGCCGTAAGCCTGAACAAACTCCGGCCCATTGATCCGAAATACTTCCAGTTCGTGGACGGCAGGTTGATGCTGCAACACTCGCAGGATGCGCTGGATTCGTTCAGCGAAGACATCCCCGGCAATACCGTGAAGGCGGATAAAAACTGGCCGGGCTTGGTGGAAAAGAAAAAGGGCAAACAAGCGCCCGGGCAGTATGATGAAGCGGTGAAGAAGTAAACTGGTTTATAAAGCTGATGCGGTTGATTTAAAATAAACCGCATCAGCTTTATAAACCCTCATCAATATTTATCAACCATAATTATCAAAATCAAATGAAACAATTCATAATTCTCCTCGCACTTGGCATTTTCTCTTTGCAAAATGCACAGGCGCAACAAGTTAACGAAACTTACGAACTCACCCTCGCCGGTGCCAAAGACATCATGGCCGCTGCAATGGCCTACGCAAAGGATCATAAATCACCTGGCGCTGCCGTTGCCATCGTGGATGCGGCAGGGACGCTCGTATTACTGGAAAGGCTCGATGGTACGTTCCTCATTTCCTCGGAAGTTTCGTTGGGCAAAGCCCGTTCGGCAGCCCTGTTTCGCTTCCCGACCATCAACCTGGAAAATGCCATCAACAACGGACGGCCGGCGCTGATTTCCACCGGCGAGGTGGCGCTGAAAGGCGGCATCCCCATCACCTACAAAGGCAAAATTATCGGCGGCATCGGCGTGAGCGGTGTGGCCAGTGCCGACCAGGATGTGGAGATTGCGATGGCAGGGTTGCGAGCTACATTTTTGCAATAAACTAGGTACTTTTTTTATGTAAAACGCCGGCTTCGTTGTTGCGGAGGCCGGCGTTTTATTTGGGGTTAAATTTCTTTCCGGTCTTCTTTTTTTTACTCAAAATTTTTTTAAAAATCCGCTCTGTTACCCCGGTAGCAAACCCCCTCCGGCGCTTCCCCGACCTTTGTTTCACCAAATGAAAAATAACCCAAACCACCACCCCCAAAGGAGCAAGCAGCAATCAAACCATCAATCTTATTCTACAATGAAAACAATCACATCCTCCTTCATCATCCTCCTGTTGTCCCTCCTCGGCCTGAAAGCCCAAGAGCAGCGGGAACTCGCCATCGGCCAGCCCGGTGCCATCGTTGATCTCCGAACCAGCGAAGGCACGGCCATCGTCAAAACCGAATGGCGTTACTCCGACGCACACATCGTTGAAGCCGATTTCAAAAAACCGGGACCCGGCAAAGCCGACCCCCTCCCACTGTACCCGACCGGCGGCAAACTGAAGACGCACGACATCCACCCGAAGGCCGGGGCTGCTGACTTTGACGACAGCAAATGGGAAGTCCTCGACCCGACTTCCCTTGAGGTGCGGAGGGGTTCCGGACTGCTTTCCTTCAACTGGTATCGCCTGAGCGTGACCATCCCCGAAAAGGTGGGCAACATGAGCACAGCAGGCGCAACGGTGGTCTTCGAAATCGTCATGGACGACTACTCAGAGATTTGGGTCAACGGGAAGCTGAACAAAACATTCGGCCAAGCCGGCAATGGTGTTGCATCCGGCTGGAACGCACGCAACAGGGTTTTTCTCACGAACAATGCACGGCCGGGAGAGCAGTTTAAGATTTCCATCCTCGGCACGAACGGGCCCATCGCCGACCTGCCCGAAAACTACATCTGGGTGCGCTCGGCCACCCTCGATTTTTACAAAGAATACCCCTCCAACCCCGACTGGAAGGGCCTTGGCGAGGTGGTGTTTTTTGATAAAAAACTGAATGACGTCCTGGCTGCCGACGTCAAAATCGAAAAGCTGGCGGACGGCTTCCAGTTCACCGAAGGCCCCGTCTGGCATCCCGACGGCTACCTGCTCTTCAGCGACCCGAACGCCAACGTGATTTATAAGTACGACCCCACCTCGCACAACGTCTCCATTTACATGACCAAAAGCGGCTACACGGGCACTGACATTGGACAATACCACCAGCCCGGCAGCAACGGCCTTGCCATAGACAGCGAGAGCAGGCTCATCGTTTGCCAGCACGGCAACCGCCGCATCGTGCGCCACGAAAAGAAAGGCCCCGTCACCGTGCTGGCCGACAACTGGAACGGCAAAAAATTCGACAGCCCCAACGACCTCGTGCTGAAATCCGACAACACGGTTTATTTCACCGACCCGCCCTACGGCCTGCCGATGAACTACGCCGACCCGAATAAGGAGACACCGCACAACGGCATTTACCGCATCAAAAACGGCAGCGCCGAACTGCTCTCCACCGACCTCGGCGGTCCGAACGGCATCGCTTTTTCACCCGACGAAAAATACCTCTACGTGGGCAACTGGGACATCCGGGACATTTGGAACACCAAAACCGTCTGGCGCTTCCCGGTCAACACGGACGGCACTTTGGGCAAGGGCGAAGTCTTTTTCAACTTCAACCAGACCGACGTGGACGAAGCCATCGACGGCATCAAGGTGGACATGGCGGGCAACCTGTTCGTCTCTGCTCCCGGCGGCGTGTGGGTGCTCTCTCCCGAAGCGAAGATTTTGGGCAAAATCATCGGCCCGGAACGCCCGGCGAACATGGCCTGGGGCGACGATGGCAAGACGCTTTACCTGACGGCGCACACGGGTTTATTTAAAATCAGGGTGAAGACGGGCGGGAAGATTGCGGGGAGTGGGTTGACATTCCGTTAGTTCCCTCACTTTCTCCATTTCAAAAAATTCATAACTCAATAAATTCGATTCAATGGAAATGAAAAAACTCGCCGGTCAAACCGCCCTGGTAACGGGCGCCAGTTCCGGCATCGGAAAAGCCTGTGCCATTGCCCTGGGTATGGCGGGTGCCAATGTGGTGCTCAATTACGTGGGCAACCCGGCAGGGGCCGAAGAGGCCGTCGAAACCATCAAAGCGGGCGGCGGGAATGCCATGATCGCCAAAGCCGACGTCAGCCAGAAAGACCAGGTGGATGCCATGTTCGCCGAGGCCGTGAAGGCTTATGGCACGGTGGATATCCTGGTGAACAATGCCGGCCTGCAGAAGGACGCCCCTTTCACTGAAATGACCCTGGAACAATGGAATTTTGTGCTCGGTGTCAACCTGACGGGGCAGTTCCTGTGCGCCCAGGCCGCTGTGAAAGAATTCCTTCGACGAGGCATGAACGGTCACCGTTCCCTCGGCAAAATCATCTGCATGTCCTCCGTGCATGAGCTGATTCCGTGGGCCGGCCACATCAACTACGCAGCCTCCAAGGGCGGCGTCATGCTGATGATGCGCTCCCTCGCCCAGGAACTCGGCCCGATGAAAATCCGGGTGAACAGCATCGCCCCCGGTGCCATCAAAACGCCCATCAACCGCATGGCCTGGGAGACACCGGAAGCCGAGCAGCGCCTGCTCCGCCTGATTCCTTACAAAAGGGTAGGGGATGTGGCAGATATCGGGAACGCCGCCGTCTGGCTATCCAGCGACGAGAGCGACTATGTGCATGGGACAACCTTGTTTGTGGATGGGGGTATGACTTTGTACCCGGGGTTTGAAGACAATGGGTGAAAAGAGGAGTGGAAATAGGCATGATGTTATTTTCAAAAGACAAGGAGATGTCATTTCTGAGTGAAATGACATCTCCATCTGATCTTCAAATTGCCGCCAAACCTTAGCCAAAAAACTATTATCTGTTGCACGGAAAAATTATTTTAAATACCTTGGCGGCGAGGTACAATGCCATTCCTTTGCGATTGGCCAACAAAGCAAGAAGGTTTCTGACAATGTTCTGCTTGGCGTTCAGCTCCGGGCATATCATGAAGTAGTCCTTTTTACCACGGCGTCAATGCCGTGGCAAAAAAGCAAACTCGAACCATACATTTCAAGGCTGTGAATTTGGGTAGGAAAGAAGTAGTGGACAGTAGCGGTGCAGTTGAGCATGTAAAGGTATCCGTCCATTTTACGGCGCTTGTCGTGGAATTGCTTGTTTGCCTGCTGTTGTTGTTACGAATTTGTTTCACCCAAAAAAAAATTCATCATGAAAAGATGTTTTCTCCTCTTTGCACTGGCGGGTCTATTCTCCTGCATGACAACAGAATACCTGACCGGACAACCTTGCAACTACCCCGTGCCGGAGGTATTGGACGTACAGGGGCGGGTAGTTTTGCTGGGAAAGATAGAAAGGGGCGAAACGAAATTCCAAATAAAAACAGGCGATTGGGAGCGGGGTGTATATTTCTTGAAATTAAATGATTCCCTAACACGGGAACTCATTTTTTCTTCAAAAATAGTAAAGCATTAACTGTTTAAGCCCAGGGCCTTGCCGGGCTTCCTTACAGCAAGGCCCTGCTTTCTCTTTCACCTGATAAATTTCATAGCTTATGAGCCGTTTCATTTTCTTTATATTGGCTTCATTATTCTTTACTGACTTTATGCGTTCCCAAACCTATTATTCCCAAACTTATGAGTTTGGGGACGATATTTATCCCCAAAATGAACTGCTCAAATCCATTGTTGACCAAGATACCCTCTATGCCCTTTCCATCCGCAGGTGTCCTTCTGGAAATTGCACCGAAGTTTCGAAGATAAATATCAACAATGGCGAAATATTGGCCGAACGCCTCTTTGATTGGTTCAATCCCGGGTATCCGAGCAAAGACGTAATGATAAGGGATGGGGAAAAAATAGTGATTTCTGGGAAACACGGCTTTTTTGAAGAAGCAAGATACGATCTTCTCGTTTTGAATACTGGGCTTGATAGCATTGCTCACTTTGAATATGCAGTGGAAGGAGATATTGAATATGTTGGTAATAAATCGGTCATTTCTTTTGGCGAGTACTATATAATATTGGGATTTACAAATACTATATCTGATCCATTGCCTTCAAATATGTTATGGATTAATAAGGGTGATTATAGTTTAGATACAATCGGCTTTGTTGCATGAATCGATCAGACATAGCTTCGCTAATTTTCCGCCAACTTAAGCCACTCTTCTTGGTTTAGCAACAGGCATACCTTGGGCTGTCATTATATTGAGCACTTTTATTTTGATATCGTTTTCGGTTTTTTGGCTGCTAAATTTTCGGGAATATAGTCTATCGCCGTGGATGGTTTTATAGCGAAACATTTCCGTCTCTGATAAACTTCGTCGATGATAGCCTGTTTCAACTTTCCATTCCTTTATACCGATTTCATTCATTCGATTTACAGCAACATTTCGTGGATAATCAGGGATGTCATCAGGTACCTCTTCATACCATTCGATAGCATTGCTCCGGGGTGGAATGATGGGATTTATATCTCTATCGATCAAACCATCCCAGCATTCTACGTGATCGTATGCACCATCCAGACAGACATCTGTCACTTCTGCTTCCACCTGGTCAACCAGTTCTTCCAACTGAGACCCGTCATCCACGTCATTCAACGTCAGGGTGTGGCAATGAATGAAACCGGTTTTAGGGTCGACACCAAGGTGAAGTTTTCGCCATGTTCTCCGCTTTGAATACCCGTGTTTCCTGACTTTCCATTCCCCTTCGCCGTAAATTTTCAGACCTGTTGAATCAATAGCTATTACAATCGGGCCGCTACGGGGAATCTGATAAACAGCTATATCCAAGGCTTTTGCACGACGGCAAATTTGCGTGTACGATGGAATTTCCAAATCCTCTATGCCCATTAATTTGAGCAAACTTTGTGAAAAACCTTGTGTCTGTCTGTATGCCAGTTTGAACACAACCTTAAACGTCAAAAGTGTCTCTATGCAAAGGTCGCTGTACACGGGTTGGGCTCCTCTTTGGTTGGGCAGATCACTGTACCATTTGTCTGTCACCTCGTCACCGAAATAGATCGTGATATCTCCTCGGTTGATTAAGGCTTTGTTGTAAGCTGACCAATTGAGAACCTGATATTTTTCTTTCGGCTTGTCGCTTGTATGGTTATCCTTTTTTACCTTTGACATGGGCTGGTGTGTTTGTAGATTTAGTTGTGCAAAAACCAAATATACAAAACCAGCCCGCTTTTCATCCCGCACAATCTAAGCAGGATTCATGCAACAAAGCCGATACAATCCTATATTTTGAATTCGATATATTGGGAAGTAGTTTTGAAGAAGCATTTGTAGATCCTGGAAATTTACTGACCGTCGCATATTGGTTTCGGGCTTCAAATAATATTCAAGGGCGTGGTTTGTGGAAGTTTAATTCCAATAAAGAAAAAGTGTGGCAGTGGGATCTAATGGATGAACAAAATGAAAGCCCCCGTCGGGAAAACGCTCTTGTGTTAAAAAACGGCAACATGGTAATAGAACAACCAGCCCCCGGCCCTCTTCATTATGGCGAATACAACCTTCTCTGCATCAACCCGCAAGGGGAACAACTATGGTCGGTGGTTGACCCTTACAATCCTTTCGGGATGAAGTTCATATACAATCTCAGCGAGGCCAGCAATGGCGATGTGCTGGGCTGTGGCGAAATTATAGCCCCCTGGCCCTACGATACTTCTATATGGCCACCTGTGGCAGAAGTTTACAACACGGCCTATTTGTTCAGGATCAGCCCGGAGGGCGAGCTACTGTGGGAACGGGCCTTGTTCGAACACGATGGGTTTGAGCATATTTCCAGCTTTTATTTCCTCGATATACACGAAGTATCCGACGGCAGCCTGTTGCTCACCGGCGTCATCAAAGATTATGACAGTGCCGACCCAACGGACTACACGACCGACAGTTGGGTGGTGCGCACCGGTGCGGATGGCTGCATCTACTCCGGCTGCGACTTTTGGGCCTACACCATGCCCACGGCCACCCAAGAGCGGCCGGGCAATGAAAGGCAGCCCGCCTTCGCCATCCTGGGCAGCCCGCCTTCGCCATCCTGGGCAACCCGGCCTCGGGCACCCTCCGTGTTAAAATGCTGCACGAGGGCCTCCAGCCCGGCGGGGAATGGGTTATAGTATCGCCGGACGGCAGGGCGCTTGGCTCGTGGAAAGCAGGCCGGGGAGAGCAAACCGGCTTTGACATTTCAGGGCTGCCGGGCGGCCTGTACTTCCTCTCCCTGCGGGATCCGGCGGGCCAGGCCCTGCAGACGGAACGGTTCGTCATTCTTTCAAACTAAACATCAACAACACATGAAATCTCTTCTATTCTCCGCTGTTTTATTCCTGTTCTTTTTCACCGCCGCTTTTTCACAACGCAATTTTGCCCCCCTGGGCGCAGAATGGAAGTTTGAAGGATATATGGAAGGTTGTTGCAACTACAAATGGTTCAAGGTGGAATCGGAGGTGGAAATTGGCGGCAAGTTCTGCGGCGTGGTACGGCGCTATGCCTGGGACCATCTCGCCAACGATTTTTCCTTTGCCGACGACAGCCTCATCGTCTGGGAGGAAAACGGGCGGGTGTTCTTTTACGACGACCTGCCTGCCCCGCAAGGTACCCAACAGTTTTACCTGCTCTGCGACTTCAACCTGCAAACCGGCGACACGCTCGAATTCTTTGTCCCCCACAACGCCGACGCGTTCAGCATCTGGGACGAGTCTTATCAATCCAGCGACGGGGCCCTCAGAGGGCCTTTCCGCAACTTGATCACCGGCACAGACACAGTAACGGCCCCGGGCAGCGGCACTGCGCTCAAACGGCTGTACCACTTCCCCCTGGACGAATGGCCGCCTGCCATACGCACCATGGAGACCGTGGTGCAAAGAATAGGCTCCCTGGAAGGCCTCGCCGGCTCGGACGGTGGCATCATCCCCAACGACGGTTCAACATTTATTTGTTACCAGGACAGCGCCGTACAGCTTTTCAACCCCTTTTTTAACGGCTGCGATTTCTTGTCGGCTGTTCGGGAGCAGCAGGTGGCAGCCCCTTTCCACATCTATCCCAACCCCGTCACCGGGGGCATCCTCCACTTTGAAAGCGATTATTCCGGGATGGACCCTAAAAATTTGAGGATCCGGATGTTTGATATGATGGGCAGGGAAGTCAAAACCTTGTCTTTTGCGGCACAAATAGATGTTTCTGACTTGAGGAAGGGTTTTTATTTTATGGCGGTGGAGGGCCAGGCAGGAAGGGTGTTTGGAGCAAAAATCATCGTGATGTAAACAAATGTTCCTGTGCCGCCCCCCTGGATAACCAGGCAAGAATGCAGCAAGACGTAACGTCGGCTTCAGCCGGGGCAACCCTTGCGTCGGCTAAAGCCGACGTTACTTTGCAAGCCCAAAAAAGGGTAGCATCATCCAATCTATTTTCCGGATAAAGTTCGTTTTTACCCCCCTTTCATAAAGCTGCGGAAATTATTTACCTTGCGATGCTTAACCCAACTGCATGAAATACCTTCTCCCTATTTCTTTGCTGTTACTGAGCATTTGCCACACTGCGGCAGCACAGACAGAAACCATCCTGCTAAGCCCGGACTCCTTCGACCACAGAGAATATGCTGTAAACCTTGCGGGCCGGGCCATCATCTGGCAAAGCCGGCTTGGCGATGAGACCATTCCGGACAGCGCCGAAACCTACACCAGCGGAGGGCTGTTGGAGTTCGTTCCCGGAAGGTGCTGGAACTTCCATTTTTCCATCAAAAACACCTCTGCCACCGATACCCTGCGGGCCTATCTGGTCAGTGAAAACGGCAACCTGATTCAGGTGAAATACCTGGATAGTGCAGGGGGAAAGACCTTCCGTACGGGCCGCCACCTGAACCTTATTGAACGGGCCTTGCCCGGCTATGCCTGGGCCTTGCCACTTTTCCTGCCCCCGCTCGACAGCACCGGGGTATTGTTTTCCCTTCACCATGGGATGGATGCTTTGACCTACCACGTGGAGCCGCATATCGGGTCTGCAAGTTTTTTGGAAAAAACACATGCGGAGCGCTCTGAAAAGCAGCGGCCCGAATTTGTGTTCATGGTCTGCCTGTTCTCCCTGCTCGGCATGATGGGGGCGCTGGCCTTTTCCCAGTACCTGTCCATCGGCGACCGGGCCTACCTTTTTTATGCGCTGTACGCCTGCACGGTGGGCATTTACTACCTGCGCAATTTCGGGACTTTTGAAAACGGCCCCGACCTGCCCCGCCTCGTGGCCAGTTACCACTCCCTTACGGAGTCGTTTTTCAACCTGCTGTGCATTTTGTTCTACGTCCTGTTCATCTACCATTTTTTGCGAAAGGAAATCACGGGAAGCAAGGTCGAGCCCTGGTTCCGGCACGGCTCAAAGGTGCTGGCCGGCCTGGTCTTGCTGAGCCTTGCCCTGTGGCCCGTCATGAGTGTGGCCAACCATGCTTTCCTGTTCTGGCTGGTACGGGTGCCGGCTATGTTCTTCTCCTTTGGCATCATCCTGTGGATAGTTGCCCTGCGGAAATCGGTGCTGTCCCGGTTCATCCTCACCGGCACTGCGCTGATGCTGGTGCCCATCCTGTTCACCACGGTCTCCAATTTTTCCCCCAAGGAAAAAGTGGTTTTCATGGGCGGCATGTTGGAAAAATATGCGGCCCTGCCCTTCCCCAACTACACGGCCCGCACGGGCATCCTGCTGGAAATGCTGGTCTTCTTAATCGGCCTTAACTATAAAACCTGGCTGGAACGCAAAGAAGCCGAAAAAACCAGCGACGAAAAGCGCCAACTGGAAGAACAGCGAAAAAAGCTGGTGGCCAGCATGGCCGAACAAAGAAAACTGCGCCACGAAGAACACAACCAATGGGCCAACCTCCTGCTCCATGCCGAACTGGAAAAACAGGCCCTGCTCGAAAAACTGAATGGCAGCAACGGAAGCAGCGACAACGGCCGCGCTGCCGGGATAGGCCACCCTTTTTTGCAGCAGTTGGAAAATGTGCTGGAAACCCATTTCGCTGATTCCCGCTTCGGTACCGAAGCATTCGCTGCTGCCATGAACAGAAGCCGGGCAACCCTCTTCCGCCAGCTTCGGGAACTGGGCGCCAACGCCCCTTCTGAACTCCTTCGGGATTTCCGCCTGCAAAAAGCGGCCACCCTGCTCCAATCACATCCCGACCTGGGTGTTTCACAGATAGCCGAAGCCTGCGGCTTCGAGGACAGCAGTCATTTCATCAAGCTGTTTTCAAAAAAATACGGCAAAACTCCGCTCCAGTGGCGCAAAAACGGCGGCCCCCAGGCGCTTTGAAACCAAATTCCTATTTTTTGAAACGGATTTTCCACCTCGGCGTAGGGGGGTGAAACTACGTTTGCATTTATGCTGATAAGGCCTCGCCGGACTTTGGTGGTGCAGAACTGACCAAACTGGCTTTCTTCGAAAAACAGTTTTACGAAAAGAGAAAGGAAGATGGAAGTGCGATAGGAGCTGGCTGCTAATGTTTGGTGCCTTTTTGCCGAAATGCCTTTGGGCCTCTGCTCTTTTTTCAGGTCTTATCAGAAAGCTGATTATCCATACATCACGTTACTTTTTCAACATGGATACAACCTATGACTACTGCGTGCAGTGGCCACATTAACCATCATTTTTCAAAATAACCAACACCATGAAAAAACTTCTAACCTCCACTTTTGCAATTGTGCTGTTTGTCCTGCTGGGTTGTCAAAAAGAAAACCCTCAGCCCGAACAAATAACCACCACCGAAGGCCCCTACATGGCCCCGCTGGTGATAACCGGTGAAATCACCTCCCGCAGTGGCTGCGACTGGACGGAAATCCCCGCCGGCTCGGTGGATGCCCTCGCTGCGGCCATCGCCAGTGCCTGCGACAACGGGGTGATTTATCTGAGGGCGGGCATGCACACCGAAAACGCCGTCCTGACGATTACCAAACCCGTGAAAATCATCGGTGAAACGGGCGCCGTCCTGCGCATCCATTCCGAACTGACGCCGCCCGACCCAACGACCGGCGCTTTTCCTGTAAACCCGGCGCTGCACGTATTGAACGCCCCCGGATTCCTGCTCCAGGACATCGAACTCCAGCCCTCCGGCGCTGACGGAGGTGGGGCACTGTTGCTGGAAAACTCGCACCAGTCCGGCGTGATGCGCTGCAAGTTCACGAACTTCCAGTACAGTATTGCGGTGCAAAAGTCCGACCGGACGACCATCATGTTCAATACCGTTGTTTCAAACGGCGCTTGGCAGGCTGGTGGTCCGAATGCATACGGTATTACCATCATCAACGGAAAGAGCGCCTATGTCAGCGACAACGACGTCAGCAACGCCCTGTTCGGCATTTGGGCCTGCGACCGCTGGGGCACTGCCGAACGCAATAATACGCATGGAAACGCCGTCGGACTGATACTGTGCAACGTGCCGGCCGCCCTGCAATTTCCGGATGGCTTCATCGGCGGTTCAGAAACGCCTGGCACCAGTTGGAAAGTTACCAACAACACCAGCACCGGCAACTTCGACAACGGCATCATGATCATTGACGGTGCCAGCAATAACCGTGTGTGGAACAACCAGGTGCATGGCAATGGCCTGTTCCCCTTGGCCGGCACCGCTGCTGATATTGAGTCCTTTGACGACTCCCACCTGTTCGGGTTCCTGACACCCAAGGCCCATGATAATTACATTGACGCTACGAGCGACTCGGCCACGACCATCCGCAACTGCGGGGTGAACAACACTTTTGCGGGAGGTACGGCGATTGGGGGGAGTTGCAGGTGAGTGAAGGACAGGTATGCAATGAGAGGTAGCTGGTACAGGATGGCCTGCTATCTCTAAAAGGCGCTGTAAATACCAAATGAAGATTCAGGCGGCAAATTCATTCTGCCGTCTGAATCTTGACCTTAAGCCAATGAATTCAACAACGCAAGACAACTTTCAAACAACCACTGACCCACAATCTGAAAGAAATGGCTCCACACACAAACCTTATTGCTCTCTCCACGGCCGACAAATACGTCGTGGTATCAATTTCCGATATCATCTGTTGCACTGCCGAGGGTAGTTACGTCCGGCTCACCCTTCGGGAAGAGGGCGACCTGGTGCTTTCCAAAGGACTATCCAAGCTGGAGTCTTTCCTCCCGGCAGACCTTTTCGTGCGGATACACAACAAAACCCTGGTGAACATCCTGCACGTCCGACAGGTGCTGAAAGGCGAGGGCGGCGCTGTCCTGCTGTCGAACGGGGCGAAAGTGAACCTCGCCGAGCGGCGGCGGAAGGTGCTGATGGAGAGGTTGCGGGTATTTTGAGGAGGGGCGGTTAGGGGACGGGAAGCGGCGACTATGTTGGATTTTCTGGCAGTTATAAAATAGTTCGTTTTAGGAGCAGATCCCGGATTATTTTTGGGGTTTCATTTCGGGGTCACTTCTTTTTGGTCTTACCAATTTATTTTCTGATTACCAGATAGCCGAATTAACACTAACATTTTTGGATATGAAGAACGAACACTTTGGTTCTGTTATGGGCCTGATTTGCCTATTTGCCATTATCATTTTGAGCTTGCCTTTTCAAGGGGGAGCAGCAAACAAGACTTGGACTGCAGGGTCAGGTAATTGGAGCGAGGCGGCCAAGTGGTCGCCTGTAGGTGTGCCGGATCCGACAGATACTGTAATTGTCACAGGTTCTGTTACATTAGACATAGCTCCTATTGTTGCCAAATTGACCTTGAACGGCTCCATCACAGGCACTAATGACATTACGGTTACAGGCGACATGACCCTTTCAGGTGGCACATTTCAGACCATTGGAAACCTAATCATTGGCGGTAATTTTCTTTTCAGCGGAGGCTTTTTGGGGAATAATGATTCTACAACAGGCGATGTAACAGTGTCTGGGACAACTATCATGAATGGTGGTTGGATTAGACGGAAAAAATTGATTTTAAATGGCAATGCAGATTGGAACACAGGGCATATCGCCATTGCAAATTCAGGTACATTGAGAATTGGGGCGCAGTCAAAATTTAGCATCAATGTTACAACGGACAGAATGATAAGTGGCTGGATAACCAATAATCCTGTAACTGACCCTTCCTTTCCGATAAGCGGTCAATTTGAATGTTTTGGGACGATTGAGAAAAGCGATGCTGCTTCAACCGTGACAGTATGGGTATCCAACCCACCCACTATTGATACCCTGAAAGTCTTAGGGGGTAAACTTGCAATGCGAAGTAGTGCCTCCTCTCCAATTGTCTTTGGTAATGGGAAAGTAGAGATTGCAAATAATGCCACCTTCGAGATGTTCATTGGCGAATACACTTTTGAAAATATAGCATTTTCAGGTTCAGGTACTTTATCAGTTGGCGTTTCAGGGTCAAGCGCCACTACAATAGCAAGGATGTTGCAAGGGACAACCCATGCAGATACCCTAAACCTGAAAGCGGTAAATGGAAATGTGTACGATAACATTGGAGTCAATTGGAAATCAGTTGATTTCAAGGATGGCGGTGGTTTGTTTTCCACGCAGCCCATTACTATTTATGGAAATGTCTCTTTCGTTAAAAATGCAGCCTCATCCTGTAATTTCTTTTTCGACAAAGATGTCACCATACAAGGCAACTTAACCTTTGCAGGGGGGGCACTTGGCACTTCTGCATTTGCCAAGAACCTTACCGTACAGGGCTTTTCAAGTTTTAGTAGCAATAATGAAGTCAGGCATGCAAATGTTCTACTGGGGCAGGGAGCTAATATTTTCCCCGGGCAGTTCAACTTATTTGGTAGCAATACAAAGGTTACTATCCCTGATGGTAAAACATTGACAGCTTTAGCAAATGGGGGAGATATTTTTATACTAAATACCGGTGGAGGTGCATCAACTCTTGATAATCAAGGTAAAATTTTAAAACAAGGAACCGGAAAGATGCAAATTGGTGGAACAACAGTAGGTGTCTCACCCGATGGTGGTGTCCGATTTTCCAATACTGATACCATTAGGTTAGAAGCAGGTTCCTTTCAGGTAAGAAATGGTACAGGGGTAGTAAATACGCATTCGGGTGTCTTCGATGCACTGCCCAATACTGAATGGTGGTTTTGGGGAGCAAATGCGCTGAACGGAGCCCAATTTATTGGTGATGGAAATATAGTCGGGATTGGTTTTTCATTCGATTCGCCTACTTTCAATGCAGGCACTACCTTTTCGACCCCCGTGAACCTCCGTATAGATGGTAGAGGGATAACAGATAATGTTGGATTAACGTGGAAAAACGTGGTATTCAATGATGGTTTTTACGCGGGCAATGGTAATGTAACCGTCCTCGAAAATGTGACCATGCCCGGCAAGGGCACTATTGCCAATACTGGGAAATTTCTAATAAATGGCAACGCAAGTATTTGGGGAGGCCTTCAAGGAACATCCAACACAGACTCCTTAATTATCAACGGAACGACCACTTTTTATAATCAAATTTCCATTGTAAAAAGGATAGTCAAATTTAATGGCAACAGCAATCTCGTAACAAACATCGGTTTCGACGGCGGCGAAATCATCAATTCTCCCGGTGACACGTGCAAACTTCCCGGAACCCTCCTTTTTACTACCAGTACCACTAATATTGGCAAATTCACCAATCATGGCGTTATTTTCAAAAATGCAGCCGGACAAGTTGAAATACGGGCTGTTTTCAATAATGACGGGAAAATCAAATTGGATGCAGGAACTCTTTACTTCAATCCCGTTGCCCTGGGCACACACAAAGGCATTTTTGAAGTTTCAACGGGAGCGGCTTTGACATTTGCTGGGACACACACCTTTACAGATTGGACGGGGCAGGCAAATGGGACGGGGACGTTCAATCACAACATAGATGGACCGTTAGCTTTTGGCGGAGATTCAAAATTATTGGGTGATTGGAATCTCAACTTAAATGGAACGAATATTACGTTGGGGGGAGTTTTTGATAAGTTGAAATGGAAGAAAATCACGCTCAACGGCACATTGACTTCAGCTCAATTATCCAGTCAGGGTGTCTCGTTGAATGCAGATACTATCCTAATCCCTGCCAGTAGAGAAATCAATGTAAATGCCAAAGGATTGCGTGGTGGTAAAAACGGTTCTCAGTTCGGAAATAATGGAGAAACATACGCAAGTGATTTAGTGACCATTGTTCCCGGTTCTTTGAGCGGAACTGGCGCAAGTTACGGCGGGTTGGGTGAAGACAATGGGAATGGTCAGCCCAACCCCGTTTATGGAAACAAGTATTTCCCTGATTTAATGGGCTCAGGTGGCGGCGGAGGATTTACAGGAGAAGTTGGCGGTAACGGGGGCGGCATGGTGCAGGTGCGTACTCAATCCTTGATATTAAATGGAAAAATCGTTGCAAATGGAGGCAATGGAAACATCCACACAGGCGGCGGCTCCGGAGGTTCGGTCCTAATATTAGCCAATGAAATAAGCGGAACAGGAAGCATTGAAGCCAAAGGTGGAACCGGTGGCTGTGGCAATTGCTTCGGTGCGAGTGGTGGGGGTGGACGTGTTGCCATTTACACCCACAATCCCAACTTCCCCGCAGCCAATATCTCCGTAGCACCCGGAGCACCCAACTTCGGCTCTCCCCAGCCCGGCACCATCGTTTACCTAAACTGCAACTACGAAACCAACGCTGCGGTGGACAGCATCCTCTACCCCGTAGGCAATATTCTTCCATTGGATACGACCATACAACCAATGGTAGTGGTACAAAACCTCTCGCCGAATACACAGACCTTCCCCGTTCAGTTTAAGATTGGCAATTTTTATGAAGATGTCACTTATGTCAACCTCGCCTCCGGGCAACGGGACACCATCACCTTTGCAGCTTTTAAAGCAGAACAAGTGGGGACTTGGCCTGCCACAGCTACCATACAAATCTCCAATGACGATTGCTTAGAAGGGAATCAAAAATCGGTGAATGTACCCATTGCCTCTGGCGACAGTCCCGCCATTGCTGCCGTCAGCCCCAATAGCGGCGGCAATACCGGGGCTACCACCATTAAGATTACCGGACAAAATTTCAGGGAAGGCATAAATGCCCGTATCGAACATTCCAGTGGCAGCTACATCATGGCGCACTATGTGGAGTTTGTAAGTAGCACGCAGATTTTCGCTTCTGTCAACCTGCAAGGGGCGGCACTGGGCATGTATGATGTCGTGGTGCAAAACCCTGATTTTCAAACAGCCTCTTTCTCTGGGTTTGAAGTGACCGAAGGTTCCATCGGCTGGGAAGGCTTTGCGCAGCCGGGATGCCTGGCGGGGAATTTTGACCCGGGGCAGTTGCTGGAGATAAAACTGGAAACTCCTGAATTTGCAAGAGCAAACAGACCATTTGAAATTACGATTAGGTTTTGGAACAAGGGAAATATTGATATTCCAATCCCAATTCGAACCATTCGATGCGAACTTCCAGAAGGATATTTAGGATTACCTGACGAATGTCATGTTTTTGTCAATGGAATACAAGGATGTGACATTTACAATCCAAATGTAAGCTTCCCAACATACAAGGAACTCGTTGTAAAACTTCAGGAAAATAATGGGCCAACAGATATTTTAAGAGCAGGTGCTAAAGGTGAGATTAAACTCCTTGCTATATCTCATCAGCCCATAACTGCACAAATACCTCAGTACTCCATGATTTTTAAAATTGATGAGTAGTAGTGCCCACTCATTCAAACACAACAATTTCTAAAAATAATACGCTATGTCAAATCATAAATTAATTCCATTTTTCCTCATTTTATTCTTCTTCAGTGCTGAAATTGTCACCGCTCAGAAGAACACCATCCCCAATTTCCCAATTGCTGGAAGTGCGGGTATGGAAGTAAACACTTATTCTGGTAAATTATTCTTGCAGAGACAAGATTTATTCCTTTCTGGGCGTGGCATGGACATAGATTTACAATTTTATTATAATCCTTATGGCGAGTTAGGCACCACAGATTGGGGCTATGGAAATGGCTGGTCACATACTTATTATTACTCCTACAGAGTACAGTCAGACACTGTTACTATTTTCAAGCCTGATGGAAGAAAATTAGATTACAAACGAATAAACAATGGTAGCAGCTTTACCCCTCCAACAGGAGTAAAAGAGTTCTTAACAGAATACGAACCAGGTAAGTATCTCTTACGTACCCTGTATGGTATCGAATATTATTTTGAAAATCCAACTTATAAGAAGCTTACTAAAATTGTTGACTTAAATGGCAATCACATTACGCTAAACTGGACTGGGTTTACGGAACTTGGTTCTATTGTAGATGCATCTGGAAGGGAAATAACCTTTAACTGGTCAAATGGACACCTTGCAAGCATTGTAGATGCCAATGATAATCCAGCCAGAGTTTGGACCTATTCCTACGATTTAAGTCGTCTAACTTCAGTTACAGACCCACTTGGCAACCAGCAGATTTATGAATATCAGCCACAAAGCCCTTGGCTTGCAAGGCATATCAATGAGGTCGGAGATGAAACTACTGTAACTTATTACGGCGACAGTGGAAGCTACTCTGTTCACGAAATAGCCAGCTGTTTGGCAAAATACAGCTTTACCTATTTCTCAGGACAGGGCAGAACCCTGGTCAAAGAATTAGTTGGCGACAAAACAGAAAGCACCCTATATGATTTCGACAGCCAGCAAAGAAATGTTGCCCGAAAAGGGAATTGCTGTGGTTTTGAAACACATTATGAGTTTGATGCGGAAAACAATATTTCCAAGATTACGGATGCCAATGGAAACGCTACAACATATACATACAATTTTCAAGGGCTTGTTACTGGCATAACAGACCCGCTGGGGTGTTCCTTGCAATATACCTACGGTCAGTATGGTCGGGTAGCTACAACGAAAGATAAAAACGGGAATACTACCACATTTACCTATGACGCCAAGGGAAATTTAACAGCTGTTTCTCGCCCTTTGGGGGTATCTGAGAGTTTTACCTACGATGCTTTTGGCAACCAGACCAGCTATACGGACGCACGGGGGAATACTACAAACTACGCTTATAATGCGAACGGTTATCTGACCCAAATCAGTTATCCGATTTCCGGCTTGACGACTCAACTTACCTACGACAACCGAGGCAACAGGTTGAGCAGGACAGACGGAAATGACCATACCACTCATTTTAAGTACGACCTGATGAACCGATTGACCGAGGTAGAAGACCCGCTTGGCAACAAAACTACTTATGAGTACGATGCCAAGGGAAACCGAACCAAAACTACCAATGCCCTTGGCAATGTGACAGAATATCATTATGACCAGTTAGACAGGGTTGTAGAAGCTGAGGCTCCGCTGAATACTGTTTTGAAATATAGTTATGACAGCCGTGGCAATCTCCTCGGCTTCACTGACCAAAGAGGCAGCACTACCACCTATAACTACGACGAACGGAATTTCCTGTTGTCCAAAAAAGACCCACTTGGCTATGAAACCAACTATACTTACGATGGCTTGGGAAACCAGACCTCTATAACAGACCCTAATGGAAACGCTACCCAATACACCTACGACGAACAGAACCGCCTCATTCGCACCCAGGATGCACTGGGTTTTCAAACGGTGTATGCCTATGATTGCAACGGAAACCCGCTTTCCGTAACAGACGCCAATGGCAACACCACCAGCTACGCCTACGACGCCCTCAACCGCCAGGTGAGCACTACGGATGCGCTCGGCTTTACCACTAATTTTGAATACGATAAAAACAACAACCTGACAAAAATCACGGATGCGAAAGGCAATCCCACCAGCTATGAATACGATGCAATGAACCGCAAGACCAAGGAGACCTACGCCGATAATACCACCAAAGTCTTCACCTACGATGGTGCAGGCAATGTAACCAGCAGAAAGGACAACGCCGGGAACATGACCTTCTACACCTACGACGACAACAATCGCCTTACCCTGCGGGACTACCCAGACGCCAACGACGACCACTTCAGCTATGACCCCCTCGGTAGAATGGCCGAAGCCACTAACCAGAACGCTGTGGTTACCTTTACCTACGATGCCCTGAACCGTTTGCTCGGCGAAACGCTGAACGGCAAAACCACCGGCTACGCCTACAACAACGCCACCGGCAAGCGCACCCTGATTTACCCCAGCGGCAAGGTGATAGAGGAATACTACGATACCCGCAACCAGCTCGCCAGCATCAAAGAAAGCGGCGAAACCATTGCGTCCTTCGCCTACGACCCGGCAGGACGTATGACCACCCGGAGCTATGGTAATGGCACGGTGACCACCTACGCCTACGATGCCGACAACCGGGTGACGGACATTATAGCCAACCCCAATGAATTTATCAATTTTCACTATGCCTACGACAACGTGGGTAATAAGCTATATGAAGAAAAAAAGCACCACCCGACGCATTCAGAAGAATATGGGTATGATGCTAAGTATCAGTTGACTTCTTTTAAGGTGGGGACTCTAGCAAATGGGGAGGTGGCTGCGCCGCTTACACAATCGGTTTTTGATTATGACGAGATGGGAAATAGAACAATTGTGACAGTAGATGGGATTATCAATACATACCAAGCGAATACAATGAATGAGTATACCAGCGTTTCTGGAAATCAAAATCAATTTTTTAATTATGACAATAATGGCAATTTAATATCATTTAATAATGTTTCTTATGAGTTTAATTATAATAATCTATTGTTCTCGGTTAATAATGGAAGCAGTAATGTCTACTACATTTATGACGCTTTTGGAAGAAAAATCAATACAACATACAACGGCAAAACATATCTACACTATTATAGGCGAAACAACAACATTTTAGTATTTGATGATTCAGAAAAAAAATATGAAACTTCAATATTGACAGATAGATTAGATGAAATTATTTTTAAAGAGACTGAAGAAGAATATTTTATTCATCAAAATCTCTTAAATTCAGTAGTTGCAGAAACCAAAAGTAATAATAATCTACAATTGAGGATTGAATACGATGCATTTGGAAACAAAAAAACTTATGATAAAGACTTTAACAGCATAAATGTTACTAACTTCAACCAGATTTCTTTTGGCGGAAGACAGGTACACCCTAATTTTGAAGATATCGAAATGCGTAATAGAATTTATAATTTTGCTATTGGTAGATTTTTGCAAAGAGATGCGTTAAATTACGAAGATGATTTCAACTTATACTCTTATGTGAAGAATAATCCAATTAATTTTTTCGACCCACTCGGCACAGAAAGCCTAATGACTCCACCTAAAAACGATGAGGGTGGTTTTTCAATTACTCCTAACAACCCCTCTTTTGGTAATTCTGCCTCTGCGTCTTTCATACCTATAGTAAATAGTATTGGGATAAGTGGCTCTATAAACACTCAAGGCAACATAAACATTTGTGCAAATTTTCCGAATGTTGGATGGGGGGTTAGAGCATGTACTAATGGAAATATTGGTATAACATATGGATTTCCAATAATTGGAAGATGTAATATTACGACAAACATTATAGAAGATTGGAATGGTCGTCCAAGAATTGAGGTTGGTGGAACAATTAATTTACCGGGAATCAACATAAGTGATGGAATCATTATCAACTTGCCAACGGGTAATGAAACTACAGTTCCAGTTAGTGACCCAAATGATCCAACTTCTTACGACCCAAGGCATCATCTCCCAGGAAGATATTATTAAATATAATTAGTTCAATAAAAAGTCAAACTTAATAGATTTCGCATTATACTTCGAAAAACTCTAAACCATAAATAAGCACCAAATATGAAAAAATATTTTTTTTTAATCTTTCTTTTGATGATAATTGGTATAAGTGATTTGTCCAGCCAATCATCCTGCGACCCCATCCCATGCATAGGCAACTGTTGCACTGGTGGTTGTGATGGCGGAGATGGAGGTGCTGGAGGTAGTGGACATACAGTCATCAAAGGTGCCATTGACCCCAACGACCTCATCCCCCCCGCCTCCGTTGGCGACAAAGGCTGGGTGCGCCGGGATGACAATGTGCTGCCCTTCCAGTTGCTTTTTGAGAACCTGCCTGCCGCCACGCTGCCCGCCCAGCGAGTAGTGGTCACAGTGCCAATAGGGGCAAATGTGGATTACAGTAGTTTTCGACTGGGCAGTTTTGGCTTTGGAAATTACTATTTCAATGTAGCCGATAATACCTCTCAATTGGATGGGGTATTACCCCTTTCAGGGCAATTAGGAGTTGATGTCCACGTCACCGCCGGCATCAACACACAAACGGGCGTAGCCGAGTGGGTCTTCCAGTCCCTCGACCCACTTACCGGGCAGCCGCCTACAGATATAGATGCGGGCTTCCTGCCTCCCAATGACCCCAATACGGGGCAGGGAGAGGGTTTTTGCCATTTCTCCATTTCCCCCGACCCCGCCTCGCAGACAGAGGATGAGATAGACTTCATGGCTGACATCAAATTCGATGAAGCGGATATCATCGTAACCCCCATGGCCCTGCTCACCATAGATGCCGATGCGCCTGTCAGCACCGTATCGCCCATTGTCACCGCACCCGATGCACAGCACTTGCGCCTGCAATGGTCGGGAACAGATGTAGGTTCGGGTTTGATGAATTACACCTTGTTTGTCAGCGAGGAAGGTGGCAGCTACCGCCCCTGGCTGGTGGAAACCGACACCACGGCAGGGCTGCTCAACGCCACGCTGGGCAAAACCTACCGCATCTACGTTATCGCCCGTGACAGTGTGCGGAATGTGGAGGACAAGCCGCCTTTTGATTTGGAGATTACTTTCACACCAGACCTGATACAGGGCGGTTCTCAGTTGACGGCCAGGGTTTTCCTCCTCGGCAACTACGACCAGTCCACCGGCCTGATGAAAGACGAACTCCGCCAGCTCAGCTTATTGCCCCTCAGCCAACCCTACACCGCAACGCTGGGCTATACCCATACAGGCACTGAGAGCGTTGCCTCCAGTGTCTTCGCCGTCACCGGCAACGATGCCATCGTGGACTGGATATTGGTAGAACTGCGGGACAAAGCCAATCCCGGTCAGGCGCTCTACAGCAGGGCCGCCCTCCTCCAGCGGGACGGCGATATCGTGGATACAGATGGTTTTTCACCACTCACATTCACGGGTACTCCGGCTGATGATTATTACGTCGTTGTCAGGCACCGCAACCACCTCGGCATCGGCACGAGCACGCCCGTCGCCATTGGCTCCGTGCCCGTGACGCTGGACTTTACCGGCGGTTCCGTCGCTACTTTTGGCACGGATGCCCAAGCCCATATCGGCGGCAAATACCTCCTATGGTCGGGCGATGCCAACGGGGACGGCAAGGTGATATACGCCGGTTCAGGCACGGATGTGAATGCCATTTCATCGAAGGTGTTTACCAATCCACTGAATACTACTTTCTCCCCGACGTTCCCCTTGCAAGGTTATTTCAGGGAAGATTTGAACCTCGACGGGAAGGTGATTTATGCGGGTGCGGGAACGGATGTGAATTTCATTTCTCTGCCGGTGTTTTCGGCTCCGGCAAATTTGGTGGCGTTGTCACCGACGTTTGTATTGACAGCGTTGCTGCCGTGACCCGAACGCTATTTGAAACACAACCCCCATCATTTTAAACAATAAAAAACAACACTATGCCCAGATTTCTTACCCTTGCTTTTGTTTTCCTGTTTTTAGGGAAAACCGCTTTTGCGACGATTGATATTTCGCTGACCAACCCTGCTTCACAGATATTGGTGGTCAGGTACAAAGCCAACTCCAACTACAACACCACCCCTTTCAATATCTGGAACAGCCAGGTATTTACAATGAGGTGGAGTACAGCTTTGGGGGCGAATGTGATTACGGGAATCACGAATCAATCAGCTTTTACCTTTACACTTGATGGTAGCCCAGCAAACGGCAACGACGGCTTTTTCTACCAAAAGTTCACGGCTGCCAACACCAATGTTAATCAGAGCATTGCCAATGGGGCAACGCTGGCTGTTTTGCAAATCACCGTTTTCAATGCCAATATCTGTGGCGGTGATTTCGAATTGATTACGGGGACGCCAGTTGTAAATTCCATCTTCGGCACGGCCTCGGTCAATAATGTTTTGGGGGAACAATTCAACGCCTTTGACCCGGCAGTGGTGGAAAACGTTTTGCTCAATCCAACAGCCACCTTGGAAACCTGGTACCAGGACAGTGATGGGGATGGCAAAGGAAACCCAAATGCATCCTTGGTGGATTGCGAACAGCCACAAGGTTATGTATTGGATAATACCGATTGCAACGATACCAATCCAAACCTTCCGACTGCCCCTGGTACTGCTTGCGACGATGGAAATCCCCAAACAATCAACGATGTGATATTGGCCAATGGCTGCGATTGTGCAGGAACGCTGGTGGATTGCCCGGCACTTGGATTGAATGTCGGCGCCAACTGCAATGACAATGACCCCTGCACTGTCAACGATGTGGTACAAACCGACTGCACCTGTGCCGGAACGTTTCAGGATACCGACAACGATGGCACTTGTGATGCCGAAGACCTTTGCCCTGGTGGCCCCGAACCCGGAAGTCCCTGCGACGACGGCGATGCCACCACCATCAACGACCAAATAAATTCAAATTGCGTATGCGAAGGCACACCCACCAACTGCACCGGCATCGGCGATGCGGATGGAGACGGGGTTTGTGCCAATGTCGATTGCAACGATAATGACGCATCGGCGACGTCCGCTATCGGTTCGCCTTGTAATGACGGTGACCCTTGCACCGTGAACGATGTGGTTACAGCTGGTTGCGGATGTGCAGGCACTTTTCTGGACACCGACAACGACGGCACTTGCGACACCAACGATACAGACGATGACAATGACGGAATTCCTGATGCGCAGGATAATTGCCCATTGCAACCCAATCCCGTTATTCAATCAATTCAAGTGACAGACGCCTCGTGCTTGGGAATATCCAATGGGAGCCTGTCTGCCAATGTAACAGGCGGTACAGCGCCATATATTTTTACATGGAGTAATGGTGGCACTACTCCTTCTTTGACTGGGTTAGCTGGTGGAACTTACAGCTTGACGGTTTCCGATGCAAATGGATGCAATGCTAATTCTAGTGCAACGGTAGGGAGCGGAGCAGGGATAACTTTATCATTAAACGTGACCGACGTCGCTTGTTCAGGTGCAAATAATGGTTCAATAGCAGCCACCCCAAATGGCGGCACTGCTCCCTACTCATTTTTATGGAGTGACGGCAGCAATGGCGCAAGTTTGGACAATTTATCAACAGGAACATACAGCGTGACGGCTACAGATGCGAATGGTTGCAATTCAAGTTCGACAGCTTCAGTGAATGCAGGCCCGGGTATTTCCCTGAGCCTTGATGTGGATGAAAGTGGATGTGGAAGCACAGGCGGCAGTATCAGCGCAGTAGTGTCTGGTAGCACTGTACCGCTTACTTACCTTTGGAGCAACGGGAGCAATAACCCAAGTTTGACAGGATTGGTCACAGGCACCTACAGCGTTACAGCGACCGATGCTAATGGATGTTCTGGCACGGCTTCGGCAAGTATATGCGCTAACACAGGAGGGTCGGACTGTCCAATTCTCAATCTGAATATCGGCGACCTTTGTGACGATGGGAACATTTGCACAGAAAATGACATCGTGCAACCCGATTGTACCTGCGCAGGAACTATCCAGGATAGCGACAATGATGGTACCTGCGATGCCATAGATTTATGCCCTGGTCCAGAACCGGGTTCTCCCTGCAATGACGGCAACCCAAACACAGTCAACGACATGGTTAACAGCAACTGCCAATGCGTTGGTGTCCAGCCCAATAACGGTATCACCTTAAGTTGTCCACCGGACATCGAGGTGTTAGTGCCAAACGGTTCACCTGGCACCATCATCAATTTCCCTGCACCCCTGGCAAGTTCCACATGCAACGGCGGGGGTGGATGTAATCCTTCACCCATTGCTGGCTTCACCCTGATGGGAGAGTTTGGTGGCAGTCTTTATTATTTATCTTCAACTTCAAAAACATGGGAAGATGCCCGCTTGGATTGCATCGCAAAGGGCGGCCAATTAGCCGTTATCACTAGTGCGGCGGAGAACCAGTTTGTTGCCAATCACCTGGGCTATGGCAATGCTGCCTACATCGGCCTGACGGACAAAAACAGCGAAGGTAACTTTACCTGGACAGATGGTTCGGCATTGTCCTATACTAACTGGGAGCCCGGAGAGCCCAACAACGGTAATGGCTTTCCTGAAAACTTCGTGGTAATGCATGGTTGGACATTGGGAAAATGGGCCGACTACAACGTATGGGTGTCCAAACCTTATATTTTGGAAATCGTTTGCAACCCGGTCGGCGGTAATGGAAATGGCCTGGTTGGGACGCAAACCACAGGGCCGGCATCGGGCGCATTCTTTAATATAGGACAACACACCGTATCCTATCAATATACTGACAATTGTGGTAACCAGGTGAGTTGTTCCTTCAATGTGAATGTAATCGAAGAAACACAGCAAACGGGAGGATGTACGCAATTTGTCAACCTTGCCACGGGAGGTCAGGCCACACAATCCAGCACCCGCTTTGGAGCATTGCCAGGAAGGGCTATTGATGGGAATACGAGCGGTAATTTCTGGGGCGATTTTTCCGTATCGCACACTGAATGGGAGGACAACGCCTGGTGGGAGGTTGACCTCGGCAAGAAATTCGACCTGAAATATGTGAACATCTGGAACAGGACGGATTGCTGCCAACAGTTTCAGAGCAATTTCTATGTATTGGTATCCGATGTTCCATTTACTTCTGCCAACCTAAATGCCTCCATAAACCAACCTGGGGTAACGGCCTATTACCAAGGAGGACAAGTCGGGTTGCCCACCACCATTGCCACCGAAAGGTCGGGAAGATATGTGCGTGTTCAATTGGCAGGGCAGGCATTCCTCGGGATGGCAGAGGTGCAGATTTTTGGCTGTTTGTCCAATAATTTTAATGGCGGTGGTACAAGCAACCTGATATATTTTGGGGCAAATGGCACAGCACCAATGGAAGTAGCGCTTTCATGGTTACAGGTATCAGACCAAGTTATTAGTAATTACACCATAGAGCGGTCCACGGAAGTGGAAGATTTTACTCCAATCATCCAGCTCAATAAAGGTAAGGCTGAAGACCATCCTACGATGTACCACGATTTTGACAGAAACCCCTACGAAGGTTTAAATATCTATCGTTTACGGGTCAATTTTGAAGATGGAAGCTTCTTGTATTCTAATGCTGACTCCGTCTATTTCAAACCGGGTTCCAGTTTTGAGTTATTTCCCAACCCCACAGGTACCTACGTCAACCTATACCTCAAACGTTTTAGAGAAAAAGAAGTGGATATCGTAATCAGTAACACATTGGGACAAGTTCTCTATCAGGAACACTTAGAATCGGTAGAAGACGCAGTCTACCACGTCGAACTGCCTCATCACCGCTTCAAAGACGGCCTCTACCTCGTCTCCGTTGTCCACCGGGGCCGTGCAGCCTCAAAGCGACTCGTTGTTGCAAGGATGTAAGCCGGCAAAAGCATTCCGCTGAAATGAAAAGCCCTGCAACCGCCAAAGTTGCGGGGCTTTTTCTGTAAACCAGTATAAACCAATTCCTTTGATAACGCTACCGAATGGAGGCAAAAACTTTGGCGAACACATTTCCCCGATAAAAGCTAAAACGAATACCTTAGCCCCTTCTTTTCAACAAAGCAAACCACTCACCCTGACGCTGTTCTTCGCCAACCCGGCCTCCAAAATCTACATAATCCGGTTCGACCAAAACCTCGTAGCTTTTAAAAGCTACCAGTCTTTGGCACGGCGGACGCTCAAAAAAACTCACCTAAGGCTTCGGTATCTGAAGTAAAAAGGCTATTTAAAAATCTGACTTTTGAAAAAAATGTTGTTGCGCTCCTTCTTCTGCTTCGTATCTTGCCAGAAAATGCTGATCAATCGAATATACTTGCTGGTTATTTTGCTGACAGGATGGGTTCAGGTTGACCTGACCGGCCAGGAATCCATGTTAAAAGGCAGGGTGCTGGACGCTGCCACCGGTGATGCAGTTGTTGGCGCTAATGTGTTCGATCCAATCCGTCAAACCGGAACTATTACGGACCAAAAGGGAATTTACTATCATGATTCCGCAGTGGCCGGTTCGGTTGGAAGTTTCGAGCATCGGTTATGAAAAGTTCTTGCTGGATATTTTTGAAAGGGAGGAGGAGGGGATTACCATATACCTGTCGCCGGTATCCACCGATTTGCCGGAAGTGAACGTGACCGCCGCCAAAGTAGCAACCGAGGTGTATGCTGGCCCCGAACAGGTGCTGGATTTTTGTTTTATGGTGAAAATATCCTCACGCTGATACGCAACCGTGATACCGGGCAGGAAGCCGTGGAATGGAGGTCGGCCCAGGGATTTTGATTGATTCCTTGCCGCTGGCCCTGAAAGGGAAAAGGCGAAAAATCGCTGCATCAATCCTGCCTGGGCACCGTGAGTATCATTGCAGGTGGTAAGGTCTATCAATTGGTCATGGAAGAAGATGTACTGCTGGGGTATTTGCTTACTGGCGACTACCATACTTATTGCTGGAAGTGGAGAAATGCCAGTTGGCATATCCCGAACGTGTGTGCTACCAACTGTACCGGTATCTGGGACAACAGGTGGATTACCGGATGTTCTTAAGAGGGCAGGATTCCAGTTACGTGTTTTACAGCGTCGCCAACGAACAAAGGATCCGGCAGTTGTTCGATGATATGGCGCCCAAAATATTGCTGGACCGCACCGCCGCCGATATGACTGCCACCCATCCGGACGATTTAAGGGAAATCAGAAATGCCCAGGAGGACCTGGATGGCTGGAAGCATCTGTTTTACCAGCCTGTTTACTGCCCCGTGTTTGGGGTAGGTGATAAAATTGCTGTGTTCGACCATGTTCATGGCGAGCTGAGATTTTTCACTGCCAGTGGACAAGCCTTGTCATCGCTACCTATTTCATACCATTTGCAGGAAAATTGGGGCCGGGAAGTTTTGCTGGATGAAATAACCGGAAAGTTCTACACGGTATTTGCCACGAAACAGGGAAAACAGTTGAACGAAATTCAACGGAGCGACGGCAGCCTCGGTGAGCCGGTGCTGATAAAGAGCAATACCATCCGGAAATTGGGCGTGCTGAACGGTATATTGTATTTCCTGGAGGAAAATAAAGATGCTATTTTCGGCTATACTTTCTTAAGGTTGAAAAAAATCAAAATCGGGTTAGGGTAATCGCCCGTTTCATAACCATCATTCAAAAATGAGACTACTGATTTTCTGCTTTGTCATTTGTTGGGTAAACCTCTCCGCACAAATCACCCTCAGCGGGGTGGTGGCCGACCAATCTAACAACCGGCCATTGCCATTTGCTAATGTGTTCACGGATACGGGCGAAGGAGGCATCACGAGCGAAAGTGGCAAGTTTATTATCGAAGTGAAGGCCATGCCCGCCAAGTTGACTATCAGCTACGTGGGCTACGAAACGAAAGTGGTGCAATTGAAAGCAGGCACCTTGTTTTACCCCGTAAAAATCGCCCCGATTTCCATGCAGCTAATGCAGATAAATGTGCTGGCTACTGACGAAAATGCCGCCGCTTTTTTTTTACGAAGCCATCGAAAATTCAAGAAAAGCATCTGTGAGTCCCCGTCTGGCAAAAACGTTCCGGCGGACTTATTCCACCATCGGGGAGGGCAGGCCAACAGAGCTTCTGGAGGGATATTACAATGCTACGCTTGCGGAAGGAGGGGTCAGGTCTTTTGAAATTAAAAATGGGAGAATCGGAGTGCCTGTCAACAGTTACTTGATTCAACTTGATTTTTGCAAAGTGCTGGAAGGCTACAATTTTATGGAGACAGCGACGGCTATCTTCCTCCTTCGCCCTGCAGGAGCGGTCGGTTAAGAAGATATTGAAAAATTATTACGTCAAATATTCCGGTAGCTATATCACTGCGAATGACACAATCGTGAAAATTATTTTCGAGAGCAAAAACCGGGGAAAGCTTTTGACGGAACCGCCTTTATCCAGCAATCCAGCAAACAAATCATCCGGGTAGTACACCAGGTTGAAAACGCTGACGTCATACCATTCTACCTGGTGAACATCCAGGAGGGTACCTCTTTGGAAAACATGGGGATAAAATGGGATACCGGTTTTGAAACAATTGATGGGGCGCCCATGCCCCGGTACATACACCTGGTTATAAATTTAGATGTTGTATATGGTTCGGAAAGGGCTGCTTTGAAGGCCAATACAAAGTTGTTTTTTATGATTACAACGAGGTATTTACGCTTCCAGTTTTAATGATAACGAAGAGTTGAACGACTATGACAAGATACTGGCTGTGCCCTACAACCATGCTTTCTGGCAAAGAACCGCCAAGTTGCCGGAAACCGGCATGGAGGAACGCTTTCGGAAAGACCTGGAAAATGGAAGTCTGTTTGTCAATTACAGCCCTTCCAGCGGCCATATCGAATTGTTGAACAACAGGTTCCAATTGATACAGGAAGGAATGGAACCGGATTGGGAAAAGTTGTCCGGTCTTAGCCTGGACACTTATGACCGCCAAACGCAGTCAACCCTTGGCTCAGACGCCTACAACGGGCTGTTCGCCAAAACGCTATTTTCGCTGGATTATAACTGCTTCGAGGATTCTACCCAGTTTGAAGTGGCAGCCGTGCTGGATTACAGCAGTTCTTACATGAACAGTAAAGATGAACTTGAATGCTCCTTTTTTTGAAATTTCTTCAGTTTGCTGGCCTGCATGCAAAGGAGTTTGAAAAAAACTGTCGGAAAAATACGGGCACAAATGCCCAGATAGGAAAGAATTATTAATGGATATGAAAGAAGCTGAGAAAACCATGAAAAAGCATCTCTTCGTTTTATTTAACGGGCAAAACAAAAGGAATAGGGACTACCTCGAAGATCTGGAAACCTGGATTAGCCAACGCAGGATGCAGTAATGTTCTGTACGCTATTGCATTTCAGCGATGTTGTTTGAAAAAGGTTTAGGTGAAATTTTGCTATAATAAGCCAGTTGTTTGTCCTCAAAGCTATCCTGGTAACAAAACCTTTTTGAACCCCAGGCAAGTAAGTTGCAAAAAAAGTCACTTTAAGGCTGTAATTCCCTCTCTTCTTTCCCAACTCCTACCTTTGCCCATTCTTTTAAACAAGCAAACTGTAATAGGTCATGATTCTCTCTTCGGCAACCCAAGCTCCAAAATCTACGCCGTCCAAACCAGCCAAACTTTGCCGGTAGAGGACATCCAAAAACTCACCTGGCTCTTCGGCAACGAACCGCTCATCGAAGCGGAAACTCTCACCGACCCCTTCGTCGGCCCCCGTGCGGCGATGGTCACACCGTGGAGCACCAACGCCGTGGAAATCACGCAGAACATGGCCATCCAAGGCATCGTGCGCATGGAGGAGTTTTTCCGGTTGAACGAAGGCGGCACCTACGACCCCATGCTCTCGCAGAAATTTGCGGAGCTGAACCAGGATATTTTCACCATCCACCACGAACCTGACCCCATCCTCGAAATCGACGACATCGCCGCCTTCAACGAGCAGGAAGGGCTGGCGCTCAGCGCAGAAGAAGTCGAATATTTGAACGGTGTCTCCAAAAAATTGGCCGACCGCTGACCGACTCGGAGGTCTTCGGTTTCTCGCAGGTGAACAGCGAGCACTGCCGCCACAAGATTTTCAACGGGACGTTCGTGATTGACGGCGAGGAAAAAGAAACCTCGCTTTTAAACTCATCAAAAAACCTCGCAGACACACCCCAACGACATCGTGTCCGCCTACAAGGACAATGTGGCATTTTGAAAGGTCCCACTGTCACGCAGTTTGCCCCGAAGCGACCCGATGTGCCTGATTTTTTATGAAAAAAAATCCTTCGACTCGGTGCTGTCGCTGAAGGCGGAGACGCACAATTTCCCCACCACCGTCGAGCCGTTCAACGGAGCGGCGACGGCTCAGGCGGCGAGATTAGAGACAGGCTGGCAGGTGGGAAAGGCTCGCTGCCGCTGGCGGGGACGGCGGTTTATATGACGGCGTACCCACGTTTGCCCCTGACCCCTAAAGGGGAACCCACGGACGCCAATGCCGTGGGTAGCCAAGACACTTCCCTTGCGAGCGACCAACTATCAAATTCGCAGACCAGAGCGTCGTCAGGTTCCCCTTTAGGGGTCAGGGGCCTGCAGACACCTCCCCTGCGAGCGACAAATCATCAAATTCGCAGACCATTGCCTCGTCAGGTTCTACTTTAGAGCCTGTCCCGAATTTATTTCGGGAGGTCAGGGGCCAAGACACCTCCCTTGCGAGCGACAAATCATCAAATTCGCAGACCGATGCGTCGTCAGGTCCCCCTCTAGGGGTCAGGGGGCTGGGGCATGGCCGAACGCAGATGGCTCTACCAAACCCCGCTCGATATTTTGATAAAAGCCAGCAACGGCGCTTCCGACTTCGGCAATAAATTCGGGCAACCGCTCATCGCTGGCTCGCTGCTCACTTTTGAGCATGAAGAAGCAGGCCGCCAACTCGGCTTCGACAAGGTCATCATGCTGGCTTACGGTATCGGCTACGGCAAGGCCGAACAGGCGCTGAAAGGTCATCCCAAGGCGGGCGATAAAATCGTCGTGATGGGCGGCGACAACTACCGCATCGGCATGGGCGGAGCAGCGGTTTCTTCGGCAGATACGGGCGAATTCAACACGGCCATCACCCTCAACGCCGTGCAGCGTTCCAATCCCGAAATGCAGAAGCGGGTGGCGAATGCCGTGCGGGGCGTTGTGGAAAGCGAGGAAAATTTCATCGTCTCCATCCACGACCACGGGGCGGGCGGACACCTCAACTGCCTCTCCGAACTGGTGGAGGCCACCGGCGGCAAGATTGACCTCGACCGATTGCCCGTCGGCGACCCCACGTTATCGGCGAAAGAAATCATCGGCAACGAATCGCAGGAGCGGATGGGCCTCGTCGTTTCACCAAAAAACCTCGAAACGCTGCGCAACATCGCCGAACGGGAACGGGCGCCGATGTACGAGGTCGGCGACGTGACGGGCGACATGCGCTTCACTTTCCAGTCCTCCGCCAAGGGCGACAAACCGATGGATTTGGCACTGTCCGACATGTTCGGCAGCTCGCCGAAGACCATCATGAAGGACAAAAATTTGCTCCGCAAATACGCTGACGTGGATTATGACGCTTCGCAAATTCAGGCGTACATCCGTGACGTACTGCGCCTCGAAGCCGTGGCCTGCAAGGACTGGCTGACGAACAAAGTGGACCGCTGCGTCGGCGGTCTCGTGGCCAAACAACAATGCGCCGGGCCGCTGCAACTCCCGCTCAACAACTGCGGCGTGATGTCCCTCGATTTCGACGGCAAAAGCGGCATCGCCACCTCCATCGGCCACAGTCCGGTGAGCGGCCTGATTGACCCCGTAGCAGGCAGCCGCAACTCCGTCGCCGAGGCGCTAACCAATATTGTTTGGGCACCGCTGGAGAAAGGCCTGCGTTCTGTCTCCCTCTCCGCCAACTGGATGTGGCCCTGCCGGAACGAGGGCGAGGATGCCCGTCTTTACGACGCCGTTGAGGCCATGTCGGACTTTGCCATTGCCCTCGGCATCAACATCCCGACGGGCAAGGACTCGCTTTCGATGAAACAGAAATACCCCGATGGCGAGGTGCTGTCGCCCGGCACGGTCATCGTGTCGGCGGCGGGGCATTGCGACGATAGGTATGGCATCGTGGAGCCTGTTTTGCAAAAAACAGGCGGCGATATTTACTACCTCAATTTATCGAAAGATAGTTTTGAATTGGGCGGTTCTTCCTTTGCCCAAACAAGAAATAAAGTGGGCGAAAAAGCGCCGACCATCAGCGATGCCGCCTACTTCGCCAAGGCGTTTGATGCTTTGCAAAATTTGATAAAAATGGCCTTGTGGTCGCTGGTCACGACGTTTCGGCAGGTGGCCTTTTGACCTGCTTGCTGGAAATGTGTTTCGCTGACGTGAACCTCGGAGCCGAGATTGATTTGACCCAAATTGGCGAAGCCGACTCCGTAAAATTGCTTTTTTCGGAAAACTGCGGGTGGTCATTCAGGCAAAAGATGCGTCGGTGGAAAAGCTGCTGAACGAGTCAGGCATTTCATTTTTTCAAAATCGGAAAAGCCACCTCCACGCCTGTTCTTTCCGTGAAAAATGGCGCTGAAACACACACATTTGACATCGCCGAACTACGGGACGTCTGGTACGAAAAACCTCCTACCTCCTTGACCGCCACCAGACGGCGAACGGCTTGTCGGAGGTTCGTTTCAACAACTACAAAAAGCAGCCGCTGCACTATGTTTTCCCAAAAAATTTCACCGGAAAACGCCCCGTGCGGAGGAAGGCAAGCCCCATCATCAAAGCCGCCATCATCCGGGAAAAGGGCAGCAACTCTGAGCGGGAAATGGCCCACGCCATGTACCTCGCTTACTTCGACGTGAAGGACGTTCACATGACCGACCTTATCAGCGGTCGGGAGACGCTGGAGGACGTGCGCTTCATCGGTGCCGTGGGCGGCTTCTCCAACTCCGACGTGCTCGGCTCGGCGAAGGGCTGGGCAGGCGCATTTCTCTACAACGAAAAAGCCAAGCGGACGCTCGATAATTTCTTCAAGCGGGACGATGTGTTGTCCGTCGGTATCTGCAACGGCTGCCAGTTGTTTGTGGAGTTGAACCTCATCAACCCCGAACACGCCACACCGCCGAAGATGCTGCACAACGATTCGCACAAGCACGAGAGCATCTTCACTTCAGTCGTTATTCCCGAAAACAACTCTGTGATGCTGCACTCGCTGGCGGGCTGCCGCCTCGGCATTTGGGTGAGCCACGGGAGGGCAAATTCCACCTGCCACTGCCTGAGAGCGAGTACAACATTGTCGGCAAAATTCGGCTACGATGCCTACCCCGCCAACCCGAACGGCAGCGACTACAACGCCGCCATGCTCGCCAGCGCCGATGGCCGCCACCTGGTGACGATGCCGCACTTCGAGCGCCTGATGTTCCGGTGGAATTGGGCGAACTATCCGGCGGATAGGCAGTGGGACGATATTTCGCCGTGGGCAGAGGCGTTTTTGAATGCGAGGCGGTGGCTGGAGGGACATGCCTGAACTGCATCATTGACAAAACTGATTTAAATTGCACCAAAAGAAAAAAATATGCAGGCCATCAAACAGCCAATGACCAATGCCCAACTCGAAATCCTCAAAGCTTTTTCTCACAACTTGAGCGAGAAGGACTTGATGGATTTGCGGAAAATGATCGCCGATTTTTTTTGCTGAAAAAGCCATCTCCGAAGCCTGTAAAGCCTGGTAGGTTAAAGCCTAAACAGCCGAAGAGGTTGACCGCTTGTATAAGGCCTTTCACCATAAAGGTTATGTTTCTCCAAAGGCACTCCAATGCTTATTCAGACGATGGGAGTCAGTCTCTCCTTCGGATTGAAAAGGATAAAAATAATTCGCTGAATTCAGTTTCTGTTACCGCCGTATCAATTGCCATTTTCCCCTTGCCTTAACTTTGCCCGAAAATCCTTAGCCAATGAAAAACAATTCATTATCCAAAGAAGAACAGCGCCTCAACGATTACCGCCAAAACGGCAGACCCTGGCTCAAATGGGGCCCTTACCTTTCCGAACGCCAATGGGGCACTGTCCGGGAAGACTACAGCGAGGGCGGCACAGCCTGGGACTTTTTCCCGCACGACCACGCCCGCTCAAAGTCCTATCGCTGGGGCGAGGACGGCCTGGCGGGCATCAGCGATGAACTGCAACAGTTGTGTTTTGCAGTCGCCCTGTGGAACGGCAACGACCCCATCCTGAAAGAGCGCCTGTTCGGGCTGACCGGCTCGGAGGGCAACCACGGCGAGGATGTCAAGGAACTCTATTATTACCTTGACAATACGCCGACGCACGCTTATATGAAACACCTTTATAAATACCCACAGGCTGCTTATCCATATAGCTGGCTTTTAGCGGAAAACCGCCGACGGGGAAGGAACGAACAGGAATTTGAGTTGCTGGATACGGGCATATTCAACGACAATAAATACTTCGATGTATATACTGAATATGCCAAGGCATCGGAGGAAGATATTTTAATAAAAATAAGCGTATATAACAGGGGCAAGGAAGCCGCACCAATTAAGGTGCTACCGACTTTATGGTTCAGGAATTTATGGTCATTTGGTTTAATCGAAAACAAGCCATTCATGTCGCTGCAATATGCAAACGGAGTGAGTGATATAGTAAAAGCTTCGCACCCCGAAATAGGCGATTATTATTTCTATTTTGAAAAACCCAATGCCCACCTATTTACCGAAAATGAGACGAATACAGAGCGGCTCTATAATTTCCCCAACGACCAACCCTATAAAAAAGACGCATTCCATAAAGCGGTCATTGAACGGCAAATGGATTGGATTTCAGCAAAGACTGAAGGCACCAAATTCGCCCCACTGTACGAGCGGACAATAGCAGGCGGCGGATCGGTCGAATTCCGCCTCCGCCTCAGCAAGAAAATGGTGGGCAAAGACCCGCTCGGCGCAGATTTCGAGACCGTTTTTTCACAGCGGAAAAATGAAGCCGACGAATTTTATACAACCATTTTTCCGGCAGGCACAACGTACAACAAACAACCAACAACCAACAACGATCAACAAAACATCCAGCGACAGGCCCTTGCCGGCATGCTCTGGAGCAAGCAATATTTCAACATTGACATCCCCCGCTGGCTCAATGGCGACCCCGGCCAGCCCGCTCCACCGGAAAGCCGCAAAAACGGACGAAACAGCCAATGGCACAGCCTCAACAATGAGGACATCATCTCCATGCCCGACAAATGGGAATACCCCTGGTACGCTGCCTGGGACCTGGCTTTCCACTGCGTGCCGCTGGCGATGGTGGATGCCAATTTTGCCAAAAACCAATTGATTTTATTCCTCCGGGAATGGTACATGCACCCCAATGGCCAGATTCCAGCCTACGAATGGGCTTTCGGCGACGTGAACCCGCCCGTTCATGCGTGGTCGTGCCTGCAGGTTTTCAAAATGGACCGGGACAAAACGGGCACTGCCGACTTTGATTTCCTGAAAAGGGTGTTCCAAAAACTGCTGTTAAACTTCACCTGGTGGGTGAACCGTAAGGACTCGCAAGGCAAGAACGTCTTCGAGGGCGGTTTCCTCGGCCTCGACAACATCGGCGTGTTCGACCGCAGCGCCCCGCTGCCAGGCGGCGGCCACCTCGAACAGGCCGACGGCACGGCATGGATGGCCATGTACTGCCTCAACATGCTGGAAATGGCGCTGCTGCTCTGCGAAGAAGACCAAAGCTACGAGGACGTGGCCACCAAGTTTTTTGAGCATTTCGTGTATATCGCCGAAAGCCTCAACCGCATCGGCAAGGACTGGACCGGTGCTTGGGACGAGGAAGAAGGCTTCTTTTACGACATCCTCGCACTGCCGGGCCACCGTTACCACCCGCTCAAAGTGCGTTCGCTGGTGGGCCTCAGCACCATGTTCGCCGTGCTGCGCATCACTGACCAAACGCTAGACCGGGTGCCGGATTTCCGCAAGCGTTTTAACTGGTTCCTCAACTACCGCCGCCAACTGGCCGACTACCAGGTGGCGCACAATGTCGGCCACAACAGCGATGTGCTGTTGTCCCTGACACATCCCGACCGCCTTCGCCGCCTGCTCCATGCAATGTTGGACGAAAATGAATTCCTTTCAAAAGGCGGCATCCGTTCGGTGTCGAAGATCCACGAAACGCCCTATGTGGTAAACATCGAAGGGCAGGACTTTGGGCTGCAATACGAGCCGGGGGAAAGCACGACCGGCCTCTTCGGCGGCAACTCCAACTGGCGTGGGCCAGTCTGGTTCCCCATGAATTACCTGCTGATCAATTCCTTGCGGGAATACCACACTTATTTTCAGGATGACTTCAAAGTGGAGTGCCCGACCGGCTCCGGTCAATGGATGAACCTGGGCAAAGTGGCCGACGACCTCTCCCGCCGCCTGATTTCAAATTTTGAAAAAGGCGAACATGGCGAACGGCCCTGCCACGGTGGGGAGGAACGCTACGCCACCGACCCGCATTTCAAAGACCTCGTTTTGTTCTATGAATATTTTCATGGGGACACGGCGAGGGGCGTCGGGGCTTCCCACCAAACGGGTTGGACTGGCGTTGTGGCGGAGTTGATTTCGAGCATTGGGAAACAAGAAAATAAAATGGGAAAAATGGAACAGCAAAAAGCTGGACTTGAAACTGTGTAGGCTACCATTTTTTCTATACATAAAGCCGCTGCTTTTTATGAACAGCGGCTTTATTCTTTAACCTATTTTCAGCCGAAATTGTAGCAATTATGCTCCGGCAACATATTCTTGCTTTTGCAACTATGGTGTTGTTTGGGCCCGCACCCGCAATTTTTGGCTGGTGGCGGGCATCCATGCCTTGGTGGATTTACTGTCGAATTTTATAGAGGTCATATTTCCGGGTTAATTATTTATGCGAATGGATTGCCTGATTGCTTCCTTCCACCCTTCGCCCCAATTCACACTGCATCAAGCCTAAATGGTGAGCCAATAAAAATGCGTGAGGCAATCCTAAAGGCAACAATTTGGTCAGCATGGAACAAACGAAGTTTCGTGAGTTCTTTTACAGAAAAATAACTTCTTTTATTGATTGGATACCGATATTGCGCCCTTACTTTTCGGAAGCCAGGATTTCGGGAAATGGCTTTTTTGAAATGCTAAACAGAAACTGAATTGCATGAAACTTAACAAAATCCGGGTAGCGGCGCTTACCCCTGTCCTAATTTTACTAGTTGCACTTACCTTCCTGACGGCCAGCCAAAAGACCGGTACAGAGCGGCTATTTTACAAAGATGCTTCCCAATCCACTGATGCCCGTGTGAATGACCTCCTCGCTAAAATGACCCTGGAGGAAAAACTGGCGCAAATCCAATGTATCTGGCAAAAAAAGGCAGCTTTTATCGACAGCAAGGGAGACCTGCTTCCCGACAGCGCTGCGGTTTACCTGAAAAACGGTATTGGCCAAATCGGGAGGCCGAGCGAAGGTTTCGACCGCTCAAAAAACACGGGCCGCAATGCCGCCGAGATGGCCCGTTTCACCAACCAGATTCAAAAATATTTAGTAGAAAACACCCGCCTGGGCATCCCTGCCATGTTCCATGAAGAATGCCTGCACGGCCACGCTGCCAAGGATGCGACGAGCTTCCCGCAACCCATTGGCCTTGGCAGTACCTGGAACCGGCAACTGGTGGAAAACCTGTTTACCATGACTGCCCGTGAGGCCAGGGTAAGGGGTACCCATCAGGCGCTCACCCCCGTGGTGGACGTCGTGCGTGACCCTCGGTGGGGGCGCACGGAAGAAACCTATGGCGAAGACCCTTACCTCTGTGGTGAAATTGGCCTGGCTGCCATTTTTGGCTTTCAGGGCAGGGGCGAAACCATTGGCAATGAGCACGTTGTGGCCACACTGAAACACATGACAGGCCACGGGCAGCCGGAAGGCGGCAACAATATCAGCCCGGCGGATGTGCCGGAGCGCATGGTGCGAGAAATGTTCCTGCCGCCATTTAAAAAATGTGTGCAGCAAGGCCACGTGCGTAGCATCATGCCTTCCTACAATGAAATTGACGGCGTGCCGAGCCATGCCAGCAAGTGGTTGTTGCAGGATATCCTCCGTGGGGAATGGGGTTTCAAGGGCAACATCGTTTCCGATTACTATGCCATCCGGGAACTCTGCGATCGCCATCACACCGTGCCCGACCACCAGGCAGCGGCTATCCAATCATTGACCACCGGCGTTGACCTCGAACTGCCGGAACAGGAAACCTACCACCTGCTCAAAGCGGTTTTTGAAAAAGGGGAATTGCCCATGAGCGTACTGGATACGGCAGTTGCCCGCAACCTCCGGCAGAAATTTGAACTGGGCCTTTTTGAAAACCCCTATGTGGACGAAGCAAAGGCTGCCGCTGAAGTCGGCTCCGAAAAGAATGCAAAACTGGCCTTGCAAGCCGCCGAAGAGGCGATGGTGATGCTGCAAAACAACAACAGCCTGGCGCCCATCAGCACGGACAAATACAAAACAATTGCCGTCATCGGCCCCAACGCCGACAAGGAACTGCTCGGCGGCTACAGCGACCACCCAAAATATTTCGTCACCGTCCTGCAGGGCATCCGTGACAAAGTGGGCAGTAAAGCCAGGATACTCTACGCCGAAGGCTGTGGCATCACCCAACCGGGAAGCTGGTACCTCGACCCGGTCAACCCAACAGACCCTGCCGAGGACAGGAAAAAAATCGCCGCCGCAGTCGCTATTGCGAAACAGGCCGACCTGGTCATCCTTGCCGTAGGCGGCAATGAACTGACCAGCCGGGAGGCTTGGGCCGAAACCCACTTGGGCGACCGCACCAACCTTGAAATGGTGGGTTTGCAAAACGAACTGATTGACAAAATTGCAGCTACGGGCAAACCCATCATAGGGCTGCTGTTCAATGGCAGGCCATTGGCGGTTCAAAACCTGTCGGCAAAGGCATCCACGGTCTTTGAATGCTGGTACCTCGGCCAGGAATGTGGGCGGGCCGTGGCCAATGTACTGTTCGGCGATGTAAACCCCAGTGGCAAATTGCCCATCAGCTTCCCCCGCTCCGTGGGCCACATCCCCGCCTATTACAACTACAAACCTACTGCCCGCCGGGGCTATTTGTGGGACGATGTGTCGCCGCTTTATGCTTTTGGCTATGGCATGAGCTATACTTCTTTTGTTATTGGCGAACCAAAACTGGAAAAAAGCACCATCGGCCAGCGAGACAACGCCGTCGTCAGTGTGGAGGTAAAAAATACGGGAAACAGGGCAGGTAAAGAAGTGGTCCAGCTTTACATCCACGACAAAGTGGGCAGCGTGACCCGCCCCGTGAAAGAGCTGAAGGGTTTTGAAAAAATAGCACTCCAGCCCGGCGAGTCCAAAACCGTTAAATTCACTTTGACCCCAGAAGAGCTTTCGATGTGGGACATTGATATGAAATGGGTGGTCGAGCCTGGCGAATTTGACATCATGGTGGGCAGTTCCTCCAGGACAGAAGATTTGAAAACAACCGTATTGACGGTGAAATAGAAAACTGAAATTGGGAAATTGATAATCAGTCTCCCAATTTCCCAATTTCCACTATGTACCTACTTGGCTACGACATCGGCAGTTCCTCCATCAAGGCCGCCTTGGTGAATGCAGCAACGGGCGCAACAGTCGCAGTTGTGCAGCATCCTGAAACGGAAATGGCCATGACCGCCCTCCAGCCCGGCTGGGCAGAGCAAGACCCTGTATCCTGGTGGGAATGTGTCTGCGCCGCCACGAAAAAGTTGTTGGCAAAAACAATGGTGCAGGTCGCTGACATCCAGGGCATCGGCATCAGCTACCAAATGCACGGCCTGGTGGTGGTAGATAAAAACCAGCAGGCACTCCGCCCCTCCATCATCTGGTGCGACAGCCGGGCCGTGGAGATTGGCAACCGGGCTTTCGATGAAATCGGTCCCGAAAAATGCCTCTTACACTTGCTCAATTCGCCTGGCAATTTCACGGCTGCCAAGCTCAAATGGGTGAAAGACAACGAGCCGGCCCTGTTTGAAAAAATTGACAAATTCATGCTGCCCGGCGACTACATCGCCATGCGGCTGACCGGCGAGGCAATGACCACGGCCAGCGGACTTTCCGAAGGCATCTTGTGGGATTTTGTGAAAAACGACGTGGCCGACCTTACGCTGGACTATTTTGGTTTTGATAAAAAACTCATCCCCGCAATTGCGCCTACATTTTCCTTGCAAGGAAAGGTGACGGAAGAAGCCGCCGCTGCGACTGGCCTCCACAAAGGCATCCCCGTGGCATACCGGGCCGGCGACCAACCGAACAATGCCCTGAGCCTCAACGTCTTGCAACCTGGCGAAGTGGCGGCCACGGGCGGCACTTCGGGCGTCGTCTATGGTGTTTTGGATAAACCGGCCTTCGATCCAAAATCAAGGGTCAACGGCTTTTTGCACGTCAACCACGGCCTCCATGCTCAAAACCCGAAACCCGAAACCCAAAACTCCGCCCGCATCGGTATTTTGCTTTGCATAAATGGGGCGGGCAGCCAGTATGCCTGGGTGAAAAAGAATATTGCAGGCGGCCAGCACAGCTATCAGGAAATGGAACAAATGGCTTCGCAAATCCCCATCGGTTCGGACGGCCTGCGCATCCTGAATTTTGGCAACGGTGCCGAGCGGATGCTGGAAAACAAAGACCCTGGCGCCCACATCCTCGGCCTGCATTTCAACCGCCACAGCCAGGCCCACCTTTATCGTGCCGCACTGGAAGGCATTGCATTTTCCTTCGTTTATGGCATGGGCATTTTGAAAGAAATGGGCCTGGATGTGTCTATCATGCGGGTGGGCAACGACAACCTGTTTCAGTCAGCGGTTTTTGCCAATACCATTTCCAGCCTGGTGGGCTGTACCATAGAAGTGGTGGAAACGACAGGGGCCGTGGGGGCGGCGAAGGCGGCTGGGGTGGCGACGGGGGTGTATGGGAGTATTGAGGAGGCGATGGGTAAGAGGAGTATATTGAAGAATTATGAGCCAGGGGGTAGGGGAGAAGTGTACCAAAATGCTTTCGGAAATTGGGTACAGGATTTACAGGAAGTTTTGGACAGAGAGAGAAAAATGTGACCTTTAAGCCACATTTCCAAAATGTATTTTAAATGAAAAAATCAAATAACGCATTGCCTATCTCCCTGAAATCCTTTCAAGTAGAAAACTATGCAGGCATCATCAAAACTAGCCTGAAAGACTTGCCGGACGATGCCCAGTGGATTTTTTTGACGGGGGAGAATGGGTTTGGGAAGACGTCGGTTTTGAGGGCGATTGCAATTCCTTTAAGACCAATGGAATTTATCTTGGATAGATCGACAGAGATTAAAAATTTAAGAATAACTCAGGACATTTGGAATAAAGCTGATTTTGAAACATTTAAACTTGATGGCAGTCTAGTTATTGGAAAAATTAATCTAAATAAAGGCCCTGCAAAAAGAATAGATTTAGAGGAATTTGCTGCCTACGGCACCTCCCGCCTCGAAATCGCCCACGACACCTCCTCCAACGAAGCAGCCGATAAAAGTGGCCGACTCTACAGCCTTTTTCGCTCCGACGGTGTACTGCTAAGTGCTGAAGCCGAAATGAAAGTATGGGAAAAAAGAGATTCTACTTATTTCCAAAATCTAAGAAATACCCTTTTAAAGATCCTCGACAGAAGCATTGGTGACATATACATTGATGAAAGCGAAAATGCTAAAGTCAAATATGTGGAATTGGATAAAAAAGGAAACAGGCTTCCGCCAGTCAACTTTAACCAACTCGCCTCCGGTTACCGCAGTATTGTCGCTATGATTGGTGACCTCCTCATCCGCTTTTACAAAATTTACCCAAAAGAAACCCCGCCGGAAGAATTCGCCGGTATCGTCCTCATTGACGAATTGGATGTCCATTTGCATCCAAAAATGCAAAAAAAATTTCCGGGTATTCTGTCCAAAGTATTCCCAAAAATTCAGTTCATCGCTTCTATCCACAGCCCTGTGCCTATATTGGGCGCACCTGAAAACGCAGTATTCCTGAAGGTTTTCCGTACGAAGGAAGAAGGTATTACGGTGGAATGGCTTGATTTGGTAAATGTGCAGAATATGACGCCCAATACTTTGTTCTCATCCCCAATTTTCGATTTTGATGAAATCATCGGCGACCACCATGACCGGGAGACGGAAAGATTGGTGACCGAAGATCATTATGATGAGGCTGTGTTTACCCATGTGCTGGAAAGTAAGCTTCGAAAAATGGCCAAGGAAGCGAACATTGACCCCGACTCTATCTTGAAAAAATAACCGCGCCCGATGAAGAAGGCTATCAAAGATTTCTATGCAACTCCCGCCATCCTTCTAAACAAAACAAGAATGGGGCATTTAAAAACGGCTGTAGCTAACCGCAACGCTGACCACATCTCCTCCGATCACTATGGCCCTGCCTCCGTAAGAAATCTGCTTGAAGATATTTACCATGAAAAATGTTCGTATTGTGAAAGCACAGTAAAGCAAGTTGCAACACTGCAAGTGGAACATTACCGTCCAAAAAATGCAGTCTCAGAAGATGCTTCCCATCCCGGTTACTACTGGCTTGTGTTGGAATGGAGCAACCTCCTTCTTGGATGCCCTTCGTGCAATGGACAGGGGGCGAAAGGAAACAAGTTCCCAATTTATGGCAGTCGAGTTATGTCGCTAAACCCTTTCGATACTGCCGATAACTTTATTTTACAGTCGCTACGAGCCGACCAATCACCACATTTTGACGAACAGGCTATATTGCTTCATCCTGAAATTGATGATCCGGACGACCATCTAAAATTTACCAAAATGGGAGAAATTGAAGGTGTCACAGAACGAGGGAGAGGGACTATAGAAATCTGTAATCTTAATAGGGATACACTCTTTAAATCACGACAAGCCATTATTAATAATTTTTTGAAGCAATGCGAGATAATATCCGAAGGAAAAGACAAGGGCTTTTTAGATGATGCTGGTGTTGAGTTCTTTTTAAACCACCAGTTAAATCTGCTCTTGCAACATCGGGATGATCCCAAAGCCCCTTATACCTCATTCGTTAATTACATTCTCAATCATCCAGAAACTTGCATCTTGCCCCGCATTGAGCCACTCTTTCAACCCGATTTCCAACGAGCCTTCGCTAAGTTCAAACAAGAAGCATTAAATTAAAACATAACTAACAATCAACTCATTATGGCAAAAAAAGAATACTTCCATTCCATCAAGAAAATAAAATTCGAAGGCCGGGACTCCGACAACCCCCTCGCTTTCCGTTGGTACGATGAAAAGAAAAAGGTGCGGGGCAAAACCATGAAGGAGCACCTCCGTTTCGCCGTCTGCTGGTGGCATACCTTCTGCGGCACGGGCGGTGACCCCTTTGGTGCAGCCACCAAAAACTTCCCGTGGCTGTCGGCCACAGACCCCCTCCAGCAGGCCAAGGACAAAATGGACGCCGGCTTCGAGTTCATTACCAAACTGGGCGTGCCGTACTACTGCTTCCACGATTTCGATTTGGTGGCGGAAGGGGCAACATTATCGGAGAGCGCAAAACGGCTGGAAACAATTACCGACTACGCCAAAGAAAAGCAAAAAGCCGCTGGTGTAAAGCTGCTTTGGGGCACGGCCAACCTCTTCTCCAACCCCCGCTACATGAACGGTGCCGCCACGAACCCCGACTTTGAAGTGGTGGCCTATGCAGGTGCGCAGGTGAAAAACGCCCTGGACGCCACCATTAAACTGGGCGGCGAAAACTACGTCTTCTGGGGCGGCAGGGAAGGCTATATGTCGCTGCTGAACACCAACATGAAAAGGGAACTCGACCACCTGGGCCGCTTCCTCAACATGGCGAAAGACTACGCCCGCAAGCAAGGCTTCAAAGGAACGTTTTTTATAGAACCAAAACCGATGGAGCCGAGCAAGCACCAGTATGACTTTGACGCAGCCACCTGCATCAACTTCATCCGGGAATACGGTTTGGAAAAAGATTTTAAGCTCAACCTCGAATTCAACCACGCCACGCTGGCGCAGCACACCATGCAGCACGAAATGCAGGTGGCCGCCGATGCCGGGATGCTCGGCAGCATGGACGCCAACCGTGGCGACAACCAAAACGGTTGGGACACCGACCAATTCCCAGTGGATGTGTACGAACTGACGGAGGCTATGCTCATCTTCCTCGAAGCAGGCGGACTACAGGGCGGCGGCATCAACTTCGACGCCAAGACCCGCCGCAATTCAACTGATTTGGAGGATATTTTCTATGCCCATATCGGTGGCATGGATGCCTTTGCCCGGGCGCTATTGGTGGCCGATGACATTTTGAAAAAATCTGATTATCAGTCACTTAGGGAAGAACGCTATGCTTCTTTTGACAAGGGCAAAGGGAAGGATTTTGAAAAAGGGAAACTGAGCCTGGCCGATTTGGCTAAGATAGCGGATAAGCATGGCGAACCTCAGCAGCGCAGTGGTAAGCAGGAGTTGTTTGAGAATATCATCAACCGGTATATTTAGGATCGAAGGAAAAATAATCCCGATGTGAAATCGGGATTATTTTTAAAAAACCAATAAACCTATTTTCGGCAGTATTGCCCGCCACTTCTTGACTTATTTTACAGACCAGGAACGAGGAAAAATAGCTACATCCTTTTTCAAATGGACACGCTGGCAAAAGCCCCCGAAGATAGTTCGGGATTATTTTCGCTCCAATACTGCATTACTCTTAATGCGGATGTTATTTAGCATAAACTGCATCCACCCTCACTTCCTGTGTCCAGGAATCATATTCAATGACCAGGTTGGCCTGAATCTTCCAATGGCTATCGTCTATTTTCTGGCCTTGCATGCAGCCGCTGGCGGGTTTTCTGAAATGTACGTTGGCGCAGAAACACTGCTGCTGAAACCGGACATTCAACAGGTCAAGCTCGTCACCCTCTGCTGCAAAACTTTCCTGTGATGGGTCAATTTCAAAATACAGGAAATCGGTAACTTCATCATCGGCAATGTTTGCTTCTCCCAGGGTGCTGAGATTGGTTTCAAACACCAGCTTATTGCCAGCGTTTATATTCACCTGATCGAAATATTCCTCCAAAACATAATTGAGCTGCGAGTTTTCGTGGAGGCGGTAAAGGCAGTCCCAGTTGTCTTTACAGTCGTTGGAAAAAACATTCGGTTCGCTGCCATCTAGGCAAGTAAAATCACACTGGGGGCATTCAGGCAGCTTGTCATTTTTGTCGCAATTGGACAGTAGGAGTGAAAATATGGCCAGGGCAAGGAAATGAAATCTGTTCGTCATAAGATGCTTTTTTTAAACAAGACAGAAAACTATTTGCAAAGGTTGGGTTTTGTTACCCAAGTAATAAAGCCAATTTACAAACGACCGCATCTTTGCCACGTCAATTAAATGATTTAAAAAAATACAACATGAAGTCTTTGCCAGTTTTAGTGTTACTTTTCATGTCTTCATTCTTCAGTGCCTGTGCCCAGCAGCGCACGGCGGAGGTTTTGTCCGAACTGCCGCCCGTCATTACCGACCCATCCAAATACAACCACCTCGAACCTGAAGAGGCCAGGGTCATCCTGCGCAAAGGGACGGAGCGGGCCTTTACGGGCGCTTATTTCAACAAAAAGGAAAAAGGCACTTACATCTGCCGCCAATGCAATTATCCATTGTTCCGTTCGTCGGCCAAATTTGATTCCGGCACCGGTTGGCCCAGTTTCGATGATGCCATAGAAGGCCATGTGAAGGAAATAGCCGATGCCGACGGCTACCGGGTGGAGATAGTTTGCGGCAACTGTGGCGGGCATCTGGGCCATGTGTTTAAGGGCGAGGGTTTTACAAAGAAAAATACCCGGCATTGTGCCAATTCCATCAGCCTGCTTTTTGTGGAAGAAGAGACAAAGTAGGGAGTTTTCCATGTTAATGTTGTTAAAAGGTTGATGACGGTTGATGACGGTTGATTTTAGGTGGATTACGGTTGATTATCAACCTGTTATAAACCCTTATCAACCAATATAAACAATATCAACCAATTATCAACCGTGCGCAAAAAATTGGCGGCCCGCACTATCATAACGTTTACCGTAACCTTATTTTCCAAATGAAAACAACCATGTTAAATTACAATTTCCCCAGAAAGCGCTCCTGTGCCCACATGAACCCAGCCGTTTGGACGGGCTGGGCTGCAGGATTTTTGCTGGTAATTTATATTACTTTTGAAGCCCCTTTATCGGGTATGAGCATCAACCCGGCAAGGACGGTGGCGTCGGCTTTACCGGCGAACATTTGGACGGGCTGGTGGGTTTATTTTTTAGCGCCCATTGGCGGAATGATGCTGGCCGGTTACCTTTACAGAAGATGGTACCGGCAGGTGCACGACGGAAATTGCCTCTCCATGAAAAGCCACCTCTCCGGCATTAAACACAACTGCACTACCTATGAAGTATTGGGGCCTTCTGACCTGGTAAACAAGCCGACCCAAACCCTGCGAAAAGTTTAACCCATTCTGTTGTAAAATTAAGTTTATGTTACTGTTGTAACATCTGGTTGGTATGGGCGTAGCCATCTTTGTACCAGTGGTCAGATGTGAAAGGTGATGGGGAAACACCGACAATTCATATTTGAGCGTTTGAACGGTCTCGTCTAAATCCAAAATAACCCTTGTTTTTTGAGCCTTTCCGGCATTTTGTGTAAACGATTTAATATCTATTTAAAATCAGAACTTGAAAACATATAAACACCCAAATACCCAAACACCCTTTTTTCATCCTTAAATTTTAGTAAATTCTAATGAAAACAATCCTTATCACTGGCGCAAACGGCAACCTGGGGACGGAAGTAGTAAAGACCCTCCATACCAACGGATATGAAATCTGCGCCACCGTTGGCCCGGGCAGCCTCCCCGATGATTTTGCCCAAATGACCAAAGACGCCCGCAACGTGAACCTGACCGACGAAGCGGAAACCCAGCAGTACGTGGAAGCTCTGACCCGCCAAAACCCTGGCCTCTGTGCTGCTGTGCTGCTGGTAGGAGGTTTTGCCATGGGAACCATCAAGGACACGGACGCTGCGGCTATTGACAAACAGATTGCCCTTAATTTTAAAACCGCCTATTTCGTTGTGCGGCCCTTTATGGAGCATTTTGAAAAAATTGGTGGTGGCCAGTTCATCCTGGTCGGGGCGAGGCCTGCGCTCGATGCTGCGGATGGGATGACAAAAGTGGCGTACTCCATCGGCAAGTCCCTCGTGTTCCATCTGGCAGAACTCATCAATGCAGCGGGCAAGGGAAAACGCATCACCGCCACCGTCCTGGTGCCGAGCATCATAGACACCCCACCGAACCGGAACGCCATGCCCGACGCTGACTTTTCGCAGTGGATAAAAGCTTCGGACATTGCCGAAACAATTGCCTTTGTGCTTTCCGATGCAGGCAGGACGCTGCGGGAGAGTGTGTTGAAAGTGTACAATGAAGCTTAAGATCGTGGCCCTTGAAAATCAAGGATCAAACATCCATTCCACTTAATAACTAAATATAATAGATCCACATGACTGCCCTACCCATCACAAAATCGCCAGCGGCCAACCTCGTCAGGTTGAAGCCGGTAAACCGCCAGCCACAAATCAAAACCTGGCTGGAAGATCTTGAATTTTACGAAAAGGAAGTGGCATTTTATTGCCAGATGCTCCGCATTGGAATCCGCAATGGGCGGGGGGACAACCAGCCCCTTTTCTACGAGTTGATGCACGAATTCGCTGAAATCAGGGATCTTCATTTGCCGGAAATCAAAAGACTGGCAATCCCCGTGCTTGGCAATGAAACAGGCCAGGACGAAGCTTTCACCTTGCAATCGAAGCTGGAAAGCTTGAAACAGGATTTAAGAAATTTGAAACTGAAAGCATTTCCTCTGCTGCCGGAAATACAGCAAATCATTATTTGGTAATTTCAAACCATTTCAAACCCATGCTCAAACCACTTGTGAACAATGCGCTTGCCCTTTTCGAGGATGCAAGGTTTTACCTGGATCGGGTGTCAGAGGCAGCCTACTGCCAACCCCTGCCTAAGCTTTCGATGGCGACGGTGGGCCAGCATACCCGGCACTTCCTTGAATTCTTTCAATGCCTGGTGGAAAAACTACAACCCGGTAAAATGGCGGAAGATTTGGTGCTGAACTACGACGACCGCCGCCGGGACAAACGCATCGAAACGAACCCCCGGTATGCACTGATGGTAATGGAATCCCTGGCGGAACAATTGCCTTCTTTGGCCTGTGACGAAACGATGTGGCTGGAATACACCGATTATACTTTGGGCACATCCGGTCTTTTACCGACCTCACTGGAGCGGGAAATACTGTACAATATCGAGCACACAATCCACCATTTTGCCTTGATAAAAATCGGGCTGAACATTGTGTCGCCCTGCCTGGAATTGCCCGTGCATTTTGGCATCGCCCCTTCGACCCTGCACCGCAGCCCGGTATTTGCGAACCTTCATGGATAAAACTATGAACCAGATTGAAAACGTCCTTGATTACATCGCCCAGATCATTGAACTGATCAGCACAGGTATCCTGCTCACGGGTTTTGGAAAAGCAGCCTTTGGTTTTGTCAAAACCGAATTGAGCGGTGCCTTCCGGACTGACGACCCGAACGGCCTTTCGCTGATACGGTTGCAATTGGGCACTTACATCCTGTTGGGGCTTGACTTTTACATCGTTTCCGACATTATCCACTCAATGATCCGGCCCGAATTGAACGAACTGGTCAGCCTAGCCGTCATCGTCGTGATGCGGACGACCATCGGCTTCTTTCTTGGGAAGGAAATTGCTGAAATTAAAAGAAGTGAGGAGTGATAAAGACTTATTGATGAACGTCATTAAACGTCATTGGTCATTGGAGTCATTATTTTTGGCTAAATGACTAAATATCAATGACTAATTATCAAAGATTCAAATAATTAGTTTTCGTTGCGACTTTTTACAAACAATTTTTAACAATGAATATAGTAGCTGTTTTTGTCTGGGTATTTTATGCCTACCTGATAGTTGGTTTGCTCTTCGCCGCGTGGTTCGTCGCCAAAGGCGTAAACACGGTGGATGGAGGTATGAAGCATACTTCCTGGGGGGTGCGGCTGTTGCTTTTTCCAGGCTCCGTACTGTTGTGGGCAGTTCTCCTGAAAAAATACCTCAAAGCCAAATCACTTGACAATTAACATGTTATCTCACTCTCTCATTCTCTCATCCACTCATCCACTCATTTCTCATGACACCAGCACTCAGAAAATACCACCGCCACGTATGGTTCTTTATGGCCGGTTTACTGCCAGTAATTTTCATTGCCGCCATCACGGTCATCCCGCAGAAGCGGCCTGACCCGAATTTCCGCAGCCACCAGCCGGAGGCGTTGCCACAGGTTTTGAAAACGGTGGAATCTTTAAATTTCATGCTCCGTTTGCGGGCAAGTCCTGATACAGCCGAAAGGCAGTTGGAACTGGTCATCAAGCAGCCGCTGCACACGCCTGCCACCCTGGTTTATTTATCAAATAACGAAAAGGCCCAACCCAACGATGGCGTATTCCTCGGCAGCCTCGGCGCCAAAGGGACGTATCGCTACAAAATAGGTACAGCCATGTTAAGTCAAAACAACGACGTGCTGTTGTTCGACCCAATCAAAAACATCACCATTGAAACACTTCAATTCTGACCCCAACCTAAAACTCAAAACTCAAAACTCGAAGACATGAGCGTCAACTACGCACCCGTACTTTGGAACCGGCAGAAGAAGCTTTACGACCGGATCATGCTGGGCCTCCTGGCCTCCTACCTCGTGGTTTTCATCTTCTTTCAGTTGGTGGTGTTTCCAGAAATCACAGCGGAAACCCTCGTCATCCGGGCAACAGGCACACTGGCTTTCCTGATGCTTCACATTATCCTGTGCATCGGGCCGCTTGCCCGCATAGACAAACGCTTTTTGCCGCTGCTCTACAATCGGCGCCATCTGGGCGTCACGATGTGCTGTGTGGCATTGGTACATGGCATTTTCAACATCATCCAGTTCCATGCCTTGGGCAACGTGGATCCGCTGGTTTCCCTGTTTACTTCCAATGAACACTATGCGGCGTTCGGGCGCTTCCCCTTTCAGGTACTGGGCTTTATTGCCTTGCTGATACTGATGCTGATGGCTACCACAAGCCATGATTTTTGGCTTAAAAACCTCTCGCCGAGGGTTTGGAAAACCCTGCACACGATGGTCTATTTTGCTTATGCCATGCTCGTGGGCCATGTCATGCTGGGCGTTATTCAATTGGAAAAATCGCCCGTGCTGATAGCCGTGGCCGGGCTTGGATTGTTCACTGTCACCGGCCTCCATGTTTGGTCGGCCATTTTAAACAAAAAGCAAACCTACGAGCCGGACGAAGAAGACCTGGACGGTTTTGTGCGGGTATGCCGGATAAATGAGATCGAAGAAAACCGAGCAAAGACCATGATGATTGGCAAAGAGAACATTGCCATTTTCAAATACGATGGCAAGCTGTCGGCCATCAACAACCTTTGCCGGCACCAGAACGGCCCGCTCGGCGAGGGCAAGATCGTGGACGGCTGCATCACCTGCCCCTGGCACGGCTACCAATACCTGCCACAAAATGGCCAGTCGCCGCCCCCTTTCACCGAAAAAGTGGAAACTTATGATGTGAGGCTGGCTGGCGAGTGGGTGTATGTGAACCCAAAACCTTACCCCGAAGGCACCGAGCGTCCGCCTTGCCCGGTCAATAACATTGTCCAAAAACTTTCAAAAATTGCCTTGACCAATGAAAACTGAGCCTAACGAATTTTACATCGGCTGGCAGCCGGAAGCGCCCATGGGTATCTCCCGCCGGGTGCGGCAGTTCATATTCGCTGCCTGTGTGGCAGTGCCGTTGATTGCCATTTTGCTGGTGCTGAACCAAAACGGTTTTGCCACTTCTACTTTCGAGTTCGGTCAGCCAAGTGAACTGGAAGGGGTGTTGGCCCAAACACCCGCCCCATTCCTGCAGGTGTACAGGGGAAAGGACGTGGAAGGCAAACCCGTTTTCCAAAACATCCTGCTCGTAGCGCCGGGGAAGCATGGCATTGGCGAGATGCTGGCAGCCAGCGAAAGGCAATTAGGCCACTCCCTCAACGGGAAAATGGTCAAGCTCAGCGGCATCCTTATTTACCACGATGGCAAGACGCTGATGGAGGTGGAGGAGATGGCCGATTTGGTGGAAGAAGGAACAGCCAATGAGCAGCCACCGGCCCCAACCGCAATGGGCAATGGTGCCATCACTGGCGAGATCACCGACCCGAAATGCCTTTTTGGCGTGATGAAACCGGGCTACGGAAAACCGCACCGCTCCTGTGCCGCACGTTGCATTGCAGGGGGCATCCCGCCTGTTTTGAAAACCCTCTCCACGGATGGGCAAGTGCAGTATTACCTGTTGGCAGGGGAAAATGGGGAGGCCATCAACGATGAAGTCCTGCCTTTTGTGGGCGATCAGGTGGTGGCTTGCGGCATTGTGCGGAAAGTGGGGGATTGGCTGGTGCTATTCAAGGATGGCTCGAAAGATTTGGCATTGGTGCCAAAAGGGTTGGATGCAGCTATTCCAACGTGTGGGTTTTAAATTGATTTCCAAGGAAAAAATCTAATTTCACCCTTGAATAAAATTTCATATTCAGGGGCTATGCAAACTTCGTTGTTCAAAAACATCCTCCGTGCGGCGCTCGTACTGCTTGTATTTGCCCTTGGCCTGTTAGCGGCCCGGTGGTTTTATAAAAAAACAGAAGCGGTGGAGCGGGAAAAAGCCACCGTGCTGTTGGAACGCATCCAGGAGGTGGCCAAGCTGGTCACCGTTGAAGGCTATTTCTCCGAAATTTACGACTACAAAGACTATTACGGCTATGACTTCGGCATTTTCAGGAAAAAGGCACTCATCAGGGTGAAGGCCAAAGTCTCTTTTGGTTTTGATTTGGAGAAAATGAAAATCCAAACGCTGCCCGAACAGAAAACCATCCTCATCAGCGGCATCCCCGACCCCGAACTTTTGTCCATTGATCACGACCTGGATTACTACGACATCCAGGAGGGGATATTCAACTCCTTTACCACTGAAGACTACACCAGGCTCAACGCCAACGCCAAGCAGTTTATAAAGGATAAGGCCATGGAAAGCGACCTGTTTGGCAAGGCTATAGAACAGCGTGACCATCTTTTTGAAATGATGAAACTGATTGTGGAAAGCGCCGGCTGGAAACTGGAACTCGAAGGGAGGCAAGGCGGCGGCATTCAATGACGCCAGGTGGGTCTTTCAGCCTTGCGGACAATTACGGCATAAATGGATGATAAAAGACCGCCAGCGAAACAAAATCCTGGATTTTTCTTTCAAGGTGAGAAAAAAAACTATTTTTGGCCGGATTTTGCCAAATAGAATGAATGTAACTAACTGATTTTCAAACAAAACGAACTTGCCAAGCCATACTGGACAGGAAGTTTAGCAGGTTTGCAGTTTACACTAAAAACTAACTCATGGATGCAGCAATTGGATTACTGATTTTTGGATGGTTGTTTGTCTTGATATGGGTGCCGTTGGTGGTTTTGTCCCAGCGGAAAGTCCACCCAAAAGCGCTGTTCACCCTGTTTTTTACGGAAATGTGGGAACGCTTTTCCTTTTATGGGATGCGGGCTTTCCTTGTGCTCTACATGACCGGGGTGTTATTCAAACAAATGGCCCAGGGGGAGGCTGACGAAAGAGCCTATGGTATTTACGGCGCTTTTAATGCCCTTTTATATGCCGCACCCGTTATTGGCGGCATGGTGGCTGATAAGATTTTAGGTTTCCGGCGTACCATTTTGCTGGGCGGTGTATGTATGGCTTCGGCGCAGTTTATCCTGGCTGCCAATGCTTTCATTTGGAGCAATGAAATTGTCTTTTTTATCGGGCTGGGCCTCTTGGCCGTGGGCAATGGCTTTTTCAAGCCCAATATTTCCAGCTTTCTCGGTACTTTCTACGACAAAAACGACTCAAGGAAAGACGGTGCCTTCACCATCTTTTACATGGGTATCAATATTGGCGCTTTCCTGGCCCCAATCACCTGTGCTTACCTGGCCCAGGAAGTGGATTGGTCCCTGGGATTCCTCGCCGCAGGTATAGGGATGGTGTTGGGCCTGACCGTCTTTTGGAACAATATGTCGAAGTACGAGGACAAGGGAAATCCGCCCAATCCTGCTTCCTTGAAGGAAACTTTCTTTGCGGGCATGAGCAAACAGTCTATCATTATACTTATTTCCCTGGTGTCTGTCCCGCTTTTTGCCCTGCTCATAGATTTTGAAAAACTGACCGACCTGATCATGATTTTTGGTGGACTGGGCGTGTTGGGTTATATCGTTTACGGTGCCTTGACCATGGAAAACAGGGAGGACGGCCAGCGACTGCTCGTGTTTTTCTTCCTCTTTTTCTTTCACATGATATTCTGGATGTTGTTTGAACAGGCCGGCGGCTCCCTCACCATCCTGGCAGACCGCTATGTAAATAAAGAGGGGCTGACTGCAGGGCAGCTGCAGGCTGTGAACCCCTTGTTTATCATGCTGTTGGCCCCGGTGTTCTCCTGGATTTGGCTGAAACTTTCCAAGGCTGGGAAGGAACCCCGCACGCCGATGAAGTTTTTCTATGGCTTGCTCCAAATGGCGCTGGGCTATTTCATCATCGTATGGGGCGCAAAGGCAGCCCTTCCTTCGCTCGTTGGTATTGCAACCGATGCTGCGATTCCGCCTGCTTCCTTAATTCCATTGGTTTTCATAATCGGGATGTACTTGTTCCATACTACAGGTGAGTTGAGTATTTCCCCGGTGGGACTTTCTGTGGTGACAAAGCTGTCCCCTGCCAAAATGGTAGGTTTCATTATGGGCTCCTGGTTTCTTTCAATTGCCTTTGCCCATAAAATAGCAGGCAAGTTGGGACAGTTGATCGCTGAACCGGGTGCAGGTGGTGATGCCGCCGCTGCACTCAAGGTCTTTGCGGACGTGTATATGAACTGGGGGGTTTACGTTACACTTTCGGCTGCTTTCCTTTTGTTGTTGCTATCCCCAATTTTGAAAAAATGGATGCACGGTATCCAATAATAGTATGAATACGGGCCATTTTGGCTTGGGATACCCCTGGCAGACTCTCATCTTCCAGGGGTATTTTTGTTTGCCGGCCGGCGTCCCGGCGCCCATTTGTTTTTATCCTAAATTTGCGCAGCAAGTATAAGCGCTGTTTCTGTCTATCAACATTGAGTATGAAAAACGTTTGCCTATCCTTCTTTGTGATCACCTTTGTGCAGGTACTTTCTGCCCAGTTGCCCCAGGGTTTTACCGACGAACTCGTTTCAGATGGTTGGACCAGGCTCATAGGCCCTGTATTCGATGCAACGGGAAGGGGTTTTGCCTGGAGCCAAACAGGCTATGTTTGGCGGCTCGATGAAAGTGGAAAGCCCCTGCCCACACCCCTGCTCGATCTTTCCGAAGAAGTAGCCGGCTGGCACGATGTAGGCATGAACGGAATGGTGCTAGACCCCAACTTTGTTGAAAATGGCCGTTTTTACCTGATGTATGTCGTGGATCGCCACCATTTGCTTTACTTCGGTACCCCGCAATATGATCCAGCCATTTCTATCAAAGAGCAGGCGACGATAGGCCGCATCACACGGTACACCGCAGACAAAGCTTCAGATTTTACCACCATCGTCCCCGGCAGCCGGAAAGTGCTGCTGGGAGAGACCCCGGAAACAGGGTTCCCCATCCTCCACGCCACACACGGTACCGGTTCGCTGGTTTTTGGTTCGGATGGTACCCTGTTGGCTTCCTGTGGCGACTCTGCAAATCCCGACTGGGAAGACATAGGCAATAACCCGGCAACGTACTACGCTCAGGCGCTGGCAGATGGCATTTTGAAACCAAAAGAAAATATTGGTTCGTACCGGGCGCAATTAGTGGACTGCCTGAACGGCAAGATCATACGCATTGATCCGGAAACCGGGGACGGACTGCCGAGCAACCCCTTTTATGATCCTGCCGCCCCCCGAGCGCCTCGATCCAGGGTTTGGGCGCTCGGCCTTCGCAATCCTTTTCATTTTGTGGTAAAACCCAATACCGGCAGCCATCTGCCTGATGATGGCGATCCGGGCGAACTGTATGTGGGCGATGTCGGCTGGAACCATTGGGAGGAGCTGGACATCATCACGAGTGGAGGGCAAAATTTTGGATGGCCCATTTACGAGGGCTTCGTGCAGGAAGGGATTTATGCGGCAACCGATATCGCCAACCTGGATGCCCCTAACCCGTTGGCCGGCAACGGCAATTGCCAGCAAGCCAATTTTTATTTCAATGAACTGCTGGCACCGAATGAAAAGGATGCGGATGCTTTTTTTAGAAACCCATGTGATCCGGAACAGGCGATTCAAGCCAATACGCCAACATTTGTCCATTCCCGGCCCGTACTTTCCTACCGAAATACGGATGTCAACTGGGGTGCTTATGCTTTAGTGGATCGGCTGGGTGCCGACAATCGTCCCGTTAACATCCCGATAGACGACTCGTCGGCCAATGTGGAGGGTGGCATCCATTTTCAAGGATCCTGCAGTATGGCTGGCTTATTTTATCAAGGGGATAAATGGCCGGAGGAATACCGCAACCGCTATTTTCATTTTGATTTTTTGGGATGGATCAAGTTGTTGGATTTTGATGGAGGTAACAACCTGTCGAAAATGGAGCCTTTCGCTGACCAGTTGACGGACATCGTGAGCCTTGTGGAAAACCCAAAGGATGGCTGCCTTTATTACCTGGATGTACGAAAGCAGAAGCTTCGTAAAATTTGTTACGGCGGTTATCCCAAACCGGTCGTATTGGCCAAAGCCGACAAGTACTTTGGGCCCAGCCCATTGGAGGTGCAATTCGATGCAAATGGTTCCACCTCGCCCGGCGGCTCGCCTTTAACTTACCTTTGGGATTTTGGTGATGGGGGCGGTAGCACGGCCCCGAACCCAACACACCTGTTTGTGGCCGGTACAAACCGCCCAACGCCTTTTGAAGTAGTGCTTACAGCAACAGATACTGCAGGGCAGGCGAGGTCGGTAAAAATCGTAGTTTCCCTGAACAATACACCTCCTGATGTTCAAATTACCAGTCTTCAAGATTCTTCAAAATATGCGTTGAGCACCACCACGATAGTCCCACTCACTGGTGTTGCCAAGGACGCCGAACAGCCCGAAAATGAACTCACTTATGCCTGGAAGACCTACCTTCATCACGATACACATGTCCATGCAGATGGGGGCAGCAATGAAAAAGAAACCATTGCCTACCTGGCGCCCCTGGGGTGCCATGCTGAAAGCTATTGGTACCAGATTGATCTGACTGTGACAGACGGCGGCGGGTTGTCAACCACGGCCACCAGTGAAGTTTTCCCCTATTGCGGGAATCCGTTTTTTGAAATAACATCGCTGCAAGCCACCGGCCATGAAAGGACGGTGATGCTGGAATGGACAACCAGTTTCGAAGACCAGCTTTTGGAATTTGAGGTGGAAAGGGGGCAACAAATCTTCACGTTCACATCCATCGGCACCGTGCAGGCGCAGAACATGGCCGGAGGCAGCCAATATACCTTTCGGGATTTTTTGCCGTTGAAAGGGTCGGCTTTTTACAGGTTAAAAATCAAACGGAAAGATGGCACATTTGCCTACACACTGCCTGTGATGGCTGAATTTTCCCAACCCTCCCCAGGAAGTTTTGCCATTTTCCCAAACCCGGCGAATACCCTCATCAATATTTCTGCTCAGAGCGCAATAGATGGGGAAGTTAGTTTCATGCTGTACAATTCTTTCGGGGCACTGTTGAAAAGGGACAAATGGGCGATGCAGAAAGGACTTATGCTGAACAAACAACTGTCTGTGTCAGCATTGCCGGCAGGTGTGTATTTTTATGAAATAATCGTGAATGGGGAAAGAAAAAACGGGCTATTGAGCATTGCCAGATAAAGGGTATGTCGGGCGTGGTCTTGCTGTTTGCGTTAAAAGTATTGGCGCTAGCCATAAATTTTCCCATAAATTTCTTTCAAAGCCTGTCTTTTTTCCAGGTAAACATCATGCTTTGCCATGTCCGGTTGATAGGTTTGAGAGGCCCCGGCCATTTCTTTTATCAAAGAAAAATCAGGGATAATTCCTAAGGATCTCAGGCCCAGAAGGGCTGCGCCGAAGGCACTGGCATCCCCGCTTTCCGTCACCGTGATTTTCTTGCCAAACACATCGGCTGCCATTTGCACCCAAACAGGCATTTTTGTGAAACCACCGTTGGCATATATGACCTCCATTGGGGCTGCCACTTGCTCCAAAACCTCGCCGACAATGGCCATGTTCAGCACGATACCCTCAAGCACTGCTTTGTGTAAATGTGCTTTTGTATGGAGTTTTTTTAAACCGAAAAAACCTCCTGTGGCACGTGCATTCCATACGGGGGCCCTTTCGCCTAACATATAGGGGATGAATAACAACCCCTCGCTTCCAGCCGGAAGCCCTTGGACGGCAGCCTGCCTTGAAACCATGCTTTTTGCCGCAGGGCCAGTACCAAAAAACTGGCGGGTGAACCACTCATATACCACGCCGCCGTTATTGCTCGCACCGCCCGATACATAAGAATCCTTTTCAAGCAGGTAATTGAAAATGCGTTCCTTCGGATCCATCACCGGCCTGGCATTGTTCATTCTCAGGGCGCCGCTGGTGCCTATCGTCAGCACCGCCTCGCCCGGTTCGGAAGCACCCGCACCTAAATTGGCCAGGCAACCGTCAGATGCACCGATAATAAACGGTGTCTCAGGAGAAATACCAAGATAACTGAATGCTTGCCGAAAGGCTCCTAAATTGAAATCGGGTGGGACTGGCTGCGGCAATTGATAAAGGTCGATACCCGCAAAATCGAGGGATGGTTGAAACCATTCGAAGGCTGCGGCATCAAAAAGCCCAGTGGCGGATGCTATGGAATAATCGGTAAGCCAATGCCCGGTCAACTGATGTATCAGGTATTCCTTGATGCCAATAAACTTGAACGTTTTCTGAAAAACCGAAGGTTGATGCCTTCTCAACCAGGCGATTTTACAAAGGGGGGACATGGGGTGGATGGGTGTGCCGGTGTGCCTGTAGATTTCCATTCCTGCCGGTGTTCCTTTCAGTTTATCTGCAATATCAGCACTGCGGCTATCAGACCACAGGATGCTGTTGGTCAGGGCATTTCCTTTTTTATCCACAGCAATCAGCGAATGCATGGCACTGCTGAGTGAAATACAGGCCGGGCTTCCTGCCATTGCAACCACCAGGTGTTTTAAACAAGTAATGGCGCTTTTGAATACGCTGTGAGGCACCTGTTCCTGGTACCCCGGCCGGGGGCAAAGGGTAGGGTAGGCGATGGACTTTTTGCCCAGGACTGATCCTGCCCCATCAAAAGCAACAGCTTTTACGCTGGAAGTGCCGATGTCCAGGCCGATGAAGTATGCCGTCATTTTCCAACCATTTTTTGTGAAAAGGCTATGAATTGATAATTTGCCGCATGTTTTGAAAAAAATCATCAGTTGATGTGCTTCTACTGGCACAACTGTGGAAGTTCGCAAAATTTAACAACCATGCAAAATGCCCAGCAATCATTCCTCAAAAATGTCAAAGCGCTGATCGAAGAGGACGAAATTGAACAGGCCTTGCAGTTTCTGGAGGACTTAGATGAAAAACTCCAGATTGGCATTGAAAACGACATCGTACTGCAAAAGGCGAGGTTCAAAAGCAACGAGAAGGACAACGCACGGGGATTGATACCATTCGATAATTATAACCGGACCAAGGCCCAAATACGGTTCAATTTGATCATGATAACGGATGGTATCCCCCGAAAGCTGGAATTGAACAGCATGGTAAACGGCATTGCGGCCTATAATTTTCAGGTACCCGAAGAAAAGGAACTGGATGGCGTATTGGAGAAGCTGCTGGGGGACAAGAGCCATTTGCTAAAAATATCCTGGCTGGAAAAAGCAATGAAAGCAGCAAAAAGCGTGTGCAGGATAGTGCTGCCTGACGGGTCAACGGGTACCGGGTTCCTGACCGAGGGGGATTATTTGTTTACCAACAACCACGTGCTGCCCAACCAGGAGGCCGCAGCGGATGCCTACATTGAATTTAACTTTGAGGAAGATGTGTCCGGCAACAGTAAGACTAGATATCGTTACACACTGAACGTTTCGGCTTTTATTACAAGTAAAGAACTGGATTTTACCAGGGTTAAGGTTGATGTATCTTCCAACACTACGCCCGTCAGCGAATGGGGCTATTTGCAGTTCGCTCCGGACGCCGTACCTGTCGTGAGAGATCCTGTCAATATTATCCAGCACCCGGACGGGAGCGAAAAGCAAATTTCCTTGAATTTCAACGAAGTGGTTTCCGTGTGGGACAAATGGCTTTTTTACAAAGCCCAGACCAAGCCTGGATCGAGCGGTTCGCCGGTCTTGAACCAGGATATGAAAGTGGTCGCCATCCACCATGCAGGCAGGGACATGGCCGAAGGGGGGATTGTCATCAATGAAAAAGGGGAAAGGGCGGAGGCCAACCGTGGCGTGATGATTTCTTTTATCCTGGACGAAATAAAAAAATACGGATAGCCGTATCTACAGTTTGAAAGGTAAAGGCCAGTCAATTGCGGGAAAAATCAACCCGTGGCCTAATGGGGTCTGCTCCTTCCTTTATAATCAAAACATGCCCTGAAAAGGGCCGCCCAGCCAGCTATGAGCAGTACGCCCCCGATGGGTGTAATTGGGCCAGCCAACGTAGCCAGATCGGGCATTTCCAAGAATTCCACCAAGGCCAATAAATAAAGCGAGCCAGAGAAAAGTGCAATGCCTGATACAAACAACCAACCTGCTATTTCTGCCCACCGTTTTGATACATACCGGCCAAGTATGGCCACCGCAATCAGCACAATGGTATGGTAGAATTGGTAGCGGACTCCTGTATCAAAAATTTGGATCTGGTGGTCGGTAAGGACTTTTTTGAGGATGTGGGCTGCAAAAGCTCCTAGGGCCACGGCAAACATGCCGGAGAGGCATGCAATCAAAAGAAATTTTCGTGTCATTGTCTCCGTTGAAGTGCTGATGAAAAGGCGGCGAAAATAGCGAATAGGATCCATTGCATGCAACACTTTTCTTACAAATCTGCGGCTGCGGTTTCTTTGTGGCATTCGATCCTGATTTTGAAAGGAGGGCTTGTCTTTGCATTGAGCGTGGCTTTTTATTCCAACTCAATGAGGATTTCCCCTTTTTCCACGGCTTTTCCTTTATCTGTATGGATTGCTTTTACCATGCCTTCCCCCGGCGACTTGATGACATTTTCCATTTTCATGGCCTCCAGGATCAAAAGTGTATCGCCGTGCACGATAGTTTGGCCCGGCTCAACAGCTATGTCAAGCACCAGGCCGGGCATGGGTGCCCTTATTTCACTGATCTTATGGATAACGGTAGCGCTAAGGCCCATCTTGTCAACCAACTGATCAAAGGCATCGGCGATGTCAACTTGGAAAAGCTGTCCGTTCAAAGTAAGCACCACCTTTTTTTGCTGGGTATTTATGGACTGGATGTAGGCATGATAGGATTGATTATTCTGTAAAATATGGTGCAGTCCCCCTTCCTTTATGACCAGGTCAAAATCTGATATGACCGAGGGATCTAACTCAACGTCAAATTTTCCATTCACTGTCAACTTAAATTTTTCACTATTCATCTTATTGGATTTCGTTCTATGACAAACTCTGTAGAGTAAGGAAACCGTTAAAACGGTTTAGCACATAACCGCTTGATTCTCAACCCACGACTTAAGTCGTGGGTTGAGAATTTGGCTGTCGCTTTGAGCCGTTTTAATGGCTGACCACAAGATTTGTCAAAAAACCATGAATTAAACGGTTCTAATGTAAAAATTGCCGAATCTACTCACGCAAACCAGTCAGCCTGGAAAGCTACCGCGAACTGCTTACCGGGCTTTTATTTTTCCCAATTTCGTCATGAACAGGGTTTCAAAGATGGTAAAAACGAGGTAAACAAGAAAGAACGGTAGGATAAAGTATTTTCCGGTGGGTTGAGCAACTTTAGTGTAAGCAATGATGATGGTGATGGAAAGAAACAGTTTAACAAAAGTAAAAACCATGATGAGCCGGGTAAAAGCATTTTTGTCTTTGCTTACTGCTGCCTTTACAGCCATTAGGTACATAACAACTGTAATGCCTGCGAAGAAGGCGAGGCTGAAAAATGAAAGCAAGCGATCTGCCTTGAAAACGGGGGAAAATTGAAAAAGTATCAAAACAACAAGGGCGCTTCCAGTCAACATGATAAGTTGCAAAAAAAAGCGGCGCCGGTTCATATCGGTGGGTGGATTTTCGTGATTAGGATCGAAGGAAAAATAAAATGACTATTTCATTTTAAAAAACCCTTCCTGTACAGGGGTTTCGAAATCAAAATAGCGAAGTTATTTTTTCAACGTTACTTAGTGATTATCAGTGTGGATTAAGTCTTTGAAAGTGGTGTAAAGTGCGGCAAAAAGGAAGAGTATTAAACAAAGGGAAGTGATATAGGGCCGTTCCATGCCAAAGAACTGATCCAGTTTTTTGCCCAGAAACGCCCCGATAGCGAGGAGAATGCCCATTTGAAACGCCATTCCGGCGTACTTCATAAAATTAATTGACTTTCTCTTTGGATAGATGTTGGGCTTTTCCTGCAATTTCTTGTGCGTCAGAGGTTTTAGAATTGGAGACAATTTTATGGGAATCCGAGGAATGCTTGGCCGAACCATTGGATTGCTCACCTGCTACTTTGTAAGATCCACTGATGATTGCTCCTGATTGTACCACCAGTTTGCCGTAGCTGACCTCGCCCGTTACTTTGGCAGTTTCCCGGATATTGAGCAGTTCGTCCACACGGAGGTTGCCTTCAAAGGTTCCTTCAATCACGGCATTCTGGCACTTCACTATACCTTCTATCGCACCGGTGGGGCCGACAATAACTTTAGCGTCGCAGTAAAGTTCTCCTTTGATGGTGCCGTCAATGCGGATGTCATTGGTAGATTTTACCTTTCCCTCAAGGACGGTGCCCTGAACAAGGCTGTTTAATGAATGCGAAGAAGCAGCAGGAGTAGTGCTTTTTCCGGTATCTTTTTGTTTACTGTTACCAAACATAGGAATGAAGTTTTTGTAGAATTGGCGATGTTGCTTTGTGTTTGTTTTATGCCTTTACATCACATCCCTTCCAAGACTCAGTTTTTGGGAAGAAAAAGAATAGTTAAACAAAAAAGGCTGACAAAACCAACTCCTAAGTTTTCACACAGTCTGTTCAAAAGTCGAAGATATGACTTTTTCAATTTATCATATAACTGTGCGCAAAAATTTTGATTTTCAGACATTTATGAAAAATTAATGCGAGATGCAACTTTCTCTTTTGAACGACGGGGTGATTTCAAACTCAAAAAAATAACCCGCAGGAAACAGGTGCCTGCGGGTTATTTTGTTCAAATAAAAATTACCCTAATAGATGATAAGGCTTAGAAGTTCGGACAATAAACACCGCGGCGCTCGTTGCCACAGAACTTATAAACGAGGGCGAACTCAAATGCTCCGTTGCTGCTACTGGCGGGCCTGAGTGCAGACACGTTGATGTCGTAGCTAAAGCCCAGGCTGAACTGATTGTAGTCGAACCGGGTAGATAGGATGACGGCATCCGTGAGGATACCAGTCTGCACCTTATTGGAAATCCGAACCCAGCCACCTAATTGGAAAGCCTGGTAGTTGCTGAACTTGCCACGACCGCTGCCCAATAAAAATTTAAAGCTCGTACCAGAATTCAACTGAAAGGATGGCCCTTGTTTCATGGCAATAATACCTGGCACCAGGCCGAAGCGGGGAGCCAGTTCAAATTCGCCGCCTACATGCCCTGTGAAGCGGCTGTAGATGAAGTCTTCGTTATTGCTGTTGAAAGACTGGTTGGCCCTGTTCAGGTGGTGGTAGGCCCCGCCAATATAAAGGTTGTTGTTTTCGTCGAACACGGAAAACCACAAAACACCAGCTGCCAGATCAGCGAAAAGAAAATTGGACTGGTCAAAAGTAGTTTCCAAAGAATTAGCACCTGGATCGTATCCGCCATTGCCATCGTGCTGTGTACCCCACCGCAGCTTGATGAAGTCAATGCTCCGTTGGGCAAGGCCTGCTTCAAAGCCAAAGGAAAGGTAGTGCGCTTCCTTCCTCCCGCCTGCCAGCCGTTTGGCATAAGAGGCAGAGATTTTACCGGTTGTTGTTGCGAAATTAGCTTCCCCGGCAACATCGCCCCAGAAAGTAGCACCGATACCAAAATAATCATAACGCCCTACGGCAATTTTTTGATCGTAGGAAGCAGAATAGGTTGAATAGGCATTGCTTTTCAGTACACTCGCCCATTGGTTCCTGTAATTGCCTGTAAGGCGGATGTTACAGTTCATAACACCGGTCAAGGCAGGGTTCAGGTTGAGCGGGGAAAGGTAGAACTGGGAAAAGTGAATATCCTGAGCATTCAGCGTCATCCCAGAAATGAGTAAAAGGAGAATGAGTAATTGTTTGAATTTCATAAATAAAGAGTTAAAAAGCCTGAGTTGCGAGGGAATATTTTTTAACCATCAGGTCTTTCGATACGCAATATTAGAGAATACTAATTAATTGGAAGGGGATTTGGTTGTTAAAACTGGAAAAATTGTCGTTGAAGCGGTATCCAGACACCCCGTACAGCAAGAATAAAACCAATTTTTCACGGGTGTTGGATGGTAAAACGCCTCCTGCTTTTTGATTATTATGTTTTACAATTTGCCGTGGTTTCAAAACTCCGTTCAAGGTACAAAGCATTAGGAGGCAAAATCTCCCAAGACTGCACAAAACCGTTTCAAGGGTTTGTGAGCTTTTCCGGGCCAATATCTTTTATCGTACGGCATCCGCAAAGCCCCATTGTCAGTTCAAAATCTGCCATCAGGTTTTGGAGTACTTCCCTGACCCCTGCCTCGCCGGCAATGGCAAGGCCGTAGGCGTAGGGCCGCCCTATGCATACGGCCTTGGCCCCAATAGCAATCGCCTTAAAAATATCCGAACCGTCCCTGATGCCGCTGTCCATCAATACGGGGATTTTGCCATCAACTGCTGCTACCACTCCTTTTAATGCCTTGACGGCGGAGATAGCTCCTGCTATTTGCCGGCCTCCATGGTTTGACACGATGATCCCGTCCATCCCGTACTCGATGGCCTGCTTTGCGTCTGCTGCACTTAAGATGCCTTTTAGCAAAATGGGCAACTTGGAATGCTTTTTTAAAAAAGCCAATTCCTTCCAGGTGATGGAGGGACGGGAGTAGATTTCAGTGAATTTTCTGACGGCGGCGATAGGCGTTTTCTTTCTGAGTTTTTCAAAAAAACTTCCCCCTTTAAATTTATTGACTAACCTTATCAGGTTCACCAATTTTCTGATGCTAAAACCACCTTCATTGGTGATGGAAGCGAGAAAAGCTGGATCACGGATCATTTCCTGGAATATGGGATCGCTCACGTATTGCGCAATGCCCATGCCCCCCAAAAAAGGCAGGTAGGCAAGATCCAAATCCCTTGGCCGCCATCCAAGCATGGTGGTATCAAGGGTCAGCACAATGGCACTGCAACCGCAATCGGCTGCTCTATGGAGCAGGCTTTTGGTCAGCTCGTCCGATTTGCTCCAATAGAGCTGAAACCACCGGGGGCTGCTTCCCATCTGGGCAGCACACTTTTCCATTGGAAAGGAAGCCTGGTTGGAAAAAATCATGGGAAGGCCTAGCCCGGAGGCAGCCCTGGCCACATCGATATCCGCCCCGGGATGGGCCAGTTCAAGCACGCCAATGGGGGCGGTAAGGATTGGGGCTGGCAATTGATAGCCAAAAAGTTGGATGGAAGTATCCCTTTTTGCCACGTCCTGCAGCATGGAAGGGATAATCTGGTAAGCGTCAAAGCCACGCCGGTTGTTTTCCATGGTGGATTCCAGGCCAGCTCCCCCGGCGATGTAAGCAAAGGCCTCTTTGCTCATCTTTTGCTTTGCCATTGCTTCCAATTTGTCAAAGCGGACAGGAACAACCGGCTTCGTGCCGGCGAAGCCTTGCAGGTAAATATCCTTTTGCCGTTTGGTGGCCTCGAATTTCATGGTAATTTACGGACTTGATTATCAACTACATAATGGCATAACTCACACTGGAAAAAGCATGGAATCCCCCCTTCTTTCCGCTATCACTCCTCTTCTTTCCAAGTGCAGGCGTACTTTTCTACCAAAATATTATCGTAATGGTCAGCCTTTTCAAACAAGTACTGGAAAAGTTTCATGCCTGTTTCCAGGTTAAGGTATTTGTCGAAAATCATCAGGGACAACACGATTTCCTGGCCTTTTACACTGAACGAAAGCCCTTCCATCTCATGGTTTTGGCGTAGCAGGTATTCGTAAACAAGCCTGATGTTGTCCTTTGGCATGTCGCACAGTATGGCATCGCCGGAAATAAGCCCGTTGGGATCGTAGTAGGTCACAAAAATTTTTGCACTTCCTTGCCTGACCTCCCACAGGTTGGGGCCCCGCCTCGCCAATTTTACGTCGTGCCCCGATTTTTCTAAAATTTCTTCAATGGTGCGGGCTATTCCTGCCGGTTCGTATTCGTCTTCCTGGCTCGGCAGTTTTATTTTAGCGCCACAGGAGGGGCAAAAACCATCTTCAATAGTATGCTCGAAGACAAGCTTGCCGCACGCCCCACACCTTGCACCCACTTCCTCGCCCGTACTTAAATATTCTGCCAATGTTTCGTCCAGGTACTGTACGGGCAAGGAAAAACCGATGTTGTCTCCATCGCTGATAATGTAGGTATTTACACCAATTACTTCGCCCAAACTATTGACCAAAGGCCCGCCGCTGTTCCCGGGGTTCAGTGCGGCATCGTGCTGAAGGTAACGGATGTCATTTTCCTTGTGGACGGTATTTGAAATGATACCCTGGGTGGCGGTAAATTTCAGGCCAAATGGGTGGCCAATGGCCACGACACTGTCGCCTTCCGAGACCCTGGTTTCTTTTCCGAGCCTTACTTCTGGCAGTTCTGCATTGGCAGGGGCAGCGACGAAGGCTAAATCCAGGCGGGGATCGGCATAAAGCACTTTTGATAACTGCTTGGGCAGCAAGGCGCCATCAATCAACACTTCCCTGTTCCCACGGATGACGTGTTCGTTGGTTATGATAAGGTTGGGACGGCGCAAATAAAACCCGGTGCCAGTGCTGTACGGGGTGGCAATCTGTATAATAACGTTTTTATATTTTTCGATGACTTCCTTCATGGACAAGACTGCTTTTGATGGATTTATGAGGATAGCGGATGGACTACTTCGCTTTATGTTTCTGCCAACTCATGGTATCTCTAACCTTTAATTGTTTGAGGCCTTCCCTAAATGTTGCCAATTTTCCCCAATTTGGGTAGCCCAGGATTTGGGGCGGAAGGTAGCAATTTGGCAAGTTTTGATACGTTGAAAAAGCCATCCTTGCCCCAAAGGTTGCAATTTGACGGAAAATCAACCATCCAGGCGATTGTTAACAACATTAAAACAGCAGGGCAGGCCGCCGGCGATAAGGATTAAAAATTGCTACTTTTGCGCCGCATTTTTTTACCCTTCTTGCTGGACATGGGATATGGGGTGGCAAATATTTTATCCATGCACATTTTCCCAGTCCCTTTGAAAACTGAACTTTTACTAACAACCAAACATATTTCAATGATGGCCAACAAAGTAATGTTATTGATCATCTGCCTGGCGCTTTCTCACGCAATGTTTGCCCAAAAAGACGATCCTGTCCTCTTCACGGTGGACAATACACCAGTACCCCTGTCGGAATTCAAGTACATTTATACCAAGACCAACGGCCAGAACGCCGATTTTTCAAAAGCCTCCCTGCAAGAATACCTCGACCTCTACACCAATTTCAAATTGAAAGTACACAAGGCCAAGGATATGAAACTGGACACCATCCAGTCACTGCAGCAAGAACTGGCAGGCTACCGCCGACAATTGGCAGACTCCTACCTCATCGACCGGGAAGTGACCGAAAAACTGGTCAAAGAGGCATACGACCGGACACAACAGGACGTAGATCTCAGCCATATTTTGATAAAAATACCCGGAAGCGGCGCCCCCGCAGATACCCTTGCTGCCTGGAATAAGGCCATGGAGGCCAAAAAAAGGCTTGAAAATAAAGAAGATTTCGGCGCTGTGGCCAGAGAGTATTCAGAGGATAACTCTGTGAAAACCAATCTGGGGCATTTAGGCTTTGTGACAGCCCTTTTTCCCAATGGCTTCTATTCCCTTGAAACGGCCGCCTACGAAGCTCCATTGAATAAAATTGTAGGCCCCATCCGTACCAACGGCGGGTACCACTTGCTGAAAGTCAATGGCCGCAGGCCGGCAAGGGGGGAGGTGGAAGTAGCCCATATCCTGATCCGCAACGACCAGATGCCAGACATGATCAAAGCCCGCAAGCTGATGGACAGCCTCTACATAAAACTTCAGACCGGGGCCGATTTCGAGCAATTGGCCAGGGAAACTTCCCAGGACAAGTTAACCTCGAACAAAGGCGGCTACATTGGGTTCTTCGGCATCAACCGTTATGAGAAGGCATTTGAAGATGCTGCCTTTTCCCTGGAGAACGACGGCGATTTCAGCCCGCCCGTCCAAACTTCGATTGGGTGGCATATCATTAAACGGATCAGCCGGAAGGTCAATGAGCCATTTGCCCAGGTAAAATCACGCCTGCAAAACCAGGTGAAGCAAGACGCCCGGTTCGACCTGGCCAGAAAGGCAATGATAGAGCGCATCAAAAAAGAAGGAAATTTCACAGAAAGTAAAGGAACCCTGGTTCAATTCATCTCCACCTTGGAGCAAGATACTGCCCAGACCTTCCTGACCTACAAGTGGAAAGCAAGCGAAAACCCTTCAACGTCCCCGCTTTTTGCTTTTGGCAACGAGATGAAAGTCACCTTGGGCGATTTTGAAAAATACCTTGAACTCGCCTCCCGCAAACGCCAGCAGTTGGCAAGGTCTGGCATTGACGGCGCAGTAAAGGAATTGTACAATGACTTCATTGATGAAAATGCCCTCAAGTATGAGGAAAAGCAGTTGGAGACCAAGTACCCGGAGTTTAAATCGCTGATGCGGGAATATGAAGAAGGGGTACTTTTATTTGAAGTGACCAAAATGGAAGTATGGGACAAAGCTTCCCAAGATACCGTGGGCCTGGAAGCGTTTTACAAAGACAATAAATCCAGGTACCAATGGGATCAGCGGGCTGTTATCAACCAATATACTATTGTGGAAAGAGCGACCGACCAATTGGAACAAATCCGTGATTTCACAAAAAGCCATGCACCCAGTGCCGCTCTCGACAAATTTAACCCGGCAGATGGTGATAAAATACTTTCGGTTCAGGAAAAGACCTACGAGCGTGGCCGTAATGAAACACTGGACAAGATGGCCTGGGAAGTTGGGAAGTTGTCTCCTAATGAACTGGATAAGCGCAGTAAAGCAACCTCCTTTTTTAAGATAGAAGAAGTGCTTCCTCCAGGGCAAAAATCATTGCAGGAAGCCAGGGGCTACGTGGTGGCTGATTACCAGGACTTTTTAGAAAAGAAATGGTTGGAAGAACTGAAGAAAACCTACAAAGTCAAAGTGAACGAAAAGGTGTTCAACGGCATGGTGAAAAGTAAGTAGCGGCAGCTATCTATCTCATGTTTTCAACCATCGGCAGCAGTATCAGCCATAGCGGCCTACCTTGTTAAGTATGTTGTCGGCCTTTATTGCAGTTGCATTATGTTCAAAGGATTCATTTCATCATATCTTCGCAATAGACCTCATGGTTTGGAAAAGGCCATGAGGTCTTTCCTTATCTGCATGGCATTGGCCAGTCTCGTTGCTGCCTTATATAGTTGTAATGGGAAAAACATTGTTGCCCACTCCACCGAGGACAGGCTGTTGGCGCAGGTTTACAATAAAACCCTGCACTTGTCCGATATGGAAGGAATGATACCCGAAGGTGTCTCCTCTGAAGACAGCTCCCTGATCATCAATGCGTTTGTCAGAAATTGGGTACGCGAGGCCTCTTTGCTGCACGAAGCCGAAAACAATATTCCCAGGGGCCTGGACATTGACCAACTGGTAGAGGATTACAGGGCCTCTTTGGTAAAGAACAATTATGAAAATATCCTGGTCAATAAATTATTGGACTCAATGGTGACCCAGGAACAATTGCAAGAGTTTTACGAAAAAAACAAAGAACAGTACCAGTTGGAGACACCTATCATCCGCTGCCGCTTTATAAAGGCCCCCAAGGATGCACCACAATTGGGCAAGGCGCAGGATCTTTGGAACAGCAACAAGTTTGAAGATTTGCTGGAGCTGACCAGTTGGTGCAAAAAGCACGCAACAATTCAAAACCTTCAGGATAGTGTGTGGTACAAGGTGGAAGACATCGCTGCCTACATGCCAAGAGGGGTATTAACGGTGGACAATGTTGGCTACAGAAAAGACTTTATTCAGCGGGACGATAATTTTATGTACTTTTTCAAGGTGCTGGAATTGGTTTCCAGAAAGGAAATTGCTCCCCTTTCCTACATTGAAGACCAGGCCCGGAAAGTTATCCTGCACAAAAGGAAAACCCAGCTGTTGGAAGAAACCAAAGATAAACTCTACGACGAGGCGCTGCGAAAAAACAATATCAAGGTTTTTCAATGAAGGCCCCCGGCATCCTTACCAAACACAACATCCTGATTTTCAGGCACAATATCACTTTCTCCCGGAGAGGACAACCCCAAAAATTCTTTGAATATTTCGATAAAAATTATCCATTATGATAAAGCAAGCTTTTCTGATTCTTATTTCTATCCTGGCAACTACCAGGGTTGCTGCCCAAAGAGAAGTAATAGATCAGGTCATCGCCAATGTGGGCGGAGAGATTGTACTGCTGTCCGAACTGGAAGAACAGTACGCCCTCCTGAAAGAACGCCAAGGTGAAAAACTGCCTCCCGACGCCCGCTGCCTGGTGCTCGACAACCTGCTCACCCAGTCGCTGTTGGTCAACCAGGCGAAACTAGACAGTGTGGCGGTCACAGACGAGGAAGTGGAGGCCCAACTGACGGCCCGCATCGACCAAATTCTTGATTACATGGGCGGTGACGTGTCCCAGTTTGAAGACTATTACGGCCAAACTGTAGGAGAGGTCAAAGAATCTTTCCGGGAGGATTTGAAACGGCAATTGCTCGCTGACCGCATGCGCTCTCAGGTGCAACAAAGCATCACGGTAACCCCGTCGGAGGTAAAGAATTTTTTTAAAAAAATACCGAGGGACAGCTTGCCCTATTTTGACTCTGAGGTGGAAGTAGGTGAAATAGTTCTCAAGCCCAAGGTCAATGAGGAGGAAAGGGCCAAGGCCATCGCCCAATTAGAAGACTTACGGGAGCAAATTGTGAGCGGCAAGGCAGAATTTTCAGCACTGGCCCAAAAGTTTTCCGACGACTTTGCCAGCGCCAGGATCGGCGGCGATTTGGGCTGGACGAAGCGGGGAAAGTTTGTTCCTGAGTTCGAGGCTGCTGCCTACAAGCTGGAGGAAAATGAAATTTCTCCTGTCGTGGAGACAGAGTTTGGATTCCATATCATCCAGTTGAATGGCCGCCGTGGCAATTCTATCAACACCCGCCACATCCTCATCAAGCCAGATATAACCGACAACGACCTGGAAATAGCCAAGGCTAAACTCGACTCCATCCGCCAATTGTTGATCGATAAAAAAATATCTTTCTCAGAGGCCGTTAAAAAATATGGTTACGACCAGGTGCAGAGCTACAACAACGATGGGAAAATGATCAACCCCGCCTCCGGCAACAACTTCTTTCAAATCGCCGACCTGGAACCTGATGTGTATTTTACCATAGACACCATGAAGGTCGGCAGCTATTCCCAGCCCTGGTCGTACGCTGACCCAAGGGGAGAAACTTATTTCCGAATCGTTCAATTGCAAAGCCGGACGGAGCCACATGTGGCCAGCCTGGCCAAGGATTATTCGAAAATACAGGCTGCCACATCAGAACAAAAAAAGGCTCAGTTCCTGGCGGATTGGACCAGCCAGAAAGTAGGGTCAACTTACGTGCACATTGATGAGTACTACCAGAACTGCGAGGCCCTTAAAAAATGGGTGGACAAGGAAATCAAACCTTAGGTTTCGTGCAGGCTTTATTGTTGGCTGTTTTGATGACAGATTGATGGTGCTGGAAATCAGACCTTCTCTCAGCCCTGCTTTAAATACTGTACATCTGACGTCTTACATCAAAGAAATTTAGTGGGCTGTGGTTTTGGGCTTCAAGTCCTTAGCCCGGCAAAATTTCTTGTTCCTCATTCGGTGTCAGGTGGTACATCTCAGCAAATTGGACATTAGAAGGCCTGGCCAGCAAAAACAGGCCTATTCCCAGTGCAAAAAACAGTAAAAGCGTACTATTCTGGTCAAGGAAGGCAAATATTATCGCCACCATATTGCCCATTTCCAAAAAGGCCCACCTGAAAATGCAGGTCGTTCGGTAATGCATTAATTTTTGGGGCAACCCTTTCAGGTCGGCTCCTTTCTCCGACCTGCTCCGGTTCAAAATGAGGGAAATAAGGGCAGCGCATCCTACCACCAACATCACCAACAGGCCTGATCCGGAAAATATGCCGGCACTTTTAGATTCCTGTTGTTGCAACAACCACCAGATAAGGCCCCCAAAGAGCAGTTGACCAACCAGCATGGCCACATATATAATGATCAAGGTTTTGAAAAACTGGGCTGGGTTGTTGGTTGTCATCATTTTGAAATTGCTTGTGGAAAAATGATTTGAACCGCCAAAATCACAATTATTTGGAAAAGCACTTTACCGCTGGTCTAAAATATTCACCTGCGTTGTACAAACGGGCCTACTTTGGCGCAAGTCTGTTTTGAGCCAACTTATTGGCGGGAGCAGGCGTTTTTTAGCAAAAAACAACCAACCATGTTATCAGAATTGTATTCCCTTGCATTTATCGTAAGCCTGTCTGCCCTTACCGGGTGGTTTTATTTTAAGGAAGATGAAGTGCGCAGCCGCCTTTTCAGCAAAATCTTTTTCGGTGGCCTTGCAGTATATAGCATCTGTTGGCTGATGGGGCAGGGTGCGCTGGGCTACAAAATGTCAGTGCTCGGCAGGGAGCTGTTGATTTTGGCGGCCGTCCCAGTCGTTTTGAGTTTTTTTCGCAAAATGAAAGCTGGTTATTTTATCATGTTGCTCCTGGCGCTTGCCGCCCTGAAATATTTCTATTTTGACCACCTGAAAGCTACCTTCCCCCAAAAAACGGAGCAGGTAGTTGACACCCCCCAATCCGAACCAGCACAATCTAGCGAGACTGTTCCCGACCCAAGCGGTGAGTTGCTCGTTGAAATAAAAGACTTGCACCGCATCACTGAAATCCAGGATGTACTGGATGAATATGGGCTCCTCGCTTCCCCGGCGTTTTCGATGAAAGATACCGAGGGCACCGATCTGGACGATTATTTCCTCGTCAATGTGCCCCCCCGTTTTGAAAAACATTTGGAAGTAGTGAAACAAGCGCTCGACGCCACCGGCCTCGTAGAATGGTCGGAAGAAAACGAACAGATAACCATTGCCCCGATTGAAACCACACCGCAGCGACCGCTACCCAGGTTGAACAAAAAATACGGACTCAACGACCCGGGCCTGGAAAACCTTTGGGGCTTTGAAGCCATGAACGTGGCTGGCCTTTATGAAATCCTTAAAAACGCCAAGCCTAAGAAAGAGGCACTTATCGCCATACTGGATACTGGTGTGGATGCCAATCACGAAGATCTAAAGGATAATTTCACTTCCACCCAAAGCAAATACGACACCGACAAGGCTGGGCACGGCACCCACTGTGCCGGTATCGCAGCAGCGGTTTCCAACAACAATATCGGCATCGCCTCCTTTTCCCAAACCAATGATTTTGTGCAAGTTACGAGTATCAAAGTGCTTAGCGACGGCGGCTTTGGCACCCAACAGATGATCATCAATGGCATCCTCGAAGCAGCCGACAGAGGGGCAGATGTCATTTCCCTTTCGCTTGGCGGACCATCCAGCGGCCTCCGGCAGCGGGCCTATGAAAAAGCGGTGCAATACGCCAACAACAAAGGGGCTATCCTGGTGGTGGCAGCTGGGAATTCCAACCGAAACGCCAATGAATTTACACCTGCCAACGTCCCGGGCGTCATCACGGTCAGTGCTATTGACACCCTGCTGGGACGGGCCTCTTTCTCCAATTTTGTACAAGACATTAAGATGGCCGTTGCGGCTCCGGGCGTGAAAATTTATTCCACTTTTCCCGGCAGCCAATACCAAACCTTCAACGGCACTTCCATGGCCACGCCCTATGTGTCGGGTTTGGTGGGTTTAATGAAAAGCCTCAGACCTGAACTCACCACAAAGGAGGCCTACAAAATTTTGAACGGAACAGGAACCGAGACCAGAGGGAAAGCTGAAACAGGAAAACTGATACAGCCCGCCAGGGCCATTCAAAGTTTGATGGGTACCAACTTCTGAAAAACGGGAACTATGTGAAAGTGATGAGTCCCGATGGAAGGGTTCAGAAAACATGAACGAAAAACAACAATGCAATGCTTGAATTAAGACCTGCCCAAAAGGGCGACATCCCCCTTATCCTCCAATTCATCAAGGATTTGGCCGAGTACGAACGCTTGTCAGACATCGTTGTGGCCAATGAGGAACTATTAGAGGAATCACTGTTTGGGGATTGCCGATATGCCGAGGTCGTACTGGCTTATTATGATGGGCAACCTGCGGGGTTCGCCTTATTTTTTCACAACTATTCCACCTTTCTGGCGAGGCCGGGTATCTATCTGGAGGATCTTTTTGTCAAACCAGAATTTCGCAGGAAAAGTATCGGGAAAGCCTTGCTGTCGCACCTCGCCCAAATTGCCCTTGACCGAAAATGTGGCCGCCTCGAATGGTCGGTGCTCGACTGGAACACGCCTGCTATTGATTTTTATAAAAGCATTGGCGCAAAGGCGATGGACGAATGGACTGTTTTCCGCCTGACCGGTGAGTCCTTGAATAAGTTGGCCGAATCCTGAGCTTTTTTCGGGTGGAAACAAAGGCTAAATCCTGGCGAATCACCAGCATTACTTACCAAACATTTGGATCCAGTTATTTGGCATCGTGCCTATTTGCCCAACATAACAGACCGCAACATATTTCCAATCAGGGTTCAGCAGCACCCGGCGATGGCCACGGGTTGGAATGCCTTCGTCCAGCAAGAGCATGATGACCGCATCACGTACCTCGTCCAGGCCACCCACCAGATTTTCGTTGCCATCGGCAAGGGTGGGGCATTCCCGCCTCGCCCGCTCCCACGGCCAGGAACCATCGGCTCCGACATGGGTGCTGATGCCTTTTGAACGTTCGTCTTCCCCGTGCTTTTTGGCGGCGTTGTAGAGGCATTGCAAAGGAGTGAGCAAACTGAGTGGCGGGCTGTTTTTCAATTCATTGATCAGTTCATCGGCGGTTTCCACTGAGCCAAAAGCACTGCCGACCTTGATCTCTGCTTTCCGTTCTTCGATGAAGGGGATGTAGGCAGCCGGGTTGCTGCGGAGCAGGTTTATTTCATCTGCCATAGCCAACTCTGCCGGTGCCATAAAAGCAGCCGTCAACTTTGGAGGCCCGGGAATGGTAGGTGTCGAAGTGCTGTCTGGCAATACCGGCTCTTGCTGTTTGGCCAAAACAGCTTCCTCGCCGGGCCTGGTAGTTGTATTTCCACCTGTAATGGCTGGTTGTTCGGCATCATAAAACTGAAGGGTTCCTTCCTGGGCAAGCGGTGGGCAGTTGCAGTCTTCGGTTTTGAGGCTGACCCCTGGGCTGACCTCCTGTGAGGAGGTGAGGTTGTTTATTTTGCGGAAGCGCCATTCGGCAAATCCGTAAGCTTTAGCGATTCCGGCAATTTTTTCTCCAGGCTTCACGATATGCTGGCCTCCCAGTTGTTTGTCGGCTGCACTGCCAGTTGGTGGGCTCGGCGGGGCACTGGTATTGGTGGTAGCGGTAGCGGATACCTTGAGTTCCTTGCAAACAAAGAGCACATCGTTGAGCGCCATGTTGTTCCAGCGGGCAATGTCCTGCACCGGTATTTTGTATTTCCTGGAAATGCTGTACAGCGTTTCGCCCTTCTGGACTACATGGATACTAGGTGCCTTGGCTGGGGGACATTGACCATTGGCGGTCAAAAAGGTAAGGCAAACAGCGGCAATGATCAGGGAAATGTTGCGATTCATGGTTGGTTGTTTTTTTGTTGAAACAGCTAAATATTGTCCAAAGTTAACAAAGTCGGGTAATTGTTAGCCGATTGGCTGGAATAGGCCAGGGGAATGAAAATATCATCCCCGGCAGGCATAGACTGATAAAAATGGTTGGATTCCCTTGTTTTTTCAATAGTCGAACTTGATAGAGTACAACTGGCCATTTTCCGGGTCAACGTACAGGCTCAGGGGCGTATCCTGCTTTACCCGATGGAGCATGCCTGCCATGTGGATCAACTCCTTGTTCTTGCCTGAAAGGTTGAAAAAGGTAAAGCCCTGAAAGGTATAGCCAACTGGTTTTCCGTTGGATTCAAACACCTCATTGCAAAAAGTACCGAGATCGTGCTGCGTCATTTGGGCAGCCACGTCGGGGGCAAACATTTTGTACAATCGGTTATAGTCGCCATTCTTAAATAACTCGCCCACCTCGTCATAAACCTTGATGCGCTCATTTACAATTTTTAATTGCCCTTTTGGAAAACTGAAAACCGGGTTGCTCCCGTTCGTCAGGTGCAGGGCTACCCGGATGGAATCGTAAGGGCATTCCTTCAGGTTTTTATAAAACAGCCAGGCAATATGGGAAGCGGGCAGGGAAATCATATCGGCCATTTGTTCGAGCTTGGGGCTGCTGCTCACCGAAATTTCAGATTTATTTTCGTCAAATGTGACCAGGCCGCTGTAGAGGGCCGAAACATCTTTTAATGGGTCAACCTTAGCTTCGGAGGAACTGGCAGGGGGAGGCGGTTGGCCCCCTTCGCTATGATTGCATGAAATGTAAATGGGTAAAATGAGGAGCAGGAAATGTAATTTTGACATGGAATTATGATTTCAAAAGTTAAATATTACCAGATTTATTTGAGTAAATGGCTTGAACAACATTGCCGCAATTTTTCGAGACTATTCAGAGAAGTGTGTTTTTGAAAAAAACACACTCTCACAGTCAATCACTTGTGAGAAAACGACACAGTTTTTTGAACAATCTCAATTTATCAAGAAAATGCTGGCATCCGAATTTTGCGTACTGAAATGCCGAAGAAAACTGCCGTTAATATTAACAAGGCCAATCGGCCCGCCAACTTCAACAGTTTCATCGGTTTATCTATACGAATTACCTGCCAGTTTATTTGAAAAAACCTGTATTTGAAGGTTCAATTGAAAAAAACAAAAATGACCAATTCCCTTTCCAATGTTGCCAGCAGGATCGTTCTTTTTACAGGGTTGGCCTTTTTCGCTGCCTGCAAACCTTCCACCCGTTCCAGTTTGCAATTGCACAGCCTGTTTAATGACAATGCCGTGTTGCAGCGAAATGTGCCCATTCCGGTCTATGGAACGGCCCAGCCCGCCGCCACTGTGACGGTTGCATTAAATGGCCAATCAAAAAACGGAAAAGCCGACAGTTCCGGCAGGTGGATGATAAAACTTGATCCGGAACAGGCAGGTGGGCCATACGATTTGGAAGTCAGGTCCGGGAAAGAAAAGCGGGTTGTCCACAACATACTCGTAGGGGAAGTATGGCTGTGCAGCGGTCAATCCAATATGGACATGAAACTTCAAGGCACGGATCGGGCCGAACTGGTGATCCACGAGGCCGACCATCCACTGCTTCGCTACTTCAAAATTCCCTGGCGGATTTCTTTCGAACCCCTGGACTTCCTGGAGGCGGAATGGCAGGTATGCTCACCATCCAACGCTGGGGATCTGAGCGCCGTCGCCTATTACTTCGCACGGGAACTCATGGACTCCCTCCAGGTGCCGGTCGGGGTCATCATAGCCAGTTATAGTGCATCCAACGTAGAGACCTTCACCAGCCTTGAGTCATTTGCTACCTTAAAGGACTATAAAGACTTGAAACCGCTCGGCCTTGATTTCCCGGAATATTATCAAAAGCGCTGCAAACAAGTGGTGGAAGATTCGCTGAAAGCACATGGGGCAGCCCCCCCGTTTTTTGGCAATCCTGGTGACGGCTGGCAACAGGCCACATTCGATGACTCCAATTGGGCCAAAGTTGATTGCCCCGGAAAATTGGAACGTTACTTCCCGAAAATGGATGGCCAATTTTATTTTAGAAAACGCTTTTCCCTGCCTGACGGGTTGGCGAACAGCGGTGCTGTCGTCCATTTCCAGGCCGATGACAACGACGTAGCCTGGGTAAACGGAAAAGAAATAGGCACCTCCAGCGGGTTTCTTGTCAAAAGGGCCTATCCTGTCGAGGCAGCTATTTTAAGAAAAGCTGATAATATTTTGGCCATCTCCGTGGAAGACACTGGCCAAAGCGGGGGGCTAACCGGCAGCCCTGAAGACCTGGTAATCACAGGTGCAGCCAATTACAGCCTGCCGATGTCTGGCGATTGGTCAGTTTTTATCACCGAGCCAAAGTTCAACTACGAAATCACGCAAAATGATTACCCAGGGCTGATCTTCAACGCCATGATCCACCCTTTGACCCGCTACGCCATAAAGGGCGTAACCTGGTACCAGGGCGAATCCAATATCACAACCGCAGAACAATATAAAACCACCTTTCCGCTCCTCATCAGGGACTGGCGCAGGCAATGGGGCCAGGACAGCCTCCCCTTCCATTTTATCCAACTCTCGGCATACGGGCGCAATGGAGAAAACTCCAATGTGGGGAGTGACTGGGCTGAACTGCGGGAGGCGCAGGCCGCTGCGCTCTCGTTGCCAAACACCACTATGACCGTAACCATTGACCTCGGCGAGATAGATAACATCCATCCAACGAACAAGGCAGATGTAGGCAAAAGACTGGCTGCCAATGTTTTATACCAAACCTACCATAAAAAAATGCCCCATGCCTGCCCCCGGTACAGCAGGATGGAGGTGTCGGGAGGCAAGACAACGGTTTATTTCACCAATATTGGATCTGGATTGGTTTGCCACGGCGGTGCCGGCAAGGCAGGAGGGTTTGAGGTGGCTGGCGCCGATCGTATTTTTTATGTTGCCGAGGCCAATGTAGAAGAGGATAAGGTCGTCATTTTTTCAGATAAGGTCTCTGATCCCGTTTCTGTGCGGTATGCGTGGGCGAATTTTCCGGCAGGCCCATTGAACCTCTACAACAAGGAAGGATTTCCCGCAGAACCATTCAGGACGGACAACTGGCCAGGCATTACAGCCGGCAAACCCTATATGCCTAAATTTTCCAGAGCGGATTGAGATTCGGGCGTCAGGCTCAGGGGAAAAATAACATGACACCAAAATCCGGTTCGGGATTATTTTGCAATTTGACAAGCAGTACGGAAGTGGTTTTAGCCTAAGACTTGACTAGAATGGAACCGTGCTTTTGAAACATTTTAATCTGCGTCTGCTGCCCAAGAAAACCCTGAGTTATGAATGATTTCTGTCAACCATCCAGCAGACGGTGAATGCCGGTCGCTGTCAACCGCTTCTCCAAATCCTCCAGCGAAACCCCCTTCGTTTCCGGCATCATCCGCCACACAAATACCAACTGCAACACCATCATAAAAGCAAAAAAGGCGAAGACCGGGGCGGCACCGATGCTGGTAAACAGCAGCGGCACGAGCGAGGGGATGGCTGCGGCCAGCACCCAATGCACCGAACTGCCGAAGGATTGGCCCTTGGCCCGCAGATGGTTGGGGAATATTTCTGAAATGAACACCCAGATGACCGTCCCCTGTCCGACAGCATGGGCCGCAATGAACAGGAACAGAAAGATGGGCACGGCCATGCCTTTCCAGCCCATGATGAAGGCCAATGCGACCAGTGAAAGTGACACAATGTAGCCCACCGAACCAATATACATGAGTTGTTTTCGGCCAAAGCGGTCGATCAGCGATAAGCCGAGCAAGGTGAAAATCATGTTCGTGACTCCGATGCCCACACTGCTCAAGAGGGCCGAACTTTTTTCCAGGCCAGCTATCTCAAAAATGCGTGGCGCATAATAAAGGAAGGCATTGATGCCCGAAAACTGGTTGAAGAATGCAATCAGGAATGCCAGCATCAGGGGGAACCGATATTTTGGACTGAAAATCGTTTCGCCCTTATCAGCCAGGGCATGGTCTTCTTCGAGACGGTTCATGGCCGCTTCCACATCCATTGCCGGGTCAATGAGTCGGAGCGTTTTGGCGGCAGCCACCCGGTCGTTTTTCATCACCAGCAGCCAACGGGGGCTTTTCGGCACGGTCAGCACCATCAGCATGTAAACGAAGGCGGGAATAGCTTCTACCCCAATCATCCAGCGCCAGGCATTTTCGCCCAGGCCGCTCAACAGGAAATTTGAAAGAAAGGCGATGAGGATGCCGAAAACGATGTTGAACTGGTAAAGTGCCACGAGCTTGCCCCGGTTGCTGGCAGGTGCTATCTCTGAGATATAGGCAGGTGCAGCAATCGTGGATGCGCCCACGCCCAAACCGCCAACGAAACGGAAAAAGGCAAACACCCAGGGATCGCCAGCCAGGGCAGAACCAACCGCCGACACAAAATAGAATACGCCAATCCAAAAGAGGGTCTTTTTACGGCCCCATTTATCAGTTGGGATGCCGCCAAACATAGCCCCTATGACAGTGCCCCACAGGGCGGATGCCATTACGACGAAGCCGTGGAAGAATTCGCCTTGTTGCCAAAGGGCCTGAAGGGAAAGGTCGGCGCCGGAGATGACTACGGTATCGAACCCAAACAAAAAGCCAGCTAAAGCGACGGTAATAGACCAGAAGAAAATCTTGCGGTGGTTCATGTATTCCATTTTTGATACCGCAAACTTAAGGTTTGGCTTGCAAAGCGCAATTTAAGGTTGGTCCTAAATTCTTTTAAGCTTGAATCATTGGAAACCTTGTTGGTGCTTTGGAAAAGAAGATTATCCATTTGGCCGCCCCGCAGCCAGGATCAAAGCCTTTGCATTGTTTCTGACAAAGACAAAAAACGACTGATTTCCCACTTTTATAGTCCGGATACGCCTGACTTCCCCATCAATCTTCAAATCGCCCAATGGGAAAACGGCCATCTTCCCGCCTTGTCCAATCTGAAGCACATTCCCATAATTGGCATCATAGCGGCCCATTTCGATATTGCACTCGAAAAAGTTGCCGCCAAGCAGAACCTCAGGACGGCCATCACCGTCGAGGTCAGCGAGTTGGGCAGCGTTGAGCGGTGAAAATTGAAGCTCATCAGGAAGGGAATGGGTCTCAAATTGCCCATTGCCCTTGTTTTCAAAATAGGTGCTCGCAAAAGTATCCGCCTGCCTGACAAGTGCTTTTGTCAGGTTTTCGCTGCCCACCAGGTCGGCGGCGCTGGCCTTGGCGAAGTCTTTGGCAAAGAGGAATTTTTTGCGGAGCGATGGCATCTGTTTAATGATTTCGGCGTGCGTGGCAAAGGGTATTTCTTTGCCGCCCTGATAGTAGGTCAGCAGTTGTTCTACCTGTTCGTTTTTGTCAAAATCCTCCACATAGAGCCGGATGGGCTCGGCTGGGGTAGGGTGGAAGCGGCCGTTCAGGCCCGTATTGCCGGCCAGGATGTCCACATCCCCATCGCCGTCGAAGTCGTAGGGAAGGGCAAAGTTCCACCAACCCTGTTCTTCGCTGCCGTCGGGGCTTTTCAGGGGTGTTTTTTTGAAACCGTTGCCCTGGTTGTAAAAAGCGGTCAAAGGGCCCCATTCCAGTGCTACCAGCAGGTCAGGTTGGCCGTCATTGTCCAGGTCGTTCCAGGTAGCGTTTTTTACCAAACCTACCTCAGCCAGCCCTTTGGCAAGTGTTTCTGTTACATTTTCAAATTGGCCCTTGCCCTTGTTTTTCAGCAAAACCGAAGTGGGGGTGAGTCCGTACTTCCAGGGGACGGCCCGTGCCCCGAAAAAGACATCAGGCAACCCGTCTTTGTTGAAATCGGCCACAGCCACGCAGGCAGCAGTCATAAAAACATCGGGGAAATCCCTGCGCTGGAAGTTTCCCTGGCCGTCGTTTTCATACCAACGCTGCTTCATCGCTTCCTCCTGGCCCCTGTACTCATTGCCCCCGGCAGCGACGAGCAAATCGAGGTCCCCGTCCTGGTCGAGGTCGGACATTGCGGCGTCCACATCCTCGAAGATACTGTCGGCAATGATGCTGGGAGGGGTGTTTTTGATAAAACCGCCCTGTTTGGTTTGCAGGTACAGAGCGCTGCGCTCCCGTTTGGCCGAGCCAAAAAACAGGTCTTCCAGCCCGTCGCCATTCACATCGCCCACGGCAATGGCAGGGCCTTCTGCCGAGACCATGTGCGGAATCAAAAGTTCCCGGTTAAACTCCACAAAAGGGTTTTCTTTGTGGAGGAAATCCAGGCCAAGCTGATTGGTCACGTCGGAAAATGCAAAAGGCGATACTGCGTTTTCACCAAGATTTTCAAAATCAAAAACTGGAAGGCCAGCTTTCCATTCCACATTGACGGAGGTATTGAAAGTGGTATTGGCCAGCCGCTGCCAGGTCCGGTCGGGCCAAATGATGGCGATGGAATCCACTGCGGCTGTGTCGCCGATTCCGATGAGCATCGGCCCGACCATGCTGGACTGGTAGCCCCGCACGGGGAAATTTTCATCGGTTGTTTTTATGCCTCCTTTTTTGAAAACCACTACTTTGGCACCGATGGCGTTGAGGTTGGCAGGGCTGCCTTTCAGGTTGATTTTCAAGAAATTATGGCCAGGAAAATTATTTTCTATAGCGAGGTTTTGATAGACAAAAGGTTCGTCTTCGATGTTGTTGGTCACGATGTCGAGGTCGCCGTCGTTGTCGAGGTCTGCATAAACAGCGCCGTTGGAGTAGCTTGGTTTGGCATTGGCAATCTGTTTTGCAAGATCCTGGAATTTCACCCCTTCGCCCCGTTGAACCGGGAGCGTGTTCCTGTAAAATTTATTGGCCAGTTTGATTTTGGGCATTCGTTCCACCACTTCAAGGTCGAAGGAATTTAGTGTATCAAGGTACTGCCTGTTTTCATCCCGCTTATCTTCTGACATGAAGTTGGCGTAATCAATATCGTTCATGCGGCGGGGGATGCCATTGCTGATGAAGAGGTCTTTTAGGCCGTCGTTGTCGAAGTCGAACAACAGGGAGGCCCACGACCAGTCGGTAGCGCTCACCCCTGCGAAGAAGGCGATTTCAGAAAACTTCGGGGCCTGCAATGGGGTGCCTGGATTTTTCGCCATGCCGAGGTTCAGTTGGAGGTTGTTGTGGGCAAACTGTTCGTTGTAGCCATAGCCCAGTTTGAACTGAAAAGTGGAAAAGCCATCTTCTCCGAGGGAGCTTCGCAAAATGAAAGGGTCTTCCGGCATCATGTCGAGCGAGACGACGTCGCCCCAACCGTCGTTGTTCAGGTCGCCAATGTCCACGCCCATCGAAAAGCGGCTGGTATGCTGCATGGACTCGGTGAGTTCCTCTTTAAAAGTGCCATCCTGCTGGTTGATGTAGAGGTAGTCGTTTTCGTGGAAATCATTGCTGATGTAAATGTCGGGCCAGCCATCCAGGTTGACATCGCCGGTGGCAATGCCGAGGCCGTAGCCGATGACGGTGCTGAGGATGCCGGCCTGCAAAGTGACTTCGGTAAATTTATCCCCATCGTTTCGCAGGAGCTTATCGCCGGACAAGGGATGCTGTTTGCCCATAAAAGCCTTGCGCTGGCCAAATGTGCCGTTCTGGTGGAGGGAATGGCTGAGCTGGTACATGTCGAGATCGCCGTCGCCATCGTAGTCGAAAAAGGCGGCTTGTGTGCCAAAAACCTGAAAATCAAGACCATAGCGGATGGCTAAATCTTCATAGTAAGGTATCCCGTTTTCGATTTTCTGGCAAATCCACAACTGGTTTTGCCCATGCACATTTTGATAGTTGCCCACCCCATTGACGTAGAGGTCGAGCATCCCATCATTATTGATGTCCACCACGGAAACGCCGGTGTGCCATTTTGGGGTGCTTAGGTTGTCGGTCAGCCCTGCTGCTCCGGTCACGTCTTTGAATTTTAACTGGCCCTGGTTGAGGAAGAGCTTGTCCTGGCCCTGGTTGCTGGTGAAAAATAGATCTACCAGGCCATCGTTGTTGAAATCCCCTGCCGCCACGCCGCCACCGTTGAAAAAGTACATGTATTTCAAGACGTTGAAGGCGCTATTTTGAACCGGCGTATTGTCAAAGTCAATTCCGGTTTCCTGCTTGCTTAAGAGCCTGAACTGTGCATTTTCGATGTTGCCTGGTTGGCACCCGATCATCATTCCCGCAGCCAATGCCAGGCTTCCAATAAATTTTTTCATTGTTGTTTTTTGCTCAAATTTTAATGAAAGTCAGATAAAAAGTTTGGGCACCCGGCTTAGTTATTTCCACCACGTATTGGCCGTCAGGCAAATTCGATACCTCCAAAGTACTGTCGTTGCCAGTAGCGCATTTCCTACCAGCCTGATCGTAAACCACCAGGCTGCTGCCGGCCTCCCAGCCCTTGATGTTCAATACCTTGCTGGCGGGATTGGGAAAAAAACCAGATGGCCATGCTTGCCGGTCAATGGTTGCAGTGGTTTCCGGGTCGTGGATATCAAGTACCAAATCTTCCAACGAATTGATGTTGTCGGCCAACACGGTCACGACGTTCGTGCCGTCCAGGTTGGCTTTCCTGATTTTTTTGCCGCCTTGTTCAGTCCAGTACATCTTGCCATTGAGCAAGTCGAGGTCAATGCTGTTGGGAGCACTAATGCCGGAAGCGACGATGTCTTCCACGTCGTTTCCGTTTAAACTGGCTCGTTGTATCTTGTTGTGAGCGCAGTCGGTCCAATACATTTTTCCGTTGGGGAGGTCCAGGGCCAGGCCCTTCAAAATGGCTTGGGATATGGACACCAAAACTTCCATGCCCGAGCCGTTGAGGTTGGCCCGCCGTACTTTACCGAGGGCGGCACCTGCGCCCCACTCGGTCCAGTACATTTTCCCGTTTGGGAGGTCGAGCGCCACGGCATCCAGGTTGACGAGGTCGTAGGTAAACAAGTCTTCTATATTGGAGCCGTCGAGGTTGGCCCGCTGTATTTTTTTGGTGCCACTGTCCACCCAGTAAATTTTCCCATTGATGGCATCCACTTTTAGCCCTTCCGGCAGTTGAAGACCCGTGTCGATGATGGTTTCTACCCCGGAGCCATCCAGGTTGGAGCGCTGTATTTTATCAGCGATCCAATCCGACCAGTAGAGTTTGCTGTTTGCCATATCAATGGCAATGCCCTGGGGTGTCACAAAATCCCAGGCGATGATGACCTTCCGTTCGTTTCCATCCCGGTTGATCCGTTCAATGCCAAGGCCCGAGTTGATGAAGTAGATGTCGGATTGGGCCGTCAGGGTTCCTGACAAGAGGAGAAGGTATATTATTTTTTTCATAACCCATTCAATTTTAAGTAGTTAACAATTGGATTGTCGCTACTGATTGGTAGATGATTCAGCCATTTTGACTCACTGCATGAATTCATCATTTTTTGAAATCAACTTGAATACTTTTGGTTTCATGTTATTTATGAGTGCCATCAGGCTTATATCCTTCCCACTTTTCAATGTTACTAGCTGCCTGACATCCCCTTTCACAAAGAAACCAGAAGCCCTGTTTTCAATCCTTTCAAATTGCCCGTTGCCCAAGTTCAGCAGCACCTGCCCAAAGCTCGCATCGAGTTTGGAAAACTGGGGCATGAAGCCTTCGTCGTTGCCTGCCAATACCAAATCGGGTTTTTTATCATTATTCAGGTCGCCAATCCAAATAGCATTCACACAGGAAAATTGTACTTCTTTTGGCAGGGGTACCATTGTAAACTGGCCGTTGCCATCATTGATCGCTACAGACGATTTGAAATAATTGCCCTCCATCACCGTGGCCGTTTTCAATACTTCTTCGGGAAAGAGTTCCTGGATAGATTTTTTGGCGTAGTCCGCATGTTTCAGGTTCTGCTTTTTCAAGCCGGGCAATTGTGAGGTCAGTTCCTTCTTCATGGGGATGGGCATGTCTTTGCCATCAATGCTGCGGGTCATGATTTTCTCCACGGTGCCATTCTGGTCGAAATCGCTGATCCAGATTTTGGCGGGCTGTTCCTTAGTGCCGGTGAAGTAAAAATTTTCACCCCGGTTTCCAAGAACCAGGTCAAGGTCGCCATCGCCGTCCAAATCTGCGGCCTTAATGGCATACCACCAGCCTGCATAGTCTTTTAAATTTGTCTGAATCAGTTTCAGGCCATTTTTCACCTCAAAAACCATGGGATTGCGCCACTCGCCAACGATGATCAGCTCAGGGGCATCGTCGCCCACTACATTGGCAAGAGTGGCATCGGTTACCATGCCTAATCGGTTCAGGTCGGGGTTTACATCTTTGACGGCATCGTGGAAGTTGCCTTGTCCGTCATTTTGATAGAGAAAATGCCGGGGAACTGCGCCGTAAACGCCGGGGATGCTGCGGCTGCCCACGAAGAGGTCCAGATCGCCGTCCCCGTCAAAGTCCAACGGAACTGCCACGGCCGTATTGAGGCCATTGGGTGTCAGGGCATTTTCATTTTTGGTGAAATGGCCTTTGCCATCATTGAAATAAAGGCGGTCTTGCAGGTATCTGTTGCCGGTTGGCAGGTGGTTGCCTCCTGAACCCACAAATAAATCCGGATCCTTATCCCCGTCCGCATCGAAAAACTTTACTGCCGTGTCTTCAAAGATGGAGTCCGGGTCAAAGCTACCGCTATCAGCCATGATAAACCCGCCATCTTTTTGTTGGAAGTAGAGGTGCCCTGGTTGGTTCGCAGCACCTCCGATGAACACGTCTTCCAGCCCGTCACCGTTGACGTCGACCACATCAGCTTTGGGGCCTTCCCTGGAAATCATCCTAAACGTCAGTCCTTCCTGATAGAAATCAATGAATGGATCTTCTTTGTGCGCCGAAAAGGCATTTGGCTTTTCCTCAAAGATGGCGATGCCTTTATTCGAGAAATCGTAAATATTGTCAGATTCAACACCTCCGGCATCTTTCCAAGCCGGCTTGAGCAAGGTATCGATGGGGGGATGCAACAGGACAGATTTTGTATTGTCCGGCCAAATGACGACCAGCGAATCCACCAGGGTAGATTGGCCCAGGCCGAAAACGACTTTATAGTCAACGGAAGACTGAAAACCCCTGCTGGGAATGAGTTGGAAAGTCTGTTTTTCTTCACCTGTGTGCAGGTTGATCCGGGCGCCAACGGCAAAGGTATTTTCCCCCATTCCTTTTAGTTGGATGGTCAGATGGTGGTTTTTGAGCAATTTGCTTTCGTTGTTTCGCAGGACAAAGGCGTCCATGTTCACATTGTTCACCACGAGGTCGAGGTCGCCGTCGTTGTCCAGGTCGCCATAGGCGGCGCCATTGGAAAAGGAGGGGGATGCCAGTCCCCATTTTTGGCCTGAATCTTCAAATGTGAGATCGCCCCGGTTGCGGAATACCTTGTTGGGGAGTGGTGTGGAGGGCATTTTTTCCACGATGGATGCCATGTCTTCTTTTTTGCCGTTCAGTGCCATTTTCTGTATGACCTCATCGGCAAAAAAGTCGTTGAAGTCCTGGTCGATCACGTCTTTGTAAATACCGTTGCAGATGTAAATATCGCGGTAACCATCGTTGTCCATGTCAAACATGAGGGCTCCCCAACTCCAATCGCTGGCCGCCACCCCAGCAAAGTAGGCTATCTCGCTGAAGTTGCCGTCCTTGTCGTTGAGCTGGAGGGCGTTTTGCATGTACTGGTGGTAAAACCCCCGTTCCTGTTTGAGCTGATAAATGTTGTAGTTTTCAAACATGGTGGTGGACTTGAGGCGCACCTCGTCGCTGGGCAGCATTTCAGTGGTGAAAATTTCGGGGAATCCGTCGTTGTTGATGTCGGCCATGTCTGCGCCCATGGAGGCGTGGCTCAGGTGGGCCATCCAGTTTTCTATTTCCTCCTTGAAAGTCCCGTTTTTTTGGTTGATGTAGAGGTAGTCCCGTTCATAAAAATCATTGGAAACATAGAGGTCGGGCCACTGGTCGCCGTTCACGTCGCCAACGGTGATGCCCAGGCCAAAGCCGATGAGCGAGCCAAAAATGCCAGCCTGCCGGGTAACATCGGTAAATTTCCCGTCGTCATTGCGCAGTAGTTTGTCACCGCCACCTTTGATAAAATTTTCTACGGGCCAATCCTGGGCATAGAGTTCCCGGTTGTTGCTGTAGTTCAGCGTGTTCACGGGCATGAAGCTGTTATTGAGGATGTAGCAGTCGAGGTCGCCGTCGAGGTCGTAGTCAAAAAAGGCAGCATGAGTTGTATAGCCGCTTTCGTCGAGGCCATATTCTGCAGCTTTTTCTGTAAAAGTAAGGTTGCCGTTGTTGATAAAAAGCTCATTGCGGTGGTCGTCGCCTTTAAAGTAACCGGCATTGCAGACATACAGGTCGAGCAGGCCGTCGGCATTGAGATCCACCATGACCACGCCGGTACTCCAGGCCTTGCTGTCGGCCACGCCCGCTTTATCGGTAATGTCTTCAAACCGGAAATCGCCTTTGTTCAGGTATAGCTTATTAGGGCCCATGTTTGCGGTAAGGTAAATATCGGAAAGCCCGTCATTGTTGATGTCGCCGATGGCCACGCCGCCGCCGTTGTAGAAATTGCGGTAGCTGAAAATATTCAGTTCCTCGGTGTTCTCCACCTTGTTGTTGAAATGGATGCCCGAAGCATCTGGGGCTATTTGCTCGAAGAGGGCTTTATTTCCCCCATTGTTGTTGCAGCCTAATCCTAGTACCAATAAGACAACCCAAGCGATAAGCTGCCTGGAATAAGTTAACCTCATTTTTGAAAAAGTTTTGATAAAGGTACACCGAAGAAACGGCCTGGCCGGTTGTTACCAGTAAAAAAAGGGTCAGGTAAAATGCGAAAGGCCACCGGAGGGGTGGCCTTTCGTAAGTTCTTTCATAAAAGATTTTTAACACTGGCAAACAATCAATAACCAGTATTCTGAGCCAGATTCGGGTTGGAGTCCAAAGCCTGTTGAGGAATAGGGTAAAGAACCCTGAATGCCTCGGTAGATGTTTTTTCGGACCAAGCTGTGTTAAAGGTGCCGAAACGTACCTGATCTATCCTGCGGAAACCTTCCCAGTACAATTCACGGCCACGCTCGTCGAGCATAGCAGCATCATCCAACGAACCAAGTGGGCTGGCACCACGCTTTTGACGAAGTTCATTTACCAATGCCAAAGCTTCGGTCGTCTTGCCACTGCGTAAAAGCGCTTCTGCCTTTGTAAGAAGAAACTCGCCCCAACGCATCAGGATAAGCTGACCTGCATCACCAGGGTGATATTTGATAACACGGATACCTTTTTCAGTGGCTGCACCGGAAAGCGGAACATCTGGTGAAAACTGCAAAGGTTTTTGAGAACGGTTATCAATAATGATGGATCCATCGTCTGCATATTGCTGGCCAATCAGGAAACCCCGTCCGATGCCGGAAAATTCGGTACCGTCTGGTGGCGGGTAGTTGCCAATACGGGAATCGTTCGCATCGAACTTGTTGTAAAAATCGGCCAAAGTAGCAAAACCATTCCAACCGCTGGGGTTTTGGGCATAGTGCAGGGTCATCATCCACCTGTTTTGAGAAGATCCTTCTGTGACATTCAGGATGATTTCTTTGGAAGCATTCACCGTAAAGTTGGTAAAGTATTCATCTTCCAAATCATAGCCGTCTGCCTTGATAGCATCGCAGTAACCAATGACTTTGTCCATGTCCGCATTTTCGAACTTGTAAGGGCCTTCCGGCGAGTCAGCCTTATAGACTGCTTTGTTCAGGTAAAGCCTGGCCAGCAGTGCGTTGGCGGCAGCCTTGGAAGCTCTTCCGTTGGTGGCAGAAGGGCCAGTTGCAGGAAGGTCGGGCAGTGCTTCATTCAAGTCCTTTTCAATCAGGTCGAATGCTTCTGAACGGGTGTAAACCCTTGGGTTCACGTCCACACCTTCAGTAACGTCCCTGAAAGGCACCTGTCCCCAAAGATCCATGACATGCCACATATAAAATGCCCTCAAAAACTTGGCCTCGGCAGCCTGTTGAGGAGTAGGATCCGACGCAAGGATTTGGTTGCATTTGAAAGCACGGGAATTCAATTGGTTCCAGCTTCCCAGAACATAAGCGTGGGTAGGGTCCCAAGTGTGTTGGTGCAAAGTACGCCATACACCGTTGTCACCCCAGTCCACCCCGCGGGTAGGGGGAATCATCTCGTCCGATACGTGTTCGAACAAAGAATAAATATTTGCCTGGTCGTTGAAAGCACCCAGGTCTGTGTAGGCAGAACTTAGCAGGGCTGCAGGATCGCCTTTGGTAAAGCCTCCGCTACCAGCAACCACGAGGGAGTCTGTCTCTTGAACTTCCAGGTCTGTACAGGCAGAAAATGATAGGATCATTCCTGCCATCACAAACTGAAAGAGAAGTGTGAATTTATTTTGCTTCATGATAATTAAAAATTTTAGTTAGAAAGTAATATTAGCACCAATTAGGATAGTCCTTGACCGAGGGTAGGAACTATAATCAATACCGAGAGAAGGTACGCCGTTTAGTGCCTTGTTTGTATTTACCTCAGGATCCTGTCCACTGTAGCCAGTGATTACAAACAGGTTTTGGCCTGTGATAGAAAAACGAATGCTTGAAACATTCTTGATGTTGGGTTTGAGACTGTAGCCGATGGAAACATTCTGTAACCTGACGAAATCGCCTTTTTCAAGGAAACGGGTGGATACATCAGGTGCGTTCAGGTTGCTTTCTCCATTGCCCACAACATCCTTCGTCACATTACGGCCGTTTGCCAGTGATCCTGCGGTAAACAGGGCATTTGCCGTATTGTTGTAAATATAATGGCCAAATTGACCATTAAAAAAGAAATTGAAATCCAGATCGCCAAAACGGAATGAGTTGGTCAAACCAGCAGTCACTTTTGGAATAGGGCTGGCACCTGTGAAGCGCTGCACATCGCCATCTTTATAGATGGTGATACCATTGTCATCATAGCCGTCAAATTCACGGACATAGAAAGCAAATAAAGGTTGTCCTTCTGCAATCCGCTGGGCAAAAGCACCTGTTAAGCCCTGTCCGTTGATTTCACCGGTATTGATAAGGCCCGAGAAATTCTTCACTTCGTTTTTGTTGTAAGCTACGTTACCGTTGATATTCCAATCGAAATTAGGTTTGTCAACAGCCACGAGGTTCAACGTCAATTCCACTCCCTGGTTGACCACATCTGCATCAAGGTTTTTCCAAACGAAGTCGTTGACGGCAGGCTGGGCACTGGTGACCTGGATCAACAGGTCATTGGTGTTCTTATGGTAAAAATCCAAAGAACCCGATACACGGTTATTGGCAAAACCAAAGTCAACCCCGATGTTGGTCTGAACGGTAGTCTCCCACTTCAAGCCTGGGTTGGCGAATGCCACAGAACCGATACCGCCGCCGGTAACGTCACCGTTCTGGTTGATATCCCAATCATTGTAACGTTGGCGCTCCTGGTAAAGGTTGTGAGGTATTTCCTGGTTACCTGTTACACCATAGCCAATCCGTACGCCCAAATCACTGAAAAAATCTGGAATGAACTCCTCCTGAATGGCCCTCCATTTAACGGCGAAAGCCGGGAAGTAACCGTATTTGTTGTCACCACCAAAGCGGGTAGAACCATCAGCACGCAAAGTGGCAGTAACCAGGTATTTGTCCAGAAAACCAAGGTTGATACGGCCAAAGTAGGATTGCAGTTCGTCCACCGATTGGCTGGAGTTGGTACCTACGATACCTTTTCCACCAGCTTGATTTGCAGAGGCAAAGTTGTTGATCATCAGATCGAGATCGCTGGTACGGAAGTTTGTCAATTCGGACCTTTTCGTATTGTAGTTGAATTCCTGATAGGAGTAGCCCAACGTTCCGTTGAAGTCAACACTGCCGAAATCTTTGGTGTAGGTAAAATAGTTTTCCCACAGTTTATTGTTGACGTCTATGTCGCTCAGATAAAGGAACCCTTTGCCGAATGGGCCCGATGTGCCAGCCAAAAGGTCTCTTGACCATGCGGACTTCCTGGAGGAGGATGAACGGTCAAAGCCGACCAGGGTTTTGAAGGAGAGGCCTTCAATGATTTCTATTTCTGCGTTGATGTTGCCCAATGCACGAAGTGTATTGGTGAAGTCCTTGACAAGTTCGATCATAGCCACAGGGTTGGGCTCTGTGTTGCTGAACTGGAAAAGGCTGTCGTTTGCTGTCCTGACCGGCTGTGTTGGGTTTGCCTTGAGGGCATTAGACCAGAGGTCGCCTTCAAAACCAACGTTTTCAGAAATGGGCACAGCGTCGTCGTGTGTATTGGATACGGTGACCTGGGTGCCGATCTTGAGCCGGTCGTTCCAGAATTTTTTATTGGCGTTGAAACGGCCGCTCAGCCTCTTCAGGCCAGAAGTTTTTATGATGCCCTCCTGATCGAGGTATCCAAGTGAAAAACGGTAGTCACCGCTCTTGTCGCCACCCCCGAAAGAAAGGTTGTGGTTGTGGGAGATACCTGTTTGCAGTACTTCGTCCTGCCAATCGGTGTTAGCACCCAAATCCAAAGTGGCACGGGCTGCTGCACCGTTGAAGGATTCGTAGGCATTCAGGAACTCGTCCCTGCCAAGGACGTCCACCTTTTTAGTAATGGTGCTGAAACCGATTGAGTAGCCATAATCCAGCACATTTTTACCAGCCTGACCGCTTTTGGTGGTGATGATCACGACGCCATTGGCACCCCTTGAACCATAAATAGCCGTTGCAGAGGCATCCTTGAGGATGTCAATGCTGGCGATGTCGTTGGGGTTGAGGAAGTTGAGGGGGTTCCTGCTTGTTTGACGGCCCACGCCGACGTCAAAGCCGCCGCCAGAGGTGGCGTCTCCGCCAAGTGGCACACCGTCCACCACATAAAGGGGGCCGTTGCCGCTCCTGACGGAAGATGTTCCACGGATACGAACGTTGATGCCGCCGCCCGGCTCCCCGTTGTTGTTGGTAATCTGGACACCAGCTGCCCTGCCCTGGATCAATTGCTCCGGGGAAGTGACGATACCTTGGTTGAAGTCTTTTTCGGTGACAGATGAAACGGCACCCGTTGCATCAGATTTTTTCACCGAGCCGTAACCAATGACGACCACTTCATCCAAAATGGCACCTGCCGACATGGCCACGTCGTAAACGTTCCCTGCACCAAGTGCCACTTTTTGGGCAGCGTAGCCCGTGTAGGTAATTTCAATTTCCTTGGCCCCGTCCGGAACCCGTAGCTCGTAGGTGCCGTCAATATCGGTAATAGTACCCGTACTGGTACCGATCACCAAAATATTCGCACCGATAAGAGGATCGCCGTTCTGTGCATCGGTCACCGTCCCTTTGATGGTACGCTGCGCCATTGCCAGACTGCTCATGCCCATTACCACCAACAGCAGCAACAGGCATTTAGTGAGATAGTCGAACTTAAGTTTCATACATTATTTAGTTTAAATTAGAAAAAATATTTCCACAATGTAAGCGAGCACATGAATGGGATTCGAAATGGGCAGGATTTGGGGCTAAGTGTTTATTTAACGCTTATGGGGCAAAACTCCGAAATTCATTCTAATTGGCAAAATTGATTTTCGAGGAAAATTTCTATTCGTTTGGCGAAATCAAATAGCACTAAATTAAAAACCAACTATCTAATGTATGTTGGAATATTATTTTGAGTGGGCCTGTGTTTTGATTGTCAGCTAACTCAAAGGTTTGATGTGGAAAACTTCAACACGAAAACCATGCGTAATGGGCTTTGTGCCTTTTTGACGGTAAGATAGGAAAATAAAAAGCGGATGGCCAAATATTGGTAGCGGCATTTGCACGGCTGCCTGCGTTTTATACTTGTTTTGACAATCATCTTGTTTGAATGGCTATTGCCAAGAAATTCCAACTATGAAGCGTGCCACCTTAAAAGACATAGCCAGCCTTACCGGGTTATCCATCTCTGGTGTTTCCAAAGCCTTGAACGAACATCCCGACATCGGCCAGAAAACCCGGGAAAAGGTAAAGGAGGTTGCCCGGTCTCTCAATTATTACCCAAACCCCAGCGCACAATTGCTGCGCATGAGAAGCTCTAAAATCATCGCTGTTATTTTACCTGAGGTGAATACTTTCTTTTTTCCGGAGGTACTGCAGGGGATCAGCAAGGTGGTAGAGCAAAATGGATACTCCCTGTTGTTTCTACAATCCGACAACTCACTACTGAAAGAACGAGGCCTGGCCGAATATTGCCTGCAAATGTTCGTGGATGGCGTCCTGATCTCGCTGACTTCAGAAACAAGCGATGTAAAACATCTGGAAATCTTGCAAAAAAACGGCCCCATTGTTTGTATGATTGACAGGGGACTTCAAAACGACCAAATCCCACTACTCACCATCGATGACCATGAAACTGCCTTTCAGGCCGTGGATTACCTTGTGAAAAAAGGGCACACAAAAATTCTCGGCATTTTTGACGATTCACGGTTGGCTATGACCAAATTGAGGGCCGAAGGGTTCCAGGCTGCACATGTTGCCAACCAGATTGACCTGGATGAAGGCCAGATGGTGATGCTCGATAAGGACACTGAAATAGAGCACCGCATCACTGAACTGCTGGATCAGTATCCCGGGGCGACGGCCATCTTTACTATGTCCGACAAGTTGATGATCAAAGCTTGCCACGTGCTGGCCTGCCTCGGCTTGAAAATCCCTGAGGATATGGCCCTCATTGCCATCAGCGACGGCAAAGCTCCCCATTATCATTTTCCGGCCATCACACACATGAAGCACTCCGGGGAAGAGGTCGGCCAGACCGCAGCCCGGTTGCTGATCGAAAAATTAGAAGGAAAAAAAGCTAAAATCGAGTTTGTGAAAATTCAAGCACCACTTATCGAACTGGGATCCGTTTAAGTTTGCTATATTCGCTACCGTTATTTAAGGATAACGCCGCCAGATTTTGTGTAACATCAGTTTGCCTTTGTGGCTGTGAGAATAGACCGACAGGAGCTTTTGGCGACGAATAAAAACTTTTAGAAAGGATTTTTTCGGATGCTCATGCCACCAATCGACATATAATATGGCCCCAACATCCAAAAACTAAAAGCGAAAAGTATGGACAGGATTTGAAGGGCCGGTTTGCTTGATTGCATCAAATAGAAATTGCCTGCCTGCTCCTCCTGCATTTACCTATCGTTAACTGTTACCATCACCCGCATCAAAAAATGAAAAACGCCTTTACCTGGCTGTTGTTGCTGCTTTGCCAGTTGGCACTGGAAGCCCAGGCTGGCTTTGAAATCCTCAAAGATGTCAAGCGCATTGACATCCCCTTCGAATATAAAAACGACCTCATCATCGTCAACGTCACTTTTGGGAGGATTTTCCCCCTGAAATTTATATTCGACACAGGGGCCGAGCACACCATCCTTTCCAAGCGGGAGATCACAGACATAATGAACGTTCCATACGAACGGGAATTCCAACTGGTCGGGTCTGATCTCAAGACTATCCTTACTGCCTACCTGGTGCGGGGTATTCACCTGCGCGTAGGGGACATGATCATCCCCAACCAGTCTTTTCTAGTGCTGGAAGAGGACTACTTCCGTTTCGAAGAAATGGCCGGCGTAGAAGTGCAGGGTATCCTTGGAGCTGACCTTTTCAGGGGCCTGGTGGTCAAAATCAACTACGAACGAAGGATCATCACGCTCATGAAAACCAGTTCTTTTGATAAACCGAACAAAGGCTACCAAGCCCTGGCCATTGACGTGAACCGCAACAAACCCTATCTAAACACTATTATCAGGCTTCAAACCGATTCTGCCGTCCAAGTCAAATTATTGCTGGATACTGGTGCGATGTTGTCCTTATTGCTGAACACAGATACCCACCCCGATCTCAGGCTTCCTGCCAATGCGTTAAAAGGGAATATCGGAGCCGGCTTGGGTGGGTTCCTGGAGGGGTACCTCGGACGGGTGACAGCACTCCAGCTTGGTGGCCTGCAATGTTCAGAAGTGCTGACCAATTTCCAGGAACTGGCCATTGGAGTTGATACGGCCATCCTTTATAGCCGGAATGGCCTGATTGGCAACCAAATCCTGAGCCGGTTCAATGTCATCATTGACTATCCCCGGGAGCAGCTTTACCTGCAGCCCAACAAAATGTTCAACAAGGCTTTTGAGTTCGACAAAAGTGGGTTGGTGCTCATCGCATCGGATTTGCGGCTCAACAAGTTTACAGTACACGACGTGCTGCCAGGGTCTCCGGCGGCACAGGCCGGTTTGCTGCCAGGGGATGAAATTAGAAGGCTCAACCTGATTCCCGTAGGGTTCCTTTCCCTGGCCGACATCCACAGAATTTTGAAAAAAAAAGTGGGCAAGAAGATAAGGATAGTCGTAAAAAGGGGGGACAAACGGCTAAAGTTCAGATTTAGTTTGAGGAAATTGATTTAGGCAGGGCGTAGGTTTTGGAGATTTTTGGAATAAGAGAACGTGCCAGCATCGCATTTCGCGTGGTTTTGAAATATTAAAATGCCCGTTCCGGGTGATTATCTTCAATAACAGGGCATAATCTTCCCTGTTCGGCCAATTCTATTTTGTTCTTAGCATTCTACTTTCTAAATTTGTCGCCACTTGAGGATTACCACTTCTTTCGCACCTAGATTTCAATTTATTAAAGAAATCTATGCTTACTAAAAGCCTGTTTTAAAATCTATTACATTTCCCATCCCGGACGTGTCCATTTCGCTTCCCCATTTTACCTGAACTATGCGTTCTCAATGCCCCAACAAACCTGGTAAGCACCACTGTCCACTCAATAAAGACGGAATAACACTAACTACCTGTTCAAACATTTGGGGGGTAGCCCTGTACATAAACTTAGGATACTTAAACTCAAAAAAAATCTGTTCATGGGAACAACTTTACGCTATTCAATCACCCTGGCTTTTCTCTCCGGAATATTTTTACCAACAATTTTCTCACAAACAAAGCTTGGCAAACACTTGTCCATTGAGTTGGAAGGTTACAGGATGCGATATCAAATGCCCTATGCCGAAGGCGCACAGTCCCTGGAAGTATGTGGGCTCAAGGAAGGCGAGACCTATGCCGTTTGGGCGGTCCAGTCCGGCAGTGCGGAACCAGGTATCCGCCTGGCAGGTAACAGCGAATTCAAGCGCACTTTTCAATTTACGGCCAAAACCTCCTGTATGGATTTTGTGCTGCAACGGGATGAAAACTTCAGCGATGAACTGTGGTTTTCCATTGGCTGCCGCACCTGTGAAGAAGCGCTCAAGCACGGCTCGAACCTGGCCGAAATGGCTGGAATTTCCGTGTCGGGCGGCCAAACCGCCGAATCACTCATCCAGGATGTGTTCATCGGTGGTGGTTGTTTTGACATAAACAATGTTACCACGGTTGGCCCCCCTGCCGGAATAGGCAGTTTTGCTAACGGTGCCTCCTCCATCCTGATTGACGAAGGGGTCATCATCGAATGCGGCAACATTGCCAATGCCCTGGGCCCCAATTCTATAGAAAGTGCGGGCAACAATATCGGCGGCGGTTCCGACCCTGACCTGGCATTGCTGACAGGCGCACAGTTATTTGACGCAGTTGGTATTGAATTCGATTTTCGGCCTACCGTTAATACGATCAACTTTAACTACGTTTTTGCCTCGGAAGAATACTGCGAATATGCCCCGCCTGTTAGCAGCGGTTTCAACGACGTTTTTGGTTTCTTCATCAGTGGCCCCGGCATCAGTGGAGGCTTCCTGTACAACGGAGCCAACATCGCTACCCTGCCGGGTTCGGGCATCTACGTTTCCATCAACAACGTAAACCCTGTTTCAAATACTGGCTATTTTGTGCCAAACAGCCTCGGTAGCTGCGGAGGTGGCACTGCCGTCAACGATATTCAGTTCGATGGATTTACTTCCTTATTGACTGCAGTGGCAAACGTTGTCCCCTGCGCCACCTACCATATCCGTTTATTGGTGGCCGATGCAGGGGATGGTATATTTGATTCTGCTGTGTTCCTGCAAGCCAACAGCTTTAATGCTGGAGGTACGGCCACGGGAGAGGCCAACGCCATTACGACCGGCACCAATATCGTTTATGAGTCCTGCAATGATGGGTCTTTTATTTTTTCCAGGGCTGGCAGCAATACCAGTATGCCACTTTTTATCACCTATACCATTTCCCCGACCAGTACTGCAACGCCTGGAGTGGACTATTCTCCGCTACCAACTTCGATTGTGATACCCCCGGGTCTTACAGAATTCGCACTCCCTGTCACCGTTTTCGACGATGGCATCACGGAGGGCATTGAGACCATTGTTCTTTCGATCACCAATTCATGTTCATGTAGCAGTTATAATATCATATTGGAAATACATGACCCGCCCGTCGTCTCGGCTATCCTGCCAGATGAGGAGGTTTGTGCAGGAACACCCGTCTTCCTCGAACCGGACGTACAGGGAGGCATTCCGGGCGGACAGTTTTCTTACCAATGGAGCACAGGCGCAAATACCCCGTCCGTCCTCGCCGTGCCACTAACAACGACAACTTATACCGTTACCGTAACAGATCAATGCGGAACCACTGCCGAAGTGACCAATACGGTCGGTGTTTCAGAAGTGCCAACCGCTTTTATGACCGGCACCGGTTTTCTTTGTACCAGCGACCCCACCCAATCAGTGGATTTGACCATTGACTTCACCGGAACGGCCCCCTGGGAGTTTCAAATGTACCTCAACGGCGTACCATTGCCACCCATCACAACGAGCGAAAATCCTTATGTCTATACTACCAATGTACCAGGCACTTATGAGTTGTTCAGCGTGACCTCCGTCGTTGGCAATTGCCAGGGAGCCGCTGTGGGAGTGTCCCCCGTCCTCATCAATACGGTGACGGTGGATGCCGTTCCATCTCCCCCAACCTGTGCAGGTACTGGGGCTATTTCTGCCAACCCTGACGGAGGGATTCCCCCTTATAGCTTTGCCTGGAGCAATGGCTTTCCGGATTTGCCCACAGCCATTGGCTTAAGCCCAGGGACATACACGGTTACAGTTACAGACTTTTACGGTTGCACAGGAACTGATCAGGCCCTCATTGTGGCCGGGCCTTCGATGGAAGCTACTGCCACCGTTCCTTCTGGCGCTAATTGCCTGAACCCCAATGGCGGGAGCATCAATATTGCCATTACGGGCGGTACCCCGCCACTAACCTATAACTGGACGGGTGGAATCGGCAATACAGGCACCCCAACAGGACTGGCACCAGGGAACTATACCGTTACGGTTTCCGACAATTTCGGATGCACGGACATTGCGTCTGCTATAGTACCTGCCGATACAATTTCGCCGGCTGCGGTAGCTACTCCGGGCCAGCCTATTACCTGCAACAATGGTACTTCCCTGGTCAACGGGCAAGGCTCCTCTACTGGTGCCAACATCAGTTATCAATGGTCGGGTGCGGGAGTCCAGGCTGGCCAAAATACCATTGAGGCCACGGTCAACCAATCCGGGACCTATAATCTATTGGTAACAAACACCACGAATGGCTGCACAGCGGAAGCTTCAGCTACTGTTACTGCCGACCAAATTACCCCTGTCGCTACGGCTGTCGGAGGGACTTTGAACTGCACCACGACCATTATCAGCCTGGATGGCTCCGGTTCGAGCACAGGCGCCAATATTGGTTATGATTGGACGGGGCCGGGTATCCTGAGCGGTGGCAATACCCTTAGCCCAACTGTTAACCAGGATGGCCTCTATACCCTTACGGTAACCAACCTCACCAATGGCTGTTCCGATCAGGAGCAGGTAAACGTGGATACCGATGCCGACGTGCCGAATGCGGTGATAGCTGCGCCCCAACCACTGACTTGTTCCACCACAAGCCTTACACTGGATGGAAGTGGATCCTCCGCAGGGCCAAATTATGGCTACCAATGGTATCAGGGCAGTGCACCCATTACCGGGCAAACATCAACCACCCTTGGTGTTTCGGCCACAGGCTCCTACCAACTCGTCGTTACAGACCAATCCAATGGATGTTCTGATTCCTATTCAGTGCAAGTGTCCAATGATTTAACACCTCCATCCGTTGCTGCCAATGTTGCAAGTCTGTTGACCTGCAACCAAACAACAACCGGGATCAGTGCAAATGTCAATGGCAACACCGCAGGCTATACTTTTAACTGGACTACCACCAACGGCACCATTACTGCCGGGGACACCAATGCCAATGCAACCGCTGGTGCGCCCGGCACATATAATGTGGTGGTGACGAGCCTGGCCAATGGCTGTACCGGCACTGCCTCCGTGGAGGTTCAGCAGGACGCCAATACTCCGGAAGCTTTGATTGATCCAAGCAATAACCTCAACTGTGTCAACACACAATCGTTGCTGGATGCAACAGCCTCCAGCCAAAGCCCCACTATCACGTTTAACTGGACTACTGTTGGCGGCAGTTTTTTGTCTGGGCAAAACACCCTTTCCCCTACGGTTGACGCCCCCGGAACCTACACATTGACAATTTTGGATTCCAGCAACAACTGTGAAAGCCAGAGCACAGTCACCATTTCAGAAGATATCCAAACCCCGCAAATCAACTTGCCTCCCCCCGTTTTGCTTACCTGTGATGTGACTTCCATGAACCTGGGAGCACAGGTTCCCAACGTGCCGGCCGGTGACCTGGATTTTGAGTGGCTAACGGGCAACGGCACCTTTGATGGTGCAACGAATACCCTTAATCCAAGTATTAGTACGCCAGGCACTTATACCTTGTCTGTGACGAATGAGGTAAATGGATGTTCAGCTTCGGAATCCATCACCATTGATCAGAATATTACAGCACCGACCGTGCAAATTGCCCAGCCTGACCTGTTGACCTGTTCCAACAATACCGTAAGCCTGAATGCCGGGGGGTCAAGCACAGGGGCCAATTTTGATATCGTTTGGTCAACTGGCAATGGTAGCATCATTAGTGGCACGAACTCGCTCAATGCTATGGTGGATGCTGCCGGCATTTATCAGTTGGTGATCACTAACACGGCCAATGGTTGCTCCCAAAGTGCCCAAACTACTGTGGAAGAAAATGTGCAGTTGCCACAGGTAAGTGCAGGCCCGACGGCCACTTTGACCTGTTCTGCCATGCAGCTTCCTTTGGCTGGAACTGCCTCCACTGGTTCTGAATTCACCTACCAATGGACGGGGCCTGGTATCGTTAACGGCGCTTCCACATTGAACCCTGTTGTCAATCAGCCTGGCAGTTACCAGTTGCAGGTCACCAACATCCTGACAGCCTGTACTGCTACCTCTACCGTCACAATTGACCAGGACATTGCCGCACCAACTGCTGAAGCTGGTACCGGCGGCGAACTTTCCTGCACCACTACTGCCATGACGTTGGATGGAAATGGTTCCAGTACCCAAAACGTACAATATTCATGGACTTCCCCTAATGGCAACATTGTTTCAGGAGAAAATACATTGACACCTACCATCAATGCTCCTGGCAATTACATCATCGAAGTGACCAACCTTGCGAATGGCTGCACTTCAACCGATGAAGTTGAAATCACAGAAGATGACAGCTTGCCTGAGGTGGATGCCGGCACGGCCTCTCCGATAACCTGCCTTGTCAACCAGGTTTCCCTGAACGGCTCCGGTTCTGTGATGGGCCCTGAATATTCTTACCAATGGAGCACGAACAACGGCAACATCGTTTCGGGCGATACCACCCTGACACCTACGGTGAATGCCCCTGGTATTTATGTACTTACAGTTACAAATGCCCTGACCAACTGCACCAACCTGGCCAGCGTAACGGTTGCTGCCCAAACTACCCCTCCCGTTGTGGAGGCAGGTCCAACCGACCAGTTGAACTGCAATGAAACCTCCCTGCCGTTGGACGGTGCAGGTTCTGCTACGGGAGCAAATTTCACCTACCAATGGACAACCCAGGATGGTAATATAGTCAGTGGCGGAAATACACTGAATCCCGCTATTGACGAACCAGGTACTTACCAATTGGTGGTCACTAATACCACAACCGGGTGCACTAATACGGATGCAGTCACCATCACCCAAAGCCTGGATGCGCCTTCTGCAGTGGCCAATACGCCAGGGCTTTTAACCTGCAACGTGAATTCGCTCAACCTGAACGGCAATGGCTCCAGCACGGGCAGCAGTTACGCTTACTTGTGGACGACCACCGACGGCAACATCGTGAACGGTGCTAATACCCTGACGCCTTCCATTGATCAAACCGGCAATTATCAGTTGTTGGTGACTAACTTGCTCAATGGTTGTACGGAAACTGCCAGCGTTGCCGTACAGCAAGACATCACGCCACCAAACGCAACAGTGGGCACTGCCGAGCAATTGACCTGCACTACCCAATCAGTGGCGCTGGATGGCACGGGCAGCAGCTCGGGCGCCAATATCAGCTATCAATGGTCCACTACCAATGGTAATATTCTTAACGGCGGTACGACCCTGTCTCCAACCGTTAACCAAACTGGAACTTATGTTTTGACGGTTACCAACAATATGAACGGTTGTACCAATTCTGCCAATGTAGTGGTGGGGCAGGATGAAAGTATTCCGCAGGCAGTCATCTCGCCAGCCTCCCCGTTGACTTGCCTCGTGAAAGAACTGACCATCAATGCTTCGGCCTCTTCGGGCATAGGGTACCAATACCTTTGGACTACCAACGGTGGCAATATCGTCTCGGGGCAAACCACCCTGTCACCAGTAATCAATGCGCCGGGTTTGTATTTGCTGACAGTCACCAATTTGGCAAATGGTTGCACCAAGGAAGCACAAATAATGGTGGACCAGGACATCCAGGCACCTGTTGCGGATGCAGGCCAGGGATTTATCCTTGATTGCTTCGATCCTATCAATTTCCTGGATGGAAGTGGCTCATCAGGTATTTCTTCCCTAAGTTATAACTGGGAAACTACAGATGGCAAGCTTGAATCAGGTGAAACTACTGCAAAGCCAGGCATTTCCGGCCCCGGCACCTACTTATTGACGGTGACAAATCCAGTCAATGGCTGCACTGACACCGATCAGGTGACCATTACAACCGATGGGCCTGTTGCCAATGTTTACGACTACCAACCACCCTGTAATGGCGACAAAGGTGCAATTACCTTTTCCGGTATTACCGGTGGCGTGAAACCCTATCTCTTCTCGCTGGATGGAGGCCAGACCTATTCTACCGAAACACTATACTCCGACCTTGCACCAGGGTCTTACCATGTAGTGGTGCAGGATGCAAAGGGCTGTGAAGACGACAAGCTGGTAGATATCATTGAGCCTGACATTTTCCATATCGAAGTGGAACCGAGGGCGGAAATGAAATTGGGCGAAAGTTATCAAATCGAAACCCAGGTAAATTATCCACAGGATCAGATCCAGCAGGTATCGTGGCACCCGGACATTAACCTGAGTTGTGCTGACTGCCTTGATCCGGTAGCAACCCCTACTGCTACCATGCTTTACCTGGTGACCGTAGTAACAGAAAATGGATGTAAAGACTCAGCGCCCATAATGCTGGTAGTGAACAAATCTGGCGGGGTGTACGTGCCAACGGCTTTCTCGCCCAACGGCGATGGCAATAATGATGTCTTCATGGTCTTTTCCGACAAGGAGAGCGTAGCAAAAATTAATGCCTTCCTGGTGTTCGATCGCTGGGGCGAAACCGTTTACGAGTACTATAATTTCCAAGCCAACGATCCAAATTTCGGATGGGATGGCAAATACCGGGGCACTTTGATGCGGCCTGCCGTATTCACCTGGTTTGTTGACGTGGACTATATAGACGGCAGATCGGAAATCCTGAAAGGTGATGTTGTGCTTATGCAATAATAAATGACGGGCTAATGGAATGGACTGAAGGCACTTAATGCTTGCAAGTTCGTCCGATGCCATTCAGAAATAGCTGTTCCTGCTTGGGGCAGCTATTTTTTTTTCACCCAACACACATATTTTACATTTTAATAAAAACTGACGGTCAATGATTTAGAAGGGGCTATCCGCAAATGCCGGTTTGCTTTGTCTTTTGAACATTTTTTTTTCACTAATAATTTTATTCCTTTGTGCGAGCGATTTTATCCCAAACGGCATTCCAGGATAAATTATCCCACAATCCCCATGTGCATATCCAAATAATCCGCTCCCTAAAAACGGAAATTTTGAATTTGACGGCAAGGAACCTTCGCAGGGACAGGACAACTCAACACAGTTTTTATTCATTTGTATTTCAGCAAGAGGTTGATTGGGTTAATATCGTCCCATTTCAACTTCTTCAACCCTTATAAACCTTTTGGTTCTGACTTCGCCCGGTTAGGATATTTTTTTTTACTCACCCTCCCAAGCTTCATTTCCTGCTATGGCGGCCTGCATAAAGCCATCTGATTTGTTCCAGGAAATAAAAGATTTTGCTTCCAACGGTTGTGCATTCGTTTATGCTGAATAAGCGTCCGCTTTCCTGCAGAAGTAAATACGGTTTTGCAGGCCTGGAAAACCCTGAATTTAGGCCAATCAAATCCCCAATTTGAACAGAAGATCGACTCTATATGCAGATTGGAAAGCCATCCGAATTGATTCTGGGTGGCTTTCTTTATTGGGGAAATGCGCTAAATTGCCAAACGCTCCAAATTTTCCCGAAGCTTCAAACAAACTGGCCCATTTCCCTACAGGCTCAAAACATCATCTATTTCAAATGTCACTTTGGTTAGCGTTTATTAAAATCCTAATTTACAGGCGTTTTGAAACATCTAATCAATAACACCATGAAAAAAAGCCAACTTTTCCTAGCCTTTGTTTCTTTTACTGCGGTTTTTCTGTTTCCCCGTTGCGGCATCACGCTGTATGTGCCCAATACGGTCAACTCGCCCCTTCTGGGCGAAAAGGGGGATTACAGGTTCAATGCAGGTTTTGTCACCCAGGCCCCGGAGATAACCGTTGACGTCCAGGGAGCTTATGGCATCACCAACCACTTCGGGATATTGGCCAACACTTCTTTCATGTCGGGCAATGACGACTACGATAGTGAAAAAAATTCCCACGTTTTGCTGGAGGCAGCGGCGGGCGCATTCACCCCTTTTGGGATGACTGATGCCGATTGGAAAATGGGCCGATTGGAAATCTACGGTGGATATGGCGTTGGCTGGGCGGAAGACAATGAGAACGGCTACCAATACAAGGGAAACTACAACCGGTTTTTTATCCAGCCTGCCATCGGACTCCGGCAAAAAGTGGTGGATTTTTCATTTTCCCCCCGTATGGCGTTTATCAATTACAGCAATTACAAAAGTACCGATCCCAATGATTTGGTTGACGCTTCATTGGGTTTCACCACTTTCGAACCAACAGCTACCGTCTCTTTGGGATATAAAAAAGGCCGGGTTTACCTGCAGTTGAGCAGGGTGCTGCTGATGTCGGGCCGAAGTGACTACGAACGGGTCACTTTGTTCGATGGTGGAGAAGAACTTAATTTCAATATTGGCGGCACGTTTTGCACCTGGAAACAGAAAGAAGTGGAGCGCCCCCCCGTTTCACTGCGGCCAGAGAAGGAAGAAAATAAATCAGATAGAGGCCTTGAAAGAACAGGAAAACCGGAGCCTGCCCCCGCCAGTATTGCCATTGCAGGAACCGATTTTTCCATCTGCGTGAAAGAAGGCGGCGAACCCGACGGCGACACTATTTCCCTTACCTTCAACGGCGTTTACCTTGCAAGGGAACTGGAATTGGCCAAAGAACCTGCCTGTTTCGATGTGGCCGTGACGCCTGGACAGGAAGGCCTGCTCCGAATTACCACCCTTTCGGAAGGGATTTTTACACCCAACACACTGCAAATCCTGGTAAGGCAAGGAAAAAAGGAAAAGGTCTTCTATCTCCGCACAGAGAAAGATAAAATAGAGGAAATAAAATTTAAACAGGAATAGCTGTCAATAGCGGGGAAATCCATTTCCGCTTATAATTGTCGATTTTGCCCGGAAAAATGAATCTCCCGACTATTTTTTCCTGTCCAGTTGGAAGAGGATACATATTTGTGCCTCCGGCAAAAATATCCACACCGGCCAGTCGCCTGCGCATCCCAGCTTAATAGTGGATGGGTTATTAAAAACCCCGGCCAAAAGCCCTAAACCTTTCACCCAAAAATAATTACCAAAGCCTGCTTTTCGCCCTGGCTGCGCCTTTCTTAACTTTGCCCCCCTCCTAAAAAAAGCAGGAGCGGCCCAATCAATAATTGGGTCAATTTCGTAAAACTACCCGCAACAACATGGTAATCAATACGTTCCGCCAACGCTTCAAAGACCTCCATCCGGTTGAAAAGGAAATGCTGAAAATCCTTTCCGTTGCTTATGAGCCTTGCAACCAAAACGAAATGGTCAACCTCTTGAGGGAATGTGACATAAGGAACGACAAAGGCACCCACATACAGGCACCCCAGGTCAAGGAATACCGGGAATTATTGGATGCCGGGGGCTGGCTCCAATTCAGGGACCAGGAAGAAATGCAGGTAGCTGAAAAATACAGGGAGCTCGTCATGCGGATGGCTGTCATCGATCCACAGTTCAAAACCTTCGTCAGGGCGGTCACCAAATTGTTCCCCTACCGGGAATGGAACTTAGGGCCCCGCAATTTCGACGTATGCATCCGTGATTTACGCATCGCCCTTTACGAGGGCAACCTGAGCCGCTCCCAGGAGGTCATCCTGGATATTCTAAGGTTTTTCAAGGAGGAGTGGGCACAAACAGAATTTTTCTTCCAATTTTTCCATCCTTTCGACCCGGATTGGCTGGCGACTTTCCCGCCAGATATTCAAGCCCTGGCCCTTCTGCAAATGATTGGGGAGGCCATGTCAAAACTGGAGCCGGTGGACGAGCTGTTAGATTTCGTGAAGAACAATGGCTGGCTTGACAATAAGAAAACCTCAGACACTGGAATCTCGCTTTTGATTTTGCCTCTCGTCCAGATGGGCAGGTTTGCCGAAGCAGAAGCACTGGTGGATAAACTGCCCACTTCCTTTTCCAAACTCCTCAACAGGGGTATGGTGGAATTTTTTACTAAAAGGAATAACGAGGCACTGCATTCTTTTGATGAAGGGCTTAAACTTTTCAAAAAAGAAGCAGTGCTGAAAAAAGGAGTTTATCCGGGCTTTGAGGGTGTCGTCCATCTATTGGCCCTTTTGAAAGACAAAGGGAAGGATTTCCTTAAAAAAACGCTCGATTTGCTCGTCGATACGCCAGAGAGCATCCATGACGGTTTATTGGTTTACCTCCAATCTGCCTTGCTGCACCAACTCAACTACCTGACAGATGCCAGGGAGATGTTGGGCGAACGCCCGGAAGAGGCACTTGAATGGATCTTTTTCGCTGCGGCCCATTACTGGAACGACCAACCTTTGCCCCTGCGGGATGTGGATGAATTGAAGACCTTTTTTCATAAGGCCAACAAATACGGCTACCGGTGGATGGCGCTGGAATTTGCAAACCTGATTGCCAAATTTGATCCAGATGAAAAAACAGCCGGCGAGTACGAAGAAGCTGCTAATAAATTGGAAGCCGCACTCGGCACGGAGAGTATTCTCCACCTTATTCAGCGAACCGAAAAATGGGAGCGCTCGCTCGAAGCACTGATGCAGTTGCAGGGAAAAAAAGGTAAAAAAGGCAAGGCGGCTGAAAAACTGACCCGGCTGGTGTGGTGGGTTGATTTTAAAAAAAACCAGGTACAGCCAGTAGAGCAGACCTTTGGGAAAGGAGGCTGGTCGAAAGGGCGCAACGTAGCCCTCAAGCGTCTCAAGGAATTCAAAATCAGCAACTTAACCGACCAGGACATGGAGGCGGCCAGGGCTATCAAAGCCTACAACCAAGGCTACTACGGCGGGATGGAATATGAATTTGATTGGGAAAAACTGCTGCCTGCCCTGGTCGGCCACCCCCTTCTTTTTTTGATGGAAAACCCTGCCGTTTCCGTTGAGTTGTTGGAAAAAAAGCCGCAGTTACTGGTGGAAGAATCCAAAAATGGCTACGAAATGAGGTTTTCTTATGAATTCAAAAGCTCCGGACTATTCCTCGTACGGGAAACCCCGACCCGCTACATCTTGCTGATGGTGAACGAAGTACATGCAGAAATCAACCGCCTGCTCGAATATGGCCGCCTACAGTTGCCTGCCAGGGCGAAGGACAAAGTAATCGAAGCCGTTGGCAATCTTTCAACCATCGTCACCGTCCAGTCGGAGGTAGGCGGCGAGGCAATGGATATACCGACTGTGGAGGGCGACGCCACCATCTTCATCCACCTGTTGCCAGTCGGCGACGGTTTTAAAATTGAATTTTTTGTAAAGCCTTTTACCAGCGAACCGCCCTATTTTAAGCCAGGCGCAGGCCGGGAAAATATCATTGCCGAAGTAAACGGCCTTCCCAGCCGGGCCACCAGGGATTTGAAAAAGGAAAAAGAGAACGCCAGAAGCGTGGAAGATGCCTGTCCGACCCTGCTCAAAATACCCAACGAAAACCGGGAATGGCTCTTCGACGATGTGGAAGACTGCCTCAACGTGCTGCTCGAACTCGAACCGCTCAAACAAGGCGGCGACATCGTGATGGAATACCCAAAGGGCGAAAAGCTCCGCATCGCCGGCCAGGTTGGATTCGACCAGTTATCCATGGGCATCCAGAAAGAGCGGGACTGGTTTTCAGTGGACGGCAAGGTACAAGTGAACGAAAACCTGGTCATGGATTTCCGCAAACTACTGGACTTGTCGCAAAACTCAAAAAGCAATTTTGTGGAGATCAGCGATGGCCAGTTTCTGGCGCTTACCGGGCAGTTGAAACGCAGGCTGGAGGAGTTGAACAGTCTTTTTTCAAAAACAAAAAACGACCTGCGCTTCCATCCCCTGGCCATCCATGCCATGGAAGATTTTACCAATTTGCTGGACGATGTCCAGGTGGATGCAGCCTGGAAAAAACAACTGGCCCGCCTGAAGGAATCCCGTGATATAAAGCCCAATGTTCCCTCTACTTTTAAGGCCGAGCTGCGGCCCTATCAGGAAGACGGTTTCCGTTGGCTGTCGCAAATGGCCCATTGGGGTGTGGGCGCCTGCCTCGCCGACGATATGGGCCTGGGCAAAACGGTGCAGGCACTGGCCCTCTTGCTCGACCGGGCCAAACAAGGACCGGCTATGGTCTGCGCCCCTGCCTCGGTAGTGCGCAATTGGTACCACGAAGCCCGTAAGTTCACGCCCACCCTCAACCCGCTCGTGTTTGGCGAAGCTGATCGGAAGGAAACGCTCGACAACCTGCAGCCTTTCGACTTGTTGCTGGTCAGCTATGGCCTGTTGCAGCAGGAGAGCGACCTGCTGACTGAAACGCACTTCAACACCGTTGTTCTGGATGAGGCCCAGGCCATCAAGAACAGGGCAACGAAGCGTTCCCAGGCGGCCATGCAATTGCAGGCGGATTTTAAAATCATCACTACCGGCACACCCATTGAAAACCACCTCGGCGAACTTTGGAACTTGTTCAACTTTCTCAACCCTGGCCTGCTGGGTTCGCTCGATCGTTTCAACGAAACCTATGCGGTGCCCATCGAACGCTACCAGGATCGGGATCGCAGAAACCAATTGCGCAAGCTTATTCAGCCTTTTATCCTTCGCCGCCGCAAGAACGATGTGCTGGATGAATTGCCTGAAAAAACGGAGATCACCCTTTCGGTCGAGCTATCGCAGGAGGAAAGGGCGTTCTATGAAGCCCTTCGCCGCCAGGCAGTGGCCAATATTGAAAATGCTGCCGGGGAGGCTTCCGACAAGCGCTTCAAAATACTGGCCGAACTAATGAAGCTGCGGCAGGCCGCCTGTCACCCAAAGATGGTAAAACCCGACAGCGACCTGCCAAGCAGTAAGCTGAACCTCTTCGCCGAAACAGTTGAAGAACTGAGGTCGGAAGGGCATAAAGCACTGGTATTCAGTCAATTTGTAAAACACCTGAAAATCATCGAAGAGTGGGTTCAGCAGCAGGGCATCCCCTACCAATACCTCGATGGCTCCACGCCAATGGGTCAGCGGGACAAGGCCATCCGGGCTTTCCAGGCCGGCGAGGGCGACCTTTTCCTCATCAGCCTGAAAGCTGGCGGCTTTGGGCTTAACCTCACTGCCGCCGACTATGTGCTGCACCTGGACCCCTGGTGGAACCCTGCCGTGGAAGACCAGGCCAGCGACCGTGCCCACCGCATTGGCCAGACAAGGCCTGTCACTATTTATCGCCTGGTGGTAGAAAACACCATCGAGGAAAAAATTGTAAAACTCCACGGCGATAAGCGGGAACTGGCAGACAGCCTGCTGGAAGGTACAGAAATGAGCGGGAAGCTGAGTGCGGATGAATTGCTGGAACTGATAAAGAGCTGAGTATATTCTGGTTGTTGCTCAATCCAGGCTGGACAATGGCATGTCAATCCTGAAGACCGTCCCTTTTGGCTCATTGTCAAGCACGTCAATATGCCCGTGGTGCGCTTTGATAATTTGCTGGACGATAAACAGACCAAGGCCGGTGCCTTTGGTGGTGCGGGTCTCCTCGCTGCCGATGCGGTAAAATTTATCAAAAATGCGCTTTTTTTCCTCATCGGGAATGCCCGGCCCCCGGTCTGCTACCTCCATGACAAAGTGGCTATTATGAGTGGCCAGTTTTACCTCAATATGGGGCTGATTTTCCCCGGCGTACTTGACCGCATTTTCCAATAAATTATTGACAACCGAAGCGAAGCCCTGCCTGTCCAGCTTCACGGCAGGGAAATCATCCGCAGCTTCCAGGGCAATGTTGGCTTCGGGGTGTTTGCCGGCTAATTTTGCCAAAATATCTTCCAGCATACCAACAGGGTTTACGTCTTCAAAATGAGGCTGGTAGGCTGTTTCAAGTTTGGCAGAGAGGAGCAGGTTTTCCACCAGTTCGTGCAGGCGTTCTGTTTCCGCCAGGGCACTGTTGGCCAGCTTGTCGGTTTTTTCTTTTGGCAATTCCCTTTTAAGGAGGGTTTCCAGCACCAGCCGTACCGATGCGATAGGCGATTTTAGTTCGTGGGTGATGGAGAGCAGGAAATTGCGCCGCTGCTGGTTGGCTTTCACTTGTTTCGAATAAGCATTGTTGATGAACCAGATGCCCGTCAGCAAGGTGATGATGAACATGGTGGCCTCGCCAAAAATCATCCATTCCTGCCGTTTGTATTTTTTGGAAAGCTCCTGATAGGGGATGGTTGCCTCGAACTCCTGGTTGTTTTTCACCCTTCCTTCGGCTACCATGCCTATTTTCATTAAATCTGTTTTCGCATTGAAAGCATCCCTGTTTTTGGTGAAGAGCAGCAAAGCCCACCACGTGAATGCCAGCAGCATGTAGGCCATGACGGCGTAGGATAGGAGCCGAAGTTGGTGGTTGGGCATATTGAATGAAGGATGAAAATTTTTCAGTTTCAAAAGTGTCAAAGTTTTTTTGAAGTCCCACCAAAGAAAAAGCCCTGAGACTTCGCTCTCAGGGCTTTTTACTTTTTTTTGACAAGGGCCTATTTCAAAGGCCCGGCAAGTTATTCTTCCACCGTTGCCGGTGCTTCTTCCATGATGCGTTCGTCCACCAAAATGCGGCCGCAATGTTCGCACACGATGATTTTCTTGTGCATCCCGATTTCCAACTGCAATTGTGGCGGCACTTTGTTGAAACAGCCACCGCAGGCATCCCGCTCCACCGTTACGACGGCAAGGCCGTTGCGGTAGTTCTCCCTGATCTTGTTGTAGGCTTTCATCAGGCGATCCTCGATTTTCTTTTTGGCTTTTTCACTTTTCTTGCGAAGCTTCTCTTCTTCTTTCTCTGTTTTTTCCTGGATGGCCTGCAATTCTACTTTTTTCCGTTCCAGGTCGGCTTTTTTCGCATCGAGGCGGTCGGTCGTTGCCTTCAGGGTCTCCTTTTTGGCGTCCATGCCCACCTTTGCTTCTTTTATCTTTTTCTCGGACAATTGGATATCCAGGCGTTGCATTTCCAGTTCTTTGGTCAATGCCTCGAATTCCCGGTTGTTTTTGACGTTCTCCAACTGTTTTTCGTAGCGGGCGATTAGGGCGTTAGATTCGGCGATGTTGGACTCATAGCGGCTCAGTTCGCCGTCCATGTCTTCCACGTTTTCTTCGAGGCGGCGGCGGCGGGTTTCCAGGCCGACGATTTCGTCTTCGAGGTCGCGTACTTCCATCGGCAATTCGCCTTTCAAAATTTCCAACTCATCTATTTGGGAATCAATGAGTTGAAGCTCGTACATACTTTTGAGTTTTTCCTCTACGCTAAGTTCTGCCATGTTGATAAAGGATAATTGATATTCGATGTTTGATGTTTGATACCAGTGGTGTTTAGAAAAAACCAATATCAAATACCCGACATCACAAATAAAGAACAGGATTGGTATTTACTTCTATTTTAAGGGGCGCAAAAGTAGGAAATTTTTCCAAGATAATTTCCTGTAATAAATCAATTGTAAACTGCTCGCTTTCAAAGTGGCCGATGTCGGCGATGACCAGCTTGCCTTCGGCATCGAAGAACTCGTGGTACTTAAAATCCCCGGTTATGTAAACGTCCGCTTTTTGCCGGATGGCTTGTGGCAAAAGAAAGCTGCCGGCCCCGCCGCACAACGCTACGGTTTTGATGGGCCGGCCCGTCAGTTGGGTGTGGCGCACACAGCCAGCTTTCATTTCTTTTTTTACTTTTTTCAAAAAATCCAACTCCCTGGCGGGTTTCGGCAATTCGCCGATAAGGCCGGCGCCGATGTCGAGGCTGTTGTTTTCGAGGCTGGTGATTTCAAAATGGGCACTGGGGGCCACTTTGTGCAATGCGCCCAATACTGCACCCTGGTTCCCCCCGGGGAATACGACCTCCATCTTCAGGTGGGCCGATGAACTTCCTCCTTGTGTCAGTACGCCAAGGCCGGCATAGCTCAGCCTGTCGAACCCGTTGATAGTGCCGGCCCCCGCCGAGAAGAGCGCTGCCCTGACTTGTTCCGTTTCACTGGCGGGTACCAGCACGGCCAGCTTTTTCAGTGCGGTTTTAGGTGCTAAAACACGGGTATTCACGATGCCCAGCCGCTCGGCAATTTTACTGTTGACGCCGCGGTAAAGCATATTGTCCAGGTTGGTGTGGATGGCGTAAATGGCCACCTCGTGCCGGATGGCTTTGATGACGGTGCGTTCCACGTAATTGTTGCCGTTGAGCCGTTTCAAACCCTTGAAGACGATGGGGTGGTGTGCAACCACGAGGTTGCAGCCTTTTTGAATGGCCTCGTCAATGACCTCTTCGGTAGTGTCGAGGCAGCAAAGCGCTCCTTTAACTTCCCACTCACGGCTACCGGTGATGAGGCCGGCGTTGTCGTAGTTTTCCTGGTAGGAAGGTGGGGCGATGGATTCCAGGTGGGCCAGGATGTCTTTTATTTTCATGTGTATGGATTGAACTGGCAAGTTTTGCGGGCCACATTTTTTTAAACAACCAATAAAATTTCCACAGTTTACTGACGTGAATCTGCTATTTCAACCAGCACCAATTGTGTCGAATAATTTAACCCTCCTAGCTTACATTTGCATTTTACTGACGTGAATCTTCGATTTGACATTTCTTGCTGCAAAAGTATGCCCATCCGGAAACATTGCCCATAGTGAAGTACCGCTATTCCAAAAAGTACCGTACCGGTGGAAACGGGGCAATTGATCCCAATGACGGGACAATTAGATCATTGAATTGCCAAAAATAACAACCAATGGAACAATACGGCCCGAACCCGTTGACGAAATTCCCCTTGCCGGGGATTGAAAGATTGTGTTTCCTGAAAAATATCATTACGAACCCGCAGATTATCGTGGGCGATTTCACCTACTACGACGATTTTGAGAACGTAGCCAATTTTGAAAAAAACGTCCGTTATCTTTTCGATTTCACAGGCGACAAACTCATCATCGGGAAGTTTTGCATGATTGCCTCCGGGGTAGAGTTCATCATGAATGGGGCGAACCATCTCGTAGATGCTGTCTCTACCTACCCGTTCAGCATTTTTGGCCACGGCTGGGAAAGTGCAATGGAAGGAAAAACCTATCCTTTCAAGGGCGACACCGTGGTTGGGAACGACGTTTGGATTGGTTATAAAGCGGCCATCATGGCTGGCGTCACGATAGGGGACGGCGCTATCATCGGGGCATACTCGGTTGTCACCAAAGATGTCGAGCCTTATGCCATCGTTGGCGGCAACCCTGCACGAACTATCCGCAAACGCTTCCCGGAGGAGCATATTGAAAGATTGCTGAACCTCCGCTGGTGGGACTGGCCCTTGGAAAAACTCACCCGCCACGTGCAGGATTTGACCGGCAACAATATCGCCTGCCTGGAAAATTTATGAAACCCAATTATCGAATTTTGGCAGCTAACTTTTTGATTGTCAACGTTTAATTAGTTTCGTTCTTTGTCAAATTCTGTGGAGTAAGGAAACCGTTAAAACGGTTTAGCACATAACCGCTTGATTTTCAACCCACGATTTAAGTCGTGGGTTGAAAATTGGCTATCACTTTGAACCGTTTTAACGGATGACCACAAGATTTGTCAAAGAACCAATAATTTTTTGTTTTTTCAATTTTCGATTTCAGAGTACCCTCTAATGGCTGAAATGATAAACTTGAACGGCCGAATCCTGCCCGGGAACCAGGCTTCCCTGACAGTTGGCAACCGGGCATTCCGGTATGGCGATGGCCTGTTTGAAAGTATCCGTGTTTTTGAAGGCAAAATGCCGTTTTTTGACCAGCATTGGCAACGGCTGTTAGAAGGCATGAAGCTGTTGAAATTTGAAGTGCCGGACAGTTATTCTCCTGCCTTTTTTCAACAAGAAATTGCCCAGCTCACGAAACAATGCGGGAATTGGAGGGTGAGGCTAACAATCTTCAGGACGGAAGGCGGGCTGTACACTCCAGTCTCCGACATGCCTGAATTTTTGATTGAGGCTTCTGCGCTGGAATCCAGTCAGTTTCAGTTAAATGAAAATGGACTGACCATCGGGACGTATGATGAAATGCTGCTCCTATCCTCCAATCACCCAGCCATCCAATCTTTCAAAACCTGCAACGCCCTGCCGCTCGTCCTGGCCGGCATTTACAAAAAAAAGCAAGGTTGGGACGAATGCCTGCTGCTGAACCAGCTTGGACGGGTGGCCTGCTGTGGCAATGCCAATGTCTTTTTAGTGAAAAATAATGTATTGCACACCCCGTCACTGGGCGAGGGCTGTGTGGCAGGTACAATGCGGAAACTGATTTTGGAATTGGCGATGGAATTGGAAATGCAGGTGGTGCAATCCCCTGTTCATTTAAAAGAGATAGGGTCGGCAGACGAAATTTTTCTAACTAACGCCATCCAGGGAATAAGGTGGGTAAAAACGCTGCAGGGTTTCAAGAAAATTTTCAACAACAAATTGACGGCATCATTGGTGCTGGCACTGAACGATAAGATCAGGTAGCTACCCTTTTCCCCCAAATAGGATCGTTGCCAGAAAAACCAATACCGTAGCCACCATGCCGATCATGAAAATACCATAGGTAATGCGGAGCCGCCGGTACTTATTGCCCAGCGTTCGCCCCAGGAAATACAGGTCGTTGACGATAGAATGATCCAACGTAGATTCGTCGTTGGTCACGGTCGTGAGGCCCCGGAGGTAATCTTCCCGGTTCATTTTATAAAAATTGCCAAAGAAAAAAAGGTTGGTCTTGCCTTCTTTGATCTTGTCGAGGTCGGTAAAACCTTCCATTTTCACCGGCCGGGTAGCTGTGGTGGCGTAAACAATGGAAAGGATGCAGGTGAGCAGCAGGACGCCTGCAGGGTAGATGAGGTTGGGGGATTTTTCCAGGTTGCTGGCCAGGATGGGTATGCCGATGGTGATGAGCAAAGAGTTGATACTCAGCATAATATTGGCCTTGTTATCGGCGATGTTGGTCAGGTCGATCTGGTTGCGGAGCGTCGTTTTGAACATCATCTGGGCGCTTTTGCTCTTGCTGATGGAGAAGCCCAAGTCTTCCACTGCTAAGGGTTGGGGGGCATATTTGTCTTCCTCCAATTTTTCCAGCCTTTTCTTTGTTTTTTTTAAAGTCTTCCGCTTTTCTTTTCCATACAGCGCCTGTGCCTCGCCGGTATAAAACTGGTGTTGGCCCCAAAATGCCAGGTTGTTTTTCAGCCATTCCTTATCAGTCATGTTGATGTTGGAAAATACCTCCCACTCGTGGCGCAGTGCGTCCGACTTCTCCAGGTAGGTGCTGCCGTTGGTATTAAAGTCGGCGTCTTTCATTACTTTCTGGATCAGGGTCTTTGGTTCCACGCCCACTTTGGTCATTTCAATGAGATCCTTCACTTCGGCAATCCGTTCGGGCGGGTAATTTTCCTGCGCTAAAAAAGCTTCCGCTATTTTTTTGCTCACTTCCTCGTGCCCGTTGTATGTTTTGGTAAAACCGGTATCATGAAATAGTGCTGCGAGTTCGAGCAACTCCAGTTCCTGGTCTTCCAATTGGTAGCGTTTGCCCAGGTCCTGGGCTGCATCCCGGACTGACCTGGTGTGCGCAAGGTCGTGGTATCTATGGTCGGGAGTCAACCCTTTGGAGAGGAGGTCAATGACATAGTCGTTAGCGTTCTTTACGATCTGGGTTTTCATATCCGTTGGTTAGTAGTGCTAAAAGTAGGGCAATAATAATAGTATTCCAATACAGTGATAAAAATACAACTTACTTAGGACACTATGGTTTTGCAGGTGGGTGTGCGTTTTTAAATCAAAATTTGTTCACAAACGAACATGCAATCTAGCCGTATATTGGAAAATTTTTTCTAAGTAGTTGAATTTCAACGCCAAAAAAAGGGTGGCACAACCGTTGTTGATTGAAAGGCAAAAAATCAAGCTTATGCCTCACATCGCTATACCCATCCCTGCCGGCCCCGGCAAACAGGACATCGAAATCGAAATGACCATCAACGGCGAACGCCAGCAACTCCACTACCGGGTCGAACTGTTCTATTGGTCGGACTGCAACATACCCACCATCAACCGGGTGGAGTGCATCCGTGGCATCCTCAACGAATATGACCGGGACTGGATGCTCTACTTCATCGGCGAACCGACCGACGACTTCGTGCCCATCACCTTCGTTAAAAAAGAAGACTGGGCGAAGAAGCGCAAGTTGCTGGTGGGGGGTTGAATGGTTTGAAGATGGTTTGAATTGTTTGAATTGTTTGAAATTGTTTGAATTGTCGGGCACATTCGCTCCGAATGGGATGCACAACTTCAAACAACTCAAACATCTCAAATAAATTTCAAGCAACACCATGTACTTTTGGGCAAACTTTAAGCTATGCCCGAAATCTCCATTGCCCAGCCCGAAGACATCCCTGCCTTGGTGGAAATCATCAACCTGTCCTACCGGGGCGAACCCTCCAAAAAAGGCTGGACGACCGAAGCCGATCTCTTGTCCGGCGACATCCGCACCGATGTGGCGAACGTGATGGAATTCATGTCGAAAGAAAATGCAGTTTACCTTAAATGCACGGACAAAGCAGGACATATTTCAGGCTGCGTTTACCTTGAGCAAACAGAACGGGGGCTTTATTTGGGTATGTTTTCAGTTCACCCGGAAATGCAGGGAAGGGGCATCGGGAAATTGTTGCTTACAGCCGCCGAAGAACGGGCCAGGCAGTTGGATTGCCCCGCCATTTTCATGCAGGTGGTGTCGGAAAGGCCGGAATTGCAAGCCTGGTATTGCCGATATGGTTATGAACTAACCGGCGAGCGAAGACCATTTGATGGCGACCCAAAGTTTGGTGTGCCGAAACGGCCACTGGAGTTTTTGATAATGGAGAAAAAAATTACCCAATAACGAAATAAAGCCATGCCCTCCTCCCTCCTCCAGATAAATGATCTAATAGTCACCTTCCCACTTGAAGCCGGTACGCTTGAAGCCGTAAAAGGCATTTCCTTTTCCCTGCAAAAAGGAGAAACCCTCGGTATCGTTGGGGAGTCTGGTTCGGGCAAGTCGGTAACGGCGCTTTCTATCATGGGCCTGCTGCCGGGCCGTGGAAAATTGGCGAATGGGGAAATCATTTTTCAGCCAAAAGAAGGCGGGCCACTGGATTTGGCAAAATTGACCCAAAAGGAATTCCGCCCATTGCGGGGCAAGGAAATAGGTATGATCTTCCAGGAACCGATGACCTCCTTGAACCCCGTTTTCCGCTGCGGCGAACAGGTGGCGGAGGCCATTCGCCTCCATCAAAATGCTTCCCCGGAAGCAGCCAAAAAGCAGGTGCTTTCCCTCTTTGAAAAAGTAAAACTGCCCGACCCTGAGCGGATGTACCGCTCATATCCGCACCAACTTTCCGGCGGCCAGCGCCAGCGGGTGGTGATAGCCATGGCCCTTTCCTGCAACCCTTCCCTCCTCATCGCCGACGAACCGACCAGCGCCCTCGACGTGACGGTGCAGCGATCCATCCTCGATTTGGTCAACGATTTGAAAAACGATTGGGACGGCTCTACCATTTTCATCACCCACGACCTCGGCGTGGTGGCGGAAGTGGCCGACCGGGTGCTGGTAATGGAAAAAGGGCAAATTGTAGAACAGGGCAGGGTAGGGGACATTCTCAAAAATCCGCAGCACCCTTACACCCAAAAGTTGTTGGAAAATTTCAAACAACGCACCAGCAAGAAGAGGGCGCCAAAGCTGGGGTCAGATTTGGCACATTTGTCAAATCTTGAATCCCGCCTCCCTGTGCTTTCTGTAAAAAACCTCTTTACCTGGTTCCCCTCCAGGCGCAGTTTTTTTGGTAAAACCATTGAATATGTAAAGGCTGTGGATGGCGTTTCGCTGGATGTTTTCAAAGGAGAAACCCTCGGCCTCGTCGGCGAATCGGGCAGCGGGAAAACGACCCTTGGCCGCAGCATCCTCCATTTGCTGCCGCCCACTTCCGGGGATGTTTCTTTTAAAAAGCAAAACCTGTCGCAAGTGGCTGATAAGCGATGGAAAGGGCTGCGCAAAAACATGCAGATTATTTTCCAAGACCCCTATTCCTCGCTCGATCCGCGCCAAACCATTGGGGCTGCTATTGTTGAGCCGATGCAGGTACACGGCATTTTGACCACAGAAAAGGAAAGGCGGGAAAAGGCTTTGGAACTGCTGGAAACAGTGGGCCTGGACGCCTCCCATTTTTGGCGTTTCCCCAATGAGTTCTCCGGCGGCCAGCGGCAGCGCATCTGCATCGCCCGTGCCCTGGCGCTCGAACCGGAGTTCATTATCTGCGACGAATGCGTATCCTCCCTTGATGTCACCGTTCAGGCGCAGGTATTGGATTTGCTGAAAAATTTACAGGAAAAACACAGCCTTACCTACATTTTTATCTCCCACGATCTTGCCGTTGTGCGCTTGATGAGCGATAGGATTGCCGTGATGAAAGATGGGAAAATTGTGGAAATGGGAGAAGCGGAAGAAGTTTATACCCAACCAAAATCAGACTATACCAAATCGTTGCTCAGTGCAGTGTTGGGTATTCATTAACCCACTACAAAATACCTTAAACCTCAGACCTCATAAGTACATCATTGAAATTTGTTTGGGTAAAAAAAATCAAATAAAAACTTGATAATCAAGTGTATAAAACAATCTCAAACAACTCAAACAACCTCAAACAACCTCAAACAACTCAAACAACCTCAAACAACTCAAACAACTCAAACAATCTCAAACAACTCAAACAACCTCAAACAACTCAAACAACCTCAAACAACTCAAACAATCTCAACCCTCCGACTTCAGCAAAGCAGTCTTTTCCCCAAAATACTGCACAAACTGCTGCATGGCTACGGCCACTTCCTTGTTCTGGGTAGCTTTGAAATAAGTATCCGCCATTGCCCGGAGCGTTTGGAAAAAGAAGCGGTCCATTTCGTTCACCTGCATATCCTGCGTCCATAGATCAATTTTTAAAGTGTCGAGGTTGTCCCGCTCGAAGAGGGACAGCAGCATGGCCTTACAGGCAACAGGCTGGCCGGGGTTCGGGCGGTCGTCGGCGTCCCAGTCGATGGTGGTAGGCACCCTTTTTTCGTCGAGGCCGACGGTGATGCGGATTTGGGAGGATTTAGCGGGTTTGGTCATAATTTTTTATTTGCCTCAAAGAAACACTTTTTGCCCTTTCATGGAAAACCATAGCTCAAAAATAATATCCCACACCAAAGCCCAAAGGCACAAAGCGCTCAATGTCAAATTTTTGTGTCTTTATGCCTTTGTGTGAGACAGAAAAGTATAGCCATCCCCATGAAAAATCACAACTTCACAAACTTCCCAACCCTCACCGCTTGCCCCGCTTTCACTTTCACCATATAATTCCCTGCCGGGAGACCGGCCATGTCAAATTGCATTTCGATCGCCTGTCCCTTCTCAAAAGTTGCTTGGTGAACCAGCTTTCCATTATTATCCAACACAACTATTTCGGCGCTGCTGGTGGGAAAACTTGCACATGCCACCGTGACCTGCCTGCTTACCGGGTTTGGGTAAATCTGCAAGCCAGAATTGGCCACCGCCAAAGTGCGGACGGCAACAGCAGTATCTACCGGCATCGCCACCAGCAAAGAATCCAACGGATAGGTCATGATGCTGCGGGCAAAAGTGCCAGCTATCAGCGTATTCTGCACAGGGTTCCATTCCAAATCAAAATTTGGCACAAAAGGCATGTTCTTGCCGAGCCGCTGCCATTCCTGGCCACTTGTCAGGGAGGCATAAACCCCCGCATCCGTTGCCACAAAAAGCACAGAATCGGCGTGGCCGGGCAAAATGAATACATCATTGATGGCCACGTTCGGCAGGTTGCTACTAATGTCTTCCCAATCGCTGCCCCGGTTGGCAGAGCGGTGCAGGCGGGGGATGAACTCATTGTCCCTGTATCCGGAGTGGGTGACGAAAACGCCGTCCCCGTAAGTGGGGGAAGCCTTGATGCTGGTCACGTAGCGGTCGGGGAGACCCTGGGAGATATTCGTCCAGGTTGCGCCATCGTTGTCCGATACCCAAGCGTTGCCATCCGAGGTGCCGACATAGAGGAGGCCCTGAATTTTCGGCGATTCGTCCAACGTGCTGATATTGTGGTGACGGGGGTTTAAAATCAGCCCGTCTGTAAGGTCGCTGCTGATGGGGGCAAACAGGGGAAGGCCGGGTTGGCTGCTTTTATACATTCTAAAAGTGCCCGCATAAAATACGTCCGGGTTGTGCGGGCTTAGGATGTAGGGCATGTCCCAGTTGCGCCGGTCATCAACATCAATGCCATTATCGGCGGGGAAAAAATCGAAGCCGCCGTTGTCGGTCATAGAAATATTGCCGTTTTGGGTTTCCACAAAAAATATATCCGGTGAAAGGGGATGAAAGACAGGCTGGAAACCATCGCCGCCGTAGATGCGGGGCCAATCGTTGATGATTCCTGCATTCCCCCCCGAGGTGCCATTATCCTGTGCGCCGCCGTAGTACCAATCCGGTTGGTGGGGGTTGAAGGCCACCCGGTAAAACTGAGTAGTGGGGATATTTTCGATATCCACCCATGTAGCTGCGTCGTCGGTGGATTTATACAATCCGCCGTCGGTGGCCAGGTAAATATTGCCGCTGCTGGAAAAAGTAATATCGTGCTTGTCGGCATGGACTTCATAGGTCCACCAGGGCGGGTTCGCCTCCATCCACGCCCCGAATTCCGGATAACCTTTCCACAGTTCGATGCCCAGTACAAAAAGCTCGTCGTCGTTGTAGGGGCTGGTCTCCATTTTGCCAAAATACCAGCCGAAACCGCCCATGGCATTTTCCAGGCCGTCAATAATGGTCGGTTCCCAGGAAGCCCCGCCGTTGGTGGTTTTGTAAATGCCGGCCAACTGGGAATCCGTGCCCATGTACATGGCATAGACCAGGCCTGGCGTGAGGTGGGAGATGGCAAGGCCCGTGCGGCCCAGTTCTCCGCTTGGCAGGCCGTTTTCCAGCAATGTCCAGTTGTCGCCACCGTCGGTGGATTTGTACACTTTTGCCCCGGGCCCGGTGATAAGGCTTTCCATGTTGTTGCGCACCCGGTCCCAGCCTGAGGCGTAGAGCGTGTTGGGGTCGAAGGGATCCATGATGAGGTCAGTGATGCCGGCCTGGTCGCTGATGAAAAGCACCTGCTGCCAGGAGGCCCCGCCATCCGTGCTGCGGTAGAGGCCCCGGTCGTTGCCACGGACAAACGGCAGCCCCATCGAGCCGGCGAAAATGATATTGGGATCGGTAGGGTGGAGGACAATTTTGGAGATGATCCGCTGGTCTTTCAGGCCGATGTTTTCCCAGGTGGCGCCGCCGTCGGTGCTTTTATAAATGCCGTCGCCGAGGTAGGTGTAAGAGGAAATGTTGGGATCGCCAGTGCCCACATAGACTGTTTCCGGGTTGTATGGGTCAATGACGATACAGCCGATGGCCGGCCAAAGCTGTTCATCGAAAATGGGCAGCCAGTTGGCCCCGCCGTCTGTGGTTTTCCAAACCCCTCCGCACGAAAAGCCGGTGTAGATAATATTTTCGTTAGTGGGGTGCACGGCGACAGTGTTCGCCCTTGCGCCGATGTTGCCCGGCCCTTGCACCGTCCATTCGTCATCGAAGCCGGCATCCCTGTTGGTCGCCATATCATGCGCTTGTTTCAGCCCTTTTTCAAAAGCTTTCCAATCCATGTAGGGGTCGGGGTAGGCCCGTTGGAGGTTGAAGTATTCGTTGGGGAAATTGAGTTTGGCCTCCATGTCCGGCTTGTTTTCGGTGGGGGTGTTTTTTGTGAAACAACCAGCCAAAAGGAAGAGGCCCAGGATGGCGCAAGAGAGGGTCGAGAGTTTGTTCATAACGATGGTTTGAGCTCGAAGGAAAGATAAAATGGTCATTTCATTTTTCCTTCTTCCACAGCTTGTGCGGCAAGGTCTAAAAGGATTTGATTTTCAACAAAGGTAGCAACTTTTGAAAGCAATGCTTTCTTGGATGGCTGCAAAAAATCCCTACCTTTCCCCGTCTTAAGAAGCCGAATTTTTTCTCCAGGGATCTTTGACAAATCTTGTGGTCATCCGTTAAAACGGCTCAAAGTGCCAGCCAATTTTCAACCTACGACTTTAGTCGTGGGTTGAAAATCAAGCGGTTATGCGCTAAACCGTTTTAACGGTTTCCTTGCTCCACAGAATTTGGCAAAGAACGTTCTCCAAAAGGAGTTTTTCAAACAAAGCAAAACAAAACAACGCACTGGAACATGCAACTCAACCTCCATGCCGCCGACTACGCCATCATTTTCATGTATTTCGTCTTCGTGGTCGGCGTAGGCTGGCTGGTGAAGCGGAAGGTAAAAAACAGCAACGACTTCCTGATGAGCGGGCGCTCCATCCCGCTCTGGATTACCAGCCTTGCTTTCATTTCTGCGAACCTCGGCGCACAAGAGGTGATCGGCATGGCCGCTTCTGGCGCAAAATATGGCATCATGACCAGCCATTTTTATTGGGTCGGTGCCATCCCCGCCATGATTTTCCTCGGTGTGATGATGATGCCATTTTACTACGGCAGCAAGGCAAGGTCGGTGCCGGAGTACCTCAAATTGCGTTTTGATGAAAAGACCCGCAGCCTGAATGCGGTGAGTTTTGCTTTTATGACTTTGTTCTCGTCGGGCATTTCCATGTACGTGCTGGCCCGGCTGCTCGAACTCATCCTCGGCTGGAATTTCGACCTGTCGGTGCTGCTGTCGGCAGGCATCGTGATGGCGTACATTTTTCTGGGCGGCCTGACCAGTGCTGTCTATAACGAGGTGCTGCAGTTTTTCCTCATCGTGTTGGGCATCGCCCCGGTTGTTTTCGTTGGGCTGCACGAGGTGGGCGGCTGGGATGGCATCGTCTCCAAACTTTCCCCTGAAATGACTTCCTCCTGGAAATACATGGCCCATGCCTCCGACAACCCGATGGGCGTGGACACCTGGAGCCTGGTGATGGGCCTCGGCCTGGCGATGTCATTTGGCTATTGGTGTACGGATTTTCTGGTGGTGCAGCGTGCCATGATAGCGAGGAATATCATTGATTCTCAAAAGACGCCCATTTTTGCAGCTATCCCAAAAATGTTGATGCCGTTCATCGTCATTTTTCCGGGGTTGATTGCCGTGGCGCTGCCTTATTTTACAGAAAGCTACACCATGCCAACGGGCAACGACGGCGGACCCGACTACAACATGGCGCTGCCTTCGCTCATCGCCCACTATTACCCGGAAGGCCTGCTCGGCGTGGGGCTGACGGCGCTGCTGGCCTCTTTCATGTCTGGAATGGCGGGCAACGTGACGGCCTTCAACACCGTCTGGACTTTTGATATTTACCAGCCTTATTTTGTAAAAAATGCCAGTGACAAGCACTATCTGAAAGTCGGGAAAGTGACGACCGTTGTGGGCGTGATCGCTTCTATTGGCGTGGCTTACCTGGCGGCCAGTTTCAACAATATCAACGACTTTTTGCAGGTGGTTTTCAGCTTTGTGAATGCGCCCTTGTTCGCCACCTTTTTATTGGGTATGTTTTGGAAACGGGCGACGGGGCACGGCGCATTTGCTGGTTTGTTGGCGGGCACTTTGGCGGCGGCCCTGGTGCATGGACTCACGGTGGCGGAGGGCAAAGGCGGCTGGATTACCGTCATCCATGAATACGGCTCCGGCCTCAGTCATGCCTTCAATATGGCGTGGATGGCATTTACTGCGAATATCGTTGTGACAATTTTGGTGAGTTTGATGACAAGGCCAAAAGAGGAGCAAGCGCTGAAAGGTTTGGTTTACGGCCTGACACCGCTGGCGCATGGCGAAGTGAAAGCCTGGTATTTGCGGCCTGTACCACTGGCGATCCTCGTGACAATAGCTTGCGTGATTCTGAATTTGATATTTGCGTAATAAGGGGCCACGATTTGTACGAATTTCAGCTAATTGAACGGGTGGAAATTCGTGGCTAAAAAATTCATCATGGAAAAACTCAGCGACCTCCGCTTCATTATCGGGTTGTTTTTCAGCCTGGCAGGCGCTATCCTGTTGGTGCTGGCTTTCACGGTGACCAGTGAGAAGGAATTTGGACAATCATTAAACCGATTTGCTGGTTTGGCAATGTTCGTGTTTGGGGCCTTTATGCTTTGGCTCACCAGGCGTAGTTGAACCCATGATTCAAAACATATAGGCACATTAGGACACATAGTTTTGCAATCAGAAAAATTTTTGTGCATAAAATTTCTCATTGGCTATGTGGTCTATGTTTCTATTAAGTACATACTTGTAAAAGATTGTTTCTTTAGCAAACTTTTTCTTATAAAATACTGAAAGTCACAACCTTAGAACATGTTTTGAAAACATCTATCATCTTGTAACCCCCCGTTTCAACGGGGGGCTTGCAATAGGCCCTGCCCACATCTATCTTCTTTACAAAACATCCGCATCACAGTTGGATGTGATGTTTTGTAAAGATGTTGGATGGATGTATAGTTTGTGTTGCCCCCCCGTTGAAACAGGGGGTTACAAGATGATAGATGCCCTTCCAGTTATAATTTGGATGTGGCTTCGCCACTATAAGTTTCGGTAGTGGCATCTTTTAACTGACGCAGGTAATTTGAGAGGCCGGGTTATCGAACCCGGCCTCTCAAAAAAAGCAGTAAATGACCAAGTGACTTTTTCATCCACCAGTTAAAGAATGCCATTACCTAAGTTTCGATTAAATAAGTGTTGCGGTTTCAATCAGCCATATAGCTTACTTACGGCAGTAGAAGTTACCTTCTAACTTCAATTCGGCTACCAAATGCGACTACCTTTAATTGATCGGGAGGATGGCTTTTCAGGCTCATTAGCACCTGCCTATATTTGGTCAAACTTTTGGCTTTTATGCGGTATCTGATTCTTTTCCTATTCCCCCTATTATTTCTCCTTACAAAGAGCTACGCCCAACAGGCCACAGATTCCATCCAAATCACCGACCTTAATCCTGTCACCATCAGTGCCTACCGGCTGGAAGAAAGCGATCTGCAATCACCGCTCGCCGTTTCGACCATAGCAGCCTACCGGTTGCGGCAGGGCCAGCAGCAATTAGCGCTCGACGAGGCGCTGGCTGCCATCCCGGGGGTGTCCGTTCAAAATGGCGACAACTTCGCCCAAGACCTCCGGGTCGCCCTCCGGGGCTTTGGTGCACGGGCGGCCTTTGGTATCCGGGGCATCAAAATCCTGCTGGACGGCATCCCCGAAACGACCCCCGACGGGCAGGGGCAAGTGGACAATATTGACCCCGGCATGTTGTCGTCCCTGGAAGTAGTGCGGGGGGCGGCCTCTGGTTTATACGGCAATGCCAGTGGCGGGGTAATCAGTTTCAATACACTGGATTTCAGCGGGTTACAGGAAAAACTTGAATTTGGGGGAAGCGTTGGTTCCAACCTTTTTCAAAAATACACCGCCAGCGAACGGGGCGTTTCGAAGCGTGGGATTTACCACCATGCGGCCCTTTCATTTACCCAAACCAACGGCTACCGGGACAACAGTGCCATGCAAAGCGGCGTCTTCAATGCCGGGGCTATGCGGCCCTTTCGGGACAGCAGCGGCTATGTGAAGCTCCTCTTCAACTTTGCCCACAGCCCAAAGGCTGAAGATGCGGGCGGCCTGACCTTGCAGGAAGTGGAAGCGAATCGCACCTCGGCCAGGGATCGCAATATCCAGTTTGCCGCCGACGAAGGGCTGGATCAGGGCAGGGTAGGGGTGGTGATAGAAAAACGCTGGCAGGGCAAGCACCGGATCAGCACCACCACCTGGCTCACGCTACGGGATTTTGAAAACAAACTGCCTTTCGAGGCTGGGGGTATCGTGCAGTTGGAGCGTCTTTTTTTTGGGGAAAAACTGGCCTACGAATTTTCCCATCTGCTCCTTGGCATGCCCTACCGGCTCACAACTGGCGTTGACCTGGAAGGCCAGCGGGACGGTCGCAGCCGCTTCGACAACCTGAACGGCGGGAAAGGCGAAAAGTCCTTTGACCAAACTGAAAGTTTCTATAACGCAGGCGCATACATCATCCAGCAATTGTCACCGGCGGCAAAATGGCGCATTAACCTTGGCCTTCGCTACGATGGGATGCTGCTCAAGGCGTACGACCATTTTCTAGCGGACGGTAATGATTCCGGCAGCAGGGAATACTGGAAATTCAATCCCATATTCGGCGCAAGTTTCAGCCCGTCGGAAGCGGTGAATCTTTATGCAAATACTTCCACAGCATTTGAAACGCCCGCCCTGAGCGAGCTATCGGCCAACCCCACCGGCGCAGGGGGCTTCAACCCTGATTTACAGCCCCAGCAAGCGGTCAGCTTTGAAATAGGGGCGAAAGGTTTTATCAAAAAAACCAGGCTGCGCTACGACCTGGCCCTGTACCACATCCGTTTGAAGAATGAAACGGTGCCCTATGAACTGGCTGATTTTCCCGGGCGTACCATTTATAAAAATGCGGCCTCCTCGATACGGAATGGGCTGGAAGTGGGCCTTGGAAGCTATCTCGGCAGGGGCTTTTACAGCTTTTTAAACTATGCTTATTCTGCGTTTGAATTTGAGGATTATCCTGTGGGTGCCGAAAACCTGAAAGGGAAAATGCTGCCCGGCATCCCCCGCCATGCTGCCTATTTTGAGCTGCGTTATTTTAAAACCAAAGGCTTGTTCGGTGTTGCGCAGGCCAAATGGACGGGCAGTCAGTTTGCCGACGATGTCAATTCGGTAAAAATTGACCCTTTCTTCACCGCCAATATCCGTTTGGGTTTTATCAAACCGTTCGACCGATGGGAAATGGAGCCGTCCCTCGGGGTGAACAATGTATTTAACCAACGCTATTTTTCCAACATCCGCATCAACGCCGCCGCCGGACGTTACTACGAGCCTGCTGCCGGGGTACAGTTTTTTGGGAGCCTGAAGGTGAGGATTTGAACAACGCAACCTCCTGGATAAGCAATAAAAAAGCCGCCCCGGAAAACGGGGCGGCTTCGTATTTGGATAAATTCAATTGCTAAAACTGGATTCAGTTTTCCACGGCAGCCTTGGACTTTTTGGCAGCTTTTCCATTGCTGGCAGCCGATTCGAAGGCATGGCCGAGGGTCTTCATGATGCGGGCGATGACCCGGTAAGGATCGGCGTGCGAAGCCGGGCGGCGGTCTTCGAGGTAGCCCACCCAGTCCTGGGCAGTGGCCACGGGGATGCGGATGGAAGCACCCCGGTCACTGACGCCATAGGAGAATTTGTCGATGGCCTGGGTCTCGTGCAGGCCTGTTAGGCGGAGATCATTGTCAGATCCGTAGTCGTGGATATGTTCGGCATGGTACAGCGCAAATTTTTCAAAAATGGCATCAAAAATTTCCTTGCCGCCTTTGTCACGCATTTCGCCGGTGGAGAAATTGGTGTGCATACCGGAGCCGTTCCAGTCGCCCTTGATGGGTTTTGGATGGAATTCCACCTTTACCCCATACTGCTCGGCAGTGCGGTGCAGCAGGTAGCGGGCCACCCACAGGTCGTCGGCGGCACGTTTGCCTTTGCCAAAAATCTGGAACTCCCACTGGCCCAGGAGTACCTCGGCGTTGATGCCGGTGATGTTGAGGCCTGCGTCGAGGCAGACATCGAAATGCTCTTCGACCAGTTCACGGCCGGCACAGTTCTCCACGCCCACGGAACAGTAATAAGGGCCTTGTGGCCTTGGATAGCCTTGTTTCGGGAAGCCAAGCGGCATATTGTCCTGGGTAAGGACGTACTCCTGTTCGAAACCGAACCAGTAGTCTTCGTCGTCCTGAAAGGTGCAGCGGAAGTTGGTCTCGTGCGGGGTCATGTCGGGGTTGAGCACTTCGCACATCACGAGGAAGGCATTGTTCCTGGCTGGATCCGGGTAAACGGAGACCGGCTTCAGGATGCAATCGGAAAAGCGGCCTTCGGCTTGTTTGGTAGAGCTGCCGTCGTAGGCCCAAAGCGGAAGCACCTTGATGTCGCCATGGAAAAAATCCATGTCAATCACCTTGGTCTTGCTGCGCAGGTTTGGTTCTGGTTTGTAGCCATCCAACCAAATGTACTCGAATTTGAATTTTGCCATGATCGTAAAAGATTTAGATTTAAGTTTCACCCGGCCCATAAAGCGGAAGCGGTCACGCAGCAACCTGCCACAGGACCGCCCCCTGATCGCTTTACGTTATAGGGATTAAAATAATTGAAGAAAGTAGTTTCAAAAGTTGAGATTGTTTGTGCAAAGGTAGCAATTCCGGGCAGGCTGCCCATTTGGGGCTGCCTTATACAGCCCTGCATGGCTGGCAGGTGGTCGCTTTCCCCGAATTATGTTTTTTATCCGGCACCATTCTTAAAGATTATTTTACAATCCCTTCATCCTGGAAAATTTATTGGGTGCTTTATCCGGCATTTTTTTTTTCCACATTTTTTCAACCCCGCCGAATTGCCATCTTTGCCCCATGCACCGTTTTTTACCCTTATTGCTGTTTTTCATGCCTTTTGGCCTGCGGGCGCAAACGGACTCCCTGACCAACGAGGTGGGGGAGGACTTATTGGAAAACTTCCTGCAGGAACAGGAGGAAGACACCGAATTTGACTACAACGACCTCTTCGACGACCTCGACTACCTCCGCCGCCGCCCGCTCGACCTCAACCGGGCCACCGGTGCCGACCTTGATGTGTTCCTCTTTTTAAACGAACTGCAGAAAAATGCACTGCTGCGTTACAGGGAGGAAGTGGGCGACCTCATTTCCATTTACGAACTCCAGGCCATCCCCGAGTTTGACCTTGTCGCTATCAAAAGAATGCTCCCTTTTGTGAAAGTCAACGAACCGGGCCTGCTTGGTTTCTCCAAAGATTATTACATCGATGAAGGCAAAAGCGAGGTGCTGCTCCGGTGGTCGAGGATACTGGAAGACCAGAAAGGGTACAACATCCCGGATGAGGCAACTACTTCCAGCCGCTACTTTGGCAGCCCCGACCGGCTATACCTCCGGTACAGGTACCGCCTGCGCAACCGCATTTCTATCGGTGTGACTGCCGAAAAGGACGGGGGCGAAACGTTTTTCCGGGGCAGCAACAAACAGGGCTTCGACTTCTATTCTGCGCATTTATTTTTCAGGGATGTGAACAAACACATCAAGGCCATCGCCCTGGGCGATTTCAGCGTGGCTATGGGGCAGGGGCTTATCATTTACCAAGGTTTTGCGACCCGGAAAAGCGTGTTTGCCACAACGATCAAGCGCAGTGGACGCACGCTGCGCCAATATTCCTCTGTCAACGAATTCGACTTCTTTCGGGGGGCGGGTGCCACTTTTGCTTTTGGTAAAAATTGGGAACTCACAGCCTTTGGCTCCCACCGGGCAAGGGATGCCAACCTCGATGCCGTGGCCATTGACACGCTGGAATCGCCGGATGAGCTGGGTGCCCAATTTGCTACGTCCCTCCAGATTTCCGGCCTGCACCGAACACAGGCTGAAATTGACGACGAAAACGCCATCCGCCAAACATCGGCAGGGGGCGTGCTCAAGTACAGCCAGAGGCGCTGGCACATTGCCCTTAATGGATTGTACGAACACCTCGACAAGCCCCTCCAGCGCAGCCCGGCCCTTTACAACCAATTTTATTTCAACGGTACCAACCTGGCCAACCTGAGCGCCGACTATGCCTTCACCTTCCGCAACTACCACTTTTTTGGGGAAACGGCCCTGAGCGACAATGGCGCTTTAGCCACCCTGAACGGCTTGCTGATAGGCCTGGACCGGCGGGTAGATTTAGCATTGTTTTACCGCAATTTCCCACGGGATTACCAGTCGCTGAACCCTAAACCCCTTGCAGAAACAACAGGCGCTCGGAACGAACAGGGCTTTTATGTGGGCATCTCCATGGAACCTGCACGACAGTGGCGGCTGAACGGCTACTTCGACCTTTGGAAGCATCCCTGGCTCCGCTTCGGCGTGGACGCCCCATCCAACGGTTACGAGTGGCTCGTGCGCCTCACCTTCGTGCAGCGGAAAAAAATGGAAGCCTATGCCCAGGTCAAACATGAAGTAAAGGAGGAAAACAGCAACGTTGAAACAGGAAAAACCGATCCACTGGTCAATAGGGCTATCACGCAGGCACGCATCCACCTCTCCTACAAACTGAGCAAAACGCTGGAATGGCGCAGCCGTTTCGACTTTGGGTATTATGAAAAAGACGGTGAAAAGCTGAAAGGCATCTCCTTGTTCCAGGATATTATCTACAAACCCTTGGGCTTTCCGGTCTCCTTCAGTACCCGTTTTGCTATTTTTGATACGGATGGTTACGCTATCCGTTTTTATTCCTATGAAAACGATGTGCTCAACCAATTCTCCGTGCCGGCCTACTACGACCGGGGCAACCGTTTTTACCTGACTGCCAAATACCGTATCAACCGGAACCTGACCCTGGAAGGCCGCTACGCCAGGACGGTTTACCCCAACGTGGAATCTATCGGCACGGGGTTGGACGAAATCAGGGGCGATACGAGGTCGGAGGTCAAAGCGCAATTGAGGCTGTCTCTTTGAGGAAATGGTTTATGTTTTTATGCTTTTATGTTTTTATGTCCGCCAGGTGAACAGCCATGTTTGGCTACCTTGAGGAAATGCTACTACTTTATGAAGAAAATCATACTGCTTTCAAGTTTGGCCATCCCGTTGGTACTGGCGGCGCTCTGTTTGAAACCATTGACGCACGAAGGGTTTGACATATCCGTTGACCAGGAAAAACTGGCGGGTAAAAAGGCTTTTCTACTGGAAGAATTTAAACCTGCCAGTCCGGCCAGGCAGCCCAACATCATCGTCATCCTGGCTGACGACCTCGGCCTGATGGATATTTCGCTGAATGGCAATGCCGAAATACAGACCCCACATATAGATGCCATTGCCAGGGAAGGCGTCGTTTGCAGCCAGGGTTATGTCTCGTCCGCTGTTTGCGCACCCTCCCGTGCCGGCCTGCTCACCGGGCGCTACCAGCAGCGCTTTGGTTTTGAAAACCAGGAACACGACCGCTATCTCCGCAATAAACTGGAATATTACGGAACCCGCCTTTTTGTCAAAACAAAACCCTGGATCGTACAAAACATGGACGCAGTGCCCGGGCCTGACAACATTGCGAAGCAAGGCCTGCCGCCCGCTGAAATCACCCTGGCCGAAATGCTCAAAAAGGCAGGCTACCAGACCGCCATCACCGGCAAATGGCACCTTGGCAACACCACATTTTCCCGCCCTGCTGAGTTTGGTTTCGACTACCAGTATGGCTTCTATGCCTCCCATTCCCTCTACGCCCCGGAAGGCTCGCCAGGCATTGTTGACCTGAAAAATAAAAAAGACTGGACGGATCAATACATCTGGAAAAGCCAACGAAATGGAAAGAGCGCTATCTACCGAAACGGCGAACCCATTGAGGAAAAAGGCTACCTGACCCAGCGCATTGCCGATGAGGCTATCGGTTTCATAGAACGCAACAGGGGCAATCCCTTTTTCCTCTATGTACCGTTTAATGCGCCGCACACGCCCCTGCAGGCACCAAAGGAATATTTCGACCGCTTTCCCCAACAGCAGGACTCGGTAAAAAGGGTGTACCAAGCGATGATAGCTGCCCTCGACGATGCGGTGGGCAGGATAAACGACAGGGTAAAGTCGTTGGGCATAGAAGAAAATACCCTGATTTTTTTCCTGAGCGATAACGGTGGCGCCACCTATACCCTGACCACAGACAACGGCCCCCTGAAAGGCGGAAAAATCACGGGGTTCGAAGGGGGCTTAAGGGTGCCGTTTTTTGTAAAATGGAAAGGGGTGCTGCCAGAACATGCTGTTTTTGAAAAACCCGTTTCCTCACTGGATATTTTTGCGACGGCCTGTGCGGCGGCAGGGGCCGCCTTGCCCACTGACAGGCCTTATGACGGCGTGGATCTGCTCCCTTTTCTATCTGGCGTAAATAAAGACGCCCCGCATGAGGCCCTCTTTTGGAAGGCAGCGGCAACCCGCATTGTGCTGCGGGATGGCTGGAAGCTTATTTTTGACGATAAATGGGGGCAAACCCTGCTCTACCACCTGGCAGCAGACCCGTATGAAAAGAACAACCTGGCAGCGGCAGACCCCGCAAGGGTGGAAGCCTTGAAAACTTTGCACTTTGATTGGTCAAGGGATTTTCCAAAAGCACTTTGGCCGCCCATGATTACCTTTGTTGTTGAAGATAAAACGGGGGTATATTATTTTGAAATTTGAAAAGGAGACTATTCAGAGAAGTGTGTTTTTGAAAAAAACACACTCTCACAATCAATCACTTGTGAGAAAATGACACAGTTTTTTGAACAATCTCTTGAAAAGTGGCCCGACGAAATGACTGGCCAGGATATGCGGCCTGCACGGCCCATGCTGCAATACAGTGCATCGTCCGAAGCCTGAGTTTTCAAAATACCAAAAGCAATAGAAAAAACACCAACATCATGTCCAACCAATCCGCCCAAACCACTTCCCACCTCCTCATGGTGCGCCCGGCCAGTTTTGGCTTCAATGAAGAAACAGCCGCCAACAATGCCTTTCAGTCCAACGATGGTTCCTTGGGGAAAGCTGAAATCAGCCAGCAGGCAGTTGCAGAATTCGATGCTTTTGTGGAAAAATTGCGCAGCCACGGCGTGGACGTGGTGGTTGCGGAAGATTCTGCATTTCCCACCAAGCCAGATGCAGTGTTCCCAAATAACTGGATCACCTTCCATGAAGACGGCACGGTTTACACCTACCCAATGTTTGCCCCGGCCCGGCGGGTGGAGAGGCAGGAGGGTATTGTGAAACAGATCGGCCAAAAGTTCCGCATCAACCGGAAGGTTCAACTGGAAGAGTTCGAGTCCATTGACCAGTACCTGGAAGGCACGGGCAGCATGATCTTCGACCGGCAGCACCACCTCGTGTATGCCTGCCTCAGCCCTCGCACCAGCCCGGAATTGTTGCAACGCTTCTGCAAGCAAATACGCTACGAACCAGTGGCTTTCCACGCCCTGGATGCCCACGGGCAGGAGATTTACCATACCAATGTGATGATGGCGCTGGGGGAAACCTTTGTGGTGATTTGCCTGGAAACAATAAGGGACGAGGAGGAAAGGGAGCTGCTGCTGGACAAATTTGAGGAAACACAAAAGGACGTCATCGAAATTTCACTCGAACAAATGTCTGCTTTTGCAGGGAATATGTTGCAGGTGCGCAACGCATCTGACGGAACCTTACTCGTAATGTCACAACAGGCCTATCAGTCATTGACACCCGAACAGGTAGCAAAGATTCAATCGCATACTGAAATCCTGTTCAGCCCAATTCCCACCATCGAAAAGTACGGCGGCGGGAGCGCCCGGTGCATGATGGCAGAGATCTTTTTGCCACAGAAGTAAGGGGAAAGCAAATGCTGCCTACAACAACACTTCTGTTGCCCCCCAACCATATTTGTGGTGGTATTCGTTCTTAAAGGTCTGCACATCAGGGTTTTGCATCAGGCGGGTAGCAATTTCGTCACGCAGCCTGCCCTGGCCTACGCCGTGGATGATGAATACCTGCGGCACACCGAGCCGGATGGCCTCGTTGAGATAGGCATCGAAGCGGGATAGCTGGATGCGCAGGATTTCTGCGTTCGACATCTTTTTCCAATCATCGGCCAGCTTTTCAATGTGCAGGTCAATCTCCGGAACGAAAGCAGCCAGGGCGGCGGAATCGTACGGATCTATTTTGGTGGAGGGGTTTAGCTGCCAACCAGGCTTAGAGTGCCGCTTGGTGTAGTCCCCTAAATCTTCGGTCTTGTCGTCGGCGGGGTTTTCGGGTTTTTCAAAAAGCCGGTACAGGTGGGCAGGCTTGTTCAGGAACGGGGCCGTCCGTTGGGTGTTGAAAAAGGACTTGGCTTTTATTTTCAACGCTTTAAAAATCGGCTCGCCAACTCCTTCGGTCGTTATCCAACTGCATTCCACCTCGAATTCCGGCGCTTCGTTCAGATCGTCGTAGAGCATTTCGCCGAGTTTCACAAAAGATACCGATTTCAATTTTCCGTTCCAACTCTCAGGCCGCTTGTAGTTGAGCAGGAATTTTATGGTATATACCACATCGTAGGAGGTGTCGTTGAGCAAGAAGATGTTGTACTTTTCGACCAGCCCCTCCTGATCGAACACGGGTTCGAGCGCCAGTTGAATGCCGTAGCTTTTCAGGATGGTGTACTGTGTTTCGATGGGGACGGGCGGTGGCTCTGGCGGCGGGGGCGTTTTCTTCCCCTCCACGATTTTGGCCTTCACGGGCTTGGGCGAATTCCGCTCCGCACGCATGAGGTCGTCAGTATGGGCGGGGATTTCCATGTCGTACTGTTGGATGTACACATTGACCATGCCCCCTTCTAAAAGGGACTTTACGATTCCCTCGTCGCCGGTATGTAGGAATTTGACTTTGGTTCCGACCGCAAAAAGCATAAGACAAGTAGGTTTTTGATGGAACCCAAAGGTAACAGCAGGATTGTAAAATTGTGCATTGAGGCTCGATGGAAAAATAAAATGACAATTTTTATTTCCCGCAAAGGTTTTCAAAAGTAAAAAACCGGCTTTGGGGAACACAACCACCTTATAACCTTCTCCGTTCCTCTTCAGCCCCACCGGAGCGCTGCCTTGCATCCTTTAGTTTTTTGTTGCCAAACCGGTTGCTCCAGGTCAGCATAAAGACCCTTTCGGCCTGTTGGTACGAGCTTTTCACCAACAAATTCAGTTCCGGCTGGTCGGTGGTGCCAAAATAGTTGTTGGTGGTGAAGATGTCAGTGACGTTCAGGCTGAGTTTGCCCCATCTCTCCCCAAGGTCTTTTTGGATGCCGAAGTTGAGCTGGCCGTTGTCCTTGTATTTTGTGACCCCCGAATTGTTGGCGGTGAAATATTGGCCGGAAAGCTCGATGGAAAATTGCTTGGGCAATTTGAAGCTGTGGCTGCTGAACAATCCGATAAACTTGGAGGGAATTTTCAGGCGCTCCCCTTCGATTTCCATGTCGAATTTCTGGTAGGCAATGAATGCCGTCGTTTGCATGTCCCACCATTTAGCGGGGTGCAGCGGGAAGTTGATCATAGCGTAGGCCGTGTGGGTCTTGCCATTGTTTTCCGGGTACAGGAAGGTACTGTTTTGCTCAACGTCCACGTGCGGCAGGTCCCGGATGCTCTGTTTTTCAAGGTTGTATTCCAGGGTCAGGTTGAAAATTTTATAGCGGTAATCCGTACGGATGGCATGTACGAAAGCGGGTTGAAGGGAGGGGTTGCCCCCCTGTACCGTGGAAGGATCATAAAATATGAGGTAGGGGGCCAGCTGTGTAAAGCCGGGCCGGAAGATTCGGCGGCTGTAGGAGAGGTTGATGCTCTGGTTTTCGTTGATGTTGCGAAGTAAAAAAACACTGGGGAAGAAACTGCCATATTGGCGGTCGTAAACGGCTGGTTCGCCTGCCGCACCAAGATGGGTACTGGTGTATTCATATCTCAGGCCGATTTTCAGGTCTGTCTTTGCATTGAGTTTAAAGGAAACAGTGCCATAGGCCGCAGCAATGTCTTCCGTCAGCATAAAACGGGAAGTGAACAACGAGTCGGCAGTCCAAACTTCCTGGAGAAGGTTTTCCACCCTTACGTCGTTGTCGAAAGTGGATTGGGTCGCCTTGATACCTGCTTCCAGTTGGGTGTTTTCACCAAAAGTCTGCGTGTAGTCGGATTTTGCCACGGCAATCTTGATAGGCGTTTCCTTGCTCAACCGTAGTCGTTGTTCCTTTCCGGCGCTTCCGTCGCCGAACACGGTAAAATAGCTGTAGTCGCTGGGGTTGTGTATCTTATAGTAGATGTAGTCGGCATCGAAGCTGAGGTTTTGCTTGTCGTTGAATTTGTGCATCACGTTGAAATTGCCTGCCAGGGAATTCCAATGGTTGATTTCGGTAGTAAACATGCGGGTAGTGCTGTCCTGCAACCCGTTGGTACGGTGAAAAATTTCGGTCTCCGCCTCCATGTCCCAATACCGGTCGAAATAAGTGCCCACCACCCCGATGACCGTCTTGGGCGTCAGTTGGTAGTCGGCCCCGAAACGGCCGTTCTGGTTGTAGAGGTCGGGCGAGCGGTCACTGCTTCCATCGGTCTCGATGAAATTCCCGTCTTTTCGGATGCCCCTGTAATTGGTGAAAACCTGTGGGTTGTGGTCGAACTGCAAACTGTAATTCCCAAACAGGTTGATCTTCCCTTTTCGGAAGTTCAGGTTCAGGCTGGCGCCATATTTCTCCCTTTTGCCATAGCCGCCGTTGATGGAATAGCCGCCGTTTAGGCCTGCGTCTGCCGTTTGTTTCAGCACAATGTTGATGATGCCGGCGCTGCCCTGGGCGTCAAAACTGGCGGGCGGCGTGTGTATCAGTTCGATGCGTTCGATGTTGTCGGCCTGCATGCCTTCCAGCATGGCGATAATGGCATCCGGCGGCAAGGGGGTGATTTTTCCGTTGACCATGATGATGACGCCCTGTTTGCCGGACATCGAAATACTGTTGGATTGCCGGTTCACGATGACGCCCGGCGATCGTTGTAAAACTTCCAGGGCATTGCCACCTGCGTTGATGCTGCTGGCTGCCACATTGATCATCATACGATCTATTTTCTGTTCGTAAAGTGGCCGCTTTGCCAGCACCTGCACTTCTTTCAGTTGTTCGGCTGACTCCTGTAAAATAACATCTGGCCATCTTTGGTTGCCTGTATTTTCTAATTGAAAAGTGTCGGTTTGAAAATCCTCGAAACCGACCATTGTTACCTTCAACAGATAGGCCCCGCCGCTGATGTTTCCTATGCGGAAGGTGCCGTCTTCCCCGCTGATCTCACCGTTGGCGAGGCTGGAATCCACAGCGTTCAAAAGGAGGACGGAAGCACCGGGCAGGGGGAGTTTTTTGCTATCCACCACCTTTCCATTGAGCGAAGACTGAGCATACATGGGAAAAAGGCAAAACAAGGTCAGGCCACCCAGCCACAGGGCCGTGGTAAGTTGTTTAGCGTACATAGGTCTAGTGTTTTAATAATTAAGTTGGTATGTTGGCCCCTATCCGCCATGTGCCATAAATCGTGCTGAGCAACGAAAATCAGCATGGCGTTGGGTGGCCTTTTGGATGGCCAAGGTGAAATATTTTACCAGAAAAAGGCCGGAGGGATATGGCAGGAAGGGTAATAGTATTGTATTTCCACGGGAAAATACTCAAATCACTTCGGCGACAACGAAAATGCTGCCGCCAACGTAGATCAAATCTCCAGGCCGGGCTTTCCGTTTGGCGGCTGCCAGCGCCTTCCTGACAGAACTGTAGGCTTTTCCATTCAAGCCAAAACTGGCAGCTTTCTCTTTTAACTTCCCCGCATCGAGGCCACGTGGGATATTGGCTTTTGCAAAATAATAAGTGGCCGAAGGGGGTAGCAGGGCCAACACCTTATCGGGCGATTTGTCACTGACCAAGCCAAGCACAAAATGGAGCTTATCGTAGGTCAGTTTTTCCAAGCCTTGCATGGCCTGGCGGATGCCGTCCTCGTTGTGGGCACTGTCACAAAGGATGCGGGGCTGCCGGCTGATGAAGGACCACCGGCCGATGAAGCCGGCATATTTCACCAAATCTTTCAATCCTGTTTGAAGGTCGGGAGGGCTATGAGGGGACAGCGGAGGGTAGGGGGGGTGGGAATCCAAAATCTCCATGGCCTGCAGCACGGCGGGCAGGTTTTTCTGTTGGTAATCGGCGGTGTGCTGCAAGGCAAGTTTTTCAAAAATGGTTTTTCCTGCTTTCGATATTTTATAAAAAGAAAATTCTTCCATTTTTTCGAGCAATTCCACTTGATAGTATTGGTCGGCAAAAAAGATAGGGGCGTTCATCGCTTTGGCTTTTTGCCCGAAAACCGACCTCGTTTCAGGGTGCATTTCTCCGATGACAACCGGCACGTTTTGTTTGATGATCCCTGCCTTTTCACCAGCAATAAGCGGCAGGGTGTCGCCCAGCAATTCCATGTGATCATAGCCGATATTAGTGATAATGCTCAGGAGTGGGGTGATCACGTTTGTAGAGTCGAGCCGCCCGCCGAGGCCCGTTTCGATGATGGCGATATCCACTTTTTCATGGGCAAAATAATCGAACGCCAGTGCTACCGTCCACTCGAAAAAGGAAGGTTTCAACTCTTCGGAAAAGGAACGGTGCTTTTCGACAAAATCAATGACCGTTTTTTTGGGGATGAACTGCCCGTCAATTTTTATCCGTTCCCGGAAATCCCTGTAATGTGGCGAGGTATAAAGCCCGGTCTTCTTGCCCCTGGCCGTAAAGATGGCTGCGAGCATGTGGGCCACGGAGCCTTTGCCATTAGTGCCGGCGATATGTACGGAAGGGAACTTCAGGTGAGGATCGCCGAGGTGGGCGCAGAAAGCAAGCGTGTTGCCCAAATCCTTTTTAAAGGCTGCCGGCCCGATGCGGTGGAACATGGGCAACTGGGCAAAGAGGTAATCAAGTGTCTGTTGGTAGCGGCTTTTCAATCGCTTAATCCTTTTGCTTCAACTCCTTTTCTGTCAGGGAAAGATTTTCTTCCTTCCAGGTTTTAAACTGCTGAAAAGCTTTTTCAACTTTTTCAGGTGCCTGGGCAAGATCGCCTGTTGAGGCCGTTTCCAACATGGCTGCAAGGTCAGTTTTGTCCTGGGCTTGCTTATGAGCGGTTTGCACTTCGTGAATGTCACGTTGCATTATTTTCACCAGTTCTTTGCGCAGCTTTTCCATGCTTTTCAGGTCACCATCTTCACGGGCTGCCCCAAAACGAAACAGGTATTCATCAAAGCTGGCCAGCCCGCCCTTTTGCAGTTCGAGCAATTGTTCCGGAGAAAGGCTGCGCTGGGCCTCCTGCGCATTTGCAAGGAATGGCAGTGCCAGCAGAAAAAAGAAACCGTAAATTTTTTGCGCTTTCATAAAAAATAGATTTTTTCGTCAAATAATTGGTGCGCCCAAAAATACATCCGCCTTTACAGAACAACAAACTCCTGCATGTTTACTGAAAAACATTTCCCCTCGTCCGTCTCCGGGGAAGAACTGGACAACTACCTGGAAAATGCCTGGTACCGCATGGGCCAGTCCATTTTTACCTGTCATTTTCTTTTTTTTGAGGAAAAACTGTTTTCACCCATCTGGACCAGGCTACCGCTTGATGGCTACGCATTCAGGAAGCGCCTGCGGAAATTGATGGGTCGCAATGAACAACTGTTCCGCACCTGCGTGCGCCCTGCGCAACTCGACGACGAGAAGGAGGCCCTTTTCCAGGTGTACAAAAACAACTTCAACGGCAGGCTGTCGCCCACGCTGAAAATCTGCCTTCAGGACAATTTCGACTTCAACATTTTTGCCACCTACGAAATTGCCATTTACCACGGCCACAAGCTGGTTGCCTATAGCTTTTTTGATTTGGGAAAACACAGCCTGGCGAGCATAAAAGGAGTTTACGACCCCGCCTACGAAAAATTCAGTTTGGGTTTTTACACCATGCTTAGGGAAATACAGTATGGCCAGGAATTGGGCTTCAAATATTACTACCCTGGTTATATCGTGCCGGGATTTCCAAGGTTTGACTACAAAACACGAATTGGAAAGGAGGAAGAGGTGCAATATTTCAATCTTAAACAACATGCCTGGCTGCCATTGACCAAATTTTCCCAGCAGGATGTCCCCATCCAGTTTTTAAGCCAAAAGCTGATGGACACCGGCTGGGCGCTTACCCAGCACGACATCATGTGCCAGATACTTTATTATCCTGCCTATGAGGCCAATATTTTTGGCTATGGCGACGAGCGCTTCCTGGAATCGCCGCTCTTTTTGAACTGTTTCAGCAATGTCTTCCCACGGCCAAGGTTCATTGTATATTTCGATATTTGGAAGGAAAAATACGTGTTCTGCCACTGTATGCCCATTGAAGACCTGGGCTTTTATTTTGAATATTCCATGCAGTTCGATACGGGCGATGCCAGGCATTTCCTGGATTTCATCATGAAAAAAACGGTGATCGTGGAAACGGAGAATATCCAGGAGATAGTGGGGCTGGCGGTGAGCATTTCCAAACTGCTGAAGCCTCCGTCGAAGATGCGGCGGTTTCTGAAATAAGGCAGGTAGGGGATATATTCGACGCCAATAGGTATTGTGCAAATGAGCAGCAGGGTTGAGACGGTTTATTCCTCAACCATCTCAACAAAAAATACGGTATGCTCAAACCCTATAAGTGAGGAGCATAAATACACAGACCCCAACGCCCACCATTAAGCCACTTCCATCTCCAGTTTTTCCTTTTCCGGCACTTTCTCCCAGATTATCGCTTTTTCCAGCCCATAGTTGTCCAACCTATTGTGGTAGAAATAAAGCAATTTGAAATCCTCGCTGACCAGTTGGCCTTTTTTGTTCATCACCAGGGGCTTCTCCACATGATAAACCCCCAGGTTCCTGACCCCATCTTCTATCAGCTTGTCCACTTCGTGGAAAATCTGTTTCGACAGTTTGATCTTCCCGTTTTTGTTCATCTCCAGCAATCGTTCCCGAATACTGCCTACTACATTCTGCATGAGGGCCATCGGGAAAATATAGTCATCGGTGGGAAGCCGCAGCACCCCGAACAGGTCGAGGCGGGGATTTTGGTTTTTTAAAATATTGAAGGCAGCATAAGCCACTACATGGCTGGACAGCACAATATTCTCTTTGAAATAGCGCTCCACGATCCGGTCGGCCAGCATTTTGGTGTATTCCATTTCCCGTTGGAGGTCTTCTGTCACAGCGCCTTCTGTCATGAAATATTCTTTGACTTCTACCTGGTTGCCGAAGCGGTCGGTACTGATTCCCTCTTCGTTCACGAAGTTTCCCATGATGTCCAGCGGTTTTCCAAAAGAAAGTGTGATTTCGGAGGGCTGGGAGAAAAATTTCCAGCCGAATTTGAACAGTTTCCGAAGACTGTAAAACTCGTCCCTGGCTTTCATGTAGCGTTCCTTGCCGATGTAGCGGAGGTATTGCTCGATGAGGTATTTGGCCTCCAACACCACGTGGTAGCTGACGATGAGCGGCACGATGAACACTTTTTCGTCCGTTCCTTTTTGAAAGTTCACCCGTTGCGCTTCGAGGGCGGTACCCAACAGGCCCATTTTCAGTTTGTCTTCCAGGGCACCCGATCTGCTCCTCGTTCCGCCAGGAAAAAAAATCGTGTTGGTACCCCGCTGGATGGAGAGGTTGGACATGGTTTTCAGCGTTTCGAGATAGATCGGGTTTTTCTTGCGGCGATCCACCCGGTAGGCACCGAGGCGGTTCATGAAGTAGGCTGTGTAGCCGGTATTGTAGAGGTTCAATCCTGCCCCGTAGGAGAAGGAAGGCATCCCCAGGATGGTGTCCATCGCATAGCCGATGAGGATGGAGTCGAGGTTGCTGGAGTGGGTCGGCACGACGATGACGGTACCTTTGGTCATCAGATTGCGCAGCTTCTCGATTTCGCCGCGGGTGAGCAGCCGTTCGTACACCTTGTATTTGGTGCCAAAAATGCGCTTCATGTTCCTGCCTGCCGCCGTGTTGAGCAGCCGGTTGAAAAAGACGGTGAGGAACTTGCGGGCAAATAAAAAGGTAGGGATGCTGAAAGTGCCGACAATTTCTTCGGCGTAGCGGTGGATGATAGTGCGCAATACCGCTTCGGCGGCAGCTTTTTGCTCATCGCCCTCCGGCATAGGCGTTTTTCCGAGCAGGCGCTTGCTCATTTTTTTCCAAAACATCCGCTCGTTGGGCGGATCGACCTTCCAGGGTTCTTCTTTAATCCGAATCCTTTCCAGGTAAATGGTTTTGGCGATAATATCCTGCAGGTCATTTTCGTGGAGCTTTAACAAGCGCTGGAAAGTAAACTCTTCAATTTCCTCCACGAAATTCTTCCTGTCCGCCAATAGCTTATAGATTGGCCAATGCTCAATCTCCGGTATCACGTGCCTATATACTCTCGAACCTTCGCTCATTGCTGTTTTTGTTGTTGCTGATTAGCTCACAGATTTAAAAATCCTGTCCAATTTTTATCATCTTGAAAAGGGCTAAGCCCATCACGGAAATCTGTTTTGATTGGTTGAGGTAGCTCCGAAGCAGGAGCTTCGGAGTACTTGATTATCAACGATAATTTCTAATTTCCCGAAATCCTGGTCAACCAACAACTGCCTTGTTGGTGCTTTCAATAAAGCTGAGTATTTCATCCTTACCTGTTTTCCTGACCGCCGATGTGATGAATTGCTCTGGCAGTTCGGCCCATTCTTCCAGCAGGGTATTCCTGATATTCTCAATCTGGAGATCCACCTTGCTGTTGCTCAGCTTATCGGTTTTGGTATAGGCAATGACAAACGGTATAAGGTTTTCGCCCAGCCAATTGATAAATTCAATGTCCCGTTTTTGCGGGGGTACGTTGGCGTCAATTAAAACGACGGCGCATTGCAGGGTGGGACGCTCGGAGAGGTATTCCATGATCATGGCCCCGAACTTTTTGCGGATGGATTTTGAACGGGCCGCATAACCATAGCCTGGCAGGTCAATCAAATACCAGGTGTCATCTATCAGGTAAAAATTGATGGCCTCCGTTTTTCCAGGTTTTTTGGAAACATGGGCCAGGTCTTTTTTGCCGGTGAGCATGTTGATGAGGGACGACTTGCCCACATTGGACCTGCCGATAAAGGCAAACTCCGGCAACCTGGGCGTTGGGCATTTGGAGATGCCGGGAAAGCTGCCGATGTATTTTGATTCTTTGATTTCCATGATTTCGATGGTTAGCCAGTCGGCAAATGTAACCTAATTTGAACTAAACAGGGATAGTTCCAAGGCAGATTAATGAAGTGCTAATATCGGTTAATTCGGGGTTAAAAGATTTTCTTCATGTTCGTGCAGAATACTAAAACAGGAATAAAACAGCGTTATAGCCACCTCAACTAAAAACTTAATACCATGAAGAAATCACTCGTATTATCATTTGTCCTCGTGCTCTTTTCTTTATCCGCCTTTTCTCAAGTAAAATTTGGCATCAAGGCAGGGTTCAGCACCGACCAACTCGACAGGGAGACCGTCAGCGCCCAGGGCTTGAGCATTGCCATTAAAGATGCCAACTACGGGGTGCATTTCGGCTTGATGCTGAAGGGCTTTGTCTCCGACCATTTTTACCTGCAGCCAGAGGCCCTGCTTAACTCCAACTCGGTGGACTACACCGTGAACGACGTCTCGGACGGGCTTTTCAACAAGGCCCTGAAAGAGCGCTACCAAAACCTCGACCTTCCCTTTATGATTGGCTACCAACTGGGGCCGCTCCACCTGGAAACAGGTCCGGTCGGGCACCTGCACATCGCCAGCCAAACAGAACTGGACGAGGTAGGCGGCTACTCCCAGAAGTTCAGCAATTTCACTTTGGGTTATCAGGCCGGCGCAGGGCTGGATATCTGGAAGCTCACTGTCGGGGTGCGCTATGAGGGCAATTTTACCAAAGCGGCCGACCACATGCGTATTGGAAACGAAGAAATCAGGTTTTCTCAAAACCCATCCCGTTGGGTATTCTCGGCTGGGTTCTATTTTTAGGGTAGGTAAATTTGCATTGTCAAATTCCTTGATAGCCGAGTTTATTTTTTAGTAAAAATAATGATCCCGAACCGATAGAGGGGAAAGCGGCCAACCAGCCCTTTCTCCTTTCTTCTTTTTAAGGTGGACTTAAACCGCCCATACAACCAGCCCCTTTGTTATCAGCACCTTACATTTGTCACTTCGAAATCGAAAACATTAATGACTACCCACATCGGAATGACCGAAACGGAACTCGTCCAGTCCTGCTTGAAAAATGACAGGGTGGCACAAAAAGACTTGTACGACAAATACAAGAAAGCCATGTACACGCTTGCCTACCGGATCACGGGGGATTTTGAGTCGGCCAACGACGTTTTGCAGGATGCTTTTGTAAAAGTGTTCCGGGGCCTTCCCTCCTTCCGGGGCGAATCTACCCTGGGAGCCTGGATCAAGACCATTGTCATACGCACAGCCTACTCTTACCTGCGAAAAGACAAAATTTTCTTTGAAGACATAGAAAATGTAAATCCCAAGAACCACCTGGATTGGGGCCACTACCTGGACGCAGAATACCTCGAAAAAGCTATCCTCTCCTTGCCGGAAGGGTACAGGACGGTATTTGTGCTCATCGAGGTAGAAGGTTATGGGCACAAGGAAGTAGCAGAGATGTTGGGGATTTCCGAGGGCACTTCCAAATCGCAGTTGTTTTACTCCAAAAAGCGCCTGCGGGAAATGTTGAAAAAAAACGGCTATTAATCAACCATCATGGAAGAGCACAACAAAAAAACATTGATTGAAGCCCTTTCCTCCTTGCCGGACCACGAGCCGGAAGATGAACTATGGGATCGAATCCAACACAAACTGAAAGGGCAGGATGACCTGATTCCCAAAGATGCCATACGGTCATTGCCCGTGCATGAACCCCCAGCCCGGTTGTGGGCCGGCATCGCAGAACAGCTTGATGCACAGCCTGCCGAGAAGGGCAGGGTAGTGCGGATAAGCTGGAAAAAAGCAATGGCATTGGCGGCTTCCTTTGCCCTGATTGTGTTCGCTTTTTTCCAATGGAAAGCGAAGCCGGAAGGGGAAAAAGGCTATTCGATTTCCTATGCTGTTGAAAACCTGGATCCCCTGCTGGCAGCGCAGGATTGGGACGAAGACGAGGACGCCTTTGTCCAGTTCCTCGAAATTTGCGAAGCCAAAAAGTACATCTGCGAACAACCGGCTTTCCAGCAATTGCGCTCGGAACTGGAAGAACTGACACTGGCAAAAAACTCCCTGAAAGAAGCCGTCGGCGACTATGGGGCCAACGCCAGCCTGGTGACCCAAATAAAAGAAATTGAACTGGAGCGGACAGACCTGCTCAAAAAGATGATGGTCATGTTGATTTGAGCATCCTCAACCATGAACAATGAACCCCAAACCGAAAACCGTCAACCATTAACGTCATGAATACATCCCTAAAGTTTTCGCTGAGTGCGTTTTGCCTGCTTATTGGGCAAGTTATTTTTTCGCAAACGCCCCTCCAGGTCGTCACAAAGACGATTGAGAAAACCTTCCCTTACAAAAACGGGAACGAGGTAAATATTGAAGGGGAAAAAGCGGAAATATTGGTAGAAACCTGGAACCGCAATGAGGTCAAAGTGCTGGTGGAACTCGTTTCAAAACACCCTGATCGCAAAATTGCAGAGGCAGACCTCGCCAAGATGAAATACACCAATGAACAACATGGCGACAAGCTCTATTTCAGAAATTATGTTTCAAAAGACGCCCAGAAACCAACTTCCGACCTGAAGGCTATTTACACAATCACACTGCCGGCGGATTGCCCCGTTTATTTAAAAAACAATTTTGGCCTTACCAATGTGAGCAACCTGACCAATGCCCTGCGCATACAAAGCGAGTTTTCAAAAATCAACCTCGACAACCTGCGGGGGCAGATCGGCATCAACACCCGATTCGGCGATATTGAAGGCAACCGGATTGACGGGCTGGTGAGCATCAATGCCCGCCGCTCTGACATCACCCTCCATGAAATAAAAGGCAACTGGAACATCAACGCCCAGTATGGCGTGCTGAAATTTTTCACCAACCCCAGCCCCGAATTGCTGACCATGAACATAGATGCCGAAAAGTCCGACGTTTATTTCTTCGACCCCAAGCCCAATTTTTACGGCTATTCCCTGACGGCCCACTATGGCAACATTTCCGTGCCCAATGATTTGAAATTCAACTTTTTGGAAAATACAGACCAGTTGAAAAAGGCGATTTTCTCCTCCAAAATCGGATCCTCCAACATTTCCATCAAAATCTCTTTTGGGGATATTACCATTCGGAACCCTTGAGGCTGGAGATAGGCCAGTGAGGCAATTTATATTAAAACACGGATGGTTTTGTCGGTTTGCTATTAGCTGTTGGCAGTTGGCCATTGGCTTTTGCCAACTGCCAAAGGCCAAAAGCCATCAGCGTACAGTATAACTTATGCACCCTTTAATCTTTCCACCATCCATTTGGCCGTAAGGGCAGAAGCACCGCCCTGGCCAAGTTTTTCCTGCAATAATTTGTATCCCTCCAACATCTCCTCCCTCCTCTTGCCTGCCAGGATTTCACCCAGTGCCGTTTTTAAGTTTTCAACATTAAAATCATCCTGCAAAAGCTCTTTTACCAAAGCTTTGCCTGCTACAAGGTTTGGCATGGCAATGTATTGCAAGTCTTTGTTTACCAGTTGTTTGGCCAGCAGGAAGGAGAGTTGGTTGCCTTTGTAGCAAACCACCTGCGGTACATTGAAAAGGGCCGTTTCGAGCGTGGCCGTGCCGGATGTCACCAAAGCAGCATGGGCATGTTGGAGTAACGGGTACGTTTTGTTTTCAAGCAGCGCCACATTTTTATGTTTTTCCAGAAATGGTGCATAAAAAGCCTGCTCAATAGAAGGGGCTCCGGCAATTACGAATTGGCAGGCAGGAAAATAGGCGGGCATTTCAAGCATGGTACCCAGCATGGTCCTGATTTCCTGCCGGCGGCTGCCAGGGAGCAGGGCGATGACGGGGTAATTCAGATCAAGCCCGTTTTTTGCAAAAAAATCTAGATCAAATGTTTGGGCGTGTACCACATCCAGCAAAGGATGGCCGGGAAAGTCAACTTCTACGCCGTATTTTTCATAAAAAGCTTTTTCAAACGGCAGGATGACAAACATCCGATCCACGCAGCGCCGGATAATTTTTACCCGCCCGGACTTCCAGGCCCAAAGCTGTGGGGAGATGTAGTAGAACACCCGGATGCCGGCCTTTTTGGCCCATTGCGCCATGCGGAGGTTGAAGCCCGGATAATCGATTAAAATAAGTACATCGGGTTGGAATGCAAGGATTTCACGCTTGCAGATCTTGAAGTTTTGAAGGATGGTGCCCAGGTTTTTCAATACTTCCGAAAAACCCATGAAGGCCAGTTCCCGGTAATGTTTCAGCACCCTGGCCCCCGCTGCTGCCATGAGGTCGCCACCCCAACATTGGATGGAGGCCTGGGGGTCTTCTTTCGCCAAGGCCCTGACCAGGCTTGAACCATGCAGGTCGCCAGAGGCTTCGCCGGAAATGATGAAATACTTCATGTCCGTTCGGTATCAGGTTGCCAAATTGGGGACGGGGTGACTTTGTGCATACTATTCAGTTTTTGAAAGATTATCGTTTACATTTGGCCTGAAAAATTCGCCAAAGTAAAGCCAAGTTTTTATGCCAGCCAAAGAAGTACACTATTCCGACTATTTGCAATTGGATAAAATCCTCCATTCGCAGACCCTTGAAAGTGACCTGCACAATGCCCATGCCCACGACGAGATGCTCTTTATCATCATCCACCAGGCTTACGAGTTGTGGTTCAAACAGGTTTTATACGAAATAGAATCGATAGCGGAAATCATGGGCAAACCGTCCATCAACGACAACTCGCCCGATCTTCAAACCGTAGTCCACCGAATGAACAGGGTGGCCACCATCCTGAAAGTTGCAGTCCACCAAATTGATATTATGGAGACCATGACGCCGATGGATTTTCTGGATTTCAGGAATTTCCTGCGCCCTGCCTCTGGGTTTCAAAGCTGGCAGTTCAAGTTGGCAGAAGCCCGTCTGGGCCTGCGCTACACGGAGCGGTTCGGACAGGAGTACTACATTTCTCAACTGCGCCAGGAACAAATTTCCCTGATTAAGACCCATGAAGAAAAACCCTCCCTGCTCGACCTGGTGAACGCCTGGCTGGAGCGGATGCCTTTTTTTGACCACGACAATAATTGGAAAAAATACCATACCATCGCACCGGCCCGGCCCGGCATCCATCCCTTTTGGAGCGACTATGCCTTCCTGTACCAGAACAGCCTGATGGACAACGAACGCTACAACTATAAGGCCTTCGAGCAGGTATTTTTTGGAAAAGGGGAAGATGAGGCAAGGAGGTTGAGCCCAAAGGCCTGCCGGGCTGCCCTCTTTATCAAGCTATACCGGGGATACCCGGTACTCCAGTTGCCCTTTCAACTGCTCAGCCTGTTGCTGGAAATAGACGAACAGCTTTCTACCTGGCGCTACCGCCACATGAGCATGGTACACCGCATGATTGGAATGAGGACAGGGACGGGCGGTTCCACTGGAAAAGATTACTTGAAAGGCGCCCTGGACAAGCACTACATTTTCAAAGAAATAGCTTCGCTTACGAGCTTTTTGATAGAAAGGCAAAACCTGCCGGGGTTGAGTTGGGAACTTGAAGAAAAACTGGGCTATAGCGCCATGTGATTGCTACCAGGGTTCCCTTGTTTGCCAAAAAACCAAACACTTGAATACAAGCTGAATTTTCAGAGCACATACTTCCCAAACAAGACCATCCAAAGCACGACCCAAAGGATTGTCATCACCACTATGCCCCGGATGGATTGGGTAAACCGCAATTTCTGATAATAATTTAGGAGGAATACATTGAGGGCTATGGCAAGGATGCCGATGGTACGTTCCCTGAATTTTGGCCGGAAGCCCACATCGCTCACCCAACCCAAACTGTCGAGGGTTTCATAAAGGCCATACAACACTGCAAAACCGACTATGGGCAGCAGAATCCCAAGGAACAAGCCTAACGGGAGGGAATTTTTTTCGAGCATTTTACTGGTTTTTACCGAATCACAAACAGGTTAGCCGGGCTTGCATCAAACGGCGACCTCCGATTCCAGCGCTTTAAAACTTTCAATGGCTTCGTAGCGGGTCAAATCGTGGCCAGAAGGAACAACGGAGATGTAACCATTTTCCAAAGCCCAAACATCGGTATCGTCGCCCTTATCGTCATTGGTGAATTCTCCGGTCAGCCAATAGTATTTCTGTCCCCGTGGGTCAATGGATTCGACATACCGTTCTATCCACCGTGCCTCGGCCTGGCGGCAAATCCGAAAGCCCTTCAACTCCTCGGTTTTCAGCTTGGGGATGTTGACATTCAGTAACTTACAATGTTCCATCCCATGTTCGAGTACAAACACCATCAACTCTTTCAGAAAGGGCTTGCACGAATCAAAGTCAGCATCCCACGAGTAGTCGAGCAGGGAAAACCCGATGGACTTGATACCCTCCAGGGAGGCTTCCATGGCTGCCGACATGGTGCCGGAGTAAAGGATGTTGATAGAAGCATTGGAGCCATGATTGACGCCGGAGACGCAGAGGTCTACCTGCCTGTCGTGCAGCACTTTGTGCTTGGCCAGCTTCACGCAGTCAACCGGTGTCCCGCTGCATTCGTAGGCCTCGATGTCCTTAAATATGTCCACTTTCTTCAAGCGGAGAATGGCGTTGATGGTGATGGCATGGCCCTGGCCCGACTGTGGCGAATCGGGTGCCACAACAACAACTTCTCCCAGTGTTTTGGCCACTTCCACCAAAGCTTTCATGCCTGGGGCAGCAATCCCGTCGTCATTGGTCACTAAAATGAGCGGTCTGGTTTTCATAGAAAAAATTTGTTTGGCAAAGTTACAAAAGTGGAGCGGGTACATAGAGAGGAGCCATTTAAAATAGACAGCTTACGGGAAATCATTCGAGTGCTTCACAAAAATATGGGCCATCGCCGGCTAAAGCCGACGCTACTTGCGCAGACCTTTTGGAGAAAAGGTTTTAATAAAAATAAGACAGACATTTTATTGTTCCTTCCATCCTAAATTTCAAAATTCTTTGAGGCCTTCATCAATAACAAAAAAGCATCTTTTTCAGCAGTTGTGGTTTTTTGATCCCAGCCATGTTTTTTTTGAAAAATGGCCAGCAAATCGTTCAGGTATGGTTCGATACTGGGGTAATTGAAATACAGGCGCCCCGTGCGGCGCTCGAAAAAGTCGGCTGGTTTCATCACCAGTTCCTGCTCCAGGCAATATTCAAGTTCGCATTTAAGGATGGCCAGTTCGCTGTCAGTTTGATGTTCCTTCACTACTGCATGATCAGCGATAGTCAGGGCCTCTTTACCGTAGTTTTCCACCAAATAAGCAGGATAATGGGGCGGAAGCCCTAACTGCTTTATTTTTTCTTTGATAAAATGCTGGTATTCAACAGCTTCCTGGTGGTTCCTGAAAGGCATGACTGCCAGGGGGATGTTCCTTGTTTGGCAGGGCTTAAACGTTTTGCTTTTTTCTTGTTGAAACTTTTTGGCCACCATGTCCACCACCCGCTCAGCCATTCGGCGGTATCCGGTCAGTTTTCCGCCTGCTATGGAAATAAGGCCCGACGCTGAGACGAAAATTTCGTCCTTTCTCGACATTTCCCCGGCTGGTTTGCCTTCCTCAAAAATCAAGGGGCGTAAACCGGCCCAGGTACTTTCTACATCTCTTTCGCTGAGATGTGCGGAGGGGAACATACCATTGGCACCGGCCAGGAGGTATTCCACATCCTCCCGGTTGGCAAACACATGGTCTGAGTCGCCATCATACGGGGTATCGGTAGTGCCGATGTATGTAGCCCTTTGGCGGGGGATTGCGAACAGCATCCTGCCGCCCGGCACATCGAAATAAATGGAATTTTTGAGGGGTAGCCGTTCGTGGGCCACCACGATATGTACACCTTTGGAAAGGAACAACCGTTTACCTTTCAATGAGTTGTCCCGCTCACGCAACTGATCGACCCAAGGCCCGGCAGCGCTGACCACGCAATCCGCCGTGAGATTGAATGCTGCCCCGGAAAGTACATCCACACATTGCGCACCCGCTATTTTGCCCTTGTGATAGTTGAAATTTTTAACGGCTACGTAATTGGAACAGGTTGCCCCTTTACGGATGGCTGTTTTGATAATTTCAATGGTGAGGCGGGCGTCGTCGGTGCGGTATTCTGCATAAATACCCCCGCCCAAAAGCTCGTTGCTACGGATCATCGGTTCTTCTTGTCGGACCTGGTCGCTGCTCAGCATCAGCCGCCTGTCTTTCCCTTTCACGCCTGCCAGGAAGTCGTACACTTTCAAGCCGATAGCAGTGGCAGTTTTCCCGAACGTCCCACCTTTGATTATAGGCAGCAACATTTTTTCGGGCACTACCAGGTGCGGGGCAAGTTGGTGAACCAAAGCCCTTTCCCTGCCAACATGCCAGACCAACCCTATCTCGAATTGCTTTAAATACCGCAGGCCGCCGTGTATCAGTTTGGTGGATTTGCTGCTGGTGCCGCTGGCAAAATCACCTTTTTCAACCAGGGCCACCTTCATGCCGCGGGCGGCTGCATCCAGGGCTATGCCAGCACCAGTTATGCCTCCGCCAATTACCAGCAGATCGTAATGATCGTGCTTTTGTTTTTCAACCAGGGAAGATCGGTGGTAGCTCATTTGTTTTGAGTATTTTGGCGCCCTTTATTGATTGGATTTTTTGGAAAACCTATAAGTCAAGGTTTTCAAACTTCCAGTAATTTATTGAGCCAAAACGTAAAACTACATTTTTACTTTATATGTCTAAAAGAAGGGAAAGGCCAATTGACATCCTATGTGCCGGCGAGTTGCTGGTAGATCTCATCAGCAGGGACTATGCCAGTACGTTCGACGAGGTCAGCAATTTTGAACCTATCCAGGGCGGAAGCCCTGCCAACCTTTGCATGAACATGGCCCGCCTTGGCAACCGCGCCAAACTGGTGGCCAGCGTTGGTAACGACGACATGGGCAGGTTTATGAAAAAGTTGGTGGAAAGCCATGGGGTGGACTGCACCCACCTGGTCAATGTGGATGAGCCTACCACGCTCGTTTTGGTGACAAAATCACAATACGTCGCCAATTTTGAAGCCTACCGGGGCGCTGACTGCCTGATTAAAAAGTCGCAACTGCCAACCAACCTGCTGCGCGATTGCTCCCTGTTCCACACCACTTGTTTTGCTTTGAGCCGAAGGCCCGCCCAAAAGACCATCCTGCGGGCTGCAAAAAAAGCCGCTGCCAGGGGCTGCCAGGTGAGTATAGATGCGAATTATGCAAAGAAAATCTGGCCCAATCAGACGGAGGCCCAAAATATAGTGGACGAATACTGCAACCTCGGGGCCATCGTGAAGGTCAGTGAGGTGGATTGGGAGCGGCTGTATGGCTCGCCTTTGGAAGATCCTAAAGAGGTAGCTGCGCATTTTCTGGACTTGGGTGCCAATATTGTATGTGTGACGATGGGCGGGGAAGGTTCCTTTACGGCTTCTGCTGAAGAATCCCATTTCCTGCAAGCCCGAAAAATTGACGTAAAGGACACGACCGGGGCTGGAGATGCTTTCTGGTCGGGTTTCCTGACGGCTTGGCTCGATGGGCACAACCTGCTCGATTGTACCAAAGCAGGCCGCCGGATGGCAGAAATAAAGATCAGTAGTCCGGCACCGCTGCCAAAATTGATGGATCGATCCATGATATACGCTGATTTGTAACCACCTAAACTTTTTCAATTTTCGACCATGATCAAGCATTTCATTTTCACGTTGTTTTTCCTTGCATCGCTTTCGCCGGTATTTGCGCAATATCAATTTACCATGACCAGCGACTGCAATTGCACCTCTATTAAAAACCAGCAAAATACTGGCACCTGTTGGAGCTTTGCCACGTCTTCCTTCCTGGAATCAGAGCTGATACGCATGGGCAAGACAGAATACGACTTGTCTGAAATGTATTTCGTCCGCCAGATTTACCAGGACAAGGCACAGAATTTTTTGTTGAGGCAGGGAAAGGCGCAGTTCAGCCAGGGCGGCCTGTCACATGATGTCATGCACGCCTTCACCGAAGGAGGTGCCGTGCCTGAGTCGGTCTATTCAGGGAAGTTGCCGGGCGATTACGTCTATGATCATACAGAAATGGAAAATGCCCTGCAAGGAATGCTGGATGCCCTTGCAAAAAGTAAAAACCTGACACCCAAATGGGCGGCTGCCGTGTCGGGGGTTATGGATGCCTATATGGGGCCGGTGCCCCAAAAGTTCGTGTACGAAAAAAAGGAATATACCCCGCACACTTTTGCAGCATCACTCGGCATTGACCCATCAGCTTACTTGACCTTTACTTCCTTTACGCACCATCCGTTTTATCAATCTTTCGTCCTGGAGATCCCCGACAATTGGTCGAATGGCTCTTATTATAATGTGCCGATAGGCGATTTGGTGGACATAACGTCGTACGCTATTTCCAAAGGATACAGTGTCGCCTGGGATGGGGATGTTAGCGAAAAAGGCTTTTCCGCAGGGAAGGGGATTGCTATTTTGCCAACCGATGAAACAAGGGAAGACCGGTACACCAAGCCTGGGGAAGAAGTGGCAACGACACAAGAACTCCGGCAGGAAGCATTCATCAGCTACAGTACCACCGACGACCACCTGATGCACATCACCGGCACCGCTGTGGATCAGCAGGGAACACGTTATTTTTACACCAAAAACTCCTGGGGCGAAATCAGCCCATACCAGGGCTATGTTTACATGTCGGAGCCTTATTTCCGTTTAAAAACTGTAGCCATCATGGTACACAAGGACGCCGTACCTGAGCGGATTCGGAAAAAAATGGGAATTTGAAAGAGAAGTGATATAAGCGGTCGCTTTGGGCCGCTTCATGCAGCATTGCCCTTTTTCCCCGCCGTAAAAACCGGCCTGTCAAACCATCTGGCTGGTTGCTCCTTGAATTGAGCTTGCACTAGATAAATGACGATGGCCAGGGCTGACCCGATCAAGGCGCCGGCATACACATCCTCCCAAAAATGCTGGACCAGGAACACCCTGGAAATGCCCACCAATAATGCCGTTAGAAAGAGGGAAACGGCAATGACTGTCTTTTTGGGCAACAAGAAAATCAACAGGCTGTAAATCGCAAAGGCGGACATGGTGTGGCCGGATGGAAAACTTGTGGGGCCGGAGTGTATGTCCACACCTTCTACCAATGTCACTTCTGCGATGCGTTTCAGTTTATCGAAAAATGCGACTGGGCGATCCATTGCGAAAAACGTTTTTAAGCCAAAGCTGACCCCCAATACGACAAAGCCGGTCAAGGCAATCAGCAACGAATACCTGAATTTGTAAAACAGGCCAGCTATTCCGAATAGCAGGTAAACCGGCGGCTCTCCCATTTTTGTAGCAAAGCGAAAGCAATAATTGGCGAGGGTCTTGCGATAGGCATTGAAAAAAAGGATGTCATCGCCTTTTTGCAAATAAAAAAGATACACTCCGCCGAGAACGGCAAAACTCAACAGGCAGATAAAATAAGTTCTGTTGTCCTTGATCAATTCCTTCATAATTTCAATGATAGCTTCGATGGATTTTGGCGGGGGTGTAAATTTTATTCTTATAATTATTGCAGGCAGAATTTGAGCACCGGGTCTTTAAAAGAAGGCAAACCTATGAAAAGCGGATTGGGCCGCAAGTTATCCAATGAAAAATAGCGTGGCACACGATGCCAGATTGTTATTCACTTTTTATGTGCATTAGGGATTGAAATTACTGCTTGGCTTTCAGTTTTCTCAAGGACTAAATCATGGTGATTTTAATAAATCACCATGATTTAAACTCCTGATTATCAGCTGTAAAAAATCATAACCCCTAATTCGCATTTGTTATTTAATCCAAATCCGGCGGGGACACAAACAAACCAACCCTGAAAAAAAACGGGCTGGTCGGCTCTGCATTAAAGCTGGTGGTGTTGGCTGATTTTTCCTCGAAATCCGTGCTGAAGTTTAACTGATAGCCCGATTTCACGCTTGCCCAAATCCATTTGGCAAACTGGTGTTCCAATTCTACAGAAAACAAAATCTCGGAATGGTTCAGGGCAAAATCAAGATCGCCCGTGGGCGTGTCCTTAATCCCCATCCGATAGCTCTGGCTGTTGTACTCCACCCCGAACAGCAGGATATTTCCCTGGTTGGCATTCAGCCTTCCAAAAACATAGCCCGGCAGCGCAGATTCTAATCCCCATCGGTTGTTGAAGTTTTTGTTGAATAAAAGGAATGGCAGGATGTTCGTCCGTCGAAAGCTTTTGACAAAATTGAGGCCGAACCCCCACTCGAAATCCTCGCTTTTTTTAATCGCGTACATGCCCAACAACTTATAGATCGCGTATTGCTGGTCAAAATTTATGATGCCGGAATAGTTGCCGTTGGCGGAATAGCGCAAGCGGAAGGCAGTGTACCTGCGTTCATCCAGCGGTTTCGTAAGAAAGACGCTCACGGAACTGCTTTTCAAGGTACCCTTGCCCAACTGGCGGAAAGTCTCGTTATAGTCGGCCCCGGCAGTATTGATACTGTACTTTTCTGAAAAGTATTTGTAGCCGATCAAAAATTTGAAGCCTTTCTTGTTGATGATGGGCGCCTTCATATCCACTTCGAATTGCTGGATACTTTTTAGCGAGCTGAAAGGTTGTTGAAAAATGGTATCCTCTGCGAGGAAATCGCCCCCAGACAGGTAGGAATATTCCAATTTTAATCCTTTGGAGCGGGACTTGTTTTTTACCCCCGGTTTGCAAAAGCAACGAACGGCAATACCTTCCTCCGTGGCATCTTCAGGAAAAAATTCCGGTTTGATTTGGGCGTTGGCGCCAGCCAGGAACAAAGAAAACAGAAAGCAAAAGATGTATCTCATGGATTTCTTCAATTGAAAGGTGACATTTAGTAACGATGAAAAAATAACTTCACCATTTTGATTTTGAAAACCCAGCAATGGAGGGGTTTTTTAAAAATAATCCCGATTTCACATCGGGATTATTTTTCCTTCGATCCTTAGCATGGCAACATGGGGCTATTCATTTTAACGCAATGGCGTACCAAAGCTAAAAACCGGGTAAACAGATTCCTCATCGGAAAAGCTAAACGAAATGGCCATTGTAAAATTTTCGTCCAATGGGGTCAGAAAAAAACCGAAACCATACCCCTGCCGCCATTCGCTGTTCAATTCCTCCCCTTTTTGATACACCCTGCCCCGGTCGTAGAAAACCTTCACCCCTGCCTTGATGGGTACCACAGCCGTGTAGGTATTGAGGAATTGATAGCGCAGTTCGGTGTTAAAGAACAAGAGGGATTTTCCGGTGAACCTGTTTTCAAAATATCCCCTTAGGCCATTGGCATTGCCCAGTGTTGGCAATTTATACCAGGGGATGTCGCCGTGCCCCTTGGCACCACCCAGCCGAAGCCCCAGCGTTATCGGGTGCCTTACCCTGTTAGAAAAATACTGTTCGAGGGTGGCGCTGAATACGCCAAAATTTTTACCTGACCTGTTGGTCACTGTACCATGATAATAAGAGGCCACCGCCCGTGATCCTCGGTAGGGGAGGCCTTTTTCATCCCTGAAATCCAGGTCGAGGCTGGCCTCCAAAGGCAAAATTGTCAGCGTTTCATGCACCCCAAAGATGCTGTCTTGCTCAAGGATGGTATTGGAGATGCGGTCGTGTTTGTTTTGCTCAATTCCAATTCCCAGGCGGAAATGGCTTTTTTTCAAAAAATCACGTACAAGCCCGGCTGACATCAGCGCCCGGCTGACCCTGGCCTGGTAAAAATTTTCGTCAAATTTGGCCTCGTTTTTCTCCGTCCCGTTCCCAACCCCGAAAAAGTAGTTGAAAAAATCAGGCTCTGCATATAAAAAGTGGGCGTCCAGGTCCCACCGCTTGATCACATGGTGGAAACGGACTTTATAAGAAAGGAATTTATTATCGTTGAGGGTAAACCCCGCCCGGAAGTTGTGCTGGCTGGCATAGTCCTGTTTGGTAAACTTTTTCAATGTAAGCGATAGGCCCGCATTGAAGCCCAGCCCCGAAAAGTTGTCGTAGCCGATAAAAAAAAGTGGTAAAAAGTGGTCGTAATCAAAACGGAGGCGGTCGTATTCGTACAAAGATTTGTCCCAGGAATGAATGGCTTTTGCGCCGCCGTCCAGGTTGTACTCCGTGCCCTCGCCCTTGTCGTACAGCATTGATTTTGCAGGCGCTTGATCATTGAACACATCGTCGCCCGGCCCGCCAAACGCCCGAAGCCGAACCTTGGCGGGGCCGCTACCGCTGATGCTGAACACATCGTCGCCCGCCAGCCCCCACAATCGGACTTCTTTAGTTTCACCTGGCAGGAAAAGCCGCTCGTACAGCAAATTGTCCCCCTTTTCTCCATTCCTGGCATTGAACATCTTCACCAGCAAAGCGCCGTCCTCTTTTCTTTCTGCCTCAAAATACTCCTTCTCTATCGTGCCTACAACATCGACCTCCCTGGCCAGGTGGCGATAATAACGCCTGGCATATTCGGGTAAATCTTTCAGGCGGGCTTTCAGTTTTTCTTCTACTTCCTTTCCGGATATATCATAGAGGGAGGAGGGCAGGCTGCGCACGGCATTTTCGATATCACTATCGGTGATATGGGACATTAAATAGTCTGCCTGTTGCAGGTAAACTTTTATGTCGGCAGGGGTGGTCAGAAACCTGTCCATGTGCTTTGCCTGGTAGGTGAGGCTCAGGATGTCCGGTACTTTGTAGCCAAAATTTTCAATGTTCAACACCCCGAAACGGCGGTCGGCCAGCCAGTTGAGCACCCCGTCCTGCCTGGAAAAGGCATGGTCACGATCCCTGGGGATGGGGCGGTACATCCTTTTGCCCCCACGCTTGTACTCAGCCCATTTCCAGTTGTCCTCATGCTTGCTCCAATCGCCAATCCACATATCGAACAGCCTGGCACGGATAAATTCTTCCACCACCAGTTGGTGTTTTTGTTCTTCATACATTTTTTTAAACATGTCGGTGCTTTTCACCACATCGTCAGCCTCGAAGAATTGATGTCCTTCATTGTCTTTCTTGCCCGGGCTTTCTTCCAGCATGCCCATCATGTTGCCATATTGTTTTTGGAAAACACCCAATTTGGGATCGTCGGGCAGCAGGTAAAGTCTGGGGGTCGCATGAAGAATACCTGCCTTGTCCAGCAACGGGGCAACAATCATGGCCCCATAGGGGTGTTGGGTGGAGGTCTGATCCCGCAGGACTTCGGCTATAAAAGTTGGCCTTAAGCGATAATTCAATGCTTTTGCAGGGTCTTTGTCAACGGAACGGAAAGTATATTCAGCTCCATTGGCCGCCTTGAATTTCAGGGAGGTTGTCTGCCGCCCGCCACCTCTTTTGTAAATAGTCAGGCCGCCGAAAGTTGTGTCAAGGTTGATATACGGCACTTCGATAGGGGCCGTCCAGGTTTTTCTGTAATGTTTGCCGAACCAAAATTTTTTCCACCAGCCTACCTTGTATTCCGGGCCGGCCGCCACTGTTTTTGGGTAAGGGTAGAATTGTTGGGTGCTGGGCGTAAGGTTGCCCAGTGATTTGCAAGGCGCATAAGCTGTGTTCAACATTTCGGTCTTCACATCCGTGAAGGCAGGATCGCAGGCAGGATAAAACAGGACAAACCGGTGGGACTCGGCCAGGCCCGCAGGTGTATTTTTCAAAAAGACAGCCTCCACTTCGCCGGAAGAAAAATAGCGCAGTTCGATCAGGCCAGGTTCCCGTTCACTGAGCAAGGTATTATAGTCCCTGGCAGCGTATTTTGATTGCTCAGGTGCGCCGCTGTTTATCAGGTAGTTGCGGCCCTGTTGAATAATCTGCTGGTTTTTCTCATGCCCCGAAGCATAAATAATATTGTTTTTGAAAAACAGGGTGTTCTTCATTTTTTCAGAAAAATCAGCCAGCCTCGCATTCGACAAATCCCTGACGTTGCCTGCGTTGGCATGGTAGGCTGTGCGGAAACTGCTAATGATCGGCACCGGGGCGATCAGTTGGTCGGCAGCAGAAAAATACCCGCCGTAATTGCCGAGTGAGTAAATAGGATGGTGGGCTACCAATAGGACGTTCCGGTCGCTGTAATCGTTGATAGCATCTTCGATTTCCTCTTTCAGGTTTTCCGGAGAAAGGGCTTCGCACAGTGCGTCGGTCGGCCTGGGTTTGTCAAAAGGGTGGTTCCACCATTGGGAATTCAAGGCGACGATAGCCAGTGTACTGCCCACTTCTATGACTCCCGGCCCCGGGCAACCGTCCTCTATAGGCCAGATGGTATTCTTTATTTTTTGTTTTTTAATAAAATCCTTGACCAACTTGCCAAGGTTCTGGACGCTTCGTTCACCTCCCCTGCGGCTATCGTTCCAGTCGCGGTCGCCGGGCAGGATAATGAGCTGGCCTAAGGGATATTTGGCCATCATTAAAATGAGATCGAAAATGGGCTGCAGCAGTTTTTCGTTGCCTTCTTTCTCAATGAGTTCGTTGACCAGGTCGCCTGTCAGTATCAGTGAAAATGGCACCGATTGCGTGGCAAACGCCTGGTCAAGTTTTTTTAGGTAGGCTGGTTTGTCAGTGATGTCGGTGAAGTTTCCCAAGAGGTAAACATTTTGCTCGACCGATACGGATTGACTGGCCAAAAAAGACGGGTAGGAAACGGAAAGTACCCATAAAAAAAGGTACACAGTGTTGGGCAAGTTTTTCATTGTTTTCCTTTTTGGGCTATTAAGGACTGTGACAAGGGCAAAGGCCTTAAATTTTCGAAAGGTTTTAGCCGGGTTTTTCAAAAACAACCGAAAAAAAGAATCCTGTCGCTTGGAGTTGTTTAGGATCGAAGGAAAAATAAAAAGCTTTCTTTGACGAATTCTGTGGAGTAAGGAAACCGTTGAAACGGTTTTGCATATAACCTCTTGATTTTCAGCCCACGACTTAAGTCGTGGGTTGAAAATTGGCTATCACTTTGAGCCGTTTTATCGGTTGACCACAAGATTTGTCAAAGAACCAAAAAGAAGATAAGTTATTAATCACCAGTTATTTAGAAGGAGCGAGGATAAAGCTTGTTTCACTTTTTTCAAGTAGGTAGGACTGTTCTTTGGTACCGCCATTTCCATCCTTTATTTCCCTGAACAGTTTTCCGTCCCTTGTGAGGATGTGGCTTGCCACTGCACCGGTTGGAATATCATCCTTTACTACGATTTCACCGGCGCTGCGGTTTTGATACGAAGAATAGCCTTTGATCTCGGGGTGGGGTGCCTTATTGATGACGAGATACATTTCTGAAAAACCATCCGCATCCAAGTCGAGCAGGAAGGCATCGCCGATGTTGCCAGTCACTTCAAATTCCCTGGAAAAACTCTTTTTATTATTGGTATCGGCAAAAATGTTCACTTGCCCTTTTCCAGTTTCGTCGCTGGAGACTTTGAATGTCACCTGCCCTGCGATGAATTCCCTGTTAAATGGTTTGGCCTGAACCGGATTTTTTGGAACGAATTCGCCCGTTTGGGGTAAACCTGTACTTTCTGCTTCCACCGTTTTAGTGGCTTGAACTGGTTCTTTTTCATGAACGGATTGCTGGCCCTGGGAGCAGGAAAACACTAAAAGGCCCCATATCAAAACAATAGTCGTTTTCATCTTAAAACAGGAATTGAGTAGGTGAAGCGGTAAATTTAAAGCAAACCACGATGAAAGTAAAAGATCAGTTGGATTACAATATTGGAAATGGTGTGGCCATCTGGTTGCAAGCAAAAGAACTGAATGCTGTGATAGGTTGATTGTGTTTCGTGAACAGCAATAAAAAACCAAATTGTTTTACAAATTAAAACAAATGCCTATTTTGCCGCTCATTCTTTCACAATTCGTTCATTATGTCAGCAATTGCCGTTTCTTTTCTTTTCTTGGTGCTGGGCCTTTTACTCGGGACACTGGTAGCCTGGATGGTAGCCAAACTTAAATTCTCCGCCCAAGGTATTTCGCACACCCAGCTACAGATTGGTTATGTAGCAAAAGAGATACACGAATCCCTTCAAAATCAGGCTGATATGTTGCGAGAAGACATGAAAGAAAAGGAAGAGAGCATCATTGTTCTCGAAAAGGCGCTTGCGGGCAGGGAGCGGGATTTGTTATATCTGGAAGAAAAATTAGTCCATTGGCAACGGGATATAGAAACCCTCCAAGGCCGGGCTCACCTGGAATTTGAAAACATTGCCAACCGGATTTTAGAAGAAAAATCTAAAAAATTCACGGATCAAAACGAGAAGCAATTAAACGATTTGTTGCACCCATTGCGTGAAAAAATAAAAGATTTTGGTCAGGACATCGATCGGCGTTTTACAGACGAAGCCAAGGACAAAGTATCCCTGAAAAAAGAAATCGAGAGCCTTCGGGAGCTTAACATGCAACTCAGCACGGACGCCCAACACCTCGCATCAGCCCTGAAGGGCGATTCAAAAGTACAGGGCGATTGGGGCGAGCTGCAACTGGAGCTTTTGCTGGAAAAATCGGGCCTCCAAAAAGGGATACATTTCACGGTGCAACCCACCTACAAAGACGAAAATGGTCAACACAAAAGACCGGATTTTGTCATCCACCTACCGGAGGGCAAGCACTTGGTCGTTGACTCAAAAGTTTCCCTGAAAGCATACGAACTTTTTTTCAATGCTGAAAGTGAGGAACTCAGGGCAGGCCACCTCAAATCGCACCTCGACAGCCTGCGCAACCACATCCGGGAACTGGGCAGCAAAAACTACCAACTCCTTTACCAAATAAACTCCCCGGATTATTTGCTGCTGTTTGTGCCCATCGAACCGGCGTTTTCCCTCGCCCTTCAGCACGATTCAAAACTCTTCCTGGAAGCCCTTGAGAAAAACATCGTGCTGGTGACCACCACCACCCTGATGGCCACCATGCGCACCGTATCCTTTATCTGGCGGCAGGAAAGGCAGAAAAAAAATGTGCTTGAGATAGCCCGTCAAAGTGGTTTGCTCTACGACAAGTTTGTCAGCTTCGTGGACGATTTGCAGGAAATCGGCCTGCGGCTCAACCAAGCCAGGAATGCCTGGGACGGGGCCATGAACAAAATGTCGGATTCTAAAAGATTTGGCGATACATTGATTGGCAGAGCCCAGAAAATCAAGGAATTAGGGGCAAAAACCTCGAAACGGTTGCCCGCCGATTTATTGGATTTCCCGGAGAGAGACGACAGGACGGAATTGGAAAGAAACCAAGAAGAAGAAAGCATAGAAATTGAAAAACTGGGGATGGAACATATTTAAAACCCTTGGTTCATCCCCAGTTTAATATTTGGTCAAATGTGCTCCTTCTTGTTGAAACGGTAGGCCAGCACTATACCCCCGGAGAAGTACACATCATTTTTGTTGGGGTTGCCTGCCTGGCTGACCCCATCCAGGTAATCTGTCCACACCAGGCGGATTCCATATTCGAACCCAATGTTTAAATTGTTGGTCAAGTCGTATTTGACACCAAGCCCGATGGGAAGGGAAAACTGCGTATTGGAGTAGTTAAAGTGGGCATCTTTGTCCTTGAGTTCGTTGGATACACCGTCGCCTTCCTTAATGTTGTAGTCCGTGTCAGGGCTGATAATAGTCATTCCCACCCCTGCAAAAACGTAGGGTGAAAACATTCTGTGCAGGGTATCGTTGACAAAATGTTTTTTGCCCAATATCTCATGCTCGCAGGTTAGCGTAAACTCATAAACCGGAGACTTAAACTTAATATCCCGCTGTATCAAATTATCATAGTTTTTATCGCTGCCACTTATTTTACCATAAAGAAAATTGAATCGGGCATTGAACAGTGGGGTTATTTGTCGTCGGGCGAGCACCCCGAAGGCCACATTTGATTCCTTTAGGGTAATTTTTGGTTCTACAAGGTCACCTCCATAATTGGTAAAACCTAAGTACAGTCCCCCTTCCCATTTTGATTGGGAGGCAGCAAAAAGTGGAAGGAGCAAAAGAAAGCTGGAAGTCAAAAAGTTTTTCATGGTTGAAATAAATGTTAGTGGCGGTTCCTAACCCAATCTATTCAAAGGGAGGGCCAGGAATGACACAGCCATTTGGGATGGAGAAATAATATTAAGGGAGGGGGGCGGTAAATGCTTGACCTTCGAAACGTGACAATTTTGAATCCAAAGAAGGCGGGAATGGCTAAAATTCAGATTAAATTTCCTGTCCAAGCATTTAAGTTTTTCCAACCATATAAAATTGATGTACTTTGTCCCTTGGTTTCCAACCGTTTACAGTTTAATAAATATCAACCATGCGTATTACCGGTAACATCATAGATATTCACCAGCGCAAGATTTTTTTCGGGGAATTGAGCATTGAAAACGGAATAATTACCGACATCCAGGAAATGCCAGGTGAAAGTCTCAGGTACATTTTACCGGGTTTTGTGGATGCACATGTACATATTGAAAGCTCCATGCTCGTACCGACCGAGTTTGCCCGCATGGCAGTAGTACACGGCACGGTTGCCACCGTCTCCGATCCCCACGAGATTGCAAATGTAATGGGTGGGCAAGGCATCCGTTTCATGCTGGACAATGCCGAGAAAACGCCCTTCAAGTTTTTTTTTGGAGCGCCTTCTTGTGTGCCTGCGACCATGTTTGAAACGGCAGGCGCCAACCTACACGCTGGCTCGGTGGAGTATCTGCTGAAAAACCCAGATATCTGGTACCTCTCAGAAATGATGAACTATCCGGGGGTGTTGCAGGAAGATGAAGAGGTGATGAAAAAATTGACTGCCGCTAAGACATTGGGCAAACCCATTGACGGCCATGCACCTGGCCTGATGGGTGACGAAGCCCGCCGGTACTTTTTGGCAGGCATTACGACCGACCATGAGTGTTTTACTTACGAAGAAGGCTTGGAAAAGGCAAAACTGGGTGTAAAAATCCTCATCAGGGAAGGCAGTGCTGCAAAAAACTTCGATGCATTAATACCGTTGCTGGAATCGTTCCCCGACCAAATCATGTTGTGCAGCGACGACAAACACCCGGATGATTTGGCAATCGGCCATATTAATCAATTGGTAGCCAGGGCCTTGCAAAAAGGTTTTGATTTTTTTGATGTTCTTAGGTCTGCTTGCCTGAACCCGGTGGAGCATTATAAACTCCCTGTTGGATTGCTAAGGGTAGGGGATCCTGCCGATTTTATCCTCACAAACGACATCGAACATTTCACGATCACTGAAACCTATGTGGATGGTAAATTGGTAGCTGAAAACGGAACGACGAAACTACCCAATGTACTTAGCGAACCAGTCAACAACTTTAACACCAGCTTTAAAACCCCCGATGATTTCGCCATTCATCTGCCCATCTCATACGCCCACAAACCTAACCAGCAGTCCCACCAGGAAGAAGCAGTGAAGCTAAGGGTCATCAAAGCGCTGGACGGCCAGTTGATAACGGACAGCTTTTGGGCAACGGCCAAGAGTATCCAAGGCAGGGCGGTGGCAGACCCCGACAATGACATTTTAAAAATTACGGTCATTAACCGGTATGAAGATGCGTCCCCTTCCACTGCTTTTGTTCATGGTTTTGGGTTGAAAAGAGGCGCTATTGCCTCATCGGTAGGGCACGACAGCCACAACATTCTGGCAGTTGGAACCGAAGATCGCCTGCTTTGCCAGGCTGTGAATTTAATTATAGAAAATAAGGGAGGGATTGCCGCTGTGAGCGGGGGAGGGGAGGAGCGCCTGTTGCAACTCCCCGTAGCTGGTATAATGAGTACGCAAGACGGATACGAGGTGGGCCAGCATTATGCTGCCATTGACAATTTTGTGAAAGAGGTTTTGGGCAGCAACTTATCCGCACCTTTTATGACGTTGTCCTTTATGGCCCTTTTGGTCATTCCTGCCCTCAAACTAAGCGACAAAGGATTGTTTGATGGGAAAGAATTTCGGTTCGTGGGGCTTTTTGAATAATGGTACGCTACAAATGCGAATATCGGGTTCCTTTTTTAAGTTCGTTGATTTTCAGGAGGTTAGATCGTGGTGATTTTCAAAATCACCATGATCCCGTTCTTCAAACGACTGAAACTGTGACAATTAATTTAACCCGTTATTAGCATTACTAAAAATAGCGAAAGGAGCAGTGAAGCGGGATTATTCAAAAAAAAAAACGCCCCGGGATTTTACTCCCGGAGCGTTATATTCGATCTTTTCACTGCACAAAAAGTGAAGTGAAGTATTATCGTTTACATTGGTTACCAGCGGTTTCCACCGCCGCCGCCGTAGCCGCCACCGCCGCCACGGTTTCCACCGCCGCCGCCATAACCGCCACCGCCGCCTCTGCGGCCACCGCCGCCGCCGCTACCACGGTCTTCCCTTGGCTCAGCTTTTTTGACAACGATAGTCCGGCCATCCAGTTCGGAATCGTTCAATGCGTTGATTGCTTCTTTTGCTTGTGCGTCATCGTCCATTTCTACAAACGCAAAACCCTTGGATTTGCCGGTAAATTTGTCCATGATAACATTGGCTGAAGATACGGGTCCGTATTCTTCAAAAACTTTTCTCAAGTCTTCGCTTTCAGTGTCGAAGCTGAGTTTTGCTACAAAAAGATTCATTAAATGAAAAATTAAAAATGATAAAATAAGAACACGAAGCAATGGCGGCCTTGAAAGCTGAATACTGTTTGGGGAAGATTACCCCAACAAGCAAAAGCCTGGAAAAGCTTCCACACAAAACGGACAAGGATTGAATGATAAACGGGAAATTTTAAGTCTGACGACCGGTAGGAAGGAAAGAAATAAAACTGCGGGTTATCTAAAAATACCTGCGTTATGCTTTGAATTCTTTAAACTCAACACGATTAACAGGATTACGGTGATTATGTTGCACCAAGGCCAATCTTTTTTTCTTTTTTGCGGGAAAAGATCTTGAAATTCTTTTGAGACAAAAAGCTGGGCGGAGCAAATTGAGTCTTTCCATACTTGTGAAATCCAGACTGGCTGTTTGTGTTTCCAATATCAGTGCATAAGAAATTACGCCTCCTTCGCCTTCAGATTTGGAAACTACACTTGTATTTTCTTTGGTCAGGGTTTTATCGTTCAGCACGATTGTGGCCTCTACTACCCAATTTTGAAATCCTGAAAACCGGAAACCCGTCTTCGGATTTGTCAGCAGATTTGTCAGCAATCTTGTCCATTAATATAATGTGTAAAAGTTCGAGGCCTTTCATGGTCACATTGACCAACAAGATCACAAGGGTGCTTATCTGCTTCCGCAAGAACAAAAAGAACTTTTTTCATTGGTGCCAATCGAAGGTTTTTGATTGGCTATAGCATTCAACAGTGCATTTAACTTGATAACTACCCCTTTTCAACCGGTCTGTTAGTGATCTCACTAAATAGGCCGACATGTGGCCATCGGAAAGTGTTGCAAGCTGTTCGCCGGTCAGGGTGACACGATTCTGCGGCGTTAGGCCGGCAAACTCAAAGGAATGTGCCTTTTTGCCTCCGTCCGCCACCATTAAAATCAGCTTTTCATTTTTTGCCAGGGGCGGTCCTTCAAACGACAGTTCCAAACAAGATGGCTTCGGGCAGTCAATTTTTTTCAGGGAAAAAGCTTTGAATGCGGAAATGGCCACGGGGAACTCTGCCAGATTACCGTCATCTTCTTTTAATCGAAAGCTGATCCCTTCTGTTAAAGGTCCTGGCTTTTCGCAATCATACCTTACCAAACCGCCGGGAAGGTTTTTGGCCAACATTTTTACACCATTGAAAGTCACACTATTGGAAAAAGCAATGCTCTCTTTTTTAGCATCGGGGCCGATCTTGTAGAACAGGGCTTCAGCCTTTAACTTTTGCTCGGCCTGGTCGAAGCGGACATATAGGTTGGCTTCCTTGTCAGTTGGCTTATCCTGTTGGCACGCCGACAATACTCCAAATACCATCACAACAAATAAAAAACGCCTATTTCTCAATGACATATTTTCCATGAAAACCTGATTTTTTTCTTGCTCAAAGGTAGTAAAAACACCTACAGTCGATACTTGTCTGCCGAAATTGAATTTCTGGAGGAAATCTGACCAATAAGCAACGAGGGGCTATTTCGCAGTTTGGAAGACCTATTTTAGTTTATTTGTTTAAATCTTCCCTTTTTTTGATGGAAGTGAACCATCTTCATCTGTCTAAAATGATGATTTCAATATAAAAAAGACTACTTCCGATGACAAAATCAGAAAACTGACTTTTAAAAGAAAATTGTCGAAGGCAACTCCTGTTTATTTCTACTTTTGTATGGAGAAAATTTATATGCCTGCCCTTCAAGTTTATTTACAAACAAGATTTGGGGGTTCGGGCAATTCCCCTAAAAATCTTTAGATTTTGTGGGGAATAGAGTTTTCACTAATATTGCGCACTTCCAGAAAACTTTGTCCACTATTCATTATAAATTAAACTCATGTTTATGGCACGTTATTTACTACTCACTTTCGCTTTTCTAATAACAGGTATTGCGGCCTCTGCGCAGCAATCCCTGCAGGGGACGATGACAGATGCCGAGTCCGGCGAGCCAATTATTTTCGGGACTGTTGCCTTGTATAAAAATGGCAAACTCATCACAGGTACCGAAACTGATCTCGACGGGTTCTACAGCATTCCCGAACTCGATCCTGGCACCTACGATGTAGCTTTTTCCTATACCGGCTACCAGGAGCTAAGAATCACTGATGTTGAAGTCAGCGCCAGTAAGGCCAACAAGCTCGATGCGAAAATTTCTGCAGGGGTAACACTGACTGAAATCGTAGTTACTTACGAAAAGCCACTCATTGAGCAAGACAACACCACCCAGGGGAAAACCCTTTCCAGCGAAGAAATCAAAAACCTTCCTACCCGGAACGTCAATGCCCTGGCTTCCCTAAGTGCAGGGGTGGCTTCTGCCGATGAAGGAGACGATCTCTCCATCCGGGGTTCCCGTGCCAACGCCACCAACTATTACCTGGATGGTATCAGGGTGAGCGGGCGTATGATTCCTAAACAGAACATTGAGCAACTGCAGGTTATCACAGGGGGTGTGGAAGCCCGTTATGGTGACGTGACCGGTGGTATCATATCCATCACTTCGAAAGGGCCCTCAGATAAGTTCAGCGGCGGGGCAGAGGTTGAGACATCCAAATACCTCGATCCTTATAACCAAACATTGGCGAGCCTCAACCTGAGCGGCCCCATCTGGAAGCGCAAAGGGGAAACAGTAATTGGCTATCGCATTGGGGGTCAGTACCAGTATAACCTGGATGATGACCCTCCTGCTATACCAGTTTACAGGGTAAAAGATGAAGTATTGGCCCAACTGGAAGCAAACCCCATCCGAATCGTTGGCGAGACGGCTTTCCCGGAGGCGGAATATGTCACGAACGAAGGCGTGAACAAAATGGACTACAAACCCAACGAGGAAAGAAATACCTACGACCTCAACGCAAAAATAGACGCCAACATTGGCAAAAATGTGGATGTGACTTTTTCCGGTACCTATTACCGTATTGCAGATAAGTTTACTCCCACATCGAACCCAGTTACTTCTTTTAGTTCCACGACCAATTACTGGCAGGTGTTCAACAGCCAGAACAACCCGACCGACTATGACAACAGGTATCGGGGAAATGTGCGTTTGCGCCACCGGCTAGGTGGAAACAGTAATACTGGTAGCAGCGACGATGATAAATCAGGCAAAGGATCGCTCATCCAAAATGCAGTCTATATACTTCAGTTTGGCTATGAAAAAGAACAAACTGACAGGGCCGACAAAAACCATGGCGACAACTTGTTCGATTATGGTTACATCGGGAAATTCGATATTGGTTACGAACCAAGTTTTACTTTTGATCAAAAACCAGGTATATCAGTGGTAGGAACGGATACTTTTCCAATCCTCATTATTTCTGGCCAACATACCGACTATTCCGAACGACTGCTGGGATATACCCCTAACGAGTCTATCAACCCGATCCTAACCAGGTACATTGCCAACCCTGATGACAACACAAGCCTTAACGATTTCCTTGTTATCAATGGCAGAATTCCCGGTGATTTCCAAAATGTATGGACAAACCTTCATGCCGGCGTTGGCATGGTGTACAACCTGAACAGGAAAAGAAACAATGACCTTTATACATTCATCGCCAACACTTCCTTTCAACTCGTGCCCAGCGGCTCAGGTAAATCTCGCCATGAAATCCAGTTTGGCATCATGTACGAGCAAAGAACCAGAAGAGGTTATGATATCAATCCAATCGGGCTTTGGACGACAGCGCAAGGACACGTGAATGAACATATTGAGGGCCAAGGATTAGATTCCACGAATATTATCGGCTATTCAGACCCACAACTGTACAGGACGATAAATTTATTCACCGGTGAAACATTCGACACATTGATTCCTTACCCCATTTATGCTCCTAACATAGCCACCAACTCTGAAAATACATTCTACCGCAAGGTCAGGGAAGCCAATGGAAACGTACCTTTAAACCAATACTTTAATATTGATGGCCTAACCCCTGACCAAATGCGTCTGGATTGGTTTTCAGCAAGGGAGCTCAACGATGAGGGTATCGTTGACTATTGGGGCTATGATTACCTGGGCAACAGACTGGACAATGTAACTTTTGACGATTTTTTCACCCAACGGAATGCCGAAGGAATCAGGACTTTCCCGGTTGCTGCATACACTCCCAACTATCAGGCTGCTTTTATTCAGGATAAATTCCAGTTTAAAGATGTCATTTTCAGGATAGGCTTGCGGGTGGACAGGTACGATGCGAACACCAAAGTGTTGAAGGATCCTTATTCGTTGTATGAAATTATCTCGGCAAGTGAGTTCGACAACAAATTCGGCACCTCGCGTCCTGGTAACATTGGTGCAGATTATAAGGTCTATGTGACATCCGAAGACGGTGAAACGGTGCAAGCCTACCGGGACGGGGATACCTGGTATTACCCCAATGGGAACCCTGCCAACGATGGTTCGGAAATTTATGGAGGAAGCCTCGTTTATCCAAGGTACAAAGAGGAAATAAAAGAAAAGCGGGATGTGACCAGCGGACAATTTGATCCAAATATTTCTTTCCAGGATTACGAACCGCAGATCAATTGGATGCCCCGTTTGGCATTTTCTTTCCCGATTTCTGACGACGCCAACTTTTTTGCACACTACGACGTGCTTGCACAACGCCCCCCATCGAACAACTTCGTCAGCCCGCTGGATTACTTCTATTGGGAGACAAGGAATACCCTGCGTGACAATGCCAATCTGAGACCTGAACGAACCGTGGACTACGAGGTGGGTTTCCAGCAACGCCTTGGCAACACTTCAGCATTGAAGCTATCTGCTTATTACAAAGAATTGAGGGACATGATTCAAAGCCGGTTTTTCGCCCAGGTGCCTGCACCAGTGAATACTTATCAAACGTATGACAACCTCGATTTTGCAACGGTGAAAGGATTTGTGATCAGCTACGAACTGCGCCGCACAGGCAATATATCGCTGAACCTTTCCTACACGCTTCAATTTGCCAATGGTACTGGTTCGGATGCCAACTCCTCCAGGAGCATTTCCTCCAGGGGCATCCAGCGCACACTCAACCCTTTGAGTTTCGATGAGCGCCACCGTTTGAGCGGTATCCTCGACTATCGCTATGGATCGGGCAAGAAGTATAATGGCCCGAAGATCGGTGGATTGGACATCCTTGCCAACACTGGACTGAACCTGACAGCCATTGCGGTATCCGGGCGTCCATACACCGCTGCCGTCGAACCGAACGCATTGGATGCAAGGGGCATCAGTGGCGCCATCAATGGCTCCCGCCTTCCCTGGAACTTCACGCTGAATGCCCAATTGGATAAATCATTCAACCTGACTAAACCCGGTGCCGCCAGGTCGCTCGGATTAAATGTTTATTTGAGGGTATCCAACTTGTTGGATCGCAAAAATATCATTGGGGTTTACCGGTTTACCGGCTCGCCGGACGACGATGGTTTCCTTCGCAGTGCGGACGGACAATCCTTTATTCAAGGTGGTATTTCCGATGGCCGCAGCCTGGATGGATTCCTTGCCTCCTACCAGTGGAGGTTGTTGAATCCAGATAATTATAGCTTGCCAAGAAGGATTTTCCTTGGTGCAACACTTGATTTTTAATTGTACATTTTTCATCCAAAGAGAAAGATAGGAGGAACGGATCAAACGACACTTCTTTCTACTTTTCAAAAAAAATTATAACCATGCGTAGTTTGAAAATTTTCTTGTCAATTGCCATGGGCATGTGGATATTCGCAACTTCGGCCTATGCCTACTACGACCCCAAGCAGCAGGCCGTCAAAAACCCGGACAAAAACGCCATAAAGTTCAGGGAAGCGTGTACCACTGCCAAAAAACAAATCGATCAGGACGTGAACAATGTTCGTGCACGTTTGACTACCGGCGGCGACGTTTGGTGGGATCGTTCCGATGGAAAGTATATCGTACCAAAAGTGGATCCTGGTCAAAAAGAGGTCTCCTCCATTTTTGCAGGTGCGGTTTGGCTGGGTGGCCTCGACAAAGGCGGTGGCCTAAAGGTGGCATGCCAAACTTATGGCAACGGCAGCAACGCCAGTGACTTCTGGTCTGGGCCGCTGCGCGACGGGGATGGCACCACCACCAAAGAATTGTGCGATCAATGGGATAAATTCTTCGAAGTTTCTGGAGAGGAAATCCGGGTCAGCCGGGCATTCTATTTTGCAGCGCAAGAAGGTACAGGGGCATATACCGAAGATATGATCCCGGAAGGTGTGAAAGGTTGGCCCGCCGAAGGCAACCCCTATTTTTTCGATGTGCATAAGTTTGATCTGCCCAAAACCGAACAGGGGCTTGCAGGCTACAAGGATGTCAATTTAGATGGCATTTATGATCCGTTGGATGGCGATTTTCCAATCATTGAAATTCGGGGATGCGAAGAGAAAGAAGCCCAGTTCCCTGACGAAATGATTTTTTGGATTTATAATGACGAAGGGGGTGGAGCATTGCACCGTGAAACAAATGGTACAGCCATCAGGATGGAAGTACAGGTGCAGGCTTTTGGCTATGCCACCAACGACCAGATCAACGACATGACCTTCCAACGATATAAGCTCATCAACCGGGCCTTGGAGGACATTGATAGTACCTACTTTGCCATGTGGGTGGATGCAGATCTTGGTTGTTACTTAGACGACTACATTGGTTGCGACATTGACCGGAGCCTTGCCTACACCTACAATGCAGATGCTGAAGACGGTCAGCCTGGAATTACTTGCCCTGGTGGTGTACAAACTTACGGGACAGAAGTACCTATTATAGGCATTGACTATTTCAGGGGGCCGTTGAACGAATTCCGCCAGGAACTTGGCATGTCTTCCTTCACTTATTTCAACAACCCAAGCGTAGGATCTCCAGCACCTCCAAACGGTACGACCGACCCTTCAACAGATGTTGAATTTTATAACTACCTAAGCGGCCGCTGGAAAGATGGCACCCGCTATACTTTTGGTGGGGACGGGTACAACCCAACCAGTACGGATTATATTAACTACGCTTTTACCGGCAATCCAAATGAAGATGGTAAATGGTCTATGTGCAATCCCCAATCACCCAACTTTCCAAATGGATTGCCTGAATACGACAGGCGTACTGTACAGGCATCAGGGCCATTCACCCTGCAGCCAGGTGCCGTCAACGAACTTATCATCGGTGCGGTTTGGGTGCCCAACCTGAACTATCCTTGCCCAAATATTTCAAGCTTGCAGTTGGCCGATGATATTTCACAGGCACTTTTTGATAATTGCTTCGACATCCTTGATGGCCCCGATGCACCCGACGTGGACTGGATTGAATTGGATCGGGAACTCATCGCCGTACTTTCCAACAAACCCAATGTTGAACTGTCGAACAATGCATTTGAAGCCTATCAGGAGCGGGGGCCAAAAATCCCGAGCCCACTTCCTGGGGAGGAGATCGATACATTGTACCGCTTTGAAGGATACTTGCTCTATCAACTGGCCAACCCCAACGTTAGTGTTACAGAATTTGGGGATCCAACAAAGGCAAGACTGATTTATTCCGTAGATAAGAAAAATGGAATTGGTACGATTTATAATTGGAAATCGGTGCCCAACCCCAACTACGATCCGGGCAACCCTGCTGATAAACAGGATGTTTATTATCCAGAACTGACCGTTGAGGGACTCGATAATGGCATCAGACATACCTTCAGCATTACCCAGGATCAATTTGCTACGGGAGACCGAAACCTGCTCAACCACCGTAAGTATTATTTCTCTGCAAAGGCCTACGCTTATAACAATTACAAGCCTTTTGATCCACTTAGGCAAGAAGGCCAGGAAACTCCTTACATTGAAGGTCGTGGCAATATCAGGGTTTATAACCCAATTCCAAGGCCCATTCTCGACAGGGTAGTCAATGCCGAGTATGGCGAAGGCCCTGTTGTAACACGCATAGATGGCATTGGCGTGGGTGCCAAATTCATTGATATGTCGCTTGATACCCGGGCTCGGATTTTAGATGGTTCGTTTAACGGGGAAATCGTTTACAACCCAGGTGCGGGGCCAATTGATGTGGTCATTTTCAACCCACTTGAAAATGTGGACGGCGAATTCGAAGTCACCTTCTTTGATGAGAAAATGACCAACGAAAACCCACCTAAATTGGATGATAGCGTAAGGTGGCAGTTCCGGGATCTAAACAATCCAAATTCCACCATTATTTCTGAAAGAACCATTGACGAGTTAAACGAACAGATTCTGGCGGAATATGGATTCAGTATTTCTATCGGCCAGACCGATGATGTAGGGGATTGGGTGGATCCTTCAGATGGGGCCATCGGCTATTCCCAATCTTATGCGGCCCAAAATAAACCAATCTGGTTTTCCGCTATTCCGAACAATTATCCTATTGCCACAGGCCTGACCTCCAATGCTTTTAATTATGTGGTGCATAAACCAGCTTGGGAAGACCGGGCTCACGAAGTATTAGCCACAATTGGCCAAGGATTTTTTGTACCCTACCAAATCGTGGACATCAGTACAAGGCTTGATCCGGTTGCTGCCAACAACTATTATATCACGCCCGGATGGAGGTCTTCTGCCGGCCTGCAAGTGCAAAAAGAGGATTTTATTCAGCGGCTAAACAATGTTGACATTGTGATGACTTCAGATAAAAGCCTATGGAGCAGGTGCGTGGTGATTGAAACGGCAAGTACCGATTATACCTTGAATGCAGATGCGCAAAATGAAACAGGAGGAAGGGTTACGACAGATAGCTTGATTACAGTTGAATCTAACGGTACAGTAACCAAAAAAGAAATCAAGCAGTTTGACGTACGTCCGGCAAGGTCAGTGAGCAAAGAAGACAGCGACGGCGACGGATTGCCGGATATCGATCCCATAATCCCGGGCGTTACCAAAATGGACAGCCTTGGCATGGGTTGGTTCCCCGGATATGCTATTGACGTTGAAACAGGTCAGCGATTGAATATCTTTTTTGGCGAAAACTCTGTATATTCCAAAGAAAACGGATTTCTTTCAAGTTACGTCAATGGTGTTCCTAACGGCAGGGATATGATATTCAATCCAAACTCACAGGTTCTCTTGCCCATTCCCGATGGCGTGTTCAACCCAATGCTGTATTATGCAGGTGGCCAGCACTTCATTTATGTTACCAACGAACCTTACGATAGCTGTGCCATGCTGAGGGAAAGGCTCGACGTGAACCAGGCTACGCCTTTCCGGAAAGTCTCCGAACTGCAACGGGTAACATGGACTTGTCTGCCCATATTGAACCCTGGCACTAGACTGCTTTCCTATGCGGAGGGTCTGATACCCAACGATATTACGATCAAATTAAGGGTTGACAACCCCTATGCAGTCTCAAAAGATGATGCAGGGAACGATACGGGGACAGGCGATTTCAACGGTTATCCAACCTACCGTTTCAAATTTGAGGGCAAGGCACATAGCGAACTCGATGAGGCTGGAATTAAAACAGCCCTCGACATGATCAATGTTGTTCCGAACCCTTACTATGCTTATTCGCAATATGAAATCAGCAGGTCTTCTACCATTGTGAAAATAACCAACCTGCCTGCCAAATGTGTTGTGACGATCTACTCCCTGGATGGTAAATTCATCCGTAGGTATAACCGGGACGAAGTACCTGGAGCGGCTATTGGCGACGGTATCCCCAGTGCCCAGGTAATCCCGGATCTTGAGTGGGATTTGAAAAACAGCAAGGGCATCCCGGTTTCAGCGGGCGTCTATCTCATCCATGTAGATGCACCTGGTTATGGTGAGCGCACCTTGAAATGGTTTGGAATCTCAAGGCAGTTCGATCCTACTGGATTATAGAACCTAAATTTAGGTGCAACAGGCGGGAGCAGGTCTTCCACTGTTGCACCCATCTTTTACTTCAAAAGAAAAAATCTATGAATAAGTCCATATACATTTTCTATTTGCTCGCTTTCGTAGCCCTCACTAACGTTGGGGTCTATGCTGGTAATCCTGACCGGCAAGGGGAGGGCGGCGCTCCAGAACTACTGATGAACCCTTGGGCAAGGAGTTCGGGCCTGCACACCATGACGACCTCCATGATTTCAGGGGTGGAAGCCATGAGGCTAAACGTTGCCGGCCTTGCGAGGCTCAACAAAACTGAGGTTGTACTTTCTAATACAACTTACCTGAAAGGCACCGGGATTCACTTTAATGCTGCAGGCCTTGCCCAGAAAATTGGTAAAAACAGCGCACTAGGCCTTAGCATTATGGCCATTGATTTCGGGGACATCCCCGTTACAACTACACTTCAACCTGAAGGTACCGGATCAACCTTTTCACCACGTTTCTTCAACCTTGGCCTGGGGTTCTCCCACATCTTTGTGAACAAAGTATCTGTCGGGGTTTTAGTGCGGGCGGTGTCAGAGGCCATACAGGATGCCAGCGCATCAACAGTGGCCCTGGATGCAGGTGTTCAGTATGTAACCGGCGAAAAAGACAATTTCAAATTTGGAATTTCTCTTCGGAATATTGGGGGAAGGATGCAATTCAGGGGCGAAGGCCTATCCAGTGAAGTTCCCTTTCCTGGTTTTGATGGCGATTATGGTGGCACTGGTAACCAAAGGACTTCTTCCTTTGAATTGCAGTCAGTGCTTAACATTGGCCTGTCTTATGACTTTTATGCTGCTGAAAATCACCGGATTACGCCAGTTGCCAACTACACTTCCAATGCGTTTTCGGAAGACCAGATAGGCGGCGGTATAGAATATGCTTTCCGGGAATTGGTGATGATTCGGGGCGGTTACAAAGCTGATTTTGGTCAGTTTTCAAGCGATGATACCAAAGAACCCCTGTACACTGGTATAGCTGCCGGGGTCACTTTGAATGTGCCCGTGAGCAAAAAGGCCAATGCACCACGTATTGCCATCGATTATGCCTATTTGTCCACCAAGGTATATGACGGAAGCCATACCATTTCTGTGAGGATCAACATCTAAGTAGTAGTTTGAAATGGTTCGACTTAGTTTGAAAAAGGTTTGACTTTGTTGTCAACGGTTGAAAATGGCTGAAGCACAACAATTTCAAACTACACCAATTGTCTCGAAAAATTTAGCTTACCTACTTAAGCTGATCCACCTTTTGATAAAATTTTAAAAATAGTAAGCAAGTAGTTTCAACCTTTCTCATTATTACATAATTTTACGGGTCAGAATTCATAAGAACGTTTCCGGCAGTACTGCCGGAAACGTTCTTGGTTTTAAATCAACAGCCTTTTTAAGCATCCAGCATCATCTTTGTTTAAACGTGTTGGATGTGTTTCAGAATTTTCTTCTCAGCAAGGTTTTTGGAAACTGGCGGGAAAGAATTTTTTTGCGGAGCTTCTACAAGCTTTAGTCCTGATTGTAAAAAATGATTGTTTCATAAAAAAGGCTTGGGCAGCAAGAACAGCGGCACTTTTCTAAATTATTCAACTACATTTTTTGGGATGGATTGGTTGGGATTTTATCCCACTAACAATTGTTTGCCTTTCCTTTCCAAACGAACTTAAAACAAGAACCACCATTTTCTTATCAAAATATTTGAACTATGGCCCTCTACAACTATTTGACCCAAGAAGGACATGACAGGTTAAAGGCAGAACTGGACGAATTGAAGTCCACTGGCCGCCAGGAAGCAGCCAAGGCCATCGCCGAGGCCCGCGAAAAGGGCGACCTGTCTGAAAATGCAGAATATGATGCCGCAAAAGATGCACAGGGTATGCTTGAGCTGCGGATCAACGAATTGGAAAAAGCATTGGCCAATGCCCGTATCCTTGATGAATCGTCAATGGACACATCCGAAGTAAGGCTGTTGCTCAACGTTCGGATCAAGAACAAGAAAAGCGGCAAAGTGGATACTTATAAATTGGTGTCAGAATCCGAAGCGGATCTAAAAGCCAAGAAAATTTCGGCAGGTTCGCCAATTGGCAAAGGATTGCTCGGCAAGAAAATAGGTGAAGTTGCGCAGGTTCATACTCCTGCCGGGCCTGTGGAGTTTGAAATCCTTGAAATTTCTTCCTGATAACTTTTCAACCCTTCCTCAACGATTACTCATGTCCAGCATTTTTTCTAAAATAGTACAAGGTGAAATTCCTTGCCACAAGGTGGCAGAGTCCGACCGTTATTTTGCCTTCCTGGATATCCGTCCCAACGCCAAGGGCCATACACTGGTCATTCCCAAGGAGGAAATAGATTATTTATTCGATTTGGAAGACAGCCTATTGGCAGGGATGATAATTTTTGCCAAGCATGTAGCTAAGGCACTGGAGGCTACCATTGATTGCAAAAGAGTCGGGATGCTGGTTGTTGGTACAGAAGTGCCGCACGCCCACATTCATCTGATTCCTTTTCAACATGAAAGGCAAATGGACATATCGGGCAAAAAATTAGATTTTACAAAAGAGGAATTGGCTGCAATAGCGGAAGCAATCCGCTCCAATTTCAAATAAAAATCATCCTTTCCGCTGCGGGTTATCCTTGATGAAAGCTGACCAGTCTTTGTAATTCCCCCCTTTTCCAAGTACAGTATCGGATTGAAAATAATGGCATATCACGGTTGCCAGGGCATCTGTAGCATCCAGCGATTGGCTGTCGATATCCTGCTTCAGAATATTTTTCAACATGGCTGCCACTTGTTCCTTTGAAGCATTGCCGTTGCCCGTCACGGCTTGTTTTATTTTTTTGGGAGAGTATTCCGTAATGGCTACGCCCTTTGTAATTGCAGCTGCAATGGCCACTCCCTGCGCCCTTCCAAGCTTTAACATTGATTGTACGTTGTTTCCGTAAAAGGGTGCCTCAATGGCCATTTCTTTCGGTTGGAATTGGCCAATGATAAGCTGTAGATCTTCAAAAATTTTTTTGAGTTTGTGCTGTTGTTCTTGAAAGCTGCGCATATTAATGGCGCCCATATCCAATAACTTGATCGCCTTGTTTTCTACCTCGATGATGGCATAACCCAGGACGTTAGACCCGGGATCTACCCCAAGCAAGCGGAATTTTTCTTTGATGGCCATTATAAACCTTTGCAATTATGGTAAGACTTACTACACATCATAATTGAGCACGCTCGCCAACCACTTTTCTGCTTGTTCGGTCGTCATGCCCTTTCGTTCTGCATAATCCTCCACCTGGTCTTTTGACAACTGCCCGATGGTGAAATACTTGCTCTCCGGATGTGAAAAATACCATCCACTGACCGAGGACGCAGGCCACATGGCATAGCTTTCCGTGAGCTTGATGCCAGTGTTTTCTTCTACCTCCAACAACTGCCAGAGTTTACCTTTTTCCGTATGCTCCGGGCAAGCGGGATAGCCGGGCGCTGGGCGGATTCCCTGGTATTTTTCAGAGATAAGTGATTCGTTATCAAGGGTTTCATCAGATGCGTAACCCCAAAATTCCTTCCGCACCCGCTGGTGCATCCTTTCGGCAAATGCTTCGGCAAGCCTGTCGGCAAGGGCCTTTAACAGGATAGCACTGTAGTCGTCGTGTTTTGACTCAAAGTGTTGAACCCACTTGTCTATGCCCACGCCAGTTGTGACAGCAAACGCACCCAGGTAGTCCTTCTTGCCTGATTCTATTGGTGCCGTAAAATCGGAAAGTGAAATATTGTGCTGGCCGGGTGCCTTTTCGGCCTGTTGGCGCAGGAAATGCAAATCTGTGAGGGTCTCTTCCCTTTGTTCGTCTTTGAAAAGGCGCAGGCTGTCCTGTTCCAATGCGTTGGCAGGAAAAAATCCAATCACTGCCTTTGCAGTCAACCACCGCTCGTCAATGATCCGGCGGAGCATGGATTGAGCATCGTTGAACAATTTCTTTGCTTCAATCCCGACTACCTCATCTTCAAAAATAGCTGGATATTTCCCCCTAAGCTCCCAACTTGAAAAGAAGGGTGTCCAGTCAATGTAATTGCTCAATTCTTCCAAATCATAGGCTTCGAAAACCTTCACCCCTAAAAAAGTAGGCTTGGGAGGGGAATAATTAGCCCAGTCGATGCTATACTTGTTTGCCCTGGCCTGTTTGATGCCCAGGTATTTTTTTGATGAAGTCCGGTTTGCCCGTTGCTCCCTGATTTTGGCATAATCACTTCGTGTATCGAGCAGGTAGTTGCTCTTTGCATTCTCGTCGGAGGATGTGAGCATGGATGCGACCGCCACGCTGCGAGAAGCATCGAGGACATGAACGGTGGGACCCTGGTATTGTGGCTCTATTTTCACGGCGGTGTGCGTACGGGAGGTAGTTGCCCCACCGATAAGCAATGGCATGGTAAAACCCTGGCGTTGCATCTCCTTGGCAACGTGGACCATTTCATCGAGCGATGGGGTAATAAGACCACTCAGGCCAATCATATCCACTCCTTCTTTCCGGGCAGTTTCCAGGATTTTTTCTGCGGGTACCATCACGCCGAGGTCAATGATCTCGAAATTATTGCAACTGAGCACGATGCCGACTATGTTTTTGCCAATGTCGTGAACATCGCCTTTTACCGTGGCCAGGAGTATTTTGCCCTTAGCAGAGGACAATCCGCTGGCTTCTTTTTCTTGTTCAATATAAGGTGTCAGAATAGCAACGGCCTTTTTCATCACCCTGGCACTCTTCACAACCTGTGGCAGGAACATTTTTCCGGAGCCAAACAAGTCACCCACAATATTCATCCCATCCATCAAGGGGCCCTCGATGACATGCAGTGGTTTTGGATATTTTAGGCGAGCCTCTTCGGTGTCCTCATCTATGTAATCTGTGATCCCCTTCACCAGCGCATGTGCGAGGCGTTTTTCTACCGTTTCATCTCGCCAGGCTAAATCTTTTTGGATTTGGGTGCCGCCGTTTCCTTTTACCTTCTCGGCAAATTCGGTCAGTCGCTCTGTAGAATCTGGCCTTCGGTTAAAAATAACGTCTTCCACTCTTTCCAGCAACTCCTTGGGGATTTCTTCATAAATATCCATCATCCCGGCATTGACAATGCCCATGTCCATACCTGCCTGGATGGCGTGGTAAAGAAAAGCAGAGTGCATGGCCTCCCTTACCCGGTTATTGCCTCTAAAACTAAAGGAAAGATTGCTCACCCCGCCACTGACCTTTGCCCCTGGGCACCGCTTTTTTATCTGGCGGGTAGCTTCTATGTAATTGATAGCGTACTCATTGTGTTCGTCAATACCTGTTGCCACCGCAAAAATATTCGGATCGAATATAATGTCTTCCGGGATAAACCCGACCCGCTGGGTAAGTATGTTGTAGGCTCGTTCGCAAATGGAAACTTTCCTTTCTATCGTATCGGCCTGGCCCTGCTCGTCGAAGGCCATTACCACTGCAGCCGCACCGTACCGTCTGACCAAGGTAGCCTGCCTGATAAATTCTTCCTCGCCCTCTTTCATGGAGATGGAATTGACGACACATTTTCCTTGCACGCATTTAAGCCCGGCTTCAATAACGCTGAACTTTGAACTGTCAATCATCAAGGGGAGTTTGGCGATGTCTGGTTCCGCCATTACGAGGTTCAGGAAAGTGACCATTGCTTTTTCGGAGTCGAGAAGGCCTTCATCCATATTTACATCTATGATTTGTGCGCCACCTTCTACCTGCTGCTGGGCCACTGAGAGTGCTTCGGGGAAGTTGCCTTCTTTGATAAGCTTTGCAAATTTCTTGCTCCCGGTCACGTTGGTCCGTTCCCCGATATTGACAAAGTTGGTATTTTCCCTGATTATCAAAGGCTCAAGTCCCGCTAGCATTGTTAAATGCGGTTTCTGCTCGATTTTCCTTGGTGGAATGTTGGCTACGTGTTCTGCCATGTGGCGGATGTGCTCCGGCGTCGTTCCACAACAACCACCAACTATATTGACAAAACCGCTGCTGACAAAGTCTTCAATGAAGCCACACATTTGGTGGGGGGTTTGGTCGTATTCGCCGAATTCATTGGGTAGGCCGGCATTGGGGTAGGCGTGGACATAACAGTCTGCGATAGCCGCCAAATCTTCCAGGTGAGGGCGCATTTCTTTGGCACCCAATGCACAATTCAGCCCCACACAAAAGGGTTTGGCATGTTTTACAGAAATCCAGAAGGCTTCGACAGTTTGCCCGGAAAGTGTGCGGCCGCTCGCATCCGTGATCGTTCCGGAAATCATGATGGGCAGTTTCATGCCCCTTTCCTCAAAAATGGTATCAATGGCAAAGATAGCGGCCTTGGTATTCAGCGTGTCGGTAATTGTTTCGAGCAAAAGCAGATCGACGTTCCCGTCCAACAAACCCCTCACTTGCTCATAATAGGCATCCTTCACTTCATCGAATGTGACGGCCCGGAAACCAGGATCGTTGAGGTCTGGCGAAAGGGAGAGCATTTTGTTTAGTGGCCCGAGCGAGCCGGCCACAAAACGTGGTTTGTTGGGATTTTGGGCGGTGAAATCATCTGCTGCTTTTCTGGCGACTTTTGCAGCAGCCAGGTTGATCTCATAAGCCAGATCCTGCATGTCGTAATCTGCCTGCGAATAGTAGTTTGCATTAAAAGTATTGGTCTCAATAACGTCCGCTCCAGCCTTCAGGTATTCCCGGTGGATAGCTTCGATGATGCCAGGTTGGGTAATTGACAACAAGTCGTTGTTGCCCTTAATATCCGAGGGCCAATCGGCAAAGCGGTCGCCCCGGTAATCCTTTTCACTGAGTTTGTATTGCTGGATCATGGTGCCCATAGCACCATCTAAAATCAGGATTCTCTCCTGGATAGCTTGTTGTAGGGATGTTGTCATGTAAACTGAAAATTTTGGTGTAGAAATGCTTTGAGGGTTACTTTTGTTTAAAACGAGAAGATGACCAGTTGGTGGGAGGTTTTCTACGGCAAGGGGCAAAGATATTGAATTCCATACTTACAGCCCAATTTGGTTTTTTTTAAATTCAATGCTTCCGGCCAATGGAGCATCATTAAGGGCCGGATGGCCGGCTAAGAAGCAGCGTCCATGATTATCTCCTCCCCGCTCTGCGACCATGGCGGTGAGACAATGCACAAAAATTCGAGCTTATTGTTGCCCGTATTTTCCAGGGATTGGATAGCCCCTGCTGGCACCAACAGGGTGTCGTTTTGCTCAACTTGATATTGACTACCTTCAATAGTAGCCTGGCCATAGCCACACAGGAAAAAGTAAACCTCCGTGCCGGCCAATCGGTGCGGCAGTGATGATTGACCTACTTCAAGACTTGCAAATGCAAGGGAGTAAGGCAACACAACTCCACTATTTTCAGGATGCAACACTTCTTTTAACCGGGTTAAATCCCCGGCTATTATCGTATCAATATCATTAAACTTTTTCAGCATGGCGATATTTAAGCTTTGTTCCAGCCCGGATAAGACATCATTCAGCGGCCAGTAGATTATTCAAAACTGGTCCTACAAAATGCGCTTTTAGGATCGAAGGAAAAATAATCCCGATTTCACATCGGGATTATTTTTAAAAAACCCCTCCATTGCTGGGGTTTTCAAAATCAAAATGATGAATTTATTTTTTCATCGTTACTTAATCGTTGACGAAGGAGTTCAAGGAGTAGCGAAGGCCCTTGTAGGATTTTAAAACAGCTTTTACAGAACCAACGGAAAGCGGGGATTCAATGATGAGCGGCAACCTGTTTGAGTCGTCTGTCACCCAAACATTCATATCTGTGTCCTTGGGGAAAATTTCGCCTTCAATCACTTGCGGGCTGAACCTCATGGTATCAAATTTCCCCAGCCCTTTTATTTTTTTACCACTTTCTTTTCCACGGTAGGTTACCTCCAGCGGCCATGTCTCCTTGTCAGCAAAGATTTTAATGGGAAAAGAATCACCTGGTTGGTAATCGTCGTACCGGATATTACGGGCGAAATACAAAATGGAAAGCATGTCGTGCATACACCCATCCAAAGTGTAGGATTTGCGTTCCCGGATGTCGTTTTTTGCCTTGCCCCTTTCATTGTAACAGGTTTTGCGTGATTGGTCAAAATTCAAATAATCGTACAACCTGTATTTGCCTTCCTCAATGTTCCGGATGGACATGATGGGCAACAAATTGTCTTTTTGTACCCAGGTATCGTAGTAGTCCCGCACCTTGAAAAACCAATCATAGGTGTGATAGGTCTCCCCAACGACCTGATAATGATATTGGTCGTCGTCGTCAATAACCCGGAAAGTGATTTCGGCCGCAGAGAGCCAAACAAAATTCCAGTTGTAATAAACTTTATAGGTCAGTTCTTCCCCTGCTTGGAAAGCAAAGTTGGAAGTATTGCAGGGATTGGCGGTTAATTTCCCAAGACCGGGATTAGTAGGATTTGTCTCGCTCGGTTCGGGTAGGTGAACAAACGGGAACAGAAGTAGCAAAGTGCTGAAAAAGAAGGATTTAGGAGTTGTTGCCATTTTCAAAACCAAGTGATTTCAGTATGTTGGTTTGGACGATAAATACAAAGCCGAGTAACGAAGGAAATGCAATGTTTATTACGAATAGCGTAAAGGAGGAGGCCAGGATACCCGTTTGATCGTCGCTGAAATGGCCCCAGATAAGCAACGCCAATTCTCCTCTGGCGAGGAGCCCCATAACCGGTGGGAGCGGGATGCTGGCCTGAACCAGAAAAATCGTGGCGATACCTGACATACCCTCCACCCAGGGGGCTTTTACATCATAAAATTGCAACAAAAGATAATATTGGGTTGAATAGGTCAGGTAGCGAAAGAACGAGAAGGCCAGGGCTGTTGCCAATTCTCTTGATCGGTATTTTTTCAGCACGACAAGATGTTGAAGGTATTTTTTCAAGTTGTGAATGAAAGGCAACCTTTTCGCCAGGGGAATTACCAGGTCAATATTGAAAAAGCAAAAAAACAGTATCACAGTCAGTATAGCCCCAAGGCAAAGGGCACTGACCAGCAAATAGGGTTCGAATTCATAATTTTTCAGGAAATAGGCTGCCCCGAGCAGCCCAACTGATAATAAAACCAATAGTTGGCTCAGGCTGCCCACCATCGTTGCAATTACGGCCTTCCAATTGTCTTTTGCCTCTACGAAAAGAACCCGCCCGCCATATTCACCCACTCTGTTCGGCGTAAAAATTCCGATGGTCGTGCCAGCAAGGATGGCTTTAAACGTTTGCCAAAAACTTAGCTTGGCAAAAGACCGGACGAGGTTGTTCCACTTTATGGCCTCCAACGCAACATTTAAGGGAACCAAGCCCACCGCAAACATTAGCCAAATGATACCTGGGTACTGAAAGTTTAATTTGAAGGTGTTCCATAGCTCGGCTGCATTATCCCTTGAAAACACCTGACGGTAGATGGCCCAGGCCAACAAGAGCGTGATGAGCATTTTTAACAAGAGTTCCAGGTGTTTTTTTCTGGGTTCAACCAAAAAAATTGGGATTTTGTGGATTGGCATTTTTTGCATTCAGGATAAAAGCAATTCAAACAGCAACAAATCTAATGCGGTTGGCGAAGGAAAAAAATACTATTGGTAGATTACTTGCTCAACTCCCGCCCGCTGACGAGTTGCCCGTAGTAGGGTAGGGGGCAGCAACGAAAAGGTCGGAGCGTCGGCTTTAGCCGGCGACGGCCCATGCCGGCTAAAGCCTACGCTACTTGAATGCTATTGGCTGTTAGCCACTGGCAGTTGGCATTTTTACAAATGCACGACCAGTCCCGTATTTTGGGAAAACATAAAGATAGTCACGATTCGCTATCAAAAAGACAAACTATTGTTTAACATAACAAAAATTATAAAATTTAGATGTCAAAGTAAACTTCAAGCACAAAGGGCGTTCGGCACCAGCCGAACGCCCTTTGTATAGAAAACTCTTTACCATTGCCAAACTAAACCCGTTAGCAATTGGTTAAAACAGCTTATCGTTCGTTGTTATCACCAATGTCTTGCAGTGTATTTCGAACATTTTGCTTGAACTCATCCCACTCTTTTTCTGTCTTATTCCCGAACTCGTTAAGATCCTGCGCCAATTGATTTTTCTTGGCTTCCAATTGATTGATCTCTTCCTGGATCTTTTCCTTGCTGTCCGCAGTTGCATTCTCCAGGTTGTTTTTAAGTTCTGCCAGGCGCTTGTCAATACTGCTTTGCGCATCCTGAATGTTCGACTTCAGTTCTTCCTTTTCTTTTTTCAGGGCATCGCCCATGTCGTCCGCAGCTTCTTCCATGTGTTCCTTGGCGCTATCGGCTTGAGGATTGTTCCCGCACGAATTTAGGCTAAACCAGCCCAACAGGGTTACCAGCAAAAGATTGAAACTCAATTTCTTCATGGTTTTTATTTTTAGTTTTTAGTTAGAAATATTGATATTCATAGATGGCTTTTACAACAGTTGTTTCATTTGAATATCAAAGTATAAGTACCTGAATTATAAAGGATTAAGTATCAAGATGTTCAATGGCTTTTTGGTGGTTAATCTTTCTTTAGGTTGAAAGAACTGAGTTGGCTTCTGACTTCTGACCAATTTTCCTCCCGCAACTTAAGTATTTGAGCTTTTTCTTCGATTGATTTTACCTTGTTGTTTAGCTCTTTAGTCAGTTCTGCATTGCGGGCAGTTAATTTTTCTATCTCCTTTCTATTGTCTTCCATTTCGTTTTGCATACGCCCTTTATCGTCATTCAAATCCTTCAGGGATGACTGAATACCCTGTATTTGCTCCGTATAATATCCGGGCAAAAATCCATTCAAAAACTGTTTGGTAATGTCTTCAAGGTGTTTGTATTCGAGCGGGTAACCATTCTTGTTGATAAAAATATCGTACCCGAAGGAACCATAAACACACATTTTGGTCATATCTTCCTCTTTAACGATGCGCGTGTAAAAGTCCATTTTCTTATTGGATACAGCTTTAAAATCTATCCCTTCCGCAGAAAGGACATCCTTATTAGTCAGGAAGCCATATCCCTTCAATTTAACGTCGTATTCCTTTTTCATGAAATCTTCCCAGGCTTCTTTTACCTTGTCAGGTTCTGGCGCTAATATAACTTCAATACAGGGGCGCATTTCTTTTTCATGCTTAACTTGGCCGTCCCCTATTTGCATGGTTTGGGCTATCAAGAATTGAAAGCAAAACAATAACGAAATAGTTAGTATTTTTTTCATGGTAGTTTAATGTTTAGATGATGGATGAACCTTAATTTTTAAATTGATTATCAAATAATTGTGAACGAATTTTAGAAGATAAACAACCATTTAATAACATTGTTCAGCCAAATTGAAGGCAATCTTGAAGGGGAAAATACAATGGTTATAGATACTCACTAAAATACACGTAAGAAAACTAATGAATTTTGAATTCTTGGTGATACTCTCCCCTACCCTATTTTTTCATTTTGATCGCTTAAAGAAATTACGCAAACGAAAACGCTCACTGTTCCATTTCAACCTGAATGCCTCCTGATCGCCCGAAATTTCGTCACTCAACAAATAACTTACGGGCTTCCACGCATTGGATTGTTGGAGTATTTCCTTCAAAACTGCTGTTGCAGGCAGCGAAAGCACCATGCCTGCGATACCCCATATTTCAGCCCCCACCAGGAGCGCAACGATTGCTGCTAGGGGGTTCACTTTTACGGTAGAACCTACCACATTCGGCGTTATCAAATTGCCTTCCAGGCCTTGGACCGCAATGAAAAGGGCCACTACAGCAAAGGGCTGCCACGATTGCTCTGCGGTAGCCAAAGCATAAAGAAAAGGCAAAAAACCTCCTATAAATGTACCTATATAGGGAATAATTGCCAGCATGGCTGCCAGGAATCCCCAAAAAAAAGCATGCTTGATCCCAATCATCCAAAGGCCTAACGAGAGCAATGTACCTAATATCAGGATGACCAGAAAAAGGCCGGAAAGGTATTTTTGGATTACTGTTTGGATTTTTTGTATCAGTTCAGAAATATGAGACTGTTCCTTGTCCCCCTTTTGCATTAGTATAAATTGTTTAAATGCAGATCGATACAAAAGAAACAAAAAAGTATAAATTATGGACAAAAAAAAGCTGGTGAAAAAGGAGGCAGAAGACATAAAACCTCCTCCAACATTGGCTAACGGCTGATTCAAAATCTTTGGTAATTGTTCTTTGATGAATTTATCCGTTTCGGCTTGTGAAAAGCCAAATGTACTTTTTGTCCAATTATACAAAACCTCCACCCCTGTATTGACTTTTTCCTTGATGGACGGCATGTCGTCAAACACATTGACCAATTGGGTAGAAAAAAAGAAAAGCAGCATCACAAAAGGTATTGCGACTGCTAACATGGAAAAAAAAATGGACGGGATTCGCCATTTTACCCACCGCTCGAATAAGGCACAAACAGGTTTCAACATGAAGGCGAATAATGCACCGAAGGCCAGCGGGATTAGGATATTTTGCCCAACCACCAATAGATATATGCCAAGGAACAGAAGTACGGCGAATGCTGTAATGCGCTGGATACTGACAGAGTTGGATTGCATGTTACATAAGTTGGTTCCCCGCTAAGGTAGGCTAAATCCTGGCAAAGTTGAACTAACATTATCTTCGATTTCCAATTCTTGTTTTATTTTCCGGCCACTGCTGTACGGTCTTGGATTTTTACTTTATCTAAGAAACTAATCAACGACATGTTGGCATAAGTACCATAGCTGGACACAACCGTACCCTTTTCTCCGTTCTTGCTGCGAAGTGCAAAAACGACAGACATATCGGAAGGGTTGGTTTCCCCTTCAAAACGATGGTACTCTACTATGCAAAGGTCTTCAGGGCGGTATTTTTTCCCGGATCCCAGGGATTCCAAAAATTTGTCCCTTAATTTAAACCCATTTTTATAACCTTTTTGACTGAGTTTGTTCAACGCATCAACCATAGTCCTGTATTTTGAGAGTTTCATGGTGCTATATTTTGATGATTAAGAATTGGAACTGACCGTTTTCTTATCTCGTCCTTTCAAATATTGAACACAAATAAAGGTAATAATACTGCCAAGTACCGTTACCTCAAATAACAATGTACCGCTTGTAGCCAATGAATCGCCCAAAGAATTAATAGTTAAGAAATAGTGGTTGAAAGTCCACTCGGAATGGATAACACTAACTAGCAGACTGACTATCAATAGCGTAATAGCGCTTACTGCCGAAGTTAGAATGCCTAACCACATGGCTTTTTGAAAAAAAGAAGATTGCAGGTTATAGTTTCTATATTTTGACAATCCCCAGGCAAGAATACCTGCCAATAGGAAATATTTCAGGAAGTTGAGTGCGATACGCTCCCCTCCTCCGAACAAATTCAGGAAGAGTAGATAAGCGCCCATCATGAGGCCGCCCATTAGCCCCCACATAATACCTGTTGGATATATTTTGAATTTCCGCTTGGCCATCCTTTTCACCTTCTCCATTTCAGGACTACTCGGGTTAGCCGCTTCAGGAGAAATATTAATTTTGGTTGATTCCATATTCTAAATTTTGCCAGTCAATTGTTTGTGGTTAGTGGAGATAACTATTTGAGAAAAGAATCAATTAATCTAATAAACCGTCCTCAATTGCAATATTATGTTCATTAACTTGTCCCATTGTTGAGAGGTTCTGCTGCTTTCCGGGCCATAAAGGCATCAAGCATCCAGGACTTCTTTTCGATGAATCCAAGAAACCCACTAATCATATCAATTGTACCCTCATCCCCAGCATTGTCAGCAGCACCTATCACTTCCCGCATACTTTCTATCAATACTTTATGGTTTTCCAAAAGAATCTCAACCATCCTGGTGTCCTGGATTACCTTGCCTGATTCTTTGACATTCGAGTGCTTCAGGTATTCGGACATTGTGCTGGTGGGGCGTTCACGCAAAGTGAGTATGCGTTCGGCGATTTCATCAATTTTAGTGCGGGCATCCTGGTACAATTCTTCAAACTGGATATGCAGGGCAAAGAAATTTTGCCCTTCCACGTTCCAGTGGAAATTGCGAAGGTTTTGATAATAAACATGGTAATCAGCCAGCAATTGGTTGAGGCCTTTTACAGTTGTTGATAGTTCTTTATTCTTAAATCCGAGATAATTCATGGTTGTTCGAAATTTTATGGGTTGAAAATAAATGTTCTAAAGAAATGGAAGGAGACAAGGAATTAAACAATTGATTGTCAAATTCTTAAACTCCCAAGTGCTAACAAAGATGGATGGTGATTATCAAATAGCGGCTTGCTCCATAGCTACTTCGGTGCGGGCGGCTTCGAGGCGATGGTTGACGGCCTCCCAATTGATGATTTCAAAAAAAGCATCCACATAGTCGGGGCGCCTGTTTTGATATTTCAGGTAGTAGGCATGTTCCCACACATCGAGGCCGAGAATCGGGATACCTTGAAAGTCTGCAACGTCCATCAGCGGGTTATCCTGGTTTGGCGTAGAAGTGATGAAAATATCACCCATCTTAACGTCCACACAAAGCCAGGCCCAGCCTGAACCGAATTGACCCGTGGCTGCCTTTTTGAACTCGCTTTTGAAGTTGTCAAAATGGCCGAATTTTCGGGTAATATGCTGCTCAATAGCAGATCCACCTTCTGGATGGCTTCCATTGTCTGGTGACAATATTTGCCAGAACAAGGAGTGATTGTAAAAGCCACCTCCATTATTGCGTACGTCAGCAGAATATTTGGATATTTTTTTTAGGATTTGTTCAATGGATTTACCTTCCAAGTCAGTATCTTCAACAGCCTTATTTAGCTTATCGGTATAGCCTTGGTGGTGCTTATCGTGGTGAATATGCATCGTTTTCATATCAATATATGGTTCCAATGCATCGAAGTCAAAAGGGAGATCAGGAAGAATGAATTTCATGATTTGTATTTTATTAATTAAAGAATGGAAGCAGCTTTTGCAGCTTTTTGTAAAAGTTGACCAAGGGTTATTGAATGGTTATTTTACGTTCTGCCTCGTTTGTTGCTGCTTTTGCTTGGCGTGGCAGGTTGATGTGCAGGATTCCATTTTTGTACTCGGCGCTGATGTGTTTATCGTCCACATCTTTTGGCAAAGTAAAACTGCGGATAAATGAACTATAGGAAAACTCCCTGCGCAAGTATCCATTGTGATTATATTCCTCTTCCAAACGTTTATTGGTGGAAATGGTCAATAGCCCATCATTCACAGCAACTTTCAAATCCTTTTTATCGTACCCGGGTGCTGCTACTTCTATTCCGTAGCTTTCTTTTTCTTCTTTTGTGTTGATGGCCGGCGTAAAATCATCCGTCATACCTAGTAGCGACCGATAGCGATCGTTGAAAAAGTCATCCAACGAACGGCTATAAGTCTGCCGAGGTGACAGTCCTGTCCAGTTCGTGATTTTCATATCTTACTGTTTTTGGTTAATATTTTTTGATTTTTCGAGTATAAAACGGACGTCCCCCACCTATGTTCAATTATTACTTGCCGAACAAGCGACCTATCCAGTCGTTCTACCCTAAATTAATTTACCGATAAAAAAACCGCTATTTGGATTTTTCTGTGGAATATTTCGGGAAAATAAAAACAGGGTATACCGGTTTTCTAATCGTTTTGGCCATTTTATTTATCCACAATTTTCCACTAATTGAGGGCAAGTATAACAATTGATTACATGAAAAAACAGGCAGTCCGAAAACATTCCGATCCTGCCTGTTTTGCAGGAAAATGAACCCTGCTTAAACCGCTTTGTCAATGAATTCTTTCAGGGCCTCTTTGGTTTGGCCAGTTTTTTTCTGGATGCGGCCCAGGAATTCATCTTCCTTGCCTTCGGCATAGGTGAGATCGTTTTCGGTGAGATCACCATACTCTTGTTTCAATTTTCCTTTGACAATGTTCCAATTGCCACGTACTTTATCTGAAAATGCACTCATAATTAAAATTTTTTATAGTTAGAAATAAAAGTTTGTTTGCTTTATTGAGGTTTTTATAGTTATTGGAATATTGGCTTATTATAAAAGGACGGAATTGAAACTAATGTAACGTCGGCTTTAGTCGGCTAAAGCCGACGTTACATTAACTTTAAAAGCGACTAACTATCTATAAAACACAACCATAAGCCTAAACCTATTATAATCAGGAACAGTGAAATAGAGGGGGAACCAAGCCTTGCAAAGCTCCCCCTGACTTTCATCCATCAAATCATATACGATACAATTTTTTTCTGTCGGTTAATCTTAAAACGGGACAGTTTTGGTGATGTTCAAATGATTTTCCCAAAATTTTTCTTGCCATCAATATTTCGGAACATGAAAAAAAACAATGTTTGCCGATTACCTGAATAGATTCGTGCGTCTGTTGGCCAATCACTGATATGAGTGGTTCCAAATTTATTGTTTTGCCAAAGTGGCGCCGGCTTTAACCTGTCTCTATTTCGCCTGCTAAAGCAGATGTTACGCGACGGCCACTCTTAGTGCCTTTAATCCCTGTGTTTCCTGCTGTTTCTCCAATTCCAGTTCCTCAATTTGGTCTTTTATATAGCCCTCCGCAATGAGGTATTGGCAGAAATCCAGGTACATTTCCCGGTCTTTTTCACTGGAATATACGATGGCTATTTTGCCGGGCTGAGTCAGGCGCTCCTCCGAATCGGCAATGATTGCCTTGTCAATGCGTTTTTTGATAATTTCATAACGGATATTATAAGCACCATCCACATCGAAGAACTTCTCGTCCATGCGAAAACGAATGGAAATGGGCTGCCCATAGACAAATATCAACTGGGCCGTTTCCAACTGCATGGGCAGTTCGGCTTTGAGGGTGTTCATGCGGCGGGTCATTTCACAGATAGTGATAAATTGCCAAAGACGCAGGTTGTTGAGCTGAAAATCAGAGAAGGTCCCGTTGCGCAGCAATGCCTGCCCGGCATATAGCTCGAACTGTACTCCATCTGTCTGGAATTTTTCAAAATAATGCTGCGCCATGCCCTGCGCCCGTTCATCCTCGCTTTCAATAAAATCAGACAGGGCATTATTGATCTGGTTGACACTCTCCTCGTACTGCCTCCGCTGGTCGTACACCACTCCCAATACAGGGTCGAGCTTGGCAAAATAACCCTGCACGGCGAGGTTGACGACGGTGTCTTTAGCCGCCAGTTCCTTCAAATAGGGATGAATTTCATTGTGAAAATAATCCATGAAAAATGGTTCGTCGCTCGACTGCATATCATTTGCAAGATATTGGATATGCTCTTCCGATTTTTGGATATATCGGCCAATCAACGGCATGTCCAATTTGCTGTGGGCAATTTTGAACAACTCCTTTTGCAAGTAGAGGTTGGTGATAAAATCCTTCTGGATGGAGCGGTTGCGGGTAAGGGAGGAACTGACGATGTCGCATTGGGCATACAATGGATAGACATCCTTAAAAAGTATAGGCTCTATCGCCGCCTTTCCCTTTTGGTCGTATCGCTCCAGGTAGCGCTTTGCTGAATCCACAAATCGCCATTCTACCGTCGGGTGGATGGCGGTAAACTTTTGGCGCAGCACCCGTTCGATGCGGCTGGCCGATTCTTCCCGCCTGCGTTGCACTGCACGGCTGTATTGGGGGAGAATGTCCTTCAATTGCAAGGCGGAGAAGCTGTTGAGCGTGTATTCCTGCGATGCACCAAACTCCAGCAGCCCGATGATTTTTCCTTCCTGATCGTGCAGCGGGGATACCATGTGTGACTTGATGCCTTTTTTGACCAGGGCTTTTTCGGCAGATGAAATCTTTTTTTTCTTTCTAAAACTCTCAGACAGCACAGTCTCGTCAAACTGCCAGGCCTTAAAATACACCGATTTCTTCTTGCCAGCCAACACGGGGTTTTTCCCTGGCAACAGGCTGTGGAAAATATTGAGGGTCAAATTTTCGCTGTGGTCTGCATCGTTGTCCAGCGCCATGATGCCTGTGCGTAGCCCGGGAATGCGGAAATAAGAGCGCATCAGGCCTTCCAGGTACGCTATGTGCTCCGGGGTGGTCAGTGCATCTTTTTTGAGGAGGTGGGAACGAAGGCGGGAAAGCGATTCTTCCGTCGTCACGTCCACCAACTGGATAGCTGTGATGCCGTGTATTTCAAAATGATCGGGCGGTAGTGCCTTCAGCCACATATCCAGATCGTAAATATTGTCGAGTAGTTTGTTGATGTCTTTCTTGCTGAGTGGCTTTAAAGGTTTCAAGGGTTTCACCTCGACAAAATGCGCGTTGATGTCGGATTTAAAATAGTAGGTAATGCCTTCTTTCTCCTGCTCGATGGTAAAAACCACCTCCGGATCCACATTCAGTTCCAGGCCATAGCATTGATTGAGAATGGCGATGCAGGCGCGAATGGAAACAATGTCGAACACCGTGGCTTTCCTTTGGTGGATGGTACAGTGTACTTTTTTATCGACCAAAAGCTTTTCCAGCAAGGGGGTGATGTAAAATGCCGTAGCATCGAAAGGTTTGGTCGCCCGGCCCAACTGAGTTTCCCGCATACAGGGCGGGAAGATGCCGGCCAGCAGCAGTTCAAACATTTCCACATGGTCCTGCAATAGTTCAAGGTCGTCATCAATCGGCTCCCAGAGTGCCGGCGATTCAGCCGCCTTTTTCATGATCTCCGCAGCAAGGAGCCGCTCACCGGCATCGCCATTTTCCAACTTGTCCTGCCAGAAACGGAGCAGGGGTGCAAAGTTGAGCCTGCTGGCAAAAGGGATGGCTTTCTGGTCGGACAGGCCGGAAAGGTTTTCTGCCTGCTGGAGGAATACGTCATGCAGCTTTACATGCCGGGATACCACGTTGTTCCCTTCCTGAGTCCTTAGTTGGCCCATTGAAATCCTGATTTTGGGTGTTTGAAAAAGTTTGGCAACAAAAAATCCGGTGCTGAAAGAACGCGGTGCAAAGGTCGTTGTTCACAGCCATAAATTAAGGACTGATCACTAAAATTACTACCGCCCTTTCTTCTGCTTCTTCTTCTTCGCTAACTGCTTGCCGCCCATCCGCTCAATGGCCTTATCAGACAGGATGGAGGTTTTAATGCCGCTTTGGATGGCATTCCACCAAAAATAGTAAAAGGAGCGGCGGGTATTGCGTACGGCATACACTTCCCCTTTTTTGAAATCTTTTTCCCCTTTGGTGTTCACTCCATCAATGAAGAACAGATCAACGATCTTGCTCAAGAACTTTTTCTTTTCACGCTTTTCGTCCAGCAGGCCGAACTCCAACCCTTCGTACTCCAGGGTGAGTTCTCCTCTGGCAACGTCCTTGTCCGCATTGATACGGTAGGCAAGTCTTTGTATAGTGCCGGCTTCAAATTCAAAGTGATGGGCAGGCGCAAGGAAAGCATTGAACTCCACAAAGGGGATATTGGCAGCATTGCCGGTATAGGTAAATGCGTAAGATGGGCTACCAAGATTCATCCATAAGTGCTGATTGACATTGTATTTGTTGTGGAGAGTGGCATCCACTTGTATCTCCAGCACTGGCTGTTGGCGTATGCGGGCAGTGTCGTTGGTGACATTGGTGAGCAGGGCCTCCATACTTTCAAACTCCAGGCGACCAGGCGTAAGCCGGTCCATACCGAGGTTTTCATAGATTAACCATCCGTCCTTCACCTTTATCGTGTCAAACGTCAGGCCGAGGGAAGTTTTCAACAATTGTTCCTGCGGAAAAGGCTTGTAGGTGTTGGGGTCAATGGGCAGGTTGCGATCAGAGAAAATGCCGATTTTCATATGGTCGAATAGGACAGTGCGCCCCACGATCTTGCCTTTCCATAATTGGTCAAACTGCCAACCCGAAACTTTGACGCTTGGAAAGTCGAGTTCGAGCCTTGATTTTTTGTACTTCAATTGGGCTGAGAAATCCCGTTTAGAAAGTTTGGGCACTACCCTGAATCCCAGCACCTCCAGTACACTGTCTTTTTTACTCAAATGGATGTGGCGAAAGGATATGTCTGAGAGGTTGTTGTCGTCCCTGTGCATGAAATTATAAAGATCGAGATCGGCACTGACCACGGACAAGGGTTGCCCTTCTTTTTCCACCAGAAGGGAAAGCTCGCCCAACTCCAGGTTGAAGGTGTCGGCTTCCATTTCCGGCAGGCTTTCTTTTGTTTTTTTCAAAAAACTAAACTGTCCGTGCCGGATGAAAATTTGGCCTATGCTTACGCATTTTAATTTCCCGGCTTTTACGGAAGTCGGTTCCCGGGTCAGGCTGTCTGGCTTTTCTTCCCAAGAAACAGCTATGGCAGGGTTGTCTATTTTTAGTTTTTCTATATTCACAGCCCTGGAAAAAACTACATCCATCCACCCGATGCCTTCCAGCCGGATGGAAGGGATAGCAATCTCCGCCTTCCGTTTCCATTTTCCCAGGTAAACTGTGGCGACAACGTCTTTCACAACCAAGGTTCCATCAAAAAAAGAAGCCTCCATAAAACCATATCCCAGGCTGTTGGGAGCCTTGATTTTTTCTGTAATGGCTGTTTTGATTTTCCCCTCCACCCATCTATCCAAAATTGAAAATGCTGCAATGGCTACTCCCAAAATGAACAAGATGATCCCGGCAGCGAGCCATATTTTAGTTGGTTTTGACATGTAGAGGATGGATTGATAAGGTCGAAAGGGAGGGGTGAAAGTTAGTTAAATTGGGAAATTTGGAAATCAATCCCCTCCAAGCCATTACAATTTCCCAATTTCTAATTTCCTACTCATTCTTTTTCACAGTCTCCAGTTCCAGGGAGTCTTTCATAGTTTCCTTCTTCAGCTTGTGGCCGTAGTAGGATTCGGTGAAGCGTGCTTTCAGTTCATTCCGCTTGGCAGCGTCCAGCCCGAACTGCTTTTCAAGATAGGCGTCAGTGCCACCGTATTTTTCATCAATGACCTGGAACACGGCATCCATGTATTCCTTTCGCACCAGGATGGCATAGTCCAATGTCTCGGCATCGAGGCCGATGAGCCTTGCCTTTCTCATGTTTTTGATGTTGGCTGATTCCCTGTAATAATTAGACATGAGGTAGTCGTCCGTTATGGTTTTTCTGTCAACACCCAGGGCAGATAGTATCATGGCAGTGGTATAGCCGGTGCGGTCTTTACCACCTGTGCAGTGATAGAGGAGTGGGGTCGTTTCCTGCTCGCTCAGCAGCAAGTCAAAAACTGGCCTGATATCCGAAGCTAAGGTATCGGCGAAGGCTCGCATCACATCCACGAAAAGGGCTTTTGCTTTTGCCCGCCGGTAGCCTTCTTTCAGCACCATCGTCCGGATGCGGTCGTAGGCTTTCCCTTCTTTGTCGCTCAGGCTTATCTGGTAGTATTTTGCATCTTTTGGATAACGATCGGGGTCTTTGTTCACCTCTATATCGTTGCGCAGGTCAACGATGGATTTGACGCCGAGATAAGAAAGGTAGTTGAGGTCATTTTCCGACAAATCAGAGAGTTTGCCTGATCGGTAGATAGCGCCCCATTTCACAAAGCGCCCATCTTCGGTGGGCAGGCCGCCGATGTCCCGCATGTTGGGTTGGCCCTTCATCGGTATGAGCCTTTCGGACACTATTATGGTGTCGCCTTTGGGAGAAACCATGCCAAAGAAATTGCGGTACACCTCGTTTTTCTGGGCGGGAATTTGGAGAAAATCACCTTCCACGACGGTTGGTTTTTCCCAGTCAATTTTATCGGGCGACGGCCCCTGGAAGATGTTCCATTTGCCGGCGGGTTTGAGCTTCAGTGTATAGCCGCCAGCGGAGCTGCGCGTAACGATGACATTTTCGTTGAGCGATCGCTCGATGTTTTTGGCGTTGGGGCTTATCTTACAAGAGGTGCCAAGGAAAGCCAATGCAGCTCCGGCACAGATGGTTAACAGGAAAAAATTCAAACTATGGGTCATTTTGTCACTTCTTTTGCAGGTTAGTTGATTTATGGTTTAAAAAACCAAGTTAAGGATTTTGCCATTTTCAGGAAAGACAAATAAAACGCCGTTTATACCATAAAGTTATAACGCTGGACACACTACCGGCCGTCAGAGGAAAAAGACAGGCGCTAGGCAGGAACCTTTTTCCTTACTGTCCTGCAAGGTGATCTACCAGTACTCCCCTACCCTGCCCGCACCGAAGTGAACAAAAGAATAAATTTGTATTGAAGATGGTGAGTTACGAAGTTAAACTGTTGATTGTCAAATTATTAATTCCATCGGATTCTAATCTGCTAAAAATCTCCGATCAACTGGTTCAGCCACCCCAATAGCGCATGTTTGGGCATTAACCCCGAAATATGATCAATGGACTCGCCATCCCGGAAAAAAAATAACGCCGGTAATTCCTGAATGCCAAGTTGATGGAATATATTTCTACACTTTTCAAAATCCATTCGGTAAAACGACATTTTTTCATGCAAATCCCAGGAAATACTTTTTACAATTGCATCCATGATCGTCCCTTCCCCTAGCCAATCAGCAGTAAAAACTACTAAAAATGGACGGTGACCTTCCATTTGGAGAAGCTCTTTTAATTCCTCTTCGGATATTGTAGGGTATATCACTTTATCATTCAAATCAATTCAATTACGCTGTGTGCCGTCAATCTTTGTACTTAGTGGATGAGGTTGATGAAGTTGATTATCAACCAAATTTACTGTGCCCAAATCTTGGTAGCGAAAGCTACAATAACGATCAGCAAAGTTTGTTTTGTCAGGGAATGGAAGTCAACAGCATTGTTAATTGAATGATATTCCATTAGCCATAATACCGTTGGGGGTTTTCCCTTTTTTATGTTGTAGAATGGCTAACCATGAAAAGTGTTCAACTCAAAATGAATTAACTTCTTTTTGGCACATTTTAAAAGAAGCAATATTTACAGACGCTAATTTTCCCTTTTAAATTGGCTATCGGCATTCATTGAGGATTGCCACCAGTCCACCCGCTGTCCAGAAAATGGCGGCCAGGTGCGACCGGAAAGCAACCTGGGGCAAGCAGAAGTCCTTTCAAAATAATTGCCGATTGATTGAACACCCTTGGCCCCACTTCGTTCTAACAGCATGTAATCCTTTCATGATGGTTCAATTAAACTGTCAAAATTCTGAATCGCACTGCTAATCCTGAATAGTTGAAACGGGAAATTTGGGGTGCGATCAGCACTACCTCATTTTTTGTTCAGGGGTATTGAAAAAATGCGTTCATTCAATTTCAACCGGGTTCATTATTATTACTGTTAAAACATTTCAAAATGAGAGACATCGTTTGGGTCATCGTCGTCCTGCTCATAGCAGGCTGGTTGCTCGGTTTCATTGGATTCAGTGCCGTCGTCGGCAACCTGATACACATCCTGCTTATCGTGGCAGTCGTACTCGTTATTTTAAAAATATTGCAGAAGATATGAAGTGACCTTCGTGGCATTTCTATTCTTTTATCCATCATTTAATAATCAAAATTTTTCTATTATGACAAACAACAATGAAAGCAACAACAGCGGCTGGATCTTCCTGGCCGGACTTGCTACCGGCGCCGTGCTAGGCTACCTAATCAACACAGACAAAGGCCGTCAAATCCGTACAGATGCTGCCACCAAGGCAGTTGAGTATGGCGAACAGGCCCGCACCGTTGCCCAAAGCGCCTGGGAGACTACTTCTGAGACTGTCAATTCCATCATCGGAAAGGGTAAGGAATACGCCTCGGAGGTAAGCACCAAATTACAGGAGCGCATTAGCAGCGCATCTTCTACTGCCCAAAACAAAGTGGAAGAGGCCGAGTCAGCATTTCAACAAGGTGCAAACAAGGCCAAAGCTCGTGTAAACGAAATCGCCGCCAATTAAACCGAAATCACGGGCGTTACAAATCGTTCGTGGTTGCCAAAAAACGGGCAAGTCCATTTTCATGTGCTTGCCCGTTTTTGGATAATACAGTAAATCTGCCTATTTGCTTTGAGCCATTCTTTTTGGCCCAAGCGTTAACAACCATCTCCAAACTAAACAGGTATGCACCCTTCCAGCATCAGGACAATGGACCAACTGCGGCAGAAACAGGACCGCCTTCAAATTCAAATGGAACTCACCAAGCAGGAATTTTTTAAAAGCGCCAACCATACGACTGTGCTGGGCAAGGATTTATTGTTGAAAAGGGTCTTGGTGCCAGCCGGGGCAGTTGCGTTGGGTGCCATGGCCGCCAAAAAAATATTTGCCAAACCCGCTGACGGGGAGCAAGATCAGGGTATCGCCACTGACCCGCCCACGAGTTCCAATCATTGGTTATCCAGTATAATGTTGGTGGCGATGCCATTTATCCAGCAGCTTTTCAGTACATCAAAAACGACCGAAGAATGGAACGGGAGCGCAGCCAGCAAAGGCGATGGCTCTCATCTTTCCTACCAGCAAGGCTCGTCGCCCACGGGTATTTTGGCTAAGGTTGTTCCGTTGGCTATCCCTTTCTTGCAGGAATATTTTGCATTAAAGGCGCAACAACACGAAAAGCAAGTAACGGAAAAAAGACTCACAGAAGACGGGGTGCGTTATGCTGATGTTACAGAAAAAAAGAAGACTCCCGGCCCGGTTTTTATTTGGCTTTTCCAGTTGTTGCCCGTCTTGTTGCCACTTATCCAGCAGCATTTTTCTGCCCAAAAAATGGAAGAACGACCAGCGGAAAGTAACCCCCAATTTGCCGGGCAATAGGAAGAAGTGGCAAAGGGTTGTTATGGGTATGCCGCCTGCCGGATCAGATATTTATGAAAATTATTAAAACATATTGGACAGTATTGAAGGAATCGTTTGCCAAGTTTTCAGCAGATGACATGTTGTCCCGTTCGGCAGCGCTATCCTATTACACCATTTTTTCGTTGCCGCCCATGCTGCTGATCATCCTTCAGATAGCGACCCAATTTTATGGGGAAGTACGGATCAAGGAGGCCTTGTTTGGGGAAATCGGGAAGCTGGTCGGTAGGGAGGGTTCTATGCAATTGATGAATACCATCAATAAACTGGACATTTTCGCACCGACATGGTGGGCGACCATCATTGGTATCGGCGCTGTCGTTTTCACCTCCACAACGGTCTTCGTCACCATGCAGGATGCACTGAACAAAATATTTGAAGTGCGGGCTTCCGGCCAGACCAAAGGCTTCGGCATCCTTAAAATGCTGCGGGACAGGGCCATTTCCTTTGCACTACTGATCAGCATCGCCTTTATATTGATGGTGTCCCTGGCCTTAGATGCGCTCATTTCCAGTTTTGGGAAATATATTGAAAGCACCATTGGCGATATTTCACTGGTGATGTTGGTATTGACTTCCATCCTACTGCCATTGGCCATTATTACATTGCTGTTCGCCCTGCTGTTCAAATTTTTACCGGATGCCAAACTGGCCTGGAAAGACACTTGGGTTGGCGCCTTCATTACGGCCATCCTTTTTTCGCTGGGAAAATACCTGATCGGGTTTTACATTGGCAACAGCAGTACGGCCAACTTGTACGACGCCGCTGGCAGTATCCTGGTGATCATGATCTGGGCCTATTATGCCTCCGCCATTTTCCTTTTTGGGGCAACGTTCACCTACGTCCGTGCAAAGAATTTAACCGGCAACGTGAAACCCGAAGACTACGCCGTTCGGGTAAAAAATGTGGAAGTTAAAATGGAAAAAGGGGCAGATGTGGTGGCAGTAACGACTGATTGAGTTGGTACGCAGCTTACTTTTCCAAAATATCATCTAAATAAATCACGAAAGTCAAAGTCTCAAAATCGATCTTAACCTTCGCCTGGCTCACAGCCGCCGCTTCTCCAATAGTTTTTATAGATAGTCACATTTAAAATTGATTGGGACAAAATTCTAAGTCACTGACTTTCAATAAAATGACTTCAATGACCACTGACTTTTAATGACGATTGTCTATGTCAGCATGACGTTGTTGGTCAATATGCTGAAAATTTGAAATGCGCCGGTGTACGGTGGATGGTAGACTGTAAGCTACACTTTAATAGCCAAAGTTTCACCTCGTCAACCGTCAACCGTTTTCTTTCACCTAATAAAATCACTTAAAATGAAAAGCCTTCTTCCGGTTCTCCTTATCGTCGTGGGCCTTGGCCTCGGCATATATGGCATCATGCAGTTTGGCGACAGCGGCAAAACCTTAGAGATTGCCGGTATCGAACTTGGTGCCCACGACAAAAGCCAACAAACACAGGCATTCCTGATGATTGGGCTTGGAGTCCTCAGCTTGGCAGGTGGGATATTTATGATGAAAAAGAAATAGTAAGTGTTGTTGGAAATAGTTTGAGGTTGTTGGAAAATGGGAATGAATTTGTAGTGTACGTCAATTTTCAAACAACCTCAAACGACTTTCTAACGATTTCTAACAATACCGCTTTAGGTCACAAAATCAAAACGCCCAATCCCCAGCTTTTTCATCCTCGAATCCAGGGTCTTGTCGTTCATGCCAAGCAATTCGGCAGCGCCACCCTTTCCGCTCACTTTTCCGTTAGCACGGCGGAGGGCCTCCAGGATGTGGAGCTTTTGCATCTCGTCCATATCCCGGAACACTTCCTTTTTACCCGACTTGGATTTTTTGAATTGAAAATTAGAAACCAGCTTTTTGCCAGGCGAAAGGATCATGGCCCTTTCAATGAGGTTTTCAAGTTCCCGTACGTTCCCCGGATATTCATATTCCTCCAGTTCATTCATCACGGATTGGGGGATTTCTGTAATGCGTTTTCCAAGTTGCTTGTTGTATTTTTCTATAAAATGGCGTATCAGGGGCTCGATGTCCTCCTTGCGTTCCCGAAGGGGTAGGTTGAAGATGGGAAACACGTTGAGGCGGTAAAACAGGTCTTCCCTGAATTTTCCTTTTTCCACCAGGGCTTCCAGGTTCCGGTTGGTAGCAGCGATTAGCCGGACGTCCACCTGAGTCGTCTCCGTTGCGCCGAGGCGCTCAAACTCCCCTTCCTGGAGCACCCTCAGCAACTTGGACTGCAGGTCGATCGGCAGTTCTCCAATTTCATCCAGAAACAAAGTGCCTTTGTGCGCCATTTCAAAACGGCCGATTTTGCGCTGGAATGCACCGGTAAATGCCCCTTTTTCATGGCCGAACAATTCGCTCTCGATGAGGTTTTCCGGCAGTGCGCCACAGTTTACTTTTACCATCGGCCTGTCTGCCCGTTCGCTGAGGCTGTGGATGGCCTTGGCCAGTAGTTCCTTGCCGGTGCCCGTTTCGCCCAAAATCAGCACGGTGGCATTGGTTTCGGCCACCTGGCCTATCTGGCGCAGGATGGGCTTGTATTTCGGGCTTTGGCTGATGATATTGTTAGAACCCTGATCCAATTTGATTTCTTCCTTCAGAATGATGTTTTCCTCCTGCGCCTGGCGGCGAAGCCTCTCAATTTCAACGAGTTGTATTTTCAGGGCCTCCTCGTTTTCTTTCCTTTCCCGGATGTCCCGCAGCACGGTGCTTGAATATTCCTTTCCTTCAAAACGGATCATTTTCACCACCGACTCGACCACGAGTTTTTTTCCGTTTTTACAATCAAGTGTTAATTCGCTGGAGAGTACCTCTCCATGCTGGAGTTGCGCCCATGCTTTTTTGAAGTCGTCCAAATTGTATTTTGGAAAAAAGCCCAGCAGGCCCATGCTGTTGATCTCGTCTTCGGAATAGCCTGTCATGTTGGCAAACGTAGCGTTGAAATAGCGAAAAGTTGCGTCTTCGTTGAGCCAAAATACCATGTCGGGCGACTGGTTGATGGTTTCGAAAGACAGCTTTATATCCTCCTCCAGTTTTTTTCTTTTCCGCAGATCCGAAGCAAAGGCCAGGTTGTATTCCTTTCCCTCGTATTGGAGATAGTTTAGGTAAAGCCTCACAGGAATGGGCTCGCCATTTTTGGTAAGGCGCAGCCCGTCCATTTCCAGATCTCCTTCTTTTTTGAGCAAATCCCAACGCTGCGGCCATGTCTCCCCGGTAGTTTGCGGGTCGATGTCCCAAAGGTGCATTTGCAACAATTCCTCCTGGGAATAGCCCAATTTTTGGCACTGAGCATGGTTGACGTAGATAAAGCTGCCGTCCGGGCGCAGCCAGTAAATCATCTGGCTAGCCTGGCCGAGTGCGTGGTAGGAGAGTTTGATGATTTCCTCCTGTTGTTTTTGCTGGCTGATGTCCCGCATAAAAGCCAGCTTGTACTCCCGCCCATTGTAGTTCATGTAGTGGAGGGAGAGCTCAACGGCTATCTTTTTTCCAGCTTTTGTGCGCCGGAAGGACTCCAGTTTCAGCCATTTTTTTTCTTTCAGCGCCTGCCATTCCTGCTCCCAGTCTGTAGTCGTCAAGGCTGGCTCCAGGTCGGTGACTTTCATGGCTAACAGTTCGTCGGCGGAGTAGCCCAGCGTTTCACGGGCAGCTTTATTGGCGTAAAAAATCTGCCCATCCGGAGCTACCCAAAGGATCATTTCATTGGCATTGTCCATGCAAAAACGGGCCAGGTAAAGGTCTTCGTGGGCTTCCTCGTGTGCATCTTCCACAATGAACTGGCAAAGGTGGGCCTCGAATAATACAACCCGAAGCCTGACGGGCAAAATATCACCAGCAGCAGTGATATGTTCAGTCTCCAGGGAAGTCTTGTTTTTTATCTGGAGGTCTTCCCATAGTTTTTTCCAGGCTATGAAATTAAAGTGGGGATTTACTTGAAAGATGGTTTGCGGGTCGAACTGATCAAGGGAATAGCCCAAATCCTGGGCAAATCGCTTATTGACAGAAACGATGTTGCCCTCTTTGTCCAGTATCATCGCTCCGAGCTGCATGATTTCTGCCGCTTTGAGGCAAACCTTTAGTGGGCTTGGTAATGCTGAAAATTCCATTTTCTTATTACTATTTTCTTCAAAAAAACAGGCTTAAGCTCAAAGGTAGTCAAAGCATTTTGTTTTTCCTAAATAACAGAAAATTTCTTATATTTAAGGAATAGGGTTTCAATTTATTCATTTTAAACTATTGATATACAGATAGTTATAACTTTGGCATGGCGTTTGGCTTACAAGTACCTGTAAGACAACAAAAATCATCCGGTGTCGCAAACACCAAAACAAATTTCACCCAAGCAAAACACCGGATTTTTTTAACAAAAACAACTAAACCTACCGATTATGACAACCATTGAATTTAATTCCCACTACAGCAACCTGGAAAGCCTGCTTTTCGCATTTGCCATGAAATTGACTGCCAACCGGGAAGATGCCAGGGACCTCCTCCAGGAAACCATCATGCGTGCATACGCCAGCAAGGACCGTTTTGCGATGGGTACAAACTTTAAAGCGTGGATCACTACTATTATGCGCAACTGTTTTATCAATGAATACCGCAAACGCCGTACAAGGAATAAAGTGGAGCAGCCCTTGGAAGAAAATCATGAAGTTGCCGTTAAAAAAGCAGTCAGGAATAGCGGGCCTTCCATCATTATGATGAAAGAACTGCGCTCCATGCTCAACAAAATCGGGGATGCCCACCGGGTGCCTTTTGAAATGTTTTTCAACGGCTACGAATACCAGGAAATAGCCGAAGTACTCCACCTGCCAATGGGCACTGTGAAGAGCCGTATTTTCTTTGCCCGGAAGAAAATGAAAGAAATGATTGATTTCAGCTTTGGCCGGGATTACTTCCGAAGGGCCTGAAAAGGATTGTCCTTCTTCACCGGCCTCCACCTTTTCTTAGTTCTTTCCAGAAAAATGGAAAAACCACCTGCCCTACTACCCTTTGCTGACCTTATGGGGCACATGTCCGGAACTTTCCATTGCGTCCTGCATTTGATATTCCAACCTTATTTCAGGCAAGGCAGGTTTTGTGCAGTCATTGTTGGCACTAACTTAGAGCCCGTTTGCTTTTCGCTTCTGGCGAAGAGCCAACGGCTTTTTTCAAAAGCACAAAACCTGAAGAAGCAAAGAATCCAAAAATATGGAACACCCTGTTGTACTTGCCTTCTCTCCCCTTCACTACATTTGCCCACATCTTAATCTGGCAACCTTGCCAACCTGTTGACCCCCTTCGGGTTGAAGCGGTTTTCAGGTAGTACCTGTTAGTCGAACCCGGGTGGAATTCATATCCCGGGTTTTCACGAATTGAAAGAAGGTATGTTTGGTAAACAATAACAAGTACCTTTAGGAATTATGTCTTCCTGTCAACAAAATATTATAAACGCAACATCGCAGCCACACGATGCAGCGCAGGTCAAAATTTACCATACTGTCTTGTGGTATTGGAAGTTATCGTTCAACTTTATGATACTAACCCTGCTGCTGCATTCCTGCCAGCATGATACCCAGCCGGTCGTTGGGGAATCCGCTCCCGGGCCCAGCGATTACTACGCCGAGCCACATCGCCCGCAATTTCATTTTTCCCCTGAAAAAATGTGGATGAACGACCCGAACGGGCTGGTTTTTTTCGAGGGCGAATACCACCTTTTTTACCAGTACTACCCTGACAGCACCGTTTGGGGACCGATGCACTGGGGCCATGCCGTGAGCACGGATTTGGTACACTGGCAACATCTGCCCATTGCCTTGTACCCCGATTCTTTGGGCTATATTTTTTCAGGCAGTGCAGTGGTGGATTGGCAGAATACAAGTGGGTTTGGCAAAAACGTTCAGCCCCCCTTGGTTGCTATTTTCACCTACCACAATACGGTTTGGGAGAAGGCCGGCCGCGCTGATTTTCAAACCCAGGGAATAGCCTACAGCAATGACAAGGGCCGCACCTGGTTCAAATATGAGGGCAATCCCGTCATCCCCAATCCAGGACTACGGGATTTCCGGGATCCAAAGGTCAGTTGGCACGAAGGCTTGAAGGAGTGGATCATGGTCTTGTCCATGGGCTCGCATGCTGGGATTTACCATTCGCTGGATTTGAAAAAATGGGCACTGGCCAGCGAATTTGGCAAAACGGAGGGCGCACATGGAGGCGTCTGGGAATGCCCGGACTTGTTTGAACTGAAAATATTGGGATCGGATGAAAAGAAATGGGTCATGTTGGCGAGCATCAATCCCGGTGGCCCGAATGGCGGCTCTGCCACCCAGTATTTTATTGGCGATTTTAACGGAAAAACATTTGCCAATGACAACCCGCCCGATACGGCCCTTTGGCTCGACTATGGCCGTGACAACTACGCCGGCGTGACCTGGTCGGACATTCCGGCAGATGAAAGGTGTAGGTTGTTTATCGGCTGGATGAGCAACTGGGAATATGCCCAGTCAACACCGACCCAGGCATGGCGCAGCGCCATGACCCTTCCCCGTCAGTTGATCCTTCGTAATACTGCCCGTGGCCTGAGGCTCACTTCCATGCCAGCCGATGAATTGCTCGCCCTCCGGCAGGTCACTTTTGCAGCCGATCTGCGGGAACTAAATGGCGAAGTAGATCTGACAAAAGACCTGCAATTTCCACCAGCCCAAATGGAAGTGCTGTTGGAAGTAGAACTAATTGGCGACGAAAAACCTGATTTTGGGATCGAGCTTTACAACCACAAGGGAGAATCTTATAAAATTGGGTTCAATGCCCTGGCCAACCATTATTACAGCGACCGAACGCTGGCGGGTAAGGCGGGTTTCTCAGGCAATTTTGCAGCCCAGGTACATACGGCACCGAGGATTGATGGCTCCAGGAGTTTTTATCTGCAGTTTTTTTTCGACAAGGCTTCGGCAGAACTGTTTGCCGACTGGGGCGCAACGGTGATGACGGAAACATTTTTCCCCACAGAAGATTTCGACCAGGTCAAACTCTACGCGAAGCATGGAAAAATATCCATAAAAAAAGCTGAATTTTATGGTTTAGCTTCGATTTGGAAGTGACTTTCTATGCAATTTCCATCTTTAAATAAGATGTTTATATAAACATCGCCCGCCTGGGAGGCAGCAAGTGAAATTAAATTGTTACCTTTCGGCGATATTTTTTTTTAACCATAAAAACATACAGATTTATGAGCAAATTTGATGAAATGATGACCAAGTACCAGGCAGAACTGAAAAGCGTAAGCAAAAGTGCTGTTGACGCCGACATGCTGACCAAAGTTGCCAAAGGCCTTGGCCCCTCCATCTATCTTAAAGATGCTTCCTTAGTGTCCTGCTCCGACCAATCAGAACTTGACAGGGTGAAAAACAACTTCCTGATTAAGAAACACGGTTTGGCAGACAGCCCGAAACTGGACGAAGCGATTAAAGCTGTTTGCGCAGAATACAATTCCCGCAACAAGATGAGAGCAGTGTTCTATTACATGCTCGCACAGAAATTGGGTTTGAAGGTTTGATCTTTCCGCTTTCTGTGAAAATGGCTTGGCAATCACATTTTGCTAAGCCATTTTTTTTTCCATACCTTTAGAAAAGGATCATTTTCAAGCCTTTCCCATCGCCCAAAAACCTTCGGATGATATGCCTTACTTCCGGATTGTCTTCATAAGCCGTGATTAAGTCCCTCAATTCTTCCGGTCGCCCATTCATCACCGACAAATCCCCAAATCCGAATCCACGATAGGCCCCGTCCTCCACCATGACCACTGCTTGCTCTTCTGGTGAGCGCCCGGCATCTATCAAATAAAAATTAGGATGTTCAAAAGATTTGTCCAGCGCTTCCATGGCCGCTTCGGCCCTTTGATTATAGTCAGCGGCAAGTTCTTCCCCGATACAGGCACCATAGCAGCGTTTTAAATGGTAGTCGAAGCAGGCACCGTGTTTGGATTCGAGGTGGCAATGGCGCAGGCAAAGTTCATATTGGCGCTGTATTCCTTTCAGCCAACCTTTGGCATGGGAAAGCTTAGGGTATTCGGCAACGATATTCAGGTTTTTGCGTGTTTTGGCCGTCGTTTTTGCCACGTCGAAACACAGGTAGCCTTCCTGGTTGGTAAACGCATGGATGACATAGGGGAATTGCCTGATTTTTTGTGCCCGGTTGATGCCGGGGCGGATGCGCTTGATCTCGTGCGATTCGAGCAGCAGGGCCACCAGTTCACTGCCGGTTACCTCCCAGGATATGTCGTGGGCAGCTTGCTGGAGCTTACCTGCTTTCTCTGTTTTTACGGAAAAATGCTCTGCAATGCGCTTTTTGATGTTGAGGCTTTTGCCGACATAGACCACTTCCCCTTTTTCATCGTGAAAATAATAAACACCACACGCTTCCGGGATGGTATGTAGTTTTTCCAGGGAAAAATTCTTTGGCAAGAGCGCTTCTTTCACGCCAAGGTTGACCATTTGATGGATATTATCTTCGGTGCTTTCCGTCGCCAGAATGCGCTCGAACAAGTCCACCGTTGCCATCGTATCGCCCATGGCCCGGTGGCGGTCGCCTGCTTTGAGGCCCATCGCAAGGATGAGGTTGCCCAAACTGTAAGAGTGGAAACCCGGAAAAGCCTTTCTAGCCAGCCGGACTGTGCAAAGTTGTTTCCGTATATAGGTGAACCCCAGCCGCCGGAATTCTTCCTGGACGAAGCTATAATCAAAACGGACGTTGTGAGCCACAAACACGGCCCCTTCGGTCATCTTCACCACTTGTTTGGCCACCTCGAAAAACCGTGGCGCATCTGCCACCATTTCGTTGGTAATGCCCGTAAGTTCTGTGATGCCGTAAGGGATGGGCACTTCCGGGTTGATGAGCGATTCAAAGGTGTCAACCACAGATTGCCCGTTATGGAGCACAATGGCAATTTCCGTAATTTTATCCCTGGCCGCCTTGCCCCCAGTTGTTTCGATATCTACGATGGCAAAAAGTTGATCCATTTTCCAGTTCGGCTGTTTGCAGCATTCATTCGTAAATCGAACCTTTGGCTGGAATTAAAAGATTGAAGGCTGCGGACAAAAATCAAACATTATGGTTGTAAAAGTAAAAATTCTTGTTGCATTGTTGGCCGTTTTTCAAACATGCAATTTTGCCTGTGGGCAAAAAAAACCAGCGGAGGAACCCGTCGTGAGGCCGGTACCGGTAGTTGTTCAACCTGAAAATTCAGATACTGCGGCAACAGTGCTAAAGCACTCAGTAATCACCGGGGCAGAACGGACAGCGCTGTACCTCCCCATTTTAACAAACAAACGCATCGGCGCAGTGGTCAACCATACCTCTTTGATTGGCACCGCACACCTGGTAGATTCCTTGTTGGGATTGGGGGTGAAAGTGCAAAAAATCTATGCCCCGGAGCATGGTTTCAGAGGATTGGCAGACGCAGGCGAGGAGGTGGGGGACGGCCAGGATCAAGCCACCGGGCTGCCCATCATCTCGCTATATGGTGACCACCAGAAGCCGACCAAAACCGATCTTGCAGGTATTGACCTCATGGTCTTTGATATTCAGGATGTTGGGGCAAGGTTTTATACCTACATCTCAACGATGAGTTACCTCATGGAAGCATGTGCGGAGGAAAACATTCCCCTCGTCATACTCGATCGGCCCAACCCCAATGGCCATTACGTGGACGGGCCTGTGTTGGAAAAAACTTACCGCAGTTTTGTAGGCTTGCACGAGGTGCCGGTAGTACATGGCATGACGGTGGGCGAATATGCCCAAATGGTGAACGGCGAAGGCTGGCTGGGCGGCGGGATGAAATGCGACCTGACAGTGATCCCATGCCTTAATTACGACCACACCACTTATTATGAACTACCTGCAAAGCCCTCCCCTAACCTGCCCAATATGCACGCCATCTACCTCTACCCTTCCCTTTGCTTTTTTGAGGGCACCAACGTTAGCGTGGGCAGGGGGACGGACAAACAGTTTCAGGTGTATGGCGCACCCGGGTTTCCCGATGGCAATTTCTCCTTTACGCCCCAGCCCGGCGAGGGTGCTAAAAACCCGCCATTTGAAGGGAAACGCTGTGCAGGATTTGATTTGTCTTCTTTGAGCATCGAAACACTACAAACGCATAAGTCATTGAATTTAAACTACTTGATTGACTTTTACCACTCTTTCCCCGATAAGCAGGGCTTTTTTCTCAAGAACCTGTTTTTTGATAAACTGGCAGGGAACAGCACTTTGAGAAAGCAAATCATGGAGGGCAAAAGTGAAACGGAAATCAGGGAAAGCTGGGCAGCCGGGCTGAGCATTTTCAAGGAAAAAAGGAAGCAATACCTGTTGTACATAGACTTTGAATGATGGGAGCAGCCACGGATAAAACGAGTTTCATGAATGGCTTTACTTTGCAGCTCGTATCATCCGTGGCACCACACCCTACTACTGCTTTGCGAATTTATACATGGAAAAATCTTCCCCTTGAATTATCTTCAACCAATACATTCCCGATGGCAGGTTTTCAAGGTTCAGGTCAAAATTTCCGGTGGGGCCGTTTTTTTCAAATCCTTTAAAAAAGCCGACCTGCCTGCCAATGGCATCCATCACCACCAGGTCCACCTTGCCAACTGCTTCATTTTCAACCATTATGTGTAGCAGGGCGGCAGTTGGGTTTGGAAAAATGGCAACCATCTCATTTTTTGTTTCTTCCTCAGACCCTGCAACGCCAAAACACACATTTTCAATGCGATCCTTTATCGCTGTACGGACTTGTGGCAGCAGAGGATAAAAGGCATCGCCCGGGCAGGAGGTCGTGCAGCCATCCCGGTGGCCGGCGATATTGATGAGGTCGCCACCAGATGCAGCGTGGTAGGAGGTACCGAGAGGATCAATGCCACGGGCACAGGCGTTCCAGGAATAGAGTGAAACCAGCTTATCAATAGCGCTGTAAGTAGGCGAAATATCGGTGAAATCGCCCATCATACAGACACCGACCGTACCGCCATTCTTGCCGCAAAAGTGGGCGCCAAGCCTGCCATCTCCCCTGCCCTCGTAAAGCACACCATTGGGGTCGATGAGCCAGTTGTAGCCAATGTCGTCCCAACCGTTGGAGTTGACGTGGTAGTCCCAGATAGAGCGGACCACCGCTGCCCAGTCGCTGGAAACATTGACCCCGGCGGAATGGTGGATGATGAGGTGGTCGGCAGTAGTGTACTGAGGAGTGGCATCGGGGGGGCAATCGCCGGAAGGGCACCAGTCATTGCGGCCCATGTAGCTGGGCTGTGGGCACGGGCATGCCTCCTGATCGCTCTCAACGGGCATTTGTTCCACAGCATCGGTATTGCTGACGCCCGGGTCAAAAAAGTGGACGGCTATACTGTCGAAGGCGTTCCAGTTCAAGGGGATCAACATAAAATATTGGTAATCTGGCCCGATATAGTACAACTGGCTGATGTATTGGTCCCTGGCTGGCTGTGCGTGAGGGTCCGGTGTCACCAGGTTCAAGCCTTCGAAAGTATCCCCATTTTTTGAAAAAGAAAGGAAAAATCGTTGTCTTTCAAACCCCGGTTGCTGGTGCCAAACAATTGAAACAGCCGTGAAAGCTCCCTTTGTTTTAAAGGGCATAAGTCTGGACGGTTGGTTCCAGCCAATATTGGACGGATTGCTCTGGGATAAGCTGACCACCGACCGTTGGGCCTGGGCCTGGATGTAAAATGGAAGTAAAAAAGCTGCCCATCCAACCATTAATTTTTGCAAGAGTATTTTTTTCATTTTCAGATTTTATTAGTGCGTTTTATGCAGGGGGCGAAATTAAACCCTTTGGATAGAAACGGGATACAATAAATCTTTTGCAGCAAGCCCGATTGCAATTTTCAGATGAACCCAACCTGCTGTAAAACCCTTGTAAATACTAATGCGGCTTTGATTTTCTTTTTGAAAAATGCCTTTATTTGCAGCGTTCTTTAAAATTAAACTTTCATCGAAAAAAAGTACATTATGATAAAAATCCTTGCCAACGATGGCATTCATGCCGATGGTAAACTCCTGCTGGAAGAAGCCAACTACCAGGTTGAAACCAAAAAATACCCACAGGACGAACTGCCCAATGTCCTTCCTGGCTATGATGCCATTATCGTAAGAAGCGCCACCAAAGTGCGCAAAGAACTGATAGATGCCTGCCCCAACCTTAAAGTCATCGCCCGTGGCGGTGTGGGCCTTGACAACATTGATGTAGAGTATGCCAAAAGCAAGGGCATCCAGGTGTACAACACCCCGAACGCTTCCTCCCGTGCCGTGGCAGAACTGGCCTTCGCCCACATGTTCAGCCTGGCCCGCATGTTGAATTTCTCCAACCGCAACATGCCTTCCAAAGGCACCACCGAATTCGACAAGATGAAAAAAACCATGTCAGAAGGAATCCAACTCAGGGGCCGGACGCTCGGCATCATTGGTTTTGGGCGCATCGGGCAGGAAGCCGCCCGGATAGGCATGGGCCTTGGCATGAAAGTCATCGCCACTGACCCTGCCGTTCAGACGGCTGACATAGATATTAATGTATTCAAAAGTGAGGACGTAAGCATGTCGGTGAAACTGAACACAACCAATTGGGAAGAAGTGCTGCGCAAATCGGACTTCATTACCCTGCACGTGCCCGGTGGTAAAAAAGCCCTGATTGGGGAAGAGGAGTTTGCAAAAATGAAGGACGGCGTCATCCTCATCAACACCGCCCGTGGCGGCACGATCGACGAAGACGCCCTGTTGGCTGCCCTCGAAAGTGGCAAGGCAGGTGGCGCAGGCCTCGATGTGTTCGTTGGGGAACCGACCCCAAAACAAGCATTGCTCGATCATCCCCGCCTTTCCGTTTCACCCCACATCGGCGGATCGACGCAGGAGGCACAGTCCGCCATCGGCATGGAACTGGCCGAGCAAATCATCGAGTTTTTCGGCCACTGAAATAAGAATGAGTTAGGAGTTATGGGTTATGAGGTGCCCGACAGTCATCTCACTCATAACTCTTAACTTCCATCTACCTAACCATTTTCAGGAAAGACTTTACAAACCAATCGGAGTCAGCTTTCAGCAGTGTTTCCAGCAGGGAATCTGCTTTGGAGGAAAAGAGCCGGATGTCCTGTACCCTTTTTTGAAATTCTTCAATTTGGGGCGAATTGCCATTGACGGAAGAAACCTCGTCCAGGACTTTGAGAACGGGTTCCAGTTCTTTTCTTTTCCGGTTTACGATGATTTTCCGGACTACCTCCCAGATGTCTTTTTCGGCAACGAAAAATTCCTTGCGCTCGCCGGGTTTCAGTTCCTTGTAAACCAGGCCCCAGTCTATGAGCGCCCGCAGGTTCATATTGGCGTTGCCAATGGAGATTTGAAGTTCGTCCATGATGTCCTTCACGCACAGCGCTTCGGGGGAGATGAGGAGGAGCGCATGTATCTGCGCCATGGTGCGGTTGATGCCCCAATCGCTGCCGAGGGTGCCCCAGGCTTGCAGGAATTTGTCTTTTGCTTCTTGGTACTCCATTTTATAGTTTAAACGGGAAATTTTCCAAACAATACGCAAAGGAAGGGATTTGGTTTAAAAAAACAGGAAAACAAGGGATTGTCAATTGTCCATTAGCCCACAATAAAATAGCCAGCCCAACTGGCACAAGTATTGTTCCTGCCTGTTAGCCCTTCTTTACATTCCCCTTTTTCTCCCAAGTCTGTAAATCGAAAATTATGAACGCTACTGCTCTACGCCTGATTTGGCTCATCGCTTTTTTCCCTGCCTGTTTATTTGCCCAACTTGAATTCAAGGTCCAATTGATGGATGATGATACCTGGGGGGTGTATGTTCGATCCACTTCGACGGACGCACTTTCAAACGCCGCTTACACGGCATCTGGACAGGTAACAGTGGTGATGCCCGCTGGATTTGTTTGGACTGGGCCATTCCAGGCAAATGCAGGCATGTGGAGCCATAATTCTGCTGTGGTAAGTCCTGCTGAAAATCCTTCCAAGCAATATGTTTCATTTGGATTGGCTAACAACAATCCTCCTATCCATTATCCTTTTGGAGGAGAAACATTGCTTTTTTCTTTTGACAGGGTAGGTTCTTGTCCTGATTCCATTTATTTGATTGATTGCAATAGTGTTAGTGGTGTTACTGATCCATTTTGCCCGGATTTTCCAGATGGTAATTTCGGAACAAATTCATTAGGTACCAACCCTGGAAATAGCTTATCCGTCGTTGACATCAAACCAGGTGTCGGCACTTTTTTTTATGACTATTCAGACAACTACGCCCACGCTGCCTGGAGCTGCCATGATTGCGACGGGGATGGCATCTTGAATGCGCTGGAAGATACAAACGGGAATGGAAGTTTTGACCCCGGAATTGATAGTTCAGCCTTGTGTGATCCTTGTGATCCATTTCATCCTGAGGCAGCAGAAATGGAATTGATATTCGGAGCTGGCGCTGTTTGTGCTGGGGAGGCTGGGGATACTGCATATTTCAAAATCAATATCTCCGGCGGATGGTGGCCTTATGATGTTTACTTTACTTCGGATGAAACTGATACTTTAGTAATATTTGATTACGTGAGCGGGGATTCGATTGCATTTTTGCCAAGTATTACCGACTCGCTCCACCTGCTATACATCATTGATTCTTTTGGGTGTTTGTTGGATACGGCTTTAACTGGAGGGATTAACTTTTCTGTCCATGGCCCTATCAAATTCATTGATCAACCGGACAATATGACCCAATGCTCAAGCTTGGGCACTTATTTCAAAGCAAAAGTGCAAAACATTGGCGAAGGGATTGTCCAATACAATTGGCAGATTAGTGATGATTGGGGTAATAGCTACACGGATTTAAATAATACCTTTCCTTTTGCGAGGGTGTTTACAGATAGTATGAATATCTATTCGGAAGCTGGACTTGATGGAAAGATGTTCAGGTTGAAAGCATGGACAAGCGTATGCGATTCGATTTATTCGGAAGGGGCAACGCTGCATGTGCCAGATCAAATAAACTTTAATATAAATCCAGGAGATGCTGCTGCCTGTGCGGGTGACGGAGCCAAGTTTATCGCCTGTGTTGAAAATCCTACAGACTCCAATTATTTCTATTGGCAATACTCCATAGATTTTGGAATTACCTGGGATTCGCTTGAAATGACTGGCGTTTTTAGCCATAGCTCCAATGGTGAACTGATGCCCACCAGCTGCGATACCTTGTTTATAAGCGATGTCTCCGGGCTTTATGGTTATAAGTTTCGGGCTGCCACTCATTCCGCTTGCATGATTACCTATACGAACCCGGCCATGCTGACAGTTGAAGGGCCTATAGTTGTAGCAATCCAGCCAGCTCCGAATAATATCTGTACTGGGGGCGTTGCAACATTTAAAGCAAGCGCCGCTACTGCATCAGGTTCCGGCATCATTTCCAATCAATGGCAGGTCTCCAGCGACAACGGCACCACCTGGACAGACATTGATGCCACCACTGACGGCGGCGTGTACAGCGGTTTTCAGGCAGAAGAATTGAATATTTCTGATGTGACAGGACTTTACGGGCGGCAATACAGGGCTAAATTTTCAACCGCCTTTTGTACCCCTGTTTACTCGAATTATGCAAGCCTCTATGTTGACGGGCCAATAGATATTTCTCAACATCCAAGCGATGTAATACAATGTGAAAACGAAAATGCCTTATTCGCCGTGGGTGTTACCAACATAAGCCCAGATGGAGGAATAATAAGCTATCAATGGCAACGCAGTGATAATGGTGGTGCCACCTGGTCGAATATCTCAAATGACACTTTGTTTAATGGTGCAAAAACTGATAGCCTATCCCTTAGTTTGGCTTTACCGTTTTTAACAAATAACCTCTTCCGTTGCAGAGTTAACACTGGCACATGCAGCTTCATTTACTCACATCCAGCATTACTTACCAGCGTTACGCCCGATAAGGTTTCGCAGGAACCACAAGATTTATCACTATGCCTCCCGTACGGCAATACTTATGCTGTTATTGAAGAAAATGGAATATACCCCACTTATTATCAATGGGAAATGAGCTGCAATAATGGAATTACATGGCTGGAAGTAGAAGATGGTCAGACTTATAGTTTTAGCGGTGCAAATACAACTTCACTGGAAATCGGCGACCTCGCTGGCCTGGAAGGTTGCCGCTTCAGGTTGCGCTACTGGAACGACTACTGTGCGGCTGAACGGACTCAATTTGCAACCGTCACCCAGCCTTCATCTATTAGTTTTTCACAGCAGCCGGAAGATGCTCTCGTCTGTCCCGCCGACGGGCATGTTTTCAGCTCGGCAGCTTTGGATTTGCAGGCTCCAGGCTCCATTTTACAATACCAATGGCAAATGCGCCAAAATAGCGGCTCGCCCTGGGGCGATGTGGCGGAGGGGGACACCACTCAATTCGGCGGGAAATTGACCGGCACCAACTCCCCCCTGCTCTCCATCAGCAATACCAAAGGCTTGAATGGCAGGCAGTTCAGGCTAAAAGTGGTATCGGGCAACTGCAAAGCTTTTTCTGCCCCTGCTTTGCTTTCACTCGATCCTACTCCCGGTTGCAATGGTACAGCCTGCCTGAACGCCAAACTGGTATGGATAAAAAGCGAAAACGCCTGGGGTGTTTTTGTAAAACCATCGGGCGCACCTGCGCCGGTAGCAGGTAGTACCCTGATGCCCGGCCGCCTGACCATCGTGTCAAGGGAAGGTTTCAACATCAACAGCCTGAGCAGCCAACACGGCGACTGGTCGTTGACAGCTTCCCTGGCAAACCCGGCCAGCAACCCTGGGGCAGTTTACTATACTTTTGAAAATATGCAGTTGGACACAGGCCTCCTGTTTAACCCAAGTCTTGGCATACCTTTATTCTCGTTCAAAAAGCTGGGCGACTGCCCGGATTCACTTTATATAATGGAAGGCAACAGCCCGCAGGGCATTGAAGGGAATTATCTGTCCATCACCGACCCGGCCAATACATTTTATCATTCCTACCTGCTATGCGGCGTGTCCGACCAGCTTGCCTGGATGTGTTCGCCCAACACGCCCAATTGGCCGAACGAAGAAGAACTTGAAGTTTTTTCAAGGCCAGGGAAGCAAAAAAATTTGATTGACAGCCTATTGGCAAGAGACGGTTTGGGTGAAAATATGCCTGGTTCATCCTTTTTCAACTCCACTGTACGCTTCACCATTGCGCCCAATCCAGCAAAGGACAAAGCCCGGGTTATTTTGTTTGACACGAAACCTGGTGAAAAAGGCATCATCCAGGTCTGGGATGCCACCGGAAAAAAACTGTTGGCCCATAACTTTGAAAGCACAGATGAGGTGGAAATCAATCTCCAAGGTATTGCCCCCGGCCTTTATTTCTTTGGGCTGCAAATGGAGGGTTCCAAATGGCAGTGGGAAAAAGTAATGGTTATATAAATATTGCATATAAGGGTTGAAATATAAGGTGGTTGATAAAATGGAGTTTGAATCATAGTGATTTTTAAAATCACCATGATTTTGTCACTGAATCCACTGAAACCCAATAAGGATCGAAGGAAAAATAATCCCGATTTCACATCGGGATTATTTTTAAAAAACCCTTCCATTGCTGGGGTTTTAAAAATCAAAATGGTGAAGTTATTTTTTCATCGTTACTAAAAGAATTTACCCACATAAAATTCTGGCGTCTTCATTTCTCAGTTTCTAATTTCCTGATAAACGATATTGACCAATCCCAACCATGAAGTAGTTGGCTTTTGCCATAAAGGATGATTTTCCGTTTTATGGCATAACCCTTGCACGTTATTGGCAACCTCCCTGGTTTTCTCTCCCCTATTTATTGCTTTCCCCCTTCTCATTACTTCACAAGTCTGCAAATCAAAAATTATGAATGCCAAACTCCTACCCTTGTTGTTATTCTTTGGCCTTGCCTTTTCTTTCAACCTTTCCGCCCAATTAAGACTGAAGCTCCAGCTAATGCCCAATGGCGAATCCTGGGGGGTTTATGTGAAAATTGATTCCACCTATAACCCGTCACCCAGCACGACGACTGCCTCCGGCCAGGTTACGGTCGTGGTGCCCAATGGCTATCAGTTCGACAGCATTGAAAATGTAGCAGGTAAATGGATCAACAACGCCACTATCATCGGCCCGCCGGAAAACCCCGGCATGACCTACCGTTCCATTGGGCTGCAGCAAGACCAGCCCCATATTGATTATGTGCAGGGCCAGGAAACCTTGTTGTTCATCTTCCATGCCTCTTCCGGCTGCCCCACGAACTTGTATCTAATAGAAAACGACGACCCCTTTGCCCAACTTCCCAATTCTGCCAGCAGCAATCCCGGAAACGACCTCGCTGCGGTTGACACCGGCAACGGGGTTGACTTCTACTTCTATTCCGGCAACTACGCCCCGTTCGCATGGGACTGCCACGACTGCGACAACGACGGCATCCCCAACGCCCTGGAAGATACCAACGGGGACGGGCAATATACGCCGGGCGTGGATGTGTCCGACCTCTGCGGCGGCAGCGAATGCACCGCACCGGTTTTCACCCAGCAACCTGCAAATGCCGCAACCTGCTCCGGAGAACAATCTGCCTTTGCAACTTCACTGACCAACCAGGCGGGCTTGTCCTTTCAATGGCAGTTCAGTGCAGATGGTGGCTCAACCTGGATTTCCTTGTCTGACAATTCCATTTATGCCGGCACAAAAACCAAGGATCTGACCATCCAAAACACGGCTGGCCTCAACAATTTTCAGTACCGGTTAATAGCTGCTGAAAGTACTTGTGAAACAATTTCCGACCCTGCCACGCTATTGGTGGACGGGCCGGTGTCAATTATTAGCCAACCTGAAAATGTAGATGCCTGTGCTGGAAGCAGTGCAGCATTCGCAGTTTCGGTAGAAAATGGGAGCATTAGCAGCAATATCCACTACCAATGGATGAGGGCCTGCTCGGCAAACGTTTGGGAAGACCTGGAAGACGGGGGGCCAAACGGGATCAGTGGCGCCCAAACAGCTCAACTTGAAATTGCTGATATATCCGGTATGGGCAATTGCATTTACCGGGTGAAATACTTTACCGACCTGTGCGACGGCGGCTTCTCTGCTTCAGCGGAATTGACAGAAACGGCCCAGGTCAGTTTTACCGACCAACCGCAAGCTGCCTCCACCTGCGACGGAGATATGGCCTGCTTCCATGCCTCCGTTGGCAATGCAGGTGCCAGCTACCAGTGGCAAACTTCCACGGACGGCGTTAACTGGGAAAATGTATCGAACAGCCCGGTTTACAATGGCTCAAACATGGAGAACCTGTGCATCTCCAACGTAGCCGGCCTCGATGGCAGATGCTATCGCCTGGAGGCTCAAACAGATTGTGGAACTGCTTTTTCGGAGAAGGCCTGCCTTACCATTACAGACCAAACCACCATTGTACAGCAACCCGTCAACGATACGGTTTGTATCAACGAAGGGGGCGTTTTTACCGTAGCCATTGATGCCGGTGATTTCAGCAACGTAAGCTATCAGTGGCAGATATTGACCAATACCTGGGAAGACCTGGCGGACAATTTTGTGTTCTCCGGTACCCAAACGAACACCCTGACCGTTGGCAGTGCCAACATTAGCCCGGTGTTCAAGTTCAGGGTAAAAGTAACCACCGGCTGCGGCGAGATATTTTCAAACCAGGCTGCCCTTTATGCTTCCCAGGAGCCTGTCATCAGTGTGCAACCAAAAGATGTAGCAGTTTGCGGAAATGGCGATGCCACCCTCTTCACGGGAGTCAGCTATAGCGGGGTTTACCCACTGAGCTTCCAATGGCAACAATCCCTGGACAATGGGGCCACCTGGACCGACCTGGCGGAAGGCCAGAGCGGGGCCAACACCTACCAGGGCACCAAAGATGTCACGCTCCACATTTCACCATCAACCACCTTGAACGGCTCGCTTTACCGCATGTTGACCTGGAATGCCGGCTGCGGGGTATATGAATCCGCTTCGGCAAAGCTCAGCCTGGAAGGCCCGATTTCTTTCCTTTCGAACCCAGCCGATGCACGGGAGTGCCACAATGGCTCTACCATGTTCGCCGCTTCGGTCGGCAACAGTGGTGCCGGCACCATCCAATACCAATGGGAGGTTTTCGGTGCCAATAACACCTGGACGCCCATCCAGGGGAACAGCATCTACGGTGGCGCTACGACCAATAATTTGTTTATCAACCCGGTAGCTGGCCTATACGACAATAAATACAGGGTAAAGGCCCGCACGGGAGCTTGTGACTGGATAACAGGCTCAGCAGCCCAACTTACGGTAGAAGGCCCGCTTGTTTTTGAACTCCAGCCGGACGATGCTTCTGTTTGTCCCGACAGCAGCCACAATTTTGGCGCAGAGGTCGTCAACCTTGGCGCTGGCTCCATGCAACTGCAATGGCAAATGAGCAGCAACGGTGGCAATACCTGGAACAATATCGGCCAAAACCAAAGCACTGCCAACGGTGGCACCTATACCGGCGTGCCAACGGGCAACCTGAATGTTTCACAAACGGCAGGGTTGGATGGGTACCAATACCGCCTCAAGGCAACAACTGCTGAATGTGAGGCCTATTCCGATGTTGCGGTGCTGAATGCCGATGAGAGCTTGTGTCCTCCACCGCCGATTTCGGTTTGCATGAAAATGAAATTGCAATACATGCCGTACCTGCAGGGATGGGGCGTTTTCGTAAGGCCCGATGAAGATAGCTATTTGCCCGTTTTCAACCAGGCTACGTCAGGCCGGGTGACCATTGTGGCCCCACAGGGTTTTAACTATTCTTACCTGACCAGCCATGCCGGCGGCGATTGGCAGCCGGAGACTACCTATATGAGCCTGCCCGGTTACCCCGGCATGATGTCCATCACCTTCAAGCTAAAACCCAACCTCAACCAATTGCTCCTGCAACCCGGCGAGGAAACCATGTTGTTTTCCTTCCGCAAATTCGATGGTTGCCCGGACGATCTCTTCATCCTGGAACAAGCCGTACCAAATGGGCCACCAGCCAACCTTTTCACGGGTGTTGGACTTGGGCTGGGCTTCGGGCCCGATGTGGCCTTCGGGTTTTGCGATGTCTATGACCGGGAAGCATGGAAATGTACGCCAGCCTATTATCTGTTAGGCAACAGCAACAACAACCTTGTTGCAAGTACAGCAGAATGGTTCGAGGTGTCCCCAAATCCTGCCAAGGATTGGGTGTCCGTGGACTTCAGGCAGGAAATGGAAAAAACGGCCAAAGTATCGCTTCAAATTTGGTCCTTGCAAGGCAGCCAGTTACGCAGCGAACAAGTTACCGATTTTGGAAAAATGCGGTTGAGCCTGGATGGCCTGCCAAAAGGAACCTACTTCCTGGCCCTCGACGTGGACGGAAAGGTGATGCAACGGCAACGGATCATAAAGCATTAATTGCGCACCCTTTCCGTAGGAGACTTTTGAAAAAAACTGACAAAAAAAAGTTTCAACATAGCTAAATGATTGTCCCTTCGTCCATTCCTGGGCGGAGGGATTTTTTTTTGAAATAACCCTACCCTATCCTTGTTTTTATCAGCCGCAATATTTTACTTTGCATTTCAAAGTTCTTTTTGAAAATTACAATCATGGTGAAAAACCAAAACGAACATCTTGAAAATTTGGCCCAGATACGCTCGATGATGGAGCGCAGCAGCCGTTTTATTTCCCTGAGCGGGCTGTCAGGCGTAGCCGCCGGCACTTGCGCCATTTTGGGTGCGGGCCTTGTTTACCTGTATCTCGACATGCCGCCGTTCAGCAGCAAAAGGGTTTATTACGAAGAGGCTGTTCAGATTCATCGCTGGGGCCTCAGCTACCTTACATTTTTTGTGCTCACTGCCACCATTGTATTTCTGCTGGCACTCGTTTCAGGCATCTATTTCACCACCCGGAAAGCCCGGAAAAAAGGCCAAAAAGTTTGGGATGCCGCTTCGAAAAGGATGCTCGTCAACCTGGCCATACCGCTTTTCACGGGAGGCCTGTTTTGCATTGCCCTGTTTAATTACGGCATGTATGGGCTGATTGCGCCCTCTACCCTTATTTTCTATGGCCTGGCTTTGGTAAATGGCGGCAAGTACACGCTGGACGACATCCGGTACCTGGGCGTAACGGAAATAGTCTTGGGAATCATAGCGCTGTTCAACCCGGGGAATGGGCTTGAATTCTGGGCATTTGGCTTTGGGGTGCTGCATATAGTATATGGGATCATCATGTATAACAAATACGAGAAGGTGTAGCTTTTTTTGGAAACAATGGATGGCTCGCCTTACAAATTTCACCTGCAATGAAAAATCTATTCAAAAAAACGGGCTGGTTTTATCTGCCAAGTTCTATCCTCGGCTGGGTTGTTTTTCTGGTTTACGTGGCCGTAAATGTCCAGTTTTTTATCGCCATTGACCGCAACTCCCATTCAGCCAGTGACACCCTTATTCACTTCTTTGTTTATTTCATGGCGCTGTCCACCCTCTATTTTTGGATAGCCGGGAATACCAGTGGGAAACCCAACCACACAGCTACCCAATAACCCATCATAATCACCTGGATGAAGCATCTCCTCGACAAGCTCAACGACACCAAACTCGACAACCGGATCCGGCTGGGCATCATGTCAATGCTGATGGTAAACGACTGGGTGGAGTTCGGCACCTTCAAAGAGATGCTCGGCCTGACGGATGGCAACCTCGCCAGCCACATGAAAGTGCTGGAAGGCGAAGGTTACGTGGAGTTGCGGAAAGTGTTTGTCGGGCGAAAACCACAGACTTCCTACACTGCCACCGTGGCCGGCAGAAAAGCCTTCAATGATCACCTGAAAGCACTGGAAGCTTTGTTGAAAACAAACGAGTAAAAAATTTTTTACCATAAAACTTTGAATTTCAAAGTTCTTTCAATCAAATTCTCAAATGAACAACGAATCCACAAATCAACCCAACATCTTCCAGCGCTTTACCCAATGGCTGAAAGAATCCTTGATTGTCAAATTGCTTTCCATTGGCTTCATCGTTATCCTTTTGTTGATACCGAATGTGATGATCAGCGAACTCATCCGGGAGCGCCAGCATCGACAAGATCAAGTGAAACAGGAAGTCAGCCAAAGCTGGGGCGGGGCGCAGGCCATCCGGGGGCCGCTGCTCTCCATCCCCTACTCTACCTGGCAAACCTGGGAAGACGGCAAGCGCACCGAGACCCGCCACACCGCCTGGTTTTTACCAAAGAAGCTGGTGGTAGATGGCGACTTGAAACACCAGATCCGCAGGCGCAGCATCTTCGACGTGGTGCTCTACCAAGCGGAAATCAAGCTTACGGGCGAATTTGAACAGCCTGATTTTCAGGCACTTCACGTCAACCCGGAGGATGTACATTGGGACGAGGCCCGGCTCTCCACCGGCATTTCCGGCATGACCGGCATTAAAGAAGCTGTAATGGTGCAATGGGCCGGCCAGGCCCTGCCCATGGAGCCTGGCACCAGTGCTACCTCCTTTCTTGGCAACGGGGTCAGTTCTGAAGTGCCTGTTGATACGGATGGAAAAACCTACCCCTTTTCCATTCCCCTCAAACTCAACGGCAGTGAAAACCTCAGCTTCGACCCGGTTGGGAAGGCAACAACTGTCAATCTCCGTTCTGACTGGCATTCGCCGAGTTTTGAGGGCGCTTTTCTGCCCGACCAGCGGGAAATTACCCCCAACGGCTTTACGGCACAATGGCAGGTGCTCGACCTCAACCGCCCGTACCCACAACAATGGAAGGACGAGGATGTAAATTTCGGCCAGTTCGAACTCAGCGTACGGCTCATCCAACCAGTTGACGAATACCTGAAAAACACCCGCTCGTCCAAGTATGCTATCCTCGTCGTTGGGCTGACCTTCCTGCTGTACTTCTTCTTTGAGGTTTTGCAAAAACTGCTCATCCACCCTTTCCAGTACCTGCTCGTCGGGCTGGCACTCACGGTTTTCTATCTGTTGTTGCTTTCGTTGTCGGAGCATGTAGGCTTCAATGCAGCTTACCTCGTGTCGAGTGTGGCGACAATTGTGCTCATAGCGGGTTACAGTTTTTCAGTTTTGAAAATAAAAAGACTGGTTGTTCAACTTTTGCTGCTCCTCGTAGCGATTTACGGGTTTATTTTTATCCTTCTTCAATTGGAAGACTACGCCTTGCTGGCAGGCAGTGCCGGGGTTTTTCTCGCCCTGGCTTCCGTCATGTGGGCGTCGAGGAAAATTGACTGGTACAACCTCGGCGAACGAAGCAATTAACTTACCCTTTGAGCTGGAAGAATGTTGCCCAATTACCTCAAAACGCAGGGAGGACGGGTACGTGGAATTGGAATTAAATGCCTGGAGCACTTTGGAGCGCTACAAGCACTTATCCACCAACCAGGACTACCAAAACTGGAAGTTGTTTTTTTGACCAATACTTAGCCAAATACTTTGTTTTTCAAGGTGTAAATTATGAATAAAACATGTGAAGTCGATTGCATCAGGGCTAGGCTGCTCACCACGGCGGTCGAAGGCATCAAGCCGGTATATGCCGTTCTTTTTCAAAGGGAAAAAACGCCGTGGCCCGTCACCCTGCAGGAATTGGAACAACTACCGGAGGGCAGCTTGGGAAATTCGCTGGCCCGCTTTCTCTCTGACAATGGTTTTAGCCTGCTGCCCCTGTACGAAAACCATGATGTTTACCATGTGCTGCTGGGCTACGATGCAGAGGTGACGGACGAAGCGGCCATGCAGTTCTTCCTGCTCGGCAACCGGAAAATAACGCCATCGGTCGTCATCACCGTCTTTTTTTCGCTGCTGTTGCTGCCAGAACACGCCAGCAAATTTCTCAGGGAATACCGCCGGGGCCAGCGTTGCACCCGTATCGGCAAATGGGAATTTCTGCACCTGCTGAAAGAGCCGCTCAGCGTGCTGAAGGCCCTTGTTTTCAAAACACCTGTAGAAAACCCGCCGGTAATGTTCTGACATCCCGTACTTTATGAAAAAAAACTTTCGTACTTTGTTCAACAAAAATAATATAGCGATGATCCTCCTTCTCAAAAAATTCTTTTCCTCCGACAAGCAGTACCGCCTCTTTTTGCTGCTGTGCCTTTCCACGCTTTTGGATTTCAGCCTGGTGGGCTACCGGTTGATCTACGTCGGCTTCGATCCCGACGAATTCTCAAGTGTGCAGGCAATTGCCAACTCCCGCAGTACCACGTTTATGTACCTCATCTGGAACCTTTTCCTGGCTTGGGCTCCCTACCTGATTTCCCTGTCGTTGGAAAAATTGCCTGCCAAAAAACTGCTGGCCGTACCGGTGTTGCTTGCCTGGCTGGTTTTTTTCCCAAACGCCCCCTACATCGTCACCGACCTGCTGCACGTGCGCTACCGGTATGGCGTGCCGCTTTGGTACGACGTGATGACCCTGTTCTCTTTTGCCTGGACAGGGTTGATGCTGGGCTATCTATCCCTGATGGAAGTGCAGCGGTTTCTGGAAAAACGGCTGGAAGAAAAGCAGGCCCGGGCCTTGGTCTGGGCTGCCATTCTGCTATGTTCTTTCGGGGTATATGTCGGCCGTTATCAGCGTTGGAATTCATGGGATTTGTTCACCCAGCCTTACCAGCTTTTCTGGGAGGTTGCGGCAGTGGTGACGCATCCTTCGGCTTACCTGGGCACACTTGGGTTGGCCGTTGTGATGTCGGGGGTGCTCGGTGTTGGGTACCTGACCTTAAAAACGATTTCAAACGACTGATTATCAACCCTTACCTGTCCATCATGTCCAATAGCCAATCCTTTTCCGTCAGGCTTCTTTCATTTAAAATGGCATCCCGCAACGCCGTGTGTTCCTTCTTGGCAAAGGGGTTCATCTCCACCAGCGCCTGGGTAAACCGTATAATATTCAGGTAGTTCTGTTTATGGTAGCCGATGGCCCGCTGGCGGCGGATGTAGGTTTTCATGTTGCGCAGGTGGGCTTCCAAAACTTCATACTCGTTGGTTTCGTAGTAAATTTTCAACTGCAGTGTCTTGGCTATCAAGTTGTTTATGAGGTCTTTGTAGTCGGAATGTTGGAGTTGGAGCAAAGCTTCCTTGTAGTTTTTGCGGGTATATTGTAGGCGGGCCAGGTTAAGGGAGAAAGTGGCGTTGCGGTGTTCCCTTTCCAGCGAATTTTTGTACTGGTGGATAAAATTTTCCACCCAATCCGTCTCCCCGATGCGCACGGCGATGGCCACTATGTTATTGAAGGCAAATCGGGAAAGGTGGCCGTTTTCCAGCAGCAGGTCATTGTCGAGGGCGGTGCGGTAAAGGTCAAGCACGGGGCGGTCGTAGGCAGGGCGGCCGGCGTTGATTTGGCGGATGCCGTTGTTGATTGCCAGCAGAAAAAGGTTGCGCTGCTCCTCGCTGGGCAGCAGGTGGCCCTGGTCGAAGAGCAGGTTTTTAAACACTTCAAAATCTGACTCGCCCGAGCCGGTCTTCAAGGCATGAAAACAGTGGTAATACAAATTGATGGCGGGCGAATCCAACAGCCAGGGGCTTTCCCGTACTTCCCTCAAAATTTCATCCAATAGCCCGAAACGGTACTCCGCCTGATAGACCGCCTGGTGCGACAGGGAAAAACAAACGTGCCGCAGCTTGCGGGCGATGAATGCGGCATCCATGGCGTCGGAGACTTCCTGCAGGTTGAACGCCTCCGTCCGCTTGCCCGCCGAGTGGGAGCGGTACTTTTCCCAGGCTATTTTATACTGGTTTTCGTGAAAACCAGCCGATCTGGTCTCGGTGCTTTCCTGCTGTTTTTCCAGCTTCTGGATAGTGCGCTGAAAGTGGTTTGCCAGACCCCGTTTGCGGTAAGCCTGTGAAAGCGAGAGGCCCAAGTTTTCCCCTGTCGCCAGTTCTTGCCATGCGATGAATTGCTCTGCCAGTTTGAACAATTGGGACAGGGTGAGCCGCCATTTTTGATCGTCGTATTGTTCGGCGGGAAAGGCGGCCTTGAACGCCTTTTCAGGGTCGGGTGCTGCTGGCTGATGGCCGTTTTTCGCAAAATAGTCAAGCAATAAGCACAATTGAGGCCGGCCATTAAAGTAGGGCGAGGCAGCGAATTTCCTAAATTGCCGCACCTCGGCGGCGGTCAGGGATTGAAACAACTGGTAGAAAAAGGTATTTTCCAAAGATTTTTTGTTACTATTTTTTTTATATAATGTTGATTTACAAGGATTTCATTTGCAAAACTAAAAATACCCAATTACAATTCCAGTTTTTTGTTTTTGCCTTCCAGCAAGCCTTGCCACACTTTTGTAGCGTCAAAGAACATGAACATCTTAAAACTCCTAAACGGCAGATTATGACAAGTAGAAAATTTTACCGCTTTTGTACACTTTTTATGGGCTGTTTATTTTTTGCGGCTATTGGCTATGCCCAGCCGACTGGCCCAAGCAATGTTTGCCAAGGCTCTGTGGCAACCTACTCTTTTCCCATCTCGCCTTGCGATACTGCTTGGCAATGGAGTATTGACCCTCCTCTTGGAAATATTCTCAATGGACAGGGGACACCTACAGTGACAATAGAATGGTTTTCGGTTGGTATGGCTACATTGCAAATAATAGCGAGTGATTCTTGCACAGGAAGTGTCAATGAAGTCCATTTCCCCATTTTCATCGAGCCTACCCCTTTCACCATTTTAACTTATGCCATTTGCCCAGGCGAATGTGTGTCGGAGGCGGGCCAACAGTTTTGCGACCCTGGACAGTACTCGGTCACACTCACTTCAATGATGGGCTGCGATAGTATCGTGAACATTTTTATTTCATTTATTCCCCAACTCACAACAGATTTGGGCACTTTTTGCCAATCGGAGATAACCGTTTGCAACGAAACGTTCACCGGGCCGGGTAGCTATCAAGCTACTTGCATCAGCGTTCAGGGTTGCGATAGTATTGTAGTTTTTACGCTGGCCGATCCGGGTAGCCTGGTAGCTGACGCTGGCCCTCCCATCATCCTGGATTGTATTACCACAACTGTTACTTTGGATGGAAGTGGTTCTACCCAGGGCCCAGGAATAACATACACATGGACCGGCCCAAACGGCTTCCTATCTTCTCAATTGAACCCGGCTGTTTCATTTCCAGGCACTTTTTGCCTGACTGTTGTTGACCAAAACGGCTGCCAGGCCATGGATTGTGTGGATGTTTTAGAAGATGTTGTTTTACCCTCAGTAATTGTTCAGGGGGACACAACTGCTTCCTGCGACGGTTCACCCATAATGATAGTAGCCGCTGTTGCACCGGGCGGGCCTGGGTATAGCTATCAATGGACGACCCAAAATGGCAACATCGTCAATGGTAGTACAACTTTGAACCCTTTGGTGGATTCGCCAGGCATCTATTGTTTAATTGTTACTGATTTGGCAACCGGTTGTACCGGGCAGGACTGTGTAACCGTAACCGATCCGGTAACCGTAACCGTAAGCGGCCCAACGATCGTCTGCGACACCGCAGAATACATTTATGTCGCCAGTCTTTTCTCAGGCTCTCCCCCCCTCAACTTTTATGTTTCGGCCAAAGGCGGCGCTCCAGAAATTCACACTGGTCTGCAAATTGGCGCTTACACCTTTTTTCAAAATATCAACCAAACAACCGACCTCCAATTCTGGGCAACGGATGCTGGCGGCTGCACCAGCGATACCTTCGACCTCACGACGAACTTGTTCTCAGGTGAAATAGATTTTCAAATAACCGAAAATGGCTGTAATCCAACCGTGGTTACCGCTGTGCCAAACTTTCCCGTTAATCCCGGTTGGTTGTACTCCTGGGAATGGAGCAATGGTGTCAATGGCCCTCAACTTAGCACAACTTCATCTGGCATGTACTATGTGACCGTTACTGCCAGTGGGCAAGGATTGCTCTGTGACCTGGTCGATTCGGTTTATGTGGAAGTGGACTTTTCGGGAAGCTGCGCCTACATTGAAGGGCAAGTCTTAGAGGACTTGGCTGAAAACTGTATAATTGATACCGACGATCAAAGCTTGATCAATTGGCTCATCGTTGCGGAAGGAAACGAAACCTTCTACGGCACAACAGACGCTGATGGGCATTACTTTATTCCGGTTTCGCCAGGTGACTATTCCGTGACGGTGGTACCAGCCAATCCTTTCTGGGAGCCGTGTTCCAATGACGTTGCTGTTTCGCTGCCCAATGCGGACGATGAGGCAGTCGTAGATTTTTTGGTGAAAAAACTGCCCGGTTGCCCCCAAATGACGGTGGACATCAGCACCTCCGTGCTAAGGCGTTGTTTCACCACCAACTTCTATCATATTGACTACTGCAACATCGGTGTGGAGACGGCAATGGATGCCTATGTGGAAGTTACTTTTGACGATTTCCTTACCCTGATAAACTCATCCATGCCCGCCGAAGATTTGGGCAACAACGTTTTCCGGTTTGATGTGGGCGATGTCGAACCTGGCGAATGCGGCTCTTTCTGGGCGCAAGTTTACGTCAGTTGCGATGCTGTTTTGGGTGAAACGCACTGTACGGAGGCGCATGTTTTTCCTGATTCTACCTGCACCGCACCCAACCCTAACTGGTCTGGCGCCAGCCTGGAGGTTACTTCGGAATGTGCTGATTCTGTTTATTTTACAATAACAAACACAGGAAATGCGCCGATGTCCGTTCCGTTGGAATACGTGGTGATTGAAGATGCAGTGATGTACATGCAGGCAGCCAACGGGCCGGCATTGGGGGTTGGCCAGTCTGTCACTATCGCCTTTCCCGCCAACGGTGCTACCTGGAATATCTTGGTGGAACAGGAACCATTTCACCCGGCTTCCCTTTCGCCCGTTTTGGCATTGGAAGGCTGTGGAACGAACCCATCCGGCACGTTCAGCCTGGGCATCGTCAACCAGTTTTCCCTGGGAGACGACCCGGATTTTCTGGATATAGATTGTACGGAGAACATCGGCAGCTATGATCCGAACGACAAACAGGCAATGCCCGTTGGATATGGGGTTGAGCATTTCATCGAGCCGGAAACGGAAATCGAGTACATGATCCGTTTCCAGAACACCGGCACCGATACCGCATTCAATGTCTCCATCCGGGATACGCTTTCCAGTATTTTTGATATTACCACCCTTAGGCCCGGCGCCAGCAGCCATCCTTATCAGTACGAGATCTATGGGCAGGGCATCTTAAAATTGCTGTTCCCCGGCATCATGCTGCCAGACAGTTCGGAGAATTGGCCAGGATCCCAGGGTTTTGTGCAATTCAAAGTAAGGCCCCGGTCCGATGTCCCGCTTGGCACCAAGGTGCACAATACGGCCTCCATCTATTTCGACTTCAACGAACCGGTGCGGACGAACACGGTTTTCCACACTATTGACGAGGGATTTGTGGTCGTGCAAAATGTTGAAGCTCTCAGGCCCGATCTATCCATCAGCGTATCGCCAAATCCCTTCCATGAAGTTGCAGAAGTCAGGATAGCAGGCTTGGAACCAGCAGAAAACCTGTCTTTTAGCATGTTGGATTTTAGTGGAAAAGTTGTGCTGGCCAAACAATTTGATACGCCGGGTTTCCAACTAAAAGCTACGGACATTCCTCCCGGCTTTTACATTTTGACCATAGAATTGAACGGTGAGGTAGTGGGTACCGGAAAATTAGTCCGGCATTAATATTCCGTCAGGATCGGCGGCAAACAGGAGTCATCCCGAATTTTTAACCCACGATTTTAATCGTGGGGTGACGACAAATTAATATTCCATCAGGATCGGCGGGAAACAGGAGTCATCCCGAATTTTTAACCCACGATTTTAATCGTGGAGTTTCGACAAACTTCTGATAATCAAACCGTATTAACGGTTTATACCCAGGCATAAAGCACAGCGGAGGTATTCAAAAACGGTTAGAACTGTTGCTCCAATGCTGCTTTATTGCTTCCCCACGATTTTCCAATAAACTAAAAGACGTCCCGGGCATCCGTTCCCGGGGCGTCTTTTTTTTGCCCAATAAACAACCCTGATTACAAAAGGGTAATGGCCAACTTGGGTTAACTTTGCCCCCGACACTCATCCAAAAAGACAAACAAACCGTTGATGCAAACCAATACCCAGCAAGCCCATAGCTACCTCGACCAACTCAACACCGTCCAGCGACAGGCTGCTACCGCCACGGAAGGCCCCGTGCTCGTGGTGGCAGGCCCAGGCTCCGGCAAGACGAGGGTACTCACGTTCCGCATTGCCCATTTGATAGAAAAAGGAGTGGCGCCCTGGGAAATACTCGCCCTCACGTTTACCAACAAGGCGGCAAGGGAGATGAAGGAGCGGATTGAAAAAGTAGTCGGATCGAGGGCGCACAGGGTTTGGGCGGGCACCTTCCACAGCATTTTCGCCCGCATTTTAAGGGTGGAAGCAGCGCATATCGGCTACCCTTCCAATTTTACCATTTACGACTCGGACGACACGAAAAGCGTCATCACGGCCATCATCAACGAACTCAACCTGAACAAGGAACAGTACAATGTGAACAGCATCCGTGCAAGGATTTCTTCCTGCAAGAGCAACCTGGTGACGCCCAAAATGTACGTGAACGACGCGAGCATGATGGAGGAAGACCGACAGGCTAAGCGCCCTTATTTCTACCAGATTTATGAAAAATACGTGGGCAGGTGCAAGCGATCCGGGGCGATGGATTTTGACGACCTGCTGTTCAGGCTGTACGAGCTTTTTCAAAACCACCCGGAGGTGACGGACAAGTACCGCAAGAAGTTTCGCTACCTGATGGTGGACGAGTTCCAGGACACAAACTACCTGCAATATGCCATCGTGAAAAAGTTTGTCAGCTACGAGGGCAGCCCCCGCAACATCTGCGTGGTGGGCGATGATGCACAGAGTATTTACGGCTTCCGGGGGGCGACCATCCAGAACATCCTCGACTACGAAAGCGATTTCAAGCAATATGGCATCCGCACCTTCAAACTGGAAGAAAATTACCGCTCAACAGAACACATCGTGCAGGCCGCCAACGAGGTCATCTCCTTCAACCGCCGCCAGATACAGAAGACTATTTTTTCAAACAAAGGCGACGGCCAACTCATCAAAGTCATCAAAGCCATGACGGACAGCGAGGAGGGCAAGCGGGTCGCCGATTTTATCATCGAACAAAAGAACCGCCACCACCTGGCCAACAAGGAAATCGCCATCCTCTACCGCACCAATTCCCAGTCGAGGGTTTTCGAGGAATGGCTGCGCCATTTCAACATTACCTACAAGGTGTTCGGCGGCATGTCGTTTTACCAAAGAAAAGAGGTGAAAGACATCATTGCCTACCTGCGCCTGGCCATCAACCAGCGGGACGACGAGGCGCTGCGCCGGGTGATCAACTACCCCAGCCGAAAGATTGGCAAAACGACCATCGAGAAATTGAGCGCTGCGGCCGACCAGGCTGGGCGGCCTATTTGGGAAATATTGCCTTCTATCGACCTGCCCGGCCAGGCTCGTAATGCCATTGACGGCTTCGTGGCCTTGATTGAGGATTTTGCTGAAAAAGCCCAAACACTCGATGCGCACACCATGGCCGAGTACATTGCCCGCCGCTCCCGCCTGATGGACGAATTGAAACAGGACACGACCGTGGAAGGCATTGGCCGCCTCGACAACGTGACGAGCCTGTTGGACGGTATCAAAACCTTCGTGGAAGACGATGTGGTAGTGGTGGACGGCGGACGGGAGACGGAGGACGGGGACGAAGAGTTTTTGTTGCCAATGACTGATCCAACGGACAAATCCCTGGCTGCTTATCTGCAAAATATCGCCTTGATGACCGACCTGGATACCGACGATGGCAATACGGACTACGTGACCTTGATGTCTGTCCACTCGGCCAAGGGGCTGGAGTTCAAAAGCGTCTTTGTTGCCGGCATGGAGGAGCAGTTGTTTCCTTCGTTTATGAGCATGGACACGCCAGAGGGACTGGACGAGGAGCGCCGGCTTTTTTATGTGGCCATCACGAGGGCTGAGCAGTTCCTCACGCTCAGCTATGCTGCCAGCCGCTACCGCTACGGGCAGGAGCGCTACAACCCGCCGAGCCGTTTTTTGGATGAAATAAACCTGGAACACCTGGATGCGGCTACCCCCGTCGGCAGCCAGGCGAAGGTGCCTTATGGCAGGTTTGAGCAGGCAGCTTTTAACGGGGGGGCAACGGTTAAAACAACCTCTGGGGTCACCGGCAATTTCAAGCCCCGTGGTGCCTCCCAACAAAACGTGCTGAGGGCTGACCCCAAAACCTTTAAGCCGAGCCCTGCTGACCAAATCCAGGCGGGCATGAAAGTCATGCACCTGAAATTCGGCGAAGGCAAAGTGCTGGCCATTGACGGGGCCAAGGACAAGCGCATGGCGACCATTTTCTTCAACGACCTGGAGGTGGACAAACAGAAACGGATCATGTTGAAATTTGCGAAGCTGGAGATAGTGGGGTGAGTACTTTTAAGCAGTCGCATTTGAAATTAATAAATCGTGCTTTCCTCAAAATTCACGCTAAAACCTCACGAGCCTTTTTTTTCAAAAAAGGTAAGACTTCCTCGCCAAACCAGGGATTCCTCTTCTCCCATATCTGGTTTCTCGGCGAAGGGTGCGGCAGCGGCAGATAGGCCGGTAAATATTCCTTCCAGTTCCTGACTGTTTCCGTCAATGTTTTACCCCGTTTTTCTTTTAAATACCGCTCCTGTGAATACTGGCCAAATAATAATGTCAATTGAATATCTATCATCAACTTGATCAATACATCGTGCCACAAAGGGGCACATTCCGGACGGGGAGGCAGATCACCCGATTTGCCCGTTCCGGGATAGCAGAAGCCCATCGGCAATAAAGCAAAAATTTCAGGATTGTAAAAAGTGGCATCGTCCACGCCGAGCCAATGGCGGAGGCGCTTCCCGCTGGCATCGTCCCAGGGAATGCCCGTTTCGTGGACTTTCCAGCCGGGCGCCTGGCCAATGATGAGGATTTTTGCTTTTGGGTGGACGGTGAAAACGGGGTTGACGCCATGCGGGAGGTACTGGGCACAGATGGTGCAGGATCGGGCCTGTTCGATTGGGCTATTGTCTTTCATTGGAAAAGCTATACTAAAACACGGATGGTTTTATCGGTTTGCTATTAGCTGTTGGCAGTTGGCCATTGGCTTTTGCCAACTGCCAAAGGCCAAAAGCCATCAGCGTACAGAATAATATGACTTGATGGGAACGCGGATGGAGCGGCTTGGACAGATCGACACGGATAGGATGCGCCACGCTCGAAAAATCTGTGTCAACCGTCCAATCCGTTAAATCCGTGTTCCAATACTATCCAATTTTGGAAAATCTAAATGGAAGATACTTCCTGCCCTTTGATTCCGAAATCTATCCCATCCCGGCATTCTGTTTTTACAAAATAACCCACCACGGCAAGCGACAGCCCGAAATAAACAGCCAACAAATAAGCCCCACCCGGCAACAATTCATTTAAACCAAACCAATCCATGCCCTGCCACCAGATTAGGCCAAGTCCGAAGGCGGCACGAACTGCCTCCGTTGCCAGTGCCCACCTGGATTTATCCATCAAAGTGGTGTAGCTGAAAACGCTCACGAACAAAAAAGCGCCATAAATGAAAATGCCGGGCATTCCGATGCCTGCAATACGGTTGAACAGGTAAAACATGAGGGCCAGGGTGATGCCCAATTGAACCCAGGACCACAGCAGGAGCGGCTGCGAAGGTTTGGTTTCGTATTTTGAAAAAGTGGTGAAGTCGTCCACTATGTTAACGGGGTATTTTTCGGCCATGTCGGCGGGCCGCCAGCCCGTGGGCATGAACCAGATGCGCAGTTTGTCCCACCAGTTGCTGGTGCGCAGGGCGTCAAGGAAAAGCAGGCTGAAATGCTGGAAATTGATGAGGATGGGGTTCCACGTATGCACGGGGCGCTTCACGCCATAGACGGGCGGCACGCCGGCCAGTTCGGGCTGGAAGGTGCCGAAAAGTTTGTCCCAGATGATAAGGATTTGGCCATAGTTGCGGTCGAGGTATTGGGGGTTCATGGCATGGTGTACCCGGTGGTGCGAAGGGGTGACGAGGAAGCGTTCCAGGAAGCCCATTTTCCCAATGAGCCGGGTGTGGTACCAAAACTGGGCGAACAAATGGATAGGCGCAATGATGGCGATGACTTTAGCCGGAACACCCAGCAACGCCGCCGGGAACATGAGGATAGCGAAATAGGAAAACGCCTCTGAAATGCTCTGCCGCAGCGCACAGGCCAGGTTGAACTCCTCGCTGCTGTGGTGGATGATGTGGCGGTTCCAGAGAAAGTTGATTTCGTGTTCAAAACGGTGCATCCAGTATCCAGCGAAGTCTTTGGCGATGAAGGCCAGCACGACGACCAGCCAGGTGGTTTTTATTTCAAAAATGGCCACCTGTTTCACCAGCCAGGAATAGCTGATGATGACGACGGTCAGGCCTAATACGTCCTTCACCACGTTGGTCACGCCGCTGCTCAGGCTGGCGATGGTGTCCGCACCCCGGTTGACCTGAATGCCCCGGTATTTGGCCACGGCAGCCTCGATGAGGATGAGCAGCACGAAAAATGGGATGGCTATGTTCAATGCTTGGGCATAGGTTTCCATCTATTTCGAGTTTTTTTGCAAATATAGGGGTTTGGGAGCGCATTGGGGGGTGTATGTTCAGGGGATGTTTACTTTTGTGATGGCCGCAAGCCGGCATTTTATAGACCGCAAAATCAACAGCAATGAAATATACTGCTTTCCTTTTAACCATTGGTTGGTGCCTGATTTCCTGCCATCCGGGCACCCAGCCACCATCCGGGGAGCGCACGCTCCAATCTTATTTCAAAGCCATCGAACCTGCTGATACCCTGCGCTTTGAAGTGGCAAACGAGGATTGGGCCTCAGCGGGCGACACCCTTCCCAACAGCCTCTTTTTCAGCCAGATGGAGACCCGCATCATGAACCACGTGCCTTACTTTGACAATTCCGGCCAACTGGTGGTCAAAGCGGAAAGCCGCTTTCCCCTTACCGACAACGTGGAAGCCTACCTGGTGGATATGATCCAGGGCTGGTACCGGCACAAGTCCCTTTTCCTCTACGACCGGCAAAAAAAGGAATTCACCGATAGGCTCACAGTGGCCGACTTCTTCGGCGGCGACGGCGGCCAAATTCTCACCGGCAGCTACCTGCTCGACTACGACGGAGACGGCGACAAAGACCTCGTCCACCGGGAAATGGAGCATTGGATCATCCTGGACGACGAAAATACGAGGGATACGCTGGCGGAGTCTGCTGCCCTGCTGCTGTGGGACGGGAAGGGGTTTAAAGAGGTGGAGGCTGACTCAGCCAGCCTGGTGAAGGGGTTTCCGGTGACCAGTATCTGGTAGGAAGCGTAAAATGTAGTTCCCCCCATATATTTGGACAATAAGTTAAGTCGATCAATCCGCATGTATGTAGTCTGGTACTTACGTCAATTGGTATGGACAGGCGACCACTTGCCACAAATTGGGATTCCAAGCATTTTTTTACTTAAACACCTTTCCAAACCGCTCCCCCAATGTCCCCAAACGTTCCACAGGCTCGTTGCTGAATACTATCCTGATAAACTGCCCACTGTTTTGCCGGCCCCAGTGGGTCATCGGCGTGACGGCCACTTTCCCTTTTTGCAGGAGCAGTTCCGATGCCTTGGCAGCATCCATTTCGAAAGGGGAAACATCCAGCAACTGCGACCAGCCGCCAGCGGCAGGTACCATCGGATAGTTTTCCAACTGTTCATTGACCACATCCCGCCTTTTTTCCCAGGTGGCCAATACTTGCTGGAAAGCTGATGCTTTTTCCGATAGCGCTTCCAGTGCGCCTGCCTGTGCGATGCCGGTCGGGGTGACGGTATTGTAAATGTGTACCCTGGCTATGTCGTCAATCAGTGGCCGGGGGGCCACTACCCAACCAATGCGCCAGCCTATCATGCGGTATTCCTTGGAAACAGACCCGATGATGACCGTGCGCTCTGCCATACCTTCCAGGGTGGCGGGATGGATGGGCTGTCGCTGGTCGAACAGGATACGCTCCATGGCTGCATTGTAGATCAGCCATAGGTCATAGTCAAGGCAGATTTTGGACAGTGTTTTCCATTCGTGGAGGCTCAGCACCGCACCGGACGGCATGGAGGGGTTCATCAGAAAAACAGCTTTGGTATTGCGGGTAATGGCCTTTTTCAATGCTTCCAAATCCAGCCGCCATTCATTTTCTACTTGCATAAAAGGCACCAGTCTTGGCAATCCGCCCGCCAATTGCACCCGGTATATCATTCCTGCATAGGTAGGATCGGTCATGATAACTTCCTCACCTGGGTCAATAGTGGCCATTAATGCGTCGAACATCCCCTCCGTACCGCCGCAGGTAATGAGGACATTATCGGCGGTGTATTGCTGGTTGGCCTGGCGGTTCAGCTTGTCGGCAATGCCTTGCCGCAATGCTTGCTGGCCGATAAAAGGAAGGTAGCTGTTATGTTCGTCGAGGCCAACGGCGGCTTTGGTAGCTTCGACGGCGGCCTTTGGTGGCGGGAGGTCGGTATCCAGGTTTTCCAGTCGCAGGATATCGGGGTCACTGCCGGCGGCACGGGCAACCTGATCGATGGAAAACCCCGGTATGTTGTTGAGGCGATGTACGGGCATGGGGAAAATGAGAAATGAGAAATTGTGGTGCCTATCACCCAATTTAGTGAACCAATCAATTCGAACCGCCCTTTTTCTTGGCCAATTCTTCTTCCAGCTTTTTGATCTGGGCTTCCAATTCCTTGCGTTTTGCGGTCAGGTCAGCTGTCTTGGCTTGTTCGTCCGACTGTTTTTGCCGTTCGGCTTCCACTTGTTTGGCAACGTCCTCTTTCACTTTCGTTATTTGGGCAGTTGCCTGTTGCTTAGCATCGTAAATAGCATCGGTAGCTTCTTGTTTGGCCTTGTTGATTTCTTCGAGGGACTGCTTGCGGGCATCTTCGGCCTCGGCATTGTACTGGGATTTCTTATCGGCGGTCTCTTTTTGAATTTTGGCCAGTTCGTCTTTCGATTGTTGGCGGGCTGCTTCGATTTCTTTTCTGGACTGGGCTTCAGCTTCGGCAGCTTGTTTGGAATACTGTTGAATCAGGGCGTTGGACTGTTGCTGTGCCTGGGTGATCTGCTTCTGCGAATTGGCTTCAGCCTCGGCTACTTTGGCGCTCAGCTCGTTTAGTTTGGACTGCATGTCCTGGGTGGCCTGTGCGATGGCTTCCTGCGCCTGTTTTTGAGTGGCGGCCACTTCTTTGGCGGCCATCTCTTTGGCGGTAGCTATCTTTTCGGCGGCATCCTTCCGTGCATTCAGGACTTCCAGTGCCGATGCTTCTTTCTGTTTGGATGCCTCCTCCCTGGCTGCCTTGATTTCGTTGGCGGTTTGTTCTTTGGCGGCAGCGATTTCACGGGCAGCGCTTTCCCGGGATGCTGCCACTTCCCCTGCCAATTTCTGCCTTTCCGTAGCGGCGTTTTCCCTTGCCACCCTGACCGACTCTGCTTCCTCCTGCTTTACCTTGGAAATATTTTCCGCTGCACTGCGCTTTGATTCAGCCACTTCATTGGCACTTTGCTGGGCTGCCAAAGCGGCCTGTTCCTTTGCCTTGGCAATTTCATTAGCGGCGTTCTCGCGGGCGGCGGCTATCTCACGGGCGGCATTCTCGCGGGCAGACACCACCTCCCCGGTAGTTGTCTCTTTGGCTTCTTTTTCCTTTGCTTTCGCATCCGCTACCGATTTGGCCGCTTCTTCCTGAATTGCTTTGATGCGATCCTGGGCTGTGGTCTGGGCAGTGGCGACTTCCGTGGCGTACTGCTGTTTGGCGGATTCGGAGTTTTTCACCGCTTCCTGCACGTTTTGGGTGGCTATTTCCTTTGCTTTTGAGATTTCGCCGGCGGCTCTTTCCTTGGCCTTGGCGACCTCTTCGGCTGCTTGTTGTTTTATTTTTTGTTCGTTGGCCTTGGCGTCTTCAATGGCCTTGGCCACCTCTGCCTGTATGCGGGCCATTTCCGCTTCGGCATTTTTTCGGGCAGTGGCAATTTCTTCCTGAATTTTTTGTTGTTCGGCTGCCGATCTTTGCCGGGCAGCGGCTACTTGTTCCGCTTCCTGCTGGATGATTTCCTGGATCTTTTTGGCGGCTTCGTCCTGGGCGGCTTTCACTACTTCTGCTGACTTCAACTTTTCAGCTTCAGCGGCTTTTTTGGCGGCTATTACTTCTTCGGCTGAGGCTTGCCTGGCTTTTGCCACCTCCTCCCCTGCCCTGCTTTTCTCTTCTGCTACTTGTTGCTGTGAAAGGTTGATTTCTTCTGCTGCCCGCTTTTTGGTTGCAGAAACTTCTAAGGCAGCCGACTCTTTTTGCCTGGCCACATCCTCCTGCATCTGCCCGATGGTGTTTGCATTCTGTTCCTTGATACGAGCCAGTTCTTCTGCAGCTTTGCGCCTTGCCTCGGCTACCTCAAAGGCCGCCTTTTCTTTTTCAAGCACGGCGTTTTCCCTGATCCGGGCTACTTCTGCAGCCGTTTCCTCCTGGGTTTTAAGGATGAGTTCTGCAGCCGTTTTTTTCGAGCCTACTACTTCGTCAGTGGTTCGTTCCCGTTCATTGTTGGCGGCCTTCCTGGCTTGATCAACCTGCTGGGCGCTTTCCTCCCGGATGCGAGTGAGTTCAGCAGCAGAGGTTTCCCTGGCATTGGCAATTTCATCGGCATACTGGAGCTTGGCCAACTCCATGTTTTCCTGTGTTTTCTTCACCGCTTCGGCTGCCAGTGCCCTGGCAGCAGCCACTTGTTCTGCCGCTTCCAGTTTTGTTTTCTGGATTTCGTCGGCGGCCCGTTGTCTCGCTTCCTGCACGCTGATGTTTATCTTTTCGATTTCACCGGATGCCTTTTCCTTGGATTCCATCACGCTGGCCACGCTTTCAGCTTTGGCCGTATTGATCTCTTCCTGCGATTTCTTTCTGGCTTCCAGCACTTCCTGGGCATATTTGGTTTTCTCTTCCTGCGCCTTGGCCCTGGCCTGGGAGATTTCATCTTGTATCTGCGACTTGTACTTTTCCAGTTTGTCATTCTCCGCCGCTATCTCATCCTTGACCCGTTTTTTCGTTTGGCGCAGTTCTTCGTACAGGTCTGCCAACTCCTGGTCGTTAAGTTGGCTGATGTCAGCCACCCGCCGGGTACCGCCTTGAGGACTGCTGCCCGAAACGCCCGAAGAAGTTTTACTAATGGGGTCATTTTCATTAGAACCCAGGCCAGGGTTGGAAAGCGGCATATCATTGACCATCTCCTTGTTCAATTTTTGGTAAAAACAGGAGGCCATCATTTTCAAGTCTGCCTGGCGGTTGGAGTTGACCGTAAACTTCAGCATCTGGTTTTTCACGTTGTTGCGAATGAAAATCACGCTCATCAGGCTACTGGCAAACCATTCTACTGCCGACAGGTCGAGCTGTAAGGTGTTTTGGTGGACGGGCGTGCCGCCGTCCTTTACCATTTCCCCCATTTCCACAAAGCGGTAGCTGCGCCGGACCTGGTTCTCGTCTATGAAAATCAGCTCGTCATTTTGGTTGAACAACTCGCCCCCCTTTGAATAGACCCTGGCCACGATGCCGTTATTGTCGTTCCTGAAATCTATGCTATAGGTATAGGTTCCCCTCACTACAACCGTCTGCGGGTTGGTTTTCAGCACATGCGTGCTGCCGATGACTTTGTCCTCGGCAATTTGGGAATCGCATCCTTGTGCAAACGACCCAATAGCCTGGCAAATAGTGGAGAGGAAGATGAAACCTGTTAGTATATTTTTCATAAACAATAAATTTTACTCCAAGATAGCTGTTTTCGTTGTGTTACCAAATGTGAACAGCAGGTTTTCTGTGCTGCCGGTTTCCAGGATTCATGGTTCAAGGTTTCAAGCAGATAGAATGTTCGCCGCCAACGGATTCAGTGGGATTATTAACAGGGGACTATTTTCCGGCAGCGAGCAGGTAAAGCACAGCCATCCTGATAGCTACCCCATTTTCAACTTGCTGCAAAATGATGGAGTGTTCGGAATCGGCTGCATCGCTGGTAATCTCTACGCCCCGGTTGATGGGGCCAGGGTGCATGATGATGATTGGTTTCCCGATGCTGTCCAATAGCTGGCGGTTAATGCCAAAATACTGTGCGTACTCCCGCAGTGACGGAAAATATTTAATATCCTGCCGCTCCAGTTGTATGCGCAGGACGTTGGCCACGTCGCACCATTCGAGCGTTTTCCGCACATCGTGCTCCACGCCTACACCGAGTTGGGGCAGGTACTTGGGAATGAGGGTTGGCGGGCCACAGACCTTTACTTCCGCCCCGAGTTTTTGCAGGCAAAAGATATTGCTGAGCGCCACCCGGGAGTGGGTGATGTCGCCAAAAATGGCAATCTTTTTCCCCGCCAGATCGCCCAGCTTTTCCCGGATGGAAAAGGCATCGAGGAGCGCCTGTGTTGGGTGTTCGTGGGTGCCGTCGCCGGCATTGATGATGTTGGCCTTGATGCGGCGGGAGAGGTACTGGGGTGCGCCCGGTGCGGGATGCCGCATGACGATCATGTCCACTTTCATGGAAAGGACATTGTTCACGGTGTCCAGCAGCGTTTCGCCCTTGGTAACGGAAGATGCGGAGGCTGAAAAATTCACGATGTCGGCAGAAAGGCGTTTTTCGGCAAGTTCGAAGGAAATGCGGGTGCGGGTAGAATTTTCAAAAAACATATTGGCCACCGTGATGTCCCGCAGGGAAGGCACTTTTTTGATGGGCCGGTTGATGACTTCCTTAAATTCATCGGCCGTTTCAAAAATAAGCTGGATGTCTTCCTCCGTAAGGTTTTTGATGCCCAGCAGGTGTTTTGTGCTCAGCTGTGATGTCATTGTTTCATTGCTTCATTGGTGCATTGATTCATTGTTTCGGGCAGCAGAAAGCGGCAATGAAACCGTGAACCGTTGAATCCGTCTCACTCCTTATGAGGGAAGATTAACACTTTGTCCTCCCCTTCGGCTTCCATCCATTCCACTTTTACATACGCTTCGTCCAATGCGTCCACACGGATACCCACATAATCCGCTTCGATGGGCAAGTCCCTGTTGAAGCGGCGGTCCACCAGCGCAATAAGTTCCACCTTTGCAGGGCGGCCATAATGCTGCAGGGCGGTCAGGGCAGCCTGTACGGTGCGGCCTGTGTAGAGCACGTCGTCCACGAGTACCACTTTCTTGTTCTCCACGAGGAAATCCATTTCCGTGACACTGGCCCGAAGGGGCTTTTCTCGGTGGCGGAAGTCGTCCCGGTAAAAGGTGATGTCCAGTTTTCCGTAGGCTATCTGGGGGTTATGGGTAATAGAAGTGAGGCGCTGGTGGAGGCGGTCTGCAAAGGCTACCCCGCGTGGTTGGATGCCAATGATACAGGTATTTTCAAACAAGTCGTGGTTTTCGATGAGTTGGTGGCACAGGCGGTCAATGGTGAAGGCTAAGCGCCCCTGGGTCAATATGATTCGTCCGCTCTCCATGGCGGGCAAAGGTAGTTTTCGGTGGGGAGTTTTGAGCGGATGTGGATAAATTTTTAAGCATTCAGTAATTCGGGCAGGGCGTCGGGCATTTCATTTTTCCTTTGAAGTGATATTGGAGCAGCACTTCCAGCGCACCGTGGTTGGTAACGCTCCTGATTTGCGACAAGCTGATGTCGTAGGCAAGTGCGACGGATAAATTGGAGGCATTGGCCTTCATCGAAAGCACCAATGCGTCCGCCCGCCAATCCGGCACTACGCCCCTGGAAAGGCGAATGGCTGCACCGGGCATCCAATTGAAGAGCGATTCAGGGTTGTTCCGCTCCCCGAAATCCATGACCCAGTCGAACCCGGCCAGCAATTGTTGGTAAGGCCCCTGCCACAGAAAAATAGCTTTGGGAGCCAACGCTGCCTTGCTGTCCTTTACCTCAATGGTGGCCCCTGCATGGAAGGCGGTACGAAACCACAATCTTGCCTCTACGTCGTTGTTGTTGTCAAAAAAACGGTACTCCGGCTTGTTGAGGTGTTTGGCCGATGCGCCCAGTGTGAAGCTGGTATTGGTCACCTCGGTCCCGGCGGTGAAAAGCATCAGCCCTGCCCCCACATCCCCCATTACAGACCGGCTTCGGTCGAGCCGCTCACCCGGTATGCCGGGGTCGTACTCAAGGCCGTTGAACTGCTCGTCGAAACGGAAATTTTCCTCCTTGACCTGGTATAAAATAGCACCGCCCTCGCCCCCGGCAGCCATGTACAGATCATTGTCGCCCAAAAAATTTTTATCCAGCAATAAAGTGTAGGAAACGCTCAGGTTGAGGTAGCCCCGCTCAAACGGCAGGCTGCCCGAACGGTCGTAAACCATCGTCCCTCCTACCCCCCACCGTTCGCCATTCCTGGAAGGGCAAATCTTGGTATCGTAAGCCGCATAGATGGTTTGGAAAACATTCTGCCGGGCGAAGTTACCCCATTGGTTGCGGTGATTGGCCGTGAGGCGGTGCTGGAAGTTGCTGTGGAAAAGGCCCGTGGTCGCCGGGTTCAACATCAGCGACGCAGACTGGTACAGTGAAAAATGCGGATCCTGGGCGCTGACCGCCAGGGTTCCGAAAAGCAATATTGCAAGCAGGCAATTTCTCTTCATGCTATAGGTCTTGGATAAGTACCTCCCTGAAATTTGTTTAGGTTGTTTTATTTTCTTTAAATCGAAGATTCACGCCAGTAAATTCAAATAAACATTTGTTATTCAGGTGTTTATTGCAATCTCAAACAACACAAACAACTCAAACAATTTCAAACAACTACTTGGTTAGTGGTTTATGGTTGGTAGTTTTATCGGGCAATCATCACATCGCCTTTTACCGTTTCCTCAAAACCATCAATGTATTTTATTTGAGCAAAATAATAGTACACGTCGGGCGGCAGCCGCTTGCCCTTGAAGTAACCGTCCCATTCGTTGACCGGATCATGGTCGTTGGGATGGAATTCCAATGCTTCGAACACCTTTTCTCCCCAGCGGTCAAAAATGCGGAAGGCTGCCACTGATTGGATGGACTTCACACCCGTTCGGATGCGGAACACGTCGTTGCGGCCATCCCCGTTCGGGGTGAAAACATTGGGGATATAAACGCCCCTCTTTTTGTCTATTTTGAAAAAAACACGGTCGTCGGCCGTGCAGCCATTGCCGTCCATGAGCAACAGGCGGTAGTTGGTATCGTCGAAAGGCCCTGCCAGGGGTTCCGGGCAATCGGCACAGTTGAGGCCAGCCGGGGGCGACCAGGCGAAAACAGGTTGATTGCCGTTGTGCGAAATGTCCAGTTGATAGGTATCCCCAAGTTCCATCCGAACAGTGTCGTCCGTGATATACATCCATAAAGAGTCAGGCTGGACGATTTCATAAAAAGCTTCTATGCTGCAACCGAAGGCATCGGTCACCGTCAGCGAATAGGCACCCGGCTCCAGATCGTCGAAGGTCATTCCCTCCACATCGTAGCCATTGGGGCCAAGCATTTTCGCTTTGTAGATTGGTACCCCGCCGTTTATGTTTTCCAAAACAATACGGCCATCGCCAAAACCATAGCAGCTAATATGCGACAGGGTATCGTCCAATACGATTTTGGCATTTTGTAAAACGGCCAAGGTGTCAAACAGTACGCACCCATTCGCATCCGTCAGCCGCACCGGATAATCGCCCGTTGGTATATTGGTCAGACAACTATCCGAAGAGCCGTTTTGCCATTGCAGCGCATACCCGGGAACGCCGCCGCCAGGCCCAACACAAATAAAGCCGTCGTTCCCGCCAAAACAGGTCACTTTCATATCGTCCAGCACTGTAAGGAAAAGTGGCGGCGGCTGCGTCAGGGTGAAGTCCGATACTTTGGAACAGCCGTTTGAATCAGTGACCACCAGGGAATATAAGCCAGCAGCCAGCGCAGCAATGTCCTGCGTTTCCGCCCCGTTCGACCATACATACTGGAAAGGGGCCGTGCCGCCCAGCAGGGTTAGGTCTATAGCGCCGGTGTTAGCCCCGTGGCATAATATATTGGTTGTAGCAGCTTCAAAATCCACGGGTTCATGGATGGTAATGACCATCGAAGTGTCATGCTGGCAATCAGCGTTTTTGACCTTCAACTTTACGATGAAAGCGCCGGAAGCAGTGTAGGTATGCATTGGGTTTTCCTCAAAAGAAAAAGTACCGTCGCCAAAGTCCCATTCATGTCCGGTGATGCTGCCGGAGGAATTGGAAGTGAAAGTAAAAACCTCCGGGGCACAGCCCTGCAGGGCCGAGGGAGAAATTACGGCAACAGGCGTTTCCGCCACTGCGACTGCTTGCGACGCAGTGGCTTCACAGATGCCGTCATTGATGGCAGTAAGCGTCACGCTATAAGTGCCGGGCTGTTCGAATACATGCAAGGGGTTGTTGCCGGTCGAAGTAGTGCCGTCGCCGAAATCCCAAAGATAGCCGTCGGCGTTGAGGCTGAGGTTGTTGAACTGTATGGGCGCCGGGTGGCAGGGGCTTCCTATCGCAACATCAAAAGCCACCTCCGGCACGGTAAGGATGATGATTTGCTTTGCAAGTGTATCGGTGCAAAGGTCGCCATTGGCCACTATCTGGGTGATGGTATAAGTGCCGGGGTTGGAATATATATGCGAAGGGTTGCAGAGGCCGCTCGTGTTGCCATCCCCAAAGTCGTAGCTGCAGGTGAGTGCCCCGCCGCCTGCCTGGCTGGCAAATGGCACTTCCACGCCAGCACATGCCGTGCTGTCGAACGCAAATCCTGCCACGGGCGGGCTGTTGATAATAATAGAACTGCTGAGCATATGCTGGCAGCTATCCGGCGAAATGGCCACCAGCGATACGGTATAAGTGCCAGGGCTGAGATAAATATGGCTTGGCGAAACCAGGGTGGAAGTGGCACCGTCGCCAAAATCCCAGGCATAGCCGACGGCACCCATAGAGGCATTGGCAAAGGTGACCGTTTCGCCCGGACAGGCTTCCAAGGGATGGCTGAAAAGTGACTCCGGCCTTGGCAGTACGGTGACGATGGCTGTATCCAAATCAAAACCACAGCCAAAGGCTTTCAGCACCACCTGGTATTGGCCGGGAGTAGAATATACATGGCAGGGGTTGGGGTTCAGGGTCGTGTTCCCGTCGCCAAAATTATAGACCACACTGGCATTGAGCGTTGAGAAGTTGGTAAAACAAACTGTATCGCCCACGCAGAATATGGCTGGATCCGTATTGAAAAAAGCCTGTACATCGGTTGGGTTGACCCGGACAAAACGGCAAAAGGTGTCCACGCCACATTCATTGGTTGCCACCAAACAGACCTTGATGGAATCGGTCATGGCAGTGAGGTGGCTGTAAACCGGCGGTACGGAATCATTGGAAAAAAGTACCCCATCAATCCACCATTCCCAACTGGTCGGGTTGCCAAGGGCATTGTTGCTGAAATAGATGGTGTCGCCAGAGCAATATTCGTTGTAGTCGGTACCAAAAAGGGAGATGGGTGCTGGCCGGACAAGAATAGTCTCTGAATAGACGCTGTTTTCACAACCGCCCAACACGGTCAGGATAATGGTATAGGTCGTATCGTTTTGACCCTGGGCATAGGTCAGGTTGGGCGGATTTTGCTGGTTGGAAGTAGTGCCGTTTCCAAAATCCCATTCCCATTGGTAATTGGCCAGGTCACCCGTCGAGGTGTTGACAAACTGAACTTGCAGTTCTGCGCAATTGTCGGGGTCATGTACAAGGTTGAATCCAGCGGTGGGGGATTCCTGCAGGTTGAGGGTATTGGTTTCAGCAGCCGTGCAGCCGTTCAGGTTGATGGTGGCCGTGACCTGATAAGTGCCCGCATTGGCATACGTGTGCGTTGGGGAAGGGAGGGTGCTGCTGCCGCCGTCGCCAAAGGTCCACTGCACACCATCGAAAGGAGAAGTGTTGGGGGCGAGGCTGAACGAAACGGTGTAGCCTTCACAATCGTCAATGGTAAAACCGACCGAAAGTTCGATCACTTCGATATCGATGGTGGCCTGTCCCTGGCACAAACCCGACGGGTGTTCATAAGCATAGCTGATAGTGTGCGAACCTGCACCTGCCACCGAGGGGTCAAACTCACCTGTGAGCGGATTGATAATGCCAGAGCCTGAAAACATACCTCCTGATGGAGTCCCGGTGAACGTATAGTTGGGGCCGTCGGAGCAAAATTGTTGATTGCCCGAAATATCAACATCCGCATCAATTACGAAAATCATTATTGTATCTGGCTGTATGCAGGGTGGGTTGCCGAATGTGATGGTGTTCCAACCAGGCTGCAGGTTGGCGGGATTGATGGTGGCGCTTGCATTTTGGCCATTTACCTTCCAAAAATTCCCCTGAAAGTTGACAGAGAGCGTGCAGGGCGGATCGGTGGTGCAAAGTGTATCTGAACACGGCGAGACAATTTGGGCATTGCCGGATCCGGTGATATTTACTATGGAAGTATCGGCCACTGTGCCACATTCGTTGGTAGCCCTGAAAATGACCTGGGTTGTTTGGGGAAAGGTCATGTTGCCGGGATCACAGGTATTGAAATTATTGCCCCCAATCGTCCAACTGCATTGGTCATAACTGCCGGTGACGGTGACAAAGTCCCAGGGATTTAACGAGATGGGGACACAGTCGGAGGGAAATGGGAGAAAGGCGATTTCCGGCTTTCTGATCACCTTGAAAATGAGGGTGTCATAGTCGGGATGCTGGCAGGGGTTGTCCACTTTGAGTTCGATTTTGAAAATGCCCGTACAATTAAAATCTATTTGGGCAGTGGGGGTGACCGGCATATTGGACGGGGCCGGGGGCGTCCAGACATAACAACTGTTCTGGCCAAGAATGACCCGCCATTTGTAGGTTGTTTCGTTCAAGGACAGGTTGTTCCCGTTCAGGTTGACGATGCCGCCGTTTTCGAGGCAGACAATCAGGGTATCGGCAGTTGGATCCAGCGTTCCGTCAACCACAACAGCATTGGCTTCCGGCAGGCTCCACACTGTTACCTGTTTTGTTTCCGTGTCAGTGCCGCACTCGTTCTCAGCAAACAAGGTGATATTGTACGTTCCTGGTGCAGCGTAAGTATGAGTATTGGCTGTACCTGTTGAACCGTCCCCGTAATCCCAGGAAAGCACAAGGCCCTGATCAGGGCAGGCAGGACCTGAATTGAGCGTCAACTGCTGGCCAAAACAAATATTTGCGTTGAAGGTAAAAGCAGCAATTGGCGGGTTGATGAACGTAATAAAAGTGGCAGTAGCCACCGGGTTTGGCGCCCCAACCGCAAATGTTTTTAATTTAACAGTGAACTCCTTGTCATAGGTGCAGGTGCCAAAAAAATTATTCAGGTTGTAAAGGTGGTTTTGCATTAAAGGCCCCGTAGCTGGAACAGTGGTGCTTTGGCCATCGCCCCACTCTATCACGAAATAATCAATGGGTTCGGTAAAATTGGAGGGATCAATAATGACACAAAGGTTGGATGTAATACCTGTCGCACAAACATATTGATCGCCGTCGCAAGTGGCAATCGTCGGCTCGTTTTGGGAAAATATCCAACCAGTATAAATAAGGAAAAGGGCAAGCGTAAGGAGGGTTTTTTGTAGCATGTGTGGATGAGTTGGTTTCTTAAAAGTGAATGTCAGGTTTTAATGAGCTTTATCGGATAAGTGTTATTTCCCCGTTCATCTGCCGGGTTGTTCCATCAGCAAATTCAACAGCAGCCATCCAAACATACACGCCGCTGTTCATGGCCTTTCCCCCGCAATTCCCGTCCCAGCCGGACGATAGCTGGTTGGGGAAGATATTTGCTGCCTGAAAGACGGTTTTGCCCCGGAGCTCAAAAACGTGAAAAGAATTGATTCGAACAACTTTCGCTCCTGCAAATAGGGTGAAAGGTAGTGGCATTTTTTAACTGATACAATCAAGATTGTAGAAGTAAGCAAACAATTTGAAATGCAGGTTGAGCATGTACTCCTTCTTCGAAAAGGAGAGGCATCTCCTCACCATCCTGCTGAATCTTTGGCGGATGGTGTTGTTGAGCCGCTCGACGTGCGCTGTTTCCCCGGTTTCCTTGCCGACCTTTGTATGCGTCCCGGGCGGCAAGCAGTTGTACGAGCGCCAGAAGTCGCTGAAACTGTTGCACCTCAGATAGCCGTAGGGCAGCTTGCGCCAAAGGCGCTTGCAGGATTCCATCGAGCCGTCCCCGATGAAAAAGGAGACAATCTGCCTAGTCTCCCGGCAAAGGGCTATCCAGATTCGTATCTCCTTGATTTTCATCAAGATGTATGTAAAAACCTCATCAACTTCGAGTATGTCACCGGGGTATGCCCTGTCAATCGTTTCCTTGAACGGGCCCAAGTCACGGGCTTTTTTTTAACACCGTTTGGACAAAGAAATGGCTGACGTTGAAGATGCGGCCAGTGGCCCTTTGGCTCTGTCGTTCCCGGTAGGCTTTTGCCAACGCCTCTTTGTCAACAGTACGGCCCGGCTGCTTGCTGTCAAGTACCCCGTAGCCTCCACAGTCTTTGCATTTGTAGGTCTGGGTGCCAGAGCGATTCTTGCCGTTCTTGACAATGTTCTTGCTCTGGCATTTATCACAAGTGTGGTGTTTTACAATCATAGTGGTTGTTTTTAGTCACAAATATCAGTCAAAAAATGCCACTACCGGGTGAAATAATCATTTACCCCATCCCCATTTGGCGAGAAAGCCGTTGGCACATAGATACCCCAATCATTTATCGCCTCCCCGCTGGATAGCGCTGGCTCGAACACAACGTTGTAACAAACCGTGGAATCACAGCCCGCCATGTTTTCAAAAAAACCGCAGACTGAAGCATCATCGGAAACCTCTACCCCTGCGAATTCAAAGACCTCCCCTTCGGCCAGCATGGTGTCAAGCTGTATCCATTGGGTATCGTTGAAAACCACTTCCAAACAGGGTATGGAGCAATCATCGGGCGACAAGTCCCCGCAATAGAAGCCTGGCCCATTGGCCAGGTTTCCAAAAACTACCGGTGCAGCTCCGCTGCATGCCTGTAATATTCCCTGAAAGAGAGTATCCGGCTCCAAATAAAAGGTGGTGATGACCACCGTGCTGTCGCAGCCCTGGGCATTCGTCCAGTCAATGGTAATGGTGCCAACTGAAGACTCCTCGCAGGTTGGCACTTCCAAATATGTTGTATCTGAAATTGACAACTGGACCGTTGTGACGACCACGCTGTCGCAGCCGCCTATATTTTGAAAATACTGCACAGCAACGCCGGCCTGATCGGGGTCGCAGGTCGTGAAATCCAGAAAAGTAGTATCTGCCGCCCCTACCAGAGAAGTGATGGTGGTCGAAATGCTGTCGCAGGCACACCCGCACAAGGAGCTGACCTGGAAAACCTCGCTGACAGTGCCCACTTCTGCCGGGTCGCAGGTCGTGAGCATTTGGATAAATTCCACAGAGCAACCATTTAGGGCATCGCAGAGGCAGGAGCAGTTGCCGGCCGCCTCCGTTGCCGTCAGGGAGTAGTTAGAGAACTTCATGTCCCTGACCTTGCCGGGCGAGGCTTCGCCGGTGAGGATGGCAGGATCGTCCTGAAAGAAAATGGCTTTGCTGCCGGGCAGGAATATTTGGGCGGTATTGTCATTAAAAGTGGTCATCAAGGTACAATTCACATAAACACTGACCAGGCCAGAACAGGTACGCACGAGGGTAAACTTGTACCAGTCGTTGGTGTTGAACGATGAAAACGGGATCATTTGCAGCTTGGTGTTGCCCTGCCATATTTCCAGAAAGGTGCCGAACAACGGGTTTACTTCCAGGAAAATGCCGTTGTCCTGTCCGCCCTGGAAGCCCACTATCCAAAGCCAGGGCGAATCGAACAGGCCGGGCAATTCATCGAATTTGAACAGGAACTCGATGGTATATCCGCAGCCCAAAAAGCCATTGCTATTGTTGAACGCCAAACCTGCGTTGTCCTCAAAATGCCAGGCCTGCATGGTGCCGCCGCCGCTGCACAGGTTTTGGGGCACGGGCACGGTGAGGAAGTTGCCTGTTTGGCCATTTAAGTTGGGGAGGGGCTCTAAATCCAGGGCATTCATTGATTGTGATGACAGGTTATTTGTCAAAGGATAGCACAGCGTCTGCTGTGCCGGGGAAGAATGCACAGCGACCAATAACAGTAAAGGAGTGATGAGTATTGCAGCGCTTGTATGCAACCTGATTTGCATCATGTTGGGATGTTTTATGGTGACTTTGCTTATTATATATTTTGAGAAATATTTGGTCAAATTTTGCTTCATAGTTTCACCTCCAGCCGCAGTTGTAGGTAAGATAAATTCAAGTTGGTGGAAAAATGAGAAAATGTTTGTTTGTCGTTACCTCCGCCATAATCCCAATAACCAGTGAGGAATTGTAAGGCACCGAACCTGCCAACAAGGTTCAATTTGTCTGACAATGCATAACTTATAAGCGGGGATATTTCTATTCTACCCACCAAAGCATTTAAATTAAGGTTATTGTTAGGTAAATTGTCAGATTTATAACCTGCGGTTTGATATTGGAACAAAATTGAAGGTTCTATTTGCACAACCAGTTTATTCCCCGGGTTCAACAAATACCTATAAAATACCCCTGTGCTGATTGCATTGGCCGTATATTTTTCATTACTTAGGCTGTTGGGTTTGTTGATAGTCAATTCATAGCCCACCACAAGTCCAAATATTTGCCTTTGGGTCAAGTATTTTCCAGCGTAGGGCGCTATTGCAAATCCTGTTTCAACATATTCCCCTTTGTTCGGGGCAATGTTAATCTGCGTATCGTCGGAACTGATATTGTTGGAGACAAAGATGCGCAGGCCGCCTCCGATTATATACCTTGGGGGATTTTCATCTTGTGCCTTTAAGACTTGAACAAATAGAAACAAGAGAAAAGTAAATTGTAATTGATGCTTCATTTTGGTTCTTTATGATTTCCAGTGGGTAGATTAAATTTTTGCCCTTTAGTTTTGACTCCAAAAAACAATGAACAGCAAACAGCTTTTTGAAATCGCACTTGGGGATATCCGCCCCTGGGAAATCAAACATATCGAATTCAAACAACTCGACGAAAAAGTTCGGGAGTTGCACATATACCTGGATTTTCCTCCGGGGAGTTCGTTCAAGGATGCTTTTGAGGTTTCCTGCAAAGCCTACGACACCGCCGAACACACCTGGCAGCATTTGAATTTCTTTGAACACCGCTGCTACCTGCACGCCCGTGTTCCCCGTATTACAGACAGCAAAGGGGAAATCAAGAAGGTACAAGTGCCCTGGGCAAGGCGGAACAACGGCTTTACCCTCATGTTCGAGGCGTACATCATGACCTTGCTCGAGCTGGAGATGTCCCCGTCCTCGGTTGCGAATTTAATCAAGGTGTGGCCCCAACGGATTTGGGAGGTTTTCAACCACTACGTCAATCGGGCCCTCAGCCAGTGCGACCACAGCGGCATCGAGGAAGTGGGCATTGACGAAACGAGCAAGCGCAAAGGCCACGACTATATCACCGTCGGCGTTGACCTGCATGAAAACCGGGTGTTCAAAGTGGTCGAAGGCAAGGATGCCGCAGCAGTTGAAGCCCTTGCGGGGCACTTGGGGGCCAGCGGCAGCGCCCCGGAGAAGGTCCGGCAGGTCTGCATCGACATGTCGCCGGCTTTTATAGCCGGTTCAGCCACTGCCTTCCCGAACGCCAGCATCACCTTCGACCGCTTCCATGTGGTCAAAGAAGTGAACAAGGCCCTGGACGCCCTGCGCAAAGCCGAGCAAAAGGAATGCAAGGAACTCAAAGGGCACAAGTACACGCTGCTCAGGAACCCTGAAAACCTCACGGACAAAAAGCTGGCGGAGCTGGCCAACCTTGTCAAACTGTACCCCAAAATCGGGGAAGGTTACAGGCTCAAAGAACTTTTCAAGGAGTTTTGGAGGTTCGACCATCCAGCCAGGGCTGGGCGCTTTTTGAATGATTGGTGCAATCAGGCTGAAGGGAGTGGGATTTTCCCCTTTCAGAAAGTGGCCAAAACCATCAGGGCACATTGGTCGGGTATCATGAATTTCATAAGGTCTCAAATAACGAATGGTATTTTGGAGGGCATCAATTCGAAAATACAGTTAGCCAAAAAACGGGCAAGGGGTTATCGTAATCTCCATAATTTCATCAACATGATTTATTTCCTGTGCGGTAAGCTGAATTTATCCTACCCACAGGTTTTCATATAGAACCTTCATTTTTTTAATGCTTTGGCGCTAATTATACTCCGCACCAATGGGTTTTGTGCAAACCGTATTTTTTGTTGAGAGGGTTGAGAGGGTTGAGAGGGTTGAGAGGGTTTATTCCTCAACCATCTTTACTGTCTCAACCCTCTTGCTCATTTACACAAAACCTATTGGCGTCGAGTATAGTCTGAGAAAACCACAGAGACAAAGAGGTGGTAGTGCCGCCAGACGAATCCGGCGGCACTTCCCACGAAACATTCATAAAAAATTTGAGCCTGTCTTTTTCAGAAACTAAAGCTCTCGCCTGATTTTACAATGGTAACAATCTGGGCCGTCGAACCATTTTGCGTAGTGGCGGTGAAGGTCTTTGATTTACCGCCACCATTGACCGTTACATAAACTGTATTCGGGGAGAAAGTACCCTCATAATCATCCACACTGACCTCGTATTTACCATCGGGGGCATCTGACAGCCAGAAGATATTTTCCGGGCCGTAGCCGTCCAGATCGTCCCGGTCCAATTGCCCGCCGGTCGAAGAATAGGTGTCCCCGTAATAAATTTCATACCCGGAAGGGTCCACCACATGGAGATCCTGATCGGTCGGAGTGTCCCAGGAAAGGCTGATCTGCAAAGCACCGGTGCCCAGCCTCAATACGTTGATGGTGGTGGTGGTCGGGTTGCTGACGAGGCCATTGCCGTCGTACACGCAGAAATAAACCACGAAGCTGCCGGAATCCACATTCACCGGGATGCCGATAGGGAGTGAAAGAAACCCCGACTCATTGCTGGTAGCGTTGTAAGGGATGGCGAAATAGGTATCAGCACCTTCCACCTGTGCATAACAGCCGGCCAGGTTGCCGTTCACATTGTCATAGTTGAAGGTGAGGGGGACGGTGCTTCCGTTGGAGGAAATCTGGGAAGGCGTTGCTCCTGTAACGACTGGTGCCTGTGGGTCAAAAGTGGAAGAGGGTGGATCGCCGTTGTTGCGGTCGGCATCGGGGATGATGAGCACCTTGCTCAGCGCATTGGCGTCGGCCGGGTTGATGAGTTTGTCGGGGTCTTCGTCCTTTTTGCAGGAAGCGAAGGCCAGCAGAGCGAGGAAAAGGAATTTGGTTGATTTCATGGTACATGGATTGAAGGTGAATTGGTTGAAAGAAAAGGCTACAGCAAATTGTAAGTGATTAAATTAACTTTTGGCAAATAAATCCGATATTTGGCAATGTCTTCTATTAATAAAATGGCACGAAAAAATGATTTCACGGATTAGTTCCTCAGTTCAAATTCACCAACTATCGAAACATCATTTATGCTATCAGTGAGGATACTATTAATTTTCACTTTTATCTGCTTATCATCCTGCTCTACAATTTCAAGGCTGCCACTTTGCGCAAAATAAACCCGCACTAAGTTAAGATCAGAAAATTCCTGCCATCCAACAACAGCATTTGATAAGGAAGTTGTATATACTCCAACCCCATTATAGGAATAAATATTGCAAACAAGCATGTGCGATGTGCCTGTATTGGTCGTTGCATCGTTCATCGTGAAATTGAGAATAGTACTACCCCCAGGAAACTGCGATGTTCCAAAACTGCCTCCGCAGGGGCTCCATCCGACGCCGTCAATCTTAAGAGATGAAGATTTTACCTCACAATTTGAGGTTAGATTTTCATCTTTATCAGCACTGCATTGCAATAAAAATATCGGAAATGTAAGGAGAATGAAGAATGAAAATTTCATGGCAAATCTAATTTTTAAGTAAAATATATCTTTCCAATGGCGATCTCAAAGGCGTGGGTCGTCAATTTGTCAATTGAATAACTTACAGCCCAGTTAACACCACTTTTTGCGCACCAAACAGTCCGGTGCCTACATCCCTTAGCCAAAGAAAATAAATGCCAGCAGAAACCGATGGAGCTACAATCTGGTGGAAACTACCTTTGTCTATTTCACCCTGCGCATAGGTTCTTCCATCAACTCCCATCCAGGAATACTGATAAGTTCGGTTGCCTGACAGCCCATTTATGGCTATTGCTTGACCCGGTTGTATGGGATTGATTACTTGAAAAGCAAGGTTTTTCCTCACTTCTTCTCCTACCTGCGAAGTCATGCCATTGTAATACAGCTTCATGCGATATTGATTATTGTCAAGGGGAAAATCCGCTTCCAGGAGCCTACGGTTGGGGATGTCCCAGGTATAGTTGGTTGCAGTCATCTGGCTTCCCCATAGGCCGCAATCCGTCAACAGCCCTGAATAGAGTACACTCGTAGGAAGGTTATTCTGGATGGGGAAATCAAGTTTGGCATTTTCGCACCATTGATTGTTGTCCCAATCCGAATAGATGGTTTGGATTTTTACGCCATTGGTGTTATACGCATAAGACCTCTTTTCGTATGGTTCCCACGGGTCGGCCGGTTGATCCTTGTCAGAAAAAATAATGGACAAAATATTGCCATTGGCATCATAAGTATATTCCATTCCGTCAAAGCCAGTAGCCTGCAGACCATCAGTGTAAGTGACCGTAGTTAGATTGCCTTGCCCATCAATTTCGTAAAAATCTACATCTTCTGGTACCCATTGGCTACCATCCCAATAAAAGCTGCGCACCTGTTTGGGTGCCCCGTTATCATGATAATCTATTTCATATTTCTCGCTGACTTCCCAAGCAGCACCAATGTAATATTCTGTGATTTGCGATAATGTTTTTGAGTTATAATCCCAGTCAAAAATATTTCTGACAGAAGGCGACAAACTGTCGTACTGCACCAGATCCAATATGTCGCCATTCCCGTTTCGGGTGATGGTCAATTTAATGCTATTATTTAAACCATTGTATAGTTTGTAGGCTATTGAATCTACATCGCATAAGTAATCCCATGTTTCATCGGGATAATAGTCGTTAAAATAAGTATAGCTTGTAAAGTTGGCCCATGAATTAACCAGAATCTTGCTTAAATAATGGCAATCCTGCCCTACGGCGAAATTGCCCAACGGCATCGAAGCCGCCAGCATAGAAATTAATGCAATGTAAAAATGTGTCTTCATAAAATATGAGTATTTGCGGTCGTTCTCGGGAAACCGGTAGCCAAAAAAAGCATTTCGATTCGAAGGCTGCTAATAACCAGACTGGCAAAAAGCAATTATTCTTCCCCGCCGAGCAACCAACGAACAACGAACAACCTTAATAAAGCCCCCGGCTTCCCGATCCCTCCCTTATTTAATCACCACCAAATAATTGTACGTCGGCCAACGGTTTTGCCAATACGCCACGGCCACGTCCCGGGCGCAAGCCTGGCGGTGCTTTTCCAGTTCCACCCGGTCGGTCCACATTTTCTGCATCATGTCCCACTCCCTTTGGCTCTGTTGGTCCATTTCCTGGGCGATGCCCCGCATCAGGTCGTTGGCCTCCTTGTGGCAGTTGCTGGCAGGGTCGATCTGACCGACGATGGCAAGGCCGGCCCGGTAGTCGTTGGCGGTGAGCTTTGCCTTGGCCAATTGCAGGAGTTCCGCACAGCGCTCGTTGATGTATTGCTGGTAAATGGCCTTGGTCTTGTCCTTCACTTTGTCGTAGCAGGGCACCTCGGTGGGCACGTTGAGCAGCATGGCCAGCGCCCGGCCGCTCTGGCCGGTCTGGGCGAGCTGCCCGGCCTGGGAGATGATGCCGTCGCAGCGCTCGGCGTAGTAGCGAACGATTTTCTGCTTGCCGTTGGTGAGGAAATCCTGCCACTCGGCAGGTTTGATGCTGTTCATCAGCATGTCGAGGGCATGCGCCCGGTTCCTGCCACTGCCGCTGAGCGTTTTGGTGGTCGAAGCGAAAACGACCTGGTCGTCCACCTGCTTGATGAACAGGCTCAACTCGCCCCGCACGACGGTCAGCTGCTGCATGCCCGTGTTCACCACATCATCGGCATAGAGGTTGATTTTGGGGTAGATGACGATGCCGTTCGGCAGCCCCTCGGCCCCGAACCCCTGGCTGGTGAGCAGGTTGGAAATCTTGCTCTGGAGCCTGGACAGGTGCTGGTCTTCCAGCCCTTCGAGGCTTTCGGGCATCACGATAGATAGGGTGATGTCCGCTCCGCCGCCCGTGCTTTTACTGCTGCTGGCTTGGGAAAAAGCAAGCTGGGCGGCGCCCAATACGATGATGAAAAGGATCCTGTTTTTCATAAAGAATGGTTTTGTCATTTGATGGTGATGAGGATGGTGCCGCCGCGCATGTCCCTACCAATCTTCATTTTAGCGGAAGGGTCGTCCACCACTTTCAGTTTTTGAAAATACTTGAGAATTTCCAGGGAGAACTTGCTGGTAGTATAGTTCATCATGCCATTTCCCTGCTTGATTTTCAGCGGGATGCGCACCTGGTCGAAATTGATACCCAAATCGGTGCGCCCCTGCATGTGGTAATAGCCGCCCTGGCACTCGTCCGCCGATTTGCTTTTTTGGCACAAATCCATGGTAATCTGCTCCAGCCATAGTTCAAACGCATCGCCAAGGGGAAGGCCATCTTCGCCCACTTCCGTGTCAATGTTGTAAGGAGAATCCTGCGAGATAGAAATTTCGATGGCGACAAAGCGGCCATTTTTGATAACCTCCGTAAACTTCGCCTGCATCACGTTGAGGAAATCGTCGAGGATGGGCTTGATGGCCATTTCCGTCAGGGCGGCCACGTCTTCCGTGTAGCGCTTGCCGCTGTCGCCGGTCTTGTTGCTCAACGACAGGGCAGAAGACGCTTCGTAGGCTGTGATGATAATTTTTACAGCATTGCCGGTGGAGCTTTTTTGGAAATGCACCTCCGTCTCCACATAGATATCGGCCCCGGAAAAGTCAATAATTTGCTGCTTAACGCTGGTCTGGTTGTCGGCCTTGAAGACCTGGCGCACCTGGGCCTCCTTGAGCTTCGCCACAAAATCAACGGTGGAGAACCCCCGGTTGTCGAAGGCCTCTTTTACCTTGGAAATGGCGATGCGGAGGTTGAAATCATCCTCCAACACGGTGCGGATGTCCTGCCCTTCTTTGGCGAAAGGGACGACCATAATGGTGGGCTGCACCTGCAGGGCTTCCTGGGCCAGGGCTTTCATGCCGAACAAAGCCCACAGGCAGCAGCCAAGAAAATTTATTTTCATTGTCATTGTTTTTTTTAATTGATGAAATGGAAGGGAATGGTTCAATACCCAAATTTCCGCAAAACCCCCGCCTGTTCCAGGTCACGCCGCAGCGCTTCATAGTTGATAGACAGGGAGTAGGCCATGGTCTTGCGGCCGTCGGTGGTCTTCACAGGCTTGTCGTCCAGGCGGTTCATGGCTGTGACGAATCGGTTGCAGTCGTCTTCTTCAAAGAATTTTTTAAAAAAAGCCTTGTGTGCCGAGCGGGCCTGCCCTTCGTTTTCGATCATGGGCAGGCGCAGGGCAGTAAAGTCGGATGCCGGCAACCCCCGGAACAGGATGGTCTCGAAAGCTTTGGTACGGGCATCCCGCTCTATTTCAATATCGCTTTTTCCGAAGCCGGAGGCTTTTACGTTCACCGAGCCGGGGGCTGGGTTGGATTGGTACTGTACGGCAGCCGGCGTTTCCCGGTAGGTTTTGCAGGCGGCCAGTGCAGTCAGTAGCAGGGCGAGGAACAGTAGGTTTTTCATGGGCTATTTGGCTTTCATGTTTTTGTCGGTGACGAAGATGTTTGCCTTTTCGTTGATTTTGGCTGTCAGGGCAGCAGCCTCTTTTTTTGAGACAGAACAGACGGAGAAGGTGCCTCCCTGTACTTCCTCAACGTTGATCTGGGCAATCATCCGGTCGAGGTTTTCCACTTCCCCTGTGCGGGTGGAGGTGCGGCTGGTGCGCTCTATGACAAATAGTTTTTTGCCTTTCGTAATGCCGTCGTTTTCCCCGCATTCCACCAACACCTGGCTTGCATTGCCATCTTTGTTGGTTTCCGTGATTTCCACAATGGGCACCTCGATGGGGAAGTATTCGGCGATGAACTCCTGGATGTGCTTGCGGATGGAAGACTCAGGGTCTTTTTTGAACCAGTCGGGAACGCCTTTATCAAAAGTAAAAGCATTGGTCCAACCCTGCCGCCCGTTGGGCGAGATGACGTCGTTGCCGATAATGCGGTTGGATTCCACGTCGATCAGTTGCAACATCAACGTGTTGTACTTTGTGCCGTCGCTGTAGGTTTCCGTCTGCACATGGCCCTGCAGCACGAGCTGGGCCCCTACCCTTTTGCCCTGCTCAACCAGGTCTTCGGATTTAAGGAAGGTTTCGCCCTTTTGCCGCTCCAGTTCTTCGTCGGCCACGTTCCAGCGGCTGCGGTCCACCAGGGTAAAACGGCCGGTCTTGTTGAGGGCATCGGAGGTAAAGCTCCAGTACTGGTTGGCCTGGGCCTGGCAGCCGCTGGAGCCGTCGTTGCTGAAGGGATATATGCCAATGCTTTTTTGTGGCGTTTGTGCCGAGCCATCATAGCTTAAATGGCACATGATTAAGAAGATGCCAATCGATAGGACGAAAGATGTTTTGTTTTGCATGACTCAAATTTTTATTGGTTATCAAAAAAAATAGTTCCTTACCAAGGCAAGCCAGCAGGCTTGCAGGTCATGGTTTTCTAGGGAATCGACTAAATTGTGTTCAGGGAATTACCAGCCGCACGGGAAACTCGATGGTCTCGCCGGTAGGGAGGCTCAGATTAATAACCGAAATAATCACATCACCACTCTGCCATGCACCGCCGCCAGGCTTTTTCAGTTGCCAGCAGGTTTCATAAAAAACGCCGTTGCCACGGAGTAAATCGGCCAGTGAATTGTAAAGGGAAATGAGTTGCAGGGCATCTTGTGCAAGCATGACTGCACCGCCTGTGCCCAATGCGATTTCTTGCAATACATCATAATTTGCCAGCGAGCCCAGTCCAATGGTATATATTTCTACTCCTTTTGCTTGAGCGATATCAATTATGGATTGTGGTATTACCAGGCCTTCAGTATCCTCGCCGTCGGTCATCACAATGACAGCTTTGTTGCTGTTTTTAGCATTGTCATTCACATAGCACACCAGATTGTAAATTGAATAATAAAGTGGTGTCCCTCCATCTTCCTTATCAGCCAGGTCGCAAATATCTATTTTGAGATCATCCTTATCATCAGAAAAAGTATGAACAATAGACGGGTTGCCAGGAAAGTACCCGCCACTTGAAAAAGCCGTTAATGCCACTTCGTCGCCCGAACCCATGATGTCAACAAAACCTTTTCCAGCTTCCACTCTTGCATCGTCAGGATCAGTGCCTGTTATACTGCCACTTTGGTCGAATAGGAGGGCAGCCGAATAGGAGCCTTTGTCAATGTTGTCTCCTCTTGAAATCGTCACCAATTCTGCCTGCGGATAGTCGTCGTCCACAGAAAGACACTTGCCGTCAAGGTTTTCAATAAAATCGCCATATTGGTTGACAGCGAACAAATCCAGGCGGAAGGTTACTGAATTGCCATTGACGGTTTTCACCTCCGCATCCAGGAGGCCGCCGCCGGGTATGCCTGTCAGCTCGGGCACGATGTCTTTTTCCTTGATGCAGGAAGTGGTGAAAAGGATAGGGAAAAACAGGCCGTATAGCAGCCGGTTGAAATTATTATTGGATTTCATTTGCTTCAATTTTTTTTGACCGCGTGGGGAAAATGGACAAGCCATTACTGTCCCCGCAGAGATTAAATAACAAGGGAATTATTTAAGCTTGAACACCAGCCCGCCGTGGAAATTCACCTGCCCGTCAGGCGCATATTCGAGGTAGGCGCCAAGCCAATTGGTCAGGAAGTAGCGGGCGCCGGTCACAAAGACGATAGGGTCGAAGTCCCACTCGTTGTCGCCCGGTTTATTGCCGGTAAAGGTGACGAGCCTGACTGTTGTGGCAATGCCTGCATATGGGTCGAGTTTATCCAGCAGGTTGAAGTGGTAAGTGCCCCGCAAGGCCAGTGTGTAGTAGCGGTAGTGGAAATCCAGCTTGTCGATCTTCCACCAGCGGAATCCTGCTTTCAGGCCGATACCGATGTTTTTCCAATAGGCTTTTTCCATCATCAGCGTGAGCGGGGGCAGCACGGATTTCACGCCAGTTTGCTCCATTTTCACATCCTTCACCAGGCCTGAGCCAATAGAAAGTATAAAAGCGCCTTTTTGAAAGGTTTCCACCTCGTCAAATATGTCCATGAAACCTGAGACAGGCATTGCATTTTTAACGGAAGGCGAATTAAAGTTCAGGCCAATTTTAGCAGGGGGATCGCCTGCCTTCACTCCAATATAGGAGAACATGAGCAGCCATAAAAAAGTGGGTTTTAGGTGTTTTTTCATGTTTTTGATATTAGTGGTTGAATATGCTCACATGGTACCCAGCATTGTGGAAAAAAAATAAGGCGATTTTTACAGGTTACCTCCAAACGATCCCTTCATCGTCACTTCCGCACCTGTTTCACCATTAAATCCGCTCATCTCAAAACTGCCTTTTAATTCATTGTCTGATCGATCTGTTATTTTTATAAAACCCTTGCTATTATCATCCGTGCAGATAGTGGTGCTTTTTACATTGTTTATATATACGCTCCCGTTGGCGGTGGCATAGTCAAATATTCCTTCATAATAGCAGGCTTCAACGATGGATTCATCTATTTGGTAGGTTCCTATTCCATTGTATATATTTCCCGCAATGGCAAACCATTCAAAAGCCCCGTTATTCAATAATATACCATTGTCGGTATAGCTGGCAATATAGAAACTGAACGAATCAAGGGTAGATCCCAATGGGTAAACTGTAAAAACTGCACAGGAATTGCCCCATTTTTTTCCTCCAATTTCTACGGCCAATTCACCATTTGCCGAGCCGCATATACTTTCATAAATGGCTTTATCTGCCTCAAATTGATTGCCTGTCGGATCCAAAAGGCCCGGGCCTTTTTTGGTACAGGATGAAAGCAAAAACAACGAGACAGCCAGCAGGCAATAAGCAATTGAATTTTTCATAATAAGGTGTTTTGAATGATCATAATAGTTTGAAAGAATTGGGAAATCCGGGAAAATCACCGTTGGATAAATTTACTTCCCCTTTGTTCCATGCATCTATTGCCGCATTCAAATAAAAGGTGTTAATCAAATTGCCTAAAAAAATTTAGCCTTTTAAAATCCCACCATGAAAAACTTTTCTGTCCTGACTTAAATAGCAGCGTAAATGCCAATGCGCCTATTGGGCTACTTTAAGCGGCTTACCAGGACGTCTTGTTGCGCAAATGCTGGGCAATGCTGTTGTGAGCAGGTATAGGGTAATTGCTGTTAACCTGAACATTCTATAAAGGATTTGAAGGAAAAGCGGGCCCGCTACCCTGTCATACCGGTACCGCCTCCGCTTCTTCTTCTACTATGATTTTTAAAAAAAGAGAGAGCTATTGCTAAAGTGGTAATGGCAAAAAAGGGAATTTACTTTCGAAAGCCAGGGCGCAGGTACCCGTTTGATAAAAAGGGATTAACTGGTTTCTTTTCCGGTAAATAAGCTGGACATCAAGGCATCCGGGGTAGCTTGGCAACTGTTCTGCCGCCTGGCCTTCAGCAGGTAAACATCAGTGGTCGTTCAGGTTAAACCTTTCCGTATTTCGTTTTTTGTCAAGAGAACTACCATCCTTTGCTGGCAATAGGCCAAAAGTACGGCTGGCCCTTCCAGGCTCAAATGACAGATTTGGCCTTTTTCCTGCCGCCTAACAGATTAGATACAAGTCTTTTTTGAAAGAATATGCTATTTTAATTTTCAACTTCTTGGCACGATGTATAAAATACTTTCCTTTTCTCATTGTGTTAAAATATTCATTAACAAGGTTTTACTAAAAATTCAGTAACCTTGCCCTGTAATGTTTACTCATTTTCAAAGTCATCCTTCCAGCGACTGGGATATGGCCGTTTTCCTGCTGGATTTTTCCAAAAAAATGATGATCGGTAAAGAATTCTTCGAAATTTTCAACCACCTGGCCCCGGCCCAGGTGAAAGCCTTCCGGACCTACCTCGCCCGCTTGTACCCGGGCCAGGCACAACTGCTCTCCCTGTTGAACTACCTGCACGCCAAAAGGCGCCCCGAAGACCTGACGGAAGAGGCTGTACACCAGGCCGTTGTGCAGCGCCCATTGACAGAAGAGGGCCGGAAAAATTTCTCCAACCTCTACTCAAGCCTGTACAAAAAGCTCCGGGAATACCTGCTCTGGGAGGAAGCGAAAAATCCTTCCTTCGAGCAGGACGTTCTATGGCTGCGCATCACCGCCCAGTTGAAAGCGGACAAGGCCTATTTTTCCCACCTTAAGCAATGCCGCCGCAACGCCGAGTCCGCTCCACCGAAAGAAAGTCAACAGTATTTTAAAGCCTTGTTTTTCAACCACTTAATCTACTACGACGGACGGACGGACAAATTCGATCCAAACCTGGACAGCCTCGAACGTTGCATTGGGTATCTCGACAATCTGCACAAATCGCTTTCCATGAAGTACCAATGCGAGCAACTGAACAGCGAGAAGATGATCAAGAAACCGGAAACAAAAAGGATTGCCAGGAAAACGCCGATGCCCATTCCAACCCATTCCGCCCTGTACAGGCTATACCAGGCTGCTCATGGGCTGATTGATGCCGGCCAGCCAGAAGATTACCAGAAGGCCAAGGCATTCTTCGTGGAACACTGCCGCCAATTTTCTGCGGAAGACCAGGCCGTGGTCTTGACCTACCTGCTCAACTATATCGCCAGGCACAGCCACCAGCATGGCGCTGCTTTGATGCAGGATGCCTTCGTTCTCTACAAACTCAGCGACGAGGAGGGCTTCCTGGCCAAGGAGAACGTCATTGATGACAACCTCTTCTACAATGCCGTAGCTTCGAGCCTGATAGTCATGGAGTTCAGTTGGGCCAGGTATTTCATCGAAAAATACACCCCCTTGCTCCACGATTCCGTCCGCTTTACCGTCAGCCTAATCTGCCAGGCCAACGTGGCCTTTGAACAAAAGCAATTCACCGATGTCATCGCATTGCTGGAGGATAAAATTTTCCCGCAGAAATTAGACAACATCAGGGCTAAGGTCATCCTGCTCAAGAGCTACATGGAATCCAAATCCGACAAAGCCCTCAGCTTTTGCGATAGTTTCGAGGCCTACCTTCGCCGCATCCGTAACGTGGGTAACACTGCAGCCATGGTGCTCAACTTCCTGAAGCTGGCCCGGAAAATCGAAAAGCAGTCTGTCAGCAGGGCGGCCCTACAGAAGGAATTCGACGAAACGCCGATGTTGGTCTCCCGGGAATGGCTGGAAGAACAAATTTCAAAGTACGAGCAGATTAAGACAGCCGCCCCGCAATAAGCAGGGCGGCCGCTTGCGGCCCGCTGGCCTCTTAAAGAATGATGTCCCCTACCACGATAGATGTGGACGTGCCCCCGTCGCATTCAGAGGCGAGGTAGCATTTGTAGGTGCCGGCGGCCAGCCCGGTAAAGGTGAAACTGGAGCCGCCCGTCGAAAAGACCTGGCTTTGGAAGCTGTCTTCCTGCCTGACGTAATACAGGAGCGTAGTGCCTGCCGACGGCGTGAAGGAAATGGTGGCCGTGGAGGAAGTTTGCCCCGTTAAGGCGGCCGAGGATGGCGGATTGCAACTGGCGTCTGCCTGGCCGGGTTGCCCGCTGGAGGCAAATGCCGTGGAGAATGCCAGCAGGCACACCCCTATCAGCCACTTGACAAAGACTTGTTGATTGTTGCGTTTTGTCGCTGCGGATTGGCCGCGGCCCACCATTATGGGGCGGCCCATTTTTGAGATGAAGTTCATAACACAAATAGTTTAATGAATTAAAAGCGGGCAAACGAACCCTTTCCTGCCAAGGGGCACTTACTGGCAGTGCTGTTGGATTCCAGGGCGACGCCTGCGCCGTTATAGCCATGTAATGGTTTTGGGCAACCAGCTTGGTTTTTTTCAGCCAGATCCTCAAGCTTGCTTCCGTTCCCTTCTTGCCAAAGCTGTTATAGTTGGATTTTCTATATTGCCTTAGTGGGCTGCTTCCAACTTTGCGTACCCATGATTTTGTAAAGTTTTTTGGTTTCTTTTCACTTTATTTGCCGCATCGGATTCTGTGATGTTAATCCAGTTTTGAATTTTTTTTTAAAATCCGTGAAAGCGTCCCGTTAATTTTCGCTCCAGCAAAGTGGTCAATGGCAGCAAGCATCCAACAGGTTCCACGGGGGATTCAACAGAACCTGGACCGCGATCCATTTACCAAATACAACAGAATCAATGTTCAACTCCCTTTTTTTCAAAGCCTACTCCGACAAAGAAATCCTTCAAACCCTTCGCAAGGGCAGCGAAATGGAGGTGGAAAAACTCGCCCTGTATTTATTCAGGGAGCGTTTTATCAACATCCCGAACACTGGGGCCGCCAGGTCGAAGTTGCCGGACAAGGACGAAAGAAACCACGCCTATGGCTTTGCCCTGACCACCTTTGTCAACAAACTGAAAGGGGGGCTAGAATTGGAGGTAGAAGACCTGGATGCCTTTTTTACCAAAATTTTTAATGACAAGTGCATTGACATTTTGCGCAAGCATACGGCAATGAAGGTAAGGCTCACACAAGCAGGCCCTTCCCCCATTGAAAACCTTGAACCTGTTTTTCAAAAACTCTCCGGTGAGGCCCAAAACAGCCTGGCTAAATTGCTGGCCCGCCTGGATTTGAAACGGGTGCTGGAGGAATTGAAAAAAATGGGCAACTGCTTCGACCTCATCGTGATGCAAAAAATAGATGGCTTCTCTTACCAAGAAATAGCCCCCATATTGGGCCTGACACCCGAGGCCGCCCGAACGAGGACTTCACAATGCCTGAAACAATTGCGCAACAACCTTCAAGGGGAACTTAACTTCAAAATTTGAACACACATGGAAAATGATAAGGATTATACTGACTTGATAGATCGCTTCTTCGATGATGAATTGTCGGACATGGAATTGGAAGGCTTCGACAGCAAGGTGCGGGAAGACCCTGCATTTGCTGCCAGGGTAGCCCTGGAACACAGCATCCGAAAAGGGGCGGCCCAATTGAGAAGTGAACAGGCCGATCAAGCCTATGCCGCCTACCGCAAGAAAATGTTATGGCAAAAATCTATCCTGGCATTGGCCTCTGTGGCGCTCCTGTTTTGCCTTTGGCATTTTTTAGTAAAACCTTTCTTTTTCCCAACACCCCAGCACAACAGCAGTTGGCCAGTTGAACAACAACAAGGAGAAACACCAGCCCCTGAAACACCTGACAACCCACAGGAGGAACCTGCACCAGCCAAACAGCCAAACGACACCCTTCCTGAAAAAGTAGAAAAGCCTGTGGCCAAACCGCCCCAAGCTGATAAAAAGCCTCCGGCCCTTATTGCGAATGCCGACTTCCGGCCGTTTTTACAACCATACAGCAGCGACCGGATCCAAAAATCAGGTGGCAGTGGCACCTCCCTCTACCGGGCAGGGGACTATGCTGCCGCACTTCCTCAATTAGAAAAGGACTATGCCTCGGCACCCACCAGTTTCGAGCAAGCGGAACTCGGGATTTACATCGGTTCCTGCCTGGTTTTTTTGGAAAAATACCCACAGGCTGTCCAATACCTGGAGACCCTGGAAAAAGACAGGAATGCCATCAGGTTGCGAAAAGATGCCAGATGGTACCTCGCATTGGCCTACTTGGGCAATGGAGAGGAAAAAGAAGCTATAAACCTGCTCCAATTATTGGTCTCAGATATGGACTATGGGGAAAGCGCTAGAGGACTGCTGGAAAAAATCAAGGGTTGAGCGGGAGGGCATCCATCCTGCCAAAAGGCACCATGCCGCCCCAAAAGTAAGGGTGCAGGGCTTCGTAAAGTTGTTCCAGTTGCTTTGGGCTTCTTGCTACATCGTCCTTCAACTGCTGCCGGATATTTTCGATATAGCTCAATTTGGCCTGACGCAGGGCCTGGTCAATGGGCAAACCCTCCACTAATTTTTCGTAAAACCATTCTACGACCTTCATGTTGGCTTTGGCATCGAGCTTCCACAGTCCCATAACAATACTTGGGCAACCTGCATAGGCAAAGCCCCTTGCCAGGGATATGCGCCCCTCGCCGGGCTTTGCAAATCCACCTGAGCCCGTGTTGCAGGCGCTGAGTACGGCCAGGTCCGTTTCCAAGTTCAGGTTATAAAGCTCTGCTACTTCCAGTTGGCCGTCCATGCCTGCTTCGCCTTCGTTGTAATCCGCAAATAACAGCTTTGAGAACAGGGGCTGGGCATCGTCCAGTTCGCCGTGGGCTGAGATGTGGATGATGGCCGAAGTGCTGGATTTGGCGACCGTGAGGTACCGGGCTTCCGTCGCTTTTTCTGCTGTGACCAACAGCTTTTTGTGGTGCTTAAATACGCCAAGTGCCAGGGGCGTGACTTCATCGGGCAGCTCGTCCAATTGGTTGTCTTTCGTCGATCCACCATTTTTCACACCTGCATAGGTGGGCGCAAAGCCGATAAAACTGTACTCCCTGCCCATGGGGCGTTGGGGCTGGTTTTTTAGCTCATTGGCCAAAATAGCAATGGATGGGATGTAGCTCACGGCATACCGGTTCACCACATAATCAATGGCCGAAAAGTCGAGCAGATCATAATCCAGGCCCTTTATGCTAAAAAAAGATGGCGCTTTCAATGACTGTGGCAACAACTCCACATCCACCAGGTTCACCGAACCGTGTGGGACGATAATCAGCCGATTGACTTCGTTGCCCAGCAGGCGCAGGGGTTCCTGGAGCAGCAAGGTGAACAGTTGGTAGCCATATTCGGTAAAGGCTGTTGCCACCTCCGGCAACACTGTGAGGTTGAGGTCTGTGGCGCTCCGCTGGAAGCCCGCCACCATTGCTTCCCAGTTTTCAGGTTTCGCTTTTGATACTACCTCAAAAACGCCCTGGCCGATGACGATGGCCTGGATGTGGGATTCACTCTCATAAAATTCAATGATGCCAGTAGATCCTTCCTTTAAAATTTCCCGTCGGATGTCCTCCACCCCTGGCATTTTTTCGCCCACCTGGAAAATTAAAATACCTGGAAGTGGCAGGATCCTGTTGCAGTTTTTTGATGAAACTACTGTACTCATTCCTTGCTTTTATCAGCTTCCCTTTTTGCAATTCGATGCCCGACTGCCTTTCTGGGCCGTTGTAGGCATAAGCCTTTGACAACATCTTTTCAGCCAGGTTGATTTTCGTAACAAGGTGGTCCTGCTCCTCCCGTACGTCCGCCGGCACACCGCTGAAATCCTTTACCCGGCGGATGGCCTGCCGCAGGGAATAGGTCTTGCTTTTCTCCGAGGCAACCAGGATATGCTGAAGGTAGGCCGTTGCGCCACCTTGGCTCAGGTCCAGTGCAATTTGGATATTTTGGGAAAAAATGGAAGCAAAAAGGCCTTCCAGTTCGAGCAGGGTATTTTCTTTTGAATAGCCGTCGGCGGTGCCAAAGGCGATGTCGCCCCGCATCTGATCCAATACTTGCACGGCGTTCTCAACGGCAGCCAAGGCTTGTTCCAATTTCCCCATTTGGTAGAGGCTGGTTGTTTTTCCTTCAAGTAAGCGCAGGGAAATGGTTTTTGAATTACAAAAAACGGGATCGGGGTTGTTGGAAAAATTGGTGGGGCTTACCTCTTCGTTCAGCATTGAAAGCCCTTTTTGAAAACATTCGAGCGCTGCCCCGGGCTGCCCAAGCAGCAAGTTGACGTGCCCCAGATCAAACAAGGTCATGCCGCCAAGGATGCGGTTCATTTCAATCGTTCGTAGCAAGGACGTAGCTTGCTCAAGGCTTTTTACAGCCATTTCCGTTTGCCCGGCCTTCGCCGACAACCATGCCTTTCTGGCAATGACCGAGACAAATGTTTCCTGCTCGTTCCAACTTGTCAATGCTGCGATGTTCGCCATTTTCCCCCGTTCAAATAATCCGGCAACCAATTCGGCCAGGGCCAGGGCCGCTTCATAATCCCCTTTCTGCGATTCAACATTCGTCATGCTGAAGAGTATTGCCCCCAGGGTCAGCGAGTCCTCCTCTTCTTCCAGTTCCTTCAATGCCAGTTGATAATAATGGTCGGCCTCATCGGGCTGGTTCAGTATCAAATAGGTACTTGCGATATTGCCGTATTCATTGACCACCTGGAGCTTTGTCCGGGTACCTTCCACGATGGGCGGGCACTTTTTAAAAGCAGCCAGGGAAGAAAAAAAGGCATCCAGCGTTTTGTCAAAATCGCCCAGCGACCTGTAGGAAAAGGCCATGTAGTTTTTGGTAGCGCCTATGCCGAAGTTTTGAAAATCTAACCTTGCCTGTCGTTGGGCTTCGGCGTCTGCATTATCCATTGCAGGCGCCAAAAGGAGGGAGGTATCATTTATCAGTTGCAGTGTTTTTTCAAAATAGGAGATGGCCTGCCCGTACTCCTGGCGTTCGTGGGCAAAGGTGCCGGCCAGGAAATACCAGTTGATGGACCAATCTGTATCGGAGAGTTGGTGTTGGTCGGCCATTTCCTTTGCACCGATGTGAAATCGTTCCGCTTCTTCGAAATTGCCCAATTGGAAATGGAAACGGGCGGCCAATCCCATCGCCTCTAAAGCCTCCCCCCAGGTTTCCTGCCCCTCGAAAATGGCGAGGGCTTCCAGTGCCTTGGAAAGCGCATTATCCAGTTGCCGGCTGTCTGCGTCCAGGAGGGATTCCTGCGACAAACGGATAGCTTTGTTATACAGGGCCGTATCCGAAGATTGGGAAAACATTGTGCAGGCTAAAAGGCAAAGGCCTGCTAATAGCAAGGAGGGTTTGAGGGCAAATGTCATAGTTGGTCATAGTTGGGTGGGCACAGCCACCAGTTGGTTGGCCCAAAAGGTTTTGTGAAAAAATATTCCTCAGACAATTGAAATAACTGCAACAGGTGTAGTTCCCGAATCACCACTGATTTAGTGAATCGATGAGATAATTATGAACAGTCTGTTTCAACCTGTTTCCGTCATTGCTCATTTGAGCAATAGCCTGCTAATCAAACAGGCAAGGTGCTGTATTTCTGCACGAAGGCCTGCATCTCGTCCACCATTTCCGGCGAACCCATGGCAATGGTGGCCCGTTGGTGGAGTTCCTTAGGCTCGATCTCAAGGATGCGTTCCAGGTAGCAACTGATAGCCCTGCCCCCGGCCTGCTCGACAATGAAGCCCAGCGGGTTGCATTCGTACAGCAGGCGCAGTTTGCCCAGCGGATATTTCCGGGTATTGGGATACAGGAAAATGCCTCCCTGAAAAAGTATGCGGTGAATGTCGGCGACCATTGAGCCGATATAGCGCAGGCCGTAGTTTTCATCCGAACAGTGGTCAATATAGCGCCGCATCTCCACATCGAATTTCAGGTAATACCCCTGGTTGACTGAGTAATAATTACCACGCTTGGGAATCTGTATATTCTGGTGCGAAAGGCAAAATTCCCCAATCGTCGGGTCGAGGGTGAAGCCATTGACACCACGCCCGGTGGTATAAACCAGGATGGTGGAAGTGCCGTACAGCACATAGCCTGCGGCGACGAGGTCTTCGCCTTTCTGCAAAAAATCTGCTGCATTGACCGGGCCGGAAGGCTCGCTTTTCCGCCGGTAAATGCCGAAGATGGTACCTACGGAAACGTTCACGTCTATGTTGGATGAACCATCGAGGGGATCCATAACGACCACGTATTTGCTCTCCTTGCCATCAACGGGTGGAACGGGAATAAACTCCTCGTTTTCTTCCGAGCCGATGCCGCAGCATTCCCCGCTGTTGCGCAGGCATTCTATGAGCTTTTCGTTGGCGTAGAGGTCGAGTTTTTGCACATTTTCACCATGTGTGTTTTCCGACCCGGCCGCCCCAAGGATGTTGAGCAGGCCAGCCTTGTTGACCTCCCGGTTCACGATTTTGGCGGCCACGCCGATGTCCCGCAGGAGGCCGGTCAGTTCACCACTGGCAAAAGGTACCTCCTTCTGCCGGTGGATGATGAATTCGTCAAGTGTTACAATACGGTTTTGCATTGGTTAGGTGTTGAATGTTGAGTTTTGGGTCAGGAGATTTGAGTTGCCCGCAGTTGCAGCGTTGACCCAAAACCCAACAATTGTTTAAAATTTAGCGCCAATAACGTATGGCAGCATGGCCCGCCAGGTCGGCCAATCATGGCGCATGTCGTGTCCCCAGATATCGAGGTCGTGCGGGATACCCTTGCTGTGTAGCACTTCGGAAAAACGGCGGGAAGCATCGGGGCTTTCGTAGTCGCCCGAGCCAGCCATGATGTGGATGGGCCGCCCGCGCTGCAGGCGTGGCAGGTGATAATCGTCGTTCAGGTTGGGCAAATAGGCAATGGGAGAGTTGAAATAAACGTCCTCATCATAGTAGCCGTTGGTGTAGGTCTGTAAATCGTACACCCCGCTCATGGCGATGACGCCGTCAATAAGGTCAGGCCGTTTGAAAAAGAGGTTGGCGGAATGAAGGGCGCCCAGGGAAGCGCCCGTGGTGATAATGGGCGTATCGGCGCTCGTCTTCCCTTTGATGAAAGGAATGACTTCGTTGTAAACGTAGCTGTTGAACTGCGTGTGACGGATGGACTTGTGGCGGGGGTGCATGTGGCGGTTAAGCCAGCTTTCGGAGTTGATGCTGTTGATGGAAAAAACCTTGACCTTTCCCGCGTTGATGTGGTCGGCCAGCACATCCATCATCTGGAAGCGCTCGTATTCGAGATAATCGGCGGCGGCGGTTGGCAGCATCAATAAAGAAAAACCGTAGTGGCCCCAGATGCCGATTTCCATGTTCTTGTTCAGGGACGGGCTGTACCATTGGTGGATTTCACGGTGCATGTTCGCTTTGTTTTATTAGTTGTCAATGGTCATTTTTCCATTCGTCCCGAGCCATTAAAAAGAAATCAATGGCACAATGACCAATGGCACAATGGCCAAAAGTATGGGGGCAAAGATATTTAGGTAATTTTGCCTGCCCAAACTTAATTTGCTGTGTGGCGTTTTTCCTTCTTTCAAAATAAAAAGGACAAGTTTCACACCTGGGTGTCTTTTGATTTGTTCTTTCTCGTTTTACCCTTTTACTTCCTTACCTGTGAAATACCTTTTTTACCTCAACAAATATTTTTACAAATACCGCTGGCGCTTCGGGTTCGGCATCCTGTTTATTTTCGTTTCCAACTATTTCCAGGCACTGCAGCCCCAAATGATTAGGGAGGCCCTAGATTTGGTCATTGACAACATTGCCCTCTACCGGCTGTATGAGGGTTTTGACAATCAGGCCCTTGTCTTTAAGAGCTTCGGCAAGGTGCTGATGCTGTTTGGCCTGTTGGTAGTCATTTTAGCGCTGCTGATGGGCTGGTTCCTTTTTTTGGTCCGGCAAACCATCATCGTAATGAGCCGGCTGATAGAGTACGATCTGCGCAAGGAAATTTTTTCCCACTACGAAGACCTGCACCTCGCATTTTACAAAAAAAACAAAACCGGCGATCTCATGGCCCGCATAGTTGAGGACGTCTCAAAGGTGCGCATGTACCTTGGCCCGGCCATTTTGTATGGCATCAACCTCTTTTCACTGTTTACCCTGGTCATTTATTCCATGCTGCGGGTCAGTTGGGAACTGACGTTGTACTGCCTGGCCCCCCTGCCGGTGCTGTCCATCTCCATTTACTACGTGAGCCGGATGATCAATACCCGGAGCGAAAAAATACAGCGGCAGCTTTCTGTGCTGACCAGCATTACCCAGGAGGTTTTTTCAGGCATCCGGGTGGTAAAATCTTACGTGCAGGAGTTGCCGATGGGAAAATATTTTAAAGAAGAAAGCCAGCACTATATGGACAAATCACTCAAGCTGGCCAAGGTGGATGCCATGTTTTTCCCCATCATGCTGTTGCTCATTGGACTCAGTACGGCCATCACGGTTTATGTTGGCGGCCTGCAGGTGGCCAAAGGTACCATTACCACAGGCAACATCGCCGAGTTCATCATCTATGTGAACATGCTGACCTGGCCCGTCACCTCTCTTGGCTGGATCAGTTCGCTCATACAGCAGGCGGCCGCTTCGCAAAAGCGTATCAGCGAGTTTCTTAGCACTCCCTCTGTCATCACTAACCCTGCCCCGGAAAATGGCAAATATGGCCGGGACGGCAAACTGGAAGGCAGCGTCATTTTTGAAAACGTCACGTTTGTTTACCCGGATACCGGTATAAAGGCTTTGGAAGGCATAAGTTTCAAGCTCCTGCCCGGGCAAAAGTTAGCGATCATAGGCCGCACCGGCAGCGGCAAAACCACTATCGCCGATCTGCTGGTGAGGCTTTACGACGTGACGGAAGGGCAAATCCTGGTGGATGGAAAGGATGTACGCCAACACGACCTGTTTCATCTGCGCCGACGCATTGGCTATGTGCCGCAGGACGTGTTCCTTTTCTCCGATACTATTTCTAATAATGTGCGCTTTGGGAAACCGGACGCCACGTTGCAGGAAGTAGAGACTTTTACAAAATACGCATCCATTCATAAGGAGATCGAAGAACTGCCCGAAGCCTTTGAAACGATGGTAGGTGAACGGGGCGTCACTTTGTCGGGCGGGCAGAAGCAAAGGGTTTCCATCGCACGTTCGCTCATCAAACAACCCGACATTGTCATCCTGGACGATTGTCTGAGCGCCGTGGATACGAACACCGAAAAACAAATCCTGGGTTACCTGCGGGAATCCCTGGCCGACAAAACGGCTATTATCATCACCCACCGCATTTTTTCCTTGTTGGATTTTGATAAAATCATCGTGCTGGAAGACGGGAAAATAGTAGAAGAAGGTACCCACGAAGCGCTGCTGGAGCAAAAAGGTTACTATTTTGATCAGTTTGAAAAACAATTGGCGGAAGAGGTCAAAGAGGATCAGCTATAAGGCTGCGTATTCAATGATGCTGCCCCTCCAAAAAAGGTTTTGACCTGGTAAGTAAAAATATGATCGGGCGCTGCCCCTAATAAAAGCGCAAAATGAATATTTATAGATAATCGTCATTAAAGTCATTGGTCATTAAAGTCATTGGTCATTAAAAGTCATTTTATTGAAAATCAGTGGCTTAGGATTTTGCCCCAATTAATTTTTAATGTGACTATCTATAAGCGCTAACAGCTCTTGTCGCAGCTACCAACAAAATCATCGGTGCATTACCGCACGAGCCGCCACAAACCTTCTGTATTTTCAAGCAAAAATCAGCTATTCCAATGATTATTAAACATTTGGCTTCCTGGCTGTCCGATTTGTTCATTTTGGCAGCAGGATTTTGCCGCTAAATTGAAGTTTTGCCAAATTTTGGCAATTTATTTTTAATTCTACCTACCCCTCGAAATATTGAGACAGGATCGGTAAATTTGCGCAAATACGAAAATCTTGTTTGGCTAAACTTATTCTATTCCCAATCAATCATTGGTGCCAAACAGCGCTTGTTAAAAGCCTGCCTAACTACCCTTAGCCCTTATGTTGCCACCATTTTTTGACAATCCGAATCCGTAATCCAATTGTGATCAAGGGACCTTGACAAATTTAGCCACCCATTGCAAGGCTGTACATTTCTCACCTGCCATGAAAGCGTAGCTCCTTTAGGCAGACGACACCCGCAAATGGCGCTTTACAGCAGGTGGTTTAGTTTTTCATCGTTCCATAAAAGCCCGATGATGAAAAAAATTTACCTTCTTACCTTAAGTTTGATTTGTTTAAACCTGGCCGCCCGTGCCCAACAGGACTGCTGCAGTGCCCGCCCGCTCTTTGGTACCCAGCCCGTCTTCATTGATGTGTTGAACGGTGCGGGTGATGATGACCCAATTGGCGATTGTTCCTGCCTGTCTGGTGGGGAAGTCAACAGTTTTTGGTTTGCCTTCCAGTGTACCCAATCCGGTTCCTTTGAGTTTATGATCCAGCAGTTGCAGAAAGACTGCGATTATGATTTTGCATTGTGGGCTGGCGACTGCCCCTGTGAGAATGACTTGCCGCCCATTGCCTGCGACGATACAGGCCCTGCGGATCCTGTCAACGGCCCTTTCGTTCCAACAGGCATATCCAAAGACCCGCTCGGTACTTTTGGAGTCTTGGGCCTGACCGAGTTCCTCCCTCCAGTCGATCTGATTGCGGGCCGCACCTATTACCTGCTCGTCAACAACATCACCAACACCACAGGCTTTACGCTTTCTTTTGCTGGCACGGCCCTCATCGGCCCTGCGCCCAACCTGCAAATCGGGCCCATTTCCGGCGAAACTAATCCCTGTGTGGGCGCCTCCATCACTTACAGCGTCCCTCCCGTCCCGGCATTTAATACATTTTATTCCTGGACCATCACCCCCTGGCCCGGAGGCCCTTTTACAACCAATACCAATCAGTTCAACGTCAACTGGAATTACTTTGTCCCCGGCGACTTTGAACTTTGTGTCGTCGCCACCCAGGACTTCTGCAAGTACAGCGATCCCGCATGTATAGACATCCAGGTGGACGAACTTATTTCGTTTGATCAGGACGTCATTTGTTATCCAGGCTTTTACACCGCACCGGATGGCACTGTCATATATTCCCCCGGCGTGTACGAATTTGTTTATCCATCCTACCTCGGTTGCGACAGCACCGTCATCCTCACCCTGACACCCGCACCGGCAAGTTTCATTGTGCGGGTCGAAACCATTTGCGGGGGCGATTGCTACAATTTCGAAGGGGACACTTACTGCGAGTCGGGGGCTTACGAAAAAGTATATACCAACCAGTACGGATGCGACAGTACCATTTTGCTCAACCTGATTGTTTTCCCAACAGAGTCCATCATTGAAGGGTTGGACACCCTGGACTGTAACCAGCCGAGCATCGTCCTGGATGGGGGCGGCTCCGTCGGTGGTACGAACATGACCTTCCTTTGGCGGAAGGGAAACCAGATAGTCGGTACCGATACTTTCCTGACCGTCACTACAGGCGGCACTTATTCGCTGACCACCCGGAGCATCGTTTCGGGCGACACTTGTGAAGCCATCAAAACAGTCACCGTAATTGCTGATTTTAACCTGCCAGCCAATGTGACAGCCACGGCTGGAACGATTGATTGCAACGCCACCGCTACTACACTAATGGGGAACTCTACCACTCCCGGTGTTACCTATTCCTGGACAGGCCCAGGGGGTTTTACCTCCAATCAACAAAACCCAACAGTTACTGTAGCGGGCAATTACACCCTGACCGTAACAGCCCCCAACGGCTGCAAAAAAACTGCGACGGCCACCGTTATCAACACGCCACCGCCCACGGCCACGGCAACCGGCGGCACCATTGACTGCAACAACGCCACCGTTACCCTGATGGGAAACGCTAACGGCCAGGGTGTTTCTTATTCCTGGGAAGGCCCCGGCGGCACCATCATCCTGGAACAAAACCCAGTCGTGTCCGTTGCCGGAAACTACACCCTGACGGTAACGGCCGCCAATGGCTGTACGGCAACAGCGGTTGTGGTTGTAAACGACGGGACGGCACTTCCGAACGCCAGTGCATCCACCAATGGCAACCTGAACTGCCAGGCATCCTCTGTCCTGCTGAGCGGAGCAGGCTCTTCCACGGGCAATGCCTTTTCCTATCTTTGGACAACACAAAACGGCAACATCCTTTCCGGAGAAACCACCCTGACGCCTACCGTCAATGCAGCCGGCAACTATTTGCTGACTGTTACCAATAATACCACAGGTTGCACCAATACAACGGAAACGGTTGTAGTTCAATCACCACCAGTTGGCGCTCAAATTTCTTCGCAAACCAATGCTACCTGTTTTGGTGAAGATAACGGTTCAGCAACAGCGGCCGGCTCAGGCGGTAACGGCACCTATACCTATAAATGGTCTAATAATGCGACCGGGGCCACTATTTCCAATATTGGCGCCGGCAACTACTCCGTCACAATTACCGATGGGGAAAACTGCACCACGGTGGCCACCGTCCTCATCACCCAGCCGCCGCTGCTGGAAGTCAATGCCTCTGCCACCGGGCAGTCCGTCCTGGGTGTCAATGATGGAACTGCAACCGCCAACCCAACGGGCGGTACCGGAAATTATACCTATTTGTGGAGCAATGGTGAAACAACGCAAGGCATTGCTGACCTCGCCCCCGGCGTCTATTCCGTCACGGTGACCGATGAGAACGGCTGCGAGGCGATCCAATCTGTCAACGTTGCCGAATCGGACTGTAACCTAAAGGCCAACATCGACAAGGAAAACGTAACCTGTCATGGTGCCAGCGACGGCTCGGCCACCCTCGGCCTGGACAACGCCAGTCCCCCAATCGTTTATACCTGGTCGAATGGAGACACTACGCAAACAATTTCCGGTCAGCCGGGTGGCAACTACACTGTCACTGCCACCGACGGCAACGGTTGCGAAGCAGTCGTTTCTGTGGTTATACTGGAACCTGCCACCCTCAATGCCAATGCCACCGCCGAAGACGAAACAGTTCCCGGTGCAGGGGATGGCGCCGCCACTTCCAACCCAACGGGCGGCACCAGCCCTTATAGCTTTTTATGGAACAATGGTGAAACAACGCCCACCATTGTGGGCCTTTCACCTGGCAGTTATACTGTCGTCGTGACCGATACCAATGGATGTCAGGTCACACAGTCGGTGGACGTAATGACGGAAGGTTGTTTCATTTCAGCAACGGCAACCGGATCAGACGTTAGCTGCAATGGCGCCGCAGATGGACAGGCCTCTGCAAACCTGACGGGCGGCATTGCCCCATTTACTTATTTGTGGTCGAATGATGAAACAACCGCCACCATTAACAACCTCGAAGGCGGAACATATATCGTAACAGTGACCGACATGCTGGGATGCCCGGCGGTGGCAGAAGTTACCATCAGCGAACCGGATGTCCTTGCCGGGGAAGTCTTGTCCGTTGACCTGGCGGACTGCATGGCCACGAACGGGGCCGCCTCCGTCAGCGCCTCCGGCGGCAGTCCTGCTTACCAATACAACTGGTCGAATAGCGCCACCGGTGCTTCCGTGGGCAGCCTTGCTCCCGGCACCTATTCAGTCAGCATCAGCGATGCCAACGATTGTGAAACAATCCTTACCATCCAGGTTGGCGTGGACGATCCGGTGCCGCCGACCGTGGCCACCCAGGATATCTCGGTTGAAATTGGCCCGGACGGCACGGTCTCAATTTCACCCAACGATGTTGACAACGGCAGCATGGACGATTGCCAAATCGCCTCTATGACACTCGATGTGACAGAATTTGATTGCAGTACTATCGGGGATAATACAGTCGAGTTAACCATGACGGATGTTGGCGGCAACTCAGCCACTGCCACTGCCACTGTCACCGTGGTGGATCTTATACCTCCGAGCCTGGCCCTGTTGCAGGACATCAGCATCACTTTGGATGCCAATGGAAATGCCACCATCAGCCCTGCCCTGTTTGACAATGGCAGCACCGACAATTGCGGGGATTTTGAATGGACCATCTTGCCCACATCATTCAATTGTGATAACGTGGGCGAAAACGATGTTGAAATAACTGCCACTGATGCTGCCGGAAACGCTTCCACCGCAACTATCACCGTAACGGTAGTGGACGATATTGCACCGCAGCTTACCTGCCCGGAAGGTTTGTTCCTGCCCTATTGCGACCCGGTGGCTACCTTCCAGGCAGAAGTGACCGACAACTGTGCGGCAGGCATAAACCAAACGCAAACTAACGGGCCGGCGAGTGGCTCCTCCTTCCCAACCGGGAACACCACTGTCTCGTTTGAAGCCACCGATGCAGGCGGCAATAGCGCAACCTGCAGTTTCACCGTAACCGTACCTGCTTCTATGAACGTTGTGGCAACCAGCCAAGATGTAAGCTGCAAGGGGGAATCGGATGGCAGTGCCGCTGCCACTGCTACCGGCGGGGCCCCACCCTACTCCTATCTTTGGAGCAACGGCGCCACTTCGCCTTCCGTGAGCGGCCTGCCCCCAGGGGAATATATGGTAACAGTCACTGACGGCAACGGCTGCACAAATTTGCAGACTGTCAACATCACCGAACCTACGAGCCTGCTCATCAGCCTGGTTAACATCACCAACGAAACAGGCAGCCTGTCCAATGGCAGCATTGACGTCAGTGTTTCGGGCGGCGTCACTCCTTACACCTATACCTGGATCAACTCGATGGGCACCGTACTCTCGAACGACCAGGACATCAGCGGCCTGCCCGGCGGCACCTACCAACTCTCCGTTGTGGACGCCAACGGCTGCGAGTCGCTGAACGCCTTTACCATCCAGTCCATCAACAGCACCAGTGAAACTGACCTGGACGGCCTCATCGGCCTTTTCCCGAACCCAACCACCGGGGAGGTCCTGGTAAATTTGAACGGCCTGGTATTCAACGACTTGACCATTAAGGTCTATGACGTTGTCGGCCATGAAACAGCCACCTACAATGGGGCACCAGGTGCCAGCCAACATAAACTGAACCTGTCATCCCAGCCTTCGGGCGTATATTTATTAAAAATCCAGATGGGGGAACATGTAGTGACGAAACGCCTGGTGGTGAGCCATTGAACTTATTATAGGCGATGAAAAAAGCCGCCCCTGCTTCATTCTGCAGGGGTGGCTTTTTTTATTTTTTCCAAAAACAGGTGGTGGCTTTTTCAGAAGATATACATGGTGCGAAAGGAGAGGAAAAAACCACGGAGGGAATTGACACCTGGATTGTGTTTGTCCTTGTTGTACAACAAATTAATGGAACGAGAGAACCGAAAGCTGAAACCTAAATGCCTGGACAGGTAAAACTCAGCGCCCAGTGTAAAGCCTACGTCATTGTTTATGAAATTATCCACCTGATCGTCATGGTCAGAACCCTCGGCAGAAGATTTAAAAAGCCTGCTGTAGGTCAGCCCGCCAATGACCTGGACTTTGTAATAATCATCGTCTTCGATGTACCAGTCTTTATAACTAACCATCACAGGCACCTCCACATATTGGAGGTTAATTTTCCTTGGTATGATAAACTCATTGGTTTTGGATCGGCTGCCTCTTTGGGAGTAAAGCATTTCAACGATCAAATCCATTTTATCACGAAGAATCGTATTGACACGCAGGCCACCTTGCAACCCCAGTTTATTGTAACCTCCAATATCGTCGCCCAGAATCTGTGAAGCATTTAAGCCCAAAACCAGTCCCGCCCTGAAGCGTTGCTGGGCATCGGCATTGGCTGCCAACAACAAAATGGAAGCGGAAAGTAGCGTGCAGGAAAGAATATTTTTCATGCTAATCATTTTCATTTTTTTGAAACGCAAAAGTAAACAGAACAGGCTCAATCCGGCCTTGTTTTAGCCCCGGCCTCAAATTCTGCCCGAATGTCTTTCATTGTCTCATCTATCCATTTCTTGGATGTTTCCATCAGAAAATTCAAATCCCCGGAGGAAACGGGCTGGCCGTAGCGGATTTTGATGTGCGTCCTTTTTTTACCAAAACACCGGATGAAGTGTGGGACGAAGGTATCGTTGCCCACCCAGGCATCGCCCATGTCGAGGTAGTCTATGGCAATGGGTACGATGGGTACGCTCTCCTTAGCGGCCAGGTTGAAAGCGCCGCCTTTGAACGGGATTGTCTGTGGGTTGGTATGGGTAGTGCCTTCCGGGTAAACAAGCACTGAATGGCCCGACACGAGCGTTTTCCGCATGGCCTCCAGGGTGGCAGCCCTGCTGCTCTTGCTTTCCCTTTTCACGTACATGATACCCGTTATTTTGCCTCCGTACCCGATGAGGGGCCAGGAACTGACCTCAGCTTTGGCCACCGGCAATGCATCTATGTCAATCAATGCTGCAATGGGATCAAGGTAGGAGCGGTGGTTGCCGATGTAGAGAAATGGCCCCCCTTGGGGTATATCACCTGTCCGTTCTACGTGAACACCCAGCCATTTCAGGCTCCTTCGGCAAAATTTCCGCCGGATGCGGAGGCCGCCCGGCAAGGGGTCTTTGTGAAATAGAGCATATAAAAGGATGCCCGAAAAATGATACATCAAGATAAACAGAAAACCTACGCCACGAATGCCCGCTCTTATTTTTTGCATGTTGAAATTGTCATCAAATGAACAGCCCTGCCTTTTTGGGCTGTGGGAAAGGTGATGCAGAAATTTAATGCTTTACAGACTGGTTCAAAAATCTTTGGTGGGCAGTTGGTTGTGTATCTCATTAAGCTTCATCAGCGCAGCCGAGCCATACCAGGGGTGTAGCTCCATCACCAACCGGCCTGCTTTGATAGCCGGGTCTGTCTCCGTTAAGGCTTGTGCCTCTTCGACGGTTTTTACGTTAAAAATATAGATACCCCGGATGTCTCCATTATCGAGAAATGGTCCGGCCAGCAGAAGCGAGCCTTCCCGAGCCATCCGGGAAATGTTGTCGAGGTGGGCTTTTTGAAGGCGCATGGCCTCCTCTTTGTTTTGGCTGCGCTCCGGGCCCGATTTCAAAAAGGCCATCACGTATTGTTTCATGCCATATTCGTCAGCGCCCAGTGATTGGGCCAGGGCCGTGTCTTTTTCCATCAATTTGTTTTCTGCCCCTTGGCCAAAGAGGAAAACTGGGGAAAAAGCGTAGAGGAATAAAAGGAATGGAATGGTGTATTTCATAATTTTTTAACAGTTAGGTAAGCGTATTCCGAAGCTGGAGCTTGGGAGCTGCGCTACTTTAATTAAATGGATTCAGTATTGCAAAGAAATCAAAAAAACGCCAATCAAGGCAGCATTGAAGGCCAGGTAGCTTTTCCAGTCCACGTACCGGCCAGGTGCGATGCCTAAATTTTTCCAGAGGTAGGCCATCAGAAAGATGCGGCCCGCCATGAACGAGAAAACGGCGGCATAGGCCACGCCGTCCAGCCCTATCCACCTGCCCAGCCACCAGCTTAGAACCGTCAGCACCAGCAATTCCACAAAGCCTACAAGGGTAAGTGCATAGTTTTTCCCCTGACCCATTGCCACTACCTGCGGCATCAGGATCCGGCTGGTAAGCAGCAAGGTGAAAATATTGAACACCCTGGCAGAGTCCTTGAAATCGGGGTTGAAAATGAGGGGGAACAGCAACGGCGCCGCCAGCATGGAAGCCATGCTGACCGGGTACAGCCAAAAGGACAGCTTGCGGGTAATTTGCTTTATGCGGTTTAACCCACGCTCCAGGTCGCCCGAAACTTCCGGCAGCAGGGAAGTGGTCAGTGCCCCGACCATCAGCACGGCCAAGGGGAACTCACGGGCGCCGTAGCGGAAGATGGCGAACACTTTTTCGTCGTCGAAGAGCGTCGTTACCATGAGGCCGCTCACATAGTCGGAGCCTTTCCCAATGAGGGCAAACAGCAGCAACGGCAGGGCCATTGGGAGGTATTTTTTTACAAAACCAACATCCCAGTGCATCCGGGCATGGCGGGCCAGCAGCGTCAGCCCCCAGCCGTACTTAAACACCGCCCAGGCCACCAGCCCTATCATCACCTCCCGCAACGAAGCGCCCATGTAAACCGGCAGCACGACCACGGCCAGTTGAATCCCAAAACTGGCCACACCAAACAGCACGATTGCCTTGTATTTTTTCAGCAACAGGTAAAAAATCTGGATGAGGAAGGTAGCGGGGTTGAAAACGAGAAAGAGCGCCAGCAGATTGAGGTGGGGCAATTCGTCAAAGCTCGTGAGCTTGCCTGCCACCCAGTTTTTGGATAAAAACAGGACAAAGCCCGTGGCCGCTCCAGCCAGGGTGAAGAGGGCGTACACATTGAATAGTGCTGCCTGCCTGCCGCTTTCGTCGAGTTTCGGGAAAAGCTGCAACAAGGTATTCTGGCCGCCTACCACCCAAAAAAAACAGGCCAGGCTGGCCAGGAACATCAATGCCTCATACACCGAAATCAACCCGGTGGGCAGCCCGCTTTTGGCCAGCAGAATGCCAATCATTACGGCAGTGCCAAACTGCATGGCCTGGAACAACTGCAGACTGGTGACGCTGTTGATGGGGAATCGCCTGGGCATGGATTTTATTTATGGTACGGTAAGATGGTTATAAAGTCTCACCCCTACCCTTTTCTGTTCTCATCAATGATACCTGGATAGGCCAGGATATTTCCTGGGTGCAGCCGCAAGGTACGCCTCCACATATCCCGGCGGCGAAACCGTTCGAAATCAGCCAAAAAAGGCCGGGGATCCGTTTCCTGGTATTCATAACCAAACTCCTGGCACAAAGCCTGGTAGCCGGCTATCTTGATGCCGTGTTGTTGCTGGTGCAATGGGCTGATCCTGAAAACATTAAGGGCAGCAATAATGAGCCTTTGCTCCGTTTCGGGCAATGACTGAAACCGACCAACGCTGGTACTGGCGATGGTGCCCCGTTCGCTATGGTTCCAACTGTCAATCTTCACGGGGTTGGCCAGTTCTTCTTCCGTGGGTTGCAAAATATGATCGTCAGCAGGTACACCCATGAAACTGAGCAGTGGGCGTGTCACAAGATGGGGCCGTTGCACCAGATCCTCGTATGCCACCAAATAATAACGTTCATGGCCCATCACCGAAGCTGCGGCAGCGGTGTGATATATATAATAGCCTGCTGCTTCGTACGGATGGAAGCCCCTGGCCAGCAGGGAGGCCATCGTGTCCAGGGGATTGCGGGTCATCTGCACGACCCTGCCCTGAGGGAATTCCCGAAGGAAGACCTGGAAGGAAACAGCATTCTGGGGCGTCTTTTCCACCCATAGCACAGCACCGGTGCGTTGCATGGTTTTTTTAAAAAACTGCCCGACAAAACTTTTGAAATCAGTGGATTGGCGGATAACGGACTCCAATTCGGCTCGCTCCCAGCCGTAATCTGGATGCAGCAGATCGGCCCCGTTGCGAAGAGACCAACCGGTGCTCTTCACGCCCAGTATGCCCCTGCTAAGCAGGTAGTTTTTATAACGGTTCCATTTGTAAAACAGGTGGGGATAAATAAACAGGCAGGTTTCCTGGCCCGCCAGCACGGAAGGGTGCCGGTTCAGGATGGCCTGCAAAAGCGAACTGCCCGTACTGCCACTGCCGCCCGCCAGGATCATGCGCCCTGCGATTGGAGGGGCAATTCCTCTTCCCGTTCATGGAACACGACCCCATAAGTCTTCAACTCATCCAATACCGGCCCATAGATTTCTTTCTTTACTGGAATATTGACGCCAGTGGAAGTAATTTTTCCGAGCATCACCTGCTTGGCAAAAATGGCGAGGGGCAACCCGACCAGCCGTGCCATGGCCGTATCGTTGGCATCTTTTCCTTCCAGCACCAGTGTAGAGAAGAGCTTGTGCTGCTTAGCTTCCAATTCGTACTCGAACTCATGCTGCATGATGATCACGTCCCGGTCGTTGGGTTCGAGTTTCCATTTCTTCAGCAACAAATCTTCCAGTATGAGGGCAGGCGTGGCATTTTCAAGGCCGATTTTCTTTTTGCTGAACAGGCCCAGCCATTCGAGTTTTTTCATCACTGTGGAAAACTCGGTTTCGCCGAGCAGGTTGGCGACCCGCTCCTTAACCGATGCCCCGGAGCGTCCTTCCTTGCTCAGGTAGGCTTCCATCAGTTCGTGGTAGGTGATTTTTTCAGAATCCAAAATGGGGTACGTGCCGTCCGTCAGGCCGATCTGCACCAAAGCGTTCCAGGCATCGCAAAAGCCCTTGTAGCGGATGGTGCCACGGTAGAGGGTCGGTATATCGTCGAGGCCATAAGCTTCCCGGTACAGCAGGGATTCCCGGTTGGCATACACTTCAAATTCTTCTTCATAGCCAGGGATTTCGATGGTGCGGTACTCCCTGAAAAGGCGGTTGTAGGGAATGTATTTGAACTTGCCGCCTTCGAGGTATTGGGCGGTGCCCTGGCCTGCCTTCACCACGTTGCGGGGGTTCCAGGTAAACTTATAGCGCCAGGGGTTTTTCTTCAAACAATCCAGGGCCACCAATCCGCCCGCATTTGAGCTGAAAGCGGTAATCTTGCCCCCCATCGCTTTGATTTCATCAATTTTTTGCATGGCCGACATGTGGTCGATGCCAGGGTCAAGACCCATTTCGCCCATGAAGATCAGTTCTTTGTTCCTGAAATCATCGCTTAGTTTGTAAATATCCTTTGAAACGTAGGAAGCCGTGATGAGGTGTTTTTTAAGCTTGATGCAGTCATAGGCCACTTCCAGGTGTAGCTGTGGGGGCAGCAATGAAATGACTACGTCGGCCCGGCTGATCAGTTGGTGACGGTCGGAGGGCTTGGAGGCATCGAGCCATACGCCCCGTCCATTGGGGTGGTTGTTGACCTTTTGGGTAGCCAGGTCAAGGTCGGCGTCGGCCACGACGACAAACCAGTTGTGTTCTTTGGCCTGCCTGAGGACGTAGTTGATACATGCTGTGGAGGATCTCCCTGCACCGAGAATAAGGATGTTGTTCACTTTGATAAAATAATTAAGGATGCGATTACCGGGTTGTTTTTTAAGTTCGTTGATTTTCAGGATGTTAAATCATGGTGATTTTGAAAATCACCATGATTTAGTTTTCCAAACAACTGAAAACGTGGCAGTTAATTTAACCCGTTATTCACATGAATGATAAATGATGAACGATGTACTACCTTCAATCATTCGTAAAAATCGGGCGCAAGTTACAGATTCGGGGAATATCCTTTTTGCCACATCCCGAAATGTCGCATTTTTGGAAATAGGTATCCATTTGCCAATTAACTTTTACACCATGAGGACGCAAACCATCCAAACCTCCTACTCCGTTTACGATTCACCGGACCAATTGCCCGACGCCGACCAGCAACTACTGAGCCTGGCCAAATCCTCGCTCGGAAATTCATATTCTCCCTATTCCAATTTCAAAGTCGGCGCTGCGGCCCTGCTGGGAAACGGCGAAATGGTAGGCGGCAGCAATTACGAAAACGCTTCCTACCCCATGTGTATTTGTGCTGAACAGACGGTGCTTACTACGGCGGCCAACTGCTTTCCAAACGTGCCAGTTGTGGCACTTGCCGTTACGGTGAAAAACCCAAAGCAGGTGATTGCGCAGCCTGGCCCTCCCTGCGGGGCTTGCCGCCAGGTGATCTGTGAAACAGAATGGAAAAACCATCAGGAAATGAGGATCATATTGCAGGGCGAGGCCGGGCCTGTCTATGTTTTTGAAAAAGGGCTGGATTTGCTGCCGATGGCCTTTGATGGGAGTTATTTATGAGGTTCAACCTTTTTCCACCAGCCTTCCCTTTCGCCAAAATCGTATCAGCCACACAGCAAATGCGTTAAAGATGAAGATGGTGATCCCGGTGAAACCGCAAATCATCCATGCCACCGCAAAGCCTCCTTCCCAGAGGTTGTTTTGTTTTTTGTAATCAAAAAAAAAGGCTTCCAGCGTGATGTACTCAAAGCAACTGAACGCCACATAAAAAATGGTTGCCAACCAGAGATATTTCGATTTTCCTGTTTTCCACATTATGTGAGCTGCCCATACCCAAAACAGCAATCCAATGGCACGGAGGCATACCAGGAAAAATGCCCTGCCTTCCATAAAATGCAGGACTGTTTCCGAAGGCGATACCGAAGTTGTTTCCCAGATCTGATTGCGGAAAAACATCCAGGCTGCCAACAGGGTGGCCACAATGCCCATCAATGGCAAAAAATATTTTTTCAAGGTGGCAATCTTATATTTTTCCATCCAATAAGGTGTTTCAGTTTAATAGTCTAAAGCAATTGTTAGTTGTAAAGGTGATAAATCTCTCTTTTTTTCCTTGCCAAAAGGAGTAGCTATGGACAAGAATTATTTTCTTTTTTTGCAATGGCCTGTATGAATGCCGCCCTGCAATTGAACATTAATAGTTCTCAAATTTTATACAACATCCTGCTCCCTTGTGACCTGCCCGTTAAAAATCATCCTTTCTCCAAAGCAAAATTCATTTTGGAAAAAACCGCCACCATATCCTCCAACGGCACCGTGCAATCTGTCCGGGGCAGCGTCGTGGACATTCATTTCGAGAAAAGCCTGCCACCGATTTACACCCTGCTCACAACAGGCGAAAAAGGCACCATCGCCATCGAAGTCCAGTCCCACCTCGACATGCACACCGTGCGGGGCATTGCCCTCACGCCCACCGGCGGACTGGCCCGTGGCATGGCGGTCGAAAACACCGGGGCTCCTTTGACGGCGCCTGTCGGCAAAAATACCCTCTCCCGCATGTTCAACGTATTCGGCCAGGCCATCGACCGGCAGCCGCAACCGGAGGATGTCGAGTGGCGCTCTGTTCACCAACCGCCGCCTCCGCTCAGCCGCCGCACCGCTAAATCCGAAATTTTTGAAACAGGCATCAAAATCATTGACGTGCTGTCGCCGCTGGAACGGGGCGGCAAGGCGGGCCTGTTTGGAGGCGCCGGCGTCGGCAAGACCGTGCTGCTCACCGAGATGATTCACAACGTCGTCGGGCAGCAGCAGGGCGTGAGCATTTTCTGCGGCATCGGCGAACGTTGCCGGGAGGGAGAGGAACTGTACAGCGAAATGAAAGAAGCCGGCGTGCTGCCCAACATGGCCATGATTTTCGGTCAAATGAATGAACCGCCTGGCAGCCGCTTCCGGGTCGGCTACACAGCGCTGACGATGGCGGAATACTTTCGGGACGACGAACACCAAGACGTCCTGTTGCTCATCGACAACATTTTCCGCTTCATCCAGGCGGGCATGGAAGTCTCTGGCATGATGGGACTGATGCCCTCCCGCCTCGGCTACCAACCCAACCTCGGCACCGAACTCGCCGAACTGGAGGAGCGCATCAGCAACACCGAATCGGGCGCCATCACCTCCATCCAGGCGGTGTACGTGCCCGCCGACGACCTGACCGACCCGGCGGCGGTGCATACGTTTTCGCACCTGTCCGCCTCCATCGTTTTATCGAGAAAACGGGCGAGCGAGGGCCTCTACCCCGCCATAGACCCGCTGCAATCGAACTCCAAAATGGCGACGCCCGGCATCGTCGGCGAGCGGCACTACGCCATCGCCCAGGAAATCCGCCGCACCATCGCCGAGTACGAGGAACTGAAGGACATTATCGCCATGCTGGGGCTGGAGCAACTTTCGTCCGACGACCGCAAAGTGGTCGCCCGTGCCAGGCAGTTGGAGCGTTTTCTCACGCAGCCGTTTTTCACTACCGAGCAATTCAGCGGGATTCCCGGCAAAATGGTGTCGCTGAAAGACACCCTCGACGGCTGCGAGCGCATCCTGCACGACGAGTTCAAGGACTACCCCGAGCAGGCATTTTACATGGTCGGGACGATTGATGAAGTGAAAAAACCGGGTAAAGAAAACACGTGATTTCTTATGAAACACATAGACACAATAGAACACATAGAACTTCCTTTATTTGCTAAAAGCAAATTCAAAAAAACTATGTGCTCTATGTGCCTATGTGTTTAAAAAATACGCCATGTCAAATGTTGAAATGCACTTAAAAATCCTCCTTCCCTTCCGTGTTTTCACTGAAAAAACAGGGGTGAAACGCATCGTTGCCGAAGCGAAGGAAGGTGCATTCGGCCTGCTGCCCAACCGCCTCGACTGCGTGGCAGCCCTGACGCCGGGCATTTTGACTTTTGAAACGGACGGTGAAGGTGAAACCTACATCGCCGTGGACGAAGGAGTTTTGGTAAAAACAGGCGGCGAGGTGCTCGTCTCCGTCCGCAACGCCATCGGCGGGACAGATTTGGCAGAGTTGCACAAAGCCGTGGAGGAAGAATTTTTGAACGTCAGCGAAGAGGAAAAAGACCTGCGCCTCACGCTCGCCAAGCTGGAAGTGGATTTCGTGCGGCGCTTTGCGTCGCTGAAAAAAGATTGAATAAATGGACAAAGCAACCCAAAACGAACAGTCCGACCTCAGCAAGGAAGTGGCCTCGAAAGCTGCCCTCAAGCTCAAAGCCCAGCGCCGGAAAAAGCGCAACTTCTGGGCGGGCGTCGGCATGTTCGGGCTGGTCGGCTGGTCGGTCGCAGTGCCAACTTTGCTGGGCGCAGCGCTTGGCATCTGGCTCGACAAGCGCTACCCCAGCGAGCATTCCTGGACGCTGACCCTGCTGCTGAGCGGCATCGTCCTCGGCTGCCTCAACGCCTGGTATTGGGTGGACAAGGAAAATAAAGCCATTCACAAAGACCTGGAAGATGATGAATGAACCGCTTTTTTTGATACTCGCACTGCTGGCAGGCGCCCTGCTCGGCGCCTTCTTTTTCGGCGGGCTTTGGTGGACAGTTCAAAAAGGATTGACCGCCCAAAACCCGGCGCTGTGGTTCCTCGGCAGCATGCTCGTGCGAACGGGCGTGACGCTGGTTGGCTTCTACTTCGTCTCCGACGGACGATGGGAGCGGATGGTCGCTTGCCTGCTGGGTTTCCTGGCGGCGAAGTTTGTTGTTTTGAAAATGAAAAAACCTTCAAGCACTCCAGGTGCTGACAGGTCTGTAAACTCATAACCCATGCATCTCAGCCCCGACGACGTAATTTTCTGGCAACACGGCTTCTTCAAGCTGAACGCCACCATTGTCTGGACCTGGGTGCTGATGGCGGTGCTCGTCATTGGTTCCTGGCTGGTCACCCGGCGGCTGTCGAGCGACATCCACATTCCCCGCTGGCAGAACATCCTGGAAATCATCGTGTTAGGCACCCTCGACCAAATCGAGCAGGTCGGCCTGCCACACCCGAAAAAGCACATCGCTTTCATCGGCACCATGTTTTTGTTCATCGCCCTGTCTGCGCTGTGCACCATTTTCCCCATTTACGAACCGCCCACGGGGTCGCTCTCGACCACGGCAGCGCTGGCCCTTTCGGTGTTCATCGCCGTGCCGCTGCTGGGCATCGAGGAGCAGGGGCTAAAGGGATTCCTGAAAACCTACATTGAGCCGACGCCCATCATGCTGCCGTTCAACATCGTCGGGGAGTTTTCCCGGACGCTGGCCATGGCCATCCGTTTGTTTGGCAACATGATGAGCGGCGCCATGATTCTGAGTATTTTGCTGGTGATAACGCCCTTCATTTTCCCCATCGTCATGAGCCTGCTGGGCCTGCTGTCGGGGATGGTGCAGGCGTATATTTTCAGCATTATCACGACGGTGTATTTGACGGCGGCCATGAAGGGAGAGGGATAAAATTTACTGTTGCCTTTTCCTTGCCGAAGGCAAACCGTAACGCCAAGAGGGCTGTAAAAAGTGAAAAGTCGCAATAGGTAACAGCCTGCCAGTCTGGACAGATTGACATAAAATTTACCCGATGCTTTGTCATTGCCGAAGGCAAACCGCAACGTCAAGAGGGCTGCAAAAAGTGAAAAGCCAGCACACCAATCAGCCAACTTGGCTTTGCAGGTTGCCTGCGGCAATGACAAGGCGGCTTGGGCATCAAAAATTTTAAAAATGGATACCACCACCATCATCGCCATCGCTTCCATCGCCACTGCCGGATTGACCATGGGACTTGGCAGCATCGGTCCGGCACTGGGGGAAGGCAAAGCCGTCTCTTCGGCGCTAAGCTCGCTGGCGCAACAGCCCGATGCAGCTTCCACCATCACCCGGACGCTGTTCGTGGGTCTGGCCATGATTGAGTCCATTGCGATTTACTGTTTCGTAATTGCCATGATTCTCATTTTCGCCAACCCGTTTTGGAACCATATTATCAAATAGGAGTGGTTTGAAGTTGTTTGAAAATTGTTGAAAGTTGATGTAAAAAACTGATAAACAACGACTTAAAACAATTTCAAACCATTCAAACAATCATAAAGCATGCTCATCGATTGGTTCACGGTCATCGCCCAAATCGTCAACTTCCTCATCCTGGTGTACCTGTTGAAGCGGTTTTTATACAAACCCATCCTCAACGCCATCGACGAGCGGGAGCAGCGCATCGCTTCGCAACTAGAAGATGCGGCGAAACAAAAAGCCGATGCAACGAAGGAGCGGGAACAGTTCGAGCACCTGAACCAGGATTTGAACGAAAAGAAAGAAACCCTGCTGAAGGAAGCCCAAACCACCGCCGAGACTGAACGCCAGCGCTTGCTCGACAAAGCCAAAAAGGAATATTCCTCCTTACGGAAAAATTTGCACGAGTCCCTGGACGCAGAAAAGACCAGCCTCAACGGCGAACTCAGGCGCCGCACCCAGCAGGAGGTGTTCGACATTTCCCGAAAGGTGCTGTCCGACCTGGCCGGCACGACGCTGGAGTCGCAGATTGCTACTGTTTTTTTACAAAAACTAAACAACCTGGGCAAGGATGAGGCAGACCAGTTGCGCAGCAGTTTCAAAACAACGGAACCGCTCATCGTGCGCAGTGCCTTCGACCTTTCGCCGGAACTGCAGTCCACATTTGCGGAAGCGATAAAAAAACTGCTGGGTGCCGGGGCGCAGGTACAATTCCGCAATTCCCCGGAGGGGGTAGGCGGTATCGAAATTTCTGCCGGGGGCTACAAAATTGCCTGGACGATTGCAGAGTACCTGGATGGTTTGGAACAGCGGATTGCGAGAATGGAGGAAGGGAGTTGATAAATTTTGCTATTGGCTGTTGGCAATTGGCTATTGGCCGGGCCAACAGCTAACGGCGAACAGCTAAAAGCCAAAAAATGCCAACCGAAAAAAATACCATCACCCAGGCTTTCGATGAAATGCGCCAGAGCCGGGAAGCCTTCACCCCGGATTTCGACCTCCGGGAAGTGGGTGAAATTTCCCTGTTGTTCAACGGCATCGCAAGGGTAACGGGCATCCCCGGCGTCGGGTACGAGGAACTGTTGAAATTCCCCAACGACCTCTACGGCATCGCTTTCAACATCGACGAAAACGATGTAGGCGTCGTGCTGCTCGGCGACCACTGGCACCTCCACGCCGGCGACAAGGTGGAACGCACCCAACGGGTGATGGACGTGCCCGTCGGCGAAGGGCTGATTGGGCGGGTCATCACCCCGCTCGGAAAACCGCTCGACGGAAAGGGGCCGCTGAATTTCAGCCAACGCCTGCCCATCGAGCGCCCCTCCCCGCCCATCATGGACCGGGCGCCGGTCAACCGGCCGCTTCAAACGGGCGTGAAAGTCATCGACGCCCTCGTGCCCGTCGGGCGGGGGCAGCGGGAACTCATCCTCGGCGACCGCCAAACGGGCAAGACCGCCATCGCCATCGATACCATTTTGAACCAAAAAGGCCAGAACGTGCTGTGCATCTACTGCGCCATCGGGCAACGGGCCTCGACGGTGGCCAAGGTAGTGGCACAGCTCACCGAACATGGCGCCATGGACTACACCACCGTCGTGGTGACCGAGGGCAACGACCCCGCCGGACTGACCTACATCGCCCCCTACGCCGCCACGAGCATTGGCGAATTTTTCATGGAAAAAGGCCGGGACGTGCTCATCATCTACGACGACCTGACGCAGCACGCCCGGGCCTACCGGGAAATTTCGCTGCTGTTGCGCCGTCCGCCGGGACGGGAGGCTTTTCCTGGCGATATTTTTTATATCCACAGCCGCCTGCTCGAACGGGCGACGCACCTCCGGGACGACCTCGGCGGCGGCTCGCTCACGGCCCTGCCCATCACCGAAACGGAGGCGCAAAACATGGCGGCCTACATCCCGACCAACCTGATTTCCATCACCGACGGGCAGATTTACCTCTCGCCCACGCTGTACGAATTGGGCGTTTTACCTGCCATCGACATCGGCAAGTCGGTGTCACGGGTGGGCGACAAGGCGCAACTGAATGTGTACCGTCTGGCCACCGGCGGCCTGAAACTGGAACACGCCCAGTTCGAGGAATTGGAAACTTTCGCCCGCTTCGGTACCCGCCTGGACGAGCAGACCAAAAAAATCCTCGACCACGGCCTGCGCATCCGGGCGGTACTCAAGCAGCCGGAATCGCAGCCCGTGTCCGTGCCCGAGCAGGTGGTTTTATTGCTTTCGCTAAAAAACCGCCTGTTCGATGAGGTGCCGCTGGAAAATATGAAAGCCGCCGAAGCTGCCGTGCGCAAAGCTGCCGGAGAGTTGCCGGAGGAGGTGAGGAATGCGTTTTTCGAAGATAAAAAACTGAGTGAGGAGCATCAGCAGGTGGTGGTTGAGGTTTGTAAAAAGGCGTTGAGTTCATTCACCGCCACCATCAGCCCCTGACCCCTGAAGGGGAACCACATCGGGAGGTTTGCAGGTACTTCCCCACATGGTTCCCCTTTAGGGGTCAGGGGCTGGGTGCGGGTAAAGTCAAATCATGAAAGACACCCTCGAAAGTTTGCGGCATAAAATCGAGCGGGCCACCGAGTTGGGCGCTGTCGTGCGGTCGATGAAGGCGTTGTCGGCCTCGAGCATTCATCAGTACGAGTTGGCCGCAAAATCGCTGGAGGATTATTACCGGACGGTGCAGTTGGGGTTGCACGTCTGTGCGCCGCAATTGAAAGATTTGATAAGGCCAAGTCCGGGCAAGAAAGAAAAAACGGGTGCCATCGTCTTCGGTTCCGGGCAGGGTTTGGTGGGGCAGTTCAACGACGTGCTGGTGCATTTTGCCAAAGGCAAGCTCGATGAAATTCCCGGTAAAAAAAACGTATGGGCCATCGGCGAGACCATCCGCAGCAGGCTGGAAGATGCGGGTTTGCCGCCGGTGAGCCAGTTCGTGGTGCCGCACACGGTGCATGCGATTACGCCGCTGATTGGGCAGGTGCTGCTGGAAGTGGAGCGGGCGCTGGAAAGCGGCGAGGTCTCGACCGTGTACCTGTTTTTCAACCGGCCCAGGCAGGGAGCGGTGTACGGCCCGTGGAGCCTGCGTTTCATTCCGCTGGATGAAATCTGGCTGGACAAAATTTCACAGCAAAAATGGCAAACGAACAAGGTGCCGGGAGTAGTTTTTAGCACCGGCCTGACGGTGAAATCGCTGGTGCAGGAGTATTTTTTCGTGACGCTGTTCCGGGCCTGTGCCGAGTCGCTCGCCAGCGAAAACGCCAGCCGCCTGGCCGCCATGCAGCGGGCGGAGAAGAACATCAAAGAGCTGCTCGAAAACCTGAACCTGACCTACCACCAGTTGCGGCAAAATTCCATCGACGAGGAGTTGTTCGATGTGATTGCGGGGGCGGAGGCGATGGGGAAATGATGTATATCAAGTTTACCCCTTGCGCCCGGAAAGTTTTTTACCCTGCCCAATACCAAACAGCTTTAGAAAAAATAAAATGCCGGGGCCAACCTACGCCAACACCGGAAATACAATAACTTTGCATCAATGAAAAAATTCGTTTCCATAGTATTGGCTCTTCTCATCCTTGCCGTTTCGGCGAAGGACTTGCTGATGTGGACGAGTTTTAAGGCCAATCAGGATTTCATTGCCAAAGTATTTTGCATCAACCAGGACAAGCCTGAGGTAATGTGCAACGGCAAATGCTATCTCGCCAAAAAAATTGCGGAGAGCAAAGAAGAAAAGAAAAACGATGCGCCTGTTCCGTCGCCTGACGAATCGAAGCAGGTGGTCTATTTTCAGGAAATCTTGAATATCGAATATTCCGGGCCTGTTTCATCCTTTCAAAAAACCGTTTTTTCTGAGCCTCTTTTCTCAGAACAAGCGTTTTTATCCGACCTATTCCAGCCCCCAAGGGCGCTGTGCCTTTCCGAGTTAGCCTAATTTATATTTTTCATTTCATTTAATCGAAACATCATGGCAAAAAGCGTGATTGCGCTTGCCATGTTCCTGCTGCTTTTTAGTGAAAAAAGCGTGGCGTGCGATGCCTGCGGATGCAGCGTCAATGGAGTTGGTGTAGGTTTGATGGCGACGTACCGTCAAAATTACATTGGCTTTCAATACCAGTACGCTCCGTTTGCTTCGACGTTGGAACATGCGCAAGGTGCTAAAGATTACTTCCATTCCTTTGAGTTGACCCTGCGTTTTCGAGTGTGGAAACGGCTCAATTTACAGTTGAACCAACCATACCGGCTGAATTTGCGGACACATTCCGAGGCCGATGGAACCCGTTCCGGACTCGGAGACACCCGGCTGTATGCAAATTTCATCCTGCTCAACCAGGTGCCGCTGGGCAAATCCTTCAAACTGTACGCTGAGGCAGGCGGCGGGGTGAAAGCGCCCACGGGTAATTTCGACCCGAACCTGCACGACGAAAACAACCTGCCGGAAAATTTCAACCCCGGCAACGGAAGTTGGGCCGGATTGCTGCAAACCAACCTCGTGCTTAGCCACAAAAATGCAGGCCTGACCATTTCAGGCACTTTTCAACACAACAGCTCCTCGACGCAAGGCTATCGTTTTGGCAACCAGTGGTCGGGGCAGGCTTTGTTGTTCAACCAATTATCAATGGGCGGGCGCTTTTGGCTTACTCCCTTTGCGGGCATGGCTGCCGAGAAGGTCGGCAAGGACGTGAAGGCAGATGGCAAATTCGCCCCTTCCACGGGCGGCAACGGCCTGTTTGCTGCGGCCGGACTCAACCTGAGATTTGATAACTGGCTCGTTGGCGCCAGCTTTTCCCAACCAGTTCACCAGCATATTTCCAATGCTGAAGTGGAGGCAAAAGGCAGGCTAACGGTACAGTTGTCACATATTTTTTAACCATTTAATTTTAATCTTGAATCATGAAAAAATTATTGTTCTTATCCACACTATTAGTCAGCATTGCTTTCCTGAGTGCCTGTAAGAAGGACGAGGATAAAAAAGACCCAGGCACACTCGAAATCAATTTTGACAATATTGCCATTGTAAATGGCGTCGAAAAACAACTGAGCCTGGTGGCGCCGGGCAGTGCCGACTACAACTACACCAATGAAATGGGGCAGAATTTCAACATCAACTTGTTGCGCTATTTTATTTCTGCCATTGAACTGGACGGCCCGAATGGCGAACATTTCCACGATGAAATGTCTGCAAGCGCTTCCGGTGCCAAGGGCTATTATTTGATTGATGAGAGCATACCTTCTTCTCAACGGGTGATGTTGGAAAACATCCCGGCAGGTAATTACAACAAAATCACTTTCACCGTAGGTGTTGACTCTGCGGGCGTGGTGGACGGCGCAGCTGGTGGCGTGCTCGACCCAGCTACCAACAAGATGTTTTGGAACTGGAATTCGGGGTATATCGCCTTGAAGTTTGAGGGCCAATCCGATGTTTCCAACGGCGGCACAAGCGGTACGGAGACTATTGCCGACGACAACCAAAAAGGCATAGCCTACCATATCGGTGGCTGGAAAAACATACCAGGCACAGCTTTCGTGTACAACAACAAGCAATTGACCTTTACTTTTGATGAAAATGTGAAAGTTGAAAGCAAAAACGCACCAGAACTACACATGGTCTTTGATATACTGAGCATGTTCAAAGGCGACAAAATGATTGATTTCACAGGCAACCACAACGTTCATAAACCTGCTGACGGGGTGGACATGGCGAATAATATAGCCAAAGCTTTTGCCTATGACCATATTCATCAATAATTGCTTCTCAGCGTCGGCAATGGGCTTCACCATTGCCGGCTTTTTTTAATCCATACTATCATGAAAAAGTACCTGTTTTTCCTTTTGGGGTTGATTGCGTTTGCCGGCTGTAAAAAGGACGATGTGGGCACTAAGAAATTCAGCTTCGAAAAGCCAGTTCATTTTCCCGAACCAACTTATACTTTTGACAAAAACCCCGTGACGAAAGAAGGGTTCGAGTTGGGTAAAAAACTGTTTGCCGACCCCATCTTATCTGTGGACAACTCCGTGGCCTGCAACAACTGCCATGTGAAATCTGTGGCCTTCACCGACCCGCAGCACAGCCTGAGCCTCGGCGTAGAGGAACGGTCGGGCATTCGCAACGCACCCTCTATTGCCAATATGGCTTTCATGAAAGAATTTTTCTGGGACGGCGGCGGCATCCATCTTGATTTCGTGCCCCCAAACGCTATCGAGAACCCGCTGGAAATGGATGAAAAACTCGCACACGTGGTTTACAAACTGAACCACCACAGTAGTTATCCTGCGCTTTTCAAAAAGGCTTTTTCCGGGATTGAAACCATCACTGCGCCTTATATGCTGTACGCCCTTTCCCAGTACCAGGTGATGCTCGTTTCTGCATCTTCAAAATACGACAAGTATAAAACCGGCGATGAAATGCTGGGTGCCGATGAACTGGAAGGGCTGGAAGTGTTTGAGCAAAAATGCGCTGCCTGCCACAGTGGCGAACTTTTTACCAATCAGGATTACCGGAACAACGGCCTCGACACCGAATTCGACGACCCTGGCCGGGCGAGAATCACCGAGTCAGATGCTGACCTGGGCAAATTCAAAGTTCCCAGCCTGCGCAATGTGGCACTAACGGCTCCTTACATGCACGACGGTCGTTTCAAAACGCTGGAAGAAGTGCTGGAACATTATTCCGCAGGGGTGAAACAATCTGCAACTTTGGCACCCGAACTACAGCAAAACGGCACCCTGGGGATACCCCTTTCTGCCACTGAAAAGCAGCGGCTCATTGATTTTCTGAAAACCTTGACAGACTATGATTTTATTCAGGACCAGCGATTTTAAGTAAAATCCAACTTAGCCCTACCCTTGCTTGTTTTTTATTCCAGACCATCTGGAATTTTCAAAAGAACAAGACTGGCTTCGCCTTTGGTCAAACTGAATAAAATCATGAACTCCCACCACCACAAAACCTTTGCCTTTAAGCGAATACGGGCGAGGACCCACTACGACCAAACCGTGTCGCAGATGATAACTATTCAAAAGGGTTGGGTTGAAATTTGCATTATTGACTTTGACCGGCAATTCAACCTATATGATTGCGTTTTGTTAACTCAACCTGAAACTTCTACTTTTCACCCGATTGCTAAAAGTCAAATCCTAAAACATGAAAAAATTATTGCTTTCGTTCACACTGCTCCTTATGCTGGTCTTTAACGCCAAAGCGGCTTTCATGCTGTTGCCGATGGATCAGGAGCAGCAAAACCACCTCAAAGCCTATGGTGTGACTTATTGGGTATTGGAGCACAACATTGAGGCCTGGTGGCTGCTCAACTACAGGGGCGGCAGTTTTGCGTTCCCGCATACGACCATTTTTGAGACGGAGTGCAAAATCAGGGGCGTGAGTTTTGAGATAATACCGGATGCCGCATTCAACAAGATTTTGGATGAAATAGCCCAACCGGAAGTCAACATGGACGCTGTCAAATTGGAGAAGGCACCCAAAATTGCCGTTTATACCCCGACCGACGACTTCCTTAGCCAGCGGGGCGATGTGATACAGCCTTGGGACGATGCCGTGACCCTGGTGCTTACTTATGCAGAAATCCCTTTTGATAAAATATACGACGACGAAGTGCTGGCCGATAAGTTGACAGAATACGATTGGCTGCACCTCCACCACGAAGACTTCACCGGCCAGTATGGAAAATTTTACTCTGGCTACCACGCACAGGAATGGTACCGGGAAAACCAGCGCTTGTCAGAAGAATTGGCCCACAAACACGGCTTTGAAAAAGTATCGCAGCTGAAATTGGCCGTAGTCAAAAGAATTAAAGAATACGTGGTAGGTGGCGGCTTCATGTTCGCTATGTGTTCGGCCACGGATACTTATGATATCGCCCTGGCAGCCGACGGGGTGGACATTTGCGACAAATACTACGACGGCGACCCGCCCGACCCCAATGCACAGGAAAAACTGGATTTTTCAAAAACCTTTGCCTTTCAAAATTTCCAGTTGGTCAAAAACTCCCTGGAGTACGAGCATTCCACCATTGACAGCCACTACGGCAGGACCATCGACCCTGAGCAGGACTATTTCACCCTGTTCGATTTCTCCGCCAAATGGGATCCCGTGCCCACCATGCTCACCCAGTGCCAGACCCGCACCGTGAAAGGCTTCATGGGGCAAACGACTGCCTTTAAGGATGAATTTATCAAATCCAATGTCCTTATTTTGGGCGAAACCAAGCCCATGAAAGAAGCCCGTTATATTCACGGTGAAATGGGCCAGGGATTTTTCACCTTCTATGGCGGCCACGACCCAGAGGATTACCGCCACTATGTCCACGACCCCGATACAGATTTGAACCTGCACCCGAATTCCCCTGGCTACCGTTTGATACTTAATAATGTGTTGTTCCCGGCAGCCCGCAAGAAGGAGCGCAAGACTTAAGATAATAAATAATTTAATTGGCGGCGATAGCTGCTGATTAAACCCATGAAGAGAGGGGTGTTTTAGAAAAATTGCCATGCAATTTTTCTAAAACACCCCTCTCTAAAGAATACCTTTCGACGCCTTCGGTGTCGAAAGGTATTTTGGGACAGCCCTCCCTATTGGAGCTTTCCGATCAGTTCAAATACTTGTTTTTTTAAAACTGGTAAGACCGCTGCTATTTGTGGCGACAACGTCACTTGTTGCTGCTGCAAGGTTTCGATGGAAACTGCAAAGAGGTAAATTTTCGGCATCGAACCCATGAGTATCAGCGCTTCGATGAGGTCTTTCATGCCGATGTCGTGGGTGCTCATCGCCTTCGGATAATCTTTTGAAAAGTGGGGTTCGAGTAGGCGGATAGTGCCTGGCATCTTCCCGTCAAGCGTGGCATCTACTAAAAAAACGATGGGGTAAGCTTCAAAATAATTGGTGAGGTGAAAACCCCCAGTGCCACCGTCAATGACATCCACCCCAGGTGGAAGTGGCTCTTTTTCAAGCATTTGGGCAAAATGGACGCCCACGCCCTCGTCGCCCATGAGATAGTTGCCAATGCCCAGGATGAGGATTTTTTTCAATGTGCAAAGGTGTTTGATAAAACTTTTTTCAGCTCTTTTTCTCTGCTTGCTCTGCGGCCATTTCTTCTTTTTCAAATTTCTCAAAAGCCTCCTCTTCAATAAACTTCCAGCCGCCTCCCATCGAAGAAATTTCACCCCGGCCCTCCACATAATCATGGTAAAACACAAGATAAACGTGAATCAACGCAAATACGATGAAAAACCACATCGTAGCATGGTGCCAGTTGCGCAAGGCAAACTCGTCATTTCCAAAAACCACCGACACCCAACTGAACAAACTGGCGAACCACCAGTCGCTCATTGAGGCGTAAAGACCGAAACCGGTGATACATTGTACCAAAAATGCAAGAAACGTGAAAAAGTAAATTATGCCTGCCAGCGCATTGTGCCCCACTGACATGTGCTCCCGTTCTTTTTGCAACAAGATGTCAATTTTCAGCACCTGCCAGATTTCCTTAAAAAACCGCTGACTCGTCGGGATGAAGTTTTTCCAGTCGGCATATTTGTTCCCAACAAAACCCCAATACAACCGGAACAGGAAATTAAAAAAGAAAATATACGCCGCCGCAAAGTGGATGAACCGGATCCAGCCGAAAAAATAACGGTCGGAAGCCTCCGCTGCCGACATGAAAGCAGGCGGATCGCCGATGAGGTAGCCAGTCACGCAAAGGGCGACAATGGCCAGTGCGTTCAACCAGTGATAGACCCTGACGGGCAGTTCCCAGACAAAGACCCGCCTGAGCTTGTGGGGGGAAACTTCGGTAATGGATGCCATGATCTTCTTTTTTGTGTTTTTGTGTTTGGGTGTTTAGGTGTTTTCTTGAATTCCCGTTTTTATTCAAAAACACAAAAACACCCAAACACCTAAACACACTTTTTTCTAAAGCACTTTTACCCTGCTAACATGCTTGCCGTCTTCATCATAAACATGGACAGCGCAGGCAAGGCATGGGTCGAAAGAGTGGACGGTGCGCAATATTTCAACAGGCTGTTCCGGGTCCGCAATCGGTGTGTCTTTCAAGGCTGCCTCGTAAGCGGACATGTTGCCGTTCGGATCACGGGGGGAAGCGTTCCAGGTGGTCGGCACCACCAATTGATAGTTCTTGATTTTCGTGTCTTCGATGACGATCCAGTGAGCCAATGCACCCCTCGGTGCCTCCGTGTGCCCCACACCCTGAGCGGTTTTTTCCCACTTGGCCGGGTTGAATTTTTCCATATTCGCCATGCGGGTGTCACCATTTTTCAGGTTCAGTAGCAGATTGTCGTAAAATTCCTGCGCCCAGTCGGCGACCAGGATGCTCTCAAGGCCACGTGCCGCCGTACGCCCCAGCGTTGAAAACAGTGCACCGATGGGCACGTTCAGCTTGGCCAGCGTACTGTCCACCACCGCCTTGAAGTCTTCCCGTCCACGGGCGTAGCCGATAAGCACACGGGCCAGCGGACCTACTTCCACGGCATTGCCTTTCCAGCGTGGGGTTTTCAGATAGCTGTATTTTTCATCCACGTTCAGGTGCTCGTAGGGTGGTTTTGGGCCGGTGTATTTCACCCGGCTCTCGCCAGCCCAGGGGTGCAGGCCCACGTCGTTGCCGCCATCGTACTCGTACCACGAGCGGGCGATGAATTCCTTCACCTCTTCGTCGTTGCGCAGGTCCACCTCCATGATTTTGCTGATGTCTTTGTTCAAAATGACGCCCGACGGGAATTTGAAGCTCGATGGATCGTTGTAGCCATTCGTGGGCAGGTCACCATAGCTCATGTAATTGCCCAGCCCGCCACCTATGGCACCCCAGTCGAGATAATAAGGTGCCACTGCCAGCAGGTCGGGGATGTAAACTTGCTCGATAAAGGTTTTGGCATTTTTCAAAAGCTGCCCCACAAGGGCCAGCCGTTCGGCGTTGATGCCGCTTACGTCGTCGAGGCCGATGGCGCAGGCCATGCCGCCGACGAGGTAGTTCGGGTGCGGGTTTTTGCCACCAAAAATGGTATGTACCTTAACGATTTCCTTCTGCCATTCCAACGCTTCCAGATAGTGCGCCACACCGATCAGGTTCACTTCCGGCGGCAGTTTGTAGGCCGGGTGGCCCCAGTAGCCGTTGGCGAAAATGCCAAGCTGGCCACTCTCCACGAACTTGGTCAGCCTTTTTTGCAAGTCGGAAAAATAACCGGGCGAGCTTTTCGGCCAGTTGGAAATACTTTGTGCAATCTCTGAAGTTTTCTTTGGATCGGCGCTCAGGGCGGAGACCACGTCCACCCAGTCGAGGGCATGGAGGTGGTAAAAATGCACGACGTGATCGTGCATATATTGCGAACAATACATGATGTTGCGCACCAACTCGGCATTGGGCGGGATAACGATGCCGAGCGCATCCTCTACCGCCCTGCAGGAGGCCAGCGAGTGGACCGTGGTACACACCCCGCAGACCCGGCCGACAAAGGCCCAGGCGTCACGGGGGTCACGCCCTTTTAAAATTTCTTCCAGCAGCCTGACCATGGTGCCGGAACTGTATGCTTCGGAAATTTTGCCGTCCTTGATTTCGGCTTCGATGCGGAGGTGACCTTCTATACGGGTCACGGGGTCAACGACGATTCGCTCGGCCATAATGATTCTTGTTTAAAGTTTTATAATTCTCCCTCAGCCTCTTTTCCCTCTTCTATCAAATTTTCTATCAATTTTTTCTTTCTGAAATTAGTAGCGATGGCGTGGGCGGCAATGCCGACAGCGGTCGCTCCGGCAGCCACCATGCCGATTTTATCGGCGTCTGCTTCGATGCCGAAACCTGGGAAGTTGGCCATTTGGCGATAGATAGGGCCGTTGTCCCAGAAGTTCTCCTCGCTGCACCCAAAGCAGCCGTGGCCAGATTGGATGGGGTAACTCGTGCCATTGTTCCATTTCGTCACGCCGCAGGCATTGTAGGTCATCGGGCCTTTGCAGCCGACCTTGTACAGGCAGTAGCCCTTCTGCGCATTGGCATCGTCGAAGGTTTCGACAAAAAGCCCTGCATCGTAAAACGGGCGGCGGTAGCAGGTGTCGTGTACCCGCTTGGAGTAGAAGGCTTTTGGGCGGCCAATGCGGTCGAGTTCCGGCAGCCGGCCGAAGGTGATAATGTGGACGATGACGCCGGCCATCACTTCGCCGATAGGCGGGCAGCCCGGCACTTTGATAATGGGTTTTCCTTTTACCAACTTATGAATAGGTGTTGCATGGGTCGGATTGGGCTTGGCAGCCTGCACACAGCCGTTGCAGGCACAACTGCCCCAGCAAATGACGGCCTTGGCCCCGGCCGCTGTTTCTTCGAGTATCTGCATCGCCGACTTGCCGCCAATGCAGCAGTAAACGCCATCTTCTGCTGTCGGCACGGAGCCTTCCACGCAAAGGATGTATTCGCCATAAGAATCCTTCATCGTTTTCTGCATGGCCGCCTCAGCCTGGTGCCCGCTGGCAGCCATTAAAGTTTCTGTGTAGTCCAGCGATATTTTATCTAGGATAATATCTGCCACGATAGGGTGCGAGGAACGGATAAAGCTCTCGCTGCAGCAGGTGCATTCCTGGAAATGCAGCCAGATGACCGGCACCCGTGAAGTTTTTTGTAGGGCATTGGCCACCTGGGCAACACCGCTTGCCTCCAATCCGAGGTAAGCGCCGATCATGGAGCAGAACTTCATGAAGTCCCGGCGGGAGTAGCCTTTTTGTCGCAATTCTTCGTAGTAGGTGGGACGGCGGGTTGGCGTTGAAATCATGGCAGGCAGGTTTTGAGTTGTGAAAAGTTGGTAGAATTTTCTTTTAAAAAGATTGGTCAAAAGAGAAGTTAAAATATGTTGTTCTGGATGACATCTATCATTTCTTTTGGTGACAATGATCAACCATCCGCCTTTTAAGCCCAAACTATCTTGCCCGTCAAATTCTAATCTGATGCCGCCGGATTCATACGCCAAATCCGTTGCCGAGTGAATCCGGCAATATTTTTTTTCAAAAGGTTTCAATATGAAAAAGCTGCTGACTCTCCTTGTAATCTCCTTGCCTGCTGCCAGCTTTGCCCACGGCGGGCATGGTCTTTTTGACCCAAATACATTGATGCACTACGTTGGGACGCCAGAACATGCCCTACCCATCCTGGCGATCGCCGCTGTCGTCGGCTGGTTGCTGTTTAGACGTAAGCAGAGGGTACATAATTCTTAGTGCAATGCACGAGCTTTCCATCATATCCAGTATCGTTGACATTGCGGAAGCACAGGTCAAAAAAGCAGGCGTCCAATACGTGGACAGCATCGAGCTTGAGATCGGTGAACTGGCTGGGATCGAGTGGTCGGCACTTGAGTTTGCGTGGGAGGTTGGTGTCCAAAAGAGCGTACTGGAAAATGCGGAACGGCATATCCATAGAATCCCGGGGAGGGCCCAATGTGTGGAATGTGGCCGTCGGTTTTTAATGAAAAATATTTTCGACCCCTGCCCAACATGTGGGTCGTATTTTAATGAAATATTGAGTGGCAAAGAATTGAGGGTCAAGGCTTTGACAGTTTCTTGAAACTTGTGAATTGGTGAATTGGTGGATTAGTAAATTGGTCGATACCGAGGCACTAATTCCCCAATTTACCAATTCCCCAATTCACTAACTTATGTGCGGAATATGCGGCTGCGGCCAACCCGATGGAACGGTAAGGATCATGAAAATAAGTGCAGAGCACGTACACGAACATGGCCATGAACATCACCATCACAGTCATGGGCACCACCATCATGAGCATGGGAACGGGCATCATCACCACGCCCCTGTGGCGCAGGCCATTGGCGGTTTCCAGCCTGGGAAGACCGTGCTCCAAATCGAACAGGATATTTTGGGAAAAAACAACCTGCTGGCCGAGCGCAACCGGGGCTTCTTTGAGGCGAAAAATATCCTGGCACTGAACCTGGTCAGCTCTCCCGGCAGCGGCAAGACCGCCCTGCTCGAACGTACCCTTGCCGATTTGAAAAACGAATTCCCCTGCTACGTCATCGAAGGCGACCAGCAAACCTCAAACGACGCCAACCGCATAGCAGCCACCGGCGCCGAGGTCGTGCAAATCAACACTGGAAAAGGCTGCCACCTGGAAGCGGATATGGTACACGACGCATTGAAACAACTTAAACCTGCTGACAACTCCCTGCTTTTTATCGAAAATGTTGGCAACCTCGTTTGCCCTGCTATGTTCGACCTGGGCGAGGGCGCAAGGGTTGTCATTATGAGCGTCACCGAAGGCGAGGACAAGCCGATCAAATATCCCGACATGTTCCACTCCTCCCAGCTTTGCATCATCAATAAGATTGACTTGCTACCGTACGTCAATTTTGATGTTGAAAAAGCAAAGAGCTATGCAAGGCAGGTAAGCCATATTACCGAGTTCATCGAACTCTCCGCCACCACAGGCAAAGGCATGGAGCAATGGTACGAGTGGTTGCGAACGCAGTTGGCGGTGGACAAGCAGGCAGTAGCAACCTAATCTGGATTCACAAAAACTGTTAGCTGAAAACTGCAATGAACACCTTTCACATCCATATCGAAGGACAAGTACAAGGCGTCGGGTTCCGGCCCTTTGTGTATCAGCTTGCGCATTCGCTGGGCTTGAAGGGTACGGTAAGCAACGGGATGGACGGGGTGCATATTTTTTTCAATGGAAATGAAGGTCTCGCCCAAAATTTTTATCAAAAATTACTGGTTAAGAGGCCCCAACGTGCCAAAATTCTCCGCCACGCTTTAGAGGAGGTTGCCCCACAACTTTTCGCTGGTTTCGATATCGTCGAAAGCAGGAATACTGGCCGGGCCAACCTCCTCCTTACTCCCGACTTTGGCCTTTGCGATGATTGCCGCCAGGAACTTCACGACCCTGCTGACCGGCGCTTCGGCTACCCGTTCATCACCTGCATCAACTGTGGCCCACGCTATTCCATCACACGCCGCCTGCCATACGACCGGGAACGCACCGCTATGGCACCATACACCATGTGCCACCCATGCCAGTCAGAGTACGATAGCCCGCTGACGAGGCGGCATTTTTCACAGACCAACTCCTGCCCTGATTGTGCAGTTGAGTTGAGTTTTTGGGCTAAAAATGATCCACAAAACCTAAAATTTGAAAAATCCACTTCGGATTCAAACGACTGTATCTCACTCGCTGTCAATTATTTAACGCTTGGAAAAATCCTCGCCGTGAAAGGCATTGGGGGCTACTTGCTTATTTGCGACGCCACAAACCCAGTGGCTGTGGCCACACTGCGGGAACGCAAGCACCGCCCCTCGAAGCCCTTCGCTTTGATGTACCCCAACCTCGATATTTTACAAAAAGACGCACACGTAAATGATGCGGAAGCAGCCGCTTTCGGCAGTATTGAAAGCCCGATTGTGCTGTGCCGTTTACGTGAAATTCCGGCAAGCGGAATTGACGTGGACGGCATTGCTCCCCACCTCCACCGCATCGGAGCGATGCAGCCCTACACGCCACTGATGGAGTTGCTTTTGTCAAACTGGCAAAAACCCATTGTGGCGACGAGCGGTAACCTCAGCGGATCGCCCATCTTTTTTGAGGATGAAAAAGCACTGAAATACCTCGGTGAATTTGTGGATGGTTTTATCGTCAACAACCGGAAAATCCTCCTCCCGCAGGACGACAGCGTGGTGCAGTTCACGCCCGGCCACTTGCAGCGGATCGTGTTGCGCCGCTCCCGTGGCTATGCGCCAACGTACATCCACCAGGGCCTCCCGGACTGGCAAGCATCCGTGCTGGCAATGGGCGCTGACATGAAGGGTACCTTTTCCCTGCAACATGCCGGGAACACTTACATCAGCCAATATCTCGGCGACCTGGAGAGCTTCGATACGCAGGAGAATTTTGAAAAAACATTGCGCCACCTACTACACCTTTTAGATGCCCGCCCGGCACGGGTGATTGTGGACAAACATCCGGCTTATTTTTCCACTTTCAAGGGAACCGAATTAGCCGGGGAACTGGGTGTCGCATTGGAGGAAGTGCAGCACCACCTCGCCCACTTCGCCGCCGTTCTTGCTGAAAATGAGCTGCTTACGAGCAAAAAGCCCGTGCTTGGCGTTATTTGGGATGGCACTGGCTGGGGAGACGATGGGCAAGTATGGGGCGGTGAGTTTTTCCTTTTTGAAAATAGTGGCTTCGACCGGATAGCGCACCTCGACTATTTCCCCCATTTTTTAGGCGATAAAATGGCAAGGGAGCCGAGGCTTTCGGCACTGGCACTTTTCCACGATTTGCCGGAAGCGGAACCATTGCTCCGACACCATTTCACCGAAAAGGAATGGGCGTTTTATCAAAAAATGCTTGCCCGTCCGAGCAGCCTGAAAACTTCGAGCGTGGGGCGGCTATTCGATGGGGTGGCGGCGCTGCTTGGCTTGCAGTCGAAGTCAAGTTTTGAGGGGGAGGCGGCCATGCGGTTGGAAGCATTGGCGATGAAAGATGCCAAGCCAAAAGGCAACTTCAGGTTGCTTCCTGACTTTAGCTTGAATTCCATTTTAACAGACCTTATCGCTGACTTATTGGCTGGTGTGGACAAATCTGAAATTGCCTTCCACTTCCATTTCGCACTCGTTCATTGGATAGGTGAAATAGCAAGACAGCAAGGCGTCCACCGGCTCGCTTTCAGCGGTGGTGTTTTTCAAAATTCACTTTTGACAGATTTGATAATCAGCGAGTTGGGTGAAAAATATGAGCTGTTTTTTCACCAAGAACTGTCGCCCAATGACGAGTGTATTTCGTTTGGGCAGTTAGCTTTTTCGTTGCTATCGCCCCTGACCCCTGAAGGGGGACCTAATCGGGCGAGGGTCTCGGAACTTCAGAATGAGGTTTCCTTATAGGCAGAGACGAATGGTTCTGTTTCTTTGATTTAAGAATTAAGATTACATGATTTTAGATGTAAGATTTTGTGGCAAAACCGAAAGCAACAAAGCTGTTTTTATGCGAAAAACCGCCCATCGTAAATCCAAAATCGTCAATAAAATCCAAAATCATACGTCGTCAATCTTACATCTTAAATCAGAAAACTCCAACAATTAGAACCAACCGCCTCTGCCCTTTAGGGGTCAAGGGTCGCAAAAATCTTTCAAACATGTGCTTAGCAATTCCAGGAAAAATAGCAGCCATTACCGGCCAATTGGACGAAACCTTCCGTACCGGAAAAGTCTCCTTTGGTGGCATACAGAAAGAAATCAACCTCACCATGGTGCCGGAAGCAAAGGTGGGCGACTATGTGCTCGTGCATGTGGGCGTGGCCATCAGCGTGGTGGACGAAGAGGAAGCGAAAACGACGTTTGAATATTTGAAGAAAATGGGGGAAGTAGAAGAATTGCATGAAAATCAAGAAGCGCCATGAAATTCCTCACAGAATACCGCAATCCCGAGGTCGTCAGGGAGTACCTCGACGAACTCCACCGCACTGTCACCCAACCCTGGACGATCATGGAAATCTGTGGCGGCCAGACGCACAGCCTCGTGAAAAATGGTATCCTCGACTTGCTGCCGAAACAGGTGACGATGGTACACGGCCCCGGCTGTCCCGTCTGTGTGACGCCGCTGGGCATTATTGATGAGGCCATTTATTTGGCTGAAAATGAAGGGGTTGTACTGTGTTCTTTTGGTGACATGCTACGGGTGCCTGGCTCTGAAAAGAGCCTGCTGGAAGCCAAGGCCGGCGGTGCTGATGTGCGCATCCTCTACTCCCCGCTCGAAGCCGTAAAGTTGGCGCAGGAACACCCGGATCGGGAGGTAGTTTTCTTCGCAGTGGGTTTTGAAACAACCGCCCCGGCTAATGCGCTTTCCGTGGTACAGGCGAAGCAATTGGGGGTGAAAAATTACGCCATCCTGGCATCGCATGTCCTTGTGCCGCCGGCGATGGAGGCCATCCTCGGCGATCCCGATAATGTAATCAATGCCTTTCTGGCAGCGGGCCACGTCTGCACCATCATGGGCATGGAGGAGTATTTTCCGGTGGTTGAAAAATACCAGGTACCTATCGTCGTGACGGGCTTCGAGCCGGTGGATTTGTTGCAGGGAATCTTAATGGCGGTGAAACAACTGGAACGGGGCGAAGCGAAACTGGAAAACCAGTACGCACGGGTGGTGCAGCGGGAAGGCAACCTATTGGCCATGCAGACCATTGAGAAGGTCTTCGAGGTGTCCGATAGAAGCTGGCGGGGCATCGGCACGATTCCGCAAAGCGGGTATGAGGTATCTGAAACTTACGCCTCTTTCGATGCCAGGCGAAAATTCAACCTGCAACTTGCCCCGGTCGAAGAGAACAAGGATTGTATCGCAGGTACTATCTTAAAAGGGCTTAAAAAGCCATTCGAGTGCCCGAATTTCAGGACAAAATGCACCCCGGAGCACCCCCTTGGGGCACCGATGGTGTCTTCGGAAGGCGCCTGTGCGGCGTATTATCATTTTCACGCATGACCAAACTGTCCATCCAACTAAACTGCCCCATGCCGAAGCTCGACTTCGACATCATCACGCTCGGCCACGGGAGCGGAGGCCTCCTGACCCACCGCTTGCTGGATGCGGGTGTTTTTAAACTGCTGGCCAACGAGTTCCTCGACGAACAACACGACGGCGCCTTGCTCGACTTGTCGGGCAAGGTTGCTTTCACGACGGACAGCTTCGTCATTTCTCCCATCTTTTTTCCTGGCGGCAACATTGGCGAGTTGGCAGTGAACGGTACAGTCAACGACATTGCGATGTGCGGTGCCATTCCGAAATACCTGTCACTGGGTTTCATCCTGGAAGAAGGGCTGCGGATGGATGACCTTTGGGAGATCATTTTGGGGGTAAAACATGCGGCGGCCCAGGCTGGCGTTCAAATTGTAACCGGCGATACAAAAGTCGTGGAGAAGGGAAAAGGCGATCAGATTTTTATCAATACGACAGGCATTGGAGTGGTACACCCGGCGGCTGACATCCGCATCGGGCGCATCCGCCCCGGCGACCAGATCATCGTCAGCGGGGAAATAGCGGCACACGGAATTGCCATTATGTCTGTGCGGGAGGGCCTGGAATTTGAGACAGATATACTGAGCGACAGTACAAACTTGAATTTTTTGGTAAAAAACCTCTTGGATAAATTAGGAGAGCATGTCCACTTCCTGCGGGATCCTACCCGTGGCGGCGTGGCAACAACTTTAAATGAAATAGCCAAAAAAGCAGGGCTTGGCATCGAATTGGCTCAAGCACAAATCCCTGTAAACGAGCAAGTTGATGGTGCCTGCGAGCTATTGGGGCTCGACCCGCTCTATGTGGCAAACGAAGGCAAATTTTTGGCAATTGTTGCCCCGGAATCTGCAGATGAGGCACTGGAGCTTTTGAGGAAAGATGGTAAAGGAAAAAATGCTGCAATTATTGGCCATGTTACTGAAAACCATATTGGCCAAGTGTTGTTGAAAAGTAAAATTGGCGGACGCCGTGTGGTAAATATGCTGCCGGGGGAACAATTGCCCAGGATTTGTTAGGGATTATTTGTCAAGCCAGGCGGCAACGATAACGTGTCAAATGACTTCCACCAAAGAAGAATTTTAGCCTGGATTCCATGCAATTCATCTTTGGAGTTCAATTAAAATTGAACATGATTTTATCAAATAGTATTGAATTTATTTTGCTAGCGAAAAAATATACGCCCTTATGCCTTTTTAAAAACTTGTAAATTTTATTTTTTAGGCAAAACTCTATATTGCCTCAGCAAAACCTTCAATAAGAAATTGTTTTCATTTGGTTTTATACAGCCTGGCCCTGTGGCCGGGCATTTTTTTTCTGAAACCTTACCAGTCCTTTCGCACCTTCCCCTATTTTTCAGGCATCGGAAAAAAGCCATGAAAAAAATCCTCTACATTCCAATTGTTATCCTGTCAGCAGGCATTTTGTTGAAACTTCCTTGCCAGGCCCAAAAGCCTTACCGGGTTGGTGTCGTACTGAGCGGCGGCGGCGCAAAAGGTTATGCCCACGTCGGCGCACTGAAGGTTTTAGAAGAAGCCGGTATCCGTGTAGATTACATTGGCGGGGCCAGTATGGGCGCTATCATTGGCGGGCTGTATGCTGCCGGCTGGTCGGCCCATGAACTTGACAGCATCGTCCATACATTGGATTTGACTTTATTGCTCCAGGACAAAATCCCAAGGGATATTTCCCCATTTTTCTACAAGCTTTTTGGCGAGAAATATGCGCTTTCCCTGACAGTAGAAGACACGAAAATCAACCTGCCGACGGCCCTTTCGGATGGCCAGATGGCCTACAACATGCTCAGCAGGTTGACCTCAAGGGTAGCAACAATTGACGATTTCAGCCAACTGCCCATTCCGTTTTTTTGTACAGGAACGGATGTGGCTTCCGGCGAGAGCATACTTTTTGAAAAAGGAAATTTGGCTTTATCCATGCGGGCCAGTGGCTCGTTTCCAGGGTTGCTGGCACCAGTTGAAATTAACAACCGGTTGATAGCGGACGGTGGCATCGTGAATAATTTCCCGGCGAAAGAAATGCGGGCAAAAGGAGTAGATATTGTGATAGGCATCAACGTAGAAGCGGACTTGCTGGAAAAACCCGAACTGAATTCCTTTCAAAATATCATCAGCCAGATAAGCTCCTTCCAGATGACCGAAAACTCGGCGATGCAGTACCTCTATTGCGATTTGTTGATCTGCCCGGACATTTATGGCTACAATATTACCAGCTTTGATGCCGTGGATACACTTGAATCAAGGGGCGAAAGAGCTGCGAGGCAAATCTGGGCAGCGTTGTTAGAAGTGGCCGAACGTCAGCAAGCGGCGCCCCCTTTGCAGCACAACCCAGTACCTGCTCAAAGCCAAACCTGGAAAATTGGCTCTGTGGAAGTTTTGGAAAACCAGGTTTTCAACCGGGCAAAGGTGCTGCGCAATTTTTCGGCAAAACTCCCCGGCGAAATAGAGCAGGAGGCATTTTACAAGGGCATCGTCAACCTCTATGGCACCGGCAATTGCAGGTTCGTTGATTACCAGTTTAAAAAAGGAGGCGATAATGGCTGCATCCTCAGCATACAGCCTAGACTTAAGCGTGGGTATGACCGCAGCCTCCGGGTTGGCGTTCACTTCGACAATGTTTACAAAAGCAGCCTGCTACTAAATGCAACCATTCTCAATCTCGGATTTAGGAACTCCATTACCCTATTCGATGTCATTCTTGGCGATCAATTCAGATATGGCTTATACTATTATATAGACAGAGGGACAAAACCAAGCTTTGGCCTCAACTCCCGGCTGCACCTGAACGATGTAGCTTTCGATCTGCCTTCGGAAATCACCTTGCCCGACTCGCTGGAACTGGAAAGACTGGTGTACGACCTGGTCGATTTCTCCAACGAACTTTATGTCAACCTGCTGAATGGGAGCGATTTTGCGGTCGGCTTTTCCGGGGAATTGAAATACTACAAGTTCAACACAAAACAGGTTTCCGGCCAAACAGGGGGAGCCATCATTTTTGATGACAACGGCCTATACCTCACGGCGACCGCTTTTTACAAACACGACAGCAGGGACAAGCGCTATTTTGCCACCAACGGCAACCTGGCCACTTTGCTGGCAAGAGGTATTTATCAATTCCCTTTTTCAACTAAACAGGAATCTGCCGGAAAGCTTGGCTACAATGTTGATTTGAGCTATCAAACTTTTTTTCCGTTGAGCAAGCGTTTAACAGCTTCCTTGGCTGCCAATGCAGGTATTTCTTTGGGCGAAAAAATGGCGCCCTACCGCTACTTCCTCGGCGGCAACAACCTGAACGTCATCAACAATTTCAAGCCTTTAATAGGGATGGATTTTGCACAGAAAGCGGGGACTGACCTGGCTTCGGCTTCCATCATTTTGCAATACCGCATTTTGAAAAACCACTACCTCAAGCTGAACGGGAATGCTGCCTATTTGAAACAGTCCATCGGTGAGGCTAATGTGGATGTTTTCAGTGCAGGCATTGGTTATGGGCTGGACACTTCGCTCGGGCCAATCGAGGTTTCTTATGGGGTTTCGACTATAGGGAGCGCTTTGTACTTCAATCTGGGCTATTGGTTTTAAGTTTTAGTTTGAAATTGTTTGAGTTGTTTGAATTGGTTTGAAATCGAAGAGTTACACCAGTAAGTTGTTCTATACACTTGATTTTTAAGATGCCAACCAAATAAAAAAAATTCCAGATTCTCTAAACTATTTTCCATGTCTGACTTAAACGTGAAAAACTCATTTGGAGACCCTGCCCACCTTTGTCAATATCGCAATGTGGATTTTCACCCTATCGGATCCGCCCCAATGCCGCTTTAAATCTTCCGCTATCCGACCAACTGGATCATGGCCATTGGCGGCGATGTAGTGCTGAACGGCTGACCAGGTACGGAGGTAGCCAGTCATCATTTCAAAATCCCACTCGTATTGCATTTCATATTCCGGCATTTTTATCTCATCAAAAGGAAATGGAATCGTCCTGTATTGGTTGTCAATATGCCGCCGTTCTTTGTCCCAGTATTTCCCAACGATGTTTTCGTAAAAATGGTCAATGACGTTGTCCACGGCAGTATTTGTTTTAAATAGGGAATAGCCAATCAAAGCCAAAAGGCAGCCTGGTGCGGCCACCCTTTTCGCCTCCCGATTGAATTTCTCAAAATCAAACCAGTGTACAGCTTGACCAACGGTTATCAAGTCAAAATGGTCATCGGGGAAGGTTGTTTCTTCGGCAGCGCCTTTTGAGTATTTGATGTTTGGTTTCAAAACGGCTTTTTCCAACTGCTTTTCACTGATGTCCGTTGCAAGCACTTCTACAAAGTAGGGCGATAGCATGGAAGCAATCTGGCCATTTCCCGTAGCGCAGTCCCATGCCCTTTCTTGTTTTTCCGTTTGCCCCACCAAATCATTTATTAATTGTTCTGGATAGCCCGGGCGGAATTTGGCGTAAGCGCAGGCTTGTTTTGAAAAATTGTCTTTCATTTTTTTTATTGAAAAAGTGATAACAAAACCAATCTGCATTTTTAACAGGTTATTAAGACCCCAACGCCCATCGGCTTTGTCCCAATTGCGTGAATGTAATTTTTTCACTAAAATCTGACAACATGACAAGCATCAAGTTTTTTTTCTCATTGGTAGTTCTTGTTTTGGCTTCACAATTTGCTTTTGCCCAACAAGAAAACAACGGAAAAGCGGTTGGAAAGCCGGCAAGGATCCAGGAAATGCAGGAGAAGAAAGCATCAGAGAAAACTGAAAAAAAGGAAAATGACCAGGCAAACAAAGTCAGGCAAAAGGGTAACGTGAAACTGAAAAAGGAAGTCGTGGACAAAAAGGGAGAAAAGGTAAAAAAGCCTTCACAGAAGAATTTGAAAAACAAAAAGACAAGCAAAGGAGATAAGCAAGGCAAGGTCTCTAAACCCATCAAGAAGCACAAACACCAAGCTGAAAAATTGGAAAAGGAATAATAGTGAAGGTGTAAACACAAAAACTGAGGCGGCTACTTTCGTAGCCGCTTTTTTTGTGCCATTCTGCGCCAAACCAGCAATAAAAAAGGCGCAATCAAGGCATGGTGCCGATTGCGCCCTCTTCTTGTACCCGCGACTGGACTCGAACCAGCACATCCGAAAGGACACTACCCCCTCAAAGTAGCGCGTCTACCAATTCCGCCACACGGGTATAAAAATTCTTTTTGAAACGAAGCGCATTTCTGTAAAATGCGGGCGCAAAGATAATGAGTTCCCCAAATTTTTCCTGACAAAATAATTTTTTTAAAAAAAAGTACAAAATAGATAAATATGAATGAGTAATTTTTCTATGTTTGCATCATCATTGAACAGCACAAATTATTCGCCGGTATTTTGCACCCCATACCAACTGTTTTTCGCACTTTGAAACTATAACCCAGAACATATTTCGCACATGGAACACTATTACCTCATTGGCTTGGCGGCCATCGCCTGCTCGCTTTTGCTTACTGTCGGCCCTAAGATTGCAACGCCTGTTGACACTGCCGGGGACGACTATTACTCACCATCCTATACCGAGGATTCTTATTCGTCAGAATCAAAATCTAAATCGGATGCTTCGCCCGGTTAAGATTCTGGCGTCCCATCTACCGTGTTTTTTCTGACTTCCAAAACCGTGCTTAAATAAACGTGGCTTGAACAGGCTGAATGCTTGAACAACTTGTTAAATCGCTGATTTTCAAGTTAGTTAAACATGATGTCCAATGGGCAGGCAACGTTTATTTGGCATGATTATTACATGAAAATAACTTTAATCTGTAATGCCATGAACACCTTCCGATTGCCCGCTTTGGTCATTCTTTCCATTGTAGCTGTTTCGTATGCTGCATCCGCCCAAACCGCACCTTTGTTTGAGAATGAGAGCGCCTACATTGCTCCCGAATCCCAAAAAACCAAGGTGGCATCTACCCTTTCTCCTTATCGTTTTCACAAAAAACTCCAAAAAATGTATTCGGGCTACGCCATTGAGGTAGCAGCCTCCAACTACCCTTTGGAACGCAACGACGCTATTTTCCGGCAATTCGGTAATGTGCACTACGACAAGTTGATAGAGGGCGGCTATTCTTACCTGATTCTGGCCAATTTCGATTCCGACAAATCCGCTTTGCACTTCCTGCAAACGATCATTCAGCCCAAAGCCAACGAGGCCAGGCTGTTTTTATACAAGGACGGCAACCGCAAAATCATCCGGGAATAACCCGGGCTTGGTTTTGTGCCAACATAGTAGTTTTCTTTTCTTGAGACCAATGACGATGGAGCCTGTTACCGGAATGCCGGTGCAGGCTTCACATTTTTTATTCACTGCGTGGATGGAAGAAAGAGGCAATGAGAGAATAAAAGCAGCTTTGATTTGGATGGTAATTAAGTTGTTAAGAAGGAGGCTTTATTTTTATTTTCACTAAAAGCTCCGCCTATAAAATTTCCCTTTCCGTTTACTTGTCCATGCTATTTATCCCTCCTGCGAACCCGCCCCATATTTAGTTTCAAAAAAATCGCTCGAATGCTCCAAATCTCCTGTTTTTGCTGCTTTTCTTCCCATCGAACATAGCATAATATTGGACGTTTTAACCTTCAAGAAAATCAACCGAATATGAAGACCATAGCCAATATCCCTGATACCCGCCAGCAACGAATTGTCATAGTAGGTGGCGGTTTTGCGGGCCTGAAACTTGCTCAATCGCTTCGCAAAAGCAACTACCAGATAGTTTTGGTGGATAAAAACAACTACCACCAGTTCCAACCGCTTTTTTATCAGGTGGCCACTGCTGGTTTGGAGCCGAGCGCCATTTCATTTCCGCTCCGCAAAATTTTCCAGGAACAGCCTAACGTCCACTTCAGGGTAGCCAGTTTGGAAAATGTGGACGCTGATAATCAAACTATTACAACTGATATCGGGCAACTGCACTACGACTTCCTCGTGTTGGCCATCGGTGCCCGCACCAACTTTTTTGGCAACCAGAACCTCCGCCGCCATTCCGTCCCAATGAAGTCCCTCGGCGAGGCCATCAACCTCCGCAATACCATCCTTGGGAATTTTGAGCTGGCCCTCAATGAACCTGACCCCGACAAGGCGGCCAGCCTGCTCAATATCGTCATCGTCGGCGGTGGGCCAACAGGCGTAGAATTGGCGGGCGCACTGGCCGAAATGAAAAAATACATCCTGCCCAAGGACTACCCAGAACTTGATTTCAGCAAAATGCAAATCCACCTGCTGGAAGCCTCTTCCAAAGTCCTGAACGGTTACTCGGAGCGCTCCTCCCGCAAAGGCAAAGAGTACCTGGAAAGGCTTGGCGTGAAAGTGTTGCTCGACACTTATGTGAAAGACTACGATGGCCACAAAGCCTTGTTGGCAAATGACGAAACGCTATCTGCCGAAAACCTTATTTGGACAGCAGGTGTACGTGGAAATGAAGTAGGAGGTTTGTTGCCTGGCGCTTTTGGCAAAGGCAGCCGCTTGTTGGTGGACGAGTTCAATAAACTCAAAGGCTATCAAAATATCTTTGTCATCGGTGACCTCGCATTGATGCAGACGGAGGAATTTCCAAACGGCCACCCCCAGGTAGCCACCGTAGCCATTCAGCAAGCTGGGAATTTGAGCAAAAACCTGTTGCGCCTGGAAAAAGGCCAACCACTGAAGCCGTACAGGTTTTTCAACAAAGGCTCACTTGCCACCGTTGGCCGCAACCTCGCCGTGGCCGATCTGCCAGGCATCCGTTTTACTGGCTTTTTAGCATGGATGCTGTGGCTTATAGTACACTTGATGGAGATATTGGGCGTGAAAAACAGGCTGTTTGTATTCATCAACTGGGCCTGGAGCTATTTCACTTACGACCAGTCGCTGCGTTTGATGATAAGGCCGAAGGGGAAGGAGGAAGAGGAAGGGGAGTTGGTGGCGTAAAACAACCAAAATGTATGAAGCCCTCTATTGTCAAAAAAACCAACCAATGGGAACTTCACCCCGAACCATTTGTTCCCAATCCCCGTACCTTTGCATTTTAATAGAAACAGAAGAAATTGACGAACCATGCGACTGGAGCCTAAAGACCTCTACGAAAAACTTGAATTTGATAAAATAAGCGCCCTGCTGGAAAAGGAATGCCTGGGCGAACTTGGAAAAAAGGCCGTCAAACAACTGCCCTTCCTTATTGACAAAAAGCAGATCGAATTGCAGCTCAAGGAGGTATATGAGTATAAACTAAGCCTCTCCAACAGCGACCGCTTTCCCCTCGCCACCTATGAAGACCTCGCCGAAGACCTGAAAATGCTGGATATTGAGGACTATGTGCTGTCGGAAGAAGGCTTTCGCCGCATCAATGCCGTGCTGGTCGTCATGGGCGATGTATTCAAGTTTTTTACCCCGGAAAGGCAGAAGATATACCCTACCCTCTTCGACATTCTACGGCCAGTGACTTTTGACAAAGCCCTGGCAGAGGCCATCGGGAAAGTGTTCGACGAAGAAGGCGGCATACGCCCGGACGCATCGCCGGAACTGCAGCGCATCCGCCGCCAGATTGGCAACAAAGAACGGGAACTCGACAAAGTGTTCCGCAGCCTCATCAACACCTACCGCAGCAACGGCTGGCTGACCGATAACGTGGAAAGTATCCGCAACAACCGCCGGGTGTTCAGTGTGCCATCAGAGCACAAGCGTAAAATCCGGGGTATCATCCACGACGAAAGCGCCACAGGGCGCACCGCCTTCATCGAACCGGAGCCGGTCATCGAAATCAACAACGACATCTTCGACCTGCAACAAGACGAGCGGCGTGAAATCTGGCGCATCCTCAAAGAACTGAGCGCCACCCTGCGGCCTTATACCCCATCCATGCGGCAGTACCTCCAATTGCTCACCCGCTTCGACGTGATCATGGCCAAGGCAAGGCTGGCCTACATGATGAACGCCCAAATGCCCAAAATAAAAAAAGGGCCTCACCTCGGCACAGAGATGGGCCGTCACCCGCTGTTGTATTTGAAAAACATCAACCTTGGCAGGGAGACCGTGCCGTTCGATCTGCAATTATTTGGCGACAACCGCATCGTTGTGCTTTCGGGTCCAAATGCTGGGGGGAAATCCATTTTGATGAAATCTGTTGGGCTATTGCAACTTATGATGCAATCCGGCATGCTCGTGCCGATGGACGAAATTTCCGAAATGGGCATTTTTGAAAACATCTTCGCCGATATTGGCGACCAGCAATCTATTGAAGACGACCTTTCCACCTACTCTGGCCGCCTGGTGAATATGCGCAACCTGCTCGAATTTGCCGATGGAAAAACACTGGTGCTGATCGACGAATTCGGCTCCGGTACCGACCCGAAAATGGGGGGCGCCATTGCGGAAGCGATTTTAAAAGAACTCAACGAACGCAAGGTTTATGGCGTCATCACCACGCATTATTCCAACCTGAAAATGTTTGCCTTTAAAAACAAGGGCATCGTGAACGGCTCCATGCTTTTTGATCAGGAGCACCTGGCCCCGACCTATATGTTCAAGGTGGGCCGGCCCGGCAGTTCTTATGCTTTTGAGATCGGGCAAAAAAGTGGCCTTAGCCCCCGAGTGCTGAACTATGCCCGCCAACGTACCGGTAAAAATGAAATGGCCGTGGACGAACTGCTCATTGACCTGCAAAGGGAAAAAAAGGAAGTGGAGGACAAGCTCGCCACTATGACCGAGCGGGAAAAACAGCTTGAAAAACTCATCAAAAACTACGAGGAACTGCAACGTGACCTCGAATACCGCCGCAAGAAATTCAAGCTGGAAGCCAAAGAGCAAGCCCTCCAGGAGGTAGCCCGTGACAACAAAGAACTCGAACGCCTGGTGCGGGAAATCCGTGAAGAGCAAAACCTCGAAAAAGCAAAGCAACTCGTAGAACAGCAACGGGAAGAACGAAAGAAGGCAGAGGAAACCGTCATGGCATTGCAAAAAGAAGTGTATGAAACCCCTGCCGTTCAACATTGGGAAGCCAAAAAAGGCAGTATCCAGCCCGGCGACTTTGTCAAAATGCGCAGCGGCGGCGCAACCGGCACCGTCGAATCGGTCGGGAAAAACAGCGCTATCGTCATCATCGGCCAGATGCGCATGACCGTTAAATTGCGTGACCTTGAACAGGCCCGAGAGCCGATGGATGTGCGCAACACCAGCAGCATACAAAGCGACACCGTTTCCCAAAACGCTGGTTTTGACAACAACCTTGATATTCGGGGCATGACACCCCAGGACGCCCTGAAAGTAGTCGAGGATTTCGTGGACAGGGCATTGATGACCAGCGCCAACCAACTGCGCATAGTACACGGAAAAGGCATGGGCGTACTGCGCAACACCGTGCGGGAAAAGCTACGGGAGTACCGGAATTTGAAGCAGGTTTACCACCCAGCAAACGATGAAGGGGGGGACGGCGTGACCTTGGTTGAGCTTTAAACAATTCAATATGTTTTTCAAAAACAACTTCCCCACCGGCAAATACAGCGAGCTCGACCCGAAACACATCCTGTCCACTTTGGACAAACTGCGCCAACGCATTGACCTACGCTTCCCAGGTTCTGGTTTGGGAAAATTGGCAGGGGAAATGAATGAAGTCGCCTTTGTTATCGTAGATTTAGTGATAAAACTCTCCAGGCCATTGTGGTCTATCCGTTTCCTCACTTTCATTGCCATTGGATTGTTGATTGGCCTGTCCGTTTGGCTTTGCACCATCACCGTACGCTACATACCCGCCGGTGAATCTGGCCTGATGGAAATATTACAAGGGGCAGAGAGCGCCATCAACGAAGTCATTTTCCTAACGTTGGCCATCCTCTTTTTCGCCACCCTGGAAAACCGCATCAAACGCAAAACTGCCCTCGATTCCCTGCACCGCCTCCGTTCCCTTGCCCACGTGGTGGACATGCACCAACTTACCAAAGATCCCGCCTACCTCTTGGAAAATGGCATCGACAGCCACTTCTCTGAAAAGCGGAAAATGACACCCGTGGAACTCACCCGCTACCTCGATTATTGCACCGAACTGCTCGCCATCAACTCCAAACTCGCCGCCCTGCATGTGCAACACCTGCAAGACAGCGAAGTGCTGAACACCGTGAACGAAGTGGAGATGCTGTCGCACGAATTGTCCAACAAAATATGGCAGAAAATCATGATGCTGGATGTGGTGATAACAAGCGATGAAAAGGGGGCTGAGACAAAAGATGTGGGAACAAAGGCTTGACCGGGCAAGCAATCTATTGCCAAAATATTATAGATAGTCACATTAAAAATTGATTGGGACAAAATCCTAAGTCTCTGATTTTCAACAAAATGACTTCAATGACCAATGACTTTTAATGACGATTGTCTATAATAGCTTCTTCGGGCAGAAATGGTCGTTTCAATTGCCCAGATCCCGGCATTTACTTCAGCATATTGAGCAATGCCTTCCGGTTTTCTTTTTTGTCAAAAATTGCAGCGATTGGAATCGAAAAGCCCTTGACCGCCTGGCTATGGATAGTGCCTTCGCCGGATTTCAGCACGAGGCGGTATGTGCCATTTTCCAGCAGGTGTTGCTCTACCACCCTTTCATGTGGATCCACTATCCAGTACTCGGCTACACCCTGCAGTTCGTAGTCTTTGTGCTTGGTCACCGTGTCGTGCTCGATGGCCTTCTGGCTGCTCTTGGACAATACCTCCACCACGAAATCAGGTACGGGGAAAAACAACTGGTTGTCATGAAATAGGGAAGCTTTCTCGTTTCCAAAAAAACAGATGTCCGGTTCGTAGTCGTTGCGGGTAAATTTCGTGAGGATTTTTTCCACGCCGACAAATCCGAGGTCGTGTTCTTCTACAAACGTGTCCAGCAACTTAAGCAAGTATTTTGTCACTGCGTTATGAACTTTCACGACTGGCGAATGGAATATTATCTCCCCATTGACAAACTCCGCCTTGTCGTCCTCGGTGATGAGGTCGTAAAACGCTTGGCGGCGCTGCTGCTCGTTCTTCAGCCTGTCGTTTGCTGCTTGTACGATGAGCAGTGCTCCTGGCTCAGCCATTATTTTGTCAACGAGGTTTTTATCGTCAAACATGGTTGCAGTGATTTTAGACCAAAAATAATCAAATCATCGTGATTTGGCAAAACCACGCAAGGGAGTTCAGTCGAACCGATTGCCCTTGAAATTTTCTATCTCCCGCCGTTCCCGCTTGGTGGGGCGGCCTGTGCCACGTTCCCGGTACTCTTTGCCGGACTTGCCAACGAACCAATCGTTGTATTTACTTAGCTCCTCCTGCGGGGTGATGTTGTCGTAGCATTCCAGGGCGATGGGTGCGCCGACCCGCTTCTCGATGATTTTTTTTACTAAATAATCCAGGTTAAAACCGTCCTTTTTCACATGCACAATTTGACCTGTTGTGACGGTATCGGAGGCTTTAACTTCATGTTCGCCAATCCTCACCTTGCCCGACTTGCAGGCATCGGCAGCCAACGTCCTTGATTTAAAAATACGGACGCTCCAAAGCCATTTGTCTATTCTGGTTTTTTCCATTTGCCCTATTTCGGATATTCCAAATTCATCGCCTCCAACGCTTCGCAAACTTTTTTTGAAATGATGTAGTCCCTGTACCACCGTTCATCCACCGGCACGACTGTCCAGGGGATTTTGCTTTCGTTGATGGCGTATTCATAGCAGCGCATGTATTCGTCCCACGATTCCCTTTCCTTCCAGTCTCCGTCGTTGTGCTTCCAGTGTTTATCAGGTTCATCAATGCGTTCTTTTAGTTCCTTTTCCTGCTGATCGTAGGAAATGTGGAGGTAAAATTTCAGGATGGTTGTGTTGTTGTCGAAGGTGATCAATTCCTCAAAAGCATTGATGGCGGCCATGCGTTTTGCTACCCGCTCTTCGTCAATCCACTTGTGTACCCGCTGAATGAGAATGTCCTCATAATGCGAGCGGTTGAAGATTTTGATGTCGCCTTTGGCTGGCACTTGCTGGTGTACCCGCCAAAGAAAGTCGTGGGCAAACTCAATCTCTGTCGGCTTTTTAAAAGCATAGACACTCAAGTTGAACGGGGTGCAGTCTTTAAACACGTTTTTCACGGCACCGTCCTTGCCACTGCCGTCCATGCCCTGGAGGATGACGAGCAGGGAATGTTTCTGGGCTGCCCGTAGTATTTCATTGAGTTTGCCGATACGTTCCTCGTAATCATCGGTGAGTTTTTTGAGTTTTTTTTCGTCCACGTCACTTGGTGGGCGGGTGGATATCTCTGAAAGTTTGATCATAATGTTGGAATTTTAGATAAAAAATTTCCAGCAGTGCCCTACTGATTGTTTAAGTAACGATGGAAAAATAACTTCACCATTTTGATTTTGAAAACCCAGCAATGGAGAGGTTTTTTAAAAATAATCCCGATTTCACATCGGGATTATTTTTCCTTCGATCCTAAACACATTTAAAACTTGAAATGGTGGATCTCGGCATCGCCCAAGTTTTTGACGATGGCAACATAGATGTTGTCGTATTCGTCGTCGGCTATTTTGCTGGTGTAAATTTTTCCAGCCAGCATGTTCACGGCGCGGGCAGCCGTTTCTTTCGTGCCCACGATCATGGCTTTTTTCCCTTTATAACTGTGGGTGAGGATTTTCAAGGTATTTTCCAGCACTTCGGGCTTAAACGTGCCCAGGTCGCAGCTATTGGATTTGGATGTCATCAGCCCGGTTTGCATGGAAGGGTTGCTGTCCACATAGATTTGTTCGATGGCAGCACTTTGAAAAAGTTCTGCCAGGCGGGCGGCCCGTGCCTGGCCGATGAGCGAAATGCCCGATTTAACGGAATCCTTTTCAGCATGGCGCACTACAAAAATGGTGACGACCGAGGTGTCGCTGCCGGGAGGCAGCTTCATTACTTCCCCATTGGTCAGGGTCAAATTGTTGCCGCTGCGGAAGGCGACATGGCCCTCGGCCTCGTGGGGAGGAGCCTTGAGTTCGGCCACTTCTTTGTTGGCGGTTTCGGTGGCGGCCTCACGGGCGTTGGTATCATTGCCACAGGACATGTAGCCAATGGCAAAAACGAGTAAAAACAGGAATTTGAATAGCTGTGTCATGTTTTTTAAACTAAGAAATTGAATGGTTGAATGCTTGGTTCTGCACGGTTTAGTAACGATGAAAAAATAACTTCCCTATTTTGATGTTGAACCCTCAGCACTGGAAGGTTTTTTTAAAAATAATCCCGATGTGAAATCGGGATTATTTTTCCTTCGATCCTTAGCCGTTTAATCCTGGAAGCATTTGCACCTGCCTTGCTTCAACGAGTACCGTTTTTTATAGTTGCGGTTCTCTATACCTTGGCCATCGCCTCGGTGTGCAGTTCCACCTCCACCTGGTTGCGCAGGATGTCGTTCATCGTCTCCCGCTTGCGTATGAGATAGTCTTTGCCTTCATGGATTAACACTTCGGCGGGGCGGAAACGGGAGTTGTAGTTGGAAGCCATGGAAAAGGCATACGCCCCGGCGTTGAACATACAGAGTATGTCGCCCTCATGCACTTCGGCGATTTTGCGGTTGCTGCCGAAGGTGTCCGTCTCGCAGATGTAGCCCACCACCGTGTAAATCCTGGGCTTCCCCGCCGGGTTGCTGATGTTTTCGATGCGGTGGTAGGAGTTGTAGAACATGGGCCGGATGAGATGGTTGAGGCCGGAGTCTACGCCCAGAAAAACGGTGGATGGGGTTGGTTTCACCACATTGGTTTTTACAAAAAAGTAACCCGACTGGCTCACAAGGAATTTGCCCGGCTCGAAAATGAGGGAGAGCTCACGGCCATATTCCTTGCAGACTTCGTTGAAACGCTCGGAAATCCGGGCGCCCACTTCCTCGATGTCCGTTTCGATGTCGTTTTCCCGGTAGGGCACCTTGAAGCCGCTGCCGAAATCCACGTATTCCAGGTGCGGAAAATGGTGGGTCGTATTCAGCAAAATATCTGCCGCCAACAAGAAGGTATTGGCGTCGAGGATGTCCGACCCCGTGTGCATGTGCAGCCCTTCCACATGCAGGCCTGTTGCTTCTATCACTTTTAAAACATGCGGCAACTGGTGGATGGAAATGCCGAATTTGGAGTCCACATGGCCCGTAGAAATCTTGGAGTTACCGCCCGCCATGATGTGCGGGTTGATGCGGATGCCGACCGCCACCTCTGGGTGCTCATGGCCAAACTGCTCCATGATAGAGATGTTGTCGATATTGATTTTGACACCGAACTCCAGGGCGGCTGACACTTCGTCAATGGCCACGCTGTTGGGCGTGAACATGATGTCTTCTGGCCGGAACCCTGCCCGGATGCCCAATTCCACCTCTTGGATGGAAACGGCGTCGAGGCCAGCACCAAGTTCCTTCAGGAATTTCAGGATGTTGATATTCGTATTGGCCTTGCAGGCGTAGTTGATTTTCAGGTCGGGGACGGAAAAGGCCGCCTCCATGCGTTTGTATTGCCGCTCGATGATGGCGGTGTCGTAAACGTACAGCGGGCTGCCGTACTTTTCAACGAGGGCCAAGGGGTCAATGCCGTTGTTGAGGAGGTAGCGGTTGTCTGTGATTGTCATTGAATATAATTAAGTAGTTGATTGAAGCGGTGAAATATTTTCTTTGAACCAAAGTTTTGCTTCGTCGAGGGAAATTGTTCCGGAGGCCATTTCAAGGGTGAAATTTTCAAGGATTTCTTCAGTACCTTCTCCTTGTGTTGGTACAAATAAACCTGACGATACTTCGACTCTTATTAGTTCTTCTTCCAAATCGTAACCGTTCAGTTGAAGAAAAGAAAGGGCAGCTTCAAGCCCTGTGCGTTTATTCCCATCACTAAACACATGACCAGCAATAATCTGGAACATATAGAAAGCTGCTTTATCACTAAATGAAGGATACATCGGTTCACCGAAAAGACTTTTATTCACTGCCTCGATTGCATAATCAAGAACGCCTTCGTGCAAAAAATTAAAAGGTGGAATGAAATTCCCACCATGTTCCTCAATCGTTCTCCGATTGATCTCAATAATTGATCTTTTAAAAAGTAATTTCATTATGCGAGCGCTCTGAAGACTTTGTCAAACCTTTTAAAGTCCTTGTTAATGATGCCATCAAGCTCTTCCAATTGAGCTTCTTCCTCATTTTTTGTACTTTTTTCTTCTAAAAACACTTCTTTAATTATTTGCTTAAAAAGCTCAGGCCGTTCTTCCATAGCCTTAATTATTGCTGTTTTCAGCATTTCAATTTCCTGGTTTGTTTCAAATGAAGCAGTCATAATCGTCTGAATTTTAATTGTTTAACTTGTTCAAAGATAAAGGCTTTTCCCATTAAACAGTAATTTCAATCCTGTTCCCCTCCGGGTCAAGGATAACACTTTCATAGTACCCGTCGCCCGTCCAGCGGGGTTCGCCCAGTATTGGATGCCCTGCCAGCCGCAGTTGGGCTGTCATCTCGTCCACCTTTTCGACGCTGCCAACGGAAACGGCAAAGTGGATCAGTCCGAGGCTTTGCTTTTCAACATCGTTTTGGTTTTCAGGGACTTGCGGCTGGTGCATCAGTTCAAGGCGGCAACCGTTTTCAAAAGAGAGGAAATAGGATTGGAAGTTTTTGGTTGGGTTGACATACTTTTCGCCGGCTTTTGCCTGGAACCAGGTTTCGTAAAAGGAGCGCACCCGTTCCAGGTCTTTCACGTAAAGGGCAACGTGTTCTATTTTCATGTTGAAAAAATTGACTGCAAAGATATGGAATAGGGCAAAGTAAAAAGTAGCGCTACACCAAAACTGCCCGAAACGGCATCTTTTAATTTGAATTCTTATGGCTTGTTAACTTTGGTAAGTTTTATAGGCCAACAGCCAACTGCCAACAGCCAACTGCAAAAAAGTGTGACTGAAAAAGACCTCATAGCCGCCTGCCAGCGCAGGGAACGAAAAGCACAAAAGCTGCTGTACGAGCGCTTTGCACCGCTCATGCTCGGTGTGTGCAGGCGCTACGTGAAAGACCCCATGGAGGCGGAGGATGTGCTGGTGGAAGGTTTTTTCAAGGTGCTGACCAAAATCGATATGTACAGCGGGGAAGGGAGTTTTGAAGGCTGGATACGCCGCATCATGATCAACGAATCGCTGATGCACCTCCGCAAAAACAACCCCTTCCAGCACACCGAAGAAATAAACCCGAACCTCGACTACCAGGAAGAACCCACCGTGGTTGACGAACTGGCAGCCGAGGAAATCCTGGCGCTGCTAGACGAAATGCCGCCCGGCTACCGCACCGTTTTCAACCTCTATGTGGTGGAAGGCTACAAGCACCGGGAGATTGCGGACGAGCTGGGCATCAGCATCAATACCTCCAAGTCGCAACTGATTTTGGCAAAACAGCGGATGGAGGAATTGGTGAAAAAACGGCTGGGGAGGTATGAGGTATGAGGTGTTTTGGTGCCTTTTTTATGTGGAAAATAGTCCTAAAAGAAAAAGTGATATGAAAGATCAGAAAGACATTTCGAGTGTATTTAGGGAGGGGGCACAAAAGCTATCCGTGCAGCCTTCCGCCAAAGCATGGCAAAAGCTGGAAGGCCGGATAGGTGGTGAAAAGAAAACGGGCAGGATAATTTCGATGCGCTGGTTGTCTGCAGTGGCAGCGGTTTTTGCGGTAGTGGTTGGGCTGTATTTTTGGGGTTCCCCAAAGCAGTCGGATTTTGCATCAATAGCTAACCCGGTGCCCAAATTTTTAGAAGATTTGACGGGGGCAGGGGACTGCAACCCATATTGCCTGCTGATCCATTCGAGGAGTGAACTGCCGGCTTATTATGCCAACCCGGTACGTGGGGAATTTCAATGAATTACTTGTAAAACCCCTCTCTCGGCGTTTCTGCAAACTCCACAAAAAAATCAGCAACTTTTCCAATTACTGCCTCCAAATAGCGCTTACCCTTCTCCGCCGTCGCTTCATGCGGATTGCCGACCCCCGTGTCTTTTGAAACCTGTGTCCACTCCCGCTGGGCACTTACCCAGCCTTCTTGCATGGCGCTGAACTTCCATTTTTTGTCAAAACCATCGCCCGCCAGCGATAGGTCGGCTACTAGGTGCGGCTGGATGTGCAGCATGGCGCTGGTCTCCATTTCATCGGCATGGTCGCCGTCGAGGTGGGTGAAGTAGCCTTTCTTGTTTTCCGTTTTAAACCAATTCAAAGCACAGGTAAAAAGCTGGGGGAAATGAAAAGAGAGTTCCCGTACCATCGTCTTGAAGTCGTTGCCGCCGTGGCCGTTGAAGATGACCAACTTCGGGACGCCCGCCCGCACGAGTACGTCGCATAGGTCTTTCAGGATGGCCAGTTGGGTGCTTGGAAGGAGGTTCATACATAGCTTAATGTCCAATTGGCCGGTCTGAACGCCATAAGATATGCCTGGCAGCACCAATACCTGTGCGCCACGCTCCCACGCCAGTTTGGCGGCAGCCTCAGTGATGGCGTCGTTCTGGTAGTTGTCGGTGGCGTAGGGAAGGTGGTAGTTGTGGGCTTCGGTAGCACCCCAGGGCAACACGGCGACTTCATAGCGGGTTTCTTTGACGGCTTGCCAGGTGGTTTCGGCGAGGAGGTAGGGACGGGCCTGGTAGGTGTCTTTCATTTTGCCTGGAATTTTCTGGAAATCGAATAAGTAGCAGCGTGCCTGCTTAAGTAAGTAGCCACGAATTAGCACGAATTTTTTCAAATTGGAATTCGGTGAAATTCGTGCTGATTCGTGGCTAAATAAAGTCCAAAATTAAGAAGCCACAGGCGGCCCAATCCTCAAATAAGACTCCTTTTTGATGGCATTCACGATTTCGTATTGCTCCACCTTAACTGCATTTCCTGCAATAAGCAGCGACGTAGCCCGGCCCTGGATTTTACCAAAAAGCCAATCCGCCATATCCTCGATGGAGTCGCCCTCGCCAAAAGTCAGGTACATTCGTACCGATTCCTGGAAGCCGATGCGCCGCCCGGCGTAGTCCTCGTCAATGACGATGGATGCTTTTGTATTGGGAATTTTAAAACTGTCGCCAAACTGTAGCCAGCGATAGTGGGTGCCGAACAGGTGGTATTTCAGGTCTTTGTCGGAGGTGAGGATTTCTATTTTCAAACGCTTGATGGCAAAAACGGCCTCGGGGCGCAGATAGTCGGACACATTGGTCTGGTAGCCGCTGCCGGCTGGCTGGGAGTTGGTGAGCCAAGCCTCTATTTTTTCCGACAAGGCTTCTATGGTCTGAAATTTTTCGGTGGCCATTTCCTTGACCGCCTCATTGTCGAGGTGCTCGAAATTGTCGGGGTGGTACCTGGATCGCAGTTCCCGGTGTATTTTTTTGAAAGTTTCCAGGTCAAGTTCCTCCAGTGGTTTTCCAAAAATCTTTCGGATGTCCTCTTTTTCTTTGATGGAGAAGGTGGTGGCAGGCATGGGCTAAATTTTTTTTAGAAAACTGCATTTTGAAGATAAAAGTTTAAGCCCCATCGGGTCGGCTTAAGGAATATAGGTCCAAATACCATGATGGCCAGCCCGTCCTGTTTTCTTAAACTTCCAGCGCCTCCTGTGCCTCCACCCACTCTGCCATGGCAGTTTCCAGTTCCCCTTTTTTGCGGTCGTATTCTGCCATGATTTTCTGGCTGTCAGGTTTCAGGTAAAAATCGGGCAGGTTGATACGGGATTCAAAATCGGCGATTTGGGCCTCCAGTTTCTCTACTTTTTTCTCGGCATTGGATACGGCCCGTTGCAGGTTCTTGCGCTCCTCGTAGCTCAATTCCTTTCCACCGAAAGTGGCTCCGTTACCATTGGCACTTTTTGCAGCAGTTGTTGACATTTCCACCGCCCGCATATCGTCCAGCTTGCGCTTGCCCAGGAAGTAGTTCACGTCGCCGAGGTAAGTGTGCAGCTTTTTGTCCCGGAATTCCACTGTCGTGTCCGTCAGCCCGGCCAGGAAGTCCCGGTCGTGGGACACAACGATGAGGGTGCCGCTGTAATCCAGTAGGGACGCTTTCAGCACTTCTTTGGACAGCATGTCAAGGTGGTTTGTAGGTTCGTCGAGCACGAGGACATTAATGGGGCGCAACAGCAGGCAGGCCATGGCAAGCCTGGCCCGTTCGCCACCAGAAAGGACGGACACTTTTTTATCCTGATCCTCCCCGCTGAACAGGAATGCGCCCAGGATAGCCCGCAGGCGGGTGCGCATCTCCGGTGGGGAGTGGTCCTCCATTGTTTCCAGCAGGGTTTTCTTCGGGTCAAGTGCCTCCGCCTGGTTTTGGGCATAGTAGCCGATGTGGACGTTGTGGCCGGGCAGCACCTCGCCGGAGGTGGGGGGTAGGTGGTTCACCATCATTTTGGCAAGGGTTGTCTTGCCCTGCCCGTTTTGGCCGACGAAGGCGATGCGGTCGCCACGCTCCACTTTCAAGTCCACGCCATTGAGTACGTTGAGGTGGCCGTAGCTTTTTACGAGATTTTTTACCTCCATCGCTATCTGGCCGGAGCGGGGCGGCTCAGGGAAGCGGATGTTCATGACCGAGGTATCGGTATCTTCTATCTCGATGCGCTCAATTTTATTCAGTTTCTTCTGCATGGACTGCGCCAGGGTGGTCTTGGTGGCCTTGGCCATGAAGCGGTTGATGGTGCGCTCCATCTGGTCGATTTGTTTTTGCTGGTTGGTCATGGCAGCCATCATTTTTTCCCGGCGCTCTTCCCGCATCTCCACGTATTTGGAGTAGTTGGCCTTGTAGTCGTAGAGCTTTCCCAGTTCAATTTCCACCGTTCGCTTGGTCACGTTGTCAAGGAACATTTTGTCGTGGGAAATGATGATGACAGCCCCTTCATAGGTCTGCAGGAACTCCTCCAGCCAGAGGATGCTTTCGATATCAAGGTGGTTCGTAGGTTCGTCGAGCAGCAGGTAGTCGGGGTTCTGGAGCAGCATTTTGGCCAGTTCGATACGCATCTGCCAGCCCCCGCTGAACTCGTCGGTGAGGCGGCTGAAGTCGCTGTTTTTGAAACCGAGCCCTTTGAGCACTTTCTCCGCATCTGCCTGCATGTTGCCGCCACCAATGAGATGGAAGCGGTGGTCGAGATCGCTCATTTCGTCCAACAGATTGGCGTAGCTGTCGCTTTCGTAGTCGGTGCGGTGGGTAAGTTCTTCGTGGATTTCAGCGAGGCGTTCTTCCACCCGCTTTGCGTCGTCAAAGGCGGTCAGCGTTTCGTCAATCACTGTTTTTCCCTTGGGCAAACTCATTTCCTGGTGAAGAAAGCCTAGCGTGGAGTTGGTGGGCCGCTGGATGCTGCCCTCGTCGGGCCGCTGCATACCGGCGATGATTTTCAGCATGGTGGACTTGCCTGCTCCGTTGCGGCCCACGAGGCCGATGCGGTCTTTTTCACCGATGACAAAGGAAACCCGGTCGAGCAGGATGCGGTCGCCGTATTGGACGTAGATATTGGCTGCTGTGAGCATGGAATGAAATTAAGTTGTTGGGTCAATTTTCCAAAAACGGCGCAAAGGTACGGGGACTACCTTGAAAATGTGGCAGAACTGCGGGCAAGAAAAATTTAGGGTCTTTCTTTTACCTGGATTAACAGTAGGTTGACACACGGCAGGTTCGTTTTTTTCACAAAACCTTTGAAATTTGCCCGCTGGCAGATTGAAACCTTTGATCGCTTTATTGTTAAACTCACTTACCAAACACCAATCATGAACAACAAAATACTCATCGTCATCTTCGCCGCCCTGCTGGGCATATTTGCGCTAACCAAAATTTTCTCCGGCAAGGGCGAAGGCACCTTCAAACCCGAAATCATCCAGGTGGATTCGTCAAAAGTCACGAAGATTGTCCTCCATGCCAAAGCGGACAGTTTGGCGGAAGTCGTTCTGAAGAAAGAAGATGGCGGATGGACAGCTACCAAAGGCCCGCTCACCGTCAAGGCAGCGGACGAGGCGGTCGGCCAATTCATCAGCGGACTTGCTTTAGTGAAAACAAACTTCATCGCCGCAAAAAGCAAGGATAAGTGGGCAGCATTTGAAGTGGGCGACAACAAGGCTTCTCACGTCACTGTTTACGGTGGCGACAAGGTGATGGCTGACTTTTATGTGGGCAAATTCTCCGTCAACCAGCAGGCCCGGCAAATCACTTCCTATTTCCGCCTGGCAGGCAGCGACAACGTGTATGCAGTGGAAGGCATGGGCGGCATGATGATCGGGCAGGGCTTCAATGCCTACCGGGACAAAAAGGTGCTCGACCTGGACATCCACGCCATTGAGTCGCTGCAATATGAAGGCGATCAAAACTACACCGTTGCCAGGTCGGGCGACAAATGGCTGCTGAACGGCTCGGAGCCGCTCGACTCCAGCAAGGTGTTCAACTTCCTGGCTAACCTCCGGCAGATGAGCGGCGAAAATTTTGCCGATGGGTTTAACGAAAACGGCAGCGGTGAAAAGTTAATAAAGTCACTGACCATCAGTGGCAGCAATATGCCAGCCCCAGTAGTCGTTCGGGCATGGCAGGACACAGCCTTGCAAATGCCATTTGTGGTACAATCAAGCCAGTTCCCCAACTCCTATTTCGCCAGTGATTCCACCCGCTTGTTTAAGCGCATTTTCAAGCCGGTGGGCGAATGGTGAGGCGGAATGCAGCTTTTACAGATGTTTTTGAAAGTATTCATTATGAAAATACCATGCTTAGCAATTGCCTTTTCGTTCCTCTGCTCATTTGGTGTTTCGGCGCAAATCGGTATTGTTGGCTCCTTTCAAACTTTCAAAGCGGGCGATTGGGAGAAACTTATATTGCAGGATCTGCCCAACCAAAGTGGGCTTTACCCAATATACGGTTATGGGATTGGGATTGACTACTGGTTTCGCCTGAAAAAAAGGCGCATTGAATTCACGCCCGAATTGTCATACAGCCATTTAGATGGAAGTTTCGACGGCATTACGGCAAAGCATGACTTGCTCAGTTTCTTCTTTTTTACCAATGTGTACCCCTTCGACCTGGCCAGCGACTGCGATTGCCCGGTGTGGTCGAAGGAGGGCAATTTTTTTTCCAGGGGCTTTTTCCTCCAACTGGCACCCGGCGCCAGTTACCTGCACAGCGACACATCGGAAAAGGACATCTTCCCGGATGCTGGTAACAACCTTATCCTGGGTGGGGCCATCGGGGCAGGCCTCGACCTGGGCCTGTCCGACTTCCTGACTGTCACGCCCGTTGCCCGGTTTTATTTTTATCCAAAAGCTACCTGGGACAACACCGCCGCCCCAGGCAATGCCGACACCAATATCCAGCAGTTTTTTGCCGGTCTGAAAATAAGCTTCCGTTGGGATCGGGGCAAGGGTTTCAGGCGTTGATTTTTTTCAGGAAAACATAGGTCTCGACCTGCGAGCGGACAGCCCGCTCCCCTTCCCGGCGCTCCCTGTACCGGTTGCTGTTCACTGCATCCACCACCCTTGCCTTCACGTTGTCATTCCATTGAAAATCAATGATTTGGCGGATTTCCCGCCGATGGCTTTCATCCAGCACCGGAAAGGCCACCTCTACCCTTCTGTCAAGGTTGCGGCCCATCCAATCAGCACTGGCGAGGTACATTTTTTCATCGCCACCGTTAGCGAAAATATAAACCCGGGCGTGTTCCAGAAAGCGGTCGAGGATGGAGATAATTTCAATGTTTTCGGTAAAACCCTCTACACCGGGTTGCAGGCAGCAGATGCCTCGCACGATCATTTTTATCCTGACACCTGCCTGGCTGGCCTCCACCAGTTTGGCCATCATTTGTTTGTCTTCCAGGCTGTTTTGTTTCACAATCATCCATGCCCCGATTCCCTTTTTTGCATTTGCAATTTCAGTATCAATCAATTTTTCAAACCCCTCCCGAAGCGAGAATGGGGCGACCAGGATGCGCTTGCATTTGGGCACCAGCAGCCTTCCTTCCAAGAGGTCGAATACCTGGGCCACCTCGTCGGCCAATTTAGGGTTGGCGGTCATCAGGGCATGGTCGGCGTACAGGAGTGCCGTTTTTTCATTGAAATTACCGGTAGCAAGATAGGCGTAGTTCTTTAAGCCATGCTCCGTTTGGCGGGCAATCAGCAACAGCTTGGAATGTACCTTGATGCCGGGATAGCTGTACTTGACCACCGCACCGGCCTGTTGCAGTTTTTCGCCCCAAAACAAATTCGTCTCCTCGTCGAAACGGGCCTTGGCCTCGATAAAAACTGTGACCTGTTTACCGTTTTCCACTGCCTTGAGCAATGCTTCGCAAACATTGGATTTGCTGGCCACCCGGTACAGGGTTATTTTGATGGACAGCACTTTTTCGTCCGTCGCAGCGTCTTCCAGCAAGCGCAGTACGTAGTCAAACTTTTGATAGGGGTAGTGGAGCAGAAAGTCTTTTTCGTCGAGCGCCGCCAAAAGCCTTTCGGTGGTCTCAAGTTCAGGGTGGGGCAACGGTGGCAAGGGATCGTCGTGCAGTTCCTGGAGGCCGGCCGGGTTGGGAAACCCGAAAAAGTCGTTGAAATTGTGGTAGCGGGCACCGGGGATTAAGTCGTATTTTGAAAGCCGGAAGGATGCCTTTACTTTTTTCAACAGTTCGGCGGGCATGGCAGCATCGTACAGAAAGCGGGTCGGCAGCCCCACCTGCCTTTCTTTCAACCCATCTTTTATTTTCTCCAGCAGATCCCCAGCGTATTCGTCGTCGATATACATTTCGGCGTCCCTCGATAATTTGACCGAGTAGGTGCCTTCTATGTCCAGGCCTTTAAAAATTCCAGGTAAGGCAAGTCGAATCACATCGTCCACGAAAGCGACAAAGTGAAGGTTCCCCGCAGCCGGCAGTACAATAAATCGGCCGGTTGCCTCCGTATTGACCTTTACCAGAGCGAGCCGTGCATCGTTTTTAAAGGACGCAATTATATGCAAGGCTTTATTTTCTAAAAACGGAGGATGCTCGTGATCAATAAACTGCCACTTCATATCCGGGGCTATTTTCTGGTTGAAAACTTCCAATGCAAAAGTCTTTTGTTCCGCATTGAACTGTGTTTTCGCTATCATATAGATACCGTGGCTTTCCAGGCTGGGCAGTATTTCTTCCCGGAACACCCGCCCGAACTCCGCTTGTTGATCCTGAACGATTTGGCGGATTTGTTTGAGCAGTTTGCGGGGTTTTAAATCCATCGCTATGCGGGTAGACTTGGCCAGTTTGCGAAAGCTGCGGATGGAGGCAACCCGCACCCTGAAAAATTCGTCCAGGTTGGAAGAGTAGATGGCGAGGAATTTAATGCGCTCGTACAGCGGAACAGAACGGTCTTTAGCTTCCTGTAATACCCGCTCGTTGAAACTGAGCCAAGAAATATCACGCTCCAGGGTAGGCAAGTTTTCCGTCATAATATTTAGAGTGTTTTGTTGGTCAGGCGGTTACTTGTTGAGGGGTTGAAAAGCCAAAGTAGCAGTACAACTTTGAAACGGGTCTGTTTCAATATTAAATTTTCATAAAATTAAACTTTTACAAAAATGTCCACCTATGAATACGGTGCAACAAAAAAATTTACCTTTGCGCCGCTGTAACTGATTTTCGTAATCACTAACGGCTGAAAACCCACGGGAGCAAGATTTGGTGGTGTTAAAATAGTGGTTGATTTTGAAAGGGGATTTTACAAGTTATCCATTGACAGTCAACTTATTAGCTATTTAATTGCCCAACTAATCTAACAATGTGTTACAGCCGGTCACGGCGGGTTTTCGCACAATTTTTTGTCAAATGGCAGTTTATTTAACTAAAGAGAAGAAAGAAGAAATCTTCAAACAGTATGGTGGATCGGAAAAAAACACAGGTTCCACCGAAGGCCAAATCGCTTTGTTCACCTACCGCATCCAAAAACTTTCTGACCACTTACGGGACCTGAAGAAAGACCATGCGACCCGCCGCAGCCTCCTGATGATGGTAGGCCGCCGCAAGCGTTTGCTCGAATATTTGAAGAAAAAAGACATCAACAAATACCGGGACCTTATCAAAGAACTTGGTATCCGTGGATAATCTCCGGCTGGAAAAGTGTCCTGGCAACCCAGGACACTTTTTCCGTTTTGCCACCACTTCACAGGGGAACCACGTCTTGGCGCTGCCCTTCCAGCTTCTTTTCATTCAAAGGTTATACAAAGTCCATAATCATAAACCCAGGTCTGGCAAATGGCCGGGCCGCCAATTTCAATCCTAATAATGGGTAAACAAATTCCAACCACCACTTCCTTCAATTTGCCCGACGGAAGAGAGGTGGTTATCGAAACTGGAAAACTCGCCGCACAGGCCGACGGTTCTGTGGTAGTGCGGGTGGGCAAAACCATGATGCTTGCCACTGTAGTGGCGGCCAAAAAAGTAAGGGAGGGCCAGAGCTTTTTCCCCCTCTCCGTTGATTACCAGGAAAAATTTGCCAGCGCAGGCCGCATCCCCGGCAACTTTTTCCGCCGGGAATCCAAACTTTCCGATTCGGAAGTACTGATTTCCCGCCTTGTTGACAGGGCCATCCGCCCTTTGTTCCCCGATGGTTTTATGGAAGACACCCAGGTCATCATCAACCTGATGTCGGGTGAAAAAGAAGAACTGCCCGATGCCTATGCCGCATTGGCAGCCTCCTCGGCACTTACCCTTTCCGAGATTCCCTGGCAAGGGCCAATTTCAGAGGTAAGGGTGGCCAGGGTCAATGGTGAGTTTGTCATCAACCCCGCCAAATCCGCTGCTGATGAAGCTGACCTCAACCTCATTGTGGCTGCCGACCTGAAAAACATCATGATGGTGGAAGGCGAGGCCAAAGAATGCGGAGAAAAAGACATCGTGGATGCCATCCGCCATGCCCACGAGGCCATCAAAGTGCAATGCCAGGCCCAACTAGAACTTGCCCAAAAAGTAGGGGGCGTTGCCCTGCAGAAACGTGAGTTCGAGGCACCTCCGGGCAATGAAGAGATCAAACAATACGTGGAGAAAAATGCCCGGGACAGGATCTACGAAGTCGCAAAATCCTTTCTCGAAAAACAAGACCGCAAAGCTAAGTTTGATGAAATCAAGGAAGATATCGTTGCCAAGCTGACCGAAGAGAAAGGCGAAGAATACATGGAGGAGAACGCAGGTTTGGCCGAGGGGTATTTCGACGACCTCAAGAAAAAAACGATACGCCACATGGTGCTGGATGACCAGGTGCGCCTGGATGGCAGGAAGTATAACGAAATCCGCCACATCTGGACGGAAATAGACTACCTGCCCTCCCCCCACGGCTCCGCTATTTTTACCCGTGGTGAAACACAGTCATTGACAACGGTCACCCTGGGCACCAAACTCGACGAGATGATGGTGGACAACGCAATGGACCAGTATTATGAGAAATTCATCCTCCACTACAATTTCCCGCCCTACTCTACCGGCGAAACCAAACCGCTGCGGGCGCCTGGCCGCCGGGAAGTGGGCCACGCCAACCTGGCGGGCCGATCGTTAAAGCAGGTGATGCCCGAAGGATTTCCCTACACGGTTCGGATCGTTTCCGATATCCTGGAGTCCAACGGTTCCTCTTCCATGGCCACAGTTTGTGCCGGCTCGCTAGCCCTGATGGATGCAGGCGTGCCCATCAAGGCGGCAGTGTCCGGCATCGCAATGGGCATGATTGCTGAGAATGGCAAAGCGGCCATCCTGAGCGACATTCTCGGCGACGAAGACGCCCTGGGCGATATGGACTTTAAAGTTACAGGTACTGCCAACGGCATCTGTGCCTGCCAGATGGACATCAAAGTGGACGGCCTTTCCTACGAATTGTTGGAGAAAGCGCTCGTACAGGCCAAAGAAGGCCGCCTGCACATTTTGTCCAAAATGGCCGAGTCCATCTCTGAGCCAAGGCCGGATATGAAGCCACATGCACCGAGGATCGTAGAACTGATCATTGATAAGAGCTTCATCGGTGCCGTTATCGGCCCTGGTGGCAAGGTCATCCAGGAAATCCAGAGCACGACCGGTACGATTATCAACATCTCCGAAGTGGGAGATCACGGTATCGTCAATGTCGCAAGCCCTGATAAAAGCAGCATTGACAAGGCAGTGGCCCGCATCCGTGAGATCACCTTTACCCCTTCAGTGGGCGATGTGTACGAAGCAGTGGTGAAAACTGTGATGCCTTATGGGGTTTTTGTAGATTTTTCCGGCAAGAGTGGCCTGCTCCACGTGACGGAAATGTCCCACAGCCGTATTGACAACGTGGAAGATGTATTCTCCGAAGGCGACCCCGTCAAGGTGAAGCTGATCGGTATAGACAATAAAACAGGTAAATTCCGCCTGTCCAGGAAAGCCCTGATGCCGAAAGCCGACGGCACCATGCCAGCCGACGACGAGTACAATGACAATGGAAATGGCGGCGGCGGCGGAGATCGCAGGGGCGGTGGCGGCCGTGATCGGGGCGGAGACCGCAGGGGCGGCGGCGGCTTCCGTGGAGGCCGCAACAGAAATTGAACAAGTCAATAATTTTTATACCCTGTATGCGAACGGCCAAGGTTACCCACACCTTGGCCGTTTTTTTATTTGGTGCGAATGGTTTGAAAGTGTGGAAGTTACAGATTGGATTTTAAGTTTTTGGATTTTATATTGGCGCAAAAAAAACTTCCTTCTACCTTTGGACGATCACCAAATAAAACAAATTAAAAATACAAATCGTGGGTGAGCTTGAATTGCTGGAAGAGGGTTTAAACAGTTGGTTATTGAAAAATAATCCAGTTAAACCCTTCTCGACCAAACAAGCAATGCTCACCCCTGATAGCAACCAATCCAGCCAATGAGGAACCGCACCATCATTACGAACGTGAAGCCAAACCTGGAAGATGGCCGTTATTACATCAAAAGAATCCCCGGGGAAAATGTAAAGGTGACAGCCAGGATATTCTGCGATGCCGAAGACGTGTTGCGGGCCTGCATACTTTATAAAAAAGAGGGTGAAAAGAATTGGGAAGAAGCCCCATTGCTGCCCATTGGCGATGATGAATGGACAGGTACTTTTTATGTGACCGCCCAGGGAATTTACCACTACAAAATAGAAGCATGGGTTGACAACCTCGCCACCTGGTACGACCGCTTCCTCAAAAAGCAGGAAAAAGGTCAACACTTATCGAACGACCTGGCAATGGGCGCTCATTGGCTGAAAGAAACAGCCAAGCAAACTGATAAAGCCACTGCTAAAAGACTGTCAGAATGGTCAAAGATTTTTGCTGACAACGACCATTACCACAAAGCAGTTGATACGGCCATCAGTCCGGAATTTAAAGATGTGATTTCCGGCTGTACACTAAAAAACCACCCTACCACCTTTGACAGGAACCTGAAAATCAGGGTAGGTTCGCCCCGGGAACTATTCAGTACCTGGTATGAATTGTTTCCACGTTCCACCAGTGAGGTACCCGGTAAACATGGTACTTTCAAGGACTGTGAAAAACTATTGCCCCGAATCGCCACGCTGGGGTTTGACACATTGCTGCTGCCACCCATTTTTCCTATCGGAAAAACTAACCGGAAAGGAAAGAATAACTCCCTGGTAGCTGAGGTCGCTGACGTAGGTTCCCCCTGGTCAGTTGGGAACGAGGATGGAGGCCACAAATCTATCAATCCCGAACTGGGCAGCATGGCCGATTTCGAGAAATTTGTAAAATCAGCAGCCAAACATAAAATAGACATTGCCCTGGATATGGGCCTCCGCTGCTCTGCCGACCATCCTTATGTAAAAGAACACCCCGATTGGTTCATGCGGATGCCCGATGGTAAACTGGCCATTGACGAAATACCCCCACTTTATTACACCGATATCGTAGAATTCAACTTTGAATGTGACGATTGGGAAAACCTATGGAAGGAGCTTCTCAGCGTGGTCATGTTTTGGGCAGACAAAGGGGTGAGTATGTTTTATGGTTCCACGCCGCACTACAAGCCGTTCGACTTCTGGCAATGGCTGATTGCGGAGGTGCATAAAAAATACCCGGAAGTCATTTTCCTTTCAGGCGCTATCACCAGGCAAATAGTGACAGAACGGCTGGCCATGGCAGGATTCAGCCAGTCCTTATCGAGATTTTTCTGGAAAACCACCAAAAAGGAAATACAGGAATACATGCAGGAAATTACCCAAGGAGAAACCAAAGAGTACATGCACCCTAACTTTTTCACCAATACACCCGATATCCTACCCAGTTATTTGGCGGACGCCGAAGAAAATGTATTCTTGTTAAGGTACGCATTGGCCTCTACGCTTTCCTCCAACTGCGGCATTTATGGGCCCGTATTCGAGATTATGAAAAACGAGCGCCATCCCGACAGCAAGGAGCGCTACCTGAATTCTGAAAAATATGAAATCGCCCATCACGACTGGAACGCCAAGAACCGTATCACCGAATTTATTTCCAGGATAAATGCCATCCGGAAAGAAAACACCGCCTTTCACAACACCTTCAACATCGCCTTTACCCAAACTGACAACGAACAACTGATCAGTTTTGTAAAAACCTCCCTCGACAAATCCAGTACCGTCTGGTGCATCATCAACCTCGACCCACAGAACCGGCAAACTGGCTATGTGGAATTGCCAAAGGAACTGCTGGGCATCAAAGGCCACTGGTTCAACTTGAAAGTGGAGGAACTGCTGACCGGTGAAACCTACCATTGGTTCAGCGACTGGAACTTCGTGGAACTAAAACCGGAAGCCTATCCGATGCACCTGCTCAAAGTCAGTATGGCAGATTGAATGGCTTCGATGAAAAGAAAATCGTCCATTGGCGGCGCTATAAATAACCGCCATCAAGCCGGCATAGAGGTTGAACAATGACGCACCGGTAAACACATTTTGCACGCATTGAAGCCAAAGTTCCGGGCATTGTAATTACGCCGGCCTCAACATCGCCGATGGTTCGTATGTCCAATCCAGTATTTTATAAAAATCGTATTCCTCCGGGTTGGGCAAGTAAGGCCTTGCCTTTTCGTAGTCACTTTCGTTCAGCACGTGAAGGTCGCTCAATACGAGGCGGGCAAACTCCGTGTTGATGTCAACGAGGCGGGGCGGGATCTTGCCTGTCTCATCCTCAATATCTTTCATAAAAATGGGCTTGATTTCGGCCATCCGGGTGGTAGAAACGATACATCCTTTGAACCCTTGCTCGTACAGCCTTTTTACGCCCATGCCCAACACGGTGCAAAGGGTGAGGTCGAAGGCTACCGGACGGCAGCAGCGCAGCTCATAGCCCATTTCCACAGGCCGGCTCTTGATGTCTATGCCGAGGGTTTTAAGTTTTCGTTGCAGCAACACGTTGATAATGTGGGCCTTGCTTACGTTGCCCAATTCCGGGTGTCCGTGCGCATCATAAGTGAAGGATATGTCCGAGTTCTTGATCTCCTCGTCGTCGAGGATATGGAAAACGCCTTCACTGACAATGGCTACCCCATGCTCCACCTTGTTGATTTTCCGTTTGATCATCGAAGAAATGATGAGGTTCACAATCCGTTCAAAGGTAACTTTCACCTTGTTGAACATTTCGGGGATGATGATGACCGGAAAGTGGCAGCTTGCCCCGATTTCAAAGGCCAGGTGACCAGCAGACCGCCCCATGGAAGAAATGACGAACCAGGTACTGCTCGTCCGGGAATCTTCGTAAATGGTATTACCAATTCGTACACCTTCGTCTTTGGCAGAGTTGAAACCGAAGGTGGGCATCATATCGGGCAAAGGGATGTCATTGTCAATCGTTTTCGGCACGTGGATGTTTTGGATGTTGATGTGCTGGTCGGCCAGCCATTTCGTGAGCCGGTTGCTGGTAGAAGCGGTGTCGTCGCCGCCGATGGTCACCAACAATACCACATTGTTTTCCGTGAAAAAATCGGCAGAAAACTCGGTATTCTTGGGTTTGTAACGGCTCATTCGCAGCGTGGAGCCTCCCCTTGGGAAGATACGGTCGGCGTAATGAAAGTTGATGTTCACAATTTCGGCCTTACCATTGAACAGGTTTTTGTACCCTTCGTGGATACCGATGACCCGGTAGTTGTCTTTCAGAAAGACTTTTGCAATGGTGCTAATGACGGTATTGATGCCGGGAGCAGGGCCGCCCGCACAGAGGATAGCTACTGACTTTTGCATGTAATTTGCTGATTTTCAGATTAGAAGAAAAAATTTGGCAATGGTCTTATTCGGCGAGTGGCGCAAAAATCGGGATTTTTTGCTTCAAAATATAACATAGCCAAATATTATTGAAAAAGTAACAATGGGTTGAGGCAGGCGGGAGGGTTGTCGTGTTTGGGTGTTTGCGTGGTTAGGTGTTTCAGGGGCTGGTTGTCAATATGTTTCTGTAAAAAAAGCCCGTTGTGTCCGGAGATGTTTTGATTGGGGTTGTTTCCCGCACAAAGTTGCCCCAAACACAACGGGTTATAGGGATCAATTGAAGTTTATCAAAACAGGCAAACGTGCCTGTACTCCTTGTGTCCCTATTATTTCCTTCAATTGTTTATAAAAAGGATATAAAGTGCCCATTTCTTTTTGGAGCATTTTCGATTCGAAGCCATCGTCGTCGCCCTCCCCGGTTATATCCTCGATAAAAGACTGTAGCGGCTCTTTTTGTATGGGGTACTCCGCAATTCTGTACGATTCGATGCCGGAAAGTTTGGCAGCCTCGCTGATGGCAGCATCCAGGCTGCCAATATCATCCACCAGCCCGAGTTCCTTGGCTTTCGTGCCCGTCCAGATACGCCCTTGTGCAATTTTGTGTACATCGTCACGGGTCATGTTCCGGCCTTCGGCCACTTTTTGGAGGAAGGTTTCATAAATGCGGTTGGTAGATGCCTGCAAAACTGTTTTTTCCTGGGGGGACAAATCGAAGAAGGGGTTAATGCCGGTTGAGTTGGCCGTTGTTTTCACGCTGTCCCAATGGATGCCGAGTTTGTCGTTGAAGAGTTCGCTGGCATTGGGCATCATCTGGAAGACACCTATGGAACCGGTCAGGGTATTTGGCTCGGCATATATCTTGTCGGCCATGCAGGAAATATAGTACCCGCCGGAGGCCGCATAATCACCCATTGAGACCACCACTTTTTGACCAGCTTCTTTGGCCAATACCAGTTCCCGCCAGATGTTGTCGGAGGCAAGAGCACTGCCACCCGGCGAATTGACCCGCAGCACAATGGCCTTGAACTTTTCATCCTGCCTTATTTTGCGTAGGATTTTCACGTATTCATCGTCCACGATGGTCCCTTTATCGCCGTTGTTGGCCAGAATGGAACCCTCAGCATAAACGACAGCAATTTTGTTTTTGGCAGAATAGTCTTTCTTTTTGGAATAACTGGTGGCATAATCATCCAGCGATACCAAGTTTATTTTTTGCTCTTTGTCGATGGCCAGTCGTTCTTTTAAATCAGCTATCACGTCATCCACATAGCCTTGTTTGTCGGCCAGGCCATACGTCACTGCATCCTCGGCGCTCTGGATTTTCAGGCTGTCGGCCAGCGCCCTCAGTACTTGTGGCGATTTGTTTCTGGACTGGCCAATTTCCGAAAGGTAATTGGTGAAAACGGGTTCGAGGTATTCCCGGAGTTGAAGGCGGTTTTGTTCGCTCATCTCGTTGAGGCGGTAAGGCTCAGTGGCGCTTTTGAAGTCACCAGCATAGAAGACCTGCATCTTGACGCCTACTTTGTCGAGCATGTCTTTAAAGAAAGGAATCATAGCCGAAAAACCGTGAAAGTCAATGCCTCCCAAGGGGTTTACGTAAAGTTGGTCAGCGACCGATGAAATGTAGTAGGCACCCTGGGTGTAGTACTTTGAATAGGAAACAATGAACTTACCGCTTTCCTTGAATTTGACCAAAGCCTGGCGGATGGAAGCAGCTTTTGCAATGCCGGATTGGCCACCCTCGTCGAGATTCAGGTAAATCCCTTTGATTTTTTCGTCGCTGGCAGCATGGTCGATGGCCTCCTCTATATCGTTGAGGCCGAGGATGTGCTGGTTATTCAGGTCGAAGGGGTTCATTTCCAGGTTGTTCGTCTGCTCGGGGATGGGCTTGGAAAACGTGATCTGCAACACGCTGTTGCTTTTCACATCCACCTTTTTGTCGGAGGCGCTACTGGCCAGGCCGATGCCAATAAAAACAAACAAAGCGGCGATGCCAATGATGGCCAGGCCGACGCCAAGGCAGGAAGCGAAAACATTTTTAAAAAATTGGTTCATGTATATTCTTGTTTGAGTATGATCAAAAAGGGTTGAGGAACTAAAAACCGGCGAAGACTGCCGAAGTTAGAAAGCCAGGGACAGGGGAAGTCTTTTTTTAGATAAAGCATGTGATTCCGCTGACGGTTGACGAAGGAAAACAGGCCTATGAACTGCAACATATTTGGCATTTTTCAGAAATGCTTTGCCTATTTACCATGAAATCCGGCAGGTCGGCTTAATTTTATGACCCTTAAACTAAAAGTTCCTTACTTTGGATTTCATGGAACCTAATTTTTACAAACAAAAAACAATCTCAAACCACTGTTGATGGAAAACCTTTCCTCGAAGAAAATTAGCCAATGCTGTTTGTTGGCCTTCTCCATTTTATTTTCAGCCAATAGCATATTCGCCCAGGATATGGAAGTGACGGACGCCACTACCCCACCCCTGACGCCGGAAAACCTCATCACCAATATTTTCCTTGGCGAAGGCGTGGAAGTGTTGGATGTTACTTACGAAGGCGACCCCATCGCCGTGGGCTATTTTAAAGATGGGGAACAGGAAGTAGGCATAGAACGGGGCATCATCATGACATCGGGCCGGGCCTCCTCCACAAATTGCAACGGGCCATTTGGTGCCAACTGCCTGGGAAACAACTTTGCCAGCAGCCCCAACAACAGCAATGCCGCAGATGCCGACCTGACATCCATCGCCAGCGGCAACCTGAACGATGTGGCCAAATTTACCATCACCTTCATCCCAACTGCCGACACGCTGCGTTTCAAGTATGTGTTCGCCTCGGAGGAATACCCCGAGTGGGCCTGTAGCGCCTACAACGACGTCTTTGGTTTTTTTATCCACGGGCCTGGCATCACCGGCCCGTTTCAAAACAATGCTAAAAATATTGCCCTGATACCTGGCACGAACACCCCCGTGTCTATCAATAATATCCATCCTCAAAACGGCCCTGGCTGCAACCCCACCTTTGCCCAGTTTTACAACAACAACGATTTCATGCCCCTCCAGCCCGTTTATGACGGATACCTGGATGTATTCATTGCCGAGGCCATTGTTATTCCCTGCGAAACCTACACCATCAAGCTTTCGGTGGCCGATGTTGGCGACGATGCCTACGATACCGGGGTTTTCCTGGAAGCAAAAAGCTTCGGTACCGGCTCCCTCAAAGTGGAGACCGCCACGGTAAGCCTGGACGGAACGATGGCCGAGGGCTGTTCCAATGGTACTATTTCCTTTTCACTGCCCAACCCTGCCGAATCAGATTTCCCCCTCGACTATACCATCCTCGGCACCGCCACCAACGGTGTGGATTATATACAAATACCGACGGGGCTTTTCATCCCCCAGGGCGATAGCAGCATTACCGTTGATATTGTCGCTCTTGAGGATGGGATAGCCGAGAATCTCGAAAGTATTGGCATTGACATACAAAGGGATATTTGCAACAGGGACACGTTCTGGATATTTATCAGGGACAATGAAATATTGCCGCCGGATTTGGGGCCCGATACTACCGTATGCCTGTTGGACTCCATTCGTTTGGATGGCACCCTGCCAATTCCGTTGCCTGATCCTCCCACCTTTACCAATAGCCAGGATATGGATTTCGATGAAACGGTGCCTTTGTACTCCCCTATCCTGGTGGCCGGGGTGCAGCCAGTCACGCTGGGCCCGGGTGTCATCAAATCCGTTTGTGTCAATATCCAGCACAAGTTTGTGGACGACCTGGATATATACCTCCTTTCTCCAGGCGGCCAATTTATTGCGTTGAGTACCGACAATGGTTCCAATTGCGACAATTACAACAATGTCTGTTTCACCCCAGATGCTACCCAACCCATAAACTTCGTTTACCCGTGGCCTACCTGTTCGGCTGGTGGGGAACCTGCTTTTTCCAATGGCACTTTCCTGCCGGAAGGTGTCTGGAGCGACTTGTGGGATGGCAACTTCCCCACCAACGGCACCTGGCAATTGCTGATCATTGACGACTCGCCAGGATTCGACGGCACGCTGCTGGACTGGACGATCACCTTCGAGCCTTTGTATAAAATTGATTATCAATGGGAACCTACCGATGGCCTTAGCTGTGCCGATTGCCCCGATCCAATGGCATCGCCCCAGCAAACCACCACCTATACGCTGACCGCTTCGGATTCTTATGGGTGTACTGTTTCCGATTCAATTACCATCGAGGTCAAGGACATCCTGCCGGCGCCCGATGTGCTTTGCAGCAACGTTACGCCGAGCACCATTACTTTTGATTGGAGCAATGTGCCAGGTGCGGCAAGCTATCAGGTCAGCATCAACGGCGGGCCATTTGTCAACCCCAACAATGGGCAGCTTTCCCACCTGATCAGCGGCCTGACCCTGGAAGACACGATCACCATTGCCGTTTTCGCCATTAGTGATTGCAATGGTGAAATTGGCACGGCCACCTGCAGCACACCTGCCTGTGATGCCCCTCAGATTTCAGTGGACGCTGTACAAGGAGTTGACTGCCCGGGGGATAGCAATGGCTTACTCACCCTTTCTGCCAGTGGTGGCAATGGTGGCCCATATACCTATCAGTTGGGCTCTGTTTCAAACGCCACCGGTGTCTTCACAGGCCTGGCCGCAGGCACTTATCAGGCCCTGGCATTCGACAACCTGAATTGTGGCAATTCCATTCAGGTCGTTATTGGGCAGCCGGATCCCATCCTGCTGCAGGAAGTGGTCGTCAATCCAATTTCCTGCAACGGCCAGGACGACGGATCCCTCACGGTTTCCGTGGAAGGTGGGGTGCATCCCTATACATTCAATTGGAATGGCAACCAGGGCGACTCCATTGCCATCAACCTCGGCCCCGGACTTCAGGCGGTGGTGGTCACGGATGCCAATGGTTGTTCTTCCTCGCTCGACTTTACCCTTGACGCACCAGACCCGCTCCTTTTGAACACGCAGGCTGACAGTGCGAAATGTTTTGGTACCAATACCGGCATTGTGCTGGCGTTGGCAAGTGGTGGCACCGAGCCTTTCCAGTTCCAATGGGATGCTGCCGCCAACAATGCAACGACTGATTTGGTGGAAAACCTTGCCGCAGGCACTTATACCGTGGTCGTCACCGATCTGAACGGATGCCAGGCCACTGCATTGGCACAGGTAAATGAACCGGCTGAGTTGATCCTATCTGTCACGGGCAATGATCTGTTTTGTGCCAGTTCACCGACCGGCGACGCTACGGCCATTGCAAATGGCGGGGTGCCCGGCTATTCGTTTGCCTGGAGCAATGGTGCCCAAACTGCTACCATCACCAATTTGGGTGCAGGTGGATATTCCGTCACGGTCACGGACCTGAAAGGATGTACCGCTGAAGATTCCGTTATTATTTCCTCACCTGTCCCCATCGAAGTTTTCCTTACTGCAACAGATGCGCTGTGTTTCGGTGGTACCAGTGGGGTTGTTACCGCCGATTATACCGGCGGAACGTCCCCTTATGGTTTCTTGTGGAGCAATGGTGCGGGCAGTGCCAACCTTTTTGGCGTTGTGGCAGGCACTTATTGCCTGACCGTCAGCGATGCCCAGGGTTGTACCGGGTCTTCCTGTATTGATGTCCTGCAACCGGACGAGTTAGTTTTGTCCACCAACCTGACCAATGCCGGTTGTAGCGGAGGTTCGCAGGGAATGATTGACCTTTCGGTAAATGGCGGCACTGCACCATTTAATTATCAATGGAGCAATGGCCAGTTCATCGAAGATATCACAGGCCTGGAAGCAGGAGATTACGAAGTCACTGTCGGCGATGCGAACAATTGTACAGCTACCATCGCTGCGACCATTCAGGAAACCCCACCGATAGACATCACTTTCCAACCTGTGGATGCTAGCTGTTTTGGCGGCAACAATGGCAGCGTGGAGGCAACGGTAACGGGCGGTGCAGGCAACTTCACCTTTGCATGGACTGGCCCCAATGGCTATACTTCTACTTCCCAAAACCCCGATGATTTTCCGGCGGGTACTTTTACACTTGTGGTACAAGACCAAACGGGATGTACCGCCCAGGAAAGTTTGGACATTTCGCAGCCCGCCTCTGCTGTGTCCGTGTCCATTTCTCCTCCAGGTGAAATTTGCTTTGGTGCAACCAATGGCACAGCATCTGCAACGGCTTCCGGCGGCACAGTCCCCTACTCTTTCGCCTGGAGCAACGGGCAAACAACCGCCACGGCTTCTGCCCTGCCAGCCGGTTCATACACCCTTACCGTCACTGATGGCAACGGTTGCGAAGTGACTGCCTCGGTGCCTATCGAACAACAAGGTGAATTGTCAGTCGTACTTGCCCAAACACCGGCAGCCTGCAATAATGGCTCGGATGGCACGGCCAGCATTGAAAATGTTTTCCAGGGAACCACGCCGCTCCCCTTACCCGGTTTGGAGATAACATGGAACACGGGCAACCAAAACACACCCAACGTTGACGGCCTTACAGGTGGCCAGTCTTACACAGTTACTGTGACCAATGATTTGGGATGCACGGCGACCGGGAGCATCGAAATCGGCAACCCGGCTGCGGTACAGGCCTCCATTCAATCAACTACCGACGTGAGCTGTGCTGCAGGCAGGGATGGAACTGCTACTGTTAGCGCTTCCGGCGGCAACAACCCTTACACCTACCTATGGGGCAGCAACGCCACCAGCCAAACAACTGCCACCGCTACCGGATTGGCAGCCGGCAATTTTACCGTAACGATAACCGATGCCACGGGGTGTACAGCTGCTGCTACAGCTACCCTTAGTGAGCCACCGGCTTTGGACATCCGTTTTGAAAACACCGAGACAAGCTGCTATGGACTCGCTGACGGGAAAACAACTGCAATAGCCAGTGGGGGATCACCAGGCTATTCTCTCAATTGGTCAACCGGTGACAACGGGTCAATCCTTGACAACCTCCCAGCCGGCACCTATCAGGTAACACTGACCGATTCCAAAGGATGTACCCTGGCAGCAACTACCGAGATTGAGCAACCCGGGGCTTTGACAGCAACTTATTCCGTTGAACCAGTCTCCTGTTTTGGCTACAAAGACGGCAGAATCCAAATCGTGCCCACAGGTGGCGCCCTGCCCTACCGGTACCGGCTAAATGGCGGCGCACCAATAGCCAGTTCCACCCTGATTGCCCTGCCACCCGATGTTTATCAGGTGACCATCAGCGATAATAACGGGTGCCAATATGAAATCAATGATATAGAAGTACAGGAACCACCGGCACTTATCCTTGATTTGGGGCCAGATACCATTGTGGATTACGGGACTGATCTGGAAATCAATCCTACCTTGCTCAACCCTGTCATTCCTGTTAGCTATTTTTGGTATTCCAACAACCCTCAAACCCCGCCATTGGACAATGCGGCAGGCATTGGCGCTTTCTACGTTGAAAGCCCAACCAGCGTCACCCTTACCGTCACTGACCAAAACGGCTGTACCGCAGAGGATCTGATCAATATTTTTGTGACCAAATTCCGAAGCGTCGAAGTGCCCACAGGCTTTGCACCGGGCCTGGGCGGCAGCTCCCTCAACGATGCCCTTCATGTTCATGGCAACTCCAAACTAGTAAAATCCATTCGACTGTTCAGGGTATTTGATCGGTGGGGAGGCATATTGTACGAGGCTGGAAATTTTGACATCAATGACACTTCCGTTGGTTGGGATGGCACTTTCAAAGGTAAGGAAATGCCGGCGGGTGTGTACGGTTGGTACCTGGAGGTTGATTATGTGGACAACACGGTGGAGGCCTACAAAGGGAACACTACTTTGATTCGATGAGCAATTTTCAAAGAGCGGTTTTCTTCCCATTCCAGTGTACAATCGTATTAATCCAATGGGGAGGCAAAAGGGAGAGAATAATTTAATCTTTAGTCAGTATCCTTTTCGTAAGGATCGTGGTATATGATGCGAGCAATTGCCAGTCTGTTATTTTCGACCCTTTTCCTTAGCCTTATTGGCCAGGTAACCGAGGTGCCAAAAATACTGCAGTTCAGCAAAAAAGAGTACCTGGCACAGAACCAAAACTGGGACATCGCACAAGGGAAGGATCACCTTATGTACTTTGCCAATACGGGCGGGCTATTAATGTACGACGGGGTAAGGTGGGTTTTGGAAAAACTGCCGCACAAACAAGTCATACGCTCAGTATTTTGCTCAACAGACGGAAGGATATACACGGGTGCTTATGGAGCCGCAGGGTATTGGGAAAAGGGAAACAAAAACCGCCTGAAATACACTTCTTTGCTGGACACCATCCCGGTCGAACAAGCCAGTACCGAAGAATATTGGCATATCGTTCAGGTTGGGAAGGCGGTCATCTTCCAGTCCTTTTCGCTGATTATCGTTTTTGATGGTGAAAAAACCAGGGCAATCAAGCCCCCTGGCAATACCATGTTTGCACAATTGGTCGGCAACCAACTGATACTGCCGACCATTTACGACGGCCTTTTCTATTTCAGCCCCAATGGCAGTTTCAATAAAATATCCGGCAGCGAGATTTTTTCCGGAAAAAGGGTCGCTTCCATTTTGCCGGCCCAACAAGGCGGTTTCCTGGTTTGTACCCAAAACAGCGGTATCTATGCCTTCCAGGATGGCCATTTCACTCAATGGAAATCCAATGTAAACGAGGAGCTTGAAAAATGGCAACTCAACAAGGCCATCCAAATGGCCAACGGCGACTATGTTTTCGGGACTATCCTTAACGGCATTTTTGTCACCGATCGCAACGGCACTATCCGCTATCACATCAACAAAGAAAACGGACTTCAAAACAACACCGTCCTGTCCCTTTTTGAAGACGAGGCGAACAACCTATGGGTCGGCATGGACAAAGGCATAGACCTTGTCGCCATGAATTCACCCCTGATTTTTTACCAGGACAAATCGGGCGAAATAGGGACGGTTTACGCTGCCCTACTCTTCGAGCACCGCCTTTACATTGGCAGCAACCAGGGTTTGTTCTACAAGCCGTTCCCGCCGGCAGCCCATGAAACCTTCACGCTGGTAAACGGAACACAGGGCCAGGTGTGGCAACTGAAAGCATTTGACAACCAACTTATCGGGGGGCACAACGCCGGCACCTTTTGTATCAAAAACGGCCAGCCTGCCTTTCTGACCACCCGCACAGGCAGCTACTGTTCAGTTGCCCATCCTACCCAGAACAACTTGCTGCTACAGGGGACTTATACCGGGATAATCGTATTGGAGAAAAATGCCAAGGGCGAATGGGCCTTCCGCAACGAATTGGCTGGGTACAACCAACCGGCCCGGAGCCTGTGTTTTGATGCACAAGGGCATCTGTGGGTCAAACAACCCAGGAACAACCTGACCATGTTGACCCTGGACAAAGATGCAAGGCAGGTGTCGGGCCTGAAGGCTTTTGAAAACGGCGAAGATTTCCATTCGAAGCTTTACCTGGAACTGTTAAAATTCGGACCCGACTTTTTCATCCAGGCAGACTCTCTTTTCCTGCAATTAGACCCAACCAGCGAGACACTAAGGTTTGCAAAGCTCCCTGACAATATCCATCAACAACCAGCTAATTTCAAGTTGGTGCCTGGAAAAGCGGGCGAATGGTTCAAGGTTTTTCCGAACAAGGTAGTATTCATACAGGAAGACAAAGCGACTGAACTGTACGTTACCCTACCGTTTGACAACGAACAAATCATCCCGCTCAACGACTCTATTTATTTGTTTTGCGAGGAAGAAGGATATGGCCTGTTCAACACCCGGCTGACAGGCCAATACCCTGCCCGTGTTTTAACAGATCCTTTCATTACGGCAGTTTTCATCCATGGCGATAGCTCCTTGCTCCAAAATGGTGGCAACGGGGGCAAGCTAATGATACTCCAACCCTGGGAAAACAATCTCAAATTTAATTTCACACAGCCCCTGTACTTGCGCCAGCCCGATCTGCGCTACCGTTTATCGGGTTTTGATGAAAAATGGTCGCCCTTCGGCAATATCTATGAAAAGGAATATACCAATCTGCCTCCGGGGAAATATGCCTTCGAAGTAGAAGCGCAGGACAGCGGCAAGTCGTGCTCATTTGACTTTGTTATACGAAAACGATGGTACCAGGCGCTCTGGTTAAAAATCATATCGGTGTTGCTCGTTTTGTTGTTTTCCCGGCTGTTGGTGAAAATACACGACCACCGGCTGGACATGCAAAAAAGAAAGCTGCAATTGGAAAAAGAACGGGAACTCCAGCAGCAGCGAATCCAGGCCCGGAACGAGCGGTTGCAGGATGAGATTTTGAACAAAAACAGAAAACTGGCCGACTCAACCATGGAACTGGTGAGAAAAAACGAGATGCTGCAAAAAATCAAGGATGACTTGACGAAGCTGGAGTCGGCAAAAGAAAACGAACGCCCCGTCAAGGCCATCCGGCACCTGAGCCACCTGATCGACAGCCATATCAACAGTGACGACGATTGGAAAGTCTTCGAGTCCAATTTCAACCTGCTCCACGACCAATTTTTCAAAAGGCTAAAAGAAACCTATCCCCATTTGACACCTGGCGACCTCCGGCTGGCAGCCTACCTAAAGATGAACTTGTCTTCCAAGGAAATCGCCTCCCTGCTCAACATCTCTGTCAGGGGAATAGAAAACAAAAGATACCGCCTCCGCACCAAAATGAACCTCGACAAGGAAGTAAATCTGACAGAATTCCTGATGGAATTTTAGCTGGCTTTTTCGGGAGCCAAAACACCCTGTAAAAAAAACGGGGGAGATCGGGCAATCCCGATCTCCCCCCGTTTTTTTTAAGCAAAAAATGACTAATAGCCTTGATTCTGAACCAGGTTGCCCCCCGTCAAATCAATTTCAGATTGGGGCAATGGAAGAAGCTCGTGCTTGGCATCCACAAAATTTTTGCCGGCGGCCCGCATCACCTCCCCAGCTATCCCCCAGCGCAGCAGGTCGAACCAGCGATGCTGTTCCATGGCCAGTTCTACCCGGCGCTCGTGGCGGATTTTCTCACGCAACTCAGCCTGGTCGGTGGTGGTCACTTCAGGCAGGATGAAGTTGTTGCTGCCTCTAGCCCTTTTACGCACCTGTTCGAGATAGCCGAGTGCATCGGCGGCCTTGCCGTTTTCGTTGAGTGCCTCGGCGGCTATCAGCAGGATATCGGCGTAGCGCAACAGGCGCAAGTTTCCGGGACCGTTATCCTGCAGGCCGGCATGGGCAGGCACCCAGGCTTTTTGGTTGTATCGTTCGTTCAGGACGTCGGGGTTGTCTTCCACGATAGTTGCGCCATCGGGCAGCACTTCACCCACGTAGATAATGGTGGCCTGGCGGCGGGGGTCACCGGGTTCGTAGGCTGCCACCAGGTCGTCGCTGGGCCGGTTGAAGCCCCATCCCAGGTTGGGCACGCCACGCACCCCTTGAATCATGTTGTACGGGGTGGCGCCTGGCCCGGCTACCGAAGCCTGCAGGGCAGCCGCTCCGATTTCAAAGACGCTTTCTTTGCCGTTTTCCCCGACAGGCAGGAAGTTGTCGCCGTAGCGGTCCAACAGGCTGTATTCCCCAGAGTTGATGGCCTCCAGTGCAAATTTTTCGGCATTGGTAAAATCGTGTTTTACCAGGTACAGTTTGGCCAGAATGCCCCTTGCGGCACCCTTGGTGGCCCTGCCGAGATCCTTGCTGGTGTATTCCGATTTTTCAGGCAGGTCCGCAATGGCGTCCAGCAGATCCTGTTCGATGGTGTCATAGACCGATTCTACTGGCTGGCGCACCTGTGTCAGGTATTCATCGTCGTTCAGTTGGCGGGTGATAATGGGCAGTGGGCCATACCACTGCACCAGCCGAAGGTAACAATATGCACGGAGGAATTTTGCCTCGCCGATGAGCCTGGCCCTTAGTTTCTCGTCCATCTCCGGCACTTTCGGGATGTTTTCAATGGCAACGTTTGCCCTGAAAATCGTCCTGTAATTACCACTCCAGGATTGTTGAAACGCCTGGTTGGTAGCATCGAAGGTGAAATTGTCCAAATCCAGCACATACTGCGCATCATTCGGTGTGCTACCTTTATCAGCGTCATCGCTGATGATGTCTGTAATACCTATCCAGGGGAAGGCGCACATCTCCCACGAGCGGAAATTGCTGTAAATGGCATTAACGGATTCTTGGGCCTGCTCCCCATTTTCAAAAAAGGTATCGAAGGTCAGTTGCCCCTTCGGCTTTCGTTCCAGAAAGTCTTTTTGGCAACCAGCCGCCATAAAAACAGCGATGAAAAGGAACAGCCATTTTTTAGGAAATAAACTATTTGTACGCATGACCAAATTTTTTTTATGATGAAAAAAGACCATCCTGGTTTTCAGCAGATGCTGCTTAAAAAACCAACTCCAAACCGCCTTGCCAGGATTTTGCCACCGGATAGCCGCCGAAATCCAAACCCACTTCAAATGGGTTGGTACCATTGGGGAATTCAGGCGAATAGCCGCTATACTTCTGTTTCGTCCATAGGTTGGTGCCACTCAGAAATACCCGGAATTTGCTGATTCTTACTTTCGAAAGCCATTCCACCGGCAAAGAATACCCGATCACTACATTGCGCAGGCGGAAGAAGCTGCCATCTTCCAGAAAGCGGTCGCTTACCCGGTAGTTGGTGCCACCATTTGTTATACGAGGTTCAGTCTGGCTGGGGTTTTCCGGCGTCCAGCGATCATAAACGTGCTGTTCCCAATTGTACACGCCAAAACGGAAAGTTTCTTTTGCATTGTACACTTTGTTGCCGGATTGGCCCAGGAAGTCAATAGCAAAATCAACCCCCTTCCAGTCAAAGCCGGCTGTAAAGCTGTAAATAACATCGGGTATGGCGCTGCCGAGGTAGGTGCGGTCATCTCCGTCAATGATGCCGTTGCCATCCAGGTCGGCATAGCGCAGGTCGCCGACATCCTCGCCCCCCAGCCTGGGCAGGCTGTTAAGTTCTTCTTCATTTTGAAAAATGCCAGCCACCTTGAAACCATAAAACGAGCCAATGGGCTGGCCGACCACCGTATGGCTGGCCGGCTCGCCTTGCAGGAAGGCTGCAAAGATTTCGTTTTTGCCATCGGCCAGGGCCAGTACTTCGTTGTTGACAAGGCCAAGTGTTGCACCAAAATTGTAGGAGAACTTACCGGCGTTGCGCCAGTTCAGTGTAAAGTCCCATCCCCTGTTGCGCACCTCAGCTGTGTTCACGATAGGGTCGCCCTGCGATCCGACATAATCCGGAATGGGCACTGCGGCGATGATGTCGTAGGTGTAGCGGTTGTACCAGTCCACCTCGAATTCAAGCCTGTTTTTGAAAAGGCCAAGTTCCAGGCCGATGTCGGTTTGGCGGGAGGTTTCCCATTTCAGGTTAGAGTTTGCAACGGCAATGAGGGTAGCGCCCTGGTTGAGATCTTCCCCTGGGCCAAAAATGGCATACAGGCCGCTGGAAATGGCGCTCGTGCTGGGGTAGGCGGAACCGGAAGCCTGGTTGCCAAGAATGCCGTAACTAAACCGGAGTTTTAGCCGGTCAACCAGGGTGAGGTTTTGTACAAAACCCTCTTGCGACAGGTTCCAGCCCAGGCTGAACGAAGGGAAGTTACCGGTCCGGTTGGGTTCTGTAAACCGGCTCGACTTATCAGTGCGCCAGGAGACGGTCAGGAGGTAACGGTCGAGCAGTGCATAATTGATGCGGAACAGATAAGAGGTAAGGGCTTCGTCAATGGCACTTCCATAGTTCTGCTGGGTCGTATCGTTGCCTGCCGAGAGGAAGAGCAGTTCATCTGCTGTTCCGGGAAAGTTTTCCCTGCTGCCACCCAATTCCTCGTCATACCTTTCCTCGGCGGTGTACCCGCCCAGCACACTGAACCGGTGGGGCCCGATTTCATGCTCGAAACGGAGGGTCTGCTCCCAAATCCAATCCCGGCTCAGCGTGGAGCCTACGCTGAGGCGATCACTTTTGTTGAGTTGGGACGAACTAACTTCAAAAACAGGCTCAAAATACTTGCTTTGTCCTTCGCCACGATCAAAGCCAAAGTTGGAGCGAAAAGTGAAGTATTTCAAAAAATGAACATCGCCGTACAAATTGCCGAACAGCCGGTTGAATTCATTGTTGTTGTTGCTTTTGTAAAACAAATCTGCCGCTGGGTTGCCGATGGCAGAGCCAAAAAAGGTCGGATCGCTGAAATCGCCCGTGCTGTCCCGGGGCGCAAATACCGGTGGCATTCGGTAGGCGCCGCCCACCACTCCACCAGGCGCAATCTGAGACTTGGAATTTGTATAGGCTGTATTGTTGCCGATAGTCAGCCAATCGTTCAACTTGTATTCCGTATTGACACGGATAGTGACCCGTTCAAAATCGGAGTTTTTGACTATACCATCCTGTTTGAAATAATTCCCGCTGATATTGTAAGAAACTTTTTCTGAACCACCATTGGCCGACAACTGGATGTTGCCGATGGGGGCAGTGCGGAAGACCTCGTCCTGCCAATCAGTGCCTTCCCCCAAAGCAGCCGGGTCCTCAAAATATTGCTGGCCCCTAAATTCATTGTAAAGTTCAGCGAACTGTGCGGCATTGAGCAGGTCAATTTTCTTGGTAATTTTTTGGGTTCCATAATAGCTGTTCAAGGAAATGACGGCCTGTTCCCTGTTTTTTCCGCTCTTAGTGGTGATGATGATCACCCCATTTGCACCGCGGCTGCCGTATATAGCGGCAGCGGACGCATCCTTTAACACCTCGATGCTTTCCACGTCTAGTGGATTGACAAAAGAAGCATCGTAAGTTATCATCCCATCCACCACGTACAGCGGGTTGGCATTGTTCAGCGTGCCCGTGCCACGGATGCGGATAACCGCCCCTGCCCCCGGGGTACCCGAACTTGGAGCCACATAAACGCCCGCTACTTTCCCTTGCAGTGCTTGTTCTACATTGGCCACGGGCAACCGCTCGATTTCTTCCTTTTTCACCGTGCCCACAGCGCCGGTCAGGTCGCTCTTTTTCTGGGTACCATAACCGACCACCACCACCTGCTGCAGCAGGGTACTGGCTTCCTCCAGCGCCAGGTCAATGCGATTGCGGCCCCCAATAGCTATTTCCTGCGGGGCAAAACCAGTGTAGGAAAACTCCAAGACAGCGTTTGGCCCAGCCACGGTGATGGAGTAGCTTCCATCAATATCCGTAATGGTGCCGTTGGAGGTGCCTTTTTCCAGGATATTCACCCCGATGAGGGCCTGGCCATCGGAAGTGGCAGTGACGGTGCCTTCAACCCGGTGCTGGCTATACACACTGGTGACGGACAGCCAACATGCCCATACCAACAGGAAGAATGGTTTGTGCTTGTAAAATGTATCCATAATTTATTTTTTTGAAAAATGCTGACCTAAAAAACCCCTCTCTACCGACCGGGCAATCTTTCGATTTTGCCGTAAAACGGACTGGTTAAGTAGTAGTTTGAAATGGGTTCGACACAGTTTTGAAAATAGTTTGACTTTGTTGTCAACTGTGAAACGGCAGAATACCAACAATTTACTGATGTGAACCTTCGATGTGAAACAGCACCAATGGTGTCGAATAATTTAACCTACCTAACTTCATCGAAACTGAAAAGAAAGTAGCAAGGCATTTGAAGGATGCCTTGCTACCTAAAGATGAGAGCTTACTGCTTCACAAACTTAGCATTGGCCACCAGCCGTCCGTCCCTGGTGAAACCTGCCAATGTGTACATGCCGGACTGGAGATTGCCGACTTGCAGGTAGGCAGATGCATCATTGCCCACCCACACGCTGGCTACCTGGCTGCCCAAAATATTCCTGATTTCCAGGCGGGTCACTTCTCCAAGGTTGTCCACCCGGAGCATATCGTTCACAGGGTTCGGCGCTATGCTGAGCCGCTCCAGAGGAGCGGGTTCAAAAACGCCAACCATTTGATCACAAGCACCTCCAGCCAGTACCACATCATCAAAATAGTAGGTGACATCACTGGCAGGGATGTTGTTGATGTCCCAAATCAGGGTAACACGGCGGTAGTTGCCATCGTCAGGCAGCGGGTTCGGGCTGGCCGAAAAGTCCCAGGTAAGTTCTTCCCATTCATTTGCCTTGGTGTTGGGAACGGTATTGTCGCCGGAAGTTGCCGGGGCACCTGGCGTAGCAGGATTTTCAAGCTTCATGGTCACAGAGGCGATCTGCGGGGACCAGATTTTCATTTTCACCAACTTGGTCACGCTCAGGTCAATGTAAGAGGGCAGATCGGCGAACATGCCCTGCCAGGGTTGGCCGCTGTCGGCATTTTCGATGGCCTTGCCCACTTTCGGGCTGGTATTGATGCCGCTCGGATCGGGGTTGTCCACCACTTCGAAGCCGCCGTCCGTGTCGTTGGGGAAGTATTTCCATTCCAGCGAAGTAAAAGCGGGATTGTCAAAGCTCATGATACAACCTGTAAAAGGGGCATGTTCCAGGGCGATGTTGTCAATATAATAGGTCTCCACGATACCAGAGTGGTTGTTGCCGGCATTGAAAAAGAAACAAACCCTCTTGTGATCCATGCCCTCCTGGTTGGAGAAGTCCACGCTCAGTTTTTGCCATTCCCCCACATCGGTGTAATCAACTGTCAATTCTGCCGGAGCGCTACTGCCCCCTTCCAGCTTGAAAAGCACCGGGCCTGCCTGGTCGGCCAGCACCATGATGCTCAACTGGTTGAAAACGGAAAGGTCAATAGCTGCCGGGAAATCATAACAGAGCGCTGCAAACGGCTCGTCTGGCTGATCTTCGTATTTGCCTACCTGTGTTGAACCATTTACAACCGAAGCCAACGGGTTGAGGACGGTTTCCAGTAAGCTGGCACCTGCGCCGGGTTCGTAATTCCGTTGGCATTCAAAGTCGTCAATGATATTGCTGATAGCCACCACGCCTTCGCATGGATCGACCGTGGAAGCACCTTGGCTAAGGTTGTCGAAAAAGAACATGGCGCCCTGTTCGGCCACACCTGGGTTGAAAATGAGGTTGATGCTGACCCAGTCGGTGATATTCTGATATTCTGAGAAATCGAAACTGACTGTTTCCCAATTTCCCGGGCTCACGAGGTCACGGGTCACTTCTTTGTTGCCCTGCGAAACACTTTCCAGTTGCATGGTCACGTTCACCGAACCAATCGGCGCCCACACATCCAGGTTGTACTGAGGTTTCTGTGAAATATCGATGATGCCGGGTGCCACTGCGGTGAGGGTGGAAAAAGTCGCCGTCCCTTTGGTGTACTTGCCCACCTTGGCAGAAGTGTTCACGCCACCGGGAGCGGGGTTGTTCACTTCGGCAAAAGTGCCGTGTAGCAGGGTTTGCTGGTCGAGGGGCTCCCAGGGCAGGAAGGCACCGTTTTCAAAGTCCTCGATGACGGTTTCCGTAGGTTCGGCCCAAAAAATGTCGTCAATATAATAGACATCGCCGGGTTGGCCATCCTGGCCGGCATTGAAGAAAAACACGATTTTGCGGTGGCTGTTAAGGGCTTCGCTGCTGAAATCCACCGTGTATTCCACCCATTGGTTCACATCGGAGACGTCTTGGGAAATTTCCTTGGCGGGGGAAGCGCCACCTTCCAGTTTGAAGAGCACGGGCACTATCTTGGACGACCATATTTTGACCTTCAACTGGTTTTTCACACTGAGATCAATTGGGTTTTGATAGTCAATCACCAGGGCGCCGAAAGGTTCGCCAACCGGGTCGTTGTACTTGCCGACCATGGAGGAATTGTTGACCGGGTTGGGCGCAGGGTTGGGGATCACCGAAAGGCTGTCCCAGCCATTCACATAGGTAGCATTGCGGTTGCACTCGAAGTCGTCAATGATTTCCGGGTTGGGCGTCGCACCGGCGCAAACACCTTTTGGCACCGCACAAAGGTTGTCGAAGTAATAGGTATCGCCACTGGTTTCTACTCCAGGGTCAAAAAAGATAATGGCTTTGGTAAGGCCCGTATTGGCAGCAGCATCGGAGAAGTCGAAGGTGTATTCCTGCCAGGCATTCGTCACACCGATGTTCTTGGTGCGTTCGATATTGCCGCCCGTGCCTTCCAGTTTCAGCAAGACTTGGGTCGGGGCTGTCGTGTAAACCTGTAGTTTGAACTGGTTGAGCACGCTAAGGTCGAACGGTGTGCCGGTATCGGCCAGCAATAAGCTGTACGAAGTTGTATTTGACTTCACGTATTCGCCACATTGGGCCGAACTGTTCACGCTGTTGGGGGCTGGGTTGGCCACCGGGCCGGTGAACATGCCATCCAGGCCCTGCCAACCAAGTTCGTTGCCGGTCTCAAAAGTCTCGTAACAGACGCTTGGCTCGTACCCCTCGATGTCGTCCCAGTAAAAAGTTTCGGCCACGCCGGGCAGGAAGCTGTTGAAGCTGATGAGGCATTTGGTCAGCCCGGTCGGATTGGCAGCGCCTGCGGTGAGGTCAAGTGAATATTGCACCCACTTGTTGGCCTCTGTTATCTGGATGAATTTCTCAACGGCAGGGCCGGTGCCCTCAAATTTGAGCAAACACTGGGTCGGTGCGATGGGAGACCAGATTTTAACTTTCACCAAGCCATAGTTGGCCATATCGGCCGGTGCGGGCAAATCGGCGATGGCAAAATTGAAGTCGGAACCAATATTGGTCGTGTACTTGCCGACGAAGGCACTTGTGTTGGCGCCAGATGCATCGGGGTTGGCCACTACGCCATCATAGGCACCATTGACCCCGTTCCAGGGCAGGTCGGCAGTGCCGCCTTCAAAGTCTTCGTAAATAACCTGGGCCTGTGCCAACGAAAATGAAAAGCACAAAGCCATGAGAAAGAGTAAGGAATTTTTCATAGAACATGAATTTAAGCGGTTATGAAAATCAACTGGAAGTATTACCAGTAGTTTTGAATCCTGAACTAACGATCGATGGAAAAACAATCCCGATATGAGATCGGGATTATTTTTAATAAACCCTTCCGGTACTGGGGTTTTAAAATCAAAACAGGGAATTTATTTTTTCATCGTACTAATACTAATAGTCTAAAATGGTTCGACATCGTTTGAAATTGAAGATTCACGCCGGTAAAATGGGTTGGCTTTGTTGTCAATTGTTGTAATTGGCTGAAGCCCAACGACTTTTAAACAAATTCAAACAGGACCAACCGATCCTAAATTTTTACAATCCTCTTCCATTCCATCGTATCCCCTGATCGTATTTGCAAGAAATATATCCCCTTGTCCAATGGGCTGAGATTTATCTTTAACTGGGACTTTCCCACCGGGAAATCGCCGTCCTGGGTTATTTCCAGGCACTCTTGTCCGTGAATATCATAAAGGCCCAGCGAACAGGGCGTAATTTGTTGAAAATGAAGCCCCACAATGAGTTCATCGCCTGCGGGGTTGGGAAAGGCCGACCAGTCAATATTCGGGCGCATATCTCTTGCAGCAGTAATATCTTCCGAAAAACCGATGGCTTCCAGGGCCGCCTGGATGGCTGTGTCCGCCATGAAACAGTTCCACAACAGGCCAGTGCGGTAGTTCTCGATCATGCAGATGATGGGGCCTTGGTCAATGGCCAGGTAACTGTTTGCAAACCAATCCTGGCCCAGGTTAAAGGCGTCATAAAAGCCCATGTCGCCCCAAAGCCTTTCTCCGTGCTCCCGGTAAAAATGTTTGAGTGCCGCCATGCTTTCATCAGGCGTGTAAGGCATGGAAGAAAGTGCGGCCGTCGGGGAGATAGTCCCGTTGTCGGTGCCGGCGCCTGGCGCATGGGCCAGGTACCCAAAGGGATCGTCGCTGGCCGTCAAGCCCCAGCAAACATCGGAGTAGCCCTCGTGTTGCAGGGGGTTGGCCATGCAATATGCCCGGTTGATGAGGGTGTGGTTCCTGTTTTGGGTGAAATAGTTGGCGTAGGCATCCTTTTTCTCCCTGGGGTCGAAACCAAGGAAGGAGTAATGGGCAAAAAACAGCGGCCCTCCCAAGGGCGGCCCCACCAGCAACTGATAGCCATACCAGGTCAGCCCGCTCGTGTAATTTTGTGAGGCCCAGCCAGTATTCCACAGGCTGGCTGGCACTGGATGCGTCGGAGAAGCAATGGCCAGCAGATATACCATCATGGCCTCATTGTAGCCCCGGATGGGGAAGTTCATCTGCCACGCATAGTTGGGCGACCAGTGCCAATACAAGATACCTGAATTATTTTTTCGGTAAAAATCCCACTCTACCGCTTCCCATAGCCCGGTGACCGCTTGCCTTAGCGCATTTTCATAAGGATTATCCTGGCTGAAATACCGGCGGGCACACAGAAGCCCTTGCATCAGGAAGGCGGTCTCCACCAGATCTCCCCCGTCATCGAACTGGCCGAACGGAATTACATTTCCTGTATTGCCATCCATCCAATGCGGGAAAACGCCGTGGAACTTGTCCGCAAACTGGAGGAAACTTACGATTTTGAGCAGCCGATCCACCCCTTCCTGCCGGGTGATAAAGCCCCGCTCGACGCCTACGATAAGCGCCAGGATGCCAAACCCGGAGCCCCCGGTGGTGACGATATTTCCGCTCGTGTTGCGTTCCCGTGCCATCCCGCTCACGGGGTGCGCAAAATCCCAGAAGTACCGGAAGGTATATCGTTGTACCATGTCCAGCAGGCCTTCGTCGCCCAATTCTGCCACGGAGGTATTTACGGTGTCCGTCCTTGCAATCTCGGCGTTGATGCCATTCAGTGCCGACACATAATAATAATAGGTATCGGCGCTGCCAGCCGGGTGCCCGGTGAAGTCTATCAACTTGGTACTGGAAGTAGTCTTGATTTCAGCAAAACCGATACCGTCGGTGGAGCGGTAAACTTTATAGTTGGACGGGCTGGAATTTGGGGGCGTTTCCCAGGCCAGTTCCACATGGCTGTCAAATCCTTCGGCCATCAGCGGAAAACTGGTCTGGGCGTTTGTTTTAAAACCCAGAAATCCCAGGGCAAAGAGGAGTAAATAAAGAAGTTTGTTCATTAGCCTGTCCTGATACGCTTGCAGCATCAATATTCTGCAAAATCGGTTCTGAATAAAATAATGTTATCAACCATTAAAGGTAGTGTGAAATTAACCATCCGTAACAGCATGACAAAAATAAAACACCTCACTATTACTACACCATGCAAAAAATCATGCTGACAGTTTGGGTAAAATAGGAGAAAGTTTCCAATGTTTGGAGCACAGAACGAATGACAATCAAATTTCCTCCCTGCTATGCGCCTAACACTGTTGTTTTCATGTTGCACGATGTCCCTGCTCCTTTCCTGCTCCCAACCAGAGAAACCTGTACAGGCCAATCAGCCCGTCTTGCAAAAAGCACTTTCCGACGAAGCGCTGACGACCCTCGTACAGAAGCAGACCTTCCAATATTTCTGGGACGGTGCAGAGCCAATATCCGGCCTGGCCCGTGAACGCTTCCATTCCGACAATGAATACCCCGTCCACGACAAGGACATCGTCACCTCTGGTGGCAGCGGCTTTGGCGTGATGGCCATTTTGGTCGGCATCGAGCGGGGCTTTATCACCCGGCAGGAGGGTTTTGAAAGGCTGAAAAAAAACGTGGACTGGCTGGAAAAGTGCGACCGTTTCCATGGCGTGTGGCCACATTGGTGGACGGGAGCCACTGGCAAGGTTTACCCGTTCAGCAAAAAAGACGACGGGGGCGATTTGGTGGAAACGAGCTACCTGGTGCAGGGGCTGCTGTGCGTACGCCAATATTTCAAAGACGGCAATGAGGAGGAAAAAGCCCTCGCCGGGCGGATTGATGCGCTTTGGAAAGCAGTAGAATGGGATTGGCACCGGGGCCCCAACAAAGAGAACGTCATTTATTGGCACTGGTCGCCCAACTTCGGCTGGGAGATGAACTTCAAAATACACGGCTGGAACGAGTGCCTCATTACTTATGTATTAGCGGCCTGCTCGCCCACGCACGGGGTGCCCGCCGAAGTGTACCACGAAGGTTGGGCGCAAAATGGCGCCATAGTTTTAGATAAACCGTTGGAAAAATATGGCTACAACCTTGCACTTCGCCACCAAGCGGGCCCCAACTATGGCGGCCCACTTTTTTGGGCGCACTACTCTTTCCTCGGACTCGATCCACGCCACTTGAAAGATAAATATGCCAATTACTGGGAGCAAAACAAAAACCAGGTATTGATAGACTTCGAATACTGTGTTGAGAATTCCAAAAACTGCAAAGGCTATGGAAAAAACTGTTGGGGCCTCACTTCCAGCTATTCCATGAAAGGCTATGCCGGCCACATGCCCGACGAAGATCTATGTGTCATTTCGCCAACGGCGGCACTGTCTTCCTTTCCTTATACACCCGAACAAAGCACTGCGGCCATGCGCCATTTTTATGAAGACTTAGGGAATAAACTCTGGGGCGAGTATGGTTTTTACGATGCCTTCAGCGAGCAGAACGATTGGTGGATCCCCCGCTATTTGGCCATTGACCAGGGGCCTGTCGTGGTGATGATGGAAAACTACAAATCCGGTCTTTTATGGAATTTGTTCATGTCGTGCCCGGAAGTGCAGGCAGGCCTGACGAAGCTTGGGTTTGAGTACAAATAATAGTTTATTCCCGGGGAGAGGCCCTGGAAAAATTGTAACTTTTATATTTTTCACCTCCCATCCTGCCGGGGTTTCCCGGGCGTGTCGCTTGTCCTGTCTTGCTGCTGATCAAAGCCCCAAATCAAAATCATTGGCACCTGTTGATAAAAACCTCCCCGCCCGCCTTGCATCCCAGCTAAAAATACCGTTACCTTTGAAACATAATGTTTTAATTAAATTACTTTTGAGAAAATTTAAACACTTATGTTTCAAAAAGCCATCCTGCACCTCGACCTCGACGCCTTCTTCGCCTCGGTCGAGCAACTGAAAAACAGCCAACTGAAAGGCAAACCGCTCCTCATCGGCGGCACCGGCGGGCGGGGCGTCGTGGCCTCGTGCAGCTACGAGGCCCGCAAGTTCGGTATCCGCTCGGCCATGCCCATGCGCCTGGCCCTGCAGCGCTGCCCCGATGCCATCGTGCTGCGGGGCGATATGGAAGCCTACGCCAAAAAATCCAAAGAAATCACCGACATCATTGACGAGGCGGCGCCGCTGTTCGAGAAGGCCAGTATCGACGAATTTTACCTCGACCTCACCGGCATGGACCGCCACATCGGCTGCTGGAAGTGGTCGGGCGAGCTGCGCCAGCGCATCATGCGGGAAGCCGGACTGCCCATTTCGATGGGGCTTTCGGTGAACAAACTGGTCTCTAAGGTCGGCACGGGCGAAGCCAAGCCCAACGGTGCCCGGCTGGTGGAATGTGGCGTAGAGAAAGCCTTTCTCGCCCCGCTCTCCACCCGTAAGCTGCCGGGGCTGGGGGCGGCCACCTACCAAAAACTCAGCCTCATGGGCGTGCGCACGGTGGAGGTGCTCTCGCAAATACCGCCGCTGCTTTTGCGCCGGGAGTTCGGCCAATCCGGCATCAGCCTCTGGAAAAAAGCCAATGCCATAGACGACAGCCCCGTAACGCCCTACCACGACCCCAAAAGCCTCAGCACCGAGCGCACTTTCCAGACGGACACCACCGACGTGCAGTGGCTGAAAAGCCGCCTGACAGACATGGTGAGCCGCCTCGCCTTCGACCTGCGGGAGCAGCAAAAACTGACCTCCTGCATCACCGTGAAAATCCGCTACACCGACTTCAACACCTACACCCTACAGCGAAAAATCCCCTACACCGCCAACGACCGGGCGCTGCTGCTGCACGCCCGGGAACTGTTCGACCAGCTCTACCAGCGCCGCCAGTTGGTGCGCCTCATCGGGGTGCGGTTCAGCGGGCTGGTACACGGCCACTACCAGATCAACCTCTTCGAGGACACGGTGGAGGAGTCGGCGCTATTGCAGCAAATGGACAAGATACGGCGGCGCTTTGGGCAGGGGGCGGTGATGCGGGCGGGGGCTTTGGCGGATTGACGATTTTTGGAATGACGATTTACGATTGAGTGAACTATATTTGCAAAGCAGACTATGCAGCAAAACAAACCGCAATGACCGACAAAGAAAAACAGCTTCGCCAGCTATTGGCATTGTACTACCAGCAAATCGAACTGTTCAGGCGCTACCCAGAAGAATTTGAGAAAGCCTTGGGCAAAAAAGGCACAGAGGAATGGTTAGACCGTACACTGGACAAAGTTATCCGCACCCGCAAAGAACTTGAAGAATTTGGCAATTAATTTAAAAACTCAAGCCATGGTTAAAACTGAAAAAATGATGTCGCCGCAGGAAGTATTGAAGGGCCTGGAAAAAGTAATGGCCGACATCAAGTCGGAAGAGCTCACCCCCGAAGGCAGGGCGGCTTTGTTGGAGCAGGTCAAAAAAATGGAGATGCTGCTGCTGGAGATGAAAGAAGAATTTTCAAAACGCAGCCAGCAAAATGGCGCAACGAGTTAAGGTGTTTTCACTTCGCCCAAAATGGATGCACCAAAGAAAATGATGTCGCCGCAGGAATTCCTACAAGAACTGCGGCAAATCAAGGAGGGCATCAAGTCCGGTGATTTGACAAAAGAAGATCAGGAAGGACTGTTGCAAGATGTGGAAGAAATGCGGGAACTTTTGCTGGAATTAAAAAACGAGCTTTTGTCGAAGGGGCTGATTTCAACCCAGTTCATCAAATAGGTTGCATATCTCGTTGAATTTCGAACACTTACCCCTCATTTTAGCGATGCCGATTTTTTGGGCAATCGGTATCCCGTCACTGAGCTTTCCTTTTTTAAAGGTTGGAAAAACGTTTTCAAGCCGCTTCGAAGGCTTGGTCTTTGGGTCATCGTTGATGGTTTCGGGGTCATTGCCAAACTTGCTTAAAATGGCTTCCAATTCTGCCGCTTTTTCTGGTTTTCCAAAATGCCCTGCCACTACTGCGGGGTCAGAAAATAAATAAGCCTCGAACTCGTGTACCTGCAAGCGGAAGCGAAACTTCGGGTGGTTGATTTCCTTTTCCAAACGTTGCTGGATGGCCGCTACTTTTCCTGCCAAATCTGTGTGGGCTGTGGTCAAATGGCTTTTAAAAGTTTTGTCCAGGCCATAATAATCAAGGATTAAAATAACCAGTTCACAATGGGTAGCTTCCCTCAGAAAGCGCTTCACAATATCCACACAGCTATCGTAGCCTACCCGTCCGCCCGAACCCGCCCTCGAATAGAACCCCCGCTTGTTGGGGATGCCCCGGACTGTGAAAAAATGCCTGTAAGAACCATCCGGCCGGACGTATTCGGCCTGCAACTGCTTTTTATAAAACTCTTCTTCCGTTGGCCCTTCGACGATGAGAAAAATGTTTGCCATTCAGCGTTGGGTTGAATTAGGGTTTTCCGCCAAAGAAGTTACTTTCCCAAAGTTGCCCAAGGGAATAGTCCTCCAGCCATTGTTGGAAGTCCTCGTCTTGCAAGCGTTTGAACTCGGTCGCCCCGTCCTGGTTGCGCTCGGTGATGAGCAGATCTTTTGGCGTGAAATGGTTGATGAGCCCCACACTCTGCGTGGCAAGGATGACCTGTTTTTCCATGGCCGTTTTTTGGATCAACTCTGCCAAAATATGGATGGCAAAGGGATGGAGGCCCAGTTCTGGCTCGTCGAGGATGACGGTGCGGGGCACATAGTTGGTATCGGCGGGCTGCAACAACAATGCGGCCAGGCAGATGAAACGGAGCGTACCGTCTGAAATCTGTTTGGCAGAATAGGTTTGGTCGCTGCCCTTTTCCTTCCAGCGTAGTATGACCTTGCCCTTGGCATAAGGGCTTTCCTCCAACACAAAATCGTGGAAAAAGGGATAGACCAGCCGCACCGTTTCCACTATCCTGAAATAGGTGTCGAAGTGGCGTTCTTTCAACAGCAGCAGGAAGGGGGCGAGGTTTTCGCCTTCGGGCTTGAAGTGGTAAACATCGTCAATGGGCTGGGGGAGCTTGAGTTGGGCGTTGTCGCTGGTGTCGTGGAAGTGGTAGATTTTAATTTCCTGTAAGAGATCATAAACTTCACGAGCAGTTTTCTTTTGTCTTTCATACTTTGAGTTGAATGCAGTTGATTTCAAAATGGATTCTTTGCCACCAAAAGTTTGAAGCGACCAAATCGAATCGTTTAGCGAATTATTATAATCAGAGTAGCTGGCACCCTCATGCTTAAACTGATATGTTTCTCCATCTGAAATGAGCATAAATTGATACAAGTGAAGCGTTGTCGCATTTTTATCTTCCATGAAAATAAGCTTGGCATTTATCGAACCGCTTTCTTTGTACCCTTTAAAAAGGAAATGATTTATTCCTCCTGAATTGAAAATATATTCTTCCAGATTTCCTTCGCTTGTCCGCTCCAAAAATCTAAACAAGCTCACAAAATTGCTCTTCCCCGCCCCGTTCGGCCCGATCAGCACGTTCAGGTTTTCCAACTCCACCCGTTGGTGCTGGATACTCTTGAAATTTTCTATTTCCAAAGATTTTATCATCGTCGCCTGTCTTTTAATTGCCTGATACAAAAGTAGTTAAAATCAAATACCCGCCAGCCCAGTTCCCCCTAAAATAAATGCTACCTCATTTTTAAAACAAATGTTTTCAAAAATTATCCAATCTTTGCACTTTAAACCAAATAGTTTCAAACTGCACACTCGCCACACTTTGCCCAACAACAGAAGGGAAAATTACTATCGGAGACGTGAATGGGGACAGCAATGAGTAAGCAACCAAGCCAACACTGCGTGGCCTCGCATCTCACTTCTCACCCCTCACGTCTCCAAATGAAACACTCGGCAAAACCCGGCGATGTACCTCAACTGCCACTCCCATTTCAGCCTGCGCTACGGCACGCTGTCGCCCGAAAATCTCGTACAGGCGGCCAAGCGCTGGGGCATCACCACCCTGGCGTTAACGGACATCAACAACACCTCCTGTACCGGCGAATTCATCAAGCGCTGCACCGAGGCGGGCATCAAGCCCCTCGTCGGCATTGACTTCCGCACGAAGGAAGGCGAACGCCGCTATGTCGGTATCGCCCGCAACGCAGAAGGCTTCGCCGAACTCAACCGCTACCTCACCCACTTCTCCCTGGCCGGCAAGTCCCTTCCCGAAGTGTTCGATCCCTCGTTCATCATTCATCATTCATCATTCATTATTATTTATCCAAAGCTGGTCAAGCCCATTGACCAGTTCAAAGACTACGAGTACCTCGGCATCCGCCCCGAGCATGTCCACCGCCTGTTCTCCGCCGAGGTGCGCCATTTTCCCAAAAAGCTGCTCATGTTCAGCCCCGCCACCTTCCTCGACGACGAGGGCTACGAACTGCACCGCATCCTCCGGGCCATTGACCAGAACGAACTCCTCAGCCGCCTCGACCCCAAATCGGTGGCCAAAAAGACCGAGCGCCTGCACCCGCCCGAAGTGCTGCTGGATTTTTACAAAGTCTATCCCGGCATCATCGAAAACACGAAACGGCTGGTAGATAGCTGCCACATCGAACTGGAAACAGGCGACCGGGTGAACCGCCGTACCTTCACCGGCAGCAAGGACGGCGACATGGCCCTGCTCAAAAAACTGGCGCTCACGGGCGTGAAAAGCCGATACCACGAACACGACCCCACCCTGCACCGAAAGGCCATGCAGCGCATCGAAAAGGAACTGGCCATCATTCAGCAGATGGATTTCGGGGCCTACTTCCTCATCGCCTGGGACGTGATCCGGTATGCGCACAGCGTGGGCGTGCACCACGTCGGACGGGGCAGCGGCGCCAATTCCATCGTGGCATTCTGCCTGCGCATCACTGACGTGGACCCCCTGGAGCTCGACCTCTACTTCGAGCGCTTCATCAACCCCCACCGCACTTCGCCCCCCGACTTCGACCTCGACTTTTCCTGGGACGAACGGGACGATGTGACGGACTACATTTTTAAAAGATATGGCAAGGAACACACTGCCCTGCTGGCCACTTACAGCACCTTCCAGTTCAACGCCGCCGTGCGGGAACTGGGCAAGGTCTATGGTTTGCCGAAGGCGGAAATCGATACCTTCATTGACGATGTGCTGACGCTGACGGGTACCCGGGATGTGCGGTATTGGAAGGAGGAGGACGGAGGGCGGTTGACGGGGGACGGGGGACAGCAGGCGGCGAGCCTACCGTCCATCGTCAACCGTCCGCCGTCAACCGCTGAAAAACCGTCCCCCGTCCATCTTCAATCGGAAATCCTGAAATATGCCCGTCGCCTCCACGGCTTCCCCAACTACCTCTCCATCCATGCGGGCGGCATTTTGATTGCTGAAAAACCACTGGCCTGCCACACGGCGCTCCAGATGATGCCGAAGGGCTTCCCCGTCACCCATTTCGACATGTACCACGGCGAGGAACTCGGCTTCCACAAACTCGACATCCTCAGCCAGCGGGGGCTGGGACACGTGAAGGACGCCGTGGACCTGGTGAAGCGCAACCAGGGCAAGGCTGTTGACATCCACGACATCACGGCCATCAAGCAGGACGCACGGGTGAAGGCACAACTGCGCTCCGGCCAATGCATCGGCTGCTTCTACGTGGAGTCGCCCGCCATGCGGGGGCTGCTGAAAAAATTGCGCTGCGAGGAATACATCCACCTGGTGGCGGCCAGCAGCATCATCCGGCCGGGGGTGGCGCAGTCGGGCATGATGAAAGAGTACATCCGGCGATTTCATTCACGATTTACGAATAACGATTTACGATTGGGGCCTAATGGCACACCAATCGTAAATCGTAAAACCGAAATCGTAAAACCCGAAACCTTTTACCTGCACCCCGTTTTCAAGGAACACCTCGGCGAGACCTTCGGGGTGATGGTCTATCAGGAGGACGTGATAAAAATACTGCACCACTTCGCCGGCCTCGGCCTGGGCGAGAGCGACGTGCTGCGCCGGGTGATGAACGGCAAAAAAGCGGACACGGAGCAGTACAAAAACCTGGAGCGCAAGTATTTCACCAACTGCAAACAACTCGGCCACCCGGACGAACTGGCGGCAGAGGTCTGGCGGCAGATCAAGAGTTTTGCGGGCTACTCGTTCTGCAAGGCGCACTCGGCCAGCTTTGCCGTGGAGAGCTTCCAGAGCCTGTACCTGAAAGCCTACTTCCCGCTGGAGTTCATGGTGGCCGTCATCAACAATTTTGGCGGGTTTTATAAAACGGAGTACTACTTCCACGAGGCCCGTATGGCCGGGGCCACCATCCATGCGCCCTGCGTGAACCGCAGCCTGTGGCTCACCAACATCGAGGGACGGGACATCTTCATCGGCTTCGTACACCTGCGGGGCATGGAGCAAAAGGTGGCGCACCGCATCGTGCACCAGCGCACGGTGGGCGGCCCCTTCCGCAGCCTGGCCGACTTCGTGAACCGGGTGGACATCGGGGCCGAGCAACTGGAACTGCTCATCCGCATCGGCGCTTTCCGCTTCACGGGGCTGAACAAGTACGAGCTGATGTGGGAGAAAAATGCAGTGTTCAACCCGAAAATCCACAACGGCACGACCAACGGCACAGGGCTGCTTTTTGAAGATACACACGAGCATTTTTCCCTGCCCAACCTGGCCGAAGGCCAGGACGATCAGGCTTTTGATGAAATAGAACTGCTGGGCTTTGCGCTCCGCCCGCCTTTTGAGCTATTGGTGGAAAACAACCACTACGATTGTATTTTAGCCAAAAACCTGCCCCAATACACCGGCAAAATGGTGAACCTGCTCGGCTACTACGTCTGCAAAAAAGACGTGCGCACGGTGAAGAACGACCTGATGTGCTTCGGCACCTGGCTGGACGAGGAGGGGCACTTTTTCGACACCACGCACTTCCCGAATTTCCTGAAAATGGCACCTTTCCGGGGCAAGGGGGTTTACAAGATCACGGGCAAGGTGGCAGAGGAATATGGTTTTCCGAGCGTGGAGGTGGTGAAGATGGAACGGCTGGCATTTCGAGTGGATGGGCGGTACGGGGAGTAGGTTTCAGCTTTAATTCCTGCGGTTGGCCGCAGGAATCAGCTTTAATTGTTACGGTCAACCGTAATAATTCAAGCAAAGCGATAAAAAAGGGAAAACGGTTTAAACTTGGCTGGATACTTATCATGAAACCAGTTACGAGTGCTTAAGCCGGGAGAATGTCAAGGACTTTTGGATTGTAGAATCAAGCTAACTCACTTGTACCGACACCTTCGTACTAATCAAGCTCACCACCGTCTCATAAATCGGCACTGTTTGGTCTGCTGTCTCCAATGAAATAATGAGCGAATAGCGAGTCCAAGAATCCCACTTGCCTAAATGGTGACGTTCTCGCCACCAGCCAACTGTTGGATAGATAGCTACTAAATTGCTCTCCGCCAAATCGGCGGCTGTGCCCTCCCAAAAATCAGAATGAATAGAGCCGAGATTGCGGTTTTGCGTCCCCAACATCCACCTGCCACTAACATTGGCAGAGGATTCTCTAAAACTATCTTCTTCCGCCTGTATTGCTGCATTTATTCTTCGAATAAACGAATCACTATCTTCTCTTGGCGTATTCATGTCAAACCGTAAGCCATGGGAGGGGTAGCGATATTTATCCTTCCAACCAATCTCGCCGGGACTTGGGTCAATGAAATAGGATAGCGTTATTCTCAAAACTACTTGCATCTCTCCAAGCCCCCGCAGGACATCTGTTGGCCAAGGCAGTTGGTACAAATGCATTTCATTTGTCACGTATCTTGATTCTTTTTTCCTGAATGGCTGAATGCGTTCCTGGGCTACCAGTGTCAAAGAATTATCAAGACAACTTGTCGCTTTTTGCAAATTAGGCGTCCCATAGCCGCAGGTGCGCAGGATTTCCCGATAATTTTTTCCTTTCTTGTCTGAATGAAATTGCGACTTCATGGCATCCGTCCACTCGGCTGAATGAACCATTAGTGCACGAACTGTCTCGGGCCAAGCATCGGGATATGACTTCATTATCTGCGCAGCAAACCATGACGCTTGGGCAGTAGCAGCGCTCGTCTTGTTAAAGGTAAAAAATGATTGTGCCTGTGGTTGGTAGTGCGTGGAAAGCAGGGATAAATCATCACATTCCGAGGCGAAATTATATTCGTCAACCATTGCATTGCCGCCTTCAAAAACCACGTCGGGCTTGACAGGCCATTTATTGTCCCAAATCAAAGAGGTAGTACTAAAGGGCGAAATTCCGCCAATTGGTGCAAGAACAGTCCAATTTGAGAAAGAAGGGTTCGTCAGTTGAGTTTTCTCTGTGAATGCTCCAACGGTTAGTGCATTCCAGGATTGTCCGGGCGACTCCACTGAAGTACTTTGAGTAGCATCGGGATATTTATTCAACTCGCTTTCATCCGTGTTTCCTGCCGAAACCAAAACGAGCCTTTTTACCTGCTCCTCATCCGTGCCAAAGGCCAATTGGTCAACAGCACCCGACCATGAAGACGGCTTTCCAGTGCCAGTGTCAATGGTCGAACCAACGGCCATGGCTACGACCCTCCTTCGCTCCGGCGATTGAATTTCCGCAAGGCTGACCGCTTGTTTAGTAATGTCGCCATACAAGTCGGGGTCATTTGCACCTGTGGGCGGCAACACTTTCACAGATTCCAACCTATGCTCAATGATTACCGGAAGCGAATGGGCAAGGTGTTTTTCCAAATCAAAAAAAGTAGCCAATCCCGCCATCAATGTACCATGCCCATCATGGTCGTTCACTCTCCAATCTGACAAATAAGTATGACAATCCCGGTCGTCCAAAACGGGTTGAATTAAGGGATGCCCATTGTTGATGCCTGTATCGAGAATACAGATGGAGACATCGGAGGCTTTGACCTGCATCCTGCCCAGCAGTTCCTGCACCCATTCTGCCTGCTCGAATGGTTTAAGGTTCATCCAAAATCTTGCAGTTTCCTGCGCCCGCCTTAGTTCGGCCAGATAATCCGTGGAGGCAACCAATTCGCCTAATTGTTCTTTATTGGCTTCTATCAGTACGACCGCCCGTTCCGGGAAGCGGAGTAATTGATTGCCTTTAACTTGTATTTTCAGCGATTGGCAAACCTTATCAAACGCTTCAAGAATGTCATCGATATTGGCTTTTTCCTCTACTCTTAGCCATGCTTCGCACCAAACAACCCCATCATTCGGCATTAAATCCAGGTTGCTTTGCCAAAACGATTCGACGACTGCCAACTTTATGTTCTCAATACTCCTGACAAGTTGGTCATTCTTCGGTTTGCTTTCCCCTTTATCGTTTACAATGTCTTCCTTCGCATACTGTTCCAGTTTATTGATGAAATATGGCTCCTTTCCTTTTGGGATATAAACTGTTGCCGTCTTTATGATTTTCCCATTGACTTGCCGTTCGCTGACGTTCAATAGCCTAATACCGCTACGGGCGGCTTCAAGGCTTTTTGTGATAAGTTCCAGCCCAGGATGGCTTTCAAAAACAATATAAATGCCTTCTCGAGAAGGCTTGGCTATGGCCAATCTTTCGGTGATTTCCGAGGATGCAGCGCTAAAAGCATCGGTAAGGCTCTGGATAAGTCTTTGGCTGTGACTGGCTCGGTTACGAAACGGCAATCGCACTTTGCCACCACCACTTTGGGGAGAAGTATAAGCTTTGCGCAGCGGCGGTTCGGTCAAAAATATCAGGGGGTTAATGTTTTCCGGCATTTATTGTCAGTGGTTAATGTGCTTTTTTTCTCGCAAGCAGTTTATCAAAATTTCATAATCCACGCTGTCCATATCGTTCAGTATAGATTCCTTAATGGCGTCGTCGCTGGCTTGGGTGAGTTGAGCATGGCTAAGCCCTGAAACCTCTTTTTCGAGGCCATTCAATTTAAGTCCCTTGCCAAAACTGCCTAACCGGTTTTTAATCAATAAAATAGCTTCTTGCGGACTGGGTAATTGGTAGTACAAAATATCCTCAAAGCGCCGGAACAATGCCTTGTCCAGGAGTGAAATGTTATTGGTGGCGGCGATGATTAAACTTTCGGAATTGCTGGCTTCCATGAATTGAAGCAGGGAATTGAGCACCCTGCGCATTTCGCCCACTTCGTTTTCTTTGGAGCGCTCGGTGCCGATGGCGTCGAATTCATCGAACAGAAAAACACCTTTCTGCGCTTCGATGAAATCAAATATCTGACGGAGTTTGGCACTGGTCTCTCCAAGATATTTCGTGACGATTTTGTCCATCTGCACTGAATAGAGCGGCAGGTGCAATTCTCCTGCGATAGTGGCAGCGGTCATGCTTTTACCAGTACCCGGAGGGCCAACCAACAATATCTTCCTGCGGTGCGATAGCCCATGCTTTTGCAGCTTGCCCCGCTGGCGGTACTCCTTCAAAATCCTCTCAATGCGCAACTTTAATTCATCGGGCAGTACGAGTTGGTTGAGCCTGTTTTTAGGTGTGGTTTCATAAATCAAATCACCTAAATCCGAATGGATTTTGATGACCTTCAACTTGGCTTTGCTGGACTTCTCCTTTTCGATTATCTCCCGAATCTGCTGAGCAGTGGAGGTGTGCCCAAGCCTTGCCTCATGCGCTGCTATCTGCAAGGCCAGCGTGGAAAACCGCTCATCCTCACTGGCGAAGTGGGAGTGAATCAGCGATACGATTTGACTGGCATTGGCCATGATGCAGGTGTTTGATGATGAAGATTCTGAAACTACAAAGGTACTCACCTAACTTGTTGATTGCACGAAAATTTGAAACAAAATGGTTTGTACTATTACCTATTCCATCCTCAATGCTTTCTTCAACTCCGCCAATTCCCCATCCCGCCGGTGATACCCGGTGTCTTCCACCAATTGCGCTGCCAGTTCGGTGTGCTCCTTTGCCTCTGCCAGTTTTTCCGGCTGCTCTTCGCTCATGGCGAGGCAGAGCCGTGCCATTTCGAGGTGGTAGTCGGTGAGGTGGAGCCGCATCCCGCTCGGTTCGGCGATGTCGAGGACTTCTTCGAGGTCTTCGAGGGCGGCGGGGTAGTTTTGGGTGAGGCGGTGGTAGGCGGCGCGGGCGAGGAGGCCTAGGGGAAGATCGCTAAAACTTCCAGAATTGCGCAACCCATCCAATGCTTCATTCAATAGTGATTGAATTTTTCGATGATTATGGTTATTGCTTTTATTGCTATTTTGAACAAAACATGCTTTAGCTTGAGAAAGAAGTTCCATAGAATTGTTCAATAACCCGTCTGAATTCACACACCATTCTGGCCACTTACTAATTCTTTCAATTGCTTCATTTTCTTTGTCTAATTCAAATAACAGATCACAAAACCTGCAACCCGAAACACCACGGAGATATTTATATTTTGGTTGTATAGCCTGTTGCTTTTTTTCAGCATTTGAGTAATTAATAATTGCGTTTTCAAAATCACCTATTGCATGTAGGATATCAGCATATCCACAGTAACTTAACTGAATTTCATATTCATTACCACTTGCTCCAGCAGACTTTATTCTCCATAAAGCATTTTTGATTGCATTATGTAATTCGCCTTTTATAAGTTGAATCTCACAAATATTTGCCAATATGGTCGAAGCATTCACAAGACGATTTGATTCAAGTTCTGACGTAAGACTATGTTTTAAAAATTTTAAGGCCTCTATAAATTGCCCATTAGCCAAAAGAAGAAAACCAAAGATTCCAATTATTTCTGATTGCTGTTTTAAGTTCAAAAAATTACTTGGTTGCAATGTTTTTTTATCAAAAAAGTATGATATAAGATGTATTTCACTATTAATGGCTCCAAGTACTCGAAATAAAAATCCTTCTGCTCTGGATATCCTTTCAAGGTATAGAGAATAAAAGGTAAAATAATGTAAACCTGACCGACACCCGTGCATCACCGCCCGAAACAACGGCTCCATTTCCTCCAACGTATCTGGCAAATATTTCCCAAATAGTTTTTCTGGTAAGGCAGAGTAATAGCGGTATAGCTTCTCATTTCCTTCTTGCCATCGTCCTATCTGCTCCTCTTGCAGCACTTCCTCAGAATGCTCACGTACTAATGGATGACAATCCACCATATCCTGCGCATGCTCCAATCTCGGATAGACCAACTTACGCTCCCGAAGTTCTGCGATGGCTTCTGAAAGGTCATCGAAATCAGCGATGACCTTTAAGACTTCCTTAGACACAGGGCGGTCAAAAAAGCCCAATGATTCCAGCAGCTTTGATGCCTCGTGCTTGCCATCTTTCACCAGTTTTTTAGCCAATACAGCGATGACCCGGCGGGAATGTTTGCCTTTTTCGATGGACACATCCAGCAGGTCGGGAATATCCTTATATGGTGCTATCGAATGACCGGGCAAAGAATAAAGGTAGTTTCCCAACAGGTTAATGGCGAAAGCATGATTGCCAAAGGCTTGCACAGCGGCAGCCAGTTCGCTGTCTGAGCCACTGATGCCCTTCCGCCCGGCAAATCGGAGGATATGTACGCCTGAGTCGTTGGAAATGGTTTCAAGGTTTATTGAGCGCATGTTTTTTTCAAACCGCTCGAAGCTGCCCAGCGCCTCCCTCGTGGTAATAATGCAAAGCCCCCGGTTGCGCCTCGCCAATTGGCGGACGAGTGTGTTGAGCGCCGGGTCTTTCACAGTGCCCTTGCCTACCTGCCCGCCCTCCTGCATGGGTTCGAGACCATCTAACAGGAGCAGGGTGCGGTGCTCGTTGACGAGTTGGGCGAGGCGCTTGCCCTTGTCCCAGGGGGAGCGGGTGTCGTATTCCGTTTCGCCGAACCAGCGCAGCGCCTGGTTCATCCACAGGTCGGAGGAGGCGATGCGGCCAGTGGTGCCCTGGCTGTAGAAGGAGGTGGCGAGCACACGGGTAGCACCCCGATAATTGTCTTTCGCCATGTCCGCCACCCAGCGGCTGATGAGCGCCGACTTGCCTACCCCGCCCTGCGCCACGAAGGTGATGACGTGGGTGCCGGGGCCGTCCCAGGCTTCGTCGAGCAATTTGAGTTCCGCTTGCCTGCCGAAGAGGTGGTCGGATGCGCCCCGGTGCGGCAGGGCGTTGACGTCCACGTATTTTTCGTCCAGCGGCGGGTAAACAGGGCGGGCGGGGGCTATGCCGAACTCGCTGGTTAGTTGCTGGACGAGCGCTTTCAGCGAAGCATCGGCGGAGGCGGAAAGGTCAATGAAATGGTCGAACTCCCCGAAGACTTCGGTGGTGTCGAGGCGGAGGGGGAGGAGTTTGTTTTTATCAAACTCGTTGAGGTATCCGCTGAGCAGCCATTTTTCTGTTTTGCCAAAGTTTTTGGAAAAAACCGGCATCGTCATGCGGGCAGCCATGACTTTCTGGCTCCAGCCGGAGTAGTCGCCGGGGCGATACTCCCGGAAATCGAGGTGAACTTGAAGCCCCCCTGTTTCCAGTTGTTGGACAAGTTCCTTTTCCACCCAGGGGCGGTCGGCAGCATTGCAAAAAATGAAAAGTTTGTCGTAGAGGTCGGTGCGTTCGAGTTGGCGGGTGGCACAAAATTCCTCGATTAAGTTTTCAATCCGCACCAGTCGTTGGTGGTTCTCCGCTTCGCCTGCTGTGCGGTTGGCGTGAACGGCTTCACTAAATTTTGTCAAAAAGATAAAAACTTCTTTGGCGCTGGAAAATTTCTCCAGTTGCTTATCGAGCGTGAACCACTTTGCCAGGTCGTCGAACTTTTCCTCAAAGTCCTTCTCTTCAATGGTCCCATACCAATGGGCGTGGATGACTTCAACGACATTTTGTTGGGCAAAAAGATTCAGCAGGATTTTGGGTTTGCCGGCTTGTTTCAACAGCACCAATGCCTCGCCGTAGCGGTCGAGGAAATCACTGTCGTTTTTTGTAAGGTGGTGTTCAGCTTTCCAGGCTTTCCATTTAGGGTTGTCCGTGAGGTCGCTAAAAAGCAACTGGCCTGTTCCTGAGATGATTTCAGCGACAAGGTTACCGAGTATGCCGACGATGAATTCCATGAGGTGGGTGAGGTTATTGGATAATCAAATGGTTCCACTTGGCAAGATAATCAGATTCGGTAAAATGACTCTAATTCTTCGTTGGTAGCACCATTTATTGCATCGAGGGCCGGGTGGTGGAGGAATACGGGTTTCCGTCGGTGGAGGTGGTGAAGATGGAGCAGCTGGGGTTTCGGGGAGATGAGTGACATGGAAAGTAATTTTTATAAAATCCCTCTCCCGTAAACCAAAACAAAACACTTCAATTCCTAAATTTATTAAAAACTCAAGTGGGACAACGGACAGGCAAAACACTCTTCCTACCCGGATGGAGGTTTCTGGTCGCCCTGTATGCCCCCGGCAGGTGCATATAGAGCCCTTACCCCCCCAAACACCATCACCCGCACCAGCACCCGCAGAAAAGCCACCCCTTGCTGTACCAGCACAAAAAACACGAGCCAAAAAATGGAAGCAAGGCTCGAATCGTACACCATCCAATAAAAAAAGAACAGCAATATGTGCAGCCCAAAAAACAGCACGACCAATAGCGTGGATGGAAAATAGCGCCGCAACGCCCAGCCAAGGCCGCTTTTGATGGCTGGCCAGATCCGGCTGTTTTCCCCAATTATCTTAATACGGGCCACCAGCGACCAGACAAATAAAAACCCCAATATCAACAAATATAAAGACAGCACTGTGCACAGCAGCCAGACGGATATTTTCTCCGACGAAAAATATTCAACAGAATTCATGAAAAAACCCAAAAACGGAAGCCATATAAGGGCGGATATGATACCGGTTATTAAAAGAAAAAATAAGCCCAATCTCAAAAAACGGAAATAATACAATGCGCCGCCTTTCCAGAACGCCAACCCACTTCTTTTGTCGTGAACGACAGCATACAGGAGGCCCCCGTTGATGAAAATGCTGAACACAAAATAAATCAGCACCAGCCACCGCAACTGCCCCAACAGTGGCGAAATGGAAGCCCCGTGCACATTGAACAAATCGCTGATGACGGTGTGGTCGTAGTTGCCGAGCAGCTTGTCCAACTCCAGCGAATTACCAATGCTCGCCTCCAGCACATGGAACACCTGCACCCCCAGCGTGGCCGCCAGCAGCAACTGGAAACCGTACACCATCAGCGCTATGCGCCATTGGCGGAAGCCAGTGAGTATGCCTGTTTTGAAAAATTCTACCATGTGAATTGGTAAATTGGTAAATTGATGAACTAGTACCGCCTAATTCACCAATTTACCAATTAACAAATAAAGCTTAGCGTCTGCAAAATATTCTGTATCCAATATACCGCACGGGTGGCGTACCTGAGCAATGGCGATGTTTTGGGCTCCAGGGTCAGGCTGTTGTTGTTCAGGTCGAGGTCGAGCAATATTTTTTGTTGCGGGTCAATATGGGCAGAGACGACCCGGCGGTAGCCCTCATATTCGAATACTTTCCGGCGATCGGTGCCGTCCCATTGCTCCGTTATTTTTTCACCATTGTCAAAAACAATTTCGACCTCCTGTGCGAATATCATATCGCCTTTTCGGTACAAGACGACTTCTGAATGATATTGATCCGTCGTTTTACCTTTTTCAAAAACATGCCCGCCATTGGCAGCGTCGAAAAGGCCCGTGGGGGTTGATATTTTGTTGATGACAATATCGCTCACCAAATAATCGCAAATATCTGTCGTATAAAGGCATTCTTTAAAAATAGCGAGTATCCTGCCGCCTTCCGCTTCGCCCAGTTCCCGCTTGCCCACCTCTTCCAGCACGGCCAGGAAGTCGGTACCTTTCGGGTGGCGGAACTTCCAGCGCTCGAAATAGGCCTTGATGATCTTGTCCATCACCTCCTCGCCGGCCAGGTTGCGGAGGGTTTCCAGGGAAGTGGCCGTTTTGCTGTAAATGAGTTCCTTCCTCGCCTCGGCGAACTCCCAGCTTGGCCGGGCGATGATACCCGCCTTGGGGTTTTTCATGCCCGTGTATTCCAGGCGGCTTAGTTCCTGGCTGTCGTAGCGGTAGCCGAACAGATCCACCAACGAACGTTTTTGCCCAAAGGCATCGTCCACGATGCGGTCTTCGAACCAGGTGACAAAGCCCTCGTCCAGCCAGGCCTCTTCCTTCTCGTTGGAAGCCACCATGGCCATAAAATACTGGTGGGCAAACTCGTGCGCCGCCAAGGCCTCCGAATTGTGGAAACAAATGGGGGTGTTGTAAAACGAGCCTGCCGTGATGAGCGTCGGGTACTCCATCAGGCCGGATCGCAGGGCGTGCATGGGCGGATCCACGATGGTGATGGTGGGGTACGGGTAGCGGCCCACGTGTTCGGTCAGGTAGCTCAACGAATGTTTGATGACCCCGATATACCGTTCGGCCATCATGCAGTGCTCCGGCGGTATCAGGAGGCGGATGTTGACGTGCTCCCATTTTTCCTCATAAATTTCAAAATAGGGATAGGCCACCCAGGCGAAGTCGATCACGTCGTCCGCATGGTAGTGGCGGGTGACGGTACCGTCGCCGTTCTCCTGTTCCCCTACCAGGCAGCCGGAAGCGCCTGTCACCAGGCGTTTGGCAGCCGTGATTTTTACGTCATAGGAGCCGAAGTCGGCGAAGAACTCCGTCATGCGGTGGAACTGGTGGCAGTTCCAGCCCCATTGGCCGTCCAGGTTGACCTGGTAAACGCCCGCCTGAGGAAACCAGTGGGTGAACATGAAATAGTCATCCTTGCTGTACCCGGCACGGGCAATGATTTTCGGCATTTTGGCGGTGAACTTCAGGTGCAGCACGAGGGTGTCGCCGGGCGGCAGCGGCCGGTCCAGCGGCACTTGCAGCACGGACTGATCCTGCGGGTTGCCGTCGTCGGGCTGTATGTAGCGGATGCCGGGAGTCAGTTCCCGGCCGCCCTGCCGCCCGATGCTGTCCACGTTGATCCATCCCCATTCGCCGGCGTTGCGGCGGGTGAAATCCTGTCCGAAAATCTCGGTAGCTCCTTTCAGGAAAGTGGATTCCGAATTTTTGAACGCATTGAGGTACATGTAGAAACGCATCTCCCGCAACGTGTCGGGCGATGCGTTGATCCAGGTGAGCGTCTCACTGGCCTTTATGATTTTGGCGCCGGTGTCGAGCGCCAGGGAAATGTCGTAGCTGGCGGTGCGGGGGCTGAGGGGCGGGTTGAAGTAGGGATCGCACTGGCCCCATGACAAAACCGGGAGCAACGCCAGGCAGATACAGGGGAAGAAAAGCCGGATGGTTTGTTTCATACTGCTGTTTGGGCGGTTTGTCATTTTCGTACACCTGCTGGTGCAAGGGTGCAAAGTAAACAAGTTGGAGAGGAAATAAGAAATGGCCCTGCTTTTTGCGGGGGTGGAATTTGGACGGACCTGACCAAAGTTTTACCTAAAATGCCCGCCACACCCGACCAATCAAACGGGCCTGCAGGATCGCATGCCCCGCCCAGTTGCCAAAATCCCGGGTTTATTTAGCAACTTTGCGCTCCTTTTTCCAAAAAATAGAACGTCAAAAACTAATACGCTGTAAATGACAAAAGGCAGGCACTATATTTCAGGCATCCAGCAAATCGGGCTGGGCAACACCGACGTCCACGAAACCTGGCGCTGGTACCGGGAGCATTTCGGCTTCGATGTACCCGTTTTCAACGAAGCGGCCGAGGCAGGCTTGATGCTACCCTACACTGGGGGGCAGCCCCAGAAGCGCCACGCTATTCTGGCGATCAACCTCCGGGGCGGCGGCGGCCTCGAAATATGGCAGTACACGGAGCGCACACCGCAGCCTGTTGACTTCCAACTGCAAGTGGGCGATCTGGGTATCTACGTTTCCAAAATAAAATCATCCGATATCCAGGCGGCCCATGCTTTCCTGGCAGGAAAAGAGGTAGGGCTTTTGGGCGATATTTCACAAAACCCTGCGGGCCAGGAGCACTTTTTCCTGCAAGACCTGCATGGCAACGTGGTGGAAGTGGTGGAAAGCGGCCATTGGTTCCAACCCGGCAAGTTTTCCATGGGCGGCGTGGTCGGCTGCACCATCGGCGTCTCCGATATGGACGCCTCCGTGCATTTCTACCGGGGCGTGCTGGGTTTCGATGAGGTGGTGTTCGACAAATCGGGCATCTTCCCCGACCTTACCTGCCTGCCGGGCGGCGACGGCCGTTTCCGCCGGGTATTGCTGCGTCATACCGAACCCCGCAAAGGCGCATTTTCCAGGTTCTTCAGCAACAACGAAATCGAACTGGTGCAGGCTACCAACCGCACCCCCCGCAAGATATTCGAGGGCCGCTACTGGGGCGACCCCGGCTACATCCACCTCTGCTTCGACATCACCGGCATGGCCTCCATGAAGGCGCTTTGCGAAGAGCACGGATGCCCCTTTACCGTGGACAGCAGCGACTCCTTCGACATGGGCGACGCCGCCGGCCATTTCAGCTACATCGAAGACCCGGACGGCACACTGATAGAATTCGTGGAGACGCACAAAATGCACCTGATCAAAAAACTGGGCTGGAAGCTCGACCTGCGCAAACGCCAGTTGGACAAACCGCTGCCGGACTGGATGCTGAAATCGCTGCGCCTGGGAAGGGTGAAGTGAGTTTTGGGGCTATACTGTTGCGTTGGGTGTTTGGGTGGAAGTAAGTATGCCTTGAAAGTGGCCTGGCGCTAACAATAATTTTCATTATTTTCCCGATGCAGGATTTTCAATTTCGCCATCCGGTTTGGGCGTTTCTACTTCTTCTTCTTCTTCCTCCACTTTAGGTTCACTTTTTTGCTTTGGCACAAACAAATCCTCCACTGTGGCCGGCCGTTTTTCCACCTGCCAATGGAAGCCCTCCATCTGCAGGCCCGCATGGTCCGTCCCTTTCATGGGGAACAGCGTAGCATTGGGCTGGGTATAAAAGCGGATGCCCTCCACCTCGTTGTCGCCAAAAAAAATCAGCATTTCGCTGCACAAGGTCTTGTTCACCCCGATGTAGGCATCCTCGTCGTCCAGGGCGTAATAGACGGACTCTGCATTGCCCTCCACCCTGACCCGCCTTAGTTCGCCATCCTCAAAAAACGCCGTACTGTGCTTGCCCTTGATTTGGTTGAAAAACACCTCGTCGGGAGAGTTGATGATGAAAGAATTCTGTCGCAGGTAAATGCGGTCAATCTGGTCGTTGGCCAGTTGGATGCGCACCGTGTCGGCGGTGAACTGCGAGGTGTCCGACCAGATGATAGGATTTGTAAAAAGCCGGAACATCGAGTCCACCGTGCTGTACGACATGGAATCGCAGGTGGCCTGCAGGTCGCTCTTGAAAATGCGCACGTCGTGGTAGGCAAGGATGAGGCGGGGTTCTTCCTTTTTCTTTTTGACTATCGGAGCATGGGCAGGGGGCACAAACAAATCAATCGAATCCGGCAAAGGGGCCGAAACAGCGTCGGCCGGGCTGCTTTGTAGTGCTGTGGTTTCCTCCAACAAGTCCAAAAGTGGGGTAGCAATCGTATCGCCCGGTTCTACCAACTGGCCTGGTAAAGTGTCGCCCGGCAAAGGCGGGACCGGCTGGAAGACAGGTGCTGGTTTTTCCCAAACAAGGGTATCGGTTGGTCCAACCGGCTGTTCCGGCCTTTGAAATGCTGTGCTATTCATCGGCAGCTCTGCCTTGGCTGTGTCCATCGGCAAATTTTCCGATGAATCACGTTGGGCTTCCAATCCATCAGGGAAAAAATCCTTTAGCAGCCCTTTATGAACAGGCGCCAGCGAATCCAGCGTTAGCGAATCGCCCATCATGGGCTTGCCCTTTGCCTCCACTTCCGTCGAATCGATTGCCGCACGTTTAACCGCATCCTCTGGTTTCAGGGAGACCAGCGTGTCGGCGGTCACGAACAGCGAGTCGCCATCAATCATCTTGATGAGCAGGGGCCGCCCTCCCCTGCCGCCGCTGGCTTTCAGGTAGTTTTTCTTTTTGGAGTGTTCGGCAAAATCACATACGACGGTGAGCTGCTCGCTGGTATCCCGCCAGAGAACGTTGCCGGTCGCCGTGCCCAGTTCTTTTTCCTTGTCGTAGTCCACCAGGTCGGCGTCGAGCACCTGCGTACCGTCCACGATGTGCGAGCGGCCACGGGTAGCGTAGGTTTCGTTGCGGCCGTCGTAGGTGACGGTGTCGCCCGTGATGGTGCGGTCCTGGTCCCGGATAAAGGCGTTGCCCTCCAGGATGGTGACCTCCGTGCGCTCGTTGTAGCGGATGCGGTTGGCAGAGGCCACGGTGGCCGTATCCTCAAAGTGGGCGTCCCGGAGCAGGGTCACTTCCTCCAGGTTGCCGTCGTAGCGCATCACTTCGGCCCAGGCCCGCTGTTCGCCCTTCACGTATTGAGGGTTTTTGGTAAACTCTGCCAGTTTGCGGTTGATGTCGTAAAAGCCGGCCTCCGTATAAATCCGGGCCGTGTCCTGCACGATGATGGTGGGGGCGAGGAAGGTGACGATCTTGGAAGCGGCATTGAACTGCAGGGTGTCCGAGCGGAGCGAGAAGTCCGGGCTGACCACCACCACACTGTCCTTGAAAAAAATGTCGTCGGTTTTAGCATGAAAATACCCCCGCACACTGGTCAGGTAGGTAGTATCATCGGTGAGGGTGGCGCCGGTCAGGTAGGTAGCGATTTTGGAGTTGACATCGTAGGTCAGGTGTTCGGTGAAGAGTTTTTGCTGGCCTTTCACCAGGGATACGTTGCCGTAGAGGTCGGCAATTTTGGTGAGGCTGCTGTACTCTGCCGAGTCGGAGAAGATGGTCATGGAGTCGCCCTGCTGCAGGATGAAGTTGCCCCTGGCGGTCATGTCCTTGCTATTAAGAATGGTGGCGCTGTCGCAAAAGAGAAAGACGGTGTCCTGGTTGAGTTCCACATGTCCTTTCAGTTCCTGTATGGTGTCCTTGCCGGTGGCGAGGTACAGCAGTTCGTCGGCATAGCGGATGTGGATGAACTTGTCGCCGCTTGTGTCGGCAGGTACTTTGGCTGGTTTCACGGGGGCCTGTGCCATCGCCAGTATTGGCACGAGGGAAAAAATGGAAATGCTTAATTTTAAAAAATATTGCTGCATGTAGGGATTTGGATCTGCTTGTTGCAAAACGTTTTGGAAAATGCGGCCACCTGCCGTTGGGTTTTCCTTAACCCAATTTTTTCAGTGCCCGAAGCCCACACGCTTCTCTGCTCTCACCCCTCACCGCTAAACATAGTAAGCCGGTGCACCTATTTCCTTCAACCGGGCAATCGTCTCTTCCGGGTTTTCCGATTTGAAAATACTGCTGCCCGCCACGAGCACGTCGGCCCCGGCCTGCAGGAGTTTTTCTGCGTTTTGCAAACCAACCCCACCGTCCACCTCGATGAGCGTTTTTGCATTTTGCTCGATGATCATTTGTTTCAATTTCCTGATTTTGGGGATGGCGTGGTAGATGAACTTTTGTCCGCCAAAGCCCGGGTTGACCGACATGACAAGCACCAGGTCAGTTTCTTCCAGAATATCTTCCAGCAGGTGTACGGGCGTGGCGGGGTTGAGGGCCACGCCAGCTTTGGCACCTGTTTCCCTGATTTGTTGCAGGGTGCGGTGCAGGTGCGGGCAGGCTTCGTAATGCACGGTGATGACGTCGGCCCCGGCCTGGCGGAAGTCTTCGATGTACTTTTCCGGCTCGACAATCATGAGGTGGACATCGAGCGGCTTTTGGGCCATTTTTTTCATAAATCCCACGATGAACATGCCGAAGGAGATGTTGGGCACGAAGCGCCCGTCCATGATGTCCACATGAAACCAGTCGGCCCGGCTGCGGTTTACCAGGTCAAACTCCTTTTGCAGGTGGGTAAAATCGGCGGCCAGCACAGATGGTGCTACTAGATGAGTTTTCATAAGGCTAAGGTAGGGGGTTTTGAGTGTTTGTGTATTTAGGTGTTCAGGTGTTTTTCTGCCTGTTTTTCCATTCAGTTCAATTTTCTTTTCAATAAAACCGTCATTGCTAGCCTTAAAATAACAAGGCAGCAGGCCTGCAAATTGCCTGCCTGCTGCCCTGTTTTTGTATGACCGGATCTGGTTTTAATTTCCACCAAATCCGAAAGAAATGCCACCACTGATTAAGCCAATGCCATACCCTGCTTCGGCCCATACTCCGATACCAGGCGTGAACCAGTAGTTTATGCCTGCCAAGGCGCTTCCGAAGGGCCCGGAGTTATAGGTGGTACTTCCATAAAAATCGCCGAAATAAAAGAAAGCCCCTGCCATTACCCCACCGTAAAAATCCAGCTTGTCGGAGTTGACAAAATGAAAATGATAAGTTCCCCTGGCACCTACAAAAACCCGATTGAAGGTAAAGCCATCCAGATCTTTATAGGAATAGTGCTTGAGGGCCACAACGCCGCCGATACCAAGGTTGCCTATGCCAAGGTCGTCCACTATTCCACGATCGTAGGATACGATGCCAGCCGGCCAGGCATTGTAAACGCTATATCCATAGCCTCCGAGGCCAAAGCCCGCATGGATCACATTCGATCCTTGGGTAAAAGGAGTCTGGGCATCCGTAACTGATGCTGTTAGCAGCCCAATTGCCAATACAGCCGAAAAAATGAGTTGATTTGCTTTCATAATGAAATTGAGTTTTATTAAAAAATGGTTTTACGAACTGGATCAATCATTTGGAAGGGGGATGTTTAAAACCATTACCGTAGCTAAAAGCAAATTGTAAATCTGCGCGGCTAATGTAAGCCACTTTTTTAATTTCCGTCAAATCTTCTCTACCCGGCCAAACAGGATCACGTTTTTGAGGGAAGGTTCGGCCGTTTGGCCCTCGTCTTCCAGGGTAGCATAAAACGACTGCGGTTTTTCGATGAAGGGAATTGATTGGAGGGTCTTACTGGCGGTTTTGGCAGCCATCGTCGCCAGGAACTGCCCCTTCCCGTCCACGGAGGTCCAAAGCTGATAGGCCTTGCCTGTTGGCGGTGGCGGGAGGTTTTTCACGTCCAGGAAAGCTGTTTGGCTGTCGGGGTTCCAGTAAACTACCGCAAAGGCCTGGCTGCTGAAGGATTTGACGCCTGCTAGGAGGATGGGCCGGTTGGCAGGGTGGCGCAGGGCGTCATATTCCTGTTTGATTCCTGACAGGGCGGCCATTTCTGCCGCTGTATTTTTTTTATATTCCTCAAAAGCTCCCTGGACCTCGCCCAGCTCCTGCCGGGCCTTGTTGGCCTGCGACATGAACAGGAATATGCCCACACAGGCGCCAATCAATGCCAGCCCCAGCAGGGCAGCTATCGTGGCAGTCCAGTTTATGGCGGTTTTTTCGTTCTTTGGTCGCTCTGACACGGGAGCCTTTGGCGTGGGTGCCACCTTTCCCTTCGTGCTGGGCTTTGGGGATTCCGACAGTACCTGCAGGGTTTTCTGCTTCAACGCCTCGGGGGGGCTGACGGCATGGGCCCTGGCATACGCTTCCAGGGTCAAATAAATATTGTCAAGTTCTTCCCGGATAGCAACGTGCTTGTCCATTAGATCCCGGATGTCTTGTTCGTCTTCCGCCGAGGCCAGTCCTGCCACGTAGCGTTCCAGGATGCCTGATGATATGAATGATTGGTTGTCCATGTTTATTTTTTTGTCAAATGGTTAATTGCGGGGTGGCTGATTGGCTTGTTACCAAGTCCTAAAGGGACTTCTATTCCAAGGCGTCTATTTCAATTTTTAAGAAAATCAACACCTCCTGGCGTTTTTTTTTGATAAAAGTTTGGGTGGTGGCTATTTCAATTCCTCACGCAGGCACCCGTTAGTGCTGCTGTTCTTCCAGCACTTTCCGCAGTTCCCGCAGTGCGAAGCGCAAACGGGTGTTTAAGGTCCCAAGAGGAATGTTCATGGTTTCCTCGATCTCCTGTTCAGACATATTGTTGAAAAAAGCCAGTTCCAGGACTTTCCGGTGTTTGTCTTCCAGTTGTTTTTCCAATTGGGCCATGGAGATGGCGCCGCCTTCCGGCAAATGGGCAGCCTGGTAAGCTGCAAAGTCGAACTTCTCTGCGGGCTGTTCGCCGGATCGTTTGGATTCTTTGGCGAGCGCCTGCATAAATTGGAGCGCCCAATGAAAAAACCGTTCCCTGGCAGGGTCGAACGCACTGGCATTTTTCCAGATTTTACGGAAAGTTTCCTGCACCACGAAAGCGGCCCGCTCCTCCGAGGAGGTGATGCGGAGGGCCACGCCGAACAGCACCGGCCCGTATTGATCGTACAACTGCGCCAATGCGTGCTGATCGCCCTTTCGCAATGCTTCCAATGTATCTGTTCCTATGTCCATAAGTTTTTTTGCTTTTGAATGCAGCGGTAAATCTATAAAAGTATGCTAGCAGATGTAGGCGGGGTTTGGAAAATTTGGAGTTGTTCGCTTGTTTTTGTGTTTGCCAGGTTTGGGCAGCAGTTAAAAAGTGCTTGTCATGGGAGCTTGTAAAATGAATAAGTCAATCTTTTTATCCGGTGATTTCAGCCCCGAAAAGCAAGGATAATTTCGCAGGGGTATTCAGCGGGAAATTTGTTTAACTCCCTCCAGGAAAAATTTAAACAATAAAAACGAATTTTTCCCCGTGCAGGAAATCCAAACGTTGAGTAGTTCCGTAATTAAGGGCAAAGTCATTTCAGTATGAAGGAAAATTTCTCTGCCAGTTTCAACATACACGTGTTCCACCGTTAACCGATACCCGGCAGGCCGTCCCAACTTGCCGTTGTCCACCTGATGAATTTACTGGCCCCGTTGGCTTTGGCTTACACAGCCAGGCGTAGGATCCTTATGCCTGAATTACAGATTACATCCAAACATTTGCTCAACTTCAATTTTCCATCTTTTACAGTTAATTATTTTAAAACCAATCAATTATGAAATCATTCTTTTCAAAATTCCTGATGCCGGCGCTTTGCTTGTGGGGTTTGGAGGCCACGGCTTCCAGCCACCGGGAAGCACCGCTCATCGCCAACGATCCGCTGGCCGACAACACGGATGTCTATGCATTCGTAAGCCCTGATGATCCCAGTACGGTGACCATCATTGCCAATTACATCCCTGCCGAGTTGCCGCACGGCGGGCCAAACTACAACACCTTCGGGGAGAACATCCGCTACGAAATCCACATTGACAACGATGCCTCCGTTCCCGGCGATGAGGTGACCTACCGTTTCACTTTTCAAAGGGTGAACGAAGACCCCACTACTTTTTTCAACATCCGTCTGGGTGCCCGAAACATCCGAGCCACCTACAAGTGCGAGCGCTCCTTGGACGGTGGGAACACCTGGACCACTATCATTATGGAAGGAGAGGTGCCTCCGCCCAACATCGGCCCACGCTCCATTGAAAGCAGCGTTGGCCTTGGCACCACCTACGACGACCTGATCAGCGCCGCCATCATGACAGCCTCCACTGGCGAAACTGTCTATGCAGGCCCGGCCGATGATCCTTTTTTCGTTGACCTTGGCGGCGTGTTCGACCTCGGCAACCTGCCCCGCCAAAACGGCGATTCCAGGGACGGCCTGGGAGAGTACAACGTGCATTCCATCGTCATCAAAGTGCCCATCAGTACCCTGAGGAAAGCAGGCGCTCCTGCTACCCCGACCAACATCCTCGACTCCGATTACGTGATTGGCGTATGGGCCAGTGCCAGCCGCAGGGCCATCCGTACCCTCGGCGCTCCCGGTGACCCTGCTACTTATGATGGCGGTTGGGTACAGGTTTCCCGCCTGGGCATGCCCCTAACCAATGAAGCGGTCATCCCCATCGGCTGGAAAGACTACTGGAACAGCCTGACACCTTACGATGAACTGGCCGATACTGAATTGGACGGCTATTTCTACAACCCCGAACTGGCGCTTTACATGGACGACGACCTCTTTGGCGGCGCAGTCCCGGCTTTTGCCAAACTCCGCATCCAGCGCAACTCCCTGGGTTCCTTTGACTTCGGCAATGGCAACGACGGCCTCTATGTGCTGAAAGGCAATGCCGCTCTGGCGGGCACTGCCCTGGACGACGCTGTTTTTGGCACGCTGCTGCTGCCTGGCCCCGGAATGCCCCGCTCGGTTGACCTTTGGCCAGCCTTTCATACAGGTGTGCCAAATTTCCCGCCCTACCAACTGGCTACCGGCAAAAACGGCAACCCATTGGCCGCCGGCAAGCCTTTCGTCAACAACTTCCTGCCCAACGGCGGCGACATGCTCCGCCTCAACATGGCCGTGCCGCCTACCCCCCGTGACGACGCCAACTTTAGTTCCTTGGGCCTGATCCAGGCTGCTGTACTGGGACTCACCGATCCGACCTACGCCAGCAATGCCAACCTCGAATTCATCCCTAACATGGATGGCTTCCCGAATGGCCGCCGCCTGGAAGATGATGTGACCCGCATTGAACTGCAGGCTGTGTCCGGCGTAGTGCTGGCTGCCATCGGCCTCTGGTACGACGACTATGTCGCCGGCCAAAGCCCTGTCACGCAAGACCTGTTGGATGTGTTGACTTACGACACCGGCGTTGGTAAAAACGATAAAGATTTCAAAACCAGTTTCCCTTACGTGGCATCGCCCTGGAGTGGAACAGAGACAGATCAATAAGAAAAGAGGCATGGCCTGCGGCCTACCCCTGCTTTGCCATCTTTTCTAAAAACATTTAAAAAATAAATCATGAAGAATTTCAATCAATATATACTCTTGTGCCTGCTGTTGCTGACAGGCTTCGGAGCCTTTGCTTCAAGCCACCGGGAGGCGCCACTTATCGCCGACGACCCATTGGCGGACAACGTGGACTTGTACGCTTTCAGAAGCCCGGACAAGCCCAACACCATCGTTATCATCGCCACCTTCAACCCACTGCAGTTGCCGCATGGCGGGCCGAACTACTACCAGTTTGGTGAAGACATCCGCTACGAAATCCACATAGATAACGACGCCAGCAAACCGGGCGACGAGATCATTTATCGCTGGACTTTCAAGACCAAAAACGAAGACCCCTCCACGTTTTTCAACATCCGCCTGGGCAAGCGCAACCTGCGCAGCACCTATACGCTGGAGAAAAGCATCAATGGCGGCCAGTCGTTTGTCCGCATCATGTTCAATGGCGACGTGCCGCCGCCCAATATCGGCGAGCGGAGCATCGAATCCCCGATTGGCTTGAATACGCCTTATGAAAAACTTTTTCAGCGGGCTGTCCGCAAAACCAATACTGGCGAAAACGTATTTGTCGGCCCGGTGGACGATCCTTTCTTTGTGGATCTGGGCGGCATTTTCGACCTGGGCGATGCCCCCCGCCAAATGGGCGGCGCAAGGGACGGCCTGGCCTGCATGAACACCAGCGCCCTGGCCCTGGAAATACCGATTTTCAAGCTGACCAAAGCTGGTACCCCCTCTAACCCAAACCCCAACAACATCCTTGACGACCGCTTCGTCATCGGTGTGTGGGCCTCTGCCAGCCGCCGCAAAATCAGGACTTTGTCGCCTGGCAGCGTCAGCGAAGATGGCGATTGGGTGCAGGTTTCCCGCCTCGGAATGCCGCTGACCAACGAAGCCGTTATACCCATCGGTTACAAAGACTATTGGAACGCCATCACGCCTTACGACGAACTGAGCGACACGGTGCTGGATCCGTTCTTTTACAATCCCGAACTCGCCCTTTACATGGACGACAGCCAATTTGGCGGTGCCGTCCCGAGTTTTGCCCCCCTGCGCATCCAACGCAACTCCCTGGGCATGTTCGACTTCGGCAATGGCCAGGATGGCCTTTACGGATTAAAGGGCTCACCGGCAGTTGCAGGTACAGCATTGGACGATGCCATTTTTGGCACCTTGCTGCTGCCTGGCCCCGGAATGCCCCGCTCGGTAGATTTGTGGCCGATATTCCATACAGGTGTGCCGAATTTCCCGCCCTACCAACTGGCGACCGGCAAAAACGGTAACCCATTGGCTGCAGGCAAGCCTTTCGTCAACAACTTCCTGCCCAACGGCGGTGACATGCTCCGCCTGAACATGGCCGTGCCACCGACTAAGCGGAGCGATCCAAAATTCAGTTCATTGGGCCTCATTCAGGCTGCGGTGCTTGGCTTGACCGACCCTGCCTACAATGGCTCAACTGCGGTGCAGTTCATACCCAACATGGACGGCTTCCCCAATGGCCGCCGCCTGGAGGACGACGTGACCCGCATCGAATTGCAGGCTGTGGCCGGTGTAGCGCTGGCTGCCATTGGCCTCTGGTACGATGACTATGTTGCCGGTCAAAGCCCGGTAACACAGGATCTGCTGGACGTGCTAACCTATACAACTGGCGTGGAGGCCAACGATGCCGCATTTGGCAACAAATTCCCCTACCTGGCCATGCCCTGGGCTGGCGACGGCGACTGTAGCGGTATCATTGCACAAAATGCACAGATGAAACCTACCGCCTCACGCAGTGCGGTCGGGGTAGCGGCGCCACAAGCCATTGGCAAGTCGTTTATGATGGGCAACTACCCGAACCCCTTCAAAGGACAAACGTCCCTGCAATACGAAGTGGCCGAGGCTGGCAACCTGAACATTGGGGTGTACGACATGAGCGGCAGGCTGGTGCACACCCTCGTGAACGGTGAAGTGGAACAAGGCCGGTATTCGGTCGAATTCAACGGCTCCGATCTCGTGCCCGGTATCTATTTCGCCAAGGCAGTGGATGGCAACGGCCAACTGCTGGAAGTGGTGAAAATGATCAGGACTAAATAGTGAATGGTGAATGGTGAATGGTGAATGGTTAATGGTTGGCCTAAAATATCAATAATGGCTTCATTTATAAAGTTTGTTGATTTTCAGGAGGTTAAATCATGGTGATTTAGTACTGCCGAAAATAAGTTTTTAATAATCACCGTCCCATCGGGACGGAATCTTTGTAGGATTTGTAAGCATCAATGGTCTCCGTTCCATCGGAACGGTATCTGAGAAGCAACGACATATCGTTCCTACGGAACGAAAGACCTCGGTTCATAGCAAGCTACAAAGATTCCGTCCCGCTGGGACGCCCTATGGCATTTTATAAAAAACTTATTTTCGGCGGTAGCAAATCACCATGATTACGTCTCCCAGACAGCTCAAAATGTGGCCATTTATTTAACCCAATATTTGCACCATTCACCATTCACCATTCACCATTCTCTATTAAAAACTCTCATTTCTCAATTAAAACTAAAAATTTTCGATTATGTACCCGTTTAACAAAATAACAACCCTCCTTTTGGCTGCTTTCATGGCAGCCAGTATCTATGCCTGCGTTGAAAAAGGCAACTCCCAGAATGCAACTGCCGAATCTTCCGCCGGCTTGGCGGTGATGGATAAAATACCAGCCCTGCTGGATCGTCCTGAAAACCTTTGGTATGGAAATGAATGGCAAACCACCCAAAATGCTTATGGCAAAGCCCGCCAGGAGTTAATAAAAGACCCCAATGCGAAAGAACCCTGGCTCAACCTCGCCGAAGTGTTCATCCTGGAAGCCAGGGTGACAGGCGAGCACCCGCATTATTACCCTGCTGCACTGCAAGTGCTGGACGAAATGTTGTCCAAAAACTTCGACCCCAAAGACATGCGGGATATGGACTTGAAATTCCGGGGGCTTTCCGACAAGGCGAGCGTGGAACTCTCCCTGCACGAGTTTGCCAAGGCATTGGAGACCGGGAAGCAAGCTGTTGAAATCAACCCTCACAATGCAGCTGTTTACGGTGTGCTGGTAGATGCCAACGTAGAACTTGGCCAGTACGAAGAGGCCGTAAAAATGGCCGACAAGATGGTGAGCATCCGCCCAGACCTGCGCTCTTATTCCCGGGTTTCTTACCTGCGTGAAATTTATGGCGACGTGAATGGCTCTATCGAGGCAATGGACATGGCCGTGAAAGCGGGCGCTCCCGGCACCGACCAGACTGCCTGGACGAGGCTAACGCTCGGCAACCTGTATAAGCACTACGGCAAGGACAAAGAGGCTGAAATGCAGTATCTCATCATTTTGGAAGAAAGGCCGGACTATCCTTTTGCATTGGCTGCCCTTGGAAATATCGAGACAGAGCGGAAAAACTATACCAAGGCCCTGGACTACCTGCAAAAAGCAGCCGCCATCATCCCCGAAGTCAGTTTCTACGAAGGCATGGCCAAGGTATATAAGGCCACCGGGCAACAGGATCAGTTGCAAAAAACAGTTGACGAAATCATTGCCATGATGGAAGACGATGCCGCCCACGGCCACAACATGGATCTCGAATTTGCCAAGGTCTATGCCGACCTGAAGGGCGACCCCGCCAAGGCCCTGGCATACGCCCAAAAAGAATACGACCGCCGCCCGGACAACATTGACGTAAACGGGGAAATGGCCGACCTTTATTTTAAAATGGGCGATAATCAAAAAGCAACAATGCACCTGGAAAAGGCCCTGCGCACCGGTTCGAAGAAGCCGGAGTGGCTGGCGCTTAAATAGTTTTGGATTTTGGGTTTCAATGAACACTTAAACTCGGAATTCAAAACTTTTACTAAACGGGTATAAGAAAGGGGACATGTGTATGCGTGTTCCCTTTTACTCTTTAAGCAGTACCAAGAATAACCGTGCTGCGATCCATTCAACCAATTAATTCAAAAAATTCCCATCTATTTATTACATTTGGCCATCAGCCGCTTTCCTGGTTCCCCCTTGCTTTTTCTTAACTTCTAAATACAAATGATTATGATCATGTCCCACCAACACTGGATTAGCCGCACAAAACGAAACTTTCATGGCCGATCCGCTTCGCTCAGGGCTGTTGATTCAGCCTTACGGAATTATCACCGCAACACTTCCATCAGAACGGCTACGGCCTTATTTAATGCCTTGAAAACCTGGATAGAAAACAAAAGGGGGCGTTGGAAGGCCAGCATTCGAAATTCAAAGATTGAAACAGACAGTGGAAAAGGAACGGTTGAAACTTTGCTGGATCAAATTATTGCACAATACACCCAATTCCGTCCTATGGCAGCTCCTTTTATTGCACAAAGTGCGGCACCGCCGCCGCCTCCAATGGTGCATGGGAACAAGGCCCACCAAATGGACGAAGATGGCGGCCACCATATTATCCCCATCCAGGTAGAAGAAAATTCCTGTGGGCCAGCCTGCGTCCGGCAGGTCATCAAGCTGGTGTCAAACGAAGATCACGGAGAAGATTTTATCCGTGCATTGGTCGAACAAGCCGAGGAGGGCGGCGCATACGGTGGCAGCCTGGGAGGCGGGGGTGTCGTATCGGGCAGCGGAAACCACAATTGGGGCGCTGGTGGTGGCGGCACCTGGCTCGTTCCGGCTGCACTCACGGCGGCCAAAATAGAAAACAGTACCAACACCAATCCCTCCACCCTGTTGCAATCCTCCAAAAAGAGGCCTGCCATCGGGGTTGTCAGATGGACGAATGGTGGGCTGCATTATGTAGTCGTCGCCGGCAGGAGCCGTAAGGGAAACCTCATTGTGTTGGATCCCTATTACGGTGTGCAGCACGTGCCGGTCAGCGGGGCGAACCCTGGCCCATACAATCCCACCGATAAAGCGGGCCGGGTACAAGTCAATGGCGTATGGTACCCTTGGGTCTGCCTGACGAAGTGAACTCATACTGCATTGCAGCAGGTTTTGTGCAAATACCAGATAAATATGTTCGCTCATCCCCTCTTTAAGTTGGAGTGGGCATTTCAGCACCGTTTTAGTTTTGAGAGGCCGGGTTATCAAACCCGGCAGTTTGGCGCCGGAACCGCCGGGTTTGATAACCCGGCCTCTGCACCTACAAGGAACCGCCGGGTTTGATAACCCGGCCTCTCCACTTAAAAGTCTGTATTTCACTTCAAAGAGGGGAAGAGCGAATCTGTCATGCTTTTTCAGGCAGGAACTGTCTTCGATTAAATGAGGCAATTTTGCGATTCAGAGTGAAGTTTGGTCAAAAATTTTATTCTTAAAACTTTGGGCGATCAGCAAACCTGTGGTGAAAAAAGCTGTCATTCCCACATTCCTTCATCCTATCCTGGCCCATGCTCAGCAACTACCTGAAAATCGCTATCCGCAACCTCTGGAAACAGAAAGGTTTCACCTTTATCAACCTCACGGGCATGGCCGTCGGCATGGCCTGCTGCTTTCTGTTACTGGTGTATGTCAACCATGAAATGCACTACGACGAATTTTACCCCAACCTGGACAGGCTGTACCGGGTGAGCTATTTCCCCGGCGTATCGGAAGGGATGGAACTGGTGCAGGTGCCTGCGCCGATGGCCCCGGCCATGAAGGAGGAAATGCCACAGATTGAACAAATAGCCCGTATGTACAGGCGGGGCATCAGTGTGCGCAAAGTGGGCGGCGATAAAAGTTTTGAACTCGACCGGGCGCATTTTGTGGACAGCACGGTACAGGAAGTGTTCGGCATGGAATACTTGCAGGGCGATCCTGGATCAGCCCTTCGAAGCCCGTTTTCGGTGGTGCTGACGGATAAAACGGCAAGTATGCTTTTTGGAAAAGAAAACCCGATGGGCGGGCAACTGATGCTGGCCAGCGGCGGGCCGTTTACCGTCACGGGCGTGGTGAAAGCATTTCCCGAAAACGCCCACCTCCATTTCGACCTGTTGGTGCCTTTCCAAAACATGGCTGACGTGGAGCCGCCCTTCGCCAAGGCTTCCATTGATTATGTGCTCAACAATAATTGGGTTGCGTCCCATTCCATGACTTATGTGCTGTTGAAACCCGGAGCCGATCCGAAAGATGTTGATGCCGCATTCCCGGATTTTATCAAGCGGCATGGCCATAAGGAAATGGCGGAGAAGCAGCGCTTTACCCTTTTTCCGGTAAAGGACATCCACCTGAAATCTACTTCCATGGGGGAAGTAGAACCACAGGCCAACCCTGTTTACCTGCGGCTGTTTTTGGGCATCGGATTCCTTATTTTACTGATTGCCTGCATCAATTTTATTAATCTGTCCACGGCCTCTTATCTGACCCGTATGAAAGAAGTCGGTGTGCGGAAAGTGCTCGGCGCAGCCCGCCGTGGCCTTATCGGGCAGTTCCTGGGCGAAACGCTGATGCTCAGTTTCGGGGCCTTCCTGATAGCCCTGGGGTTACTTGATTTGCTGATACCGCACCTTGGTTTTTTGGTCAACAAACAATTGAGTTTCAGTTTGGTAAAGCAATGGCCGCTTTCTCTCGGCTTTGTTGCTGTTTTCCTCCTGGCGGGCGTGTTGGCAGGCACTTATCCAGCCTTTTTTGCCAGCCGTTTCGATCCGGTAGAGATTTTTCAAAGTAAAATACGCAAAGCAGGAAGCGGAGGCAACTGGCTGCGAAAAAGCTTGATAACTGTTCAATTTGCCGTTGGCATCCTGCTCATCAGCGGTACGTTTATCATTTTATCGCAGTTGAATTTCTGGCGAAGCCAACCGCTGGGTTTCGACAAAGAACAAGTGTTGCTGGTGCCCCTGCAAAGCCCAAACATGAACAGCCTTTTCGCCCCTGCCGATTCCACGCTGCGGGCCAGGATGAATTCCTTTGAAGAAAAACTGCTGCAAAACCCCAATATTGAGGCTGTCACACTCGGCTCGGCCATGCCTGGCATGGGCAGGGTGTACCATCCCGTCACCACCGATGTGATTACAAAAGAAGACAACCTGTTCCTGCCTTCTGCCGCAGTGGATTACAACTACGTTGAAACCTTTAAGCTGGAGATGGTGGCAGGCCGTGATTTCGACAAATCATTTGGCACCGATCATTTGGATGCTTATGTCGTTAATGAATCGGCGGTGAGAGCATTGCGATTTGATTCCCCAGAAGACGCCCTTGGTAAAAAATTGACCAAGGGCGGCAAAACGGGAAAGATCATCGGCGTGGTGAAAGATTACTCCACCGCCGGCCTGCAAATGGCGATGGAACCGATGTTGCTCGATGTGTCGCCCGGTACTTTCAACACCTTTGCCATCCGCCTGAAAAACGGCGACCTGCCGGCAACCCTCCGCTACGTGGAGGCCACCTGGCAAGACTATTTTCCCGCCAAAGCCTTTGAACACTCCTTCATGGACGACGACCTCAACAACGCTTACGAAGAGGAGGGACGGCTGGCATCGCTCGGCAGTCATTTTGCCGGCATCGCTATTTTCCTATCCTGTTTCGGACTGTTCGGCCTCATCAGCCTGACGGTGCAGCACCGGGCCAAGGAAATAGGCATCCGCAAAGTCCTCGGGGCCACGGTCGGCGGCATTGTTGCGCTGTTGTCAAAAGATTTTTTGCTGCTCGTCGTCATTGCTTTTCTGATAGCCGCACCTCTTGCATGGTATATTATGAACCAATGGCTGGCCGACTTTGCCTACCATATCGACCTGCAATGGTGGCATTTTGCGGTGGCTGGGCTGGCGGCAGTCCTGGTGGCTTTTTTGACGATGAGTTTTCAAAGTGTAAAAGCTGCCCTGGCAAATCCCATCCGCTCTTTGCGGAGCGAATAACCCATTGAGCCTGCAATCATTTGTGGTTCCGGCTGTTATTCAAATCAATCGCCAAAGGCAATTTTCAAAATGCACAAAATCCATCCGCGTGCGGTATAAAATCTCCCAACTACTTCCATTTCCCCCACATTCCCTATTTTCGCAAAAAAAACAACCATGATGAACAGACATCTCCTGACCGCACTCTGCACCCTGCTCTCTTTTTTCCTCGCTGCCCAAACCCAGGCCCCCGATCGCCTGACACCGGAAAAACTCTGGCACCTTGGCCGTGTCAGCCTTTTCGATGTTTCGCCCGATGGGAAAACGGCAGTCTATGGCGTGAGCTATTACGACATCGAGGCCAACAAAGGCAACCGTGACCTTTACTCCGTCAGCACAGACGGGAGCGGAGCGGGGAAGCCCCTGCAACTCACCAACTTCGAGGGCAATGAAAACGATGCGCAGTACCGTCCGGACGGGCGGAAAATAGGTTTCCTGCGGGGCGATAAGCTATGGGAAATCAATCCTGACGGTACCGGGGCCAAACAGGTTTCCGACATTGGCATGAACGGTTTCCATTATTCGCCCGACGGCAGCAAAATCTTGTTCGCCCGGGACGTGAAGTACGACAAGACCACCCAGGACAAATACCCCGACCTGCAAAAAACAGACGCCAAAATCATTGATGGCCTGATGTACCGCCACTGGGACGAATGGGAGGACGGCAGCTACAGCAACCTCTTCGTGGCCAACTATTCGGATGGCGAAATCACCAGCGAAATGATCAACATCATGGGCCAGCCATACGACTCGCCACTCAAGCCCTTTGGCGGCATGGAGCAGGTTGCATGGAGCCCAAACGGTCAATACATCGCATACACCTGTAAGAAACTGGGTGGCACCGAGGCTGCTGTCAGCACCAATTCCGACGTTTACCTGTACGACCTGCTGAGCATGAATACCCGCAACCTGACACAGGGCATGAACGGCTACGACATGAACCCTGCCTTCTCGCCCGACGGCCGTATGCTCGCCTGGGAAAGCCAGGAAACGCCGGGCTACGAGGCCGACCGCCACCGTATTTTTATCTATGACTTCACTACCGACAAAAAGATGGAAGTGACGGTGGGCTATGATAACGACGCCACTAGCCCACAGTGGGGCCATGACGGCAAACGCATCTATTTCGGCGGTGGCAGCAATGGCACCGACCAGCTATTTTATATTGATCTTGGCCGGGGCAACGAGGTCGTACAGGTTAGTTCGGGGCAATTCGACTTCGGGCCGTTTGTAGTGGGTAAAAACAACATCGTTGCCGCCCGGTGTTCCATGTCCGAACCGCACGAACTGTTTGCACTGCCCTTCGACAATGGCCGCAGTACACAGTTGACTTACACCAACAAGGAAATGCTGAACAAGCTGAACTTCGGCAAGGTGGAAAAGCGCATGGTGAAAACCACCGACGGAAAAGATATGCTTACCTGGGTCATTTACCCACCCAATTTTGACCCATCGAAAAAATACCCCACGCTGCTCTACTGCCAGGGCGGGCCGCAAAGCACCGTGAGCCAGTTCTGGAGCTACCGCTGGAATTTCCAGATGATGGCTGCCAACGACTACATCGTGGTGGCGCCCAACCGCAGGGGCCTCCCGTCCTTTGGGCAGCAGTGGAATGCTGAAATTTCCGGCGATTGGGGCGGCCAGGCCATGCAGGATTACCTTTCGGCCATTGATGATGTGTCGAAAGAAACCTATGTGGACAAGAACAACCTCGGTGCAGTTGGGGCGAGCTTTGGCGGCTACTCCGTCTTTTGGCTGGCCGGCAACCACAAGAAGCGCTTCAAGGCTTTCATTGCGCACGATGGCGTCTTCAACCTGGAAAGCATGTACGGCACAACGGAAGAGCTATTTTTCGTGAACCACGATCTCGCCGGCAGTTATTGGCAAACACCCCTGCCGGAAACCTGGAAGCTGGACTCGCCCCACAAATACGTGCAGAATTGGGACACACCCATCCTGGTCATCCAGGGCGGCAAGGATTTCCGGGTGCCGGAATCGGAGGGCATGCAAGCTTTCCAGGCGGCGCAGTTGCGGGGCATCCCGAGCCGCTTCCTCTATTTCCCGGACGAAAACCACTGGGTGCTGAAGCCACAGAACGGGATTCTGTGGCAGCGGGAGTTTTTTGGATGGCTTGATCGGTGGTTGAAGGGGAAGCCGTAGGGGTAAGGTCATAAGTTTGAGCGCGGCCGTTGGCTTTTGGCTAATGGCCAACAGCAATTTGTACGACCTATCCCGAAATTTGGGAAAACCTATTGCCGTTGAGCATAAGTTGTTTGGTTAACATGCCCAGCCTTACCAGCATGCCGAAAGGCGTTTGGGGCTTGCATATTCATGGCAATTTATTTCCACCGGACGCCAAACCTGTAACCAACATCCACGGCCAAAACCCAATCCCAATATTTTGATATCCGGTCGCTTTGATAGGTATAATTGGTATCCCCTTCTATGGAATAATGTTTTTTCACAAAGGCCCTACCTCCGGCGACCGACACATAGGCATTGCCAACACTATTATGGGTTGGAAAATCGAAATAAATTCGAAGCAATACCTGCTTTGACTTCCAATCATATATTGCCTTCTCAGTTGGTTCATCATATGGAGCACCTCCACAAGTCTGGATAAATTCAAAATTTTGGATTCGAAACGACCTTCCTTCCAAATAGCAGGAGGTTTTGAATTTTTTAAACAGCCTGTCTATACCCATTCTAAAGGTTGGGCCTTTCCTGTCAGTTAAGTACCTAATTTGATGAATATCGAACAAACCTAAACCCATCTCGCATGGTTCAAAAAAGGATGGGCTGTAATTCCATCCTAACCCAAAGGAAATTGTCGGTTTATCTGCCTTGCCTGGTGTGACGAACAAGTTGACAGATGTGAGGGTGTTCATGCCGAATCTAGTAAAAATAATACTGTTCAATGGATGGCTCTCTTGGGAAAGAGTCGTTAAGGAAGGCAGCAAGCAAATTGCAAGTATTGGTAACTTTTTCATAAAGTCGGCCCCTGTTTTTTTTACAACGAAATTGGAAAATTTTTGCTGTGCCCTCCCAAATTTTAATGAGTCAGGTTGAAGATCTTTTGCCCATGTATGGTTTTGATGATGGACAGGGTGAGCTTTCCAATCCCAGGTAATCGGCAATTTTAGGTTTAATGACGATAAAGGTAAAAACTAGTAACTGGGTTACCTTAGCTGCCGTACCCGCTGTTTTTACGGGTTCCAATCCTGCCCTTTTCCCGCTAGCCCACCATCTTCAGCCTCTTCCGGTTTGCAACCTGTACGTCTGTACCTATAAGTGATAATGCCTAAATCTTTTTGCCAGCATCCCAAGTATCACTTTTCAAGACCAAGGATGCATTGCATTAATGATTACTTCCGGAAGTATTGGATACAAGCCTGCAAAAACGGTATTTACAAAGCAGCTGGCCCTGAAACAGAGAAGCCCGGCTCCATTTTCGATTTGAAACCGGGCTTCTCTGTTTTAAAGGATCTACTTTTATTTCTCCGTGAGTATCATTTCAATTTTACTTTCCGGCATGGAAAAGAAAGCGGCTATTTCCTGGATGCTCCAGTTTCTTTCATGATAACACTTGCGGATCGTTTCATGCAGTTTCCGCTGCACCTCTTTGGCTTCGTTCTTTGCCTCTTTCAGCATTTTTTGCAACGACTCGCCGGTCAATGCTTCAAGCATGTTGTCCCATTCCTTTACATGATCCATATTAATGGCGAAAGACTTTTCTGTTTGCATTTTTTCAAGGATGAATTGGTTGTAGTTTATTTCGAGATCCTTGGGCATCAAGGTCAAGTACCTAACAAATATAAGGGCTTCCAGGATTTTGATCCTGTCAATTTTCTTTGCCTGCGCAAATTCGAACAATTTTTTCCGAAAGGCAAAACGCTTTTCCATATCATCCCTGGTGCGGTTGGCGTATTGCTGGGCCAGCACGAAAAGGGCAAAAATGTTTTCGGATTGCAATAGCAAGGCCTCGTCCTGCTCCCAAATCTTGTAGGCCGGAAATTCAAAGAGCAGGCGGTTGGTCAGGAAGCCATATTGGTACCTGTCCACCTGGTTGGCCGATGGCGATCCCGTATAAACGGCTATGGAAAAGATGTCCTCCGATTTGTGCTTGTCGAAGATGAGGATGCGGTACCAGAAAAAGCGCTTGGGAAAATTGGCTTTGGGGTTCGATTCGATTTCAATATGGACGAGCAGGTACAAATCCTTGCCATCTTTCAAGCGCACTTTGGCCAGCTTGTCGCAAAGTTTGGAGCCCCGGAACCTCGTTTTGATGATTTCGTGCAGCTCCTGCTCGAGGAACTCGATTTGGCGATCCCAATCAATCAAATCGTGCAGGTCGGGCTCGATGAATGCGATGGCTTCCCTGAAAAAATAGGTGAAAATCTGTTTCCAGGGATGATCGGTGTCCGTGGAGGTTTTCTTTCGTTTGCCCATAGTTGTCGGTTTAATTTCGGGAGGGAAAAATAGGCAAATCATCGGAAGGCTACCAATCAGGCTATTAAATTTCCAAACCTTTCATTAAACCCCACCACCCCCTGCAGCCCGCCCGTATGCACTAGCACCACCGTCGAGCCTTTTTCAAAAAAGCCTTTTTCCACCAAATCAAAAACTGCGTAAAACAGCTTGCCCGTGTAAATGGGATCGAGCGGGATGCCAGTCCGTTGTTTAAAACTATTGATGAAATCAATCAAACCGGGCGTGAATTTGGCGTAGCCGCCAAAATGGTAATCGCCGTTGATTTGCCAATTTTGAAACGGGGCTTGCCCACACTTTTCCAGCAACCCGGCCACTTCAATTTTTAAGAAATCCCCTTTCAACACGGAAACGCCAAGGGCCGCTCCCCTACCCTGCAAGCCGCTAACGATACCTGCCAAAGTAGCCCCCGTGCCGCAGGCCGTGCAGATGCAACCAGGCAATCCCCCCAACTGGCGCTCGATTTCCCCGACCATTTCAGCACAACCTTTCACGGCCAGGCAATTCGAGCCACCTTCTGGCAGGATGTAATACTCATCGGGATTTATTTTTATACTTTCCAGCAAGGATATGTGGGATTTATTCCTGAAATTTGCCCTGTCCACATATTTGAGTTCCATTCCACACCCTTCCACATACGTCAAAGTCGGATTCTGCGGCAAAGCCCTTTCGCCCCTGACAACACCCAATGTTGAAAATCCGAATTCCTTGCCCGCTGCAGCCACCGCTGCCAGGTGATTGCTGTATGCGCCACCGAAGGTCAGCAGTTTATTAAAACCCAACCGCCTGGCTTCCAGCAGGTTGTATTTTAGTTTCCGCCACTTGTTGCCGCTGATATCCGGGTGCAACAGGTCGTCCCTTTTTACAAAAAGCCGCATGTTTCTAATGTTTGGCAATTCCTGCAAAGGGGAAGGTTCGTTGGCAAGGTGTTCCAAGAGATTTATCATTTGAAAAACAATATTGAAAAACGAACATAGCACCTGCTATGTACAAATCCTCCCGTTGATGAAAAACAAAATAAAACAAACACCAGATACCCTGCTGAAAGGCGAAGGTGAAATGAAGAAGGTAAAACAAACCGGCATTCCACAGGTGAAAGAACCAAAGGAACCTTCCAAAAACGATGGGGGGTATATCTGGATGATCTGAAATTGGTGTAGGCGCACTTATACTTGATTCCAATGTGATTTCGCTAACTTGCCAGCCGTTCTGATGAAACCTTAAAATTCACGGTCTATGGCAATGCTCGAAGTTATTATTGGGATGATCTTCACCTTTATGGTGCTGAGCCTGTTGGGCACCACGCTCAACGAACTCCTATCCGCCTGGCGGGGCTGGCGGGGGTTTTACATGGAGGAGGGACTAAAGCGCCTGCTCGAATTCAAGGACGACCCCTCCGTTTTCAACAAATTCAAGAACAACCCCTTTTTCAGACAATTGATGCAGCACCCTGCCCCGTTCCGGGTGTCCCAGGCACCGGCCTACCTTACTTCTTCCGATTTTACCTCCATCCTTTTCAGCGTTTTAAAAAAGAAGGGCGTACCAGTGGAAAAAGTAGAAGACCTGCTCGGTGACCTGCCCGAAAAAAGCCAACTGCGGGAAGTGCTCGAACAAATAAAGGACGAGGGCCATCAAAATGTACAGGCCTACGAGGCCCGGCTACAGGGCTGGTTCAACGGGGTGATGGGCCAGGCCAGCGGATGGTACAAGCGGCACCTGCAAATGGTCACCATCCTGGTAGGTTTTGTGGTGGCAGGCGTGCTGAACGCTGACAGCTTCCAAATCTACTCCAACCTGACCAAAAACTCGGTCGCCCGTGAGAACCTGGCCTCGATGGCAGAAGCATTTGCCACCAATAATAATACCTTGCCCAGTACAGCCACCACGCCCGGCGATTCCCTGACTTTCGACCAAATCAGGACGGAGTTCAACAAGGCGAGAAACAGCGGAGACTTTGCCGAAGTGTCCAATATCCTCGGCCTTGGCTGGCGGATTGGCGACGCTTCGGTAGGCATTAAGAAATGGCTGATACGGCTTTTGGGCTGGCTGATAACAGCGCTCGCCATTTCGCTGGGCGCACCTTTTTGGTTCGACGTGCTGAAAAGGATCATCACCATCCGCAGCTCCGGCGAAACTGTTTCGAGTGAAAGGAACACTCCCTCTGTAGTGATCAATACAGGAAATGTGGAGGCTGATGTGAAAAAACTGTAACCTCTGTTTTTTTCATTTTTCCTGCCCTATCAATCCACATTCACCCGGTTGTCCTCCGGTATCCGGTCTATCAATTTATTGTACGGGTCAATGCCGGCTTTCACCGGTTTGCCGCTCACCGTCACCGTTATCGTGTGCTCGCCGTTGGTCAATTTGTGCTTTTTCAGGTAGAGCGGTTTGGACAAGGTCCGTCCGTCCGGCGCTTTTTCATCCTCGGCAAACACACCGATGTCAATGTAGTCATTGGTGTTGTCGGCGTTAGCCTCGTTGCCCTTTTCATCGGCGTACTTTTTCAAGACCTTCACTTTCATCGTCACCTCATATTGGCCGTTGCCGAGGTCTTTGGAGGTGGCAGTGAAGATGCGGTTTTCATACAAGGCCAGTTTTAGCCAACTGTCTTCCAGGAAGTATTGCAGGCTGTCCGGCACGGCGGTCTTGATGAAATCGTAGAGGTCGTAGCTGCCGGCGTAGGGCGGGTTTTCCTTCAAGGCGAAGCTGTCCCGGAAGGCATGGATGGCCCCGTTCAGTTCCTTTTCACCGATGTAATCCTGGAGGGCGTAGAGGATGAGGCTGCCCTTTTGGTACCACTGGTAGGAGCGGTTGCAATTGATAAAAACATTCTCCTTTTTGCTCTCCGTTGCCCGGCCCCGCAGGTAGCGGTCGAGGTCGTATTTGAGGAAGCGCTGCAGGTTGTCGCTGCCGTATTTGTGCTGCGCAATCATCAGAGCGGAGTATTCGGCGAGGCTCTCGGACACGAGGTTGGCGCCACGGGTCATGTTCGGCGACACCTGGTGTCCCCACCATTGGTGCGACAGCTCGTGGGCGGTCACGTAGTAGGCATAGTCATAGTCGTTTGGGTCGCTGAAGTCGGCAAACCAGCCGAAATCTTCCGAGTAGGGAATGGTGTTGGGAAACGACTGCGCAAAGACGGCATAGCGTGGAAACTCCAGGATGCGCACCTGCCGGAACTGGTATGGCCCGAAGTTTTTATAAAAATAATCCAGCCCGTCTTTCACCGAGGCCACCATGCGGTCGAGGTTGTAGTTGTGTTCGTAATGGTGGAATATTTCGATGTTTACCTCTTTCCCATCAGGTGCTTGCCATTTGTCCCGAAGCACTTCATAGCGGGCCGATACGATGTTGAAGAAATAGTCAATCTTGCTGTCCTGCAGGTAGTGGAAATAACGCCGCCCGTTTTCCGTCCATTCTTTTTGCAAATAACCCGGCGCCACGGCTATCTGATCGGGCGTGGTACTCAGGGTGCATTCAAAACTGATCAGATCGGCGTCGTCGTTGAACAGCAGGGTCTTTTCACCATAAGGATCACGGTGGGGCGGCAGGTCGTCGGGCTTTTCTGGCAGGTCGTACTTCTTGCGCTTTTCATCGCTTTCCAGTTCGTTGTTGGGGTCGTAGCCAAAGCTAGGAAGACCGCCCGAAGTGAAAGTCCCATTGTACAATATTTCCCGCCGGTAGCCGTCGTTCACGAAGCCCGGATTGCTCAGCACCGTATGGATTTCGAGGGTGGCCGAGTCGCCGGGCAGCATAGGCCGGGGCAGGGCGAACATGCGGTATCCTGCCGTGTCTGGTTTTGCATAAAACAAGGAAAACTTCGGGCGTGGCACCAGGTCGAACCTCGAAACGGGCAGGGTGGCGCCGTTCATTTTCACCGAATACTTTTGCCCGTCGCTTGACAGCAGGTGCAGCGTGTCTATCGGTACGTCCCACTTATTTTTGATTTTCAAAACGGCCCGCATTTCAATCTCCCTTTTCTCCGGGAAAATGTCGGCGTTCACTACGATTCCCGTCACTTTGGGCTGCGGCAGCCGCTCGTATTTCTTGTAGCGCTTTTCATATTCTGCCTGCCATTTCTCCCCTTCTTTCACGGTGCGGTACTTGTTCACGGTGCTCACGTTGTAATAGGCAAAACCACCTGCGCCCAGCCATACCAGCACCAGCGCCACCATCACCAGCGCCGTGCGGGCGTTCCAGCGTTGCCGGAAATAGCGCCACCTGTTTTTGAAACCCGCATCCGAACCCCTCGCCCACCATAGCGAGGCCAGCAGCAACAACACGAAGCCAAAAGCCGTCCAATAGAGGTTGAACCAAAACAGCGGCTCCGCAAAATGCCCAAAATTGTTCATGTCGGAAATGAGGTAACCGGGCTTGAAGCTGTAGAAAAACAGGTTGTAGTTCATGTCCAGAAAAGACCGCATCACAAACAAAAGCACCCAAAAAGCGATGCCCACAAAATGGCCCAGGAACTTGTGGTTCACCAGCACATGCACAAAAAAAGCAAGTAGCGCCATTTGCCAATAATCCCAAAAAGTAATCAGGTAGAGGTCTTTGAAATAGAAACCGAACTTGAAATTGAAATACCCGTGGAACACCTGCACGATGACGCCCACGATCATCGGTATCGTTGCCAGCATGAGGCACACGCCGGTAATGGCGATGAACTTGGAGCCGAGTTGCACCCAGTTAGGCACCGGCAGGGCGTCGGCGATGTTGGCGAAACGGGTGGAGCGATCCCGGTGTACCGTCTCCCCGGCATAGAACATGAGCAGGATGAAGACAAACAAGCCGTAATTGTAGGTTTTGAACAAAAGCATGTTCATGGTGAGCGGCCGGTCTGGCACGCTGTATTGGAGGTTGCCGATCCAGTCGTCAATGAACAGGAAAACCACTGCCCCGAGCATGATGGAGAGGAAATAATTGTCCCGGATGATGTTGCGGAACTCCAGTTTGCCGAGGCTCCAGAGGTTCGACCAGTCGAGCTTGCTGGAAAACTGGCTGGCGAAAACAGGGAGTTTTACCAAAGCAGGTTTAAGAGTGGCTTCGGCAGCTTCGCCCTTGCCCTTCCGCTCCCGTCCGGCGATGAAATTTTGCAGGGAAAAACGGAAGTAAGTGCCGACCAGCACCAGAAAACCGATGCCCGACCAAAGCAGCCTGTTCCACAAAAGATTGCCCGCCAGCGGCGTCATCTGGGTATTTTGCTCCGCCGGGGTGAAGTATTTGATGGCGTTGGAATAGGTGTTCAGGGCAAAGGGATCGAGCAGATCCACGAGGTTCCGCCGCTCAAGGTCCCTGGCCAGGAAATTGGCCAGCAGGTAAAAAATGAACAGCAGGATGGACGCCGAATACAGCACCCGGTTGTTGCGCAACCAGGATACCAGCCCATAGAAAATACAACTGGCAAAGAAGGCACTCGGCAGTAGGATGGTGGCGAACGACCAGATATAGTACACCGGCAGGTTCGGCCCGAAACGCTCCGGCTTCGTCCAGTCGAAAACAGGCCCTATCCACGAACCGACGATGTAGCCAAAAATGGCTCCCGTCAAGATGAGCAGCAGCACCACGAACGAACCCCAAAACCGCCCCCAGAAATAGGCGCTGCGGCTGATGGGCGTCGAGAGCAGGTACTCCTTCGTGTTGTGTTCCAGGTCCCGGTAGAGCGGTACCCCCATCACGGCGGAACTGATGAGCACGGAAAACACACCGAGCAAGGCGAAAAAACTGCCGATCATCGCCGGGGAATTGTGATAAACTTTCTCGCTGGCGGGCGAGCCGCCATTGGCAATGATCAGCGCCGTGAGCACAAAAAATAGGACGAAATAGATATAGGTCGCAGGCCGGGTGCTGCGGTATTTCAGTTCGAAGGTGAAAACAGACCAGAACATATTGGTAATGATTAATGTAGAATGGTGAATGGTGAATCAGGAAATTGGGCAAAGACACAAAGGATAGATTTGGATGTTTTGAAATTTGGGTTTGCAACTGATTGGAAATCAACCTTGAAAACACAAAAACACAAAAACACCCAAGCACAACATCAAAGCGTGACCAGATCCATTTTGGCTGAAATGGCATTGAAATAAACATCCTCCAGTGAAGGGTTGACGGCCTCGAAGCCGTCGCCGGGGTGGCCGTCGTTCACGATGCGGATGAAGAGCTTGCCCTCGCTCATGTTGGTGGCTATCACCTGGTATTTTTCCCGGTGGGTTTCCAGTTCGCTTTTTGAAATGGACTTTGACCACACCTTGCCATCCAGCATACGGACGGCCTCGTGCGGTGTGCCAACGTACTGCACCTCACCGCCGCAAATAATGGCGAAACGCTTGCAGAGCGTCTTCACATCTTCCACGATGTGGGTGCTGAGGATGACGATGGTGCTCTCGCCAATTTCGCTGAGGAGGTTGTAAAAGCGGTTGCGTTCGGCAGGGTCGAGGCCGGCGGTGGGCTCGTCCACGATGAGGAGTTTCGGGTTGCCGATGAGGGCCTGGGCAATGCCGAAGCGCTGTTTCATGCCACCGGAATAGGTGCCGAGGTTGCGCTTCCGATCCTTGTGGAGGTTGACTTTTTGCAGCAGGGCGTCCACGGTTTCCTTGCGTTCCCCGCTGTTGGCGAGGCCCTTCAGCCGGGCGATGTGGTCGAGCATCATCACGGCGCTCACTTTTGGATAGACGCCGAATTCCTGGGGCAGGTAGCCGAGGATTTTGCGCAGCTCCGCCGATTGTTCCAATACATCCAGATCGCCGAGGCGGATACTGCCGGCATCGGCGGGCTGCAGGGTGGCAATGGTGCGCATGAGGGTGGACTTGCCAGCGCCGTTGGGGCCAAGCAGGCCGAACATGCCTTGCGGGATGGTGAGGGAAACATTGTCCAGGGCACGGACGCCATTGGAATAAGTTTTTGAAAGGCTTTCAATGTGGAGTTCCATGAATTCAAGTGGTTTTGTTTTGATGAAAAATTGACGGGATGAAGCTACGGAAAAAATTGGGGCTGCTGCAAATTTTGGGGAATTTGGGATTTTGATGAGATGTTTTCTTTCTTTTAAGATATGAAAATGGTTAGGAGGAGGAAAAGTGCGCAGCTTTTTGGGGTAGGCATTGCAAGTGACGCTTTGCTGAACATTTCCTGCAACTGGGGAGGTTTAGCGAAGTGGGCCGCCATCGTTTACCCGTTCGTCTGCCCCGCCGCCAACTGCGGCCACAATCCTTTTGAATATCTCCGGGAGGTTTTCCCTCACCTGCCTGGATGAACTGTTGCCGATGGATTGGGTCCCAGTGAAAGGCATTGTAGGGTGATGGGATTTACCGAATGCTTACGTATTTGCACCGATGGTAGGGCCAAAGAGCGGTACCTGTCACAATGGTTGCAATATCCTCTATTCGTCTGACGTGAATGCCTGTCCAAAGGAAGCTAAGAAAAACAACTCGCTCAAGCCATTGTCCGAAAGCTTTGGGCAGTTCTACAAAAAGTGCAGGGCTAAGAAAGGTACCCCGGAAAACCCAGCCTGACCTGTTTTTTTGGGTAAAATTAGCCATCTGAAGGCCATCGAGCCCACTCCACGGGCATGGTGGCCTTTTCTTTTGAATCAAATATGCCCACAGCAGGCCTCTGAAAGCTCCTTTTACGTTTGTGAAGACGTGAGTCACGTCTCATTAAACACAAATCACGTCTCTGGAGATGTAAATGACGTCTCATTAAACGTAAGTTACGTCTCTGGAGACGTAAATTACGTCTCGTTAAACGTAAGTTACGTCTCTGGAGACGTAAGTCACGTCTCATTAAACGTAAGTTACGTCTCTGGAGACGTAAATTACGTCTCATTAAGCGTAAATTACGTCTCTGGAGACGTAAGTCACGTCTCATTAAACGTAAATCACGTTATTGTAAACGTAACGGGAGTTTCCAGATACGTCCCTTGTATATATAGAAGCCTAAGTTAAATCTCTACCTGCGTAAAAACTATTTCCTTAAGGATCAAAGGAAAAATAATCCCAATTTCACATCGGGATTATTTTTAAAAAAACCTTCCAGTGCTGGGGTTTCAACATCAAAACAGGGAAGTTATTTTTTCATCGTTACTAAATATATGGGGCATTAATGGAGGGTGGTGCTTGGATGTTTGGTGTGGGTGGGAAGTGATGTTGTAGTTAGGTACTTGCTATAAATTATAAATTAGCCGCTAATTAGCAAGTTTTGACAAGTACGCAACATGCCAGCGCAGGCATCGGCCATTAGACAGTTACTTTTGGCTGATGGATTTAGAGTTTAGACGGAAAGGAATGTCTGCAAGATGTGTCGTTTGAAGGCTGGCAATTTGCAAACTTGCCAGAACTTATAGACAATCGTCAATTAAAGTCATTGGTCATTGAAGTCATTTTGTTGAAAATCACTGGCTTAGGATTTTGTTCCAATCAATTTTCAATGTGACTATCTATAAATACTGGAACAACTGATGTGGTATGGTGTTGCAGCATACGGCGGCCAGAGGCCGCAACCAATGCCAGTTTAAGAGCCAAAGTTCGTAAAGAACGCACCGCTTTTCAATTGGCAGGTGGTGGGCCAGCGGGGGCGTCGAGAGAACGTTATTGAGCCGCAAGTGCCGATTCGCTAACACCTCCGGAACTGTTACTATTATTTCAAAGAATTAAGGCAGATTGGATTGAGAATGCGTGAACACTTGCAACAACTGGTACTCAATCGTTCTTCCAATCTTCCTTAATAACTCTGCCATCTTTAATTGACAATTGTAGATACAGTTTTCCAGTACCATCATATTTATTATAGACGCCATCAAGCAGTATTCCGGCATCATAGGAATTAACAAAATTTAACATTCCATTTTCATGCAAACCATATTCTAACCCATCTTTGTTACCGTTTTTATAGTGGCAATAGTATAGATATTTACCAAAAGCATCTACTTTGAATGAATCACCCTCCAATGTGCCATCTTTATAATTTTCTACAATTTTTTTTCCATTTTTAAGGAAAACAGTCTTTTTCCCATGTAACTTACCTTTATGGAATATTGCTTTGATTAAGTCATCACTATATTGCCACTCGAATACTCCTTCCGCTTTCCCATCCAACAAATTCCCTTGCAGAAAAGGGATACCTTTATAAAAATATATGATTTTTAAACTATCACACCCATTACAAATGGGTTGTATGAAAATGGTAACTTCTTCTTTCTTGTAGACAGCCATATTAGCATCATATAACGTGTCGTATTCATAGCTGTCGATCGCCGCTATTGAGTCTACCGTATTTTCAAAAAAATTAAAAAAACGGTCACAAGAAGACACAATCATGCTTGTGTTTAACATGCTTGTGTCACAATAAAACAATTTTTGCCCCATTAAGGAATGGTTCATAAAAAGATGAATTCCAATTAGAATGACGAACTTATTCGTCTTTAAAACTCCCTCCATCATTAGGTGTAATTTTGCCTTTTGAATAGATAAGAGGATAAACTTTTCTTTCTTTAGAAAGCTTTCCGTCCCTCCTATTGTTAAAGGTAGCCATAACTTTATTTGAATATTGTTCTGATGCTTTGTCATAGTATCCACGCTTTTCAGACAGTTCTTCTTTCTGCACATCATTGTATTCAAAGGAGAACATGATATTACCTGCTTCATTTGCCAAGGAGCTACTATTTTGTCCTTTTCTGTAAAGAAGAACGTCAAAAATCCCTGGAACTGAAGCTGATTTGTCACCTCCAATAATGCCATCTTCTCTATTTTTCGGAATGTCACCCCCGGGAACTTTAATTTTTACGCCATTAAACTCTCCGTCTTGCTCTGAGATTCCAAGTGGTGTTATGGCATTGCCAGAACTGATACCATCTTTTTCCTCGCTTTGTTCCAAATTGGAAAGATAAACGTTCACCATTACTTTAGTTTCCTTGCCTTCAAAATTTTCGAAGGTCAAGTTTTCAATATAATTGTATAATTCTTCATCATTATCTTCCAAATTTTTCAGAATACTATTCACTGTATTGTATTCATCCGATTCTTTTTTATAGGGATTGACCCATTTCATCCCAGTTGGATCTATGAGTAATAGAGGATTGTTGAGCACATAGCAGTAACTTGACCAACCAAACGATTCCTCTGATAAAGGGTCTACTCCCGTAAACCTCCCAATCGCCGCATCATACCACCTCGCCCCATAGTCGTTCCATTCTAACCCCAAATCACTGTTAAGCTCCTTCCCATTGTACTGGTACCGGTTCTTTTCCCCTATCTGCACAGCCCATGCCCCGTCCATGTTCATCCCAAAAGGGTAGTAGTGGTTTTCCTGCAGGATTTCAGACTCGTTATCTTCCGTCGTTTCCGGGTCGTCCTGTTCTATTTTCCCATTACCGTTCAGGTCGCTGAACACCACCCGGCTGTTGTCGAGGTGGTCACGGATGGTGAACTCGTAGCGGAGGTTGTCCTCGCCGTCCCTGGCCACCCGCCCCTCTTCGTGGTAGATGGCCTCCAGTTCGCCGTCCCTGTATTCGATTCCGTCCACGTAGTCCTGCGTTTGTGCGCCGGGGCCTACCACCACCTTGCGGTACTTGCGGCCCGAGGCGTCGTAAGAAAATGTTACTGTCCCCCCTATGCCTACCGTAGTTATGCCACTCGGCAAATTTAGGTAATTGTAGGCAATGTTCAGGCCCTTGTAGGGGTCGTGAGTGAGGTTGCCGTTGTAGTCGTAGCCGTAGGTGCCGGAAGCGCCCCCGGGCTTTTGCATGGCAAAACGTTTCACAGGTCGGGCCGGGGCTGCTCATAAATATAAATAAGGATGAAGCCTTGGTGACAAGCCGCAGCAGTGCCGGTTGCAAACCGGCAGGAGCAGATGTGTTTTTCAATTGGAAGACACTGGGCCAGCGAGACTTTTTCTTTAATTGTCCATCCTGAGCAATATAAAACTCATATAAGACAAGTTAACTAAGATCATGGTCACTAATTGCACCAAATTAAACCTCAATGACTTGTTAAAAACCCTTCTTAAATTAATGTAGGGCAAAACAATGAATGCTGTCACAAGATTGAAATGTACCAAATAATTATTGAAACTAATTCTGAGGCTTAAAGAGCCAATAACTGCGGCAACAATAATTGCAAACCCCAGAATACTAACAATATCAATTACAATAAACGCTTTCTTCATAATTTGTGAAATTAATTGGTTGCGGTTGTCCCCAATTTTTGGACAATAGTTTAAGAAGGAAAATTTAACTATTTTCACATTTAAACCAGTCCGAAAAATGGCAAAAAAACGTCGAAATTTCAATTCAAAATTCAAGGCAAAAGTAGCCTTGGAAGCAATTCAAGAACGGCTTACGTTAGCCGAACTGGCTCAGAAACATGAACTACATCCGAGTCAAATCACCAATTGGAAAAAGGAGTTATTAGAAGGTTGTAGTTCATTATTTGACAAAAAACGAGGTCCGACTCCCAGCGGTGACAAAGAAAAAGAAGCTCGATTGTTCCAGCAGATCGGTCAGCTCCAGTTTGAATTGGACTGGCTGAAAAAAAAATATGAGGAACTTTCCTAAGCACCATCGCATGGCTTTGATCGGTCAGGAAAACGGACTTTCTATTACGAGTCAATGTAGTTTGCTAAACATTCCCCGTTCATCTTTTTACTATGAACCCAAAGGGGAAAGCGGGGAGAATCTCCGCCTGATGGAACTGATTGATCGTCTGCATTTAGAACACCCTCAATGGGGCCGGCCAAGCATGGCGGCAAATCTCCGCAGAATTGGCCACGCCATAAATCAAAAAAGAGTGGGCCGGTTAATGCGCCTGATGAATATCCGCTCAGTGTTGCCAAAGCCTGACACAAGTAAGCCAAACGAGGCTCACGAAATATATCCATACCTGCTGAAAGGCCTGAAAATAAAGGCTCCAAACCAGGTTTGGTCTATTGACATCACCTATATTCCAATGCCCAAAGGATTTCTTTATCTGGTAGCTGTAATAGATTGGTTCAGCCGTTTTGTATTGTCCTGGGAGCTTTCCAATACCCTGGGGATACGCTTTTGCATTGCTGCACTGGAACAAGCCTTTACATACGGTCAACCTGAGATCTTCAACTCAGACCAGGGTTCCCAATTCACGAGCAAGAATTTTACTTGCTTACTAAAAGATAAAAAGATCCGAATCAGTATGGACGGCAAAGGCCGTGCATTGGATAACGTGTTTGTCGAACGGTTGTGGTGGAGTGTTAAATATGAAAACGTATATTTACACGCCTACCAAAATGGAAAAGAACTTTTTAGGGGGCTGAACAATTACTTTGATTACTACAATAATCGAAGATTGCACAGTTCCCTGGATTACAAAACACCGAAGGAGGTGTTTTTCGGTTGACATCGAAGCCTGGATGAAATAATCTTGAAAGCAAAGATAGCCTCGCATCAGAACCCGTCAAGGGTATATAAACGACTGCCAGCCCACAAAGCCACCCAGCAGCCGCCCTTGACTGAACCTGCTGCTCATGCTGATTGGCGGCTTACAAGATCTTTTAATCCCTCATTGTATTCCATCTTAAACTAGCCGAAAAACTGTCCAACTTTTGGGGACAGGTGCAGCCTGCGATGCGATTTCCCGATGTATCGGGACAAGCTCTGTCCGTGCATGCCAGCTTTTGCAGTCCCGCTTACTTCAGACCCCACCTCACGGCGGAAACCCCCCGAAGTGAATCCGGGGCAGGCATTGCGGCTTGCTACACGCATACTTACTTTAGCGTGGGGAGGACTTGCACCTCCCAAGAGTGAAAGATTTCCGGCTTTGGGCTATCTTTGTTTCGGTAGCCCTGACCGGTCATCTTCGATGCCCATTCGGGGCACACACAACGCACTCCTGCCTATTTGCGCTAAGCCCAACCCGCAAGCCCAACGCAGGCGCAAACAGCAGGAGTGCCCCCGTTGTAACCAATAAGAAAAAAGAAAAAAACGAAACAGTCAAGCAATGCCGAAAGGTAGATACATATCATTAATACTCATTTTCATTTGTCCGCTAGTTCTACACGGCTCATGTTTTGGCCCAAGCTTTACGATAACAGAACTATTGAATTATGACGCTGAGAATCACCACATATTTTCCGGCAAAATTTTAAAAACATTTATTAGAGGCATCAATTACGAAAGCATTGCGGTAGTTCTAAAAGTTTACAAAGGGAGTCCAAGAGATACTGTTTACATCAATTCGGGTGGAGGCACAATGGCTGGGGGAGAAAAACTAATGCCCAATTCAGAATGGTTGATTTTTAGCATGACGGAGGACAGTATGCAATTTGGAGCAATAGCGTGTGATTATTTGTCCTCTCAACTCAAAGATGGCAATAATCAGGATTGCGGTAGGAGAAGAAACACACTCGGAGAAATCTATATCGAGGTCTTGGAGCAATACGAATCAATCAGACAAGAAAGGTTTACTGGCCATAAATTGATATATGGAAGAGGGATGTTGATTGCAGAAGGGGATTTCATTAATGGCTTGCCAGATGGCAAGTGGACACATTTCAGCAGGTATGACGCTTTTGAACATCGCATAAAGAGAAGTGAAATAAATTACTCCCAAGGAAGATTGGAAGGTGAATATTTAATCTACCACGAGGATGAAGATGAAAACATCGTGATAGAAAGAAGGATTTACGGTTCAAACTTGCCGATTTCGAAAGAAATTCACGGGGGGTATGAGGAGAGGTGTGAATACCTATCTGAATCCGAGAGGAAATTTACCACAATGTTTTCAGATAGTTTGGGAAATGTGATTAAGCAGATAAGCCACATCGAAATGGATTACGAGGACGAGGACTATCAGGGAATCAGTTTCAGGGACGGCTATTACCTTAATAAACTTGAAAGAGATTCAAGCAAATATTTCCCGTTGGCAGAAGGATATTATTCGAAGGGAGCGAGAATCGGGGAATGGAAATTCTACAATAAAAAAGGTGAACTTGTAAGAACTGAAAATTACCCCGATTCGGTTGAAGAAAGCCAACTGTTTCAAATATATCAAGATGATGGCCAGGTGAAACTCGCGGGATTGTTGGCCAATAGGAAAAGGCTTGGTGTCTGGAAGTATTTTTTTGACGGCAAACTTGAGTATCAAGAATCATATAATTTTAAAGGAGAGAAGGGTTGCCGAATTCACAATTACACTTCTGGGGGAATGGAATATACACCCTACCAAAATAACAAAAAGCATGGACAAAAAATCGTCTTTAATGCTGACGGGACAATCAGGAGCATTGAAAGTTACACTAACGGAAACCTGAATGGAATGAGTGTCTTTTTCAATGAAGATGGGACAATTGAGAAGGAGTTGAATTTTATTAATTCGAGAGCATTTAGCGTACGTCAAGATGAGAACCAGACTTTTTATCACAACGGTTTTATGAGCGGACATTACGTTGGCATCAATGGAAGAACCAATAAAAAATCAACCGAGGGGGAATTATGGAATGGATACAGAATTGGGGTTTGGATTGACTATAAAGAAGATGGTTCATATCGAAAGATATATTACCCTACCGATACTAATCAATTGATGAATCAATGTGGTCATGAATCGCCAATTCTACATGAAGAATATGATGCAAACGATAATTTAATCAGAACTTGGAAATATTAAAAAAAGAAGAATGGCTACAACACTGCGTCAGCGGCCATGCCCAGCAAAAGCTGGGCACGTCGCCGGTGCAAACCGTTGAGCAAAACCGCAAGCGGTAGCCCGCCATGCCCGTCACACGATTGGAAGTCTTCCATAATAAACAGCCAGGCAACATTTGTCGAAGCCTTCTTTATACACCACAAGTTTTTGAAAATGTTCAGTGCATCGGCACTTACCACAACAGAACAATCACTCCTCCAGCCCAATCCCCTCTACCTTCAAATACCTCCCAATATTAAGCCCAACCCCTTCCATCAACTCCACATCCAAATCCCAGTCGAGCCAATCCCATTTGCCACCAGGGGTGGCCACAATGACCATTTTTGATTGTCACTGGGCGTGTCTGGCCGATGCGGTGGGCACGATCGCTGGCCTGGTCTTCCACGGCGGGGTTCCACCTAGGGTCGAGGTGGAGCACGTAGTCGCCAGCGGTGAGGTGGAGGCCGAAGCCGCCCGGCTGGAAGGCAACGATATTGACTGAGGAAACCAAGCTTTGCAAAGTTTCGACGGGCAAATTGAAGTAGATAAAAGGGATATTATGACCGGTATCATGCGTTGCGTTGATTGATGTCATTGTACGGCAAGCACCACCGGGCAAAAATTTACAAGCAAATAGAAGTTTCTAACGCAATCGTTATGATCAAGTATGTGTTTGCACTTTTACTCCTTCTTCATGGCCTCATCCACCTGATGGGCTTCGCCAAAGCCTTCCAGGTTGCCGAAATCAGCCAGCTTACGCAACCCATTACGAAGCCAACCGGGGTGCTATGGGGGCTTTCGGCGTTGCTCTTTACGCTTGCCTCCGTCCTGTTTATTTTAAAAAAAGACAGTTGGTGGATGTGGGCCATTCCGGCAGTCATCCTCTCCCAAATCCTGGTTTTCAGCACCTGGCAGGATGCCAAATTTGGCACCATTGCCAATGTCATCGTGTTGGTTGGGGCTATCATTGGCTTTGGAACAACCAGCTTTTACAGCCTTTTTGAAAACGAGGTAAAAAGCGGGCTTCAACAAACAGCATCCTTGCCTGAAACCATATTGACCGAAGCCGACCTGGAGTACCTGCCTGCGCCTGTGAAAAACTATATTCGTTATGCCGGTGCGGTCGGCAAACCGAAAGTGGTCAATTTCAACATAGAATTTGAGGGGAAAATCAGGAAAAACGAGCAATCAGCGTGGATGCCCTTCACATCGGAACAGTACAATTTTATGGACGTTCCGACCCGCTTGTTTTTTATGAAAGCGACCATGAAACATTTGCCCGTCGCCGGTTTTCACTGTTTCAAAAACGGCAAGGCGTTCATGGACATCCGGCTGCTCTCGCTGCTGAAAGTACAATACCAGGCGGGCAGGGAAATGGACGCTTCAGAGACCGTCACTTTTTTCAACGATATGTGCTGCTTCGCCCCGTCCACGCTGGTTGACCCCAGGGTAAGGTGGCTCGAAACGGATGGTAACAAATGGCTTTGTTGCATGAATCCTGCTTAGATTGTGCGGGATGAAAAGCGGGCTGGTTTTGTATATTTGGTTTTTGCACAACTAAATCTACAAACACACCAGCCCATGTCAAAGGTAAAAAAGGATAACCATACAAGCGACAAGCCGAAAGAAAAATATCAGGTTCTCAATTGGTCAGCTTACAACAAAGCCTTAATCAACCGAGGAGATATCACGATCTATTTCGGTGACGAGGTGACAGACAAATGGTACAGTGATCTGCCCAACCAAAGAGGAGCCCAACCCGTGTACAGCGACCTTTGCATAGAGACACTTTTGACGTTTAAGGTTGTGTTCAAACTGGCATACAGACAGACACAAGGTTTTTCACAAAGTTTGCTCAAATTAATGGGCATAGAGGATTTGGAAATTCCATCGTACACGCAAATTTGCCGTCGTGCAAAAGCCTTGGATATAGCTGTTTATCAGATTCCCCGTAGCGGCCCGATTGTAATAGCTATTGATTCAACAGGTCTGAAAATTTACGGCGAAGGGGAATGGAAAGTCAGGAAACACGGGTATTCAAAGCGGAGAACATGGCGAAAACTTCACCTTGGTGTCGACCCTAAAACCGGTTTCATTCATTGCCACACCCTGACGTTGAATGACGTGGATGACGGGTCTCAGTTGGAAGAACTGGTTGACCAGGTGGAAGCAGAAGTGACAGATGTCTGTCTGGATGGTGCATACGATCACGTAGAATGCTGGGATGGTTTGATCGATAGAGATATAAATCCCATCATTCCACCCCGGAGCAATGCTATCGAATGGTATGAAGAGGTACCTGATGACATCCCTGATTATCCACGAAATGTTGCTGTAAATCGAATGAATGAAATCGGTATAAAGGAATGGAAAGTTGAAACAGGCTATCATCGACGAAGTTTATCAGAGACGGAAATGTTTCGCTATAAAACCATCCACGGCGATAGACTATATTCCCGAAAATTTAGCAGCCAAAAAACCGAAAACGATATCAAAATAAAAGTGCTCAATATAATGACAGCCCAAGGTATGCCTGTTGCTAAACCAAGAAGAGTGGCTTAAGTTGGCGGAAAATTAGCGAAGCTATGTCTGATCGATTCATGCAACAAAGCCGTAACAAAGTGAAAGCCAGCTTCACCAGCAATGGCAACAGCATCACAGCCTGGCTTTATTTCAACGACGAGGGCCAGTTGGTCAATTTCATTTCCCAGGACCGCTATGCCGCTGGGGAAAATGGCACGATGGAGCGGCTGCCCTGGTCAACGCCCCTGCAGGACTACAAGGATATTAACGGGCACCGGGTTCCGGGCTATGCGGATGCGGTGTATAGCTATCCGGAAGGGGAACTGGTGTATGGAACCTTCGCCACCAGGAACGTTGCCTACAACTGTCCTTAGTTCCCATTTGATACAGGGCAACACCAGTTGACAATTCATTTACCCAATTGTAATCATATCGCCAGCTATGCTGCACTCAAAACTGATTTTAATAAAATTACTGCACACTGCTATCTGGGCCGTTATGACTGCCGCCATTTTTCACATATTATACGCTGGCATCAGCGGGAATATTTCCACCCTGACCTTTGTGGCTATCGGCCTTATCACGTTGGAAGTCATCACGCTTTTTATCAACAAAATGGTCTGTCCGCTAACACCTATCGCCCGCCGGTATTCGGACAGTGACAGCGCCAACTTCGACATTTTCCTGCCGGAGTGGCTGGCGAGGTACAACAAAGCGATTTTCGGGACACTATTGGCGGTCGGAACAGCTTTGGTTGTATGGCGTTTGGTGGGAAATTGGTAGAATAGCAAGATTGCCTTGCGTTGTAAAAAGAAGCTGCCAAGACCAATTGAATAACTAGCGCAGACAGATGAAGCTGCCAAGTCCTATCGTTTTGTGGGTGCTTTTGCATATTCATCCAAACGCCCCATAATATCCTGCCCCCCACAGTGCCGTTTTCTGGTTCAAAATCAAAGTGACCGGTACGGCTGCGACCAGCGGGTGCATGCGCCCTACCACAAAGAAATGTTCGCTGAAAATGGCGTGGTGCTTTTCGTTCCAGATTTTAGGGATGATGCCGCCGCCGATATAGATGCCGCCGGTGGCCTTGAATTTCATGGCGAGGTTGGCCGCCTCTTCGGCAAAGTAGCGGGTGAAGAGCCGGAGGGTCTCCATGCATACGGGGCTGCCCTCCGCTGCGGCGGTGGCAATTGCTGCGGCTGGGTCGCCGCCCTTCATGGATTCCAGCAGGCTGTCCGGGGTTTCCCATCCCCTCACTTCCCAGAGGAAGTTGAAAATCATGACGATGCCCGGCCCGGAGATCACCCGCTCCCAACTCACATGGCCATATTTTTTTTCAAGGTACAGGAAGAGTTCCCAGTCCAGTTCATTCCGTGCGGCGAAGTGGGAATGGCCGCCCTCGGTGGCAAAGGGCCGGTAAGCCTGCCCATCCCAGAAAAGGCCGCCTTCCCCCAGTCCGGTACCGGGCGAAATGACGGCAGCGTTGCCTGGCTCATGGTTGGCGCCCGGGTAAATGATTTGCAGGTCGGATAGACCGAGGCAGGCCAGCCCATAGCAATTGGCCTCCAGGTCATTGATCAAAAATACGGGCCGGATGCCCAGGATGTCGCTGATTTCATGGCTGTCGAGGCCCCAGTGGAGGTTGGTGCCACTCGCTTTTCCATTGCTGATGGGGCCGGCAAACGAAATGCACATTCGACCGGGCCGTTCCATATTTTTAGTGAAGTCCTGCGCTATTTCCGCCAGGGAATTCCAGGTTTTGGATTGGTACCGGTGTTCCTTGACGAGGCGAGGCAGGCCGTTTTTTATTTCAAAAATAGCCATATCGGTCTTTGTACCGCCAATATCAGCGGCCAGGATGGCTGTACCGTCGGGCGGGGGGAGTTGTTGGGGAAAAGCAATGGGGATAATGGGTTGGTGCATAGTCTCGATATTTTTAGTTTTTTATGTGCCTGCGTCTTGGGGGTTTCAGGAAAACAGGACACGGGATAAAACACTGGATTTTTCGCAAGAAAGCGAACAATTTTCCCATCTTTTTTTCTTCCCTGCTAAACCACGATATTTGCTGTACGTTGTAGTTCCCAGTTTTAACAACGTACTTTAATTTTATTTCATAAAAAATACCCAATAATGAAAAAGACTACTTTTATGCTCATGCTCTGCTGCCTTTTTATTCTAAAAGGGTTTGCCCAACAGGTGGTGCCAGTTCAGGCATCGCTCATCACTAAACGGACGGCGACCTGGTGCCCCAACTGCGGCACCTGGGGTTGGTCCTTGTTCAATAATTTGCGGGAAGCAAACCAGGGAAAGGCCGTATTTTTTGCTGCCCACTACAGCGGGGATTTGGCCAACCCGCTGGCCACAGAATTGACCACCAATTTCGGGGCCGCCTACCAACCCGTTTTTTATTTCAACGAAACCAACCAGGAAGCACTGCCCTCCAATACTACCTCTATTTTAAGCAGTGTTACTGAAAAGGTAGGCGATGCATTTACTACTGCCCCCATTGCCAATGTGGGTTTTGATTCTACCTACAGCGGCGGCGATATGACGGTGAATGCCAAAGTGAAATTTTTCCAACCTGCCTCCGGGGAATATTACCTGGGGATTTACCTGGTCGAGGACAACGTCACCGCCAACCAGTCAGGCATCGGCCAGAACGCCAACCACATGAGGGTGCTGAGGGCTTCTTTCTCCAGCAGCACCTGGGGCGAGCTAATTGGCAACGGCAGTTTTTCTGCAGGCGATGAGTTTACAAAAACGTTTACCATGCCCGTGGACAACCCATCCGATCACAGCTACCAACTGGCTGGGGTTATCTGGCTAAAAGAGGGCGACAAGTACAAAGTCGTGAACGCCTGGACGACCGATATCCAGGGTGGTGCGTCTTCTGCACAGGAGGAGGCTACGGCCCTTGATCAATTTTATGTTGCCCCTACCGTCACGGAGACCGCTGCGGTGGTTCACCTTCAACTTTCCAGGGTGTTGGACAACGCTTCACTGGAATTGTACGATGTCAGAGGTACGCTGGTTAAGAGAATATTTGCAGGCAACCTCGGTACTGGGGTGCATGATTTTAATCTGGATCTGACGAACGAATCAAAAGGCCTCTATTTAGTAAAATTTGCCGGGGAAGGCCAGACGAGGATCGAAAAATTAGTGGTTCAATAAGATAGCAGGAATTTGGCTGGCAGCGGCTGATGCGGGTGCCGGCCAAATTTTTTTCATGGGATATTGAGGAATTTGTGTGTTTGGATACTGAGCCGCCATTGCGGGTTTTTCAGGCAGAAATCGATGGCCCTGCTGGTGTTTTCCCGAATGTCGGGGCCATCCATTGGCTGCACAAAAAAGTGCTGAAAATCAAGGTCTTCAAACATGCCAGGCATGGCCTCCGGCTGAGGGTACACCAGTTTGAGTTCTTGCCCGGCCTTTATTTTCAATTCCGTCCCGGCCTTCGGGCTAACGCAAATCCAATCCAATCCTTCCGGTGCTTCCACGGTGCCATTGGTTTCCACCGCTACCTCGAATCCCGCTAAATGAAACTGTTGGACGAGGCCCCGGTCCAACTGCAGCAAAGGCTCACCGCCCGTACACACCACATAGGGCCTGCCCAATGCAGTGTTCCCCCAAAGAGACTTCACCATAGCCGCCAGGCTTTCTGCTGTATATTTCCCGCCGTTTTCACCATCCATCCCCCAGAAATCCGTGTCGCAAAATTGGCAGATGGCCTTGTGGCGGTCTTCTTCCCGCCCCGACCAAAGGTTACAACCGGAAAAACGGCAAAAGACAGCAGGCCTGCCAGCCTGTGCCCCCTCTCCCTGGAGGGTGTAGTATATTTCTTTGATTTTGTAGGCCAAAAGAATAATGTTGAGTTAGAGGTTTTCCAGCTTGCTTAGATTTTTACCGGGTTAGCGATAATGAGGTGGTAGTCAAAAATAAAATGGCTTTTTAGCAGGGCGGTTTTTTGAATGGCAAAACCAGCCGCTTCTATTTTGCCCAGGTATTCTTTCAGGTCCATTTGGTGAGGGTGCAGTATATCACCGGGGAAAGTCCGGAACAAGGTTTTGAGAAAAGCATGGTTGTGTGCGTCCACCGTGAGCACCAACTGACCGCCCGGAGCGGAGGCTTTCCTCAAATTTCCCAGGCAAACATCCGGATCGGCCACATGGTTGATGGCATTGATGCAAAAAACCAGATCGAATGGCCGGGTTGTTTGGTATTGTTCAAGCGGTATTTTAACAAAGGCTGTTTTTTTGAAATTGGGCTGTTGTAAGAAAGGCACTTCTCGCTGATAGTTATCAAGCAAGGGGTCAACGGCTTCTACCTCATGCTCCGGAAACAGGATGAAAATACCAGCAGGCCCGCATCCTGCATCCAGTATCCTGGTATCTTGCCCCACCACGATACCTGTTTTATTCAAAAATACCTCCCAATACTGTTTTTTCCATGCCAGGTAGCCCTTTATATCTTTGTTGCGCAAATAGAAGCGCCACCACCGGGCTTCAAAGTGTTGGGCAATGCTCCATCGGCTGTTCATGGAGCGAAGGTAGCAAGGCCGGTAGCTATCCAGTTATTTTTTCTGTTCAGTAGAGCCTTTGTGGAAAAATTTTGGAAATGCGCCGCTGACTAGAAGTTAGGGGGTAACTTCAAGTTCGTATTAGCCCGGACGTGTGTGCCAACTGGAACATCGCATGTCCCGCCAGTTGGTGCCCGATTTCAGGCAAGTCATTCGAACAGGCCCGCAACGCCTGGCGCATCCATGCTGGCGAGACCAAGTTGGAGGTGCAGGCCTGTCCGTAAGGCTTTGAAGCACGACATTTTATCCTGCTATACTTTAGCACGGATGGTTCTCATGGCAGGATTTCCATTGCCCGGTTTCAATTGAGCAACAGCTCCTCCCGATAGGCGTAGTTCAGCAGGTCGAAAGTGGTAACAATTCCGACCAGTTTGCCTTGCCTGTCCACGACAGGGATAGCATGGAACAGATTTTCACGGAAATAACTGGCAGCAACAGTCAATTTATCCTGCGGGTTGAGTTTGGCCACTTGTTTGGTCATTACTTCTTTCACCAGCAATGACCGCAGGATGGCTTTGTTGTACTCCTCGCTTTTTTCAGTTTTGAACAGCGTGAAACCATGCAGGATTTTATGATAATCGTTTTGACTGATGATGCCCACCACCTTCCCATTGTCGTCAAGGATGGGGATGTGGTGGATGTTGTTCATCCTGAAAATATCGGCCACTTTTTCCATCGTATCGTTGGGGCTTAGAATAATCACGTCGGTAGTCATGATTTCGCTGACGGTGATGGTTTTGTCAAACATGGCTTAAAGTTTTAGGATTGAAGGAAAAATAATCCCGATGTGAAATCGGGATTATTTTTAAAAACCCCTCCAATGCTGGTGTTTTCAAAATCAAAATGGTGAAGTTATTTTTTCATCGTTACTTAAAGATGACTCTGTTGATGGTTTCCTCGCCTGCTTTCGCCGAAAAGAACCTATCAATCTTCGTTGTATTCTGCCAATTCCGGGTTCTCTTCGACCGGGGAGTTGAAGACAAACTCCAGCAGATCATGGCTGGTGATAAGACCCACCAATTTCCCTTCGTCCACAATGGGCAACGCATGGAATTTATTGGCAAGGAAAATATCGGCGGCCAGGCCCACTGTATCGTCCACATCCAGGTGGAGCGGATATTTTGTCATGATGTCGGCAGCGCACAAACTGTCGAACCTGTCCAGGTTTTCATCTGGTTTGCCCTCGGATCGCAAGGACAGCACATAGGCAACCTTGTAGAAATCCTCCCGGCTGATGATGCCTTGCAGATCCCCTGTCATGCCAGTTACAGGAAGGTGGTGAAAACCATTATCCAGGAAAATTTTCCGGATTGCATTGAGTGGTTCGTCAGGTCGCACCGTCACCATTTCGGTGGTCATTATACTTTGAACTGAAACATTAGGATTCATGGCTAAAATTTTTGGTGATAGTTAGTTTTACAAATAAATGCCTGGAAACCTGGTCGATTCCCACATCTCCTATCGCAACTTATTTGGTTTGTCTGTTTTTTATATGCCAAATCTACCTGTTGAAAAATGGGGGCCTGTTGATAAACATCAACTTTGACCATGACTTTGGTCATGGGTGCTCCGTCAAAGAAGAAGACACCTACCCCAACCGCTTTCAAAAAAATACGATTGATGAAAGTCAAAATGCCGGGGTGACAAAAGTCATCGTTGTGGCCTCGCTACCCCACGGATATTGCGCTGAGTTTGAAATGAAAAATATCTTTACCGGAGCATATCAAAAGCCCACTGTGTGAAACGGCATTAAATTACTCCAGTCAATTTATTTTTCCTGCTTGTTTAAATACACCTTTTACATAACACGGCATGCGGTATAAAAAAGGCACCCTTTTTTAAGCTATGCCAAAAAAACATCAGACATGAATATCCTTGCACCAATTTCGTCCATTATGACCACCAAGCTAATAGCCGTCAGTCCGGACGATACGCTGGCAGAGGTCAACAGAGTTTTTGAAACCAACAAGATCCACCACCTTCCCGTGGTCCGGTACAAAAGCATTGTCGGGATTATCAGTAAAACGGACTTTTTACATTTCCTGCATGGCTTTAAAGGCAACGACATGGACAAGTTCATTGACGAAACGAGGTTGCGCTCCTGGAAAGCGGAGGAAATAATGACCCGTGGCCTGGCAAAAATCGACAGCAAAGAACCCATCCGTACGGTATTAGATGTATTCCTGGTCAACAGGTTCCATGCTATCCCTATTGTTGATAATGACGAACTGGTTGGTATCGTGACCACCTTCGACGTAATCAAGGCCCTGGCCAACGAACCAGTTAAGCTGGAAGACTATCACAATACCAAGGTCAATTAAAGCAAGTAGCCGTTGAATAGCCCTGAGCAAGAGAGGGAAGTGGAAGTTAACCTCAATATTAAATTTTACCTCATGATGGGAGGTGTATGCAAAATTCAAGCGAAGGATAAAGTACGTCTTCTATTTCCCATAGGGTTCGGCTTCCCTCCTTGTTCAACTCAATATGTAAACACATGACTACCGTTCAGATTTTGGGAATTGATGGGTCTCCTGATACCAGAAAGATGCGGGCTAATGTTAAATTGGCGTTGGCCTCGCTGGGTATGAAAGCCGTGGTGGAGAACGTTACCAAAGTGGAAGACCTGGTTAAGTTTAAGATCAACGGGATTCCGGCGCTTGTGGTGAACGGTACGGTAGTATTGCAGAAAAAAGTGCCCGATACAGAGGATCTAAAAGCTATGCTGAAGGTTTTTATCGATCCAGCCATCAACCAATTCGACATGAAAAAACTGATTGTACCTACTGATTTTTCATCCACCGCCGAAAATGCGTTTCAATTCGCATTGAGCCTGGGGGCCTTGCACCAGGGTAATTTGAAGGCAATCCATGTGTTTAGTCCTGAATTTGATGCTCAAAATCCTTATTTGGGCGAACCGGTAAATCTATTGGAAGATTCAATGAATGGACAATTGGAAGCATTTGTAGGTCAAGCCGAGCAGGCTTTTAGCAAGGGTTCTGTTCCACCCATCGAAAGAGAGACCATTATAGGGTTCCCTGCCGAAGAAATAATCCGGATATCGGGCGAGGAAAAACCCGATATGATCATCATGGGTGCCACGGGCGAAAAGGGTCTTTTTGAAAAGGTATTTGGCAGTATCAGCGTAGCCGTCGCCCAAAAGGCAAAATGTCCGGTGCTGTTGGTGCCGGAGGGTTCTGTGTTCAATGGTTTTAAACAGATTCTCTATGCAAGCGATTTTGAAAACCTATCTGAAACGACCCTGCAAAAACTGATCAACATCGCAGGCACTTTTAATGCCGGCATACACTTCGTCCATGTGGAGTCCCAGGACAGCCAACAAGATTTTAAAGAAATAGAAAATAGCTTGTTCAAAGTCTTGTTTAAAAATGGCGAGCCTACTTTTTCCTTTACAATGAGCAAAGTCAAAGGAAATTCCGTAGCGGATGGCCTGCACCAATATGCATTGGGCCATCAAATCGACATGGTGGTGCTGGTACATCCGCACCGCAATTTATGGGACAGCCTTTTCAAACGCAGCGTTACGAAAGACATGGCCTTCAACCCGAAACTCCCCGTTTTGGTGTTGCATGAAAATTGATGCATCCTGGATCTATAGATTTTGCTTCAGATGAATGTAAAAGCCCCCTGAAATTGCTTCCAGGGGGCTTTTACTTTTCCATTGAACTGAAGATCTGATCAGAGTTTGGTGACCGTGTAAGACAGGTTTTCAATATCCACTTCTATGCGATACATACCTGCATCGGGCGGTTCTGGAATTGCGGCAGGATCGGGGACTGCCTCTGTTTCCCTGAAAAGAAGTGGCCCGGCTTCCCAGGTACCAGTTGCATCCGTGCCCCATTGTGGTGCCCACGCCCCGCGTTCGTCAATAATTTTCCATTGGTTGCCCACTGCTGGATCGAGCATCACATCTATGGTGTATTTTCCGTCGTCCACTTTTGCCATCGGAAGTGCTTTGGTATTGTCCCAACCCGCTGGCGTGGAGCCACCCAGCAACCAAATGTCACCGTATTCAAAAACCTGATAGGTGAGTTTTACAGTGTCGGCGATTATTTTGTATTGGCTGGCAACAGCAGGAGTAGGGATGGCAGGAGGATCGGGAACGGCTTCTGTTTCCCGGTAAACAAGCGGTCCAGCGGTAGTTGTTCCTGTTGCATCCGTACCCCATTGGGGGGCCCATGCCCCGAGGGAGGAAATAAATTTCAACTGTTTGTCAGCAGAGAGCATGGTCACGATCTCAAACCTTCCGCTGTCGAGCGGGGTCATGGGCAAGGCGGCCATGTTGTCCCAGCCTGCCAGGGTGCCGTCGCCCAACAGGTAAATGGGCTTGACGATAACGACGGTATTGTAGGGCGTCACCGAAATGGTCACCACATCAGAGATAACATCTTCGATGTGGTCATCAATATTGGCTACCAGGCGCAGGTCAATGTCAACAGATACTTCGGGTGTTTGCCCAAGGCCCAATAAGAAATTATTTAATTTGCCAACGGTCGTTTCAAGGGAAAGTTCCTTGGTCGAGCCGAGGTTCACCGGGCTGGCAAAAGCAGTGCCTGACAGTGCCATTTGCAATTTATAGGTAGTACTGGCCAGGTTGGTGGGCTGGAATTTGGCAGCGGTCCAGGTGAAATTAATAGGATTATTGGCCTCCGGTTTCAACAGCACAAAGGAGGTACCCGCAGTTGGGCTGGTCAATACTTCCTTGGCTTCGAGGCTGAATCTTGGATCGGCGTCGTTGTCCTCGCAAGAAAACAAGCCCGTCAGGAGGAGCAGGGAAAAAAGATATAGAATGCTATTTTTCATAATTGTAATTTTTTACAGTTCAAAAGAGATTTCAGATAATCAATAGCCGTCGTTTTGCTGAAGGTTCGGGTTGGCCGCCCGGTCTGCTGCGGGTATCGGAAAAATGTCATACTTGCTGTCAGTAGCAATCCCTTCGGGTACGCCACCTTTCCAGTCCCACAAATAGGGAGAATTGCTGAAGTAGCCAAAACGGATTAAATCTGTGCGGCGGTGGCACTCCCAGTACAGCTCACGGGCACGTTCGTCCAGGATGAAATCGAGGGTAAGATCGCCGGAGGTAATGTTGCCGGAGGTACCGTTATAGGCGCGCTCCCTCAACTGGTTGATATACCCCACCGCTGTGTTGACATCGCCACCGGAACCGCCCCGCAGCACGGCCTCAGCATACATCAGGTAGGCATCGGCCAGGCGGAAAATGGGGAAATCGGTATCGGCGAACTCCCGGTCGCTTCCATTGGAGCCGTCCGAGTTCAGGTTGGTAAACTTCGTGATGGCATATCCATTATTGAACAGGGAAATGTCTTCAATTTCCTTGGTTTGCCCTTGTTCATAGAACATGGCCCGGCCGTCGTTGGGACTGAACTTGTCCACAAAAGTGCTCGTGGTACGGGTGCCGCCCCAACCACCGTTGAAGCCATAGTCCGTGGGGGCCATATCGCCGCCGATGGCTGCGTGGATGATGAAGGTCGTGCCGCCATAAGTCTGGATGTTGATGCCGTCATAAACAGCGGAGAAAATGTTTTCCCTGGACTTCCAGTTATCGGCCGTGAAATTGTGCTGATAAACTGGTTCGAGCGAATAGCCTGCCCCGATGACCTTATTGCAATATTCGATGCATTCGGTGTTCTTCTCCACCCCGATATATACTTTGGCGTTGATGTACAGTTTGGCCAGCAGCATCCAGGCCGCAGCCTGGTCGGCACGGCCATACTCGTTGCGGGGCGGGGCCAACGAGCCTTCGATGTCCTTCAGTTCGCTTTCCAGGAAGGTGAAAAGCTCCTGCCGGTTGGTCTGCCTTGGGTTACCCGAGCCAACGGATTCCGCGTCTGTGTAGAAAGGCGGGTTGGCAAACAAATCCATGGCGTGCCAGTAGCTCAAAGCCCGCATGAACCTGGCCTCGGCCCGGTACGTTGCGATTTCCTTGCGGATATCACCGGTGATGTTGCGGCTGTCGAGCTTAGCTTCCGTGGTTTCCCGCAGGAATTCGTTGCAGATGGACACCTGGTAAAAAATCCGGCTGTACATGGCAAAAATGAAGTTATCATTCGACGACCAATCCTGCTCGTGGAAATCCTTAATAGTTTGATCGTTCCAGGCGATGACGGCCTCGTCAGTGGTAAGTTCCTGGTGGTACCAAAGTGCCCTGATATACTGGCCGAAGCCTTCGTCAATACCGCTGATGTCTGCTTGGCCGGCGGGACCTTGCTGACCGGTCGTGGAAAGGCCGGCATATATTTTTGCCAGCACTTTTTTGTAATTCTCAGGATTGCTGTAGATCACTTCAGATACGGCTTCGTCTTTGTCCAACGGCACCGTGTCCAGGTCGTTGAAACAGGAAGGCAGCAAGCTGAACGTGCCAGCGAGGAGGAGAAAAAGGGAATATTTTCTAAATTTCATGACTATCATTTTTTTGGTTGTTAAAAACTTGCGTTCAAACCAAACACAAATGCCCTTGACCGGGGATAGACATTGTTGTCAATACCGCCCTGGATCTCTGGATCAATGCCTTTGTATTTGGTGATGAGGATTGGGTTCTGCACCGTGGCATAAATTTTCAGGTAGTTGGCGAAGCCCTTCGTCAGGTTCCCAAAGTTATAGGCCAGCGTAATGTGGTCGAAGCGCAGAAACGAGGCGTTCTGCACGTAGTAGTCGCTGAAGTACTGCGGTTTCTCGAAGTTCAACTTGTTGATGTCGGAATGGACGTTGGCGAGGTAGTTGTTCGAGTTGTAGATGCGCTCATAGTAGGCACTCTCCGAGGAAATGTTATTGTAAACATAGTTCCCAACGTTGGCCCGGGCAGCAAAGGAGAATTCAAAATTGTAGAAGCTCAGGTTGCTCGTCAGGCCAAAATAGAAATCGGGCAGTGGTTTCTCCAAACGATATTTATCATCTTCGGTAATGCTGCCATCGCCGCTCCTGTCCACATAGAGGCCTTCAATGGGCTTTCCATTATCGTCATAAACTTGTTCATAAACAAAGAAGGAGTTGGCAGGATAGCCCACGCTGTGTATTTGGATATTGCTGCCGACGCCACCTGAAATGCCCCCCGTCAACACACCGATGTAGGTGGAATCATTCTGGTCAAGCAGTTTCGTAATCTCATTCTTGTTGGCCGTCACGTTGAAGCCCAGATCCCAAGTCAGGTTCTTCTGCTGGATGGGCACGGCGTTGATGGAAAGCTCCACGCCCCTGTTTTCCAGATCCCCAACGTTTTTGTTGACGAAATTGGAGAGGTTGCACCCTGCACAGACTTGAATATTGTTCAAAAGGTCGCTGGTTTTCCTTAGGTAAAACTCCAAAGAGCCGTAGATACGGTCATCCAGGAACCCATAGTCCACCCCCACATTGTAGGTAGTGGTTTGCTCCCACTTGATGTTGTAGTCGTAAGCCTCTGGGCGTAGCGTGGAGATAGTATCGGTACCAAAGATGTAATAGGCATGATCCTCGTTGAAAACGTAGGTCGGCAGGTATTCGTAGTAGCCGCCGATGTCCTGCTGGCCGGTAATGCCCCAACCCAGGCGGAGTTTAAGGTTGGAAACAGCGCCTTTCCCATCCCCATCAATGATTTTGACGCCAAGGGCAGCAGCAGGAAACCAACCCCACCGGGCATCGGGCGAGAACCTGGAGGTACCGTCACGGCGCATGGTGAAGGTGAACAGGTACCTGTCGAGCAGGGTATAGTTCAACCTGCCGAAAAGAGAAAGCAGGTACAGCTCGCGAGGCTTGGGTTCGCCAATGGTAGTCTTGATACTATCGCGTGCTGCGTTGCGGTTGATAAAACTTTCTTCATCATAGAAATGCTGCCAGGAATAACCGCCCATGACATCGAGTTTGGATTTGCCGAAGTCCTTGACATAGTTGAGGTAAAATTCCAGCAGGCTGTTCTTCTTCGTTTGGCTGTATTCATTGTCCTGGCCGCCCCGGATCGTGTCAATCGGGTTTCCTTGGGCATCATTAATGATTTGGTTGTTGAAGGAAAAAGAGGCGAACTCAGGCACTTTGACGGTTCCTTCGCCTTTTGAATAATCATAGCCCAGGTTGAGGTTGGCCCTGAGGTCGGGCAGGAAATGGAAGCGGTAATCCACCGAGCCGTTGGCGATGTAGCGGTTGACGGTGGAGTTGTCGTCTTTCAGTTCGAGCTGGGCCAACGGGTTGGCCGGAGCAAGCGTTTGCGGATCCCCGTTGGCCTGCAACCAGGTATAGTAGCCACCGTAGTTCGTGTTGTTTTCAAAATAAACCGGCTGGGTCGGGTCGAACCTGGCCGCCGTGCCGATGGCATCGCGGTTGGCAAAGTGGTTTTCATTGCGCATGCCCTTCAGGTTCGCATTGAACTGCAGGTGGTTGTCCAAAAATTTAGGGGAAAGGTTGATGGCCCCGGTCATGCGCTGGAACTTGTCCGTCTTGAGGATACCCTTGCGATCCGTATAGCCGACCGAAACCCGGTAAGGAACGGGGCCCACGCCGCCGGAAGCGCTCAAGTTGTGATCCTGGCCGATGCCTGTCTGGTAAATTTCTGACTGCCAATCCGTATCGGCATTGCCCATCAGGCTGCGGGCCGGGTTGCTGGCAGAGAAATAGCCATCGTCGTAGAGGCGGTTGACCAGTTCCCGGTATTGGTCTCCGTTCAGCACGTCAATGGTCTTGATGACCTGGTTGACGGAGACTTGCCCATTGTAGTCCACCGTAATCTTTTTGCCCAATCTCCCTTTTTTCGTAGTAATAAGGATTACGCCGTTGGAGGCCCGGGAGCCGTAGATGGCCGTGGCAGAGGCATCTTTCAACACGGTAAACGTTTCGATGTCGTTCGGGTTGACCAGGTTGAGGGGACTCCTCGAACCGTTCACACCGCTGTTTTCGATGGGTACACCGTCAATGACCACGAGCGGGTCGTTGGAGGCGCTGAGGGACGAACCGCCGCGGATGCGGATGGTCGCCCCGCCGCCGGGTTCGGAGTTGGTGGTCACCTGTACGCCGGCCACCTTGCCGGCCAATAGTTCCTGGGGCGAGTTGATGGCACCCCTGTTAAAGCTGGATGAACCCACCTCCTGTATTGAACCGGTGGCGTCTTCCTTCTTTACGGTTCCGTAGCCAATCACGACCACTTCACTAAGGACACTGCCAGCTTCCATCCTGACATCAATCGTATTGGAAGCGCCGATATCCATTGTTAAAGTAGAATATCCGGTGTAGGAATACTGCAATTGAGTAGCATTGTTGGGCAGTTCCAACGCATAAGTACCGTCAAGATCAGTGATGGTTCCCACCGAAGTTCCCACCACCAGGATGTTCACGCCGATAAGGGGTTCGCCGTTCCCTGCGTCCGTGACAATCCCTGAAATCTGTCTTTGACCGAAGGCCGCACCTGCACAAAAGAAGAGCGCCATTGCAAAGACAATGAATGACTTAAGTTCAAGTTTCACCATATTTAATGTGTTTTGTTTGTGAGAATGACAAGTATGCTTTGAAATGTATTTTCAACTCAAAGGTATGCAGCCTGCTCAAACGAAAAGGCATCCTCTGGAATGTTATGCCACTATTTAGAATGGTTTCATTTGGAAAAAGGGAAAGGTAAAACAGGGGCAATCGTTCAGGGCTTGAATAAAATGAATTTCATCTTGCAATACGAATCATTTAACCTAAACGCTTCCTGCGACCGGTATAAATTGCAAGAAACCGGAAGCAATTCCATCTTTTTGCATTGCTGTGCGAAGAAAAGACATTTTTACAAAATAGAATGGGTAAACAGGCGACTGTTCGAAGCTTTTAGTTTTTAAATTTTGCTTTTATAGACTCCCGTTCCAGCAGCAAATCTTCATAAACTTTTGCAGGCAGTTTGGCAGCTTTGCCCTTTGCCTTCCAGGACTTTTCAAAGTCCATGTACTTGATGGTAAAATAACCCAGCAAGGGTAGAACAACCACTGCCAGGCACAGAAAATATTTACCGGATACCAGGCCTGCCACAACCCATGCCATAAGGTAAAACAAGTATAAAAAAGCCGAAAGCACAATGGAAACTGCCGCCCTGAATTCAATGCTTTTGGTCAACTTGTTGGCCAGCCAATTCCCTGTCAATACAGGCGGACAATTCAGCAAATAGCCGATCAGGTACACCAGCCAAAAAACTGCCAATCCCATCCCTCCGGCCAGGAGGTACTCACCTTGCTTTACCAGCCCATAGTCCGTTACCCCGGCATTTTTCAAGGAAGAAAAATAGCGGAGTACGGCCGTTTTCAAAGCTTCCTTTTCCGGTTGCTCCATATCGTTTACCCTCTGGGCTATGGCATGTTCCTCGAAGAGTGGCTTTGGATCGGTTGAAAAGTCGGGAAATAATGGATCCGGCCTTTCATTACGGTTCATTTCGAGCAGGTGTTCAACCCACTCGTCATCTTCCGGCGAATCGATGTGAATGACCCTTGCTGCCAGGCGTTTGGTCAGTTCATCCGTTACTGCATTGACGGCCCTGGCGCTGTTTTTCTGGTACATCGGGATGTACTCCGAAATGCGGATTGGTTCGCCCAGGTCTATCATCACGTCCGACCGGAAGGAATCCGAATTGACATAGTTGACGCCAATAGGAACGAGGTGTATGTCCAGGTCGCCATCCTGCTCAAAAGAGCCAAAGACGATCCGGGCCGTTCCTTTCATAAGGGGTCGAAGGCGTTTTTCGTGTTTGGTGCGGCCTTCTGCCAAAATCATCAATGTCTTTTTATCCCTCAGTGCCTCATAGCATTTCCTAAAGGAATCGTAGTTGCTTTTCAGGCCAGCGTAGCCAATATCGTCCCGCCGGAAGACAGGGGTCAGCCGGTACCAGTCGTATAGCTTGCGAACGAAAAAATTATTGACATACAAGTCGCCCCGTGCCAGGAAACTCAGGGGGTTTTCCAGCCAACAGGACAAGATGCACGGCTCTATGAACGCCGTAGGATGGTTGGAGGCAAGGATGATAGGCTTCCCCTTGGGCAGCACCTCCATGTTGGAAATGTAAATTTTCCTGAAATAGGTGCCAAGGGCTACTTTTGCAAACGGCCTTGTGATTTCGTAGAACATGGATGGTGTTTATCCTTGTGTTTAACGGGGGGCAAAAATAGGGAAATCTTGAAAAGGTAATCGGGTCGTAATACTTTATGGGAAAATTAGAATCTATAAAATTAAACCGTTGATTATCAAATTTTTAGTTCTGGTTTTCCCCAAAAAGTAATTTGTCACGGATGGCTGAAGGGCAAAGTGGCCGCCCCGTTGGGGCTAAAAGACGTTACTATAAATACTGTAGCAGCCACCTAACTTCTATTTTGCGGCGCATCTACCAACCAATTATGGGCAAAGCAACAAAGTACCTTATTGTCGTGGGAGGGGCCACGGCCACCGGAAAAACAAACTTGTCCATTCAATTGGCCAGGCACTTTGGTGCTGAAATCATTTCAGCCGACAGCCGGCAGTTTTACCGGGAAATGAACATCGGCACGGCCAAACCATCACCCGAGGAACTGGAAATGGCCCCCCATCATTTTATAAACTCGCTGAGCGTCGAACAAGACTATTCGGTGGGTGATTTTGAAAAAGATGCGCTGGCCTTGTTGCGCAGTCTATTTGAGAAAAACGATGTGGCCATACTGGTGGGCGGTTCTGGCCTGTTCATTCAGGCGTTGTGCGAAGGGATGGACGAATTTCCAGAAATCCCCTCGGAAACCGTGGCCGAAGTGGCTGAATTTTACAAAGAAAAGGGCCTTGAAGCGCTACAAAAGGAATTGGAAAAACATGATCCTGATTACTTTTTGAAAGTTGACCGGAACAACCCGCAACGGTTGATGCGGGCCATTTCAGTATGCAGGGCTACCGGTGCCCCGTTTTCCAGTTTCCTGCAACAGGGAAAACGAGAGCGCCCCTTTCAGCCTATCTATATTTTGTTGGAATTTGACAGGGAGTTGCTTTACAAAAGGATCAACCAGCGGGTGGACGATATGATGGAAGCGGGCCTCCTGGAAGAAGCAAAAAATCTTTTCCCCAAGAAACAACTAAACGCCCTCCAAACGGTGGGCTACCAGGAACTCTTCGACTTTTTGGATGGAAAAAAATCCCTCCCTGAAGCATTTGAACTCATTAAGCGGAACACCCGACGATATGCAAAACGCCAGATGACCTGGTTCAGGAAATATGGGCAATGGCAGCGCTTCAATCCCACCGATACCGCGGCCATTATTGATTTTATCAACCAGGAAATATCCAGATGAAACCGTTCCTGACAGATGTTTGGGTTTTGTCAGAAGTCCAATTTTCGCAAGCATGACAGAATTTGGTTTTAAAACATAGCTGCTGTGTTTAAAAAACATGCTGCGTTCAATATTTCATGTTTACAATTGTCACAGCCTCAGTACCATCGCTGACTTTTCAGAAACCGCTTGACGGGCCACTCAGCTTCCCTCGTTTTTCTTTATTACAAAAATCACCTCTTTGCGGACGAGGTTCCCAAGTTCCTGATAAGGGATCAGGAAATCCGTTGGCCCTTCGGAGTAGGCAGCAGCTTCGTAGGGGTTGTACCAAAAATAAATTCCTTCGTTTTGTATTTCAAAGTTCTGGGGCAACTTAAAGCCCTCATCCCAAAAATAACCAGCCTTCATGATATCCGTAGCCAAGGGTAAACCCTTTGTTTTCTTAAAATGCTTTTCTGCCAGGGCAAGCAGGGCTGCCGTGTCGGTCACGATATCGCCCCATTCCAGTTGCCGGCCCGTGTTTTGATCGAAATTAAGGATGGTGACAAAAGAGTTGGGATGAGCGCCTCCGGCGTATGCATAAGTGGTAAAAGATGCAGCGGCCACTTTGGAGGTACGCAAGGCTCCCTCCCCGTTGATGGTCACTTCCCAACCAGTAGTGGCAGCGGGGTCAGAAACTTTGTTTGAATTCCATTCATTCAGAAATGCGTCCACCGCCAATACGAGGCTGGCTTTAGTGGGCCGCCCTTCAAAACCCTCAAAAGCCAGGTTTTGAATCAGCAGGTTCAGAATGCTGTCGTTAATAGCCTGGCAGGCGGCTTGGTTTGGGCCTTTAGCCACAGGATATTTAATGTCCACCCTGGCACAGGCGGGGGAAGCCTCGTTGCAGTCACCCGTTTGTTTTTGATAGGAATTCAACTCGAAAAACAAGCCTTGCCCGTCATTGGGGCGGCTCTTATTTTGGTGGCAGGAGATCGTGCAATAGCATAGAATCAGTATCAGTACGCTTGGGAATATCCTCATAGGATAATTGGTTTTTATAAATTTTAGCTTTAGCGCCTTACAGGGTCAAAGGGATTTATCCAGCAAAAAAGTGAAGTGAGTCCGGCAGGTTTTCGTTTTGAGGCTGCAAACTTATGTTAGTACAAGGACATTTTCCAGGAAATAGCGGCTTGCTTTTTTTTCAAATTTAAAAAGCCGAAAGACATTCCCTACTTTTACAAAAAATTATTGCCGATGAAAAATATCCTACCCTTACTGATCTGCATGTTCTGTGCCCAGGGCATTTTTTGCCAAGACCCTGAATTACCCCATTGGGAAACCAAAGAAGAACAAGCCCTGCGGAGGTGGCAAGCCTTTACCAATCCCGGAATGGACAAGCTCACCCCTACTCCGCCGCCCCATCCGGTCAGGCACATGGCCGAATGGGAAGAGCTGGAGGCGCTGGCCATAACCTGGCGGGTACCCAGCTACAATAGCATTTATACTGAAATGGTGCGCTATGCCTCGCAGGAGGTGAGGGTGCTGATCATCGTGGGCGACAATGCTGCCAAAACGCAGATTACCAATATTTTACAGGCCAACAATATTGGTATGGACAATGTAGAATTTATCATTGCAGACAATAATTCCGTTTGGATGCGGGATTATGGGCCTCAGTGTGTGTATGCCAACGATGTGGAAGAGGAATACATCATTGATTGGATTTACAACCGCCCCCGGCCCAAAGACAACCTGCTGCCGGTGACTATCGGCGACTACCTGGGCATACCGGTGTATTCTACCACCGAAGCCCCCGATGACCTGGTGCACACGGGCGGGAATTTCACATCGGATGGCCTGGGCACCGGTTTTTCCTCCAAACTGGTTTTGGATGAAAACGGCCCAAATAGCCAATATTTAGTAGGCCCTCCCCATACCGAGGCTGAAATTGACGAACTGATGAACACCTACATGGGCATCAATCGGTACATCAAAATGAATACCCTGCCCTACGACGAAATCCACCACATTGACATGCACATGAAACTGCTGGATGAGGAAACCATCCTCATGGGCGAATACCCGGAAGGCATGGCGGACGGCCCTGCCATCGAAGCCAACCTGCAATACGTGCTGTCCAACTTCAACTCTCCATTTGGCAAACCTTATAAAGTCGTCCGGATACTGCAGCCGCCCAAAAACGGGCTGTACCCACCCAACCAGTTCTCGGATTACCGCACTTACACCAATTCGGTTTTTGTCAACAAAACCATCATGGTACCTTTTTATGAAGAGCAATACGACACCATCGCCCAAAGAATTTATGAAGAAAACTTTCCCGGATATAAGGTGGTAGGCATCAATTGCAACAGCATCATTTCTTCGCTGGGTGCGCTGCATTGCATCACCAAGGAGATCGGCGTGAAAGACCCTTTGTGGATTGTCCACGACCGTTGGGAAAATATTGAAGACAACAACAGTTGGGGCGATTATGAAATAACGGCTACCATCAAACACAAATCGGGCATCGCCAATGCCCAGGTTTATTTCACGACCGATACTTCATTGGCCTACAGCCCCCTCGATATGGTTTTGGTGGACGCTTCCACCGATACCTGGTCGGCCAGCATCCCGCACCAGGACAATGGCACGGAGATTTTTTACTACATCCATGCCGAAGCCAATTCTTCCAAGGAACAAGTGAGGCCGCTCGTGGCCCCTGTTGGCTATTACAATTTTACCGTAAACGACGAATTTTCTGCCGTTTCAGAAAAAACGACCATCCAATTTCAGCCAATATATCCCAATCCTGCCGATGCAGTGGCGGTGCTGCCTGTTTCTACAAATTTGTCGGAACATGCAAACATTGAAGTGAGGGACGTCTTTGGAAGGAAGGTCGAAACGATTTTCTCCGGAACGCTGCCCATTGGTGCGTCCAATTATTTCCTGCAAACGTGCACCTATGCTCCCGGGGCTTACTTTGTTACTTTAAAAACCAACACCTCCATGATGACCCAGAAGTTGGTAGTGAGGTAAGATGGCAGGCACTGGATTTACATTTGCCAAAAAAAAACTGGAGGGATGGGCCTGGAGTGAAAATTTTTGGGAAAAAAATTACGCTCATCACCTCTTTAAAGTGGAGTGGGCATTTCAGCACCGTTTAAGTTTTGAGTGGCCGGGTTATCAAACACGGCAGTTTAGCGCCGGAACCGCCGGGTTTGATAACCCGGCCTAGCCACCTAAAATTCTGCATTTCACCTCATAGAAGGGATGAGCGAAAAATTCACGTCAAGCCCTTCACAAAAAGTCCGCATCTACGACGGGCGCAACGTAAGCATTTTCAAATATTCATGGCTTCATTGTTCCCAGGCATTGCGGCTTAGTAACGATGAAAAAATAACTTCGCTATTTTGATGTTGAAACCCCAGCACTGGAAGGGTTTTTTAAAAGTAATCCCGATGTGAAATCGGGATTATTTTTCCTTCGATCCTTAGTATCACTTTAACCGCTTGGCCCTGTTTTTCTTGATCAACACTGCATGCCATTTGCTCAGCAAGCTCTCTGTGTGTTGGCGGTTCATGGCAGAAGCCACATAGGTATAGGACTTGCTTTGCTGGACTTCTTTATCTTCTACTGTTATTTTTTTCAACCCGTTCAGGGGCAGGATTTTGAAAATATTTTCCGGGTTGTTGTAGTCGCCGGGAAGGCGATCTTCGAAGCGGTAAATGACCAGGTAACTGGCGTTTTCTTCTGTGGCTGGCAGGCTTACATTGAAAGACAGGGTACCCTTTTTATATTTCGGCCTGCTCATCGTTGGAGGTGCCGAAGCAGGCAGCTCCATGTAAGCCAGTTCCGGCAAAAGTGCAGGCACACTGAAATAATGGTTTCGCAACGAATCCAGGACGCCCAGAGGATTTTTTTTCAGGGAACTGGTATTGTAAAAAATGCTGCCCTCGACGCCGGGGGTACTGCGGTTGAGCCTGACTTGCCTGGGCACTTCGTCCCGTTTGCTCCATGCTGGTTCGGGATTGGTACCTACTTTATAGACAGCAATGCCGGCGTACACGTTACGGTCGTATGCATTGTTCTTCCACCAATTTAGCAGCACCTCATAGTCGGCGATGGGAAAGCCGATGTTCCAATAAAGTTGTGGCGCCACATAATCGATCCAACCTTTTTCCAACCAGCTTCTTACATCTGCGAACAAGTCGTCATAGGTATTGATACCAGCTTTAGTGGCCGATCCCAATTGTGGGTCTTTATCGGCGTTGCGCCAGACGCCGAAAGGGCTGACGCCAAATTTCACTTGTGGTGCCATGGTTTTCAGCATGGTGGATACCTGCGAAATCAGTTTGTCCACATTGCTGCGGCGCCAATCGTCAATGCTGCCGTAGCCCAAGCCATATTTTGCAAAGTCCGCCGCATCGGGAAACAACTCGCCGCCGGAAGGGTATGGATAAAAATAGTCGTCGAAATGGATAGCATCCACATTGTACTCCATCACGATTTCCATCACGATTTCCGTGATGTAATTCCTGACGTCCGGGAGGGCTGGGTTGAAATAAAGCTTGCCGCCATAGCGTATGAACCATTCCGGATGGTGTTTGTAGGGGTGATAACCCGCCAGGGTAGCGGTAATGGTATCCATGCTGGCCCGGTAGGGGTTTAACCAGGCGTGGAATTCCATATTGTGCTGGTGCGCCGATGCTACCATGAAAGTCAAGGGGTCAAACCCCTCATTGGGCGCGTCGCCCTGCTTGCCGGTCAGGTATTTCGACCAGGGGGCTATTTTTGATTTATAAAACGCATCGCCAGCGGGGCGCACCTGGGCCAGTACAGCGTTGAAACCTGCACCTTGCAGCAGATCCATATTGGCCTTCCACTCTTCCGAGAAACGGCTTTTGTCCAAACTGGGCGTGGTTGGAAAATCAATATTTGCAACCGTGGCTATCCAAGCCCCCCGGAATTCCCTTTTTGGAAAAACCTCCTGTGCCTGTGGGATTTGAATGAAAAAAATGGTAGCAAAACAAGATAAAATGACCGGAAACAAAGCTTTTCTCATGGGTAATGATTGAAGAGTTGTTACGTGTTTACTGAAAATTAAAAGTCAAATCGAGGGGGTAAAGTTATCAAAAACAAAATGGGACGGCAATGTTAACTGCCATCCCATTTTTTAGATTTGAATGAAACGCCTTACAACGTCAAGCTCTTTATTCTCAAGCCCGGTTCAACAGTACAACAGGCGTGGAAATAATCTTTCCATCCTGCCGGATGCTGAGCACCAGGTTGCCGGGGGAGCCTGCGCTTACATCCAACAGCTTGTTGTACATCCCGTCAAAATTCTGGATAGTCTCCTGGTGTACCACCTTTCCGGTAATATCCGTGACGGTTACCGTTGTTGGTACTGCTTCGCCCCTGAAACGGACGTTCAGGTTGCCAAAAGTGGGGTTTGGATAGGCGGCCAATTCTTCGAGTTCAAGGCTGTTGTCAATGAGCTCTAAGTTTTGCGGTACATTGGGGGCAGCTTCCGTTATTTTTTCAGCAACCGGTGTTTCTTCCTGTGCCTCATTTTTCGGACAAGCTTTAAATTGGGCCTCGACGTCCTTGTACTCTCCATCCCGGAGTATGGTAAGGGTAAAGTATTGACCCGGTTCGTGTTTGTCCCTTTCCTGCACCAGCGATGCTTGATCGTACACCGGCATCCCGTCAATGGCCACGATACGGTCTCCTTTGCGGAGGCCTGCCTTTTCCGCCGGCCAATCGGAACCTGCTACGATGCCATTGACCCCTACACCTTCTTCACCGTGGCCATAGCTGCCCACATACACGCCGATGAATACCCTGCAAGGATCACGCTCCGTCACATAAGACTTCCTTGTTTTTTCCGAAAGGGTGACATTGGCCTGGGCTTCTTGCCCCTTTCGTAAATAGGAGATGGAAACGAGGTCGCCACCTTTGTATTTGGCCAGTTCCACGCCCAGGTCATCGGTGGTGCGGATAGTCTTTCCATTAATGCTGGTCATAACATCGCCAGCCTGGAGGCCCGCAGCTTTTGCCCCGCTACCTTCCACAACGCCGGTCAGCAGGACCCCTTGCTCGTCGTTCTCCGGATAGACGCCAAGGAAAGTTTTCCTGGTTTCAACCATTTTGACTGTACTGCCATCATGGTCGTTATCAAAGTTAAATTCGTAATCGTAGTTGTAGCGGAAATGCTCGTTATCGTGCTTGAATTCGTGGGCATTTTTCAGGTCGAGTTTTATTTTTTCAAACTCTTTTTCAAAATCGCCCGTGCCGCTGATTTTTATTTTTCTTTCGCCTGCGCCCCGGATGTACATTAATGTTTCGCCAGCATCGGACTTTTCAGCGTTTTCGCCTTCGCCTACAATGATGACCTCAATGTCTTTGTCATTGTCCTGATCGAGTTCCAGTTCCTTCACGTACACGTCGAGCGCCTCGCCTTTTTCAAACCGCTTCTTTTTGATGATGACGGTGCCGTCATCGCCTTTTTGTTTTTGGATGACGATGACCTTGTCCGAGGAATGGCTTTCCTCCTGTGCTACCAGCAGGGTGTTTCCAGCCAGGATTAGAAGTGTCAGCGTACAAATGGCAGAAAGGAAAATTTTTTTCATTTCGAGTGATATTTGGTGAATTAAAAATAGGCCGGATGGCCTGGTGGACATTTTAAGTAACGAAACCAATGACAAGAAGGTAACAGCAGCGTTGCCTGAAAATAGGTGTTGGGAAAAAATAAATTTTCAGTTTTAGAGATTGCTGCCAGGGATAGTTTTGAAATTAATACCAATGACGCTGTTTATGTCGACCTGTTTTTTGGGATTCAACGGTGTTCCCTTTCTCTCATCCACGCCTCCAGTTCCTTAAAGGTTGCCACCAGTTCCTCCATTTCATTGGGTGGCCGGCCGGCACTTTCGCACCGTTTTTGAAAAACTTCCAGGGGGTCGAGTGCTTCCAGTTCGACATCCACCACCTGGGCATCTAAAGAAAAATGGGAAGACTTCAGGCGGGTGCGGAGCAGTTCGACATGCAGGTTCTCCACGAAATCCTGCATCAGCCCACTCAAGTTTGGAATGACAGTGTCTGATTCCACAATGACCTCTGCCCAGGGGGAGAGGCTTTCCCTGTACTTTTCGTGGAGTTTTTCCAGGCGCTGTTTCACCTGGGGCAAACTGCCTTCAAGGGATTTTAACCTCCGGAAAACAGGCAGCGCCAATTCGTAAACCACCTTGATCTTGCCTTCCTCAAATTCCACCACCGTCACCGATTTCTCATCCTTTGTCTCGCTGAAACTCAGCGGTATCAGAGAGCCGGAATATCGGACATGCCCCATTCCACCAACTGCCTGCGCCCGGTGGATATGGCCCAGTGCCACATAGTCGAACACATTGGAAAACTGGTCCGCCCGGATGTTTTCCAGGTTGCCCAGGTAAATATTGTCCTGTTTTTCGCTGGCCTCGGCACCGGTAGCACAAAGGTGCCCAGTAGCGATAATGGGAACTTTCAAGTGCTTGAATACTTCAGCTTTTTCTGCCACGGCCTCGTAATGAGCCAATATGCCCTGCCTGATTTTATCCGTCCTTTCAAGGCCTGTTTCTCCATTGCCGGCCCTTCGCAAATCCTGATCCCGCAGGAACGGGACGACTGCGACCACCGCCTCCGGCGTTCCTTTCTTGTTTTTCAATACCAAAACAGCGTCTTCCATTTGCTCTGGGGCATGCCCTACAACGTGGACGTTCAGTAATTGCAAGAGTTCTTTCGGGGCGTTCAGCATGTGCGGGGAGTCATGGTTGCCGCCCGTCACAACGATATGGCGGCAGGTAGTTCCCCAAAGCTGTTTCAGGAAATTGTAGTAGAGCGAGCGGGCATAGTTGGGCGGGTTTCCGATATCAAACACATCCCCGGCCACGATCAGCAAATCTATTTTTTCGTTTACAATGGTCTTCACGAGCCAGTCCAGTGCCAGCCGGTGTTCTTCCTCCCGCTCGCGGGAGATGAATTTCTGGCCCAGGTGCCAGTCGGAGGTGTGAAGAAGTTTCATGGTTGGAAATTTTGCTGTTTAAGGATCGAAGGAAAAATAATCCCGATTTCACATCGGGATTATTTTTAAAAAACCCCTCCATTGCTGGGGTTTTCAAAATCAAAATGGTGAAGTTATTTTTTCATCTTTACTAAATATACTGTGCGCTATTAGATTTTCCGGAAAACCGATAAGTGGGCTGTATAAAATGCACCCGATTATTCAGGCTCCACAAAGGCATTTTTGATGTAAGCTACCACGGCTTCCAGCATTTTTTCATCCCATTCAGGGTTGTCCCTAAAAGCCTGCATTGGCTCTTTGAAGGAAACCAGGTTGCCGCCAACTTGTACCGGCGCTGATTTACCATTCCAGATAACAGCTGCCAGTTGGTCTTTTGGGCCGTTTACTACCTTTGATCCGACCAATGGGGGTGCCAGGTTGGGGGTGCCTTCACCACCGGGCCGGTGGCAAGCTGCGCAATACTGGCCATAAAGGTGTAACCCAACCGTTCGCATATCATTATGCTCGAACAGACGAGGGCTGGCAGGGATTGGCTTTGCAGTTTGGTTGATCGCCTTTTCAAGCATACGGTGCAACAGTTTGTCTTTGGCAAGCTGTTCCTTAAAAACATTGTCCAAAAAGCGCTGAAAGTTTATTTCCTTTCCGGCAAGGCCAGCCAAGGCCGCTTCACAGGCCATACTATCGTTAGGGTATTGCACCAGGAGGCTGCCCATCAGCAAAAACCGATCGCCTTCTTCCATAAAGCTGATTCTTCCTAAAACGGCCAACATATACATATCCAATTGCCTGTTTTTTCGGTTGGCCAAATCATAGAACAGGTTGGTGAATTTGTGTTCATTTGCTGTGTTATATTGGGGTAATATAGTTAGGGTATGTTCCACCAATTCAATGTCCTTTGCATTGAGCGCTCCAATAATTATTTCATCATCCAGTTTTTTCAAACTTTTTAATGCCCATAATGCGTGAAAAGCGCTGTAATTATTGGATGGGGACAGGATGATTTCTTTTAATCGGCCATAATCTTTTAACTTATTTCTTTCAATTAATAACTGCTGCGCCTTTATCCTGAACCAACTGTTTTTATGACTTAACATATTTACCAGACCTGTTTCATCATATTGTGATATATCTGGTATTTTTTCCACCTTATTTTTTTCGTAACAAACACGGTATATTCTCCCCTTTGACATCACGGTATCAAGCCCTTTATCTTTAACTACATTTTTTAGATATAAGGACATATACGCTTTGTGCTGAATGATGCCCCGTCGCATATCAACGATATACAGGCAACCATCCGGCCCCGTTTTCAGGTTGACTGGTCGGAAAGCCCCGTCCGTAGAAGCGAGAAATTCCTTGTCAGGATAAGCCTGACTTGCCACTACCCTACCCTGTTTGTCCTCAGCCATTAGGTTTCTTTTGACGAGATTGGCTTCGGGTGCGCAAACAAAGGCGTTACCGGCAAATTCTGCTGGAAACTGGCCGCCGAGGTAGATTGCAGGCCCGCAAGCGGCGGTAAATTCTTTCAATTTACCCAAAGAATCCAATACGCCAGGCTGATAGCCCCTGTTCACCAGTGTTTCATGTACGGGATAAACCCTTTGATCGCTGGTCAACACCTGTGCGAGTGATTGGCTGGGCAGGTTGGCGGGGTTGTTTTCCATCAGGCCGGGCAAAAAATAATCGCCCAGGAGCTGCAACGCATTATTGTTAAAAACCAGCTTTCCGGAAGCATCATGGGCAATGCCCCATTGCCCCCGGTAAAATGTCTTTTCCACTTTCCATTGCCCATTCTGTAGTTGGTAGCGTTTGTCGCTGGCAGCGCTGTAAATCCAATTGTCCAGGTTGTACAGCAAGCCATTTGCCTGGTATTCGGGGTTGAACCCCGGCGCATAGGTGCTGTCCACCAGCGTACGGCTGCCAGGCTGGTCGTTGGTGATTTCAACAAACCAGAGGTTGGGCGGCTCAGCATAGAGCAACCCCCCGTACACCAGCGCCAAAGCCCTGACCATCAATAAATTATCAAGGAATATTTTCCTGGAATCCATAATGCCGTCCCCGTCACGGTCTTCCAAAATAACTATCTTCCCAATGGGGTCGTCCTCCCCAATGCCGTCCACATTGGGCATGTAGGCAGGCATTTCCACTGCCCAAATGCGGCCTTTGGTGTCAAAATCAATGGCTACTGGCGTGTCGAGGAACGGCTCGGAAGCCACGCAGGAAATTTGGAAACCTTTTTCCAACTGAAATTCGGACAGGGGTATGATTGGCTCTACAATATCCTTTCGGCAGGAACACAGGATGAGGTAAACCGATGTAATTATACCCTGTGCTAATAGGTTTTTTGCATTTGAAAAATTGCTTTTAGCCGTTGGTTGTTTGCTATTGGCCAACAGCCAATGGCTAAGCGCAAACAGCATTTGCACGACCTGTCCCGAAATTCGGGAAAACCTATTAGGTGCGAAGCATAACAATAATTGTTTGAGCATTGAGAAAGTGCATTTGGCCGGCTAAAGATAGGCGATGTTTTAAACTGGGCGCCAATACGATTTCCCAAAATTCGGGAATAGCTAATGGCACCGGGTATCATTCTGGACATACAGTGAAGGATCCTTGCAAAGAACCCGGCCGTTCATGTTCTGTAAATGCTGATTTACCGTTAAGTGACGGGGTGACTTCGAAGTCACCCCGTCACTTTCACAGACCTTTTCAGCACCAAGAGAACATGAGCGAACCCGGCGTATTGAAGTAGCGGCAAGCATGGATTAACCAACTTTTCCGTCACTTTCAAAAGCCCCTTGCATTCGTCCAGGTTCCTGGCAACCATTCGATACAACGATTGTTGAAGTCGGGTCATTAGGATCTATGTCAAATAAAAAAGAAAAAATTTATGAAAAACCTTTTGTTGTTCCTGTTCCTGTTTGCCAGCCTGACTTCCTGCTTTAACCAGGGCAAAACCCTGGAGCGGCCCGACGGGGCGCAAACTGCTGCTCAATCTTTTTATGATTTCAAAATGCCTACCCTGGAAACCGGGGAAATGATTGATTTCCAACAGTTTAAAGGAAAGAAAATCGTATTGCTCAACGTAGCCTCCAAATGCGGTTTTACACCCCAATATGCCGATTGGGAGGCTTTTTACAAAACCTATGGGGACAAGGTGGTCGTCCTGGGCTTTCCAGCCAACAACTTCTTAGGCCAGGAGCCTGGCAGCAATGAAGATATAGCTTCTTTTTGCCAAAAAAATTATGGCGTCACTTTTCCTATGTTCAGCAAGATCAGCGTGAAGGGCAGTGACCAGGCCCCACTCTACCATTGGCTGACCCATAAAGACGAAAATGGATGGAACGACCAGGAGCCTAGTTGGAACTTTTGCAAATATGTGGTCAACGAAAAAGGAGAACTCACTAATTTTTTTGCTTCCGGCGTAAAGCCCGACGATGCAGCATTCAAAAAAGCGGTAGGGTTGTAAAAATTGCGCTTTTCCCTTTTTTGATGTGAAATACAGACTTTTAGGCGGAGAGGCCGGGTTATCAAACCCGGCGGTTCCGGCGCCAAACTGCCGGGTTTGATAACCAGGCCCCTTAATGTTGAGAACAGAACAGCGGGGTTTGTTAACCCCGCCTCTCAAACCATTTTTAAATGCGAGCATTTGTAAAAAAGCGCCAAGGACAAGCGCATTTCCTTTAAATGGTGTATTAGTTTTGCCCGATTTTACAAAACCGGAAGCATTGCACTTAATGAAAATTCTACTGCCCTTTTGGCTGGCTCTTTTTAGCCTGCTCCCATCCTGCCACCCCCCAATCGCAGCCCGGCAAGGCTCCCTTACTGAAAATAGCAAAGAAGCACCCGGCAAACCCTATTTGCTCCTGATCTCCTGCGACGGCTTCAGGTGGGACTATGTTGAACGTTTTCAACCTCAGCGTTTAAAGGATTTTATAGCAAAAGGCGTGGCTGCAGAATCCATGATTCCCTGCTACCCCAGCAAGACGTTTCCCAATCATTTCAGCATCGCAACCGGCATGTACCCAGACCATCACGGCCTGGTGGACAACAGCTTTTATTCGCCCAATAAAAAAGCTGAATACCGCACCAGGGATCGGGAAAAAGTAGAGGACGGCTCCTGGTATGGCGGCACCCCGATTTGGGTGCAGGCTACCAAGTCGGGCATGGTAACGGCCAGCTATTTTTTTGTCGGTTCGGAAGCCGACGTGCAAGGTATCCGCCCAACGTATTACCACCAATACGATGGTTCTGTATCCAACGATGATCGGGTGGATGCCGTACTGGATTGGTTGAAACTGCCAGAAAAACAGCGCCCCCACCTTATCACGCTCTATTTTTCCGATATGGACGATGTGGGCCACCGATACGGGCCTCATGCAGACGAACAACTGAGGGAAGCATTGTTGAAATTGGATGAATCGCTGGGAAGGCTGTTCGACGGCATTTCAGCTACCGGACTGCCCGTCACCACTATAATAGTTTCTGATCATGGCATGTATGCAGTGCCGGTTGACCAGTTGATAGCAACAGAAACTGTCGAGGACGATGATCGCTACCGCACGGTGAGCAATGGCGCCTTGATACATTTTTACCTGCATGATGGCGTTGATAAAGCTGCCGTTTTCCATGATTTGAAAGAAAAAGAAAACCATTTCAGGGTTTATTACACGGAGGAAGTGCCCTACTTTGAAACACCGCCCACGAGCGAAAATTGGGGAGATATAATGGCTATTCCTGATGCAGGATGGTATTTTGCTTCGCAACGGACGATTGGCCTGCGAAAAACAGGCGGGCAAAAAGAAATAGGTGAGCACGGGTACGATCCCGGCATCAAGGATTTACAGGGGATTTTTTATGCAAACGGCCCCTCCATCCAGAAGGGCCTGCGGATTGGGTCTTTCAAAAACATCCATGTTTATCCATTCATGTGCAAAATCCTGGGTATTGACATACCTGAAAACGTAGATGGGGATTTAAACATCCTACAAGGAGTTTTGAAATGAGGCAGCCTGTACCCAAGGCCGTATTTCAACCAGGCAACGTTCGGTGGCCCCCTGGTTTTCCAGGATATATTGCATGGCCTTGCCGCAGGCCTTTTCATAAAAAGTATCGTCCTGCAACTGCCCCAAAAACCCCATGAAGTCTGCTTCGCCTGCTACTGGAAAACCGCCTCCATTTGCTGCCAACCATTCGGCTTCTGCAAACTTTGAATAGTGAGGCCCAAAAACAACAGGTATCCTATAGGCAATTGGTTCCAGGGTATTGTGTATCCCCCTGCCAAAACCGCCGCCGACATAGGCTATTTTGCCGAATCGGTAGAGTTTTGCCAACAGGCCGATATTGTCAATGATGAGCAACCTCGGCTGCGATGCTTCCTTCGACTTCATGTTTCCCATAGCCGAATAGCGTACGGACATCCCCCGAAAAAGCTTTTCAAGCGCCTCTATCCGGGATGGCTGAACATCGTGCGGGGCAAGTATGATTTTCCATTGCTGAAAGGCCGGCGATGCTGCGAAATGTTGGATGAGGTTTTCGTCCTCCGGCCAGGTACTTCCGCAGACCAGGACGGGGGCATCCCCGCAAAAATGCGCTATCTGAGGCAGGTCAGTTTTTTGCCGGGCCACTGCGGCGACCCTGTCCACCCGGGTGTCGCCCGCGAGCTGAACCGGGGTATTTGTTATTGTTGAAACAAGCTCAAAAGAAGCGCCATCCTGCACAAAAATCTGGGTGAAAAAGGCCAGCATTTCCCGATGGAGGCCACCATACCATTGAAAAAATGGATGTTTAACCCTAAACACTGCCGCTATCAAAAACAGGGGTATTTCCCTTTTCCGGAGGGCTGAAAGGAAGTGGTACCAAAATTCATATTTTACAAAAATAGCGACATCGGGCCGCACAATGTCCAGAAACCTCCGGGCATTGATGGCGCTGTCGGCAGGCAGATAGTGTATCCAATTGGCCACCGGATAGTTTTTCCTGATCTCGAAACCGGAAGGAGAATAAAAGGTCAACAGGATTTGGAGGCTGGGCTGCTCCCGGCGCAAGGCTTCGAGCAATGGCCGCCCCTGTTCGAACTCGCCGAGGGAAGCGCAGTGCATCCAGAGCAGGGGGGATTGGGGTTTCCTTTTTGAAAAATCACGCTCCAGTAAATCAAAAAGCCTCTTCCTTCCTTTCACCCATTTGTTTGCTTTTGCCGAAAAACGGGCAACTATTCTGATGCCTGCAAAATAGCCGCTTGTTATCAGGTTGTACAGCCAAAGGGTCATGTTTCAATAGTTAAGCTCGTCCGCATTTTGGCGTATGTAAAAAGGCAGGGTCCATCCAATGCGGAATCCTGAGAGCAAATCAATCCTGTTACCGTTTTCTGTTGTGCGGGTGTCGAAGTTGTAACTGCGGCGGTTTTGCGTGAAGGCCTGCGTGAATTCCACCCCCAGCATGAAGTTGATAAGCCTGTTTTTTGAAAGGTGCTGGTACCCGATGAATTCTGTCAGCGCAAAGCCAGTGGACAGCCTGTCATAGCCTTTTTTGTACTCGTCGCTGAGGGCGGAGATGATCACTACCGGGTCGTCCTGGATTTTGATTTTGTGCTGAAAGTAGCTTCCGCCCAGCGTTGCCCGGAGCCCTGAATGGCTGGGTGCGTTTTTGTAAAGCCGGAATATCTTTCCAATGTGCCCACCTATATGCAAGGCCCTCATCCTGAGCTGCACCTCCGAAAGGCCGCCCAAGTCGCCCAAAATAATACCGTCATTATTGCGGAGGGGGGCCAGCACGTCAATGTTGACGTTGTTGCCGAAATAGAGAAATGACTCCGCCCCAATGATAAAGTTGTGCTTTTCCAGCAGGTCAAGACTGCCGCCGACGCTGTAGTTGAAGCCAAAGCGGTCTGCCAAATCGCCTCCGGGCCAATGGAATCCGTAGTTGAAATTTGCGAGGATGACCGGACCGCTATTGTCCTTTTCCTGGATTTCGTAGATGACCCGGCGCTGTGCAATAGCAAGGTTTGCCAGCAGCAAGCATCCAATCAAAACGGGATAGTTAATTTTCATGGTAAACGAGTTTTAGTTTTCAAAAAATCAGCTTATTATTTTCCCGGACAACTACCCTCCTTCCAGCTTTTTACACCAGCATTCCGTGCCTGGCATTCATTTGGGTAGGTGATGCCGTCGCAGCCGCAAACAGGCTTGTAGTTGTCGGGGCAGTCTGTTATCCTTGGATTGGACGTATAGCAATCCCCGCATTTACCCTCAAACCAACTGGTCAGGCCCATTTTTTCTGCCTCACAGGCATTTGAATAATCTTTTCTGTCGCAACCGCAAACCGGCCGGTATTCCCGTGTGCACCCCTGATCCGGTTTTATTTTCCCAACGTCAATGCAACTGTTGCATTTTCCTTCCACCCAACGCTTCACACCTGCCTTTGCTGCCATGCAGGCATTGGAATACGTTACGTTGTTGCAGCCGCAAACGGGTCTGTAATCCTTGGTACAAATCCCGTTGGGGTCAATCTTGGCAGGATCGACACATTCACCGCATTCCCCTTCTGCCGTTTTCAGGACGCCAGCTCTTTCTGCCTCGCAGGCATTTCCATAAGTTTTGCCGTCGCAACCGCACACTGGCTGGTATTGTGTCGTGCAGATTATGTCAGGATTTATTTTTGATTGGTCAATGCATCCGTCGCTTTGCGCCTGCTGGGTTTGCCGGCAGGTGGCGGCCAGGGTCAACAAAATACTCAGGCACAACAGTAAAGGGAATAAATTCTTCATGGCAGGTTGTATGGCTGTTAGGCGGCAACGGTGGCAAGTTCAAACAGGAAGGCATAAACCCGCAAGGCCACCCGCCGCAAGGATCATAGTTTATTGAAAAATTTCTTTTGGAACAGGTAGTACTGCAAGACGATGCTCTTTGGCAGGACGCCCTGCCGGTTGGGTTGGGGCGAGATGCGCACTTTTTGCACCAGGCTTTCTGTATCGAGCCTTTTTTTGGTGAATTTTATCAAGCCCAAAAAGAAAGACAAAAACGCCCCGAACACAGCTTGTGCGTGAAGCCATTTGGCCTGCATCAAAAAAGTAAATGCCGCCAGGGTATCCATGACCAGGCGAAGCGGGATGAGGTAGGCCAGTTTGAGGGCCATTTCATTCTTCAACAAGGTGTAGTAGCTGTTCCTGAAATTGAGGTAAGTCTTGTAGGGGGAATGGTAGGCCAGCGTACCGCCGCCCAGGTGGTAAACGGTGGAACGTGGCGTGAACATCACCTTGTAGCCCGCCCGTTTCATCCGCCAGCAAAGGTCAATCTCTTCCAGGTGGGCAAAAAAATCATCGTCAAAACCGCCAAACCCTTTGAACAAAGGGGCCCGGACGGCCATGCAACAGCCGGAAGCCCAAAAGATTTCCCTTGACTGGTCGTATTGGCCTTTGTCTTTTTCAACCGTGCTGAAAATGCGGCCCCGGCAGAAAGGATATCCCATGAAATCAATCCAGCCGCCGGCAGCGCCTGCGTACTCGAAGAACTCGGGCTGCCCCAAGGCCCTGATTTTGGGCTGGGCGGCGGCAATGGTCCTGTCCTTTTCCATTAGTTCCACGAGCGGCTCCAGCCAATATTCCGGCACCTCTACGTCGGAGTTCAGCAAGATAAAATAGTCTGGTTCCAAATCTTTCAAAGCCAGGTTGTACCCTTTTGCAAAACCGTGGTTGCTTTGAAGCTCGATGACGGGAACCTGCGGGTAGTGTTGCCTTAAAAAATCGATGGAATCGTCCTTGCTGGCATTGTCGGCTACGATAACCTGGCAGTTGGGATAAGCCGTTCGCATGACCGAAGGCAGGTGTTTTTCCAGGAAATTCCTGCCGTTGTAGTTGAGTATCACGATGTCCACCGAGGGCAGCAAAAGGTTTTCCCATTTTTTAACCAGCCCGCCAGAATTTTTCAGGATGGACTTGGCAGCTTCCTGGTCTTTGTAAAGCTGTTCTTTCAGGGAATCCAGGTTTTCCATTTTGGCGTCGTGGCGGATAAACTCAACTATTTCTACCTGCACCTCGTCGTCGTAGATGGTTTTGCTAAAATCAAAAATATGTACCTCGATGGTCTTGTTGAGGTAGGCTTTCAGGGTCGGCCGGTTGCCGATATAAAGCATGGCTTCGTGCCGTTCGCCGCCATAGTTGGCAAATGCCGCATAGATGCCATCGGGCGGGATCATTTTAAAAGTGTTGCCTACTTCGATATTGGCGGTGGGATAGCCGATGGTGGCGCCGATTTGCTGTCCTTTCACAACCTTGCCGGTGAGTGTAAAAAAGTGGTGCATCAAGTTGGCAGCCCCTTTCATATTGCCGGTTTCCAGGAATTCCCGGATTTTGGTAGAACTGACGGCAATGGCGTTGATCTCCTCCTTTTCAATCTCCACAACTTTATAGTCTCCGCTTTTCTCATGCCATTTCAAATAATTGATATCCCCCCGCCGGTTGAGGCCGAAGCGGTGGTCGTACCCGATAACGATGTATTTGGGCTGGAACCTGCCAACAAGGAACTTTTGAATGTACTCGTCTGCGCTGAGTTGGGAAAACTCGAAGGTAAAAGGCACGATGACCAAGTGATCAATACCGGTTTTTTCGAGCAGGGCTGTTTTCTCCGCTGTCGTGGTAATCAGTTTGAGGCTGTCATCTTTCGGGAAAACTATTTGACGCGGGTGCGGGTGAAAAGTAATGACAATACTTTCCCCGCCGGTGGCCATTGATAAATCCTTAACCTTCTTGATAATCTTTTGATGCCCGCAGTGTACCCCATCGAATGAACCTATGGTGATGACGGCGTTGCGAAATTGCGGAAGGTTGTTGAGGTCCCTGTGTACTTTCATGTCGGCAAATGTAGCAGTGTATGGTGATTCGTGATCAGTGGCTGCCCATTTTTTGTGAAACATAATCGTTGGTTTTAGGGTATCTTACCGAAACACCATTCCACTACCCCTCTTTCACCTCCACTTTCTTAGCTTTGTGGGTTTAAAACATACACCAATCATGGAGATTGAAAAACAGCGAATTGTTGAGGCCCTCTACGACGTGGCCGACCCAACCACAGGAAAAGACCTCATTGCCGCCAGGATGGTGGAAAACCTTACCGTTGAAGGACTTAATGTAAACTTCAACCTCGTCCTCCCCACCCTGAACCACCCGCAAAAGCAGGATTTGATCTTTGCCTGCGTGGCCGCCGTGCAATCAGCCTATCCGCAGGCCGAGGTCAACGTCCATGTAGTGGCAAAAACTGCTGCGGCACAAGCCGGAGCGCCCGGTTTTTCAAAAGTGAAAAATATCATCGCCGTAGCGTCGGGCAAAGGAGGCGTCGGCAAATCCACGGTAGCGGTCAACCTGGCCCTGGGGCTGCAGCAATTGGGGGCCAAAACCGGCCTGATTGACGCCGATCTTTACGGGCCTTCCATTCCTACCATGCTGGGCTTGCAGGGCCAGCGCCCCCAGGTGCAGGATGTTGGCGGACAACCCAAAATCATCCCGCTGATGGCCTACGGCATTCCCGTCATGTCCATCGGCTTTATCATCGAGCCAGAGCAGGCAGTGGTGCTGCGTGGCCCCCGGCTGGCAGCCATCATCAAACAGTTTTTCAACGACGTACTTTGGCCTGAACTGGACTATCTGGTCGTCGATCTGCCGCCAGGTACCGGCGACATTCAACTAACCCTTGTGCAAACTGTTCCCGTAACAGGCGCTGTGATGGTGACCACCCCACAGGAAGTTGCTTTGGCCGACGCCGTCAAGGCCATGAATATGTTCCTGCTGCCTTCGGTGAACGTTCCGATTTTGGGTGTCGTGGAAAATATGGCCTGGTTCACCCCCGAAGATTTGCCCGACCGGAAATACTACCTCTTCGGGCAAGGTGGCGGAAAAGCGCTGGTGCTGGCCAGCGAATCCATGCTGCTCGGTCAGGTGCCCCTCGTACAGGGCATCCGGGAAGGGGGCGACCATGGAAAACCTGCCGTACTGGACCAGCAGGCGCTCACCGGCCAGGCTTTCCGTAAGATTGCCGAAAATACCATCCGGCAAGTGGCCGTCAGAAATGAAATGCTGGAGCCTACCCGAATTGTAGGCGTTCAATAATTCGAATAACGGGTTTAATCTTAAAGTTCGTTGAATTTCGGGAAGTTAAATCATGGTAATTTTCAAAATCACCATGATTTCGTTTCCCAAACAACTGGAAATGTGGTAATTATTTTAACCCGTTATTCACATCAATAAACAAGAAGTGCCTGGCAACCTCAAACGATTTCAAACAACCTCAAACAACCTCAAACAATTTCAAACAACCTCAAACGATTTCAAACAATTTCAAACAACTCAACATGCCCATAGATAATAAATCAGCCCTGATGCAACAAATCCACCTCGCCCTGGAGGGCATCCGCCCACACCTTGCCGTAGATGGTGGCGACGTTGAAGTAGTGGACGTGACGGACGACATGACCGTCAAGGTAAAATGGCTGGGCAATTGTGAAAATTGTTCCATGTCCCTGATGACCATGAAAGCCGGCATCGAGCAGGCGATCAAATCCAAAGTGCCCGGCATCCACCATGTGGAAGCTGTGAATGGGTTGTCTTAAAAGGGACAGCGGATAGTGGCTGGCAGCCAGTGGACGGAGGATAAGATCTGATCGCCAAATATTTGTTTTGGCTGAAATGGAATAGGTACATCTTTGAAACAGCTTGGGTTATTTCGCCCATCAGATATTGGTCAAAACGCCTGGCAACCAGGTGATTGAAACAATTCAAACTATTTCTAATAAAATCCTAACAATCCTTTTATCCAGTAATATTTCACAAACCAACTGAAGATGACAAGACAAGCCCTCGTAGAACAGATTGCCAAAAAAAAGAGCTTCCTGTGTATCGGCCTCGACACCGACCCGGCCCTCCTGCCGGCCCACCTGAAAAGTCTGGACAACCCCGTTCTGGAATTCAACCGCCAAATCATCGAAGCGACAAAAGACCTTTGCGTGGCGTACAAACCCAATACTGCTTTCTATGAAGCACAGGGAGCCAAAGGATGGGAAACCCTGGAAGAAACAGCCAAACTGTTGCCATCAGAGCATTTCAAAATAGCAGACGCCAAACGGGCCGACATCGGCAACACGGCCTCCCAATATGCAAGGGCTTTTTTCGAAAAAATGAACTTTGATGCGGTTACCGTGGCACCCTACATGGGCAGCGACAGCGTAAAACCATTCCTGGAATTTCCCGGCAAATGGGCCATCGTTCTGGCCATGACCTCCAACCCCGGCAGCGAGGACTTTCAATTCACTACCACAGATTTTGGCAGCCCGCTTTTCCAGAAAGTGATGGAAAAAGCGCAGCGATGGGGCACGCCGGAAAACATGATGTTCGTTACAGGTGCCACCCACCCAACCCGTTTTGCGGAACTTCGCCGCATTGCCCCGGAGCATTTTTTCCTCGTGCCCGGCGTTGGCGCTCAAGGTGGGGACTTGTACCAGGTTTGCCAGCATGGGCTTGGTTATCAGCTGGGCCTCCTGGTCAATTCTTCCCGTGGCATCCTTTATGCCGGAAGTGGAGAAGATTTTGCTGAAAAGGCCAGGGAAGCAGCGTTGGAAATCCAACAGCACATGGCACACATTATCGGGCAGATTCTTCGTTAGGTATCGAAGGAAGAATCATCCCGTTGCGAAATCGGAAATATTTCAAAAAAACCCTTCCTATGCCGGAGTTTTGAAATCAAAATGGGGAAGGAATTTTTTCATCGCTGCTTTGCAGACAATTGCGAAGGGTGAGAAGTGAAAAGTGAATGGGCACCAGCGCGTTTCCCCAACTTGAACACAGATGCAAAAAAAAAATCAAACATTCAATCCTTTTATGAAAAGTTCATTCAAGATTTTAGCATTCCTACTGTTGCCATTCCTTGGTTTTTCCCAACACTTCGAAGCGGGCATCCTGCTCGGTGCCTCCAACTACCTGGGCGACCTTTCCAATAATTCCAGTGCCATCTATCTGGGCGAAACGAAACCTGCCTTCGGGGTACTGGGCCGCTACAATTTCAACGACCTGTTCGCCCTGCGCCTTGGCATCAACTATACCTGGGTGGCCGGCCGGGACGCCAACGTCAAGAACGATGATTTCGTCAGGACACGAAACCTTAGCTTTCGTTCCAGCATCCTGGAGGCTGGCCTTATCGGTGAAATCAACCTGCCGGGCTACCAGCCATACGGACTTTACCGGCCCTTTTCCCCTTATCTTTTCGCAGGTGTCGCCCTGGCCAAATTTAACCCCAAGGCACGTTACCAGGGCAATTGGGTCGCCCTGCACCCGCTTGAAACCGAGGGTACATCCTACGGTACCGTCACTGTGGCCATCCCCTTTGGCTTTGGGGTAAAATATGCCATTACCGATAAAATCAACGTGGGCCTCGAATTGGGCGCCCGTGCCACCCTGACCGATTACCTGGACGACGTGAGCGGCGTTTATGCCTCGGAGGGAACCCTTGTAAATCCTCTCTCCATTGCACTGGCCGACCGCTCCGGCGAACTGACCGGCTCGGTGCCCACCAGCAAGGCAGGTGCCCAACGTGGGGATGCCAACGGAAATGATTGGTACTTTATCCTTGGGGCTACCATTTCGTACAATTTCCTGGATAACGGGCTGATGGGCGGCAGGAAGCGCTCCCGGTCGAGGAGTGGGTGCAAGACGGGGTTGTGAGAGGATGAGAGAAATGAGAGAAATGAGAGAAATGAGAGAAATGAGAGGATGAGAGAAATTAGAGGATGGACTGACCAATGAGGCAGGTTGGGTGGGGCAGTAATTATTGCTTGATAATTTTTTCAGTAAAATATTGCTGGCCATTTTTTATTCTCAGTAAATATATGCCTATGGGCAGATTTTCCACCGGTATTGACTGTTGCTTGCTGGTTTCAAATCTTTGGGACAACAGCCTGTTTCCTGCTATGCCGAACAATTCAAGTTCCGCCCATCCGCCTTCGAGGCTTGTATTTTCAACTTTCAAATAATCATGTACAGGGTTGGGATAAATCACCCAATCAGTGCCCAAAAAGCTTTCATGGGTGGGTACCGCTATACACCCCTGGGACTCTACCAGGCCGGACCGGACTGTATTTAAGGTAGCGAGCATCCTCGCTTTTTGGCCCTTGGTGAACATCCCCATACAGGCATCATCGGTGTAGAACATATAATCCATAAAAAGATCAGGGCCAGCACAGGAAACAACTGGATGGACAGGGCATTGGTTGATATAGGTCTCGCAGGCGGGTGGCGTGTCGGCCACAAAGTCATCCTTGCAACAATCGAGGATACCCGGCCCCCAAGGGTGCTCCAAGTTAAAATAATGGCCTATTTCATGGGTACAGGTGCGGCCCAGGTCGTAGGGTGGTTCTACGTTCAGCGTCCCAAATTGCCTGTAATTGATTTCCACACCGTCTTCCGCCGGCAGCCCCTCGCCCGGGAATGCGCCAATGCCTCCAATATTCCCAGCAAACTTGGCCACCCAGATGTTGAGGTAGTGCGCTGTATCCCAGGCATCCCTCCCCCCCTGGCTGGTATAATGGATGGCCGGCGTTCCACCGATGCCTACCGAATTATTGGTAAAGGTGCGGGTAATGCCCGTCGTTGGCAGCCCCTGGGGATCACTGGAGGCCAGGCAAAATTCAATTTCCACATCGGCGACCAGGTTCTGGAAAACAGCAGGTATCCCGGGTACTTCTATGTTTAATTTCCTGAAATCTTTATTCAACACCACTATCTGCGACAGAATTTGGGTGTCGGAAATATTTTCCTCTTGTTTGTTCCAAACCACATGGACTACCACGGGAATGGTTATCACAGTCCGGTTGACCAAATAGGCTCCACCGTCCACTGCTACGTTAAAAGTTTCGTCACGCTCCGACCTGGCGCCGGGCACATGGACGGCACCGCAACGTTGCTGGCACCAGGCCACATTGGCAGTGACCAAGCAATAAAACAAGCAAACAAGGATCAGGTACTTCTTCATGGTGTAATCAAAACGCAGGTTAAGGCGAAAAAATAGATTTTAACGAAAAAAATATGCAAGCTGGAAGCCGCAACCCAAATATAAACCTTTATAGGGTGTGCCTGTTACCCTTACTCATTTCAAAATTTAACAAACTATGTTTGGATTATTCAAAAAAGACCCGGCCAGGAAGCTGGAAGAAGATTACAAAATCCTGATGGAAAAAGCCAGGGACATGCAACGTTCCGGCGACCTGAAAACTTATGCCCGCATGATTGCCGAATCAGAGGAAATGCTGAACAAAATAGAAGCGCTCAGGAAAAAAAGTCAATAGGAAGTTTCTGAAAGCGGGCTAAATTCGCAGAAAGACTATTCAATCACCAGTTTCTTTTCTACCCTCGTCTTGCCCATTTCAAAAACCACCGTGTATGTCCCCGTTTTCAAATAGTACAGCCCGTTTTTTGATTTCCTGAAGGTGGAAGTTTTTTCCTCCGATTTGCTTTTATCCCGCCACTGCTTTTCAAACATGCGAGCCGATTTTTCCAACACTTCGGCGTGGTACACCGGGAAATTAAGCCCTTTGTCCACGTGTTCCTGTCCTTCCCAGACTGTCAATCCTTCCGATTGAACCGTGATTTTCAAAGTGCCACCCTCATTTACAAAAACAGGCAGCGCAATATCGGGCATGGGCACTTCCTTGCTCCAGGCATTGGGCGCATTGCCCCAATTGTTTTTGTACTTCACCTTTTTTATTTCAAAAACATACAGCGCTTTTTGCAAAACGGAATCCCGGAGTTGTTGCATTTCGGCTACGTTGGCGAGGTATAAAGAACGGCCGTGGGTAGCCAGCAACAGTTCGTTTTCCCTGGGATGGGCCACCAGGTCGTGTACCGGCACGGCAGGCAAATCTTTGTTCATCGCCATGAAATGCTGCCCCCTGTCCAGCGAAATATACAATCCATGATCAGAGCCGGCATAGAGCAGGTTTTCGTTGACGGGATCTTCCTTCACCACGTTGACAGGTTCGAGCGGCAGGTCGTCGCCCAGTTGCTGCCAGGTTTCTCCATAGTTTTCCGAGACAAAAACATAGGGTGTGAAGTCATCCAAACGGTACCCGTTCAGGGAAAGATATACCCGGCTTTCCTTGTATTGCGAAGCCTGGATCCTGCTCACCCACAAGCCGGCAGGCAAGCCGGCTGATATGTCCTGCCAATTGACACCGCCGTCCCGGGACACATGCACCCGCCCATCGTCCGACCCGGTATAAAGCAGGCCGAACTTAAGAGGGCTTTCGTGGATGGCGGTCAGGGTGCCAAAAGGCACGTCGCCCGCTTTCGGGCCATTGGTCAGGTCGGGCGATAGGGTGTCCCAATCGGTACCCTGGTTGAGGGAGCGGAACAGTTTGTTCGCCCCGATGTAAACAATGTCCTGGTTGTGGGCGGACAAATGGATGGGTGTTTGCCAGTTCCATCGAAAGGGCTGCCCGCCAAGGTCGTGCTTCGGGGTGATCTCCTCGTTTTTACCAGTAGAAATGTCCACCCGGTAATAAAATCCGAATTGGAAGCCAGTGTAAACGGTATTGTTGTCCCGCGTATCTACAAATACCTGCATACCGTCGCCGCTGAGAATGGACTTGTAAGGGTAATGGCCGGTGGAGTGCCAGCGGTTACTGGCTTCATAGGTGCTGGGGCCATACCAGACGCCGTTGTCCTGCAGGCCGCCATAGACATGGTAGGTCGCCTGCATGTCCACGGCCACGGAATAGAACTGGCCCACAGGCGGGGTGTTGCATTTCACCCAATGCCCGCCATCGTCGTAGCTGATGTTGATGCCGCCGTCGTTGCCCAAAATCAAATGGCCTTCCCTGTCAGGGTCAATCCAGAGTGCATGGTGGTCCACATGGACATTATCGCCCCCAATGGACGACCAGGTACGTCCGCCATTGTTGGAAGTTAACACAGGCACGCCATAAATATAGAGTTTGTCAGCCTTGTTGGGCGCTGCCCGGATTTGGCCGAAGTAATAGCCATAGGAATAATAGAGGTTGTCGAGGAATTCCTCATGGGTCCGGTTCCAGGTCATCCCACCGTCCACCGAGCGATATACTTCTGCTCCAATGACGGGGGTATCGAAAAGGTTGGTATTGGCGTTGTCCAGGTATTCGGCCAGGGTGGATGGCAACAGCTTATCGTCCCTGACCATTTGCAGGACTTTTTCGGCCTTGTATTTTTTGGGGAAATCATTGTCTTCCAGGAAGTTGTCCAACAGGCCTTCATCAATCAACAGGAAATCTTCCTTGCCCATGAGGCGGATCTGTTCTTTGGTAAGCGCTTCCTCCGCTTCCTTTTTTGGGCGCCGGTTTTGGTTGTCAACGATGGCGTAAAGGATAGTATTCCCATTTTGGCGGGAGGCAGCCAGCCCGATGCGGCCAATGTTTTCACCGGTGGGGAAACCGCTCTTTGCGGTGCTAATTTTCGTCCAGTTTTCACCGCCGTCCGTACTTTTATAAATGCCCGAGCCTTCGCCTGCTTCTACAAAATCCCAGGCATAGCGCTCCCGGTGCCACATAGCCGCATACAGCACATTGGGGTCTTTTGGGTCAATGGCCATGTCAACAGCGCCCGTGCGGTTGTCCACAAAAAGCACCTTGTTCCAGGTGTTTCCGCCATCGGTGGTTTTATAGACGCCCCGCTCTTCGTTGGGCGAGTACAAATGGCCCAAAGCCGCTACCCAGACCGTATTTGTATCCGTTGGGTGCATCAATACCCGGCCAATGTGGTGGCTTTCCCCGAGGCCTTTGTATTCCCAGGTTTTACCATCGTCGCTGCTTTTGTAAACGCCCACGCCCGAATAGCTGGAACGGCTGGAATTCGATTCCCCCGTCCCTACCCACACCACGCCCCGTCCCCAATCTACCGCAATGTCTCCGATGGTCATTACCATTTCATGGTCGAACAGGGGCGCAAAGGACTGGCCGTTGTTCTCCGTTTTCCAAAGCCCGCCGGATGCGTAGGCCACATAAAAATGGGTGGGGTCAGATGGGGAAACATCTAAATCGGCCACCCGCCCGCTGAACACGGAAGGGCCGATGGATTTGAAAGGGACGTTGGAAACCAGTGATTGTTCCTGGAGGGTTTTCCTTGTTTCAAAAGATTGGATGCGTTGATCGGCGGGGGTGAACTTGGGCAGGTCGTTTTGGCTCCACAACAAACATGAAAGGCCGATCATGGCCAGGGCAATAAGGGACTTGCGCATAAGAAGGGTCTTAGGTGAAAAAGCACAAAGCTAAAAATAACTGCCCAAGGTGCCGTTTGTAATTTTTTTCTTGCCAAAGGGAATCCCCGCTACACTGCGAGCCGCCAATCACAAAGAGCTATTTCTCCTCTCCGGCCCTATTTGCTGATTATCAATTTTCCAACTCCCGCCGGTCTCCCATCCACCCATATTTTCCAGATATACATACCATTTGAAATGCCTGACAAATTGAAGGAATAACCATGCCCTGAGTTGGGCACTTCCCATTGTCGCACCGCCTGGCCGGTTAAATTGCTGAGCTGAAAGACAAACGAACCCGCCTTCCAGTCATCAAAAACCAAATGGATGTAATCCGAGGCGGGATTTGGAAGGATTTGAACTCTCCTTGCTGGCCAGGTTTCCCTCGTGCCCACCACCCCCACCGTATCTACCGCCACCCAGCGGCAGTGGGTGTCGCTGCCGTATTCGTTGGTCACGGTGAGGCACACATAATAATCGCCCGGTTCGGGAAAAGTGTGCAGCGGGTTGCGCTCGTTGCTGCCGCTGCCGCCGTCGCCGAAGTCCCAGGCCCAGGTTTCCGGGCGGTAGTAGGAGTTGTCGGAGAAGGCGGCGGCCAGTTCGTCGGGGAACCAGGTGAAGCCGGCCATGGGGTGGTTGTCTAGTCCCAGCGTGTCGCATGGGCTGCCGTCCAGGGGGCCGAGGCGGTAGTTGGGGAAGTTGGGGATGGACTTGTCGTTGAAATTTGGCAAGTTGACGGAGTGTTGGGTAAAATAGCTCATTAGCCCCGGCTGGTTGGGTGTATTGATGAGGTGCATGACAGAATCCGTGACGGCAGATGCAACATATATTTTCCCGTCCGGCCCCAGTTGTGGAGTCCCAAAAAAGGAATGGAACCCGTCGGTGAGGTGCCCATCGTACACCCCAACCAATGTTTTGGTAGCCTCGATGTTGGTGGCCCAAAGGTCGAACTGGTAGAGTTTCTTGTTGGTTACAGCGTATAGAAACCTCGAATCGGGCGACACGGCCGAGCCGCCGTATAGGAAGCTGGTGTCGTTTAGCACGATGTTCTCCAAATGTGTCAGCTTGCCGGTGCAGCGGTCAAAGTCGTAAATATCAATTTCGTTCCAAGGGTCGAAGTATAGATCGTGCCGGATATATTTTGAGCCATCGGGTGAGAAAACGGCATTTCCCACAGAGCCTTTTCCAAATGTCACGCCTGGATCTATATCTTGTTTCCCCATGTTAATAATCCCTTCCGGTGTCAATAAAAGGGTATACATAAGGTGGGAAGTAATTTCATCCTCTCCCACTAAAATCCACCAATCCCTGCCATTTGCATGTTTACAGGCAGTAATTTTTCCGGTCTCTAACGTATCTATAATTAATGGTTCGTTCTTCAATACCACAGCCCCTAAACCATTGTTTTTGTTCATATCTACAATCGAATAAGCGAGTTCAGGAAAAAAAACATTTAAGCCACCAGGTTCAAAGTCAACGGGTTCGTGAAACACATAATACAAGCTGTCACTGCCAGGGTCGGGGAGAATCAGTACTGACTGCAAAACGTTTAGGCCAAAATTATATGTCTGAAGTGTAAATTGAATCAAACTAAGGCTGTCCCCATTTTCCATAATTTGGTGGGAAGCATCGATAATATGGATGCCGTTGGAATAAAACACTAAATCTCCCTCATAATTGGAAATACAGGCGTTTGCGCTCCTCATACTTATTGGTATATCAAATTCTGAAGCGAATTGTTGCCCAGGGTTGAAATTAAAGGTAATTCCGCCCTGCAATGGATGAGGGGCTACACCATTGTAGCCCAATATCCAAATATTATCATATTTCTGAGCAAAAATGGAATAATTAAAGGTTGCCAAAATAAACAGGCTGAACATCGCTCTCATAATTATGTAATTTAGAAAGCCAAGGCGGCAACATTACCGCCGAGCATACTCACCGCTCCAAAGCATACAGATAATAATTCTCATTTTTAAGGTTGAAACCATCAAAAGACTTCCAAAGTCTGGCCGATGGATAGCGGGCAGGATCCAGGGGTTTATCTGTGACGATGACAATGCCGCCTACCTTTTTGAACTGGGCAAACAGCTTTAGTTCCTGTTCGGGCGGCAGGTAGATTTTTTCCAGCCATTTGAAATAACTGAACGCTTCGCCTTTGGGCAGTTCATAAAACTTCCTGCCGGCATACCCGATGACCGGCGTGGCGGCAAATTTATTGATGGCCACAATCGGCACGTTGCCAGGGACTTGTGCCTGAATAAACCTGGCAGCGTTTTTTGCCTGGCTGAACGGGTATTGCCATTCCTTCAAAAGCGCCATACCACTGTAATAGAGCTGGCACCCAAGTACGGCCACTACGACCACCGTTCTTGCAACGTTCATTGTTGGCGATACAACGGATCTCAACTCCAGGCAAATAACAAAAAAGACCAATGCCATGCCCCACTGCCTGACCCCTCCCGGATAGACCCCTGCCCCAAACAAAAAGAAGACTACGGTAAAAGCCAGCCACGTCCACCAAACTTTTCTCCCTGCCCAAAACAGGTAGGATAGCAGCACCAACACCAGGCAACTCAATATTATCCCGGCTGCCGACACCCCAAATACGTTGGTATCGGGGATGGCCCCTATCAGGAAGGTGTTGGCCAAATTTCCCTGGAAGGCCGTACCTATGTTTTCCAGCGAAAAAGGGACAGAAGCATAGGCCTGCGATAGCGCTTCCTGCTCGCCCCTTGGATAAACGGTTGCCGTAAAAAGCGTTAGCCCCAGCGCCAAACCGCCGAAAATTTGCCACGTTCCGGTGTCCTTGAACACCACCAGGGGCTTTTTAAAAAAGGAACGATCCAGCAAAAAATAGAAAAACAGGGCGCAGGCTATCATGGCCCCGAACACTTCCGTTTGGCAGAGCAGCAGCAACACCAGCCCCATTTGAAGGGGCTTTTTCCCCGCCGCCTTTACCAGGATAGTCGCCAGGAAGGCCAGCAACACCACCAGGGCATAGCCCCTGTTGACCACGCCGTATTCAAAGAAAAGGTAGTAGCCCGGAAGGATGCACGCTTTCAACCAAAGCGGGAGGCGGAATTTGAAAACGAAAATGGCGTAGGCTGCAATGACCACCGCCGCATGCGCCAGCTGTAAGGTGGCGTCCCCGGCCAGTCCGGTCATGGAGGAAACAGTGGTCCAAATTTTCAGGTAATAATACCACAGTGCCGGGTGGCCTTCGTAAAAAAGGGAAGCCGTCAATTGGCCCCAACCCATGTCCCGGGCCATGAGCCAGGCCTGCCATTCGTCTTTCCACATTTCGTGGTAGCCGAATTTCACGACCAGGAGGGCCAGGGAGCAGGCCCCAAAAATGATCCATTTAAGAAGGTAACCTGATTTGTCGGCGTGGGCAGCGGGTGCGGGGATGGTCGGCATTTTATCAGTTTCAATCAGTTACTGCAAATCGTATTCTTTGATTTTGCGGTACAGGGTGCGCTCGGAAATGCCCAGGTCGCTGGCAGCTTCCTTGCGCCTGCCGTGGTGTTTTTTCAGGGCCTTCAGGATGAGGTCTTTTTCCATGTCAATAATATTGAGGCTTTCTTCCACCACTTCTGCCTGGTGAAAGGGCTTGTCCGGCTGGCCAATGATGATAGGTTTTTGTGAATCACGGGATTCCAGAGGTTCGTTGGCATGTTCGTGGTTTTCAAAAGACCGCTCCGCCATGGCGGTGGACATGCCGCTTTTGTTGAAAGCGGGATGGTTCAAGGCCCGGTAGCTGCTGGTGTCCGGCATCTGGAGGTCGTTCTGGTTCACCAGCTCAAAGACCAGGTTTTTCAAGTCGTTGAGGTCGTTTTTCATCTCAAACAGGAACTTGAAGAGTATTTCCCTTTCCTTAAAATTTTCGCCGCCGTACTCGTTGGTGTCCGGTATCATCGGCAGGTTGCGCTTGCCGATATTGGGTATCATGGACACCAAATCCTCGGCTGAGAGGAGCCTGTTTTCCGACAGGATGGAAATTTGCTCGGCCACGTTTTTAAGTTCCCGCACGTTGCCCGGCCAGCGGTAGTTTTCCAGCAGGAAGCGGGCCTGCTCGTCCAGCCGCACCGGATCTATGCGGTAGCGCTCTGCCATGTCGTTGGCAAATTTCCTGAACAGCAGGTAGATGTCCTCCCGCCGCTCGTTGAGGGCCGGCACGTTGATGGGCACGGTGTTCAGGCGGTAGTAAAGGTCTTCCCTGAACTTGCCTTTCCGCATCCGCTCTTCCAGGTTCACGTTGGTGGCGGCGATCACCCGCACGTCGGTCGTTTGCACCTTGGAGGAGCCTACCCTGATAAATTCGCCGGATTCCAAAATACGCAGGAGGAAGGCCTGCGTGTCAAGGGGCATTTCAGAGATTTCGTCCAGGAAAATGGTGCCGGTGTCCGCCGTTTCAAAATAGCCTTTCCGGTCGTTGGTAGCGCCCGTGAAGGCTCCTTTTTCGTGGCCGAAAAGCTCTGAATTAATAGTGCCGGCAGGTATGGCGCCACAGTTGACAGCGATGAACTGGTTGTGCTTGCGGGCACTGAGCGCATGGATGATTTTTGAAATGTTCTCCTTCCCGACCCCACTTTCACCGGTGATGAGCACGGTCAGGTCGGTGGTTGCCACCCTGGCCGCTGTGTCCAGCGCCCTGTCGAGCAGCGGCGAGTTGCCAATGATGCCGAACCGTTGTTTGATGGATTGAAGGGAAGACATGTGTTTGTTGTTTTATGATTGGCGTAAGCCGGACGACTACTGAAAAAATGGGCCTTGTACGTTTTGCGGATGAGTGCAAACCGTATCCCGTACACCTGACCTCAGCGCTCCACGGCCTCGCCGATAAGGGTGGCGCTGGTGGCATCCTTTATTTTTACCCAGGCATAATCGCCGGGTTGGTAACCGTTCAATTTGGGGAACACCACCATTTTGTTCTGCGTGTTCCGGCCTTTGAATTCCAGATCGGATTTTTTGGAATCGCCCTCGATGAGCACTTTGAACGTCTTGCCAATATCTGCCTGGTTGTGCCGGAACGACACCTGGTTTTGCAGGCGTACGATTTCCTGGAGGCGCCGTTTTTTCACCTCCTCTGGAATGTCGTCTTCGTACTTCCTGGCTGCCATCGTGCCGGGCCTTTCAGAATAGAAAAACATGTACGACATGCTGTAGCTGGCCCACTCGACCATGCTGAGGGTGTCCTGGTGCTCCGCCTCCGTTTCTGTGCAAAAACCGGTAATGATATCGGAACTGATGGCACATTCCGGGATGATGCGGTAAATGGCCCTTACCCTGTCCATGTACCACTCCCGGTCGTAGGTACGGTTCATCAGTTCCAGCACCCGGCTGTTGCCGCTCTGCATTGGCAGGTGGATGTATTTGCAGATGTTTTCGTACTTGGCCATTGTGTGCAGCACCTCGTCGGTGATGTCTTTTGGATGGGAGGTGGAAAAACGGACCCGCAAATCCGGATGGACGTGGGCGACCATCTCCAACAATTGGGCGAAAGTGACCACTTTGCCCGTTTCCGGGTTTTCCCATTTATAGCTGTCAACGTTCTGGCCGAGCAGCGTCACTTCCCGGTAGCCCCTTTCAAAGAGGTCTTTTGCTTCTGCAACAATGCTGAAACAATCCCGGCTGCGCTCCCGCCCACGGGTGAACGGCACCACGCAAAATGAACACATATTGTCGCAGCCCCGCATGATGGAAATGAAGGCCGTCACACCGTTGCCGTCCAGCCGAAGGGGGCTGATGTCGGCGTAAGTTTCCTCCCTGGACAGGAATACGTTCACGCCCTTTTCGCCTTCTTCGGCCCCGGCGACGAGGTTGGGCAGGTCACGGTAGGAATCGGGGCCGATGACCATATCCACCAGTTTTTCTTCTTCGAGGAATTTGCTCTTCAGGCGCTCGGCCATGCAGCCCAAAACGCCGACCATCGTGCCGGGCCGGTTCCTTTTCATTTTGTCGAAAATGCGTAGGCGTTTGCGGACGGTCTCTTCCGCCTTTTCCCGGATGGAGCAGGTATTTATTAAAATCAGGTCAGCGATTTCCATGTTCCGGGTAGGCTGGAAACCCACCTCGGAGAGTATGCTGGCCACGATTTCGCTGTCGCTGAAATTCATCTGGCAGCCATAGCTTTCTATGTAAAAATGACGGCCAGCCCCGCCGGCAGTTTCTTTGAAAAAAACCTCGCCCTGCTTGCTTTCGTCCATCTCTTTGCCAATGCCCGTCAGTGTAGGATTGTTGTCGTACATAATTAACCAAAAATTTAGGGCGGCAAAGATAACTTATTTTAAAAGAGCCGTGACAAAATGGCAGGTGGAAGTTGCCCAAGTGATTGGAAATTGTTGGAGGCGTTGGAAATTGCTGGCGGGGCTGTTTCGGATAAAGCCTCCGCTCAGAAAAGGCTAAGCTGCGGGTTTTTCATTTGTTCGTGCAGTTCCAGGTTGTACGGCGGCGTTTCTTTTCCCTCAAAAAACTTCTTCCTCGCCAGATGGAACTGGCTCCTGAATATTTCTGCAAACTGCCCCTCCCCTCTCATCCTGCGCCCAAACTGGCTGTCGTTCAGGCTGCCGCCGTGGTTGGCTTTTATCTTGTTCATCACCTTCTCGGCACGGTCGGGAAAATTTTTGCGCAGCCAGTCTTCAAAAATGACGGCCACATCGCCGTTCAGCCGCACCGACGTGTAGCCCATCGAACGGGCACCGAGTTTGGAAGTCCATTCTGCTACTTTGAACACTTCGTGGTCGTTGATGCTGGGGATGACCGGGGCGAACATCACATTCACCGGGATGCCCTGCGCCGACAGCTTTTCGATGGTAAAAAGGCGGCTCTGCACACTGGCCGTGCGGGGTTCCAGCACACGCCGCAAGTCTTCATCGAGCGTGGTCACGGAAATGGAAACGTGTACCAGGTGGTTGTCCGCCATTTTTTTCAAAATGTCAATGTCCCGCAGGATGAGGCTGTTTTTGGTGATGATGCCGACCGGGTGGCGGTATTTCCAGAGAACTTCAAGGATGGAACGGGTGATTTCCAGTTTCTTTTCGATGGGCTGGTAGCAGTCGGTGTTGCCGGAAAGCATGAGCGGCGAGGCTTTCCAGTTGGGATGTTTTATCTTTTGCTCCACCAGTTCGGCGGCGTTCTTTTTCACCAGTATTTTTTGTTCAAAATCGGTGCCTGCGCTGTAGCCCCAATAGTTGTGGGTGTTGCGGGCGTAGCAGTAAATGCAGCCATGCTCGCAGCCCTGGTAGGGGTTCAGCGACCAATCGAGGGGTATGTCGGGGCTGTCCACCTTGTTGAGCATCGTTTTGGGGAAAACGTCTATGTACTCTGTGGTGAGCTTTTCGTCATCGTCCAGGGAAACCGTGGGGTCACTGTCATAAACATGCTGGTCAAAACGGTTGGGTGGGTTGATTTGGGCGCCCCTGCCCTTCAGGTATGCGGGTTGTCCGGTCATGGATTTTATTTTAAACAAATAGTTTGTCAAAACTATGATATTTATTATTTAAAACAAATTATTTAGAATAAAAATCTTCCGTAGCGTCTGCTATAGCCGGCGGCCTAGCCTTCCTACCCCTACCAGCCCAATAGTTTGGAAACACTAATTGCTTTTCAAACTCAACCTTGTCATTGTCCTTTTTAAAAAAACTGGTTTGTCGCTGAGGACTTTTTTCCCGAACATTGCCGAACACAAAGCACCGTTTTTGGAGCACACAGAATTTTACCATGAAAAAACCAGGCAGAAAGAAATTCCTCCAGGCCCTCGCCGCCGGCACCATCGCCCTACCCTTCCTGATACGGCTGGGCGGCAAGCCGCAAGCCCAAACCGCCTCCGGTCCCGGCATCATTTCCGGCAAAAAATACAAGTGGCGCATGGTGACCACCTGGCCGCCCAATTTCCCCGTATTGGGTGAAGGCTGTAACCTCATGGCCCAATGGATCCATGAGATGAGCGCCGGGCGGATGGAGATAAAAGTCTATGGTGGCGGCGAGCTCGTCCCGGCACTCGAAACCTTCGATGCCGTAAGGAATGGCGCCGCCGAAATGGGCAGCGGTGCCGCCTATTACTGGACAGGCAAAGCGCCCGCCGCTTCCTTCTTTGCCGCCGTGCCCTTCGGCATGAACGCCCAGCAACTCAACGCATGGCTGCTCAGTGGAGGGGGCCTGCAACTTTGGGAAGAACTCTATGCGGAATTTGGCCTCGTGCCCATTCCAGGCGGCAATACCGGTGTGCAGATGGGCGGCTGGTTCAACAGGGAAATCACTTCGATGGCCAGTTTTCAGGGACTGAAAATGCGGATGCCCGGCCTCGGCGGCAGGGTGCTGGAAAAGGCTGGCGGTACGCCCGTCCTGCTCTCCGGCGGCGAGATTTTCACGGGGCTGGAGCGGGGTATTATTGACGCCACCGAATGGATTGGCCCCTACCACGACTACCTGATGGGCTTTCATCAAATTGCCAAATACTACTACAGCCCAGGCTGGCACGAACCCGGATCAGAACTTGAAATCATCGTCAACAAAAAACAGATGGACGAACTGCCCGCCGACCTGCAGGCCATCGTCCGCACGGCGGCGCTGCGCATGAACCAATGGATACTCTCAGAGTTTGAAGCGAAAAACAGTATCTATTTGGAAAAACTTATCCGGGAAGAAGGCGTACAATTGAGGCAGTTCCCGCAGGAGGTACTGGATCAACTGAAAGTTTACACCAAAGAAGTTATCCAGGAACTGACGGACAGCAACCCCCGTGCGAAAAAAGTGTACGAAAGCTACGCCGCCTTTCAGCAGCGGGCCGCCCTTTGGGCGAGATCTTCTGAAAAGGTATTTTATGATGAAATGTTGATTTGATGCACAATTCCTTTATTTCCATTGTCACCCCCGTGGCAACAACCGAAGACATCCAACGGCTGTCCGGGCATTTGGCCAGCCTGCACTCCATGCTGGAAGCCTCCTTCTCCGATTATGAAATCATCCTGGTCAACAATACCGGCGGCAGGGAGTTTGGGGAAATCATCGAACCGCTCCCCGCAGCCTTGAAGCAGAACATTTTCATGCTCAACCTCTCCACGCCCGTCAACCGCAACCACGCTTTCGTGGCCGGCCTCGACCGCTCCAACGGGGACTACACCGTCATTTTTGAAATGGATTTCTGCCAGCACCCGGAATACGTTTTGAAACTATACGAGGAAAGCGTGAAAGGCTCCGACATCGTGTACCTGCGGGCCAAAAAGCGCCGCACCAAGATCCGTTTCCGGCTTTTTTACAAACTGTTTTACTGGATCCTGCGGACGTACTCCAAACTCAGCATTGACGACCACGCCCACGACAGCCGCATCATTTCCCGCCGGGCGCTCAACTCCCTGCTGCGCCTCCGGGAAAACCTGCGCTACATGAAGGCTATTTATTCCATCGTCGGCTATCGGACTACTTTTTTGGAAACCGACATTCCCCTGCAAGCGGATCAAGACAGTTTCAATGAAAAATTCCGTACCTCGCTGGTGGCCATTACCTCGTTTACTTCCTTTCTGCGCAGTGTCTTACTGTGGATTTTCCTTTCCTCCATCCTGTTTATGCTCCTGGTCATTTTCAATGCTGTCAAGGTAAAAATGACGAATGTGGATATTTTCGGCGACGTCCACGAGGCCATTCCCGGCTGGACTTTCCTGGTGGTGCTTACCTCCATTTTCTTCGCCATCACCTGCCTGATGCTCTACATCATGTCCATTTACCTCTCCAACATCTACCAGGAAATCAAGCACCGGCCGATGTACATTATCGAGTCGGTGAAGCGGTTTGCTTAATTTGTTGTGTTTGGGTGTTTGGGTGTTTGGGTGTTTTTGGGTTGTGGGTTTGAAAATCAAGCCTTACAGGTTGTTGCATTTGAGATCAATGAACCGGATTGGTTATTTCCCAGTATTTGTGGAGAGGCGGGGTTATCAAACCCCGATGGAGATTGTTCAAAAAACTGTGTCAATTTCTCACAACTGATTGATTGTGAGCAAGCGTTTTTTTTTCAAAACCACACTTCTCTGAATGGTCTCCCCCGCTGTTCCGGAATAGCGGGGTTTGATAACCCCGCCTCTCAAGGTGACTTCCATTAATTTTAACTGCAGGCATCAATAAAAACACATAAACACATAAACACAAAAACACAATCACTTCCCCCAGGCATAACCCACGTTGAGCTCGTAGGTCGTTCCGAGCACGTTGCCGTAGGCGGCAATGTTGTAGTCAAACCCAAAACCCGCCCGCAGCACCGAATCTTTCAGGTGGAGCAGTTGGTTCAGGATCATCCCCATTTCCAGGTGGACGTTCTTGGAGGTGCCGTAGCCCAGGCCCATCCAGAAATTGTTGACAAATTTTTGGCGCAGGTTGAAGTCAATGTTCAGGGGGGCATTTTGGGCGTATTTCACCCAAATGGATGGCTCCAGGAAGCCCTGCTGCCCGACAGCAAAAATCGCCCCCGCACTGCTGTACAGGTGTACGACCCGCTTGATGGAAAGGTCGTTGCCATCGCCTGTTTTGAAATTGGCGCTCAGCCCAAAAGTTTGTGGAAGGGACACCCCGGCGTACCATTTAGTGCCGGTTTCGGGGTAGTAGGTCAGATTCAGCCCCAACCCAAAATCCGGCAGCCAACTGGTCTCCTTTTTATCTTTCAGTACATCGTTCGGGTCGAATTCCAGTTCGGTGCCGTCGAGGCGGTATTGGAGCAGGCCGGCGGTGAGGCCCAGCCCAATTAGCAGGTTGTTGTTCCCTGCCGGCCTTACCTGGTAGGCATATTTCCCGTAAATGCCCGTAATGTCGCTGGCCCCTACATGGTCGTTGAAAAGCATCCCGCCCCAGGTCATCAGGTTTTTGTCCTCCCTCACTTTCTCAAAACGGAAAAGGCCCGTGCGGGGGGAATCCTCCATTTCCAGCCATTGGATACGATAGGTCAATCCCATGACTTTGTTCATGTTGTACTGCAGGTAGTCAACCGGGATGTTGGCCGGGTTCAGGTAAGTCTGGATTTCGGTGTATTGGTTGAAAATGGGCAGCTGTTGCCCAATTGCCCGCCAGGAAAAACAGGTCAAACCAGTTATCAAAAGTAACGCTATCTTTTTCATAACAAATTGATTTTCAACAATAAAACAATAGAACAATGAAACGATGAATCAGCGCACAATCGTCACTGCCCCGTTCACTTCGCTGCCCGACCCTTTCAGGATAAAATAATAGGTGCCGTCCGGTAGTTGCTTGCCTTTGTCCGTCCTGCCATCCCAATCGTTCTGGTAATTTTTGGAATGGAAAACAAGGTCGCCCCAGCGGTTCACCACCAGCAATTCAATGGGTGGTGGAATTTCGTCAAAATTCGGAATGGCCAGCCTGTCGCCCGTGCCGTCGCCATTGGGCGTGATGACGTTCGAGGGTTTTTGGATGGGCGGCGGCGGCAATACTGGTGTTTTTGAAAGGATGACCACATCGGCCTGCGAACAAACATCCGGGCAGCTCTTCAGGCAGATTTCGTAGGTAAATTCAATGTTTTCGGTAGTGTCCACCCCGAAAGTAAAGTCAAAACTGCCGTCGCCATTGGCTTTCAGGCTGCCGTAGAGCGGGGTGGACAAAAAGCCGAGCGTTACGTTGTCCCGGTCGGGAATGTCGTCATTGGCCAAAAAATCCAGGCGGGTGAGCGGCTGGCCGAGGTTGAAATAGACATCCGCATTGGCGGCCAGGCCTTCGCTTTGGAACACCAAAATGGTATCCGCCGAATAAGCGGGGCACTCGTTGGAAGAGAGCGTCCAGACAAAAGCATTGCTGCCCGCAGCGAGATCGCCCACCAACGTCGAAGGTTGGAAAGGCTGTGCAATGAATGCGGTCGAACCGGCGTCCAGGCTCGACCACTCACCAAAAGTGCCATTGGGCAAATTGCCTGCAAGTTGTGCCTCCGTCCCATTGCAAAGGTTTACATCCTGGCCCGCATCGGCCCCGGGCAGCAGCCCGGCATAGGTACTAACCAGCACATTGTCAGCAGAATACGCCCCGCAAACACCATTGGTGAGCGTCCAGGTAAAAAGGTAGGTATTGTTTGGATAAAGGCCACTGACAGGGGATTGGGGGTTGTCGGGTTCCAAAATTTCAACACCGAGCAGCGCCTGCGAACCTGGTTGCGACCATTGGCCGGTTACCGCTAAATTTTGCGAAGCTGTACCCTGAAGGCTTACCTGTGCGACACTGTTGCAAAAAGATAAATCCTCACCTGCCTGTGCCGTGTCCGTGGCCTGCGGCACAACATCTATCAATACCGTGTCGGATGCAAAAGCATGGCAGGCCCCATTGCCAAGGGTCCAGACAAACAGGTTTTGGCCGATGGAAAGGTTGGAAACCGTGGTGGCAGGGTTGCCCACGTTGTTGATGGAAGCGCTGCCCGCTGTGGTCCAGGTTCCCGTTGAAAACTGTGGCACACCCGCCGCCAGGGTGGTAATGGCGGTAGTTTCACAAATGGATTTATCCAACCCGGCCAAAGCCTGCTCATCGGGAATAGAATCAGTTGTAAGCTGGATGCTGCCAACTTCCGGACAGCCTGTCCCATCGGCAACTGTCACCGTGTAAACACCGGACTGGCTAACCGTTATGCTCTGTGTGGCATCGCCGGTTGACCACAAAAAAGTATCGCCCGCCCCTGCATCAAGCATCGCCGTTTCATTTTCACAAATAGCCAAATCTGCGCCGAGAGAGAATGTGGACAACGGGGAAAAAGTCAGTTCCACCGTCACCGTGCTGTCGCAACCCGACACCGCCTGAAGCGTGACCGATCCGGACGGATGGGCCGCATTGAACACCTCGCCGCCAACCATCAGGCTGTCCCCTTCGCAGAGGTTCAGGCAAAGATGGACGGGTTGCGGGACAAAGCCTAAATCGGCCACTACCACATTTTGGTTGATACTGTCCGTGCAGCCAAATTGGTCAAAAACGATATGCGTCACATTCACTGTGTCAAAATTGGTATAGGTGTGCAAAAGGTTGGCCCCTGTACCTGTCACCCCATCTCCAAAATTCCATAGCCAGCCGGACAGGCCGAAGGTTCCCTGTGAATTGTCGTTGAAAACCAACGACTTAGGTTGGCAAACATCCACGACAAGTTGATTGAACGCCGCCTGTATTTTTGGATAAACAAAAACCTGCTGCTCGGAAGTGTCGGCCGTGGTGCCGTCGCTGGCTATCAGTTGGACGGTATAGTTGCCGGGGAAGGGGTAAACGGTGTAGGGGTTCAGTTCGTCACTTTGGTTGCCGTTCCCAAAATCCCAGTGCAGGGAAGTGGCATTGGCACTCGACTGGTTGCTGAACTGGACGAAATGGGAAGCACAGGCAGTATCCTGGCTGACGGTAAAACCAGCGCTGACCATGCTGCAATTTTCCAATACAATGGTCGCAGCATCGGCGGCAGTACAGCCATTTTGGTCGCTCACCGTGACGGCATAGAGGCCAGGGGCATCCACCGTGATTTGGGCGGAAGTTTCGCCACCCGGCGACCAAAGGTAACTTTGAAAAACCCCAGCGCCCAGCACCAGGCTGAACCCGAGGCACAAGGTAGTCGGACCCATGATTTGTGCTGTTGGAGGTTGAAAAAATAAAAGATCGGTTTGAACGATGCTGTCGCAGCCAGCCACCGCCGACAAGGTGTCGAAATAGGTGCCCGGCAGGGTTTGAAAATCCCCGCTGATGAAAATGCTGTCGCCCTGGCAAAGCTGGACGCTGGTCTGGGTTTGCAAAAACGGCAATACCGTCAAAGAAAGGTTCACGATGCTGTCGCAGCCCGCAGAAGATTGAAGCGTAACCCCGAAACTTCCTGTTTGTGTAAAAACCTGATTGCCAACTTGGTAGGATTCGCCCTGGCAAATTTGTACGTCCAAATCGGTTTGTAAAAATGGAAGTACTGCCAAGTTCAGGTTCACGATACTGTCGCAGCCGAGGCTCGAGGCCAAGATGTCCTGGTAATTGCCGCTGGCCGAATACACCGAGCCGCCGACCATGTAGCTATCCCCATCGCAGATGGACTCCACCAAGTTGGTCGTGAAAACAGGCAGCACCAACAAGTTCAGGTTCACAATACTGTCGCAGCCGAGGCTCGAGGCCAGGGTGTCCTGGTAGCTGCCGCTGTCCGAATACACCGAGCCGCCGACCATGTAGCTTTCCCCATCGCAGATGGACTCTGTCAGGTTCGTTGTGAAAACGGGCAGCACCGTCAAGTTCAGGTTCACAATGCTGTCGCAGCCAAGGCTCGAAGTCAAGATATCCTGGTAGTTGCCGCTGGCCGAATACATCGAAGCGCCGACCGTAAAACTCTTGCCGTCGCAGATGGCCTCCGTCAAATTGGTGGTGAAAACTGGCAGCACCGTCAAGCTCAAGTTCACAATGCTGTCGCAGCCAAGGCTCGAAGTCAAGGTATCCTGGTAATTGCCGCTCAAAGTATAAGTCGAAGCGCCGACCGAAAAATTTTCGCCGTCGCAGATGGACTCCGTTAGGTTAGTGGTGAAAACGGGCAACACCGTCAAGCTCAGGTTCACAATGCTGTCGCAGCCAAGGCTCGAAGCCAAAGTGTCCTGGTAGTTGCCGCTCAGAGTATAAGTCGAAGCGCCAACCGTATTGCTTTCCCCGTCGCAGATGGACTCCACCAAATTAGTGGTGAAAACGGGCAACACCGTCAAGCTCAGGTTCACAATGCTGTCGCAGCCAAGACTCGAAGTCAAGGTATCCTGGTAATTGCCGCTCAAAATGTAAGTCGAAGCGCCGAGCATAAAACTCTCGCCGTCGCAGATGGACTCCGTCAGGTTCGTTGTGAAAACGGGCAGCACCGTCAAGTTCAGGTTCACAATGCTGTCGCAGCCAAGGCTCGAAGTCAAGGTTTCCTGGTAGATGCCGCTCAAAGTATAAGTCGAAGCGCCGACCGTAAAACTCTCACCGTCGCAGATGGACTCCGTTAGGTTGGTGGTGAAAACGGGCAGCACCGTCAAGTTCAGGTTCACAATGCTGTCGCAGCCAAGGCTCGAAGTCAAGGTGTCCAGGTAGTTGCCGCTCAAAGTATAAGTCGAAGCACCAACCGTTAAACTCTCGCCGTCGCAGATGGACTCCGTCAGGTTCGTTGTGAAAACGGGCAGCACCGTCAAGTTCAGGTTCACGATGCTATCGCAGCCAAGGCTCGACGTCAAGGTGTCCTGGTAGTTGCCGCTCAAAGTATAAGTCGAAGCGCCTACCGTGAAGCTTTCCCCGTCGCAGATGGACTCCACCAAGTTGGTCGTGAAAACAGGCAGCACCGTCAAGCTCAAGTTCACAATACTGTCGCAGCCAAGGCTCGACATCAAGGTGTCCTGGTAATTGCCGCTCAAAGTATAAGTCGAAGTGCCTACCGTGAAGCTTTCCCCATTACAGATGGACTCCACCAGGTTCATTGTAAAAACAGGAAGCACCGTCAAGTTCAGGTTCACAATGCTGTCGCAGCCGAGACTCGAGGCCAAGGTGTCCAGGTAGTTGCCGCTCAGAGTAAAAGTCGAAGCGCCAACCGTATAGCTTTCCCCGTCGCAGATGGACTCCACCAAATTAGTGGTAAAAACAGGCAACACCGTCAAGCTCAAGTTCACGATGCTATCGCAGCCAAGGCTCGACGTCAAGGTGTCCTGGTAGTTGCCACTCAAAGTATAAGTCGAAGCGCCGACCATAAAACTCTCGCCGTCGCAGATGGACTCCGTCAGGTTCGTTGTAAAAACGGGCAGCACCGTCAAGTTCAGGTTCACAATGCTGTCGCAGCCAAGGCTCGACGTCAAGGTGTCCTGGTAGCTGCCGCTCAGAGTATAAGTCGAAGTGCCGAGCGTGATGCTTTCCCCGTCGCAGATGGACTCCGTCAGGTTCGTTGTGAAACCGGGCAGCACCGTCAAGCTCAAGTTCACAATGCTGTCGCAGCCAAGACTCGAAGCCAGGGTGTCCTGGTAGCTGCCGCTGGCCGAATACACCGAGCCGCCAACCGTAAAACTCTCGCCGTCGCAGATGGACTCCGTTAAGTTGGTGGTAAAAACGGGCAACACCGTCAAGTTCAGGTTCACAATGCTGTCGCAGCCGAGGTTCGAAGTCAAGGTATCCTGGTAGTTGCCGCTGACCGAATACACCGAGCCGCCGACCATAAAACTCTCCCCATCGCAGATGGACTCTACCACATTAATGGTGAAAACCGGCAGCACCGTCAAGCTCAGGTTCACAATGCTGTCGCAGCCGAGGCTCGAGGCCAAGGTGTCCAGGTAGTTGCCGCTCAGAGTAAAAGTCGAAGCGCCGACCACATAGCTTTCCCCATCGCAGATGGACTCCACCAAATTAGTGGTGAAAACGGGCAACACCGTCAAGCTCAGGTTCACGATGCTATCGCAGCCAAGGCTCGACGTCAAGGTGTCCTGATAGTTGCCGCTGACCGAATACACCGAAGCGCCGACCACATAGCTTTCCCCATCACAGATGGACTCCGCCAGGTTCGTTGTGAAAACGGGAAGCACCGTCAAGTTCAAGTTCACAATACTGTCGCAGCCGAGGTTCGAAGTCAAAGTGTCCTGGTAGTTGCCGCTCAAAGTATAAGTCGAAGCGCCGACCGTGAAGCTTTCCCCATCACAGATGGACTCCGTCAGGTTCGTTGTGAAAACGGGCAGCACCGTCAAGCTCAGGTTCACAATACTGTCGCAGCCGAGGCTCGAAGCCAAGGTGTCCTGGTAGTTGCCGCTCAAAGTATAAGTCGAAGCGCCGACTGTGAAGCTTTCCCCGTCGCAGATGGACTCCACCAAATTAGTGGTAAAAACAGGCAGCACCGTCAAGCTCAAGTTCACGATACTGTCGCAGCCAAGGCTCGACATCAAGGTGTCCTGGTAATTGCCGCTCAAAATATAAGTCGAAGTGCCGACCACATAGCTTTCCCCATCACAGATGGACTCTGTCAGGTTCGTTGTGAAAACAAGCAGCACCGTCAAGCTCAAGTTCACAATGCTGTCGCAGCCAAGGCTCGACATCAAGGTGTCCTGGTAGTTGCCGCTCAAAGTATAAGTCGAAGCGCCGACCGTGAAGCTTTCCCCATCACAGATGGACTCCGTCAGGTTCGTTGTGAAAACGGGCAGCACCGTCAAGCTCAGGTTCACAATACTGTCGCAGCCGAGGCTCGAAGCCAAGGTGTCCTGGTAGTTGCCGCTCAAAGTATAAGTCGAAGCGCCGACTGTGAAGCTTTCCCCGTCGCAGATGGACTCCACCAAATTAGTGGTAAAAACAGGCAGCACCGTCAAGCTCAAGTTCACGATACTGTCGCAGCCAAGGCTCGACATCAAGGTGTCCTGATAGTTGCCGCTCAAAATATAAGTCGAAGTGCCGACCACATAGCTTTCCCCATCACAGATGGACTCTGTCAGGTTCGTTGTGAAAACAGGAAACACCGTCAAGTTCAAGTTCACAATACTGTCGCAGCCGAGGTTCGAAGTCAAAGTGTCCTGGTAGTTGCCGCTCAAAGTATAAGTCGAAGCGCCGACCGTAAAACTTTCCCCATTACAGATGGACTCCACCAGGTTCATTGTAAAAACAGGAAGCACCGTCAAGTTCAGGTTCACGATGCTGTCGCAGCCAAGGCTCGAAGCCAAGGTATCCTGGTAGTTGCCGCTGACCGTGTATGTCGAAGGTCCGACTGTGTAGCTTTCCCCATCACAGATGGACTCCGTCAGGTTCGTTGTGAAACCGGGCAGCACCGTCAAGCTCAGGTTCACAATGCTGTCGCAGCCAAAGCTCGACGTCAAGGTGTCCTGGTAGTTGCCGCTCAAAGTATAAGTCGAAGCACCAACCGTAAAGCTTTCCCCATCGCAGATGGACTCCGTCAGGTTCGTTGTGAAAACAGACAATACCGTCAAGCTCAGGTTCACAATGCTGTCGCAGCCAAGGCTCGACGTCAAGGTGTCCTGGTAGTTGCCGCTGGCCGAATACACCGAACCGCCGACCATGTAGCTTTCCCCATCGCAGATGGACTCCGTCAAATTGGTGGTGGTGACTGCCCCATTTAGTACAGTAATGGTGAAGTTGCAGGTTGCGGCATTGCCGGCATCGTCCAAAACAGTGTAAGTCACCAGCGTCGGCCCCGCCGGAAACGCCTCTCCCAGCAAGTGGTTGGACGTCAGGGAATTGATATTGCAATTGTCGGTGGCAAGCGGAGGTACCCAATTGACAATGGCAGTACATCCTGCATTGTTCACCGAAACCGTTTGGCTGGCTGGACAGGATAGGAAAACAGGTGCTTCTGAATCCGTGACAGATACATTGAACTGGCAAACGGCCACATTCCCAATAGCATCTGTCGCCGAATACGTCACCAGGGTGGTCCCCGTTGGGAAGACCTCACCCGGAAGATGATTGGAGTTGAAAGTAGCCAGGTTGCAGTTGTCACTAGCCGCCGGCGAAGGCCAATTGACAATGGCCGAACAAGCACCAGGGTCGGCATTAACGACTATGTCAACCGGGCAGTTGGCAATGGTGGGGGCCTCGTTGTCGGAGACGATGATATTGAAAATGCAGGAACTGCTCAGCCCGGCATCGTCCGTTGCCGTGAACGTCACGGTGGTGGTGCCCAACGGAAAAACATCCCCCGGGTTGTGGGTGCTGGTGGTGGTGAACACCCCGCAGTTTTCAAATACCGTGAGCGGTGTCCAGGCAACGACGGCTTCGCAAACACCGGGGTCGGTGTCCACGATATAGTTGGAGGGGCAGGGAATGATTTCCGGGGGCTCGTCGTCCACGATGGTGATATTGAAAATGCAATTGGTGGTGTTTCCCCAAAAATCGGAGGCGAAAATGGTGACGGTCGTTGTGCCCGTGGGGAAGTAGCCGCCGTTGATATGGCTGGATCCGGACAGGCCGATGCCGCAATTGTCGGTGAAAACAGGGTCGGTCCAACTTACGATGCCCGCACAGATGCCAAACGTGGCGCTCGTGGTAGTGTTGATGTTTGCCGGGCAGCCGGTCATCACTGGTGCCTGGTTGTCTATCACCTCCACTTCAAAAAAGCAGTTTGTGGTCAAGCCCGCATTATCAATGGCGGTGTAGATGACGGTAAACGGCGCACCTGCCCCGCCCACAGGGAAAGGATCGCCGGGGCTGTTGGCACTGCCGAAACTCGCCAGCCCGCAGTTGTCCGTCGCTGTTGGCGGTGTCCAGTTTACGGTGGCTGTGCAGGTTCCAGGATCGGCGAAGGCGACGATGTTTGCCGGGCAATTGAGGATGACAGGCGCTTCAAAATCCCCGACTGTCACATTGAAAGTACAGTTGCCGACGTTGCCCGCCGCATCCGTGGCGGTGTAGGCTACGAGGGTTGTTCCGAGATTAAAAATATCTCCGGGATTGTGGCTGGAGGTGACGGTAGCAGCGCCGCAGTTGTCGGTGACGAGGGGCGGCGCCCAGGTCACAGTGGCGTCGCAAGCTCCAACGCCCGTGGCTACCGTCACATCGGCCGGGCAAAATGACAAGATAGGCGGCTCGTTGTCAGCCACGGTCACGGCGAAGGTGCAGTTGCTGGTATTGCCCACCAAATCATTGGCGTCATAGGTAACTGTCGTTGTGCCAACGGGAAAAAAGTCGCCGGGAGAATGGCTCCCCAGCAGGTTGGCAAACGAGCAATTGTCGTTGGCAGACAGCGGCGTCCAATTGACGAAAGCACCACAAAAGAAAGGGTCGTTGTTGACCGTGATATTCGTCGGGCAATTGTTGATGACCGGCGGTTCTGCGTCATTGACGGTCAGCACGAAGCTGCAAAATTCCGTGAAGCCCGAGCTGTCGGTGGCAATGACGGTAACGGAGGTGGTGCCCCAGCCAAAAAAGCTGCCCGAAGGCGGGAAACTGGTCACCGAGGCGACGCCGCAGTTGTCGGTCACCACGGGGTTGATGGCCACGGCTGCTCCGCACAGGCCGGGGTCGTTGTTCACAGTGATATCGGGACAGGTCAGGACTGGTGGCTCGGCATCCTCCACGAACACGTCGAAACTGCACGAACTGGAATTGCCAGCCGCATCGGTGGCGGTGTAGGTGACGGTGGTAAAACCCATCGGAAATATGCTGCCGGGTGCATGGCTGCTGATAATCGTTGCGCCAGGGCAATTGTCCTGTGTGATGACTTGTTCCCATGTTACGACCGCCGAACAAAGACCCGGGTCGTTGTTTACAAAAACAGGAAAAGGGCAACCGGGAGAAAGGAGGGTGCAGCCAGGGTCGTTGCAGGTGAAAATTTGCGGCGCCTCGGCGTCCGTCACTTCTATATCGAATGTGCAGGTGCTGACGTTGGCAGAGCCATCGGTGGCAGTGTAAGTGACCGTAGTTATGCCCGTCGGGAAAATATCGCCCGAATTATGGGTCGATGTGAAAGTGGCAATGACACAATTGTCCGTTGCTACTGGCACCAACCAAAAGACTTGTGCGTCGCAAAAGCCAGGGTCGGTATTGACGACAATATTGGTGGGGCAATCAACGATGGTCGGATTTTCAGCATCCACCACTGTTACGGTAAAGGAGCAGTTTTCAAAACCGCCAGGGCCTTCAATTTCAAAGCTGTTGACCGTGACGCCGAGCGGAAAAATCGCCCCACTGGGCAAGCCCGACAGTTGGGTCAATGGGCCAATGCAAGTACCGGGGTCAGTTATTGTCACCGTATAAACCAGGGCAAAAACATCGCAGAACCCGGGGTCAGTGTTCACGGTTATGTTCGCCGGACAAACCAATCCGCAAACCAGGCTTTCTTCCGGTGCCGCCCAGGAGTAGGGCAAGGGAGTTTCCGCTTGTGCTGTCCATGCTGCCAGCCAAATGCCAACAGCAAGCAGCCAACGGCTTGTGTTTTTATTTTCGATTAGTGCCTTCATGATGTTGTTCGTTGAAAATCAATGCTTGTCCAGCATTTCAAGAACAATGATTTTGGGCAAAATTAGCCCGGTTAACAAGTGCAGGAAACCGCATAAATTAGTGGGGAGAGACATTTTAGCACTCTCCGCGCAGCCGCATCGCCACCACTTCTGTTTTTGAGTTCACGCCTAATTTTTTGTACAAATTCCTGATATGAAAAAGCACCGTGTTCACGCTGACGCCGAGCTGGTCAGCGGCGAGTTTGTAGCTTAGGCCGTCGGTGAGGCACTGCACAAGCTGGTTTTCTTTAGGCGTCAAATCCGCCGTTTTCTTTTTCGGTGAAAAATGTTCGACCAGCCGACGGGCCACCGTGGGCGAAAGCGCAGACTTGCCCTCGTAAGTGTCCATAACCGCTTCCTTGATTTTCTGCAGGGAGGTGTTTTTGGTCAAATAGCCCGTTGCGCCAGCGTAGAAAGCCTTCATCACGCTGCTTGAATCGTCGTGTTTGGAAAAAATGATGACCTCTGTTTTCGGGTAGCTTTTCTTCAAAAAACTGATGTCCCTGGCTGCCGATTCCCGGCCGCTGTCGAACTCGTGCAACACGACATGGAGGCGGGTGTTGCTGTTTGTTTTTTCAAAAAAATCGGAAGTATGGATAGCCGCCAATGTGCAGCTCATGCCTTGCTGCTGGTTGAAAAATTGCTCGAGGTTTTGGCGGAGGATGTTGTTTGTTTCGATAATGCCGATGGAAATCATGGTGCTTGGAAATTGGGAAATTGGGAAATTGGGAATGCTGGAACGATTTCCGGTTTCCCAATTTCCCAATTTCATTTTAAAACGACTACGATTTAGTTGCTACCACCACCCACGGGCGTCGGGCCTGACGGTGTTGGCGAAGGTGATGGGTCTGGCCCCGGCGGTGGTGGTGGCGGCGTTCCAACGCCCTGCTGCAAGACCTTGGCCACCGTGCCATTGGCCTTGTAAATAGCCACTTTGAAAGTGTTCAGGTCAATTTCAAAATAGCCGCCGCTTGCGCCGGTGTTCCAAGAGTTGGAAGACCAAACGGGGCTGGTGTTGTTGTAGAGGACGAAGTTGCCGTCCGGCTGCATGATGGCGTGGGTTACAGTTTTCCCGGCAGTGTTAGTCTGCCACTTGGGCTGCCCACCGGCATAGAGCACGAGGTTGCCGTTGGGCTGCATGATGAGTGTGCCGCCTGGTTTTACGATGGTTTGGTTCTTATCAAGGCGCTGCCCGGAGGTCATGTGAAGGGTGTTTTGAGAAAAACCGGTAACTGTCAGCAGGAGGTTGAAAAGGATGAAAATGATGGTGCGTTGCATAATTTGAATTTTTTATGTTGAGACAAACAGGCATTGGTGGGCTTAATAATTTGCGTTGAACTTGCCATAATGTATCCTATGAGTAGATTTAGCGGAATTGAGCCGCCGAACGAGTGAGCCATCAGCGCTGTAAATGCACACCTCGTTGGTTTCAACTGTATAGAGCAGGTAGCCGCCAGCCCAATCGGTGTCTGAGCTCCAAACCCTGGTCGAATTGTTATAGACCACGAGGTTGCCGTCCGCTTGCATGATGCAGTGCGTCACGGTTTTGCCGTTCGTGCCACTTGCCCAAATAGGCGCCTGGTTGTTGTAAACCACGAGGTTTCCGTCTTCTTGCATGATAAGTTCCGCAGTTCCGGCAGTGATTTTTTGCCCTTTGTTGAGCGTCTGCCCGGAGTTCATGCGGAGCGTTGTCGCAATCGTCGGGTTGCCTTCTTGGAGTAATTTGACCAGCGTACCATCGGGTTTGTATATCCCGACTTTGAAGGTGGAAAGGTGGATTTCAAAATAACCGCCCCCGGCGCCCACGTTCCAGGTATCGGAAGCCCAAACCGGGTAAGTGCCGTTGTAGATGACCAAATTGCCGTCTGGCTGCATGATGCAGTGCGTTACGGTTTTGCCGTTGGTCATGGTCGCCCACTTGGGGGTGTTGATGTGATAAAACACGAGGTTCCCGTCTTCCTGCATGTAAAGTTCGCCAAGCCCGGCGGTGATTTTTTGCCCTTTGTCGAGGCGCTGACCAGAGGTGAGCCGAAGCTGTGCATTCGTTTGCGAAGCGAACAAAAGAAGGAAAGCCACGAAGCTGAAAACGAGGGTATTTTTCATTGTTTTTATGTTTAAGAAATTAAGCAAAAACTGCCCGTCCACCTGCGTTTTGCTTGGTAGCCAGCGGGTTTGCCACGATGGTGATTTGAATTTGTCTGTTTTCGGAAACCGGGTTAGAAATCATGGTGATTTCAAGGAAATCACCATGATTTGCTGGAAATGAAGCACTCAATCGCAGTCCGTCGCCCATTTCTGGTCGAGCGTAGTGCCGTAGGTTTTGATGCACATGCCCGGCGGTTCGGGGTAGGAGAAGTCGAACGTTTGGCGCCAGGGTTCCCAGGCAAGCCCGGTAGCGCCCCATGCCCGGATGCGGATGTTTTTGGCGTTTTCCGGTAAGGTGAACGTTGTAACCATGCCCGCAGTGATGCCCTCTTTCGTGGCAGTATGCGATTTGCCGTCGAGAACGCAATTCACTTCGTACTTTATGACGTAGCCGCCATCGTGGACCAATTTGACAAAGCCTGGCACCTTGAGCGGCCACGCATTTGCCCACGAGGGATTGAAAATAGTGTTATACGTTTTGAACATGGTGTAGGTCGGCTTTGGGATGCCCTGGGTGAACAGCAGGTGCTCGCCCGCCGAAATCATGTAGCCCTTTGCCACGATGTTGGTAGCGTCGGCAGGTATCGGGAAGGCTTGCTCGCCGTCGAGCGGAAGGTTCTGGGTGGTATTGGTGACGTTTTGCCCGTTGAGGTTGTAAGTCAGCACAAACTTGGAAAAAAAGCCCGCATCGCAGCGGAAGGTCACTTCGCCGGCGGTGGCGAGGCTGGGGGCTGTCCACAGGTAATTGGCAGTTTTCATAAACCCGAACAAGAACATCATTGCCCCGTTTTTATCGGACAGCGCATTGACGATATTGATGGGTTCCGAAATGGCTGCCCCCACTGCTTGTTTCAAGCGCACTTCCACCATTTTTGCCTCATAAATCAACAGCCCCTGCGCCAGCCCCATCGTTGCAGCAAATGTCACGACCGCTATCGGCGCTGCCGCCACGCCTGCCCAGCCTGTTGCGCCAATGAGACCGAAAGCAGCGTATTCCGTGCCAGCCATACCGGGTGTTAGCGCGAAAAACAGCGCTACGCCCGGCGCACTCAATGCACTGCCGAGCGCATTGGTGATGGCAAACAAAGACATTCCCGCAAAAGCAGTGGATATACCGCCGACTATGGCAGGCGCATCGGCAGTTGCATATTGCATCCCGGCTTTTCCAATCAAATCGGAAGGCGGCATATTTACCTCGAACATCGAATGTACCAAGCTGGTACTGCCGCAGCTTACTGGTTTCACATACCCTTCACCCGCATAAGCACAAGGGTTTGCTTTCCATTTCTTGTATTCCTCCAAACTGCCCTTGGCAGACTGGATTTTCATGTGCCTGTAAATTTGTGTGACCCAATCCCGCAGTGCGACGGTGGAGGCATCGTTGCCGCCTTTTAGCACATGGTCAATGACGAGCATCCCCATTACTCCCAATATTTTATTGCGGACATCGGGTTTCGCCTGGATTTCGTTGACCGCCTGTGCCGGGGTCAGGTTCGGGGTTTTTATCAAAACCCCCTCGGCAGCCGCCAAGGCATGAGTGCCCAGCGCCTTTTCCAGCGGTGGCAGCGCTGAGTAGGGCTGGTTGTTGTTGATGGGGTTGATTGGTATTAAATAGCCCGGCATCGTACCGAGTGCATACAATACTTGCGACTCCCAGTTTTGCTGGCGTGGGAAGCGCACCGAGTTGCCGGGCGCCAATTCTTTTGCCAATGTTTTATCTGCTTTGTGTACGGTGACCCGGTAGGTGTTCACGTCAATTTGAAAATAATTGGCGTTCAACCCCGCCGTTTTAGCGTCCCAGACATAGGTCGAGTTGTTGTAAATGCAAAGGTTGCCGTCCGTTTGCATGATGGCATGGGTGGCGGCTTTGCCGTTAGTCCCGCTCGCCCATTTGGGCTGGTTGGCGGCATTGTAAAAAACGAGGTTGCCGTCCGTTTGCATGATGAGGTAGCCCTTGCCTGCGATTTCGATTTTTTGCCCTTTGTCAAGGCGTTGCCCGGCGTTCATGCGTAGCGAGTCCTGCGCTTTCGAATTGAAGCCCCAAAAGACAAATGCCAGTAAAAACAGGGGGAAAATGCTTGTCCTTTTCATTGTTTCGATGGTTTGTTGAACTGGGCAAAAAACCTCCGCCCCACATGCGTTGCACATGCCGGTCAGTCGGTCGCCTGCCACGATAGTGATTTGAAATTTTTGCTCCTGGAAGCTGACTTCTGTTATCAATCAGTTGCTTGCTTCTCTGGTACAGCCTGCCGGGATTTTATAACCCCGGTTTTTAGTTTTTTTGAAAAAAAAGTTTTTTCAAGTAAAAAAAACGCCGGGCAGAAGATGCTCTACCTGGCGTTTTTTATTGAAAATCAATGATTTACAAAATGACCAATGACCTCAATGACCAATGACCTTCTTCACTCCACCAACACAAACCCCGCCCAAAAAAACGGGTGCTCATACCGCCACCGCACCGCCTGCTGGGCTGCCCGGAAGGCATCGGGGATGCTCATTTTGTTCTGCAGCCACTGCTCGTAAAACGCTGCCATCAGTTCCTGCGTCTGCTGGTCGGGCACCTGCCACAGGCTCATGATGAGGTACTTCGCCCCGGCAATCTTGAACGCCCGCTGCAAGCCATAGACGCCCTCGTTGCCGTCAATATCGCCCAGCCCGGTTTCGCAGGCGGACAACACGACGAGTTCCGTTCCGGACAAGTCCATCTGGCTGATTTCGTAGGCCGTCAAAATGCCGTCCTCCATATCGGGACGCTGGGGCTTGCCCGTTTTCCAGGCGTGGTTGCCGCCCGCCAGGATCAAGCCGGAGCGGATCATCGGCTGGTCGGAAACCTTGAAAACCGGCTCGTCCCCCTCACTTCTCACACGCTCACCTCTCACCTCTCTCCGGGGATCAGGGAAGAAATAGCCGTGCGTGGCGAGGTGGATGACCTGCGGCGAAACAGCCCTTTTTCCGGGGTCGCCCACTGATTTGAAGTGCTCTTCCGTTGCTTGTAGCCCGCTCTGCAAAACCGCCTGAAACCCGCCCGCCGACAAGCTGCTTTGAACCGCCTTCGATTCTTTTTCCGTCCAATTCAGGAAGGCCCAACTGCCTCCCCTCAGCGTGGAATCGGTCGTGCTGAAATCCAGTTCGCCCCGGCTGCGGCTGACAAGGAGCGATGTGGCGGCGGTGTCAATCAGCATGGAATCGGAGGCAGGGTCGTAAATCACGCCGCCGTAAATCAGTGCAGATTTTTCCTCCGGGGCTTGGGGCGCTGCTTTTATAACGAGCTGCCGGGTACTGCCGAGCTGTACGAAATGATAACGGTCAGCCAGCATTTCTTCCGGCTTCCAGGCAACCGGAATGGCTGCCAAGTTGAGCCGGAACAGCAGCCCTGAGGGAGCGTAATAAATGGTTTTTACGCCCTGCAATGTTGTTTCCAGGTTTCTCCAAACGAGGTCATAAAGCTGCGTAGAGGTGCCGCCATAAAGGTCGTTCACGTAGTCCGACCGGCGGTTTTTGCGCTTCTGGAGCAGGTCGTTCAGTTGTTTTTCTTCGAAAAGCGGCACAAAAACGGGCTGTGCATCGCCTGGGCGCAGCACCAATGCGGCGTATTGCACGATGTCCGTTTTCTCGGGGTATGTTATTTTAAAATGAACAAACTCGACCGCCGCTTCGCCGGGCCGGAGCGCCGCCTGCACCTCCTGCCAGGCGACCTGCCGCACTGCTTCGCCATAGCCTGCCACGTTGTGCGCCAGGGATTTTTCTGCTTTCTCTGCATCTGATTCCAGTTGTGAGATTAGGTCGTTGTTACGTTCATTAACAGCCAATGAAAACTGTTTTGCTAACTGTCGGCGGAAGCCAGTCAGTTGATTGAACAATTTGATTGATGCTGAATCCCGGGTCGCCAACCGACGCACCTGACCAACGGCGCTTTGCAGGAACCCTTTTTGAAAAAGCGCATTGTCATAGCAAATAGGTGTGAGGCTTTCCCGATGCATAGGCAGCGCTGATAGGCAAGAAAAGACTATGTCACCAGCCTCCGAAAAGCTGCGGACGTATTGCGAAAGCTCTTGCTCTGACATGAAGGTAGCAGCCTTTGTCGCCGCTTCTTCCAGCATTTTCAACTTCCTTTTGTTGGTTTCCACGGCTGCCCCTGTCCGTCCGGTTTTGAATTGCCATATGGCATAGCTGTCGAGCGTTTGGAAAAAATTGGGATGCTGTGTCGCTTTGTTATGCTCGAAAATACTGATGGCTTCTTCGTAGAGAGGCCCTGCATCTTCGTAGCGATTCAATTCCATGTAAAGGTTGGCCTCAGTGCCTCTGCATGCTGCGTAGGACAAGCTTTGTTTGCCTTCTATTTTTGCATAAACATCCCTTGCGTTTAATATAAGTGGCTCAGCTTCCTCTAATCTTCCAGTTTCCAGGTAAACGGAGCTGAGGTTGAGTTCTGCGCTTACGCAGCTAATATGTTCTCTGCCAAAAAGCTTTTCCCGCAACGACACCGTTTGGAGTAAGTAGCTGGTGGCTTCTTCATAGCGCTGTTGGGTACTACAAATTTCTCCAAGATTGTTTAGGATGTTGGCATAAAATGGGCTTTCCGTCCCAAGTGCCTTTTCAATTATTTCCTTCAGCTTTAAGTTCATTGCTTCCGATTCTACATAACGACTGGTTTCACCATAAATATTTGCAAGGCTGCTGAGTGTTTTGGCGTAATCTTCATTGTCTGTGCCTATCGTTTTTTCGATAGTAGTTGCTGCTGTTATCAGAATTGGTTCTGCCTCTTCATAGCGTCCGATGGTGGCGTATATTATCCCCAAGGCATTAAGGTCAGAAGCGTATGCGGGGTGCATCTTACCGACAAGACGCTCTCGGAAAGTTAGGATTTCCTTTGACATCACAATGGCTTCATCGAATCGCCCCATGTCAATGAATAGGTTACGCAGGTTGCACCTAAAATTGGTGTGCTGGGTTGATTTTTCACCATATAAATGTTTGGTGATTTCCAAGGCACGGAGATAGGCAGTTTCGGCCGCTGCAAAATTTCCAACTTCAATGTAGCTGAAGCCCAACAGGTTGAAGCAATTACTCCGGTTTTTGGTCATTGGGTCGGCGGCTTTTGCATAAAGCGTCTCGGCCTTCTCCAGCCACGCAATAGCTTGATTAAAATTGTTGGTGTAAAACAGCGAAGTCCCCCGTCTAAATAGACAGAGCGCATATTCCTGAGATTGGTCGCCGAAGTTCGTCAAGGCTAACGTATCCGCTGCATCGAGCAGGGATAGAGCCATTTCGAGGTTTCCCTTCCTGGATGCTTTATCAGCCTCTTTTGCCAGGCTGTCCACTTGGTGGGCGATGGCTTGTTTGTCCGCATTTTGCCCAAAAAGGCAAACCGCCCAAATGCAAAGGGCAAGTGTGGTGGAGGTCTGAGTTCTTATTTTCATTGTTTTTTATGATAGTGCGAAGCACTGGTACAGGAAAGGCTTCGTCCATAATGGCAAAGTTGAAGTTTTTTTTTGCAAATTTTCAAGGAGCCGTCAAGCCACGAAAATTCATTCCTGCCGGCAAATAACTTGTTTTATAGGGCAAAGTATTTCCTTTGCATCATCGAGCATTTCCGGCATCTATGATAAATCTCCATTTTCAAAACGACACTGACCTCCTCGCCGCACTGACGGGCGCTGAACACGAGCGCTTGCAGGCCTTGCAGCATTTTTTCAAAAATCCCCGCCTCCTGCAGTGGGTGCTGCGCTACGTGCGCCAGCAGGGCGGCTCGGAGGAAGAAGGGCGGGACGTGTTCGAGGAGTCGTTCATCGTGTTCGAGCGGCAGGTGCGCAACGGGCATTTCCGGGGCGAAAGCTCGCTGGAAACCTGGTTCCATGGCATCGCCCGCTGGCAGTGGCTCGTGCATTGCCGGAAAAAGCGGCCAACTTCCGTGTTGGAGCATGTCCAATTGCCCTCGCAGCAGCCATCGCCGGAAAAAATGATAATTATTGAGGAAAGGCGGGTTATCCTTGAGCGCTTGCTTGTACAAGTAGGCGAGCGTTGCCAAAAACTGCTCGGTTTTTTCCAACTGGACTATTCCATGAAAGAAATCCGGGAAAAGATGGGCTATGCCAGCGAGCAAGTGGCCGCTAACGAGGTACATTCCTGCCGCGGAAAACTCAAAAAACTGATCGAACAGCAACCCGAACTCCACGAAACACTTAAACACCGGACCTGACAATGAAAGATTTTTTTACGCTGATAGAAAATTATAATCTCGGCCATTTGCCGCCCGACGAGGCAGCGGAAATGGAAGCCGCCATCGCCGCCGACAAGCAGTTGGCCAATGCCGTCCGGCAACACCGGGCGGAGTGGGAAGCACAGGAACTCCTCGCCGAAAAACTGTTGCGGCAGCAAATCCGGCAGCGGTTCGACAGGCCACCAACGAGGACAAGCAATTGGTTCACAATAAATTGGAAGTGGCTTACGCCTTTGCTTGCCCTGTTGTTGCTTGGCGGCGTTTGGGTGTTTATGAAAAACGAGCCGCCGGCCCCACCTGCCGCACCGCCCATGCAGGAAACGCCTGCCCCGGCGCAGCCCTCCGTGCCCGAAACACCGGCCCAGGCACCCCAACAAGAAGTGCCGGTTGCCGAAACCCCGCAGCCCGGAGCGCCCGACTGGGGCGCGCTCGCCGTTGCCTCCTACGCCATGCCCGAAAGCCTCGGCAGCCTGCGCGGCCAGGACGGCGACACCCTCGCCCTGGCCAGCATCGCTTTTTCAGAAAAAAAATACCGCCAAGCCGCCCGGTTGCTGACCCCGCTGCCCGAGGAGGGCCAGCAGGAGGCACTGTTGCTCAGGGCGCACGCCCAGTTTTTGGCCAAAAATTACCAGGTGGCAGCAGCCGATTTTTCAGAACTGGAAACCGGCGGCGTCTATCGCCGGGAAGCGGAGTGGTATGGCCTGCTCGCCCGCATGGCAGGCGGCAAATTTGACCCGAAGAAAGATGGCAAGCTGCTGGATGCTATTAGTCGCAACGAGAAGCACCCATACCGGGCGGCAGCAGTAGAATTGAATAAAAAAGTCGGGGCGGGCCATTAGCATCCACCCCGGCTTTAGTAATCGTAAATCGCTCAATCGTAAATCGTAAATCAACACTCCCACCGCAGCCGCATGGCCACTACCTCCGTTTTGGAGTTCACGCCCAGTTTCTTGTACAAATTCCGCACATGGAAAAGGATGGTGTTCACGCTGACGCCGAGCTGATCGGCGGCCAGTTTGTAGCTGAGGCCGTCGGCCAGGCACTGTACGAGCTGGGTTTCCTTGGGTGTTAGTTCCGCCGTTTTTCTTTTGGGTGAAAAATGTTCCACCAGGCGCCGGGCCACCGTGGGCGAAAGCGCAGACTTGCCCTGACAGGTATCCACCACCGCCTCTTTTATTTTTTGCAGGGAGGTGTTTTTAGTCAAATAACCCGTTGCACCGGCGTAAAAAGCCTTCATCACCGAGTCGGAATCGTCGTTTTTGGAAAAAATAATGACCTCCGTTTTCGGGTAGGTTTTTTTCAAAAAACTGATGTCCTTCGCCGCCGAGGCTTGCCGGCCGTCGAACTCGTGCAGCACCACGTGGAGGCGGGTGTCGCAGCTTGTTTTTTGAAAAAAATCAGTGGTGTGCGCCGCCTCGTGGGCGCAGCACATGCCCTGCTGCCGGTTGAAAAACTGCACGAGGTTTTGGCGCAGGATATTGTTGTTTTCGATAATGCCGATGGAAATCATGTTAGTGGTCATTGGGTCATTGGGTCATCGGTCATTAGTCATCGAGGCAAAAACTGAATCAATGACTAATGAGCAATGACCAATGACTATTTTAGTTACAGTCGCTGTTCCATTTCTGGTCGAGGGTGGTGCCGTAGATTTTGATACACATGTTGGGCACCGTGGGGAAAGTTTTGTCGTAAGTGGTGCGCCAGGGCTCCCATACGAGGCCGGTGGCACCCTGCACGAGGATGCGGACGTTGGTGGCGTCGAGCGGGAGGTTGTAGGTTTTGTTCCAGCCCAAAGTCGTCCCGGTCGGGTTGATGTTCTGTCCCGGTTTGCCGGGCAAGTCGTAAGTAATCTGCCAGTTGGCGACGAAGCCTGCGCCATGGGTGAACTTAATCTTGCCGGCCGACTCCGACACTTCGCCGCCGACGCTCAGGGGCCAGTCGTTGTTCCAGGCTTGCTGGAAAACAGTACCGTACACTTTGTAGCAGATATAGGTAGAACGCTCAAGGTTTTGTGTGAAAATAGTCTTTTCACCTGCCGCAATCATCACGCCTTTCACCTGGATATTCTTGGCGGCTGCCGGGATGGTGAATTTCTGCCAATAGCCTGCGCTCATGTCGTTGGTGGAAAATGATTTTGCCTGCCCGTTCAGCGTATAGTTCAGGTAAAACTTGCTCACATAGCCTGCTTCGCAGAAGAACGTCACCTCGCCCTCGATTTCGAGGGAGGGCGCTTTCCAGTTGTTTTGCGCAGATTTGACCAAACCTATCATGAACAATGCCCCTGCATTCTGGTCGGCGACGACATTTGCCATGTTGATGTTCTCTGACATGGCGGCACGGACGGCTTGCTTGAGTTTCCATTCCGCCTGCTCGCCCTCGATAACCGCTGCACCCTGGATTATGCCAATCAATACTGACGCCGCAATCACTGCCGCAGGACCAGTCACCACGCCTGCCCAACTCGTAGCGCCAATGGCGCCGGCAGCTCCCGAACCCGAACCAAAAGCATAGAACAAAGCGGTAGAGGTGGGTCCGACACCAGTCGTCGCCACTCCAAGCCCTGACGTAGCAGCGGCAAACCCGGCAACCAAACCGATGCCAGCAACTGCCCCTGACACGCCTTGCACAATCTGGTTACTACCGCCGGCAGCGTAGGTAAGACCGGCTTTCAGCAACAAATCATGGGGCGGTTTGCTGGTCTTCCACATGGAGTTGTAGGGGTTGTTTCCGACGATGGCATAGCAGTCCTGTGGTTTTGTGTAGCCTGGTGCGGAGTAAGTGCAAGGGTTGTTTTTCCACACGTAGTATTCCTTCAATGTGCCAAGGGCGGCATCCACTTTTATCTGGCGATACACCTGGCTTGCCCAGTCCTTCAAAGCCATGCTTTGTGCGTCCGTACCATTTTTCTTGATTTTGTCTATGACGAGTGCGCCGATGACGCCGGTTATTTTGCTTTTCATGCTGGTCGCAACGCCTGCCCCACCGCTTATGACTATCTCTGAATTTATCTTGTTCAAAGCCTCCGCTGGTGATAGGTTAGGTGTGCCAGAAGCCGCAAAAAAGGCTTCGGTGGCTTCCAGCCCCATCGAGCCGATGGCTTGTTGGAAAGGGGTCAAGGAGGCGTATGAACTGCCGACGCCCGTGAGGCCCAACGCCTTGCACATATCCGCTTCCCAGTTTTGCTGGCGGGGAAACTGGAGCGGCTGGTTGCCCGTCGTTATCGTGCCCGTCCCAATATTAGTGTTGGTAATGATAACGGGGTCGCTGATGATTATGGGTGTGCCCGTGTTCACAACGACAGTTGTCGCCTGAAGCAATTTAGCTACCGTGCCGCCCGCCTTGTAAATAGCAACCTGCCATCCTAACAAGTCCACTTCAAAGTAGCCGCCATTTGCCCCCAAGTTCCAACTGTCGGAAGCCCAAACTGGCGTGGTGTTATTGTAGATAACGAGGTTGCCGTCGGTCTGCATGATGGCATGTGTAACGGTTTTGCCATAGGTGCCGGTCGCCCATTTTGGCACATTGGCGGCATCGTAAACGACAAGGTTGCCGTCGGTTTGCATGGCGAGGTAGCCCTTTCCAGCAACTTCGATTTTTTGGCCTTTGTCGAGGCGCTGGTTGGAGTTCATACGGAGGGTGCTTTGCGCACTTGTTCCGAGAGAAAAAAGAAGTGAAAATAGGAGAATGAAAATGTTTGTCCGGTTCATGATGAAGATTGTTTTTAAGAAGAAAAGGATTCTATAATATCAAAGGGAGCGAAGGTTTTTGCCACTTCCTATTGACGACGGCAAAGGTGGAGGCGGAGGGCAGCAAACCTCCTTCACCATTCTTTCAAAGGGCTGGACTATCTTTTCAGGTGGGAAAAAAAGGCTGGATTATTCTTTCATCCGGGCTGGACTATTCTTTCACAGGAACAGTAAATTTTTGAAAATCAATCATTTGCGAACGTCACTTGGCGACATTCCAAATTCTTGCGAGAAGGTGCGTGAAAAATAATTCGGGTCGTCGAAACCGACCTCGTAGGCAATTTCGGAGACGTTCATTTTGGTCGTTTGCAGCAGTTCCCGCCCTTTCGCCAGGCGGATGCTGCGGATGTAAATGGCGGTGGACTTGTCCGTCAGCGCCTTGATTTTGCGGTATAGCTGTACCTCGCTCAGGTTCATCGCCTTCGCCAACCGGGCGCCGTCGAAAGCGGTATCGCCGAGGTTTTCTTCAATGTGGAGGCGGAGTTTTTTCAGGAAGGCGTCTTCAAAATTGGAATTATGAAATTGAGGAATTGAGGAATTGGATGTCTCGGAAATTTCCAAATTTCCAATTTCCAATTTCGAATAACGAGCCTGCAATTTCCGCCGCAAGTCAAGCAGGTTTTGCAGTGTCACCAACAGTTCTTCCCGGTGGAACGGCTTTGCCAAATAGGCGTCCGCTCCCCGTTTCAGGCCAGCGATGCGGCTCTCCATGTCCGCCTTTGCCGTCAGCAAAATGATGGGGATATGGCTTGTCCGCTCGTCGTTTTTCAAAAAATCACAAACCTCGAAGCCGTCCTTTTCGGGCATCATCACGTCGGAGATGATGAGGTCGGGCACGGTTTCCAGCGCTTTTTCAATCCCCGCCCGACCGTTGTAGGCGAAGTCGAGGTTGTAATTTTCACTTAAACAAGCAGCGAGGTACTCGACCACGTCGGGGTTGTCTTCGATGAGAAGGAGATGGTTGTTGTCGTGGTTTTCACTCCTGTCCCAGCCCCCCGGACCCCTGAAGGGGGAACCATAAACGGGAAGTGCCCTGGTTGTTTCCATAGTTGAAAATACGGCAGAATTTGACAGTTGTGGTTCCCCCCTCAGGGGGTCAGGGGGCTGCGTCAGAGGCGATTGCGCCACCGGCAACCGCACCGCAAACACCGTCCCCTTGCCCACCATGCTCTCCACGCCAATTTCCCCTCCCATTGCCTTTACCAATTCTTTCGTCAAACTCAACCCGATGCCCGTGCCGCCTGCTGCCCCCCGACCCCCTAAAGGGGAAGCCTGATTTTCAACCTGGTAAAAGCGGTCGAAGATTTTGGGCAAATCAGCTGCCGGGATGCCAATGCCTGTGTCGGAAACGAGAAGTGAAAGTTGAGGGGTGAAAGGCGAGGCTGCCCTCACTTCTCGCTTCTCACCCTTCACTTCTGCCCGCAAGGTCACCTTCCCGCCGCTTGGCGTGAACTTGATGGCATTGGAAAGCAGGTTGTGCATGATCTGCAACAGCCGCTCCGGGTCGTAGTCCATCACGATTTCGGCTTCGCTGCTCTCTACCCGAAGCATCACGTTTTGGGCATTGGCATAGGAGTGCAGGCTCTCGGTGATGTAGCGCAGGTAGGGCAGCACATCGCCCTGCACGTAGTTCATTTTCAGGGACTTGGACTCCAATTTCGCCAAATCCAAAATCTGGTTGATGAGCCGCAGGAGGCTCTCGGCGTTGCGACGGGTCAGGGTGTTTTTTGAAATTAGGAAATTGAGAAATTGGGAAATTTTGGCGTCTGCAGGTTTCCCCAATTTCTCAATTTCCAATTTCTCAATTTCCAAATTCCCCAAAATCACTGTCAGCGGCGTACGGAACTCGTGGGTAATGTTGGTGAAAAAGCGGCTCTTGAACTCGTCCAACTCCCGCAGGCGCAGGGCTTCCTGGTGTTCTATTTTTTGCCGCAGGCGAAATTTATAAAAAGAAAAAATGGCAGCGCCACCTGCCAGAGCGTACAGCAAATAAGCCCACCACGTCGCCCACCAGGGCGGCAACACCTTGATTTTCAGAAAAGTAGATTTGCTCCACTCGCCGCCGCTGATGGCGCCCTGCACCACGAAGGTATAGCTGCCGGGCGGCAGGTTGGTGTAGGCCGCCGAATGGCTGACGCCCGCCTCCACCCAGTCGTCGTCAGCGCCCGACAGGCGGTAGCGGTAGCGGTTTTCCTTCGGGTTCACGAAGTCCATCAGCGAAAAATCGAGGGTGATGGTGCTTTGGTTGTGCCCGAGCAGTAGCGACTCTGCCCGGTGAAGCGGACGGTCGAGCGGGTAGTTGCCCTGTTTTTTTCCATAAAACGAGGCAGCGTAATCTACGTCTAAGTTGTTGATTTTCAAACTGGTAAACTGTACGATGGCATCCGACTTGCGTTCGACGATGTCGGCGGGGTCGAACACCGTCAGACCTTCCACACCGCCGAAGTAGAGCCGCCCGTCTTTTCCTTTGAAATAAGAAAGGGTGTTGAACTCATCACCCTGCAGGCCGTCGAACGCCCGGAAGTTGCGGAAACGGTAGCTGCGATTGGCTGTCGGCTGTTGGCTGTCAGCTCTGCTAATAGTCAGCCGGAAAAGCCCCCGGTTGGTGCTGCCCCAAATATTACCCCACCCCTGCCCGTGTGGAGGGGGATTCTCAGGCAGGATGCCGTAAACGACATCGTTCGGCAGCCCGCTGTTACGGTTGGTAAAATGCTCGAATTTGTTGGTCGTCAGGTCGAGCAGGTTCAGCCCGCCGCCTTTGGTGCTGAGCCAGATGTAGCGCTCGGGTTCGAGCGGGTCGGGGCAAAAGGCAGTGACGAAATTGTTCCGCAGGCTCTGTGGATCGGAAGCATCAGTTTGAAACTTGGAAACCGGAAATTCGGAAATGATTCGGCTATCTGCCGACTGCTTCAAATTTCCAATGTCCAAATTTACTGGCGTGAATCTTCGATTTCCAATGTCCAATTTCACAGCCCCGTTATCCGTGCCTGCCCAAATGTCGTGGCGGGCGTCTTCATACACGGCGTAGGTTTGGGGCAGGTTTCCTAAATGACCTGCAAGGTCGAAAGTGACGAACCGGTCATTTTCCGGCAGGTAACACATCAGTTGGCCCTGCACGGCACCTATCCATGCCCGGTCTTTCGAGTCAATGAACATGGATCCAAAAGCACCTGGGGAATATGGCATTTTCAGGAAGCGGGCTTGACCGTTTTTGACAATGCCAAACATGATTTGCTCACCCACATAGCAAAGCAGGTACGTCGCCGCTCCGTTGTTGCACTCCATGAGCCACAGGAGGGAAGTTACCTCGGGAAACAATGCCTTGGTTTTTAACAGCGTGCCCGTCTCAGGCATGTATAATTCCTCCGCAAAAGTAACCGGGACACATACCTGGTTATTGACCGAGCTAATTTGTTTGACGCTGACCCCAGTTAAAAGGTGTTGGAACGGCAGGCTGGTTAGGTTCGTTTTTCGCAGGCCATAGCCGCTGGTGCCAACCCAGAGGTTGCCGGAGCGGTCCACCTCCGACCAGGGCGAGAACAAGTCTATCCAAAATACCTTTTCGAACTGCTTCAGATTGCCCTGGCGCAACAATTCATCTTCCGAAATCCTAAAAAAACCGCTGCCATTGAAAATGGACGTGCATGAAATGATAAGGTTGCCTTGTCCATCGGGCATTATCCTGGACTTTTTGTAGGGTTCCGGCAGTAGGTTCAGCTTCAGTTGCCTGGGCAGGCCGCCTGTTTCAACCAAACAGATTTCAGCGTCAGTACTGAGCGCCCAAACACCCTTGTCTGTGCGGCAATGCATGCTTAGGGCACCTGGGTGCAATAAAGCCAATTGACCGCTGGAAGGGCTGTACCTTGCAAGCCCGCTTTGGCTGGAAACCAGCAGTGCCCCATCCGCTTCGGCCTCTACCCGTATCGCCGGGTATTGAGCCGTCATATTTACAGGCATCCGTTCGACCATCGCATAAGCGTCGAGGTTGGCGGAGTTCGACAAATCGAGGGGAGCGCTGCGCCATTGAAGCCGCAGGAGGTGCTTGTCGGTGCCTATCCAGATGACCCTGTCGCTGGTTTCCGTTACGAAGGGGGGGATTTCAAGCGGCAGGTGCAAAAACTTGCCGGACTGTTTCTCCATCACGTCCAGGCCCTTGCCTTCGATGGAAAGCCAAAGGTTGCCCCGGCTGTCCTGGAACATGCGGTGAATGTCGTTTCCGGCAATGGAAAACGGGTTGAACGGGTCGTTGGTGAACACCTCGAAATGGTAGCCGTCGTAGCGGTTCAGCCCGTCCTTCGTGGCGAACCATAGGAAGCCGTCGTCGGACTGCTCAATGTCGTAAATCATGCCCTGGGAAAGCCCGTCGGCGATGGTGATGGATTCGGCGTTGGGGGTATTTTGCGCCTGCAAATCATGCCTGAATGCTCCAATGCAGAGCAGGAGGCAGGTCAGCAGGTTTGGTAAGTGTTTGTTGGCGCACATCGTTACGAAGAAAGGTAAGGTGGCTTTTCATCGCAAAGATGGGGAAAGGGGTTGATAGTAGCACAGGTGCGTTGCTTTTCAACAAACAAAAAACGGCACCTCCGCAAACCGGGAAACGCCGCTTTTTTTTTTGTGAAAATACCGATTTTTTAAAACCCGCCCGTCGCACTGGTGGCCGGCATGGCCGCCACGCCAAGTTCGTCCCAGCTTTTTATCCTCAGCACGCTGGTAAAGTGCTGATCCAGGTATTCCTCGCTCATGCGGTCCAGCTCCTTGTTGATGCTCTGGATGACGCCCACCACGTCAAAGACGAGGTCAAGCAATAACTTGATTTCCATGATGCCAAAGCCTACGGTCTGGTTGCCGGTGAGCATGTTGATTTTATACACCACGGTTTCCTGGTAGTTGTTCATGGCCATTTCCAATTCGCTGGCCACAAACTGCGTATAGCGGTCGGGGCTGTTGGCGATGTATTCCCGGGTGCTTTTGTCCAACAAGTCTTTTTTTACCCCGTCCAGTATTTTGTCAAATGCTGCCCGGCTGGTTTCGTAGTTGAATTTGATGCGGCCTACTTCTGCGGCGTCATAGCCTGTGGAAATGGGTTTAAAATCACCTGCCGTCACCTCCACTATATCCTTGTATTCCTTGTATTTCTGTACAAATTGCGTCGTCATAAGGGCGTCAATGGCCGCCTGCATTTTTTGCTCCCTTTTGTTTTGAGAAAACACGGAGGGCAGGGAGATTGCAAAAGCGAGGAAGATGAAAAGTGCCTTTTTCATGTTGTTGAGTTTTTTTGATTTTTAGTGAAACGATAGGGCAAAATTAGCCTGGGAAACAAGGTGGGGAAACTGCATAATTATGTAGGTAGCTGCGGTGGCCAAGCATAAAATTATGACTGGGAATTTCCTGCTACTTTACCTCAAATACTGCAATCCCTTTGACTTTGTCCAACTGTTCCTGCGAAATGTACGGGTGCTGCGAACCCTGCTTCCCGGCGGCCAGGAGCATCTGCGGCACCCGTCGGCCAATGTAATGGTACAGCTCCCCAATTGTCAGGATGCCATCTTTTTCAGCAGGTGAAAACTCCCCTTCAGCATCCTTGAACTTTTCATTTTGGAAGGCCCCGATGATAGCTTTCGTAAAGGCCCCATTGCCCCATTTTTCATCCTCCCAACTCGACTCCTCCGCCCGGCAGGAAGCGAGGGTATAGGTGTTTTGATCGGCACAGCTCAAGGCTATCAGGGTGGCCGAGCGTGCATTGCCCGCCTCGCTGAAACCAGTGTTGGATGCAGTTGTGGCATTTTCAAAACTACCGCTGTGGCAGGCATCGATGAACACGATTTTGCGGCAGGGCAATGGGTTCAACTGTTCGATGATGTCGTTTTGGTAGTCCACCAAAACCTTCTCTCCAGCCAAACCGAAATCGGTGGGGATGATCTTGAAATCCTTATTGACCGTTTTGCCGTGCGAGGACAGGAACACGACCATGAGATCCTGCTCGTAAATGGTGTAGTTGTATTTTTCCTTCAGGTCCCGGAAGGCTTTTTTGATGACATCTCCTTCTGTTTGAAAAACGCCTGCGGGGGTTCTGGTGCCACTCACCAGGGTGGTGAGGTAAACCTTGTCGTACAGCAGCCCGTCCTGCCCTTTGAAGCTGTTGGCAAAATCCTTTGCGTCCTTGGTCGTAAACTTCAGATCGTCGTGTTCGATGCCGATGGCAAGGATGTGGAGGTTGGGCTTATCGCTGTACTCAATTTCGAACGCAGGAGAAGTGGCTTTTTTGTCGCCATTCTGGATGACCACCTGCACCGTGTTTTTACCGGCCTTCAGATCCAGTTGGTTGGTGTATTCATAGATAAAAATATCCCTCGCCTTGCCTTTGTCGGCCAGATCGGTTTCGCCAGCTTTAGCGCCCACCTTGTAGGGTTCGCCATTGAGCAAAACGGTGAAATGGCTGCGGTTCAGCTTGCGGTCGCTGCGGGTGCGCAGGCGGATGGTGTATTTTCCGGTTTTCACCTCCGCCTGCATGATGCCCTTTATTGGTGCAGGGTCGAGCCATTGGACATCGAGGTAGTCGGAAGGCAGGTTCAAGGGTTTCAGCGGAACAGACAATTCCACGGGCGGGGTGCGGGAGCGGCTGGCATCGGTGCAAAAGGCTTCCAACACGGCATCGCCCGGCTTTACTCCTTCCAGGCATTTTAGTGGTATAAAAACTTGTTTGGATTGCCCGGCGGGCAGGAAGCCGATTTTTTGGTAATTCCTGAAAACCAATTCTTTCGTATTGGTTTTCTCCTGCAAAACCAGGTCAATGTCGTAGGCATCCTGCCGTGCGGTGTTTTCAATTTTCAAGGTCAAAAAAGCCTGTTCGCCTTCTTCCAAAACGTTGTCGCTATTGTCTTTTAGTTCAAAATGTTCAAGGGAAAGGTTAGTTGGAATAGCGGTGTTCACGTCGAACTCCCGGTTGTAGCGCACCACCCAAATATCCTGGCCGTCCGCATTTTCGGATTTGGAACTGGTAGTGCCGGCAAACACAAAACCACCGTCGGGCAACAGGGCTGCTGCCGTCAGCTCATCGTCCTGTTTTCCACCCAAACCATCCTCTTGCCAAACCAGTTTCCCCCTGCCGTCCACCTTGACAATCAAGGCATTGGAAGTATTGGCGCCGATGAGGTGTGAAAAGGTATAACCTACTAGGATCAGACCTCCATCCGTCGTTTCGGTCATACCGAAGGCACTATCGTTGCTGCGCCCGCCGAAGGTGTTTTGCCAGACCATTTCACCATTGGGGGCCGTTTTTATGAGCCACATATCTTTCAGGCCATTGCCGTCAACACCTGCTTTTGCAAAACCTGCGAGTGCGAAACCGCCGTCCCTTGTCGCCACGATACGGCTTACATCTTCGTATTCCCGGCTGCCGAAAATCTGGTGGTAGAGCGGTTTGCCCTCTTTGTCAACGATAAACAGCCAGATGTTGCGCCCGCCTTTACCCTGCGCCGTGATGCCAGCGATGGCGATGTTCCCGGCAGCATCTTCCGCCACAGCCCGTGCTTCGTCTGTGCCTTTGCTGCCAAAAAATTGCTGCCATTTCATAGGCCCATCGGGGTACATTTTATACACCCACATGTCCGTTTTGCCTTCCGAGCGCTCGATGGCGCCTACAGCCACCAGGCTTCCGTCGGCGGTTTGGATTATGTCGTTGAAAAATTCTTTCCGGTGGTAGCCTACCGCTTTTTGCCAAAGGGTGTCGCCCTTCTCATCCAGTTTCACCAGCCAACCGTCTTCCTTTCCGGCGCCGAAAGAATTGGTTTGCCCAGCCAGGATGTAGCCGCCATCGTAGGTGGGCGCAATGGCCCGCAGGATGTCTTCGCTACCCCCACCCAGTAAGGTTGATTTTTGTTGCTGACCATTGGCGTCCAATAGCAGGAACAAGGCGTCGGTCTTCTGTGCAGGCTCGGTCGTGCTGCTGCCGATGACGGCGATTTTGCCATCGTAGGTAGCGGTGATGCCAAAAGCTTTTTCCGATTTTTTGCCGCCAAAAACCTTTTTCCAGGCGAGGCCCGGAGGTGTTTGGGCAATGCCTTTCCAGCAAATGGAAAGGAGGAGGATTTGGATGAGTGCCTTCATGATTGACTGTTTGTAAAAAAATCTTTTTGGTATAACTTTGTTATTTTACATACCGACTGGTTTTGTGCGAATCCAGCTTTTATCAATTATTTCAAGCCTTTTCCGGCACTTGGCGAAAACAATCCGGTGTAAAGGACAAAAAATGGTTTCCAATGATTTCCACCAAGATTTATGATGAAATAGTAGAGTTCATTGCCAAGGCCAACCCCGAACAGGTGGTCAATTTTTTCATTTCTCCACAGTCCCAGGAACGGGTTGAACTACTTATTTCCAAGAAAAAAGAAGGCAACCTTAGTGAGGAGGAAAACAATGAACTTGAGTATTTTTTAGTCCTTGAACACATAATGAGGTTGGCCAAGGCACGTGCAATGAAACATCTATCGCAAGCTGCATGAGCAGATACATTCCCGTCGAACTTCGCCGCATTGTCGTTGAAAGGGCCAACCACCTTTGTGAATATTGCCTCGCTTTCGAGGGATTTTCCGCTGTAAAATTTCAAATCGAACATATTGTCAGCTTAAAGCATGGTGGTCAAACAATTGCAGAAAACCTGGCAATTGCCTGCATCTATTGTTACCTCAACAAGGGAACTGATTGAACCACGTTGACAGGCTGACAGAGCGACAAGCTTTGACCAAATATGGCCTGTTCCCGCATCCAACTGCTTTGCAACTACTTTAAAATCATTCGTTTATAATTTTCACCACCACCGCTAAAGCAGTACCACCCTCCAGTTTCTCTGCCCTCACACGCATTTTGTCCTTTTCAAAAACGATGGCTTCGTTGGGCAAGAGCAAGTCGCCAAAAGCCTGTTGAAGGCGGGCCGGAAATTCGCCCTGGCATTCGTCCCGCATCCGCACTACCCTACCCTGAAAGTCTTCGATTTTTTTATCGGCATACAGCACCACCACCTGATCGGGCAATAAGTTCTCCCGGGTCAGCACCCTGTCGTTGCCGGGGATGACGATTTGTGCACCGCTGTGGGCGACCAGCGCACCTTCACCTGCACCTTCCGCTTCCTTTCCGTTCAGGTGTTCCTTAAAGCGCTGGTTGCGGGGCCAGTGGATTTCCGCTTTGTTGTTGCCATCCAGGCTGAACAGATAGACGTAACTGTCCTTTTTGATGTTCTCGGCCACCACCTGAAACATATCGCCTTCCATCCAGTCTTTTTTGGTCAATTCATAATACTGGCCGTTCCATACCGGCTTGATTTCTTCAAAAACATATTGGCCATTGGTTTTCAGCGGCGTCCCATAGTCATCAGTGACAGGCATCCGCACCACAAAATCGCCTGCCAGGGAAGCGGTGGCAAGGTCTGCTTCAAGGATAACCGTTTCTGCCTCCTGTACTGTTTTTTCCGCTTGTTGTATTTGGGCCTGCGCCTGCTGCATTTCAGCTGCAGCCGGGTTTGTTTTGATTTGGTTGGAGATGGACTGTTGGGTTTGCTGCTTGATCATCAAAGCCTTCTGTTGTTGTTCAACGGCGGCCTGCCTCCGTTTTTCAATAGCTGCCAGTTCCGAAGGCGAAAGATCCAGTTCGGGCAAAATAAGCTGCACACCCTGAAAAGCATGTTCCCTAAAATTTTTATAGCTGACGAAAAAATAACCCTGATCGCCCCAGGTCGGGCCCCAACTGTTCATGATTTCAAAAACGCCGAGCGAGTCGTTGTAGCCAATGACGCTGAGGGCATGGCCACCCAGCGTTTTGTCCATCGCACTGCCGCTGGGCTGCCAGTAGGGATCCATTTTGCTCACCCGTTTCAGGCTCTCCGTGATGTTCATGCCAACGACCACCGGCTTGCCTTCTGCGATGCTGCGTTTGCAGCGCATAACCGCAGTTTTGGCGGGGGTCTCTTTATCGAAAAGCGCCACATAGTCTTTGATGATGTGGTTTTGCGATTGGGAAACGAGCACGGGTTTGGGTGCCCGTTCGCAGTCGTCGTAGGGAAAGTCGAAATCTGCACTTTTACAATCGCCGCTTTGGGCCAGGAACGCCGCCGCCTTTTGAACAAAAGCGCCCGACATGCAACTGCCTTCCTTGATTTGGTTATAGATATACAGGGCCGAAAAGGCGTTATCGGTGATCTCTTTTCGGTTGGTCAGGCGTTTTTCATAAGCCCGTTGGGTGGTCATGGTGGCATAGCCCATCGCCCAACCGATACAGGAGTTGATGGCACCCTGGTTTTTAGGGTACGGAGTATAGGGCCGGAGGCTAAACCAGCGGGGCAGGTCGCCCGCCCGCCGGCCATCGTTGGAGAATTCCGGGGTCTTTTCGACCTCACGGACAAAAGCTGCCTGGTCGAACAGCAGCCCGGTGCCGAATTCTTCCTGGGCGTTTGCAGCTAAAATGGAGGTTGCAAGGAGTGCAAGGAGGAGGATAGTGCCTTTCATGATTTTTTTGAAGGCAAATTTCAGGGGAAAGGAAATGCGGGAAAACTACACGAATATGCGGGGAGAGGTGGGTGGGTGTTTAGGTGTTTGTGTGTTTAGGTGTTTTTCGGATTGTTTTTCAAGCAATTAACCCAAAACACACAAACACACAAACACTTAAACACAAAAACAAACCTATTCATCAAAAAGCCCTTTCACCTCGCCTTCTACCGTCCGCAGTTTTTCACGGCAAAACTTGATCAGCACTGCCGAGCGCTTGATTTTTTCGGAAAGCTCGTCCATGCCGATGGCGTCGTCCTGTAGTTGGGCGACGATTTCCTGCAATTCTTTCAGCGCTGCTTCGTAGGTCAGTGGTGTTTTTGCTTTGCTCATTGTTGGGTCGTTTTAATGGTGCTGGTGGCTGCGCCATCGTGCAGCAGCGTTTCTATTTCGTCGCCCGCTGACAATTGTTGGATGGAAACCACCGGTATTCCCTGCCTGGTGGTGATGCTAAATCCCCTTTTCAGGGCCACTTCCGGGCTGAGCAGGTGGCAGATTTTTTCCAACGCTTCCATTTGTCCCTGCGCTCTTCCGAGATAGTTCCTGGTTAAATGCGGTATTTCCCTGGCAATATAATCCAGCATGAGTTGGTGTTGGCGGAGATTGCCCATCGATTGGGATTCGATACCCCGCCACAAGTATTGCAATTGTATTTCTTTTTCTTTTAAAATGGTTTGTGAAAATTGCTGCACGGCCAGGCCGAGGTTGAGCATTTCGTTTTCAAAAAGGAGGTTCCGGTGGAGGATGAAATCGGCCACCGCCGTGGGCGTTTTCAGAGATTGATAGGCCACCAGGTCCAGCACCGATTCGTCCACGTCGTGGCCGATGCCGGTCAATACCGGAATCGGCAAATTTGCTACACCTTTGCAAAGTTCCAGGCTGTCGAACACGGACAAATCCAGCTTCGAGCCACCGCCCCTGATGACAACTACTGCATCAAATTTTGCCGATTTACTGGAAATTTTACCCAATTGAGCAAGCATCTCATTTTCGGCCAGCGCACCTTGTACGGCTGTTGTAAACAATTGGCAATCAAAACGGTAGCCGTAAGTATTTGCAGCCAGGTGCTCCCTGAAATCCTGGTAGCCGGCCGCAGTTTCGGAGGTCAGCACGGCGATGCGCTGCACAACGGGTGGCAGGTAGTTCCGCTTGTTTTTGTCCAATAAGTCCAAATGCTTCAATTGGCGGATAGCCTCCTGGCGTTTCTGTTCCAATTTGCCCAAAGAATAGGCAGTATCGAAATCTTCGATGATGAGCTTCAGGCCATACCGCTCGTGGAAGTCCACCCTGGCCAGGAACTGCACTTCCAACCCCTCCTGCAATAACGACATCAAATCGCTGCCCAGCTTTTTTTGAAGTATTTTGAAATCCCTGTTCCACAACACGGCCTGGCTTTGGGCAATGACCGTATCGTCCCCTTTCTCAACGACGTCCAGAAAGTAGTGCCCTTTCGACAGTTTCACCTGCGACAGCTCGCACCGTATCCAGTATGCTTCCGGGAAGTTCAGTGCCATCACCCGGCGGATGTATTCGTTGAGCTCGTAAAGGGAATAGGTAGTCAAATTGGCGGAATATTTTGATTCAAACTACGCAACAGGCCCTTGCAGACAAGGTGTGTTTGGACAAATTTTTACCAACACCACCAAGTTTTTTAATAGAATGCAAGTGTTTGATAACAGCTGAATTGAGATGAAAGGTTGGCTGCCAATCTCCTCAACTTTTATCAACCCTGCACCTTACTTGAAGGCTCATGGTGGTGTGTGCTGCATTTAGGTTTCAGCCATTAAAAAGAAAACGGCCCAATTAACTATTAACCTTTAATATACTTCACCGGCGTGTTGGTGTTGTAAAAGAAAAAGGAATAAGTATCAGCCACTTCGTCTATCACTTTGGAAGTAGGCTTTCCTGCCCCATGACCAGCATTGGTCTCAATGCGGATGAGGACGGGGTTTTCACCTTTGTGGTCAGCCTGAAGCGCTGCGGCAAACTTGAAAGAATGTGCAGGCACTACCCTGTCATCATGGTCGGCAGTAGTGATCATGGTAGCAGGGTATGCTGTGCCGGGTTTTAGATTGTGGAGCGGGGAATAGCCTTTCAGGTAATCGAACATCTCCTTGCTATCTTCTGACGTGCCATATTCTGGTGCCCAGCCTTTGCCGACGGTAAATTTATGATATCGGAGCATGTCCATCACGCCAACAGCGGGTAACGCAACAGCGTACAAATCAGGCCGTTGTGTCATTACGGCACCCACTAACAGGCCCCCGTTGGAACCCCCCGAAACGCCCAGCTTTTCCTTGGAAGTATAGCCTTCTTTGATGAGGTATTCGGCGGCGGCGATAAAGTCGTCAAAGACATTTTGCTTTTTCATCAACATGCCTTCCTTGTGCCACTCTTCGCCGTACTCTCCCCCGCCCCGCAGGTTCGGCAGGGCAAAGACGCCTCCATTTTCCAGCAGCATGATACGGGAGGTGCTGAATGATGGGGAAAGGCTAACATTGAAACCTCCATAAGCATAGAGCCAGCAAGGGTTTTGGCCATCCATTTTCAGGTCTTTCCTGTGGACGACGAACATGGTCACAGGCGTACCATCCTTGCTGTTGTAGGTCACCTGCTTTTCCACATAATCCTCCGGGTTGAATTTCAAATCCGCTTTTTGAAATTCAGTGGATTGGCCAGTTGCAATATCATATTTGAATATGGTTTGCGGATAGAGGAAGGAGGTGAAGACATAAAACAGCGTCTTATATTCTTCTCTGGTATTGCCGGCTATGTTTGCCGAACCCACGCCGGGCATTTTTATTTCCTTTTTTCCACTGCCATCATATTCCATCTGGTAAATCCGGTCAGTTGCTTTTTCGAGGTAATTGGCGAACAGCTTGCCGCCGGCAGCAGTGCAGCCCTGCAATAGGTTTTCCGTTTCGGGGATGATAGTTTTCCAGTTTTCTTTGGCAGGTTTGGTGATATCCACCTCAATGAGACGGTAGTTCGGTGCGTCGATGTCCGTCCGCACCATGAACTTGTTGCCGATATTGTGAACGACTGTACTCTTGTTTTTATAGCCCTCGAAAAGCGTGGTCATCGGCCCGTCTTTCTCCAAATCCTTGTACATGGTGGCATAGCCGTCCGTGCCGGGAGCCTGGTACAATATATAGTAGTGGTCGTCCTCCGAGACGCTGCCAAAATGGTAGTAGGAAGGATTTTTTTCGTCTTTGAAAATGAGCTTGTCCTGTGCTTGTGAAGTGCCAAGCTTATGATAATACACCCAGTGGTTCATGTTGTTGCCACTGAGTTCGCTGCCCTTGGCTGGGGTTGGGTAGCGGGAGTAGAAAAACCCATCCTTCCACCAGGAGGCACCGCTGAATTTCACCCATTCCAGTTCATCGTCCAGTTTTTTACTGGTTGCTACCTCATAGATGTGTATTTTTTGCCAATCGGAACCTGCATCCTGACGGCTCACGGCCACATATTTGTTGTCGTTGCTCACCCCGATGATGCCGATGTCTGTCGTGCCCTCCGTGCTGAGTTTGTTTGGATCAATGAAAACCTCCGGTGCGCCATCCAGCCCCTTCTGGCGGTACCAAACGGACTGGTTTTGCAGGCCGTCGTTTTTGGTGAAAAAGTAGTATTCCCCCACCTGGTAGGGCGAGCCGTACTTGGGGTAGTTGAACAGTTCTTCAAAGCGTTTCCGCACGGCGTCACGGAACGGGATTTTGCTCAGATAGTCGAAAGTGGCAGTGTTTTCAGCATTCACCCAGGCGGCGGTTCTGGAAGAGGTATCGTCCTCCAGCCAACGGTAGGGGTCGGCCACCGCCGTGCCAAAATAGTTGTCGCTCACGGCTTCCGTGGCCGTTTGCGGATAGGAAACGGGGATTTTCGGATAATTCATTTTTTCGGTCGTGTTTTGCGGACCTTCCTGGTTGCAGGCTGCCAACAGGGCTGCAAAGAAAGTGATGGAATGGAATTTCTTCATGTCGGTGATTTATAAAATGGTGAATGATGAATAAAGGTTGCTCCTTGACAATCGTGTTCGTCGAGCATTTTAAGGCGGCGCAAGGTAGAAATTTTTGAAAAAGAGGAATTCGATAGCCTGGCAATTGAAAGTCATTTTTTGATTTTCTCCGTATTACAACCAAATGGTGCCTGGTTTGTAATTACGGTCACTAATCACAAGCTTGATTACCCTGCATCTTTGCCGAGCTAAAATTTTACTTGAAATATGGACTACCTTAAGACTTTCCTCAACGGATACGGCGGCTATGCCAATTACCTCTGGCAAGAAATCACCCACCCCGGCTGGCACAATTACTTTTACTGGCTCATCGGTGTTTCGGCCTTCTTTTTCCTGTTGGAAATACTGGCGCCCTGGCGCAAAGACCAACCCCGTTTCCGCAAGGATTTCTGGTTGGATTTTTTTTACATGTTTTTCAATTTCTTCCTGTTTTCGCTCATCATCTACAATGCCGCCTCAGATGTGGTGGTGCGCTTTTTCAACGACGGCATCAAAGCGTTGGCCGGGTTTGACCTGCAGGCCAGCAACCCCATGCAGCACTGGCCGATGTGGGCCGTTTTGCTGACTGGTTTTGTGGTGCGGGATTTTGTGCAATGGTGGGTACACCGGCTGTTGCACCGTTCCAGTTTTTTATGGGAATTCCACAAAGTACACCACTCGGTGGAGCAGATGGGCTTTGCCGCACATCTTCGTTATCATTGGATGGAGACAATTGTTTATCGCACCATAGAATACATCCCATTGGCACTGCTTGGCATTGGACTGTACGACTTTTTTATCATCCACATTTTCACGCTGGCGGTCGGGCATTACAACCATTCGAACATTACCGTGCCGGGTTGGGTGACGGGCGGGGTGTTGGGCCTGCTGGTGGGCATTGTGATTGCCACCAGCGGATTCGATGTGCATATTTTGAAAGAACCGTGCATATTAATCCAATTGGTAGTGGTGGCAGTGAGTGCGCTGGCTGGCAGTCTTATATTGGGAAAATGGATGAAAAAAATCTTCAACAGCCCGGAAATGCACATCTGGCACCATGCGCACGACATGCCTGAAAGCCACCCCTATGGCATCAACTTCGGCCTGTCGCTGGCGGTTTGGGACTATCTCTTCGGGACAGCCGTGATACCCCATGATGGCAGGGATGTGCGGTTGGGGTTTCCGGGGGTGGAGGCGTTTCCCGATGGTTTTATTTCACAGGTGAAACATGGGTTTGGCAAAAATTAAAGGCTATTCCTGCCTCCACTTTACCAGCTTAAAAATCTTCTGCGGCTTCCCATCGTATTTCACCAACAGGAAATAACTGCCAGGGGCTAATCCCGACGTGTTGATCTGCATATAATTATCCAAATCCGGTGCCTGGAACACGCCTATTTTTTGGCCAAATACTGTGATAAGTTCCAGCGTGATATTGGCATCATAGCGGTCAATTATTTCCACATCCAGGTAACTGGAAAACGGGTTAGGGTAAGCATGCACCAGCGTATAGCCGCCGCTCACAAAGACTTCCACCACATTTGAATACAAAATCGTCCCATCGCTATCCCCCAGTTTTACCCGGTAATAGTTCCGCCCCCGTTTTGCGGAATCGTGCCAGGAAAAATAGTGCAGGAAACTATTGCTGGCCACCGTAGAATCTGGTATGCCGACCGCCGTGAAATCATCGCCTTCCCAGGCCCATTCTACGACATAGCTGCGAAGCAATGAATCGGTGCTGGCATAGAACCAGTCCACCAGCACCGTGGTTGGCCCAACAGCTTCGGCGTTAATGATGAGGGCATCGCCGCAATAGTAGGGGCTGTTGGACATGATGACCTGTAATTCATCCATCGAAATACAGCCTTGGTTTTCGACCGTCAGGCGGACAGTTTTCATTCCAGTTGAGGCCCAGGAGACCCCTGCCACACTTTGGGAGTTGGCGGTGTCGGGCGTACCGCCTCCAAAAGACCAGGCATAAGTGGCACCAGGGCCATTGTCCAAACAGGTAAAATCAATGGGCACCCCCACACAGGTAGTATCGGGGCCTTCGATGGCAGCAATGGCCAAAGAATCCACCTTAAATTCAACCACGTTGGAGTACAGGTACTGGACGCATCCTTCCCGGCGGGCACCACGAACGAAATAAGTATTTTGCGAAACGGGGTCTGGAGTCCAGTTAGCCTCGTTGGCATCCAGGGCAGGCAGGTAGTTTAAGGGATCAAAAGGAACGGGCGCCGTAGAGTAAAACCATTGATATTGGAGGTTTCCAGTGCCTCCTGCCGGGGCCGAAGACTGGGTCAGTTCGTCGGGCTGGGAGCCAGGCCCGCAAAAACTTTGGCCACAGCACACCGTGCCTGCCCCGGTCACATTATCGCAGGGGGAAGCGACGAAAAACCCAGCATCCACTGCATAGTTTGCCTCACCGTTTCCTATGGTGATAGTATCCGTCATACCCGTCAAGGGATTTACGTCGCTGTCCTGGCTGGAATCGCTCCCCATTTTCAGGGGACTATAGGTGTAGCCGTTCGGCAGGGAAAAGGCAAGCTTGTACTTTCCGGGCTGCACAGTAAACAGGTATTGCCCATCCGCACCGGTGGTCATGGTATTTGAAAAATCCTCTCCGTAATTGTCCAGGCCCGAGATGTCAATTTTTACATTGGCCAGGCCACCTTCTCCATTGTCCTGCCTGCCGTTCATGTTGTTGTCCTTCCAGGCAAAATCGCCAATCAAACCAGGACTGAACAGGGTATAGCTGCAGAAAGACTGGCAGTTGTTTGCATCTGAGACGGTGACCAGGTAAGTGCCTGGATTCAGTCCTGTTGCGGTTTCGGCTGTCTGGCCATTGTTCCAGTTATAAACAAAAGGCGGGGTGCCGCCAGCGGCCAATACCTCCAGCCCGCCATCGGAAAGGCCTGGAGCTGAAACAGGTTGAGCCAGCACTATTTCACAGGTCGGCACCGGGATTTCGATAATCGTGGTAGAATCAATCAGGGTGCAAAGGTTGCCATCCGTCATGGTGATAGCATAAGAGCCTGGGCCAAGGTTGTTGATGGTTGGCACATCAGCACCGTTGCTCCAGTTGTACATGTAGGGCGGCGTGCCGCCGGATACCTGCGCATTGGCAGAGCCGGTTCCTCCACATCCACCGTCGAAGCCCATCAGGTTTAGCATCAGCGGAGGTGGTTCGTTGATGGGAATTACCTGGGTATTCGTACAGCCGGTGGCGTCGCTGATGGTGACCTGGTATTCCCCTGCGAAAAGGCTATCAATGGCTGGAAGGGTATCCCCTGTTTCCCAAAGATACTTGTATGGCGGGGCGCCTCCATTGATGCTGAGAGCGGCACTGCCATCCTGACCACCCGCACAGGAGACGTTTTCAAAAGAGAAATTGACTCCATAGCCGCCGCCGGGCAATAATAAGACAGATTCTATTCCGGAACAGCCCATCGGGTCGGTCACGACGACCGAGTAATTGCCGGAGTTGAGGTTGGTGGCTGTTTGGCTTGTTTGGCCATTTGACCAAAGAAAAGTGTAGGGTTGTATGCCCCCCATAGCACTGGCGGTAGCAGCAACCGTCTCGCCCGGGCATACATAGATCGGGGCGTCAATACCTACGATCAACCCATCCCCCAACAGCACGATGACGGAGTCCCTTTTTGTGCAACCATTGTTGTCAGTCACCGTGACCTTGTAGTTGCCAGGAGAAAGGCCGGCCTGGTCCGGTGTCGTGATGCCATTGCTCCAGTTGAAGTTATAGGGCGGTGTACCTGCCGAAGCAGTGGCCAGAACGGTCCCATCAGATGTCCCATTACAGGTGGTATTAGTACCAGAAACCATTAACTGTGGCAGCGGAAATGCTGTGAGGCTGGTATTCGCTGCTGCCGTACATTGGTTGGCATCTGTGACCGTCAGTTGATAATCACCGGGCGGGATCCCAAATATGGATTGGGTCGTTTGCCCGGAGTTCCAGGCAAACTGGTAGGGCATTGTACCGCCGGACACAGCTGCGGTGGCAACGCCATTGCTGCCACAACTGCCCCCGGAAGTGCTGAAACCCACATTCAAGGCCGCCGGCTGCGTAACAGTAATGGTCTGTATTTTGGAACAGCCCACTGCGTCGCTCACCGTGAGTGTGTATTGCCCGGCCTGAAGATTGCTCAATACGCTGGCCGCAGACCCATTGCTCCACGAAAAAGCAATGGGAAGCGTGCCACCGGAAGCCGACACGGTAATTTTTCCGGTAGCTGTACCAAAGCACTTTACGTTTTGCACGGAGATGTCCAGGGCAATCCCCGGGCTGCCGTTGATGTTGGAAGAGGCTGTACCGGTGCAGCCCTGGGCACTGGTCACCGTCACGGTATAAATGCCGGGAGCGAGGTTGTTTACGGTTTGGGCGGAGCCGCCATTGCTCCAGGCAAAAGAATACGGAGCGGTGCCGTTGGTGTAATTGGCCGTGAGGGTGCCATTGTTGTCGTTTCCGCAAACGATGGTGGATCCCATGATGGAAACATCAAGGGAAGTGGGTTGACTGACCGTAGCTGTAGCAGTGGCCATACAACCCTGAATAGAGGTAACTGTAACGATATAGGTACCAGCTATCAAGCCGTTGACGACGTTGCCTGTTGCGCCATTGCTCCATTGATAGGAGAAAGGCGGGCTTCCCCCGCCCCCTGGCAAGGCACTTGCCGAGCCGTTGGCCGCACCGCACTCAGTCGCATTGCTGGAGTTAGTAGTCACCAAAAAAGGAGGTGGGGAAACAAGTGAAATGGACTTGGTGGCTGTGCAGCCCAGGCCGTCCGTCACGGTCACCGTGTAGGCACCTGGGCCGATATTGTTGATAGTTTGGGTGCTGGCACCCGTGCTCCAGTTGTAAGAATAGGAGGGCACCCCATTGCTCGGATTGGCGCTGATGGAACCATTGTTGGCACCCGAACAGGTTGGGTTGAAGGGGTTCAGGCTCACACTGAGGCTGCTTTGGTAATTCAATATGGCGGTCTGGGTTGCGGTGCAGCCGAACATATCCGTAACCGTGACCGTATAGCTGCCAGCCGGCAAACCGCTGATGGTTTGGGTGGTTTTTCCATTGCTCCAGGCATAGGTGAAGGGAGGTGCACCATTGTTGGGATTGGCAGTGAGGATACCGGTTGAACTACCATTACAAGTAGGTTCATTGACAGCAACATCAATGCTGAAATTGCCGGAGGCCAGCAATACTGTTCCGGAACCACTGGACGAACAGCCATTGGCTGCTGTAACCGTCACACTGTAAGACCCAGGCGGGAGGTTGGTAATAGAAGAATTAGTGCTACCGTTGGACCACAGATAGGTAAACGGCGAAACCCCGCCACTTAAACTTGCGGTGGCAGAACCGCCCATCGGGCTTCCACACATCAAATGGTTCACTACGACCTGAACCCCAAAGTTGGCGCCAATACTCTGGCATTTAACCAGGGAACATAAACTGGCATCGGTTATGGTGACACAATACTGTCCTGGGTTGAGATTGCCAATACTTTGGGTAGTTTGCCCATTGTTCCAAAGATATTCATAAGGGGGAACCCCACCGACCGGGTTGACGGTCATGGAACCCGGCAGGGTGCAGCTTGTAACAGCGATTGCAGCCTGAAGGAGTGGGGGGTCCGGCAGGGTAACGGAGGTCGTAGCTGTGGAGCCAATGGCTGAGGTAACCGTCAGCGCATAAAAACCTGCGGGAATGTTCATCAGTGGGTTGGCCGTTGAGCCGTTGCTCCATAGATAGGTGAAGGGGGCGATGCCGCCGGAGGGGATGGCGTTAATTTTTCCGTTGGACTGGCCATTGCACGTTGGCGGAGTGGATAGCAGGGCAACCGTAAACTGGGCAGATGCGATTTGGCCATTGAACAGGAGGATGAAAAAAACAACTGCCTTGGAAATCGTAGGGGATACGGAAACCGTGGAAATGGGATTGGCTATTGTAAAGTCCATACAAATGAAAAATTTTGGAAATAACAGTACCAGGCAAAAAACCAAGCTACTTGCGCGGAATGAAATTTCTGCGGATCCCGTAGTGCCGGGAGGTGGTATGCGAAGATAAAACTAATTTTTCCTTTTTGCCTATTTAACCACGCCAGCCATTCTGAAAACGGCTGTTTTGACGGATCCGGTCATATTCTTTTTTGCGCTTGCCGAACACAAAATTAAGGCTCAGGCCTGCGCTGAACAAATGGTAGGAGGCTGTATGTGCAGGCACCGGTACTGTAGCCAGGGCAGGCCTTTTTTGATAGATGTAGGAATAGCCAATTTCAATCATGAACGGCCTCGTCAGCGGAATGGAAATCCCGGCCCCCCCATTGACCCCCACAATAGGATCGTAAGTAAATTCCTGGACGCCGCCGGCGTCACGCTCTACGGTGGTATTGAAAACGCCGGCCCCTGCTTTGAGCACAAGCCCCATTCTCATGGCCGGGTACCGTGCTATCTTATAGCGCAGAAAACCTCCGTAAAATGTTTCTTTGAAAGCGAGGGTGGCCGTACCCGATTCAAAGGAAGGTTTGGTCAAATCCGTGCGGTATTCGCCCCCAATCTGGAAATGATCCGACCCGGCGGCAAGCCTGGCACCCGCAGTGAGGTAGTTTTTTTTGGCGGAAAACATATCTGTGCCGTAGGAGGTGCGGCTGATGGCAGGAAAAGCTTCCAAGTATAATTGCTGGCCTTTCCCTGAGGCAGCTATAGAAAGTACAATCAAGAATAAATATGCTTTTTTCATTCGGGGCTTAGCTTTTTACATAAGTCACAATAAAGAACGCAGATAACAAAGAAAGGTTAGACATACATGAACGTCTAACCTTTCCTTTCAGGAAAACCAAAAAGTTAAAATTTATAGATGGATGAAAATTACATAACGTCCAGAGCCTTCACCAAAAAAGTCAGTGGAAAAGGGAGCAGGAGCCAGAACCATTGCGGCGTCAGGAAAAGCATGGCCACTACGATGACCGTGAAGACAACGAATAGGATCCAGTTGATTGTGTTAGATGATTTTTCTGCGTTCATTTATTTTAATTTTGATGCGCAAATGTAGAAAGGCTGCCTTTAACAAGCAAACCCTTTTTTTTATTTAGAAACGATGAAAAAATAACTTCGCTATTTTGATTTTGAAACCCCAGTGCTGGAAGGGTTTTTTAAAAATAATCCCGATGTGAAATCGGGATTATTTTTCATTCGATCCTTACGCCCGCTTTCACTATATTGATTCAATCCAAATAACCTGGTTTATACATTGAATCGGAAGTGCATGATGTCCCCATCCTTCACTACATATTCTTTGCCCTCCACGGCCATTTTGCCCACCTCCTTGATGGCAGCCTCAGAGCCTAAAGTGATCATGTCTTCGTACTTGATGACCTCCGCCCGGATAAAGCCTTTTTCAAAATCCGTATGGATGACGCCAGCCGCTTTGGGTGCTTTCCAGCCCCGGTGGATAGTCCATGCCCGCACTTCTTTTTCGCCAGCGGTGAAATAGGTAATGAGGTTGAGCAGCTTGTAGCAGCTTTTTATCAGGCGGTTCACACCAGGTTCGTGTAGGCCCATCATTTCGAGGTATTCTTTCCTTTCTTCGATGGTATCCATTTGGGCAATCTGCGATTCTATTTCAGCGCTGATGAGGATCACTTCCGCTGGCTCGTCTTTGACGGCTTCCATGAAGCGCTTCGTATGCTCGTTGCCATCAACAACGGATGCTTCGTCCACATTGCAAACATAAAGGATGGGTTTGCTGGTCATCAGGTACATATCATTCAGCAATTCAGCCGCATCGCCTTCCAGTTCCAGGGAACGGGCGGGTTTGCCCTGGTTGAGGTGTGCCATGATTTCCTCGGCGGTGGCCAGGGCCTGCAGGTCTTCCTTTTTGGCCGTTTTGGCCAGCTTGCGCAGACGATCCATCCGCTTTTCCACCGTCTCTATGTCCTTGAGGATGAGTTCAGTATCAATGATTTCCTTGTCCCGCACAGGGTTAACATCCCCATCCACATGAACCACATTGTCGTCCACGAAACAACGGACGACATGCACGATGGCGTCCACTTCCCGGATGTTGGCAAGGAACTGGTTGCCCAGGCCTTCGCCCTTGCTCGCCCCTTTTATCAGGCCGGCGATGTCCACTATTTCGATGCTGGTCGGCACGGTTTGTTTCGGCGTGATGATTTCCGTGAGCTTATCCAGCCGCTCATCCGGCACGGTGATGATGCCGATGTTGGGGTCTTTGGTCGCAAAGGGATAGTTCGCCGCCAGCGCCTTGGCCGAGGTCAGGGCGTTGAACAGGGTTGATTTTCCTACATTTGGCAGGCCAACGATGCCGCATTGTAAAGCCATATTTGGGAATTGGTGAATTGGTGAATTGGTGAATTGGTGTCCACCATTTGCACTTTTCACATTATTTAGTTATGATGTTTGTGAAAAACGGGCGCAAAGATAGGATTTCGGTTATTTATAAAAACACAAATCAAACCAATCAAAACACAAAGCTGTTCGCAATACCAACTATGTTAACTCATTCGCCAATTTGCAAATCCAATAATTCACCAAGCCATGAATTTCCTCGCACACCTGTTCCTGTCGGGCAACGAAGAGCACCTCATCGTTGGCAATTTCCTGGGGGATTTTTTGTCCAATAAAGAAATTGCGAATCTTCCCCGCCCCATTGAGGAAGGCGTTCGGCTGCACCGAAAGATTGATTCTTTTACCGACCAGCATCCCATCGTGAAAATAGGTTCAAAGCGCCTCCAACCCGTTCATGGAAAATATGCCCCTGTCATTTTGGATGTGTTCCACGATTTTCTGCTGGCCAACAATTGGGAAAAATATTCCACCCAACTCATCGAAGAATTTGCCGGGGGCGTTTATCAGGTTTTGCAAAACCACCTCCACCTCATGCCGGATTTCCTCCAAGAACGCCTGCCGCTCATGATTGCCGACGATTGGTTGGTGCGGTACGGCACGGAAGATGGCCTGCGTTTCACGCTCAGCCGTTTGAAACTGCGATCAAGCGCTCCCCGCTATTTTGACAATGCAGTTGAAAGCCTCCAGAAAGATTACCATCTTTTCAACGATGAATTCAACCGCTTTTTCCCGGAAGCGATAGCCATAGTAAAAGATTGGGATTTGCGGAGTGAGAACTAAAAACTACCGGCCATGCCCTATCTTCGCCGCCAACTGAAATCACCTCAAACATGCGGATAACTTTTTCTTTCCTTTTCTTTTTGGTAAAAACCGCTTTCCTTTTTGCCCAGGTCAAAGGCATCGTAACAGACACTTCGGGCGAACCGTTGCCCTTCGCCTCCGTCTATGTGCAGGGCACCACCAACGGTACCACCACCAACCTGAAAGGGGAATATTTCCTCGATTTGGAAAAAGGGGGCTACCAGCTTGTTTTTCAATATATTGGGTATAAGCAAAAGATAGTCAGCATCAACATCGAGGGCACAAACACCAAACTAGATGTAAAGCTTGAACCGGAATCCATCGAACTTTCTACCGTGGAAATAAAGGCGAATGCTGAAGACCCCGCCTACCCTATCATCCGAAAGGCCATTGAAAAAAGGGAGTATTATAAAAACCTGGTGGAAAGCTTTTCCTGCGATGTCTATATCAAGGGCAACGTGAAAATCCTCGATGCGCCCAAAAAACTGCTCGGCCAGGACGTGGGCGACCTCGACGGCAACCTCGATACGACCCGGCAAGGCATTGTCTATTTGTCCGAATCCATTTCAAAACTCTACTTCAAACAGCCCGACAAGTACAAAGAGGTGATGATGTCGAGCAAAGTAAGTGGCAACAACCAGGGCTTCAGTTTCAACAGCGCCCAGGAAATGGACTTCAACCTGTACCGCAATTTTTCAAAATTTGGGCGGAACGTTATGTCGCCCATCGCCGATGGCGCAATGGGTTATTATAAATACAGGCTGCAGGGGGTGATAGTGGACGAAGCGGGCAACCTGATCAACAAGATCGAAGTCATCGCAAAACGGAGCGAAGACCCTGTCTATCAAGGCATTATTTATATAGTTGACAAACTTTGGAACATCCAGAGCACCGACCTCTACCTGACGGGCGGACGGGCGCAGAGCCCCTTTATTGATACTTTATACATCCGTCAGACACACGTGCCGGTGGCCAGTCCCGATACCTGGCGGTTGTTTTCCCAATCCATTTCGCTGGTTGGCGGGGCATTGGGTTTCAAATTTGGCGGCAGCTTCACCGGCATATTTTCCAACTATGATCTTGCGCCCAACCTGGGCGTTAGGTTTTTTGGAAACGAACTGATGAAGGTGGAGGACGGGGCCAATGAGAAGGATGCTACATTTTGGGAGGAGGTACGGCCGGTGCCACTGACTACGGAAGAAACGGTGGACTACCACCGAAAAGACAGCATCCGGGTGGTAAGGGAATCCAAGCCCTTTCTCGACTCCCTGGACAAGGTGAACAACAAGTTCAAATTTGGCGCTTTGCTATTTGGATATACCCACCAGAACTCCTGGAAGCGGAGTTCTTTCACCATCAAATCGCCGCTCAACACCCTACAGTTCAACGCCGTGCAGGGTTTCAACCTCAACCTCGATCTGGGTTTTAAAAAAGCTTTTGACAAAGAAAAAAACCGGCGGCTTGAGATCAACGGCAAGGTGAACTATGGTTTTTCGGAGGAAATATTCAGGGCGTCCGGCGGCTTCACTTATTATTTCAACCCAAAAAAATTCTCCCGACTGGAAATGACGGGCGGGGCCGTTGCTACCCAGTTCAATGAGCTGGAACCGATTTCGCCCTTGCTGAACACCTCCTACGCTTTGTTTGGCCACCGCAACTACATTAGGCTGTACGACAAGAAATTTTTCCAGGCCAACTACCGCCACGAAATCCTGAATGGCTGGATGCTTTATACCATCGCCCAATTTGCTGACCGCTCCCCTTTGACCAACCATTCTGACTACAGCTTTTTCTACAAAAACAGCAGGGTATATGCGCAAAACGACTCCCTGAACACCTTTCTGCCGGATGGGGAAATTTCGGCCAGCAAGGCATTGGTGGCGGGGTTTAGCCTGCGCATCAGGTTTGGCCAGAAATACTATAACTTCCCCGACCAGAAATATTTGTCGGGGAGCAAATTCCCAGATATTTGGCTGCACTACCGGAAAGGCATTTCCATCCATCCAAACAGCGGGAATGCTTTCCGTAGCGATGTGGACTACGACCGTTTATCCATTGCCATTTCAAAAAACAACATTGCCCTTGGCCTGGCAGGCGAAACGTCCTTCCGCATGGAAGCAGGCAAGTTCCTGAACAACAAGGCCTTGTACTTCTACGACTACCGTCATTTCTTGGGGAATGAAATACAAATTGGCAACCAGGAACGCTATTTATACACTTTTAAAATGCTGCCCTACTACGAATTCAGCACCCGTGACGCCTGGGCGGAGGCACATTGGCAGCACGACTTCAAAGGCTTCATCACCGACAAAATCCCAGGCTTTAAAAAACTCGGTTGGAGCCTGGTGGCCGGCGCCAATTTCCTTTACACCACAGAAAAGAAAGACTACTTCGAGGCATCGCTTGGCCTGAACAACATCGGTTTTGGCATCGTCCGTTTTTTCAGGTTCGATGTGGTCAGTTCTTTTTTAAATGGGAAATATGATGGGACTGGTTACTTGATTGGAATTAACCTGCCGTTGGGGGATTTGGAGCTGTTGTAGTTGCATCCTTCCGTTTGAAAGACTTCAATCATTGGTTTTGCTGACAAAAATCATCTTGTAAAAAAGTTGGCTTACCCACCTTTAACGCTGTCCTTTTTGGACAAATGAGGCACCTGAGGATTCGTCCTCTCCATCGTGAATCATTCACCGTTCATCCTGGAGTACATCATTGAAATTCGTTTGGTTATTTGGTTTTTAAGAAATTCAAATCAACACTTGGATAACCAGGTGTATAAAAAGATTTACTAGTGTGAATCTGCGATTTCAAACAAATTCAAACAACCCAAACCATTTACAGGCGTGAATCTTCGATTTCAAACAACTACATACCAATGGTTTCCACAAAAGAAATGACCGTCCCTGTTGACCTCGCCGCCCACGCCAAAGGCACCGGCCCGGCCCGCACCCAGCGCCCTGTTTACCTCGACATGTTGCCGCCCTGCAACAACGCCTGCCCCGCCGGCGAGAACATCCAGGCATGGCTGGCCCTGGCCCAGGCCGGAAAATATGAGCAGGCCTGGCAGAAGCTCATCGAGGAAAACCCGCTGCCCGCCATCATGGGCAGGGTGTGCTACCACCCCTGCGAAAACGCCTGCAACCGGGCCTTCGTGGACAGCACAGTGAGCATCCATGCGGTCGAGCGATTCCTGGGCGATCAAGCCTTGAAGCACGGCTGGAAACCAAAAATAACCGCCAAGCCAAGTGGCAAAAGGGTCTTGGTCGTCGGCGCTGGCCCCTCTGGCCTTTCTGCAGCCTATCATTTAAGACGCCAGGGGCATGAGGTGGAAATACATGAGGCCGGCCCAGTGGCAGGTGGTATGATGCACTTCGGCATACCCGCCTACCGGATGCCACGGGAAGAACTTGAAGCCGAAGCAAAACGGATCGAAAACATGGGGGTGAAATTTGTCTTCAACCACCGGGTAGAGGATGTTTTAATAGAAAAAACAGACGGCAAATTCGACGCTGTGTTCATCGCCGTTGGTGCTCATATTTCCAAGAAAACAGAGATACCTCAACGGGAGGCCGGCAAGATACTGGATGCCATCAGCTTCCTGAAAAGCGTGGAGGAAGGCGAGCCGCTCAAACTGGGCCGGAGGGTCGCCATCTACGGCGGTGGCAACACGGCCATGGACGCCGCCCGTACCGCCAAACGGCTTGGTTTGGAACCACTTATCATCTACCGCCGTGACCGCAAACACATGCCCGCCCACGATTTCGAGGCTGCCGAGGCGCTGGCCGAAGGCGTGAAAATCAACTGGCTGCGCACCATCAAAATGATAGACAAGACCACCTTCACCGTAGAAGTGATGGAGGTGGACGAAAAAGGAAAACCCCAGCCCACCGGTAAATTCGAGACGCTGGAAGCAGATGCCCTCATCCTTGCACTCGGCCAGGATACGGACACTGGTTTTTTGAAAAATGTGCCCGGCATCGAATTCGACGAATGGGACGGCACGGTGAAAGTCGGCCCCAATATGATGACCGGCCACGAGGGCATTTTCGCCGGCGGCGACATGGTGCCAAGCGAACGCACCGTCACCGTGGCAGTTGGTCATGGAAAAAAAGCGGCCCGCCACATTGATGGGTGGCTGCGGGAAACGGCTTATGAAAAAGCTCCGAAGCCGCCCGTTGTTGGGCACGAACACCTCCATGTTTGGTTCAAAACGGAAGCGCCCCAACGCAAACAAATGGAATTGGCCACCGAAGCCCGCACCGATTTTTCAGAAGTGGTGAAAGGCTTCACGGAACGGGAGGCGCTATTCGAAGCCAGGCGCTGCCTCTCTTGCGGCAATTGCTTCGAGTGCGACGGCTGCTACGGGGCTTGCCCGGAGGATGCCATCATCAAACTGGGGCCTGGCAAGCGGTACAAATATGATTACACCCTCTGCACGGGTTGTGCAGTGTGCTTCGAGCAGTGCCCTTGCCATGCGATTGAGATGGTGACGGAGGGTACAGCTTTATAAGGATTTAGCGCTGATTTCGATTTACAACCTTGTTTCCTGGGCTTTATCGCGGGGAAAACCTTGTTTGATATTTGTCATCCGTCCGGTTGAGGGAAGTCAACCATCATATCGTTATGGCATTACAAATTGTGTTTCAATAAAACACATTGCCATGAAACCAGTCATTTCCTTCCTTGTAGCCCTTCTTATATACTTACCGTTTAATTTGTCTGCCCAGCAAGCTCCTTCCAAATGGCGATGGGGGGTGGGTGTGGGTATCAATTCGCTGTATATACCCAAAGGCGGGGGTAATATTAACCTTCTTTTTGCGCAGGATAATAAAGAGGCGAAAATTACTCGAGTCGGCAATCGCTTCGGCTTCCAGATCAACTCATTGGGTTGTTATCAATTCAACAAGCGATGGAGCCTGATAGGAGGTTTGGGTATCACGAAAGCTGAGTCAAAAGCCTATAGGAAAATAAACCACGATGGTTATTTTTTATTCCTTTCCAGCAACTACATTTCTTGGGATACTATAGTGTTGAAATATCTCTTGTTAGACTTAAGGCTAAATATCCGTTTTCAAATTACCACATTTGATCCTTCCTATTCAAACATTAATCTTTTTATTGATTTAGGAACTACAGGCGAATTTCCATTGGTCAACCATTCTTCTTATTCCTATAATGTTGACTACAGTGACTTTTACTATACGCATGGAAAACTAAGCCTTGAACCTTTAACTCCATATATCGCCCTTGGGTTAATAGGCAAACATTTCGATGGTTCCTTGGGATTTTCATTGCTAACCAACAAAAACACCAAGGACGACCATTCTTACAATACTTTGTTGACGAGGTTTACCATCAACCGATATTTCTGAAATTAGGTTGTTGCTCAAAAAAGTAGCCCAGACTAAAAAAACCTCTGCTTTAAAAATCCGAACAAGAATATATCTCGTATGGTAAAGTGAGCATTTTCACCTACTACCCATCTTTTTTACCGACAACAAAAGAAAACAGCTCTTTTCCCTTAGTGGCCCAAACTGCTGGCGGAAACTACCTTTTACCTAACATTATAACCTAAAATTTATTCATTATGACCAAGACGTTTTACCCTTGGGTGATGGGCCTATGCCTTTTACTCACCCCCCTATTCCTGAAGGCACAATGCGATGTCGTCCAATCGAACGTGACGACGGACACCGGACTCGGCTACCTCGAACTCAATGATCCTAATGCCGTGCAAACTATCAATGTGGTCACTAATTCAACAGCAGCGGCAGCTTATGTTTACATGCTGACCAACTCCAGTTTCAACATCGTCGAATTCATGGACGGCCCAACGGCCACCATTGATCTTTGCCCTTACAATGCGGGCAAATACTTTATTTGGGGCATGTCCTACTCGGGCAGCATCAACCTGAATGTTGGCGATCTGGTATTTACCGGCCCGTTTTCATCGGGTTGTTTTCTCATTTCCCTGACAGCCGTAGTTGTACAGAAAAACTTCGATGGAGGCAATTGCTCCGGCGACCCCTGCGCAGGGGTGGACGGCGGCATGGTGATGCTGCAAAATGGCGGAACGGACACTACAATTGTCATTGACGCCAACCCCGACCCAGTTTCCTTTACTTCAAACATCACCCCGACCAACTTCGCATTTACCTATATAGTGACTGATGCCAATGACAACATCCTGGCCGTACCGGCAGGCAACATGGTGGATTTCAATGGCGCTGGTGTGGGTGTTTGCCATGTTTATGGCCTCGCTTACACGGGCAACCTGAATGCCATGATGGGCGATCCGATCCTGACGACAGATTTATCGGACGATTGCTTCGACCTTTCCAATAACTTCCTCACCGTCAACCGCATTTCCGACACGACCACTGCCAACCGGGTGGCGCAGTTCTTTGTGTCCTCCAATACGCAACCACTCGTGGGGGTTTACCATATTCTGTCGAATGGCAGTATTGATGCGGAAAGCTTTCCAAGCGTGGCGGGCGATGCCGATGGAATTTATTACAGCATGAGCGGCGATGTTTTGTACCAGCTCAACCGCACGGACAATGTCATCAACGCTTACGGCGACGTGAACGCCAGCCTGGACATGGGAAATGACCCTGTGGTTACGGCAACCTCCATGTCAGATTTTACCAATGGCCGTGAAATAGCCGTGAGCGGCGACAAACTCATCGTGGTGCAAGATGCGGCAGCTTCCAATGGCAACACAGACCTCTTGTTGGTGTACCAAATCACGCAAACAGGTTTTGATTTGCTTAAAACCTTCGAGCCAGGATTCGCCCTGTGGGGCATCGCTTTGAACGGCAGCACCCTTTACGCCGTGGAAGATTTGACCAACAACGTTTATATTTTTAAAAATATCTTCAACCAACCTTCCGGCTTCATTGACCCCACCAATGTGGTGACCGTGGAAGGCATCGTGCGCACGCATGGCATCACCTATGAAGCCAGCGGCGACCGTCTGATACTCACAGATATAGGCGACGCAGCCAACCCCAACGACGGAGCTTTTACCATCATCAGCAATTTTGATTCGATTATGGCCAACGGCTTTATTCAGTTGGGCGATCAGGTGCGGGTAGAAGGCCCGAATTCCATGCTCGGCAACCCGGTGGACATCGCGATTGACAACGACCGCAACATGATCTACGTGGCCGAACGTGCCAATGGCGGTGGACGGGTCCTTTGCTTCAATGTGCCTACCACTTCCGGCGACGCAACGCCAACCTACAATGACCTGTTCGCTGGTGTCTCTGCCATCCACTTCCCTTCGCCGGATCAGGATTCTTTGACCACTGTGTCCCAATTGTTTGTCTCCTCCAATACGCAGGGCAACGTAGGTGTTTTTGATATAAAAAACAACGCACAGTTGGTGGCCTCCACCTTTCCGAGCGAAGCAACGGACGCCGACGGTATCTATTTCGACAAGGACGCCGATGTGTTGTACCAACTCAACCGCACGGACAATGTCATCAATGCTTACAGCAGTGTGAACGCCAATCTGATGGCAGGCATGGATCCAATACTGTCGGGCACCTCAACTTCCGACTTCGCCAATGGCCGTGAAATAGCAGTCAACGATTCTTTCATCGTGGTGGTGCAGGATGCCGATCCTTCCAATACAAACACGAACGCATTTTATATTTATGAAAAATCGCCAACGGCACTCAACCTGGTGAAATCTTACACGACAAGCTTCAACCTGTGGGGTATCCATTTGGACACCACCACGCTGTATGCTGTGGAAGACAACTCCAACATGGTAGCTATTTTCAATGATTTCTTCAACCAACCAGCCGGGCCAATTACGCCCAGCCAGGAGGTCGAAATAGAAGGGATCACAAGGACACACGGCCTGACCTACTATGCTGCGGATGATGTGCTGTTCCTGACGGACATCGGCGACGCAGCCAATCCAAACGACGGTGCCTTTGTCATTATCTGGAACTTTGGCGCAGTGAGCGGCGACGGTGTTGTGGACCTTGGCGAACAGGTGCGCATCGAAGGCCCGTCCACCATGCTCGGCAATCCTGTGGACATTGCCCTCGACCGGGATGCCATGATTGTCTATCTGGCAGAACGTGCCAATGGCGGCGGCAAAGTACTCGCATTTGGGATGCCGGTCAATTCCGGTGATTATTCGCCAATGTACAGCGCTGCATTTGATGGTGCTTCTGCTGTGTACCTCTCAGGCGGCGAGGATATGATGTTCACCGGCAACCAAATGAACAGTTGGTATAGGGGTAGGCCGATAGTGTCGGCTTTTAAAGCTCCAACAAAAAACCCTGGATTGAAAGTTTACCCGAACCCAGTGTCGAGCAATATAAACCTGGCATGGGAACAACCTGACGCAACCCTGGACAGCGAGGTGATCATCCGGATCATCGACAACCAGGGCCGTGAAATCCGCAGCCAAAAAGCAGCCTCGGTGGAAGGGCTGAACAATCTCCAACTTTACATTGAAAACCTGCGGCCAGGCATGTACCATGTGTTCGTCACGGGCGACGGGATGGTCAGGCACCAGCGGTTTGTGAAAGAATGATTTAATTCGTTCTCATTTTTTATAAAAAGGGCAGGAAGGGCAATGTGCTCTTTCTGCTTTTTTATTTTTACCGAAAATTGAGAAATGAAAGTGGCCAACTACGACCGAATCGGCAAGAATTACAACCTCACCAGGAAAGCCGACCCTTATTTGGCCAAAAGGCTGCATCATTTTTTACGAACCCAACCGACAGAAAAATACCTCGACATAGGCTGCGGCACGGGCAACTACACCGTCGCCCTACATGATATAGGAATAGATTTTATTGGGGTTGACCCTTCCATGCAAATGCTTCAAAAAGCCAAAGCCAACAACCCGAACATCCAATGGGTACAGGCCAAAGCAGAAGATTTGCCCTTTGAAAATGAAAGTTTCGATGGCGCAATGGTTACACTGACCATCCATCATTGGTCGGATTTGGGAAATGCTTTTGATGAAATTGCAAGGGTGTTGAGGCCGAAGGGCCGCTTGGTCATTTTTACCTCTACACCACATCAAATGAAAGGTTATTGGCTGAACCACTACTTTCCCAATATGCTGAACGATTCGATGGTACAGATGCCGTCGTTGGAAAGGGTTGTTGAAAGCCTGACCAAAGCAGGATTTACAATATCGGTGCTTGAAAAATACTTCATCCGGGAAGGCCACGAGGATTTGTTCCTTTATGCTGGCAAACATGAGCCTGCCCTTTATTTGGATGAACGGGTGCGGCAAGGCATTTCATCCTTTTCTTCCCTCGCCAATCGGGAGGAAGTGGCAAATGGGCTGCGGTATTTAAAGGAAGATATAGCATCGGGATTTATCCGGGAAATAATCAAAGAATATGAAAATGAGGAAGGGGATTATATTTTCCTGGTGGCAGTAAAGGCTGGGTGATTTTTTTTTATAAACCATTGATATAGAACATATTCACTGTAAGCCCGTTGTCATTGAAAAACAACCGGTTTATGAAACTCAACCCTCCCCTGTTGCTGAAAAAATATTGGCTTGCTTTGGCAAATCTGATATTACTCCTGTCACCCATTGCCGCCCAGGTGCCGGAAGGCATCCCCAATAAAGAAACCCCGATCGATTGGACTTCCTGGCCGGACAGGATATTGTACATCGGGTTGCCGCTTTTGATTCTCATCCTGTTCTTGATTGGCCGCATGAGGAAGCGCAAAAAAAGTGACGGATCCTAAACTCGGTTTTTCAAATCTTTCCATTTTATCACTGTTATTTCTTCCCCATTTAATTCTCTATTTTCGCCCATCCCGATGGGTGTTGAATTGACCTCCATTCATCATTCATCTTTCATCCTTAACCATTCAAAAAAATGTCACTTGTAACAGACTTCAACGACTACCGGGCGAAAATGAACGAGAAGATTTTTGCCCAGAATAACAAGGCGCTCAACCGCTTCTTTGCCCTGGACAAAAACGCCTACGAAGATGGTGCGATTGACAAAAAGACCAAGGAACTGCTGGGCCTTGTCGCTTCGATGGTGTTGCGCTGCGACGACTGCATCCGTTATCACCTCGGCACCTGCCACGAACTCGGCGTGACCCGTGAGGCAGTATTCGAGGTGTTCGCCATTGCCAACCTGGTGGGCGGCTCAATCTGCATCCCGCATACCCGGCGGGCGGTGGAGTATTGGGAAGCGTTGGAGGGGGAAGGAGTCATCCGATAACTATGGCCACGATATCCAATTACTGCCCATTTTCGCATTAAGGATTTTAAAAAATCAATGTCCTGCCCCCTGCATGGTCACCTCGCCGCCCAGCCTTCGCTTTTCCTTAATCAGCAGGGTCAGAAGGGCAGCAATAAGCAGCAAAACCCCGGCAAAAGTGATAGCATTGCGGGGGTCGTCGCCGAGAAAATGTTCGAGGATATACCCAAAAGTCAGGGTCTGTATCAGCATGGGCACCACAATCATCATGTTGATGATGCCCATATAGACGCCGTACCGCTCCTTGGGTATCCCACCCACCACCATCAGGTAGGGAATGCCCATCATACTGGCCCATCCGATGCCGAAGCCGGTGATGGCGCCAAAAAGCAGGAACTTGTTGCCGATGTGCGGGAAGGCCAAAAAGCCAATGCCGGCAAGCAAAAGGCACATAAAATGCACGTATTTGGCGAGGTATCTCTTGGCAAACCAAGCCAATGCAAATGCTGTGAGAAAGGTCACGACGTTGTACCAGCCGTTCACGAGTCCAGTCCAGCTTACTGCTGCTTCATATAATTTTGGATTGCTCTTCGGCGTGACATTCCAGACAGAAAGGGCAACGCTTTTCGAGGAATTTTGCCAATAGCAAAACAGGGCGTACCATTGAAAAAGATAGACCAGCGCCAGTTGCCACATGATTTTTGGCATATCAACGATGGCGGCGGGTACTTCCTTGAAGGGCAACCAAATGTTGAAAGGTGTTTTCCGCAATTCCCTGAGTTCCTCTTCAGTTGGCGGAATTTCCGGCGTGGTGCGCATGCTCCACCAAACCGTGCCGATGGAGCAGACGGCCCCAAGAAAGAAGGATCCGTAGACCCAGGTGGGCAGCGAGCCTGTTTTCCCTACCAGGAGCAAAGGAAAAACAAAAAGTGAAACGTTGGCAAGTGTCTGCCCCAAACCCGTAAAAAAACTTTGCGTCTGGAAGCCCAGGCCCTTTTGTTCGTCGTTCAATTTATCGGCGATGAATGCCCGGTAAGGCTCCATAGCAGTATTGTTGCCTGCGTCCAGAATCCAGAGTAGGCCGGCGGCCATCCAGAGAGCGCTGCTGAATGGAAACAAGAAAAGGCAAATGCTGCACAGGATGGCCCCTGCCAGAAAATAGGGTTTGCGCCTGCCCCAGCGTGGGCTCCAGGTTTTGTCGCTCAATGCGCCGATAATAGGCTGGATGATTAGCCCGGTCATAGGGCCTGCCAGGTTAAGGATTGGGATTTCGTGGGGAGAGGCGCCGAGCATGTCGTAAATAGGGGTGACAGCGCTCTGTTGCAGCCCAAAGCTGTATTGAATGCCGAAGAACCCCACGTTCATGTTGATAATCTGCGAAAAAGTAAGTGGTGTCTTTTTAAGTTTTTCCAGCATGGTTATCCATTTTGTATTGGGCGGTAAAATAGCTCAAATATTGGGTTTGGGTCAAAAAACCTTTGTCGTTCCGGCAAAGCCATCAAAATCGGCGCATACAACCGTTTTTGGCCGGGAATTTCCTGTTGCCTTAAAATTTTCTTAAAAAAATTTCGGTGATGTTGAGGAAAGAACGTTAATTTGCCAATCGGAATAAAGAAGCGTAATTTTGAAGTCTGATAGATTACAATTCTCCATAAAACGTAAAAGAACTTTTTATTTTTGGCAATGGGTGAGGTAAGGCTTGAAAATTTAATCATTGAAAAGCCGTTTCTTCTTCCGGATTGCAATAGATTACTTGGTTTAAAACTAAATGGTAGTACAACTTTAAATTTTGTGAAGGTACCTCAATTCCTTCATAATAACAGTCGGGTGATTTCTTACAAGAGCGGGGCGTTTTTTGCCTGCGCTCTTTTTTTATTGTGAAATGCTCCACAGTGGCTTTGCAATTTCAAAGGGTACCCAAACAACCTCAAACAATTTAAAACGACTCCCTACATTTGCCCACTTATGATAACAGCTACCAACATTCAAAAATCCTACGGTGAACTTCGGGTGCTAAAAGGTGTGGACATCGAAATCCGGCAAGGGGAGATAGTTTGCATTGTCGGCAAATCGGGCGCCGGGAAGAGTACCCTACTGCACATCCTGGGCACCCTCGACCAAGCGGACCAAGGAAAGGTCGTTTTTGACGGGACAGATGTTTCACGCCTGAACGTCAAGGATTTAGCACATTTCCGCAACCAGCGAATCGGCTTTATCTTCCAGTTCCACCACCTCCTGCCCGAATTTACCGCCCTTGAAAACGTCTGCATCCCCGCCTTCATCAAGGGAACACTGGAAACCCAGGCGAAAAAGCGTGCAACAGAACTCCTCGATTACCTTGGCCTCTCCGAGCGCCTCGGCCACAAGCCCACCCAGCTTTCGGGCGGAGAACAGCAGCGCGTCGCCGTTGCCCGTTCGTTGATGAACCAGCCCGCCGTTGTGTTTGCCGACGAACCTTCCGGCAACCTTGATTCTGCCTCCTCGCAGGAATTGCACCAACTCATTTTTCAGTTGAGAAAGGATTTTGGGCAAACTTTTCTCATCGTCACCCACAACATGGAACTGGCCAAAATGAGCGACCGTACATTGGAGATGAAGGATGGGCTTCTGTGAAGGGGGACAGCATGAAAAAGTGAAGAGTTGGAGGAATTCCTGTTAAAGAACATCACAGCATCTGCTTGGGAGCCACTATTGTTTATCGATTCACTTTTGCTGTTCAAAATTTTTCGGGACAAAATTTCGGCATCCACCACTGAACAAATCCATTTCGGTTTCGGATTTTAGTACAAAACTTTCAATTTCGGACATGGAAAAACCGTTTTAACTTGCAAGCGTTGTGAACAAAAGGACATAAGATGAGCATTCGAATCCCCGACAGTTATAAGTATGGAGCAGGAGATTTTGCCGCATGGACTTGGCGCCGGCCCAGGGAAATTTATTCGATTGGGTCAAAACCTGCACGATCTACTGCATTCAGTATGCGTTTTTTAAAAAACCTGTTTTCAAGTTTTATCAAAAGATTCAGCCTCCCGCTTCTCGTTTACACATTATATATATGTATCCAAATCCCGGCGTCAGCTGCGTCCTTTTTGGGGCCAGCCAACGACAACTGTTCCAATGCTTTTTTTTTGAAAGATGTGACTAATTGGTGCAGCTCGCCCAGGCAATTTACCAATGAGGGGGCATCGGGATCAAACCTGGAAGGCCCTGGCTGCTTTCCCAATTATTTGTTTGATGCCGATAATGATGTATGGTTCAGGTTTATAGCAGTGGCCACCACGGTAAACATCAGCATCATAGGTGCCATTGAAAACAACCCTGGCGGCACTTTGCAGATGCCCCAGTTTGCGCTTTACCGTGGCTCATGTTCGGGCGGTATGGCAGAAGTAGCATGTATCTCCGATGCCCTGGGCTACAATATCGTCGAGACGTTCATCAACAACATTACCGTTGGGCAATCCTACTACATCCGGGTAGATGGCAGGAACAGCCGCACCGGTTCATTCCAGCTTTGCATCAACAACTTCAACCCCGTCCCCTCCCCTTCTTCGGATTGTTCGTCTGCGGTTGTGCTTTGCGACAAATCGCCGTTCACCGTACCCAGCGTCCAGGGTGCGGGCTTGAACCGTTTTGAAATAACAGGCGGGCTTTGCGTGCCCGAAGAATCACAATCTGCCTGGTATAAGTGGACCTGCGAAAGCCCCGGGCAACTAAGTTTTACCCTGAAACCAATAAATCCATCGGACGACCTAGACTTCATTTTGTTTTGGTTGCCCAATGGCGTAAACGATTGCTCCCTGAAGGTGCCGGTAAGGTGCATGGCTTCCGGTGAAAATGTGAGCGAGCGTTTGGAATTATGGAAAAGGTGTACTGGGGCAACCGGCCTTCGGCCCTCCTCCACCGATATCGTGGAAGAACAAGGCTGCCAGGAACTGGACGACAACTTTGTTGCGCCATTACAAATGGAAGCAGGAAAAAGTTATGCCCTGATGGTGAACAATTATCACAACACCGGAAACGGGTTCTCCATTGAATTTGGTGGGTCGGGCACCTTTGTAGGCCCAAAAGCTCATTTTACCGTGAGTAAACTAAAAATTCCAAAGGGATCTGAACTATGGGTAAAAAACGCTTCCAGTTTTTCTGGCGGTATCAAAAAATGGGAGTGGAATTTTGGCGTGGATGCCAAGCCTCAGTCAGCAAATGGGGCAGGACCACATAAGGTGGTTTACGGTTCAACTGGAAAAAAATCCATCTCGTTGGTCATCGAAACCAATAATGGGTGTCAGGTTACCAAGGTCAGGGACATCCAGGTGACAGACCCACCCCCACCACCAAAGGAAGAAGTGCCACCTGCCAAACCCGAACCTTCCCTCGATGCAACCAGGGAGGAAGAAGAGCAGGAAACAGAAGTGGAAATGGCGGCTGTAAACAGCGATGCCCCGCTTGGACCCTCGTCCGGGGAACAACCTTCTTTGCAAAATAATCCCTCCCAATCACCGATACAGTCTGGGGGCAATACCAAAGTGGTGGAATATGAGGCCGAATACAGCGCCACCATTTACTTTCAAGCAGATTCGTCAAATTTAGAAGAGGAGGACAAAGTGGTATTAGATGAAGTGATTGGCTACTTGATGGACGATCCAGAATATTTTGCCATCGTGGAGGGCCACACCAACAGTATCCCTTCGGATGAATATTGCAACAAGCTTGCTGCCGAAAGGGCAGAAAACGTTATAGCCTTTCTGAAAAGCCAGGGAATCCCGGAGCAACGCATCATCCGGAAAATCTATGGTAAGAGCAAAAAAGCAGTGGTTGATGAAAAATACCGGCTGCGACGAAAAAATCAGCGGGCCATGGTGAAGGTGGTGAAACGGAAGGATGAATGAAAATAGATAAGCTAGGAAAGTGGCAATCATCAAAGATAGCCCGACGACTGTTAACTCTTCCCTACCTTAGCGGCTCAAAAAAGCCACTTTAAACAATGAACGCTACCTTAGCCATTGCCGCCGTCACAGTCGGTTTTATTTGTTACCAGTTTATTACACAATCGCCTCAGTTCTGCGAGTTTTTTGAAAATAGGTGGGGCGGAAACAAGGCCAAAGCCTATCAAATTTATGGACAACTTTGGTTGGGGGCGTTCTTGTACGGGGTTTTGCCTGCAATTATCGCACTCAGCCAAGGCATTGATTTTCAGGATATTGGCATCCGCTTTCAGCATGGAGGCACTACCATGGCCTGGTGGCTGGGTTTAGGATTGGTCATTGTTGCGATAACTTATTTTTCTCACCGAAAGCCGGACAGCCTAGCTATGTACCCCGCCATCCGGGTACCGCCGCCCTGGAGCAGGCGCATGACATTTGCCAGCGCCCTTAGCTGGGTGGGTTATTTACTGGCTTATGAATTTCTGTTCAGGGGATTTTTATTGTTTACCTGCCTGGAGGAAATGGGGGTGCTACCGGCCATTGCCATCAATACTTCACTTTATGCCCTGGTGCATGTGCAAAAGGGCTGGAAGGAGACGATTGGGGCTATTCCCTTGGGCATTGTTTTTTGCCTGCTCGCTATCCAGACAGGGACGATTTGGATCCCTTTTTTGGTGCACGTGACCATGTCGCTGTCGAATGAGTGGTGGACCTTGCGGTATTTGGGGAGGGTGGGAAACTAGAAATGGTGCCTGCTGTGTTTTTAGGATTCGAGTTCGGCGATTTTTTCTTTGAGCCAGGTGATAGAGGCGATGCCTTTTGGCTCAGCCAGTTCTACTTCTTTTTTTAGTTTATCAATGGCTTTTTGGTCACCGGGAAGGGTTTTGGTGAGTTGTTTAGTGAATTTGATGAGGTTGGTGTAGTGGATTCGTTTTGCTGCGGAGAAGTCTTTGTGACGATTTAAGTAGGTACGAAAACTGTCCATAAGTGAATAAAGTGGTTCTACCTCATCCATCTCATAATAGGTGTGCAATAGTATAGATTTTGAATTTAGGTTATACGTTAAGTCGTCATATTCCACTGTTTGCAATTGTTGAATAACCTTTGAATAGTCTTTTTGATAAAAATATAAAGTCGCAAGTGAATAAGAGACGGCATTTTCACGCATTATTTCAGGTAGGTATGTTTTGAATTTTTCAATAAACTTCTCCGTCCAAGAATAATTACCAAGCCTTAACGCTACACCAACAATGTTTCGAAAATGCCAAGGTGAGAGTTCTCCATCTGTCATTAAAAATTCCTTTTCTAACAATACGTTAACAAGGTTAAAGTATTCCTTCATGAAATCTAAGTAGCCCTGATTTATTTTTTTCATGCAATAATTCAACGCAGCTTGGTAGATAAATTCAGCTTCATTACGAGGGAATAAATCTCCATACTTATCTAAAAGTTTTATAAGATTAAAGTAGTGCTCTGTTGATTCACTGTTAACATTTGTCAAAAATATTTGATAGTAAATGGCTATAGGAGGTACATCTTCAAAGTCATATTTTTCAACATGAGAAATAATCTCTTCCATTAAAAGCAATTTATATTCATGAGATACCATTGAAATTTGGCTCAGGACAGAACAACTAAATCTGAGTTTTTCAGCAATAAAGAACCTATCCAGGTTATTTAAAATTTCTTCGACGTTTCTTTTTGTTGTTCTATCATGTTCCAATTCCATCAAGTCATAGTAATTCTTTTCAACTAAATATTGGGATAAATAATAATTAGCTGTCTTATAAAATTGTTGTTCAGTCATTCTTCTTGCATTTCTCATAGTACTTTTGTACAACCTTTCCAACTTTCTTTTGGCAACCGCTTCTATTAGATAATTTGATTGATGTATTGGATTTTCTTCATAAACTTGTTGAGCCAAAAAGCTTTCGATTAGCTTTAATAAATCAGAACAATTTTTCCTAAATAGAATGTCATCATATGAGTTTTGGGGGTAAATCTCAAACCAAAGTCCTTCTTTCTGGATTTCTTCTTGCACTTTAGCATTGACATGATTCACCAACACATCAAAAAGTTTCACCAAAGCCTCATTCTTGTTAAAATAGGGCGAAATCAAAAACTTTCTGAGCCGATTCTGCTCATATTTGTTAAAGCTTTCAAGTATGGAATACAATTTGCTATTTTGCATTTTGTAAAAAGTTATTACCTTAGTGGCTTGAAATTTGAGTCTTGGAAGACTTGGCAGTGTTGGTTGAAATCTGGAACAAAAATAAGCTGAAAGCAGCTTAATTTTTCCTTTCCAAAATGACAACCTGATTTTAAAGAAAGTTCAAAAGTAAAAAAAATAAAAATTTCACAATCTATCAAATTCTTTTGAACCAACTTTAAGGTACATCCCTGAATGTGAATGAATTACAAATTTACTTGACACTATTCGACAGTTTTTGATTTTCACACTTTGTGTTTTTTGTATTTGAAAAAACCGCTTACTTGGTTTAAACTTGTACCTTGAAACTTAGTAAGCATCAGGCAAGACAACTTTTATGTATTAAAGGATTTCACACGAATTACAACAACTGCTCGCCGGAAGTAACGTTTCGGCAAATCGTGAAACACTATTTTTTAGCAATGAAAATCCACGAATCCATGAATGTATTTCTACACAAAAAATCTGTTTTCCTCCTCTTGGGGCTGTTTTTATGGGGATGGACGACCCATTTGAAAGCCCAATCCTACACTTTGGAGATTGTTGACACGGTGATGTTGATGAACACTACCGCACATTTCACCTTCAAGCAGTACGGGTTGAATACTCCGCAAACGGTACATTTTCCCAACAACAATCAGGCAGCTTACTTCGATCCCTATTCTTATGGCAACAAATATAAATTTGGTGTCAAGGGCTTGCCAGGTGTTCCTCCCAACAATTTTACCACCAACCATCTCTACTATACCCCACCCCAAGGTTTTTTGGGCAGGGACACAGTGGAAGTTTTATGCCACAAACCCTTTGGGAGTGGAGCTGCAACTATTCAGGTTTACCGTATTTACCACATCACGGTGGTACCCTCTTTTATCCATGCAGAAAATGATTACGCTTCTACTTTTGTCAACCAGGCTGTTACCATACCAGTTTTGTTGAATGATATAGGGAATGGAACCAACCAAACCATAGCAGAAATCGCCAACATCAATCATGGGACGGCTGATAAAATTTTAGGTGGCACCCAAATTTCATTTACCCCGAGTGCTGGTTTTTCGGGTTTGGCCCACCTGAACTACACAATTTGCGATTCGCAGGGATCCTGCGACATGGCAACAGTGAGTATTTGTGTCAACCAGATTTCCCCGCCATCTTACGACTCTGTATTTATTATGACAGAGAAAAACACGGCACAGGTGGTGCTGATGCAGTTGGACAGCAATTTTAGTGTACAAATTCCACCTTCACATGGAACTCTGGATACGCTTGAAACTCTCGTATATGTTCCTGGTAACGATTATGTTGGTCTGGACAAAGTGACCTTTCATGATGCAGTCCATAACAGGACGAGGGTTTTTTCTATTCATGTGCTTAATGTGCCGGCTCCGAATGCCTTTGCATTTGATGATGTAGTTTACACCGCAGTGGATGTTCCTATTGAAGAAATCCATTTGCTGGCAAATGACAATGGAGGAGCCTATCTTTCTCCGGTCAATGCAATTGGTTACCCCAACACGCATGAAGGCGGTACCCTAACTTTCTTATCCGGTGCAGGTACTGGGGTATATCGCTACAATCCCCCAACAGGTTTTTCCGGGATTGACTACTTTAAGTACAAAGCCTACTACCCAAATAGCAGTCAATACGATATAGCCACATGCTACATCATCGTGAGCAACATGAACCCGGTCAAACCGGTTTACCAAATTACTATCCCCAAAAATACCCCTTTGGTGTTGGGAGACCATTTACCAATACCCAGCTACGAATTTATCAACATCAACGAAGGGGATGGGAGTGTAAAATTTTATCCTGGTTTCAATACAGTTACTGATTCAGTTTTTGGTCAAACCTTCTCAGGTTATAACATGCTGGTCTATTCACCGGTCGTGGACGCCATCGGGAATGATGAATTTGAGTTTAATTATTGCCCAGTCACGCAATCGGGCAATTGCCCTTTGGTGAAAGTGGAAATTGAGATAGTGGACATGGTATCCCCACAAGGTGACACCTTGTGTGCAGGCGGCGAATGTGTATGGCCGGGCGATGTCAACACGGATGGTTCTGTTGATGTCAGGGACATCCTTCCCATTGGGCTTTGTATGGGAGAGGTTGGAGCGGTACGCAACAATGGATCGGTTGCTTGGTACGGACAGTATTCCGACAACTGGAACAACCTTTTTGCACCGCCCATGCAATTCAATGGAAAACATATCGACACCGATGGTAACGGGATTGTCACGCACCTTGATACTACGGCCATTGGCCAGTTTTATGGTAAATATCATAACCTGACCCCGGCACCCATGCCCGCCATCAAGTCCTTGCCATTCTACCTCCAGGAGCCAGAGTTTACCAACATTCAACCAGGAGATGTGCTGTACGCACCCATCCATTTAGGCAACGACTCCATACCAGCCATCAGTGCTTATGGCCTTACTTTCGAATTGGAATACGATCCAACGATATTTGAAAGTGTCAAAGTTTATTTCAGCGATACAGCTTGGATGAGTTACAATTCTCCAATCCTTTCAATGACCCATAAACCTTTTAATGGTAAATTGGATGCAGGTTATACAAGAACAAGTGGAGTTTCTGCAAGTGGGTACGGAATTATTGGAGTTGTTGAGTTTATTGTTATCGAAGATCTTTCTGGTTTAAAACGAAATAAAAATTCAACTACTGTAAAACTAAATTCTTCAAGCCTAATGAACGGCAATGGCCAAACTTTCGGCCTGAATGGCAACAGCCTTACTTTCAACCTTGATTCCAATGAGGAAGGTGATATTGCCACTTCTGGCAAGAGTGAGTTAGTGGTCTTCCCGAACCCAGCCCAGCAGACTGTCAACCTGCATGTGAATGGCTACAACAATGAAATCGGCCGTATCATGCTGTTCGATATGGTTGGCAAGACGGTGTTTGACTCTGGCGACATCCTGGCCAAGCGCTCGCAGTTGGATGTTTCCAGCCTGAACAATGGGATGTACGTGGTGCGGGTCGTCACCTCAACCGGGGGAGTCCTGAGTTCTAAAGTAGAAGTTTTTAATCATTAATCATATTGTTCTCACGGGGTGGCTGGCAGTCGCCCCGTGAGTTACCCCACCCAAAAACCTAAAGAAGTAATTCATATTCGTGGAATTTTATCATTGCTAGTGAGTCGCACCTTAGTGCGACTTATTTTTTGTCCGCCTCTCAGGTATGGCTTTGACAAAAAAGTTACTGTGCGAATACCATAAGCTGGTAGCTGCCTCGTTCTAAGCAGTAGTCATTTTTAAACTTTGAACGGTCAAGATGGGTTAACTAATAAGTTTAATCTGTCACTTTAGCCACAACTTCAACTACCCACATCTGATTCGAAGATTTTTTACCCATCTTTTTGAGAATTCCCTATAGATAAATTAACTTTTTTCTCACAAACTGGAAGAACATTTCAAAAGTTATGTTTGTTTAAAACACTGATTAACAACCACATTTGAAAAATAGATCATACGATTTAGTAAAATAAAAATATTACAACCCTGTAATTTTGTCTTTGTCCCGGGCGTTTTGTTGCTGCATATTTGTATCGTGATAGTTGAGAAACGGAGGAGAAAGATAAAATGCCCTCAAAAAAGTCAGGGCCAACTCCCCGAAAAAGTTCGGGACTCAAAATTTGAATATGTTCATGGGATTATAATTTGTTGATAGCAGGTCGCACTAAGCGACTTGCTATTTTTTCCCTCATCTGAAAAGCAGGTGATAGTAGGCAACGGAAACGACAGTCAAGTAGAAGAAAGGATAGAAGCCGGAAAGCCGCAGGGAAATTGAAAAATGTATATGTTCATGGGATTATAATTTGTTAATAGTGGGTCGTCCCGCATTTTTGCTGGGGCGGCTTACTATTTTTCTTGAACAAAATTTCTTCCCAGTATTAAGATAAAACCAATAAAAAAGGCTGACTTCAAAGAAATCAGCCCTTGTTTTAGGACATGTTCATGGGACTATAATTTGCTAATAGCAGTAAATCTGAATAGAAAGTTGTATTAATGAAAATACAATGCCAAAGAAAGGGCTAATAATCCACTCCACCAAACCTAAAGAACTTTTTTTAAAAGAAAATTTATTTGTTTTGGATATGTTCATGGGATATTTAAAAGTCGCACCTCTGGTGCGACTTTTTTTTTGCAGGATGTGAACTTTTTGAGGACAAAGGAAGTTTTGTAGTCAGCTCTAAGGGCCTCATTTAATTACCCCAAGCCAAAAAGATTACTTGGTTTTTAGTTGGTTTTGTTTGTTAGCAAAGGGTATGGTCATTCTCCGTACCCTTTTTCTTTTTATCCTGCCTTCAATTTTCCAGCCATCCTTTTTACCTTTCATTTTAATTATAGGTGATCACATTTGAAATGAATGGTTGGATCGTGCCAGTTACAGCCACTTTTGAGGACAGGGTTAATCCGGAACTACCCCATCTTTCAAATGAACTTGCGATTAATTTCCGATGCGAACATCTATAAAAGGATTTCCTATTTATATGAAAGCACTCGTTCTGCAAAAAGAAAACCTCTTCCCTACCCTTCAGGATTTTCAACAGCCAGTCCCAAAAGAGGATCAGGTTTTAGTAAACCTCCAGGCGGCTGCCCTCAACCACCGGGATGTATGGATTGCCAATGGGAAATACCCAGGGATCCAGTTCCCGGTTGTTCTAGGTTCGGACGGAGCTGGGCTTGCAGGTGGCAAACCCGTAGTCATCCAACCGGGGATTGACTGGGGTAAAGATGAAAGGTTTCAAAGCAAACCCTATCAAATCATTGGGATGCCACAAAATGGTACTTTCGCCGAGTATATCAGCGTTGACCAATCTCAGGTTCTCCCCATGCCCGAACATCTTGATTTTTTACACGCAGCAGCCTTGCCTCTGGCTGGCTTAACTGCTTACAGGGTTTTATTTACCCGTTGCAATTCAACGGCAGGCGAAAAAGTGCTGATCACTGGAATTGGGGGAGGCGTTGCAGTGACCTGTTTACAGTTTGCTGTCGCTGCTGGGATGAAAGTCTTTGTTACTTCCAGTTCTGATGAAAAAATTGAAAAGGCAATAACCCTAGGGGCAATAGGAGGTGCGAATTACAAGCGGAAAACCTGGCCAAAAGAAATTCAAGAGTTGGCAGGTAGTGGGATGGATGTAATTATTGATAGTGCCGGTGGCGATTCTTTTTCACACTTAGTAAAACTATGCTCGCCTGGTGGGCGCATTGGAATTTATGGCGGTACCGACGGCCCGATTCCGAACCTTAGCCCTCAACTCATTTTTTGGCGACAAATCTCCATACTTGGTTCTACAATGGGCAGCAACAAAGACTTTGCTAAAATGCTAGATTTTGTTGAGCAGCACAAGATTGTACCTGTCGTTGATATGGTATTTAAGCTGGAAAATGCCAATAATGCTTTTGAGAGGATGTCCGAAGGCCAACAATTTGGAAAGATAGTTTTTGATATGGCCTAAAACAAAAATGTAACTCCTAAACGAGTAGGAGTTACAGTTTTCAAAAACGCTCCGAGAAGGCGTTAGCAGAGTCGCCAAAAGAAAGGAAAAAATTGGCGAAGAGGAAATCACTGCTAACACTGCAAAAGTAAGATAATTTTTGATAAGATTAATTTTTTTGCTTTGGAAATTTGGAGAATTATTTAAAAACAAAGGCCCCCGCCAATTAAGACGGAGGCCTTTAGTTATTATTCTTTAAGCTGAATGATTAACGCACGTCGGCTGCAGCCGGGGCGTTTTTCGACATGAAGTCAGCAAATTGCTGCTGCGCTGCGGCAGCGGCAGCTTTCACTTCGGCAAATTTGGTTTTCCAGCCTTCAAGCTTAGTAGTGGCATCATTTGCAGCAGCGGTAAGGTCGGCGATTTTAGCCTGCACGTCACCTTCTACCTTGCCAGCGGCAATACCCTCTTTCAATGATTGAAGCTCCTGGCTTTTTGCTTGCCAGGAAGATACGAAAGCATCAAGTTCGGAAGAAATACCTGCCATATTGGAGGTATTTGCCTGTGCAGAAGTCTGGAGTTCATTGTACTGGGTCTTTACAGCTTCGTCCCATTTTGTCATAGCTTCAGGAGCTACCTGCATGCTATTCATGGAACTCATCCATGCGGATTGGTCGTTTTTTACAGTCGTTGCAAATTCTGTGACTGCGGATGTCGCACTGTCCCATTTGGATGACAGCTCATCCACCATCGGTTTAAATTTAGCAGTGTTGTTACATGCAGCAAGAATAAGAGCAAAACCAGCGAAGGCTAATACCTTTTTCATAGTCAAATCAATTTTGGTTAATAAAATTTTCAAAATGAAAGATCAATTTCACTTTGCGGCGCAAAAGTAGCAAACCGCAATCAATTACCATCAACAGGAATAAGAATAATTTGTTCGGAAAGACTTGGTTAGGCAGAAATAAAAGTTCCGTTCCCTATTTTTGAAAATCACCTGTTTCCTATTAAATTGCGGTTTTGCACCCTGCTGGATTAAACATATTGAGAAAACTATGCACAAACTCCTTCCATCCGGCCATTTTGGGCTAAATTTCTATAGCAGCTTTTTCTACTGTTCCCCTTCATGTCCAAATCTTGGGCAGTAATATCTTGTTTTTCATTTTTACGATCAGTAGAAATTCAACTTTGGAAGGAAACTATTTTTAGGAACGGCAGGGTGCATTTTTCCAAGGCAGATTGACAAGAAGTTTTTAACTTTGCCGCCCGCCGAAAAGGGAAACTTTACAACACCACTTAAAGTTATCCTTTGGCCATCTTTGAAAACAGGGTCCCGTAGTACAACGGATAGTATGCAGGTTTCCGGAACCTGAGATAGAGGTTCGATTCCTCTCGGGACTACATCTGTTTTAGAAGTGAGAAATACACAGCGCAAGTTTGAAAAATCTTTCCAAGGTTTGCGTGTTTAGCATCCTAATTGTTTGAAACGAATGTTATAAAAACACATAAACACACAAACACCAAAACACAATTTTCTTACTGTATACACCAATCAACCGTCCCTTTCCCGTTCATGGCAAGGTACTCATTGGCTTTTGAGAAATGCTTGCACCCATTAAAACGGTTGCCAGCCAGCGGCGATGGGTGGGCAGCTTCCAATACCAGATGGTTGAACGGATCGATCAAAGAAGCCTTGTTTTTAGCAAAATTTCCCCAAAGCATGAAAACCAATCCTTCCCGGCCATTTGATAGTTTGCTGATAACAGCATCGGTGAATTTATGCCAGCCGATACCCGCATGCGAATTTGAATTCCCACGCTCCACTGTCAATGCGGCATTGAGCAAAAACACACCCTGCTCAGCCCATTTTGTCAAGTCACCGTGTTTTGGAATTTCACAACCCAAATCATCCTTCAACTCTTTGTATATATTTTGCAACGAAGGAGGCACCCTTACCCCCTTTGGAACGGAAAACGAAAGACCCATAGCCTCCCCAGGTTTTATGTATGGATCTTGGCCAAGGATGACCACTTTTACTTTTTCAAAAGGCGTTTTATCAAAAGCATTGAAAATCAGTGGCCCAGGTGGATAGATGGTTTTCCCAGCCGCCAATTCTTTTTTTATATAAACAGTAATAGGCTGAAAATATGGCTGTTCAAATTCATCCTGCAAAACGGCCTTCCAGCTTTCCTCAATTTTTACGCTCATAAATAAGGTGATGAAATTGTAGAATGGGGGTTAAGGTAGGGAAAATTAAAATGTCGGGGAACACAACCTGTTTATTTGGGTTTTGAAAATTGATGCCACCCAGAAAAGCGGTTTTTAAAAAAGCGCTACATTTGCAGCATAGAAAAAAGTTCTTTAAAAATCAGGGTCCCGTAGCTCAGCTGGATAGAGCATCTGCCTTCTAAGCAGACGGTCACAGGTTCGAGTCCTGTCGGGATCACTATTAAAGGCGTTGTGGGTTTTCCATAGCGCCTTTTTTAATTCTAACCGTACCCAGAATTTCATAAGCCAGCCTCCCCATAAACAGGCACAATAAACTCCCCCTTTAAAAAACTTTCCGCATCTATCTGGCTCTGCAAAATCACCCCCTGACGAGGGTTCTCCAACAAATCCATTGCCGCCTGGAGCATGGGTACCGCAGTCGTCGTCTGGATGGCCCGCAACGTGTGACGCCCGACTTTTTGCGGTAAAATCAGCTTCGCAACTTCCCGCCTGCGCAGCGTGCCGCCGGAATCTTTGCCCTCCACCGCAGCGTAGAGAATGATGCGGTCGTCCTCGATGTACGGGATGACCTCCTCCATCCGCAGTTGCAGGACAGCGATTTTGTCTTTTTCATTTTTTAAGCCGGCGAGCTGCTCCTTCACCCAGCCGTAGTGGCCGGGGTGGCGCAGCGTTTTGTAGTCGAGGGAGCGCACCTTGCCCGCCAGCGCATCGGGCAGGTCGGCAGCGCCGCCGGAGGTCAGGTCGTCTTCGAAGGCGATGCCGTCTATGATGATTTTGCTTGTTTCGGAGAGGGCGGGCAGGGTTGTTTTTTTGAAATTGCGAAGCACCACGGCATCCTTTACGTACTCGGTTGCCACGCCTACGGGACTCCATGTGAAGCCGTAAAAATGCGGCCCGACGGCATGGTCGGTCAACGCCCCGACCTTGAATTCGAGCTTGTCCACCTTGTCCACGCCGAAGTCCTGGCAAAATTTCAGGAACATGCCATGCGCCAGCACGTCGATGTAACCGGGAGCGATGCCGGTTTGCAGTACGAAGCCTGTTTCGGCATCCTTCGCCAGCGCCATAATTTCAGTGGTTTCGGCGACGTACTCGGTCATGTTGGCGTAGTGCAGGTTAAAATCCCTGGCGAGGCGGGCCATCCGTGGCGCCTGACCGCCCGGCAGGCAGTCGAGCAGGATGTCTGCATTTGAAAAAATGTGTTTCATCTCTTCCGTCACACCCTTTTCCGGAAGGTGAAACGGCGTCATCTTGCACTCGCTCGTGGTACCGTCCTCTATCCAGCGTGCGACTTTTTGGGCATTGGCAAGCGTACGGTTTCCGATGAAAATCCTGGGGCTCGTGCGGCTCCATTCGGCCAGCAGCAGCCCTGCTGCCTCGGCGATTCCGCCGGCGCCGGCGATGATGATGTGGTGTTGTTTTTTCATGATTTGGATTTAAAAAAGTAAGTGCAGTTTCAAGTAAATCATGGTGATTTTGAAAATCACCATGATTTTTAGCCCTTCTTACAAGTGCTGCCACCGCACCCGCAATTTCCGCAACCTTCACCCAGATTGTCAAAGTGATTTTTGGTACCCATTTTCTTCGCTAAAAACTGAATGGCAACCCACCCGGCAGCAAGCAGCGCCAGGGCGAGGATGGGGATGAGGTGAGGTAGAATTTTCATAAATTGAAATTATTAGGTTGTCTGATTTACGATTTAGCGATTTACGAATGACGATTGGGGGTATCGGGGTTCATCAATCTTAAATCGTAAATCCCCTCATCCCGCACTGAACATCCCCGCAAACCCCATAAACGCCATGGACAAAATCCCGGCAATAATGAGGCTCAAAGCCGTGCCTTCGATGACTTTCGGGATGTCCATTATTTTCGTTTCTTCCCGGATACCAGCCATCAGCACCAATGCCAGCGTGACGCCGCCACCAGCACCAAGGGCATAGACCAGCCCTTCCACGAGGTCATAACCTTTGTTGGTTTGGAACAAAGCCAGACCCAAAATGGCACAGTTCGTCGTGATGAGCGGCAGGAAAATCCCAAGTGCTTTGAACAGTGCCGGGCTCATTTTTTTCACTGCCATTTCCACCAATTGCACGGCGCTCGCAATGACGATGATGAAACTGATGAGCCGCAAATATGGCGCATGCGTCAGCACAAACGTGTTCAGAATCCAGGCCCACAGCGAGGTGATGAGCATGACGAAAATATTCGCCAGCCCGAGGCGGAAGGCCGTCTCCAGCTTCCCCGAAACTCCTAAAAACGGGCAGATCCCGAGGAAGTACGCCAGGGTAAAGTTGTTAATCAGCAGCGCAGAAATGAATATCCAGAGTAGGTTTTCCATGCCTTTTTGGTTGTTGGCAATTAGCTATTGGCTGTTGGCTTCTGACTGTCTTGTTTGCAAGTGGCTTTGCCATTGCAAAAGTCATGTGTGCTGTCAAAAGAGCTGTCTCGTATGCAAGCTGCTTTGTCATTGCCGAAGGCAACCTGCGACGTCATGTGTGCTGTTTAAGGGCTGTCACGCTTGACTTCCCTCTTGACGTCGCAGGTTCTCTACGAGAATGACAAAGAGCGTCGGTATTTCAAAAAACTGTTCTCAAAAGCAATTGCACGCCACCTTGTCATTGCCGAAGGCAACCTGCGACGTTATGTGTGCTGTCAAAAGTGCTGTCATGTTCGCACGACGCCTTGTCATTTCCGAATGCGTCGAATATTTCAAGTAGATGCTTTTACCCGCTCTTTCCGTTGTTTTCTCCAGTTAAAAAACAGCAGCAAAAACCCCAGCGTAAAAAAACCACCCGGCGGCAACACCATCACCACCCATGGCTCGAATTTGCTACCGAAAAGTGAAATGCCAAACAAGCTCCCACTCCCCAAAATCTCTCGAATCATCCCTATGCACATCAGCGCAAACAAGAAACCCAGCCCCATGCCCAGCGCATCCATGAAAGAAAGCCAGACGTTGTTTTTACCTGCAAACGCCTCCTGTCGTCCGAGGATGATGCAGTTCACCACGATGAGTGCGATGAAAGCCCCAAGCTCCTTGTGAATTTTCGGCACAATGGCAGCCAGCGCAAAATCAATCACCGTGACCATCGTGGCGATGATGACGATGTAGGAAGTGATTCGCACCTGGTCGGGTATCAGCTTACGCATACTGGACACCAGCACGCTGGAAAGCACCAGCACCACCGCCGTGGCTACTCCCATGGCCAGGCTGTTGATGGCCGTGTTCGTCACCGCCAGTGTTGGGCACATCCCAAGCACCATCACGAAAATGGGATTCTCCTTCCAGAGCCCTTTCATGAACTCCTCGACGGTGCGGTTGGTGATAGGTTCTGTGGTTTGGTTCATGCTTGGTGATTTTTGGAATTGGGGAATTAAGGAATTGGGGAATTGGAGGTGTGCGTTTGTCCCACCCAATTCCTCAATTCCCCAATTCCTCAATTCCCTAATTCCTCAATTCCCTGATTTTTCAATTCCCCGTTTTTCAAATATTCCTCAATCGCCCCCTTCCAGTCCCCAATACCGGCATTTAGCAGCCTCACCACCGCTTTCGATGAAATGGTCGCCCCAGTGATGGCCTCCACCTCATTGGGATTTTTCTTTTCTCCCTTTTTCACCGCTACTATCTGAGGCTCAACGGATAGGGCCTGAAAGTTTGTTCGGAACGCCTGGTCTTTGATGATTTTGTCCCCCAACCCCGGCGTCTCCTTGCTGTCCAAAACCTCGAAGCCAACAATGGTTTTAGTCTCTGGCCGATAACCGATTATCCCGACAATCAGGTCCTGAAACCCCGGCTCGTCGGACGGAATGGCGAAGCCAATCAGCTTTCCAGCATCGTCGTGCCCAGCGTAAATCATCTTCTCCGGCTTGCCCCCGGAAGCAGCTTTCAGTTCCTTTACTGTTTCCAGTTTCCCACCCCTCAATACCAGCGTTTCAAAGGTCGTGCAGCCGGGCAGCACTTTGTAAATGGCCTCTTCCAACGCCTTCGCCTTGTTCGCCTCAATCATTGGCAGGGTAAACAAATAGGCCCCAACCAGCAATAGGCCGGAGAAGAAACCCGCAATGCCCAGCGTTGCGATGAGGCGGCTGGAGCTGGGTTCGGCTGGAGTGGCGGTATTTTTCAAATCGTCTTTCATATTTTTTTTGGAATTGGGGAATTTAGGAATTAGGGAATTGGAGGTGTGGGTTATTCTGAAATTTGGGGTTTAGGGCTTATTTCGTTTTGGGTTTTTCTTTGCTTCTTCTTCGATGTAATTGATGTAATTGTTCAATTTTTTACCGAGTGCTTCATACCTGTCTTTCAAATCTTTGTATTCTTCATCCGTCATCAGTTTTCGGCTGAAAGCTTTCATGCATTGAGTTTTTGATTCGTACAATGAACCTCTGCTATAAAAGCAGAAGTTGCGATTTTCAGCATAAAAATACCTGCCGTAACCTTCCGCAATATTATTCGCAACAGAGTCCGTCGAATCAGTCCATTGCGCCCCCAAACCACGCTTGTTAAAATAATCCCATCGCTGCACGATTTTGTAAACAATCTCCCCCAATTGCATGGCCATCTTCCAAACTTCGAGGGTTTCGATGCCTCTTTGTTCGTTTTCCATAGTCTTGTTTTTTTGATTGGAATTGGGGAATTTAGGAATTAGGGAATTGGAGGTGTGCGATTGGCTGGCCTTCAATTCCCCAATTCCCTATTTATACCCAAACACCCTCGTCCTCGTAAACCGATTTATCAACGGCGTCGCCGCATTCATCAGCAGGATGGCATACATCACCCCCTCCGGCAGACCGCCCCAAACCCTTATCAGCACCACCAAAACACCTATGCCGATACTGTAAATCCAGATGCCCTTCTGCGTCAGCGGCGAAGAGACCAAATCGGTGGCCATGTACACCGCACCGAGCATCAGTCCGCCCGCAAAAGCCATAAACAGTGGTGACGCAAATTTTTGACTATCAATTAAATACAATGCGCCGGAGAATACCGCCACCGTCAGCAGAATCCCCACGGGTATGCGCCAGTTGATGATTTTCCGCCAAGCCAAGTACAGCCCGGCAAGGATGAGCACGATACCACAGGTTTCCCCCAGCGAACCGCTCGTGTTGCCCAACAGCAAGTCCATCACGGGCGTGGCCTGGTGGCTGAATTTCATCTGCGACAACGGCGTTGCCATGCTCACAGCATCCACATGTTGACCCTGAAAAAACGGCAGGGCGAGGTTCGTGCCCCGTGCTTCAAAGTAGTGCCCGTCCGGCGCTTCCCAGGTCGTGATGGCCGTGGGGAATGCTGCCTGTAAAAACGCCCGTCCGAGCAATGCCGGGTTGAAGATGTTCTGCCCCAGCCCGCCCCAGATGATTTTTCCCATGCCAATCGCCACCACCCCGCCGAGGAAGGCCATCCACATCGGGAAGCCCGGTGGCAGGGTCAGCGCCAGCAGCATCCCTGTAATCATCGCACTCCCGTCCCGCAGCGAGGCACCCCGCTGGGCGCTTTTATCGAAAAACCACTCCGTCGCCAGGCACCCGGCAATGGCGGCCACGCTCACCAGCAGGGCGCTCAGCCCGAAGTAGTAAAACGCCGCCAGGAACACCGGCACCAGCGTATAAACCACTTCCCACATAATCCTCGGGGTCGTGTCCCGGTGGTGCAGAAAGGGGGAGGTGGAGATGGTTATTTTTTTTGGTTCAAGCATGGTCTAAATTACATGTGGTGAAAAGGGGCATGATTTCATGTTTGATTTTATCATCATTTTTTACTTCACATTTTTTCAAAAAAATCTACATATTATCTCATTAGTTTTTCCATTGCTTTTTTATTTGTTTCTTCAAGGTCTATTTCAATATAGTGCGGTTGTCCCCAATTTTTGGACAATAGTTTAAGAAGGAAAATTTAACTATTTTCACATTTAAACCAGTCCGAAAAATGGCAAAAAAACGTCGAAATTTCAATTCAAAATTCAAGGCAAAAGTAGCCTTGGAAGCAATTCAAGAACGGCTTACGTTAGCCGAACTGGCTCAGAAACATGAACTACATCCGAGTCAAATCACCAATTGGAAAAAGGAGTTATTAGAAGGTTGTAGTTCATTATTTGACAAAAAACGAGGTCCGACTCCCAGCGGTGACAAAGAAAAAGAAGCTCGATTGTTCCAGCAGATCGGTCAGCTCCAGTTTGAATTGGACTGGCTGAAAAAAAAATATGAGGAACTTTCCTAAGCACCATCGCATGGCTTTGATCGGTCAGGAAAACGGACTTTCTATTACGAGTCAATGTAGTTTGCTAAACATTCCCCGTTCATCTTTTTACTATGAACCCAAAGGGGAAAGCGGGGAGAATCTCCGCCTGATGGAACTGATTGATCGTCTGCATTTAGAACACCCTCAATGGGGCCGGCCAAGCATGGCGGCAAATCTCCGCAGAATTGGCCACGCCATAAATCAAAAAAGAGTGGGCCGGTTAATGCGCCTGATGAATATCCGCTCAGTGTTGCCAAAGCCTGACACAAGTAAGCCAAACGAGGCTCACGAAATATATCCATACCTGCTGAAAGGCCTGAAAATAAAGGCTCCAAACCAGGTTTGGTCTATTGACATCACCTATATTCCAATGCCCAAAGGATTTCTTTATCTGGTAGCTGTAATAGATTGGTTCAGCCGTTTTGTATTGTCCTGGGAGCTTTCCAATACCCTGGGGATACGCTTTTGCATTGCTGCACTGGAACAAGCCTTTACATACGGTCAACCTGAGATCTTCAACTCAGACCAGGGTTCCCAATTCACGAGCAAGAATTTTACTTGCTTACTAAAAGATAAAAAGATCCGAATCAGTATGGACGGCAAAGGCCGTGCATTGGATAACGTGTTTGTCGAACGGTTGTGGTGGAGTGTTAAATATGAAAACGTATATTTACACGCCTACCAAAATGGAAAAGAACTTTTTAGGGGGCTGAACAATTACTTTGATTACTACAATAATCGAAGATTGCACAGTTCCCTGGATTACAAAACACCGAAGGAGGTGTTTTTCGGTTGACATCGAAGCCTGGATGAAATAATCTTGAAAGCAAAGATAGCCTCGCATCAGAACCCGTCAAGGGTATATAAACGACTGCCAGCCCACAAAGCCACCCAGCAGCCGCCCTTGACTGAACCTGCTGCTCATGCTGATTGGCGGCTTACAAGATCTTTTAATCCCTCATTGTATTCCATCTTAAACTAGCCGAAAAACTGTCCAACTTTTGGGGACAGGTGCATAGTTATCTCTGACAAAAAGAAGTAAAGACTTAAATTCTTCTTTTAATTTACGACTATTTTCTATAAGCATAAAATAGGTATTGTGTGATTTATCACTTACAAATTCATCATCTCGAATTCTGTAATTATAAAATTCACAGGTTCCATCTGGAAGAAATTCCTCTAAAGAAGAAAGACATATCTCCCAGTATTTTTTAAAGCTATCTATTTTCTGTTTTAAGTCTTTGTCGTAAATATGAAATTGATTACTTGTATAGACCGCTTTAAAGGATTCCCAGAAATAGAGGACTTTTCCAATGATTCTATTTGGAAATTCCTCAAGAAAAAAGTCGAAGGTAGGAATGTTTATTGTGCCTAAAATCAATTCTAAATTATTAACATCATTTTTCCTCTTTTTTTCTTCTGGCGATAAAATCCTTTTATCAGATGGTCTAATGGGTTTGTTTTTAAACACCAAATTTATTGCATCTGTAAGTACAGAAACTAATTGATTCATGCCATTCTTATCATTTTTATCTTTGATAGAAAAAGAGGTTGCTCTATGACGGTCTATATCAAATGGTAAATCATTAAAAGAACCATAATTTTTATTAAACAATATAATTATTCTCTCCCATCCTAAAGTTGAAACAGCATATCCTAATTCAACCAATACATTCGGATTTGGAGTTTTTCTTTTGTCTTCAGTAGCATCATTATTTATTGTCGTTAAATCACAAACAAATATGTCAGACTCATCTATTTTACTGAAAATGGTTTGAGGAATATTCGGGCTTCCAGAAATGTCTCTTGTTGCTTCATCAAGTTTGATTGACAAATTTTCAGCATCGGATTCAAGCTTATATTGAACTTCATTTAATGCACGTCTAATTGCAGATTGATTGGTTTCTCTCGGTGAATCAGATTGCCATGAATAAAAAATTCTTTGTACCGTTTTCATTCTTTGATTTGTAATTTTTACAAAAGTAATTTTCTATAAAGAATTAGTTTAGGTGTTTTTTGAGCGGAAATACCTACTTACTCTCCCCCTTCTCCCTCGCCTTCCTTTCCCGTATCATCGCCTTCCCCACCCGAAAACTCTGCACCAGCGGTATCCCCGACGGACAGACGAACGAGCAGGAGCCACACTCGAAGCAATCCAGCACGTTGTAGTCCTCCATTTCCTCCCACAGGCCCTTGCGGGCGAGGGCGCCCATGCGGGCAGGGTTGAGGAATAGCGGACAAGCATCCAGGCAGCGCCCGCAGCGGATGCAGTTGAAAGTCGCGATGTCCGTCACCTCATGGTCGGTCAGCAGGAGGATGCCGGAGGTGCCTTTCACCACCGGCACGTCGAGGTTTTTCTGCACGGCGCCCATCATCGGGCCGCCGAGCAGCATCCGGGGCGTTGCGTGCGTTAGGCCACCGCAGTAGTCCACCACCTGCCGCATCGGTGTGCCGATGGGAACGAGCACGTTGGCCGGGCGCTTCACCGCCGTGCCCGACACCGTGACGACCCGCTCGACCAGTGGTAGTCCCTTGCGGAAGTATTGCGACATGGCCACAATCGTCCCCACGTTGGAGACCATCGTGCCAACGTCGAGCGGCAGCTTGCCCGCCGGGACTTCCTCGCCCAGGATGGCCGAAATCATCATCTTCTCCGCCCCCTGCGGGTATTTCACCTCCAGCCCCACCACCTTGATGTCGAGTTGGCTTTTTTTCGCCGCCTCCCGCAGGATGAGGATGGCGTCGGGCTTGTTCGCCTCCACGGCGATGTACACTTTTTCGGCGGGCACGAACCGTTGCAGGATTTCGCAGCCGTCAATCAGGTCTTCGGCGTACTCGACCATCACCCGGTGGTCGCAGGTGAGGAAGGGCTCGCACTCGCAGCCATTCATCATCAGGTACTTGCAGCTCTTGCCTTCGGGAATGGAAAATTTCACATGCGCCGGAAATGCCGCCCCGCCCATGCCCACCAGCCCCGCCGTTTGCACGGCACTGATGAATTCTCTCGTGGTCAAATTTTCCGGAGGCGTGGGCAGGCTCACCGTCAGTTTTTGCGTGGAAAAGGGGTCGGTTTTGATTTTGATGCCCGGCGCCATTTGTCCGTTCGGTTGGTCGAACAGGTCAATCGCCACCACCGTGCCGTCCACCGGCGAGTGAAGCGCCACGGAGACGAAGCCGCCGGGCTGGGCAATCACCTCGCCCCGCCGTACCCGCTGTCCTTCCTTCACCACCGGCTTTGACGGTGCCCCGATGTGCTGCCCCAGCGGCAGGATGTACTCCTCCACAAACGGCATCCGCTCTATCCGGCTGTTGCAGGAGAGCTCCTTGAATTCCTCCGGGTGTACGCCGTGCCGGAAGGTTTGGAGGGGACCGATGCCGTTAGTTTGGCTATGCATATTTTTTTCAAATTGAAACTGTAAATTGGTGAATTGGTAAATTAGTAAATTGGGTTGGGGCATTGCCAAATTCACTAATTCACCAATTCACTAATTTACCATTCCCCGCTTCGACAACGCCAGCAACTTCTCCCGCAACTTCACCTTCACGTCTGCCATCACCGCCGTCTCTTTTTCGGCCAGTTGCGATTCGTAATCTGCCCGCACGTCAGCGAGTTTTGCCTCGTATTTTTTGGTCAGTTCCGCCTCGGCTTCCTTCCAGAGCTTCTCTGGGTAGGGCGTCAGCGTTCCAGCGATTTCCCGTAGGGTATGCCATTGATTTTCAGCAGCTTGTGCCGCCTCCACGACTTGGCGGGAGGCGACCCAACGTTGCAGTTCTCCGTTTTCACCCAAAGAAAAAATCACGGCTACCTTGCCCTCTCTCGCTGATGGTTCCAGCTTCAGCAATTCAGTGACGGGCAGCAGGTTTGGCTCGTCTTCCAAAGCAGGCCGGAAATGCGGTGCCCAGTTGACTTGTGTGAACAGCCAGTCGGCCAGCGTCAGGGTGTAAGATTGCGATTTTTCTACTTCACCTTCGGTAAAATTCAACTCCGCTATGTGCCAATTTTCATCCGCCGACGGGTTGCCCTCCAGCGAAGTTTGTGTGGAGAGAAAATCACCCATCGCTGCCGGGTCGAACCGGAAAAACGGGAAGGCACGAGTTTCCAGTGCCAACTTGGGCAGCGCCGTCCAATCCAATGACCTGTGTTGCCCGTGGTCGGGAGCAAGCAGGTGAAAAAACGCCGGACCAGGTCGCTGCAAACCCTTCAGCAGGTTGTTGAAAAGTACCCTGCCGCCGTCCATAACTCCCTGAAAAACAAAGGCTTTTCGCAGCGCCATGGCCGAGAGCAGCAGTGTGTTGTTTTTGCTGAAATTCACCGCCGCATCGCCGTGGGACGAGAGTTGGCCATCGTTCAGCACGATGATTTTTATCGGAAAATCACCCGCCAGCAGGCTGTTCAGTTGGATGAAATTTTTATCCAAAAAACTGTCCCGGTTACCCACAAGGAGCATCGGCGGTACGAGGCGTTTTTCGCCCTCCTCCAAATCCTGCCAGCGCAGGGCGGCAATTTTCGGGGCATGCACGTCGGGTTGGTACTTGTCGCTGGCTTCAAGGCGGGCACGGCGCAGCAGGCGCAGGTTGTCGAGCGCATGGCGCAGGTAGCCCTGGAAAAGGCCCTCGGCCAGTTCGGCAGTCACGCCGTTTTTATCAAAAATAACCGGCGTCGTAAACGGGTTGAAGGGGAAGGTAGCACCGGGCAGTGAACCATCGTGCAGCGCCAGTCCGAACCGGGAGCGTCCCATGCCGTTGGGCCCTTCGGTCAGTAGCCAGCGAAGTTCCTTCAGGTCGTTGACGAGCTGGATTTTGCGTTGCAAAATGGCCGTGTCGAGCAGTTTCAAATGTTCGCCGCTGCCGAGTTTTCCGAAGATTTCGTCCATCGGCAGGCGCTTGCCTTTTGACTCGGCGATGGCGTTCCAGAGTGCCGACGAGTCCTCCTTCGGCAGGGCGCCGCTGAGTTTTTCGTGGATGTTTTCCGACAGGTTTTCAATCAATTTTTCTACCTCCCGCGCCTGCTCCACCACGCCCGGTTGCACGGCGGATTCGGTGAGCGCCGTGAGCCAGTGCAGCAGCGTTTTCGCCGGAGCGCCGGACTCGCTGAGACTGCCGCCCGTCATCGAGAGATAGTTGAAACGGCTGAGCAGCACGGCAGCGAAGGGGTTGTAGTCCCCGTCGTTCACCTGCCGCCGGATGGTGTCGGAGGCGGTGTCAGGCAGTTGCTCCCAGATACTAAAATTGTGTTCCGTTTGCGCCAGCAACTCGGGCGTTTGGGCGGTCATCGTGAGGGCGTCTTCGGGGCAGATTTGGGCGCAAAGTCCGCAAGCGGTGCAGGCATGCGGGTCGATGGCAAGCGAAAAAAGTTCGCCGCTGCCCTTTTCACAGGTCTCGTTTTTCTCAAAAAATTCCTCCGTCACGGCCACCGGGAAGTCCGACAGCACGGAGAGTAGGTTGTTGAAATCACGCTGTGCGTTCTCCAGTTTTTCGCCGGAGAGGTTGAGTTGGGTCGTCAGTTTTTCAAATGCAAACGGCAGGAAATCAGCAACTTTCGTCACGGGTATTTCCGATTGCCGGGCGGTCTGCGCCGATACTTTCCCCAGATTTTTCACCAACGGCGTCAGCGCCGAAACGCTCAGTCCCTTCCGTCCGGCGATGTCCATGCCGCCCCGCAGCAGGCTTTCGAAACCCAGGGCCACGGGCGGAATCGCAGAGTGTGGGCACTGGACGAAACAGGCGCCGCAACCCGTGCATTTTTCAGGTGAAAAAACGGGCAGTTCCGTACGCCGTGCGTCCATGCCAGACAGCCCCGCCGTCGTGGCGGGCATCACGGGCAGCGCCTGGAAGGGGTCGGCAACGAGTTCCTGCGCCTCGCCGGATTTGAAAAAATAGGCAGTATCTTGATAAAAACGGCTCAGCCGAGAGTACGGCGGGCCAAGGTTTTTGTGCTTGCGAACGACGAGCGGCAGGCCGAGGTCGCTTTTCCCACGGTTGAAACCGTGGGTTGAAAGAGGCGCTTCGGGCAGCGTCTCGTCGCCGATGCCGGGGTAATCCCGTTCGATGGTTTGCAGCAGGACTTCGTGCTGTGGGTAGTCGGTTTTGTTTTTTGTAAAATGGAGGCCGAGGTAGAAGTGCCGTTTGGCCTTTTCACCGAGCAGCATGTTTTGTAGCACAACCTTTAGGTTGTGGCCCTCCTCACGCAACCCAATGCTTGCGCTACAAAGTACCGTTTCCTTCTTTTTATCCCACAAATGCCCGCCCACAGAAACGCCTTCCAGCGCCGCTTTCACTTTCGTAAAAACGGGCGGTTCGTCCATCAGCATACCGTCCACCGCTTCGAGCACTGTCACAGCTTTTTTACCCGAAAGCAACTTTGCCAACTCCCCCGAGGGGAAGGGGTGAAGCAGGTTCAGTTTCAGGCAGCCGACTTTCGCTTTTTCATTGCTCCGCAATTCGTCCACCGTTTCAACGGCTGTTTGAAAAACTGCGCCCTGCGTAACCAGCACGTAATCAGCATCTTCCGTTCGGTGAGTGCTCACGGGGGCGTATTTCCTCCCGGTCAATTTTTCAAATTCGGCAAACACCGAGGCGAAGATTTCCGGCAGGTGTTTGTAAAAAAAACGCTGCCTCGCCGCCGCTTCGAGGGACTGGGCGTGGGCATCCTTCTCCACGCCGTTCACAGTCGGGAAGTCGAAATTAAACCAGTTGGGCAGCCTGCGGCGGGTGTCGCCGAACAGCATTTTCTGGGCAGGTGTCGGGCAGGCAATCTGCTCGTCTGGGTCACCGAGGAACTGCCGGATGGTTTGTTGTTTGGGGAATTGGACGCTTTCCTGGTCATTGCCGCAGGCAACCTGCACGATGCCCGGCACGAGCGACAATTCTGCCACCCGGTGGGCGATGAGGGCAAAATCCACGGCTTCCTGGGCGGTGCTGGCCACGAGTTGGAAACAACCGGTGCTGCTCAAGTCGCCAGCAGGTTTTGAAATGACATGCACCACCGCCCCGATGTGCTGCCGTGTAAGGGCGCAGAGTTGCCCGATGTTTTTAACCAAATCCTCTCCATGCAAGAAACCCGCCGTCCGCAAGCCGCTGGAAGCAATGCCCAGCAGAAAGGATAAGTCGTTGGAAGTGAATCGGTTGGGGGTTCTGCCAAAGGTGTGGTCGACAGACTGCGCCTCCCAACCCGTTGGAGTCAGGATACCTTCGCTGATGGTGGATTCGAGGAGATGGACTGCGGCGGAAGCGGTCATCTCCAGATTTTCACCGAATATTTTTTGTTGCTTTTGCATGGTATTTTTACTCAAAATGTCATCGTGGTCTAAGTCATGTTTGCACGCCGCTTTGTCATGGCCGTATGCCACCTGCGACGTCATGCGGGCTGTTTTGAGAGCTGCTTTGCATGACTTCCCTCTTGACGTTGCAGGTTGTCTTCGACAATGACAAAGCGGCGTGCAAACATAGCAGCACCCATGACTTCCCTCGTGACGTTGCAGGTCGCCTGCGGCGATGACAACCCAGTTTCAAAAATTCTCCTTAAAACCATACCGCTCCACCCGCCCCGTCGGCAGCCACGTCCCCTGAATTTTGGCGAACTGAGCCTCCTCCACCCACACAATCGCATCGGTGGGACAGCGGAGGGTGGCGTCGATGGTCGCCAGGTGGTTCAGGTCGTAGTTGATAACGGCGAGGTTGTTCTTGATTTCAATCAGCCCCGGTGCAGCATCAGCCGCACAGCGGCCGCAGGCGGTGCAGGCGACGGAGCATTTGTTCAGCGCCAGGTCACCTTCGAGCAGCGACTTGCACTGCACGATGAGTTTGTGGCTGACGGGATACAACTCGAACAGCCCCTTTGGACAAGCCACCACGCAGTCGTTGCAGGCGACGCATTTTTCGGGGATGACCACCGGCAGGCCGTCGTCGTTCATCACGATGGCGTCGAAGTCGCAGGCATCGGCGCAATCGCCCAAGCCGATGCAGCCCCAAGAGCAGGCTTTCGGTCCGCCCGTCACGACGGACTCGCCCCGGCAGGTGCGCAGCGTGCCCCTGTATTCGGCGAGGTTATGCGCTTCCCGCTTGCCTCCGGCGCAGAGCAGCCGGGCGACCCGCTTTTCTTCCGAACCAGCGTCCACCCCAAGGAATGCGGCAATGCGGGCAACGCCTTCTGCCGAGGATACAGTGCATTTCGATGGCGCCATCCCTCCATTCACCACCGCTTCCGCAAACGCCCGGCAGCCCGGTTGCCCGCAGGCGCCGCAGTTGGCATGGGGCAGCATCTCCTCCACTTCGTCGATGCAGGGGTCTTCATATACCTTCAATTTCTTGTAGGCAACGGCGATGACCGCAGCGAATAGGAGGCCGAGGCCGCCGACGATGGAGATGGCTATGATGATTTCGTTGAGCATTGATTCAACACTTTCAGTTTATCCTTTCTCTTTTTGCAATTATGCTGCGCCCCTTGTCATTGCCGCAGGCAACCTGCAACATCATGTGTGCTGTCGTGAGGGAAGTCACGCTTTTTGCCAACATGACTTCCCTCCTGACGTTGCAGGTTGCCTGCGGCAATGACAAGGCAGCTTGCAAATTTGACTTCCCATTGTGGCTTCCCTCTGCACTTCCCTCTTGACGTTGCAGGTTGCCTGCGGCAATGACAAGGCGGCTTGCAAATTTGACTTCCCATTGTGGCTTCCCTCTGCACTTCCCTCTTGATGTTGCGGCTTGCCTGCGGCAATGACAATGGGGGAGGTCAATTAAACTTCTCCGCTCTTTTCACCAGTTCTTCAATTCCGGGTTCATTGGGGTTTAAAGGTGCTCCTGGGTGAATGATGCTAACGGGGCATTTCTCTGCAGCCAACACCAACTCTCGGAACGTACCCGCTTTCGGGTCGGCGATGAACGCCTGTTTGTTTTCGTTGTAACCGAACATGCGCTTGTTCAGGTTGATGCAGTCGTTGCAGGAGGTGCAGAGCGGGGTGTCAATCCACGGCTCGCTGGACATGAGAATTTCATCGGTTTCTTGCTTTGGCTGTGCAGCTTTCGGTGCCTCGGCTTCAGCGGCTGACTCAGACGGAGCAGGTTTTGGGGCAACTGTTTTGGAAGGTTTTGCTGGTGCGGAGAGGGAAGAGGCGACCAATTCCGAGGTGTCCAAATCGAGGAAGAAAGCGGCGAGGCGCTCCATGGCGGCACGGCCTTCTTCCTCTTTCGCTTTCTCAAGGGCGGCGGCATGGGCAGCTTCCAATTGGGCCGTTTTTTGGGCAGTGGCAGCCTCCATTTCCAGGCGAAGGCGCTCAGTGGCCTGCTCGACGTGGTAGCTTTTGATGCCGGCGTTTTCCTGGAGGAAATGCCAGAAATCCAAGCGCTCCTGACAGGTCAGCACGAGGGGCCAGGCAACGGCGGCTTTTTGCAAACTGCTTTTTGCATCCACCACCCAGATGTAGGGGACTTTGGCGTAAAGTTCCTCCTGTGGCAGCTTGAGGTAGTCGCCCAGTGGTACGAGGTCGTCCGTCCAGAACGGTGGTGGTACGAGGTGAAACTGTCCGGCAAAGTGCCCGTCCTGCACCGCAAAATCGGCGAAGGTAAACGGCAGGTCGAGGGATATTTCATCGCCGTTTTCATTTTGAAACGTCAGGCGGTGCTGCGGCCAATCGTCCTCCGGCTGCGGGTTGTGAAGGATGTTGAAACGGCTGCCCCAGGCGCCCAACTCGTGGTTGTACACAAAACCGGGGAATTCCCGTCCTTCCACAGCAGCGCTCGTCCAGAGGTTCGGGCCGCTGAGGGTTTGCTCGCTGCCCGTCGGGGAGAAGATGTGGAACAGCGCCGGGGCGTTGCTTGCCAGCCCTTCCCGGTAGCCCTCGACCAGTTTGCCGGGGGCGACTGAGGCCGATTGCAGGACGTAGGCGTTGCGGTGGGCAACGGCCATGGCGCCAAGTTCCTGGCG
>JACJYR010000004.1 GCA_020636005.1 Lewinellaceae bacterium
GCTATGTGCGTAAAAACGACCAATTTGTAAGTTATGCTGCAACGGATGAGAACAGGGCGCCACTTAAAGGTTACCACCTGGCTTTCCAAAAACCCCAGCAGCAGTTAGGGGTAGTGGTAGGGGGCAATGGGTTGTACTTTTTTGATTCTGCCAAAAAAAGCTGGTGCTTTGAACACAGCCTGCCGCCCGGAACCCAAAGAGTAGTGCCAATTTTTTCAAATACTGGGGACCATACAGGGCTTGCTGTATTTAGTTATGACCAACCGGGCATCTATTTTATCGAATATAATTCAACAGTTGGGTTGTTGAAACAGCCCAGGTTCATCGGCCAGAACAGCGAACCTTCCCTGCGGCCCTCCGACGCATTGCAGGAGGGAGATTCGCTGTTGCGGGTGGCGACACAGGCAGGCTTCCTTACCGTCAACCTGAAAAACGGGGGCTATTGGCAACTTTTGCCAACGACCGGCTGGTATCCCAACGACCTTGATTATTATCAAAACGGCCAGCTCATCACCTCGCTCACCGGGGGCGGGCTGGCGATTTGTAAGAAGGACAGTGTTTTGAACGGCAAGCAATTTTTTCATGTGCCGGGCAACCCCTGGACCCTGGCCAGCAATATTACAACAGGCATCCGGCAAGACAGAAACGGCGTCATCTGGACAGGCACGGCCGGCATCGGGGTTGATTTTGCCCAGCCCGACAAGGTGAAGTTCCAGTCGCTCGACTTGGGGAAACTTTTTAGCATTGAAGACAGAACAGTCGGTATCTATGGAATGGCAGAAGATAGCATCGGCAATATCTGGTGTATCGCTCGGGGTTTTGGCTTGTTCGTCTTATCGCCCGATAAAAAGCCCTTGGCAAAATTCAGCAAGGAAGATACAAGCGGTGGCAACCTGCCCGCCAACAGTTTGATGTACCACTTTTTCGACCGCAAAAACCGCTGCTGGGCGCTGACACTGAGGGGCATCGGGCTGCTTAGCCCAGGCGGCGAAGGTTTCCAGGCCTTAGAGTCACCCAAGGGCTTCCTGCATGGAATTGAACTGAAAAATGGGCGTGGATTGCTGTTCTCTTCCTTGACCGGTGGTATTTTAAAAGCCGTGGAAACAAGTGGTAATATCCGCTTGGAGATGCTGCCAGAGATTGGCAACACGGCTGCCTACACCTACTTGTTCCAAAATAAAAAAGGCTGGCTCTACGCCTGCCGTGATTTGACCAGCATTGAAGTCCGCAACCCGGAAGACGATTTTGCCATGCTGAAAAACCTGCCGATCAAGGGCGATGTGCACGGCTTCCACGAATCTACAGATGGTACATTGTGGATTGCTACGGGAAATGGGCTGGTAAAACTGAACCAAGGGAACTGGCAGTTCGAAACTTTCACAGAAGCCGAGGGCCTGCCCGACGACCATGTTTATGGCATCCTGGCCAACGCTGCCGACAGTACGCTCTGGCTGACCACCAACCGGGGCATTGCGCAGTTTTTCCCGAATGAAATTCCGCCCCGCTTCCATGCCTTCGACATGCCGGACGGGCTGCAAGGCCTGGAATTCAACTCGCACGGTTTTTTGCGCCGCCCAAACGGCGAATTTTGGTTTGCAGGGATGAACGGCGTTAATTATTTCAACCCAGACTCCATTCAGATGCTACAGGTAATGCCCCAGGTCCAATTCACCCGCCTATTGGTCAATAATGAAGAACGCCCCCACCCCATGTGTGCTTTAACAGGTGCCATGAATATTTCGGAGGTGAAGAAACTGGTGTTTGATTTCACCGAAAACACGCTCAATTTTGAGTTCGCCGCCCTTGAATTCAGCCATCCCGCCAAAAACCAATTTCAGTACATGCTGGAAAACTACGAGACCAATTGGACGCCGCCCACTACCAGCGGATTTGCACGATATGCCAACCTGCCGCCAGGTTCGTACAAATTACTGGTGAAAGCCTGCAATTCCGACGGGGTTTGGTCAAAACCGAAAGCGCTTGAAATTGTCGTCCATCCTCCCGTATGGCAGCGCTGGTGGTTTGTGTTGCTGGCCGCAGTGGCTTTGGTGGCATCGGGTTACGGCATTTACCGTTGGCGCATCGGGCAGTTGCTAAAAGTAGAGCGCCTCCGCAACCAAATCTCCGCCGACCTCCACGACGACATCGGCGCCACCCTCAGCAACGTCAACATCCTCACCACCCTCGTCCGGCAAAAACTGCCGACTGACAGCGGCGCCCTGCCCCTGCTGGCCCGCATCGAAGAAGAAGTGCAGTCCAGTGCCGAATCCCTGGACGACATCATCTGGAGCATCAACCCGCAAAACGACCCGCTCGACCGGGTACTGGCAAGGATGAGGCGCTTTGCCAGCGAGGTACTGGAAGCCAAGGGCATCGAGGGCCAGATCAACTTCCCGGCCCACGCAGGCCACCTCCGGCTCGACATGGCCAAGCGGCGGCACTTTTACCTCCTCTTCAAAGAGGCCATCAACAACATGGCAAAATATGCCCATTGCAGCAGGGCTACTATAAACGTGGTGTATGAAAACGGAAGGCTCCAACTGGCCATTTCCGACAATGGCGTGGGCTTCGATCCCGAAGTGGTGAAGGAAGGCGGCAATGGTATGCAGACTATGCGCCAGCGGGCCGAAATACTGGGCGCCCTGTTGGAAATTTCTTCAGCCATTGGACAGGGGACGACAGTCAGCGTTTCCTTCCCCATCACAGAAAACCGTGATAGCCGGGTTTAGCCTTTTTATTGAATATTTGGGGCAATGTTGATCCAGCTACTATCTGGCCCAAAAAATACCTCAGTATGAAAATCATTATTTACGAAGACGACGAAAAACTCCGCCAATCCCTTTCCCTGCTGATTGACGGCACGGGCGGCTATTCGGTCGTGGGCGCATTTCCCAACTGCAAAAATGTGGTGGAAGAGGTGACTGCGTTGCGCCCTGATATTGTGCTAATGGACATTGACATGCCGGAGGTAGGCGGTATTGAAGGCGTAAAATTGATCAAGGAAAAATACCCCGATACCAAAATTCTGATGCACACAGTTTTTGATGACAATGACAAGCTTTTTGCCTGTCTTCAAGCTGGTGCTGACGGCTACCTGTTGAAAAAGACCTCGCCCGCTAAATTACTGGAAGCCCTGCAAGACATCTATACCGGCGGTGCCCCTATGTCGCCGGGCATTGCACGGCGGGTGCTGGCCACTTTCCATCATATACAGCCCGCTGCAGAACAGTACGGCCTCACCAAGCGGGAAAAAGAAATCCTGCAATTGCTCACCGAAGGCTATACCTACAAGGCCATTTCTGCCGAGTGTCATATTTCGATGGACACCGTATCCACCCACCTGCGCCATATCTACGAGAAACTGCACGTCAACTGCGGCACAGAGGCCGTGGCAAAGGCTATCCGGGAGCGGCTCGTATAGTTTTTCAAGAAATCAACCATTTGCATTTCACAGAAATACGTGATTGCCCACCGCTCCCTTTCGGGGCAATTTTGTCGTCATCAATGGGATGCAAAAAAGTGTACACCTGCACCTTACAGCTTCCCACCAGCTTGTTTCACCCTAAAATCAGCCTGCCATGATGACGGCCCCCGCTTGTACCTTCTTTTTGGAAAACCTGCAAACCCAGCTCACCCAGCACCTGTCGGACAGTTCCCTGGACGTCCAACGCCTCACCCGCCTTGTCGGCATGAGCCGCTCAGACTTGCACCGGAAACTCAGCCAGGCTACCGGCATGTCCACAACGGAATACATGCGCTATGTCCGGCTCCGGCGGGCCGCAGAACTTTTGTTGAAACAACCCAATTGGAGCATTTACCAAGTGGCATTGGAAGTGGGCTTTGCGAACATCAGCTATTTTTCGAGACGCTTCAAGGAATCGTTTGGGGTATGCCCGGCGGCATGGCGGCAAGACCAGACTGGACGGTAATCAAGAAGCCCCGGGCGCACATTCGGCCCGAGGCTATTGTATAGGGATTTAGGTGTGAAATTGCTGTTTTAACGGCTTGCTGAACGGGCTTACCTCTTTACAACATTTAATCCACAGGCAATCCCGCCAATTTAGTACGTTTCACAAAGCCTTTGTGTTGCCCGGCGTCCCGTTGTATTGGTAAAAAAACGAATGCCCTGCGCTTTTCATGGATCTGAGCTGAAAAGCCTCCTTCCTATTTGCCTTCCTTAAGCAACCATTCCGGTCATTTCCCTTCTTTCTTCTTGGCATTCATGAATGAATAACTTCCCTTTGCTGATTTTAAAACCCCATTAGTGGAAGGTTTTTTTTAAATAATCCCGATGTAACACCCGTACTGATTTATAGATAGTCACATTTAAAATTGATTGGGACAAAATTCTAAGTCACTGATTTTCAATAAAATGACTTCAATGACCAATGACTTTTAATGACGATTGTCTATAATGTTGAAAGTAGCCCCAACGGGGCGGTCATGGTTGGGCTAAAAGACACTATGTAATTACTCGCATCGGGATTTTTTTTCCTTCTATCCTTAGCCAACACTTTTGCCCAAGCCGGCCAATGCGCATATTTTTTCATCCATCGTTCACCTTTTGACACCATGTTCCAAAATTACATCAAAGCCACCTTCCGCAACTTCCGCAGGCACCAACTCAACACCCTCATCAACCTGCTCGGCCTGGCCACGGGCATCACCGCCTTCGTGCTCATCATGCTCTACGTGGATCACGAAATGAGCTACGATAAAAACCACCCGGCCAGGGAGCGCCTCTTTCGTTTAACCGAAGAAATAAAAAGTGAGGGCTTCGTGGAAAACTCTTCAAGCTGCCCCTTTCCTACCGCCCCTACCCTGCTCAACGATTACCCCGACTTTATTGAAACAGCCGTCCGCTTCTTTGACTTTCAGATACCCGAAGTGACCATCACCATCGGCGACAGCACCCGCTACACGGAGCGCAATTTCTATTTCGTGGACAGCACCGTGTTCACTATGCTCGATTTCCCGCTAAAGGTCGGCGACCCCAAAACGGCCCTCAACCAACCGAACACGGTCGTGCTGACAGAAGGCTATGCGAAGAAATATTTTGGTGACGAAAACCCCATCGGAAAAACCCTGAAATACGAACAAAACCTCAACTTTCAGGTCACCGGCATCCTCGACGAGCGGGCGCCCTCCCATTTTGATGTGAACGGGCTTTTTTCTTTTGTCACCACTCTCCAGATGATGCCCAACCAGCATAAAAACTGGGTCTGGAACCCGTGTTGGACTTATATCAAATTGCGGGAACACGTGAAGCCCGAAACCCTGCTTGCGCAATTGCCCGATTTCACCCAAAAACACTCGCCCGATTTTATCAAAGACAAAGTGACTTATCATGTTCAGCCTATCGGGAACATCCACCTCGACTCTCACCTGGAATTCGAGATGCACCCGAACAGCAACCGGCTGTATGTAGTCATTTTCAGCATCGTGGCCTTCTTCGTGCTGGCAATTGCCTGTATCAATTTCGTGAACCTGACCACGGCGAGGGCGGCCACCCGCACCAAGGAAATCGGCGTGCGCCAGGTGGTCGGCGCTACCCGGCAGATGCTGGTCCGTCAGTTCCTCTCCGAATCCGTCGTCACCACCTTGATCGCCTTTGCGGTGGGGCTGGCCATATTGCCAGTGCTGCTGCCCTGGTTCGCTGCTAAAACAGGGATTGACCTTTCAACCGCCTTGCTTTTCCAGCCCCGATTCCTGGGCATGATGCTGTTAGCAGTCGTCATCACGGGCATTTTGTCAGGACTGTACCCAGCCTTTTATTTATCCAACATAAAAGTGGTGGACGTGATGAAGTCCAGCAGCATGAAAGCGGGCCGCACCGCCAAACTCTTGCGGCAGGGGCTGGTCGTTTTCCAGTTCGCCATTTCGATTGTGCTGATCATCAGCACCTTTGCAGCCTTCCGTCAGTTGCACTACATGCTCACGAAGGACGAGGGCTACAAGACGGCCAACATGATGCTCATCCCCATCTCCCGCACGCAGATACCGGGCAAATTGGAAGCCTTTAAAGAGGAATTGCTGAAAAACCACAAGGTGCAGGGCGTGAGCGTGATGAACGAGGTGTTGGGCGTGAACAACAACAACCACGAGTTCAACTATCCCGGCATCCCCGTCGGGCAGTGGCAGTATTTCCCGGCCCTCATGGTGGACGAGGATTTTGTAAAAACCTTCGACATCAAACTGCTGGCCGGGCGTGACTACGACAAGCACAGGGATCGGGAGGACAGCCTTTCCATCATCGTGAACCGCAGCATGTCAAAGTACCTCGGCTTTGCCGATCCGCAGGAGGCCATCGGCCAGCGCTTCAACAGCATGTCGGGGCAGGAGCAGATTATCGGCGTGGTGGAGGATTTCAGCTTCAAGTCCTTCCACCATCCGGTCGGGCCTTTTGTGCTGGATATGGAGTCGAAGGCCGGTAATTTCTTCTTTTTTGCCAAAGTAGTGGCGGTGAACCTCTCCGACACCTCGCCCGACGTGCTGCGCCATGTGGAGGACACCTGGAAGCAGTTTGTGCCCAACAAACCTCTGGCCTATTCCTTTCTCGACGAAGAAATCTCGCACCTCTACACCGCCGAGCAGAAGATGGGCTTTATCCTCACCATCTTCTCGGCGCTGGCCGTGTTCATCGCCTGCCTTGGCCTTTTTGGCCTATCTTCCTTCATGGCGGCCCAGCGCACCCGTGAGATAGGGATCCGCAAGGTGTTGGGTGCCCACACCGGCAACCTCCTGCAGACCATCACCCGGGAGTATTTTTATCTGATGCTTATCGCTATTGCCCTGGCCTTCCCCATCTCCTGGATGGTGAACCGGCAATGGCTGGAAAACTTCGCCTTTCAGGTGGACTTCAGTGTGCTTCCTTTTGTGCTGGCGGGCATTATTTCCCTGCTCGTAGCCTTGCTGACGGTGATGGGGATTGCGTGGAAGGCGGCGCAGGGGAATCCGGTGGTGGCGCTGAAGGGGGAGTGAGTTTATTCTAATTACATAACAATGAAAAAATAACTTCCCTATTTTGATTTTGAAACCCCAGTTCTGGAAGGTTTTCTTAAAAATAATCCCGACGTGAAATCTGGATAATTTTCCTTCGATCCTTACTTTGCTTTTAATCCGAAGGTGGGATGGGCGTAAAAAAAAAGGCTCAATTACGATTCCAGGTTGGCGACCTCGGGGAGGTCAAACATTGGGTAGAAAGGCAGGGAAAAAATCGGATTTCGACCTCGGAGGTCGTAAGTTCACTGGGTGCGATCTCTCCGAGGTCAAAATACCGGATGCTGTTATCATTTTCTCTTCTACCAACATTTGACCTCTGCGAGGTCAATAAAACAAGCAACTTGAAATCAAAATAGAGCAAAAAAACAAAGAGGCTGTCTCATAAGTCAATCCTGAAAATGGAAACCAAACGTTTCACACAAAGGCACTAATGCACAAGGAATATTAACCGGGGACTTTGTGGCTTTGTATGAAACTATATTTAGCGTCATTTTCAAAAAATTGACGATGAAACAGCCTCTTCGAAACAAGGTGCCAATTCACCTTGCAACTTCATGCCGCAGGAGCAGCATCATTTTGTAAATTCAATCACATGGGCGCTCACTGTAATGGTCCGTTTGTAATAAAACGGGGGGACGCCGCCGAAGTGCTCTTCCGTCACGAAGTTGATCAGGGCTTTGGAACTGGACATCAGGTTGGCCTTTTTCACCATGTCCGAATAGGCGTTTTCATACAGCCGTTTGCGGTTCATTCCGCCGAAACCCAGCACATATACCAGTTCGGCACTGCCCGTAACCGTATCCACCACCTTAAAATTGTTGCTGGCCAGGTGCACCTGGGTCGAGTTTTGGTTTTGGTTGTCAATCACGGCATAATTCACCCCGCAAGAATTGAGCAATAAGCAGGATGCTACGATCAAAGTTGAGAACAATAACTTTTTCATGGTTGATGTTTTTTTAGAATAAAGCGGGAAAAGTAGGAAAAAATTATCATGCCATTGGCCATTCTGCCTGCGGCGGGTGGAAGATGTTTCACGCCGGCTCATCCTGATTATTTTTAGCTGGAACTGCCCCTTTTTAACTTGCGGAAAGGACGTTATCAATTCCCCTCCGGATCACAGTTTAGCTTGAATTTGCACTTCTATAATCCCCTCGATTAAAATCGTGTACTTGTTTTGCACTAAACCCTACGATTAAAATTCTGGGTGAATAACACCATGATAACCTCTCGAATAAAATCGTGGGTAAAGATTCAGGATGACTCCAGTTTATCGGTCCTCGTGTATCGTTATAATTTCCTCAGTGCTTCTTCCAAAATCCGGATCTTCTCCGTTGCATCTGCCAGCTTTTTACGCTCACTTTCCACGACTTGCAGCGGGGCGCCGCTCACGAAACGCTCGTTGTCGAGTTTCTTTTCTACGCTGCCAGCGAAGCCCCGGTAGTATTCGAGGTCTTTCATCAGGCGCGCCCGCTCAGCCTCCATGTCAATGGTAATGTCCATTTGGAGGAAGTATTTTTCCGTGCCGGAGATGAAGGCTACCGTGCCTGCTGGCTCATTATCCATCAGGGTCAGTTCGCTGATGTTGCCTATTTTCTGCACGAGGCCCGACAGGCCGGTCATGGCATACAGCTCCCTGGCACTGGGCGTGTCCTGCACGTGGAGTTTGAGGGGTTCTTTTGGTGAAACGCCCTTGCTGCTGCGGGCGTCCCTTATTTTCGTAATGGCGTCTTTTGCTTTTTCCACATTTTGAATCAAGGCTTTGTCCACACGCCCGGCGCTGGGGTAAGCCGTTACGATGCAGTCGTTGCCTTCGTGGCGATGGCGGAGCTGGTGCCAGATCTCCTCGGTCACGAAAGGCATGAAAGGGTGCAGCGCCGACATCATTTTTTCAAAAATGGTAATCGTTGCCTCGTAGGTCTTGCGGTCAAGCGGTTCGCTCACGCCATCGCCTGTGTAGTTGGGTTTGATGATTTCCAGGTACCAGGAGCAGAAGTCGTCCCAGATGACTTGGTACAATCCCATCAGCACATCGCCGAGGCGGTACTGGTCAAAGTTGGATGCTACGCTGGCGAGGGTATGGTCGAATTTGTGATTTATCCATTTTACGGCCAGCGCATTTACTTCGCTTTGCTCCGATCCGTCCGTTTCCCAACCTTTAATGAGGCGGAGGGCGTTCCACATTTTGTTGCAGAAATTGCGGCCCTGCTCGCAGAGTTTGCTTTCGTTCAGCACTTCTTTCGTGGCTGGGTCAAAGGGCGCATCAAAGATAATATCGTTCCCCGCCGAGCCGGAGAGCAACATGCCGAAACGGACGCCATCGGCGCCATAGTTTTCGATGAGTTCGAGGGCTTCGGGCGAGTTGCCGAGCGATTTGGACATCTTGCGGCGCTTGTTGTCCCGCACCATGCCCGTGAAATAGACATCGTGAAATGGCATCTTGCCTTTCAGGTCAGTGCCCAATAATTCCTCCGACCACTCATACCCGGCCATGATCATACGGGCCACCCAGAAAAACATGATGTCCCAGCCGGTCACCAGTACGCTGGTAGGATAATAGTATTTGAGTTCTTCTTTTGTCTTAAAACCATCAAAAACACTAATGGGCCAGAGCCAGGAGGAGAACCAGGTGTCCACCACGTCCTCGTCCTGCTCCAGGTCGTTGATGGTCAGGGAGTTGTTGCCCGTCCTGGCTTTGGCTTGTGCCAATGCCCCTGCAACATTTTCAGCAACAAAAACTGCTTCCTCTCCGTCCACCGTCCACCGTCCACCAGCTGCCGTCTTCAGGTACCAGGCCGGAATCCGCTGCCCCCACCATAATTGGCGGCTGATGCACCAGTCCCGTACATTGTCCTCCTGCAGCCATTGGTAGTACATGTTCCACATGTTTTCGGGGTAAAATTTCACCTCGCCACTCTTCACGGCCTGGAGGGCGGTTTTGGCAAAATCCTTCATGTCGAGGAACCACTGATTGGTCAGCCTTGGCTCTACTACGGCGTTGGTGCGTTCGCTGCGGCCGATGCTGGTGCTGTAGTCTTCCAGTTTAATTAAAGCACCGCTATCTTCCAGCAGCTTGCGGATTTTTTTGCGTGCCACAAAGCGGTCTTCGCCCACGAGGATTTGGGCGTGTTCGTTGAGCTTTCCGTCCTCGGTCAATATATCAATGACGGGCAGGTTGTGGCGCTTGCCAACGTCGAGGTCGTTCTGGTCGTGTGCGGGGGTTATTTTCAATGCGCCCGTGCCGAATTCCCTGTCCACGTAACTGTCAGCAATGATAGGGATGGGCTTGTTGATGAGGGGTATCAATACCATCTTGCCCACGAGGTGCCTGTATTTAGGCTCGTCGGGGTGAACGGCGATGGCCACGTCGGCCATGATGGTTTCGGGCCGCTGGGTAGCGATGGTGATGCCGTCGCCGGGGTTGTCCTGAAAAGGGTAGCGGATATGGAAAAGCTGGGAATTTTCTGTTTGGTGGATAACCTCCTCGTTGGACAAGACAGTTTTCGCTTCCGGATCCCAGTTGGTCATGCGGAGGCCCCGGTAGAGTTTGCCTTTTTTAAATAAATCCACAAAAACGTGGACAACGGCGTCGCTGAGGCTTGGCTCCATGGTGAAACGGGTGCGCTGCCAGTCGCAGGATGCACCGAGTTTCTTAAGCTGATCGAGGATGATGCCGCCGTATTCTTCCTTCCATTCCCAGGCATATTTCAAGAACTCCTCCCGGCTGATATCGCCTTTTTTGATGCCCTTTTTGCGGAGCATCTGCACCACTTTGGCCTCGGTGGCGATGCTGGCATGGTCGGTGCCGGGCACCCAACAGGCATTTTTGCCCTGCATCCTCGCCCGGCGGATCAGCACATCTTGTATAGTGTTGTTGAGCATGTGGCCCATGTGCAGCTTCCCGGTCACGTTGGGCGGCGGTATCAGGATGGTAAATGGCTCACAGTCATCAGGCTCGGAATGGAAATAGTTGTGCGCCTCCCAGTGGGCGTACCATTTGGCTTCGGTTTCTTTTGGATTGTATCGTGTAGAAAGGGACATGGTTTTGAATGAGTGGGTGAAACAATGAGTGAATGAGTGAATGTTTGAATGAGTGAATGTTTGAATACTTTGGTTTGCGGGGCGGGGTGATTCCCTTGCCGGAACCATCAGTGCCTGGGCATAAAAATCCAGAGGAGGATATATACCAGGATGCCGGGGAAGGCGGCACTGAAAATGGAAACCAGCACGTAGAAGATGCGCATGTTGTCAGGTTGCCAGCCAAAATATTCAGCGAGGCCGCCACAAACGCCTGCAATGATCTTGTTTTTACTCGAACGGGCCAGTTTTCTTTCAGTTGCCATGATTTCAAAACTTTTATTTGGAAATAAGGGTGAACGGGCGGTGGCAAAGTTGCTACCGCTGGTTTTTCTCAAATTCTTTCATCAGGTTTTTCACGATGCGCTTCACCTGCACGGAGAAATCCTTGCTCAAAATCCAGTGTCCGTACTGGAATTCCTGTTCCAGCACTTTCATCACTGGCACACCGGTATATTTTCCAAAATTGAAGACGACCTCGCCCCGTTCGTTGTATTTCAGGCGGTTCGTCACGTCAATCGTGCCGGTGTCCTGGGTGAAATCGTGGAGGCTTTTTACATCCATCGAAACAGGGGCCGGGGTCACATTGCCATCGTCGTCTTTATAGTCCACGCCCTCGTACATTTTGAGCTGGCCCTTAAAAACATCCACGGTGGCTTTCACGTCGGCCATGGCATCGTGCGCATCGTCGAAATCCTTGTTGCAGTAAAAGCGCAACGCCGCCCGGAGGTTGCGGGGTTCCATTTTATAAAAAATACGCTGAACATCCACAAAACGGCGGTTGTCCACGTCGAAATCCAACCCAACCCTGGCAAATTCCTCCATGAGCATGGGCACATCGAAACGGCTGATGTTGTAGCCGGCCAGGTCGCTGTCGCCAATGAAGTCGTAAATCTGCTGGGCTACCTGTGCGAACAGGGGCTTGTTGGCCACGTCTTTTGGCAAGATACCATGTACGCTCATGGCCTCCTCCGAAATGGGGATGCCGGGGTTGATGAGCATTTCCAGTTCGGAAGGCTCCCGGCCATCCTTGAAATATTTGATAATGGCAATCTGCATGATCCTGTCCCGGATCACGTTCAGGCCGGTGGATTCGATGTCAAAAAAACAAAGGTCTCTTTTTAAGGTAAATTCCATGATGAGGGGATGAAGAATGAGAGAATGAGAGAATGAGAGAATGGGAACGGCTTGTGGTTTTATTCACCCATTCTATCCTTCACTCATTAGTTGGTAACGAACATTTTTTCAACGCCCGGGGTATATTTTACCTGGAGGTTGCCTTGGTCGTCACTATAAATAAAAAGGGCTTCGATACCTTCCAGGCTGGAGGCCAAAGTAAACGATTTTTCCAAACCCAGTACCATGAAGCCGGTGGCGAGGGCGTCGGGCATGAGGCAGTCCTTTCCAAATACAGAAGCGCTCAGCAGGTTGCTTTTCTCCGGAAAACCCGTGAAAGGGCTGATAAAGTGGCTGTACTTCTGGCCGTCCATTTCGTGGAAATTCCGATAGTTGCCGGAGGTGGAAACCGACATGTCCTGCAATTGGATGACCCTGGTAAAATCGGTGATTTCCGCATCAGATTTTGGGGTGTTGATGCCGATGGTCCACCATTCCCCGTTAGGGTTTTTGCCCCTGGCCCGGCTTTCGCCGCCGATGTCAACGAGGTAGTTTTTGATGCCTTTGAGTTCGAGCAGTTCGGCTACGATGTCGATGCCGTAGCCCTGGCCCGTGCCGCCGAAGTCGAGTTGGACGCCCGGACTGCTTTTCTTGAGCACGGCAAACCCGTTCTCGTCAACGGTGCTCATTTTTTCGAAGCCCACATATTTTATCAATGAATCCACGGCCAGGCTGTCCACTTTTTCCACCGCCTTGTGGGGCGTGTATCCAAAACCCCAATAGTTCACCAGCGGCATGATGGTGGGGTCGAAGGCCTTGTCAGTGCGATCGTGGGCTGCCCTGGCAGCCAGCAGGTTGGTGTAAAAGTGGCGGTTGACCACCTGGCCGCAGTTGGCCGGGTGTTCGATGCATTGCGAATAGGACTCGAAGTTCAATCCCAAATCGAAGACGCTGTCCGCCTGGTTGAACTGCGAAATGGTGGAATTCGGCTCGTAGGTGGAAATTTCGTGGTTTACGGCTTTGAGCAGCGAATCAATAGGCGCAGAAAAATCCCTGTTCAGGCTGTCCTGATAGGTGATTTTATAATAGGTGCCCATCGTCTTGCCCTCTACCGAAAGATAAGGTGACTTTTTTTCATTGTTACAAGCTGCCAGTAGAAGGGCAATGCCCATATAAAAGGTGAGTTTTTTCATCAAAAGATCTTTCTGTTTTTTGTTCAAACGGCTTTTGCAGATAAAACAACGAACACGCAAACACGCAAACAACATCAGTTAAGTAACGATGAAAAATAAGTTCTCTATTTTGATTTTGAAACCCCAGTACCGGAAGGGTTTTCTAAAAATAAAATAGTCATTTTATTTCTTCTTCGATCCTAAACATCCCCTCTTGCTCAGCTTCCTTCCCAACACCATGCAACTGGACGGGTTTCTGCTTTTTGCGAAGCCGCATATTGAGGAATTCCACCAACAAGGAGAAAGCGATGGCAAAATAGAGGTAACCTTTCGGCACCGTGCCTACCTCGGCACCGGCTATGACCACATGGCCCAGGTGCGCTCCTTCTGCGATGAGCATAAACCCTATCATGATCAGGAAGGCCAGGCCGAGCATTTGGATGGTGGGGTGCTGATTGACAAAGCGCCCCACCGGCACGGCAAACAACATCATGATGACCACCGAAAAGATGACAGCTATGATCATAATTATCAGTGCCCCGTGAAGGCCGTTGGTCATGCCCACTGCAGTCAGGATGGAGTCGAAGGAGAATACAATATTGATGACGGTAATTTGGAGGATAACGCTGTTGAGGGTGGCAAAACCACTTTTTTTGCCAGCTTCGCCGAGGTGATCGTCGCCTTCCAGTTTGTGGTGTATTTCGGTGGTGCTTTTATAGAGCAGGAACAAACCGCCCGCAATCAGGATGAGGCTCTGACCGGAAAAGCCGGCGTGGATAAAGCTGTTTTCAATCACCAGCCAGGGCTCGCTCATGGCAATGAGGGCTGAAATGCCGAACAGTAAAAGGATGCGGAGCACCATAGCCAGCAACAACCCGATGTTTGCTGCCTTCTTTTGTTGGTCCTGCGGCAGCTTGTTGGCGGCGATGGAGATAAAAATGATATTGTCAATGCCAAGCACAATTTCCAGGAAAGTGAGCGTCAGCAGGCTCATCCAGGTATCGGCACTTGCAAAGTTGGGCATCACGAGGTCCATAGTTCCTGCGGGTTGATGAAGTGGAAGCATAGGCTGGCGCCGCCGCATCCGGGCGCAAGTTTACGAAAAAGGTTGTTGAACCTGCTACCCCGCTACAAACTCCACTACCCTGTCGATGACATCCCGGTGTTTCATGAGTTTGTAATGACCATATCCCTGCGTCACGAGGAGGCTGGTATGTTCATATTTTTCAAAAATGGATTCAGCAGAAGTAAAAGGGACCGAAAGATCGAATTTGTCGTGGACGATCAACACTTCGCCTACATTCACTTTCCCAAGCGACTGTTCGACGTCCAGTTCCTTCAGCGGCAACCCTGATTTTGATTGCAGTAATTTTTGGAAAGATTTTGATGCGGCAGCGGGTAGGTTGATGAGTTTCACATAATCTTCAACGACCTGCCGGGTGCTGGCAGGCACGCCTATCAGCACCAGTTTTTCGATATGGATGGAGTTGTCCAGGTGAGAAAGTGCGAAAACGCTCGTCGCACCGCCAAAGGAGTGGGTGATAATGCTTTCCACGCCACCTGTTTGATAAATAACGGCCTTGATGGCCCCTGCAAAATGGGGCAGGTTGGTATGCTTGCCGGAAGAATTTCCATGCGCCGGCCCGTCGAGTGCGACGACCCGGTAGCCCGCCGCCACCAGCCCCGGCACAAAGGTGCGCATAGCGGTACCCCTTGATTCCCAGCCATGTACGAGTAGGATGGTCTTTTCGCCGGTGCCCCACTCGTAACATTTGAGGATGATTTTGCCGTATAGCACTTCAAAAAGCCTGGCGCTTTCCAGTACCGGATCGGTGGTGCGGTGGACAGCACGCACCCGTGGCTTACTGAAGAGGTAATAGGCAGCTTTCGCCGCCTGCTTTGGAAAAATATGCCCGAATGTGGCAAAGGCCCATTTCACCAGGTGCAGGTAAAACGGGTATTCTTTTTTCTTTTCCGGCAGGGTTTCCAACTGGAAGGCCGGCAACACTTCGATGTTTTTGGTCGCTGTCATAGGTGAAAATAAGTTTTGCTTATTGGGTTTTGAATGGACGCCCGTTTATCCCGAAACTCGTCTTTAAAAAATTCAAAACGTTTAAAACCAATCGGTCTTTTAGTTTCTCAAACTCTCAATCATGCTGAGCAGTTGCCTCGACATGACCTCAAAAGGCTTAACACTGCGCTGGATGCGTGCGAGCAGGATGCCACCCTCCAGGTTCCCGATGAAAAGGGTGGCGAATTCGTCCTTGTCAATATCGGCCCTCACCTCGCCTTTTTCAATACCCTTTTCCAGGGTGCGGACGATGCGGTATTTCCAAACAGCGATTGCCTCTACCACTTTGTCACGGAGTACGCCGTGGCCATCGTCTGCTTCCACGGCAGTGTTCTGGATGGGGCAACCGCCTTCCACCGGCGGGTTCAGCACCCTTTCCCGGTAGAAATAAACAACGGCCTTCAGCTTGTCCAGGGAGTTTTCGATGACACCTGTCCTTTCGCCAATTTCCTGGTACACCTGGTCCACGGCATGTTCGAAGGCAGCGATGGCAATTTCTTCCTTTACGCCATTCTTGTCGAGGCCTTCCCGCTTGAAATTGCCGTAAATCCCGCCTTTGGAAAGGCCAGTGGCTTCCATGATATCGGACATGGAGGTGCCGTTGTAGCCTTTTTGGTTGAACAGGATGGCTGCTTTTTCCACGATAAACCGCCTTGTTTTTTCCGATTTGGACATGGTGAAATATTACAGTGGGGCAAAAATAAACCGATTGGTCTATTTTTCAAAATAAATGGGATCATAGAATTTGCCTGGGTTGAAATTTTATGGCCTATTCTGTTACATTTGCCCCGCTATGGCCCAAACCCACATCATATACCTGCTCACCGGCGGCAATTTAGGCGACCGGATCGCCACGTTGCTTTCCGCCAAACAGCTCATCCAGGAGCGGTTGGGCAAGATCGTACAAACTTCAAGCTTCTATGAAACGGCAGCCTGGGGCGAGGTAGATCAACCCGACTACATCAATCAGGCCCTGGAAGTGGCCACTACCCTATCCCCAAAGGAGGTGCTGAAAGTTATTTTCAACATCGAGGCCAGCCTGGGCCGGGTGCGCCGCAGCAAATGGGAATCCCGCCCCATTGATATAGACATCCTGTTTTACGACGATTTGATTTTGGAAACCAAAGAACTGACCATCCCCCACCCCCGGTTGCACCGCCGCAATTTTGTGCTTATCCCGATGCTCGAAATTGCCCCTGAATTGGTACATCCCATCCTCAAAAAAACCATTGAGGAACTCTACGAAGACTCAGAGGATGATCTCGATGTCATCCTCCTGGAGCCGGTAGCCAGCGGGCAGTAGGCAGTTGGAGCCATTCACTCATTCACTCATTCATTCACTCATTAAAATGCCCCCTTTCCCCCATCATTTTATAGCGATAGAAGGCAACATCGGCGCCGGCAAGACAACGCTGTGCAAGATGCTGGAAGCTGAACAGAACTGCCGGTTGATTTTGGAACAGTTCACAGACAACCCCTTCCTGCCCCATTTTTATAAAAACCCGGAACGCTATGCCTTCCCGGTTGAACTGTTTTTTATGACCGAGCGCCACAAACAACTGCAGGAAACACTTTCGCAACGGGAGCTTTTCCCCCAGTTGGTAGTGTCCGATTACTATTTTATCAAGACGCTCCTGTTTGCCAAAAACAACCTCAACGACGAAGAATACCGCTTGTTCCAGCGCCTGTTCCATACGCTGAACGCTACCTTTTCCAAGCCCGACCTGCTCGTTTACCTGCACCGGTCTGTGCCGGATTTGATCCGCAACATACACGGCCGGGGGCGGGAATACGAACGGGACATCAAGCCGGAATACCTGCAGTCCCTGCAAGATGCCTACTTTAATTATTTCAGGGCGGAAAAGGAATTTCCCATCCTGATCATCGAGGTGACAGAGGTAGATTTTTGGAGCGACCGCTCCGCTTACGAGAAGATTTTAGGTTTGATGAAACGTAGCTATGCCAAGGGGATCCACCGGGCTTCGGTGCAGGTCAACGTTTCCTGACTACGAAACCCTTCCCCACTGAATATTTCGAGTGTTTGAACAGCCCGAAATCCATTTGGATAAAGCCATCTGTCAGTTTCACCAGCAACGGCTCCCTTGAAGAGGGGCGCAGTTTCACCTTCTTTTCCTGTGCCCCTGAAATATTGCCGGCGTTTTCCTTAAAAACCCTTTGTATCATCCCTGTCCAGTACATTTCCGACAATGCCACCAGGTAGCCGCTCAGGTTTTTTTCCACCAGTACTTCCAGGCCGTACTTGCCGGCCCAAGCCTTGAATTTTTGAGGATCCACAAGATATTCGTGGCCAAAAGCATAAGCACCCTGCGGGATGGCCCGCCTTCCCAGCAGCCGGTTGACCGGGTCGTAGGTCCAGGGGAAATTGGTCTGTGGGAAGGTGATAAAGGCCAGTCCGGTTGGGCGAAGCACCCTTGCTATTTCTTCGGTCATGCGTTCGGGTTGGCCAACGTGTTCCATCACGTCAACGGAGGTGAGCAGGTCGAAGGTGTTTTCCGGGAATGATAGGTTTAGCGCATCCTCCCATTGGTAGGAGAGGTTGGCCACGTTGGCATTCATCTGTTTGGCAAAGGCGATGTCGTTTTCGTTGATGTCGCAGGCCGTGAGTTTTCCACACCAGGATGCGATCATGGGGTCGTAGTCGCCCTCTCCGGTGCCAAGGTTGAGGGCATTGGCAAACTTGTGCTGCCTGCCGAACTGCTCGAGGTTTTCTTTGATAAACCGGTACCGGTTGCGGTAGGTAGGAAAGAGTAATTTATAGTTCATGAATGGGTAACATTAAAGCTTCGCTGCCGCTGCCCGATACTGCTGTGCCCTTTGCGCATCCCCCTGTTTCTCATAAATCTGAGCCCCGAGTTCGTAGGCCTGCTTGAAATTGGGGGCAGCCTGGATGGCCTTTTGCAGGTGTTCGAGCGCACTGCTGATGTCGTTGCGCTGGTTTTCGATAAGTGCCAGATAATAATAGGCCGTCCCAAAATCGTCTTCCACCTCGATAGTACGGCGCAAATCTTTTTCCGCATTCACGGCATCGCCCAGGTTCAAGTAGGCGAGGCCCCGGTAAAACAGGCCGTTAGTGTTGTCGGGGGTTACCTGGAGGAGTTTGTCGGCGGCATCCTTGGCCTGGGCAGCCTGGTTCGTGTTGAGGTAGGCCATCGCCAGCTTGGTCAGGGCGATCTCGTTGTCGGGATGCTGCGTTAGTTCTTGCTGAAAACCATTGATGGCAGCCTGAAGGTCTTGCCCTTTCAGTGATTTCTCCGCCTCAAATACAGGCCCGCCGCCCTGTTCGATGGACAACAGCGGCACCCCATTCGCATCCACGGTGTGGATGGAGCGGGAATTGGGCCAGGTATGCGCCCGAAGGTGAGGCCCCTTGATGTAGCGGGATGGGAAAATGCCATAGTCCCAATCTGTCTCGTAGCGCTGGTTGAAGCGCACGTATTTGACCTGTATTTTGTCGCCGTATTTTTTGTTTACATAGGTGTTGAAGACGTAGGAAAAGGTGGTGGCAATCGTCACCGGCTGCGGCATGTCCGGGCTGATTTTACCGGAGTCTTCGAGCCAGTCCAGGGCCTGTTTCATGCTCACCCCCCAATAGTCCGTTTCATATTTGCCGAAGGCACCGCTGATGCCGCCGCTGACCGTGTTGAAATAGACATAGGGGTAATGCGGATTCCGGGCGATGAAAAGTGCCGGCTCCAGCATCATCAACACAACCACGGCGTACAGTGCGTATTTACCGGTTTTATTTTGGGTCAACATGCTTTCCACCATCAGCCAGAACAGCGATGCGGTCACAACCATCGTCGGATAGACGAACATCAGGTGGCGCCACCCGTCATGCAGGATACTGTCTTTGGCGATGATGTAAAAAACAGGGAATACCGCTGCAAATATGGCCAGCAGCACAGGCAGCGGCTGGTAGCGTTCCATCAGTTTTTTTAGGAGCACAATGGCCCCCAGGAAGCCAAACAACGTGAACAGCGGGATCGTCCGCCATATCCATTGCAGGGCATAGTGCCAGGGCGTATCGTCCGACATCAGGTTTTCCCCGCCAAACAGCACCCTGATTTTCACGCCCAGTTTTGAAAATTCGCCCAGGGCCTCCAGGGGATGGCCGATGGGATCCTGCATGGCATAAGGCCAAAACAGGATGGCGATGAGGAAGCCCGCCAGGGAAATACCCAAGACGCTTGCAGCATAAGCGCCAACCTGCTTTATATCCTTAAATAGGCCGCCAATGCCGTTTTTCATCAAAAAATCAAGACCGGCAAACAGGCCAAAAATGCCAACCAGGATTAAGCCGCCCGCCCTTGTGGCTATGGCCAGCGCCATGCCGAGCGCCACGCCCAGCGCCAGTTTCCAATGGAATTTCGGCAGGCTTTTGAACAGCAACGACATGTAGTAGATGGCAATGATGTAGCCTGCTGCGAAGGGGATGTCCTTGGGATTCATCAGCGAGTGCCCCAGGAAGCGGGGCGACAGGAACATGAACGCCAGTGTGAGGATACCCGCCCGCCAGCCACCGATTTCCCGTGCAAAAAGGGCAGTAAACAGCATAGCCACGAAGCCGAAAACAGCATTGAAAACATGCCGCACGTCGTGGTAGGCGGCATCTTTTACCGTAAGGCCGAGGGCTTTATTGGTGAAACCGGTCACGATGTCGAAAAAGCCACCGTAGTACTGCATGTTGCCCTTCGGGATGTGGAGTGCGGAGGTGTCGGCGCCCATGGTGGAGTAGTAGCTGACCAGTTTGGCGGAGTAGTCGTCCTGGTACTCATCGTCGCCGTTGATGCCGCTGCCAAGTGCCAGCACAATCGTGGCCAGCAGGACTACTGCCCCCAGCGCCATGAAGATTTTCCTGTAAAATGAATCCTGCTCGGTGGCCACAGAGGCCCGGTCGAGCCATTTGGACGGATCGTAGGATCCGCTTGTTTTTGAGGGTGCAGACTTTTGGGCGGTGCGTTTACTGGCTGGCTTTCTCTTGCTCATTTACGTGATGTCTTGTGATGGAGAAACAAGGAATCGAACAACATGCCGGGATAGGCTTGAACACTTCCAGGATTTCTCTAATCCTTACCAGCGGCGAATATAGGAAAACCCATTTATTCGCCCGGACGGTGGGTTTGACGGAATCGGGCCATTGATGTTTCAAAAGCGGGGAGAATTTGAAACTACCATGCTGCCTGAAAATCAAACAAGTTTTGAAATTTGCTGAAAAGCTAAAGGGTTGCCGGGAACTTTGGAGGCAGCTTTTTACGTCCCTTGACAAAAATTGTGAAAATGAGCGGCGGGATTAGCGGGTCACTTGAAGTGCCCCGCTAATTTGAAAGGCCTTACGGGGTCACTTGAAGTGGCATTTATTTAGCGGTAAAAAGTCAGTAAATAAGCTCTCTTTTCCGCCCCAGACCCCTAAAGGGGAACCAAATCGGCAACTATCTACGAACTTCCCAATGTGGTTCCCCTTTAGGGGTCAGGGGCGGAGTAAGGCGGGAGGCGCTAAATAGATACTTCAAGTGACCCCGTAAGGCCTCCACATCCTAAATTCAGCCTTGTCAATCAATCCGCTAACCAGCAAAGCTATTTTTATGAAAGATATCATCCGCCTTTCCAAATTCCTCTCCCTTGTGCTCCGCCACCGGCCCGAAAAGATCGGGCTGGCCCTCGATGCCAATGGATGGGCCGAAGTAACGGATCTGCTTGAAAAAATGAACCAAAATGGCTATCCAATTGATCCGCAATTGCTCGCCAAGGTCGTGGAGACCAGCGACAAGCAGCGTTTTGCCCTTTCTGCCGATGGCACCATGATCAGGGCGAACCAGGGCCATTCAGTTCGGGTTGACCTTGGTTTGAAACCGGTTGTGCCGCCAGAACTGCTATTTCACGGAACAGCGACCAAAAACCTGAACTCCATCCATAAGCTGGGATTGCACAAAGGAAAGCGCCATCATGTCCACCTGTCAGCCGACAAAGCAACAGCTGCGAAAGTGGGTGGGAGGCATGGGAAAGCCGTCGTATTGAAAATAATGGCGGGGAAAATGCACCGGTCCGGGCATTTATTTTACCGATCAGAAAACGGGATTTGGCTGGTAGAGGCGGTGCCAGTGGAGTTCATAGAACGCCAGGAGGAAAATGGCTGACAGCATTGTGCCCATTGCAACGGATGGGCGGTAGGGGTAACTGCCCCGGCATCAATTCTCTTCCCGTACAATGAACACCGGAATATTCACGCTGTGCCGGACGGAATCGACGGTGGTGCCAAAAATGAGGTCTTTGAACAGGCGGTGGCCATGTGCCCCTAACACGAGGAGATCGGCATTAAAGTCCTGGACGGCCTTCGGGATGCTCGATTTGGGGTTGCCAAAACCCAGGTAAGTTTCTGCCTTAAAACCTTTTTCGTTCATTTCACGGGCATAATGTTCCAGGCGTTCGGCATCGTCGCTGGTCTCCTTGTCCCTGATTTCATCCCCGAGTAAGATTGCGCCTGCCGACTCGACGACGTGGATGAGCAGGTAAACGGTGCCAGGTGCCCCCATGGAAATGGCATAGCGCAATGTATGCCCGTCTATGTCGCTGAAATCAATGGCGACGGCTATCTTTCTAAACTCCTTCTTTTCAAACACGGATACCTTGCCAGGCTCGGCGTGGAGGTGTGTCCTCTGCTCCTGGAGCATGGACTTTACAAAGGGTGTAAGGGTGACGACGAGCAACAGCACCCCTGCACCCAGGGCCAACGGCACCACGGTAACATAGAGCACGAAGGGCGATTCGGCAGCCGTGATCCAGCCAGCTATTTCATCAATGACCAACTTCACGTTCAAAGCGACTATGATTAGGGCCACCAGCCATGACAACACTTTTACCAACAGCCCAATGGCCAGTTTACCCATCCGTCTGCGGTCGCTGACAAAATGGATGAGCGGGATGATGGCGAAGCCCAATTGCAAACTGAGGATGACCTGGCTCAGGATGAGCATGTCGCCGGTCACCCCTTCGCCCAAAATACTGATGGCCAGCACGGCGGGCACGATGGCCACGGCGCGGGTGATGAGCCGCCGTATCCAGGGCTGGATGCGCAGGTTGAGGTAGCCTTCCATGACCACCTGCCCGGCGAGGGTACCAGTGAGAGTAGAACTTTGCCCGGCGGCGATGAGGGCCACGGCGAAAAAAATGGGTGCCAGGTTGGAACCCAGCAGCGGTTCCAGGAAGCGGTGCGCATCCTGTATTTCCGACACTTCGAACATGCCCGCCTTGTAGAACGTGGCAGCTGCGAGTACCAGGATGGCGGCATTTACAAAAAATGCCAGGTTGAGGGCAATGGCCGAATCAATGAGGTTGAACTTGAGCGCCGCCTTCGTCTCCACCATATTGCGGGTGAACTTGCGGGACTGCACCAGCGACGAGTGGAGGTAGAGGTTGTGGGGCATTACCGTAGCCCCGATGATACCGATGGCAATATAGAGTGCCGTATCGTCGGGGATGCTTGGGATGAAGCCCGTGACCAGGACGCTCATTTCCGGTTTCGCCAAAAACATTTCCACCAAAAAGGCCAGCCCGATGATACCAACAAGTGCGAGGATAAAGGCCTCCATTACCCTCATGCCTTTTTGGATGAGGAAGAGCAGCACGATGGTATCCAGGAAAGTAAGGAGGACGCCCCATATCAGCGGCAGCCCAAACAGCAGTTGAAGCCCTATGGCCATGCCCAGCACTTCGGCCAGGTCGGTGGCGGCGATGGCAATTTCTGCCAGCAGGTACAGCACGAAATTGGTGGGGCGGTTGTAGGTCTCCTTCGATGCCTGTGCCAAATCCCTGCCGCTGACGATACCCAGGCGGGTGCTCAGGCTTTGCAGCAACAAGGCCATGAGGTTGGACATGAGCAGCACCCATATCAGCGCATAGCCGTAACGGCTGCCGCCGGCGATGTCGGTGGCCCAGTTGCCGGGGTCCATGTAACCAACTGCAATGAGGTAAGCAGGCCCCATATAGGCGAGCAGTTTCCTGAAAAAACCTTTCTTCTGGGTGTCCACGGTAGCATGGACTTCTTCCAGGGATTTGGGTATCGGGTTGGTCATTGTTTTCTTTTGAATAGGAGGTCAAATGTATTTCCTGCCAATCAGTTCATGTCTTTCCAAAAAACCAAATGTAGCGAAGAAAAGTAATCCGCAAAGCAAGAAGGCATGTTTTTACACGATATCGGATTCCGGCAAGGATGCGGCCCTGCTGCATCCTTGCGCAAACCTCCTGCCGGCCAAAATGTGTTTCGCCTGGGCAATTTCATTTTTTAAGAAAAAATTCAATACCTTGGTACGCACTTTTTAACTACTAATCAAACCAATTGTACCCTCCTCAAAATGAGATATACCAACGAAAGAATTGACCACCTTGTCTATGCCGTCCCCGACCTCGACCAGGCTATCAAAGACATCGAAAAAAAGTTTGGCATCGCACCCATCAAGGGCGGCACCCACAAGAGCCAGGGCACCCACAACGCCCTCGTCCACCTCGGCAGCAGGCGCTACCTCGAAATCCTCGCCATTGACAAAAGCAACAAGCAGGTAAAACCACCGCATTGGATGGGCCTCGACTTGATCGGGCGGCCCCGGCTAACCCGCTGGGCCGTGTCCACCAACGACCTGGACAAAGATGTGGACTTCCTCACGGAAATAGACCCCCGCCTCGGCGAAATAAAAGGCGGCCAGCGCAGGCGTCCCGATGGCACCAAACTCTTCTGGAAATTCTCGCTGCCCCTGCCCGCCCCGGAGGTGGAAGTGCTGCCTTTTATCATCAACTGGCAGGGTTCCGACCATCCGACCAATACCCTGCCGGAAGGCTGCAACCTGATAGCCCTGAAGGCGACCCACCCTACCCCGTTCCTGATTGAGCCGGCCATCCATGCCCTTGATGTGGATATTGAAATCGATACAGCGGTGGAAGTAAGCTTGACAGCCATAATCGACACTCCCAACGGGGTGGTCGAGATTTAAGTTTTTTTTTCGCCTCGACATTATCTGCTTGCCATGCCGCTAAACGATGCCGATATATACGACCACCTATACAGCTACAAAGACTATATGCGGGAAGCCGCCGTGGTGAAATCCTGGCTGGACCACCACGCCCCCCTCTGCAAATCTGTACTCGACGTGGGCTGCGGAACGGGCAGCCACCACTCCTACCTTGGCAGGGACTATCAAGTGGACGGGCTTGATATCAACGAAAATTTCCTGGCGGCTGCCCGGCTGAAAAACCCGAATGGCAACTACTACACAGGCGACATGGCCAACTTCGATCTTGGTAAAAAATACGACGCCATCCTCTCCCTGTTCAGCGCTATTGGATATGCGAATACATCCCAAAAGTTACAGGCCGCCTTTCGGTGTTTCCATGGCCATCTCCACGAGAATGGCATCCTCATCACAGAACCCTGGATGGAGCCCGAAAAGTGGCAGGACGGCACGCTCCACCAATTGACGTATGAAAACGACGACCTCAAAATATGCCGCATGAACCGGAGCCGGTCGAAAGCAGGATCCTCCGTGCTGCATTTCCATTACCTGGTCGGCAGCACGGAGGAGGGCATCCGGTATTTTGAAGAAGTCCACGAGTTGGGGCTTTTCAGCCATGAGCAGATGGTGGCGGCTTTCGACAAAGCCGGTTTTACCGTGGTATTCGAAAAAGAAGGGCTGACCGGAAGGGGGATTTACATTGGGAGCAAAAAATAAAAGAATCCCCTCCGTTGTACCTGGTCTTCCCCTGCCCCGCAAAGCAGAACCCCCTTCCCAAAAAAGTAAAGCACAGTTCCAGCAAGTATTGGAGCGCAGTGGCACATGCGGCGGGTACGGCAGGCTTTTTCCACAACCATTTTTCATGAGATAACGAAAGAGGGCAGTTAGGAGGGCAGACACGAAATCGGTAAAAAACAAAGGACGGGCTTCATCGGCCAGGAAGTAGAGCAGGCCGCCAGTTGGCCTTCCCTTTTCAAACCTCCATCATCCGCTCCGCAATTGTTGTATAGCACACAAACCAGGCCTCGGAAGTCTCCTTGTCCCAATCGCTGCCGAGGCCCTTTTCCAAGGTCCATAGCAGCGCATCGCCCACCATTGCATAATGTTTGAGCTGCACCCCATAGCCGATGTGGCGCTTGGCCATGTCCGCAATTTCCTGTTGGAATCCTTCCAGGTTGTCCAGCCTTGCCACCAATGCCGATAGCATGTCCACTAGTTTTTTGTACTGCTCGTCCATCTGTTTGGGAAACATCCGCCGCAGTTCCGGGTGGTCGAGGAACAGCTTACTGTAAAAAGTATCCGCCACCAGTTCGGGCGGGAGGAGGCGCAGCAGCCGCCAGCTTTTTTTGACGAGGTTGATTTGTGATGTTGTCATGATTGGGAATTGGGGAATTGGGAATTGGGAATTGGGAATTGGGTTGCCGGGCGCCTTCCTAATTCACCAATTCACCAATTTACTAATTCACCTGTCAAACCATTTTTTAAACGTCGGCGCTTTCTCCCTGCTCACGTCCACTTCTGTCTTGGCGGGGGATTTCAATGTCAGCGTAAGCTTCTGATTTTCATGGGGTTTTACACTCTGGATGGCCTCGATGTTCACGATGCACTGGCGGTTGGCCCGGTAAAAAACCTTGGGGTCGAGTAGTTCTTCCACCTCTTCGAGGGTGTTGTAGTCGAGGATGTACTTCTCGCCGCCGAAGGTGTGCAGGTAGTTCAGGTTGTCCCGTATGAAGCAGGCAATGTCCTTCGTGTTCACCGGCACCCAGGTATTGCGGACGCTGACCACGAATTTTTCCTTGAAAACCGGCCGGTCGGCGGCAGGTGCCTGAATAGCCCGCAGCAGCTCCTGGAAGTCGGCAGGCGGATTTAGCTGGCCTTCGCCCCGGCGCCGGAATTTCTCGATGGCACTCGCAAGTTCTTCCATGTCAATGGGTTTTAGCAAATAATCAATCCCGTTGACCTTGAAGGCCCGCAGGGCATATTCGTCGTAGGCGGTGGTGAAAATGACGGGGCATTTCAGGTCAAAATGCTCGAAAATCTCAAAGCTCACCCCGTCGCTCAACTGGATGTCCATGAAGAGCAGGTCGGGTTCGGCGTTCTGCAAAAACCACTTTTTGGCGGTCCTTAAACTAGGAAGCACTTCCACGATTTTAACATCTTCGGCCACAGCGGCAATTTTGGCTTGCAACTCACGGGCGATGAGGGATTCGTCTTCGATGATGACGGCTTTTATCATGGCATTTATTTTTTAACACGGTAGCACTGAGGCATAGAGGGACACAGCGTTTGACATAACTCTTTGTTGCTCTGTGCCTCCTTGCCTCCGTGTTGAACTCAAATCAAAGGTATTTTTATCGTAAAAAACTGCTCATCCTCCACCACCACAATCGGCTTATCCGACAGGTAGCGATAGAAGGACTGCAGGTTGCTCAAACCTCGCTTGTTGCTCGTTTCCACGAATTTTTTCTTCTGTAAATTATTGCGGACGACGAGGTAGCCATCCTCCACCGTCACATCCACCACGAGCGGCTCGTCCTCGTCAATGATGTTGTGTTTGATGGCATTTTCGATAAGGTTTTGCAGGGTGACGGGGACTATTTTCCAGTGAAAATCCTCCTCACCCACGTTGAATTTGACCTGCAAACCCTCGCCAAACCTCGTCTTTTGAAGTTTCACAAACGTCTCCCCGAACCTCAGTTCTTCCACCAGCGGCACCGTCTCCCGCTCGCTGCTTTTCAGGATGTAGCGGTAGGTCTTGCTGAGGCTGTCGAGGAAAATGGCGGCCTCTTTGGGGGCAATGGAAATCAGGCTCCCGAGTGAAGTGAGTGAATTAAACAGGAAGTGCGGGTTTAGCTGTTGTTTCAGGCTTTCGTACTGCACGATGGCTTTTTCTTTTTCGAGGAGTTGGGCTTTGCCCAAAAGCTCGGCCACCTGTTGCTTTTGGCGCTGCCGGTTGCGGAAATAAGAAAAAGCCACCGCCAATAAACCCAACAAAACCAGCCCCCAAAACCAGCTTGTTTTATAAAAAGCCACATGCACTAAAAGTGGCACGGAGAGGGCTTCCGAATCGGCCCCATCAGCCGGTTTTACCTGAAATTTGTAACGCCCAGCCGGTATGTTCGTGAAATTGACAAAACGGTTTTCCTGGCATTTGACCCACTTGTTGTCGAAATCTTGCAAACGGTACTCGTACTCCCGCTCCTCAGCACGGGTGAGGTCGAGGGCAGCAAATTCAAAGGAAAAATAGCGGCTATCGGCCGGCACAACGAGCCGCCCGGCAGGCGAGATATCGCTGCCTTCGTACCGCTCGGCGCCGTCAATTTTGAAGGAAGTTAAAGCAATGGGCACGGGGTTCAGTTCGGCGGTGATTTCGTCGGGGTTGAAGGAAACATAGCCGTTGTTCATTCGGATATTGAGGTCGCCATTTTGGCCGACATGGAGTCGGTGGGACAAGAAGTCGTACCCATCTTTTTTGCCGAAGGAGGTGATTTTGCCCGTCCTTTTGTCAATCCTGACCAATTTGTGGGTAAGCGCCCAAAAATTCCCCAGCTTGTCTTCCACCCCATGTATGACATAATTGCTGGGCAAGCCATCGGCCACCGTGTATTTTTTTCGCAGCCGTGGGTGGTCGCCCGAACAGTCAAAGTGCAGGATTCCCTGTTCGGTGCAGGCCCAGATGTCGCCATCGGGGGCAGCGAAAAATGTGTTCATCCGCAGGGTGGCCCTGTCGGCCGTCACCTTGCCTTCTGCGTCCAAATACACGAACCTTTTTTCATCGGACAGAAAGTAACCGTAGGCCGTTTGGTTGCGGCTGCCGTACCAAACCCTGCCTTTCCCGTCCACCGCCACCGAGCCGACCACGTTGGTGGCGATGGTGTTCGGGTCGTTTTCGTCGGGCAGGAACTGCTTGCTCTCGCCTGTGCGGGGGTTGAAGCGAATAAGGCCCAAGTGCGCAGTGCCGAGCCAGAGGTTGCCGGACGGGTCTTCGGCGAAATTGGTGTAGAAATTTGATATTTTTCCCTCCGAGTAGGCGGGTGGCTGAGGGGGTGTCTCCAGTTGGCGGGTGGCGGTGTTGTAGCGCAAAACAGTGTGGTGGGTCAGCACCCAAACCGTTCCATCCCGTGCCTGCAATAAATCCATGACGAGCAATGGGCCTCCTTCATAAGGGGCGGTCCAGAACTTCAACACCTGCTCTTTCCCTGTCCCTTTATCAATGATGTGCAGGCCATCTTCGTATTGAGTGCCGACGAACAGGAACCGCCCCTCCCGGTCTTCCAACAATTGTGAAACGATGAAATCCGCCTTTTTTTTTGTATTGACTTTGTTGAAACGGAAGCGGTTGTCTTTCATCTGAAACCGCATCAATTTACCATCGGCCACGGTCCAGTTGTTTCCCTGTTTATCCGTTGCCATTTCCCCTATGGCGACGGGCACCGGGCCGCCCACTACCTGTTCCGGGTGTTCGGAGAACCAGAAATACTGCTCGGTTTTTTTGTTGAAAATACCCAGGCCCCGTTCCTGGCTTCCAACCCAGAACTCATCCGTGCTTTTTGGAATAAAGTCGTTTACTATGTTGGTGTAAACCAAGGGCTTCCCAGGGTAGAACATGAATTGGCGGCACTCACCCGAGCTTCGGTCAATACGCCGCAAGGCACTCCCCCAGCCGCCCACCCAAAGCAGGTTGCCTTCGGGGAAAAGCGAGTAGGCATGGTCGGTGTAGAGGGCATCCGGGGGCAATTTTTTGCCCGGCCGCCACGGTTTGGATGCGCCAGTTTTTGGGTTAAAAATGTAACAATCGCCGGTGGTGCTGACCCAGAGGTTGTCGGCCTCGTCCTGAAAAAAGCGGTAGCCGGTATTGAGGCTCGGCACATCCTCTTTGTTCCAGTGGGGCGAGTTTTCGGCGGTCACGAGGTCGTATTGCCGGAAATCCCCTGTTTTTGTGTCCAAATGGACAACACCATTGTTGCCCACACCCGCCCAGAGCCTGTCCTGTTTATCCAAAAACAACCCGACAACAGGGGCTGTCGAGGGCTTGAGTTTATGGGTGAAGGGGTAATTGCGGAAGCGCCCCGTTGCCCTGTTGTAATGGCTCACGCCGTTCCTGCCAAGGGCCAGCCAAAGGTCGCCGTTTGTGTCCTCCAAAATATGCATCACCTGGTTGTGGCCAATGCTCGTCGAATCGCCCGGCACATGGCGGAAAGCCTTGAACGTGTAACCGTCGTAGCGGCACAGGCCGTTGGAGGTGGCCACCCAGAGGTAGCCCACTTTGTCCTGCAAAATATCCAGGATACTAACGCCGCTCAATCCTGGCACGTCGTCGAAGTACGATATTTCCAGGAATTGGTTCGGCTGTGCATAACCCGTTGCTGCCCAACCAAATAGAGAACCGATGAACATCAATATGTGATACAGCTTGCGCATGTGGCGAAGGTAGTGCTAAAGGGAAAGGAAGCGGAGTTTTTCTGCCCGAAGCGTAGCAGAATTTAATTGAAACGTAGGCGCTACAATATTTATCCGGCGAAAGCCCAACCATTGCTTTCAATGCTTTTTCAGCCACTTATCCAAAATACCTTTTGCGGAGAGTTTAGGCTTTTCAAAATTCGTCGGCTCGTCCAGGGCGTTGCGCATTTCCTGCACGGCCGGGCGGTAGTCCACGCCCATGCCCTGGAATTTGTCCACTGTGCGCAGTACTCTTTCCACTTCCCAGGTAAACCTGCCGGCATACAAATCATAAGTATCACGGCATTTCCGGATATTCTCCCTGATTAACCTGGCTTGAATAAGGACGCCTTGTCTCACAGCTTCGGGGAACAGTGTTTTGTCGTCCACCTCATTGGAGGCGAGGAAGGTGAAAGCTTCGGGCGCCCAGTCGTTTTGCAGGCGGCGCACGAGTTCCTCCTGCCAGTCGGGGCGGGTTTTGAGTTTCGCCAATGCCCGCTCCCGCACGTCTTTATCATGGTTCGCATCGGTGTAAACGTAAAGGAATACGCCGTTCTTCATCACGTCCGTAGAGTCAATATTATTGAGGTGGTTTTGGTGGTTCCTATCCTCAAAATCAATATTCGACTGCCTGACGGCAGCGGCGTTGCGGGCGTTTTGCGACAGGATAAAACCAACCGCCAATAGGCCGCTGACAAACCCAAGATATATGGGCAATTTATAAGTAAACGCAGGCACTGCCGAGCGGTCTGCATTCAGTAAAACAGCAGCGCAAATGATAAGCAATGGTGGTAGTATAGCAGGTATTGCGGTAAATATTTTCCGGATAAAATTGGGCAGGCCACCGAAGCCTTCCCCTGCCATAAAAAAGCCATTGCCCACCATTATCAAGACAAACCCACCCAGGACGAGCAAAAACCTGTTGCCGCCGGGAGAACCTACCCACGAAAACCCTCCCTGGCTTCCGACGATGGCGGTTACTACCGCCATGCAAATGGAAAAAACCAATACTCCGATGATGAGTGCCCAGGCATAACCGACCCCTGCATCGCCGCCGGGCATTTTGGTAAATAGAACTTCTTTCGCCAGCAGATAGAAAACCAATGAGGCTATGGCCAGCACAATATTTCCAATGACTACCATGAGGTTTATTTTAAGGATTATCCAATGATGCTAATAACGGGTTAAATTAATTGCCACATTTCCATTTGCCTGAAAAACGAGATCATGGTGATTTTCAAAATAACCATGATCTAACTTTCTGAAAATCAACGAATTTAATGAATGAACCCGTTATTCGCATCGATGGTAAATGGCAGCTTATATTCCTTGGTGATTGGCTCTTTATTACTGCGTACTTTTACCGATATTTTAGCCTTTAATTCATCACCAATTACAAGGCTGTTTTTGATAAAAGTATCCTCATAATATATCCATGAATTATCGGTAATTAAATATTCGGATTCATTGGCTTTTTGTGCCTGGTATGCCCATTTCTCCACATGGTTCGGCTCGTAGTTTACAATTGAAGTGCCGCCGGCAATGGTGTACCAAACCTGGATGCCCGGCAAGCCCCGATTGCCCATCTCCGTGTTTTGCTCGACATAAATTTTCAGCACGCCGTTGTCTTCGAGGTCACGGACTTCCCATTCGTCAATTTTGGTTTTGATATTTGTCATTGGTTGTTGATTTAATGTAGCGTCAGCTTTAGCCGACGAAACGTGCGCCGGCTAAAGCCGACGTTACTACGCCCTTGCCAGTTGATACTGCGTTTCGTTGACTTTTGGAAAATAGCCTTGTATTTCCATTCCCTGCTGCTGACGGTGGGCTGTTTTCATCAAACTTTCCCGCAGGCTATCGAGGAAAAACTCGTTTTCCTCCGCCGAGCTGATAGACACCCGGAAGGTGTTTTTGAGCAGCGGGAACGGGGAGGTATTCAACACTTTGATTCCATTTTTTTCAAAATCAGCCATAGCCTTTGCAAATATGGCATCGTCGAAAATGCGCACCAGCAGGAAGTTGCCCTCCGACTTGAACACCTTCAGCACCTGCCGGTCGAATCGGAAATTCAGCACCCGGTACATCCATTCCCGCTCGGCGATGAGGTCGTTGACCCGCTCCCGCGAACGCTCCATAAACCTCCGGCTGAACAATGCTTCCCGTGCGAAAGCCAGCGTGAACTGGTTGATGGAAAACATCAGCATCAGTTTCCTGACAACGGCAGCCGTTTGGGGTGCAGCGCAGAGGTACCCGAGGCGCAAACCCGCCACCGGAAAGGCTTTTGAAAAAGAGCGCAAGACAATCAGGTTCTCGTATTTGCGGACGAGCGGCGTAAAATCCACCGTGGCAAATTCGGCATACACGGCGTCCACGATGACGAAGGAGTTGGGGTTTTGAGCAAGGATTTGCTCCAGCTTTTCCTGTTTGATGGTGTTGCCTACCGGGTTGTTCGGGGTCGTCACTATCAGCACGGAGCCTTCGCCCAGGGTGGGCATGTTTTCATAATCATACTCCAAATCTTCGGTCAGCATCCACGGTTCGTAAGCGATGCCGTATGTTTTGCAGTGGTAGTCGAACAGCGTGTAAGTCGGCTGGGCGATGACGATGCGTTTGCCGTTCAGTGCAAAATAATTGAGCAGCGTGGTGATGAAACTGGCCGAGCCGGGGCCGAGGACGATGTTGTCCGTGCCGAGGCCGCAGTAGTTGGCAACGAGCGCTTCGATGTCGCTGTTATCGGCGGTCGGGTAGCGGTTCCAATCCTCGTTCATCAGGCTGTCCGTCACTTTCTTTTTGATGGAATAATCCACGTCTTCGGGCTGTTCGTTTTTGTCAAGGAAAAAGCGGGCGGTGGTTTTGGCAGGGGCGATGCGGACCGGGGCGTTTTGCAAAGTATCGTTGAAAAATGAGTTATTCATGGATAGTGGTTTAGATTGATTTTGAATTTGTTTCACGAATCCAGGGCTGATTGCTGCCCTGATTTTTCGTTTGATGAACCAAAGATGGGGGCGGGCAGGCCAGCAGAACAATTTTTAGCATACGACCCGGTGCGGATTTGAAATAAGTGGGGGAAAATGGGGAATGAAGCGGGGAGGCTGTTGGCCGTTGGCCATTTGCTTTTGGCTGGCGAAACATTGCTGCCGGTTATTTGGAGTGTAGTTCTTAACCGATGTTTTCCGTCCTGCTTTGTCATTGTTGAAGGCAAACTGCTACATCATGAGGGCTGCCAAACGTGACTTCATACGTGATGTTGCAGGTTGCCTTCAGCAATGGCAAAGTGTCGGAAAACATTGAGTTATTCCCTGAATTTCAATTGAATTCCCCAGTAAATTAAAAAACCAAAGACCTGTCAACAGTACTGTTGACAGGTCTTTCGCCAAAAAACTTTTTGACTTAAAACAGCATCCAATCTTAATCAATTGGCATAAATGACCGCCAAAACCGTCTCTTCGCCATGCGTGAAGCCCAAAAAGCCTTCCTTGTGGTAAGCGATTTCCACGCCGCAACCCGCCTCTACGGGTGATTGCAGGAAATCATTTTTAATGGAAAAATTGCTCTCTTTCAGGCGGCCAATCCAATGCGTCGCAGGCTCGTGTTTTTCAAAGCGGTCTTTATCTTCTTTGCCGATGATGTCTTCGATTTCCCTTCCGAAAAAGAGTTTCAGCGCATTTTTGTCGTTATTGCTGATATTTTCAATGCGGTCAATCACCTGGAAAATGCTGTAAAAATGGTTGTAACAGTTTTTAAAACGGCGGTAAAAATCCGTCTCATAGTGGTTGACGTTTGGCTCAATGAGAACGAAAGCGCTGGGGTTCAACGATTTAATTTTGGCGATAATCTCCCTGCGCTGTTGTTCGGTCTGGATGTGGTGCAGGGCGAGGGAGGCGTTCACGATGAATTTGCCGCCGAGCACTGGGATGGTTGAGAAATCCACTTTTTCCACGGAATCGTGGATGCCGGTGAAGGTGATTTCAAAAGGCACTTTCCCGTTGCTGCCCAGGATGGTGGTTTCCGCTTTGGCGAGCGCATCGCCGAACGGCTCGATGCCCACGACATGCAGTTTTTCGAGGCCGTCCAGGCTTTTCGCTTTTTCGATGATGTTGAGCACCTGCGTCCCCAGCCCGATGCCGATGTCCATGATGGTCACTTCCCGGCTGCCCCGCATTTCCTCCACGATGGCGCTGTTGGTGATGTGCTGGCTGTATTTTACGAAGGGAAATTTGTCAATCAGAATGTCGAACAACTGGATTTGGGAGATTTCATATTTGCCGAGGTAGATGTTTTCGCCGATGGATTCGGAATTGATTTTTTTGTTGAGGGCCTTGATAAAAAGCGTGGCCAGGAGTTTTTCAGAATCCGTGTCCATGCCTTCCATGCACCATGCGAAGAAGGATTCGATTTCCTGTCTGGTTTGGCCGTCGAAGTTCGGGGCCATTTTCATGAAGTCGCTCAGGGATTGATAGATGTCACATTGGGTTGTCTGGCTCATTTTGTAAACTTTTGTAAATGGTTTGAACTGAATTAAATTGTTTGATGGGCCAAAGATGGAGAAGCGTACAGTGACTGCCAATTTTTTGAAAACGACCCGGTGCAGATTTGAAATGAGCGGGGGGAAATGGGAAATGAAGCGAGGGAAGTTATTTTGCGATGTTTTTTAAGCAATGACCTGCCAGCTATTGCCATTTCACCCACTTTTCGCAGCTTTAGGTTGCAATAAGTTGCGGAATCCATCATTTTTTGGTTACTTTCCGCAAGTTTAATGAGCGATAAGTTGCGGAATCTGGCTATTTTTGGCCACATTCCGCTACAAATAGTTTACAAATGATAGGAAGAAAGCAAGAAACAGAAGTACTGAAACAGGCTCTCTTCTTCCTGGAAAGGGTTGAGCCGTACTGAAATCCTGCAGGCCACCAAAACAAAAGACGGGGGTGGGTTGAGTACAGCTCTGCAGGAACTCGAATTGTCCGGCTTTATTTCTTCCTATGTGCCTTTCGGAAAAAAGAAAAAGGATACGCTTTACCGCCTGACTGATTATTACTCCCTTTTCTATTTGAAATTCATAAAGGACATCCCTTCCAACGAAGCAGGACGCTGGGACACCCTTAGCCAAACCCAATCATGGAGGTCGTGGAGTGGTTATGCTTTTGAAAACGTATGTTTCCAGCATATCGAAAAATTAAAACAAGCGCTTGGCATTGCCGGTGTCCATACCAGACAGTTTAGTTTTTTGGCAAAAGGCGACGATGAAAATGAGGGTGCTCAAATTGACCTCCTGATTGACCGGAACGACAACGCCATTAACCTCTGTGAGATAAAATTTTACATTGACGACGTGGTATTAAGTAAGGAAACAGCCGAAAAGCTGCGCCGGAGGCTCGGCGTTTTCCGCCGTACCAGTGGGACAAAAAAGCAGGTTTTCCTTACGCTGATTACAACTTTTGGGTTGGTAAAAAACCAACAATCCCTCGGCCTGGTGGACAACGTAATCACTATGGACGATTTGTTTTAAAGAACACCTTATTGCACCCGTATCAAAATAATACCCTCCTGCACTTCAAACGTCCCCCGCCCGCCCGTCGTCTGTTGCCGTACCGTCTCCCGGCCGATGAATTCCAGCACCTCCGCCCGCTTCGCCAAGGGAATGCCCGTCTGCGCTTCCCAATGTTCCTGCACCGGAACGGAGAGGATGGCCAGCGTATCGCCGCCGCCAAACTCCCACCACGACGTGAAACCGCCCTCCCCGCTTTCGTAGCTGAAATCGCCGCCCCGCCCTCCCTGGCTGAACCAGACCTTCGGGGCTTTCCGCTCCTGGTCTTCCAAATACAATTGGGCGATGGTGGTGGCAGGTGAGGTCGCCAGTTTTTGCGTTTCCACCAGCCACCTGCGGATGTCGAGAAAGCCCTTTTCCCCGCTTCCTTTGATGAGGGCAAACCACTCCGGGAGAGCCTTGCCGGTGGCGGTTTTCAGGTTTTGGATGAAACCGGCTTCTTCTTCGAAAAGGGATTGTCTCATATTCGATGATTTTTTTCTTTTGAAAAAATGCAAACCCAACCCCAAGACCGTGCTGAGTACAAAAGCTAAAATGAAATGCTCCAATGGCATGATGTACAACATAGGGCAAAGGTTTTATAGATAGTCACATTTAAAATTGATTGGGACAAAATCCTAAGTCACTGACTTTCAATAAAATGACTTCAATGACCAATGACTTTTAATGACGATTGTCTATAATGGAAGTAATTTTCCTGTTGCCGAAACCCGCTAAAATATCTTCCTCGCCACCGGGCCAACTATCACTACCACCGTCCCGGCAATCAGTATCATGATTAATAAAAGCATCCCTGCCAGGTAGCCCATCCCGATGCCCGGCCCCTGCGTACTGTAAGCGCTCATCGCCTTTTCAAGGGCGTAATGCCCGCCCAGGATGCAGGCAATCCAAACCCGCAGCAACAACCAGTTTTTTTCTACCTGAGGCACCCACCACAGGGCGAAAGTCAGCAAGGCCAGCAGGGGGACCAAAAACCAGCAGTTTTCGACGAAATCATCCACCGGCTTGGTGGGCGGCACGTTGGCCTTCGCCAGCAGGTTGGCGCCGCCGTAAACGAGCAGCCAAAATAGTTCCGGGCCGAGGAGGTATCGCATATAAATATGAGTTAAATAGGTTGATTTAGCTATGCTTTCCACGTTGTTTAAAGTCTTGACAAAATCAATTACTTTTGTTTTAAAATTGAAACATGCAAGCCATACAAATTCAGATTCCTGCTTTGTCTGGAGTTTCGGAGTTCGACGCAAGGGTCATCTTGGCCGGAGAACTCTATGAACGGGGCAAACTTTCCCTCGGGCACGCAGCACAGGTAGCCGGATTATCCAAGCGAGCTTTCATCGAGATTATGGGCAAGTATGGTTTTTCCATTTTCAGCCCTTCCATTGAGGATTTCAAATCTGACCTCCGTAATGCATGGAAACAGTAGTAATTTCCGACACCTCCTGCCTGATAATTCTTGATAAAATCCAACAGCTTTCTCTTTTGGAAGCTGCTTATGACAGCGTTATTGTAACCCAAATCGTAGCCGACGAATTTGGCCAGCCGCTTCCCGATTGGATGGAAGTACAATCGCCTGTCAATCATTCTTTTCAGCAACTTTTGGAAGAAACCATTGACCCCGGTGAAGCAAGCTCCATAGCACTCGCTGTTGAAATTAAGGACTGCTTTCTCATCATCGACGACCTCCGTGCCCGCAAGGTTGCCCAATCTGTCGGGCTCTCATTTACCGGCACCCTGGGCTTCATAGGAAGTCTCAAACAGCGGGGATTGATTGAAGCCGCCCGTCCCATTTTTGACAAAATGATGGAAACTGATTTTCGAATTTCAAAGCAACTTGTAGCTCAGTTTTTAGAAGAATTGGGTGAATAATATTTCCATTGCCAAAACCATCCGTTGTTGCACTTGACACATTAATTTTCGCTTATTTTCATATCCCCCATTTTCCCGTTGTCCACATCGTAATCAGCAACAATGTAGCCGTCAGGCTCCTCTTCAAAGCTATTTGCGGCAGCCTCACCGGTGGCTTTTTTCACAAAAGGAAACCTGAAAGTAATAACCGCCGGGTCGTGCCCGGTCTGCTCAATTTCAGCAATTGAAAGCATCGTGAAAGGCTGTTTCACGTGCTTTGGGGCCCAAGCCTCCACCGCACTGCGGACCTGGCCGGAGTATTCGTTGTAGCGGTTGCTGTCTATGTTAAAATTCCATTCGCCCTCCAAATCAGCCGCCACAAACTGCCGGGAATTGGGACAAGTCAGTTGAAACAGGAAGCGGGGCTGGTATTCGCTGCTGTGCTGCGCCCAAAACGATACCGGAACTATGTCCTGAAAATGCTTCCCGAAATCGTCAGGCTCCACGTAAATGACAGCCAGGTCGTATGAAGTCTCCCGCTGCCATTGGGAGAAGGCTTTTTCAGCCAGTGCCAGGCTTTGGCGGCGGTGGGCGGGCGTGGGTTCAGCAAAAATCAGAATGGTGGCCGTCCAGTTAAACACGCTGGTAGCCGCATTTTCAAAACCCGCTGCTTTCACTGCCCGGAATAACGAATTAGCGTCCGCCAACTCCCGTGCAGCGCCAGCGAAAGCACCGTCCACATCCGCTTTTGTCAGCCCCAAATCTGCCAGCCGGGCATCCCATTTCAGCAGGGCCTGCACCATCGTGTCGGCCTTCTCCGCCACGAGCGATTTTTTTACTTTAAAACTCAGGTTGCGGATGGCGTCGTCCGTCTGCGTACTTAGAATCTGGAAGCGCCCCGGATAGTTGGTTTCCAGCCAGTCCGACAGGTTGGGAGCAGCGTTTTTTTTGCGAAAGCAACTGGCAAAAAACAGGAGTAGCAGGCCCGCCGCAATGAATTTGACGAAAATTCCCATGGTTGGTTTTTGTCGTTTTATGATTCGATGATTCGGATGACTTTGGACAGACTTTGATTGAAATCAGGGTCGGCAGCGCAGGCATCCTCCCATTTCAGGCTCAACAGTAACTGCCTGTCCATCAGTGCAGTATCGCCTTTCATACCCCACAGCACCAGCACATCGACGGCTTTTTTGAAATGGATTTCATGATCGCCCCGCAGACACTGGATGATGAAACGTTGCACCGCCCGGTTTTGCCGCATCCTGCCGAACGAACTGAAAACGTAGTCCCTCCAATAGCTTTCCTCGTTCTCGAACTGGAGCAGGGAGCGCAGCACGTCCACAGCTTTTTCACTTTGAAATTGCTCGTCGAGTACCTGCGCAATCGCCTGCCTGGCCTTCAGGTTCGGCGTGGCGGCAGCTTTCAGGAACTGTTCCTCGACATCGGGCACGCCGTGGTAGCGCATCACGGCAGCAATGTAATTCAAGCCCGAATAGTGGTCAATCGTTTCCAGGCGTTGGGTCATCTTGTCCAGCAGTTCCCGCCGCCAGATGAATTCATCAACTGGGTTCGGGACGTAGCTGTCGCCATGTTCCCGCAGGATGTAATGGTGCATGCCGCCATTTTCCATGTACATCTGCTTCATGCGGGCCTTCGTCGGGTCGGGTTCCTCCCGTGGCTGTTTTTTATGCCTGTCTGACAAATGCCCTGAAATCTCCGCCTGAATGGCAGGTGAAATAAGCCGCTCCAGGGGTTTCGGGTCAGCCAGCAGCCGCTCGAACGAGATAAAACTGATATAAACAAGGCCATCATGCCAGTTCGTCCTGCCGGCTTCGATGCCGAAATAGCGCATGTTCACGAAGTCCTTGGCGTTGTGGTCGCCTTCCTCCCAGAAGCGGTCTATGGGCAGTTTGGGGTATTCAAACAGCTCGAAATGTTTTTGTGAAACGGGGCCAATTTGCAAAAAGGCATTGCGGATTTGAGACACCGCCCACTTGCGGTCGTCGAGGTCGGGAATGGGCATTAATGGCCCGTAAAACCAGAAATCGCTGAACAATTGCTCGTACACCTGCCCCGGCTGCTGGCCATACATCGGCGTCAAGTCCTTGTAAAACAGCCCCTTCGAATTGACCGTCAGTTCCCAGCGGTAAGTATCACGGATGGTCACCGAATACTCGTACTTCCGTTCTTCGATGCGTTCGGGGCGCAGTTGTTTCCAAAAGTGATAGCGCAATTGGGCGGCTTCCGACAGGTCGCTGTATAGCTCCTCTCCCCAAAAAACGGCCTGCTGCATGGCCTGCAAGCGCACAGCCAACGGCTCGCCATCCAGGGGCTCGTAACATTCGAGCAGTTCCGGAACCGTCCAGATTCTGTCCCGCCCATGCAGGTTTTGGAGAATGGTATTTTGCTGAAAAATTATCATTTGACAATGCAGCAGATTAACGAAAAATGGATTTGAAAAGCCCCGGATACCCAATCAGGCACATCACCGCCCCGAAAATGCCGAACACGACCGGCAAAATCCAGGCGTCGCCTCCTTTCAGGGTGGCCTTGTCAGGCTCGTCGGGCAGGTACCAGATGTCCACCGTCTGGCCGACTTGGTAGGTGTCGAGGGCGGTATAAAGGGTGCTGTAATATTTGCGCTGCTCACCTTTGGCGGTGGTGAAAAGCACCACCGGGGCGAATGACCTGGGTGTGCCTGTTTCACCCACCTTGCGTGGCCGGCGGAACATTTCGACGACCACGCCCTGTGCATTTTCGCCCATTTTGATGATGCGCCCTACGCTGCGCCACTCCCGCCAGGCGATGATGGCGAAGAGGGTGCCGCCGGTGGCGAGCATGAGGAAGATGATGAAGGAAAGTTTGTGCATTGAGGTTGTTTGAGAGTTGTTTGAGAGTTGTTTGAGTTTGTTTGAGAGTTGTGGCGCAACGACCTTCAAACGACGCTCAAACAGCCCTCAAACCAATTCAAACTATTTAAAAATATCGTGGATGATGAACAGCAATGCGAACCCTGCAACGAGCACGAACGGGACTGCCGGAATCCAAATCACAAGGCTGGCCAATAAGAGTTTACCCTTGTTTTTCAACCAAAAAGCCAAACCTGCTATCGCTGCCAGCAGCAGAAAAATGCCACCGATGTACAGCAACGCAATACCTGTTGCTTCCGCCGGCAAGTTCAGGATGTCTTTCATGCTGAAAACTACGACGAGCAGACCTACGAAGTCCAGGCAGGCACCGATGTAGAAAATGTACTGCATTGCTTTCATTGGAGATGGATTTAGAACGAGCCGCCTTTGGCAGGCTGATTTTTCTTTCGTTGAAACAACAAAACAGAAAACAAGCAGGCAAGAGCCGGCCATTTCACAAGTCTCATCGCATATCGGGTTTCAGGATGATGAAAAGCAGGATGAAAAATCCGTAGAGCAGCAGCGGCGTGCCGGGAATCCAGAGCAGGGCGGTGGCGATTTTCAGGTAACCTGCGCTTTTCAACAGAAACGCCCCGCCGACGATGAGTGCACCGATAAAAGTTACCATGAACATGGTGGGGTTATTGGTGCCGGAGTACCCTTTGAGCGAGTCGCTGACCATCATCCAGACGGCGGCGAGCAGGGCGATGATGTCGATGGCAGCGCCGGTGTTGAAGAAGTGGATTGCTTTCATTTCTCTTGTTTTTAATTTGGGATTTGGTTGGCAAGTGAGTCAAAAACTTGAAGTTGCCGCCTCACCTAAAAGCCGCAAGCAAACCTGCCCGGTACCGGCTTTCGTGAAACAAAGCTACCATCCAATTTGCCACGGGAAATCATTTTAAAGCTGAGGTGCGGGGAATTTGAATTAAAGGGTAGGATAAATAAAATGAAACAAGTGTGGTAAGGCTGGATTTTACAATATCAGCAGCCCATTCTCCTTCAACGCCCCCCACTCCACCGAGGCCATAAACTCCGCAATATTTCCCATTCCATTTTCCTCAAAATCCTGTTGCAGTTCCTGAAAAGTCATCACGGCCTGGCCGCCGATTTTGAGCAGGGGCAGCACATCCACCAGCCATTGGCCGAGTTCGGGAGAGGTTTCCAGTTCCCACTCGTGTTGTTTGTGGTGAAACAGGAGGGATGCCATTTCCCCTCCATCTTCATCTTCTACCAGCGTGGCGAGGGGCAGGGGGCCTGTCCATACAACGAGGGCATTTGGGCGGGGAGCTTTTTCGGCGTCGTGACGGATGCTTTTGTTGATAAAACCTTTGGGCACGGAGGGCTTCGGCGTTTTAAAATCAAACCATTTTGACAACGGGAAATCCAGGCAAACGCCGTGCATGTAGTTGAAAAGCGACTTGCGCAGACCTTCCGCATACAAGTCGTGTTCGGTGCCTGTGGGGTCGTCGTGGTAGCGGTCGTTGTCAGCGAAGCCGCCGAAAGCGGGGCCAGTTTCCACCACACCGTAGGCTGCCGGCTCCAGGCCGACGGGGCTGTGGGCCGTCATGGCGAAGCGATGCCAGAAGCCTGACTGCACCACACCATTTTCAAATAATTGCCGCACCATTTCCATCGAATCAATGGTCTCCTGCGCCGTCTGCGTCGGGAAGCCATACATCAGGTAGGCGTGCACCATGATGCCCGCCCCGGTGAAATGGTGCGCCACCCTGGCCACCTGTGCTACGGTCACGCCTTTTTTCATGCGCTCCAGCAGGCGGTCGGAGGCCACTTCCAGGCCACCGGACACGGCGATGCAACCAGACAGATTCAGCAGTTCGCAAAGGTCGGCGGTGAAGCTTTTTTCAAAACGGATGTTCGTCCACCAGGTGACGGTGAGGCGGCGGCGCAGGATTTCGAGGGCGAGGTCACGCAACAGGGCAGGCGGGGCAGCCTCGTCCACGAAGTGGAAGCCTTGTTCGCCCGTTTGGGCGATGATGGTTTCGATGCGGTCGCAGAGCAGGGCCGCCGTCATCGGTTCGTAGCGCTGAATGTAGTCGAGCGTCACGTCGCAGAAGGAACATTTTCCCCAATAGCAGCCGTGGGCGAGGGTGAGCTTGTTCCAGCGGCCATCGCTCCAGAGGCGGTGCATGGGGTTTACAACTTCGATGACAGAAAGGTAATCGTGCAAGGGCAAGTCGCTGTAATCCGGTGTGCCGGTTTCCCGTTGTGGCACGTCGAGTTCGGGGCTGCCGTTGGCGTAGTTGACCATGCCGCCCATGCAGGTAAAAGTGCGTTTGAGCTGGGCGATAGGCCGTCCGCCCGTGAGGTGTTCGAGCAAATGCAGCAGGGGCGCTTCGCCATCATCCAGGCAAACAAAGTCAAGGTAATCGAACACCCGCTCGTCAGAAAGGCGGCGGAGTTCGGTGTTGGCGTAGCCGCCGCCCATCACGATTTTGGTGTGCGGATGGTTTTTTTTCAAAAACTGCCCACACTTCAAAGCGCCGAAGAGGTTGCCGGGAAACGGCACGGAAAGGCACGCTACATCGGGTTGGCATTGGGCGATTTTTTGTTCCAGGATTTCCACCAAAATATCTGAGACCAATGTATTCGGGGCTTGCAGGGCTTCGTGCATTTCATCAAAATGGGAGGCCGTGCGCCCCAGCCGTTCAGCGTAACGGCTAAAGCCAAAATGCGGGTCAACCGCCTCCGTGATGAGATCGCCCAAATCTTCGAGGTAAAGGGTGGCGAAGTGGCGGGCCTTGTCTTGGATGCCCATGCTGCCAAAGGCCCAATCGAGGTCTTCGATGTTGTCAAAGCGGGAGGCTTCGGGCAGGTAGCTTCGGCCACATATTTGGTGCGCCAGGGTGGGGTTTTTGTTTTGTAAAAAGGAAATGACGGGGCCGATGGTGGCGATGTAGTCGGCTTGCAGGGCGATGATGCGCCCGGCGTTTTCGGAAAGTTCGGCAGGGTGGTTTTCGAGGGAATCGAACAGCCGTTTCAGCCCTTCCCTGGAAAACAGTTTCAAAATGACTTCGATGCCCAGGTCGGCCTGCTGCGAAGGGTAGCCCTTCGTGTTGAGGAAGCCTTTCAGGTAGCAGGAGGCCGGGTAGGGCGTGTTCAACTGCGTGAAGGGCGGCGTGAGGAGGAGGATTTTTTGCTTCAAAAAATAAGGTTGAGGAGCGAAGGTACGGAAGGCGGGGAAATTTCTTTGCGGCTCGCCCACCACTAACACTGCCCCTGGCCCCTAACGGGGAACCATATCTGTAACCTTCTGCGAATTTCCCCGTGTGGTTCCCCTTTAGGGGCCAGGGGCGGGTCAGGGCCACGCCCATCACTCCTTCTTCACGACTTTCAATACAACCTGCCCATCCGCCGATGAAAGCCAGAGGCAATACAGGCCATCTGGCAAACCGTCCATTTCAATAGATATTTGGTATTTTCCAGCAGACAACATTTCTTGTACAAGCACAGTCCGCACCATCTGACCGAGGGGACTGACCAAAACCAATGTCACTTCGCCTGCTTTTGGCAAAAACAATTCGGCTGTCACCTTTCCATTGGCCGGGTTTGGGTAGGCCGATAAATGTGGGGCTTTGGCAGCCCGCTCTTCTACTTCATCCAGCAATATGGAAATCACCACTTCCACGATACTGTCGCAGCCGTTGGATTGGGGGAAGGTTTGGGTAAACATGGTGTCGGTCCAAATGGGCATTCCCTGCCAAATTTCGCCTGCCATCAGTGTAGTGTCGAAAGTGGCAAAGCTATTCGCCAGGAATTCCAAATCCACAAAAATGATGGAGTCGCAGCCGTTGAAGGCAGCGTTGTGCAATACCTCCACGCCACTTGGGTTTTCACCATTGTAAACCGTGCCGTTTATCGTGATGCTTTCGTCCTCGCAAATCGGGCCGACCCACTCGCTTTCCGCTGCCGGGTAAAATGCCAGCGATACTTGCACCGTAGAGTCGCAACCTAAGTAGCTGCCTTCCATAAAAGTCTCGCTGCCCTGCGGGTTGCTGGCATCGTAGATCGAGCCGTTCACGGTGATGCTTTCGCCGGGGCAGAGCGTGGGGCTGAGTTGTGAAACGACCTCATTACCGAAACTAAGGGAAATGCTCAAGGTGGAATCGCAGCCCTGCCAACTGGCATTGGGCAGGAGTTCTGTGCCGGTGGGATTCGCTTCATCGTACACCGTGCCGTTGATGCTTAGGCTGCCGCCAAAACAAAGGGTTTGTTCCAATGCGCCATTTGCCGCAGGCAGAAAAGAAAGGGAAACGTGGATGATGGAATCACAGCCCTGCCAGTTGGCATTGGGCAAAATTTCTGTTCCACTTGGATTGGTTTCGTCGTACAAGGTGCCATTGACCATTAAGCTGCCGCCGGTGCAAAGTGTTTCGGCAATCGTGGAAACTGCCGTTTCATAAAAATCCAAGGAGATGGCCAAAGTAGAATCGCAGCCATGCCAACTTGCATTTGGGAAGGTTTCCACGCCCGTTGGGTTGGCTTCGTCGTATGCCGTGCCGTTGATGATAAGGCTTTCACTGGGGCAGAGCGTTTGTTGAAATAGGCCATTTGCTGTAGGCCAAAAGGAAAGGGAAACGCTGACGGTGGAGTCGCAGCCCTGCCAACTGGAGTTGGCCAATATTTCGGTGCCGTTTGGATGATTTTCATCGTACACCGTGCCGTTCACGGTGATGCTTTCACCGGGGCAGAGGCTTTGTTCCAATATCCCGTTTGCCCCAGGCAAAAAAGAAAGGGATACTACAAGGTTGGAGTCACAGCCTTGCCAACTGGCGCCCTGCAAGACTTCCGTGCCCGAAGGATTCGCCTCGTTGTACACGCTGCCGTTTACAGTAAGGCTTTCACCAGCGCAGAGGGTTTGCTGCAACTGCCCATTTGCCGCAGGCAACACTGCTATTTCCGTGATGAAAACGCTGTCGAAGAAGGCATAAAAGACGGTGTCCCTGACAATGGCATCTGCCGTGTACACTTCCCCCTGCCAGGTCTCGCCAGCGCAGAGCGTGACGGCATTGGTCTGTGTGTAAACAGGCAATGGGATTCGATGTACCACCGTGGGCGTAATGACGGGGTCGTTGAAATCAAAATAAATGGCAGCATCATTTTCGATAACATCACCGGGCAGGTTTCCATCCGTTTGGGCAATGTGGAATTTCATAAAACCAATCGAGCCATCGAGGTTGGAGGTGCTGTCAGGCAGGTTGATATTGTCGAAGGTGAAAACGGCCACATTACCATTTTCCAAAACAAAAGAATAGGGGTGGCTGGAGGCCCCAGGGCTCAGGGTAGCGGGGTCGAGCAGGGGCGATAAAGTGTCCCGTAGCACGACGGTAAAAGCTGGGGCCGTACCTGTATTTTGAAAGAGGATTTGGTAGTCCAGTTCGGTAGTGTTTTCTATAAAATGCTCCGGGCCAATGCCTTTTGGGAAAGGCTTTTTGATATTGGGGTCGTAGCTGCCCACACTTTCATCGCAGAAAACGGAGATGAAAGCCTCCTCGTCGCCATAAGGGTATTGGGTGACAAAGCCCCGGCTGAAATTATTGGCCGGGTTGGCCCCGCAGCCTTCCTCCCATATGGCATTTTTCTTCCCAGTTGGATGGCCGTCTGGCTGGTGGGTCTCCAGGCGCAAGGTTTGCCCCTGCACGGGGAACACGATGCTGGTGTCTCCGCCCGCAGGCAGTTGAAAAGCCATGATTTCGTCGGGGCGGAGCAGCACGTTGTCCTCAATGACCAGATAGGGAATCGGGGTGGCCATATCGCCCAGGCCCGTATTTTTTATGGTAAAAGTGACGCTGTTGTTTTCGCAGCGGGAGGAGAGTTCGATGTTGGAGCCGTCCCAGTTGGGATTGGGTGTGGGGCAGGGCAATTCTGGAAAAATATGTGCTTCCACGCAGTAGGTTTGGCCGACTATAGCAGTGCAGCCAAGTTTTGCCTTGACCACAAAGGTTGCGCACACAAATGGGTCAATATTTCCGAGATTAAACCAAAGTGTGTCGCCGTTTTGGGCCATCAACGGCATGGAGGATGATTCGAAAATGAGCGCTGGATCGAGTATTACCAGTACCGAGGCATTGTAGGCAGGCTCGGGGCCAAGGTTGCAATATTTTACAACAACCGTGGACAAGTTGCAGGCCCGGAAACGGTTCACCGCCACATCCACATAAGGGATGGCGCAGTGGGGCAATTGAACCACAAAATCTTTGGTATAGCAGCCCTGGGTATTCACCGTAACAGGCGAGGTGGCATTGCAAATCTGCCAATCACCAAAGCCAGCATTGCCTGTGGCCTGGTAGGTGCCTGGCGGCAAGCCTATTGAATAATACCCTTGGCTGTTGGGGTAAGCAAAAAAATCATTTCCATTGCCATCTTGGAATTGGACGGACATGCCAGCAGGAAAATTACCTGAATCTGGCAGGCAATCACCGTCCAGATCAAAATTTATTCTGCCATGGACAACCCCAGGTTCGACGGGAAAACTGGAACAGAACAGGCCGATGTGCCTTACCTCAGAAGGTTCATTGACATAAACAAAGAAAGGATTCGTGCTTGACTGGCAATTTTGATAAGTGGTCAGCGGGGTTATTTTGTAGGTGGCAAACATGGAGACGGGCAGGCTGTAAAAACTGTTTGCACTTGAGCGTACAATCGTGTCCAGAAAAGGATAGTCGCAAGTGATGTGCAAATCCATGCACGGCAACTGCATTTCGTTGCCAGAATATTGCCCGTTCATATTTGCATCGTGAAACGTAATACCACTCAAGGAGGCGTTCTGGACGGGTTTGAACAACAATACGCCCAGGCTGGTAGTGTCGTAAAAAGTAGTGAGGTGAAAAGTCGGCAAGGGCTGGCAGGGCTGCAATTCCAATTGAGAATTGGGTGTAATCAGGTTGACCGTATAGACGCCCGTGTCAAGAATTGCCTCAAAATCGCCACCTAAAGAGTTGATGAGGGTCGTAAAAGTATCTTCCCCAACAAACTGTAATCCCAACCCTGTCGGAAATTGGTCGCCCGGTTGGTCGAACACACAATTGTTATTGACATCCAGTGCCAATTTTCCAACGACATGGTGCGAGTTGACCACCCCGTTGCTGTCAATGGCAATGGTAAAATTGTTGGGGTTGAACAATTCCCCCGTAAAGGCATAGCCACCCGTAGCAGTGGCCGTGATGGCAGATGCGGCACCTCCGCTATTAAATGGCCCGTCCTTCCATAGTTTTGACCACACATGATAGCCGTTGGCATCGAACCTATAGAGCTGCAAGAACTGCCCAATAGTATAGCCTGTGGCCATGCAACCTCCATCGGTTGTGGCGGCAATCCTTGGATCGCTCAAAGGCCCCCAAACAGCCAAAACTCCCGACGCCCATAGCTGTTGTCCGTCATCGTCAAATTTGAAGATAGTATGGTTGTTGGCATCTATGATTGTACCAACGAAAAATCCATTGCCCGCTGCAGCGACTATATCCGTGAAAGCCCCCTGTAGTTGATCCAAAACGTAATTATCGCTTAGTGTACCGTCCACTAAAAACGTTTGCACGGCAACCCGTTGGGCAGTTTGGTCAAAGTATCCTACTACTCCCGTTGCGTTGTTTAAAAAAGCCATCTTTACGGGCGCTGTATCAAAGGTGCTTGGCAGGGAGTGTTGCCAATTCAAGCTACCCCCTGGTTGAAACTCAATAAATAGTAATTCCCCATTGCCACCGTTGTCCTTTTTTCCTGCCAATATCAAATTAGCATTGGGGGAAAGCACTGCGTCCGTGCATGAAAAATTAGAAACTCCATCGTTGTAGGCATGTTCTTCCAAAAACGCCCCCCCCGCCGACCGGATCTGCCAGTAAAGTTCCCGGTCGCCCGAGCCGCCAGCCATTTCCCTATCACCGGCAACGGCGAAGCCGCCATTGGGAAGTTCCACCAAGCTGACCCCACGAACAGTAAGGTCAGTGGTCAAAGGTTGCGACCAAATGGTGTTGCCCGCCAAATCCAATTTCATCAATAACTGTACGCTCAATGAACTCGAATCTGTCAACACTAATAGATTTCCGTCCTGAGTGTCAATGATGTCTTTACCGGAACCAGGAAAAGAACCATTTGGCCCATTAGGGAATACTTTTTCAAAGCCTTGCCCTTGGGCAACTGACTGGGCAAACAGCAATGCCATGCAAAAAAAGAGATGTCGGATAGCGTAGGTATTTTTTTTCATGTTTCAAATATTGGGATTCTTTCAAACTAAAGGCCTGGAATTTTTTCAGCGCTACAAAAATTCACCATTCGCTCCATAGTGCCAAAGACATTTTTCACCAAAAATCAAAAAGTAAAAATCGCTAATCTGGCTTATTTGCTATTATTGCTATTATTTTTGGTAAAAAAGTAAATCATGGCCCAAAACAAACTCCTCGTCCTATTCAACCACCTCACAGGCTTGGAAAAACGGGAATTCAGCCGCTACATCGCCTCGGACTATTTCAACAAGCGGGACGACCTGCAGGCGCTGTGGTCGTATTTGCTCTATGAATTTGCCCCGGCGGGCGGCGTTTTTTCCAAGGAGAAAGCCTTCGAGGCCATCTATCCCGGCGAAGCATTTGACGAGGTGAAACTGCGCTATCCCATGTCGTGGCTCGTGAAGGGCATCGAATACTTCCTGGCCATGCGCCGCTTCGAAAAGGACAATGCCGAACAAGCCCTCCAACTCGCTACCGCTTGCCGGGAGAAAAACCTCGAAAAGCAATTTCAACAAGCCATACTACTGGCCGAAAAGCAACTGGAAACACAGGTAAAAGACCAGGACTACCACCACCTTCGCTACCGACTGGAACTGGAGCGCTACGCCTATTCAGAATCGCAAAAACGAACGGAGGCCAATAACCTCGCCGAGGTGGGCCGCTCGCTCGATGCCTACTTGCTGGCCGCCAAACTCAAGCAAAGTTGCCTCCAACTGGCGCACCAGGCCGTCTATCAGGTGGACTACGACTATACCTTCCTGCCCGCCCTGCTGCATTTTTTGGAAAGGGGCCGTTTTCTGGAAATACCCGCCATCGCCCTTTACTACCACTGCTACCGGGCGCTGACGGAGGGCAACGAAGGGCATTTCAGGCAGTTCAAGGATTTGCTGGAAAAGAGCACCCAGGCATTTTCCGCCAGCGAAATCAAAGACCTCTGGCTGCTCGCCATCAACTTTTGCATCAAACGCCTCAACACGGGCGGCAGGGCCTACGTGCAGGAAGCTTTCGACCTCTACCGCAACGGCATTGAGCAGGGCATCCTGCTCGAACAGGGCCTGCTGGGTCGTTTCGCCTACAAAAACACCGTGGCGCTCGGCCTCACGCTCGGTCAGTTGGAGTGGGTGCACGGTTTTATTGAAACCTACCAATCGGCGCTCGAACCGGCCCACCGGGAAAACTTTTACCACTACAACCTCGCCCGTTATTTTTTCACCACCAAAAACTACGGCCAGGCGATGGAACTCCTCGTGCGGGTGGGCGACAGCGACCTGCTGCTCAACCTGGACGCCAAGCTGATGCTGCTGAAAATGTACTACGAACTGGAGGAGTTCGACGCCCTCGATTCGCTGTTGGCCAGCATGAAAATCTTCATCCGCCGCCGCCAGGAACTGGGCTACCAGAAGGACCATTACCTCGGCATCGTGCGCTACACGCAAAAGCTGATGGCGCTGCGGCCCGGCGACCGGGATGGGGCGGAAAGGTTGCGGCGGGAGATTGAAGCGGCGGTGGGGCTGCCGGAAAAGGAGTGGTTATTGGGGCAAGTGATTTTGCAATGAAAAATTACGGATAGCACAAAACCGATGATTAAATTTCCAAAATTGGTAGTGGCATCTTTAACTGACGCAGGTATTTTGAGAGGCCGGGTTATCGAACCCGCAGTTCCAGAACTGCCGGGTTCGATAACCAACCTCTCAAAAAAACATAAATGGCCAAGTGACTTTTCATCCACCAGTTAAAGAATGCCATTACCCCATAATTCACTATTTTTGTTGAAACGTAGAAATAAAATGACCTTCAGGGAGTTTGAAACTGTATTTAAGGATTTTGCTGTCGTCTCGATTGTTGAATCCGCAATGTTATCAGTGGTGCTTTCCATTGCTATGTCCGTTTCCCAAACTTGCTGTTTGAGGCCGGGCTGAGCGGCCATCGGGAAGCAAAAATCTTGATAAACCTTGATACAGAACCCCAAGGTTTTGTATTTGAACCTGAACTTTTTTTCCTCAATAAATTCGATGTTTTTACCGGCATCCATACTTCACCGATTGACATTTTATTGAGCCAAAAATTCCTGGCTATGACACAGCGCCGCCGACCGCAAGGACGTGATTTTTTCGATGCTGTTTTTCTATTGGGGCGTACGAAGCCCAACTATGATTTCTTGAAATTCCGGTTGGATATTTCTACCACGGCAGCCCTCAGGGAGCATCTTATTTCCTTGTGCAAAAAACTTGATTTTGAGACACTTGCGAAGGATGTGCAGCCTTTTCTTTTCAATCCAGGTGATGTGCAGCGGGTGCTGATGTTCCCAAAATATATTGAAAAGGTCGCACTTTAATATTGGAAGACTTGCATTTATACTGTACGCTGATGGCCTTTGGCAGTTGGCAAAAGCCAATGGCCAACTGCCCACAGCTAATAGCAACCCGACAAAACCATCCATGCTGAATGGGTCAACAATCAACGCCACATCTGCCCCGTATCAACACCCCGATTTGCATCCCACCAATATCAACCTGTCCGACTCCATTTCATCAAACTCATGCAGGTAGTAATCCCCGAATGTATTGGCGATTTTCAGACCTGCCTGCCCAAACATTTCCACAAAATCTTCCAGGGTAAACGCCCGCACCCGCTCCGTATAATCGTAGAACAGTCCATTGTCCTCAAACTGGATATTTTTCAAAATATAGCCCTCCGCATCCACGCTGCGCTGGATGTGGAAGACTACGTCTTCCACCTGTTTCACCTCGTGGGGGCGGAGGTTGCGGATGACCTTTTTTGAGTTGAAAAAATCGAGGACGAACTTGCCATCGGGGCGCAGGCCCTTGGCGATGTTGCAGACGGTTTTGAGGTGGTCCTTTTCCGTTTCAAAATAGCCAAAGCTGGTGAAAAAGTTGAAAATGTATTCAAAGTAATTGATGCGGTAAGGGAGCCGCATGTCGTGCTGAAAGAAGGAAAGGTGCTCATTTTCAAACTGTTGGGCGTAGGCGATGCTTTCTGCGGCAATATCAATGCCCGTCACGTCGTATCCTTTTTCGGCGAGGTAGCGGGAGTAGCGGCCCTTGCCACAGGCGAGATCGAGGATTAAGGAGCCTGGCTGCGGTTTGATCTCGGCTAGCAGGCGGTCAATGAATTTTTTGGCCTCTGCTTCGTCCCGGTTTTTATATAAAAGATGATAATAGGGCGAGTTAAACCAATCTTTGAACCACTCCTTTTTCGTGCTTATTGTGTTTGTTGTTTGCTTTTGCATCATGCTGTTCTGTTGGCGGCAAAGATAGCAAGCCGAGGAAAGAATTATTATTTTTGCAAAATAGGAACCATGGTTTCAGTGATCCAGTGTTTCATTGTTTCGCAGCAATGGAACCATGAGGCCATGAAACAATCATAAACAAACACTTAGCATCTACCTATGCGGATTTACCTCGACAATGCTGCCACTACCCCGCTCCGGCCAGAGGTCATCGAAGCCATGACCCGCTGTATGCACGAGCATTTTGGCAACCCATCCTCTATCCACGCCGACGGGCGCACCGTACGGGCAGCCATCGAAACCGCCCGGAAGACCGTCGCAAAGCACCTCCATGCCTCCATCGGCGAAATCTTTTTCACCTCCGGCGGCACGGAAAGCAACAACATGGCCATCAAGTGCGCCGTGCGGGATTTGGGTGTGCGGCGCATCATCAGTTCCCCGCTGGAGCACCATTGCGTACTGCATTCCCTGGACAATGTGGAGCAACAAGGGGTGAAAATAGACCTGCTCAACGTGGACGGACGGGGGCGCATTGACTACGGCCAACTGGAGGAAATGCTGCAATCCGGCAACGGCACAAAAACCCTCGTGAGCCTGATGCACGCCAACAATGAAATCGGTACGTTGAACGACATGGAACGGATTTCTTTGATTTGTGAAAAATACGGGGCCTACTACCATTCGGATACCGTGCAGACGATGGCCCATTTTCCCATCGATGTTTCAACCATAAAAATCCACTTCCTATCGGGTGGGGCGCACAAGTTCCACGGCCCGAAGGGCTGCGGCTTCATCTACATCAACCACGGAGCCATGCTAAAACCCTACATCGACGGCGGCTCGCAGGAGCGCAACATGCGGGGCGGCACGGAGAACATTTACGGCATTGTCGGCCTGGCCAGGGCATTTGAACTGGCCTGTGAAAACATGGAACAATACCGTCAGTATATTGAGGAATTGCGCAGTTATTTCATGGCGCAACTGCAGGAAAATTTTGAGGATATACAATTCAATGGGGATTTTGATGGCAACTACTTGTACACGGTGTTGAGCGTATCGTTCCCTCCGTCGTCCAAATCTGAACTCCTGTTGCTGCAACTTGACATTGCAGGCATCAGCGCTTCCGGCGGAAGTGCCTGTAGTTCCGGGGCTGAGGCTGGTTCGCACGTCCTCCAGGCCATCGGTGCCGACCCGGGCAGAAAGACTATCCGGTTTTCATTTTCATATAACAATACCAAAGCAGAGATAGACCTGGTAATCAACAAGTTGAGGGAAATATTGCCTTTGGAGTTGGAAGTGGGCGGGAAATTTATTTGAGTGCTTCTTAAAATATGGGTCGAAGCGTCGGCTTTAGCCAGCGTGGGCCATCGCCGGTTAAAGCCGGCGTTACTTGAGCAAACCCATAAATTTGTTAAGCACTCATTTAATTTTGGTAGCAAAACCCGTAAAAATGGAGGCATCAATCAGGCTGAGAATACCTTATGCCCATCACTGCCAAGCTTCGGGAAAAGGCACTCTACAACACCCTGTGTAAATATTTTCAATGATTTGGGAAAAAAATGCAAGTGCAAAAAAGAAAAAGACGCTATCTTTAGAAAAATTTTAGGAGAAACCATTGATCAGAATTTAACCTAAAAAAACCTACTTCATGCGTCCACTGCTTTCTGTACCTTTTCTACCAGCCTGCAACCCCTTCCAGCCCAGGAGCAAGCATAATCGTTTTTCCATTCCAGTTTCTAAGTCCTGTGGGGTTCATTTCACGCAAACCTAATTGTAGATAAGGGCTGTTTAGGTTTCCAATTTAATGCTGGACATGACTTTAAAAGAAAGAAAAGGACATCCGTATTTCGGACCGATATAGGTGATAAAGTGCCGATTAGTTTACATGCAGTTTTAAAGTTTCATTATTGGCAAAATTTATTCTTGACCTATGTCGAACGCAACAATTATTAACCCAACCAAGAAGTTCCTTCCTTTCAACCTGCGATTCAGAGGAAAGATGTGCCTTTTGGATCCTACTAACTACGATGCAATTGCGGTTGTAGAGCTTTTCAGCAGTTTTTTCCTGCTATGTGTTCTCTATTCATTATCCTGTCAAGGATTTCTGGCATTGGCCATCCTCATTACGGTTCTTTTATCACAACGGTATCCAGGCTACCAGTTGGCTAATTTGGTGGTAAATCCATCAAGCGTGAACCGTTCCTGCACCGGGGTACAGTACAATGGAACTTGGGTGCAACCAGATTCTTCCTTCCTTTTCAGCATGGAGCATAAGGAGGTCAACGCTGAACCCTTCGCACGACTGCAAGAATCTGACGAGTATCTTTATGGCGATCACCCAAACATTTTACATCGTGCAGAAAGGAACAATGGCTCCTTCCCAACAGATTTATTGCAAGCGCCAAACAAAACTGCTTTTGGAACAGGTGCGAACACAGCACAATTGGCGGAAATTATTTCTACAAAGTTTGCGACGGGTAAGAAAATCCACGAAAATGACCACCGCAACCAGGAAGACCCTTTCCTGCTGCAATTGATATCAACGGTGCTGGAAAATATTGAAAATGTTGCTTTCAGCACCTCCGACCTGTATAAATGCCTGGCTATGTCTTCCTCAAAGTTTCACCGCAAAGTAAATGAAGTGACGAAGATGAAGCCTAACCAAATCATACGCTGTTGCAGGTTGCTGATAGCCAAATCCTTGCTCTTGACAACTGAATTGAGCATTACAGATATTACTGCAGAAACCGGGTTCAGTGATCCTGCTTATTTTTCAAGGAAATTTACCCAGGAATTCGGCGAGTGCCCAACCCAATACAGGAAAAAACACCGCACACCGACGAATGGAACCCCCAAAAGCTGAATAGCCGGGACACTGAATTACTATTCTATCTCCATAAATATATTACTTAATAAAACTATCAAACCATGAAAACAACTATCATTCAAACCGGGATTATTATTTCATTCCTGTTGTTGTCAGCTTGTGAAGAACAACTGGACGTTGATGTTAAAAGCAATGACCTGCCCACGACCACCCAAGAAGTAGCAGTGCCTGCCGACCTCCCTGTCGCAATTTATAGCAACGCTTGTTACAGGGAAGGTGAGGTGCTAACCGTTTACAATCCAAAGACCCAGGATTTCCAGGCATATTCCAGTTCTGATTATATTGTAAAATGGATAGCCGAAGGAGAAATCATCAATCAGGGGGTGTCTATTCAATGCGTCTGCAACAAAAAATTGACCATTGATGTGACGGAAATAAGCACAGGCTTCAATAATACATTAGAATATCAGGCCACCAAATGCCATGATGAATAGATGGCAAATATATTCCTGAATGAGTCACACTTGGATCAAAGAATAATTTGGCTCAAAGCAGAAAAAAGGATGTAATTTTCTTACTTTGGGAAAAATATCCAATTTTTATAATGAAATAAGGCGTAAATTTGAAAAATAAAGGCCGTTAAGCTATTTGAATATTGACTTTCGCAAACCCCCAATACAATGAAAACAATTTACACGGCCATCATTTCCACTTTCCTTTTATTACCTGGATGGAGCCTGCTTTCAGCACAAGTCGAGCCTGTCCTCAGCCTGGTAACTTCCTTGAACATCAACGGGGTAAGTACGCTGCAATTCGACGGAGATACACAACTTGAAGTGCAATACTGGAACAATGAATACTTGCAGATTGAAATTATTGTTGATGATCCGCATTTTACAAAAGCTCAATTGAAATCGCTTATACCACTGGGATTTTTCAGGTTGGAACACGAGCAATCGGGTGGACAATTTGTGCTCAAGATGCCAGGCCTGGAAAGAAAATTGACCATTAACGGGCAGGAAGTTAACAGCTTCGTCAAATTAAGGCTTACAGCTCCACGGAATTTGACTATTGACAAACCTTTAAACCCCTGGCAGTAGAGGACGAATTAAAAGCCGAAAGAAATCAATTTCTATTGCTATGTTTCTTCCTTTCAATAAGGATAATATTGCTGCAATGGCATAAAGGCAGGCAATAATATACATGGCTCTCTATAATTTCCAATTTATTCTGCAAATAGCCTAACGACTCATATAGCATGGGGGCGATGGGAAACTTTTGCCCCCTTTTTTTACTTTGCAATGAAACGGTATTTTAGGCAGTCGCATTTGAAATAAAAAATCGGGTAATGGCATTCTTTAACTGGTGGATGAAAAAGTCACTTGGCCATTTACTGCTTTTTTTGAGAGGCCGGGTTATCGAACCCGGCAGTTCCGGAACTGCCGGGTTCGATAACCCGGCCTCTCAAAATACCTGCGTCAGTTAAAAGATGCCACTACCACGATTATCTTTAAATGCGGGCATTTACATTTACTCCTAAATATTAATACAGTATTTTATAACCCTAATATATTTTTGCTAAAGACAGTAAAAATAGCACCCTCATTTAAAATTTCAACCTTATGAAAAACAATTTAGACATCCGTTTACTGAGTATGTTGTTTGCAATTGCTTGCATATCGCTTACTATATCAGTCCAAGCTAACAACTTGACCCCAATCTCAAATTATTCATACCTGAGTATTGGTGACTTCCCGAACAATGGCGGCAACAAAGACAAGAAGAAACAACGCAGGCATAAGAAATCCCGTCGCCACTGCACTTATTGCCCACCCATGAGGACCTTTGAAGGTGGCCAAATGGAAGTAACAGTAAAAGCCGGCCTGGTGCCAACTTATGTCATGGATCACGCTACCGTCAAAGTCCCGCCCATCACGTTCGGACTTGATTACCGGGTATCCGAACGGTTTAGCCTGGGGTTCAGCGCAGGCCATTCGGCATCAGAATCACAGCAGCAAATCATTGATGATGGCATTGCTGCTACATGGACGAATCGGCATTTTTTCTTCGGCATCCGGCCCGGCATCCACATCACCAGCGTAGAAAATTGGGACTTTTATGGTGGCATGTCCCTGGGTTTCCATATATCCAATGTGGAAGGTAATGCAAACGTAAAGGAATACGACCTGAGCGCCATGGAAAGCCACATGGGTATAGAACCCACCAATATCGCCCCATCCTTTTTTGGATTTGTTGGGGTCAGGTACGTGGTATCGCCCAAATGGATACTCTACTGCGAAGTGGGCTACGATGTCTCCATTTTCAGCGTGGGCGGTAGTTACCTGTTGTTTCAATAGTAGTGAACTGACATTTTGATGATAATTATTGAGCAAATTGTATTCAAGCAATTCAAGAAGTAATAGTAGCTAAAAAAGGTTGAGATAGTTGGGTTGAGCCTGGTTGAACCATATATGCTGGTTCGGCCATTCTCAACCTGGTTTTATATCCAAAACCAATTTTTTAGCTGCTAAACATAACCCTTAAATTTCTACCAAATGAAAACGATCAATTTGTTGCTTCCCCTTATGTTGTTAGGTGCCGTAGCTTGTCAGAAATCCGAAAGCGAAGATGCCATTTTGAACACAGATGTAGCCGCCTTTGATGAACAGTTGCACCGGGACATTACAAATACCAGTGCTACCTTTCAAATCACCGGCAGAAACGAAACACTGGAATGCCAGGCGCCCGTTTGCCAGGGCTATATTGAGGAATATGCTACCCAGATGCAGCAAGATGCCAACGAAAATTGCCTGGTATTATTTGACTGTATCGAATGCTGCATGAACAATATGAAAGTATATGTCACCCTGCAGGTTATACCTGAAAACCTGTGTGCCTCTCCTATTCAAAAACAATATGACAAAGAATAGACCCGATATTTCTCATCGGCAAAATACCAATCAAAGATTAAACGGAGAGAATTTGCGCCAATGATTTTTGATGATAGCTTGCCATAAAAGCATAGATATCATGAAAGCGAACCATAATTCCTTTTTGGCTGTCGCATTTGCATTGTTCCTGTCCATCCCTTTTACCCAGGGACAACGGACGCTGAATTGGATGGGAGGTACCCCAGGCCATGAAACGGATTGGCAATGCCCTAAAAACTGGTACGAAGGGAGGTTGCCCGATGAATTCTCCAATGTCAGCATTGCCGATGTTTCAACCCGTAGCCTGGTCTATCCGGTTTTGAAAGACGCCGTCTGGATAAACTCGTTGAGGTTGGAGGGAAACGCCAGATTGACCATATTGAACAGCGGTCAACTGACCATCTACCAGGATGCCTTCATCCCCCATCAGGAGAACCTGAAAGTGAACGGCCTCCTTAACATCCTAAATGAGTTGGAGGAGGGCGGGAAACAGCCTGCGACAGCTTCCCTGGCGAAAAACTAAATCCCCCGGTACAGCCTGCAAGGGTTAGTAGTTCTATTAAGTATCCTATTTTTTGCCTACGAGACGCACCTGGACTTTTCTCAGGTGCGTTTTTCCTTTTTTACCCCCCCTGATATGTTATGCCAACGAGAAGGCAACATTTCTGCCGCCGAAAAAGCCGATTTCTCGGAATGAACCAATACATTTGGCCGAAATGTACAACAAAGGCTTGCCTTTAACCAAATATTACTTGCTATGCCAAACACCAAAATAGCCGGCATCGGCTTTTACGTACCCGAACAGGTGGTCACCAACCACGATCTTATGCGCCACATGGACACCACAGATGAATGGATCCAGGAACGAAGCGGTATCGTCGAACGACGTTTCGCCAAGCGCACGGAAGAAACCACGACTACCCTGGGTGCAAAAGCTGCCGAAATCGCCATCCAGCGGGCGGGTATCACCAAGGAGGATGTGGACTTTATCATCTTCGCCACCCTCAGCCCGGATTATTTTTTTCCAGGTTGCGGCGTCTTGTTGCAGCGGGAACTTGGCATCACCCACACCGAAATCGGGGCACTCGACATTCGCAACCAATGCTCAGGCTTTGTCTATGGCCTTTCTGTGGCCGACCAATTCGTGAAATCGGGGATGTATAAAAACGTCCTTTTGGTAGGTTCGGAAGTACACTCGATGGGCATCGATTTCAGCACCCGTGGCAGGAATGTTACCGTGCTGTTCGGCGATGGTGCCGGTGCCGTGGTGCTGCAGCCAACTGAAGAAAAAGGCAAGGGGGTACTCGTTTCAAAACTGCATTCCGATGGCACCCATGCCGAGCAACTGGCATTCATCAACCCTGGTTGCCACGCTGGCTATCATTTTAAGAAAATGGGCACTGAGGTGGATTTCGGCTATGAAGATGTTGAGTTTGGAGGCCTTTTCCTCACACAAAAAATGATGGACGATGGCATGATCTTCCCCAACATGGACGGCCCGCTGGTCTTCAAGCACGCTGTCACCAAGTTCCCCGAGGTCATTATGGAAGTGCTGAACGACCAAGGACTCAGCACCAGCGACATTAACCTCTTCGTGCCGCACCAGGCCAACCTCCGCATCAGCCAGCTCGTACAACGCCAACTCCACCTACGGGACGATCAAGTTTGGAACAATATCCAACGCTATGGCAACACCACTGCCGCCACCATCCCCATCGCACTTTGCGAGGCCTGGGAAGCTGGCAAGGTAAAGGATGGGGATTTGATTTGCATCGCAGCTTTTGGCAGTGGGTTTACGTGGGGGGCCTCCCTGATCCGTTGGTAAAGATGTGATGGTTTGAAATAGATTGAAGATTGTTTGAAAATGGTATGAAATCGTTGAACACTCCCCACTCCTCCCCAACGGCCCAAACCATTTTCAAACAATGAGATTGTTCAAAAAACTGTGTCATTTTCTCACAAGTGATTGATTGTGAGAGTGTGTTTTTTTCAAAAACACACTTCTCTGAATAGTCTCCAAACAACCTTCCAACAACTCAACCCACTCTCAAACAAGCTCCAACCAGTTTTCCTATAATCTCAAAAACCGCTTGCCGACCTTTTCCTCTCCTACCTGAATGTCCAGCAAGTACAAACCTTTCTTCGGCAAAACAGCCGAGAGATCCAGCCACATATTCTGCTGGCCGGCTGGCCGCTCGCCTTCGAAGAGGTGGGCCACTACCTGGCCGTTCATGTCCAGCACCCGCAAGGACAGGGGTTGGGCAGCAACACTGCTTGACAAACCATTGGTTTTCAAATAATTAATTCTGAAAATAGTGGCTAAAATGCCTCCGCTGCCGCCTTACGGGTAAGCCACCGCTATCACCGCCTCGCCTTCCTTGAACACGATCTTCCCGCCGGCGGTGTCCCATAAGTCGCAGGCGAAGCGAACGGTCAGTTTTTTGGTTTTCTGGCCCTTCTCGTTGAGGTCGTAGTCTTCCACTTTCAATATTTCAAAGTAGGAGCTGGGAGGCTGAACCAGGAGGCCAGAGCTGTAGAACCGGCCCTCAGCGTCTGTGTATTCAATGGTCACCCCGGAAAACTGGAGGCTGTCGCCCGGAACGATTTCAAACCCGACAGTATGCACCGTATCGGGCCTGGATTCATAATCGAACCTGGCAATACAAACTGCCGGCATGATGCCCGGCACGTAAAGGGTAGCCAGGCCCGCCGAAGCGGTGCAGCCGGTAGCATCTGTAAGGGTGACCGACGCCGACACCTGGCCCGAGGGGCTGAATACTTCGACGCTTTGCGAAGTGCTGCCGTCGTTCCAGCTGTAAAGGAAAGGCGGCGCTCCCACCGGGAGGGCCATAATGGTTAGGGTGGTGTCCAAATTGGTCGAGTCAACTTGCAGGGTCAGCCCGCAGTCTTGGTTGATGGGGTTGGAGGTAGCAGGGTTGACGGTACGCACGATGGAGCCAGAACAAAGCTGGTTGTTGGAAGACACGGTCAGTCCCACCTGCCGGTCCATGATGCTTGGGCCATAAGTATGTTCTACGACTGGGTCGAGTAAGGCGGTAGTGCTGCTGTCGCCAAAATCCCAGGTGTAAGCGCCGGCACCTGTGGCGAATTCGCTTTCCCCGGCATCGAAGGTCACCCGGTAGCCCACCGTATCAATGGCTACGCTCCAGATGGTGTCGCCCCCGACCAGGGAGTAGAAGCCATAGTTGCCGTCCACCCGCAGGGCATCCCCTACCCCGGAAAAAACACCTGTTGTCTGTTTTAAATCCCGTATCCTTATCGTCAATATTTCGCCACACTGGCCTGCACAATTTTCCTGTTGAAAACGGCCCGAAAACTCATATACATCGTAATTGTCCCTTTGAAATTCCGAGAACATATAATAATCATCAACGCCTGCTTCCCACTTTTTGGCAGTGCCGTTCACCTGCACGGCGGCAGAAAAGACGATAGGGCCATCCACAGGATCGGGCAGGTCGATCTTTTTACAACTGGCAATAACCGTTGCGATGATCAATATCTTATAAAATAATATCCGCTTCATTTTCTTATAGATAGTCACATTAAAAACTGATTGGGACAAAATTCTAAGTCACTGATTTTCAATAAAATGACTTCATTGACCAATAACTTTTAATGACGATTGTCTAAATCGCTGGCAAAATTGGAAGGCAGGATTTATTCTGCTTAACAACACCTCATATAAGCGGAATAAAATACGCTTTCCAAATGCCTGTTATTTTATTAAATAAACTGCCCTTAAATCGAGGTAAAACTTATCTGCTTCTTCGAGCAAAAAACTTCCGACAGGGGCTTCGAATCCTTTATTCAAAATACCGCCAAATGTATAGTTGGCACCCAGGCCAAACGACAGTTGCCGGTTCACCCGGTAGCGGTAGCCAAGCATGGCGGCTGCGTTGAAGCTATTGTAGCCATCTTCCACCAACCAGCCCTTTTGCTCCGCCTGAAACTCCCGGCGGATGGGTAGTTCAGAAGTCCTTTCGTATCGGCCCTTTTCGCCCCGCACGCCGATCAGATAGTCGAACGCAAAGCCCGCCTCCAGCACATGCCGTCCTTTCTGCCAGCCCAACTGAATGGGCAGGGAGAGATAGTGCAGGCTGGACGGGCGCAACACGAATGTGTCCGTTTCCAGCCCGAAGCGATAGTTGCGACCTATGGCCGACTTGGAGGCATCGAAACTGCCCGTGCGGTATTTATAGTGCAAGCCGGAGCCGATATACCAGTTGCCTTTCAATTTATATTGCAACACCAAACCACCCTGGTAGCCGATGATGGTTTTTTCCCCGTTTTTAGCACCCAATTGGAACATCTGCCCGGCCATAACGCAAAAGGCCAGTGGCGATGATTTTTTGGTTTTGCCCTTTGTTTCATTGGGGGTAAGCGCTCTTGGGAATTCCCCTTTTACGAAAACTTGCTTTAATTCAAGGAAGTCCAAATGATTGAAAAGACGTATATTTTCAGGTTCTTCTTCCGGTTCGTTTTCCGCTATTTCAATAGCTTGGTTATTTTTTTCTTCCGTCATTAATTCCTTCATATCCGTTTCAATCATTGATGAATTTCCTTCTTTCTCCGGTTTAATTAAATTGTTTAAATAGCTATTATATGCAGGAGTTTCATCAAAAGGTTTACCATGTCCCAATTCATTGGCAATTGGCGGTTTTTTTGAAAAAGAATGTTTTATTCGAGAGCCTCCCATATTACCCGATTTTTCATTTGCCAAATTTATATTCCTATCATTTGCCATCGTTTTTTCAGCACTTATTGCAGTGGGAATATTTTCTTTTATTGCATCAGGATCATTAGCAGAGGCCGTATTTTCATTTTCCTGCACGGACAGTCCTTCCATAGATTTCACTTCATTCCTTTCAACCAGGCTGGCAGGAACATTTTGCAGGCCATCATTTTTGGTAAAAAACCAAATGCCCGCCACCAATGCAGCCAAACCTGCTATGCCGCCAAACCACCAAAAAAACAGTCCCCTGCGGCGGCGGCGCTCCTGGCCATCCAGCAGTTTTTGTGCCCCTTCCCAATAGCTGTCCTGAAAGGCGAACTCCCGGTCGTGGAGTTTTTCCTTAAAATATTTGTCAATCTTATTGTCCATGACAATTTTATTAAAAACACCGGCTTCACCGCAGCACCAGCGGCGAGGCCGGTGCCAGTTATTTTTTCTTCACGTAGGCCGTGATACCTTCCTTTTGAAGCAACTCCCGTAACCGCTGCCGGGCGAAAGACATGTGCCACTTGGATGTCCCCTCGCTGATGCCCAGCAGTTCGCCGATTTCCAGGTGGCCGTAGCCGTCAATGGCGAAGAGGTTGAACACCTTGCCGCTCATGGGCGGCAGCGAGCGTATCATTTCCTCCAGTTGGGCGGCGTCGAAGTCCAGGTCGGCGGTGTTGAAGTCCACCAGATCCTGATGGTTGTTGTTGTCCGTAAAATCGTGGTGTTCTATGAGTTCGTTGACCTTGCGGTTTTTCCTGAAATCGTCGATGAGTGTATTGATCATGATGCGGCGTATCCAGGCCTCGAAGGGCATATCGGGCTGGTATTTTCCGAGGTTGTTCACGATTTTTAAAAAGCCCTCGTTCACCATAGCCACCGCCTCCTCTTCCGACTTCCGGTACCTGACGCAGACGCCCATCAGCACGTTGAAACAGCGCTTGTAAAGCTGGAACTGTGCCCGGCGGTCGCCTTTGGCGGCGTCTTGTATCAGGAGTTGGTTGACCATTTATTTGTTAAATGGCTGGCTGGTTAAATGGTTAAATGGCTGTTCAAAACAACCTTCTAACCATTTAACCATCCAGCCATTTTCTCATTCTATTACTAATTTCTTCACCATCACTTCCTTGCCCGTTGAAACCTGAAGGAAGTAGATGCCCGTCGGCAAATTTGACAATTCAACCTGGACGGCCTGTTTCCCGGCCATCAAATTTTCGGTTTTCGCCAAAACCGTCTGGCCGGTGAGGGAAGACAGGGCCAAGGTGGCCTCAAAGCTGCCGGCCGTTTCCAGGTAAACGTTCACCACATCCTTGGCGGGGTTGGGGAAAACCTGGAAGCTGCCTTCGCTGATGAGATCTGCCAGCCCGTTCAGGATGCCTTCATCGGTCACGTCGAAGTTGTTGCCAGAGGAAACGGGATTGTCGGCGCTCAGCGACACCCACCTTTCGGCCTGTTCCATGCCGGTGATTTCTACCATCAGTTTATAAGTACCCAAGGGTAGGTTGCCGAAGGAATATTCCCCGTTGACATCGGTGAAGGTATGGTCGAGGTAATTTTCCTGTGCATCGTACAACAGGATGGAAACATTGGGCAGTGGGCCACCAGCACCCCGGTTGTCGCCGCTGCCGTGGGTGAAGCCTTCGCCATCCGTTACGGATCCGGCGATCTCGCCTTCGCCGCCACCCGTCAGGTTCTCATCTTCTATCATGATGACGTTGTACAGGGGGTAGTTGCAGTTACATGGCACATTGATGATGGTCGCCTCGTTCCAAAGTTCCACGTTGCCGTAGTAAGTCGGCACGTAGTCGTCAAAAAGTGGCGAGTTTGGATCCACGTTGATTTTTACCAGGTACTGGCCAGCGGGCACTGCGCCAAAGTTGTAGAAATTGACCCACCCAGAAGGGTCGTTTTCAATATCCACCGTCGCAAACAAGGTCGGGATGTTGTTTGCATCGAATTGATAAAGTTCCGCAAAACCCTGGATGGCATTGGCATTGGTAGAATCCGGCAGATAGACATAACCCTGCACAACAAAAGGATACATGCCACTGAGCGGATCATAGGTAAAGCAGTCCGAAGATTGGCAGCCGTTAGCATCGGTCACGGTCACGCAATAGTTCCCTGCGGCAGTGGGTTGAATATAGTAAGATGTCTCGCCTGAATTCCAGGCATAAGTGAGCGGGTTGGCGCCGAGTGCATCCGCCACCAGATAGACCACGCCGGACGAGTCTTCTTCAAAAATATTGACCGAACAGCTATTGGCAAATATGGTGAAACAATCTGAAGCAACACAACCATCCGCTGCCGTCACCGTCACGCAATAGTATCCAGAACCTGCGACCTGAATACTTGGCGTTGAGGCATTTTGTGTGTTCCATAGGTAGGTATAAGGGGCCTCGCCATTAGCGACGGCAGTCAGCAGCCAGCCACCGGCGCCGGCAGAATCTATCAGGATAACTAAGCCGCAACTGTCGTTCCCGGTGCCACCGCCATTGTATTGATAGCAGGCCGTGGAGGAGCAACCGTTATTGTCGGCAATGGTCACGCAATAATTACCGGGGGCATTGGGAAAAATGGTCTGGGTCGGAATACCAGTGCTCCACATATAGTTAAAAGGTGCAACACCGCTGGCTACCGCCGTTAAACCACCTGCAGGGTTGGGCGAAATATACACAGAACAACTGGGCGGCGGCGAGCCGAAGCAACTGGAGGCTTCGCAGCCCGTGGCGTCTGTTACCGTCACACAGTACAGCGCACCATTGGGATCCCAGGTGACGGTAGCTGTTGTTTCACCAGTGCTCCACAGATAGGCAAAAGGAGCAGTACCAGTCGGTACGGCAGTCAATTGAACGCCGTTGCCCACGGAATCCATTTCAATCCACGCCTCACAAAAGTTGGGCGGGTTGGCACAGTTCACAAAGTCGAAAGTAAAGTTGTTGGGGCCGTTCTGTCCAAAGCCTACCGATTGCTCCACTAAAGTGCTGTCGCAATCGGCCATGCCCACGGTCAATATGCCCTGCATCACGCTCGTTGGCACATCAATGTGGTCGGTGTAGCTGCCATCATTGGCCGTTTGGAGAAGGTTAAAGTAGAAATAGCCGTTCGGGGAGGTCTGGATGGACACGAGCATGTCCACGCCGGCGACCGGGGCGCCGTTGGCATCGGTCACAGTGCCGGACACATCCAGGCTGTAGGTTTGGGCGTTCAAGCTAAAGGCGACGCCCATTACAAGGAGAAATTGCAAAAGTCTTTTCATTGGAAAGGTTTATTTTATTTTTTGTGATTGAAAACCGTTTTCAACCACTTACACGGAAAGGCTTGATGGCAGGTTGGGTAACAGGGAAGATTATTTTCTAATTTTGGCAAAAATAACTTTAAACCAGCAGAAGCCTAAACATTCATGCAACCACTTGCCGACCGCCTCCGCCCGACTACCCTCGACGACTATGTGGGCCAAAAACACCTCGTTGGCCCCGGCGCCATCCTGCGCCAGTCCATCGAAAGCGGCAAGCTCCCATCCATGATCCTTTGGGGGCCGCCCGGCGTGGGCAAGACAACGCTTGCCAGCATCATTTCACACCAATTAAAACGGCCGTTCCACACCCTGAGCGCCATCAGTTCCGGCGTGAAGGATGTGCGGGAAACCATCGAAAAAGCCCGCAGCGAGCGGTTTTTCAACGCCCCCAACCCCATCCTTTTCATTGATGAAATACACCGCTTCAGCAAGTCGCAGCAAGACTCGCTCCTTGGTGCCGTGGAAAAGGGCATCGTTACGCTCATCGGCGCCACCACGGAGAACCCCAGCTTCGAGGTCATCTCCGCCCTGCTCTCCCGCTGCCAGGTGTATGTGCTTAAACATTTGGAAAAAGATGAGCTTATCCAACTCGTCAACAGCGCCCTGCAAAAGGACGAATACCTGCGTGACAAAGACATTGAAGTGGCCGAATACGAGGCCCTGCTGATGTTCTCCGGCGGCGACGCCCGCAAGCTGCTCAACGTGCTGGAACTGGTGACCAACCCCGCCCAGCCGGGCGAAAAATTCACCCTCACCAATGACATGGTGGAAAACGCCATCCAGTCCAACCTCGCCATCTACGACAAGACAGGCGAAATGCACTACGACATCGCCAGTGCCTTCATCAAGTCCATGCGGGGCAGCGACCCCAATGCTGCCGTCTATTGGCTGGCCCGCATGATAGAGGGCGGCGAGGACATCGAGTTCATCGCCCGCCGCATGATCATCCTCGCCTCGGAGGACATCGGCCTCGCCAACCCCAACGCCCTGCTCTTGGCAACCACCTGCTGGGATGCCTGCCGTGCCGTCGGCTACCCCGAGGCCCGTATCATCCTCTCGCAGTGCGCCGTTTATCTGGCCACCTCGCCCAAAAGCAACTCCACCTACCTCGCTATCGGGCAGGCCCAGCAACTGGTTCGGGAGACGGGCAACCTCCCCGTGCCGCTCCATATCCGCAACGCCCCAACGAAGCTGATGAAGGATTTGGATTATGGAAAAAACTACCAGTATGCCCACGACTACGATAAAAACTTCGTGGCGCAGGATTTTTTGCCGAAGGAGGTGAATGGTAAGAAATTGTTCGAACCGGGTAAGAATCCCTCGGAGGAACGGGTTCGCCAATGGCTGCGGGAGCGGTGGGGAGCACTGTACGGCTATTGAGAAATATATTTTACTACACCATGTGGTCTTCTTGTGCCAATCCTTTTTCTGATAATATTACCGTCCTCTTTTGCAGTAAAGCCTTATGGCAGGGCATAGTCAATATGTATTGAGGCTGCATCGTTAGCACCAGTTTACGAGTGACGGTTTACAATTGTAATGAAATATATGAGCTGTCAGTATTTTGAATACTTTTCAAATCGTAAAAAAGGTCTTTTGATAAATCTTCAATCCTTATCAACCACTTGTATTCATGCACAAAATTTATCAGGGCGAGCTATAAAGCATGACTGTGGCCGAATGGATCAAGGTGCAAAAAACAGCTGCTTGCAATGGAACAAACATTCTAAAAAGCTGCTTTTATTTCCTCTACCACTTTTTTCAAACCCTCCTGATTGGAAGTCGGCAAAAAATCATAGCGCCGCATGAATTTGCTGCTATCAAAAACATAGTCACGGTCATATTGGTAATACATCTCTACGAACTCCTTCATTACCGGCGTGAAAAGTCCCATAAGCCTGACAACAAACTTGCTGACCGTGCGGTATTTTGGCTTGACGCCCAACAGTCGGGCTGTTTCTTCTATCCATTGACGACCCGTCCATGTTTCGCTTGTGGTGGGCAGGTGCCAAACCTGCCCGTAAGCATCTGCATTATTGCCTAACATTGCAGTTGCCTTTCCTGCATCGGGTGTATAAGTAAAGGTGTGTTTATGATCAACAGTACCGAGCCAATTGGCTTTCTGGCCCTTGGCCAGTGGCTTAACTACCATTTCAATCAATACGCTGCTGCCGCCATTGTCCGGCCCGTAAAAATCGGCGGAGCGGGCGATGAGCGCTTTCAGATGGCCCTGTTTTACTTCTTCCATCAACATATCGGCGATTTGCGCCCTGATCATACCTTTTTTGCTGGCAGGGCTCACCGGTGCTTCTTCGGTGACATGAGGAATACTGGCAGGATCATACATATAAATGTTATCGAAAAAAACCAACTTCGTCCCATGATCCTTGCAGGCAGCGATCACGTTTTGCATCAACGATGGCCAAGTGGATTGCCATATTTTTAGGTCGTATGGCAGCCCCACCGTTAAATAGGCTATTTCGGAACCTTCAATGGCCTTGGCTACCTGTGCCTTATCGGTCAGGTCGCAGGGGAACAGATGGTCGCTGTCATTTACTTTTTTAGGATGGCGGCTCACCAACCTGACTTGGGAAGTATATTTGGGGAGTGTTTTTGCCAGTTCGATGCCGATAGCACCGCCGGCGCCTAAGATGGTTTGCATAGTTTACGGTTTTAGAAATTTACTGAGCCTGAAATTTATGAACATATTAGGTTTTAAAAAAAACCAGTACCGGTTATGTTCACCTGTGTTCAATAGAGAATGCAGCCTGCTGTGGCAATTTCAATTCAATCTTTTTGTCCACCACCCTACCTTAACCTTCCCGCTTGAACATCTCAAAAATTAGCTTGTTTTAAACTTGAAATATAGTTAAAACATTCATTTTCAAACTTTTAAAAAAAATATTATGAACACAGAAAAGACCCAAGAGCTATATGAAAAAGCGCTGAACTGGATATACCGTAGTAAATTCCACCACGTCAAAGCCAAGGTTGAGCCTTTTGAAGGACCAAAGGCATTTCACCGCTCAAAAGACGATCTCACCTTCACCCCCGACATCACGGCTGAACGGGGCGGCAAAAAATTTTATTTCGACATAGCAATAAAGGACGAGGCCCATCGGCAGCTGGCCGGCAAATGGCAACTCATGCAGCGGTTGGCCAGCATAAAGGGCGGAAAACTTTTCTTGTTGGCGCCGCATGGGCACAAAGCCTTTACAGAACGCATCGTGGGCACGTTTGGCATTGAAGCAAAAATTGTGAACCTCGCCTGAAAGATCGGACGAGCACCAGCAGGATCAATTGAACATGACAAATCCTGCCCCGTTTCATTTTCGGTGTTGCGCTCCCTGGACTCCGAAACTTTTTAGCGGCTTATGTTTAAATAGTATTTGCCCTTCGCAAAAACTATCTACCATGCTATATAACAATGGTGCTGAAAAGTTGAGAAACTGACAAGAGGTTTTATCTTTCAGTTCTTTATTCTTCCGGTAGCCAAAATCTAATACTACTATGCAAACCACCAGTCAGAAAGTCAAAAAAACTTCCCGGTCAAAAATTGATTCCCTGGAACATTTTAAGCAGGAATTTGCAGCTTTGCTCAGCAGGTTTGACCAGGAAATTGCCAACTCCGCCCAGTACGAAAGGGTGGAAATGGACGGCCCCAGCAACGACCTTATCAATGATCTGAACCGCCTGAAACTTCACCGGAGCAAACTGAAGGATATGCTGCTATCTTTTGAAAATGCGACTGCGGAAGAATGGGTGAGCATAAGGCCGATGGCCCGGAAAGTTTACGAAAAAGCTATTGAAGCCCGATCAAAGATTAATAAAGAGGTGGCCCGCAAAAAGGCAACTGCCGGCATAATCCGGTAAAGGCCTTTTCGGGGTTATAACGGGGGCAGCCATGTATCTCTTTGCTCCAAATCCAGCTTCTCCAATAACATCCATCATCATCAATTTATCATGAAAGAAACTGAAGAAATCCTGCAATCAGCCGGCGAAACAGTTGAGTACGCCCGGCAGTACATCCAGCAACAGGGCGAATACATCCGCCTTGAGGTGGCCGAGCGATCTTCCAATGTGGTGTCCTCCCTGGCCACTGGATTGGTGATAGGTTTTTTTTGCTGCCTGGTGCTTATTATGCTCTCTCTAACGGTGGGATTATGGCTGGGTGCCAGGTGGGGCTCCTATCCTACGGCATTCCTTTTTCTTTCCATTGTTTACATGGCGATTGCTGCCTTGCTGTACCTTTTCAGGAAACCGCTGATCACCAGCCCCGTGCTGGACATGATCCTGGATGCGTTTTTTGAAAACAGGAATCCTGGAAAAGATTGAATTGCCCCGCCTTTTTGATTTTTGGCGAGGGATAGAAATTATCGGTCGAAGGATTGAATGGATGTGAAACTGTATTTAGTAACGATGAAAAAATAACTTCCCTATTTTGATGTTGAAAGCCCCAGCACTGGAAGGGTTTTTTAAAAATAATCCCGATTTCACATCGGGATTATTTTTTCTTCGATCCTTAACCTTTTATGAGCCGTTTCCACAACATCCCTTCCTCTGTAGTAAGCCTTAATAGATAAGTGCCTTGTGGCCAATCCTGGGTCTGATCGATGGAGATACTGAGTTTTCCAGGCGCCTCAGAACCGAATGTTTTGTTTAGTACCTGCCTTCCTGCCAAGTCAAACATTTCGACCCGGACATCGGACGGAACTGCCAGGACAACATCCATCGTAAAATGATCGCCAAATGGGTTGGGGAAAACATTCCATTCCAGGACGTTGCCAGCGGCCTCCTCCGTTCCAGTTGTACAGCTAGTTTTCACTACATTCTCAACATAGCTCCCAATCGCAAAATCACAGAACGAACGAACCCTGATGTCGTATTCCGTGCATACATCCAAGCCATAAACAGTATAAGATGGATTGGACACTGAAATGGTATTCCAACTGTCCCCACTGCCCGTTTTCCTGAAGCCAAATTCGTAGCTGATAAAATTGGACGGCCCCAGCCAGCCCACCTGAATGGAAGAAAGCGTTGGGTCAAATTGGAAATCATAAGCATTACCACAAGGGACGCTGGGCTTGAAAACGGCTTTTACCACCTCCCCCAGCGCATCAGCCAATGCCAATTGGATCGCATCGGCGAACTGGTCGGGTGAAAAGCTGTTGTTTGTTACTTCCCAATGGTCAAACACCCAATCCGGTGCCGGGAGGGCCTGAAAGCTGAGGGTGGTACCGCCAAAATAATCCCCGGTATAGGGAAAACTGGCCGGGACAAAGGTATTGACCTTTACCTTGTTGATCTGATTGGGCGGATCGACAATGACCGTTACCGGGTAAGGCCCCACCACGTCGTAGCAATCTTCGATGCCGTTGTCAATAACCGTACACCGGGTCAGGATAAAATCCTTCAATCCCTGCACATTGTTTTGCCAGGTCGTCACCGAGCCTCCCCATTTTTGAATATGTTGAGGCATTTCAGGTTCAATCCGTTCAATCAGGGAATCCAAAAGGCCGATCATATAATCGCAGGTAAAAAAGCTGTTGTTCAGGTCTGCATAGCGGTTGACGTAAAGGGAATGGAACTCCTCGTTGGCCATTAATGACTGGATCAACGCACCGTGGCCTTCAAAGTCAGAAGGAAGATCTTCTGCGTAGCAAGGATCGGCTACCGGTGTAGTGTTGGGGATGCCGGTGTAATTGATATAGTGCCCAAAGGTGGCATCCATATCCCAAAGCGCATAGCGCCATTGCTTGGCCAGTCCATCGGGTTTTCTTCCTCTCCACCAGGAAGTGTTCCAGTTCAGCCAGTCCATGCAAACAACATGGGTGTTGATGATCATGTAGTCAATCAGGCTCAACACATCCAGTTGATCCTTTACGATATCATAATTTGCAGGAATGGACATGTCGTTGTTAGTAATAAAAGCATGCAGCACGTCCCAGTCTGCCCTGCTGCCGTATTCCTCCCAGGTCCCGCCCCAGGTTTTAATATAATCAATCCATTTTTCCCCCTGATCATAGTAGTAGCGGGTGTAGTCGGGGTCGTCGACTTTTTCCCGGATTTCATACACGCCCCAATATTTCCCGTTTAAATAAACCACACAAGGCTCGTATGTCCGTTCGTCCAATTCCATGTCTGCCCTCTGCGAAAGGGTATGCACATAGGCATCCCTGATGTGCGCTCCATTCTCAAAGGGATAATTGTCGTTGGCCGCAGCTTTCAGGATCAGCCGTTGGAAATTATTCCTTTCCTTATTTGGGAAAATCTGATGGGAAATGGAACTGGTATAGCCCATTTGATCACGGGTGACGTAATCAATACCCCGTTGCTGATAAGCCCAGGAGTCGTTACCGTGCTTATTGAAATCACCATAGGCTTCATCTATTAATTCACCATTGTCAAAATATTCAAAACTGCCCCGTGGCTCGAATTGGGTGCCGTTCAGGAGGTTGGCCAGATCGGTGCCTGCGATGGAAATGACTGGAACAGTATGGGTTTCATTGATAAAATAGGTGTTCGCCTCGGTGAAACTGGGAAGCAGGGCGGGATTGTCACTGAACACTTTCGATTTCAGAACCGTGGTTTGCGAAATGCTGATGGGGTTGGTGTAGAGGTTCGAAGTGGAGGTTGGCTCGGCGCCGGTCAAAGTATAGCGGATGGTCGAACCTGCGGGAGCGGTTAGCACCACTGAAATAGCATTGTCGTAAAAGCCGGCCTGTTGGTCAAAATCTGCCTTGGGTGCGTACCCCTGATACGCATTCACATTGGGGCCACCCGGCGTAGGGTTTTGGAAAACACCCCAACTTGCTGCTGCGTCGGTGGTTCGCCCCGTGGAATGGTTGACCTGGTTGGGCGTGGTGATTTGCACGGCGTCCAGCAGATTTTGCTGGGGGTCCGACAATACAATGTACTCCTGCTTGGTCTGGGTTATCTTGTATCCTGCATGGATGATCCCACTGGTGAACTCATCCCTGTCAGAGGCGAAAATGAGCAAGTGTTCGCCGGGTTCTATGTTGACCCCGAGAGGGAAGGCCCATTTATCCGGGTTGTTGATGTTGTCGCTCAGCCAATAGCCAGACAGGTCAACGGTTTGAAAACCTGCATTGTAAAGTTCGATCCAATCTTCGTGTTCGCCGTAGTTATCGGTAATGCCATCCATGTTGGCTGCCGAGTATTCGTTGATGACGACCTGGGAAACAAGGATCTGGTTACTGAGGAGCAGCAATGAGAACAGGTAGAATTTTAAGTGCATGGACAAGAGTTTAATAGCCATTGGTTGTTGCACCAAAGTTATCCAAGAAATCAAATAAACCACTAAGAAGCTTCGGAAAGAAAAGGGTGTGGCTTGAATTTGACAAAAGCGGATGGGAACATCTGGCTTACCGGCCTTTCCAGACCACCTCCCCGACGCCAAGATCCTGGCTGGTTTTTCTGGCCAACATAAAAAGATAGTCCGAAAGGCGGTTAAGGTATTGGAGTACGGAATCCTCCACGGGTTCTTCCTGGTGAAGGGCTACCGCCAGTCTTTCTGCACGGCGGCAGACACAGCGGGCAATATGGCAAAATGATACCGATGTATGCCCACCGGGCAGGATGAAGTTCTTGAGCGGCGGCAGGCTTTCATCCATCCGGTCTATTTCATTTTCCAGCAGTTTCAGGTCAGCAAGGGTAATATCTGGGGGGGAGAGATTTTTTGAGGGATCCGAGGCAAGGTTGGCCCCGACCATGAAAAGGCGATCCTGGATTTCCTTCAAAACTTGCCGTGCATGGTCATCAGTGGAAACGTCCCGCACCAGGCCGATGTAAGAATTTAGCTCATCTACGGTTCCGTAAGCTTCTATCCGAAGATGGCTCTTTGGGAGCCGTTGGCCCCCGAAAAGGGCCGTCTCTCCTGCGTCGCCTGTTTTTGTATAAATTTTAAACGCCATGATTAAGCTGTTTCTAAAATCCTGACAATGTTAGGGTTGATTTCGTCCGATTCAATCAGGCCGTCTTTCAGCTTGACAATGCGGTGAGCAAATTCAGCGATGTCGGGTTCGTGGGTTACCAGCACGATGGTGTTCCCCCGTGAATGGATTTCCTCGAAAAGCCCGATTATTTCGTAGGATGTCTTACTGTCAAGGTTGCCGGTCGGTTCGTCGGCGAGAATGATGCTTGGGTTGTTGACCAACGCCCTCGCTACGGCGACCCGTTGCCGCTGCCCGCCGGAGAGTTCGTTGGGTTTGTGGTCCATGCGGTCGCCCAGTCCAACTGATTCGAGGGTTTGCTTTGCCCTTTCCAGGCGGTCGGCCCTGTTCATCCCGGCGTAAACCAGCGGAAGGGCTACGTTTTCCAGGGCAGAGAGCCGTGGCAAGAGGTTGAAGGTCTGGAAAACAAACCCGATTTCCTTGTTTCTGACCTCAGCCAGTTCGCCATCGTCCATCGTGCTGACGTTGGTACCGTTGAGGATGTAGTCCCCGGAAGTAGGCGTGTCCAGGCAGCCGATCAAGTTCATCAGGGTGGACTTGCCGGAGCCAGAAGGCCCCATTAAAGCCACATACTCGTTTTTATGAATATCCAGATCAATGCCCTGGAGGGCATTCACCACATTGGCGCCCATGTAGTATATCTTCTTGAGATTGCGTACCGAAATGATTGAATTTTGCATACTGTTTCGCTGAATTGATGTTAGAGGACTTTCGGAACCCTAAAGTATTGCCCGTCGTGATCCGGTGCATTTTCGAGCGCTTGTTCCTGGGAGGCTTGGTGATCAATTTTATCTTCTCTCATCGAATTTTGCTCCCCGGAAATATAAACAAGGGGTTCAACACCTGTTGTGTCAAGTTCTTCCAACTTCCCGACCATCGCAAGGATTTTGTTCAAATCTGCCGTCAAGGATTCTCTCTCGGCATCCGAAAGTTCCAGTTTTGCCAGGTTTTCAAGTTTTAAAATTAGGGTACGATCTATCTGCATAACGACTTTTTAGATAATTGGCCACGTTTTATAGAGGGACACAGAATTGTTCCTGGCCGGTCTTTGGCATTGAACAGCATCCCGACGGCAGAATGTGGAAAACAATCTGCTACCATAACGCCCTTCTTTCCTTCTTTTTCTAATTTCGTGCTTGCTAAGCTCATGCCTTTTTTGACAATATTTTATGGAAGAATTAAACAAACCACAGGTCAAACATATCGCCATTGCCGGCAACATCGGCGCAGGCAAAACTACGCTTTGTGAGAAACTCGCCAAACATTTTGGCTGGAAGACCCATTTTGAAAGTACCGACGACAATCCCTACCTCGCCGATTTTTACCACGACATGCAGCGATGGTCGTTCAACCTGCAAATTTATTTCCTGAACAACCGGTACCAGCAGGTCCTGAAAATCCTCCAGGGAACGAATACCGTCATCCAGGACCGCACCATCTATGAGGACGCCTACATTTTCGCCCCCAACCTGCACGATATGGGGCTGATGACTTCCAGGGATTTTGAAAATTATTTCAGTTTGTTCAGCACGATGTCTTCGCAAATCCAGGCACCCGATCTATTGATTTACCTGCGGGCAAGTATCCCTACCCTTGTGGCCCATATCCAGTCGAGGGGACGGGATTACGAGGGCAGCATGAGCCTCGACTATTTAAAGCGATTGAACGAAAGATATGAAAAATGGATTGGCAGCTACCGGGAAGGGAGGCTTTTAGTCATCAACTCAGACGAAGTTGATTTTCAAAGCAATGCGGAGGATCTTGGAACCATTGTCAACCAGGTACAAGCTGAACTGCACGGCCTTTTTTGAGGGCACTAAGCGCATTTTTATGGGATAGAGGCTGTTGCCGATGCAGCTTCGGCTGGCTTGAACAGTAGTTCTTTGATGAAATCTGGCAACAGTTGTTTGACCTCCGCCTTGAATACGAAGGCTGTGAACAGCGCCGTATGAAGGGCAATGGCAAGGCTCAACGCTAACATTTTCCGGCTGCGGGCAGCTTTTTCGAATTTCTTGTTCTTGATCATGGCAAATAATTTTTTGAATATTGAAAAAACGACGTCTGGCAGGGCATATTTTGGGCATTTTGCTATTAACGAAGTATTTAATACCACTACCCCGTTTTTTACAAAATTTTTAACCCTGCTCCTTTTCCTGTTCATTTCCAATCGCCTCTTCGCCCGCCATTTGTGCTGCATTTTCTTCCTTTCGACCCATCTGTCCCTCGTTTCACAAAATGCCATTCAGTTAAGGGCAGAGGTTGATAAGCTCCTCCGATACGAAGCAGAAATTGACTTTCAAAAAACCCCCGGTTTGATCATTGGCATCCTGGATGGTGACAGCACTTTTATTTTACCCTATGGTAGCCTTTACCAAGATACTATTGTTCCGCCCGATGAACATTCCGTTTTTGAGCTGGGTGATCTCACCCAGGTTTTTACCAGCGCCTGCCTGTTGGAATTGGCTGTGGAAGGCCACATATATTTCGATAAAAGCATCAACTATTATCTTCCCGAAGCCCTGCAAAACAATACCGCCGACGAAATAACCCTGCTCAATCTGCTCACCCACACTGCCGGATTGCCCCGTCTGCCATCTGGAATAGGCATCCATGAAAGCGCTGACGGGCAGTTATTTGCCGACTACCCACTCCCCTACCTTGCCGGATTTTTTAAAAAATTTGATTTCAACCTTGTCAAAAAAGGGAAATACAGCTATGCCCCACTTGGTTTCGCCCTTTTGGATCTTCTTTTTTATCAAAATGATTCAGGCCGGAAAAAGCTGGCGGAGTACATAGATGCCAAGTTATATGACCTCTTCGGGATGGACGAAAGCTACTTCGACCAGCCCGACAGCCTTCGGTCGCCCCCGGTTCCTGGCTACAACAAAGCGGGCTTGCCCACCGCACCCATGCGGTTTGCCTCCTTTCGCCACGCTTTGGGCCTGAAATCCACCATGCACGATGTCCTGCAATTTTTAAAAGCCAACCTCGACAACCAATCCAAATTGAGTGAACTGCAACGCCCTCTTTTCCCTACCCACCGGAAGGGAACATGGTCAGCCTTGGGCTGGCACGTTTTACGCCACCGGAAAAGGCCGGACATCATCACCCACACGGGCACAACACCTGGCCACAGGGCCGCCATCGCATTCGTAAAAGAGACAAGGACGGGGGTGGCCATCCTGTCCAATTCCCCTTATGGACTGAATGGTTTGGAGTTTGAGATACTCAGGATGCTGAACAATGACTGGAAAAGGAAGGCCCCTTAAGCAAGAAAATGTGTTCTCAGGCCCGCCGCCCGGAGCCATGCAGGCGGAAATGCTGTACGAATACATTCTTATTATTCGTTGGGGAAAACACAAACCTAATATGGGATTAATCAAAAGCGACAACCTTCTGTTTGGAAGTACCTAACCCCTCAATCCCCAACTCAACGACATCTCCGGGCTTCAGGTACCAAGGGGGCTTAAAGCCCAAGCCCACTCCTGCAGGCGTACCTGTTGAAACGACGTCCCCAGGCAACAAGGTCATAAATTGGCTGATATAACTGACAAGCGTTGGAATATCAAAAATAAAATCGGAAGTGTTGGAATCTTGTACCGTTTTGCCATTCACGTTGAGCCAAAGTCTCAGGTTATGGGGGTCAGGAATTTCATCCCTGGTCACCAAATAAGGGCCTAAAGGGGCAAACGTGTCGCAGCTTTTTCCCTTTACCCATTGCCCACCCCGCTCCAATTGAAAGGAACGTTCACTGTAGTCGTTGTGCAGCGCAAAGCCGGCTATAAAATCCATCGCCTCTTCCTTGGGCACGTTGTTGGCACGTTTACCCAGGATAAAAGCAAGCTCGACCTCCCAATCTGTTTTCTCGCTCCCCTTAGGAAGGATCAGATCGTCAAATGGCCCACACAGGGCAGTGGTTGATTTGAAAAACAAAATAGGCTCCTTTGGGGTATCCATGCCTCCTTCGGCAGCATGTTTGGCGTAGTTGAGGCCAATACAAATTATCTTGGAAGGCCGGGCCACGCAGCTTCCCAACCTTGCCGAATCTGGTATCTCCGGGCAATTCCTGCTGTTTTCTGCCAGCCAGTTTTCAAGCCTTTCCAACCCGTTGTTCTCGAAAAAGTGTTCATCGTAATCTTCCCCAAAAGCACTCACATCAATGCGTCGGCCACCCAAATCAAGAATGCCCGGTTTTTCATGGCCCATAGGCCCAAATCTTAGCAATTTCATGATGGTACCAAGTTTATGAACCCACCATCGATCGGATAGTCACAGCCGGTGATAAAGGCTGCCTCTTCGGAACACAGAAACAGCGCCAGGTGCGCTACTTCCTCCGGTTGTGCCATCCTGCCGATGGGTTGGGTTTTAGCCAGTTTGTCAAACATTTCTTGTTCTTTACCGGGGTAGTTTTTTGCAAGGTAGGCGTCCACAAAAGCGGTATGCACCCTGGCCGGGGAGATACAGTTGCAGCGGATGTTGTGTTTTAAATAATCCATAGCAACAGAAAAAGTCATGGTCAGGACGGCCCCTTTTGTCATGGTATAAGCAAACCGGTCTGGAATTCCTTTTGAGGCAACGATAGAAGCCATGTTGAGGATCACACCACCTCCATTGGCCCTGAAGTGCGGGATACAGGCAAACATGCCGTTGTAAACCCCCTTTACATTGATGCGAAATAACCGGTCAAAATCTGCTTCTTCTGTTTGTTCCAGGTTGCCGACCAGCCCCACGCCAGCGTTGTTGACCAAAATATTCAGGGCCGAATGCTGTTGAAGCCTGTTCATTAAAGCTACCATTTCCGATTGAACGGATACATCGCAAACATGGGCTTCGGCTGCACCTCCCGCCTGACGGATTGCCTCAACGGTCGCCAGGGCTGATTTTTCGTCGAGGTCAATTACATGGGCCAAGGCACCTTTAGCGGCAAACAGCTCTGCCATGCTCCGCCCGATGCCGCTTCCTCCGCCCGTGATCACCGCTGTTTTGTTATCCAATCTGAACGCTTCCATCTCTATTTTTTTAGTAACGATGAAAAAATAACTTCACCATTTTGATTTTAAAAACCCCAGCAATGGAAGGGTTTTTTAAAAATCATCCCGATGTGAAATCGGGATTATTTTTCCTTTGATCCTTAGGTTCATTTTTTATCCCTTTCAAACGGTTTTTTTCCAAAGGCCACAAGTTCAAAATTACGGTTGGCGCTGGCAAATTTTTTTATTGACATGATGAATCATAGGGGCCGAGTCTTTCTTATTTTGAAAAATGGCTACCCCATTGCTTTCCCTGCCCAATTCATTTCTGAAACACAAACCGGACTACCTGCCTTATATAAACTGGCTGCCACAGGTAGTCCCTTTTAGTGTTTTCTTTGCCAAAGAGAGATACTTCATTTTTCATACTCAATCCATTTGTTAGTTTTCCTCCGGGCTAGCCCGGAGGTTTTTCAATCGCAACCCTGATGAAATTCGACCTGCAGCAAACGATGGAAATTTTGGAGCGGACACCGAAGGTCCTTTCCGAAATGTTGAAGGGATTGTCGGACGCCTGGACAACCCAGCATGAAGGCCCAGGCTCGTGGAGTCCCTACGATGTAATCGGCCATTTAATCCACGGTGAAAAAACTGACTGGATTCCCCGTATGGACATTATGATGAATCATGGCACTGCTATACCCTTTGTGCCTTTCGACCGCTTTGCACAATTTAAAGAAAGTGAAGGGAAAACACTTGACCTGCTCCTGGAAGAATTTACCCGACTCCGCCAGGACAATTTGCGCATCCTGAAAAACACCCAACTGGATCAGGTAGCCCTTGGCCGCAAGGGCACCCATCCAGCCTTGGGAGAAGTGACGCTGCAACAATTATTGGCCACCTGGGCCGCACACGATTTGGGGCATATCGTGCAAATAGCCAGGGTAATGGCCAAACAATACCGGGAAGAAGTTGGCCCCTGGAAAGCTTATCTTTCCGTCCTGGAATAGCCTAACAACGGCATTTAAAAACCAGTGGGTTTGATAACCCGCCCAGGCACCGAAAGCCATATTGGTTTTATCATACCGGAATAATCCAATTATCGACAAACCATGGAAATCAAAATAATAGACTACAGCCCTGAGCACAAGAATCGTTGGCGGGAAATCAACGAAGCATGGATAAAAAAATCCTACGTCATGGAGGCCATTGATCACCAGCACTGTAGTTTCCCGGAAGAATCCATACTGGCCACCGGGGGCCAAATTCTGCTGGCTGTTGTAGATGGGGAAATTGCAGGGACAGTGGGCATGTTGAAAGACGACGAAAGCACCTATGAAATGATAAAAATGGCCGTAGATGAACGTTTTCGTGGCCACGGTATCGGCGAATTGCTCTGCAAAGCATCCATCGAACGGGCCAGATCCTTAAATGCAGCGTTGTTCTATCTTTTTTCAAATAGAAAAGGAGCGGAAACTGCCATCCGGTTGTACCGGCGGCTCGGCTTTGTGGAGGTGCCCCTGGCCAGGCAGGACTTTGAACGGGCCGACATTCAAATGGAAATGCGTTTTAAATAATCCGAGACCGGGAAGTTAGGGCTGATTGGCAGTTTGCCGTCAGGCATTGCTTCCGGCCGCTAATATTCCTGAACAATGGAAATCGAACAGTTGAAATACCCCATCGGGAAATACAAACACCCCGATTTTGTAACGGCCTCCATGCGCCACGATTGGATCAACCGGATAGCCGCTTTACCTCAAAAGCTGGAAGCTGTCGTACAATCTAAGACAGAGGCACAGTTGGACACGCCCTACCGGCCGGGAGGTTGGACAGTCCGCCAGGTAGTACACCACCTCGCCGATAGCCACCTGAACGCTCACTGCCGAATCCGCCTGGCTTTGACGGAAGACCACCCAACCATCAAGCCTTACGATCAGGATAAGTGGGCCGTGCTTGAAGATGTGAAAAAATTACCTGTGTGGCCTTCCCTTCATATACTCCAAGGCCTTCATGCCCGATGGGCATTTTTGCTCAATAGCCTTGATGAGCTGCACTTTCAGCGTGAGTTTGTGCATCCTGAATATGGGAAGACCTATACCATTGATTGGATGACGGGTTTGTATGCATGGCATGGCGAACACCATTTGGCACAAATTGCCAACTTGAAGGAATAGCCTGGATGGTGACGGAAGACGTTTTCCGCCCAGCCCAATTTTTTGGTTTGTGAACAAAAAAAAAGCCCCCGACAACCAGTGACGAAGGCCCGAAAATGGACAGGATATAAGTCTGATATGGGTTAAGAAAAATGGGTATCTTTTATGGCTATCGTGGGGAGAAAAAGAAGCGGCACCATTTTTCAGATGCCACTTGACTTAATAACTAAATGGTAATACATGAAACTTAAATTCGATAGCAAAATTAGTCCCCTCCCTGAGACATGCCTACCAGAATATTGACCGCTTTTGCAACTATTTTACCCACTTGTGGTTTTTATGAGCCTGAACGTGTTAATTTAGTGTAAAAAATGAACTCAAAGCCTTCTCTCGAAAATATCCAACCTTCTTTTGGAAGTTCCTTTTCCGTAAAAAAATATACTGAGGAACAGTCCTCCACCCTGCCCTATTGGCATTGCCACCCGGAATATGAAATAGTTTTCATTACCAACGGTAAGGGGAAGCGGCAAATCGGCGGGCACGTCAGCTACTACGAAGAAGGTGATTTGGTTTTCCTGGGCCCCAATATCCCCCATTTGGGTTTCACCCAGGATCTGTATGAACAGCATGTGGAAGTGGTCGTGCAGATGAAAGAAGACTTTCTGGGCCGGGACTTTATGAAAATACCCGAGATGGCCGACGTACGCCAACTGTTCGAGCGTTCCAAATCAGGTCTCGCCTTTTCCGGCTACACCAAATGGATAGCGGGTGAGCGGTTGGAAAGCCTCGTTATGCTCGACCCGGTTGACAAGCTCCTGACCCTGTTGAAGGTGTTGGACATCATGGCTAAGTCTAAAGAATTCCAAACGCTGAACATCAATTATTTGTCAATGGAGGTAAAACCCCAGGAACACCTGCGAATGAAAAAGGTGTACGACTTTGTGGAATCCAACTTTGGCCGCCAGTTTTCCCTCGAAGAAATCGCCGCCGAAGTGAACATGACAGAACCTGCTTTTTGCCGTTTTTTCAAAAAACTCACCCATAAAACTTTCATTACCTTTTTGAATGAGTTCCGGATCGCCTATGCCAGCCGCCTGTTGGCCGAGGAGCACCTGAGTATTTCGGCGGTCAGTTTTGAAAGCGGTTTCAACAACCTTTCCTATTTCAACAAGCAATTTAAGATAGTGACTGGAAAAACTCCTTCTGCCTATCGCAAGCAACTCCGCAAGTTCATCCTTTCCGAAATCAACCTTGACTTAGTTGAATAAAGCCTAACATGCAGATCACTTTGGAATTTGGAAATGCAGTGTTGAATGTTTTTGTCACAATTTTTGCCACTTAGGCAGCATTCCCCTCAATTGATTGTGTCTGAACAGAAGGATTGAACTTTCTGACCCTAAGCCCAATTACCGTCTCTTAAATCTGTTTTCTTATCCATCCCACCACTTTCCGGGCTACGATTTTCCTTAAGAATTTTTTTCTGAACCAACATAATTAACCAAACATGGCGGTCTGTCGTACTAAGGCTGGTTTGCCTAAGTGTGTTCAGACCGTCATTCTGTTTTTTACACCAGGTTCATTCCAATCTTTTTTTAAAAAAAACCACCATTTTAGCAACCGATTTTCGTTTCAACCTGTCTATACCAACGATCAAAAGTTAATCAGCGAATCCCTGTATTTAGTGGCATTTTCTCTTTAGCTTTGTCGAACCGCCGGGAATAAGCGGTTTTCACCCGAACAATAACCCTGGACTGCTTCAATTGCGTAATAAAGTCAAACTCCAATGAAAAAGAACAATCTCCGCTCGATCACCTGGGCCTTCCTTATCGCAGCAAGCCTTAGTTCCTACATTTACCTGCATGTCGAATCCGTGAAAAATTATGGCACTTGCCCCTCGGCCATTCACCTGGAGGATGAAAATTTTGATGGCTCGCAGCAAGATTCCAAAGTTTTCCTTCCCGACATTGCCCTGGTCAAAAAGATTTTGAACATCACCAAGATTGTCCTTCCTAAAAACTGACAATGCAGGAAGTTTGATCATCTGAATTAATCCCCGATAACTATTTGCAAAAGCCCCGGTTTTGTTGATTGACAGAACCGGGGCTTTTTTTTTTGCCTGCAAACCGGCCAAAAAGCTTCCCACCAAATGAATGATTCCATTGCTACTTTTGCCCTATGTTTTTATCAGCACTCAAACTCACCAACTTCAGGAACTACGCCTACCAATCGGTCGCCTTTTCGCCCAAACTAAACCTTGTAACAGGCCTGAACGGGATGGGGAAAACCAACCTGCTGGATGCCGTCTATTATATATGTATGGGAAAAAGCCACTTCAGCGGCACGGACAGGAATGTGGTGAAACAGGGCGAGGAGTTTTTCAGGTTGGAAAGCCATTTTTCCCTAAAAGGCAAAACCGAGAAAATAGTGGCCAAGGTGGTGCCCGGCAAGCAAAAAACCTTCGAGCGCAACGACAACGCCTATCCCCGGATTTCGGACCATGTTGGCCTGCTGCCCGTCGTGTTCATGGCGCCTGACGACACAGTATTGGCACTGGAAGGAAGTGAGGAGCGGAGGCGTTTTATGGACAACACCCTTTGCCAACTCGACCACCGCTACCTGGATGAATTGCTGGTATATAATAAGGTGTTGCAAAACAGGAATGCACTGCTGAAACAGTTCGGCGAGCGGGGCGGCTACAACCCTATCCTGTTGGCGGCTTACGATCAGCAATTATCACCGCCCGGGGCCTACATTTTAGAAAAAAGAAAACAGTTTGCAGAGCAGTTCCAGCCCCTTTTCCTCGAATACTACCAACAAATATGCGACGGTGCCGAAACCGTAAAATGCCACTACCGTTCGCAGTTGCTGGAAAATGATTTTGCAGCGCTATTAGTGGAAACCGCCGAAAAAGATCGTCTTTTGCAGCGCACCACGGCAGGCATCCACAAGGACGATCTTCAGTTTTACATGAACGATTTGCCTTTAAAACGCTTTGCCTCGCAGGGTCAGCTAAAGTCGTTCGTGCTGTGTTTGAAACTGGCGCAATACGATCTTTTGAAAAAAGAAAAAAAAGTGGCCCCTATCCTCATCCTCGACGACCTGTTCGACAAACTGGACGATCTACGGGTGGCCTACTTGATGGGCTTGCTAGCAGGCGAAAATTTTGGGCAGGTTTTCATCTCCGACACCCACCCCGAAAGGGCCGAGGAAATCGCCAAAAATTTTGCCGGGCATTACAAAAAATTTATCATTGCCCATGCCGAGGCAGAAGAAATGAGGGGTGAGACGTGAGAGGCGAGGGAGCCCCGCCAAGTAACCACGTCCCATTCCTCAATTCTCACTCCTCACCCTTCACTTCTAAAAAATGAAAGAACATATCATAGTTGACCTCAACGATGTCAGCATTTACCAGGGTGAAAACCAGGTGCTGGAAAAGGTAAACCTCAACATCAGCAAAGGCGAGTTCGTCTATCTGATTGGTAAAACGGGCAGCGGTAAATCCAGCCTGTTGAAGACCTTGTACGCTGCCCTGCCTTTGACCCACGGGAAAGGAACCGTTGCAGGTTTCGACCTGAAAAAACTCAACCGCCGCACCATCCCCCACCTGCGCCGCAAACTGGGCATCGTCTTCCAGGACTTCAACCTGCTTGACGACCGTACGGTGGAGCAAAACCTCCTGTTTTCCCTAAAGGCAATGGGCTGGAAGGACACGGACAAAATGCTCTCCCGTGCCAATGAAATGCTGGCGAGGGTGGACCTGAAAGGCAAGAACAACAAGATGCCCCATGCTATTTCCGGGGGCGAGCAGCAGCGGGTCGTCATCGCCCGTGCCCTGCTCAACCACCCCGAGCTTATCATCGCCGACGAGCCGACCGGCAACCTCGATCCGGAAACTTCTGACGACATCCTGCTGCTGCTGCGCAAATTGGCGCAGGAAAATGACACTGCCGTCCTCTTCGCCACCCACGACTACCGCATTTTGGAAAATTTCCCCGCCCGCATTATCCGCTGCCACGGCGGGAAAGTGATTGACGAGGAGGATGTCGTGGTATGAGGCATGAGGTATTTCAGGCTCTCGTTTTTCATTCAAAAACAATTTTGCTGCCCACCCGTTTTGAGGCAAATTTCAGCTTTTGGTTTTTAGCAGCCACTGACTGCCAACCGAAGACTACAAACTGCCTACTCGTAAAATGTCCAAGATAAACATATTCTGGTTTCGCCGTGACCTGCGCCTGGAGGACAACGCCGGCCTCTACCATGCACTGAAAAGCGGTTTGCCCGTATTGCCCATTTTTATTTTTGATAAAAACATCCTGGACAAACTGGAGGACAAGGCAGATGCCCGGGTGGAGTTTATCCATCAGGAAATAGCCAGGCTTTCTGATGAATTGGAAAAGTTGGGAAGCGGCATTTTGGTAAAATATGGCGTCCCTCATGATGTGTGGACAGAACTTCTCCAGGAATATGAAATTGATGCCGTTTTCACCAACCACGACTATGAGCCGTATGCCAGGGAAAGGGACGGGGAAATCCGCAAACTGTTGAAAGACAATGGCATAGCCTTTCATTCCTTCAAAGACCAGGTGATTTTTGAAAAAGACGAGGTGCTGAAAGACGATGGTGAGCCTTATGTAGTTTTTACGCCCTACAAAAGAAAATGGCTGGAAAAACTGGATTCCGAAATGGTGGACGATGGCAGTGGGGGCATGCTTTCTTTTTATTTCCAATCCTACCCTACCGGGAAATACCACGATCATTTTTTAAAAACCAAACCATTTGAAATCCCCACTTTAGCCGGGATGGGGTTCGAGCCAGCGGGCATTCCATTTCCAGCCAGGGAGGTAAAACAGGGCATCATCAAACACTACGACGAAACCAGGAACTTCCCAGCCGTTGACGGCACGTCCCGCCTCGGCATCCATTACCGTTTTGGCACCATCAGCATCCGGAAGAAGGCACGGAAGGCCGCAATTCTCAACAAGACCTACCTCAACGAACTCATCTGGCGGGACTTTTACGCCATGATCCTCTGGCACTTCCCCCATGTGGTGGATGGCCCGTTCAGGCCGCAATATGCCGACATCGAATGGCGCAACAACGAGCAGGAATTTAAAAAATGGTGCGAGGGGAAAACGGGCTACCCCATCGTGGACGCTGGCATGAGAGAACTGAACGAGACAGGCTACATGCACAACCGGGTGCGAATGATCGTAGCCAGTTTTTTATCAAAACACCTGCTCATCAACTGGCAGTGGGGCGAAGCCTATTTTGCCAAAAAACTCCTCGACTTCGACCTGGCCAGCAATAGCGGCGGCTGGCAATGGGCTGCCGGATGCGGCACAGACGCAGCGCCCTACTTCCGCATTTTCAATCCCGCCTCGCAGCAGGAGAAGTTTGACAAAGACTTAAATTACGTGAAAAAATGGGTGCCTGAATTCGGCACAAAAGATTATCCCGAACCCATCGTTGACCACAAAATGGCACGGGAACGCTGTTTGGAAGTTTATAAAAAAGCTTTGAAGTAGATGTTGCCCAGCATGTCGGGATTGGAACACGGATTGTGCGGATCGACACGGATTTTTTAGATTGTTAAACGCCAAGGCGTGCAAATCCGCAAAATCCGTGTCATCCGTTTTCCTATCCTGCCAGTGTACGTTTGAATGCTATGTTACTCCATTGTTCATTGCCACGGTCATTTTACGCTGCTGCCCTTTCAATCTCAAATCGTACAAGTCCGTCCTCCTGTCCCGCAGGTTGCGGACGCTGCCGAATTTGTGCAGTTCTTTCAGCAAATCAATATCCACATCTGCGATGAGGATCATCTCCGTGTTGGGCGTCGCCTCGGCCTTGATACCATCCGTCGGAAAAGCAAAATCGCAGGGCGTGAACACCACCGATTGGGCAAACTGGATGTCCATGTTGTGAACCCTCGGCAAGTTGCCGACACAGCCGGCGATGGCCACGTAACATTCGTTCTCGATGGCCCTCGCACGGGCGCAGTTGCGCACCCGGGCGTACCCGTTTTGGGTATCAGTGAGGAATGGGACGAAAAGGATTTTCATACCCTGGTCGGCCAGTATCCGGCTCAGCTCGGGGAACTCGCTGTCGTAGCAGATCAGGATGCCTATTTTACCACAATCCGTATCGAATGCTTTAATGGCCGAGCCGCCCGTCATGCCCCACACCTTTGCCTCGTCGGGGGTCACGTGCAGTTTTTCGTAGCGCTCCCATTCGCCGTTTCGCTTGCAGAGGTAGCCGACGTTGTACAGCTTGTTGTCCTCCATCAGGGGCATGCTGCCCGTGATGATGTTGATGTTGTAAGAAATGGCCAATGACATAAAACGGTCCCTGATCAACTCGGTGGATTTCGCAAGCTCCCGGATGGCGTCCGGCTCGGCCATGTCGTTGTAGGCGGCCATCAGCGGGGCGTTGAAAAATTCGGGGAACAGCGCAAAGTCGCATCGGTAGCCCGACACGGCATCCACAAAAAATTCGGCCTGCTCGAACATGTCGTCCATTGATTTGTAGTTCCGCATTTGCCACTGTACCAGCCCCAGCCTTACCACTTCTTTGGAGATGGACGGCTTCTTGTTTGGCTTGCTGTAATAGATATTGTCCCACTGCAACAGGCAGGCGTAGTCCTTGCTTTCCACGTCGCCAGGCATGTAGCCCTTCATCACTTTTTTTACGTGAAAATCATTGGACAACTGAAAGGTGAGCACCGGGTCGAAGATTTCCTTGTTCCTTACTTTTTGGATGTACTCTTTGGTGGTAAGTGTATTGGCGTACTTGTGGTACCCAGGCAGCCTGCCGCCGAAAATAATAGCCTTCAGGTTGAGCTGTTCGCAGATTTCTTTGCGGTGTTCGTACAAGCGCCTGCCCAGCCTCAGCCCCCGGTAGTCGGGATGGATGAACACGTCAATGCCGTACAGCACATCGCCGTCAGGGTCGTGCGTGTCAAAATTGTAATCGTCCGTTATTTCAAGGTAGGTATGGTCGTCGCCAAATTCCTTGTAGTTGATAATCAGGGAAAGGGCGCAGCCGACCACCTTGTCGTTGACCGTCACGACCAATTGACCATTTGGGAAAGTTTCCAATAATTTCTTGATGTGGTGCTCTTTCCAATAGGCATCTGAAATGGCAGAGTACGCCTTGATCATGGCGGCTTTCAGATCCTCGTAATCCTCCATTTTTAAGTAACGGAGTTCAACTTTATCAATCGTCTTTAACATGTATAATATGGTTTGGATGAAAATAAATAAGGCAGGAGAAAAGACAGGGCTTTGCAACGAGCCAATTTACAAGAAATGTAAATATAGCTAAAATGTTCATATTGAAGGGGTTAACGCAGGTGTTATTTTACCACCACCTTCAATTCTTCATAGCGGAAGATGCCATTGTCCCGGTCCGTCACCATTTTTAAAGGTTTGGTTTCATCAACAGCAATGGAGCTGGCCCTGCCCACCAACGCTTTCAATGCAGCAACCGCCTGCATCCTGGCCAGGGTAGCGCCGATACAGAAATGAACACCTTTTCCGAAAGCCAGGTGTTGCCGGGCGTTTTTTCTTCCTGGGTCAAACACGCAGCCATTTTCGAAGCGCTCAGCATCGGTGTTTGCAGCGCCAAGCATCAGGATGACAATGGCATCTTTGGGGATTCTTTGCCCATTGAGCTCCACCGCACGGGTAGTCCGCCGCAGGAAGCGGCCAACAGGCGTGTAAAACCTCAACATCTCTTCCACAAAGTTTTCAATCAGGCCGGGTTCGGCTTTCAATTCCTGAAAAGTCGCCGGGTTTCTGGCCAGGTGGACAAAACAATTTGACAATAAACTCGTCACCGTCTCATGCCCGGCAAACAAAATGAACGCCCCAGCCATCATGGCCTCCACCAGGGAGATGTCGCCTTTCTTTTGGTAAAAATTCAACGTGGCAATCACGTCACTGCCGTCCGTCCCGTCCTTGTTTTTATGTGTTTTTAGTTTTTCTAAAAAAAGCAGCATCAGTTCCAGTAAAGGGCCAAGTCCGGCAGGGATATGCTCAAAATTCGGGCGTGGTGTAGCGAGGTCTTTTCTGGCAAACTGCACCATCGTTTTCAGTTCGGCCATGCCCTTGTTTCCCACCATTTTCCAGAGCTTGATGAACCTGGGGATGTTTTTAAAAATAGCAAAAGAAATGGCTGCTTTTTCGGCAACCGTCGGTTCTTCGCTGCGGCGTGGCCCCGTGCCGCCCGTCACGAAAAGCGCCCGGTTGATGGCGACGGCGTGGTGGTGGTATTTGGCGATGGATGCTTCATGCCCCGGCAAGCCGAACATGGAGGCCAATACGCCCAGGGGTATCGGCACCGCCCAATTTTCAAACAATTCACATTGTCCTTTTTGGAGCAAATTCTCCGTCGCTTCCTGCACAATCTGCTGTACATCGGCCTCCCGTTTTTGCAGGTTGTTTGGGGTAAAAAAAGTGGCGATGATGGAGCGGATGCGCTGGTGATCTTTCCCGTCGGTGAGTGCGAAAAAAGGGCTTTTGACGGTGGGGATAATTTTGTTGCTGAAAGTATCGGCATCCGTTAGGGCAGCTTTCACGTCATCGAAGCGGTGCAGCAGATAGATGGTATCTTCTTGAGGCAATTTGTAAACACGCCTATCTGCGCCAGCCCTCAGCCAATCGCTGTACGGCCAGGGGTTTTCCCTCGCCACCGAGTCGAGGGCGTCGAATTCCTTGATATTGTGGATGGCATGGAAAGGGCAACTTTGAGTTTTTTCTTGCATGGGGTGCAAGATAGAGATTTGTCAAATTTTTGAAATTTGACAAACCTGGTTCACGCCTGTGCTTTTTTCAAAATCCCTTTCGACAGGGTATTCAGTAAAAAAATGGCCGTTGTAAAAACAGCGATCCGCCCAATCAGGTCGCCCCATTTCACATAAAAAGTAAGCTTGTCGTTGAACTTGATGGTGCCACGGATGGCGGCTTCTACGCCGTATTTGGTGGGCTGCAAAATGTCGCCACGCTGGTTGATGAAACAGGAAATGCCAGTGTTGGCCGAGCGTGCGATGCTGCGGCGGGTCTCGATGGCACGGAGGCTGGCAAATTCCAGGTGCTGTTTGTGGCCGGCGGAGTTGTCCCACCAGCCGTCGTTGGTCATGATAAAAGTAGCCTCTGCCCCCGCCTTCACGTACCCAGTGTGGTATTCCCCAAAGATACTTTCGTAGCAGATGACCGGGGCCACCCTGCCGCTGTTACTGGCAAAAGCCTCCCGGTAGCTTTGCCTGCCGTGCCCTTCGATGGAGCCGCCCAGCTTATCAATGAGCGGTTTCAACCAGGAAAAAAACTGCGGGTAAGGCGTGATTTCCGGCCCCGGCACCAGTTTGGATTTTATGTAAAAAGGGATGCTGTCAGCGCCACTCTGCAACTGGATGGCAGCGTTGTAGGCTTCCCAAAAAACCGGGCCGTTGCGGGTCTCTTCTTCCCGGGTGGCACGGGTATGCGGTTCGTCTGGTTTAAAAATTTTATAGGCACTCACCCCTGCGTCCAGTTTCAGGTTGGGGTGTTTCTCCAAAAAAAACTGTACTTCTTTGATAATGGGGTTTTCTTTTAAACTCCCTGATTCGCCTGCATTGAAGCTGGTCTCCGGCCAAACGAGGTACTCCGTTTTATCGGTGACCGCCTCTTCCGACAAGCGCAAAAAGCGGCGCAGTTGATCCTGGACCGGGATGTCAAATTTTTCATAATGCGGCTCAAAATTCGGCTGTACGACCACCACTTCCACATCACGGCCTTTGTCCTTTTGGTTGAAATACATGAACAGGGAAACGGCAAACGGAACCAGTACCCACAACTTTACTTGCACCAATGGCCAGCGCTGTTCTTTCAAGGTCCTCTTTGGTGAAATCTGAAATTTGAGTTTCTCCAAAATTTTGAAAGTCAACACATTGGCCACCAGTATCCACAAAGTGCCGCCAAAAACGCCCGTGTATTCGTACCACTGCACCCAGCTTGGAAAGCGGGCAAAAGCATTGCCCAATGTTAGCCACGACCAGGAGAATTCCCAGGTCAGGTGCAGCAGTTCAAAGGAAATCCAATAGACGATGAAGGAAGCATAACCGAGCCGGGGCAGCACCCTTTTGGTATGGTGAAAAAGCAGGAAGGGCACCCACATCAAAATAGAATTGACCCAAATGGCGACGATGCCCGCCACAAAGGCCGTATTGCCGACCCACCAGGTGGTCAGCACGTTCCACAGCACAAAAGTGTAATAGGCGTAGCCCAGCAAGCCCCATTTCCCCACGCTTTCCTGCTGCTGAGAAATCTCATGCTCCACCACCAGCAGCGGCACCCAGGCGATGAACATCAGCGGCGTGAAATAGCTCGGCGGAAAGCCTGCTGCCAGCAATACCCCGCTCAAGGTGGACAGCCCCAGCCAGCGCAGGCCCTTCGGGTGCCGGGTATATTTTTTCCAAAACAACAGGACGATGGAGGCCCAGGCCGACAGGAAAAAAGCCAGCGGGAGGTAGCCCCATAATTTATCGTCCTGAAAAAGGACGTACATGCGCCCACCAATGATGGCAGTTGATAAAATGGTGATGGCGAGAAGGGTATAACGAAGTGAGTTTTTCATTAGCGTTGTTGCCAAATCTTAGGGTCACGGCTGTTATGGAAAATGGCGAGTATGAAAATTGTATCGCCGTGAATTTCATAGAAAATACTGTATGGGAATCGATGAAGGACTGCTTTGTATTTTTTGCGGTAGGCTTGTGGAAAGCCATTGGGGTTTTCCTTGATGAGCTTCAATAAATCTTGTAATTCCTTGGCAAATTCAAGCCCCAGCAGCTTTTTTTGGGAGTCATACCAATCTACCGCTTCCCAGAATTCTACCCCGGCAATTTCGGTTAATTCAAGGTTGTAAATCATAGCGTTTGATCAATTCTGCTTCAATATTTTGCCAGGGAACCGTTTTCATTTTACCATTTGCCAATGCACGGGAACGCCTTTCAAGTTCGGCCTCCTGCCTGGTTTCCACCGTATCTGTAGGTTGTTCAACTGGAATTGTAGAAAGTATATCTTGTACCAACCTTATTCGGTCGGCGACACTCAATTTGGCTATTTGCACTAACAAATCTGACATGGCAATCTATTTAGTAACGATGAAAAAATAACTTCACCATTTTGATTTTGAAAACCCCAGTACTGGAAGGGTTTTTTAAAAATAATCCCGATATGAAATCGGGATTATTTTTCCTTCGATCCTTAGAACAAAATTAGGCGGATGCCCTGGCATTTGACGCTTACCGCTGCATTTTTTTCAAAACCTTTTCCACCCTTTTACGCTGGCTTTCCTTCGGCAAATCTTCCATTCGCATTTTGAGAACATCCCCAAAAGCCTTTTTCTTTTCAGGTGAAACCACGCCCGCCGCCTGTTCCGCATACATCGGAAACTGGTTCGGTGGGCATTTCAACATCTGTTCCAGCAGCAAGGGAAAAGCAGTTTCGCCAAACTGTTCGTGGCCTGATAATTTTATCAAAATGCCCACCGCATGGTCACGGGTGATGACGGAGCCTTCGTCGGCTGCCTTTAAAATCAGCGGCAAATGCTGAAAAATTTCGGCGGGATTTACCCGGGCTATTTCATCCAATGCCGTCATGGCGCCCCAAATGAGGCGGTTGTTTTTGCCTTTAAAAATGTCGAGGAAAACGGAAGTATGATCGGCGATGAGCAATGGCTCCAGGTATCCAATTTCATACAAAGTCTTGATGGCGTCGGCTTGATAATTTTTGTCCTTGCCTTGGAGCAGTTGCACCAGTTCGGCGACGGCGGCTTTGTCTTTTGATTGGGCAATGGCGGCGGCGAGTTCCTGGTTGGGGGTTTCGTCACGGCGGCCAAGGGAAGTGGCGAGATTTTGTTTGATGGACATTTGAAAAATGTAAAAGACAGTCTCTTATTTATTCAAGGTCGGTTTTTTAAAAACCTCATTGGCAGTCAGGGCAAATTCGGGCAGCACAGGGGCGGCAGAGCAGATTGTTTCACCTTTGCAACTGGTCACATTCGAGGAATTGTGGACGTGGACCAGCACCTGTTTTGTATTCGGGTAAATCATCCAAACGACCTTTACGCCAGCTTTGAAATAGTCCTCTATTTTTTCGGAGTATTTCAGTGCCTTATCAGTGGGTGAAACGACTTCGATGACAAATTCAGCGACTGGGTGTTTGCCTTCATAAGCTTCAAGTACCTGCCTCATACTAAGATAGCACATGTCTGGTATGCGTACATGGTTTTTCCAAAGTTCGGTGTCTTTTTCAGCTTGAAATGTGCCTTGCACTTTTCCAGCAGCCAACAGTGAATAGAAAAAATGATGGAGGTTGAATGAGATGTAGAGGTGGTTGTCGTTCATCGTTTTCTCATATTTTTCAATGCGCCCGTCCACCAATTCGTACTTAAAGTTGTCTTCCCGGTCCCTGTATTCTTCATAATAGGTTTCCGTAGAAATGGGGACTGGTTCGCCATTGCGTTTTCTCGTTTGCTTTTTTTCCAAAACAGCTTTTGTAGTCATGGCACTTGAATTTTAGACAAATTTATGTTTTTGGGCACAAACCTGCCCACATTAATCAGTAGGCATGATTTACTATTTCACCACCAGCCCATTCTCCCAGCCTTCCCCCGCATTCACAAAGCCCAGCTTCCCATCTGCATCCTCCGCCATTAAAATCATGCCTTGCGACTCCACGCCCCGCAGCTTGCGGGGGGCGAGATTGGCGAGCAGCAGCACTTTTTTCCCAACCACTTCTTCCGGCTTGAAGTGTTCGGCAATGCCGCTCACGACTGTCCGTTTTTCCAGGCCCAAATCCACGGTTAGTTTCAGCAATTTATCTGCTTTGGGGATAGGTTCGGCAGTGAGGATGGTCGCCGTGCGGATGTCGAGCTTTGCGAAGTCGTCGTATTGGATTGCTTCTTTCAATGGTTGAATGGTTGAATGGTTGGATGGTTGTTTTGAAGCTTCTTCGGTAATTACTGCTTCGAGTTTCGCCTTTTGGCGTTCGATGATTTTCAGGCGGCTGTCTTCTTTGCGGTCGTTGATTTTTGCAAAAAGTATTTCCGGTGCGCCCACTTGGTGGCCGATCGGCAATAATGCTTCGCCCATCTCCAGTTTTTCAAAAACCTCTTCCATATCCCCATTTTTCAAAACGGGAAGGTTCAGCAAGCCCCTGATTTTCAGGGAGGTAAAAGGAATGAACGGCTCGCACAGCGCACTTAGCAAGGTGACAATTTGCAAAGCGTTGAAAATACATTCTTTGATAACTGGCGATTCAGGGTCGCTCTTGCGGATGGCCCAGGGGGCAGTGTCCTGTAAATATTGGTTGCCCCAACTGGAAATTTCCATGAGGATGGACGCCGCAGATTTAAAGTTGAAGCCTTCAATATCCTGTGCAAGCGACTTTGCCAAAGTGGAAACAACGTCAAGTTTTGACGACAGCCCAATCTCCGCCGCAGGTACTGCACCGCCGAAATAGCTGTTCGTTAGTGTGACCACCCGGTTGATGAAATTTCCCAAATTGTCCGCCAGGTCTTTGTCATAAAAATCCACAAACTCATCCCACTTGAAGTCGCTGTCCTTGTTCTCCGGCATGTTGCGGATGAGCGCCCAGCGCAGGGCGTCTTCCTTGTTCGGGAAATCGGCAAACTCTTCCAAATACTGGTGCTGCTCAATACCCCAGCCCTTGCTCTTGGAAAATTTTTGCCCCTCAAAATTCAGGAACTGGTTGGCCGGAACATTAACCGGGAGCGCAAACTCCCCGTGTGCCTTCAGCATCGCCGGGAAGACGATGCAGTGAAAAACAATGTTGTCCTTCCCGATGAAATGGACTAGGTGGACGTTGCCACCTTTCCAGTATTCCTCCCAGTTTTTATTGTTTTCAATCGCCCACTGTTTGGTGGAAGAAATGTAGCCGATGGGTGCATCGAACCAGACATACAAAACCTTTCCCTTGGCATTGGGCAGCGGCACGGGGATGCCCCAATCGAGGTCACGGGTGATGGCCCGGGGCAGCAGGCCCTCGCCGTCGTTGAGCCAGGAGAGGCATTGGCCGACGACATGCTTTTTCCAGGCTTTTGGGTCGTGGTGCTGCTGGCCGTCAAGGATGCCGTTTTCGATCCAATCCCGGAGCCAGTCGCCGTGTTTGTCGAGGCGGAAGTACCAGTGTTTGGTGGGTTTCAGGACGGGTGTTTTGCCACTGAGAACAGATTTTGGGTTTATCAGCTCCGTAGGTGAGAGGGACGAACCGCAGCGCTCGCACTGGTCGCCATAAGCTTCGGGGTTGCCGCATTTTGGGCATTCGCCGGTGATATAGCGGTCGGCGAGAAACTGATCGTAGTCTTCATCGTAATACTGTTCGGTGGTGCGCTCTTCCAGTTCGCCGCCTTTGTCAATCAGTTTTTTGAAAAAATCCTGGGAAGTTTCGTGGTGCAGCGGGACGCTGGTACGGTGGTAGTAATCGAACGAAATGCCCAGCTTTTGAAAGGTTTCTTTGTTGAGGGTATGGTATTTGTCAATAATGGCCTGTGGCGAAACCCCCTCTTTTTTGGCCCTCATTGTAATCGCCGCCCCGTGCTCGTCGGAGCCACAGATGAAGGCCACATCGCATCCCCTGAGTCGAAGATAGCGCACGTAGATGTCGGCGGGTAGATAGGCCCCTGCCAGGTGCCCCAGGTGGAGTTCACCATTGGCATATGGAAGTGCGGAGGTGATGAGGTATTTCTTAGAAGTATCCATTTTGAAAGGGTTGATAAAAGTTGATGGGTTGATTACGTTGATAAAAACACAAATCTGTCAATTCAAAGCCCCGAACGCCAGCAGCCTATTTTTTTGAAACGGCGAAAATACAAAAACCCGCAAAGGACGGGTAAGGCCAATGGACAAAGTGGTTTTTACAGAAAGGGATAAAACAGTAGAAAGTTCCTTTGCTTACTGCCATGAAAAATCCAAACCGTACATTTGCGCCTGATTTTGGAATACAATTTCACTCTTAATCGTCATGAACAGCTGCTCATTCACAATCCTGCTTCTTCTTTTCACCCTGCCGCTTTTTGCCCAAAGAGAGGAAGTGCCGCCTTTGTACATCATCCCGGAAGAATACAGCAAGGTACACCACGAGGGCGAAATGGCCATGCTCAACGGCAACTTCGACGAAGCATTGCGGCATTTTAGAAAAGTTCTGAAAAAATACCCCGACTTCGCACCGGCCCGCCGGAGCATCGGTGCCTGTTACGAATTGAAGGGCGACTACAAAGAGGCCGCCGAAAATTATCGCTACGCCCTCGACCACAACTCCCGGTTTTCCCGTGCCCTATATTACGAAGTGGCCAATATTTATTACAAAACCGGTGACTATAAAATGGCCTTGAGTTTCTTTGAGGAATTCGACTCCTTGAAGGGTTTGGAAGATCAGGAATTTACCTACAACGGCATCGAAGAGCGTAAGGTGGAAGCAGCCTATTATGAAAAATTGCCAGCCAGCCTTCGTGCATGCCACATTGCGCTCGACAGTATCCAATTCCTGAACATACCCGATGTGGCCAACCTTGGCAGCAGCATCAATTCCAAAGGGGATGAATATTTCCCCTTCCTGACCAACGACGGCAACACCATTTTCTACACCAGCCGTAAGAATGAACACGCCGACGAGGACCTTTTCACCAGCAACTATCAGAACGGAGCATGGAAGAACGGTGGCCAGGCTGATAACTTCAATACCAGCGACAACGAAGGGATGACTTCCCTTGTAAGGGATGGCCGGCACTTGTTTTTTACCGCTTGTGGCCGACCAGCAGTGGAAGGTACCTGCGACATCTGGGAAGGCAACCTGGGCGATGGGTATATTTTCGATTTGCGGCCATTGTTCGGTGCGGCCAATTCGGACAAATGGGAGTCGCAGGCCAGCGCCAGTTGCGACGGCAACACCCTCTTTTTTGCCAGCAACAGGGATGGGGGCATCGGCGGAACGGATATCTGGATGTGCGAAAAAAATGTGGACGGCAAATGGGGCGAGCCAGTGAACCTGGGGCCTAATGTCAATACCACAGGTGACGAGGAAGCTCCCTTCATTACCAACGATGGCAAAGTATTGTATTTTTCTTCCACCGGCCACCTCGGCATGGGGGAGCAGGATATTTTTATGAGCAGGGTTCAGGAAAATGGCGAGTGGGGCTTTGCAGTTAACCTTGGGCCTCCCGTCAATTCGGCCTTCCGTGAATTAGGCTTCTTCCTGAGCGCCGATGGCAAAACGGGCTACTTCGCCTCCAACCGCACGGGCGGTTTTGGGGGTATGGATATTTACCGATTTGATGTGCCACAAGCTTTATTCAGCGAGCCGATTACTTATGTGGAAGGTTGGGTGCAGGACAGCATCACCCGCATTCCCATTAAAACGACCGTCCATTTCAAAAACCGCCCCCCCGTGCAAACGGACGAAGACGGGCGCTTTTTTCTTTGTATAAAAGCTGGCGATTCGCTGGATATGGACATTCGGCACAGCGACTACCACCCTTACACGCATTGCCGAAAAATCCCGCTTTGGGACAACAAGGAGTTTTACAGAATGGATCTTCTGCTTGATCCGCTTTTCAAATTGCCTGCCTATCAAGGAGAGCTTTTTGCTGAAACCAGGTTTACAGCAAAAGGCGTTGGGGGCGTGGAAAAAAAACACACTATATTATTCGAATTTGACGGGTCGGATTTGAAGTTGGAAGAAGAAAAGGGCCTGGACAAATTCTTTCAATCTACCATCGCAGGAAAAGAGGTTCTCAACGTCGAAATCATTGGCTACGCCGACGATCTGGGCACCGATAGCTACAACCTTGTTTTGTCAGAAAAAAGGGCCAGGGCTGTTGGTGTACATCTCAAAGAGAAGGGGGTAAGGGTAGATAAAATCCTCATTGAGGGCCGGGGCGAGCAGGACGGCGGCAAGCCAAAATGGGAAAACAGGAAAGTGGAGGTGATCGTTTGGCTGGCGAATTAGTTGTTGAAGATCGTTTGAAAATAGTTTGACTTTGTAAAGCTTGGTATGGTTTGAAAATAGTTTGACTTTGTTTGAAAATGGTTTGACTTTGTAAAGCTTGGTATGGTTTGAAAATAGTTTGACTTTGTTTGAAAATGGTTTGACTTTGTAAAGCTTGGTATGGTTTGAAAATGGTTTGACTTTGTTGTAAACTGTTGTAAATCAAACGATTTCAAACAACTTCAAACAATTTCAAACGCTGTCAAACAATTTCAAACCATTTTCAAACAATCTCAAACGCTGTCAAACAACCTCAAACCATTTTCAAACAATGTCAAACAACCTCAAACCATTTTCAAACAATGTCAAAAGCTGTCAAACAACACACTCAGCAATTTCAAAACTTCACCAACTTCCAACGCTCGCTCCGTAAGCCACTTTTCAATTCTACAAAATAGATCCCTGACGGCAAGTTTTCCATTTCCAAAACAGTCGTACTTCCTGAAAATTCAAACTGCTGCCAGGTGCGGCCGTTCATGTCCCGCAGAATGCATTCCACCCTGGAGGGTGCCGTACCATTCAAGCTTATGGTAAGTTGGTTGTGCACTGGATTTGGAAAAATATTAACCCCATTCAGTATTTCTTCCTGCACCCCGGACACATTGATGAATAATTCATGGGAAATGGCACTGCCACAGTATCCATTGCTGACGGTAAGCGATACATCAAAAATTCCATCCAATACGAAAGTGTGAACAGGGTTGGCTTCCGTTGAGTAGCTACCGTCGCCAAAGTCCCATTGGTAAGAAGTGCCATTGATGGAAGTATTGTAAAACTGAATGGTTTTCCCTTCCATTTCATGTGTAAAATCAGCAACTGGCGATGGCTTGACCACCACAAACCCCTGCTCAGAGGAAGTGTGCTCGCCAAAAGGGTTCTGCACTGTCAAAAACACGTCGTAAGTACCGGGCAGTGAATAGGTCACAACAGGGTTTAATTCGTTGGAAGAAGATGGGATGCCGCCAGGAAACGACCAGATATAACCGCTGAGGTTCCCACCTGTTGACTCATTGTGAAACTGCACCGTAAGGGGCGCACACCCGCCATCGAAGGAAGCGGAGAAGTTGGCAAGCGGAAAGGAACCAGTCGGGACGGTCTTGGAAAAAGTTGTTTCACCACAATCATTCGTTGCAGTTAGGGTTACCACAAAAAATCCTTCGCCAGGATAAACGTGCTCTGGGTGCTCCTCTTCGCTGGTTGTTCCATCCCCAAAATCCCACAGAAATCCACCTGGCGCATTGCTGGAAAGGTTGATAAAGGATACTGCGAGATCATTCACCGTTATTTCAAAATCGGCTGTCGGCACGTCATCCACTACTATAAAATCCTGCATTTTTAAAGTGTCCTTACCAATTGCGTTGGAAGCGATCAGGATTACTTCGTAGCTTCCAGAAGACGGATAGGTCACAACCGGGTGTTGATCTGTTGCTTCGGACGGCGATCCGCCAGGGAAAAACCATTGGTAGCTATCCGCATTGGCCAAAGAGGTGTTCATGAACTGAACGGGCAGCGGGGCGCATCCCTGGGTAAAATCTGAGGTGAAGCTTGCCTGGGGCAAAGTAGCGACTATGATGGTTTGGGAGATCGTTTGGGAGCCGCATGGCCCGCCAACCGTCAATGAAACCGTCAAATTGCCAAATGTGGAATAGGCATGTTGGGGATTAGGTTCGGTGCTAGTTGTCCCATCACCGAACTGCCAGAGGTACGAACTGGCAAAAGGAGCCGTGCTGTTGAATTGATACACCCCGTTGCCACCCGTGGAATAATCAAAGGTTGGGGCGTCTTGTTCTACGATGCTAAGCGTAGCGGCTTGGGAAAGGATATCGCTGGTGCAGGCACCGGTTACGATGCAGCGAAATTTGTAATTGTCCATGGAAGCCTGTGGGGAGAAAATGGTCAACGCAGAAGTAAGCGACCCGGAATAGGCTCCACCGGGCTGTATGTTTTGCCAACCTGTCCCATTGTCAACCTGCCATTGGTAAGCCAGGCCGACTCCCTGTACTACAAACTCGAAGGTAGCCTGAACTCCTTCACAGCCTTGTAAAGCAGTGGGTTGGCTGATCACGGTGGTAGAAAAATTAATATTAGAAGTGGATGGGATGCTGGAAAAAGTGGATTGAGCGCCACTCGCTCCGTCCTGGGCGCCGTTGGAAAGGCTGCTGCATTGACTGGAAGGGGTAGTGTTTTGACCGGCAGTGCCGCCGTTCAGGTTGACGTTAGCCAGGGTGGCATTAGTCAACAGCCGGCCTCCGCCACCTGCGCCACCTGCCCCGAAGCATCGGTTGGAAGGGTTGATAACGTTGCCACCATTCCCTCCTTTGGCCTCCACCAAAAGGTTTCCAATGACTTGATTAACCTTAAGAATGATGGATCCACCACCGCCGCCGCCGCCGGCACCGTCACCGCCGGCCACTTTGGGCGTCTCGCCATTGGCCAATATGCCTTGTCCGTTGGCTGCTAAAGAATCAGCGAGGATGATCACGATACCTCCACCGTTGCCGCCATTACTGCCTGCACCGTTATCGTCCACATGGCCGGCACCGCCGCCGCCGCCGAAAAATATCCTGCCGTTAGGTTGCTGAATGCCTTTGCCGGCCTTGCCGGGGTTGTCACCGTCACAACCAAAGCCGCCTGTGTCCTGGTTGCCGCCAGCACCACCATTGGCGAGATTGGCACCACCGCCGCCGCCGGAATTATGGTCGTTGCCACCGCCGCCGCCGTTTGCCTGGGCGCCCCGGCCCTGTTCTTTGCCGGGGATGAATTCGGCGATGCCTTCGCCCTTTGGCGCTCCTTTCCAGTTGGTCATGCTGTAATAATAGTCGTCCGCATTCGTCAGGAAGTTGCAGTCAGAGGTCACCACATTGACCAGGCCACCCCTGAACCCCGACTTGCTTGCATTAATTGGAGCATTCATGGTCAGTTTACCCTCAACGGACAAAGCGATGACACCCCCTTTCTCGCCGTTCCACGGAGCCGCTTTCAGGGTGTCGGTTATTACAGCATTTTGATAGGCAGGCATGGATACCAATTGAACAGCTCCGGTGGGATCGTAAACATTGGCCATTTGAAATTTCAAGGAAACCACATTGCCGGCGATGGAAAGAATTTCATTCTTTTCATAAAATCCGGCGCTGCCCATTGTTTCGATATTGCCAAAGCTTGACCCATTGGACTCATTGATGGTTGCACCTTTCATTTGAAGGATCAATACCTTGTCACCAACGGAAAAACCAGTTGTACTGGAGACGGTTAGTTTTCCATCGCAGCTATTAATGGCCGAGACCTTTGCGTAACTGTTGATGATGCCAGAAATGGAAGTTTGAGCAAAGAGCGGAAAGGAAAGAAAAAAGGAGAATAGAACCCCGCAAAAGGTAGTGTTCATAATAAAAGTGTTTGTTTGATGGGGGATACATGATAGTGTAGTGTTCGTAAGGCGGGGAGTAAGTCTTGGTAAAAGGCTCGCAAGTTCCAAAACATTCGACAAGAAAGCAAGTTTGCAGGAGAAAAATATTCGCATCGGCTGTTCGGTTTAGGGAAAATAAAAATACCTTTGCGCCCGCTTAAGCCCACCGCCTGATTTTCAGGGTAAGTGGGGATGGTAAAACCGGATCGTTGATATTGGATTTTTGATATTGGAAGGTGTTTAATCACTGTTATTATCAAAGATCGAACATCAAACATCCTTCACCTTTAAAACATGGCAGTAAAAATCAGATTGCAAAGAAAGGGAAAAAAGAAACAACCTTTCTACCACATCGTCATTGCTGACGCCCGCTCTCCAAGGGATGGACGTTTTATTGAAAGAATCGGCACCTACAACCCGTTAACCGTGCCGGCAACCATTGAGTTGGATCGGGAAAAAGCCTATGACTGGCTAAACAAGGGCGCACAGCCGACCGATACCGTCAGGGCCATCCTGCGCTTCAAAGGGGTTATGTACAAAAAGCACCTGGAACGTGGCGTTAAGAAAGGCATCCTGACAGAAGAACAAGCTGCCACCCAATATAAAGACTGGGTGGAAGCCAAAGAGGCAAAAATCGAAAAGCGCCGGCAAAAAGCCTTGGCTGAAAAGGCGGCCGAAAACGCCAGGATGGCAGGTATTGAAGAAAAATCAGCGGCACCGGCCAAGGTCGTTCCTAAAGTTGAGGTAGCAGCCCCGGTTGCTGCAGTTGTTGCCGAGGCGGTAACAGAGGAGCCTGCAGTAGCTTCTCAAGAAGAGGAATAAACAGAGGCATTAGTGCCTGATTTTATAAAAAGCCCTGCAAGGTTCGTTCGCTTGCAGGGCTTTTCTGTTTTGCACACACAAAATGCGCTAATTCACCTTGAAAAGTTTTACTATCCTGATCTTTCCTTCTTCGTTCATTTTGAGGAAAAGGGAATCGTTGGTTAGGTTGAGGATTTTAACTGCCTTCTCCGATGAAGCCTGATTGATGGTGTCCAGGGTATATAACAGATCGCCGCGCACGGAAAACGAGCCAGCCTCCTTGTAATTTAGCGTACCGTGGTACTCGTAGAAACCATCATTGGAAAAAACAAACCCGAGCGTAGAAATATCAACATCCAGGGGCATCCCGTCTTCGGTGATATCGCTGGCCTTCCACCTGCCAGTTAACTGATGCTGTTGAAGGCCACTGCAACTTTGGCACAACACTGCGATACAAACCAACAAACCTACATTTTTCATACAATTTCTCATTTCTGGGCAATCCGGTATAACCCGGTAAATTTAGGTTGTTGGAAGTCTAACCCGTTGGTGGAACAGGCGGTCTTAGCATTATCTTAACCTTTAGGCCAGGCAGTGACGATATTCCCCATAAGGGAACGACAGCACTACCTATTTATACACCATATTTTAAAATGGTTATCCAAGTTTCAAAGAAGGCAAATAATCTGAGCTCATTTCGGTGACGTACTAAATAGCCTCAACCCTGCGTCAAAATCATAAAATGAACAATTTATAAAACAATTGAAAAACAACGACGCCGGCAAGGTATCCTATCAGCGCAATCCAAGCGATTTTCTTGAAATACCAGATGAAATCTATCCGCTCCATGCCCATAGCCGCCACACCGGCAGCCGAGCCGATAATAAAGATGCTGCCTCCCGTTCCAGCGGTGTAAGCGATGAACTGCCAAAGCTTTGCATCCATAGGAAAAAGATCCATAGGGTACATCCCCATGACCGCAGCCACCAACGGCACATTGTCCACAATGGCAGAAAGGAAGCCCAGAATGACGACGACTATATCAGTATTTGGAATGGTTTGCTGAAGCTGCTCCGCCATGTTGCCCAGGAAGCCAATGGAATGACCATCGGGGTGGGTACCAGCAACAACGGCCTCCAGGGCAGCCACCGCCAACAGGATGCCAAGGAAGAACAAGATACTTGACATCTCAATCCTGGAAAGGGCATGTTTTGCAGTGTACATGTGCTTACGTTCCTCTGAAAAATCCTCGCCTGGATGAATAAATTCAGAAATCAACCAAACGATGGCTAATGAAAGCATCATGCCCATGTAAGGTGGTAAACCGGTAATTGCTTTGAAAACCGGGACGAAAACAAGCCCTCCGATCCCAGCAACAAGCATGGTTTTGCTACTGAGCAGTTGGGTATGTTCCTCCCTTTCGCCATTTTTCTTTTCCTCCAATTTGATGTTGCCCTTAAATATGGGGAGGAAATTTGCAATCAGCAACGGAAAGATCAGACAGGACAATGATGCCAGCACCAAATGCTCAATCAATCCAACCGTACTTACTTTTTCCCCTATCCAAAGCATGGTGGTCGTGACGTCCCCGATCGGCGTCCAGGCTCCGCCCGCATTGGCAGCGATGACCACAAAGCTTACGAACCAGATTCGTTCGTTCCTGTCAGGGATGAGCCTGCGCAATAAGGAGACCAGTACTATAGTCGTGGTCAAATTGTCGAGAATGGCGGAAAGGAAGAAACCAAGGAAGGAAATCAGCCAAAGTAGCTTCTTCTTGTTTTTGGTGCGGATGCGGCTGGTAATAACGGAGAACCCCTGGTGCAAATCTACCAGTTCCACGATAACCATGGCACCAATGAGGAAAAACAGGATCTGGGCAATCTCGCCCATGTGGTAAAGGAGTACTTCTTTCGATGACTCAACCTCATGCCCTTCTCCAATTACTGGCAAATGGCCCAGGGCAATTAAAGCCCAACAGATAACGCCTGCAAGCAGGGCAGGCACTGTTTTGTCAACTTTGAGGGGATGTTCAAGAACGATGGCCAAATAGCCAATAACAAACGTGGCAACAACAGCTACTAACATAGTTGAAACTTTGAAGATAACCAATAAGAGGTCGCTATCTTGAGCGGATCAACTATACCCATCTTTCTACCAGTGTTGGGCATGTTTCCCTTCAGGCCGGGAAGCCATCCAACTACTTTGTATTTAGTGGAGTACATTGTACCAGACCAGAAAAGTCAGGCCTCCTGCTATGAAACCTAAGGCCGCCAACCAGGCGATCTTTTTGAGATACCAAATAAAATCAATCCGTTCCATGCCCATCGCTGCCACCCCTGCGGCAGATCCGATAATCAGCATACTCCCACCCGTTCCTGCGGCGTAGGCAATGAACTGCCAGATTTTAGCGTCGAGGCCCTGATCGTACATGCCCATGGACGCCGCCACCAACGGTACATTGTCAATGATGGCAGAACAAACACCGAGCAGCATAATGACGATGTCCTGATTGGGGATGGTTTTATCCAATGACTCAGCCAGGTATCGCAAAGTGCCCACCTGGATTTCGCCGCTATCTGACATTACTGTGCCAAACACCATAGATTCCAGCGCAGCAACCGCCATCAATATGCCCAAAAAGAAAAGGATGCTCGTAAACTCAATCCTCGAAAGCGCTTTGTGCGCCGAGTATAAGTGTTTTCGTTCTTCATTGAAATCTTCTTCCGGATGTATGTATTCGGAAACCAACCAAACCACGCCCAGGCTCAACATCATGCCTATGTAAGGGGGCAGGTGGGTAATGGTTTTGAAAATCGGGACAAATACAATGGCCCCCAGGCCCAGGTAGAGCATGGTTTTACTGCTCAACAGCCTTTCTGCTTCCAAATCCTCCTCTGCATCTATTGTAATGTGGCCCTTGAAGGGTTTCATCAGAGATGCAATGAAAAATGGAAGCGCAAAGCAAACCACAGATGGCAGGAAAAGCATTTTTATCAGCCCAAAGGAAGAAACTTTATTGCCAATCCAAAGCATGGTTGTGGTCACATCACCAATGGGCGACCAGGCTCCCCCTGCGTTGGCAGCTATGATGATGAGGCTGACAAACCATATCCTTTCGTCCCTATCCTTTACTAACTTGCGCAACAAAGAAACAAGGACGATGGTAGCGGTCAGGTTGTCAATAATGGCAGAAAGGAAAAAACCAAGAATACCTATTATCCAGAGAAGGGTTGTTTTCTTACGGGTATGGACATAGCTTTTCAACACTTCGAACCCACGGTGAAGGTCAATGATCTCCACAATGGTCATAGCGCCAATGAGGAAAATGAGGATTTCAGCAGTTTTTCCCAGGTGATGGAGCAGGGTATTAACGAAACCTTCCTCTGCTTCATGGCCGCTGCCCGGCCCCATGGAGAATACCTGATCGTGGGTGTCAATGACAGACAAAAGTCCATTGTGAAAACCCATGGAAAGCAAGGCCCAAAGAACGGCAGCCATCAGAAGAGCGGGCACTGTTTTATCAAGCTTGAGGGGATGTTCAAAAACGATCAGCAGGTAGCCGATAATAAAACAGAGAACTAATGAAATCAACATAGAAGGATTGGTTTTTCCGCTTGTTTCAATCTGGATAAAACGAACTGCAAAGCGGTGTTAGCAAATCATTTTCTACTCCACAATTTCTTTGAGGGGGGCGAATTTAAAGCAATCTGACTATCTGCCAACAATATGAACTTTATTTTTTGGGATAGTCTCCATTAAATCTGCATCGAAAATTCCTGTCTAAAAAATTCTACACTTCCCGTTGCACCTTCTCCATTTCCTATTAATTCCTACCTTCGGGAAAAATTTTACCTGCATGAAAACACTTGGCAAACTACTGTTTTTGGCATTCCTGTCTATTTGGTGGTCTTGTGAAAATGGCACCCCCACCACCCAGCAGGGGAACGGCGCACAAGACACAACCTCATCACCGCCTGCCAATGCCGTCGCACCCCCTCAGCCTGCCAAACCTGACTGCCAGATGGCGGGCACCGTCCTGGAAGGCAACCAGTTTTGGGCAAAAAACGAAAACAAAATCGTGGCCATAGCCGCAACGGAGGAAACCAAAGACCCCGACCTTGGCGACAGCCACCGCATCCTGGAAGTGTACGACGGCAACAACTGCCAACAGGTCTTCAAGGAGGTGTTACCGGTGAATTTCAGTGCCGATTACCCATATTACTTGTCGGAAATCACCTACAACAATATCAGCAAGGTCATCGCAATCCGGGGCTTTGAGAAAATATACATCTTCGATATTGCCGCCAATAAGCTGGTCGGCCCATTGGTGCCAAAGTTCCTCAACCAACGCTTTGTGGAAGATGCCCAGTCAGGTTTAATCCAGCGCATGGAAATCTGGGAAAACTACCTCATTGGATATGCGGCGAGCATGGGGACTTTTGTTTTCGACCTTTCCAACCCTGAGAAACCGGTGCCGGTGCTGCCGGCAGCCGAATATGAAGTGGAAAAAGGCACGATCTACTATCCGTTATTTTTATTGAAATCCCTGGATGAGGATGACGGCTTCCAGGTACTTCTGCCCCAGTACGATGCTGATAAGGGAGATTTTAAAATCAATGCGCTATTTGAAAAACCCAAAAAGATAGAAACCAACATTCCAAAGACTTTCAGGAACAACCGCTACCTCGTGCTCAGGGAATTGTCCGGCGGCAATGAAAGCAGGCCCATTGCCATTGACATGTCCCAGCGAAAGATGTACACCCTGCCGGATGATGTCGCCAAAATGAAGGACACGGACATCATTGCCTGGATGAAAAAGAATTGAGCATTAAACCTAATTGAAAGACAATCAATGGATTTAGAAGCCTTTTTTGTTTCAGGGAAACAGCTTGAACCCAGCCGGGTGCCTGAAATAATAAATAGTTATACTTCAAAGGAAAACAGTTTTATCCCTGGCCTTTTGCCAGGCATGGCAGTCCAGATTCCAAATTCCCTGTTCATTCCATTGCTGGAAAAAAGGCTGGGGCAAGGAGACTTCGCCAAAGCGTTGGATCCAGATGCAACCGTGCTCAATGGCCAATACGCAAACCTCAATTCCCCGGCATGGCTCAGGCGCACGAACATGGTAGGCATCAACGTCCGCACCATTTCCAATTTTTGGAATGTGGTAAAATATGCCCTGACCCTGCCGGCCAGCCAGAACACTATCCACCTGCTACCGATTTGGGAACCCGGCGTCGTTTCAAGCCTCTACGGCATTGCTTCCTGGAACATCAATTCCGAATTTTTCAGCCAGGAGCTTTTCGATAGCTATCCACACTTAGATACAGTCGAGCGGCAGCTGAAGGTGACGGCCAACCTGCTTCACGCCATGGGAAAAGTGATCGGCCTGGATGTCATTCCGCACACCGACCGCTATTCCGAAATCGTGCTTGCGAACCCCCATTACTTCGAGTGGCTACAGCGGAAAGGGACACGGATTATAGACCATTCCAACAACCTGCATGAGAAAGTGCAGGCAGCCATTTTTGATTTTTTAAAAAAGGCAGGCAGCAACGGCGTGATTTGCCCCCCGGAAAAATCTGCTTTTTTTTCGAGTGGCTTTGGTGAGCAAAATCGAATCCATGCCCTGTTTGGCCAACTGCGGGACTACGGACAAAGGCAGCGCCGCCGCACCGACCTGATGAATTTCCTGCACGAAAAAGGCTTCGAGCCAGTGCCAGCCACAATGGCCCCACCCTACCGGGGCCTCCAAGTGGACGACAGCCCCGGTGCCCTGAGCATAGACAAGGGCGGCAGGGAATGGCGGGATTATGTCATCGAAAAACCGGAGCCTATGTCCAGGGTCTTTGGCCCCCTGACCCGGTATAAATTTTACGAAAACAAAAATGACAACCGGGATTGGGAGGTGGATTTTTCTAAACCAAGAAAAGAAGTCTGGGAATATGTGCAACTGGCCTACGCCAAAGTCTGCCGGGAGTATGGCTTCGACTTTATGCGGGGCGATATGTCGCATGTGCAGATGAGGCCGGAAGGCATTCCTGCCGAGGTGGATGAATATTACGATCCGCTTTGCGCCGTTAAACATTTCATCCAGAAAGAAAAACCCTGGTTTGGTTACTTCGCCGAGAGCTTCCTCGCCCCAGCGGGCGTCATGGCTTACGGGGATGAGGTGGATCACCTCGAAATGGCGGACGCCGATACCACCTTGGGCGACCTGCAAAGCATGGTGGTCGGTTCGCCAGAATTTTTGCAGAATTTCCGGCTTTACCTGGACATCCTTTCTTCCCGAAAAGTGTCGCCTTCTTTTACCATCATGACGGGCGACAAGGACGACCCCCGCTTCGACAAATTTTATGCGGGCGGCAACGAGGCCAGGCTTTTCATTGGCCTGTTTTTGCCGGATATGCCGAGCTACATGGGCCTTGGTTTTGAGTGCCGTGATCAGCACCACTCCCCTGCCCCGAACGAGCATTATACCAAGTTGTTTGTTTTCAAAATTGACAACGGACCAAAGGCTACACACGGTGAATATGTTTGGGGGAAAAATGCCGGGCTGTTTTCCAATTTACTGAAAATCAGGCTGCTGGCAGAAGGGCTTTTGCCCAAAATTAAAGACTGCACTACCAATTGGCTACTACCTCCCGACCCAACAGGTCATAAGAAAATCATTGCCTGGGCCTTGGCCGAAAAGCCGGAGTACTTGTTTGTGGTGAACTTGGATTGGGGAAATGATATGGCCAATATTAAAATACCCAGCTTACAGAATGCAACTGGTGAAAAGCCTTTGGATTTGATTTTTTCCAGTGTTGGGTCAACAGCACATGCCCTGGTTTTTAATGGCAAGAATTATCCCCTTAACGAACTCAAAGCTGGGGAATGCAGGGTTTATTCCTTGAAATGATACCGTCACAGGGTAAACCAAGCTACCACGTAAAATACTAATAGAATGTATGACAAAACCAAAATTCCCGGCTATCTAATCTATGAAGTAACAAATGGAAAACCCATTTATTTCAAAGGCTACAAAGAAGTCCTTGCCGGGGAGAAAAAATTTGAATGGATCAAAGGATATAGTACGCTCCATTGTTGGCTAAAAACAAATTTCAGTTCAATGCTGGTTAACTCAATAGACAATACCAAATTTGATGTGCTCTCCGGCGAACCAGGAATAAAAATGGAAGGCGATAACTGGAGAGTTGCACAGGTCGCCATTTTCAAAAGAAACAAACTCGTTTTAAACAAAAAATACGCAGAAAACGCCCCGGAAATTGTCATCGAAATTGACGTTCAAGCCGACACGGAAGACATCGGCAGCGACATGAAATACATCCGTGACAAGGTGGACGAATACTTAGAAAAAGGTGTCCAAAAAGTAATTTGGGTTTTCACCGAAGCTGAAATTGTAGTCACTTGTACGGAAAAAGGGAAATGGCAGGTGGAAGGTTGGGAAAAGGATATTGAGACCATTCGCGGCGTTACCATTAACATTGCACAAATGCTCAAACAAAGAAGGGAAAATCCTGCCCAATAAAGATTGGCCGAATAAGCGGTATTCGATAGGTTTGCGCAAAACTATCGCACATGCAACTCGACATCTTTCAAGTGGATGCCTTTACCCACCAACTTTTCAGCGGAAACCCAGCCGCAGTCATCCCACTCAAAAACTGGTTGCCTGACAAGGTGCTTCAAAACATCGCCGCAGAAAACAACCTTTCCGAAACAGCATATTTTATAAAATCTGATGACAGCTACCACTTGCGTTGGTTCACGCCCACCACGGAAGTGGACTTGTGCGGACATGCCACACTTGCTACGGCGCATGTGCTTTGGCAGCATTTGGGGTTTTTCGAAAATGAAATTTCATTCCATTCACGCAGCGGGCTGTTGGGCGTGAAAAAGGACGGCGATTTTTACACCCTCAATTTTCCAACAGACAAACTGGAACAAATACCAACGCCTGAACCCATCCTCAGGGCGATGAATATTGAACCCATCGGGACCTGGAAAGGCAGGGAAGACTATCTGATTTTAGTTGAAAACCAAGCGGTTGTAAAAAACCTCCAGCCGGATTTTCGCATATTGGGCCAACTGGAAGCCAGGGGCATCATCGTCACCGCACAGGGTATTGAAGCAGATTTTGTTTCCCGCTGCTTCTTCCCCTACTTCGGCATTGATGAAGACCCAGTGACTGGCTCGGCACATACCACCCTTACCCCATTTTGGGCAAAACGGCTTGGGAAAAATGAACTGACCGCCCACCAAATTTCCAAACGTGGTGGCCTTTTGAAATGCCACTTTAAAGGTAATCGGACAGACATCAGCGGCCAGGCCATCACCTACCTCAAAGGTTCTATTGAAATTTAATCGTTCCTGGTTGTTCGTTCAGAGCAACGAGCCAACGAACAACTATCAACGAACAACCGTCAACTAAATGCACCTGAGCGAAATCCTCAACCATCTCGGCGAAGACCGCAAGAACTACTTCAACGCAGTATCGCCGCCCATTATCCAGAGCAGTAATTTTGCTTTCGACAGCCTGGAAAGTTTCCGCCACCAGGTAGCCGACGAGCTTTCCAACCACATCTATACCAGGGGCAATAACCCAACGGTCGAGATTTTGCGGAAAAAACTGGCCGCCCTGGAAGGGGCCGAAGATTCGCTGGTTTTGGCCAGCGGGGCGGCAGCCACGGCAATGGCACTCATCGCCAACGTTAAGCAGGGCGACCATGTGGTTTGCGTGCAAAACCCTTATTCCTGGACAAAGCACCTTTTGATGAATTTCCTGCCCAGGTTTGGTATCACCCATACTTTTGTGGACGGTACGGCAACAGCAAACATCGAAGCCGCCATTCAACCAAATACCACCTTCATGTACCTCGAAAGCCCCAACACCATGACTTTTGAGTTGCAGGATTTAAAAGCCTGCGCCTCATTAGCCAGGCAACATGGCATCGTCACGTTGATCGACAACAGCAACTGCTCGCCGATTTTTCAACGACCCATCGAACTTGGTATTGATATGGTGATGCACACCGGTACAAAGTACCTGAACGGACACAGCGATGTGGTGAACGGCGTAATCTGTGGCAGCCACCACATGATCCGGAAGATTTTTGAAACGGAAATCATGACCCTGGGAAACATCATTTCCCCACATGATGCCTGGCTGGTGATCCGGGGGCTGCGCACCCTGGAACTGCGGGTGAAACGGAGTTTTGAAAGTGCCCTGAAAATAGCTGCATGGCTGGAAGGCCATCCGAAAACCGGGCAAGTACTGTTTCCCTTCCTACCCTCTTTTCCGCAGTACGATTTGGCAACACAGCAGATGGAAGGATGCGGCGGATTGGTCACCGTGTTTTTGAAAACAGATTCCATTGAGCGGGTAGAAGCATTCTTCAATCGGCTGAAACGCTTCCTTTTTGCCGTGTCGTGGGGCGGGCACGAATCGCTCATAATGCCATCGGCTGCATTTTATAACATCATCGGCAGGGCGAACCCACCCTACCCCTTCACAATGGTGAGGCTCTACATTGGGCTGGAGGATCCTGATTGGTTGATGGAAGACCTTTCCGCCGGGCTGGCTGAACTATAAAACCTATGCGATGAAGGATAGGTGGTGAGCGCTATCCTATGGGCTCATCGTTATACCTCGGCATACATGACTTCTTTAACGGCCTTGATGATTTTTGCAGGATTGGGCATGTATTCCTCCACAAAGGTTGGGGCATAGCCAAGTGAAGTATCAGCAGCATTCACCCTGGTAACAGGGGCATCGAGGTAGTCAAAAGCATACTTTTGAATTTCATAGGCCACCTCTGCCGATACGCCAAACATGGGCCACGATTCGTCCACAACCACCAGGCGGTTGGTCTTCTTCACCGACTCAACGATAGTTTTATAGTCCAACGGGCGGATGGTGCGCAGGTCAATCACCTCGGCGGAGATACCCTCTTTTTCCAGTTCCTCGGCGGCGCTCATGGCTTCCAGCACCATTTTGTTGAAAGAGACAATCGTTACGTCCGAGCCTTCCCGGCGCACTGCCGCCACCCCTATCGGCACAAGGTACTCGCCGTCGGGCACCTCCCCTTTATGGCCGTACATGATTTCCGATTCCATAAAACACACGGGATCATTGTCCCGGATGGCTGACTTAAGGAGACCCTTTGAATCTGCAGGGTCAATGATGGAGATGACCTTGAGGCCTGGCACATTGCCCAGCCAGCTTTCAAAAGTCTGGGAATGCTGCTGGGCCAACTGCCCCGCAGCGCCCGAAGGCCCCCGGAACACGATGGGGCACATATAGTCGCCCGCAGATTGGGACAGGGTTTTGGCGGCATTGTTCACGATTTGGTCAAAAGCCAGCACCGCAAAGTTCCAGGTCATAAATTCGACGATGGGGCGCAGGCCATTCATGGCCGCACCAACACCTATACCAGCAAACCCAAGTTCGGCGATGGGCGTGTCTATGACCCGTTTGGCGCCAAATTCTTCCAACAGGCCTTTGCTCACTTTGTAGGCACCGTTGTATTCTGCCACTTCTTCGCCCATGAGGAAAACATTGGGGTCCCTTCTCATTTCTTCAGCCATTGCTTCCCGCAGTGCTTCCCTGAGTTGTATTATTCTTGCCATGTTAGTTTATGATTAAAATTTATCAAACTTTAAAACTGGTTAAAGTCCCAGTCCGTATGTACGATTAAATGTCCGGGCTGCAAAAGTATCTTTATAAGGGCAACTTTTAAAAAGGCGCAAATACATTTTGGTAAAATCTTTAGGCCCGATACCAAACCGTTCTGCCGTAAAATGGTTGAAATAGCGCCATTCAGCGGGGTGACCCTGAAAATAATTTACAATACTTTATTTTTCCCAAATAAAAACACGAACTTTGACGGGATAACGGCAAAACTTAGGATATCATGTTGCGAAACTATTCCAACCTTTTTTTAGCACTATTACTTGTTTCCTTTTTTTCCTGCGAAGAACCGCTGGAAATTGAAATCAACCAGGAATCCCGTTTGGTCGTTATCAGCCATTTTACCCAGGACAAAGACCTGCAGGTGTTCGTTTCAAAAACAAAATCCATCCAGGATACCAGGGAAGCCGGGGCCGTTACTGATGCTACGGTCATGGTCTTTGCCGGCAACGAACTGAAGGAAATTCTGGAATTGGTTCCTGGAGACAATGCCACGCTAGAGCAACCACATTATAAAACGAAAGAACTCAACCCCCTCTCCGGAGAAGTTTACACCATCAAAGTCAGCGCTCCCGGCTTCAAAAGCGTGACTGCCACCAACAGCATCCCAACTTCGGTGCCGATAGAGTCCGTCAAATTTTCACCCGTTTTCAAAGGTACGGGTACTAAAGACCTGACCATTAATTTTGAGATTTCCGTTACTTATTCCGACCCCGTCGAGGTAAATAATTTTTACCACCTGGTTTTTTACCAGGAACTTTACCCATATTCTATCAACTCTAACGGCGACACGATTACCTCCCCCAACCCGGTGTTCGTCCGTCCCAACCGAATTGATGTTGATTTCCCGGGCCAACCCCTCACCAAACATTTCGATAACGGAAGTTTCCTGATCAAAGATGTGAGCTTTAACGGCAAGGAAGTGACCTTCTACCTGAACGGGGTTTATACCTTCGATCCTTCTGAATTTTCTCCCGGAAGTTTTTTAGTGGAGCTCCGCACTGTATCCGAAGCTTACTACCTCTACCATCTTTCCCTCACCAACCAAACAAACGCAAAAAGAGACCCACTCTCTGAGGGTGTTTTTGTAGATGACAACATTGAAAATGGCGACGGGATTTTTGCAGGATACAGTTCTTCCATCAATTCTTCCAATCTGGTCAACTGAGCAACCTGACTTTTTCCGTCCTTTTTCTCTCCTATTCTACCCGCAGAAAAAAAAATTAATCTTTCAAATAGGGGTGTTTGTAGAATTTAGTGTCAATAGATGCGAGAATACGAAATCCAATTTTAACTACACATCTAAATTCAATAGAAAATGAACTCAGCATCTACCACGACCTTGGCTACTCTTTCGCAATTCCCTCTTTTTGAATGCCTGAACGAAGAAGAAAAGCGCCGCCTGGATGCCATGTCTGAATACAAGATCAAACCCAAGTTCAGCTACATCTATTTGCCGGACGAACCTTCGGAAACCATTTATTTCCTCGCAAAAGGGATGATCAAGATTGCGACCCATTCGGACGATGGTAAAGAAGTTATCAAATCTTTGTTCCAGCCCCTGGCCATGTTCGGTGAACTGGGCATCATCGGCGAAACGAAGCGCCAGGATTTTGCCCAGGCACTTCGGGAGGAAGTTCACGTGTACATGTTGAAAGTAGATGATTTGAAAAAGCTGATGCGCAGCAACTTTCAACTGTGCGATAAAGTGATGGCACTTTTCGGCAACCGCCTCATCCGGGCTGAGACTAAGTTGGAATCCCTCATTTTCAAGGATGCAAGAACCCGTATTGTAGAGTTTATTAAAGATTCCGTGGCCCGGAGTGGTATGAAGATAGGCTTCGAAATGCTGCTCAAACATTCCCTGACCCATCAGGATATTGCCAATATCACCTGCACCTCCCGTCAAACGGTAACACTGGTGCTGAATGAGCTGCGCAAATCTGATTTAATTTATTTCAACCGCGGCAAGATACTCGTGCGTGACATGGCCAAACTTGCCTGAGAAAGATATTTGTTCCCTTTTAAATAACAGGTTAAATTTTGATCAATGGCCGCCGTTCCCGGCGGCCATTTTTTTTCATTTCATCCTGATCCGCCAATCGCCTGGAAGGTAATTGTTGATCCGGTTATCCAATAATTTCATCCACCCCAGGTTGATTCCATTCAACTTGGCAAGGTGCCATCCCCTGCCTTTAGCGTCAGTTAGAAAATTCTCCTTTCTCAAATAGCTTATAGCCATGTCTTTATCCATAGCCATAAAAGGAAGCTGCGGATGAACTGCCAGGCTCAGGGCCAATTCGTGGCTTGGAACAAAATCCTTTTTTTTAAAAACCCCGATGTTGAGCCCAAAAGCCCTTCGGCTCAACACCTGGCCAATTGTTTCAAAATCCTCCAATTGGCTTTCAGGCACCGCTGTAATCATTTGATCCGGTTTTTCAAAAAAAACAAACTGGCCAACATCTTTAATCCAAGGTTCCAGGACGGCAACTTCCTTGCTGCCCAGCCTTCGCCATTGCTTGAAAGCAGGCAGGTTCTGGTAAAAACGGGATGCCTGCACATCTTCCTTTTTCCTTAAACAGGCAATATAGAATCCCTCCCCCCTGGTTTTGTGTGGGTAAAACTGGTAGCCCTTTTCCATTTCGACGATACCCCAGCTTTCCTCCAACTGTAGGAGGCAATGCTCAAACCCTCCTTCCGCAATCAACCACTCCATGTTCTTTTCATTTTCGTCGGGGTTAAAGGTGCAGGTGGAATAAACAAGCACCCCGCCCGGTTTGACCAGGTTTTTTGCCGTTTGCAAAATCCGCTGCTGGCGGGCGCTGCACAGTTCCAGGTTCTTTACCGACCATTCGTTCACAGCATTGGGGTCCTTGCGGAACAACCCTTCGCCGGAACAGGGCGCATCTATCAAAACCACATCAAAAAAACCCTCAAGCCCTGCAAAGTCGGCAGGGTCGTGGTTGGCAACAGCCTGGTTTGGATGGCCCCATTTCGCCATATTTTGGTTCAAAGCCCCTACCCTGCTCCTGATGGCCTCATTGGCCAATACAAAACCTTTATCATGAATGGCCGAGAGCAGCAAGGTACTCTTGCCGCCTGGGCTTGCGCACAAATCCAATACCCGCAGTTTTTTGGTCAAATCCACCGTTTGCCGCAGGGCCTCAAACAGGAACATGGAGGATGGTTCCTGCACATAATAAGCCCCGCCGTGAAACGCAGGATCGAGGGTAAAGGAAGGGCGCTCCGGCAAATATCGCCCGGATGGGTGCCACGGTACCTTGGCGGAATCTGGAAATCTATCGGAAGGTTTGGCCGGGTTGTACCTGATGCTAACGGGGGGCGGTTGGCCCAGCGCCGTTTCGAAATCGGGATATTCCGTTCCCAACCACGATTTCATCCTTTCTGTAAAAATTTCGGGCAAGGGCATGCTTTGCTTTTGACGGAAAATTAGAAAGATTTGAGGCAATGGGGCGATATGAAAATTTTTCTTGAAATTAGAGGCCAGTAATTTGTTGCCTTAAATCCCGCAAATGTCCACCATCAAATTCAACTGCCCATCCTGCCGCCAACCCCTGGAGGCCGCAGAAACCCAAGCCGGAAACACGGTGGAATGCCCGACTTGCTTCCTCACCGTGCAGATTCCCACGGAAGAAACACCAGAAATAATGGCACCCCCGTCTTTAAGCCCACCTCCCGAAGCGCAGGAGCCGCCCAAATCAAAAGTAAACCCAAACCTCATCCTGGAAACCGGGGCCAAACAGGCAAAAGAAATCTTTGAAGATCTCAAGCACATCAGTTTTCAGGAAGAGATACTGCCCATCGACCACAACAACATCGCTGCGCTGATGAAAGACTTCGTGTTTTGGGCCGTCACCCTGCTGGGCATTATTCCCCTGCTCATCGTCACCGTGCAAGACCCCAACACACAACTGACCCTCTTCGCCCTGTTCTTTGCTTTTGTATGGGGGGTTATATTGAAGAAATTTGTGCTCAATGATGCCGGAGCATGGCGGCTCGGCATAGCTTCGTTCTTCTTTACGGGCATCGCAGGAGTATGGCTCCTGCTGTTTATCTATCGAACTTTTTTGCCCAACTTTTACCTGAACCTGCCAGACAGTAAAAACGCGCTGGTTTCCTTGTTCGGTTTTATTTTCCAGGTAGGCCTTTGGGAGGAAATGCTCAAGGCACTGCCCTTGCTCATCGTACTACGTTTGCTGAAACTAAAGGTCAAACCAATACACCTGGTCACGATTGGCGTATTTTCCGGGCTGGGCTTTGCCGCTTTTGAAAACCTGCACTATGGTGAAAACGCCGTTTTTTCCACCTATTCCCTTACCCGGGATTACGGCGTGCAAGGTTTGGTCACAGGCGTACAAAATGCAATGGTAATCACCATGCTCCGTGCGGTTTCCCTGGTATTTTGCCATGCCGTCTGGTCGGGCATCGTCTCGTATTTTGTGGCAACGGCCATGATACGCAGGGAAAGGGTCGCAGCACTCATTATCACCGGAATAGCTGTCGCCGCCTCGGTGCATGGGGTGTACGATTGGCTGGCAGGTATCCAACCCACAATTGCGGCTTTGTTGGCTGGATTTTCCTTTGCCCTTTTTTATGGGTATTTGTTGAAACTACGGAGCATGGAGGGTTTGTACGAATCGCAGCAAGGATAGGAAGGCGCAACGTTTCCGCCTGGCTATTGGACATTTCAGAATAAATTCCGGCCTCCGGCTAATACCACTTACAAGCATTCCTGCGTTTTGAAAAAAAACATTTCAAAAAACATAGCACCAGTTGATGATGACCAAATCTTATCGCCATTTCACTTACGTTGCCCTCCTTCTTCTTTCATTTCAAAATACTTTTTCACAAGAAGCATTGCCGACCACACCTGCCAATTACGCTGGCAGTTTTGACCAGCCTTTTGAAAACGCTGCTTCGCTCGCAAAACAACTGACCGCTCCTTTTCGAACAGAAAGCGAAAAGGCAGAAGCGATTTTTACCTGGATAGCCCACAATGTGCGCTACGATTGCAAAAAATTCCACAAACAAAAAGGCCCGGAAATAAGGGCTTCTTCCAAAGAAGAACTGGAGCGGAAAATAAAGGAATTCGAACGGGATGAAATCGAAAAAACCGCCAGGTACAAAAAAGGTATTTGCGAAGATTACAGCCAACTGTTCAAAACCATGTGCAATGCCGTTGGCATAGAGGCGGAAGTGATACACGGCAATGCCCGTGATTTCCACAAGCCCTACCGCAGCGCACACAACAACCCCCATTCCTGGAACGCCGTGAAAATTGACGGGAAATGGCACCTGCTCGACGCCACCTGGGCGGCTGGCTACACGGACGACCAGGTGAGGAAATTCACCCGAAGGGTGGCAGTGGGTTTTTACCAAACACCGCCAGAGTGGTTTGCCCAAAACCATTTCCCCGACGACCCGAAATGGCAATTGTTGGAAAAGCCCCTGGACAAAAACGCCTTCCCGAAACAACCAATGCTCAACTACGGACAGACCGAATACGCCCTGGAGGATTTTTCAAAAAGCGTGGCCAATGTGCAAGGCAATGGCTACGACCGTGAAATAAGGATCAAGCTCAAAAATGCGCCGCCCTATTTTTTGATGACCAACCGGAAATCTAAGCCCATCAAATTCAGCCATGCCAAGGAGGGAGGGTATGAAGTTTTCCGTTTTTCGGGAAGAGGTATCAGCGATGTGGTCATTTTCGGAGGCGAGTCGGAGCACGGCAGGCAGGGGTGGCTGGCGCAGTATGATTTGTAATGCTGTGGTGCGTGGCCATTCCACCTGGAAAACAACATCCTGTTCCCAACATCCATTAAACATGAAAGTATATTGACATGACCAACCAGCCAATAAAACGCCATCCAGGATTAAAGGAGTTGAGCCGTGACCACCATCACGGCTTGCTTCTTTGCTGGAAAATAAGGCAGGGAATCAAAAAAGGGATTGCCCCTGAACGGATAAAAAGCTATGCAGACTTCTTTTTCCAACATGATCTGGAAAACCATTTTCAGGAGGAAGAAACTCATGTTTTTCCCCTGCTGGAAAAAGAAAACCCGCAAGTGAAAAAAGCGCTGGAGCAGCACCAAAGCCTGGTCAAACTTTTTACGCAAAACCCTGAAGAGGCCGATTTGACAGCCACCCTCACCGCCATTGCCGACCAGTTGAAAGCCCACATCCGTTTTGAGGAAAGGGAACTGTTCAATGAAATACAGCAAGCCGTGCCAGAAGAAACCTTGCAAAAGCTCGTCTCCAAACTAAAAACCCTTAGCGAAAAAACGGAAAGGGACAACTGGGGCGATCCTTTTTGGTGACCAGGCAGAGAAAAGTGTTTTTTCAAAAAACATATACCGAAAGTCAGCCCCCTCGACGCATATTGACACAGTTTTTTGAAGACATTGTCATTTCAGGAAAGCAAGGTTGGTTAATTCATAAAAATTAGGGAAGATTGCACATCCACCAATTAAGGCCAAAGACCTTATCTCAAGAAAATAACAAATAAATGAAACAGACCTGCACTTTCCTTCTTTTGCTTTTTCTCGCTACTTATCAACTCAACGCACAGGATGCCAAAATGAAGACCTTCATTGACGGCTTGATGAAAAAAATGACGACCGAAGAAAAAATCGGCCAGTTAAACCTCGTTGTATCGGGCTATGTGCCGACAGGGGCAGTGATGAGCGAAGGCGTGGAACCAAAGCTCAAAAATGGCCAAATCGGAGGCATGTTCGGCTTCCACGACCCTACCCGCATGAAGCAAATCCAAAAAGTGGCCGTGGAGAATACCCGCCTGAAGATCCCGCTCTTTTTCGGGCTGGACGTAATACATGGGCACAAGACCATTTTCCCCATCCCGCTTGGCCTTTCCTGTACCTGGGACATGGGCCTGGTGGAAAAATCCGCCCGCATCGCTGCCCAGGAGGCCACTGCCGAAGGGTTGAACTGGGCCTTTTCGCCCATGGTGGACATTGCAAGGGACCCCCGCTGGGGGCGCATTTCCGAAGGCAGCGGCGAAGATCCCTACCTCGGTTCGCAAATTGCGAAAGCAATGGTAAAAGGCTACCAAGGAGATGATTTGACCAAAAACAACAGCATGATGGCCTGTGTGAAACACTTCGCTTTGTACGGCGCAGCCGAAGCCGGCCGTGACTACAACACCGTGGACATGAGCCGCAGCACCATGTACAACTATTACCTTCCACCTTACAAAGCCGCAGTGGATGCCGGCGCTGGCAGCGTAATGACCTCCTTTAACGTGGTGGACGAAATACCCGCCTCCGCCAACCGTTGGCTGCTGACTGACCTGCTCCGCAACCAATGGGGCTTCAAAGGCTTCGTGGTGACGGATTATACGGCCGTCATGGAAATGTCACTGCACGGGCTGGGCGACCTGCAGCAAGTGTCCACTTTGGCGCTGAAAGCTGGCGTGGACATGGACATGGTCAGCGAAGGCTTCCTGAATACCCTGAAAAAGTCGTTGGACGAAAAGAAAATCACCATGGCAGAAATTGATCTGGCCTGCCGCCGCATCCTGGAAGCCAAATGGAAAATGGGCCTCTTCGACGACCCTTACCGCCGACTGGACGAGAGCCGCCCGGCCAAAGAAACCATGACGCCCGAAAACCGAAAGGCTTCCCGTGAGATTGCCGCCCGTTCATTTGTTTTGCTGAAAAACGACAACCAGATACTGCCGCTGAAAAAGTCGGGGCAGACGCTCGCCTTCATCGGCCCCTTCGCCGACAACCATCGGGACATGCTCGGCACCTGGGTCATCGCTGGCGAGTGGGAAAAATCGGTGAGCGTGATGGAAGGCGTGAAAAATGCTTCTCCGCAGTCCATCATCCTGAGCGCAAAAGGCTCGAACATCACCGAGGACACTTCTTTTATTCACCGCCTCAATTTCTATGGGCAAAAAATGGTGGCCATCGACCCTATTTCACCAGAAACCTTGATGCGCACCGCCCTCGAAACGGCCAACAAAGCGGACATCATAGTAGCCGTACTGGGCGAGTCGCAAAGCATGTCCGGCGAGTCGTCGAGCCGAACAGATATTGGCATCCCGAAAGAACAGCGGCGGCTGTTGGAGGAATTGGTAAAAACCGGAAAACCAGTGGTGCTGGTGCTGTTCACTGGCCGCCCCCTCACGCTGGAATGGGAGCAGGAGCATTGCGCCGCCATCCTCAACGTGTGGGCGCCCGGCACAGAAGCTGGCAACGCCATCGCCGATGTCCTTTTTGGTGATGTGAACCCTGGTGGGAAATTGACCACTACCTTCCCCCGCAGCGTTGGCCAAATACCGCTGTACTACAACCACAAACCCACCGGCCGACCATACAATGGGGAATACCAAACCAAGTTCCTCACAAACTACCTCGACAGCCCGAACGAGCCGGTTTACCCTTTCGGCTATGGCCTCAGCTACACCACGTTCAGCTATGGCGATGTGAAATTGAGCAAAACCAATTTGAAAGGAAATGAGACATTGACAGCCTCCGTAACATTGACCAATACCGGAAAAATGGCGGGCGAAGAAACGGTGCAACTTTATATCCACGACCCCGTGGCCAGCATTTCCCGCCCGGTAAAAGAGTTGAAAGGTTTTCAAAAAATCATGCTGAAAGCGGGCGAGCGCAGAGAGGTCAGCTTTCGTATCTCAACTGAAGAGTTGAAATTTTACAACAAAGATTTGAAGTACGACTGGGAGCCGGGCGATTTTGACATTATGATCGGAGGTGATTCCGAGGCTGTCAAAATAGCCAGGGTGAATTGGGTGAAATAGCCATTGGCTGAAACGAATAAAGTGGCTGTATCAAGTGACCTTATTTGCGATTTAAAAATTATTCAAAATACCGACAGATTATATTTTAGGTGTCCCTGCAATCGCAAGCCGGTACTTATGTAACAGCCGCTTTTATCTTACTGCCCACTTTTCGTGAGCAACATCTTGGGTTTGCCCACTTTATAAACAGCGGCTGCTTTGACGGATTCATCCTGCTCAATGAAGGAGATGGTCAATTGGTTCCCCTCTATTTTGAAGGCATAAAAATCCGGCTGGTCGTTTCCCCGGTCCAGCATGAGTTGGTCGCTGCCGATTTCATCCGTGACGTAATCGGTGAGGATGTTGTATGTTTTGTAATCGTCGAGGCCTGTTATCGTACCTTCCTCATTGAATACCACCTGGGCGGAAGTTCCATTCACAACATAAGTGCCACCGAGCACACGTGCTGCGGCAGCTTTGGAAGGGTCTTCATTTTTACCCATGTCTATTTGGATAAAAGTAAATGTATCCAGCCGGGCCGAGCCGTCGGGCTGCAGGACGATTTCATGCGTCTTCACTTTGTCGTAGGGATTGATAAGGTCAAATTTGCTGTCGTTTGGTTGCAGCCAATATTGCATCCCCTCGTGCCAGTTATAGACCACATCCGCCACCAACTGGCTGCTGTCCTGGTAGATGTGGGCAAATGAAATTTCGGCAAAAGCGGCGGCTTTCATGGGAGATTTGGTCTCTTTAAGTGCCTGCCACCAATTGGCATTGGCCCAGTAGCCAACGAGGCCCATTCCCCCTTTCTTTTCTGCCGGTGATTCGGCAGTTTTAGGGTGTTGCTCATTGTTGCAGGAAAACAAAAATAATGTCACAAGAAAAGTCAGTCCAGCCAACTTTACGAGATTGTAATTTTTCATCGTTGAAAGTTTTTAGATACTATTCAGAGAAGTGTGTTTTTGAAAAAAACACACTCTCACAATCAATCATTTGTGAGAAAATGACACAGTTTTTTGAACAATCTCAGTTTTTATAAAACGGGAGGCAAGAACGGGAGAACCCAGGAGATTTTCATGGGGCATTGGATGGAAAATTCTTTGGAAAAACGGCAACCAGTTCAGACAGTTTTCAGGGATCCATGCACTGCCTCAGCCATTTCCAGCAATAGATCAGGGTCTTTTTCAATAGCGTTTCCCACCACCACAACATCGGCGCCTGCCCTTACAACCGCAGCCGCTTTCTCCGGCCTGCGGATGCCGCCACCAACAATGAGCGGAATGCTGATGGCACCGCTGACGGATTCAATGAGTTCCTCGCCGATCGGGGTTGGCGCCCCGCTGCCAGCGTCCATATAAAGCAGGCGCAACCCAAGCATTTCACCCGCCATCGCCGTGCAAACAGCAATGTCCTCCTTGTGGGTAGGGATAGGGCGGGTATTGCTCATGTAAAGCACGGAGGTCGGTGCCCCGCCGTCTATGAGCATGTAGCCGGTGGGCAAAATTTCCAGCGGGCTTAACTTCAAATAAGGTGCAGCAATAACGTGGTTGCCGATGAGCAAATCTGCATTCCGCCCGGATATAAGGGACAAAAAGAGGATGGCGTCGGCTTTCCAACTGAGCTGCAGGGAGTTGCCAGGGAAGAGTATCATCGGGATGTGGCAATGCTCTTTAATGGAGAGCAGGCACTGGTCGAGCATGTTGTTGACAATGAGGCTGCCGCCGATGAAAAAGTAATCCACCTTGGCCTGCACGGCGAAGTCCAGCACTTTGTCCATGTTGCCGAGCCGCACTTTGTCGGGGTCAATGAGCACGACGAATTTTTTTTGGCCGGAGGACTTGGCAGTTTGCAAATCGGTCAATATGCTGGGCATGGTAGGGTGCTGGTTTTTTTTCTGGTAAACGGCTGACGATGGACAGTTGACGGAGTAACCCATTTTAGTTGCCAGATTTTGATTTTTAAAAAATGACAAAACCATCCGTTCTTCATCATAGCCGTTAGAGCGCAGGCGTGATTTTGTGGCGAAAATAAAAGAAGCATTTAAAAGGGAAGTGCTTTTTCCCTGCCCGATTTCCATTCATACAAAAACCAGGCAAGCACCGTCAAATATTCAAGGGCAACGAGCCAGAGGTTTTCATGGTAAGGGTCATAACTATAGTTGATGTAGGTCAAAAATATCATCCCCGACCAGACGATGGGGAAGCGCCATTTTGTAAAAACACAAAGTGCGATGGGGAGGGCAAGGTACCACGGGTGCAGCGTGGTGGTGCAAAGCAGGTAAACGCAAATGGCAAAGAGCCACTTTTCGGGCCATTCAATTTGCTGAAGCCGGCTATCCCTTTTCCATTTTCCAAAGGCCATCCATAAAATCACGCCCATTGCAACCAAGCCCAATAGCGGCCCGATCAGGGCTATATTGTTGTACCCCCAAATCTGGAAGCCCACCCATCTAAGCACGTAGTACAGGCTGGCGTTGTACTCCAGTTTTTGAAAATAAAGGTTGAGGCTGTCGCCAAAATTGAGGAGAAAGGTTGAGTTGACGATGGGGACAAAAAGCAAAACGGTGAAGAGGCCCGTGAGCAAAAAGTAAAGCAGGCTCCTCCGCCATCCGAGCCATTTGACAAGAAAAGGTAAAAAGAGCAGGGTGAGTAATTTGGAACAAATAGAAAGCGCAAAAGCACCAGCAGAGAGGATCAGGTTGTTAAACGTTGCCTTCCGGTAGTTGGGCAGTAGCCAAAAAGCGAGGAGCAGGAAAAATACCATTGCCCCTTCAAAGTGAAGATTGCCCATGATCTCTGTGATAATCAAGGGGTTGAGGGCATATAGCAAAACATTGCCTGTTGGCAGGTTGTGCCTTTTCAAGAGTTTCACCAATAAGCATAAGGTACCTGCCTCAAATGCAAACAACCAGCATTTCATCACCACGGAACCCCAGTAAATGCTTTCAGGAAACAGCCAGCAGGCGCTGCCAAACTGTGCCTGTGCCACGGGAGGATAGACCGTATAAGTGTTTTTTGCACCAAAAGCATCGAACAGTGCCCGGTCAATGCCTTTTATGGGAATGGCGTTTTCCAAATAATACACCGGCTGGTGGTCAAAGGGATTGTAACCCTGCACCAAGAGTCGCCCGTCCCAGATGAAACGATAGACATCGTTGCTCAGGTTGGGCATTGAAAAAACGAGGATCAGGCGCAGCAGGAGTGCAATGGCCAGCCAAAACTGGATATTGACTGGTGACTGGCGAATAGTGAATGGTGAACGGGGCAATACGAACAAGTAAAGCAGGAACCAAGGGGCGTAAAAGCCTATAATTTTGGGAAATTCATTTTGTTCGGTGAAATAGCCAAGGCCAATCGTTAGTGCGACCATAAGCATGGCAGCGGGCCAATGAGCGTATTTTACCAGTATGTTCAATGCGCCGCTTTTTTGTCGTGCCAAAGTTCATTTAGCATCCGGTAGCGCAGCCTGATCATGTAAGCGTTGCGGGTGCTGATTATCCAGCCGGCCCTGCCGTCCAGAAAGCCCATTTTCAGGAAATAGGTTTTAAAAAAACGGGCCAGCGGGGACAAGTACATTTTTAGCCAGGAGGGCTTTTCCCCTTTTTGAAACTTTTCCTGGGCAGACAATCGGGCATACTTTTCAATGCGGCGCAGGTGGTCGTCACTGTCCTTGTAGGAGTAGTGAAAGAGTTTGCCCTTTAGCCTAAGTTCCTGAAAATCAGATGGAATAGCTAATGTTTCATGCACAAAGTCCCCTTGCCAGTGAACTTGTTTACTGTTAAACAAACGCACCTTCCAATCGGGGTACCAACCGCTGTGCCTTATCCAATTGCCGCAGTAGTTGGTCAGGCGATCCAGCGAATAAACTTTCCCTTCCTCCGGCGACAGGTTCCTCAAAGTTGCAATCAATTCGTCGCTCAGCACTTCATCCGAGTCAATAGAAAGTATCCAGTCATGAGTGGCCATTTCGTTGCCGAGGTTTTTGGTTTGGGAAAAGCCGAGCCATTGATGTGGCACTACCCTCGCCCCCATTTCCTTGCAAATTTCTACGGTCCCGTCGTCGCTGAAACTGTCCAGAACAAGGATCTCCCTGCAAACCTGCCGCAAGGCTGCAAGGCAGGCACCGATGGTATCCGCCACATTGAAAGTAATGATAACCGCAGAAATGGGTTGGAGATCCATTTTACTCATGGCGCTAAGATTGAATTTTTCCCTTAAAAAGGTTGGCGTTTTAAGCCAATTTGTAATTTCAGCCCACCTTGAAATTTTAACACTTGTCCAGTTTTTTTCCAGAGTAAATCATGGTGATTTTAAAAATCACCCTGATTTGGCAGCAAACGGACAACCAAACCTTTCTACCCAATGGCAAAAATAGCAATGCTCGGCACCGGCTTCATCGCCGATTTTTACATATCCGCCCTGCACGGCCAGCGCAGCCGTGACCGGGTCATCATGGCCTACTCCACCACCAAAGAAAGGGCTAAGCCTTTCGCCAAAAAGCACAACATCCACCATTGGACGAACGATCTGCATGAAGCCGTAAACCATCCCGAAGTGGACATTGTGTGCATCGGCCTCCGCAACAACCAGCACCTGGAAGCCGCCACCGCCGCCGCCAAAGCTGGCAAGGCCGTAATGTGTACCAAACCGCTAGCCCGCAACGGCAAGGAGGCTTGGGAAATGGTAAAGGCTGTTGAAAAAGCAGGCGTTTTCGCTGGCTACCTGGAAGATTTGGTTTATACGCCCAAAAACCTGAAAGCCGTTGACGGCGTGAAAAACGGCGCCATCGGCAGGGTGCTTTGGGCAAAATCGAGGGAGACGCACCCCGGCCCGCACAGCCCCTGGTTTTGGGACAAAGAACTGGCGGGTGGTGGTGCTTTGGTTGATCTCGGCTGCCATTGCATTGAAATCGCAAGGAGTTTTATTGGCAAAAACGTGCGCCCGGTAGAAGTGATGTGCTGGGCCGACACTCAAGTGAAACCTATTGATGCCGAAGATCACGCCATTGGTTTGGTGAAATATGCAAACGGCGCCATTGGCCAGTTCGAGGTGTCGTGGAGCTTCCGGGGCGGCATGGATTTGAGGGACGAAGTAATGGGCACCGATGGTACCATTTGGCTCAATAATTTTTTGCGTACTGGATTCGAGATGTTCACTGCTCCCGGAAAAAGCGGCTATGTGGCTGAAAAGGCCGAATCTGCCAGCGGCTGGCTCTTCCCGGTTGGCGACGAGACAAATGAGTTGGGCTACAACCACATGTTCACCGACATGCTGAACGCCATGGAAAGTGGCGGCCAGCCCGTCGAAACGTTTTACGATGGCTATGTGGTCAATGAAATCATGGACGCCTGTTACCGTTCCGCCAAGTCCAAAAAATGGGAACCCATCAAACTAAAAGAATGGCGTGGTCTGCCAGACGAAGCCGTTCAGGTTCAAAAAGAAGTGGAATACGACAAAAAGCACTGGCTGCTGAAGGAAGAAGTAATGCCCGACGGCTCAAAAAAACTGTTGCTGAAGGATAAAAAGACAGGGAAACTGGTACAGAAGGAAATGAGTGAATGAGTGAATGAGTGAATAGTGGGATATTCACTCATTCACTCATTAAAAAAGTAGCCCCTTCCCGACGTTACGGGAAGGAGCTATCCCAAAAACCAATTGTTAAAGGACATCTATTCTTGAAATCTGCACCAAAACGCAGATTGTGTTTTATCTAAATCTGGTCTTCTCTTTGATTTCGTGCGAGGTCTTTAAAATCGTAAATCGTCATTCGTAAATCGTAAATAAAAAGACCAACTGACATCACCAATTAGCCCTACTGATTCATCGGGGTACGGTCGAACTTTTTCTTCCCACCTTTAAAGTCGAATGCAATAGTGACTTCGTGCGTACCGCCGTTGTACTGCTGAACGCCCTGGAAGGCAACATCGTAGCTGTAGTACAAGCGGAATACGTCAATATTCGTACCCAAAAGCAGGCCAACAGCACCGCCCAAGCCAGCACGGTAAGACACACCGGCGATGAGTTTATCGTCTATGAATGAACCTTTTACGTTAAAGTCGGCCTGAAAGGGTTTGCCCAGGGTGCGCTGCAGTAGCATGCTGGGCTGCAATTTGAAATTCATCTCCTCTATGTCAAATTCATGGCCCAGGTAGAGCATAGCATATTTGAGCGATCCATCGGAAACGCTGGATTGGCTGTCGCCGGTATTAGTGGTTATTAGGTTTGAAAAAGTCAGGCCCACATTGGTATGTTCCTTTATTTGTGCCCAAAAACCAAGGCCTGCATTGACGAGGTTGTACCCAACATCAACTGCGTCTTCAACGATGGGGTCGCCCTGTTGATATAGCGGGTTATCGAGTATGGAATTGGCGACGGTAATCCGGTGGGTTTCGAAAGATAAGCCAGAACTTAACTTGACGTCTTTCAATTTAAACCGCAAAGAAAAGTTGAACTGCCCACGAATGCGGGACATGCTGCCAAGCTTTTCCGACATGATATTGAGGCCGCCGCCAATCATCTTGCCCCAAGCGCCATTGTATCCAATCATATAGGTCTTGGGCGACTCTGGAAAGCCCGTCCATTGGCTGCGCAGGTTCATCTGCAACTGGTGGTTTTCGTTGAAACCCGCATAGGCAGGGTTTATCAAAACAGGACTGATGTGATAATGGGAGAAAACTGCTGACTGCTCCTGAGAATGGACAGCCTGAAGGATGAATAAAGAAGTTATGAGTAATAGTAACTTTTTCATGCTCATGGATTTAATCGGTAAATGGATATTTATTTCAAAGAAAAACTATGAATGATGGAGCGTGGACGAACCGACATGTCCATCATTCATAATTAATTAATTCATCATTATTTGCGAAGAACGGTCACACTGCCTTTCTTTGTCACGTTTTGGTTGGCCACGGGATCGAAGTAGTCAAAGACAAAGAAATAAACCCCGTCATCCACTGGGTTGCCACGTTTATCGAGGCCGTTCCAGAGGTCACCGTCGTTATAGTTATTGTACTCCACCACCAACTGGCCCCAGCGGTTGTAGATTTCCAGGGTGTTCTCACTGAAACGGGAGAGGCAGGCTATTTCAAAAAACTCGTTGAAGCCATCCCCTTCCGGCGTGATGATGGGCAAGACTTCCCCGCATTGCGTGGCGTCTGTGACCTTCACTTCGAGCAAGGATTGGCAATCATTGGCATCCGTCACTGCGACAAAGTAACTCCCAGGCAGCAGTTCCGTAATCAGGCTGTCAGTGGCATCCGGGAATTTTTGCCATTGGTATTCGTAAGGAGGCGTGCCGGAAATTACCTGGACGATAGCCTTGCCGCTTGGGCCTCCTTCGTCGGGTTCTGACAATGCCTGTAATTTGAGTGGCACATATTCAGGTACTACTGTTTCGCTAACCATAGAACAACCGTTTCCATCCGTAATGGTGAGGCGGTATTCGCCGCCTTCCAGCAGGGTTGCAGTTTTAGACGTTTGTTTCAATGGGTCGTTCCACAAGTAACTGTATGGCTGGATGCCTCCAAAAACACTTGCCGTGGCCAGGCCACCATCTTCCGTGCAGCCGTTCCTGCCCGCTTCGGTTTCAACTGAAATCTGGTTGGGTTGGGTGAGGTTGGCAGTTGCTACAACTGTGCAGCCAATCGCATCGGTAATGGTCACCGTAATGGGGCCAGCCGAGAGTCCGGCTACCGAAGGTGTGGTAGCACCATTACTCCAATTAAAGGAATAACTGGAAATGCCGTTCACAGGGTTGGCAGTTGCTGCCCCGCTCGTGCCATTGAAGCACCGTACATTGAAACCATTGAAATTGCTGGTCGCAATGACATTTCCATCAAGATTGGAACTAGCTGTCAGCGTGAAAACCTGGGTAATAGACACCCCTAGCCCGTCTGTTATCTTCACCGAGTAGGTACCGGGTGGAACGTTCGACAGGGTGGCGTTATCCGTGCCGACCGGTGTGCCGTTGGCTGTCCATTGGTAGTGATAAGGTGTATTCTGGCTGCCTGTTGGCGTGACGGTGATAGAACCCGTGTCATCGGAACACTGCGGAACGACATTGTCGCTGGAAGCTTCAAAGTTTTCCACACAGAGGGGGCCAAACACCTGGTAACATCCACTGGCCTCGCCGATGGTGACAAAATAGCAACCTGTTTCCAGGTTTGTTGGATTCTGGGCGAATGACCCATTGCTCCACTGAAAATTATAGGGGATCCCACCGCCAACAGGGTGGATAAAGATTTTCCCGTTGCTGCTATTATTGGTGGCAGGATAAATATCAATCGGTAAAATGACAATGGAGGTAAGCCCAACGTTTTCGGTCTTGGTAATCGTCTGCTGGAAAGCACCTGGTGCCGCATCGTTGACTGTAACTACATAAGCGCCACTTTCCAGTCCGGATATCACTTGTTGTCCGCCTGCAGAAACCAAGGTGTCTGCATAGCTGTTCGGGCCAAGTATGATCACTTCATAAGGGCCAAGGCCACCACCTACATTGATGGTCAGCGTTCCGTTGAAATCACTCTCACAAGAATTGGTGGAAGTTAGCAGTAGCGATACAGCCGACGGATCGTAAATGATTTCTTCGGTCTTGCTATTGGTACACCCTTCCACATCTGTTACCGTAACGGTATAGGAGCCTTCCCCAAGGAAGGAATTGGTTGCAGTCTGCGGCCCATTGCTCCATTTGTAAGCATAAGGTGGGCCAAAGCTGCCCGTACCGCTGACCGTCAAAGCGCCGTCCGTTTGCCCTGGCAGGGAGACGCCTTCATTTAAGACCGTATTGATCTGGACAGGCGAAGAAGCCTGAGTAATTTGAATATTGGGCACGGTTGCAGTCTGGCCATCGGCACTGGTAATAGTGACAGAATAGGTGCCGGGGCAAAGCCCTGTCGGGTTTTGACCTGCAGCAGGCGGCGACCATTGGAAAGTGGGGTTTGGCAAACCGCCTGCAATGGAAAGGTTGATGGCTCCATCGCAAACGCCAAAGCAGGCGTTTTTCTTGGTGCCGACTGAGGCAATCAGTGGCGCAAGTACGTCAAAACAGGCTGATTTGGTACAGTTGTTTGCATCGGTTACGGTTACACAATAGTTGCCAGGGCAAAGGTTTTGGATGGTAGCACCTGTCATGCCGTTGCTCCAGGAGTAGTTGGAGTATGGGGCAACTCCTCCAGTCGTACCTGCTCCGGCCAGGCTGATTGAACCATTGCAACCGCTACTGGCAGACTGTGTATTCGGTGTAAAAGTAATCGCTTGTGCAGTACCTACCGTGGCGTTTAATGTCCTGACGCAACCCAGCGCATCCCTGACCTGCACCGTATAGGTGCCTGCACAAAGGTTCGGGAAAGTATTAGTGTTGACGAATTGCCCATTGTTCAGCTTGTACGTATAAGGTGCTAATCCACCTGTTGCAGTGATAGCCAAAGCACCATCACATTGCCCAAAACACTTCACGTTCACAGGCGTAGCCACTGCCGTAAGGACAGATGGCGGGCCTGCAATGTTGATGGTTTTTATATCCTGGCAGCCGTTGCAATCCGTCACTGTGACAATATACGAACCGGGGCCTAAATTGCTCCTGTCCTGGGTGGTAGGCCCGTCGCTCCATTTGTAGGTGTAAGGCCCTTGACAGCCTGTGACCGTGCCGCCGGTAACCGATAAATCTATCCCGCCTGTCATTTCACCAAAACAGGCGACGTTCATCACCTGGAACTGGACGTTGAGCGGGGTTTCGGGTTGTTCGATGTTGTAAGTGCCCGTAGTCATGGTTGCACCGCTGCAACTTGTCACAGTTACGGTGTAGGCACCGGCACCGACACCTGTCAAGTCCTGGTTTGACCCAACCATGGTACCGTTTTCGTCCACCCATTTGTAGGTATAGTTGCTGTTGCCACCCGATACTGAAATGTCAATGGTGCCATTGGTGCCATTAAAACAGGTGACGTGAGTGATGATGGGATTAGCACCAATAACGACTGGGCTGGGGCAGCCAGCCCCAACCGTTACCAAGCCGTTGGTAAAGGCAGGCGTGATGGTCTGGCTATTGCAATTGACCACGTCCACGTTGGTTGGGTTGCCATCGAAGGTGATCGGGCTTGATTGGCCTGTGGTGCCTATCACATTAAAGCATATCTGAAAGATGACAGACCCGTTCGGCAAGGTCACCCCATTAGTAGTGGGATCATCCCAGGAAAAATTGATGGTTCCTGTCGCTGGTTGGGGATTGAAATTTCCGCCGGAGAGTCCGTTCAATCCGAATCCTTGTACAGCGTTATATTGTAAAACTGCCTGGTTGAAGTGGATGGTGTATTGGGCGCTGACGATGCAGTTGAAATTTTCAACAGAAACATCCACACAGACCTGGCTACCATTGCCCGCCGTTTCCTGCGATCCGATAAACTTCAGGGTAGTTTGCGGCGTGTTGCAAATTGTCAGGTTGCCATTAATTCCTTGCCAAGGTACTAATTGGCTGTTCCCATTGTACACCTCAATCATACTTGGGGAGTTCGTAAATTGGAATGAGGAAGAACTGTTACAGTTCAAAGGACCGGTTACATCGAAGCATACCTGGTAAATTACCTGGCCATCTGGTATAGTTACCCCTGAGGCACCGGGGTCATCCCAGGAAAAAATAAGTATGCCATTGTTGGCCATTGTTGTTCCAAAATTGCCACCAGTGAGGCCCGGCAGACCAAAACCCTGCACACCCGTAAAATGAAAAAGGTTATTATCGAAAGTCATGGTATATCCCATGGATACTATGTTGTCGAAATCATTGACAGTGATATCCACGCAAAAAGAAGTACCAGGCAAAACGGTTTCGTCAGAAGCTATGATGGCAAAACCTTGAATGGGGGGCGGGGTTCCCCCATTAACAGTTACCGATCCATTATCGAATATGTGAGGGACAGTGTTGCCGTTTCCATCCCGAATATCAACGAATGTGGGGGATCCACTAAAGCCGACATTGCTGGATTGGCCGTTGGTACCAATTACGTTGAAACAAATTTCAAATAAAGTGGTCCCGTTCGGCACCGAAACCCCAAAAGTGGAGGGATCGTCCCATGAAAAGGACAAGTTCCCGGCACTTGCACCTGTAGTGCCGAAGCTTCCACCATTCAGGCCTGGCAGGCCAAAAGCCTGCACCCCTGTATAGGTGAGGATAGCCGGGTTAAAATTGATGCTGTACTGCATGCTGACAATGTTGTTGAAATTGTCAGCAGTCACAGCTACGCAAACATTCGTTCCTGCGGGGGCCGTCAAATCTTCGGCGGAAAAGGTCAAGTCACCTCCACCGCTACTTCCGCCACCGCCGTTGACATCACAACCTTCCAGGTTGTAATTGAGCGTCATTCCATTGCCGTTTACAAACTCAAAAGTAAGCGGAGGAAGCTCGACAAAAGCGATGGTGGTGCCAGTGGTACTTAACACTTTTAGCCTCAGGGTGTAAAGCACAGTACCGTTTGGCAAAGAGACCCCTGCCACATTGGGATCAAGCCAATTGGTCTTGAGTTCTCCATTGCCAGTGTTGGTGGTGCCAAAGTTGGATGTGGCCCATCCGGGCAATTGGGCAGAAAGGTTAGTGACATCTACGAACGATAAGGCAGATACATTCCAGCTCATGCCATATTGGAAGCTGAGAATGTTGGTGAAGTTGGAAACGACGACATCCAGGGATATCGTATCACCCGTGTTCGCAGTTATCGTTGCAGGATTGAGGGAAAAGTTGACGGTCTGCGCTGAAAGTTGGGAAACTAAGAACAGCAGACAGCCAATGACGAGATTGGTAATCGGTCGTTTCATATGTTCGGAATTGGGACGATAATTGTTTAAAAAATGTAATCAGTTAGTTACAGTGCTCGTCCATGGTTATGGATTTTGAATTTTGGCTATTCGATATTTGAAAACAGATGATGTTGTTTAGCGCCTGACAATCAAACATCCAACACCCACTACCCAAAATCTGGATTTATTAATGTGCGATCAGCTGCCGTGTGGCAGTAGCATTTTGGGTCTTGAGGGTAAAAAAGTAAGCACCGGAACTCTGAAACATTTCCCGTTTTACAGGGATGGAATGTTTTCCGGCTGCAAACATAGCATTTTGATCAAATATTACCCTGCCTGCGTTGTCATATATGCTTAATTGTGCCTGGGTACTGCTGTTTAAGTTGAAGGTGATGTAGGTTACATCTGTGAATGGGTTGGGGCTGTTTTGGTACAGTGTAAAATCTTCTGTGACGGATTCTGTTGTCGCATTTACGCCGCCCACCAGCACGTTTCCGGTCGAGATGTCCACATCGAGAATGCCATTGTTTGTTGCTATTTCAATCGGAAAATAAGTAGGAATACTATCCCCCGCTATTTGAATGACTGAATTTGAATAAAGCGGGCCAATCACCTTGAAGTTAATGGAAAATAGCGTTGACATATCAGCCACAGAGACCCCAGTGGCCAGGAGATCGTTCCAGGAGAACCTTAATTTGCCTTCGGATACACTCATTAAACTAAATGTAGGTTCATTGGCAACCATATCGGGCAAACCGAAATCCTGCAACCCTTTAAATTGAAGCACATTGCTGTCCCAATACAAGGCAAATTGAGCAGCTACAACATCCTTAAAGTCCTCTACTTGCACTTTAAGTTTAAAAGTCTCCTGTGGCTGCACGATCATTTCCGGGGTTTTAAGGGTAACACTTTGCGCAGCAAGTGAAACAGAAAGCAGAAGCGTCAAAAGAATGGTTAACGTATTTATTTTTTTCATATCCAAAAGTTATGCAAGTAGTTTGCCAAAATTAGCGATGATTAAAAGTAGGTTGACGAAGGTTGGTTTTACGAAGAAAAACTCAACCCTCGTCAACCATAGTTATTCCAAAGGTTATTCTATCACTATCATCTTCCTGGTGGCAGTATTCGTGCTTGTCTCCAGGGTGTAATAAATCACCCCGTGCACAGGTAGCTTATCGCTATTCAAGGTGATTTCGTTATACCCTTTCGTGAATTCCTGCTCAATTACGTTCAGCACTTTTCCTGAAATATCGGTTAGGGTAAGTTTGGCCCTGCCGCCCTCTGCCAGGTTGAAGCCGATGGCAGTCTGCCCTTTGAAAGGATTGGGCGTGTTCTGGTAAAGGTCGAAACCATTTGCCATCTTGCCATTGAAGCTCAACTGAACATCCAGCAGATCTCCTTTTTGACTGTAGGCTTCTGCCTTTGTAAACCTTGAATTCAGGCTGATAAAATCGCTTAATTTTCCATTCTTCAAGGCACGGAACTCTATGCTGAAAAGCTGCGCCTTGGCTGTATTGGCCTCCCCATTCCAACTGGAAGTGATTGCCCCTTTGTCCACATTGGTGAAACCAAAGTTTTCTTCGCTGGCAATTCCGGGCACGACATCCAGCAACTCCAAAGCCGATTTATCAAAATTCAGGGTGAACTGATAGCCAAGCAAGGTTATATCATCTGCTTCAAAAGATACATTCACTATCTCACCGGTTTGTACCGACTGGTTATCCGTTTTCACGTTGAAAGTCCCTTTTGCAGAGCGGTCTTCATTGCCGGCACTGAGTTGGTTGACAGCACTGCCGTTTACATCGCCTACCTTGATAGCAACAAAATCGGAATTCAAAATATTTGAAGCAATATTGTTGATATTATTTGTTTCCGGGAATACGTCCGACCAAGGGTCTGTCGGCGATGGGAATACATAGTTCTTCTTGACAAATCTCCAGGAAGTATTGTTGGGCAATTCAGTAATAATTTGCAGGATAAGCTTTCTCAAGACCACCAGATCCAAGGTTGTAACCGTGTTTGAGTGATTGGCATCAGCAGCAATTATCTTATAAGGAGAACTTAGCGGCTGCATACCAAGAATATGCTTGCTTATCAATACCAGGTCGAAAGTCGTTACACCGTTGATTGGATCATCATTCTTGGTTGGTGAGACTGTCAAATCCAAACCATTTGGGATGTTTGAAAAGTTGAAATTGCCAGCACTATTGGTCAAGACGGATGCTGAGGTGACAGGGCCACTCAGGTCAACATTGACATTTTCAACAGACTGGTTATCCTCATTTGCAATCGTGCCGCCGACATGGTGGACTAGGAGCGTATCATCTCCACATTGGTTTAGATTTGCCTGGATTTCAACCTGTGTGATACAAAAATCTTTGTTACCGGTATTATCCGTAACCCACATTTCCACAGGTTGAATGCCCAAATCGGCACAGGTAAATACCCTTCCCGAATCAGCGGTATTGCTGGAAAAAGAATATTTCAAAGCACCGGGGCAATTGTCAAAACTCCCTGCATTGAAATCGGATGCCCAGGTCTGCACCATCGCAGGCATCACATCCATCAACTCTATAATCAAACCGCTTTTACAGTAAGGAGTTGGTTTTTTACAATCCCTGACCGTGACAGATGTTTCGCAGGCAGTTTGGTTATTGCAGTTGTCTTTGGCAGTGTAGCGAACCTGGTAGGTTCCCGGGCCGACACTTGCGATTACGGTGAACTCATTGACCGGCACTCCGCTTTCGATTTGCACCGTGCCGGCGTTTTGCCATGTGCTGCCAAACTTTATTTCGGCTTTGATATTGTAAAATGGGCTGCATTCGTCAATATCGGGCACAGGTAACTGAAGGGCCGTAGAGCAGGTATTTCCAGTGATGCAGACATCGGGAACCTGGCAGCCATTAAACACGGGATCCACCTGGTCCAATACCTTGATTACCTGGTCGTAAACGATAAAGCCATCCCACGGATCGCTATCCAAATCTGTATCCGGGCCGGTTGTTTGATTGGCGATATTGGCAGAGGGCCGTAAGGTTGCGTTCCAACTGTCACGGAAAGTACGGCTGTCGCAATCGCCATCGCCGTCCAGATCGCATTGCGGGAACGGAAGCCCAAGCTGGTTTTCGGGCATTTCAATCACTTCCTGGTCGATGTTTCCACCAACGACGCACCAGTTGATAATAGTCCATTTGCGAACTATTTTATAACAAGCATCCGGCACAACTGTGTAAACAACGTCATCGTAAGAGATGGCGACCAGTTCACAGGTTTCAAAGAAAATCTTGGGGTCGCCAAAATCCGGTACGGTTGTTCCGCAGTTAACTGTTATATCTGCCGGGAATTCAACCACCCAATCCGAAACATGATCCACGAAAATTTGCTGGGTACAGCCATTGCCGGAGGATTGGTTGCCGCTTGGGTCGGTTGCTTTGAAAGTGCGGGTGATGACCCCTTCCAGGCATTGGTCCACATTGATATTGAGCGTCCTGGTCAGCTCGTAGCCACAGTTGTCATAAAAAGTCGCAGTACCATAATACTGGTCTAAGTATTCGTTTTGGGCTACCTGATCAGGTGCCAGGTTGGCCAATTGTATTTCCAAATTGTCGGCGTACCAATCACAGGTGATGCGTTTATTGGGTGGGCAAACAACTTGTGTAGGGGCAATTTTATCGTTCACGATTACCTGAACCATGCAAGTATTGGAATTGCCGTAGCAATCCACTGCCCTGAAAACGACCATTACAGTGTCACCTGCATCCTCGCAGCAGAACACGACCGAGGGGCCAAATACCGTGTCATCATGGCCGTCTGCACAAGGATCTTCCATTCTCCTTACCTCAAAGTGATCCAGGCAGCAGTTGTCGTAGCTGCCATCGTCAAAAGTTTGGGCAAAGACAGTAGCCCTTCCATCAGTAGATAGATTTACGTCAGTTATTTCATCGCAAACAGTAACAGGTGCTGTATTGTCCACCACTGTTACAGGTACTATTAAGGTTGTTTGGTTGCCACAGCCATCATTGGCCTGATAAGTAATATTGTGCACGCCGAGGGGCAGCCCAGGGGCCGGAATAAGGCCGCCGTTGTTGCCATTACCTCCCGTGAGGTAAATAGCTTCCCCGACCGGGGTAATTATTTTGACTGTAACCCCAGAGCAGTTGTCTGAGAGCACGGTGGGCGCCAATAGAAAATCCTGTGATTTGCAGCCCTGTGACCCTACTCCCTGCAAATTCGCATTGACAGAGAATGGAGGACGCTCAATAAAGGGTTTCACCTCGTCAAGGATTTTGATGACCTGGACATTGTCTTCACCGCCAACACCTGTGGTAACAATCGAACCTGTACACCAGTCCAGCACAGTCCAGGTGCGGATAATTTTGAAAAGATTGCCACAGGTCTGGAGCGTCTGGTCGCTTTTGGAGGTGACGTATTTACAATACTCTCCCTGCACATTGGCCACAATACCTGATCCGGTCAGTTCAAGAACATCGGCATCGTCCAGGCCTGAACCCGGGCAGCCTAAGCCGCCGTTGGCCACATTGGTGCTGTTGATGTTTGGGTTGTCATTATTGGGCAGGTCATTGTCGTCGCAATCAGGGTTTAGGTTGACGTCAATGATGAGGCCGGTAGCAGGTTTGGAGTCCGTGATATATGGATGGAGCGCAGTAGCTGCCACAATATTCGGATAGGCACTGTACTGCTCGCACGACCAAATGATATCATTGGGGAAGTCAACTGCAGTTGGCCGTTGTAAATAAATGGTTTGAGTACAAGGCTGTGAGACATTGCTCCAGTTGTCAACCGCCACATAAGTTCGGGTAACGGTTGCATAACCATTTGAACAAATGCTGTTGGCATTTACCACCTCATTCGTCAAAGATACTTCGGGGTTAAGATCGCAATTGTCCACTGCACTTGGCGCCGCTACTGCATTGAGGTTGGCGGCACAGGATACAGTGATGTCAGCGCAAGTAATGACGGGGGGGAGTTTATCTTCGATGTGCATGGTGCCCCAGCAGGAATTTCCAGTCGTGAGATCCCCAATAGTAGCTACAAGGTTGTAGCCAAAATGCTGGCTAGCATCGGTGATTGTAACTTGGTTGGTTCCTGTGGCGATGATTGTCAAACCCTTCTTGATGACAATCGAGTAGTCGTGTCCTGGTATGAGGTTACTTTCCAAAATCATGTCTGCGTACACAATGGCCTGACAGAGGTTAGGCGTTATGTCAACAGACACCTGTACATCGTCATTGCAGACCATCGTTTGCGCCGAGGCAGAACTATGGCCAAACAATAACAGAACAATTGGTGCAAATGCCCAAATCCAAAGCGGCATTTTTGTAAAATTCGTAGTAAGCATGTGATTATAATTTGTTAATAGTGTGATGGGCCTTGAGTGAAACGCATAGCATTACCTCCAAGACTTAATCTTAAATCGGTGTAAGTATCGGCAGTAACCGCCTGACAAAGAACTAATTGTTAATTATCAACCAACAAAACTGCACGGTGCTGAGTGTATCCGTTGGGTCAAATGACACAAACGAAAAGCACTACTGGTCTGAAAGACTACAATAAAGCAAACTTGAATCCGGGAAATAGGAAGACAGTAAAGGAGAATAGGTAAGGGTAGAAAGGATTGGAGTGTACTTTTTGTAGTTCATGGGAAAAATTACTATTAACGGGGCAAAGATAAAAAAACCCGTTGGATTCCAAAATCCATTTTTCAGGATTTTAAATCGTCCATGAACACAAATTAACACGGAGTCAAACCTTTCAATCATACCCGGCAAGGGGTATTTACACTTAACTGGAAATGGAATGGCAATCTTTCATATACATTTCAACCTTTATGCCAAATAAGGTATTTATTGCAAATACTTTAAAATAAATGCTATACTAAACAAGGTTGTTTTCAAATGCCAGCTTGATCAAGCTTGCAGTGCTGTTGACCCCAACCTTGTGCATAATGTTTTTGCGGTGCACGCTCACGGTTTGGTCGCTGATGTATAGTTCCCTGGCAATATCTTTGTTGCTCATGGCATGGGCTACCAGCCGGAGTACCTCAATTTCCCGTTTGGTAAGTTTGAATTTTTTTACAAACCGGTCGCTGAAATCCACGCTCAACTTTCCTTCGTGCATGAACCTGGTATGGGTACCTGATTTGTTGGTCAGCGAAAGCCCTTCGCCCAGGAAGGTGTTTCCAGCGATGACCGTTGAAATGGCCGTAAACAGCTCTGAGATGTTGTTGGATTTGAGAAGGTAGCCATCGGCACCTGCCTTGAAAGCAGCTTTTACGATTTTTGACTCGTCGTACATGCTGAGGGTAATGATTCTTAGCGGCGAACCCTTATCCTTGAGCTGGGAGATAACTTCCATCCCGTCAATGTCTGGCAGGTTCATGTCTAAAAGCAGTAGATCGGCTTCCCTTTGTTCAGACAATTTGATTATTCCATGGCCTGTATGTGCTTCTCCCACTACCACGAAATCAAAGTTTTCTGACCTGCCCAAAACCGTTTTTAGCCCTTCAATAAATATCTGGTGATCGTCCGCAATCAGGACTCTTAATGTTGGAACATCCATTCCGATATGTTTGGGATAAATTTGTTAATTGTCGAACCTCGAAGTTTTACAAGGATCGTATGATAAACCAAAGACATTTTTGATAATGAAAATATGATGCCATAAGAGCTTGTGATGGCGCCTGGCACTTTTTAGGATCGGTAGGGATGGATGGGCAAATTAAACCTTCTTTTTTCAGAAGGTGAAATCTTTATTTTTTCAGGAATGCTCCCGCTTCGTTTACATTATCGTTTTTTTCTGTTTTCAATGCGTAAGTGAATGCTGGTTGGATGCTGAAAGCGCCTGTTTCACCTTTCTTATTCATGGCTATAAAGCCAACCTGAAAGTTTTCATATCCTGCTTGTTTTTTGACTATCCGGTGCACCGCTTCTTCGCAGGCCGCCTGGGGGCTGCTACCTTGCCGCATCAGTTCCACGATTAAAAAGGATCCTAAAACTTTAAGCACCGCTTCCCCCAGCCCCGTTGCTGCTGCCCCGCCCACTTCATTGTCAACGTACATCCCGGCACCGATGATCGGGGAGTCCCCTACCCTGCCGCGCATTTTAAATGCCAACCCACTGGTGGTACAGGCACCTGCCAGGTCGCCATTTTTATCCATCACCAACATGCCAATAGTGTCGTGCTGCTCAACATTAATTTTAGGTTCGTATTTCGATTCAACTTTCCATTCTTCCCAAGCCAGTCTGGCTTTTTCAGTCAGGAGGTTTTCCTTTTTGAAGCCCTTGGAAAGGGCAAACTCCAAGGCACCGTCGCCAACGAGGATTACATGTGGCGTGTCTTCCATTACCTTCCTGGCCACCGAGACCGGGTGCATGATATGCTCAATGGAGCAAACAGCGCCACAATTGCCATCGGGCGCCATGATACAAGCATCCAGCGCTACCCTTCCGTCCCGGTCGGGCAGCCCCCCATAACCTACAGAAGCGTTGTTTTCATCCGCCTCGATCAGCATGACCCCTTTTTCCGCTGCATCCAGCGCACTTCCACCATTGGAAAGTACTTTCCAGGCTTCTGCATTGGCTTTGCGTCCAAAATCCCAGGTAGAAATGACCATTGGAGACAACACTTCTTCAGGAAGTTTTTTTTCCGAATTGGTTTCGCTACATGCCTCCAAAGGTATTATGCCAAGTGTGGCTGGCAATGCGCCTAAAGCTGTTTGTGCGAGAAATTTTCTTCGTGAAACCATCTTTAGAATAGATTTGCGTAGTGTTCGGGCAAACATAGTGATAATAAATCCGCTTTTACCCAAATTGTTATGCAAAGGACAGGATTGGTTTTGTTGAAGTTATTGGTTCAAATGTTTGCGGTAATACCTTTCAGATGCCTGTATGTTCTTTCCAGTTGTTTGTCTTTCCTTTTTTTTAAGTTGATAAAATACAGATTGGTGGTAGTGATGGCCAACCTCCGCAACTCCTTCCCTGAAAAAGAAGATGTTGAGATAAAGCTGCTGGCCAATTGTTTTTACCGACATTTCAGCGACATCCTCCTTGAGAGTATCAAGGGGCTGTCCCTGTCAAAGGTAGAATTGCAGCGAAGGTTTCATTATACTAACCCTGAAATTTTTGATGAGCTTTACCTCCAGCAAAAAAGCGCCATCCTTTTAGGCAGCCATTATGGCAATTGGGAATGGGGTGTTCTTTCCTTCCCGTTATCAGTGCAACACCGTGTGGTGGGCATCTTCAAGCCCCTTAAGAACCGCCTGATGGACGCCTATCTCAATCAACGCCGTTCCAGATGGGGACTCCATCTTGCCAGCATGGGCCAGGCTGGCCGTGTGGTCGTTGATCACAGGCACCAGCCCTGTATTTTTGTATTGATCGCTGACCAAACACCTTCCAATATCCGTGACGCCCATTGGGTCAGGTTCCTGAATCAAGATACTCCTTTCCTGCATGGACCGGAGAAACTGGCCCGCTCCACGGGCTATCCTGTTTTTACTTTTGAAATCAACAGATGTGGCAGGGGGTACTATGAAGTCACCTTTAAACTGATGTGCGAAAAGGTGGACAAGTTGCCGCATGGTGAAATGACCAGTCTTTTCGCCAGGCAACTCGAAAGCCAGATAAAAAAGGATCCCCCCAACTGGCTTTGGTCGCACCGCAGATGGAAAAGAAAACGGCCGGAGAAGCAACCGTAGTCCCTCGACTTGTCCTTTACTTAAAAAAATCATGAAACAGTTAGCGTCTTTGTTCTTCTTTTACACCATTCTGGCCCAGGCTGCCTGCCAAAACCAGGGGCAATCAAACATTCACCTCGACGAGCCTTCCAGAAACCCCGTTGAAGAGCGAAATGTCGGAGGCCCCTGCGAATGCTGCGATGCCTGGAAAGATGGCCTTCCGGAAACCTTGAGCTGGCAAACCCGGATAGCTCCTGCTGGGGAACCTGGTGAACCTTTGGAAATCAGCGGTACCGTTTTCCTGAAAGATGGAGCAACCCCTGCAAAAGACATTATATTATATGTGTACCATACGGATGCTGCCGGACTTTATTCCAACGGCCCCACCATTTCTACCTGTGCCAGGAGGCATGGCCATTTGAGGGGATGGATGAAAACGGGCGCTGATGGTAGGTACAAATTCCGAACAATACGACCAGCCTCCTATCCAAATACGACCGCCGAGCAACATATCCACCCCGTCATCAAAGAACCTGGACTAAAAGAATACTGGATTGATGAATTCCTCTTCGACAATGATCCAAACCTCACGGAAAAAGTTCGCAAGCACCAAAGCGGGAGGGGCGGCAACGGTATTCTGAATTTAACAAAAAACCAGAATGGAATTTGGACGGGACAAAGGGATATTTTTCTGGGAAGAAACGTCAGCGATTATTAATCACCCGTGCTATATGTAGCGCCTACAAGCGTTTTTAGTCTTTTGTCAAAATTTTGGATACATTTGGCCCGAACAAAACACCGCACAAACCCAATCGGATATGAAAAAACGCCTGTACGTTGCCGCTACCAACCAGCATGTCGGCAAAACAACTTGCACCCTCGGCCTTGTCGAAGCCTTCCGCAAATCAGGCATCCGGGTAGGATACTGCAAACCCGTAGGGCAGGAAGCCATCGACCTGGAAAACCTGCAGGTGGACAAGGACGCCGTCCTTTTCTCGACCATGATGCACTTCAACCTAGTGGCCAGGGTACACAGCCCTGTTATTCTGGGCCCTGGCGCTACACAGGCATTTTTGGAAGACCCTTCTAATTTCCCTTTCAGCAAGAACATCCAAACAGCCGCATCCATCCTTGAGAAGGAATACGAGATGGTCATTTACGAAGGTACCGGCCATCCTGGCGTGGGCAGTGTTGTTGGCCTGTCCAATGCGGAAGTGGCACATTTGCTCGGTGCGCCAGTCATCCTCGTTGTAGAGGGTGGAATCGGTTATACCATCGACAGGTTGTACCTCTGCCTTTCCCCTTTTCAGCAGAAGGGCGTTCCAATTGCAGGTGTCATCATCAATAAGGTAAGGCCCGACAAGATTGAAAAAGTACGCCACTTCGTCGGCAAAAAACTGGATGAATGGGGCATTCCCCTCCTTGGCATTTTACCCTATGAAAAGACCTTGCTTTACCCCTTGCTCGACACAATCAAACAAGCCATCAACGGTAGGGTGTTGTTCAATCCTGACGGATTGAACAATACGGTGGAGAATGTGGTGGCAGCTTCCCTGCTTGGCAACCATAATTTTGAGGAACACCGGGGCGTGCTGCTCGTAGTCAGTAAAAACCGGCTCAACGATTCCCTCATGGGCATCCGGCGGCTCAGCAAAGAGAAGGGCATTGAATCATCGCCCCTGGCGGGCATTATCATTACCGGCGACGGCAAGCTCGTCCTGAACCTCGACGATTTAGCACACGAAGACTACATCAATGACAACAACATTCCCGTGATGGCCACTCCTTTGGATACCTATGGCACTGCGGTAAAAATCAGCCACATGGAGGTAAAAATAAACGTCCAGACCCTTGGCAAGGCCAAGCGGGCCATCGAACTCATCGGCGATAATGTTGATTTGACCAAGATCAAATGGGCTGGGTAGGGCCGGAGGGTAATCTTTCACTACACAGGCTTTTTATCTTTTGGTAAATTTCTCTATCAAAGCCATCAAAGTGTTTCGGCTCAATTTTGCTGGTTCGTCAAAATGGATAGCCAAGACCTAAATTGAGCACAATATCCCTGAGTTGCAATTTTGAAAAATCGTACCAGTAAGTGTTGTTCCGTTCTGCATCGGGGTAGTTGTTTTTGAGCGGCAGCCCAAAATCCAGCCGGAATACGAAATAGGTAAAATCCCATCTCGTCCCGAACCCCGTGCCTATCGCCATTTCATTGATAAAAAGGTCGGATACAATTTTACCCTCGGCAGTAGTCCGTTTCAGGGTAAACCGGGAGCCGGGGCGGTTGGCATCTTCTTTTATCGTCCATATATTGCCAAAATCAAGGTAAGTAGCGCCATAAAGATTGAACAAGCCCAATGGCCTCAACAAGAAAAACCGGTATTCCAGGTTGAATTCGATTTTCATGTCGCCGGATTGGTAAAACAGGTTCCTGTTCGTCGGATCCAGGGTGAGTTCATCCCGGTAAAGCCCAGGCCCCAAAGCCCTGGCATACCACCCCCGGAGGCTGTTTGGGCCGCCGACGAAAAACTGCTTCACATAGGGCACAGTTTCTGACTGGTAAAACGGCAGCACGATGCCCGTATTGAATCGGGCCACAATGGACCGGTTGGGGCCGAATTGCCAGTGATGGCTGCCGTCAAGTTCCAGCTTTACATAGTGGGAAAAATCAACGTTAAATAATTTCAGCTCCGGCGACTTGCCAGAAAGCGCATTGTAGAGCGCATTTATCCCCATCACTTCCAGCCCGGACACGTCAAAATAACCCCGGAAATACCAGTAAGAATTATTGAGCGTGGAGGAACCGCTGTACACGTAGTTGATGTCACGAAAAACGAGGCCGGTGATGAACTGCTTGCTGAAGCTTTGCCGAAGGAAGGGCTGCTCTTTCAGCAAAGTTTCAAAACTGGATCCTGAAACGATGGTCGGGATGAGCAAATCTGCCCCAAAGTGGTTGATGCTCAGGTTGGCTTTTTGAGAAAGTGGGACATCGTATCCATACGACAGGTTGGCAAACTGTAACTGGTAATTGTTAAGCAAAACCAATACATTATAACCCGCTGTAAACCTGCTGGTAGCCCTTTTTCGCAGTTTTTCATAAAATCCTTCGCTGCACAACCCCCACTTTTTGAAGCGCCTCCACATTTTAAAATAGTCGGTAAATCTTGGGAAATACAGGTCGCCCTGAAGCCGGAAGTCCAGGGAATTTACCAAATCCTGTGTTGGCCCAAAAGGTGCCAGTTCAATGCCAAGATCCAAATTGGTTACCAGCAATTCCGCTCCCCGCAGAAAGTTCCGGTTGCGCAGGGAAGGGCTAAACGAAAGCCCTATCAGGTTGCGGTTGCCGACCACCCCCTTCCGCTCGGTGGTGCTGATATCAAGATCGGTACCGAACTCCCATTTCTTATTGGGCGTCAGCAAAACGTAAAAATTCAATGACCCCGTGTTGAGTGTATCCTCTTCGTACCGGATGGTGGGAGGCCTGAAAACCCCCAACCCCCCCAGTTGGCGGATGGTGTTGTCCAACTCTGTCTGGCTGAATTCCTCACCCGTCCTGAAATAGATGGAATTGGTCAGGGTACGTGGTTTGATCCGGAATTCATTGCCACTGGTGGCAAAAAACACCCCATCGTAGATGGTGTCAGGTGCGGGCAGGGCGGCAAGGGAAGGGTCGAAGTTTGGATTCACATAAACGTTCCCAACCGTATAAATCTGGTGGGATTGCTTTCCGGGAGGGGTTAGTACCTCCAGTTTGATACTGACCGTTTTTTCAACATTGGAGCTGTCGGTCCCTTCCAGGTTGCTGACGTACTGCGGATAAAAATAAGCGTAGCCATTGTTGCGCAGGTATTGGGTAATACGACTGACTTCTTGTTCGTAGAGTTTGATGTCCACAGGGTTTCCCTTTTTAAGAAAGGATGCCGGGGCAATTTCATCTAAAATTCGCTGTATGGCCGTATCCCTGCATTCAAAGACTACAGTGTCAATGGTGTAGATTCCGTTCGGTTGTATAAAATAGGCCACCCAGGCCTTGGTCCCTTTTTTATTGGTAGTAATCTCGAAATTGGTTTCCGCATAAAAATAGCCTTTGTTCTGCAGGTAAAAAGTCATGGCTTCTGCCGTTTGGACAGCCAGTGCGGAATCCAGGAAAACGGGCTCCTCACCAAGCATCCTGCCCTTTACCCGGTCGGCGGTTTTTCCAAGCCTGGATTTGTTGAGGGTGTCCTGGGAGGTATAGTAAAAATACTGCCTGGGCACGCCAAAAAACTTGCGGTTCGGCTTTTGTTTGAACAGCCTTGCCAATTCGTAGGTAAGATTGGTCTTGTTCTTAATCTTGCCCTCTTTTGTTTTTAAAATCTCAATCTTATTTTTTACCAAAAATACCTGACCTTTGGACGGATCCAAAAAACGGGTCGAGTTGCAGCTTTGAAGGAAAACCAGGAAAGCAACCAAAGACAATAGCGGAAGGCCGGATTTCCCAGTAAAAAAAAGGAATCGGGCCAAGGGGCTTGCACCCAGCAGCTTTTGCCATAGCGGCTTACAACAGGATTCCCCCAATTGACTTGATTTTGTTTGGAACATCCAATTCCTACTTTTGCCTTCCCGGACTTTGGGTACGGGATTTTTACCATTTACGATTCGCCTTTTTTCCAGGCAGTTTATTCCAACTTTCTCTCCCCGATGAAATTGTCCAATACGCAGTTAAAATACTTGAAATCATTGCACCTTCGGAAATTCCGTCAAAAGTATCACAATTTCATGGTGGAAGGTGCTAAAATGGTAGCAGAAGTAATGGCCGATGGCCAGCATGAAGTGGAAGCCGTTTTTGCTACGCCCGATTGGGCAGAGGCTAATTTTCCCCTGCCATCGCATTGGCAGGAAAAATTAATGGTGGTAGCACCGGCAGAACTGAAAAAAATCTCTACCCATCCTTCACCCAACCAGGTGCTGGCCATCCTCAAACAACCTGACCTTACATTCAACCACCAATCAATACCCAACAACCTGTCACTATACCTGGACGACATCCGTGACCCAGGGAATTTCGGCACCATCCTCCGCATTGCTGATTGGTTTGGCATCCAATGGGTTTTTTGCTCCGAAAACTGTGTGGAGCTTTACAACCCAAAGACCATCAACGCATCTATGGGCGCATTCCTGCGGGTAAAATGCCTTGCCATCCCTTTCACGGAATTAAAGGCCGCCCTGCCACCCGACCTGCCCGTCTGCGGTGCGGTATTGGAAGGAACGTCAATTTTTGAAACCGACCTGCCCATACCGTCTATTCTAATCATTGGCAACGAAAGCCAGGGGATCTCAAGTGCTCTGCTCCCTTACATTTCAAAAAAGATAAGTATTCCGAAAAGTAAGGCAGGCGGCGCAGAATCCCTGAACGCCGCAGTGGCGACAGGGATACTCTGCGCCCAGTTCATGATGGGAAAATAACAAGCCGGGAAATCCAAAAACCATTTGCATTCATTTGGATCTTTGCCACCAACACCTATCTTTGCCATCCTTAAAATAAAGGAAAATTTTAACATGCGAACCTGGCCGGGCTTGATTGTCCAGCCAGGTTCGTTTCAAATAAAGCCATTATGTTGCCATTGGACAAATCTTATCTGGAGGAACTGGAGAACATCTCCGCCCATATCCAGGCTGCCGAAGAACTGGCGAGCTACCTGGAGGAGGAAGAAGAATCGTTTTACGAACAATTAAAAGAAAAATACGAACCCTACATCCACGACCTGTACGAACGGGTGGCTGCTGAAAACCCACTGCAGCTCATCTCCTTTGAGCAGCGGCTAATGAAGGAAGATTTTGAGGGGCTTTTCCTTCCCCGTTTGCTGGGCTACTCCGTGCTGAGGGGCGAACTGAACAACCTGTATAAGTACACCCGCCCCCAGACCCATTTCCAGGAGGTGCTGATGGCCATCTGCAACTCGGCCAATTTTGAAATCCTGAAAAAGCGGATCGGCCAAAGCATCCAAATCGGCTTTGCCCTCAGCAGCGACATCTGGATCACCAACCTCATTGCCCTCATTGAAAACAAGCGAATCCGGTATTTCCTGCAAAGCCAGAAGCTGGACAAGTACCGAACTCCCGAAGGGCGGAAGGCCGGTTATGCCATTTATAAAAAGCAATTCCTCAACTTCAACTACATGACAGGCGACTTCCCGCAAAACCTGGGCGAACTGAAAGTCCTCTGGTCTTCGCTGAAAGAGTTTTTGCTGTTCCGCATTGAACGGGGCCTCGACAACACCAGCCTGCTCCCTTTTATGAAGGCATTTGTGGAAAACGAAGACTTTAAAGGCCACGATGAACACCTTCAAATCCTTGGCCTTTATGCCTTTTTCTTTGACTTGAACGAGGCAGACCAAAAGCACCTGGCCAAGCATTTCAATGAAACCCGTAAGAAACACCCCGAATTCGAGGATCGTTGGTGGCATTTCGTCCTCGAAATTTATGAAAACAAAAGGGTTAACCTGGATGCCGCCACCGACCACCGCATTTCAGTGATCCTGGACCATTCCATCGAGGACGACCTCACCGCTTTCTACAAATTGATGGACATTATCCATGGCGTAGGCTACGTGCACGAGGACACCATGGAAGCGGTCAAAAATTTCTACAACCACCACCAGGGCAGGTCCCTCATCAACGAATGTGTCCGAATGGCTATCTTCCAGTATTTCGCCAAACTGCTGAACAACCTGGAGGTAAGGGACTACCACGAACTTTTCAACCTGGCCAAAATCTATACGGTATATATCCACATTTTCGCCAACGAAGAATTTAACCTGGCTGTTAAAGACCTTTCCATGCGTTATATCAAACGGTTGATGAAGCATTATACCGACAAACGGGGAAGGGATTACCAGGACATCAAAAAGTTTGTCTCCACTACTTTCCAGGATCTGAACTTCCTCAAGGAAAAGGAAGTCGTGGAGCTATTCAAAACCCGGCGGAAACGTAAGGCTACCGAAGCTTGATGATGTGTTCACAAAAGGGTTGATGCCTCGAAAAGCCGGCCAGGGTTAGTTCTCCTGGCCGGCTTTTCACGTAAGAGTTTTTGGGCCTCCCGTATATTTTGCCAAAATGGGCTACCGTTTTATTTAGGTTTATACCGTTTAAAAATACTGAGTTTAGCCATGATAACAGGAATTATCGAAGGATTAGCCAATTATGGAGCAGCCATACGCCATATTTCCAGGTATCGGATGTGGAACTACATCCTGTTGCCGGGTATCCTTTGTGCCGGGATTGGCATTGGCATTTTCAGCCTGGCATGGGGGCTTTCTGACAATGTGGGCGATTGGCTGGACAACCTTTGGCCCTGGGATTGGGGGAGGCAACTTGTAGCGGCGGTAGCGCAGTTGTTTGGAGGCTTGTTGGTTTTGCTGGCAGGTTTGCTTTTGTTCAAACAGATTATCATGGTCTTGCTGGCTCCTTTTATGAGCCTTTTATCGGAAAAGGTTGAACATCAAATTCGGGGGGAAAAAGCGCCCAGCATCCCTTTTTCACCTGGCAGGATAGCCGCAGACATAGTACGGGGCCTGAAAATTGCCCTGAGAAACCTGATCAGGGAGCTGTTAATTACCATTTTGTTATTGATGGTGGGCTTGATCCCAGTTTTCACACCTTTCACTACGGCCTTGATTTTCCTGTTTCAGGCTTATTATGCTGGGTTTGGCAATGTTGACTTTGCGCTGGAAAGGCACTTTGGATACCGGGACAGCATCCGATTTGTCCACCAGAACCGTGGGCTTGCCCTGGGCAACGGCATCTTTTTTATCGGGATGCTTTTTTCTTTTGTAGGATTTTTGTTTGCGCTGCCTTTGGGCACCGTTGCAGCAACGATAGGCGTTTCGAAAAAATTAGCGCAGTGAATTTTATCACCAATGCCCGAAAACAATTCAAGGTTGCTTGTGCAACCCAGAATTATTTTCAAATGATCAGCAGGTGTGGAATGAAGTGTATTTAATCTATCCAGTGCGTTTCCTCTACAAAAACATCGTGGGGATATTCTTTTAAGAATTGATATTTGAGAATGTCGTGAGTGGTCACGATGCCAACCAGTTTACCATCGTCGTCCACGATTGGAAGTCCATGAAACAAATGTTTGAGGAAAATCATTGCGGCAGCCCCAATAAGTTCATCTGGGCCGAGCGAAGCGACTTTGGTGGTCATCACATCCTTTACAGTGAAACCTCCATATTCTTCAAATTTCCTGTTCAATTTCATCAAATCCCAGGAAGTGACAATGCCAGTCAATCTGCCATTGTCCACCACCGGAATATGGTGGAAATGTTTTTCAAACAAAAGGGTTTTTACTTTGTCAAGAGAGTCCCCCGAAGAGACGGTGACAACGTCTTTCGTCATAATGCTGCGTAGTCTATCGTTCATCATAGGCAAGAAAATGATTGGTTAGCAATAAGTTTTGTTTTGCGATTCAAGATACAGTGGATTTTTGATAAAAGAAATTTGGTGGCATTTTTTTGTAAAAATGGTTGCCATGGCCCTAAGGATCGAAGGAAAAAAAACCCTTCCAGGGCTGGGGTTTCAACATCAAAATAGGGAAGTTATTTTTTCATCGTTACTAAGACGCCGTGCCTGCCGAGGCTACTTCTTACCTTTGCCTTTTTAACCATGATACCGGATGGCCTTACGCACTGATTTTCCAAACCCCGAAACGGAATACCTCGGCGGGCAAAGCGATGGATATGTTTACCGCACAGTTTTCAGCGGGGCCACCCTTGCCGCCAGCTTTGAAATGCTGCGGCAATTCCTGAAAGAGGAGGGCTACGGTGACGTACCGTTACCCGGGAATGTGGCGGAGTTGGAGATGTTCCGCTTGCCAACCCGTAACCGGCAAATCCTCCTTTTCGAGGACAATGGGTACGTCCACAACCCCATTAAGATATTGTTCCCTAATCATGGCAAACAAAAAAAGGCATTGATCCTGGAGGTTTATAACGAGGCTGCCCCGCAGCATTTATTGCGGTTTCATGGAAAGATGGACAAAAGGTAGGCATCTGTTTCTGAAAACAGCACGACATCTTACGATTGCCCGTTGATGATGGGCTTCAACCCCCCGCCTATGCACCATTTCTATCACGGGGCCGTGCTTTTTTTCTTGGGTTTCAAATCAAGCTGCAGGGAAATGACGTGAGAATAACGGTTTTGAGAATCCCCCACATCAGTAAAGGCATAGTCGATCCGAAGGCTGAATAATTGGAGGCCAATGCCGATGGAAGGCCGGGAAATGTAGGATTTGGAGCCATCAAAATCTTTTTCCTGTTGCAACTGGCCGATGCCGCCACGGAGGAACAGGAATTTGTTGTAGTCAACCTCCAGGCCAAACGTGGGGTCAATACTGATGGGATCGCCTGAGATAAGTGTATTTCGTTTGCCATCGGTAGTAGCCAAAAAGTTGAACTCTGGAGCAAAGCCGAATTTCTTAAGTTGGAACAGATAGGCCACCCCCAGCAGGATTTGGGGCTTGGTTACTTCCAGGGAATTGATGTCGGGCAACTCCTGGCCGGCTGCCAGCAGTTGGGTTTTTTCTTCTTCAGTAAAAGTAACGTGCCAGGCATTGAAGGTGGAGGTAATATCCCGCCCCATGGCGCCGAACCTAAACTTGCCAATGCGGTACTGCAGCCCCAAATCCAGCCCGAAACCCCATGAACCAGCGAAGGAGCCGATGACCCTGCGAACCACTTTTACATTGCCGCCCATGTTGAGTTCCCGCCCTTCTTTTTTGGTCTTAAGCCGCTGGGCAAAACTGATGAGAAATGCATAGTCAGCCGATGAAAATGAAGTGATATTGTCGTAATTGACCGTCCCGTCATCCTCGAACAGGCTCAGGGTATTGGGAATGTCATCAATGCCGAAGCGGATAACCGAGAGGCCAAGCCGGCGGTTTTTGGTTGAGAACGGGAGGGTTATGCCCAGGTAGTCGAATTTACCCACGCCGGCAAACCATTCAGAGTGCATCCCGCCCAACTGCAGGCCCTTGTCCTCGCCAATTGCGGCAAGTCCTGCCGGGTTCCAATAGCCCGCCGTCACATCATCCACCGAGGCTACCACCGAGTTGCCCATGCCTTGGGCCTTGGCCCCTACCCCTATGGAGAGGAATTCATTGCTGTATTTTTGACCAAATAAAGTGGTGAATAATAAGAGGTTGAAAAGCAGCAGGCTATTTTTTAGAGTAAGGTTGATTTTCATGCAATCTGAATTTTTTTTGATAAACGACCCTATCTTGTTTAAAGTGTAAGGTTAACATCTGGCACCTGACAATTAGCAGGTTCGGTGCAAAAATAGCGATTCCAGCTTGATGCAATGTAATGCCGGGAAATGAACCCCCTCCCTACTTTTACAGGGTGGATGTATTTTGAGTTGCTACAGAAACCCGGTACTCAAAGTCAACAAAATCCCATTTTTCCCAACTTATGATTGCCTGATTTTCAATAGAATAAAGATATTTGTTCCTACCAAAAGCGTTTGGTAAAATGTATAAATTTCCCAACCGGGCATCTTCATAGCATAAAAATGATGGACAAACAACAAATGGTGGCCAAGGCGAAAGCACTCATTGCCAATTCTGAACCAGAGGAGGCCTTGGATCTGGTCAGTGCTTTTTTACAGCAAGATCCAAAACACGGTGTGCTCTACCGGGAAGCGCTGCGTATTGCTGCATTTTACAACAAAACAAAAAAGGAGGAGGGACGGGGCACCATCAGCTTCGAAAATGCAAAACTAAGTTACAACCAAATCAACGACAGCCTACTCAACCTTATCGCTTTTATCGAAAACGGTGACCTTAACCCCGAGGCCCTCACCCCCCCTGATACATCTTGGAAAGGGTACTACCGTTCCCATAAATGGCAGAGTATCACAGCTTTTTCTGCGCTGCTCATTGCCCTGGCAGCGTTGTGGTGGGTTTATCAGAACAGCCAGGATAATAAGGCGGCAATTGAGGACAGCAAGCTGACCGTGATGGACTGCCCTTTCCCGCAAGGCGACGCCTTTAATATAATGTTGCTCCGCTTTTTCCTCCCCGGCGGGGGCGATTTGTACCCGGAAGGGTTGATTGCCGAGCAGTTGGAAAGCTTTTGCTCCGCCAACCAGATTAAAGCAGCCATCGAAATCATGAAAAAACCTGAAAAGCCGGACCGCCTGATGGATTACGCCACGGCTGATACCATTGGAAAAATGTGCAAAGCAAAAATGGTGATTTGGGGCCGGGCAGAAAAAAATGGTACCGAGAGCGAGATCAAAACCCGTTTCAAATACCTTGGCACGGACGGCGACATTGCCCTGAGCCAAATCAAATGGCAGGGTGAAAATCAGTTGGGTGCAGAAAAGACCTTGTCCAGCCTCGTATCCCAGGGCGAACTGTTCGAAGACATAGAAAAAGTCATCCTGCTGGTTCAGGGAATTATCGCTACCGAATCGGACAAGACACAACTGGCGATGAACAGCCTCGAAAACCTGGACATGCACGATTCGACCGCCCTGCTGGTGAAAGGGATGGTGCTGGCAGAAAACTACCTGAAGGTGGGCGACAACCCCAAAGCACTGGCCACTTACGATTCCGTACTGAACACACATCCCGACTATTGGTTGGCCCGCAACAACAAGGGCATGTTGGAAATGCAGCAAGGCGATTATCTTTCCGCTATCGAAGACCTTTCCGCCGTGATAGAAAAAAAGCCGGACAATGCAGGCCTGCTGTTAGCAAGGGGCAGGGCATTCGAAATGTCGGAGCAGCTACTCCCGGCAAGGGAAGACTATCAAAAGGTAGTAGATTTGAAAGCCGAAGAGGCTCCGGCGGCAGGCAAATTATTGGAAAGTGCACAGTTGAAAATTGACAAATACCAACAGATCATCGAACAGGTGGAACAAAAGGACGTGCGCCGCCGCACCGCTAAAGATACCCTGGCCATCGTTGAAGCCCACCGAAGCCTCGGCCAAAATGAACAGGCTAACAAGCTGGTGGCCAATAGCCGGATTACCCATCCGGCAGATCCTTTTCTCCTGGCACAACAGGTGGAAACTTTGCTTCGCCAGCGCAAAAAGGCAGAAGCTCAAAAAGTGGTGAAGGATGCCGAAAAAACCGGCGTGAAAAAAGAGGAAATAGCCAAGAAAAGTAAAAACCTAACTGTGAAACGGTTTTTACTCAAAGGATTGGATTGAAGTACACTTTACGCCAATAGGTACTGAGTCTAAAATAGGATTTACACATCTATTTGCCCTGTGCTTTGCCAACCATCGCATTAAAACATCCTGCTTTGCCCCGTCTCCATTAGAATGATAGCATTGATTGATTACCGTATTTCACCAAAACAAAAAGAATGGCAACTTTTCCCTATCCGCCCTGCCTTTCAAATTTTTCATAATTTCACCGCTTCAACTTTCGTTAGTGGAAAATTACAACCATCCCAAGGCGATTTACAGCAAATCAATATCACCAACAAGAACCTGACAACTTGCCGATAAACTTCTACATCTTTGACATACACATTGTTTCAGCCAAACCACGTATGATGAACAGACTCAGCTTTTTGCTCCTGGTGGCAGCCTCCTGCCTGACCTTACAAGCGGGCGCCCAGACTTCCACTGTTTTTACCGAAGCCAACCTGGCCTATAAAAAAGGGGAGGACTTTTTTAATCAAGGCTTGTACGGCTATGCCATTACCGAATATAAAAGTGCCATCGATCAGTTGTTGCCCGTTAACGAACCCCAATGGGAACACCTGAAAATGCGTGCAGAGCTTGGCTACGCCAAGTCTGCGGTGCGGCTCGACCTGCCCGACGGGGAAAAACTCATCCTCGACTTCATCCGCAAGTACAAGCCCGATCCATTGGCGAGCCTGGCGCTGCTGGAGGTAGCCAATTATTTTTTCAACGCCAAAAAATACGATAAGGCGCTGGAATTTTTCCAACAGATCAATCCCAGGGACCTGAGCAAACAACAGCGGGACGAGCTATACTTCAAGATGGGGTACAGTCAATTTGTCCAGAAAAATTTCCGGGAGGCAGAGGCCAATTTCCTGCAAATCAAGGATACCCAAAACGAATATTTCTACCCTGCCAACTATTACTATGGCCTCTGCAAGTTTTTCCAGACCAAATATACGGATGCCATCAAGAGCTTTCGGCTCGTCGAGCGCTCCACGGAATACAAACCGCATGTTCCCTATTACATCACCCAGATCTATTTTGCCCAGAGGGACTTCGATCAGGTGATAGCTTATGCCGAGCCAAAGCTTAACGACCGCAGCCTGCGCAATATCAACGATATGAACCAACTGGTCGGGCAGGCCTATTTTGAAAAAGGCGATTACGCAAAGGCCCTACCCTACCTGGAAAAACACGGGGAAAGCTCGGGCCGCATGACGGAGACAGAGTTTTATCAACTGGCATTTACCCAGTACAAAATGGGCAAGTATAAAAGCGCTGCCGACAACTTTGAAGAACTGAACGCCGTCAATTCCCTGCTGGGCCAGACAGCCCTCTACTACCTCGGCGATACCCGGCTGAAACTCAACGATAAAGTCGCTGCCCGCAACGCTTTTTCTGCTGCCTCTCGCATGAACTTCGACGCAGATATCCAGGAAAATGCGCTGATCAACTACGCCAAACTTTCCTACGAACTGAAATTTGACCGGGACGCACTGAACGCCCTGCAACAGATCAGGACTAGCTCGAAATATTACAACGACGCCCAGACACTGATGAGCGAGATTTTTGTGAACACCCGCAATTACGATCAGGCCATTTCCACCCTGGAGGGCATGCCGAACAAAACACCAAAGCTGAAGGAAGCTTACCAAAAGGTACTTTACCTGCGGGGCCTTCAACTGTACCGGGACGGGAAATATGCCAATGCCAAAGACCTGCTGGTAAAATCGGTGAACAATTCCGTAAGCTCGGAAACCAAGGCGCTGTCGTTATACTGGTTGGGCGACATTGCCCACCAGGAAAAAGACTACAACAAGAGCATTGACTATCTGAACCAGTTCCTGGCCCTGGCCAAAACACAGAAAGACCTGCCAGACGAATCCTCTGTTTTTACGGCCAATTACCTGCAGGGCTATAATTACCTGAAAAAGCTCAATTACACCACCGCACAAGGCTACTTCCAGGACGCCGTGGCCGGCATTAAGCGCAACCGCACTTTCATTCAAAATAAGGCAGTAAAGGATGGGGTGCTGGGCGATGCTACACTCCGGGCCGGCGACTGCCTTTTTAAACGCAACCAATATAACCAGGCCATACAGTTTTACGATGAAGCTGTGAATGCCCGCTATCCTGGTTTTGAATATGCTTTGTTCCAAAAAGCCATCATCGAGGGCCTTCGTGGCAACAACACCGATAAGATTATCGCACTGGAAAGCCTTGTGGAACAATACCCCCTGTCGCAATATGCCGACAACGCCCTCTTTCAATTGGGCATCACTTATCAGGAAATCAAGCAGTCTTCCAAGGCAACGACCGCCTTCCAGACCCTGGTGGCCAAATACCCCAACTCCGATCTGGTGAATGACGCCCTGCTCCGCCTCGGCCTCGTAGCCTACAACCAGGGCAACAACCAGGGAGCTATTGAATACTACAAACAAGTGTTCTCCCATTCGCCCAGCAAGGAAGAGGCCGATGCGGCACTGGCTGCCCTCCGGGAAATCTACATCAAGGACATGGGCGATCCAGACGGATATGCTGCCTTCCTGGAAACCATCCCCGGATACAAACTCGACAACATCGGCAAAGACACACTGGCTTTCGATGCAGCCGAAACAGCCTATGAATCAGGTAATTATGAAAGAGCCGTCACCGCCTATACCGACTACATCCGCAAGTACCCAACCGGTATCAATATTTTACCAGCCTACTACCACAGAGGGGAAAGTTACGCCGTGCTGAAACAATATGCAAAAGCCCTGGCAGACTACGAATGGGTCATTTCCAAAGGCCCGGGCCGCTACTATGTGGATGCGGTGGGCAAGGCCGCCCAGATCGCTTACAACAGTGAGCAAGACTTTAAAAAGGCCTATGATTACTTCACTAAATGGGAACAGGTGGCCACCACCTCTGAAGACCGCTTCGAAGCGCAACTGGGCGCTATGCGGGCGGCCTACCGCCTGAACGATGTGGCCGCCGTCCAAACGGCGGCACGCAAAGTGGCCAACAATCCCGCCGCTACCGACGACCACCGGGCCACGGCAGAGTTTTACCTGGGCAAAATTGCCTATGACCGGAAGGATTATGCCGCCGCCATGCAATCTTTCAACCAGGTGGTCAAGATGAGCGACAACGAACAAACAGCAGAGGCCCGCTACCTCATCGCCAATATCCACTACCTGAACCGGGATTTGGAAAAGGCCAAAAAGCGCTGCCTCGACAACAACAACGATAACTCCAACTACCCCTATTGGGTAGGGAAAAGCCTGCTCCTGCTCGCCGACGTTTTTGCCGAGCAGGGTGACTTATTCAGCGCCAGGACGGTGCTGGAAGCGCTGATTTCCAATTATGAAAACAAGACGGATGAAATCATCCCAACCGCACGGCAAAAACTTGATGCCCTCAACAAGCAAGCTGCTGGTTCGAGCAGGATCGACAACAGCAATAATTTTATGGACGATGGGAATTGAGTGTGGTGGAGAGCATGAGAGAATGGTTGGAATTGAATCATTTTATTAACTAACGACTAACAATCAACAAAATATGGGTGCGATAAAAATCAAAGCAGCTTTTTTCCTGGTGTTCATTTCTTCTATGGCGACTTATTCCTTCGCCCAGCCAGGCACCGATTTGCCGGCGGAACAGGTGGAGGTCATCAAAATTTTTGAGGCACAACTGGCCGAAAGTGAAAAGGTGGCTGTCAACCCGGAACTACCGCCCACCGATACTTCTATCCAGCGGCAGCAATACGACGTGCCGGCCAAATCCATCGAAGTGGAATACCAGGCACCCCGCATACGGCCCATCGCCCATAAGTCCGACGAGGATATCCCCGATGCATACAAGACATATTTAAAATTGGGCGGAGGCCTGCCAAAATCCATTTACGGGGAAGGAGCCTTCAACACCCTTTTCAAACTCCAGGACAAAAGTACGGTGGACATTGGCCTCGACCTGCTGCACCATTCCGGCGACTATTCCACCGGCGATATTGAAAATAGACGGTTCTCCCTCACCAAGGCGGAGGGCAAGGGGACTTATTACTCCACCCAGGGCTATGCCGTAGGTGCGAATATGGGCTTCACTTCTGATAAGGTCCATTACTACGGTTACAGCACGGATGTCCAAAACCCCGATGAATACCCTAATGGGACTTTTGAACCTGAGGCCGTCAGGCAGGTTTTCAGCACCTTTGATCTGGGCGCAAAAATTTTCAATGGAGTGCAAACGGCCGGCGACATTAACTACAGCGCCGGCGTGGATCTATACGTGCTTTCAGATCGCCAGGCTTCTGATGAAACGGGCCTTGATTTCAAATTAAAGGGCACAAAATGGTTTAAGGAAAAACATTCCTTGGACATTGGCCTCCGCACTGACTTTACCTGGTACAATGACACCATGAACCTTTCCCAGACCTTGCACAACTACACACTTAGCCCTTCATTTACCTTTCATGCCAGTGCCATTAAAGTTAAAGTGGGTGCCAGGGTTGTTTCCAGCAACGACGAGTTCTTCCTTTTCCCCGACGCAGAAGTTGTAGCCAACATTACCGGCAACGAACTGGCATTTTATGTCGGCGTGGAAGGGGATTTACAAAAAAACAATTTCCGTGCGATCAGCAACTATAACCCCTTCATCCACTCCCGTTTCCCTGCACCAGACAATAATTTGCGGAATACAAAGTATTTTAACGTTTATGCCGGGTTCCGTGGAAATCTAAAGTTCTTTGAATATACCCTCCAGGCTGGCTACAAGCCAACCAACGATCTTGCCCTTTATAAATTCGACTATGATTACAGGGATGCCAAAGGCATTTATGCATTTAACGTCGTGTACGACAATGCCGACATCTTCAACATAGGTGGCTCCGTGAAGGCCGTCCCGTTGCGTGGCCTGGCAGTGACAGCTACCTTGAGCCAGAATATTTTCAACCTGCAGCGGGAGGACAAGCCCTGGCACCTGCCGTCTTTTGAAGCCAATTTCCAGGTGCTCTACACCTTTTTACAAAACAAGGTCAACCTAAAGGCCCAACTGTACCTTGAAAACGGCGTACCCGCCAACCCCCGGCAAATCGGCCGGGCAGCCATCGACCTGGGCAGCCTTTATGATCTGAATATTGGCGGGGAATATTGGTTCGTCAAGAACATCGGTGCGTTTGTGAATATCAATAATATCTTGAACAACCATCGGCCCCGCTGGCTTTATTACCCCACGGTCGGGGCCAACTTCCTTGCTGGTTTTACGGCGAGGTTTTGAAAGGATTTACTTGCTTGCTTTAAAATGTTGGATCAAAAAAGGCCGAACCGGAAAATTTCCGGTTCGGCCTATTTTTCATTGAAAAACTGCCTGCCTACCACCAACGCCTGATGGTGATTTCTTGCTGGGCTCCATTGGGCAAAGTCAACGTTGCCTTGTTGTCGCAAGTACCGGTTCCATAGTCCAGCGTCAGGGTTTTACTATCAATGGTGAGTGTGATAAGGCCTTGGGAAAGCCAGGGGCACAGCTTATTTTTCAGTAGTGGTTCTTCAATGGTTGCCGTGTAGGCTTTATCGTTTCGGTTAATACCGTTGGCGTTGCCAGTCACTTCAAACACATTATCGGAAAGGATAAATGGGGTCTGCCCCCCTGCAGTTTGGGTAAGCAGGTAATTCGATTCCCAAGTGGTAGAGGTGCCGTTGGGGAAAGTGATCTTGCCATTAGACACGGTGCGGGAAAAGGTAATGTTGCCATTCTGGTCGTATCCTTCGTTGATAATGGTGCGGAGGCCTTCAATTTGGGCATTGTCCACAAAAAATTGGTCGAACGTAGCGGTGCGCACCGATCCTTCTTCCCAAATAGCTGCCGACTGTTCCACGATAATTTTGCCTTTCCTGATGCGCCCATAGGGGCCTTCGCAGCCGTCGCCAAAATCTATCGTAATAGTCCTGGGAAATGAGGCATCGGCAGGTTCTACGGTTACAGTGGGGCAGCCCGTAAATCCACCGCCGCCATCCCTGGTTTCAATAGCCCAGTCCTCCTGATCCTCTGCATCCTGGAAGTAGTTTTCTGCCGTAGATTGGTCTTCACTGGTAGTCGTTATACTTTCTGTAAAACCCTCATCCACATTGTTGTCCTTGTCTAACCTGCAGGCAGTAAAGGCAATCGCTACTGTTAGAATGGTGAAAGCAAGCCATTTTATTGAATTCATGTCTTTAAATTTTTTTGGTGAAAGTTGATATTGGTTTGTTTTCAAATGTGCACCCTTGAAAACAAAAGGATAATTGTTGCTTATGGTACCAAAATTTTAGGTATAGTCAGATAGACCTGGATTCAGAAGGGAAGTTTAAAAGGAGGGTATTAAACTTAATCAAAACTTGCTATCCCGAATCCGTTGGGTTAATAACGAAAAGGCCCTTAACAACCCTACCGGGCAGCAAATTTTTTATTTTGGTATAAAAGAAAATAGGGAAAAAGCAGCCGAGACCCGCCCTCAGTTTTTCCCGTAATCCGCAGTGAGCAGGCTTTCAATAATTGGCTTCAACTGATCGAATTTTTCATCCTTGAAGGCCTCGTCAAGTGAGCCTCCGGCGGCAAGGAAGACCAATCTCCCTTCTTTGTCGAAAACCATATTGGCGGGAAATCCGCCAATGGCACAAAACTGGTCGAGGATGCCGTTGTTGAAACAATCCGCCACGTGGAGATAATGGAATGGTTCTTTTGAAAGAAAAGCTTCGATACTTTCTTTCCTATCACGGCCAAAGGCAATGAAAACCACATCCTCATTTTTAAAATAATCCACCAAATGGTTCAGGCCAGGAAGGTCGTTGCGGCAGGGGGGACAGCTTTCGAACCAAAAGTTCATCACCACTATTTTACCTTTTAATACAGCAGGTGAGACAGGTTTGCCGTCAATGGTTTCGACTGAAAATGCCGGCATGTAACAACCAACGAGGCTTTGCAGCATCCAATACTGGGCTTTAAAACGCTCGGCGATGGGCACGTTCCTGGCGATGGAGTCGAAATTTTCCCAGCAATTTTCAAAACAGTTGTTTTGCGCAGAAAGGCCAAAGGAGGGAAATAGCAGGAACACAATAAGAAGGGGCTTGAAGTTATTCATGGGTTTATAGTGTTTTTACCGTCTTGGTTATGTTGCCCGATTCTCTAGTGGTGTAGTTAAAATGCTCTCAAAATTAACACTTTATTTCCAAAAAGGATTTAATTCTTTCTTTTGCAGTGCCACCTTTACGGGTAATGGTGGGTTTTGTTTTAACAGGCCGTGAAAAAGAGGAAAGTTGTACCGCTTGTGAACTTTCTTGTTTGTTAATTTGGCGCAGAAAAAACTGACCTTCTTATGCTGAAAAAACTCCTTTCTTCCAGCCGCTATTTTATTTTGATTGCCATTGCCGGGCAGTTCATCGCCAGCATTGCCTTGCTTTGCGATGGGGCTTATAAAATTTTCAAAATCATAGCGTCCATGCTGAATGGCACTGCTGAAAACAAAGATGCCATGATCGGCTTCATCGAAACGGCAGACCTTTTTTTGCTGGCCGTTGCCCTGTATATCATAGCGTTGGGCCTCTACGATTTGTTCATCGATCAAAATATTGAAATGCCCGAGTGGCTGAACATCAGGGACTTGACAGATTTGAAAAAGAAATTGCTGGATGTGGTGGTGATAATTCTTGGGGTCGTTTTCTTAGGGAGGGTGGTCAAATGGAACGGGGAGACAGAGATCCTCCATTTCGGGATTGGCATTGCCCTCGTTATCGCCGCCCTGACTTTTTTCAGAAAGCCTGGAGACGGGCATTAAAAAAGGGATTGAAGAAAAAATCTTCAACCCCTCTCTTTGAACTTGATTCTGCGTCTGCTTGCCGTTTAAATGTTCTGATTGCAAGCCTAAAAGACAACTTCATAAACACCCAAACACCTAAAAACGCAAACACAATCTCTATAGCCACTATGGGAAAATTCCCATTGACTGATAATCTTGCCCAATCAACTGCACCGCATTTACAAAGGCCGCCGTCCGCATGTCAATGTTTTTCTCCTTCATAATATTCCTGGTGATGTTGTACGAGTTGATCATAGATTCCTCCAGACCGGAACGAACCAGGTCCACTTCGTCGGCACCCTTTACAAATTTATGCACCATGTCTTCCGGCACTTTCCGGCCCACCATGGACTCCACCAATCCGATGATCCCTTCCCTACCCTGTTGGCGGTAGCGTTTGTCCATACGGCCAAAGCGCATGTGGGAAAGGTTTTTCAGCCACTCAAAATAAGAAACCGTGACACCACCAGCGTTCAGGTACACATCGGGGATGATGAGGATTCCCTTTTTGAGCAGGATTTCCTCAGCCACAGAAGTAATGGGGCCGTTCGCCGCTTCGCCAATAATTTTTGCTTTGATGTTCTTTGCATTGTTGACATTGATGACTTCTTCCAGGGCAGCCGGCACCAGGATGTCGCATTCCAGTTCCAGCACTTTTTCCCGGTCCTCGGGCTTTGACTTAAAGGAGGCAGGGTAATTCATAATTGACCCGGTCTCTTTTTTGACAGCAATCAATTTTTGAATATCAATCCCTTTTTCATCGTAAATGTATCCATCGTGCTCGCCTACGGCAATGATCAGGGCATCTCCCTCGCCTTGTGAAATTTGGGCGGAATAGGTGCCCACGTTTCCAAAGCCCTGGATGACCATCCGCTTGCCCGCAATGCCTGGCGACAATTTCAGTTTTTTCATGTCTTCCACATGATCGCAGGCTTGGCGCAGCCCATAGAAGACACCACGGCCAGTAGCTTCAGTACGGCCACGAATACCAAATTGGTTTACTGGTTTTCCTGTCACGCAACCTGCTGCATCGAGTTCGTTCTCACGCAAGGTGCGGTAAGTGTCGAGGATCCAGGCCATTTCCCTTTCGCCCGTTCCATAGTCGGGTGCGGGCACGTCAATGGACGGGCCGATGAAATTGCGCCGCACCAGTTCGTAGGTGTATCGCCGGGTGATTTTCTCCAGTGTCTCTTCGTCGTAGTCCTTTGGGCTAACCTTGACGCCACCTTTTGCGCCACCAAATGGTACGTGAACAATGGCGCATTTATAGGACATCAGTGTGGCAAGTGCCATCACTTCGTCCTGGTTGACGTGGTTGCTGAAACGGATACCACCCTTCGTTGGCAAACGGTGGTGGCTGTGCTGGACCCGATAGCCTTCGAACACTTTCACTGAGGTTTTGCCAGTTTTCGGATCACGGATCTCCACAGGGAAGTGGATAGCGTAAATGGAGTTGCAAACTTTGATCTGGTCGAGCAAACCCCGGTCCAGTCCGGTATGCGGGGCTGCTTTTTCGAAGTAATTTTCGACGCTCTGGTAGAAGGTGAGCGTCTGTTGTGCTTTAGCCATTTTGATGATTATTAATTTGGTTCTCTAATTTGGTGAGCTTCCTGTCCAGGTAAACGAGGAAAATGACAATGCCGATGAAAATGGCTGCAATCACGGCTACTACCACGTACATTTTGCCCATGCTGCGCATGAAGTCTGCGTCTTCTTGGGCTACAAGAAAGGAAAAAGGAAAAAGAAAAAGGGAGAAAGTGGTAAGGGCTTTTTTTACAGCTTTAAACATGGTCGAATCATTAGGCTGTTTCCTGTCCAAAAGTGGGCGCTAAAGTCGGAGAATTTTTTATACCTGACAACTTTGGCCGCACGTTTCACCAAATGCGGCCAATTATTTTTCCACAAATCAGCCCTCCAGCAAAAGCCGTTTCAAACGCCCAGCCCGAAAGACCAAATGTGCCATCCAAACGCCCATCAGCGTCCAACCGATGATGGCGGGGTAAAATACCATGCGCATGGTATTGTCCAAATCCTGGCTGCCGAAAGCAATATTGCCACCGGCGCCTGGGTGCAGGCTGTCCGTCAGTTTTGGGATGACATACAATAACGGGATCAGTGTGGAAAAGGCAAAAATGTTATACACTGCACTGATACGGGCCCTTTTCTCAGGATCTTCAAAGGAGGCCCGCAGCACAAAATAAGCGCAGTAAATAAGCAGCCCCACGGCGGTCATGTTTTGTTTTACATCAAAACTCCAGTAGGCACCCCAGGTGTTTTTTGCCCAAATAGCGCCCGTCACCAGTCCGAGCACCCCATATAAAATGCCCACGGTTGTAAGTGCAGCAGCTTTGGCATCGTCATTCGGGTCCATTTTCCGCAGATATTTGATGCTCGTTACCGTCGCTGCAATGAATAAGATGAACATTGCAAACCATAGCGGCACATGGTAATAGGTGTTTCGGATGGTCTCGCCGAGGATGTTCCTGAAAGGGAATGTGATGGCCGCTTTTTCATGCAAACCGGAGATGTTGGCATTTTGCCAAAGGGCTTCCCCAGCGGTTTTATCAATGCTGTCCTGCGTAACAAAAACGCCTGATGGCAGGACGGAAGCGCCGTCAGTAGGGCTGTCAAGTATGAGGGTAAAATCCTGCACTTTTTTGTCCACTGGGAGAAATTGTGGCAGGTCAAATATAGCCTTCAAGTCACGATCGCCAACGACCTCCACATTTTTGGCAGCCATTGCCCGCTCATTGTCCATTTTCAGCCAAGCCCTTATTTCTTTGGGGTTTTTTGTGTAAAATGAATTGTAGCCTGTTACGAGGAGAGTCACACTTTTTCCGGCACGGACGCTGGCAGGTTGGGCATCGAGGATGCCCGTTTTCAAGGGGGTCAATAGCCCCATGGCAAATGAGTACAAAACCAACAACACGCCCAAGACTTTCCACCAGTGTTTTTTCATAGTTCAAACAAAATTTGAAACAAAATTCAAGTAGCCTCTTACCCCATCTTTTTTGTGCCAAAATTCAGCTGATTTGTTGAGTTTTTCCAAACAGCGTATCACCGCTACTATGGGCACATCATTGCCAATGCCTTCAAACCCATCTAATTCAACTGTTTCGCCAGGTTCCTTTTTTCGCCTCCACTCGCACATTGTTTGCACCGCTTCGAAAACCTTTGCAGAAATGCCTGTTAGCGAGCTTTCCAGTTCTGGCATTCTTTTCTTTTTTCTGTTGTAAAACTTCACCAGCCTGTCATAGGCTTTTATGACATCCGGATCCCGTAGATCAGGGTTGTCTTTGTAAACCTCCGCAACTGCAAATTCAATGTTTTGTAAAAAATCAAGGTAGTCTGTTTCCAATTGCATAGCGCTAAATTTTATCTTCAATCCCGCCAAAGATAAGGAAAGAGCACCAATCCCAAAGCCACCAAAATGAGGTCAACAGCGGCCAGCATCATGATGTCCCTGTTGATCATCGTGCCCTGGAGCAGCCCTATGGAATGCGCCGACAGGTTGACCAAAAGCAACAAGATGGGGATGACGACCGGGAAGCTCAAAATGGCCATCAGGGTGCTGCTGTTGTCCGCTTTGGCTGCAATGGCCGACACAAAAGTAAAGGTGATTGAAAAACCCACACTGCCCAGCAACAGCGCCAAAGCAAACCGCCCGGCCTGTTCCACCGGGTTGCCGGCCATGAAGCCCAAAGCCACAAAAGTCAGGACAGAAAGCAGCAGCAACAAGCTGGTATTGTAAATCATTTTTGACAATAAAATGGCAACGGGGTTGGCCAGTTGGTAATAGTAAAGTTGGCGTTGGCCGCTCTCCTGCACGAAACTTTTCACCACCGCATTGATGGAGGCGAACAGCATGATGATCCAAAACAGCACGTTCCAGAGCTGTGGGCTAACGGTTTGGAAGGAAATGTAAACGATGAACACGGTGGAAAGCACATAGAGCAGGATCCCGCTGATGGCGTATTTCTGCCGCCATTCGAGGGTGAATTCTTTGTGTAGCAGGTGCTTTATTTCCATGAATAGGCTCATGCGGCAAATGTAAAAAGCTGGCGGGGATGCTTAGTAATTTGGATTAGTAGTTGTTTGAAATGGTTTGAAATGGTTGAAATGGTTGAAATGGTTTTATATACTTGAAAATCAAGTGCTTATTAGAATTTTATTTTTTAACCCAAATAACCCAGACTAATTTCAATGGTGTACTTGAAAACTATTGAGGCGATTAAAACTAAGAGGGACACCATCCACTGGCATCCCTCTCAATTTTTTATCAAAAGTTGGTATTGACTCATACCCTCAATCGCAACTTGTCCAAAGGCACTTCGAGGCCGGGCATTACCTCCTCGCCCGAAAGGGTTTTTCCTTCAAAACCTTCAATTACTGTCGGTTGTCTGCCTTCCCGGTAGATGTAAACCTTTTCGGCATAAGGGTCAATCAACCAACCGAGCCGGACGCCATTTGCCATCCAGACATCCTTCATTTTGCTTTTTTGCTTGCGCAAACGGTCGCTGGACGAGCGCACTTCCACCACAAAATCCGGGACAACCGGGAGGAAACTGTATTCCTCCTCGTCCACTGAAATCGAAGCTAATCTTTCATTGGAAACCCAGGCAGTGTCGGGCGCACGGGTCGAGCCATCGGGCAGATCGAACCCTGTCGTTGAGCCATAGACTTCACCCAGGCCAGTTTTCAACTGCCACATTCCTACATAGGCTATTATTTTAGCCTCTCTTTTACCCGATCCGCCAAAAACGAGGGGCATAATGAATACGGTTCCGTCCTGTTCCCTTTCCAATTGAAGCTCCTGGTGCCGCTGCGCAAATTCGATGAACTCCGCTTTCGACATCTTTTCGGGCGCTTTCAAGGCACCTTTCTCCTGTAGGACTGCATCTATTGGACTGAGCCTGACGGCGGTTGCTGTTGCTGCCATGTTTCAAGGTTTTGCAATTATAAACGCAAATTAAGGCTTTTAGGCCGGGTTGCGAAACATAAATGTTTGATGCATGGGAGATTTGGTGGGACGGGGGACGGGGCTAGAACACTTGAGTGGGCAGGCTAAGTTATTCGACAAAATTGGTGCTGTTTGAAATCGAATATTCACGTCAGTAAATTTTTGAGCTTCAACCATTTAAAACAGTTGACAACAAAGTCAAACCATTTTCAAACGACGTCGAACCATTTCAAACTGTTTATTGATTAAACTTTCCCAGCAAATCCGCCAATCGCCAGCAGTCTTCAAAGCTATTGTAAAATGGCACAGGCGCTACCCGGATTACGTTGGGTTCCCTCCAATCGGCTACTACGCCGTTTTCTGTCAAATAATCGAACAGTTGCTTGCCTTCCTTTCCTGTCAAAATGGACAACTGGCAGCCTCTTGCCTGTGGCTTTGAAGGAGTTATGATGTTGAAACGCTTTTTTTCTTTGTTTAAATTTTCAATCAAAAATTCCAGATAGCCTGTCATTTTCACAGCCTTTTCACGCAGGGCATCCATGCCCACTTTGTCGAACATATCCAGGCTAACCTTATGTGCTGCGCAGCTGAAAATCTGTGCATTGCTCAATTGCCAGCCCGCTGCACCCTGCATCGGGATGAAGCCTTTTTTCATCAAAAACCGGCTGCCCTCATCGTGCCCCCACCATCCGGCAAAGCGGGGCAAGTCAGGATTGTCGCCGTGCCGTTCATGCACGAAAATGCCGCTGGGGCCGCCAGGGCCGGAATTCAAATATTTGTAGCTGCACCAGCAGGCAAAGTCAACGTTCCAGTCGTGGAGTTTCAACGGCAAGTTTCCAGCCGTATGCGCCAAATCAAAGCCCACGTTCGCACCCACTTTATGCCCTGCTTCTGTTATTTTTCCCAAATCAAAGAACTGTCCCGTGTAGTAGTTCACGCCGCCAAACATGACGGTTGCCACTGAATTTCCGTGCTTTTCTATGGTGGAAATAATATCTTCCGTGCGCAGGGTTTCCTCGCCTGGCCTTGGCGCTATTTCAACGATAGCTTCTTTTGGTGAAAAACCATGAAAACGCACCTGGCTTTCCATTGCATATTGGTCGGATGGAAAAGCGCCCGCTTCCATGATGATTTTGAAACGCTCTTTTGTTGGGCGGTAAAACGAGACCATCAGCAGGTGCAGGTTGGTGGTGAGGGTGTTCATCACCACCACTTCCGATTCCTTTGCACCAACGAGCCGGGCGCTCTGCGGCAACAGGAATTTATGGTAGTACATCCAGGGCATTTCACCCCGGAAGTGGCCTTCCACTGCGTGTTCCCGCCAGTGCATGACCTCATGTTCCAGCGCTTCTTTTACGCCTTTTGGTTGCAGGCCGAGCGAGTTGCCACAAAAGTAGAGGACGCTTTTGCCCTTGTGTTTCGGGAAATAAAACTGGCGCCGGTATGGGCGGAGGGGATCAGTTTTGTCGAGGTGGTGGGCGTAGGAAAGTGTGGGTTGGTAATTCATGAAAAGAAATCCTTGATTTTACCGGGGTTTTGCCTCGTGTCAAACACACCTAAAATTATTACTTGGTCAACCCCAGGATGAAAAATGAGTTTGAAGTGCCCAAGAATAGCACTCCTGAATTCTAATGCACTGTTTTCAAGCAATCTTTCTTTAGGAAACCTTCTTGGAAGTGTTCGGAGCGAATAAGCAAGCATGATGAGGTCTTTCTTAATTTTTCTCGCTTCACTATCTGATTGGGTGGCGGAAAGGAAATGAAAGACTTTATCGAGCATTTCGACCGCCTCTGGATTCCATGTCACCTGGTATTCCTTCATTGTTTGAGGGCATTACCAGTTTTGCACTTCCTTCATCAATTCTTCTTGTCGGATGTAGGTGCCGGAATTGACTTTTTCGATGGCATCTGCCACAAATTTCTCTAATTCCTTTTGAGAAAAAGGCCTGCCATCGGCAGCATAAATGACAACTTTATCATGCTCCTTTTTTAAGTCCTTGCTTATCAATTCATACCATTTTTTCAGCACACTTTGGTCAAGTGTCGTTTCAATGATCGCATGAAGGGAAAATTTTAATTCAGAAGAAGTCATGGACATTTTTTTAGAATTTAGGATGCAAGTTACGAAGATTCACTTTCATTTAAAACAAACTCCCTTGCTCCCCATAGCTCATCGGGTTTTCCAGTTCCAGCAGTTTTCGTTTCATCTCCAGGCCATAAAAATAGCCCTGCAAATCCCCGTTTTTGGCAATCACCCGGTGGCAGGGGATGATGATGGCAATGGGGTTGCCCCTGTTCGCCAGTCCGACCGCACGGACAGCTTCCGGGTTGCCCAGTTGCTTTGCGATGGCCGAATAATTCGACGTGTGGCCGTAAGGTATTTTCAACAGTTCCTTCCAAACGCTTTGGTTGAAAAGGGTGCCTTCGGAAAAGTCGAGCGGCAAGTCAAATTCGGTGCGCTGGCGGTTGAAATATTCGGTCAGTTGGCGCACCGTTTCCACGATATGTTCAGGCGCATCGTGGTAGTCCTCCGGCGGTGCTTCCTGGTCTTGCAGCAGCCAAACCTGGGTGATGCTGTGGTCGTTGCCTTTTATCTCAAAACAACCAAACGGGGAATGGTAATAGGCCGAATGAATCATTGTTGTGTTTGCGTGTTTTGGTGTTTATCCCGAAGTGAATTCGGGACAAGTTGTTTTTGGGCGTTGGTTATAAAGGGCTTACGGTTTCTCAATCTTGTTTCAAAAGAACTTGAAATACATCCTTGAAATTAGTTTGGGATTTCTTTTCTTTTTGAAATTCAAACAAACACTTGTTTCCTTGGTGTACGCAACAATTCAAACAATTCAAACCATTTCAAACAATTCAAACCATTACTTTGCTACTCAAAAGTCAAGTTCGCAAAACGAAACCCCCTGCCACGCTCGCCAAAAATCGCCATTTCCCGCTTGCCGATTTGCTTGCACATTTTAGGGCGGGTGATGACGCCAGCGTCTTTATTGGAGGCCAAGGGAAAAGTCTTCAACTCTCCTTTCGTGTTCAGTTGCGCCAGCACGATGATGCTCTCGCTGCCATTGTAATTGTAAAAACGGTTCTCTTTGCGATCGGGACTGTAATTACGGGCATTGTCGTTGAAGAGAAAATAGAGCTTGTCCCTCACGATGGACATGGCGTATGATGAATAGTACCCGCCGTCGTTTTTCGTCTCCTGCTGCTTTGGGATGCGGGAGGCCCATTCTATCTCGCCGGTTGGGCGGATGTTCACCACGATAATATCATTATAGTGGTAGTAATAGTCCGTCTGGATATTCGACCGGTAAGAATAAGGCGAATAGAAGCCGTATGGATAATAGCCAAAAGGATTGTCCCGGTAAGTTTCCTGCTCAATGTAGAACTGCTCGGCCACCAGTACCGCCCCGCCGTCACTGCGCAATATCAGTTCGTCCAAGGAATAATTGTAAAGTTCCGCCCCTCGCCTGACATCGTTCCTTTCCTTCGCTTCTTTGGCTTTTTGCTTGTTTTTTTCAGACATAAATTCCGTTAAAAACTCAAAATCGAAAGGCTGGGAGTTGCGGTTGGTCATTTCGCCCGTTTTGGGGTCGAGGCGGAAATAGTAGGCACCTTTTATACTGTACGTCCCACGCTCGGAGTAGAAGCCACAACAAATCAACGTGCCGCCATTGGCCACCCGGAAAGTGAGGTCAGTGATAAACTTATCGGCTAAATCAATGCGGTATTCCTTGGCGTCGTTCCCCTCATTGGTGTAGGAAAGCACGACATAATTGTACGTTGGGTTCCCCCGGCGGCGCCACTTCGCCTCGTCTTGGTAAAGGACACCGAGCAGGTAAACGTTGCCTTGGTTGTCCACCTGGTAATCCTCCACGGTAAACTTGTTGTCGGGATAAGGCAGCACGATGTTTTTCTCCCAAATCAGATCAAAATTTTCATTGAACACCCGGAAGCCGAAGCGCTCCGGGTTTTTGTTTTCGTTGGGCAGGCTGTTGTACACCAATAGCTTGGAACTGTCCTTTGAAATATGAAAAGCAAATGTTCCTTCCACTTCCTTATTCTTGGCCTCCGTCTCGCAGATCATCTCCAGGTTTTTGGAGGGCATCAATGTTTTCTCACTGAGTTCCTGTTTGAAAAGGTAGTTGCGCTTTTTGGCCGTATTGTTAAATGAAGTGAGGAGGTAGAGTTTTTTATTCAACAATATCACGTCTTCAAAATCCCGTTGTTTGCCCTTGTATTTCAACTCCATTTCTTCCGAGCGCTTCAGCTTCATGTCTTTGGTGAAAAACTCGACCCAGGCACGGGGCTTCGCACTTGGGTTTTGCAGCACCTTCTGGCGCAGCACATAGAAGCCCTCTGGCACGATGCCGATCAGTTTGGTAGCGGCGGTGCCGTTTGGCTCGTTGTACTCATCGCCCCAGTTAAGGGTGCCGGGAGGCGTTTCGGCCTGCCCAAAAAGCAGCATGGTCAAGACGGAAAAAAGTATGGTAAGGATGCTTGTTTGTTTCATTAAAACGATGGTTTAGATTCCATAAAAAAACGGCTCAAAGGTAGGCAAATTGGAGGTACATCGTCATTGTTTACCACCCTCCCTGCCCAATGGCCTACCTTTGCACCCAACTATCAAAGGACAGCCAATGACCCAGCACAACATCCGTTTCTTCTGCACCGACCTCGATGGCACCCTCCTCGGCCACGAAAAAGCCACCCAGCAGTTTAAAAGTATTTGGGAAAAAATAGCCCCGCACAGCAAGCCCATGCTCTGCTACACTTCTGGCCGATTGCTCGACGATATTCTGAATTTGGTGAAAACCGGCACGCTGCCCGAGCCCGAATACATCATCAGCGGCGTTGGCACGAGCATCTACGATTTCCGCTCCCAATCCTTGGTGAAAAGTTTCACTGAACTGCTGGACGAAGGCTGGGACATAGAAAAAGCGGAAAACGTGCTCGTTTCCCAATCCCTCCCGCTCGAAAAGCAGCCGGCTTATTATCAAAATGAGTACAAGTCGAGCTGGTTCCTGAACGAAGCCACCCCCGAACAAATCGAAGGTATCCAAAACGCCATGGAGGAGGCCGGCCTGGAGGTGAAAGTGGTCTATTCCAGCAGCCGCCATTTGGATATTCTGCCAAAATCTGCCAACAAAGGAAACTCCCTGCACTGGCTGTTGCGCCACCTGAAAGTTCCCACCAACGAATTGTTGGTGGCAGGGGACAGCGGCAACGACAGCGCCATGTTTTCCATGAAAGGCGTCCGTGGCATCGTCGTCGGAAATGCACAGCCAGAATTGCTGGAACTAACCCAAAACATGCCCATCTACCGTGCGCCGCACAACGAAATTTGCGCCCAAGCCGTCATCAATGGGCTGCGTTATTATGGGATCATAGTAGAAACGGACATCGAGCCGGAGGATGAAGTGGATACGAAAGCTTTATTGGAAGTGATCCGTGCATCAGGGGAGAAGCCTATCGGCAGCTTGACTAAAGAACAATCCGGCCATATCCGCCAGGGTTACCACAAAGCTATCGAGGCACTCAAAAAAAACATCTCCCCGCTCGGCTTCACGGCCTGCTCCAAAGACGACAACGAAGTGACCGGCACCGATGAAAATTACCAGAGCGTGTGGGCCAGGGATGGGGCCGTGACCATCATCGGTTCGCTGCCGTTGACCAACCAGGATGATGCGATACATGCCTGCCAGGTGCAGACTATGGAAACTTTGCTGAAGCACGTTTCGCCCAATGGCCAAATCCCCGCCAACGTTCGCATCGAAACGGAAACCCCCGACTATTCAGGCGTCGGCGGCATCGCTTCTATTGACAGCGGCATCTGGCTCATTATCGCCTTTCACGCCTACGTGGCGCAAACGAGGAACATTGATTTTTTGCGCAAGCACATCCATACCCTTCAACACATCATGACCTGGCTCTCGGCCCACGACAGCAACAACGACGCCCTGCTCGAAATACCTGAAGCGGGCGACTGGACCGACCTGTTCGGCCGCAGCTACAATGTGCTCTACGATGAAGTGCTCTGGTACAAATGCAACACTTCTTTCAGCCGGATGCTGGAAATGCTCGGCGAAACCCAGCGTGCCAGCGACTACCTCCGCTGGGCAAGGGTCATCAAGCGGGAGATACTGGCCAACTTCTGGCCGACCACTAAACAACACGTATATCAGTCCGTTTCTTTTGCGGAGCAACAGTTTTCCATTGGCGATGCCCGCTATTTGCTGGCGCAAATCACCCCTTTCGACTTTAGTTGGCGTTGCGACACGTTTGGCAACCTCCTCGCTTTTCTGTACGATGTAACCGATACAAACCACGCAAGCCAAACCTTTAAATTCTTATGGGGCGTGGGCATCAACCAACCGTATCCCGTTGCTAATATTTATCCCATCGTGACGATGGGCGACAAGGACTGGCGACCTTATTACGCTGTGAACCTGCTGAACCTCCCCAACCACTACCACAACGGTGGGGTGTGGCCTTTGATAGGTGGCCATTGGGTCAGGTTCTTAAATAAACTCGGACTGCGTGATTTGGCCTTAAAGGAACTGTACAGCCTCTCTGAATTGAACAAACTTGGCACTGCCCACGAATGGGAATTCAACGAATGGGCGCATGGCCAAACGGGCAGGCCTATGGGAAAAGCCTTCCAGGCCTGGTCGGCCTCAGAATATATCCGTGCCTGCCACGAGTTGCATATTGTGGCGGGTTGAGAAGAGAAGTGAAAAGCGAGAGGTGAGAAGTGAGCGCCCTCATTTCTCACCTCTCACCTCTCACCCCTCACCTCTATTTTCCTCCTCACTTCTAAAAAACAAACAAATGGCAACTTTTGACCAATCCACTAACAACATCCTGATGATTTCGCTGCATGGCTATGTCGGAGCAGAGCCAGAACTTGGCAAACCTGACACAGGTGGCCAGGTGGTTTACGTGCTCGAATTGGCCAAGCGCTTCAGCCGTTTGGGCCTCGGCGTTGACCTGGTGACCCGCCGCTTTGAAAACCAGCCAGAATTCGATGTGGTGAACGACAACCTGCGGGTGTGGCGCATCCCATTTGGCGGGAAGAATTTTATCAGAAAAGAAGACATGCACGACCACATCGGCGACTTTGTGACCAATTTCCTTTCGGCCATCCGCAAGCGGGGCAGCCGTTACGACATTGTTTATTCTCACTATTGGGATGCGGGTGCAGCGGGGCAAAAGATTGCGGAAGAGTTGGAAATCCCGCATGTCCACACGCCACATTCCCTGGGCTGGTGGAAACAGCGCAACATGGGCGTGGACATGGACGAAAAGGAGATGGAGAAAAAATACCGCTTCGTCGAGCGTATCCGCAAGGAGTTCCTGATTTTTCAAATGTGCGACCATGTCATTGCCACCACCGAACAGCAGGCAGAGCTTTTGAAGGAGCATTACGATCTGTTGGAACGGCGGGTCTCCGTCATCCCTCCAGGCATGGACGAGGACCGCTTTTCGCCCGTGCGCTCGGAAGAGCAAAAAGAACTGCACGAAAAATTCGGTTTTCAACCAAAAGACGTGCTGACGCTTGGCCGCATGGCCCACAACAAGGGTTATGATTTGTTGCTGCAAGCAATGCCCACCCTGTTTGAACTGGTACCAGATGCCAGGTTGGTAGCTGCTGTCGGCGCAGAGAATACCGGCCAGGACAAAGCGGGGACTTCTAGCCTGAAAAAAATGGCGAAGGAATTGGGCATTGCAGACAAAATCGTGTGGCGGAATTATGTGGCCGACGAGGATTTGGCCGACTACTACCGCTCCGCCGCTGTTTTTGCCATGCCTTCCCGCTACGAGCCGTTCGGCATGGTGGCCATCGAGGCGATGGCTTGCGGCACACCTGCCGTCATTACGGTACACGGAGGTTTGTTTGATTTGATACAATATGGCCAACATGCCCTCTATGCCGACCCCAACCGGGCAGTCGAGTTCGGCACCATGCTGGCATTTCCGCTGCTCTACCCAGAGCTGGCGCACCAGCTTTCAGTAGAAGGTGCCCGGTTTGCCAGGCGAAATTTTGGCTGGACGGGCATTGCGAAGAAAATCCTGAATATCTTTAACGCCATCAAACAGGAGCGGGTGAGTGATTTGGTTTGATAAACACATTGCTTCATTGTTTCATTGTCAATGCTCAAAGTGAAACAATGAAGCAAATGAAGCAATGAAACAAATGAAACAAATGAAAGTAACCATCTTCGGCGCCACCGGCATGGTCGGCCAATACCTCGTGGACGAAACAATCGCACAGCTTCACACGGCCCGTGCCTTTGGGAGGAATGTGTTTGAAGTGTTTTCCACCGAACGCACCTACCTTGAACTCAGCAAGGGCTACCTATTTTCGGAAGACGACATCAAAAAGGCGCTGAAGGGTGCAGATGCCGTCCTTTCGGCCATCGGCGGCGGTTTTGACGGAACGGACCGGGCACGTTCCATCGGCATGAAAAAAATCGTGGAGGCAATGGAAAAGAAAGGCCCGAAGCGCATTGTTGCCATTGGAGGGGCAGGATTGCTGAATGCCGATGAGGGGACTTTTATTTACGAAATGCCCGGTTTTCCTGAAAAATACAAGGCCGTTACGCTGGAACACCGGCAAGCCTACGATCACCTCTCCTCCTCCAGTCTCGACTGGACTTTCGTTTGCCCACCCATCATACTGGATGCCAAGGCCACCGAATCCTACAACACCAACCGCAACTACCCGGCAGAGGGGAATCAACAAATTACGGCGGGCGACCTGGCGCATTTTATGGTGAAGGAACTTATTGCAAACGAATACCTGAAATGCCGGGTGGGCATCGCTTCCGTTTAGGATGTTCATGCCTTATAGTCAAAAAAGTATGCGCTGCACCAACCAGTAAATATTGCTCCCGTTTTTGTCACGATTACTTCAATATTCACTTCAAATGATTTTAGTCAATGGGTAAAAAGGATTATTGCGCTATTTTCACGTCTTTAAGATGAAGAAAATCCTGACCATATCGCTTGTTTCCCTTATTCTTATTGTCTCAATGAGCAATTCGGTGGTCTTCCTATCTTTTAAGATTCAGCAGTCGGAGATAGCTCGGACAATTTGTGTAAATAAGGACAAGCCGAAATTGCACTGCGAAGGGAAATGCGTACTGCATCAGCGGCTAACCGAGAACAACGATCGTCAGCAATCTTCCTCCCCCTTTTCCAGGTTCGATGAGTCCCTACGGCTAACCCTGTTTTTTCAAATGCCAGCCGAACCAATTGCCAAACTGCCCAATTGGGCCTATAAACATACCTTTCATTACAAAGGACTTCGATCCCAATCCTCCGAAGTCCCTTTCCTTCATCCGCCGGAGTTCTTTCCCGTACCTGCTTGATACGTTTTCCTTCCATTATTCATTGGCCAATGGCATTGGGTTTTGCTTCCTGATCTACGTTCGAAGCCTGATGCCAATGACTTAAATTAAAGTCAATTTATGACAAGGCTTTTCATTTGGCTACTGCTTGCCTTGTTGCCAACCGTGACCGTGATGAGCCAGGCCTGCTGCAATGCGGGCGGGCTTGCATCCTGCGGCAGCACGGGCTTGTTGACCGGGTTGCGCACCAGTTCCGCCGGGCTGCGGCTGATGAGGGTGCCCTTCACGACCAACAGTAACGTGGACGGGGATAGCTATAAAGACGATTTTTATGTGGCGGAATTGGCTGTGCGTTACCAAATTTCACCAAGGTGGAAAGTGGCACTGCAACAGCCCTACCGCTGGAACGTGCGCCAACAAACCGGTGAAACCGAAACGCTGCAAGGCTTTGCAGACACCCGCCTGACGGGAAGTTTTGCCCTGTTGGACAACGTCCAGTTAGGCGGCCATTCCATGCTGTACTGGGAAATTGGCACTGGCATAAAACTGCCCACCGGCAAGTACGACCAAAGCATCTACTTTCGTGACCTGCCCGGCAACCTCAACCTTGGCATGGGCAACATGGGCTACCTGTTTTTGACCAACGCCGTTTTTTTCAAAAGCAAATATGGCCTCAGCCTGAACGCAGGCTACCAGCTCAATGGAAAGAGCCGGGACGATTACCAATTTGGCGACCAGTTTACGGCCGCACTTTCCCTCTTCCGGGAATTTGCTGTTGGTGAAAAATGGAAGCTGGTGCCGTTTGCAGGGGCCTCGGTGGAGAAGTTCGGCAAGAACTTCTTGCCCAGTGGCAATTTTGCCGAAGGTTCCGGCGGCGAAGGCTGGCTGGCCATGCTCGGCGGGAATGTCAGGTATGGCGACTTACAATTGAGTCTGTCGGCCTCCCGTCCATTCCACCAAAACTATTCATCGGGCGCTATCGTTGCTAAGCAGCGGTACACGCTCGAATTCACTTATTTTTTTTAACAAGACTAAGGATCGAAGGAAAAATAAAATGACTATTTTATTTTTTAAAAAACCCCTCCGTTGCTGGGGTTTTCAAAATCAAAATGGTGAAGTTATTTTTTCATCGTTACTAAACCAGGAGGGCGACCGCAAAAAAATGATGGCTTCTTCCTGATTGTCATACAACTTAAATTAAATCATGAAAAAGTTTCTTTTCTTAGGACTTCTGCTCGGAATATTCATGTTCAACGCATGTAAAGACGACGATACCACCACAGAGCCTGACTATCATGCCCACATCCATTCCCCGGCGGCCAACAGCACTTATGCCGTTGGCGATACGGTGGCGATAGAGGTGGATTTTGAAGACCACAACGGCGGTACCGTCCACCACATCAATGTGCGTATTTTCAACAAATCCACTGGAACGGAAATTTACAACCAGCCTACCGAACCGCATGTCCATTCACCCGCATCCTACACTTTTGAAGGGACAGAGGTGCTGGATGGCGTAACGCCAGGCACCTATACTTTGGAAGCGAAAGTCTGGGGCCACGACGACGGCGTGTCGGAAGAAGTTTCATCTATAGATTTTACAGTGAACTAAGCTGATTGTTCCTAAAAAAAATGGCCTGGTTGCTTTATGCAGCCGGGCCATTTTTTAATGAGGCTACCATGTTCACTGCCCTGCTGGCACCATCACGTAGCCGTTCTGGGCTATTTCACCAAAATCGTCAAAGTCCACCCAGAGGTAGCCGTCACTCCCCCACTCCGGGCCCCAGGCACTCAGCACTTCAAAAGCCTCCAACTCCAGGTTGTAGCCTACTACCATGAACGGTAAAACATTGTTGAAATCCTTGCCCAGGGATGACCAGAAGCGGGTGTCCGTTATTTTTTCAAAACCGTCGGGTGTTTTCATTTCCACAATGACGGGGTTGCCCCGCATCAGCGCCTTTTGCACCTCGAATACCTTCTGGGCGTCCCGGTGAGTTTCCCTGAATATTTGCAGGTAATTGGTGATTCGGTACTTGTCGGTCGCACCGGCGCTCCGTGGAATGCTGGGCGAATCGTAGGGCATGATGTCGGCACTCACCGTGCCATCGGTTACCAGGAAGCGGAGGGCATTTTTCAAATCCTGGTTGCCTTCCCTTGCCAGGCTGAGCGTCACAAAATCGGGGCTGAGATTGACCTTGTAGTTCTTCCTGAAATTGGTGTAAAACTCCATACAGGCTGACAGGAGATAACTGGTTGACGTGCCCCGTTGGCCCACCTCCCGGGGCGGCATGAGGTACGACTTCACACTCTGTTCATTCATCATCGCCTTGGCATTGCTGCCGAGGCCGGGCATGACGGCCATCATCTGGTCTATCATTTCAGGATTGCTGATGCCGATGGCCATCCCTTTGAAAGTAAAATCAGGTGGCAGGGTGTCGGTTTGGGCAGAAAGTGCAGTTGAAAAAACGATGAAAGCGAAAGCAGTTAGCAATAGCCGGATGTACATAATTGGAAAGTTTAGATTTAAGGGAAAATGTTGCGGGTAAGAACGTTGGCAGATGGAGATTTCTTTTGATGCAATGGGATTTGTTGCATGGTAACCTAAATTCATCGTTGCATGGTTTTTTTAGGCTGATTTCCTTCCAAAAAGTCGAAGACCGGGAGGAGGAACATGGCCGTTACCACATGAGGATATCCTCAAACGTGAACAATGAAACAATGAAATCTATTTGCAAATGATAGGGATGAGCTGGTTAACCACATCAATATAAACAATGGCCTGGACCCGTTTGAAGTCGGCACAGGCTTCGGTGAGCTTGTCCATTTTCATGTATGCCTGGCCACGCAGGTACAGAAAGTTGGCATTGTCCGGGAAAAGATTAAGCGCCTCGTTCAGCTTCTGGATGCCTTCGTCCTGTTTGCCTTCGTTGAAGAGGTCGCTTCCTTCCTGGGCAATGCTGCTGGCTTTTTCATACTGGGAAATGCGTTGGGCACACTTTGCCTGGTCGGGTTTGAAGGTAGCGCTGATGTCGTAGGAGGCTGTCACGGGTTTGCCTTTCCGAACAGCAGGTTGCCACTGGCCCCAGGTAGCAACGGCAGTTTTGATGGCCTGGAACTGAAAATCCCAGCCCAGGTTCCAGTAGTCGCTCAGGTCGAGCACCTTCACAGAGCCATCGGGCCGCACCATAAGGGTCATGTCCATATCGCCTATTTTACAACTGTCCTTTTGGTTTTCCGGGTAAATGAGGTGTTTGTTGAAAAATTGCTCCAACGCTGCCCCGCCCCCATTGTAGGCCAGTGAGTCGTCAAAGACAACGTACACCGTATCCCGCCTGTCCACGATGACAAAATCAGGCGGATCCTGCAATTTGAACTTGATGGGGACTGTTACCTGCGTCCTGACGGGTTTACCGCCTTTCTTGCCGGGCGTCCAGGTGAGCTTGGCCTGCTTGAGGGCCTCGTTCATGCCCAAAGCCACCCGCAGGGCCTCATCGCCGGTACCGCCGCCAATGTCTTTGAGCACGACCGGGCTGGAGATGAAGCCGTCTTTTTCCACAACGATGCTTAAAACAACTGTCCCTTCCACATTTTGCTGGCGGGCTTCCAGCGGATAGACGATGTTGGAGTTGAAAAACACCAGCAGGTTGGTCTGCGAGCATTTAATCTTGGCATCCAAAGTCGTGTCCAACTGTTCGCAGCCAGGGAAGCGTGGCATTTCGTCCACGACTTTATAAATAGTAGTATCGTTTTGTGAAAAGAGGAAAATTGAAAAAGCGGAGAAGAAAATCGTCAGGAGTTGTTTCATGCTATTTTTAGACTGATGAGAAATCATTTTGGGCGGCAAAAATATCAATTCTTCTTTCGCCCCCACCTAAAAGGTACCAACATCGGCACCTTTCGTTGGTACGAACGGTATGCCCCGCCAAATTGCTGCGCCAGTTTCCGTTCTTCCAGCTTGCTACCTATCACCAGGTAAGCCGATGACAGGGCAGCCACTATCAGGGAAACATCCGTTGGATACAAAAGAAAAGCGCCCCAAAAGACCTGCAAAGTGCCAAAATAAAGCGGATGCCTCACACTTGCATTCAAGCCGGTGGTGATCAGTTCGACGTTGTGGAGCTGGCCGCCGTACCTCAATTGGTACAGGCCAGAAAACTCTCCCAAATTGTACCCCCGCATGGCCCGCAAAATCCAGAGGCCCCCTGCCAGTATCAACAGGATGCCCGGCAGCAAATACCAGGTGCTTTTCAACAAAGCCGTTTTGTCCAAAGCTAAAAACCACCATGCCAAAGGCAGCATGGAGAAGATGGAAAAGAGGTTGTAAAACAGCCGGTAATACCGAACCGGCATGAGGTATTTTACAATGACCCCTTTTATCCGGCGGGCAGCAAGTATGCTGTGCAAGGCAAAATACGCAGTGAGTGCAATGGTAAACAACATCAGGTACATGGAGCAAAGCTAAGGAAGGCCACGAATTGCTTTTGCAAACTTATTTTCAAAATGCCTTTTCTTTGCCGTCAAAACCCAACCATGAGAATAGTTCTCTTTTGCTGTTTTCTCATTTTAGGCCACATTCAGACCTTTGGCCAATCCTGGAAAACGGTCGGTGTGCACCTGGGCATCCCCATCGTGAATGAAAAGTTGTCAGAGGGGCGGAAGTACAAACCATTCCAGTTGTTGTTCTATTACAACTTCGCCAATCTGTTGAAAGGGAAGCGGAACGACCTGTTCATCTACCTGGAACCGCAGCTGGTGTGGGTGCATTTTTCCCCAAAGGACAAAAAGGAGTGGGAATTCGGGGCCAACCTTGGCTTTGAGTACAGGCTCAATTTTTCAGAAAAAACAGCCCTTACCGCTGCCATCGGCTCTGGGCCGCACTTCATTACCGTAGAGACGAAACAACAGGCCAGGGGCTTCATTTTCTCCGACAACTTCACGGCCGGCCTGCATCAAAAACTCGGCAACTCGGGCGTGAACCTCGACCTGAAATGCCGGTTCCGCCATATCTCCAATGCCAACTTGAAAAAGCCGAATAAAGGGATTGACAGTTGGTTCGTGATAGCGGGGGTCACAAAAGATTTGTGAGGAAAGAATATTGTTCACAATGTTACCAACTTCCATTTCCCTTTACGGAACAGGTATATGAGGACGACGGACATGAGGGCCTCCGAGATGGCCACCGACCAACAGACCCCTGCCACCTCCAGGCTGGTGTGCATCGCAAGGAAATAGCCCAGTGGGATTTCTATCAACCAAAAACAAACAAAATTAACCATAGTCGGCGTCCGGGTATCCCCCGCCCCGTTGAAGGACTGGCTGAGTACCAGGCCGTAGGCAAAAATGAAATAGCTGACGCAGAAAATACGAAGGGTGAAAATGCCCACCCGCACTACTTCGGAGGCCGGATTAAATAGCGGGATCAAAACGGGGGCACCAAAAATCAAAACAACAGAGATGGCGATGAGGAAAAGCATGGTGAAATGCGCCGTCCGCCAGGCAGAAGCTTCGGCACGGTCTGGCAGCTTGGCCCCCAGGTTTTGGCCGACCAGGGTGGCAGCGGCATTGCCCATGCCCCAAATCGGCATAAATGTGAAGATAATGATGCGGATGGCGATGGTGTAGCCCGCTACTGCCTCGCTGCCAAACTCCGATACGATGCGGACCAGGAACACCCAACTGGCGGAGGAAATAATGTACTGTCCGGTGCCGCCCGCCGCCACTTCGATGAGGCGGACAATGGTAGCTTTGACGACGACGAAGTGTTTCCTGGCGATTTTTACCATGCCAACACCTTTCAACAACAAGTACAACTGCATGGCCACGCCGACGCCCCGGCCGATGTTGGTCGCAATCGCAGCGCCCTTGATGCCCAATTCCGGGAAAGGCCCCCAGCCAAAAATGAGCATTGGATCGAGTACGATGTTGATGCCGTTGGAAATAAAAAGCACCCACATGGCGTAGGTGGCATTGCCCGCTCCCCGGAAAATGGCGTTGAACAGGAAAATGAGCATGATGACGATGTTGCCGCCAAACATGATACGGGTGTAGCCGGAACACTCGGCTATCAACGCCTCGCTACCGCCCATCAACCGGAGGATGTCTTCTGCGAAAATGTACCCCGGCACTCCTATCAGGATGGAGATGGCAATGGCCAGAACGGTGGATTGGATGGCCGACTTGGAAGCCCCGTCCGGATCGCCCTCCCCTATCCGCCGGGCAACCATGGCCGTGGCTGCTGCGCAAAGTCCAACAGCGATCGAATATACCATTGTCATAATGGACTCCGTCAGGCCTACCGTAGCCATCGCATCAACGCTTATCTTGGAAACCCAATAGGCATCGGCCAGTGCAAAGATGCCCTCCATCATCATTTCCAGCACCATCGGGATGCTCAACAGGACGATGGCCTTGTCAATGCTGCCGGAAGTGTACTCCTGTTCCTTGCCGGAAATGGCATCTAAAATAGTTTGAAAATACTTGGACATGAAAGGTAGCGGGTGATTTGGTTAGGACCTTGGTCATTGGGGGTCATTGGTCATTGGGGGTCATTGGTCATTGGGGTCATTGGTCATTGGTCATTGGGGTCACTTTTTGCTGTTTGGGGCAAAACTATGGGAAAGTGGGGTTAAGTGGATTTGGTCTATTGAGGTTGGGGGTGAAACCCAGAGGGCGGGCGGGAAAGTTCCTTCCTTTGGCTTGACTTTTAAAAAAGACCAGATTTTACCAGCTTTGTTTTACTTTTGGCAGGTATAAAATGTTGACATGGAAAATTTTATCAAAAACCTGAAGATTTCAAATTTCAAGTCCATCCGGGAAGCGGAGTTGGAGTGTGGGCGGACTAACTTGTTCGTGGGGAAGCCGAACGTTGGGAAGTCGAATGTGTTGGAGGCGTTGAGTTTGTTTTGCTGCCCGTTTAATAAATCAAAAAAGTTCCTCAGTGATTTCATTAGATATGAGAGATTTAAGAACCTGTATTATTTTCAAAATACAGAAAAACCAATTGTAGTCAATTCCAACATCGGAGGTTATCTAATAAACCACCATTATCAAACAGAAACGTATGACTTGTTTTTAGGAACTGAAATAGCTATAGAAAATCAAAAAAAGGAACCTATTGATAGAAGTGGTTTTAGAAATAAATATAGCACCTCTAAGGAAGTTATTGAAATAGGTACAGCATTAATTCAGGATGATGGGCAATGCAGCGACAACCATATAAATAATTACAGTCCAATTAAAAAATATTCATTTGATCCAAATCAAAGGATAGATGTAAGAGAAAAAACATTTCTATTGCCACCCTACGGTACGAATCTTTTTGCAGTAATGGGAACTAATCAAAAATTAAAAGAAATAATACCTGAATTATTTGAGGAATATGGCTTTGAGTTTCTAATTGACAGTGAAAAAAGCACTTTCTATTTATTGAGAAGAGAGAATAGGATTGGCTATACTATCCCCTACTCCCTTATCGCCGACACCCTCCAGCGCATCATCTTCCACTACGCCGCCATATTTTCAAATAAAGATTCAGTGATACTTTTTGAAGAACCGGAGAGTCATTCATTTCCTCCGTATGTGCGGGAATTGGCCTTTAAAATTATCGAATCCACAGATAACCAATTCTTCATTACTACGCATAGCCCTTATTTATTTGATACCATTGTCGAGAATACACCACCGGAAGAACTGGCTGTTTTTGTGACTTACTTTGAGGAGTATGAGACGAAGTTCAAAAAATTGAGCAATGATGAAATTTCCGAAGCGATGGATTATTCATTAGATATTTTTGCCAGCATCAACAATTTCGTTCATGGGTAAAGCTGTCCAAATTTTTCCCGAATGCGATGGAGATACTGCCCTGATTGAAGTCCTTGGATTTAAAAATCCCAACCACCAATTAAGCATTTCACGGGTTTTGCATGCTTTGTCAACAAGTAAGAGTAAAGCGCTACTTATTGGTGTCATTGACAATGACAAAAGAAAACCAACTGGCTTTCAAGAATTTACCATTACTCAAAATGAGCAAGATTACGCCATCTGCAAACACAAGGATAGAGATCATTACTTGTTCGTTATCAATCCTGCCCTTGAAAAATTCCTATTCAAAGCAGCCGAACAAACTAATGTTGACCCAGCCAAGTTTGGGTTCTCCGATATTGAACGACTCAAAAAAGTTTGTAAAAACAGGGGTGTCAGGACGAACAATAATTTCAAACAGTTCGTAAACACCATCCAGCAAAAGAAAGAGGATTCTTGTGTAAAAGCCTTGAAAAAATGGCTATTTGAAATCCTCGGCCACGACGACTAAAACAACCAACGCTCATGTCATTCCCCCTGCACCGGCAACTTGACGCAATGGACTGTGGCCCCGCCTGCCTCCGCATGGTGGCCGGGCATTATGGCCGCAGGTACACCCTGCAGCAATTGCGGCAGCGCAGCCATCTCGACCGGGAGGGCGTGTCGGCCAGGGGCATCGTTTCGGCAGCAGAAGGCATCGGCCTGCGGGCTTTACCAGTGAAATTGCCCTTTCAGGGAAATGGGGAAAACGAAGTGGGGTTTCTGGAAGCCCCATTGCCCAACATCGTCCACTGGGACCAAAAGCATTTCGTGGTCGTTTACAAGACTTCAAAAAAACACGTTTGGGTTGCCGATCCAGCACAGGGAAAATCCCGTATGACCCATGCCCGCTTCCGACAGCACTGGGAAAGCGATGCAGGGCAGGGCGTCGCTATTTTATTGGAACCAACACCAGATTTCTATGCTCAGGAAGGCGAGGAAACTGATTTTGGCGGGTTCGGTTTCTTGTTAAAATACTTGCGCCCCTACCGGCAACTGGTGTGGCAACTGGTACTAGGGCTTGTGTTCACCAGTACCGTCCAGTTCCTGTTCCCCTTCATCACACAATCTATTGTGGACACAGGGATTGAAAACCAGGATTTGGATTTCATTTACCTGATGCTCCTGGCGCAGATCGTGCTGCTGTTTGGCATCATTACTTCTCATTTTTTGCAAAACTGGATCCTGCTCCACATCGGCACCAGGGTCAATGTGGCGCTCGTCTCCGATTTCCTGCAACGCCTGATGCGACAGCCCGTCAGCTTTTTCGATACCAAAATGACGGGCGACCTGCTGCAGCGAATCTCAGATCATCAGCGCATCGAGGATTTCCTTACCGTACGCACATTGGGGGCACTGCTTTCCTCTTTTAACCTGGTGATTTTTGGGGTGGTGCTGGCCCTGTACAACCTGACTATTTTTTTCATTTTCGCTGTCTCCAGCATTTTATACATCGCCTGGATTTTCCTTTTTTTGCCAAAAAGAGTGACCTACGACAACATGCGCTTCGCCGCCATGTCCGACAACCAAAGTACCCTTGTGGAACTCATCCAGGGGATGCAGGAGATAAAACTGCAAAACAGTGAACGGAAACGCCGTTACGGTTGGGTGCATGTGCAGGCGAGGCTGTTCCGGGCCAATGTGCGGATGCTGGCACTCAACCAGTGGCAGGATGCCGGTGGGAATTTCATCATCCACATCAACGATTTTGCCATTACAGCCATCGCTGCTATTTCGGTAGTTCAAGGGGAAATGACCCTGGGGATGATGCTCGCCGTTCTCTACATCATCGGCCAGATACAGGTACCGTTGACACAGTTGTACGTGTTCATCCGCACGGCACAGGATGCCAAGCTGAGCCTGGAGCGCCTGGGAGAAATCCATGACCAGCAGGATGTTCAAAAAAATGGCAGTAGTGCCAACACGCTTTACCTGTCTAAAGGCGAATTCGGCAGCCGCAGTGGGGGTAATGGTTTCACCATCGAAAACCTCTCCTTCCGCTACAATGCCCTGTCCGATTTTGTGCTGAAAAACATTGACCTCGAAATTCCCGAAGGGAAGGTGACGGCAATTGTGGGTACGAGCGGGAGCGGCAAGACGACACTGGTGAAACTGCTGCTGGGCTTTTACGAGCCTTCCAGGGGCAGTATCAAAGTTGGCCAGACCTACCTGAACAGCATCCACCCGGGCGAATGGCGGGACGAGTGCGGCGCAGTGATGCAGGACGGCTTTATCTTCTCGGATACCATTGCCAGTAATATTGCTGAAAGCGACCCTGAGGGAGTGGACAAAAAGCGCCTGCTGACCGCCGTGCGAACCGCCAATATCCAGGAATTTATCGAGGAGATGCCATTGGGCTACAATACAATGGTAGGTGCCAGGGGCAACGGCCTTAGTCAGGGCCAGCGACAACGGGTGCTCATCGCCAGGGCCATCTACAAAGACCCGGCTTTTTTGTTTTTCGACGAGGCGACCAACGCCCTGGATGCCCACAACGAGAAGATCATCATGGAAAACCTGAACCGCTTTTTCCAAGGGCGCACCGTTATTGTAGTAGCTCACCGCCTCAGCACTGTAAAAAATGCAGACCAGATCATCGTACTGGAAAAAGGGAATTTAGTGGAAAAAGGCACCCACGAGGAGCTGACTGCCAGGCGGGGTGCCTATTACCATTTGGTGAAAGAGCAATTGGAACTGGGGAATTGAAACAGTTTGAAATTGTTTGAGGGTGGTTTGAAGCAGGTTGAGAACCCTATTGAAAAAAATCGCAGGGACAAAACAAACTTCAACCGATTTCAAAGCAGCCCCAAGCAACAATAGCAATAGAAAATGCCCATCGAAAACCCATCCGACATACGCCTCAACGAGCGCCGGGAAATAGAGGCCATTATCGGCAACCCGCCAGGCTGGACGCTGCGCTGGGGCATCCTTGTGCTGCTTTTGGGTTTTGCGCTGCTCCTTGTGTTCAGCCATTTCATCAAATATCCCGATGTCGTGCTGGCCCCGGTAGTTTTGACCACGGAACATCCACCTATCCGGGTAACCGCAAAAGCCGATGCGAAAATCAATCTGCTCAAAGTAACCAATGGGAAACAGGTGGGAAAAGGCGAACTCCTGGTTGTGTTGGACAACCCTGCCAAAATGGAGGACGTGTTGCAGCTACAAGAATTTTTACACCAATTGGAAGAAAACAGCCTGTCCGTTTTGCCCAATATAGCTCCCCCTGACCGACTCGAACTGGGAAGTCTCCAGGGAAGCTACGCCCGTTTTATCCAAAGCCTCCAGGACTTGAAATACTTTCTTGGGCAAGACATCAACTACCAGAAAATCAGCAACCTGCACAGCCAGATTGCCGAAATCCAGCGGCTGAACCACTCCCTGGAAAGGCAGGAAGCTATCCTGAGGGAAGAGGTTGGCCTTGCCCGGCAAAACATGGAAAGGGACAGTACGCTGCTGGCCAGGAATTCCCTCAGCAGGCTGGAGTTTGAACAAAGCCAAACCGCCTACCTGCAAAAGCGCCGGGAGTTGGAATCTCTCCGGTCAGGCGCAACGCAGAACGAACTGCGCATACAGCAGATCAGGGGTCAAATATTGGAACTGGAGCAAAACCAATCTGATAACCGATCCGAGCGCAACCTGGCCTTCCAGGCAGAACTGAAACAGCTGCAGGGAGAAATTACACTGTGGAAAGAGCACTGGTTGATCACTGCCCCGATTGACGGCGAGGTGGCCCTTACCAAGGCATGGAGCGAACAGCAGTATGTGAAAGAGGGCGAAGAGGTACTGACCATTGTCCCAGTTAAAGCAGCAGGCCCGATAATAGCGAAAGCCCTGCTGCCTGACAGGGGTGCCGGCAAAGTAAGAGAGGGCATGGGCGTCCATATCCGGCTGGACGGGTTTCCATACCAGGAATATGGCGTATTGAATGGAAGTGTAAAATATTTAGCCCCCGTGCCGGGCGAGCAAGGGTATGAGGCAGGAATTGAAGTGCCCGGGGACCTAATTACCAGCTATGGGAAAAATATTCTGTTCAGGCAGGAAATGATGGGGACCGCACGCATTGTCACCAAAGATAAAAGTCTGTTGTCCAGGCTTTTGAATAAAATTATTTCTGCATTGAAAAATTGATGGCAAGGTGCCACCAGCAAGTACATAGCGTGGGATGCTTATTCCAGTTATGATTTTTCAAGGGTGAAACCAAATGTGGAGCCTACGTTTTTTGTGCTCCGCACATTGATGGTCTGCTTGTGGGCTTCGATGATGTGTTTCACAATGGAAAGCCCGAGGCCCGAACCGCCTTGTTCCCTCGACCGGCTCTTGTCCACCCGGTAAAACCGGTCGAAGACGTGGTTGAGGTGTTCGGCAGGGATGCCGATTCCGCTGTCTGCCACTTCTACCAGCACGTTTTTGTCCATGTCGTAGAAGCTCACTTTGGTCATCCCGTTTTCGTTGCCGTATTTGATGGAATTGTTCAACAAGTTCATCAGCACCTGGCGGATGTATTCCCGGTCTGCCCTCACCCGGAAATGCTGGTCGGCACCTGGCTTGAAGGCCAGTTTGATGTTTCTTTCAGCGCCTTTAATCTCCAGGTCTTCAAACACTTCTTCCGTCAACGTTTTGATGTCGAAAGTTTGCATGTCGAGGATGAGTTCGCCTGATTCGAGCCGGGAAATAATCTCCAGGTCCTCGACAATGGTGTTGAGGCGATCCACATTTTTAGCGGCCCTTTGCAGGTAGGTTTTGTTGATGCCGGCATCCTCCAAACCGCCGTCCAGCAAAGTTTCGAGATAGCCCTGGATGTTGAAAATAGGTGTTTTCAGCTCATGTGAAATGTCGCCCAGGAACTTGCGGCGGTAGTCTTGCCAGGTTTTGAGCTGTTGGATTTCCTTTTCCTGTTTGGCGGCCCATTCCTCCACTTCCTTTTCCACCTCCTCCATGATGTCAGAGCGCATATCCACCGCTTCCTTTTTCTCGGTAGAGGAAAGCTTGTGCTGGTGTATGCTTTTGTAAATAACCTTGATTTTGCGGTAGATATACTGTTTCAGGTAGTAGCTGAAAATAAGGTAAGAAGCAAAAAACGCAATCGTGCCCATCACCAATGGCATCCACCAATTGGTAAGCCTCCTATCAACCAAATCTAACAGCAACCAGAAAAGTGTCAGGATGAAAGCAACGGAAAGGGAGGAAAAGATGGCAATGCGCTGAGGGGTTGGGTTTTTCAGGTTTTGTTTGGAAAAAAACTCGACGTCTTTGATGGGAAGGTTGAAGTTGAACAGGCTTGATTGGCCATTGCCGGTTGCCAAATCCTTTTTCATATCATCAGAATTCGAAGCGGTATCCGATTCCTTTAATGGTTTTAATGTAATCATCGCCTAATTTTTCCCGCAATTTACGAATATGTACGTCAATGGTGCGGTTGCCCACGATAACATCGGTGCCCCAGACTTTGTTGAAAATTTCCTCGCGGGTGAACACCTTACCGGGCTTGCTGACAAGGAGGTTTAAAAGTTCAAATTCCTTTTTGGCCAGTTCAATCTCTTCGTCGCCCCGTTTTACGAGCACTTTTTCCTTGTCGATGGTGAGGTCGCCCACTTCGGTGATGGTGCTGGAAGATTCATCCTCCGGGATACGGCCCTTTCTGCGGAGCAGTGCCTTTACCCGGCTCATCAGCACCCTGGGCTTGATGGGTTTGGTGATGTAGTCGTCGCCGCCGACATCAAGGGCGGCAATATGGGAATAGTCCTCTTCACGGGCAGTGAGGAAAGCAATCAAGGTTTTATCAAATTCTTTGTTGTCCCGCAGCCGCCTGCACACCTCGACGCCGTCCATTTGAGGCATCATAATGTCCAGTATAATGAGGTTCGGCATCTCCTTTTCCGCTTTTTTCAACCCCTCTTCGCCGTTGTTGGCGGTGGTCACGTGGAAACCTTCCTTTTTGAGGTTATAGGTCAATATTTCCAAAATATCAGGTTCGTCGTCAACCACCAAGATTTTGACTTCATCCATGCATTAAGACTTGATTAAGTGTTGGCAAAGGTAGTATGTTGCTTACGGCACAATGCCGGGCTTGGTTTAAGAAATCGTTAAGTTATGCTTTCAGATCGCACGTTAAGTTTACTCATAGCCATCAGGCGTTGCGGTCTCGTTCATATCCACCCGCATTTTTTCCAGGTTAGCGGCCACTTTTTCATACAAGTTGCCAAATTTTTCAGGATCCCGCATCAGGATGGCCAGGGTGGTGTCGAAATCGGCCTGTTCTACATGGTGGATGGCAAAAATCTCCCCATAGTATTTTATGGCCACGGAATCTTTTGCCTTGCCATTCAGGCCCTCTAACGCTGCCTCGGCAATATGCACATCGGTGAGGATTTCGATAAGTTTTTCGTCGGGGATTGGGGGGGCAGCCTCTTTTCCGCAACCTGATAAGCCAACAAGCAACAAGGTTGCAGCCATCAGTTTTACAATGGGAAAATATTGAAACGAAACCCACTGCGATGCTGAATATTTCAACAGGTTCGTCATGAATACTGTTTTGGGGAAAAATAATCGGACACCACTGCGTTTTGCGCCGAAAAATCCGGCCACCGTAGGGCTGTCGAAGCGATGCCGACTATGCCGCAGGTAGGCACATTTCCAATGAAATCTTTGGTGAATAAATTCGCCACACTGGTAAAGGTGGGGTTATGGCCAAATATCATAACCGTTTGATAGGTTTCCGGCAGCGTGTTGATCAAATGGAGGATGGTTTGTGGGATGGATTCGTAGATTTCGTCCCTGATGAAAAAGTCTTCTCCATCAACCCCCAGTTCCAGTTTAAAATAATTGGCCGTTGTCAAGGCCCTTACAGCGGGGCTGGTCAGGATAGCATCGGGTTTTATGCCCTTTCCTTTTACCAATTTGGCCATAAAGGGCGCATCCTGCTGCCCCCGCTCGTTCAATGGCCTTTCTATATCCCTCAAACCGGGATGATCCCAACTTGATTTTGCGTGCCTTACCAAAAAAACCTGCTTCATAAAGAACTGATTTTAAACAATTTAATCCTTCGTTTTTTAGGAACGGCATCAAAGTTAAGCAATTCCGGTTGAGTTAATCCCGATACGCCCGTAACTTTGCCGTTTTGCCCGTAGCGCAAGGCGTGGCCTCTTCATTTATCAAAAAAACAGCATCCTGCTCGTGAACTTTTTACTGGACAACCTTGAATTGGAACTGGAAGAATCCTGCCTGATAGCAGGTGAAAAACTGCTGGAGGACGGTAAGGTGGGCCAACTGACCACACATGAACGTAACCTGTGGGTGGCAAAAGTGGATCAACTGGAAGTTGAAATGCACATCACGCCGTCAAGGGTCAAGGCCTGTTCCTGCGAGTGCGTAGCTTACATGGACAGCGGCATGTGCGGGCATATTGCAGCCGGGCTGTTGGCTTTGCGGAAATTCATTTCAACCAGGAAAGAACAACGCCCCAATACCGCAAAACGCAACCAGTTTTATCAAAAACTGACCACCGCCTCCATCCTTCAGAACATTGACTCTGAATCGTTGGCTGCCTTTGTGGGGCAGTACGCAAAAAGCAACCGCAACTTTGCGCTGGCTTTCAAGGCCCGTTTTGCTTCTGCCGTGCCCATGTACGATAACAAGGAAAAATACGCTCAATTGCTCGAAACGACCATCCTGGCATTCCGAAAAAAGGACGACCACATCAGTGCCTCCGGGGCTATCCAACTCTTAAAAACCGTTCAAGAATTATTGGGACAGGCAGACGACGCCATCTCATTGGAACACTTTGCGGAGGGCTGGGCTATTTTGCAGGGAATCTTATCAAAAATAACCCCATTGCTTCGAAAAATAGAAGGGGAAGCGGAAAGGTTCAACGAACAGATTTCCGTTGCGCTGGTTCAGGTAGAGGCCCTGTTGTCGAAACCGCTCCCGCCTGCCCTGCGGGAAGAAATAGGGACTTTTTTCCTGGAAGAATGTACCCGCCCCGCTTACCGGATCAATGATTTTTCAAAACGGTTGTTTTCAGTGTTGAACGTATTAGCGGACGATGACGACAAGGCCGGAATTTTTCTGCAAACGCTTGATAATGAGCTGGAAAGAAAAGCCCTGCCCGCTGCATACCACAGGGTGGTGCTTTTTGCAAAACTGTCTGTTTTGGAGAAACCGGGCTTGGCCGGAGAGGCTGACAAATTCCTGGTGGAATGCCTGGCCGATACTTCCCTCCTGATGCAGGTCGTAGAAAGCGCCATCGAACATGGGAAACCGCAAAAGGTAAAATCCCTGGCTGAAAAAGGGCTGCGGTTCGTGAAGGATGGAGAAGACAAAATGAAGCTTGAAGGCGTGCTGTTGTCAGTTTCCGTCACTGAAAAAAATCCGGAGAACATCGTTCAAAATGCACGGCAATTGTTTCTGGAGACTTATGAGCTTGAATATTTCCGGCTTTGCAAGCAACACCAGCTTGGGGATTGGGCTTTGTTTTTTACAAAATTGGAGGCCGACCTGCTAAAGCAAAATGCACCATTTGAAACGCTGGCAGGCCTGTATGCAGAGGAAGGCTGTTTTGAACAACTGCTTGATGTGCTGGAAAAAATGGGTTCTCTGGACTCCATTTACCAATATGCCCAAACGTTGGCAAAAACACACGCCACCGGTCTTTTAGCTTTGTACATAAAATTGTTGAACAGCTATCTTTCCAACCATTTGGGCATAAAGCCTTCGTTGAAGGTTCAGGGAATCTTGTCCCACCTCCACCAAATAGGCGCACCAAAAATTGCAGAAGCCCTGGTCGTTTTTTTGAAAGAAAAATACCCGGCAAGGCTTGCACCGATAGAAGAGTTGGAGGTTATTTAAACGGCTTCAAACAATTTCAAAATAATTCAATCGACTTCAAACAATTTCAAGCAACTCCACCCAGGTTTTATGAAAAAGAAAATTGTCGTCCTGTCCGGCGCAGGCATGAGCGCCGAAAGTGGCATCAAGACCTTTCGGGATGCCGATGGCCTTTGGGAAAACCACGACATCATGGAAGTGGCCACACCAGAAGGTTGGCGCCGCAACATGGAACTAGTCCTGGAATTTTACAACCAGCGCAGACGCCAACTTTTTGAAGTACAGCCAAATGCCGGCCACAAGGCGCTGGTAGATTTGGAGGCCGTCCACGAGGTGGATATCGTAACCCAAAACGTGGATGACCTCCACGAAAGGGCGGGCAGTACAAGGGTGCTGCACCTGCATGGCGAACTGGCCAAAGCCAGGAGCACGTTCGATGAACGCCTTGTTTATGAGTGGAAGAAAGACATCCTGGTGGGAGACAAGTGCGAAAAGGGAAGCCAGCTTCGTCCGCACATCGTATGGTTTGGAGAGGAGGTGCCGATGCTCGAACCCGCTATTGATTTGATGGACAAAGCGGATATAGCCATCATCATCGGCACCTCTATGCAGGTGTATCCCGCTGCCGGGCTGATAGGGTATGCAAATCCCGATACAGCCATTTTTTACATCGACCCAAAACCCGCTATCAATTATGAACTGCGACTGATGAAGAACCTGGAAGTCTTGGCTGAGAACGCCTCGACCGGGGTGCGAAAAGTGGTAGATCGGCTATTAGGGACATAAAAAAAGGCAAGCTGCTATCCTCAACAGCTTACCCGAAAACAGTCTATGAGAAAACGTTGTGTAGATTTTTAGAAGTGAGGGGTGAGGAGTGAGAAGTGAGGAGTGAGGAAATGTTTTATCAAAAAGACCTTCATTACGATTTAAGACTGACGAATTACGATTTTAAAAGTATTCAAAATACTAACCGTTTATACTTAAGGTATCGTTGCAATCGTAAACCGTTAATTGGTGGTTATGATTGAACCTCTTCTCACCTCTCACTCCTCACTTCTTATTTTCACCCACACTCCGAGTGTCCGCAGCTTTTACAAATCAGGCAACCCTCTTTGTAAATCAGGCCATCTGGATCTCCACATGCTGGGCAGGTTTCCTTCACTGCCATCGTTCCATCCGGCACGAATTTTTTCAAGGCCCGCACCACCCCGTTTTTCCAGGTGTTGATGTGTTCCTGGGCAACGTTGAGGCCTGAAACCAGGTTGATGACATAGGGCAATGGCATACCGTGGCGCAAGGTGCCGGAAATCAGTTTGGCATAATTCCAATATTCTTTGTCGAAAGAACGGGAAAGACCTTCCATCGTAACCTTGTAACCGTCTTTGTCGGCAAACTGGAAGTCGTAGCGGTTGTTGCCCTCTTCGTCTTTTTCCTTGATGATCCAGCCGCTGTCCACATAGGGCGGGAGCATGAAAATATCCTCAGCCCGGCCAGTGAATATCTCATAAGGCCGGCCGTCTAGCAAGCCTACGAAAGCCATCCATTTCTCGTGGTTGTTTTGGAAGCGCACGATTTCGGCTTCCAGTTTCTTAGGACGCTTGGGGGCGTAGGTCGTAATGAAGGAAGTTGGTGTTCCGCCAGATGATGCGGCTGTTGATGTTTGTTTATCTTCCTGCTTTTTTTCCTTTTCTTCGGTTGAAACCAGCACACCGGACCGGGAACCGTCCCGGTAGATGGTGCAACCCTTACAACCTACTTCCCAAGCGGTCTTATAAATCTGTTTGACCATGTCAACAGATGTATCTTGTGGCACATTCACGGTAACGCTGATGCTGTGATCTACCCACTTTTGGATGGCACCCTGCATCTTCACTTTCTGCACCCAGTCCACATCATTGGCCGTGGCCTTGTGGTAGGGGGATTTCTCCACGATTTTCTTCAAATTGTCGCTATCCATCCGCTTCACTTCCTCCAGGTTGTAGCCGTTGGCGTTGAGCCAATCCAGGAATTTGTGGTGGAACACATTGTATTCTTCCCAATGGTCGCCCACTTCGTCCACAAAACTGACCTTTACCTCTTTGTCGTTGGGGTTTACCTTGCGGCGGCGCTTATAGGTGATGAGGAAGGCCGGTTCGATGCCGGATGTCGTTTGGGACATCAAGCTGGTGGTGCCGGTAGGGGCGATGGTCAGCAGGGCGATGTTCCGCCTGCCGTATTTTACCATGTCTTCCAGCAATGTCGGATCGGCCTCCTTCAACCTGTTGATGAATGGGTTTTTTGCCTCCCTGATGGGATCATAGATTTTGAAATGGCCTCTCTCCTTTGCCATTGTCACGGAGGAACGGTAGGCATTGATTGCCAGTGTTTTATGCACTTCCACAGAGAAGGCAATGGCTTTATCGCTGCCATATTGAAGGCCCAGCGCAGCCAGCATATCGCCTTCGGCGGTGATGCCGACACCGGTACGGCGGCCATCTTCGCAGGTTTTGCGGATTTTCTGCCAAAGCCTCCGCTCATTGGCCTTGATGTCGTCCGGTTCGGGGTCGGTTCCGACCTTTGCCAAAATCTTGTCAATCTTTTCCAGTTCCATGTCAATGATGTCGTCCATCATGCGCATGGCCAACTGCACGTGTTCCGAGAATTTTTCGAAATTGAATTTAGCCTTCTTTGTAAAAGGCTCGTCCACATAACTGTACAGGTTGATGGCGAGCAGCCGGCAACTGTCGTAGGGGCAAAGCGGGATTTCCCCGCAGGGGTTCGTAGAAATAGTCTTATAGCCCAGGTCGGCATAGCAATCCGGTACGGACTCCTTGACGATCGTATCCCAGAAAAGAACTCCGGGCTCCGCCGATTTCCAGGCATTGTAAATGATTTTGTCCCAGATTTTGGAAGCATCTACTTTTTTGCGGAAACTCGGATCTTTCGCATCTACCGGGAAACGCTGCTCGTATTCCGATCCGGTTAGGGCCGCCTCCATGAAAGCATCGTCAATACGCACCGAAACGTTGGCGCCGGTGACCTTGCCAGCCTCCATTTTCGCATCAATGAAATCTTCTGCATCGGGGTGGCGGCTCGAAACAGTGAGCATCAGGGCGCCCCGGCGACCGTCCTGGGCCACTTCCCTGGTGCTGTTGGAGTAGCGTTCCATAAAAGGCACCAGGCCGGTGGAAGAAAGCGCACTGTTCAGCACAGGGCTGCCCTTAGGCCGGATGTGGGACAAATCGTGCCCTACCCCACCCCTTCGCTTCATCAGCTGCACCTGCTCCTCGTCAATACGGATGATGCCGCTGTAGGAGTCGGCATTGTTGCCGATGACAAAGCAATTGGACAGCGACGACACCTGCATGTTGTTGCCGATGCCGGACATGGGGCTGCCTTGCGGGATGATATAGTTGAACCTGTCCAACAACTCGTAAAGCCGTTTTTCAGGAACCGGGTTTGGGTACTTGCTCTCTATCCTGAAAAGTTCAGCGGCAATCCGCCGGTGCATGTCGTCTGGCGATTTTTCATAAATGTTGCCTGCGGAATCTTTCAGGGCGTATTTGTTGACCCAAACATTGGCTGCCAGTTCATCGCCGTCAAAATATTTGGTTGATGCTTTTAAGGCCTCCTGAAATGTGTACTTTTTCATTATTGCCTCCTTTTTTTTTGTGGTCAGGGATTTTCTTGTTGCTGCTAAAGTCTCCATGATCTAAGATTCAATTTTATAGTGTTATTGGTTGGATAAGATGGTATGCCGCATACAGATTAGGGTTGCCTTTCCATCGGGATACCCTGGAATTAACCTGTGACAGGGAGGCAACCTTTATCTGCATGGTGTAGTATCAATAAATTAGTTAAAAAAAAAATTTCGATGGGAAAAGGGCGGTCTGCTGAGGGGCGCCAAGGGCGTGATGTACGCTAATGGCGGGGTTTCAACAGGTCTTCCTTCATGTATGCGGGTTTGTCAGCACGAAATTAATGCCTGATCGTTTTTTTTTAATTCCGAGTTTTCCACAAAATGTGGATAACTTATCTAAAATGTTGAAGGACAGCAGAATGATTTTTTTCCACATAGTGGGATTGTGTGGAAAACTTAATGTGGAAAACACGCCATTATGTAACCAAATAATTGAAACCCAATATGGGAACATTGGTTAATTTTTTGAAAATCAAGCAGAAATACAGTCACCATCCCTGCATTTTATCAGCAAGGCGTGGAAGTAGTTGGATCAAAACCATTTCTTGCGCTGAAAGTACCAGGCCAGCAGAAGGCTGCCCAACAGCGAGATGATGAGGATGACGTAAAAAGAGGCAGGCGCACTTTCAGCCAGGGGCAATATCACGTTCATGCCCATAAAGGAGGCGACGAGTGTGGGCACCATCAGTATAATGGTGATTGTGGTGAGGCGTTTAATGGTCAGGTTGAGGTTGTTGGAAATGATGGAGCCATAAGCATCCATGGTGCCGTTAAGGATATTGGTGTACATATTGGCCATTTGAAGGGCCTGGCTGTTGTCAATGATAATATCCTCGAACAAGTCGGTCATTTCTTCTTCGTTGCCCAGGTGGAGGAAGTCCGTCCGCTTCATTTTCATTTTCAGCAGTTCGTTGTCGCTGAGGGAAGAAACGAAATAGACCAGGCTTTTTTCGATGCTCAAAAGCTGTTTAAGCTCCTTGTTCCGGCTGCTGAAGTAAAGCTCTTTTTCGATAAGGTTCCTCTTTTGGTTGAGCTGTTTCAGGTAAATCAGAAACCGATAAACGGTTTGCTCCATAATCTGCAGCACGAACAACTGGTCTTCCTCGGGATCCCAGTTTTTCACCTTGTTGTCCAAAAAGAGGTTCAGCACCGGGTTTTCCTGGGAAGTGATGGTGATGACATGATCCACCGTGATTATGATGCCGAGGGGAATTGTGATGAAAATGGCGTCCACGTCCTCTTCAAACGGGTTGAAAATCGGGGTACTGAGGATGATGGCCCGTTTTTCCTCGTCCCTTTCAAAGCGGGAGCGCTCGTCAATGTCGAGCGGGTCGGTCAAAAAATCAAGTGGGATGTCAAATTGCTGCGCCACCTCCTCCAGTTCCTCCGGCGTGAAGGGCGGGGAGATGTTAATCCAGCAGGACTCCTCCGGCTCCGGCAATTCTTTTATCCGCCCTTCTTCTTTTACATAGTACTTGATCATGGTCGCATGGTTTGATTTCACAAAAAGCGGTGCCTAGTGTTGCTTCTTTTCCAGAAATCCAGTTTATCGGTGGGCAAACATACGAGTTAAGTTATTGGGCGGCAAAGCAGGGAAGAAAAAGTAAGGTGAGAAAAGAAAATGACTGGATGGCGTGCTTCCGGAAATTTGAAACCGGAAGATTAAAATTTTGATAATCAACGGCTTAATTGCCAAATTTTTCAAAAATGGATGGTGAGGAGTTTATTACTGCAAGAAAGACTTATCTGTACCTCCCTTAATTCCCGTTATTTTTTACTCCAAAAACCTCTGCTGCGAACTTTTGATAAACCGGCAAATCCCGTTTCCCGCCATCGCCCCATTGAGGGGCAAGCCCCTCCCTGATCCGGAAATAATCGGTGATAATGTCGGCCTGCTGTTCCAGGTTGAAATCATGCAATGACCCGCCTGTTGAAATACATTCTTTCAATTTGTCCAAGCCGCCATAGTTATAGCCTTCCCTGGTATATTGTGCCATCAGGGCCCGGGGTATGTAGGCAGCCCCCACCTGCCGGTATTGCCACACGTGCACCAGTTCGTGGATAAGAATTGACGGGGAAAAGCTGCCCCAGGAATTGATCGTGTGAAAACTCACATAAATAATGGCGTGCCGCCTACAAACCATTGCAGCTTTTTCATCTATGCGCACCTGCCGGTAATCAATGCTGTTCCCAAAAACGGTGGCGGCAAGCGCTATTTCTTTTGCGTTCATCGGGCGGGTACTCCTTTTGAAAAAGTCTGTCAAAGTTTCATACACTTCGGGTACACACAGCAGATCCAGCAGCATGAAGAGCATCTCTGCCCACCAAAAAACAATGGGCGGGAACGGGAGCTTTGGGTTATGTTTAGCCTGAACCAGATTTCTCGTCCCAGTGGCCAAATGCCGCAGTATTCTGTAAACCTTGGCCGGGCATACTAGTATCATGCGGGCCAGTCGAAGCGCAAATGGTTTAAGCATGGGAACGATGGGAAGTAGGTGGTTGACGGCGGACGGCGGACGATGGGGCGGACGGTTGGATAGAATTACCTGCAATTAATTTCATAACAACCTCAAATTAACCTGGCTTTATGAACACCTGGTACAGGTGTCCTGCTGCTACTGCCTTCCAGGGTCATTTTCCGGTAATTCATAGGGCATTTTCTTTTTGGACAATACCCGGCGGTAGCGTTCCGGGTGCAGCCTGATATCCTGCAGGAGTAGGTCGAGGTCCTTTACCGTCACCTGGAGTTTGTCGGCAAACGCCTTATCGTGCAGCAGCATGGCGATAGCACCGTCGCCACCTTCTTTGAGCTGGTTCAGCGCTGCGCTCAGGTTGTCAATGGCACCATCGGCAGAGGCCAGGGTGCCCTGGAGTTTTTGCATGGTTTTTTTCACATCGCCCGACAAGCCACTGATGTCGGCCTTTTTCAAGTCTTCGCTCAGCACGTCCAGGTTGGCAAGGATGCCTTTGATCTGGTCGTTACTGGCTTTCAGGTTGCCGGATATGGATTCAAAGTTTTTCAGCGAGCCTTCCAGCGGGCCTGCCGCATTGGCCATCAGCCGGTCGAGGCGGGTGGTGGTCGAGTTCAGGTTTGAAAGGATGGCTTTGATATCCTTCGCACTATCCTTCAATTCTTCGCTTTCTGACAGCTTTTGTCCAATGGTGTCTATCAAGGTGTTCAGGCCGGCGGTCAATTCTTCCACATACGACTTGACCTCCTCGGGCGTGGCCAGGGATGAGATAATGCCCCTCGTGATGCCCTTTATTCTGTCCTTGTCCTGCAGGCAATCATCCCCGCTGCAATTTCCGTTGAAAACCAATTGGATAGTTGCGCCGGACATTACACTATTCACAATCTCGGCCACGGCGTCCTTTGGTATTTTCACATCGGGGCTTATTTGCATCTCCACTTCTATTTTGTTGATGTTGGCATCCTCCTGTTTAAAGCTCGCCACAAGCCCCACCTGCAATCCATGAACATAGACCGGGGTCGAGATCCTCAGCCCGTCCACATTATCGTAGATGGCAAAGATGGTTTTTTGGGAACTCAGGATATTGAAACCCCTTAAATACTTGTAGCCCCAAATAGCCAATGCAACAGTGATAATGGTAAACAGGGCAATTTTTGTCTCTTTCCTCATGTTTTTTGACTTCGATTGATGTTTGAAAAATACTTGCAGGAAACTGCCCAAAATCGGACTTGTTCAAAATTGCGGAAATTCAACCAATCTAATTGGCGTATTTCTTGGGATCCACCCGTTTCCCATTCAGGTAGGCCACCACGAAGGCGTCGTTGAAACCTATCTGACGGAGTTTTTCCCTCATATCATTGGCTTCATCGAGGCTGGCAAAACTACGCACCTGGTATTTAAAAAGCTTGTTTTCCTCCACCACTTCTATCAGGAAGGGTACCTTCATCCACCTCCCTTCGGTCACGTCCAGCAATTGGGGCGAAGCGGCAAGCTGCACCCGGAACTGCACCTCCGTGTTTTGCGGCGCAGGGGCCATAGGTTCTGTCAGTACCGGGGTTGAGGCCAAAATTTTTGGTTTGTTGCCCGGTGGTTCAGTTGCCTTTGTGCTTTCTTTGCTTTCGCCCAATGGTTTGATCGGCGCAGGGCTGGGCGGTTCGTTCATCTTGATGCCCTCTGTTTTAACGGCTGTTTTCCGATCCTGGTTTTCTTGTTTGGCAGGCGGCTGGGCGGTGGGTGGAGCTTCCACTTTTACAGGCACCGCTTTGGCATCTTCCTGCACAGCACTTGCTACAAGCTGTTCTTCTTTGGTTGAGGTTGGTTCTGCTGGCCGGGACACGGCTTGTTTTGCTTCGTCCAGGGTAGCGATGGTTTGAGGTTCTTTCCCTTCCATTTCAGCCTTGTACTCTGCAAAGGCCATCAAAAGGGAGTTGGCCATAGAGCGTTGGCCTTCCTCAGAGCGCAGGTAATCTTCTTCTTCCCCATTGCTCAGATAGCCCGTTTCCACCAGGACACTGGGCATGGTAGCGTACCGGAGCACCAGGAAGCCCGCTTGTTTGACGCCCCGATCCTTGCGGGTGGAATGGGTACTTGCCTGGGTCTGGACTTTCTCGGCGAACGAAATACTTTGTTCCAAAAAGGCATTTTGAAACATGGACAACAGGATATGCGCTTCCGGTGAATTGGGATCATAGCCATACGTTTCCTCGTAATTGTCTTCCAGCAGGATGGCGGCGTTTTCCCGTTTGGCCACTTCCAGGTTTTCCTTGGTGGCATGGAGGCCAAGCACATAGGTCTCTGTGCCATGCACGTGGCCGGCCTTGGGGATGTAATTGCAATGGATGGAAATGAACAGGTCTGCCTTGTTGCGGGTAGCGATGGCCGCACGTTCGTTCAGGGGGATGAACACATCGGTCGAGCGGGTCATGATGACGTTCAGGCCGGGGTAGTTTTGCCGGAGGGCCTCAGCCAGGTATTTACCAATGGCCAGGCAATGGTTTTTTTCTTTCGACCTTGCACCCAGGCAACCCGGATCGTGGCCGCCATGCCCCGGGTCAATGACCACCGTCTTTATTTCGTAACTGCCTTTGCGCAACATGGGCGCAGCGGGCAGCGAAATGGAATCGCCCGGCGGAAGGGCCGTAGTCTCAAAATGGGATATTCGGGCAGCTTTGATAAATTTGCCCGCCGGAAGGCAGTGGGTGTTAAGTTTTGGCAAACTCCAGGAGGAAAGCCCGATCAGCAACGTTGGAAGGAAAAAGTAAGCCTTCTTCATAGCTATTTTAGGTGTGCCGGGGTCAAAAAACCGGTTTTTACAAAACCATTTTCCTAAAAACCACAAAGAACGCTAAGCCTTATTTTCTTAGTGTTCTTTGCAGTTTTGTAGCGATAGTACCGGCAAGTTAATTTTTAAAGTGGAAGTCAGCTTTTTCAGTAATTTCAAACTTCAATCCAGAATTTGAAGGCAAAGATAAATATAATTCTTTCATTGTTAGTGCTTACCACCCTGGGCGTATCGGCCCAGGTGTCGCCTTTGTCCAAATCCGACTCCCTCTTTGCCAAAAACAAAGCCAGGCCCCCTTTCGGCGTTGATTCCCTGCCATCCGGCCCAGCCGCCAGGGCAAATGCCCAGATTAACTGGGACAGCGTAAAACTATCCCCCGATGCCCTGGAGGAAAAGGTAGCCTACAAGGCTGCCGATTCCATGTTTTTTGACCTCAAAAACAAGCAAATCCACCTCTACGGGCAGGCCGAGGTCAACTACCAGCAAATGACCATGACCGCCGACTACATCGTCATTGATTGGGTAGAAAACATCATGACCGCTGATGGCCGCAAAGATCCGCAGGGCAAATGGATCGGCAAACCCACTTTTAAGGAAGGCGATCAGACCTTCTCTGCCAGCAAACTCCGCTACAATTTTAAAACCTACAAAGGCATCATCTATGACGCCCAGACCACTTTCGATGGTATGAATGTGGTGAGCCGCAAGGGCAAGTTCTTCGGGGCCGGAGAAGACACCACCGCCCACAACACCATTTACAGCAAAAGCGCCATTTTCTCCACCTGCGACCTGGAGGAGCCGCACTTCGGTATCCGGAGCAACAAGCAGAAAATCATCCAGGACAAGGTGGCCGTAGTCGGCCCCAGCAACATCGAAATCGGGGGGGTGCCCACGCCGATCTGGCTGCCCTTTGGTTTTTTTCCACTCAAAATCGGCAAAAGCACAGGCCTCATTTTCCCCAACAACTACGAATATTCCGACCAGTGGGGCTTTGGGCTGAAAAGGGTTGGCTGGTATTTTCCCGTAAGCGATATTATGGATCTGACGGTGACAGGCGATGTTTATATGAAGGGTACTTTCCGGGTGGACGCCTCTTCCAACTATGCCAAGCGCTACAAATACAGGGGCGGCCTGGCCCTTGGGTTCGCCTATCAGCGGGGCGAGGTGGAAGGCAAGCCTGTTTATGATCCTTCCTTCAATATCAATTGGCGGCACACCCAGGATGCCAAAGCGCACCCGTACCGCAACTTTGGCGGCAACATTACCATGCAGACCAACAACTACCGACAGGCAAACAACCCCGATGCCAATTCACAACTGCAAAGCTCCATCAGTTCCAACATGAACCTGACGCAGCGGTTCGACAAGCCGTTTGACCTGACCGCCAGCTTCAACCACTCCCAAAACACCCAGACCAGGCAGGTGACCGTCAACTTTCCCACCATCAATTTCCAGACGCAAACCCTCTACCCTTTCAAGCGGCGGCTGCAGACGGGCAAGGAACGCTTTTACGAAAAAATACAACTGCGCTACACCGGCGAAGCCAAAAATACTTTTACCGCCACCGATACCACCCTGTTTACCAAACAGACACTGGACGACGCCAAGTACGGGGTGCGCCACAACCTGACCACTGCCACCAGTTTCAACCTGCTGAAATATTTCACCTTCACGCCCAGCGCCAGCTATAAGGAGGTTTGGTATTTTAAAACGTTGGACAAAACATTTGATCCAACTATACAGGCAGTTTTCGATACTGTTTACAATGAAGATTCAACTGAAATTTTAGAAGTCCTCGATTCGGCCAGGACGAAATTCGGCCAGGTCGTTGAAATGGAAAATTTTGGCCTCAAACCCTTCCGGCAATACAACGCCGGCATGAGCATGAGCACCAAGGTGTTCGGTACGCTGTTGTTCAAAAAAGGAAAATTGAGGGGCATCCGCCACGTACTCACCCCCACGTTCGGGTTCAGTTTCACCCCAGATTACACCAATCCCGACTGGGGCTATTTTAAATATGTGCAGACCGACCTGCGGGACGATGAAAAGATGCGGTACAGCATTTATGAAAACAACAGGTTATCGGGTTTTGACCAACCCGCCACCGGTGGCAGGCAGATGCTGCTCACCTACGGGTTCGCCAATTTGCTGGAAGCCAAGCTTTTTTCCAAAAGGGACTCCACCCTGAAAAATGTCAAGCTCTTCAATTCCATTTCCGTCAATGGTAACTACAATTTTGCCGCCGACTCCCTGAACTGGAGCACGGTCACGATAAGCGGCAATACCAATTTTTTCAACAACATTACCTCCTTCCGCTTCGGGGCCACCCTCGACCCCTACGACTTCAACCGCAAAACCGGCGCCCGCATCAACAAATACAACCTCGACACGAACGGAAAGCTGCTCCGGCTGACCACCTGGAACTTTAACTTCAGCACCAACATCACCGTGAAAAGGCTGCGGGATTTTATCAAGGGCATCAACACCGACGAAGTGGTGGCCAACCAGACCGACCAGGAAAACCCAAACGCCTCCCAGGAGCAAGACCTGTTGAGCATCTTTGAAAACTTCCGCATTGCCCACAATTTCACCGTCACCCAACGATACGATACGAAGAGCCAGAAGGACACCATCCTCATTTCCACCCATACCCTCTCTTCCAGCGGCTCCATCAAGCTGACGGACAACTGGAATGTCACGGTCGGGAATTTCGGCTATGATTTCCAGTCGAAACGCATTACCTACCCCGACTTCAGCTTTTCCCGTGACCTGCACTGCTGGGAAATGGGCGTTAGTTGGCGCCCCTACCTGGGTACTTATAGTTTTTTCATCCGGGTGAAACCGGGCAAGCTCGATTTCATCAGCATACCCTATGGCAAAGGCCAGCAAGATGGGTTCGGCGGGCGGTTTTAGCAGGTTTAATGAATGTTGATGCCTGCTCACTGCCTGTTCCAGCAAAAATCACCAATCGAAAAATCATAAATTTAGCTTGAATGAAACTCAACCTTATCCCTACCGGCTTCCTTAAACTCGACGGCGGTGCCATGTTCGGTATCGTGCCCAAAACCCTCTGGCAGCGGCAGCAACCCGCCGACGAAAAGAACCTCTGTACCTGGGCCATGCGCTGCCTGCTCATCGAAACCGGGGAGCGGAAAATCCTGGTGGATTGCGGCTTCGGCGATAAGCAGGATGCCAAATGGCGCTCCTTCTTCGAGCCGCACGGCGAAGACTCGTTGATGAAATCGCTGGCCGCCAACGGCTGCTCGCCCGATGACATCACCGATGTTTTCCTCACCCACCTCCACTTCGACCACTGCGGCGGTGCCGTGAAGTACGATGAAAAGAACAACCTCGTCCCCACTTTTCCGAACGCCACCTATTGGTCGAACGAACGGCAATGGGACGCCGCCATGAACCCCAACGAAAAGGAGCGGGCTTCCTTCCTGAAAGAGAACTTTGTGCCGCTGAAAGAGGCGGGTGTAGTCCAATTCATTCCCGTAAAGGATGAAATAGTGGAATGGTTGCCCGGCATTAGCATCCAGTTTGTCTATGGCCACACGGAGGCTATGATGGTGCTGCACATCCGTGCCGGCGGGAAGCACCTCGTCTATTGTGCCGACCTGATGCCATCCTCTTTCCACATCAGCCTGCCCTGGGTGATGGCCTACGACATCCGGCCGCTGGTCACTTTACAGGAAAAAGAATGGCTGTTGGAAAATGCGGCGGCGAACGGCTGGATATTGATATTCGAGCACGATCCTGCTGAGGCGTTTGGCAGGGTGGAAAAGGATGAAAAGGGAAGGATCAAGTTGACAGAAAAATTCAGCCATTTGCCTTGACTTATTTCCAACCATATTTGTACCCACTGTTCATGGCCAGGCAGCCTGTCTCCTGGCTGTTTACTGCCGCCTGTTTGTTTTTGGCAACAGTAATCATCCCCGCTCAGGCCCCGTTCGTATGCGACGGCCAGTTCTTTGTCGGCGTGAACGGGGTCGGCAACGCCACCCTGTACCAAATGGCCGTCGGGCCGTCGGGCGCAAGCCTTGCTATTCAGCCCCCAAACCTGGTCGTGCCTTCTGTTAACGCCATTGGTTTCCGGAAAACCGATCACCTTATCTATGGGTACGAAGGCGGCAAACTGTTTTCCCTGGATAAAAACGGCAATTACCTCGCACTGGCAAGCATCGCCGCCACGCCTGGGGTGGACTACTTCGCCGGCGATGTTTCACCCGATGGGAAATACTATGTGATGGTGGGCGGCAGGACGATCAACGGGGTTTACCAGGACGTGGAAATGATAAAAATAGATTTGGAAGACCCCCTGTTCGGGCAAACAACTATTCCCATTAGCGGCGGGGTCGTCCGCTCTTTCGACATAGCCTACGATCCTGCCAATGGCACCCTCTACGGGTTCGATGTGCTGAACGACCGCATTTTTACCCTGGACGATGAAACCGGTGGAGTCACTGGCGTTTTCCCTGCTTCCACCTATGGCCAGGTGGCCGGGGCGCTCTTTTTCGATGGCTACGGTGACCTGTTTTCCTACGGCACTTACGACAGCCCGGACAAGAACACTTTATATAGTATTGACAAAAATACCGGTGCGATGAAAGTCGTGGCAAAAGGCCCCGGTACAGGCGGCGGCGACGGCTGCTCCTGCCCGTACACCATCACATTTTCCAAAACGGTTTCTCCCGATAGCATTTACCCCTGCTCGGAAACCGTTTACACCTTTTCCATCTACAATTTGACGGGTTCGACCCTATCGGGTATTTCCCTGGAAGACCACCTGCCCGATGGGTTTCAAATTGTTGTCGTGCCGGAAAACCCGCTAAATGGCCATATCCTGAGTGGTGCCGGCACAGATTTTTTGTGGATTGAAAATATGCAGGTACCACCGGGCGTGCATGGGTTTTCCATAACGGTATTGGTAGAAAAAATAGCCCCCGGAACGCATAAAAACCAAGCCGTGCTGAAAGGCGTCCCAAGCCTGTTCGGCGGGGACGAAAAACACTCCGACGATCCCCGTACCATTGGACAGGCGGACAGCACGGCGCTGGTGGTACTCGATTTGGGTTTTGAGAAAATGACTTTCTTCGACACGCTGTGCCTGGGCGACACGCTTTGGGCTGATGTTTCCGGTTTTGGGCAAAAATTCCATTGGCAGGACGGCAGCAATGAGGCTGTTTATCCTATTGCCCAAAGCGGGGCTTACCAGGTAACCGTAACGGCAGGCTGCGACTCGGCCACCATCATCTACAACATTGCAGCCTCTTATTTAACCGTACAGGAAGCAGCCCCACAGCTGATTGAATCCGGCGATACTGCAACGCTGTTCCCTGCCGTATTCAATGTGGGTGAAACGATCAGTTACCACTGGGAAGACCCATTGGACAACTCCATTTCCTGCCTGGATTGTAAAAACCCCATCGCCCAGCCTACCCAAAACACGGCCTACCAGCTTACTGCCACCAACGAACACGGCTGCTCGGACACGGCCCTGTTCCCAATCGTGTTGGATAAAACAAGGCGGGTGTACGCCCCCAACGCCTTCTCCCCCAACGGGGACGGTATCAATGATACATTTTTCTTACAAGGAAAAGGCACCGCCACTGTTGGCTCCCTGAAAGTATTTTCCCGCTGGGGAGCCTTGGTTTTCGAACAGTACAATACGCCATTGAACGACGCAGCAAGCGGATGGGACGGGACTTTCAAGGGAAAAACCCTGCAGCCCGGCATTTTTGCTTGGGTGGCGGAGGTGGTGTTCTTAGATGGGGAACGGGCGGTGATGGAGGGCGATGTTTTGCTGGTGTCGTTCTGAGAAGTTGTTTTTGTGCAACAATAGTTTGGAATCAGCAATGACGCTGCAATGACGTTTTTCGGTTAACCTTAATTTTATAGCCGCTCACATTGTAAAATAATCCAAAGGTTATTTGAGAGGCGGCTGTATCATAAGTACCATTTTACGAGTACCGATTTACGAATTACGACTGAAACGATACCTAAAATATAAACTGTCTCAGCCCACCACGATGTTGATCATCCGCCCTGGCACCACGATGACCTTTCGCACTGTCATGCCTTCCAGCCATTTTTTTACGGAATCCAGTTCGAGGGCAGTTTTCTCCAATTCCTGCACAGACAGGCCGGCGGGCAGGTCAATCAAATCCCGCTTCTTACCGTTGATGCTGACGGGGTAGGTCACCACATCTTCCACCAAATGGGATTCCTCGAATACAGGATAATCGGCCAGGCAAACGCTTTCCTCGTGGCCCAGTCTGTGCCATAGTTCTTCGGCGATGTGCGGGGCGAAGGGCGCAACCAATTTCACCAATGGCTCCAGCACAGAGCGCTTGTCACAGTTCAGGCTTCGCAAGTCGTTCACGCAAATCATAAAGCCGCTCACGCAGGTATTGAAGGAAAAACGCTCGATGTCATCCGTCACCTTTTTGATGCAGGTGTGCAAGGCTTTCAGTTCTTCTTTGGTGGCGGGTTCGTCGCTCACATGGAACTTTTCGTTTTTATCAAAAAACAAGCTCCACATTTTCCGCAGGAACTTGAAGACGCCATCAATGCCTTTGGTGTCCCAGGGCTTGGCCTGTTCAATAGGGCCGAGGAACATCTCGTACATGCGGAAGCAGTCGGCGCCATAGTAGCCTACCACGTCGTCGGGGTTGATGACGTTGTACTTGCTTTTGGACATTTTGCCAACTTCGGAATAGGTGATCAACCTGCCTTCCTTTTTCTCACTCCGGTTGGTGTAAACCCCCCGGTGGTACGAGCCGTTTCCGCATTCGAAAATTGCATCTTTGAACTCAGGCCGCCATTCTATAAATTGCTGAATGGCCTGTGCATCAAGGTAAGAATCATTAGCACCGTAATTTTTTACAAAATCGACCAGCACTGGAATTTGAACATATTTGTCGAGTTCGTTTTTGTTGACAGTGTTGGCACAAACAAATTTGGTGTTGCCATCAACTTTTTCTTTCAGCATGAAAATGCTTTCAATTACCCCCTGTATCATCCCCTGGTTCAACAATTTCTTATAAGGCTCGCTCGTCGGCACCAAGCCCTTGTCATACAGGAACTTGTGCCAAAAGCGGCTGTACATCAGATGGCCCACAGCGTGTTCCGTACCGCCCACGTACAAGTCCACATCCTGCCAATAGTTGATGGCTTTTTGCGAAGCAAACTCTTCGTCATTGTTGGCGTCCATGTAGCGCAGGAAATACCAGGAAGAGCCGGCGAAGCCCGGCATGGTGTCAGTTTCCCGGGTCCAGCCGTTTGGCAGGTTGACCCAATCTTCTGCCCTGGCCAATGGTGCCTTTCCGCCGGAGGCGGGTTTGAAGTCGTCCAGTTCCGGCAACTCCAATGGCAGGTCTTCGGCTTTCATGGCATGGGCCACGCCTTCTTCGTCGTATTCGATGGGGAATGGCTCGCCCCAATAGCGCTGGCGGCTGTAAATGGCATCCCGCAGCTTGTAGTTCACCCGCCGCTTGCCGATGCCCATTGCCTCTATTTTTTGAAAAATGGCTTCGATGGCGTCCAGCACTTCCATGCCGTTCAGGAAGTCGGAGTTGATCATTTTGCCCAACTTATCCTCGATGGTGGCATTGGGATACATGGATTTGTCAATGATCTCGACGATAGGCAGCCCGAATTTTTTGGCAAAACGCATGTCCCGCTCGTCGTCGGCAGGCACGGCCATGATGGCACCGGTGCCGTAGTCCTTCAGCACGTACTCTGCTATCCAGATAGGTATTTTTTCTCCCTTAAAAGGATTGATGGCATAAGCGCCCGTGAATGCGCCTGACACTTCCTTGGTCTCGGCCATGCGGTCACGCTCGGAGCGGGTGTTCACATATTGCAGGTAATCCTCGATTTCCTGGCGCTGGCCGTCCGTGGTGATTTGTTTTACCAAATCATGTTCTGGAGCCAACACCATAAAGGTTGCACCGAAGATAGTGTCGGGGCGGGTGGTGAAGATTTCGAGCCTCCCCCCGGCCCCCTCCGAAGGAGGGGGAGGCGTGACATGGACTCCCCCTCCTTTGGAGGGGGCCGGGGGGAGGCTAACTTCGGAGGGGGCCAGGGGGAGGCTTAAATCAAAGAACAGTTGTGCCCCTTCCGAGCGGCCGATCCAGTTGCCCTGCATCTTTTTCATGGCTTCCGAGAAATCCACTTCCCGCAGGCCGTTCAGCAGGCGCTCGGCATAGGCCGTGATGCGCAACGACCATTGCAACATGGGCTTGCGCTCCACCGGATGGCCGCCTCTTTCGCTCACGCCGTCCTTTACCTCGTCGTTGGCCAGTACGGTACCCAGTGCCTCGCACCACCAAACGTAAGTGACTTTGCGGTAGGCCAGGCGGTAGTTCATCAGCACATCGTCTTTTTCTTTTGGGGAAAAGGACTTCCATGCTTCTGCTGTGAAAACGGTTTCCTGCGAAGTGGCGGCATCTACTTTGGCGTTGCCTTCTTTTTCAAAAATGGCCACCAGGCTTTCGATGGGCATGGCTTTATCGAAGCTGCGGTCGTAGTAGTGCTGGAAGAGCTGGAGGAAAATCCACTGGGTCCATTTGTAGTATTTCGGGTCGCTGGTCTGCACCTCCCGGCTCCAGTCGAAGCTGAAACCGATGTTGTCCAATTGCTCCCGGTAGCGCTGGATGTTTTGGGCCGTAGAAACGGCCGGGTGGACGCCCGTTTGGATGGCGTACTGCTCAGCGGGCAGGCCAAAAGCATCGTAGCCCATCGGGTGCAGCACGTTGTAGCCTTTCATCCGCTTGTAGCGGGCGACTATATCCGAGCCGATGTACCCCAGCGGGTGGCCCACATGCAGCCCGGAACCGGAAGGGTACGGGAACATGTCGAGGACGTAGTATTTAGGCTTGGCGCTGTCGTTGGAAACTTTGTAAACCTCGTGTTCCTTCCACCACTGACGCCATTTTTGCTCAATTTCGTTTGGACTGTATTCCATGATTGATGATCCTTGTTTGTGGATAGTTGTTCGTTGTTGGGAATAGGCTTTTGGCTTTTGGCCAATCCGGGACGGCAACGGGAAGTAACTTTGTTGCCGACGAACAACCACCAACTTTCAACATTGAATTCAAAGAAAGGTGCGAAGAAAGGGCATTTTGCGGAATTGGAGAAATGCGGGATGCGCAGGTAGCATCAGATTTGTAGCATGGAACCGTTGGCAAAGGCTACCGCTGTCCTGCAGTTTAGGGTGAAAAATGAATATCGGCATGACTATTTTTTCAATAATATAGGGTTGGATGGTACCAAATTTAAGGGTTCATATTAAAGAGGAATAAAACTTGTATGGTTAAGGTTCCACCTGCTTCCCTATTATTTCCTTTGATAAGGCTCAAAAAAACTTCACCCTTTTGCTGGTTATTCCCTTGCAAGTTATTTTTTTACCCAAAACGAATCAGTAGCTGAAGCTATTTGGCTGCTGTTCAGGCTCCTAACACCCTGATTTCCAGTTTCCCAAAAAGGCAACTTTGTTAATTATGTGTTCCCAGGTTTGGCAACCTATTGAAAATCAGGGTTAAAAAACAGCCCAGCACAAAAACAGGTAAATGCCTAAAACGCTTAACTTGCACTGCATTTTGTCCACCACGGATGATTGCCTTCGATTGTTTGAATTCATCCTGCTCGCTAAGAACACATTCCACCCTGCACTATGATGACCGTTACCTGAGTATTTATAAGTACAAATTATTTGTCCCATGTCAACACCGAACCTTACCGCAGTTACCCCTGCCAAGTCCTTCAAGTGGTTGCTGGTAGCAGCCCAAATCGCCTTCCTCGCCCCATTTTCCAACGCTGCCACCGTGACCTGCCCGGAAGATGTGACCATCCAACTGGGCGTGGATGCTTGCGGGATCATCGTCAACCTCAACAGCCTGGAATTTGAAACCACCGTCCCGCTGGTGGACACGGTCTTTTTCCCGGCCTCCAATTCCGTTTTCCCTATCGGCAACACGCAGGTGACCATGCTCACCGCCAATGTTAATGGGGAGGTGCAGGCCTGCGTTTTCCACATTATCGTGCTGGACTACGTCGGGCCGGAAGTTGTCTGCAAGCCAAGCATCTCGTTGTCGCTGAACGGAAATTGCGAGCGCATGGTCACGGCATCGAATGTGCTGTTGCTGGGCTTCAACGGGTGCCCGAGCAATTTTGCCCTTTTCCGGGTAGGGCCAGGCGGCACCCTTGGGCCACCGTATATCACCGCTTACGATATCGGCTCGCAAGTGACCATCCGCACCGTACAACCGCTCACTGGCGAATTTTGTGAAACATCAGTAACTGTTTTTGGCGGAACGCCGCCCTCCTTCACCTGCCCGCCCGATGTCACTATCGTCTGCAACCTGCCGGCAGATTCAGCATTTACCGGTGTGCCCATCCTGGACGGGTGCTATGAAAATTTACAGCTTTCCTACACAGATGAACTGACGCCCGCCGATTGCCCCGATTCGTTCGCCTACCAGATCATCCGCTTGTGGAAAGGGACAGACCCTTATGGCAACATGGAATTCTGCGAGCAGATCATCACGGCGGAAAAATTTGACGTAAACCTGGTCACCTTTCCACCGAACCGGGACGGGGTCGAAGCGCCTGCCCTGGTTTGCAGCGATACCCTTGATTGGGAAATGGTGGCTGACCCGGAAGAAAGCGGGTTCCCGGTGTTCAACGGCTTTCCTCCCAACTTAAGCCCACACTGCAAAATTTCGGTGAACTACACAGATTTTGAAACCAACATTTGCGGGGAATCTTGGGAAATTAAGCGGGTTTGGAAGGTGGTGAGAACGTGCACCCCTTTTATCACTTTGCTGGACACCCAAATCATAAAAATACTTGACCCCAACCCGCCGGTTTTTTCCCTGCCCGACACGATCTATTTCAGCGTATTGCCCGATTGTGCCGATTCGCTGCTGCTCCCCGCTGCCAATATCCTTTCGGAGTGTTCCGCCTACAGCGTGTTGATTGAGACACCTTGGGATACTTTTTATACCAACAGCGGCATACTTTACCTCGACTCTGTGCCGCAGGGTGCCTACCCGCTTCATTATGCCATCACAGATGCCTGTTTCAATACGGCCTCCAAAAATCCGATTTTGCTGATCGAAAACGGGACTTTTGTAAAATGCCCGCCTGACACTACCTTTAATTGCGATTATTACAACGACACCATCAACATAGCGCTCCAGTTGGGGAATACCGCTGCCGCCCAGCTCATTGGCAACCCAACTTATTATGCCAACTGTAGTTTTCCAGTGTCGGAGGTGGATTCTTTTTACCTCAATTCCTGTGGGGTGGGCACTGTGAAGCGCTTTCTGACAAATGCCGGTGCAGCTAATCCGGTGACCTGCGCCCAAACCATCACCGTTACCCCTGCATCCGACTTCGAAGTCCTGTTCCCGGAAGACGTGGCCATCTGCACCACACTGGCTGCGGGCCAAACGGGAGACCCTACCCTCTTCAATGTTTCCTGCGAAAATGTAACCATCAACCACACCGACAGCATCGTATTGGGCAGCCTGGCCGGCTGCTTTACGGCATACCGGACTTTTATCGTGAAAAACACCTGCACCTTCAATGGCGACACCTCGTTGCCGGATCCCCAGGTGGACATCAGGCGTTATGCCGACGGAGGGGATGGGTATCTCGAATACACCCAGGTCATCGAGGTGAATAACACTGCTGGCCCTACTTTCCCCAACGGCTGTGCCATCAACGACATTTACCTGCCGGACTCCTTGTGTTCTGTTCCCTTTACAGTGCCGTCCCCTGTTGACATCGCCTGCGGCGGCAACCCTACACTCCAAGTTTCAGGAGATGTGGGGAACACCCTGGGCGGATCGCTGTCTTTACCTATCGGCAACTACTCGGTAGTTTACACCTCTACCGACGATTGTGGCAAGAGCCAAACATGCACAACCAGCTTCAAAGTATTGGACAAATCGGCACCCAAGGCTAAGTGCAAAGCCCCATTTACCATAGAACCCATGTCGGTGCTCACGCCCATACAGCTAAACAATGGTAGTTTTGACAATTGCCCCTTCCTGGAGTTTTCATTTTCCAAGGACTCGGTAAACCAATCCAGGGTATTTCCCTGCTGCACCAACGGCACTTATCCCGTCACGCTATGGGTGACAGATGCGTCGGGCAACCAGGACTCCTGCCATACTTTTGTGGTAGTTGAGCCGGATACGGTTGTTTGTGTTTGCAATATATCATTGTCCGGAACCATCAAAACCGAGGATGGAAAGGGGGTTTCTGATGTCAGGGTGGTGGCCCATTCTTCAGCTGGGGACTCCGATACGATTTTTACCGGGCCATCTGGCGGGTACAGCTTTACTGTGTTGCCAGGGTTGGATTACAGCATCAGTGTGGACAAAAACGACTTCTTCCTGAATGGGGTGACTACTTTCGATATTGTCTTGCTGTCGAGGCACATCCTTGGTATTTCATCGCTCAACAGCCCTTACAAAATCATCGCTGCAGATGCAAACCGCTCGAATACGGTGACAACCTTCGATGCTGTGGAAATCAGGCGGCTCATTTTAAATATCACAACGGCATTTCCCAACAATACTTCCTGGCGTTTTATTGGAGCGGGGCACGTGTTCCCCAACCCTGTGAACCCTTTCCAGACACCTTTTCCTGAAATCATCAACATCACCAACCCCCAATCCAACATGCCCACGCTTGATTTTATCGCCATGAAGGTGGGCGACCTCAACAACAGTGTGGATCCCCTGATGTTTGCGGGGGGAGCATCGGACAGGGAAAACGGGGTACCTGTTCACGTGAAAATGCCAAACCTGGTACTCGAAAAGAACCAGGAATATGACCTTCCAGTTTTGGTTGACCAGGCATTGGCAGGCTTCCAGTTTGCGCTCTATTTTGATAAAAACCATATCCAACTGACGGGCCTCGATCCCCAATTGGGCAGTGCGGACAACTACGTTTGTTCGCCCGCCGAGGGATTGGTGAAAACGAGCTGGTCTTCCGCTACCGCCGCTCAAAACACCAAAGGCAATCCAGTAATTTTCACGCTTCATTTCAAGGCAAAATCCAATGGCCGCCTCGAAGATTTTACCAAAATAGACAAGGCCCTCATGCCAGCCGAAGCCTATGACCCCTCATTGGAGGTTCATGGTGTGGAATTGCTGTTTGAAAGCCCGCCCGACCGGGCCAGCCAGGTATTCCAATGCTACCCGGCCCAGCCGAACCCGTTTGACAAGTCCACCACCGTAGGTCTTTACCTGCCGGACGGCAGCGATGTTACCTGCCGTATAAGCGATACATCTGGCAGGATGGTTTGGTCTTCAACATCTATTTTCGGGGAGGGCTATCACGAACTGGTGATAAACAATACGGATTTGCCGGGAACAGGGGTTTACCTTTTAAATATAGAGACCATTTTTGGCAGTTCGTCGCAACGATTGGTGCTGTCGAAATAAATGTGAAAGTCAGGTGGTAATTACGTTTACTGCCGAAAATAAGTTTTTTATGAAATGCAACCGGGCGTCCCGATGGGACGGAATCTTTGTAGCTTGCTATGAACCGAGGTCTTTCGTTCCGTAGGAACGATATGTCGTTGATTCTCAGATACCGTTCCGATGGAACGGAGACCACTGATGCATACAAATCCTACAAAGTTTCCGTCCCGATGGGACGGTGATTATTAAAAACTTATTTTCGGAAGTATTCGGCATTGTACATTTTGTAGAAATCTAACATCAACGACTTTCCTTTTTGTCTTTGAAACCATTGCAAAAGAAGCCCTGAGCCAGTTTGGGGTTTAAACAAAAGACGGTCATTTTATTTTTTCAATTCATTTTCAAAATATCCATCCCATGATCTTTTACAATTTTTACACAACAAACTTTTTCAGGCACCTCGTTGCCGCATTTGGTTTAGTGCTTTTACCATGGGGAATGAAAGCCACGTGCGGCGACCCTTTTCTTCCACTGAACTGCCCTGCCGACCTCACTATCCACCCGGATCCGGGCCAGTGCATTGCTTTTGTAGAATTTGATTCGCTCATCTGGAGCCACGATGTTACGGTGGCTAATTTCTCTTTCACCCCGGGGCCGACCTCTCCTTTTGAATATGGCAACACACCGGTCGATCTCACCGTCATCGATCTGGATGGCAATGTAAACTCCTGCACTTTCATCGTCACGGTGGAACCGAATACCTATACCCTGGTTTGCGATGACTTCGTGACCGTTTACCTGGGCCAGGATTGTACGAGGGAAGTAACGCCTTTTATGGTTTTGGAGGGCGGTCCATACGATTGCGAAGAAGCATATTCAGTTGACATTATCAATCCTGAAGGCGGATACCTCGGCAATATTGTTGACCTCAGCTTCCTGGGCGCTGATTGGACGGTCAAGGTGGAGGACAATTATTCCGGTAATTATTGTTGGGGCTCCATTCTCGTGGTGCCGGACAGCATTGGCCAAACCATTACCTGCCCGCCAAACAATACCGTACTTTGCCATGAACCCTACGGACCTGGGCAGTTGGGCACTGCCTCGGTCGAAACCTGCCTGGATTCAAGCGACTACACCATCACCTATACAGATGTCCTGCTGAATTCCTTTTGTAACGGGGACAACATTGCCTTTCAGGTACACCGCAACTGGAAAGTCACCAATATTTTTGACAAGGTGACGACCTGCCAGCAAACCATCACCGCCCTTCGGGTCAGTATTTTCGACCTCACCTTCCCGCCCGATTTTGACGGCATAGATGAGCCGCCCCTTTCCTGCAACGATACATTGTCCTATCCGGCACTGGCCGATACCAGCCGGACGGGGGTGCCTACCATCAATGGCCTGAACCCTGCTGGCCTTACTTGCAGCATTGTCATGTTTTATACCGATTCGGTCACCCATATTTGCGGGGAACGCTATAAAATTGAGCGGGAGTGGAAAGTCATTGATTTTTGCACAGACGAACAACGGATCCTTATTCAGACCATTCTCATTGAAGATGTAGCAGGGCCGCAATTTGAAGTACCCCCGATGATACCTGCCAGCAACCTCACGGATTGCGGGCCATCGATCACCCTGCCACCCATCCACCTGCTGCATGAGTGCTCCGGCTTTGATGTTGAAATACGGACGCCCTGGGACACGCTCTATACCGATGGGGGGATCCTGGAAGTTCCTGTATCTGCCGGCTCCTACAACTTGGTGTATGTGGCTACCGACGACTGTGGCAACATAGGCTATGGCACCTCCATTTTATCTTTTAACAGCAATGTGATAGCCTCCTGCCCCGATAACACTACCGTAAACTGCAATTTTTATCGGGAGGAACTTAAACCTGCCCTGGATGCAGGGGAGACATCCGTTCTTCAGCAGTTTGGCCAGCCTGTCCTCAATGCCAATTGCGGCTTCCTGAATATCACCGAAACCGTTGACCAAATGATAGATACCTGCTCCAGTGGCCACCTGTTCCGTACCATGTCGGTGACAGCAAACGGCCAAACCCAGCATTGTATCCAGGACATTGGGGTGGCCACTGTTTCGGATTTTGTCGTTGAGTTTCCGGCAGATACAACGGTAACATGCAGTGCCGGCACAACAGATTTTGGGGAACCGGTTGTCCACGGCGCCGATTGCGAAAACATCCAGGTGACCTACTCGGATGAAGTTTTCACCGTCGTCCAGGATGCGTGTTACAAAATAATCAGAACCTGGGTAGTGACCAATGCGTGTGTAGCAGGCGATTCGTTGGATGATGAGGTAGCGGAAAAGCCCGAAAGTCTGCTCGGCCTCCCTTTCCCTGCGTGCGATTTGGATGGCGATGGCGACTGCGACAACCACACGTTCCGGGATAGCTGGACAGAGAACTCCCAACCTGGCCCGGCAGATGCACAAACGGCGACCGGCATCGACACCGATCCGGACAGCGAACCCTGGGATGGCTACATTACTTACCAGCAAGTCATCAAGGTAATTGACTATGTGGATCCCATTTTTTCAAATCAATGCCAACTAGCATCTGTTTGTGTGGACGATCAAACCTGCAATATAGGCTACTACCTCCCCACTCCGCCTATTGACGATTGCAGCCCCATTGTTTCCCTTACTGCCCAACTGCTGCGGCCCGGGGGATGGGCCATGGGGTTCGGCCCGCACCAGGACCTGGCGCCCGGCAGCTACCCTGTACGCTATGTAGCCCTGGATCAATGCAACAACCAGGAATCGTGCGAAACGACCCTGGTGATAGAGGATTGTGCACCACCGACGGCAGTTTGCCAGGCCGGACTTGACATAGACCTGATCCCACCCGATGGCATAACGGTGGTAAACGCATCGGATCTGAACAACTTCAGCACCGACAACTGCCCGGGAACGCTGAGGTTTTCCTATTCCAGCAATGTTTATGATACGCTGAGAACCTTCACTTGTGATAGTTTAGGCCTTAGAACGGCAACCTTGTACGTGACGGATGCCGCCGGCAACCAGGCCAGCTGTACCGCCGGGTTGGAGATAATAAAAACTTCCTTTCAATTTGAATGTGAACCATTGGATGATTTTCCCATCAGCGGTTTTATAAAAACACCTGAAAATGAAGGCATTGCAAATGTAGAGGTAGCCGGACAGACCGGGACTTCCCTAACCGATGCGAACGGATTCTATCTGGTTTATTCCCAAAATTTGCCCGCTACGGTTGCCCCTTACAAAAACAATGACCCACTGAACGGCGTCACCACTTTTGACATCGTATTGCTGAACAAGCACATCCTTGGCGTACAACCATTGAACAGCCCCTACAAGATCATTGCCGCCGATGTAAACAACAGCAAAACGGTGACCACCTTTGATGCCGTACTCATCCGGCAGTTGATCCTCAACATCATCCAAAGTTTCCCCAACAATACCTCCTGGCGGTTTGTGCCGGCTGGGTATGTGTTCCCCAACCCCGGCAATCCATTTGATCCGCCCTTTCCCGAAACCATGACAGCAAGCAGCTCCGGCAGCCCGGCCAACCTGAATTTTACTGGCATAAAAACAGGCGACCTTAATGGAAGTGTCGTGCCCAATTTTAGCAGCGGGCCAGTTGACCGGGACCTCGCAGGCCCCTACCCTTTTTCCGTAGATGACATCCCGTACAAAGCAGGCGAAATTTTTACCCTTCCTTTTTATGCGGATAAAATTCCGGTGCTTGGCTGGCAGTTTGCCCTTGCTTTCGAGCCAGATCAAGCCGAATTCCTGCAGTTGGTACCAGGTTTTGTCCCCAAAGAAAACTTCAACTTGCAGGAGGTTGGGAAAGGTGGGTTAAGAACAAGCTGGAACAGCCTGACCCCTTTCATGCCAGGCAACAAGCCCGCTTTTTCCCTGGTTTTTAAAGCCCGTACTGATGGGCGGGTGAGCGATTGGTTGCACCTGGACGAAGAAGCCCTGCCAGATGAGGCTTACTCGGAAAATCTGAGGTTCATGCACGTCCAGCTTTTATTCCAAGCCAAGAAGCCCGGCGGGGAATACACCCTGCTCTACCCTGCCCGTCCGAACCCTTTTGATGAAACAACGGCTTTGCCTTTTTACCTGCCTGAAAAAGGAATGGTAACTTTCACCTTCAGCGATGTGTCCGGCAAGGTTGTTTTGACCAAAAAAGCCATTTATGAAAAAGGGGTGCAGTCGTTGGTGATAAACGCAGGCGATCTTCCTGGCCCCAGCCTTTACATTTACAGCATGGAAACCAGTTGGGGCAATGGGCAGGGCAAAATAGTTTTACATTAAATTTTCTCCACGTTAATCCAGGCGGCATCAGCAGATTTGCGGGTGCCGCCTGTTTATTTTAGTTGATTCCAGGGACAATTTATCCTTCCAAACTTTGCCGTTGAAATCTTTATATTTGCGGCCTTTGAAAAACAAACCACCTGTACTTTCCCTAAGCGGGGAAGCAGCCAATAGAACTTTAAAAAATGTTTGAAAGCTTATCCGACCGCCTCGACCTCGCCTTTAAGTCGCTGACCGGCGACCGCAAACTCACCGAGCTCAACATCGCTGAAAGCGTCAAGGAGATACGCCGTGCCCTTGTGGCCGCCGACGTGAACTATGCCATTGCGAAGCAGTTCACCGAAAACGTAAAAGAAAAGGCACTTGGCTCCGAAAACGTCCTCAAATCGGTGCGTCCCGGCCAGTTGATGGTCAAAATCGTGCAGGATGAATTGACCGAACTGATGGGCGGTCAAACGGCAGGCATCAACCTCAAAGGCAGCCCGTCCGTCATCCTGATTTCCGGCCTGCAGGGTTCTGGTAAAACGACCTTTTCCGGCAAGCTGGCCCATTTCCTCAAAACAAAAAGGCAGAAGAAGCCGCTCCTGGTAGCCTGCGATGTCTATCGCCCGGCAGCCATTGACCAGTTGACGGTCATTGGGGAGCAGATTAAGGTTCCGGTTTTTAAGGAAATAGAAAACAAAAACCCGGTTCAAATTTCCCTGAAAGCCATTGCCCACGCACAGGCGCATGGTTTCGACGTCGTTATCGTGGATACCGCCGGCCGGTTGGCCATTGACGAGGAGATGATGCAGGAAATCACCAACATCAAGGAGGCCGTCCAGCCCAATGAGACGCTCTTTGTGGTGGACTCCATGACGGGCCAGGATGCGGTGAACACGGCAAAGACCTTCAACGAGCGCCTCAACTTCGACGGTGTGGTGCTGACAAAGATGGACGGTGATACCCGTGGTGGGGCGGCCTTGTCCATCAAATACACCGTCGGCAAGCCCATCAAGTTTGTGAGCATGGGCGAGAAGATGGACACGCTCGACGTGTTCTATCCCGACCGGATGGCGCAGCGGATTTTGGGCATGGGAGACATCGTGTCGCTGGTGGAAAAGGCACAGGAGCAGTTCGACGAGGAAGAAGCCAAGCGCCTGGAAAAGAAAATCATCAAAAATAAATTCGACTTCAACGACTTCCTCAGCCAGATTAAGCAGATACGGAAAATGGGCGACATGAAGTCGTTGATAAACATGATACCGGGCGTAGGAAAAGCCTTGAAGGACGTGGAGTTCGACGACAAAGCCCTCAATAAAGTAGAGGCCATCATCTTCTCCATGACCCCCCAGGAACGGGGCAACCCGGAGTTGCTGAACATGAGCCGGAAAAAACGGATCTCCAAGGGCTGCGGCCAGGATTTGAACCAGATCAATTTGTTCATCAAGCAGTTTGACCAAATGCGTAAAATGATGCACAAAATGTCGAAGATGCCTGGATTTGCAGGTGGCGGGGCTTTGCCAAGCGCCCCCCCTAAGCCTGGTTTTCGAAGGAGATGATTGGATAATGAAAGTGGCCAAGTTAGTAGGGATTAGAAGTTTCCTCCTAACTTTTGCTCGGCGGCGCAGCTACAAAATTTTTCCACCTAAGCTCTATGGCAGTTGATAGTTGGTAAAAAAATAAACGGCGAAAGATTCATCATCTTTCGCCGCTTATTTTTTTGGTGCTTTGGTAACTATGAAAAAAAAAACTTCACCATTTTGATTTTGAAAACCCCAGCAATGGAAGGTTTTTTTAAAAATAATCCCGATTTCACATCGGGATTATTTTTCCTTCGATCCTTAGTTATCCCGCTGCCACACCCCACATTCTTCCACCGCTGGTTGCCATCAAATGATCATCATCGCATCGCCGTAGCTGAAAAAGCGGTACTTGTTTTTCACAGCCTGTTCATAGGCTTCCATCACCAGTTCGTAGCCACCGAAGGCGCAGACCATGATGAGGAGGCTGGATTTTGGCAAATGGAAATTGGTGATCATTGCATTGGCAATGTGGAAATCGTAGGGCGGATAGACGAAAAGGTTGGTCCAGCCCTCGGCAGGTTTCAAGAGGTTGCCGGCTGAAACGGCTGTCTCGATTGACCGCATGGAAGTGGTCCCAACCGCACAGATACGCTTGTCCGCCAGCTTGCCCTTGTTGACGATGTCAGCGGCAGGCTGGCTGATTTTAAAATATTCGGCGTCCATTTTGTGCTTGGAGAGGTCTTCCACGTCAATGGTACGGAAGGTACCAAGTCCCACGTGGAGGGTGACTTCTGCAAAATTCACCCCTTTAATTTCGAGCCTTTTCATCAGTTCTTGGCTGAAGTGAAGGCCGGCAGTCGGCGCTGCAACGGCGCCCGGTTCCTTCGCATAGACCGTCTGGTAACGATCCCTGTCAATATCTTCGGAGTTTCGGGTGATATATTTCGGGAGGGGCGTATTGCCCAAAAAATTGAGGTTTTTGCGGAATTCTTCTTCCGGGCCGTCAAATAAAAAGCGGATGGTGCGGCCCCTGGAAGTAGTATTGTCCACCACCTCTGCTACCAGGATTTCGTTGCCATCGTCATCCATGAAATAGAGCTTGTTGCCTACCCTAATTTTGCGGGCGGGGTCAACGAGCACGTCCCAAAGGCGTTGATCCGAGTTGAGTTCCCTCAACAGGAAGACTTCGATCTTGGCACCAGTTTTTTCCTTTTTACCGTACATGCGGGCAGGAAAAACCTTGGTGTTGTTAAAGATCATGACGTCGCCATCGTCGTAATAGCTAAGGAGATCCTTGAAAATTTTATGTTCTATTTTTCCAGTATCACGATGGAGTACCATCAACTTTGATTCGTCCCGGTTAGGGGCAGGATACTGGGCGACTAAATTTTTATCGAATTCGTAGTTGAACTGGGAGAGTTTGGTCCGCATGGAACTTTCTGGTATTGAGTTATTTGAAATGTAAGGTGCTTTCCTAAAAAGCCCGCAAAGATAAAAAACTATACTTGATCCGCTAATTTAGGTTACAGTAGCCATTGATTTTTTTCCAATCCACCTGTTTGCCTTGTAAAAATATTTTGTGCGGGGGGGTAACGGCCAAATGATTTTCTTTGCCGCTCCGGGTTGGTGCCGAGATCCTTTCGCAAATAAAAGTTCCTACCAAAAGTGACAAATATCACCACTGCCGGATTTAGTTTGCACTTTATTTACGCCCAGGAAAGTTGAACAACAAAACGAACGCACTTCATGAAGTATGGTTTTATCATCGACAACCGAAAATGTATAGGCTGCCATGCCTGCACAACAGCCTGTAAATCAGAGCACGACGTCCCGGTTGGCGTTTTCCGCACCTTCGTCAAGCAAGTAGAAAAAGGAGAATTCCCGAATACCCGGAGGGTTTTTTCCGTCATGCGATGCAACCACTGCACCGATGCACCTTGTGTTGAAATATGCCCCGTCGAGGCTCTCTATTTCCGGCCTGATGGCATCGTAGATTTTGATAAAAACCGTTGCATCGGCTGCAAATCCTGTATGCAGGCATGTCCCTACGACGCCCTCTACATTGACCCGGATACGCACACTGCTGCCAAGTGCAACTACTGCGCCCACCGCATTGACATCGGCCTCGAACCTGCCTGCGTCAACATCTGCCCCGAACACGCCATCATCTCCGGCGACATGGACAACCCCAATTCGGAAATTTCGGAACTGCTTGCCCGTGAGACGGTGACGGTGAGAAAAGCTGCCAAAGGCACGCACCCCAACCTATTTTATATTGACGGTGACGAAAGCTCATTGAACCCCATTGCCACCGAGAAAAAAGACTACACCCTTTGGGGCGCACAAACAAGGGGCGTCGGCCATTTTGCCCACCAAACGGAAAAACTTGCCTTTTCGGGTGGCGACATCGTGACGGCTGCCATGTCGAACAATGGTTCCTCCACTTCCAATGCAGAATTGCAAAACACCAACAACGGATTGAAATCCATAGATGTGAAAATGGGCGATGCCCGCCGGGTGTATGATGCGCCCAACAAAGGCATACTTTGGGGATGGGAGGTCAGTGGGTATGTTTGGACGAAGGCCATTTCTACCGGGGCTTTTCTCGTGCCTTTTATTGGTTGGTTGTTCCAGAAACAACTGGGCCTGGATTCGCTGGCCCTGATTGGGATGCTGGCATTTGGGGTCATCGTTGCCCTCATTTTCCTGGTAGCCACCGGCGCCCTGCTTGTAAAAGACCTCGATCAGCCCAAGCGTTTTGTGTATGTGCTGCTGCGCCCGCAGTGGAAGAGCTGGCTGGTGAAGGGCGGATATTCGATTACGGCATTCGGCGGTTTTCTGACACTGTTGCTGGTCTCGTCCATTTTCCAATGGGAATCGGTGGCCGCAGTTTCCCTGTTTTTATCGGCGGCAGCAGCAGTGTTGACGGCTGTTTATACGGCTTTCCTTTTTGCCCAGGCAAAAGGAAGGGATTTTTGGCAAAGCCCAGCTTTGGCGCTCCACATGATGGTACACAGTATCATGGCAGGGGCAGCAGTTTTTGCGCTGATAGGTTTTTTCAGTGGTCTGCCCACCAACTGGAATATGTTTTTGACAAACACACTCTATGTGACATTGGGGCTCAACCTACTGACCATGCTTGTGGAACTGACCATGACCCACCCAACCGAAGATGCCAAACTGGTGGTAAACATGATCACCAAAGGTCGTTATTCCAGCCTTTTCTGGTGGGGTGCGCTGATGGTCGGCAACTTGATTCCGCTCGGTACATTGCTCAGTGGGGCAACTTTCGCCTTACCCATGGCAGGGTTACTTGTATTAATCGGCATTTACATCACAGAAAAAATATGGGTGGAAGCCCCGCAAAGGATACAGCTAAGTTGATGACCATCTGACCTTTAAATCCTGGATTATCCTTTCACAAAAAAAAAATTATCATGGCACATTATCAAATCCTTGTAGTCGGTGGCGGCAATGCCGGCCTTTCCACTGCCTCGCAATTGCTCATCAAGGATAAATCTTTGAAAATCGGCATTATCGAACCTTCTGACAAACACTATTACCAACCCGCCTGGACACTGGTCGGGGGTGGCACTTTCGACATCAACGACACGGTGAAGAACGAAAAGGACTTCATTCCAAAAGGTGCCACCTGGATAAAGGATGCTGTGGCAACGTTTGAACCTGAACAAAACCAGGTGACCTGTAAGAGCGGCGATAAGCACACCTACGATTATCTGGTCGTGGCACCAGGCATCCAACTGGATTGGCACAAAGTAAAAGGGCTGAAAGAAACACTTGGCAAGAACGGTGTCACCAGCAACTACCTTTTCAAATATGCGCCCTACACCTGGGAACTCCTTCGGAATTTCAAGGGCGGGAACGCCATTTTCACCAACCCGAACACGCCCATCAAATGCGGCGGGGCGCCACAGAAGATCACGTACCTGGTAGGCGATTATTTCCTGAAGCATGGCCTGAAGGATAAATCCAACATCCATTTTTATTCTGGTGGCGGGGTTATTTTTGGGATAAAAAAATACGCCGACACCTTAAATAAGGTGATCGACAGATACGGTATCCAGACCCATTTCAAGCACAACCTGGTGGAAATTGACGGGCCAAAGAAACTGGCCTGGTTTGAAAACGCAGATGGCCAGCGGGTCGAGCAGGCATTTGATTTCATCCATGTTACACCGCCGCAAAGTGCGCCCGACTTTATCAAGTTCAGCAAACTGGCTATCCAACACCCCGACCTGTCGGAAGGCACCCCATGCAGCCCTGCCGATCTGACCCATGATTACTTAGGCTGGGTGGACGTGGATAAATTCACTTTGCAGCACAAGCGCTACCCCAATGTTTTCAGTTGTGGCGATGTGGCCAACACACCCAATGCGAAAACTGGGGCTGCCGTCCGCAAGCAGGTGCCGGTGCTGGTAGAAAATTTACTGCACGTCAAGAATGGTGGCTCCCTGACCGGTAAATATACCGGCTATGGTTCATGCCCATTGGTGACAGGCTATGGCAAACTGGTGTTGGCGGAGTTTGACTATGACAACAACCCAATGGAGACGTTCCCATTCGACCAGGGAAAGGAAAGGTACAGTATGTGGTTGCTGAAAAAACATGTGCTGCCCTGGATGTACTGGCACCGGATTTTGCAGGGACGGGCATAAGAATGGAAAGCTATGCAATGGCATATCCTGTATGTTCCCGCTTATAGGGGGCTTGAAATTCTAAAACGATGTCATCCTTGGCAACCCCTTTAGCTACAAGTTCCTGGGCAATGTGTATATCTGTGCCATTGTACTGGACATACACTTTTCCATTGTTCACCTGCAGGTGGAGATACGGGCCATAGGACCTTGAGTCATCATGCCAATTGCTGGCAAGCAGCATGAACTGCCCCCTGTCTTCATCCATGATTATTTGTGGGGTAATAGCTGATGAAGGGCTTTTTATGGAGCCATATTCTTCTATTATTGAGCGGACGATTGATTTGTATTTTATTGAACTATCCATTTCAAAATTGATTTTTCTTTAGGATGGTAAATTATGAGTTTAAGTTTGTGCAATTGGCGATATTCTTCATAGAATGGGTCAAAGAAAATTTCTTCGTAGGCATCTTTGGGCATCGCCAAAAATAAGACCCTTTCAGGCATTTTCTTTTGAAGGGCAAAATGATAAAAATCAAATTTGCCAACTGCTTCATACAAATCAGCCAAAGGGCTATCGTCAAGAAAACTTTTAATTTCTACCGCAATTTTTTGATCATCTTTTTCAGCTCCAATGATACGTTCAGCCCCTAAATCAATTTTGACTTTCCGCTGGCCTGCTTCTACAATCAAAGGATCGTCGGTCACTGTCCAACCTTCCTTGATAAGTGCCGCTTTAACGAGTTCGTGTTAAATATCTTTTGCCATCGTGTTATTTCAAAAATTGAATCAACAAAACTAACAAAAATAAAGCTTTCAATGGGTTACCAGCACAAACCAACCTTCATCGAAAAACTGGCCGAAGGCATCGGCCTCATCCCCGATCTGCACAAAGGCGAGGAGTACGATCCTTCTGTCAACAGCCTGACCGAACCTGGCGACCTGACCCAATACCCACCGCCCGACCAATGGGATGAATGGACAGAATACGAAGCCAAAGCCTGGCCGAAAAAGGAGAAAAAAACTTACTCCATCGTGCCGACCACCTGCTTCAACTGCGAAAGTGCCTGTGGATTGCTGGCTTATATTGATAAGGAAACGGACCAGGTCAGGAAATTTGAGGGCAACCCCTGGCACCCCGGCAGCCGTGGCCGCAACTGTGCCAAAGGCCCCGCCACCATCAACCAGATTACCGACCCCGACCGCATCCTCTATCCCTTGAAAAGAGTCGGCGAAAGGGGCGCCGGGCAATGGGAGCGGGTAAGTTGGGATGCTGTGCTGGACGACATCGCTGGCCGCATCCGCAAAGCTATCATCGAAGGCCGCAACAACGAAGTGGCTTACCACGTCGGGCGGCCCGGCCACGAGGGATACATGGACCGGGTGCTGCAATCCTGGGGCGTGGACGGCCACAACAGCCATACGAATATCTGCTCCTCGGGAGCACGATTTGGCTATGCCATCTGGTACGGCCACGACCGGCCCTCGCCCGACCACGCCAATGCAAAAGCCATTCTGCTTATTTCGGCACATTTGGAAAGCGGTCATTATTTCAACCCACACGCCCAGCGAATCATGGAGGGCAAAATGAACGGAGCCAAGCTCATCGTGCTCGACCCCCGTTTGTCCAATACCGCCAGCATGGCCGACCATTGGCTGCCGACTTATCCCGGTACGGAGGCTGCCTTGTTGCTGGCCATCGCCCGGTTGCTTTTGCAAAAAGGCTGGTACAACCGGGAATACCTGGAAAACTGGACGAATTGGGATGAATACATGGAGAAGGTCCATCCGGCAAAACCACAGACGTTTGACAGTTTCATCGAAACGCTGATTGACGTTTACAAAGAATATACCCCCGAATTTGCCGAAAAAGAAACCGGCGTGAAGGCATCGCAGGTGGTAGAGGTAGCGAGGATCATCGGCGAGGCCGGCACCCGCCTTTCCACGCACAACTGGCGCAGCGCCGGCTCCGGCAACCTCGGCGGTTGGGCCGTGGCCCGTTGCCTGCATTTCCTGAATGTCATTACCGGTTCGGTGGGCGCCGTCGGCGGCACTTCGCCGAATACCTGGAACAAATTCCACCCTGAGTTTTTTGACAAACCGCCCGCACAGAAATTCTGGAACGAGCTGCATTTTCCGAAGGAATACCCGCTGGCTTATTTTGAAATGTCCATGCTGTTGCCCCATTTCCTGAAAGAAGGCAGGGGCTTTATGGATGTCTATTTCTCCCGTGTGTTCAATCCCGTTTGGACCTACCCCGATGGCTTCATGTGGATGGAGGCATTTAAAGATGAAAAATGCTTCGGCCTCCACGCTGCGCTGACACCTACCTGGAGCGAGACAGCTTTTTTCGCCGATTATGTGCTGCCAATGGGCCTGGCCAGCGAACGCCACGACCTGAACAGCTACGAGACCCATGCCGGGGTTTGGATTGCCTACCGCCAACCTGTTTTAAGGGAAAAAGCAAGGCGGGATGGGCGGCCATTCCAGTTCACTTATGAAGTGAACCCCGGCGAGGTTTGGGAAGAGGACGAGTTTTGGATTCAGCTTTCCTGGCGCATTGACCCGGATGGCTCGTTGGGCATCAAAAAACACTTCGAATCGCCCTACCGCCCCGGCGAGTGCATCACCGTTGACGAATACTACCAGTATATTTTTGAACATACAAAAGGACTGCCGGAAGCTGCTGCCAAAGAGGGTTTGACACCGTTGGATTATATGCGCAAATACGGTGCTTTTGTGGTCGAACCTGCCGTTTACGAAGTGAATAAAGAGGAGTTGAAAAAAGCAGATTTGCAGGATGCCCAGGTGGATGAAAAATCCGGAACCATCACCAAAAAAGGCAAGACCATCGGCGTGATGATCGGGGGGAAGGCCATGAAAGGCTTCCCGACCCCAAGCGGCAAAAATGAGTTCTTTAGCCAAACGATGATAGACTGGAAATGGCCGGAGTACGCCATCCCTGAATATATCAAAAGCCACATCCATGAAGACGAAATGGACCGCTCGAAAGGCGACTACCCGCTCGTGCCCACCTTCCGCCTGCCGACACTCATCCACTCCCGCAGCGGCAATGCCAAATGGCTCTATGAAATCGCCAACCGCAACCCGATTTGGATGCACACCTCGGATGCCAAAAAATTCGGCGTACAGACTGGCGACCTGTTGCGGATAAATACCGACATCGGCTACTTCGTGGACAAAGTATGGGTGACAGAAGGCATGAAGCCAGGCATCGTTGCCTGTTCGCACCACCTGGGACGCTGGCGCAGGCCGACCGACCCTGCCGGGAACCGTTGGGCCACCGCCACCGTGAGCATCGAGGACGATGGAAAAGGCGGCTGGAAAATGAAACAATTGGCTGGCATCAACCCCTTCAAAAGCGGCGACAAGGACAGCGCCCGCATCTTCTGGAGCGATGGCGGCGTCCACCAGAATATCACCTTCCCAGTCCACCCCGACCCTATTTCCGGGATGCACTGTTGGCACCAAAAAGTACGCATCGAACGGGCACAGCCTGGCGACCATTACGGCGACATTTTCGTGGATACCAACAAGAGCATGGAAGTCTATCGGGAATGGCTGAAAATGGCGAGGCCTGCCCCTGGTCCGGATGGATTGCGAAGGCCGCTATGGATGAAACGGGCGTTGAAGCCTGCCGAGGAGACGTATTATTTAGAATAAAAAAAGCCCGGTTGAAAAATGATTCAACCGGGCTTTTTTTTTGGATTTTTATAAGAGTTAGTGCAGTCTTGCCCCCACCGGCAGGGTTGATTGGTTCTGAAATTTCAACCCACAACTTCAGTTGTGGGGATACAAACAGGCGTTTTAATCAACCGATTTATCGGTTTTGGGCCGTAAAACGGTTAAAACCGTTGCCTGATGCTTGTCTATCGAAAGCCCCACAACTGAAGTTGTGGGTTAATTAAGCAGCACCAATCAGCCCTGCCCCACGGGCATGGTGGCCTTTTCTTTTGGGCCAAATATGCTCACAGAAGGCCTCTGAAAGCTCTCTTTACGTGTATGAAGACGTAAGTCACGTCTCATTAAACGTAAGTCACGTCTCTGGAGACGTAAAATCAATCTTCCGAGACGTAAGTCACGTCTCTGGAGACGTAAATTACGTCTCTGGAGACGTAAAATCAATCTTCCGAGACGTATCTTACGTCTCTGGAGACGTAAATTACGTCTCTGGAGACGTAAGATCAATCTCCCGAAACGTAAGTTAGGTCTCAGGAGACGTAAATCACGTCTCTTTAAACGTAAATCACGTCACCGTAAACGTAACGGGAATTTCCAGAAACGTCCCTTGCGTATATAGAAGCGTAAATTATGTCTCCACCTGCCTGAAAACTACTTCCTTAAACGCATGGGGAATTTATGGAGAGTGGTACCTGGATGCTTGGTGTGGATGGTCAGCATCCCGGATTTGGCGGATTATTGGAATATGCGGACGTTGGGCTGCTGGGAAATCGTTCCGTTGGTGTAATCTGTGATACTGAGAAAAGAAAGGCTTGGCGGGAGGGTGGGAAATGACGCTGCGGTTAAAACTTGCCACAAATTGCAGATTAACCGCTAACCAACAGGTTTTGGCAAGTTTGCAAAGATGCCAGAACTAAATGGCAAGGATATACTCGAAACAACTGGGCGGCTATTGCCATTTTACACTTTGTTGTGCGTTCGTTTTTATATTTAAACAACCAATCATGGGCTATTCAGTAAATACTTTTGATGACTGTCTTGCTGCTAACTGCCATCCATTTTTAGTTTTTATCCAAATATTGGTAAACCTTCTTGGTATCCATTCTTCGTGGTTAGAGGTCATATTTGACGGTTGTTGCAACTCTTTTCCCATTACAATTGCTACGTTTTCATTGAATGTGATATTTTCAATAATTCTTTCAACTGCCGGAAATTTATGTCCGCTTTTCATAAGTGCGACAATATCTTTAGGAGTCACAATTTTTCCATTTGGATTGTTAACAACATAGTTTTCCGACCAGATTTTTAATAATGCTGTTGTATCTCCATTATCAAGCAATTCCGTCCAATGTTTTTCTAATTCTCTAATTTCCTTTTCATCATTTGATTGTCCACAAGTAAGTGTAGTAACTAATGTGAAGCAAATTAAGAATAAGCTAAATGTTTTCATATTTCCTTTTTTAAGTTCTGACGGCTTTGTTGCATGAATCCTGCTTAGATTGTGCGGGATGAAAAGCGGGCTGGTTTTGTATATTTGGTTTTTGCACAACTAAATCTACAAACACACCAGCCCATGTCAAAGGTAAAAAAGGATAACCATACAAGCGACAAGCCGAAAGAAAAATATCAGGTTCTCAATTGGTCAGCTTACAACAAAGCCTTAATCAACCGAGGAGATATCACGATCTATTTCGGTGACGAGGTGACAGACAAATGGTACAGTGATCTGCCCAACCAAAGAGGAGCCCAACCCGTGTACAGCGACCTTTGCATAGAGACACTTTTGACGTTTAAGGTTGTGTTCAAACTGGCATACAGACAGACACAAGGTTTTTCACAAAGTTTGCTCAAATTAATGGGCATAGAGGATTTGGAAATTCCATCGTACACGCAAATTTGCCGTCGTGCAAAAGCCTTGGATATAGCTGTTTATCAGATTCCCCGTAGCGGCCCGATTGTAATAGCTATTGATTCAACAGGTCTGAAAATTTACGGCGAAGGGGAATGGAAAGTCAGGAAACACGGGTATTCAAAGCGGAGAACATGGCGAAAACTTCACCTTGGTGTCGACCCTAAAACCGGTTTCATTCATTGCCACACCCTGACGTTGAATGACGTGGATGACGGGTCTCAGTTGGAAGAACTGGTTGACCAGGTGGAAGCAGAAGTGACAGATGTCTGTCTGGATGGTGCATACGATCACGTAGAATGCTGGGATGGTTTGATCGATAGAGATATAAATCCCATCATTCCACCCCGGAGCAATGCTATCGAATGGTATGAAGAGGTACCTGATGACATCCCTGATTATCCACGAAATGTTGCTGTAAATCGAATGAATGAAATCGGTATAAAGGAATGGAAAGTTGAAACAGGCTATCATCGACGAAGTTTATCAGAGACGGAAATGTTTCGCTATAAAACCATCCACGGCGATAGACTATATTCCCGAAAATTTAGCAGCCAAAAAACCGAAAACGATATCAAAATAAAAGTGCTCAATATAATGACAGCCCAAGGTATGCCTGTTGCTAAACCAAGAAGAGTGGCTTAAGTTGGCGGAAAATTAGCGAAGCTATGTCTGATCGATTCATGCAACAAAGCCAGTTCTGACTAAATTTTAAAACATATTGATTATTCAATGCTTGTATTGTAGCATTTCACTCAATTTTAGTGAAATTTACTAATTGTGAAAGTTTGCTCTCTAAATTAATTCCTGGTTTCTGATTTGTTGAATGACGCCCAACGGTTTGCATGGCTGACGTAGCGGGCTTTTGCCCGCTATGGCCAGCCATGCTTTGTTCTGCACCATTTTCTTTCTTCATTTCAAATATCTTGGATTATAGATTATTGGGGGCAATTCTTTTTCTTTTTGTGGTTTGAGCCTTATTCGCTTTTTGCCTGCTGGGAAAAGAATCTTAAAATATCCGCCAATTATGTTTCCTCTCGGTTTCAACGTCACTTCAAAATCATTCTCTTCTATTGTCGCTGTTCCCAGAATGTTTAAATTATATCGAAAGTAAGTCCCAAATTCGTAAGCCATTTTGTAACGAGACCCCTTCATTCTTTGCTTAAAGTATCTGCGGATTCCGATTTCAGGTCTTATGAATTGATATAATTTATGATTGCCTTCAATCCTGACGGTATAATCTTCAAATTCATCTATGAAAGTACCCCGATAGCCTAATTGAAATCCACTTGTCAATTTGATGAAATTTTCTTGCCCATGCCGATTTAGAAAATTATAGCTTACTCCTGATGAAATGGTAGGGGAAGCAAAATCAAGAACATAATTGTCCACACTTCCCTGATTTGTCAAGGCGTATCCTGTTATACCCACTCCCAAGTCGGTAATCCATTTTTGATTTATTCGGTTAACGAACAATACGTTTATCCCCCCTGCTGGATAAAATGTTCCTTTCCATTGCTCTTGCTCTTTGTCGAAATTCGGAAAGGAATGTCCAACATTTATTTCCAGTCCGATTGAATACTTGTTGATTTTTGTTGTTTTCTGCCCAATTAAAATCGCTGGAATCAAAATCGATATTGTTAAGAGTATTGACTTCATTTTCGCCTTTTTTTCGCTTTTTATTTGAAGGTGCAGAACGTCCCGCATACCTGGCTACGCCAGGTATGCTTTGCGCTCTTCCTATCTTTAAGGTGAAATACAGACTTTTAGGTGGAGAGGCTGGGTTATCAAACCCGGCGGTTCCGGCGCCGAACTGCCGGGTTTGATAACCCGGACTCTCAAAACTAAAACGGTGTTGAAACGCCCACTCCACCTTAAAGCGGGGTTGAGCGATGCTCTGTTAGCTGTTGGATTTTTTAAGCATTTCATTTCTTCTATTCGTAAATACCTTATTCGCTCATGCTCTGTAAATGCTGATTTACCGTTAAGTGACGGGGCGACATCGAAGTCACCCCGTCACTTCCACAGACCATTTCAGCACCAAGAGAACATGAGCGACCTTATTTTTGATTTCAATTGCCTTCCTTTATTCAGGCTACTTGCTTCAATTTAGTAACGATGAAAAAATAACTTCACCATTTTGATTTTAAAAACCCAGCAATGGAAGGGTTTTTTAATAATAATCCCGATGTGAAATCGGGATTATTTTTCCTTCGATCCTTAACACGATAAGTTTGCTCGCTATTGCATCAACCAAGGATATGCCAAGGCAAAAGACTTTCGCCAAGTCAAATGCCAATGCCCTTCATCGGGTATTATTTCAAACCGTAATTCATTGTCATTTAGTCCTTGTGACTTAAATTTTTCATAAATATTCCTTGCATGACGTTTCATTAGCTGACCTTCGTCTTCCCCAACACTTATCATTATTTTCTTGCCACTTAATTGTGTTTTGGAGATATTCATGGCCATGAGCCTATCGTAATCTACCCACATCGAAGGAGATTGAATGATAGCATTGCCAAACACTTCAGGGTGTGCCATCAACATATAATAAGCCATCATACCGCTACGTGATATACCCCCTATAGTTGTTGCATTGGCTTCTGGTTTTGTTCGATAATTAGAGTCAACCCAGTTTTTTAAATCTGTAATCACCCATATGGCAAATAAGGCTCCATGTGCATCTGGATTATCCGTATTTACGAAAGGGGTATATTCTGCATCTCTATCCTTCGCCTGATTGATTCCTATTACTATTGCCGTTGGGTCTCCCTTATCCGCAGCAGCATTTATTACTTCATCTATTTGCCATTCAGGCCCCATGAACTCAAGGTCATTAAATGCTGATTCTCCATCCAGAAAATAAATAACAGGATACCGATTAAATGTATCCTTGTTATAGTTTGGTGGCACATAAATATGCAGTGTACGCTTGCTATTTTGATACCCTATCAAAATTGAATCTCGCAGCACAGTAACAGTTGGGGAGGAAGTATCTACGAGGTTCTCATAGTAAGTGGCCTTTCTTTGGTGCTCCATAAATTGGCCATAAAATATGTAGGCCAGATAAACCCCAAACAGTAATAATCCATATACGAATATTCTGAGTAATTTTTTTTTCATTATTTATTTTTTCTGACGCCCAACGGTGGCATCTACGCCTGTGCCGCCCAAAAAGGCGGCACAGGCGTAGATGCGTTGTTCGGCAATTTTTTTCAAGTCATTTATTTCGTCTTCGCTTAAACCTGATGCTTGAACAATCAAATTGGTTTCTATCCCCAATTCTTTCATTTTTTTGGCTACTTCTGTCTTAGCTCTTTTTTCAGCCAATTCGACTTTCCCCCTTTCATCCTGTTCTCTCATCGCAGCATAGTCGTATGCTTCCAATTCCTCTTTCGTCCAATAATGTTTATTGGCATCTTGGTAAGCTGCTTTCAACCCTTCATCGTCCACATTCACCGGAACGACTTCCAGATGCTCCGCTTCCTTGATGAAGAAAATCCACTTATCGGTCACATCTTTCAGTTCAGTCAACTGCATTTCAAATTTTGGGAGTTCGATAAAATAAAAGTCCATGTCCTTTATCTTCCTTTCCCCATTCTCAACATCACAAACAGCATGATGGGATAGGTACTTTTCGCCTTCGGTAAACTTGAAGTCAAAAATCCCGATGAAAATCACGGGCTTGAGTTCGGTGTAGTATTCGCCGCTTTCGATTTGTTGCGAATAGTCCTTGCTGGCATAGTAAAGCAACCGCTTGTCCAAGCCGTCTGGCTCGGCCACCTGCATCTCGATGATGTAGGTCTTGCCTTTTTTGTCCCTCGCCTTCACGTCTATGATGGAGGCTTTCAGGTTTTTGATAATGGGTAGTTGATAAGGATTGAGGATTTCCACGTCCTCAATCATATCTTTTCCCTTTAACTTCATTACAGCGTTGAGAAAGGAGATAAGGATGATTTTTTTGTTCTCATTGCCGAAAATCTTCCGGAAAGCGATGTCATTTTTTATATCTACAAAGTGCATAATCTAAATTTTAGATTCAAAAATACGGCAAACACTGACAGGTTCAGTATTTGCCGTATTGAATGTTTTCTCTGATTTTGAGTGCAGCTTCTACCTCAAAACAACGAAGCGTTGAGACGTCCTGCCATTGTCCCCGGCATCAAGTATCAAAAAGTAGCCACCAGCCGGGATTCCACTTTAGTAACGATGAAAAAATAACTTCACCATTTTGATTTTGAAAACCCCAGCAATGGAAGGGTTTTTTAAAAATAATCCCGATGTGAAATCGGGATTATTTTTCCTTCGATCTAAATTGAACGTTACGTCCTTTCCCCAATCGCCGGGAGCCAACTCCTTTCTCACCAAAACCCTTCCGTACAAATCGGCAATCCCTATTGAAGAACGTCTAGGAGCGCTGCGGTTTTCAGTGAATGACACGTTCAAGGCATCCGAGGTTGGGAAAAACTGAAAACTGGAAAAAGGCTTAGTTCTCGTTAGTGGCGCTTGGTTCGTTCAATTTGTGCTTCAGGAAAAAACGCCAGATTTCCTGGTCTGCAATCATATCTCGGTTAGTGTTTGCGCCGGGGCGACCAGGCCAAGTGTGACCACCATTGATTACTTTATACAACTCGACGGAACTTCCTGGGTACCTGTCCTGACGCTTTCGGCAGTTTCGCCCTACTTCTTGGCGAGGCAGTTTCGGGGGTGCCTGCCGTCATCTTGGTTTTATATTTTACTTTTTCATTTCTGGTTTTGCCGAACGGCTGGATGTACGCTGTGCCGCCGTGCGTTGGGCTTGCGGGTTGGCTTCGGCGTCATAGGCGTACATCCGTTGTTCGGCGATTTTATTCATTTGCTTGGTTTTTTATTATTTCTATAACTTCATCAATCTCTATGTCTAATAAATCTGAAATTTCCTCGGGCGATTTTCCTTTGCTATGCAGTTTTAATACGGTCTTAACTTTATTTATCTCTTCCCCTTTCTTCTCTGCCTGAACCAATTTACCCCTTTCATCTTGCTCCCTCATAGCCGCATAATCGTAGGCTTCCAATTCTTCCTTTGTCCAAGAATGTTTGTTTGCATCTTGATAAGCCTCCTTCAATCCTTCGTCGTCCACATTTGAAGGAACGACCTCCAAGTTTTCAGCTTCTTTGATGAAGAAAATCCATTTGTCTGTAACCTCCACAAGTTCTTCCAATGGTTTCGTAAACTTCGGAAGTTCGATAAAATAGAAATCCATGTCCTTGATGACCCGCTCACCATCCTCAACATCACAAACAGCATGGTGCGAGAGGTATTTTTTGCCTTCCGTGAACTTGAAGTCGAAAATCCCGATGAAAATCACGGGCTTGAGTTCGGTGTAGTATTCGCCGCTTTCGATTTGCTGCGAATAGTCCTTGCTGGCATAGTAAAGCAGCCGCTTGTCCAAGCCGTCTGGCTCGGCCACCTGCATCTCGATGATGTGGGTCTTGCCCTTCTTGTCCCTTGCCTTCACGTCAATGATGGAGGCTTTCAGGTTCCTGATGATGGGCAGTTGGTAGGGGTTGAGGATTTCCACATCCTCAATGGCATCCTTGCCCTTTAACTTCATCACGGCGTTGAGGAAGGAAATGAGGATGATTTTCTTGTTTTCGTTGCCGAAAATCTTCCGAAAGGCAATATCATTTTTTATATCTACAAAGTGCATAATCTAAATTTTAGATTCAAAAATACGGCAAACACTGACAGGTTCAGTATTTGCCGTATTGAATGTTTTCTCTGATTTTGAGTGCAGCCTCTACCTTAAAACAACGAAGCGTTGAGACGTCCTGCCATTGTCCCCGGCATCAAGTATCAAAAAGTAGCCACCAGCCGGGATTCCACTCAAATTGAACGTTACGTCCTTTCCCCAATCGCCGGGAGCCAACTCCTTTCTCACCAAAACCCTTCCGTACAAATCGGCAATCTCTATTGAAGTACGTCCAGGAGCGCTGCGGTTTTCAGTGAATGACACGTTCAAGGCATCCGAGGTTGGGTTGGGAAAAACTGAAAACTGGAAAAGGCTTAGTTCTCGTTAGTGGCGCTTGGTTCGTTCAATTTGTGCTTCAGGAAAAAACGCCAGATTTCCTGGTCTGCAATCATATCTCGGTTAGTGTTTGCGCCGGGGCGACCAGGCCAAGTGTGACCACCATTGATTACTTTATACAACTCGACGGAACTTCCTGGGTACCTGTCCTGACGCTTTCGGCAGTTTCGCCCTACTTCTTGGCGAGGCAGTTTCGGGGGTGCCTGCCGTCATCTTGGTTTTATATTTTACTTTTTCATTTCTGGTTTTGCCGAACGGTCAGCATCCCTGTCAGCCGACCCGCATAGGGGCGATTGGCAGGGATGCGATGTTCACTCCAGTATTCAATCTTTTTTTCTTAATTCATATCTATGGTAAATTGAAGTTCCTTCTTCTACTTCCCACAAATATTCCGAATTAACTTCCAATAGTTCTTTGGTCGTAAGGTTCAATTCAAATATTTCAACTCCAATTTCTCTCATTAATTTAGACTCTAATTCCTCTCTTGTTAATCCTGGATTATTATTCAAAGCTCCTTGAATCATAAGTTCAACTGGAAATCCATAAAGGCTTTGATAGTCTATCTGATGAGAAGCTTTTACTTTTATTTGCGTTGAATCGCTATTAAACTCATCAATTGATAGAGTGACATCTGTCGGCATGTGAAATCTTCCCCCACCCGTTTCGTTATCCATAAGAAGGTAGGATTTTGTCTTGATTGCATTGTTGAATTCCAGTTTCATTCCCCTTAAAAAATGTACAAGCTTCAATTCGTATAAAATCAGCTTTTGAAAATAACCTTCATCTTGAAAGTAGTCACTATCTAAATTAAGTCTTGAAACATCCTCTTTCCAGTTTTCTAATTTTACATATTCACCGTCTGGGCTGCATAAATAGTTGGTAGCTGGTAAAATCTTGTATGAGCGGTTTTTCGTATCTACCTTCATCAATTCATTGTTCCCAACGTAACGGCTATGATTTTGAGAGGAATAGCTCCAAAGCGTGAATCCATCCCTATCTCCAATTTTTTTAATTTCAAATTGAAACCGTATAGAATCTACTGATAGTTCTGTATTTCCTTTTCTTTCAGAACTATATTTTTCAACAATCAATGTTTCATACTTTTGACTACCTTCTTCTATTTTGATAATCACAGAATTAATATTTCCATTTTGACCGAAGCCAATCAAAGTGGAGAATAGCATCGAGATTAAAACGTGTATTCTTTTTCTTTTCATTTTTTATTATTGGAGTGAACATCGGATACACGAAACTCAGACATATCCCCATTTCGTGTATCCCGCCTCTACCCACGCTTAAACAAGACAAATGTAATCAGATTTTATGTTCCGGAACATACTGGCATTCAGGAAATTGCGGTTTCGTATAAAAAATACCCTCATGGTGTTCCAACGGTTTTGGCACCTTGCTGGGAACATGCGGGTACTGGTTCGTTCGCATAGATTTTCAGCCCTACAGGGCGGGCAGTAGGTTTTGTGTAAATTGCTGTTGGCTGTTGGCCAAAGGCTAATGGCCAACAGCCAACAGCTTTTTTTCAAATGCACGACCTGTCCCGATTTTCGGGAAAACCTATTGCCGTGCAGTTTAACTCAGTTTTTCCCGTGCGCCACATTCAGTGCTGCCACGATGGCGGGCACTATTCGTTCGATATTTTCCCGGTGGGGCATGTATATTTCCAGCGCCCTTTCTTCAGCAATGAGTTGGTGGTTCTTGTATTTTTTCACGCCTTCCCGCCCTTCCAGCACCTGTATGCGCAGGCCGGGGAATTCACCCGGCAGCTTGTCGGCTATCAAGCTGAGGCCGCCGTCTTCTGCGCTGAGGTCTTTCATGTTAAAAATAGTCTCGTAAGTGTCGCCGCCCTTTTCGTTTTTGATGACGATGTTCAGTTTGTCGTCCACATATACGCCGGTTTCGCCCACGTTGGGCGGTTGGTTCACGGTGGCTTCGTATTCCCTTTGCAGGGTGCCGAGGGAATTGGAAACCCGGCCATAAATGTCATCTTCCTGCAGGGCTTTGGACTTGAGTTCCGACATGGAACTGCTGGTCGTGTTTTGGTCGGCGGAGACGGGCTTGGCATTGCTGGTGTCAGCGGGTTGGTCGTTGCCGCAGGCTACAAGTGTTGCAGCAACGTAAAGGGAGAAAATGGTTCTTTTTAACATAGCGACGGTTTTTTTGAATGGAATGGATAATGGTTAATGGTTAATGGTTAATGGTTAATGGTGCGAATGTCGGGGTTTCATTTTTAATGTTCTTTGATTTCTGGGGGAGGGTTGGATCATGGTGATTTTGTACTGCCGAAAATAAGTTTTTAATAAGGAACATTTTAAAAAAAAAACTCCGGCATCTAAATCACCATGATTTTCAAAAATCTTGGTGATTTGTAAGCAAAACTTTCGGAAGTTATTTTTTAACCGTTACTAAAAGGAATGTAACAGTTTTTATTGAAACCTATTTTCGAAACTCATAGGCACATAAGGTCACATAGTTTTTGCAATTAAAATTTTATTGCATAAAATTTTAATTGGCTATGTGGTCTATGTTTCTATGTGTTTTGATTAAATAAGTGTTGCGGTTTCAATCAGCCATATTATACTGCGAACCGTCAAGTTTTGTGTATGGTGTATTTAGGTTTTATGAGGTTGATAAAATTTGATAATCAACCTTTTATCAACCTCATAAAACTTCTTATCAACCTTGTTTCCATCCACAAAACTTGGCGGCGTGAGCAATACAATGCATTTACCTGGTATCAATAAAAACCCTTGAGGGTCAATATAGGTATGTTTCAATTACATCATTGTTGTTGGCAATCAGGAACAGGGTTTTTCCATTGGCAAGCTTTACTTTTTCCAAATCCCTGGCTTCTTTGGTGGCCCAGAAACCACTGTCCCGGTTGGGCATTGTTTTGAAATTGCCCTTGCCATCGCCCAGTATCAGGACGCCGTTGCCGGCATCGTAGCGGCCCGTTTCCACGTCGGGAGAAGAACTGTTGCCTACCATCAGCAAGTCCTGGTGACCATCGCCATTGTAATCGCCTACCTGTATTTTGTTGATCGGGGCAAATTGTGCCTCCGTCGGCAACGGGTGTTGCAAAAACTTTCCATCCTTGTTTTCAAACCAACTGCTGGTAAAAGTTTTGGCTTGGTAGTGTTGGGATGTTTCCAGTTCGGAGGAAGAAAAAACTTGATCCAGGGTAGCCTTCCCGTAGTCGGTGTAATACACGAATTTTTTCTTGAGGGAGGGAATCTGCTTGATCAAATTGTCCCGCAGGGGCAAGGGATACAATTTGCCGCCGTTGTAATAGGCCAGCACGGGGTCGAGGCTGCCGTTGTTGTCAAAATCTTTTGCAAACAGTTCAAGCGGCTCTGTTGCGGTCGCTTTCAGGCGGGAGTTCAAGCCGAGGTTGCCGGCCACCAGGTCCATGTCCCCGTCATTGTCGAGGTCGGCGGCGGCGAGGCAGTTCCACCAGCCGGTTGTGTTTTCGAGGCCAAAGGCCGATGTTTTATTTTCGAGTTTTCCGTTGCTGTTCTTAAAAATGGTGACCGGCAGCCATTCCCCCGCCACGATCAATTCTTCCTGTTTGTCGCCATCCAGGTCGGCCCAGATGAAGTCGTTGACCATGCCGAGCAGGTGCAGGGCGGGCGACACCTGGTCGCAAACCTCGGTGAATTTTCCGCCGTCGTTTTTCAAAAGGCAGGTCATGGGGGCAGTCGGGTAAAGGCCCGGCGACACCAGGCCGCCCACGAATACATCCAGGTCGCCGTCTTTGTCAAAATCGTAGGGGCGCACACAAGAGCCGCTGGCTGTTATTTGCGGCAGCGCATCGGCCGCTCTGGCAAACCTGCCCTTTCCGTCGTTCAGGTAGAGCCGATCCTGGTAGTTGGCCGAGTTGGCATCGTAGGTGCTGCCGCCGCTGGCCACGTAGAGGTCGAGGTCTTTGTCGCCATCGGCATCAAAAAAGGCAGCGCCCATGTCTTCGTAAGAGGCATCCTGCTCCCAGCCTTGTCCGGGTGTTTGCTTAAAAGTGCTGTTTGGTTGTTGTACAAAAAGCGCCCCGGCCTGATCCCTGGCACCGCCAACAAAAAAATCCTCCAGGCCGTCGCCGTTCACATCGCCCACGGCTATGCTGGGGCCAAGATTGGAGAATTTGTGGGGCAGCAGCCTTTCCCGGTTGAAGTCAATGAATTCATCCTCTTTGTGCCGGAAGTTGATGCCGAGGTTGGAGGCTGTTTTGAAGAGTGGGGAGGCTGGGGTTGGCGTTTCCCATTTTCCTGGTTGGGCATCGTTGTAATTCAACGTCAGCACCTGGTTGGCTTTCACATTGCCGAGATTCTGGACTTTTCCGTCCGGCATCCACCTGACCTCCAGTTTTTCAATGGAAGCAGTATTGCCAAGGCCAAAATGGAGTATTGGCTGGGAGGAGGAAAAGAACCCCCTGGTTGGGGTCATCTCCTGGTACTGCGTTTTACCGCCGTCGTAGGTGATGCGGACTTTGGTCCCCGTCCCAAACGGGTTTTTGCCACTGCCCTTCAATTTCACCTGCAACCAGTTGCCACCGCCTTTTTCCACCGATTTGTTTTTATAAATAAAAACATCGCCGATGATGTTGTTGACCACCAGTTCCAGGTCGCCGTCATTGTCCAGGTCGGCGTAGGCACTTCCGTTGGAATAGGAAGGCTGCACAAAACCCCATTGGGTACTGATGTTTTCAAAATCAAGCCCATCCTTGTTTTTGAACATATAGTTGCGCAGGGGCGTGGTGGGAATCAGTTTCAGGTAGTCTTCAATGGTTTTAAACCTTTCCTGGTTCAGCCCCTTGGCCAGTTCCTGGGGGGCGGTATAGTTGAGGTAATCGAGGTTGGAAATGTCCCGCCGGTAGCCATTGGTAATGTAAAGGTCTTTCAGCCCATCATTGTCGAAATCGGCCAGCAGGGGGCTCCAGCTCCAGTCGGTGTTCCAGATACCGGACAGCACGCCGATATCGCTGAATACGGCCCCTTCCTCCGATGGGTTGGCCCCTGTGTTCACCTGCAGCACGTTCCGCATGATTTGGTGGCCATAGTGGAACCGCACGAGGTTGTTGTAGCGGTCGAGTATCATGGTGGTCATCAGTTCCTTCTGGCGCTGGTTCGTCTCCGCCACCATGTCGAGCGCCACCACGTCCACCAGGCCATCGTTGTTGAAGTCGGCAACGTCCACGCCCATCGTGTGGTTGCTCATGTGGCGGAAGTATTGGTCCGTTTGCACGGAGAACGTCCCGTTCCTGTTGTTAATGTAGAGCAGGTCCGGTTCGATGTAGTCGTTGCCCACAAAAATATCGGGGTAGCCGTCGTTGTTGAAGTCGGAAACGGTGACGCTGAGTCCCCAGGCCCGGTTGCTGATCCCTGCCTCCCTGCTCACGTTGGTAAAATGGCCGTTGCCGTCGTTGCGGTACATTTTATCGGACTCCCATTCGTCCAGTGGGTCTTTGTTGCGGATATATTGGCCATCCACTTCCTTGGCCGTAACCCGGTTGACCTCCTGGAACGCCACCGGGTGGTTGAGCAGGTAAACGTCGAGGTCGCCATCGAGGTCATAGTCGAAGAAATTGGCGTGGTTGGAAGCAGAACGGTCTGCAAGGCCGTATTCATTGGCCTTTTCAGAAAAGGTCAGATCCCCGTTGTTGATGTAGAGGAGGTTGGCCCGGTCGGGGGTAGGCTGCATACCGGAGCGGCAAACATAGATGTCCTGGAGGCCGTCGGCATTGATGTCCACCACCGTGACGCCGGTTTTCACCCCGCCCAGGGCAGCAACGCCGGCCTTTTCAGTGATGTCTTCAAACTGGAAATTGCCTTTGTTTAAAAACAGGCGGTTGGGCTCCTGGGTAGCACTGAAATACAAATCCTGCAGGCCGTCGTTGTTCACATCGAGCACGGCTACCCCACCCCCGTTGTAGAGGTAGGAATTGATGAGGATGTGGTTGGTGAAATCTTCCTTGATGGTGTTGGAAAAATGAACCCCCGTTTGGGCGGCAGGCAGCAGTTCAAACCTGGCATCGGCAGGTGCCGCCGCTTCTTGCTCGGGAGCGGCAGGGGCCGTATCATTATTTTTACAAGAAAACGCAATCGGGAAAATGAGCAGTAGGAAAAAAATCCTGGTTGACATTTGCATGGGAATTTTGATAAAAAGCCATTTATACGGCTCAAACTGCGCAAAGTTATGGAAAGGCGCTCCGTAAAAAGGGGGCCGCACAAAAAAATACTAAGCCAACCTAAAGGAAAATTGTATCATTATGCAGAAATTCACAGCCCACCAAAACTCTTGATTTATGGCAAAAGCAATAGACTCCCTCCTCGAAAAATATGGTGAAAGCCACCAGAACGGCATCAACAAGTTCATCCACTGGATCTGTGTGCCGAGCATCATGTTCAGCCTGCTGGGCCTTCTCTATGCCATCCCCTTTCCGGTGGAACGTGGGCTGTTCACCAACTGGGCGGCCGTGCTCCTGCTCGCTGCCCTGGTCTATTACCTCCGGCTTTCCGTGCCCATGTTCCTGGGTTTCGTGGTCATTGGTGGGTTGATGCTGTACGGCATTGATGCCATTTATGAAATGACGATTGGGGATGCCGGGATGCTGGCGATCATTTCCCTCACCATTTTCGTAATTGCCTGGATAGGCCAGTTCATCGGCCACAAAATCGAAGGTAAAAAGCCCTCCTTCCTCGAAGACGTTCAATTCCTGCTGATCGGCCCGGCCTGGCTGCTGCATTTTATTTTCAAAAAGGTGGGCATTGCTTATTGAAATGGTTTGAAGGTTTGAAATGGTTTGAAATGGTTTGAAATGGTTTGAAATGGTTTGACTTTGTTGTCATCTGTTGTATTATAGACAATCGTCATTAAAAGTCATTGGTCATTGAAGTCATTTTATTGAAAGTCAGTGACTTAGGGTTTTGTCCCAATCAATTTTATATGTGACTATCTATAAATGGCGGGTATGTTCAATTAACTGCATCAAAAATTTTCAATCAATGCGATGAGGGTTATTCTATCCTCCTAAAAAAAGAACCCTCCAAAGTTCTTTTTTTATGGGGGAAGGGGATACTTCCCACTCCATTTCTCCTCAGCCTCGCCCAGCCGGAGCAAGGCTTCTTTTTCGGTGGAGGGCTGAAAAATTGATGCTTTTGATTCTTTCATCTTTGCTCTATTAACTGTGAAGGAATTTAGTTTTTACCATGACACAGTTATATGAACAGTCTCTCATTTTCATGTTCTTTCTGCGAACCACCTAAACGCTTCCATGTTTTACCTTCACGTCCAATAATTTAAAGTTCATGCAGCAGACAAAACAACAAGAATCCCATTACAGTGAGTACGACAACCTCGCCTTCCACCCCTGGAACGTGATGCTCATGCTCACCCTGTTTGCCATTGTAGCCCTGTTTTTGGCCACTTCCATTGCCTTTATTTACAACCGGGTGCAAAACGATACGGGGACACTGGCCATTCCGTGGTTGTTTGGATTCAATACCTTGATTTTGCTTGGAAGCAGTTGGACGATGTGGCGGGCGAAAAAGGCTTATGAAGGTGATAACACAAGCCTATATCAAAGGTGCTTGTTGGCCACCATTTTTTTGTCCCTGCTTTTTCTGGGGATGCAGTTTGTGGCCTGGTCGCAGTTGTTTGCCCAAAACGTGTTTGTCAACACCAACAATTCTGCATCATATCTATATGTGCTGTCGGGGCTTCACTTTGCGCACGTGATAGCGGGTTTGCCATTTCTTATCCTGTTCCTCCGGGCAGCCCGCTTGCAGATGAAGGAGCCGGTCACGGTGCTGGTCTATTTTTCCGACCCGGAAAAGCGCCTGAAACTGCGGCTTCTCAGTATTTATTGGCACTTCCTGGATGCGCTCTGGGTGTTTCTCGTGTTGTTTTTATTGGCCAATTATCTCATCCGTTGAGGGGGCACAGGTGGTTTCGGGTTATCTTTCACCCTGGCAGGCGCTAGTTGCCAGGGACAATCAGCACGGGCACTTTTGCCTTGCGTACCACGTCTTCCCAAACGCTTCCAAACATCTTTTCAAAGATTTTACCGTGATCCTCCGCACCCATTACAATGAGGTCGGCCACCAGCTTGCCAGCCTCCTCCACGATGGTGGCTGCCGTCTGTCCCTGTATCAACAAAGGTTCTACGTCGAAACCTTCCTGTTCGATGGCCTGCGCATATTGTTGGAGGTCACGGTGTTCCGTGCGAAGGGTGCTGGCCCTGGAGTCTCGGATGTACTGCGGGCCGACATCGTAGCCCACAAAGTCAGGATCGGGGCTGGCAATGTGGACGAGCCATATTTTTGAATCGAATTTGGCTGCCAGTTTTTTTGCCTCCTCTATCAGCTTGGGCGTCAGGGAGGAAAAGTCAACTGCGACGAGTATGTTTTTCATGGTGTTTTATTTTGAAGCGCACCCAGCAGCAACAGGCTGAGTGCCAACAGGACAATACTCCATTTGATCAATCTCCATATCTTGGGGTGCCGGTGGAAGGAAAGGTTGAACGAGTCGAGAAACAGCACCAGGGCAACCACGGCTATAATCGTAGTGGCCCAGTTGCTGTCCCAGGCATGGAAGAAATGGGAAAAGGCTACCGTGGCGAGGACGACAATGGTGTAAATCCTTGATTGCCAGGTTAGTTTGTAGTGAAATTCTTTCAGTGTCTTTCTTTCCATGATGTTGTTTTCAAACTTTTCAAAGTTCCCCAAAATAACCCTGCATTGATTGGCCGGGGGATGATTTATGTCAATCTGGTTTTTGAGAATCATCAACCGGGTGACAGGTGGATTGGGGCATTTTTATGCAGCGGTCAGGTGGTTTTTTGCCAGGGGTCCCAAGTCGTCAAACGTTCTTTGACAAATCTTGTGGCCAACCGATAAAACGGCTCAAAGTGGTAGCCAATTTTCAACCCACGACTTGAGTCGTGGGTTGAACATCAAGCTGTTATGTGCTAAACCGTTTTAACGGTTTCCTTACTCCACAGAATTTGTCAAAGAACGAGATTTATTAGCTGGGCCTCTTCGCATTTATATGTTAAAATTCGCTGCGGCACATAAGGACATAGCGGTTTTTTAACGAAAATTAGTCCCTTCGTTGATGGCCCCCGGTTTTTTAGCCAACCGCTATTAGCAAAGGGCAAAAAGCGAATGCACATAATTTGACCGCCTTGGCGCTATCTATTAAAATATTCATTCCGCATGATGTTCAAACGACAACTTGATTCCAGGGAAGCTATCGGTTTTTTAGTCAGGACTTTTTACGCCCGGGTGAGGGAGGATGAAACCTTGGGGCCTATTTTCAATGGAGTCATCACGGACTGGGAAACCCACCTGGAAAAGCTGACGGATTTTTGGGAAGGCAACCTGCTGTTTTTTGTGAAAAAGAAATTTGAGGGCGACCCGAAAACAGCCCACCAGAAAGTGGATGAATGGATGGGGAACCGTATGACAATGGAGCATTTCGGCAGATGGATCAACCTGTGGATTGCCACGCTGGACGAGCATTTTGAAGGGGAAACCGCCCAAATAGCCAAAAACCAGGCAAGGAAAATGGCTACCTTTTTTTACCTGAAGGTTTTTGAAAACAGGCTGGCAAAAACCAATTAGCACCGTTGCTGTTTATCCCCCCAAATTGGTTGGAGTAGCCCCAAAGCTCCTGCTTCGGAGCGCTACGATCACATAAATTCAATTTATGCATCAGTTAAAAACAGTGCAAAAACTGCCTATCTCGCTGGATGAAGCCTGGAATTTTTTCTCGTCTCCCAAAAACCTTGCTGTTATCACTCCCAAGGAACTCAACCTCGTGCCCACCTCCGAACTCCCGGCCCACATGTACCCCGGCATTTTCATCGAATACACGGTAAGGCCCTTGCTGGGCATTCCCACCAAATGGGTCACGGAAATAACGCACGTAAAGGACAGGGAATATTTTGTGGACGAACAGCGGCTGGGGCCTTACCAGATCTGGCACCACCAACATCATTTTAAAGCCATTCCCGGCGGGGTAGAAATGACGGATATTGTGGACTACCGGATACCGCTCGGCCCGGTGGGGATGCTCCTAAATGCCTTATTTATTGGAAATAAGGTCAAGGGTATTTTTGAATACCGCAACAAGCGCCTCATCGAACTTTTTGGTGAGATGAAATGAGGTTTTGGAGTTGTTTGAGGTTCCTGCTAAACGCTTGATTAACAATCTTATACTTGAATCAAAAGAAGGATTAATCCAGCTTATGCTGTCTTGAATATCGGCTATAAAATGCCTGAAATCAAATCAGTGTTTAACAAATTTATGGGTTTGCTCAAGTAACGACGGCTTTAGCCGACGCTACAACCCATATTTTTGTTAAGTGTTCAAATCAACTCCTGTATATGACAGCGCATGAAAATACCAGGTTCATATACTGCAGCTGACTTTATAAATCAAGAAAATTATCGTAGCATATACGAGGACGGTTGCCATTTAATTGGTTTGTTTTTTAACCTGAGGCTCCAGCATCCTTTTCTTGCGGAATAATTTAAAACGGTTTTTCTTCTTACCCTTTCCCTGGTCATCTTGATTTTTCGCCTTGGTTTCCTTCTCCGGTTTTTGCAGATGCTCCTTGAAGACATCGTATTTCTCGTCAAAATCAAGCCCGTACTTATCGGTCAGGTTCACCGAAACGGTGATGCCGCCGAAGATGTACCAGTCCTTGTTGGAGGGGTTGCCCCGGTCAGTGCCTACGGGATTGTTGCCGAACTCCCCGGTCACTTCCGGGGTGCGGTAGGCCAGGGAAGCGGCTGTCGGGGAAGTCTGCCGTAGTTCTACCACGTCAATGTACTCGGCACTCACATCGTCCAGGTAGTCGCTGAAGGTTTTCCTGGCGCCGATTTCAATACCAAAATTGATCTTGTAGGAAAGGTTGAACTTCATACCGAGGCCAAAAGGAACGGCCATAGTATAGCGGCTGTATTTTTTTCCCTCCGTCCGTTGTGGCTGCAGGTCGTACCAGGCCCCCCTCATCTGAGCCTGGGGATTGAACCGAAGCACGGCGATGCCGGCAAAGAAGTAGGGTACACCTGTTTGGTTGGCCCTGATGTTGTATGCGGAAAAATTTACTTCCCCACCGAGGCCCAGTTCAATTATATCGGAGCGGAAGCTCAGGTTGCGCTGACGGGTAGCCTCGTTGCGGGAATACTCATCGCTTCCCTTAATACTGCCTGTGGTAAGGGAAGCTTTTACGGAGAGGTACTTAGTGGCGTTGTACCTGCCGAAAATACCGAGCATCGTGCCGTACCCTTTGGAGGAAAGCTTGAACTCGCTGAGTTCTCCGATATAGTTGGAACCGCCGGCATAAATACCGGCTTCATAATATTGTGCTTGCAGGGAAACCGCCAGCAGCAAGGCGGGGAGTAGTAGTTTCGGCTTCATCATTAGTAACTCATTTGGGTATCTGTAATGTGAAAAACCCTGGAAAGGGCTTTTATACACATAGAAATATTACAAATAAGAAGCCAAAAAGGCAATATGGGCGGGAAAGTTTCTCAAAACGGTAAAACAGGAAAGAAGAAGTGCGGGGCTTGGCCGCTTCCGGTGCCGGCAAATGGTGGCACGGCTATGCCTTCCCGTTCAATGCGGGAAAACATGCAGGGCCATGTCCATCCCTTTCTGGAATTCGTCCCAAACGATGCCGGTGTCCAGGTTTCTGTTTTTAAAAAAATGCACCATGTTTTCGGTAGGCATGTTGCCGGTAAGGTCGTCCTTGGCCATGGGGCAGCCGCCGAAGCCCTTGATGGCCCCATCGAAGCGGGTGCAGCCATTGTCCCATGCAGCCTCTATTTTTTCTTTCCAGTTGTGCGGCTCGGTGTGCAGGTGGGCACCGATTTCGATGCCCTTTGGCTGGTAGTAGGGGATGAGGTTGGAGAACAAATAAGCGATGCTGTCGGGATTCGACACGCCGATGGTATCGGAAAGCTGCAGGATGTTGATGCCCATTGCAGATAACCTGTCCACCCATTTCACTACGATTTCTGCATTCCAGGCATCGCCATAAGGGTTGCCAAAGCCCATGCTGATATAGACGACCAACTCTTTGCCGCAGCCCTGGCAGATGTCCTGAATGTCCTGTACCCGTTCGAGCGACTCCTCGATGGTGGCATTGGTATTTCGGATTTGAAAAGTTTCGGAAATGGAAAATGGGTAGCCGAGGTAACGGATTTCGTCAAACTGGGCAGCATCGTTGGCACCCCGTTGGTTGGCAACGATGGCCAGGAGTTTTGTCTTTGAATATTGCAAATCCAGCTGTGCCAAGACCTCTGCGGTGTCCCTCATTTGCGGGATAGCCTTGGGGGACACAAAACTCCCGAAGTCAATCGTGTCGAAACCTGCTTTCAGGAGCTGGTTGATGTAGGTTGCTTTCGTTTCTGTCGGGATGAATTCTTTCAATCCCTGCATGGCGTCCCGGGGACACTCAATGAGTTTTATCATGCTATGGTCAGGTTTGGTTAGGCTGGGCGCAAAGGTAAGAACTACTTTGTTGAAGGTAAATGTTCAATGGTGAAGAGTGGGGTAAGTGGTAGTTTGAAAATGGTTTGACTTTGTTTGAAAATGGTTTGAAAATGGTTTGAGAATGGTTTGAGAATGGTTTGACATGGTTTGAGAATGGTTTGACTTTGTTTTCAACGAGACCGTTCAGAGAAGTGTGTTTTTGAAAAAAACACACTCTCACAATCAATCACTTGTGAGAAATTGACACGGTTAATAGAACATCCTCTTTTCAACTGTTGTAAATGGCAGAAGCCCAACAATTTCAAAACACCACCAATGGGGTCGCATAATTTAGCCGACCTGCTTAAGATCAGTCGTTCTTTGAAAAATTCTGTGGAATAAGAAAACCGTTAAAACGGTTTAGCACATAACCGCTTGATTTTCAACCCACGACTTAAGTCGTGGGTTGAAAATTGGCTATCACTTTGAGCCATATTAACGGATGAACACAAGATTTGCCAAGTACCAAGTTTGTTTACTGCATGATTTGAAAACCTGAAATCCTCCGCTTTGTTTTAATGGCGGGCAGCGTAACTTCGCAGCCAGAAACCTGTATCTAATCATCGAATATCGGGTCAAAAAGATTGCTATTTACTCCCACGAACCGTAAAATTCAACCCGTGTTCCGCAACTTAACTTTACCCCAGTATCCCTAAACTCTTTACCATGAAAAAAGCTATCTGGACATCCTTTGGATTTTTGCTCTTTATTATCGGTTTTGTATCCCTGGTATTAAGTTTTGTGGGTGTAAAGCTTTCCTACCTGGTCTGGATTGACGGTTGGGGCGGGTTGCCTGGTTTTATCATCCGTATTCTGATGGTCATCAGCGGCATTGTCATCGTTTACCTCACCCTCACCGATTGGCGCAGCGAAGAAGGTTGAAACCCAACCAGGGAAATAGGGAAATCAAGCACTTGATCATCAATTCATGCGAATCCGGCATCGAAATTTTTTAGTGGTTGATAATCATGAGGTTAAAACATGGTGATGTTTAGTATTCATTTAGCGTTTCGCTGAGGTACAGCGCCCCGGTAATGTGACCATAATTATGGCCTGGGCGCTGCACTTTTGATCGTTTAACAAAAACGATTTTTAAAAACTACCGTGATTTAGTCCGTGAAATCACAGAAAGTCAAGCAGATGTTTCAAAAGCTGATTCGCATAATTTCCTAATTTCCAATTCCCCATTTTCCTCAATCATCTTTTCCATCCGGTTCTTCCATTTCCATCTCTCCATCCTTGTCCCACCGGTTGTTGGATCGGTCGTGATCAATCATCCTTTGGGAAGCGTCAATTTCCACTTTCGCTATTCGCCGTAGGTTTTGCGGTACGATAAAATCATAGGTGGGACTGGTCCAATGCCAGTCAGGCAATACAGTATATGGGGTGTTCCCGAACTCGTTGGCTTTAGCACCCCGCATCAAGTCGAGCGGTAGGTTAAAAATCTCCTGTCTGCCATCTTTATAGGTCACCGTCACATCCAGCGGCATGGGCATCAGGCTGTTGTTGCGCAGTGTTATTTTCGTCTCTTTCCGGTTCATTTTCTCCACCGAGGCCACCGCATAATCAATCGTTTTGGTCGTGTACACAAAATACTCCTTGAACCAATCCAACTCCAGCCCCGATTCTTTTTCCATGACCCGGATAAAGTCGTTGGCATTGGGGTGCTTGAATTTCCAGGTATTGAAATAGCGGAGCATGGCACGGTCGAACGCCGGTTTGCCCAGTATGTATTCCAGTTGGGTGAGGAATACATGGCCTTTGGTATATGCCGCCACGCCATAGGCAGAGTTCAGGCTGTAATGGTCGGCATGAGTGGACAACGCTTCCTCCCGGCCCGATTGGTGGAAGCTGATCAGGCCCCTGTTGGCGTCGAGGTGGGGGTTTTCTTCCGGTTCACCGCCTATCAGTTTTTCTTTTTTCAAATAATTCTCTACCTCCGAGGTGGCATATTCTGTAAAGCCCTCATCCATCCACGGGTACAGGCTCTCGTTCGTGCCAAGCAGGCCATAGTACCAGGCATGTATCATTTCATGGATGAATGTGCCAAGGCCTGCCCTGCCAGACAGCAAAGTGGCCATGGGGTACTCCATGCCCCCGTCGCCTCCTTCGATGAAGGCGTAGGACTTGTAGGGATATTGGCCAAAATGCGCATTGGCAAAGTCAAAAACCTTGTCCATTACCACCTGGGCTCGTTCCCAGGTAGGGCGTATCTGGTCATTGTCCTCGTATAAGAAGTGCAGCACAAGGCCATCCGGCCGCTCCTTTGCCACATGCTTGTAGTCGGGGTCGGCGGCCCACATGAAATCGTGGACGTTTTTGGCCTCCCATTTCCAGGTTAGTTTCTCGCCGCCGGGCCGGTTGACGGTGGTGCCTGCCGGCTCGTAGCCGTAGCCGATTTCCCCGCCGTTTTGCAGGATGCCGCTGGCCCCGAGGATGTATGTTTTATCAATGGAAATATTCACCGAAAAATCGCCCCAGACGCCATAAAACTCTCGCCCAACGTAGGGGTTGGCGTGCCAGCCCTGGTAGTCGTATTCGCAGAGTTTGGGGTACCATTGCGCCATGGAGTAAGCGATGCCGTCCCGGTTGTCACGCCCCGATCGGCGTATCTGGACGGGCACCTGGGCGTTGAAATCCATGACGAGGGTGGCAACGGATTTTGGTGAAATTGGCTCCGGAAGGGTCACCTCCAGAATGGTTTCGTTCACTTCATATTGGCAGGCCTTCCCGTCCATCGTCAGCGAGTTGATTTTGTGCCAACCCATTTCATCCGCTTTCAAGTTTTGGATGCGGCCTTTCACACGGGGGTCGGGGTCGGGCAGTACCTGGTTGCGCTGATCCATGTTGCTGCCGGGCTGGAAGGCATTGAAATATAGGTGGTAGAAGATCCGGTCGAGCGTATCGGGCGAGTTGTTGAAATATTTCAGTGTTTGCTTGCCGCTGAACTGATGGGTTTTTACGTCCATATCAATATCCATCACGTATGCTGCCCGTTGTTGCCAACGGTCGGGCTGGGCTTGGGCAGTTGCGAAAGCGCATACAGAAAGAATGAAGAAAAAGATTTTTTTTGCCATTGTAAAATAGGTAAGTATTTGTGTGAACTGGTTTGAAAGGTTTGAAATCTCTATACAAACTTGATTACCAAGTGTTTGTTTGAATTTTTTATCAACCAAATAACCCAAACTAATTTCAATGATGTACTCAACTTGACAATGTTAAATCAAAAAAAAACACCCCTCTCCCCAATAGCCCTTCTCTGCCGGGGCCATGAAAGTGGATTTAGTATTTGGTAAAAGCTAATTTACCATTGTCAAGTTATTTGTCAAGCAGTGAGTATTTGTTTGGCCTGTTAAAAGAACGGCAAAAATAAGAAAAGCTGCATGGTCAATGGGCCGGGAAGCCATCAGGGGACACCCCCGGCTGTTTTTATTTGCAAAACGGGCAAAAGGACTCCTGTGGCCCTTCGCCCATGATCCTGTGCCTGCTTGGGCACCACAAGCAGAAATATACCACCGAAAGCGGCAGCAGGTCTTTCTCCGTTGCCAGTCCCTTTTTGCCATCGGCGGTGGCATAGGTGCCATCCTTATACACCAGAAGCTTACCGTCAGCTACAGGATCTGCATAAAACAGCAGCGCCGGGACTGTCAAACTGCCCCAGGCCGGGCAGCCTCCTGCCGAACCGGTATCCTTAACACCATCATCTGCCTTCACATCTCCAGCAAGAGGATGAAAGAGATAAAAAGCCCTTTGGAGGGCTTGGGCATTTGAAGATTTTCTTACATCTTGTGCTACTAATTCCAGGTGTTTATGCAAAAAAGCACCGATAGCCTTCAGCTTTAATCTTTTACCATAAGTTGAAGGGGTTTTGAAATCGATTACAGGCAAAACGCTTATTTAAAGAGGGTTATTGATGATAATTTTCTTTAAAGTAGTGATTTGGACATAGTGGGATTATCAACTGTTTCGTTAATATACACATGATACCTGAAATTTTATAAGTAAATAAACAGTATAGAATATGACTGCAAAGAAATACCTGTACATTGCTATTCTATTTAATACAATTGCATTAAATGGTATTTGTCAAAAAACGAGCGAGATAAGTTTAGAATTCATAAGAAAAATATCTGTTTATAGGGATTCTTTACTTTTAAGTAATCCAGGTGCGACTATAGAATTAAGTCTTCTTTTTGAAAAATGGAAAAATTTTGGCACTCCAAAAGAAGAGGCAATAAGGCTTCAAAACACAATTTACCATCTCATTGCAATGCACAACTTAACAAATGAGGAGATTGTGAACCGTATTAAAACGCTTATGCCAGATTTAACTTTAGCTACAAAATGCACTACTGATGATGTTCAAACCATCAGGAAAAATAATAAACTGATTGATATGATTAATATTGGACTATTGGAACCTAAAAGTCCATTTAAGTTGAGTGCTGATAATGATTTTATAGCAGAAATGAATGAGTATAATTTATCCAGTGGCGATAAAATCGGTGAAATTGGAGCAGGAGGGGGAGCATTCAGCTTGATGGCACATTCACTATTTCCTGGGAATAAAACTTATATAAATGACATAAATAAGGATTTATTACAAAGTCTAAAAAAGAGTATAGATTATGATGAAAGTATCAAAAATATAGATAATTTAGAGTTAATTTTAGGAGAAGTTTATTCTACAAATATGGAGGGGTATGATTTGGACAAGATAATTTTAAGGAATTCCTTTCATCATTTTTTTGCGAAAGGAACTATGCTAAGATCTATCAAAAAATCACTGATTCAAAATGGTGAACTATACATTTTAGAATCAATACCAGAATTGGACAAAGATGGAAACATTTGTTCATACGCCATGAAAAAAAACAAAATAATCCGAAAAGTAGAATCAAAAGGATTTCAGCTTGTTGGTCAAAAACAGATAGGAGAAAGCATACTTTTAAAATTTATTATGAAAAAGTAGCCACTTCATAAAATACAAAGGGCTTTCTCATAAAAACTTAGGATCGAAGGAAAAATAAAATGGGTGCTTCACAAAAATATGGGTCGTAGCGTCCGCTTTAGCCGGCGCCTCCGTTTCGCCGGCTAAAGCCGACGCTACTTTGGCAAACCCATAAATTTGTTAAGCACTCAAATAAAATGGCCATTTTATTTTTCCTTCGATCCTAAGTAACTAAACCGATTCATTAATTTTAAACGCAACTACCTTAAACTTATTCATGCCTCTCCCCTAAACCACCATATCCAACAACAAGCACCCGACCAGCCCCACCACCGACACTATCGTTTCCATCAGCGTCCACGACTTCAAAGTCTGTGAAATAGAAAGGTTAAAATATTCCTTGAACAGCCAGAAACCGGTATCGTTCACCTGCGAGCAGGTCAGGCTGCCGGCTCCCGTGGCCAATACGAGCAGTTCGGCGTTCACGTGCCCCGAAGCCACCAGCGGCTGTACGATGCCCGCAGCCGTGAGCGCTGCCACGGTGGCGGAGCCAAGCGCTATCCTCAACGCTGCCGCTATGCACCAGGCCATCACCAGGGGCGACAGGCTGACGTTTTTCATCAAACCTACGATATAGTCGCTGGTGCCGCTTGCCACCAATACTTCCTTGAAGGCCCCACCCCCGGCGATGATCAGCATGATAATGGCAATGGGCTTCACGGATTCGGCCATGTCGGCCATCACATAGGCCAGCGATTTCCCGGATTTCATGCCCAAGGTCCAAACAGCTATCAACACGGCAATAAGCAGCGAAATGATCGGATCGCCGATGAATTGGATGAGCTGATTGGCCATGTTCTCTTTTGGCAAGGCCAACTTGGCGACGGCGGACAGGCCCATGAGCAAGACTGGGATCAGCGCCGTGAAAACCGAAATGCCAAAAGAAGGCAGCGCCCGGCCTTCCAGGGACTCCCTTTTAAACAGTTTGTCGGGCCAGGGCGTGTGAAATTTTTTGAAGGTATTCCCAAAAACAACCCCTGCCAGGATGACAGTGGGGATGGCGAGCGCCAGGCCATAGAGCAAGGTCAGTTGCATATCGGCTCCATAAAATTCAACAATGGTAGTCGGGGCAGGGTGAGGGGGCAGGAAGCCGTGGGTGACCGAAAGGGCAGCAATGATGGGGATAGCCACATAGAGCAGGGGCATTTTCGTCTCGCTGGCCACAGCAAAAATAATGGGGATGACCACCAGAAAAGCTACCGAGTAAAACATGGGGATGCCGACAATGAATCCCGTCAGCACCATGGCCCAGGGCAGGTGCCGCAGCCCAAACGTGCCGATGAGTTTTTTTGAAATGACATGGGCGGCACCGCTCTCCGCTATCAACCCACCCAGCATGGCCCCAAACCCCAGGATGAGCGCCAGGCTGCCGAGCGTGCCGCCTACGCCTTTCTGAACGGCATCCAAAGCTTCGATGGGCGTCATGCCGACCCCGACCCCCACTCCCAGCGCTACCAGGATGAGTGCGATGAAGGCATTGATCCGTAAACCTAAAATGAGGAACAGCAGGATAGCGATACCGATGGCAATGACGAGTAGTGGCATGGGCTTTTTTCGTTTTGTTTAATTAAAGCCCCAATGTAGCAAAGCTGCGGTAAAGCTTCAAATCCAGTGACCGCTCCCTGCCCAGTCCACTTTAACAGGATCAATCGCCTTACAGGTCGAGGGAGTACTGTGACACATGTCATACAAGCCCCAGATTGACCAAAATCAAACAGGGCAGGTGACCCTCATCATTTTTTCCTGAAAACAAGACCTGCATTTTTGGCCTAATCAATTGTTTATCAAAAACAAATACCATGAAAAAGCTCATTTTTCCCATACTGCTGCCGGGCTTGTTACTACTGGCCGTCGCAGCGGCAACACAGACCGAAGAAGAACTCCTGTCCCAGTTGCTGGATGAAGAACGGGGCAGTGTAGAAGCACTGGCCCTGTATCCAAAAGAAACCCGGGTGGCCATTCTCGAAGCCGCCAAGTACCCCGAGGCACTCATCAAACTGGAAAGTGTGCAGTCAAAAACCAGTGAATCCTTCAAAAACCTGATGGAGCGCTATCCCAGGGAAACCCAGGAAATGATGTGGGACCTGACCCGGTACCAAGGCTTGGTGGCAAAACTTGCCAATTATCAGGGCACCGATCCGCAACTGGTGCTGGAAGGGTTCCCCCCGGCCATCCACGAGCGGGCCAGGGACGCTTTTTCCAACCATAAAGACCTGCTGAAACAGGTGGATTTCCTGAACGGGGAGTGGGACAGCACTTTCCGGAGGCTGATCGAGGATTACCCGCTTGTTATGCAGGATGCCATGCGCCAACTGGTTGATCTGCCCGAGGTGCTCACCATCCTGACCGACAACATCCGCATGACCGTGCTGGTTGGCGACCTGTACCGCAACCATCCGGCCTGGCTGCTTGAGCAGATGGATTCACTCAACCTGGCCGTGGCAAGGGATAGGGCCAAAGAAACTGCCGACTGGAAACAAAACATGGATAACGACCCGCAGGCAAAGGAGGAATTCACGGCTTCTGCCAGCGCATTTGCCGCAGAATATGGCTACGACGATGCTTACTATTCCTACGATGACCAGGCCTACGACTACAACTGGGATGGCCGCCCGGGCGGGGTGGAGCCATTTTATTATTACCATTATCCCTATTGGTTTGGCTATCCGTACTGGTACATGTATCCCCGCTGGCGGCCTTACCCCTACTGGTACGATTGGGGGTTCTACTACGGCCCGGGCAACGTGGTCGTCATCCTCGACCTGCCTTCGTTTTACTTCACCAACTGGTATTTCTATTACCCGCAGCACTGCTACCGCTACCCACACTTGTCCTCCCATTTTGTCAACCATTACTATGGCCACCGGACGTCGGGTAGCAGCGTTTCCGTGGGTGTTGACAACTGGCGCAGCCGCAACCGGGACATCATTACCAACCAATGGATAGAGCAGGCAAGGAGCCGTCCGCAGAGTTTCAGGGAATACGGCCAGTTTGAGGAAGCCAGGGAAAAGTACAACCGCACCCATTCCGATCAGCCCCTCACCCAACGGGATTTTTTGGATAAAAACGCCAGGAAGTTCAAAGATTTTAAGAAGGAGGTAGATCAGGCCGGGCAACGGGAAGCCCTGGAAAAAAGCGCCCCACCACAGGTGGACAACCGGCGGGCCGAGCCTGCTTTTCAGCCACCCAGGACAAAGGAACCTTCCCCGCAGGACCGGGCGGTTGAAAAACCCAGGACAGCGCCTGCAAAACCCCGCACGGAACCTCCCGTGCAAAGGGAAGAACCAAAGGTAATTCCCAATATTGACAAAGGCTCTGAGTACCATCGCAACACCTGGGAAAAGGCAAAACCGAACATAGATCGGCGGGAAACGGCCCCGCAACGGCCCCAGGTTGCCCCACCAAAACAGCCCACCCGCCAGCCAGCACCCCCGCCCAAGACCAGGCCACAAACCGCCCCGACCAAGAAAGGTGGCGGACGGGAAGGTTAGCCGTCGGGAGGCCTAAGAAACGCTTTTGAAACCTGTCACCCAAAAAAAAACCAAGAGTGATAGGGGAGTTTGAAATGACAGCTTCTGTAAAGTTTTGGTTCTTTGACAAATCGTGTGTAAAGCCGTTAAAACGGCTAAGTAAAATAGCTGTCTTTTAACCCACGACTTAAGTCGTGGGTTGTTAATCAATGGCTTATGTCAAAAACCGTTTTAACGGTTTTCCTTTTTCCACACGTTTTGTCAAAGAACGAAAGTTTTTCATTTCAAACTCCCCTCTTTTAAAACGTTCTGCTTTAAACCCTGTATGAAGGTTTTTCAACAACTTCAAAGAACGGAAGGCTGCTAAGCGCTTCATTATCAGTTTTTTGAAATTTAGGACACCCGTTTTGATAAAAGTCAGCCGCCCCAGTTGACAATAGTCATTTAACGGCCCGATCAGTGGGGCTACATTTGCCAACAGAGAAAAAGTTCTTTCAAATAACCGTTAACTCACCCAGGACGCCAAAGGGATGGCAGGGACGATGGGAAATTAAGAAATTGATTGGATGCAATTGGGTAATGCTGTTTCGGATGGAAACCCCATGGCAAGTGATGCCAGCAGTTTTATCCAATAGCGGCCAAAGAAAGAATTTCCCAATTTCCATTCCTCCCTGCCACCGCTTTCCCTCCTGTACAAATACTTATTGCCATGTCACTCATCAAATGGAGAAACCGCAACGATCTGATGCCAGCATTTCCAAACTGGATGGACAATTTCTTCAGGGATGATGACTTCTTTGCAAACAGGTGGACCCGTGAGTTGACAGTGCCTGCTGTCAATGTCAAAGAAACGGACACCGCCTTCGATCTGGAAGTTGCTGCCCCCGGCATGAAGAAAGACGATTTCAAACTGGAAGTGAAGGAAGGCATGCTCTACATCACCGCTGAGACCAAGATGGAAAAAGAAGAGAAGGAAGACAACTACACCAGAAGGGAGTTTGCTTATTCCACCTTCGAGCGTTCCTTCTGGTTGCCTGAAAATGTCAAATCAGACAACATAAAAGCTACATACAAGGATGGCATCCTGATGATCACCCTTCCGAAAATGAAGGTTGAGAAAAAAGAGCCAGCCAAAATGATCAAAATCGCATAAGGCGAAGACCAATTCCAGGCTGCCCAAATGCTTTTCCCGGAGTACGGGATCTTTCAAAAAATTGTGTCAATTTCTAGCAAGTGATTGATTGTGAGCGTGTGTTTTTTTCAAAAACACACTTCTCTGAAGGGTCTCCGGAATAACCATGTGCAGTCTGGATACCTTAGAATAGAAGAACTCATTCTTCAATGTGAGAGGTGTATCACGGAAGCCATCGGAATCGGTGGCTTCTTTTTTTTGTGATTCCCGAAGGGAAATTGTACCGACATGAAGAAAGAAAGACGGGGCATGCCTTGGGTTGCGGCAGGTTGCTTTCGGCTATGAAAAGGGGATTTTTTTTCCTCAGCTCAAAACTTTCAGGATGGCACTTTTTAAGCATTCAGAGGTAAATGGCTTTGTAAGGTAGCCATGTGCGCCGGATGTCCTCCCTTTTTCGATGTCTTCTTCCTGGGCGCTGGCCGTGAGGAAAATAAATGGGATATGGGTCGTTTTTGGGAGGGTTCTTATTTTTGACAACACTTCATAACCATTAATGCCGGGCATCTGGATATCCGAAATGATCAGGTCGGGCAGCTGGCTGCTCGCCATTTCGAAGCCCTCCTCGCCGTGGGAGGCCATTAAAACCTCGTAACCTTCCAGGTGTAAAATCTCGGCGGTATTTTCCAGTATATCACGGTTATCTTCTATCAGCAGGATAGTTTTCTTCATAATGAGGGTGTTTTTTTTCAGACGACCCCAAATATAGGAAATGCCCCTGCTTCAGCAAAGCAGGGGCATCAAATTCCAATCGTATTTCTTTTTGCTCCGTACAGGCCGGCGGCGGAGCCCTTAGCTAAGATCATAAGCTTTGTTGACCCCGGGAGCCTTCCCCTTAGTGGGCATATTTTTCCAAAACCCCCAGCAACTGCTGGCCCGAAATCATCCCCACGTTGCGCCACTCTTCTCTTCCTTTCTTGAATAAAACAAATGTCGGAACGCCGCTGATGCCCATGTTGGTGGCAAACTGTTGGTTATGGTCAATATCAATTTTGACGATGGTGGCCTTTTCGCCGATTTTCTTTTTGACATCTTCCAGCACAGGCGCCATCATTTTGCAAGGCCCGCACCATGCGGCCGTGAAGTCCACCAACACTGGTTTTTCACCGTTTACGAGGTCTTTAAAACTTACTTTTGCTGCCATGATAGTTCGATTTTTTTATGGTTGGATGATAACTTCAAAACGCCGCTTGGACTGGTATGTTTAGCAAGCTAAAAAGGGTTTTGACAAAAGCTGTTTATAAAAAGGGCATCCGGCTGGGATGCCCTTCTGTAAAAACTTAAAATCACCCGAAATATGAATTCTTAGAAAACCATTCAATTGATGCTGCAAAGATGCTTTGTAAATGATGGATGTTCCGTGAGGTTTGTCACCCTGGCGGGTATTAAATGTCACCTGCAGGCTGTGGATGTGAAATACGGGTTCATTTTTTTTAAGTTCGTTGATTTTCAGGGGGTTAGATCATGGTGATTTTGAAAATCACCATGATCTCGTTTTTCAAACAACTGAAAATGTGGAAATCAATTTACCCCGTTTTTCGCATGATTGATAAAATTCATCCCACTACATGATGAACCTCACCCCGATCCCCTTCGCCACCCTTTACATTTGATATCTATCCATGAGTGCCGGATACCTGGAGGCCAGTTGATGGCCGTTTTACGGCAGCCGTTGGCTTTCGGCACTTCTCACCTTAAAAATTAAACGCCATGTCACTGCAAAATGAAATGATGGAAATAGGGAAAGAAAGGCTCACCCAGATGAAAGTCTTTCTGGAAGATCTTCAGGTGCAAATGGCTTTAGGCAAAGCCGAAGCCAGGGATGCCTTTGAACGGGAACGGAAGAATGTAAACGAATACGTGAACGATCTAAAGACCGAGGCCAAAAAGACGGAGAAAAACGGCAAGGATTACCGCCAAATCCTGAAAGACAAGTTGTTTGTCTTCAATACCCAAATCAGCAAGGAAGCGCCTGCTACCAAGCGGTCGTACGACCAATGGAAGAAAAACACCTTGCAGTCCGTCTATGAACTGGAGTTAGCCATGAAAGAAGGCTACGGAACGGGGGGCTATTCCCTTCAAGCCAAACTGGATGCCTTCAAGCCCAAGCTGGATGCTTTCCGTATCCAACTTGCGTTGGGCGACTTCGAGGCACTGGAAGAACTTCAAAAGCCTATGGAAGATCTGCTCAGCCGCCTCGACGAAATGGCGGAAAAACTGAACAAGCAGGAGAAGGCCAGTGAGAAGATTGACACCTTCGCCGAAGAGATGAACCACTCTTTCGACCACATGAAAAAGGCTTTTGGCGAACTGTTCTCCTGAGCCGTGCGACCCATCTCCGCACCTCACTCCCCACCTCTCACATCTAACAAAAAAGAATGACAGCTACCACTAAAACATCGAAAACAACCCTGATGGGCCGCTATGAAAAGGTCATCAAGGTGTTGGTAAAATATGGTTTTGCCGATGTGGTGGTACATCCCCCATTCAACCGTTTCACCAAGGGAATGAGGAGGTTCATCCCTCAGCACAATGGCTTGCCGGTCACCCAGTTCACCCGGTACGAGCGGGTACGCATGGTGTGCGAGGAGTTGGGCACTACTTTTATCAAATTCGCCCAGATTGCCAGCAACCGACCTGATATATTGCCGGAGGAGCTGATTGAGGAATTGGAAAAATTCCAGGATCGGGCCTTGCCCATCCCGGAAGACAACATCCGCCCGGTCTTGCTGGCGGAGCTTGGGCCTGATTTTGAAAAACGGTTTGAAAGCATTGACTACCAGCCGATTGCCTCTGCCTCCATCGCCCAGGTACACCGGGCCAGGTTGATCGGCGGCCAGGATGTGGCACTGAAGATACAGCGGCCCGGCATCAAGGATACCGTAGAACTGGACATAAACATCCTTAAGCGCCTGGCCCGGCTCATTGAGAACAGGTTTCCCCAGTTTGCCTCCTACCAACCGGTGGAACTGGTAAAAATGTTTGAAAAGAGCATCCGAAAGGAAATGGATTTTACCCTTGAGGCTGCCAACATGCAGCGCTTCGGGCAGCTATTCAGGGGGAACGACAAAATCTATGTGCCGACGGTCTATCCAGAATTTACCACGGAACAGGTGCTCTGTATGGAATACATTGACGGTATCAAGTGTACCAACCTGGCAGAACTCGAAACCATCGGCATCAACGGCAAAGAGCTGGCGCTGACCGGCATCAACCTCTACTTCGAGCAGGTATTCAATCACGGCTTCTTCCATGCCGACCCCCACCCAGGGAACATTTTTGTAAAAAGGGATAAAAGAATCTGCTTCATTGACTACGGCATGATGGGCACCGTGGTGGAAAGCGACAAGCACTTGCTGGCCGACCTGCTGCTGGCAGTTTATGATCAGGACGTTTATGGGCTGAAGAAAGCACTCCTCCGATTTTCGTGGGACGAAGCGAAGGTCAACGAGAAAAACCTCGAATACGACATCATTGAGTTTTTCCAAAACTATCATAGCATCGGCCTGGAAGAAATAGACACCAACGAGGTGATGGCCGCCCTCAATTCCTTGTTTTTCGACTACAAAATTAAAGTCCCCAGCAACCTCCTCCTCCTGCTCAAGGCCCTGGTCATCATCGAAGGCGTGGGGCTGATGCTCGACCCGCAATACGACATCATCCAAAACATACAACCTTATGTCAGGCGGCTGCTGGAGAAAAAGTATGCTCCAAAGGTGATGTCGAAATGGGCACTCCGCTCATTTGGTGAATTGGCACAATTGGCCACTTCGCTGCCAGCGGATGCCCAGGACGTCATCAAGAAAATAAAAAAAGGCAAGCTCCACATAGAGTTTGAGCACAAAGGACTGGAAGCGCTGAACGACATGTTGGGCGTGCTTTCCAAAAGAATTGCCTTTGCCATCATTGTAGGAGCGATGATTTTAGGCTCCTCCCTGTTGGTCATCGCCAAAATTCCGCCTTTCTACAAAGGGGTTCCTGCCCTGGGTTTTTTCGGCTTTGTCGTCGCAGGCTTCCTGGGCCTTCGGTTGTTGATCTCCATGATGAAACACGGCAGGTTTTAAGCAACTGGGAATTGAGAACCTATGCGGATTTGGTGTTGAAATTTTTTGGCTGTTGACAATCAGAGTTGAAATCAGGCTGATTTAGCCCCTGAGACCCCTGAAAGCCAAACAATAGTTTCAACACCTATTTCGCAACACCTGTCGTTGCATGTTGCTGAAACGAGACTATTCAGAGAAGTGTGTTTTTGAAAAAAACACACGCTCACAATCAATCACTTGTGAGAAAATGACACAGTTTTTTGAACAACCTCGCTGAAACCAGTGCTGTGTTTAAAATTAGCCCGAACTGCCTGTGGGAGTCATTTCATTTTTCCTTCGATCACTAGGGCGGCCGGTCCCGTCATTTTCACTAACAAACACAACCCTCCACCTATGGGCGCAGAAAAAATTGCCGTTATCAAAGACACAGGCCAGCGGCTGAAAGCCACCGAACATCTTTTGAGGGATCTGAAAGCCCTGGAAATCATGCTGGAAAAAGGCATGTTTGAAAAGGACGTCCAACGCATCGGGGCAGAGCAGGAAATCGCCCTGATCGGCAACGACTGGAAGCCTAAGCCGGTTTTGTTGAAGATACTGGATAAGATCGATGACCCACGTTTCACCACCGAATTTGCCCAATTTAACATGGAGATCAACCTCGACCCGCTCGTTTTCACGGGCGATTGTTTTTCGCAATTGGAGCGCAGCCTTTGGCGGCTGATGGTCAAGGGCGAAAAAACGGCCCGGTTGTTCGATGCGCACCTGCTGCTGGTCGGTATTGTGCCGACCCTGCACCGCAGCGATATCGACCTGAAAAACATGACGCCTTTCCCCCGCTACAAAAACCTGATTGATACCCTGCACGAGATGCGGGGCGACAGTTTTGAATTCAGGATTGATGGGAAGGACAGTTGGATTTCGAGGTCGGAAGATTCTTTTTTTGAAAGCAGCAACACGAGCTTCCAGGTACATTACCAGGTTGCTCCCGACGATTTTGTGGCCGCCTACAATTGGGCCTTGGCAATATGCGCCCCTGCGCTAGCCTGTGCGACCAACTCGCCACTGCTGATGGGGAAGCGACTTTGGCGGGAAACCCGAATCGCTCTCTTCCAGCAGTCCACTGACGTGAGGAGTACTTTCGATCAATACCGGGAGCGGGCGCCAAGGGTTAGTTTTGGCACCGGTTGGGTGAAAAAATCCGTCCTGGATCTTTTCTGCGACGACGCCTCTCGCCACAAATTAATATTTGCCTCCACCCGGGACGAAGATGCGCTGCAAATACTGGAAGAAGGAGGCGTCCCCAATCTTTACGCCCTTTGTATCCACAATGGCACAGTGTACAACTGGAACCGGGCCTGCTATGGCATTACCGATGGAAAACCCCACCTGCGCATCGAAAACCGGATATTGCCGGCTGGCCCGACCATCGTGGATGAAGTGGCTAATGCGGCCTTTTGGCTGGGCATGATGAAAGGGATGCCCGTGGCCTATGCCAACATTTCAAAGCAAATGGACTTCGATACGGCAAGAAGGAATTTCGACCATGCGGCCAGGCAGGGGCTGGGTGCCAACTTTTACTGGGCCGGCAGCGACAAACAAGTCCGTTCGGATGAACTGATTTTGAAGGAACTGCTGCCCATTGCCAGGGTGGGCCTGGAGAAAGCCAGTATCCTGCCCGCCGACATTGACAAGTTGTTGGGCATCATCGAAGAACGGGTATCTACCAGCAGGACAGGCTCGCAGTGGATATTGGATGCCTTTGGCAAACTGGGGCAACAGGGGAGCAAAGACGAAGCGCTGGTGGCTGTGACCGCCGGCATGTCGAAGCGGCAACAGGAGGGCGCACCCGTACACACCTGGGATTTACCTGGATTGGACGAGGCCGGCCATTGGAAAAACCGCTACTGGACCATCGAGCAGATTATGAAAACAGACCTCATTACCGCTACTGAGGATGACCCGGTGCAGTTGGTGGCCAATATGATGTTCTGGCGGAACATCCGGCATATTCCTGTAGAAAACAGCCAGGGAGAACTGACCGGACTGGTCACCTGCAAGCACGTTATGCTCTATTACAGCAACCAACACAAGGAGGGCCAAAACACCCCGGTAAAGGACATCATGGCCAAAAACGTAACAACCGTAACCCCACAGACCAAAACACTGGATGCCCTGAAACTGATGAAGGACAACGACCTCGGGTGCCTGCCCGTGCTGTTCGGCGACAAGCTGGCTGGCCTGGTCACGGAGCGTGACTTTGTGGCAATTGTTGGGGAGTTTTTGGGTGAAATGGTGGGGGGGGCTTAGTTGTTTGAGGTTGTTTGAAATTGTTTGAGGTTGGTGGGCGTCAGCCATTTACAACGATTGTGTTTGGGCATTACGTCCTTACTGCGCCCCCCCTTTCCCAATATTTCAAAACCCTGTACTTTCGCCTCCCCATTAAGCATCTACATTAAACCAAAGACAAGCAACCACCAACAATGAAAATTACCTTCTTTTCGGCCAAACCGTACGACAAGCAATTCTTCGACCGCTCCAATGAAACGCACGGCTTCGACATAGAATACCATGAGACGCACCTTGGGCCGCACAGCCTGGGGCTGGTAGATGGTGCGGACGCAATTTGTGCTTTCGTCAACGACAAACTGAACGCAGAAGTCATAGCAGGGCTTCACGAACGGGGCGTGAAAGTCGTGGCCCTACGCTGCGCCGGCTTCAACAATGTGGACCTGGATGCGGCGAAGCAAAGGGGGATAATGGTCTGCCGGGTGCCGGCCTATTCGCCCGAGGCCGTGGCAGAACACACCGTGGCCATGATACTGACCACCAACCGCAAAACCCATAAAGCCTACAACCGGGTGCGGGAGCAAAACTTCTCGCTCAATGGATTGCTCGGGTACAACCTGTCCGGCAAGACGGTCGGCGTGATCGGCACAGGGAAGATTGGAAAGGCTTTCATCAAAATCATGCAGGGTTTTGGCTGCAACATCCTCGCTTACGACCTTTATCCGGATGCTGCGCTGGCAGAAAAAGGGGTTGAATATGTGCCGCTGGAAACGCTGCTCCAAAACGCCCATATCATTTCCCTGCATTGTCCCCTGACGCCGGAGAACCACTACCTCATCAACCAGCAAGCACTCAGCCTGATGAAGCCCGGCGTTACTATCGTCAACACTAGCCGGGGCGGGCTAATTAACACAAAGGACATCATCCATGCCCTAAAGGCAAAACGGGTCGGCGCACTCTGCATTGATGTGTACGAACAGGAGGAAAAACTATTCTTCCGGGATCTATCCTCCACGATTATCGAAGACGACGAGATTCAGCGCCTGATGAGTTTTCCCAACGTTTTGATTACGGCGCATCAGGCATTTTTCACGGAAGAGGCTTTGACGGAAATAGCCCAAATCACCCTTGGCAACATTGCCCAATTGGCCGAAAACCGAATGCCACCCGATTCCCCGTTCAGGCTGGCGTGAGGGATAGCTGTTTTCCAAGCTTTGTCAAAAGGCTATACTAAAACACGGATGGTTTTGTCGGTTTGCTATTAGTTGTTGGCAGTTGGCCATTGGCTTTTGCCAACTGCCAAAGGCCAAAAGCCATCAGCGTACAGTATAACTGCTAAAAGCCATCACCGATCTTCCTCAACTCCCCTTTTACTTTGTTAATTTCGCCCTGAAAATACCAACCAACGGTTCACTTTTGATGAAAAACTGCCGATCCTGCCAACAGGCTATTCCAGACAATGCGAGGTTCTGCCCCTACTGCGGCAAAAGCGTGATAGAGACCACCATCACCTGCCCTTCCTGTGGCGAGGAGAACGATTTGGATGAGGCTACTTGCCAAAAATGTGGTTTCCGGTTGTTGAACAAAAAACAGCATGCCCCGCCACCACCTCCCAAGGACGACATTTTTGAAAACACAAAAACGGAAAGCACGGAACAGGAAATCGCCGACCGTTTCAGCCTGGCCTTTGAACGGCGGCTGGCCGAGGAACACGCCCCGAAGCTGCACGGCGAGTACATCGAGCGTTTTTACAAAAGCGACTTCCGCAAGAGTGTTGACTACCGCATTCAACAACTGGCCGAAGAAGTAAGGCGGCTGGCCGGCGACCAGGCACAGGTGGAAGCACTAAAAAGCAACCTGCTGAAACCTGCGCTGGAAGAACTCATTGACTACTTCATCGTCCAGTATTGTGGCGACCTAAACGAAGCCCATCTTCCCGAAACCATCTTAAAATACCAGGGTCTGCCGGTGGAAAAAATAAACCTCGCACAGATGGCCGCCGACTACCTCGATTTCGATCACGAGGGCGAATCGGTATATACCAATTTCGTCACCATGCCCTCCCACAAGCTGAAAAATGCGGCCCAATCCTTTCTGAAACCCAAAAAAGGAGAGACCATTTTCTTTATCTGTGACCTCTCCGTGCTGGGCAGTTGCAAGGATGGGTTCGCTATGACCAATGAATGCCTCTACTGGAAAATGCCACTCGAAAAACCCCAGCGGGTTTACTATAAAAACCTGGAGGAAGTAAAGCGCCAGGAAGACTGGATCACCATCAACGGCATCTTTTTCAACGCCAGCAAGTCGCTGAACCTCAAGCTGATGCGGTTGTTGAAGAGGATGAGAGGGTGAGAGGATGAGAGGATGAGAGGGTGAGAGGATGAGAGGGTGAGAGGGTGAGAGGGGGAGAGAAGGAGAGAATGAGAGAATTTTACCAGTGGCTTTGCTGCTGCTCAACTTTTGATTCAAATACATGAAAATCTTTTCTGTCGAACAAATACGCCAATTGGATGCTTTCACCATCGAAAATGAACCTGTCCTTTCCATTGATTTGATGGAACGGGCAGCACGGACATTTTCCGATTGGTTCGTCGCCCGATTTCCTGATAGAAAGCAGAAGGTGTTTGTTTTGTGCGGCCCCGGGAACAACGGGGGCGACGGCCTGGCAGCAGCCCGGATGCTCGGCCATGATTTTTATGAGGTAAAAGTTTTCTTATTGAAAATAGGCAGCAGCCTGAGCGGGGATTGTGCAGCCAACCTGGATCGCTTGAAAAAAGACCGTTCTTGTGAAATAATAAACATCGAAGAAGGCGATCCGATGCCGGCTTTTCCAGAAAACTGCATCCTGGTAGATGCTATTTTTGGCTCCGGTCTCAGCCGCCCGCTAAGAGGTTATTGGGAATCTTTTATCCAACACTTGAATAATCAACCCGCAACGAGGGTGGCCATTGACATTCCATCCGGCATGTTTGCCGACCAGCCAACGCAGGGCGTTTCCATCCTTGCCGATTTTACCTTCAGTTTTGAAATGCCCAAGTTGGGTTTTGTTTTTCCTGAAAATGGGGAACGGGTGGGCGAATGGGCCTTCGGCAGCATCGGCCTGCACAAAGGTTTTATCCAACAGGAAAAAACGCCCTGGCATCTCGTAGATGGCCAAACGGTAAAAGCCATCTACCGGCCCCGCTCCAAATATGGCCACAAAGGCACTTATGGCCATGTATTATTGGTGGCAGGCAGCTATGGCAAAATCGGGGCAGCGGTCTTATCGGCAAAGGCAGTGCTGCGCAGCGGCGCAGGCTTACTGACCGTCCACCTGCCCAAGTGCGGGTACGAAATCCTGCAAACGGCTGTACCGGAAGCAATGGTCAGCGTTGATCAACACGAATCCATCATCACGGAAATCGGGGAAGATTTGACCCAATACAAAACCATCGGTATTGGCTGCGGCTGCGGCACGGATGCTTTGACCGAAAAGGCCTTAGCCTATATTCTGGAAAATGCCCCCTACCCCATCGTGCTGGATGCAGATGCACTGAACATGATGGCGAAGAATAAGAGCCTGTTTGAAAAAATACCGAAAAACAGCATTTTGACGCCCCATCCTAAAGAGTTTGAGCGCTTGTTTGGTACAACTGCCAATAGCTTTGAGCGCAATGAACTGCAGCGCAAAAAGGCAGTGGAACTTGGCTTGTATATCATTTTGAAAGGCGCCAACACTGCCATTGCCTGCCCGGACGGCGCCTGCTATTTCAATAACACGGGCAACCCGGGCATGGCTACTGCCGGCAGCGGCGATGTGCTGACAGGTATCTTGACGGGACTGTTGGCGCAGGGATATTCCTCCGTGGAGGCTTGCATATCAGGTGTGTGGCTGCATGGGCTGGCGGGAGATTTAGCAGCGAAGAAAATCGGGCAAGAGGCAATGATTGCAGGGGATATTGTGGAATATTTTGGGAAGGCGTTTTTGAAAATCAAGCTGCAAAACTTGACGTGACTGGAACGCTGGTGACACGGATTTGACAGCTTAAATCCGTGTAAATCCGCCTAATCCGTGCCGTCTGCGTTCCAATCCGTATCGCATACAATTTATCAAGCATTTCGGACCTGCCTACTCCGCTGGCCTAAACTGAAAATCCTGAAACCTCAATATATTCACGTAAACATTCTCCAACTGGTCAAAATAACCCGATTGCTCCTTGTGCTGCTCAGGGTTCAGCACTACCCGCTCAAAGTTGAAGCGGCCGTGCAGCACATCGTAATCGTCCCGGTCAATGCGCTGGGCAAGGTCTTTTCCATATTTGTCCACCATCTTCCCAAAGTACAGCATGATGTCGTAGCCTAAAAAAGCCTCCTCCGAAGGCACCGTGCCGAATGTATCGAAATATTTTTGGCGGAATTGCTTGACCCGTTCGTCCGCATAATCAACATAAAATGCGCTGCTGATATGGACATTTAGTTTTTCATAAAACTCAAAATCCACCTGGTTGTAGTCCTTCCACTGCGGCATACCATATACCACGATGTCTTCCCCCTCTGAATGGACCATCATCAATTGCCTGAGCAGGGAATAAACGAATGACTCGTCCGCCCAGGAAGGCACGATGAAGACGGTCGTCCTGCCAGTTTTCAAATAACTCCTCACATTGATGTCCCTGGAATTCGGCGGCACGATGAGCTCCCTGAACTTGGAGGCGGTAGCACTGCCTTCAATCACTGCGTTGGCCTGCTGAAAATATTTGAGCCTTTCTTTTTCCTCCGGCTTGTTTTGCACCACCAGCACGATATCACTGGTTAGGTATTTCTTCCTGGCATGGCGGGTAATGGCTTCGCAATGGCTTTTCAGGCTGGGGTTCACCTGGATGTAGTTAGGGTTGTCGGTGGCCATTCCCATTTGTGCCGTGTAGGGCACCACGAACGGCTTTTTGTTTTGTTTTGCAAAATCAGCCAGGGTTTCCACGTTGTCCCGCTTATAGGCACCGATGACCAAATCCGCCTTTTGCATGTCAACGCCCTTCAGGATATTGTCCACTTTACTGGTTGAAGCCTCCGAGTCCATCACGGACACATCGAGGCTGACGCCCTGGCTGGCCAGGTTTTCAAACGCCAGCTTGGCACCTGCGTAGAAGTTGATGGCCCAGAGCGAATTATCGTCAATGGTGGTACCGCCCTTGTTAGCGAGGAATGGCAGCACGACGGCCACGCTGTGCTTCACGCCTGACCCTGTTGTGTTTCCGGTGTCGTTGGGGCCTGTGCCATTATTGCCAACACCAGACCACGAACCATCCGACTGGATAGGCGGGAAGCGGTCGGCAGGCAATGTGGTCCATTGGATGGTGTCCACCGGGCCATTCACTTCCCGGACGGTACGCCAGGTGCCAGTTTCAGGGTCAAAGACCTTCGTGCCCTGAATTTCGCCAAGGTCTTCATCTTTATAAACTTTTTCCTTATCGCTATCCTGGGCGGGCTTGAACAGGTCGCAGGAGGTTTGGAAGAAGGCAAATGTGCATAGGAGCAGCATGGCTTTCATCCGCCATTTGTTTGTATTACCAGTGTAGTTTTTCTTTGAGTCCATGATAATATGTTTCATCAAATTATGTCGCAGCTATTAGAGATTAGTAGTGGCTTGATATTATTGGAATTTGTCCGAAATGGTTTGCTTTTGTATCCCGTTGCTGCAATTGGCTGAAAACCAGCAATTTTCAACTATTTCAAACGGCTTTTTAAAAAGTTCGAACAGTACCGCAATCGGCTTTTGCCAGCCTATCTGTTTCGCCGGCTAAAGCCGAAGCTACGAAACAGAAGCATTTAGCAGTAGTGGCAACGGCTCAAGATGGCCACTTCGCACCTATTCCCATTCAATGGTTGCGGGTGGCTTGGTGCTGATGTCATACACCACCCGGTTCACGCCTTTTACATTATTGACGATCTCGCTGGAAACCGCAGCCAGGAAATCATGTGGCAATTTGCTCCACTCCGCTGTCATGCCATCCGTCGAATTGACCGCCCGCAAAACGACGGGCTGCTCATAGGTCCGTTCGTCGCCCATTACCCCGACGGATTGGATGGGCAACAGAATAGTAGCTGCCTGCCATACTTCGTGGTAAAGGTTGTACTTTTTCAGGCCATTGATAAAAATAGCATCCGCTTCCTGCAGGATACGGACTTTTTCCGGGGTGATGTCGCCCAAAATCCGCACGCCCAGGCCAGGCCCCGGAAAGGGGTGGCGGCCTAAAATTTCAGCAGGGACGCCCAACTCCTTGCCCACATTGCGCACTTCGTCCTTGAACAGCATCCGAAGCGGCTCCACGATTTTCAGTTTCAAAATATCGGGCAAGCCGCCCACGTTGTGGTGCGATTTGATGGTGACGGAAGGCCCGTGAACAGAAACAGATTCGATCACATCAGGGTAAATGGTGCCCTGACCGAGCCATGAGATACCGGTCATTTTATGGGCTTCTTCCTCAAAGACATCAATGAACGCCTTGCCGATGATTTTCCGCTTTTTCTCAGGGTCGCTCTCCCCAGCCAGGTCTGTGTAAAAACGTGATTTCGCATCAATTCCCACCACGTTCAGGCCCATGTGCTGGTAGGAGTCGAGCACTTCCTGGAATTCATTTTTGCGGAGCAGGCCATTGTCCACAAAAAAACAGATGAGCTGATCGCCGATAGCCTGGTGCAGCAGTTCAGCCGCCACCGTAGAATCCACGCCACCGGAAAGCCCCATCAGCACCTTTTCACCGCCGATTTTTTCTTTCAAACCAGCAATGGTTTCCTGGATAAAATGGGCGGGCGTCCACTCGGCATGACAGCCGGCTATGTTCTTCACGAAGTTTTTCAAAATCTTTTTCCCCTCCAGGGTATGGGTCACCTCCGGATGGAACTGGATGCAGTAAACCGGGTTTGCAAAGGCCCCCGTCCTGGCACGGAATGCAGCCACCTCCACGCTGTCCGTACTGGCCAGCAATTCAAATTTTTCAGGTATCCGTACGATGGTATCGCCATGCGACATCCACACCTGCGAGCCTGGGCTGATGTCGTTCAGGAAAGCCCCATTTTGTTCGATGCGGCTGAGGCTGGCCTTGCCGTATTCCCGTTTTTCGGAACGCTGCACCTCGCCGCCATAATAGTCCGCTATCAACTGCGCCCCGTAGCAAATCCCCAGCACGGGCCGCTGGCCGACGACGGCATCCAGGTCGAGTTTCAGGGCATTTTCTTCTTTGACGGAAAAGGGGCTGCCAGATAGGATGATGCCTTTAACGGTGTCGTCAAGGGCAGGCAATTTGTTGTAGGGAACGATTTCACAATAAGTGTTGAGTTCCCTGACCCGTCGGGCTATCAGCTGGGTATATTGAGAACCAAAATCGAGGATGAGGATTTTCTCTGTCATGCGGGCAAAGATAGCGGAAAAGCTTAGAAATCAAGGGGGCTTGTGATGGTAGGTTAGGTTGGCAGCGGCGGATGTAATTCAGGTGCATTTAGTAACGAAAAAAAAAATAACTTCACCATTTTGATATGGAAACCCCAGTACTGGAGGGTTTTTTTAAAAATAATCCCGATTTCACATCGGAATTATTTTTCCTTCGATCCTTAATCCTGTACCGGTCACGATTTGGTTATTACAATTTTAGCTGCCTTGCTTCCTACCGGCTCCATGTTCTATTTTTCCAGTTGCCTTTGCCTTGCTAAACAAAGTACCCCTGTCTTTTTTTATGATGGTGCCCTGAGCAATGATGAATGAATGCTTCCCGCCGTTAGCCTTTGCCCATTGGCATTTGGCCAACAGCAAACAGCCAACGGCTCGCTTACCACTTGTCCCGATTTTTCGGGAAAAACTGGCGGCACGGCCTGTAACCATGTTTGGGTGATGAAATGTGATTGTTTTAAAATTACAAAAACCGAAGGCCTGAGTCGTGACTACTCCTTTTTTTTCAGGTGGGAGCCATCCGCCATATTAGAAGTCAAATTCCAACTGAATCCCCTCTGCCAACTGTTCCTTTTCCAGGTTTGACACCGAAATGCCCAGCAAACGGACTGCCCCGAAATCTCCCCGGCTACCATCCAACAGGTCGAAGGCAGAATCCCGCAGGGCCTCCAGCGTCCTGACCTCGCCGCCAAAAGTCTTGCTCCTCGAAATGATTTTGAAGTCCGACGTTTTCACCTTCAAGGTGACGGTCCGGCCAAAGTTGTCATTCTTTTGCAGGTGGTTGTAAACGATTTCAGCAATATCCTCCAACCTTTTTTTCATTTCTTCCGTGGAGAAAATATCCGCAGAAAAAGTGCGCTCCGCACCGATGGATTTGCGCACCCGGTTGGGGTTCACGGGGCGGTCGTCTTCTGCCCGGACGATTTTGAAATAATGCCGGCCCGCCTTGCCGAAGCGCTGGGCCAGTTCTATTTCAGAAAACCGCTTCAAATCGGCCCCCGACCGGATACCCATCTTGTGCATTCGCTCCGCAGTCACCATGCCGATACCGTGGAATTTTTCGATGGGTAGTTTTTCCAAAAACTCAATGGCTTCCTCCGGCAAAATGACTTTCATGCCGTTCGGCTTGTTGATATCGGAGGCGATTTTGGCCAAAAATTTATTGAAAGAAACGCCTGCCGAGGCCGTCAGTTGGGTTTCCTCAAAAATACGCTGTCGGATTTCATGGGCAATTCGCATGGCAGCATGAATGCCCTTTTTGTTTTCCGTCACATCCAGGTAGGCCTCGTCCAGGGAAAGCGGCTCAACGAGATCCGTGTATTCGTGAAAAATTTCCCGGATTTGCCGGGATGCTTCGATGTAGGCCGGGAAGCGGGATTTCACAAAAATAATGTTGGGGCAAAGCTTCTGGGCGGTCACGCCCGGCATGGCGGAACGGACGCCGTAACGCCTGGCCTCGTAGCTGGCCGAGGCCACCACGCCACGCATCCCACCGCCGCCCACGGCAACGGGCTTGCCTTTTAGTTCAGGGTTGTCCCGTTGTTCGATGGAAGCGAAGAAGGCGTCCATATCAACATGGATTATCTTGCGAAGCAAAAAGTCGGGTGGGATTTCCAAAAAGTACCGATTAAGGGTTAGTTATTTCCTGATAATGTTTCTTCACCTTGGCTGCCCAGCTTTCTATCAGGTTTTTATAAAACTCCTCGTCGAGTTCTTCCGGCTGCTCGGCGTTGACCTTAAAAATCCTGAATTCGTGGACGCCCATCTCTATCATGCCTTCTGTTTTCAGTTTTTTTTCTGAAAAAATAAGCAAGGGCAATTCCTGCTGGTACGCCATGGCCGCCTCCATTTGCACCCAGGGTGTTGGGAAAAACTCTTCCCTGAATTTTTCCTCCTTGGGGCTGCCGGGTTTGTAAATGCTTTCCACGGCCTGCATCCGCTCCAGGGCCAGGACGATGCAGCCATAGACTTCCTTCATTTTCTCCCGCACGGGCAGCAAGGGGTTTTCGGACGACCACATGGGCGTTTCCAGGCGGAGGCCGTATTGCTCAAATCGGCCGATAAAGTAGTCCATGAATTTTTTCTGGGCATCATTGTACGGAGTGCCCCTGCTGAAGAAAACGGGGATGGTGGCGGTGGCCCGGGCTGCGGTTGCGGGTTTTGATGCTCCCGCCAAGTCCGGTTCGTGCAGCATGTCCTTTAGCTCCAGGAGGCCCGTTCGGATGTTGTTCTTGGATTCGTTGATTCTATCGGCGGCAATGGCGCCGCTGATGATGTCCTGCCGTACATCGGCCAGCCTTGCCTGCAGGTTGATGACCAGCTTGTACACACTGCTGTTTTTGTCCAACTCCTTCAACAGCAATGCCATTGCACTGTCCAATTCCCCGGCGCCGACGAGGGTCAGCAGGTGGTCTTTTATTTCTTGTAGGCTCATTTTGAATGGTTTGTGTTTTGTCCGGATAAATATAGGGTGAGAATCAACGCATCATTGCCTGAATTTGCTTTAAAAAATCACAAGTTAGGAATGTTACCGTTGAAAACCTGGATCTGATTCAACAAATCCTGCTCATTAAAGTCAACCTATAGTTGCTCGATTTAGCCAATCTGATCCATGCAAAACGGCCTACTTTCACTGGCACTTAGGGGCGGGACGATTTACCCTTACCAATCAAAAAGCCCAAAGGGAAATCTCGTTCTTTGACAAATTCTGTAGAGTAAGGAAACCGTTAAAACGGCTTAGCACATAACCACTTGATTTTCAACCCACGACTTAGCATTTATTTAGCGGTAAAAAGTCAGTAAATAAGCTCTCTTTTCCGCCCCTGACCCCTAAAGGGGAACCAAATCGGCAACTATCTACGAACTTCCCAATGTGGTTCCCCTTTAGGGGTCAGGGGCGGAGTAAGGCGGGAGGCGCTAAATAGATACACGACTTAAGTCATGGGTTGAAAATTGGCGATCACTTTGATATATTCCTCCCTTGTGCCTAAATGAACGGAGGGGAATAGTGTGGAAAAGTCCCTTCCCATAAAAACGCCATATTCCTTACCTTCGCCCCCCAAATTTTTTCCATGCGGCTCAGGACCCTCGAAATAAAAGGTTTCAAATCATTCGCCGACGAAACGGTCATCAACTTCGGCGAGGACGTCATCGGCATTGTCGGCCCCAATGGCTCCGGCAAGAGCAATGTCGTGGATGCCGTGCGCTGGGTGCTGGGCGAACAGAAAAGCAGCGAACTCCGCCTCGACCAAATGTCGAGCGTCATCTTCAACGGCACGAAAAAACGCAAACAAGGTGGCCTTGCACAGGTGACACTCACCTTCGACAACACCAAAAACCTCCTCCCCACCGAATACAATACCGTTTCCATCGCCCGTATGCTCTACCGCTCCGGCGAGAGCGAATACCGCCTGAACGGCGTGACCTGCCGCCTGAAGGACATCACCAACCTGCTGATGGACACGGGCATCGGCTCCAACTCCTACGCCATCATCGCCCTCGGCATGGTGGACGAGATATTGGCGGACAAGGACAATGCCCGCCGCCGCATGTTCGAACAGGCTGCCGGCGTTTCTAAATACAAGGTCCGAAAGAGGGAAACCCTCAACAAACTCAAAAGCACGACCGAAGACCTGGACCGGGTTGAAGACTTATTGTTTGAAATCAACAACAACCTCAAGACGCTGGAACAACAGGCCAAACGGACGAAACGCTACTATGAGATAAAAGAGGAATACAAGCAACTGAGCATCAAACTGGCTGCGCTGAAATCGGAGGCTCTCAGAAACCAGTATAAAGAAATCCAATCCAGGCTCGAAAAAGAAGAGGACAGCTACCGGCAATTGGAAGTGGAACAGCGAAATTTGGAAGCCAGTCTCGAAGCTGGAAGAAAATCTAACCTCGATCAGGAGAAGGCATTGTCCGAAAGGCAACGGGAAGTCAACCAATTGGTGGGGCAAATCAGGGACAAGGAGAACGACCGCAAAGTGCTGGAGCAACGCATCACTTTTATCGAACAAAATAAAATAAAGGCGGGCGAGCAGATTTCCATTGGCAAGGCACGTATCGGAACGCTCGAAAGAGAAATCGAAGAATACCGGGAAACCGTAAACGAAGACAAGCGCCTGGAAGCCACGCTCGAACACCAGTTGGAACAGGCTGAGGCTAAACTGAACGGTATCAAGCAAAGCCACGGCGAATTGAAAGCCGGCCTGGACTCCATCATCCAAAACCAACAACAGGTAGAACGGGAACTGTACGAACTGGAAAAACAAAAGGCCGTCAACTCGAACCAGATAGAAACCCTGAGCCACGACATCCGGCATGGGGAGGAGGAAGTGAAAAACCGGAATTCGGAGATCCTTTCCCTCCAGGCCAAAATAGCTGAATTAGAAATAGAAGAAAGTACCCGCCGCACAGAGCTGGAGGCCCTGGAGAAGGCCGAAGAAGATCGCCGGGTGAAAATAATGGAAGGGGAAGGCCAGTTGGACGAACTGAAAAACCGCATCCAGAAGATCCACCGGGAACTCGATTCGAAGCGCAACGAGTACAAGCTGACCAAGAGCATGGTGGAAAGCCTGGAGGGTTTCCCCGAGAGTATCCGTTTCCTGAGCAATGCCAAGAACTGGAGCAAAAATGCGCCCCTGCTTTCCGACCTCATTTATGTGGAGGTGGACTACCGGGTGGCCATCGAAAATTTTCTGGAGCCATACCTTAATTATTATGTAGTGGAAAACCTGGAGGAGGCCCACGCCGCAGTCCAACTGCTGCAATCCGCCCAAAAAGGAAAGGCCAATTTCTTCATCCTCAATGCTTTCCGGGAATACGCCCCTGCCATCACCATGCTTCCTTCCGAAGTAAAACCTGCCTTCGACCTCGTGCAGTGCGACCCGGCCTACCGCAACCTGGTCAATTACCTTTTGGAAAATGTGGTGGTCATCGAAAAAGAAGACCTGGCCAAAAACCTCCCGACCGAAACGCTGACTATTTTGGCAAAAAGTGGCCGGTTCATACAGCGGCGGTTCAGCCTGAGCGGGGGGAGCATCGGCCTTTTTGAAGGGAAGAAAATCGGGCGCAAAAAAAACCTGGAAATCCTCGAAAACGCCATCAAAAGGGCGGAGGAAGAAGAAAATAAGCTCTCAACAGAGCTGTACAACCTGAAATCTGTTGTAGAAAACCTGCGCTCACAGCAATCCCGTGTGCAGATACAGCAGGGGCAAACCGCCCTGAACAGGGTGTCACAGGAGCGGGTTTCCCTGGCTGCCCGCCTCGAAAGTTTTGAAGCCTATATTAAAGGTGTGGACGCCAAACGGGAGCAAACGCAGGCACGCATCCAGGAACTCGAAAACGCCAATGCGGTCATTGAAAAAACGCTGAACGAGAAAGTGGCCAAGGCTGATGCGGCAAGGAAAGAGATTTCCAACACCGACGTTTCCTATCGGAAAGTGGCAGAGGAACTGAGCCAGGCGAGCGCCGATTTCAACCAAAAAAACATCGAGTTCATCCGGCAGCAGAACAAGGTGAGCGCCATTCAGCGGGAGCTTTCCTTCCGGGAAAAACAATTGGACGAGACAAAGGCCAACCTGGCCTCCAGCCAAAAATCCCTCGACCAGTCGGGCGAGGAACTGGCCCAAATCAACGACGACATTGAGCGCCTGCAAAAAGAACTGCTGGCAAGTTATGCCCTGCGAAAGGAAAAGGAAAGTACGCTGACGGAAGTGGAACAAGCCTTCTTCCAGGCCAGGGGCGGCATCCATGAAATTGAGGACAAGCTGCGCCAGTTCACCAAAAAGGCCCAGGAAACACAGATCCTCATCAACAACCTGAAAGACAAGTTCAGCGACACCAAATACCAACTCACTGCCGTGGCCGAGCGGCTGAAAATAGAGTTCGGCATGTCCATCAACGACCATGAATCATTGACCCTGGCGGAGGGTGAAAAGGAAACGTTGAACGAGACGGAACTGCAAATGAAGACCGAACGCCTTAAAAACCGGCTCGACAACTACGGCGAAATCAACCCAATGGCCGTGGAAGCTTACGACGAAATGAAAGAGCGCCACGATGCCATTTCCACGCAACGGGACGATATTTTGAAAGCAAAGGAAGACCTGCTGACCACCATCAAAGAAATTGAAGAAACGGCCACTGCCCAGTTTTTGGATGCCTTTGGCAAGGTGCGCCTGTATTTTATAGATGTGTTCCGCAGCCTTTTCACGATGGACGACGCTGCCGACCTTATCCTGCTGAACTCAGAAGACCCGCTCGAAAGCGACATCGAGATAGTGGCAAAGCCCAAAGGCAAGCGCCCACAGACTATCAGCCAACTTTCCGGCGGTGAAAAAACACTCACGGCAACTGCCCTGTTGTTTGCCCTTTACCTCCTCAAGCCTGCCCCATTCTGCATCTTCGACGAGGTGGACGCCCCGCTCGACGATGCCAACATCGAGAAGTTCAACCGCATCATCAAGCAGTTTTCAAAGGATAGCCAGTTCATCATCGTCACCCACAACAAGCAGACGATGGCGGCGGTGGACACTATCTATGGCGTGTACATGGCCGAGCAGGGTGTTTCCGCTGTTACCCAGGTGGATTTCAGCAGTTTGAAACATGAGGCGGTGCTGGAAGGGGTGACTGGATGAGTTGTGATTTGGTGTTTGTGCGTGTTTGGCGCCGGTTTACTTTGAAATAGTACCTCCCTGAAATCAGGTTAGATTAAACGGTCTTTTTGATCTTCAATTTTCCCCTCACCTTCTTGGCATGTTTTGAAATGTATTTTTCAGCCAGGGCTTGTTGTTCCTGCAATGGCAAAGGTTTTTGGGTTGTGTAAAATCCTTTGTCCTTTCTTTGGCGGTAGGTTTCGTAGAGGGTGACTGCGCAGGCTACGGAAATGTTCAGGCTTTCTACCATCCCCACCTGTGGGATAATGAAATTGCCATCTATATTTTCCAATAAGCCAGCCGAAATCCCACAGTGTTCGTTGCCAAATAACAAGGCCGTCGGCATGGTCAGATCCAAATCGTACAAGTCAGTGGACTGGCCATCGAGATGGGTGCCCAGTATGCGTCCGTATTTGCTTTTCAGGTGTTCGCAACAAGCTTCCACGTCGGTGTAATAGTGGATGTCCACCCATTTGCGGGCACCGGCGGAAGTCCTTTTCCCAACGATCATTTTATCTTTCGCCAAATGCGGCTCGGTGTTCAGGATGAAAATTTCGAGGATGCCCACCGAGTCGCAGGATCGCAGCACGGCCCCGATGTTGTGCATATCGGTTACGTTTTCCAGAACGACGGTGAGGTCTGGCTGGCGGCAGGAAGCAACCTGCCTGAACTTTGCTTTTCGCCTTTCTTCCATGTGCCTGCAGTAATAAATTCAACTTTGAAACAAGTAGCATCGGCTTTGGCCGGCGGCAACGTCCCGCCTCGCCTCGCCGACTATTTCCGTCGCTACGGCCTACCCTTTTGTCCGAACTCAAATAAGTTTAGTAACGATGAAAAAATAACTTCACCATTTTGATTTTGAAAACCCCAGCATTGGAAGGTTTTTTTTTAAAAATAATCCCGATGTGAAATCGGGATTATTTTTCCTTCGATCCTTAGGTTATTAGGTTTTCATAAAATTCCGATAAACACTTGCTAATCAGGAGTGTATTCAACCCTATTGTCGTGTTTCCCCTATTTCAAACCAATTCCTGCAACTCAAACGATTTCAAACAAACAGTCAGGTAAAAAGGCCAAATTAAAAAGTTTCACCCGTCCACGGCCCTGTTTCTATTTAAAAAAGAGGAGAAGCGAAGCGTTTTACGGAAGCAGTAAAGCCACAGGTGGCAGGATAAATTTGGCGGGCAAGCCCGGCGCCGGTATTTTGTCTCTCCCGGATCACTTTCTATCTTTTTCAACAAAAAAAACCGCTTCCACCACTTTGCCTCCTTACTTTTGGCCATCAAAGTCAACATCCAGCCTGTATGAAAAAAATCTTATTGTTTTCCCTCCTGTCCGTATTCACTATTTTCATTGGCAAAGCCCAGCAACTCGACCATGTGATGGGAGAGGTGATGGTGCAGTTGGAACCAGGGGCCAGCATCCGGCAACTGGCGGCCCGCATGGAAAAGCTCAAAGGAGTGCCCACCAAAGTACAGGTAGTAAGAGAGCTTTCCAGGCCCGTGCGCATCTGGCTGTTATCTTTTGATTTTACGGCCATCGATGAGAACGAATTCCTCGCCACCATCAAGCGGCAACCAGAAGCGGCAGAGGCCCAGTTCAACCACATCCTCCAGTTTCGGGCCACCGAACCCAACGACCCGAATTTCAGCCAGCAATGGCAATGGGTCAACACGGGCCAGGGTGGCGGCACTGTTGATGCCGATGTGGACGCCGACCTCGCATGGGATATTACCACCGGCGGAAAAACGGCTTCGGGCGATGACATTGTCGTCTGTGTGGTGGAAGGCTGCAACCGCAACCACCCAGACCTGCAGGGCAACCTTTGGTTCAACAACGACGAAATCCCCAACAACGGCTTGGACGACGACGGCAACGGCTATGTGGACGATTACAAAGGCTGGAACATCGGCACAGACAATGACCAGGTTAATTCAGAGGATCACGGAACCACTGTTTCCGGAATGATCGGAGCCAAGGGCAACAACAGCCTGATGGTGACGGGCATCAACTGGGATGTGAAAATCATGCACGTAGATTTTGCAGGTGTCAGCGAAGCCAACTCCATCGAGGCTTATACCTATCCACTCATCATGCGCAAGCGATACAATGAAAGCGGTGGCACAGCAGGTGCCTTTGTCGTTGCCACGAACTCATCCTGGGGCACTGACAATGGCCAGCCCAGCAGCGCCCCCCTTTGGTGCGCCTTTTACGATTCGTTGGGTGCCGCAGGCATTTTGAGTTGTGGATCCACCGCCAACAATAATGTAAACATAGATGTGGTCGGTGATCTTCCGACCGCCTGCCCCAGTGAGTTCATGATATCTGTGACTGCCACCAACAACAAGGACATTAGGACTTTTTCCGCCTATGGTATTGAAAATGTGGACGTGGGGGCACCTGGGGAGAATGTCCTGAGCCTGGGCCTGAACGGGACAACTACCCAATCCGGTACTTCCTTTGCCTCGCCCCTCACGGCCGGCATCATTGGCTTGTTGTACTCCGCACCCTGTATCAGCCTCGGCCCCGACGCCATCAGCGAGCCTGCGGCCACCGCCCTTAAAGTCAGGGATGCCCTTTTTGCAGGGGTTGATGTGGTGCCAAACCTGGTGGGCAAGGTCAAATACGGCGGCAGGGTGAACGCCTACAATAGCCTGCTGTTGTTATTGGCCAATTGTGGCCCATGCCCAAAACCGTATGGAATAAACATAAGCGATGTGACCGAAACCCAGGCGAATATAGTTTGGGGATCGACGGATTCTACCTTGCTGACCAACTTCCGCTGGCGGGTGCTGGGAGATACTACCTGGATTGAAATTGACAGCGCAAGCAGCCCGGTAGTGTTAGCCAATTTGGCTACCTGCACCGAATATGAGTTCCAGTTGGAAGATTTTTGCACCGATACCACCAGCGGTTTTACGCCTTCCTTTTATTTTAAAACAGATGGATGCTGCGAGCCGCCTTCCGAAGTAAACATTGCCAATGTTACTGAAAACAGTGCCATCGCAAGCTGGAACCCAGTGCTGGCTGCCAACGCCTACAATGTCCAGTTGACGACGCCGCAGGGTAACCTGCTGTTTGAAAACCTGGTCAACACTTCCTTCGCCTTTACTGATCTTGAACCCTGCACGGAATATATCGTCCACGTTCAAACCGTTTGCGATACCGGTACCACCAACTTCGGGCTGCCCGTCCAGTTCCTGACCATGGGCTGCGGTGCCTGCCTGGACAAGACCTATTGTACCTCCAACTCTTCTGACGCTGCGGAAGAATGGATTGAAAATGTCACCCTGAACACCTTGAACAACACTTCCGGCTCAGATGGTGGCTATGGCGATTACTCCGGTTTTTCTACAGATTTGCTCACCTACAACCAATATGATATTTCCCTGACCCCAGGTTTTTCCGCCATCCCATACAATGAACGCTGGGCGGTTTGGATAGACTACAACCAGGACGGCGTTTTCAACAACATCAATGAAAGGGCCTTCAGCTCCTCCTCTGCGACCAGTGCCACCGTGAACGGCTCTTTTGTGGTGCCCGGAAGCGCCCTTCCCGGCCTTACCCGGATGAGGGTGACCATGCGCTACAATCAAAGCCCCAACAGCCCCTGTACCAATGACTATGGCGAAGTGGAGGATTATTGCATCAACATCGGCGAAGGAACCATGCCCGATTGCGGCGTACCTTCCAACTTTGATACGACCGAGGTCAAATACGACAACGCAACCCTCGTTTGGGATGAAATAGCCGATGCACAGGGCTATGATGTGCGGTTCAGGAAGAATGGGGCGAGTAACTGGAGCGTCGTTACTGCGCCCACCAATCAAGTACAACTCCTCAGCATTGATCCCTGCACGGAATTCGAGTGCCAGGTAAGGTCAACTTGCATCGGTGTGCAAGGCGCATGGTCGGCCAGCCTTCTTTTTACCACTGATTGTGTCAATGCTTTGGCGGAAAAAACACAGGCACCTATTTCATTGATAGTTCGCCCCAACCCATTTTCCAGTGCCCTTTGGGTTGATGTTGAAATTGCGCAAAGCCAGGAAGTTCGGATGCAGTTGTTAGATGCCTGTGGGAAGGTGCTTTTTGAAAAAACCAGCTTTGTTACGAACGGAAAGCACACCTTTGGTATAAGTGAAAAAGGGGCAGTTTCGGCATGGCCGGATGGCATTTATTTCCTCAAAGTCGTAGTTGGGGAAAATTGTTTGGTCAAAAAAGTCATCAGGCAATAAGGGAAACACTACCTGGTTTCCTTCACGTCAATGTCCCAGTATTCCGGGCGGCGCACCTCGCCGCGCTGGCCGATGTTTTCGCCCTGGTAGTTGCCAAAACATTCCAGGATGTTGATGAAAATATCTTCCCTTTTTTCAATGAACCGGCGGAAAAGCGCCAGCACTTCCAGCATGGTGGCGCATTTCCTGCCGTTGCGGAGGTCAATGATCCACTTGCCTTTCAGCCCCTCCTGCTCTTTGTGGATGGGGCGGTTTACCCTGGTTTTAGGCATCAGAAAAAGGTCTATGACACTAAAGAAATAATACCCGCCGAGCAGGTTGTCCCGCACCACCATGCCTGAGTAAGGGGCGTATGCCAGTATCTTCCGGGCCGCCAGATCATCCATAATGAATGTATGTGGCTCCTGGTCCTTCGAGAGGTGCCAGTTGGACAGGTTGTAGTGCTGCCTTTTCTCCTTGGCGTCGAAATGAAATTTCCATTGCTCATCCAACTGGACAGAAAAATCCAGCCGCTTGAAGGAGCTGGAGTTATCCTTGTATTCCAGGTTGTTCTTTTTAAAAAAGGCTTTTATTTCCTGTTCAAAGCTTTGCATTGTTGCATTGTTTCATTGCTTCATTGCTTCATTGCTTAGCATTCATTCTCTCATCCTCTCATCCTCTCATTCTCTCAAACCAACTCCATCACTCGCCCGTCGGGCAGGAGTTCCAGTTCCCTGGTAGTGCTTAAGTTGGCGTCGTACACTTCTTCGGAACCTTCGGTCAGGCCGCTGACGATGTAGATGGTAAAATCCGTGTCAATCCTGGCAGCGGAGCGCAGGATGCTGCTGCCATCGGACAAAGTGCCGGCAATAACCTGGCGGTCAATCAGTTTCCCACCTTTTTCAAAAGTTGCCAAAATGTACTGGTAGTTGAGCAGGCCTGCTTTCCAATAGACAATGGCGTGGAAATTTTTCACCTCGGCCAGGCGGAAACACGCAATGTACTCGGTCAGGTCGTCCGGGTCATCCCCTTCCGGTTCGATGGGCAGCAGGTGCTCCATGACGAGCTTTTCGGGCAGGGGATCATTCTCGGCGCTAAACGTGTGGACGCTTTCCTCGCTCACGGACACCGGCAACTGTATCTCAGGGAACAGTTGGATAAAAGTATCAAAAGTGAATTTCATGATTTTAGTTTTAAGGCTTGTGGGCTGTTCGCCCGCCGCATTTTCTGGAGCAGCCAGCAAATGTAAGGTCAGGGTGAAAAGAAAAGTTGTTTGAGGCCTAAAAAGTTTGAGGCAGTTCAGAAAGCAAGGATACTTTTGCAACATGCAGATAATACAGCATTACCCATTAAAAAGACTCAACACCTTTGGCCTCAACGCCTTTGCCGAACGGTTTTGCGAAGTAAAATCGGTCGAAGAACTGGCAGCAGCGGCATTGCCGCCCCCAGGCTCCCTGCACATCCTGGGAGGGGGCAGCAATATTTTACTGACTGCCGACTTGCCCGGGCTGGTGATAAAAAACAACATCGGCGGGATAAACATTTTTGAAGAGGACGATGATTCGGCTATCGTTGCAGCAGGTGGCGGGGTCGGTTGGCACGAATTGGTATTATGGAGCCTTCATAAAAACCTCGGCGGATTGGAAAACCTGTCCCTCATCCCCGGCAGTGTGGGGGCTGCGCCTATCCAGAATATCGGGGCTTATGGCGTGGAACTGAAAGATGTATTTCACCAACTGGATGCGTTTGAACTGGCCACTGGAAACATGGTAAGTTTCGATGCCCAGTCATGCCGTTTCGGCTACCGGGACAGTGTTTTTAAAAATGAATGCAGCGGGAAATATTGCATTACCAAGGTTTTTTTAAAACTCTCCAAACACCACCAACTCCGCCTGGAATATGGCGACATCCGCCGCACCCTGGAGGAAATGAACATCGCCGATCCTACCATCCAGGACGTCAGCAAGGCGGTGATCCATATCCGCCAAAGCAAGCTGCCCGATCCGGAGGCAATTGGAAACGCAGGTAGTTTTTTTAAAAACCCTGAAATCATGGAAGGGCAGTTATTGGATCTGCAAAAGAAGTTCCCGGGCATGGTTCATTACCCCACCCCCACCGGCACCTGGAAAATCCCGGCTGGCTGGCTCATCGAGCAGGCTGGCTGGAAGGGAAAACGCTTTGGCGACGCAGGCTGCCATACCCGCCAGGCACTGGTACTGGTCAATTATGGAAATGCGAGGGGTGCTGAGATTTTGGACCTGGCCCGCCGCATCCAGGAATCCGTCGTGGCTATGTTTGGGATACACCTTTCACCGGAGGTCAATATTTGGGGCACGGAGGGTGTCAAAATGCCATGAGTTCCCGGTAAACGCAATCCATCGGCAAGCCCATGATATTGGAATAGGTACCCTCTATTTTTGAAATCTTGCACAGGCCGATCCACTCCTGGATGGCGTAGCTGCCGGCCTTGTCGAAGGGTTGGAATTTTTCCAGGTAATAGTGGATTTCTTCCTCCGACAACCGTTCAAAATGAACCTGTGACACCGCCGAGAAAATCCTTTTTTTATTGCGGGACAACAGGCAAACTCCTGTCATCACGGTATGCACCCTGCCCGAAAGCTCCATGAGAATCCTTTTAGCATCCTCCATGTCTGTCGGCTTCCCGTAGATTTTGCCATCCAGGATGACTACACAATCGGACGCCAGCAATATCTCTTCATCACTGGTCAGGAAGTCCCGGCATGCCATTGCCTTTACCTCTGCCAGGTAGGGGGCTACAGCATCTGCCGGCATATCTTCCGGATAGACCTCCTCCACTTCTTTGGTCTTTATTTCAATTTGAAAACCAGCATCCCGCAGCAGTTGGCTGCGGCGGGGAGATTTGGATGCGAGGATGATTTTTTTATTGAAAATGTCCATATTTAAAGCAGCGTTATCGTTTATCAGTCATTGGTTATTTTTCAAATACTTATTAAAACAAGCAACACCAGCCCTGCCGCCATGATGAGTTTTGTAAAAAAACTGAGCTGTGAGAAATCTTCCTTCCGAGCTGCTTTTACCAATAAAAATACAACACCGGCATTTGGGAAAATGATAGCGGCCCCAGCAAATACAAGCCCCAGCCATTGATCATTTTTATAAAGCCACCAGGCAAATGACAGCATTATCAACAGCAGCGAAAGTGCTAAAAAAATAGCTGCCCGTTTGGCCATTTGGAATCCTGACACAATGGGCAACGTGCGTAAACCTGCCACGGCATCCCCTTCCACATCTTCCACATCTTTTATGATTTCCCGCAGCAGGGTGGATAAAAAGGCGAACAGCACGTATCCTCCAAACAAAAGTGAAATCCGCCCAGCCAACGCAGGCTGCTCAACTGAAATTGATGCGAATGCCTCCCGCTCCGCAAACAGCACTATGCCCGCCACGTCGGCACAAAACAGCGCCACAACCAGGTTGCCCAACAAAGGCATTTTTTTAAAAAACCGGGAATAGAGCCAAAGACCGAAAACCGCCCCCGGATAAATCAATACCAGCGAAGGTTTTTCCACAAAAACCGCCAGGTGCCATGCGACCGCCAAACCCAACAAGCTCAACGTCAGGTAAAGCCAGGAAGCCTTTTTTCTCGAAAAAGACGTATTGATAAACACCTTCCCAGGCTTGTTCACCAGGTCTGTTTCATAGTCCAGGATGTCGTTGATGATATAACCGCCGGCTGTGATGAGCAGGGTGGTCAGTACGAAGAGGAAGAAATGCCAGTGATCGAGCGTCGGCGAAATTCCTGCTTTTTGGAGCGCTGGCAACAGGACCAAATATTGAAGTAAATATTGGGTAAGTGCTACAATCAGTAAATTTGGCCATCGTACTATTCCCATTCACCATTATATAACGATTTGAAAATAACTTCCCTGTTTTGATTTTGAAACCCCTGAACTGAAAGGGTTTCTAAAAATAATCCCGATTTCACATCGGGATTATTTTTCCTTCGATCCCAAGTGACGATTGAATAATTACTTGTCATTTGTAATTCTGAAACCACTCCGGGGCAAGGTTATTTTTCCATTGATCCTAACCATTAACCATTTCCTTTCCAGACCCCGTTGAGTTTCATCACCTTTTCAATGACGTCCCTGGCACAGCCTTCCCCTCCCTTGTATGGTGAAATATATTTGACCATGGCCAGGATTTCCGGTGCAGCATCGTGGGGGCAGCAGGAAAGGCCGACCCTCTTGAGCACCTGATAGTCCGGCAGGTCGTCGCCCATGTAAAGGATGCCATCCTCGTGCAGGTCGTAGGCATCGAGGAATTCTTCATAGGCTTTCAATTTGTTGTCGATGCCATATACGATATCCGAAATGCCCAGTGCCCGCAACCTGTCGAGCACGCCCACAGATTTGCCACCGGTAATGATCAGAATTTTATATTCTTCCTGCACGGCCATTTTCAGGGCATAGCCATCCCTTACCGACATGGAACGCAGCAGTTCCCCTTTTTCCGTAATGAGTACGTTCCCGTTTGTCAGCACCCCATCCACATCGAAAATAAAGGTATGGATGCCCCGGAAATGTTCCAGTACATTGGCGGCTGGGAGGAAGTTCTGCAGGTTGTCAGGAGGGTAGGACGGTTCGAGTAAATCCATTGATATTCAAAAGGTTAAATTGTTGGCTATTTGTTATTGTCCCTCCATTCGTACACCCATTTGGCCTGGATCTGCTCCAGGTGGGCTTCGTTGGAGTCCTCCCTTTTTCCCATGAAATTCGGGATTTCCAAAATCCAGTCCAGCAGTTCAGTGAACCGGATGCGGTAGATTTTACTGGTATCGAATTCGTCGCCGAAACGCTCGTAGAGCTTCATGGCAATGTCTTCGTGGTCGTTCCAATGAATAGGATGGTTGTCGAAATCTTCAAAAGGCATATTGTAATGGTAAATGGTTAATGGTTAATGGTTAATGATGAGAATAACGGGTTCATTTTTTAAGTTCGTTGATTTTCAGGAGGTTAGATCATGGTGATTTTGAAAATCACCATGATCTCGTTTTTCAAACAACTGAAAATGTGGCAATTAATTTAACCCGTTATTCGCAATAATGGTGAATGATTGGAACTTGCAATTTTTCACCATTAATGTCAGTGTTCATGTCCAATGATGCGGGATTGGTCGGGTATCTGCACTTCGATGACTGCTTCGTCTTCAAGAATAATGCACTGGCACCCAAGGCGGGATTCGAGCCTAGGGTTGATGGCCCGGTCCACAAAATCCATTTCCTTGTCAGAAATCTCTTCCAGGAATTCCTCGCCTTTTTCAACATAAACATGGCAGGTACTACATGCGCAGACCCCGCCGCAGTTGTGGTTGAGATGGATGTCGTTTTCTTCTGTCACCTCCAGGATGGACGTGTCTGCAGGTACGTTTTCTACAGTCACCGGGGCGATGGATTTATCTTCGAAAGTGAATTTTACTGTTGCCATAATTGATTAGGAATACGCCGGTAAACCGGCTTGAAGCTTGGGGCGGTTGATTTGCAATGGTGCAGGTTGCCTGAGCAAAAAAGGGCATTTCCCTGCAATATATCTACGCTCCATTTTCAGGAAATTAAAAACTGTGAAATTAAGTCGCTGGCTATCAATTCCTTAGCTTCCCATTTTCTAATTTCCAAAAATCTTTAGGAGTATAACCTCAAATATACCAGGCCATATATTTTGCGAGACCTTTCAGAGAAGTGTGTTTTTGAAAAAACACACGCTCACATTCAATCACTTGTGACGAATTGCACAGTTTTTTGAACAATCTCATTTTTTGCCCGGTCGCAAATGTAGATTCCGTCTAAATAACATGGCAATGTAAATCTGGTTTTTTCAAAAAAAGAATTCCCAGCGGAGCTACTTAATCCCCTTCATGCCCCCGTACAGTAAAAGCTTGAATTCATCCGGGGTCATGTTCCCGGCGTTGGAGTAGTCGGTTCGCAGGTCGGTCAGCGTTTCCACCCCATCGTACACCCTCACCACTTTCATCGTTTTGCCGGGTTCCTGGCCATCGCCGCTGAGTGTAATCCGTACGGGAATGGGGTTGCTGTGTGCCAGGTAAAATAAATGGATGCCCTCCTCCCCCTGGAACAAACGCCGCAGGTTGTGCGCCTCTGCCAGGATGCTCTGCTTGTGCCCTGCAATGGTGTATTGGATATCGAGGGATTGGAGCAGGGCCGCATACAAATTAACCAGCATCTCTATTTCCTCCTCGCCCATGTTGGTCACGCAGGATTCAAAATGGAAGGTGACTTTTTCTGTTTTTTCTTTCAGGAACCCATCCAGCATGACCTGCAGGAAAGCCAGGTCAAAAAAGCTGATGAGGTAGTCCGATTGGAAACTATCGAACTCGTTTGTCAGGTGCCGGTATTCTTCCCTCAATTCCTGCAGGGCTTCTTTTTGAAACAGCCTGTCACGCATCACCTCTTTTTCTACGCTGCCGGAGAAGTTGCGGCGAATGTTCAGTTTGACCCTTTTCATTCGGAAAGGCAGGGCGGGCGCTGTCAGCAGCCGGCGCTCTTTGTAGCGCAGTTGCTTGTACTGAATTTGTTCTTTGAGGTCGGCCACCCGATCCTTGAAGCCGTAGTATTTCCAGTCCAGTTCCTCGCTGTCCACATTCACAAGGTGGCTCTTTTTGTGCTTTTTGGTTTCAAAATGCCGGATTTGGTCTTCAATGTTTTCAATGCCTTTTAACAATTGATAGAAAAAGCGGCCCACAGAATTTTCCTCCGGCATGGGCGGCAGCCAGTTATCTTTCAGCGGCTGCACAAAAGTCAGGGGTGTTATCTGGGGGATCAGGCGGTCGTTTTCATAAAAAATATCCAGCAGGACGGGGGCATCAGTCGTCGTGCGAATGAGCTGCTCTGCGGAGAGCAAGGTCAGGTCACGCTCGATCTGGCGCTTGAGCGCCCGGCCCCCCATTTTGGCGTCGTAGCCCCGCTGCGCCACCCATTCGAGGGCTTTTGGCGATACATTTACAATGGTCGTGCGCCGCACAAAGCCGTCCCGCTGCAGCAGCTCCCTGATTTGGAGCTGGGCAATTTTCTGTATCTGTTCGAAGGTGAGGGGGTTGAAAACGGTGATGCGTTCGATGCGGTTGACCAGCTCCGGCCGGAAGAAATTCTCCACTGCCTTGCGGTACACTGCACTGCTGTCCCGCTCGCCTGCCCCGTAGCCCAATTGGCTGCCAACCTCCCTGGCCCCCAGGTTGGAGGTCATGATAATAATGGTGTTGGAAAAGTCAACGGTGCGGCCAACACTGTCGGTAAGGCGGGCGTCGTCGAGCACCTGCAGCAGCAGGTCGTGTATTTTCGGGTGAGCCTTTTCTATTTCATCCAATAAAATAACGCTGAAAGGGCGGTACCTTACTTTTCCCGTCAGTTGGCCTTCCGGGTTGAAGGCGTCGCCGATGAGGCGGTGGAGCGCTCCGGCATCAATGTACTCGTTCATGTCGAAGCGCAGCAATTGATCCTCCCTGCCCAGCAGGCTTTTACAAAGCAATTTGGCGGCATGGGTCTTCCCCACCCCGGTAGGGCCGATAAACAGGAAAGAGGCCATGGGCCGTGAGCGGTCGGTCAGTTTGGCCTTGATCACATGCACCGCATCGGACAAAACCTGAACGGCGGCGGGTTGACCCACCAGTTCATGCTCCAGCATTTCCCGGAAGTCGTCCCGTTCCAGCCTGATGTTTTCATCAAAAATGGTTTCCTCCAGCCCGCTGAAGGATTTGAATTCCTCCCGAACTTCCGGAGCGTCGATGGCCTGGCGGGAATATTTGGTGGCCAACTGCTGCAGCAGCCGCATAACACTACCAGGCAGGGCCTTGTTTTTCAAAAAATTGCGGTGAATGGTAAATAGCTGGCCAATGGCTGGAATGGAGATGGTGCATTCGTGCTGGAGTTCGAGCGCACGGCGGTTTTGCAATACCATTTTGATGGTGGTCTGCAGGTCTGGTTCGTCCAGCCTTAGCACCTGGAATAAATCGCTGAACCCCCGGTCAGTCTCTTGCACGATTTTCCACTCCTCCGGCGTGGCCAGCAACACCAGTTGCAGCAGTCGTTTTTCCAGGTAGGGTTTCAAAACGCTGCTCAGGGTCAGGTCGCTTTGAGCCGCCTTTCCGATCCGCAGCAGTGCCACGGGGTTGTCTATCAATATTTTATCGGGGAAATCTTTCCGGCCAAAGGGTTTTATCACGTATTTCAGAATCGCCTCGAAACGCTTTTCCCAATGGCCAACGATGCTCATGCCGGCGATGATGCGGTTGGGGTTGATGTTCCAGATGTGGTGCCGCTTCCATTCGTCGCCTGATACATATTCTTTTGACTCCAGGTAGCGCCAGACCACCTCCTCTATAATGGTATGGCGGCCGCTGCCCTCGGGGCCAATCAGCACAAGGGGGGTGTTTTCCAGGTGGAAGACCAGGTCGTAAACTTGCTGGACCACTGGGTCACGATACCAGGCCCGCCGTAGGGTGTCTGGGTAGAGGTTGCCAAGTTCGAGGCCTACTTTTTCAATTTCTTCCCCTCCGTCGAATTTGCTTTCGCCCCGGAACGCAGCGAAAATGTCGAGCGGTGCTTCCAGTTCAAAAGAAAACCTCGAATCTTTGATATTGACTTCCTGGTGGATGGTGGTGATGAATTCCTTTTTGGGGGAATAATAATTGGAGGCATCGAAGTCATTGCCCTCCGACTTGCTGAAACTCTTCAGGAGCTGCCGGGCCACTTTTTCGGTGTGGCCTTTCAGGTCGGGTTTTCCCTTCTCGCCCGGGGGCACGATGAACATGAAGTTGCCCAGGTTGGGCAATACGGCGTAGGTATTGTGCTGCCACTCAAAATGCGCCACGGCAAAATTCCCCTTTACATAGTGGTTGCCGATGTTAAAGTCCAGGGTGAAATGGGACAACTTGGCCTCCGGGTCGAATTTCGACCAAAACAATTGCTCTGCGTTTTTTCTGTACAACTCGAATCCTGCAAAACGCCGCTTCACCTCGCCTTTGAACTTGGAAACAGCATCGGCATACCGCCGGTGGGTGGCAATGGGACTGTCGAAAAAGAGCGGCCGGATATGGTATTCATTCCTGCCGTCCAATTCTTCCGGGCGCACAAGCACAGGTATTGTCAGGGTGGTCGTTGGCATTCAACTGGGTTGGGCAATTGTTTGAAGGAGGGCAAATTTAGAAGAAAAGGTTTAGAATAAGTTGATATGGTTGATGAGGGTTGACCGATAAAGCTAAAGTGCCCTGTTGATGAGCATCCAGTTTCCGCCCAAATCCAAATAGGTACCTTCCGGGAAGACTTTTTTGAACGTTGATTCATAAAACGACATAGCTTTAGTTTTGTCTTCCTCGCTGAAGGCCAGGCAGTTGAAAAGCAAGATGCCATCCGGTGCCGTGAGATGTCGCAGGTTTTCCACAAATTCCAGTTCCTGGAACCCATCCGGTATTTTATCATCGAGGAAAATGTCCATAATGACCAGATCGAACAATTCATCGCATGTTTCTACAAAGTAGGCTGCATCCTGGATGTGCATTTCGATGGGCGATTGCAGCCCCCTCAGCACCAGGTCGGAAGCCCAGATGGCAATGGTCTCATCCGCTTCGACGCCGGTGTAGCGGTACTTTTGTTTAAAAATGGTTTCCAGCATGAAAGGGATACTGCCAAGGCCAAATCCCAGGATGAGTACATCTTTTATATCCCTTTTGCCCAAATCCATCCTTTGAAAAGTACGGGAAAAATTGTCATACAGGTCGCCGTAGGAATAGATGGCACTCGGCGTGGTGAGGTAATACCGGCCTTTTTTCAGGCTGAGCATCAAATCAGGGTTAAGATCGCTGGAAGTACTTTCCAATTCGATCTCGGTGAAGTAGCTTAAGAACTGTTTCCAGAAAGGTTGTTTCATTGCCTGGCCTCGAACAGCTTAAAGAATTTGCGGGGGCCATCTTCCTTGTTTTCCCAAGGGCGGAATTGGGCGGTTTCCTCAAAGATTTTCAGCAATAACAGCCGATCCTGCGGTTCGAAGGTTTGCCCTTTCGCATTCATCATCCGCTCAATTGCTTCATAGGCTTTTTCGGGGATGTAAGTAGAAAAGTTGTCTTTCCCCCCCCAGGAAAAGGACGGGATGAATTTCGGGAGGAAGTCTCCCCCAAAGATATTGCAGCAGACCCCCACTACCGTTCCGGTATTGAACATGGAGTTGATGCCGGCCATGGAATAATCGCCCATAAAAAGGCCGGCCTTCGTCTGGCCGGAAGGTTCGAAGGTGCCCGTGTTGTAGCTCCAGATTTTCACCTCCCCCCAGTTGTTTTTGAGGTTGGAACTATTGGTGTCTGCTCCGAGGTTGCACCATTCACCGATGACAGAATTGCCTAAATAACCTTCATGGCCTTTGTTGGAGTTGCCTAAAATGACCACATTTTTTACCTCCCCGCCTACTACGGAATCCGGGCCAATGGACGTCGGGCCATAAATCTTGGCACCCATTTTCACGACTGAATTTTCACCGAGAACAAAAGGCCCCCGGATGAGGGCCCCTTCCATCACCTCGGCATTTTTACCTATATATATAGGCCCCTGGGAGGCGTTCAATGTCGCCCCTTCGAGCTTTGCCCCGTTTTCGATGAAAATAAGCCCTTGCCCAATGATGGTATTGGAAGGAGGGGCAGGCTGCGACTTCCTTCCCTGTGTCAGTAATTCAATATCTGATCGGATGGCGGCATCGTTCAGCCTGAAAATATCCCAGATGTGGTTCAGTTTCAGGATCGGGGTGTCCTTTGCCTCAAAGCTGGTCAGTTCTTCCACGTCGTCGTACATCAGCCGGTTGAACTGATCCCTATCGAGCACAGCAGCAATCAATTCTCCGTTCAACAACATGGCTTCGCCGTCTTCCATCTGGTTGATGAGCGAACAGATTTCCTGCGTCGGAAGGACAGAACCATTGATGAGGAAGTTTCTTTCGGAAATGGTGATGTCGTACTTTTCGGAAAGGTAATCCTGGGTGATGTAGGAGGCATTGCCTTTTAACCAGCGTTCCCATTTTTCCTTGATCGTCAAAGCACCCAGCCGGATCAGGCAAACCGGGCGAATAAAGGTAAAGGGCAGCAGTAAATCACGGATTTCGTTATCAAAAAGAATGATGTTCTTCATAGTTGATTCAGAAAGGAGAAATTGTAGGGCCAAAATATGTAGCGAACTGACAAAACACTAACGATTCATGCTATAATTTCGGCTGCTGGTAAGGCACAATGTTACAAAAAAAGCCTCAACCGGAATGGTTGAGGCTTTTTGAAAATGGAGAACCTGGAAATTTATTCCTCCATTTCTGCTTTGGCAAATTTGGAACTGCCAAACTTCTTGTTGAACTTGTCAATACGGCCGGCAGTGTCAACAAATTTCATTTTGCCCGTAAAGAAAGGATGCGAAGCAGACGAGATTTCCAGCTTCACTAACGGGTATTCCTTACCGTCTTCCCAAACAATAGTTTCTTTAGTGGCTGCACAAGAGCGGGTCAGAAATGCTTCGTCACAGGAAAAATCCTTGAAAACGACCATTCTGTAATTCTTTGGATGGATTTCTTTCTTCATAATAGTAGCTATGATTTTACTTGCAAAAGATCTGATTGTACCTGTTGGCCAAAAGATTGGTTCAATCGAAATTGGCTCAAACTGCGATAAAGGAGCGCAAAGATAAATGATTTTCTTTTATTGCAAAGCGCTCAGTTGAACTGGCAGAAAAATAAGGAATTGACGCAGGCAATTAAAAAATTGTAGCCTGACCAATACCGGCTATGCAGCGTTGCAACCCGTTGGGTAAATAGCTCCTAGCACTACCAAAAGGCAAGGCCCAACCCTTCACACATTAATTAATATGGCACCTCTGATGTAGTGATGAAGAATTGCCAGATGGTCAGTTTCTTCCTGTGAAACTATCATTTTTGGCAGGCCGTGCCAAAGTGTGTATTCATGTTTTATTTTGGATGAAAGTACCCTAACCTGAAATTTGGTAAAGAAATTTAAAAAAAAAATTCTGAAAGGACTTGATTTTTTCAAAAAGATATATCTTAGCCTTATAAAAATTAGAGAGAGCGTGTTTTCGCCGGGCTTACGATTCTTCTTTATGTAAGCCCGGTTTTTTATTTTTTAAGCTTACCACTTAAGTTTTCCAAAAAAATCTAATTTTGGGCGATTTCAAAATTTCATGGTGAGCGGCTGACGTAAAAAGTTGGGTCAATGGTTTTGCACTTATTTTGATAAACCATTCATTTCCAATTACTATGGCAGGCGTTCATCTAAAGAATCACTTACCCATTTTTATGGATTTTCCTACAAACTTAAAGTACACCAAAGAACACGAATGGATACGCTTAGAAGAAGGAAACCTCGCCTTCATCGGTATCACTAACTTCGCACAGGAAGAACTGGGCGAAATTGTTTACGTCGAAGTGGACACTGAAGGGGAAAAACTGGCAAAGGAGGATGTTTTCGGCACCATTGAAGCCGTAAAAACAACTTCTGATCTCTTCATGCCGGTATCTGGAGAGGTGCTCGAATTTAATCCTGCCCTCAAGGAAGGAGAAGGCGATGATCCGACCTTGGTGAATTCCGACCCCTACGGAAAGGGATGGATCATCAAAATCGAACTATCCGACCCCTCGGAATTAGACGAATTGATGAGTGCAGAGGCTTATACTGCCCTGGTCAGTTAATTTTTCACCCGCCTGGCACACCACTTTTCTGGTGGTGTGCATCTATGGATTTAGCTGATTGACAAAACTATCAAAATTGACCCCGTTTGTGCCCGCTTTTATTTGGGCTATTGTTATCTTGGCACTTTCAACCAATGTGGGCATTCAGATGCCTGCAGTTTTTTTTTCGCCGGATAAATTAGGGCATTTCGCCGCTTATGGTTTATTGGCAATGCTTATGCTTTACGCCCAAAAAAGTTTGGGCAGCATTTCATGGCGGCATACCCTTCTCACCGTTTTCTGGGCAACACTCTACGGTATTGTCCTGGAAATTGTGCAGTGGGCTTTTTACCCTAACCGGTTTTTCGAAGTCGGCGATATGTTCGCCAACTTTGGAGGAGCGTTGATTTGCTCTCTATTATTCAGATTTTTAACAACTCAAAATTAGCTGATATGGATTTTGAAGTAACTGGTTCCCTTGTCATTTATGCACTCCTCTTCGTTATCCTGGCCACTTTCGCCATCATTTTCATCGTTAGGGGGGTCTTTAACAAAAGGGCCAATAGCAACCTCACTGAAAAACATGCCGGCAAGACATTTGAATCGCCGCTGGAAGGCAGAAACAAATATCCTGAGGTAGATACTTTCAGCCTGAGTGGTACCTTTTTAAATTATGGCCTTTTGGCAGCCATCGTATTGATGATCCTTGCTTTTAGCTGGACCCAATACGAAAAGGTAGTGGACGTATCCAGTCTCCTCGGCACGTTGGAGGAAGAAATTGAAATGGAAACCCCCAGGACTGCCGAACCGCCACCGCCGCCACCGCCACCGCCACCGCCAGTTATCCAGGAAGTCCCTAATGACGTTTCCATCGAGGAAACTGTAGTCTTCCAGGATCAAAGCATCGAAGAGGAAACGGTGGTACAAGCGCCCAAAGTGGAAGAAAAAGCGCCGCCACCGCCACCGCCGCCACCACCACCCAAGGAAGAAGACAATGAAATCTTCAAGGTAGTCGAAGATCAGCCGAACTTCCCTGGCTGTGAAGACATCAGCGACAAAGCAGAAAAGAAAAAATGCGCTGATGAAAAGATGCTTCAATTCATCTACGGCAACATCAAATACCCTGCGATAGCCAGGGAAAATGGTGTAGAAGGGATGGTTGTTGTTAAATTCGTCGTTGAAAAAGATGGAAGCATCACAGCAGCGGAAGTAGTCCGTGACATTGGTGCGGGCTGCGGAGCGGAAGCCATGAGGGTCGTCAATACCATGCCCAAGTGGAATCCAGGAAAACAAAGGGGCCGTCCTGTAAGGGTGCAGTTCAACCTGCCTGTGAAGTTTAAATTAGAGTAAATTTCTGTTAGTGGTATGAAAAAAGGGCGAACAGTGTACACTGTTCGCCCTTTTTCTATCCCTTGACCTTCTGTCTGCCTTTACCAAAAAAATCCATGCTCAACAAAATCCTTTGGCGAAATGCTAACAGATGGCAGCTTGCCGGCGCTATGATCGGCGTGTTCCTGGGGCTCAGCCTGCTACTCTGTGCCCTTCAATTTTACTTTGATGTAAGGCAACTCCTTGGAGGCAATACGGATGAAAGCAGCCAATACGTTCAACTAAATAAAAAAATCAACATTTTTAACACCTTGGGAGTCAAGGCGGATTTTGGGCAGGAAGATATTAAAGCGATTGAAAGCCAGCCTTATATACAAAAGGTAGGTATTTTTGAAGCCAACCAGTTCGAGGCAGGCGCTTACAGCGACATGCTGGGCTTTTACACCGAACTTTTTTTTGAAGCAATCCCCGATGAAATGCTGGATGTGGACGAACCTGCCTTTAGGTGGTCAGTAGGCCAGGCTGATTTGCCGATCCTAATGTCGAAGGAATACCTTGCACTGTACAATTTTGGATTTGCCCCGGGCAGGGGGCTGCCCCAGCTCACCCCTTCCACTATCCAGCGTTTCAGTTTGGATGTTAAAATTTCGGGTAAAGGCAAACAAGAGACTTTTAAGGGCAAAGTGGTAGGCTTTAGCAGCAGGATTAATTCCATCCTCGTTCCTGCCAGTTTCATAAAATGGGCCAATGAAACTTTCGCAGATGGAAACCCTAAACCCTCCAAGCTCCTCGTCCGGGTGGACAATCCAATGTCGAGCGAGTTCCGCACGTTTTTGAATACCAACAACCTTGAGGTAAGTGCAGGGAAACTGATCGGCGGCCAATTCGGCGTGTTGTTCAAGGTGGTTTTGCTGGCAGTGGGTTTTCTGGGAGTAATGATCCTCGTATTAGCTATCCTGGTCTTCAACCTGAACTTCCAGGTTTTGATAAGCAGGGCTTACCGTGAAATACAACTGCTCCTGCAAATCGGCTACAAGGCAAAATCGGTTACAGCCTTCCTGGACAAACGTTTTTCCATTTTATTCGGAGTAACCGTTTTTTTGGTGTTTGCCATAGTTATTACAGCAAGGATAATCATGGTGCAATATTTTGAAAACCAGGGATTTATCTTGCATAAAGGGCTCAATATAACCGTTTGGCTTGCAGGCGCCATATTCTCGGTTGCCCTATTGCTATCCCACCTTTACAGCACGAAAAAGACAGTTGCAAGGATGCTGTAGGGCCATCCTTTAAAAAACAATCCTTCTTCCGTGATATTCGTTGGCGCCAATTTCGGCCTGTACCTTTTCAAGATTTTTTGTTGTAATGCTCCCGGCGGCAATGATTTTTAAACGATTGCCCGCCAATTTGATCATTTGCCTAAGTACCATTTTTCCTTCAAGGGCCGTTTTCTCCCCCCCGCTCGTCAATATCGCCGAAACCCCCTTGATTCCCATTAATATCAGGAGTGATTCCAACAGATTGGGCGTCTCGTCAATGGCTTTGTGAAAAGTAACTTGCATCGGGGAGGCTAAATTTACAAGCCTCCTTGTTTTTTCTATATCTACCGTTCTATCTGTTTGCAAACAGCCCAGCACCACCCCATCCAGTCCAGTCTTTTTACAAAACAAAATGGCTTGCTCCATTTCAACGATTTCATTTTCGTTGTAAACAAAGCCGCCAGCCCTGGGCCGGATGATGGCCCTCACGGGGATCTTCATTTTTTCTTTCACTGCTGCTATGGTTTCTCTGGAAGGCGTCAGCCCGCCTACTTCCAGATTGGCACAAAGCTCTATCCGGCCTGCACCGCATTGTTCAGCAAGCATGGCCTGTTCCAGCTTCTCGACGCAGGCCTCCAGCAGTGGGCTTGGTGCAAGTTTCTCAACCATTTTTAAACAATATTTTCCTGCCGTACTTGCTGCAGATTGGGCATTCCAACACATTATGGCCCCGGGCGGGGCAGTATTCCCTGCCAAAAAAAATGATCTGCAAATGCAGTTTGTTCCAGGATTCTTCCGGGAAAAGCGCCTTTAAGTCCCTTTCCGTGTTCTCCACACTTTTGCCATCACTGAGGCCCCACCGCCAGGCCAATCGGTGGATATGGGTATCAACAGGAAAAGCAGGCACACCGAAGCCCTGCGACATGACGACGGAAGCGGTTTTGTGGCCAACTCCAGGCAAGGCCTCCAACGCCTCCCAATCTTGCGGCACCTCGCCGCCATGCTTTTCCACCAGGATTTTTGACAAATCGGAAATAGCCGCTGATTTCCGGGGCGACAGGCCGCAAGGTCGGATGATGGCTTCTATCGCCTTTACGTCGAGCTTCATCATGTCGAAGGGATTGTCAGCTTTTGCAAAGAGGTGGGGCGTCACCTTGTTGACCCTTACGTCCGTGCATTGGGCAGAGAGCAACACAGCTAACAATAGTGTATATGTGTCGCCATGTTCCAGCGGTATGGGTGTTTCTGGGTAAAGTTCTTCCAGGATGACAGCTATGTCAGCGGCCTTTTTTCGCAGTGCAGGAGAATAGCGCTTTTTCGATTTTGCCATTTTTATCGCATTAAAATAGGTGGAAAACTTAGCGGGTAGGTTGTTCCAAAATGGGCTACAAATATCCTTTTGCCCAATAGGCAAGGTAACCAACCCATTCCTTCACCAAAATCTCCCAAAAGTAAAACCCGTTTCGGTCGGGAAAAATAGTGTTCTCCGGCGCCCAGCGGTCTTTTTCCGTGATAAAATCAACGCTGTACGGCGTACAGGCGACACCCGCTTTTTTGAAACATCCCAGGGAACGGCGCATGTGGAAGGCAGAAGTGATCAGGAGGCAAGAAGCCCCAGGGTACTTTTCCTCCAATATTTTTTTGGTGAAATCTGCATTTTCATAAGTATTGCGGGAATCAGGCTCAATGATGATATCCTCGGCAGGTACGCCAATCCGTGCAAAAAAACCTTTCATGTCCTGGGCCTCACTGGGCTGATCCTGCAATAAGTCGCCGGAGCCGCCCGTGAGCAGTAGTTTTTTCACCTTCCCCATTTTGTACAATTCATAAGCGTTGAGAAAACGGGCAGCCCGGTGGCTGAAATTCTGGCGGTCGTGGCGGGGCAGGATATTTCCGTTGGAGTAGCCACCGAGCAGGATGCCGATGTCATAAGGCTCGGTAATCTGGTCGGCGGTGATGGTTTTTAACTCCCAGAGTTTGATGACCTGGTTGTACAAGAAACGGTTGGTAAATAAAAATCCCAGCACAATAGCCGCAACCAGGGCCTTTCGTTTTCGGCTCTTTTTTTTAGCAAAAAGAGAATAAAGCATCAGAGCCAATACCCAGTTCAGCGGCTGTATCGCAAAATAAAGGACTTTGGAGACGATGAAAAACATATAGGATGGTTAAGCGGATTGGCTAAATTATCCGACACAATTAATGCCGTCCAGGGCTTTCTTATAAAAATGGGCTGCTAAGAATTTCCCGTAAAACGATGCCTTCCCGAAAGGGCGGGTTATCAAACCCACCAGTTCCGGAGCCGGCGGGTTTAATAACCCGCCCTCTCTATAATGGCTGGAACTGGCATGAGCCAACCACTAATTTCAAATGCGATTACCTGTAAAAGCTTTTGGTTTTCAGCCTTTTGTTACAACTAACAACTAATCAAACCAATTTACAGACGTGAATCTTGTATATCAAAACCAGCCGAAATAATTCAAACATTTACTTAAAAGGGCAGTTCCGACAGTTTTGCAACAAAAAAATTGAACAGGCCTGGTTTTAAGGCAATTGTAAACAGGAACCCAAAAACCGCCCCGTAAAAGTGAGCATCGTGATCGATGCGATCCCCTCCTTTTCGGCTGGCGTAGGATGAATAGCCGAGGTATAAAACCGCAGCAATAATGGCAGGAACGGGAATGATAAAAAACAGGAGCAACATGGCCCAGGGATCAAAGATAACATAGGCAAATAAAATCCCCGACACTGCCCCGGAGGCGCCCACACTGGAAAACATCTGGTTGTCCTTGTGCTTGTAAAAGGTGGGTATGTCGGCAAAAACACCTGATAGCAAATACAGCAGCAGGAAATTCAACCGCCCCATCGTTTCACCGAACAAGCTTAGAAAATACTGCTCCACGATAGTGCCGAACTGGTACAACACGAACATATTGATGAAAAGGTGCATCGTGCTGCCATGCAGGAAGATGGAGGTAAGCCAACGGTAATACTGCTTTTCCCGCACCTCCTCGTAGGGATGGTGCATGAATTTATAAAACATTTCCCGGTTGCTGAAAGCTTGCCAGGATATGATGGCCGTGACGACGATGAGGATGAGGGTGATGGTCATTTTTCTGTTAAGGATAAACAATGAAAGATGGATGGTCAAAGTGCTGTTCCACTGATCACCTTTTCATTCATTGTGATACTGTTCGCCCCGCAGGATGGTCATGGCCCGGTAGATTTGTTCCAGCATGAACAGTCGGACCATCTGGTGGGAGAACGTCATTTTGGACAAGGAAAGTTGCTGGTTGGAGCGCTGGTACAAAGCGGCCGAAAATCCCCAGGCGCCGCCAATCAGGAACACCAGCCGTTTTTGGCCAAGCTGAAGTTTTTTGTCCAAAAAAGAAGCAAACTCCAACGAGGTGAACGCCTTGCCCCGCTCGTCCAGCAAAACTAACAAATCATCCTTATTGAGCCTGGACAAAACGACTTCGCCTTCTTTTTGCTTTAATTGATCGGGCGGCAGACGCCCTGCGTTTTTGACTTCCGGCAGAATGATAGTTTGAAATGTCAGGTAATGAGAAAGGCGTTTCTCGTACAAGGCCATACCTTCTTCTATGTAAGGGAAAGCCGTCTTGCCTGTCAGCCAAAGTTCTGTTTTCATGTTCCAAATTCCTTACGACCAGGCTGCAACCCACGCAGCCAACTATTTTATTTGGCAATATAAAGACACGGTTCGGAACCTGGCTAAACCTTTTAACAAAAACCATCAAAGACCCGCCGGTTATGGGTTGTGCAATATTGCAATCTTTCGCCAATGAACCTTATTTTCCACCAAAATTTGAAGCCAATAAATGCCTTGGCTAAGCCCGCTTACATCAAGTATCCTTTCACCCAGAAAACTGCCTTTGTATGCTTCTGATAATTGAACCTTGCCGGAAACATCAACCAAACGAAGCCCTAAAACCTCCAGCGGGGCATTGGTTTTTACGTGCAGAAAATCTTCGGTCGGATTGGGGTAAACCAGAATATTTTCTACCCTGCTATTTTCTACAACTGCGTTAACGATATCTACCACAATATCCGTCAAAGCGGCCGTACAACCTTTGGCATCTGTTACCAGCAGGCTGTAATTGCCCGCTGCCGCATGTCCGGGGTCGAAACCAGGCATAGGCTGTCCGTCTTTCGACCACGAAAAAGTATAGGGCAACACCCCACCGCTGACCAAATAATGGATGATACCATCGGCCATGCCTGGCGTGGCGTTCGTGACTCCATTGAAGGCGATATTCAAGGTAGTTTCAACCGTAACGGTAAAACTGCAATCAGCAGAATTCCCTGAGCCGTCGGTGGCACGCCATGTCACCATAGTTTCACCCAACGGAAAAACCTCCCCACTTTGTAAGCCTTCAACGAGTTCGAGGCTGCTTACCCCGCAATTATCGCTGGCAGTTGGGGCTGCGTAGGCAACACCGTTGCAGGCATTGGTGGCAATATTGATTGGGCAGTTCATAGTGGGGGAAGTTGCATCAACTATTTCGACGGCAGCTACTGCCGAAGCTGTGTTTCCATTTGCATCCGTGACGGTTAGGGTCACCATTTTTTCACCCAAATCCTGACAGGAAAAACTTGCCGGCGACACGCTGAAAACCACCTGGCTGCAATTGTCAAAACTACCATTGTCCACTGCATTGACATCTAAAGTGGCCGTGCCATTTTCATCCAGGACAATCTGGATATTGGATGAAACCAAGGCAGTTGGCGGCACATTGTCCTGCCCCTCAATGGTGATGCTTTCGGCCACGCTGCACCCGTTAGCATCAGATGCGGTAACTCCGTAAACGCCTGCCAGCAAATTTTCAGCGACCAAATCCATATCCCCATTCGACCATAGATAGGAAAATGGGGGTGTTCCACCTGACAAGGTTGTTATCTGGGCCATGCCATCCGATATGTCCGGGCAAGATGCATCAACGGCGGTCAGGATTATTTCTATAAAACAATCGAATCCCGCTACTTCTGCACTTCCATGCGCCGTACAACCATTTGCATCGGTGACGGTGACGGAATAAGTGCCGGGGGCGAGGGCCGAGACAACGTTGGTACTTGCTCCGTTGCTCCACATATATTGATAGGTATCATTGCCAAACGGCGTACCACCAACAACCATTGAAACGGCAGTACCGTCGTGCAAGCCTGGACCTGTTTCACCCGTTGCCACAATGCTGACTTGCAACATCTGAGGCTCTTCAATGATCCCGGTTAAACTCGCCTGGCAACCAAGCCCATCTTCAACGGTGACGGCATAATTTCCCGGTTCCAGGTTTTGAAGGCTTTGTGAAGTAAGCCCGTTACTCCAAAGAAAGGTGACAGGTGCCTGGGCGCCCGAATACAGCACGGTGGCCAAACCATCGTTTGCACCAAAACAAGAAACGCCGGTTGCAGAAACACTGATCTGCAAAGCGTTGCAATTGACAGATTGAACCACGACACTGGCCGAAGTGGTGCAACCTGCTGCATCCGTGACGGTGGCAGCGTAATCGCCGGGGGCCAAATTGGTCAGGACTGGATTGGTGGAACCGGTGTTCCACAACACATTGTAGGGCGGGGTTCCGCCAGTGGGAGCGACCTTGGCCGTGCCATCGTTTAAGCCCATAGCCGTTTCGTTGGTTGCTGAGGCGTTTGGTAAAAGTTGTTGCGGTTGCGTAACAATGACTGATTGGACAGCGGGACAATTATTGGCGTCGGTAGCTGTAACGGAGTAACTGCCCGCTATAAGGTTAACATTCTGGTTGCCTGTTTGGCCGTTGCTCCAGGCATAGGCAAAGGGGCTGGTCCCGTTGGAAACCATGGCCGTAATACTACCATTGCTGCCGCCAAAACAAGTGATGTTGGTAGCGTTGGCCGAAACGGAAAAACCGCTGCAAACAGATTCGACCGTTACTTGTGCCGTAGCTGTACATCCGGTCGCATCCGCTACGGTAACAGAATAAAGGCCTGGCGATAGATTATTGATAGTAGAGAAAGGGCCGGCAGCGTTCACCACCTGCACACCATTGTTCCACGAAAACTCAAAAGGCCCGGTTCCAGTAGTGGCAGAAATAGTTGCCGTACCGTTTTGGCCATTATAAGTAGTTACAGGCGTAGAGGAAGCACTGAGCACCGGCCCGGATGATTGGGGTACCGTAGCACTGGTTGTCACCAAACAGCCGAAGGCGTCCGTGATGGAAACAGCCACGTTGCCAGCGCAAAGGCCGCCCAGGAAATCCTCGTCGTAATTGACCGGCTGGCCAGCCCACTGATAGTGCAGATCCCCGTGCCCATTTTCAACAAAAACCTGGGCAGACCCTGTGCAGGCGCCGTTTGGATCACAACCATTTGGCACAATGTCGAAACTTGTGGTGATAGCACTGCACGGCCTGCCGAACCGGATATTGTCCAGGAACAACCGGTTGCCTCCACCGGACAGGTTGATAAAGGCAAAAGAAATATCAGATTCGCCTGCAAAACTGCTCAGGTTCAGTTCCTCGGTGCGCCATTGGGCGAAGGTTGGGGTAAATAAATTCGAGGCGTTAGGGGCCGTGGCCAGGGTAGCTCCCCCTTTCCAGTAGATAGCCTGGTTGTATTGCTGGCTACAGCCGGTTTGCACCAAAATGATCAAAGAGTCGCTCTCCTGGCTATTCTTTAGCGCATAGGCTACATCAAAGACCAGAATGGCATCGGGGATATCGGTCAGGTCGTAGTGCCGGGTGATGAGGCCATCCAGCGTGTTTTCCGGCCCAGTTTCAAAGTTGTTGAAAACAACTGATTTTCCGCCTTGTCCAAAGGCAGACACTTGGGTGTTCAACTGCCATTTGTAACCATCATTGTCAATGTCCAACGCATAAATCCCCTCACTGGAAGGAAGGGAATTTTCATCTTCAAAAGATTCGATCAGGCTGGGCGACAGGGCTAAGTAGTTAATCTGCTGCCTGGAAATGGTATCATTGGAGGTTCGTCCGTCGGCCATTCCGTTAGGGCTGATGGTGTAGGCTGTAAAAGAATAAAGTCCGTCAGGAAGTGTGGCGGCGGGCAATGAAACATCGGCATTTTCACCGGGAAACAGCGAGCCTTGCCAGTTGTAGCTCAGGAGCGGCCCATTGCCTAATTTGTATTTGACAGTGGCCGAAGTCAGGTTGGCCTGGCCAAAATTGCGGAGTGTTACGACGGGCACAGTACTGCCCGCCTGGCAGGTGATTTCGATGGGCGAAATGATTCGGACAATGCCCGCATCGTTGTTGGGCAATGCGCACAAGGATGGCGCATTTTGTACAAGGGATAACCGGCTGCCATACCCATAGCCCTGGGAAGTGCCGTTCAGAACGCCCCGCATCACGTTCACCTGGCCCTGGGTAAATGAGGTGTAACAATTTTCGTTCACATAGTCCATATAGTTGACATACATGGCCTCGTTGCCACAGGAGACCGGGCCGGCAGGATAGCCGCTGCTGCAGTTGAGGGTGGTAAACGTGGCCGTTGCATCCTGGATGTTAGGAGTGTCGGCTATCCCGTCATCGGTAGAGCAGGAGTTGCCGTCGAACGTGTGGGGAAGGCCCAAAAAATGCCCGGTCTCATGGGTCAGAGGGCGGTAGCCCGACACGCCAAAACCAGGCGCCCCAAACCATCGGTAGTCTATGGTGATGCCATCCCGATCCGTACCGATTTGGCTGGCAATGGGGTAATTTGAAACGCCCACTACCCCACCCGAAGCGGTGGTGCCCGGAATGGGCAGCACCCACACGTTCATGTATTTGGTGGAGTTCCAATAGGTCTGTGGTTTGATCACCGTGTTGATGTTGCTGTTAAAATAAGAGGTGCCGGTCACCTGTAGGTTGTGGCGGGTAATGCCGTTGGTGGGGTTGCCGGAAGGGTCGGTGGAAGCCAGGCAGAACTCTATATTTGGCACCCCGTTGACGCCTGCCCATTGTGGGGGCGTTTCAAAAAATTCGGCATTGATGGCTGCATAATCCCTGGCCAGGATGGCAATTTGGGCATATACCTGTTCATCAGAAATATTTTGGCCCTGGCCTATTGGCTCCCCATTGTGGATGACGTGTACTACCACAGCGATACTCAATAGTTGATCCACCATTTCTGCCCCATTGCCTGCCGCAAGTGCGGGCACTGCATGTTGCACGTGTCGATCGATCTCATCTTTTAAATGTGGGTCGTTGGAAGTCATTGCCAGATTGGCGGCATCGAAGGCGCAGAGGGGCGAATTGGCGCCAGGGCTATTGGTTGGGCTTACTTGCAAAGGACTATTGGAGGAAGATTTTTTAAGCGACCGGCCAATGTCTATTGTTTGGGAAAAAGATGACAGGGAGGAAAATGCAATTAAAAAAAACGAGGTTGTAATACGGCTGGAAGACGATTTCATTCACGGGAATTTTACAAAGTTGGGAAATATCCGTGCAAGGTAAGGAAAATGGCAGATTCGTACAAAACAGGTTCTCCTGGTTGATTATCAACAACTAAGGCATGACAAATTTATAGCCAAAAACTTCTTGCCGGTTATTCTTTCGATGGCATGGCCCACCGAAACACAGTTGCCAGCACATACCAGGTTCCCAAAAAGGCCAGGCACTCCAGGGTAAAGCTTCCGAACTTAAAATAAAGCTCTGCCATCACTAAGGAAAGGCCAAAGGAAGGAAGGATTTCAAAGGCAAGATCACGAGTAGTAAGTTGGTTGAGCAGCTTGTTCATGCTTCTGTAAGTTTGTTGGTGGAATGAAGTACAGGGTAAAAGGTGCTGGAAAGGGGATGGGTAACAGGCACTTTGGATATACAGTACCAAAATAGCATCGTTTTAACTACAAAAATCAAGCCTGTCTTACACGGGTTCCCCAACATAATACATTTCCACCTCGCCAACATTCTTTGCAGGCACCTTACCACGGTATTCGCAGGGGAAAGTATCCTTCACATATCTAAAAGTAGTCGCAGAAATGTTAACACGGCCTGCCTCGCTGCTGCTTTCCATGCGGGAGGCCACGTTGACGGTGTCGCCCCAAATATCGTAAGCAAATTTTTTGGAACCAACCACCCCTGCTACCAAAGGGCCGGTGTGGATGCCAATCCGGGCTTCGAAAGCTGGCTTCCCACGCCCTGCCCTTTCCGCATTCCAAACTTTCAGGAACTCCTGTATTTCCAATGCGGCACGTACTACCTGCACTGGGTGTGTGCCGTTTTTGCCGGGCAGGCCGCCAGCGCACATATATGCATCGCCGATGGTCTTGATTTTTTCAAGCCCATGTTTTTCAATGATGCGGTCAAAATTCCGGAAAGCGTAATCCAGTGCCTCCACCAGTTCGTCCGGGGAGATTAACTTGGAAATGGCACTGAATCCTTTAAAATCCGTAAAAAGTACGGTGGCTTCATCATAGTGCCGTGCCTGGGCGCTGCCACTATTTTTAAGTTCATCCGCTACGGCCAAGGGGAGGATATTCAGCAAAAGCTCTTCCGACCGATGCCGTTCCGCTTCAATTATCTTGTTCTTTTCTGCCAGTACGGCGTTGTGCGCCCGCATCACATGGAAACGGTGGAAGAGGCCGAGGGCAAGCAAAAGGCCAAAAACTGCCACTGCGATCAGGAAGTTCCGCTGGCTTTTGCGCAGTTCGATCTCGGCCTGCTTTTCCCGTAGTTCGTATTCTTGTTGCTTGACCACCATTTCGGTTTGCGACAGCTCCATAGAGTCAATGATGCTGGAAAAAGTCAGCGAATCCAACATCCGTTCCTGTTCGGCAAAAATCAATTGTTGCCGGATTTGCTGTTCTGTCATGTCCTGTATGGCATTTTCTTTTTTTAACACGAGGGTTTGCAGGTAATCTTGCTGTTCCTTCAGTTCTTCCTGTTTTTCTTTCAGGGCTTTTTGCTCTTCCGTCAATTCAGTTAGCTCGCCGGCCAGCATCTCTTTCTCCACCTGGGCCTGGTTTAGCTTCTGTTGAATGGCCCTTTTTTTACGGTTAAATAGCCCCCCCTTGGTTTCCGGTTCGGCTATGGCAGGTGCAGGACGACCGTTCAGGACGGCCAGGTCACTGTTTATTTTGTCCAAATCCTTCTTCTTTCCCAACTGCTGCGCCAGCTCCCTCATTTTCAAAAGGTTGCCTTCTTTAAGGGCCTTGTCTTTGGTGAGTTCGTTGCTGTCTTCGAATGCTTTGAAAGCCTTGATGGAGCTGCGCTTTCCGGACTGCTTCATGAGGGCGTTGCCACTGTAGCTCAGGGCTATGGCCATTACGTCGGCCAGGTTGTTTTTTTTAGCCTCATCAAAGGCATCGTCGGCCAATGACTCGGATTTTTCAAAAAAACCATTGCTGTAATAATCTTTGGAAAGTTGGAGGGCTGCCTGGACATAGGCTTCGCCCTTCATTTTTGAAAGCGCAACCTCCCTTTGTTTCAGCGTGTCAGCTTGCGAAAACAGCGAAAAAGCCGCTATTAAAAGGATGGCAACAGTGCAGATGTATTTCATTTTTGAGACGGGATTTTAACAAGGTTTTCCAGGGATGAAATCCCGGGTTTATGTATTGCAGGGTATTCATTTAGAGATAAGTAGTAGTTTGGAATGGTTCGACATCGCTTGAAGATGGTTTGGCCTTGTTGTCAATTATTGTAAAAGGCTGAAAACCAACAATTTCAACCGATTTTCCAATAATTTACGGACATGAACCTTCGATTTCAAACAGCACCAATCATGTCGAATAATTAAGTTTACCAACATACTTCATCCTCCCACTTCAAGGTTCAAACTTCATTCCAAGGGGTAAGGATTCAAATTGCCGGCAAAAAAGCCTTACACCAATTACTAATGCCAAAACTGATCAAATATCAAGAAATAACGCAAGACCTGCTGCTAATTTAATATTTACTTTACCCTGGTTGGTTGCCGGGCCTTTTACCTTTACCCAAAAATGATTACAGGCATGAAAAATAACAACCCTTGGTTTCGGTTACTTTTGCTCTTGGCGCCACTTTTATTGCCACTTTTAATATTTGCTCAAACGATGAAAAACCTTCCCTTTGATTGGCAGGGCCACCGGGGCTGCCGTGGCCTGATGCCTGAAAACACTATCCCGGCCTTTCTAAAGGCACTGGATTTTCCCATTTTAACCCTTGAACTGGATCTTGCCGTTTCAAAAGACAATGTCCTCATTATCAGCCATGAGCCCTGGATGTCGCACCAGATTTGCACCAAACCCGATGGTACACCGGTGGACTCACAAGAAGCCATGACCCTGCGAATCAGGGACTTGACCTACGAAGAAATCAAAAAATACGACTGCGGCAGCCGGGGCAACAAGCGTTTTCCGGACCAGCAAAAAATAGCCACTTACAAACCGTCCCTGGAAGAAATGGTCAATGCCGTAAAAAAGGAATGTGAAATGCGCAAGCGGCCCCTGCCCGATTTCAACATAGAAATAAAAAGCGATCCGAAGGGCGATGGCATTTTCACGCCCCTGCCAGAAGATTTTGCCAGCCTTGTTTTGGGCGAATGCAGGCGTTTGGGAATTTTGGATAAAACCTGTATCCAGTCCTTCGATGTGAGGCCCTTGCAGATCATCCATCAAACAGCCCCCGATGTAACCCTGGCGCTGTTGGTGGAAAACATGGACGGAATTGACGAAAACCTTGAACGGCTAGGCTTTCTACCAAACATATATAGCCCTTATTATTTGCTGCTGCGCAAAAAGAATATCAAAAAACTGCACGAGAAAGGCATCCGCGTGGTACCCTGGACGGTCAACAGCGTAAAGGCTATGGATCGGCTCCGCCGGAAGGGCGTGGATGGCATCATCACGGATTATCCCAATTTAATAAAGCAGGCGCTGGGAGAAGGAAAATAACCAAAAAGGGCCCTATTTTTACCCTGACTCTGGCTGGGCATGTACTCATATTACATACGGGCAAGGTAAATCCCAGAAAGTAACGCTACTATCCCAGCAAAGCTGAAAGTCAATCCGCACCGATGAATATTGAGCAATTCCATACTTTTTGCCTTGCAAAAAAAGGCGTCGAAGAAACCTTCCCCTTCGGAGAGGACACCCTTGTATTCAAGGTAATGGGAAAAATGTTTGCCATCACCGGATTGGATGCAGAGGAGTTCACCGTCAACTTGAAATGTGACCCCGAACGTGCCATCGAATTGCGGGAAACCTACCCGGAGGACATCCAGCCCGGTTGGCACATGAACAAAAAACATTGGAATACTGTCCGGTTTGAAACTGGCCTTGACCACTCCCTGCTGATCGAGCTCATCAACCATTCCTATGACCTGATCGTGAAAAGCCTTCCGAAGAAAGAACAAGAACGACTTCAACAACTTTGATTTTGGAACAAAACGACTTAGAAGAATTGGACTTCCTCATAGTCGGCCAGGGGTTGGCCGGAACGATGATGGCGCATTTTCTTTTGCAGGAAAACAAACGAATAAAGATCTTAGACCTGCCGATGCGAGGCAGAACGTCCACCATTGCTGCGGGGGTCATCAACCCAGTTACCGGGCGGCGGATTGCCAAAAGCTGGCACTTTGAAGTATTGTACGCATTTGCAAAAAAAACCTACCAGGAACTTGAAAATATTTTGGGCATAACCCTTTGGAACGACAGGAACATCCTTCGGGCACTGCACAATACTTTCGAGGAAAATGAATGGTACAGGCGCGGGGCATTTCCCGAATATGAAGCTTATTTTGAAGACAGTGCCGATCTGGAAAATATTTCAAGTAAAATAAAACCCGCCCACGCCTGGGGGGAAATGCGCCATTGTGCCCAGGTAGCCCTGCCCGAGCTTGTCCGATCCTACAGGCGATGGCTCCAGCGGCAAGGCTTGTTATTGGAAGAAAAATTTGACTACCAAGCAATAGTATTCCAGGATGGGCGGGTACAATACAAGCAGTTTTCAGCCTTGAAAATTATTTTTTGCGAAGGCGCAAGAGCCATCGCAAACCCCTATTTCAACTTCCTGCCGTTTGTGCCTACGAAAGGCGAATTGCTCATCCTGAAAATACCCGGCGCCGACTTTGAAAAGATAGTGAAGCACCACCTTTTTATCGTGCCTGTCGAACAATGGAATGGAGCAACAATCCCCCATCTTTTTTGGGCCGGCTCCACCAGCCGATTTGAATATGCAGATGAACTGCCTTCGGAAGAGCAAAAAAGAAACCTGCTGGATAAGCTGGAAAAAACACTTAGCGTGCCATTTGAAGTCTTTGAACACCTGGCAGGCATCCGTCCCACCGTTTTTGATAAACGCCCGTTTTCAGGAGTCCATCCTTCGCATGGGCAACTTGCCATATTTAATGGCCTTGGAACAAAGGGTGCCTCACTTGCTCCCTTTTTCGCCAAACAAATGGCTGACTTTCTATTGGGCAATGGGGAATTAGACAAAGAGGTCGATATTAAAAGATTTTTAAAAAATGATGGATAGCATAAATTTGCAGGAAACAAGCACCTCACCGTCACATGTACGAAAGCCTCTTACAACACGTTTCCCGCCGTATCCGCCTCGACAAAGCGGAGGAAGACTTTTTTATTTCCGTTATTAAACACCAAAAACTGCGTAAAAAGCAGTTCTTTACGCAAGCCGGAGAAGTTTGTAAATACAGCGGCTATGTGCTGAAAGGCTGCCTGCGCACCTATGAAGTGGATAAAGATGGGAACGAGCACATATTGCAGTTCAGTATTGAAGATTGGTGGGTGGGCGACTTGTACAGTTTTTTTACAGGAACGCCCTCCAGGTATTTTGTGGATGCACTGGAACCAACTGAATTGGCGCTGATTGACCTTGCTTCCCAGGAACTGCTCTACGAAAAAGTGCCGAAGTTCGAGCGTTATTTCCGGTTATTGGTACAAAATGCCTTTGTTGCCTCCCAGCGCCGGGTCGTTTCCGCCATTTCTAAACCTGCCGAAGAGCGCTACCTGGAATTCCATAAACGCTACCCCACCCTCGAACAGCGAATCCCCCAGCACCAGATTGCCTCCTACCTTGGCATCACACCAGAAAGCCTCAGCCGGATTCGGAAACAACTCTCGAATAGAAAGCCTTAACATTCTTTTAAATCTATCCTTCCCATTTCTTGATCTACATCAAGGAGTTCCGCTTTGTACTTAGGGTAATTTTGCACCATCAATCAACCACTAATATTTGAAAAAATTAAAAGTCTTATTTATGAAAAAAACAAGTTTCTCCTTCAATTTGCTGGTAGCGGCCATTGCCTTTGCTGGTTTTGCTTTCACTGTTTCCAATACTGTTTCTTACAGCGTGAATACTGCTTCAAGCACCGTTGCCTGGAAAGGCTACAAGGTGACGGGTGAACACAATGGTAATATCAATCTAAAATCTGGTGCATTGACTTTTGACAACGGTATGCTCACAGGTGGCTCTTTTGAAATTGACATGGCATCTATCAAATGCAATGACCTTCAGGGCGAGTGGGCCGACAAACTTGTTGGGCACCTGAAATCTGACGACTTCTTTGGCGTGGAAAAATATCCTACTTCCAAGTTTGTCATCACCAAAGTGGTGTCCAGGGGAACGCCCGGCAGCTACAAAGTGACAGGTAACCTGACCATCAAAGAAACCACAAAAGAGATAAAGTTCGACGCCAACGTGAGCGAAGAGGCTGGTAATTATGTGGCTACTGCCGACATCAAGGTTGACCGTTCGGAATACAATGTCCGCTATGGTTCGGGCAGCTTTTTCGACAACTTGGGCGATAAAACCATTTACGACGAGTTCGACATGAGCGTTAAAGTTGTGACCAAAAAATAGAATGATTGCTGCATGATTAGCGAAAGCCGCTCCTATAAAAGGAGCGGCTTTTTTTTTGGCATGGTCACCTTGAAAACTATAATTGTTACAGAACCCTGCACTTAAAGATCGAAGGAAAAATAATCCCGATTTCACATCGGGATTATTTTTTATAAAAACCCTTCCATTGCTGGGGTTTTCAAAATCAAAATGGTGAAGTTATTTTTTCCTCGTTACTAAATAGCCTCAGCATGTTGGTTGCCATGCGGGAGAAACCGAGTGCTGGAATTTTCCTTTAAATTAGAAGGGCTACCCCTTATCTTCAAGATAACTGTTATATTTGCCGTCTGCGTCAACAAAAACTGTGTCCCATGAAAAGAAGAAAATTCCTCCGCCAATTGGGCTATTCCGTGCCAGCCTCCCTTGCGTTTCCTGCCATTATTTCTTCCTGCAAAAAAGACGATGAAAGCCCCGGTTCGGGCATCCAAAAAGTAGATAAGTTTAAGAATTATGAAATCGTCATTATCGGCGCTGGCGCAGCAGGCCTTTATACAGGATGGTACCTACAGGAAAGGGGTTTCAAAGTAACCATCCTTGAAGCATCCAGTCAGGTAGGTGGCCGAATAAGGCACCTGTCCGGTTTTGCTGATTTTGATGTAGAGTTAGGGGCAGAAGAAATACATGGGTCCCTTTCCCCTTGGTACGACATTGTAAAGCAGACTGGTGCGGCCTTTAATACTGAAACAACCGAGGATTACTTTTACTTTAAGCAGGACTTCGGAAACCCCAATGAAAAATCGCTGAAGAACGAAGCAGAGGCCCTCCAGTACAACGAGTTCATCAAAGCCAGGGATTTCATTGACAGGGCCTACCAATGGAGTGGCGCCGATGCCACTGTGGAGCAACAACTTGCTGCGGAAAACCTCTGGGAAATGTTTGGCGTCGTCAATGGGGTGTTGAGCAACGAGTATGGCACTTCCAATGACCGTCTTAGTTTAAAAGGCTTAGCGGCCGAGGATGCACTGTGGACCGCCGGGGACGAAAACTTCCAACTGAAAGACAGGACATTACTATCCGTTTTGGAAACCAAGTTTGCCCCAATAATGAGCAAAGTTGAGTTGAACAGGCAAGTCAAAACCGTCAACCTGTCCGGCTCGAAAGCCGTTGTCACTGACCAAACGGGCAAGACCTGGCAGGCAGATCGGGTTTTGGTAACGGTACCTTTGAGCATCCTCCGGGATGGGGACATCACCTTTATTCCTGCGCTCCCTTCCACCAAACAGGATGCATTTCAAAATATTGGAATGGGTGCCGGGATGAAGGCTGTCTTCAAATTCAGCCAGCCCTTTTGGGAAGACTTGGATGGCCTGGTGCCAAACCTGGGCTCGATCTTCGGCAACAACGACGTACCGGAAATCTGGGTGTCAAGCTATGGCCGGGGAAACATCCCGGTTATAACCGCTTTTATCAACGGATTCAAAGCAGAGCAGTTTAGCCAGCAAGGCAGCGGTGCCGCCGGCACCATCCTTTCCCACCTCGACAATATTTTTGCCGTGGGGAATGTGGCCTCTTCCAGCTTGCTCCAGAATGGCTCTTACATGATGGATTGGAGCAAGGAGCCTTTCATCCGGGGTGCATACTCTTACCCCAAAGTCGGGGGAAGTTTAATATTCAGGAAAGAACTGGCCTCCCCTGTTGAGGAACGGTTGTTCTTTGCTGGCGAGGCTACCCATTTTAAAGGTCACAGTGGTACCGTTCACGGGGCAATTGAGTCGGGTATCAGGGCAGCCGATGAGATTGAAAAATCAGTCTCCTAGTAAACCAGGTTGATACTTCCTCAGCCTTCGATTTTATTTTTCCTTCACGGCTACAAGCCTTTTGATTCATAGAATTTTACATTTATTTAAATTAGTGGATATCGTCCAAACTCGCCTTTGTGCTGAAAATGCCCGAAAAAAAAATCCTTCTTTAGCGTTTTATGCTTAAATTTTGAATTGAAAATACCCATGTAATTCATTGCTGCCCAGCAATTTGAAAAATTGGCGAACATTTTGCCTACCGAAAAAGAGAATCGTTCCGCCCCTCCTTCCCCTCAACTTTTCCAATCCAATTCCCCCTCGTTTTCAATCATAAAAAACAATAGCTAAAGCTGTTGGATAAGGCAGTACTCGTTGAACTTTTAAAAATCACTCACACTATGAGATTCAAACCCTTACTCATCCTAGGTTTTGCCCTGGCAACCTCTTTCTCCAACATCAACGCCCAAAGGAATTATGACATTGGAATTTTCTTTGGTCTCTCCCACTACATGGGCGATTTGCAACGATACCAGTTCGAAATACTGGAAGTCAACCGGGGAGAAGGCATTTATGGCCGCTACAATTTCAGCAACTTATTATCCTTCAAGGCACAATTATACCACGGTGTCATTTCTGGCAGCGACTCCAATTTTAAATATGACAAAGGCATATTGGACCGGAACCTGAGTTTTCGCTCCAATGTGTACGAAGCTTCGTTCCAATGGGAATTGTCAGTTTTGCGTTTGGGCGCCAAAAGGCGGCATTGGAACAAGTATCTCCAAAAGTACCTTGTCACCTCCTATGTTTTTGGAGGAGTTGGAGGGTTCTATTTCAACCCCAAGGCAAAATATGGGGAAGAATGGTACGAACTTCAACCATTAGGCACAGAGGGGCAAGGTATGCCGGGACACAGGGGAAAATACAACCGCCTGCAAGTTTGCGTCCCCTTTGGGTTTGGCATCAAGATCAACCCGGTCGAACGGGCTACTATTGGGCTGGAATTTGGTTTCAGAAAGACCTTTACTGACTACCTTGACGATGTAAGTACCGTCTATCCAAATCTTGAAGCCCTAAGTGAGCGGGATCCAATGGCCGCTGCCCTTTCCTGGAGGGGCCAGGAAATTTCAAATGACCCTGCGACCAATCCTGCTGGCACCAACCGGGGAAGCGTGAAGTATAAGGACATGTACTTTTTCGGCGGTGTCACCATCGGTTATTACCTGGCCAAATAAAATTTACCAAAGAGACGCTTTCTTCATTATAGCATGACTGTCCTGTCCAGAAAGTCCCCACTTCATGCAACTCTGGCCAAGGATTGGGGAAGAAAAAAAATCTTAGAAAAATATCTATTTATTCTTTTTGGAACGGTTTTGAATATTATCTTTGCAGCGAAAGAGAGCGAATTTATTTGATCCTAAACTGACCATCCAAGATTCCGATCTTATTTTTCCCTACAAATCCTATCCCGGATTTTTCTGCATTAGAGTTTCCTACCCATGAGCGCTATTGAAAGCGCCTTATCCTACCCCGTTGCGGGGTAATTTCAATTTTTCGTAACCGACTAAACACATCCGTATTGAAAACGACTATGCTACTAGTCTTGCAACTGGTCATTATTTGCCAGGCAAGCGCTCAAATCATTTATGTCCGCCAAGGCGGAACCGGGAATGGGACATCTTGGTCTAATGCAACTGGTAACCTGAATGCCGCACTGCAACAGGCTTCCGAAGGCACTCAAATTTGGGTAGCTAAAGGCACCTACCTGCCAACTGAAAACTCCGACCGTAAAATATCTTTTGAGGTACCCAATGGAGTCCAGGTTTTCGGAGGTTTTGCCGGTAATGAAACTTCCCTCGCACTTCGTCAGCCTGAAGTCAACCTTACCATCCTATCCGGCGAAATTGGAGAACCTGGAATTGCCGACAACTCCTACTCAATAGTAATCATGGACAAAGTAAACGGAAATACCATCCTTGATGGGTTCTCCATTACAGCTGGCAATGCCAACAGCGATGTCCAGGAAATCAACCGCACCCGCTGTGGCGGTGGCCTTTATATTAAAGGTGAAAACGGCGCTGCCAGTCCAATCATCAAAAATTGCGTCTTCACCGGCAATATGGGCCGCGATGGCGCTGCTGTTTACAACAACGGCAGGAACGGCGAATGCAACCCCACATTCATCAATTGTACTTTCTCCAACAACGAGGCAGGACTTGACGGTGGGGCGATGTACAACGATGGCCGCATGAACGGCAAAAGCAATCCTACCCTCAGCAACTGCCTGTTTGAAAGAAACATGGGCACTTATGGCGGGGCAATCTGCAATGCTACCGAATCAGGCTCCTGCAACCTGACCCTCGAAAACTGCACTTTCAGGGAAAATGCCGCATACCTTCGGGGCGGGGCGGTTTTCAGCATGAACGGTGACCAGAAATGCTTTACCGAAATTTCAGACTGTAACTTTGTAAATAATTATCCAGACGACCAGAACATGGTCTTCACCAGCACCCAGGGTCGCCACGATGCTTTTGACATTAAGCGCAGCGAACCTTGATAGGAACAACACTATTGGAACAACCTTGCGGAACAAACAAAACCAACTTTAGAGCGGCTCGCCAGCAATGTTCGTTCCACGCAATCCAGATTTGAGGGGTGTTTAGGCGTAAAGCTTAAACACCTTTTTTAATTGGTTACATCGTCTTATCTTGCCCTCTGCCAAATGGCGTTTCCGTTTTCTAACCAACCTTCGCCGCGGTGGAGCCTAAAGAAATACTCAAAAAATATTGGGGGTTCGATAACTTCCGCCCATTGCAGGAGGACATCATTCAGGCTGTCCTTGCCGGATACGACACGTTGGCCCTGATGCCAACCGGGGGCGGGAAATCCTTATGTTTCCAGGTTCCTGCGCTTTGCAAAGACGGAATCTGCCTGGTCATTTCCCCCCTGATCGCCTTAATGAAAGATCAGGTACAAAACCTGGTGAAACGGGGAATACCCGCCGCCGCAGTATTCTCCGGGATGCACTACAAGGAAATTGATCGAATCCTTGACAACTGTGCTTATGGCAACATCAAATTCCTTTACCTGTCCCCGGAAAGGTTAACCTCGGAATTGGCCATTGAGCGAATAAAAAAAATGACCGTCAATTTGCTGGCAGTGGACGAAGCACACTGCATATCCCAATGGGGCTACGACTTTCGTCCTCCCTACCTGCAGATAGCGGACATCCGCGAGCATCTCCCAAATGCGCCAGTCCTGGCTTTGACCGCCACGGCTACCGGCGAGGTTGTACAGGATATTCAAGTAAAGCTGGCCTTCAAAAACGGAAAGGTTTTTCAAAAAAGCTTCGCCCGCAGCAACCTTGCCTACGTCGTTCTTTATGAAGAAAACAAAAAAATGAAATTGTTGGAAATAGTCAGAAAAGTAGGAGGGCCGGGCGTTGTGTACGTTCGAAATAGAAAATTGACTAAAGAAACTGCCCATTTCCTCCAGCAAAACAAGATCCCGGCAGATTATTATCATGCAGGCCTCGCCCCGGAGCTACGCTCTACCAAGCAAGAGGCCTGGATGTTGAATAAGACCAGAATTATGGTTTGTACAAACGCCTTTGGGATGGGCATTGATAAACCAGATGTAAGATCGGTGGTACACCTGGATCTGCCAGATAGCTTGGAAGCCTATTTTCAGGAAGCAGGAAGGGCCGGGCGCGACGGGAAAAAATCTTACGCCGTATTGCTCTATGCACATAGCGACAAATCTGCCCTTGAAAGGAATTTTGAAATTTCCTTCCCACCTATACCTGAAATAAAAAGGGTTTACCAGGCATTGGGGAGTTACTTTCAGCAAGCAGTCGGCGGCGGTGCCGGGCAAAGCTTTGACTTCGACATTACTGATTTTTGCCAAAATTTCAAGTTGGATCTGCTGTCCACTTTTTCTTGCCTGAAAATTTTGGAACAGGAAGGCTGGATCGCCATTAGCGAAGCTGTTTACCTTCCTTCCACTTTCATGGTGCTGGTGACGAGGGAACAACTGTACGACTTCCAGTTGAAAAACCCTGGTCTTGATTTGGTGGCCAAAACACTACTCCGGGTAACGGAAGGCTCTTTTTCCCATTATGTTAACATCCAAGAAAACTCGGTCGCAAAGTTTTTAAAAATGAGAACGGAAGATTTCATCGCCGCCTTGCAACAACTGGACAAGGAAGGTGTAATCGACTACCGTCTCGCAAAAGACAAACCGCAGCTCGTTTTTACGCAACATAGGGTGGACGCAGACAACCTTACCATTGATACCAAACAATATAATTTCAGGAAAGAACGCCACGCCTACAGAATGGGAAAAGCCATCGCCTATGCAGATACCCCGCGGTGCCGGAGCCAGCAATTGCTCCATTATTTTGGTGAGGATGCCGAGCCTTGCGGTATCTGCGACGTTTGCCTTGGACGGACAAAGACAGAACTTTCAACCGACGACTTTGAAAGGTATAAAACGAAAATAAGTCAATTGCTAAAAGCTGGGCCATTGGGCGAAAACCAGCTCCTAGAGGCTTTTGCCACCCATCGCCATGCCAAGGTGCTCCATGCCGTCCACTTCTTGCTGGAAGAAGGCTTTTTGCTTCGAAAGGAAGATAAGTTGGCCTGGAAAGGATAACACCCGCCATGAAAAGGATTATCTGCACCGTAACCAACGACCTTACCTATGATCAGCGGATGATCAGGATTTGTACAAGCCTGTCGGAAGCGGGCTACCATGTGCTGTTGGTGGGCAGGGAACTTGAAAACTCAAAACCGCTCGCAAAGCAAGCATTTGACCAGAAGCGCTTTCGGTTGCTGTTCAATAAAGGCAAACTCTTCTATTTTGAGTACAATCTAAGGCTTTTCCTATTCTTGCTTTTTGCCAGTTTTGAAATTGTAAATGTTGTGGATCTTGACACCCTGCTACCGGGCTTTTTGGTTTCCCGGTTAAAACATAAAGTCTGTGTTTACGATGCCCATGAATATTTTACAGAAGTACCAGAGGTGGTGGGGCGACCTGTGGTGAAAAAAGTTTGGCAGGCTTTGGCCAAAAGTATTATCCCCCGCTTGAAATATTGCTATACGGTGGGTGAGCACCTGGCTTCAGTTTTTGAGGAAAATTATGGGACAACATTCACTGTTATTAGAAATGTACCATACAAAAAGGAAGGAACACGAGAAGTTGATAGCATACATGGGCAGATACCCTTTATTGTACTTTACCAGGGTGTGCTGAACGAAGGCAGGGGCCTGGAAGAGGCGATACAAGCGATGGTTTACCTGGAAGGGGCGCAACTTTGGCTGGCAGGCGAGGGAGACCTGTCAAGCGACCTCCGTGCCTTGAGCCGGAATTTAGGCGTCGAAAGCAAGGTGAAATTCCTGGGCCGCATTCCGCCTGCTGAACTCTTCGAAACTACCAAAAAAGCACACCTTGGTCTCAACCTCTTGAAAAACAAAGGTTTAAACTATTATTTTTCCCTGGCAAACAAAGCATTTGACTATATCCAGGCAGGCATCCCGTCTTTGAATATGGCGTTCCCGGAATACGAAAAAATTAATAGGCGATACCAGGTTTTTGTCCTGTTGGAAACACTAGACCCGGAGAAAATTGCAGAAGTAGTGGAAAGCCTCAGAAACGATAATGTGCTTTACGCAAACATAGTGAAAGGTTGTTGGGCAGCTTCAGATTATTACACTTGGGAAAATGAGGAAAAAACACTGCTCAATTTTTACAGAAATGTCTTGACGGAGTTAAAATGACCTTTACTGCATAATGCCCTCCCCATTTGCTTCCCTGGGTGGCGCCTTCTTTAAGTTCACCTTAAAAGGGAAATTGTTGATGGTCATGCTAAGGTCGAGCAGAGAATCAGTCAAAGTATCAATCGAATAAATGATAGCAGGATTGCCTTCCTGGCTGATTGTATTCCCGCTCAGCGTATAAGGGTATTCTTCTTCTGTTACAGTTGGTGTTAGATTGGTTTTCATGGTTCCATCAGGTGCAAACTGGAAAAATGTGCCTGTCAAGGTCTCGGTCTTTTTTCCATTTCTGTAGCCGGATACGATTTCCCAACGGCCAATGAGCCTTTCCTGGTCAAACGCCTGTTGTTTTGGATCGTTGTTGCAAGCCGGGAGTATGAGCAAGCCGGAAGCTATAAAAGAAAGAAGAAGATAATGGCGCATAATGTCTGAAACGTTTTAATGAAGTCAGGTAACCATAGCAAGCGGAATTGGTTTTCAATAACTTGCCTACCTGAACCTTGCGGGTCAAAATTATGGATTCTGCCCAACAATGTGATGATACATTTAATCGGTATAAAATATTTCCGCGCTTGATGCGAAGACGGGAAAAGCTTTCAACTAACGTAACCCCTCAAAAAGCCAATCAGCCAATAATTGCCTGTTTTTTGGAACCATGAGTCTTTTTTGATCCGTAGTGTTCCGGATGTTGCCCATTTCTATATAGGCAGAGGGGACTTTTGTTTCCCGGAGCATGTGCAAATCCCTTGAGGTAACGGTTCCGAAATACCCCCTGCCACTGCGGTATTTGTCGTAGTGCTTTTTCATGCTGTTGTGCATTTTGGTGGCAAGTTTCTTACCGGCTTCGTCACCGGGGAAAAAGTAAAAATACAGGTCGGTTTGCTCCCGCTTCCCCCTGGAATCCACATGGATGATGATGAGCTGTTGCTCTGCAACTCCTTGTTTTACATGCTTGTCGTACAGTTCGTTTATCACATCGGAGCGTTGGAAAAGCCTGGGTTTTTGCCCCCGGAAGATAGGTTCGTTGCCCCAAACAACCTCGTCGTAGTCGCATTCAAGGTACTCGTCGTCCCTTATCCCGTCATTGGGGTCCCGGGTTATCATATAGGCAGTAGCTCCGTAGGCTACAAGGTTTTTTACCAGGCGCAAGGCTACGTCGTAGGCGTATTCGTCTTCGCACATCAAATGTTTGTCCTTGGTCACCATTGCGCCGGGGTCCGGGCCGCCGTGCCCGCTTTCGATATAATACACCTTTCCCCTCAGTTCATCGCTCCTTAAAGGGACGTATTCGTACTTTTTGCCGAATATGGGAAAAATACGGGAGCCGGAAGGTTCGACAGCCAGGTTTATTTCCCCATTCTCCGGGGCTGATTCATTGACGGGCGGCACATCAACATCCGGGCAATTTAAAAAATGATAGGGTACCCAAAGTATTTTGTCATCCTTGAAAGATTTTTCCCGGTATCCATCCTGGAACATCCGCTCATTGTAAAGTTCTATGTTTTTAGCAGTTTCCCAATCGTCAATGCCAATAGACGATCGAATGGTCTTTCCATTATAGGGGTAGATGAGGATGGGAAGGAAATAATTTTTGCCTACTTTAAGCTGGGCATCGTTCTTTAGTCTGTTGATTTTATAAAACTGCTGATGGTTGCAGGAATTCCGGTCGAGATTGTAACGGCGCAGCAGGGAATATACACCGTCGCCAGGCAAAGCATTGGTCTTGAAAAATTTGGGCTCGTTAGCTGCCACCGCAAGTGTAGCGCAGGCAAATACAAGCAAAAATATCAACCTCATCATAGTATGAATATTTTTCAAATTCGGTTTAGGTTGTTGCAACCAAGGTGTAAAATTATTGAAACGTTGCCATTTTAATCAAGAATTGCACCCATAAACGGAATAAAGGCGAAATACCCGCCACGCCGTCGAAGGCGGGAGCCACCTTGCTGCCCTCCTTCCAACTTTTCATGATTGTTGTAAAATCGTTTCAGAAACCGCTGAAAATCAGTACCTGAAAACACATAAACTCATAAATACCCAAACACCATTTTTCCAACCCCGCCGTTTCAAAACCTTAGTACAGCCCTTTTGTTACCTTTGCCCACTATTTCAAATTTGACAATGAGCGTTCAACACATTAAACCTTATACAGCACAGGGCAGCAAGAAAAAGCAAGTGTCGGATATGTTCGACAACATTGCCCCCTGGTACGATTTCCTAAACCATTTCCTTTCCCTTGGCATTGATATAAGCTGGCGGAAAAAGGCCATCGGGATGTTAAGAGCAACGAAGCCCAAGACCATTCTCGACGTGGCCACCGGCACAGCCGATCTGGCGCTGGAAGCCCAAAAACAACTTGCTCCGGATAAAATATTTGGCCTGGACATCGCCGCAGAAATGCTCGAAATAGGCAGGCATAAAATCAGGAAAAAAGAACTGGCGGGCAGAATAGAGCTGCTACTTGGCGACAGTGAAAATATACCCTTCCCAGACAATACCTTTGACGCTGTGACCGTTGCTTTTGGCGTCAGGAATTTTGAGAACCTGGAGGCAGGACTGACGGAAATGTTGCGGGTGCTGAAACCCAAGGGAAAAGTGGTGGTTCTGGAATTTTCAAAACCCACTGTTTTTCCGTTCAAGCAACTTTACAATTTCTACTTCCGAAACATGCTTCCACTAATCGGCCGCATCACCTCAAAAGACCCCAAGGCATATAGCTACCTCTATGAGTCGGTCATGGCCTTTCCTGACGGCAAGGATTTTGTAAAAGTGCTTGAAAAAATTGGTTATCATTCTCCTACATATAAAATTTTAACCCTTGGTATCAGTACCATTTATGTAGCAGAAAAGTAAATCGGCCTAATTTTATGACGAAACATTTCTTTCGATTTTCAAAAACCCTTTACTATGGCTGCATTGGTGCTTTACTTTGCACCGTTGCCAGCTTGAATGCCCAAAACTCCCGTGGCAACTACAATTTTTTGGATTTCAACCAGAAACCCTACTATTTCGGGATAACCCTCGCCTACAATACTTCCAATTTCAAGGTTTACCAATCAAAAAAATTCGTGCTCAATGACAGCATCAAGCTAGTTGAGTCCGTGACTGGGCCAGGCTTCAACCTTGGTATTGTTACAAACCTCAAAATCGGCGAGTACTTTGACATCCGGTTCCTGCCCACGCTTTCCTTTGCAGAGCGCAACATTAATTATAATACGACCAATACTGACGATGGAAGGCCTTTTACAAGAAGGAAGATCGAGTCGGTTTTCGTGGAAATGCCATTCCACGTCCGTTATAAATCCGTGCCGTTCCATGATTTGCGGCTCTTCGTGTTGGCTGGTGTTAAATATGGCTTCGATGTGGCCAGCGATTCCCGTTCCCGTCAAGCAGAAACATTGGTAAAGATTGCCCCGAGCGATTTTGCATTCGAAATCGGTGCCGGTATCCAGTTCTTCCTGCCCTACTTTATTTTTTCACCAGAAATCAAATATTCGCACGGCTTGAATAACATCCTTATTTTCGACGACAAGCTGGAAGAATCCAATGTCATTGAAAAGGTACTTTCCAGAGCTTTGACCATTTCCTTCCATTTTGAAGGGTAAGAATCGTAACCCAACAAAAAAAGGCCCGCCAGATTTATCCAGCGGGCCTTTTTTTTGTTTTTGGGCCTCTTAATCACTCTGAAACAGTCAAATCTTTTCTGATGACCCCGGTATATGTCCTCAATTCGATTTCGTATTTACCTGGTTTCAAATCTTTTAAATCAAGTTCATAAATTGTATTAACTGGCAAGTTCCAAAGTTCATCCCTTTTTACAACCGTACCGCTGTTGTCTTTCACCAAAATATCATTCAGGTTCACACTGATGGTTTCAAAATCAATATAATAGACCTGGCTTTCGGAATCGAGGTAAAAAGTCCAATTTTCGGCATTGCCCGGGGAAGATTCAACAGAGGTGAAATGAAGCGTATTATCGTCTGCAGAAGCAAGGCTTTGGGCAGAAGCGGCACAAACGGTTACCGACAAAAAAGAGAAGCAGAGGAAGTAATTTTTAAGCTGCATTTCTATTAAAGTGTTTGAGATTTGGTAAAAGAAAATTTTGACGTTTTCAAGGAAGTGCAAATTTATGCCATTTTCCTTAGTGTTCTAAATACGCTAAACGGATTGGCCGGAATAAAATTTCATGGATCTTTAAAAACGTAGTGTATTTTCTGCCAAACCATCCGAATAAACAATTATAATAAATGCAGGTTAGTGGGTCAAGGAACAATATTCTTATTTTAAAAAAATGTTAAAGTTTTGGACAACCGTCAAAAAGGCAAATATCCCGTTGGAAATCACTCATTCTTCCCATTTCATGCTCCTTTCCACTGCCTTCTGCCAACCCTTATAACGCTTATTTCTTTCGGCAGTGCTCATGTCCGGCTCAAATGCCCGCTCCAACTGCCAGTTCTTGTCCAGGTCTTTCATTTTCCAAAAACCAACCGCCAACCCTGCCAAATAAGCCGCTCCCAGCGCGGTTGTTTCAATGATGTTTGGCCTTTCTACATTCACCCCGAGCATGTCCGCCTGAAACTGCATCAATAGATTGTTCGCACAAGCACCGCCATCTACACGCAATGCCTTCAATGGGAGTTTGGAATCCTTTTCCATCGCCGTCAATACGTCTTTGGTTTGGTAGGCTAACGATTCCAACGTGGCCCGGACGAAATGTGCTTTGGTCGTTCCTCTAGTTAAACCAAAAATTGCACCCCGGGCATACATATCCCAATAAGGCGCCCCCAAACCTGCAAACGCCGGCACCACATACACACCTTCTGTATCGTCAACCTGCGAAGCAAAATATTCACTGTCTTTTGCATGATCCAGCATTTTCAAACCATCCCTCAACCATTGGATAGCAGCACCGGCAATGAAAACGCTTCCTTCAAGTGCATAGGTCACTTTACCATCAAGCCCCCAGGCAATCGTCGTTAACAGTCCCGTTTTTGATTGGACAGGTTTTTCTCCCGTGTTCATAAGCATAAAGCAGCCCGTACCATAGGTGTTCTTTGCCATTCCTTCTGTATGGCAGGCCTGGCCGAACAAGGCCGCCTGCTGATCGCCCGCTATGCCCGAAATGGGGATGGATGCGCCAAAAAGCGAAGGCTCTGCTTCACCATACACCTGGCTGGAGGGCAGGGCTTCTGGTAAAATAATTGCAGGTACCTCAAGCGCCATCAGCATTTTTTTGTCCCAGTCAAGCGAATGGATATTAAAGAGCAAAGTCCTGGAAGCGTTGGAATAATCAGTTACGTGGGCCTTTCCACCCGTCAATTTCCAAATCAGCCAGGTATCCATCGTTCCAAACAACAAGTCGCCTTTTTCAGCAGCCTTTCTTGCACCTTTTACATTATCCAGCAGCCATTTAACCTTGGTGCCGGAGAAATAGGCATCAATGACAAGGCCCATATTTTTCCGCACATAAGGCTCGAAACCGTCCTTTTTCAGTTGGTCGCAAATGCCAGCGGTGCGCCTGTCCTGCCAAACGATGGCATGGTGGATAGGTTCGCCTGTTTGTTTATTCCAAACAAGGGTCGTTTCCCGTTGGTTGGTGATGCCGATGGACGCCACATCACTGGCATTTACTTGGTTGTTTTTCAGTACGTTTTGCGCCACCTGGAGTTGCGAACGCCAGATCTCATTGGCATCGTGTTCCACCCAGCCTGGCTTTGGGTAGTATTGGGTAAACTCTTGCTGCTCCGTGGCAACGATGTTTCCTTTTTTGTCAAATAAAATAGCACGGGAACTGGTAGTGCCCTGATCGAGGGCGAGGATGTATTTGGACATAGTGAGCTTTATTATAAAATTAGTTGGAGCGATGAAGGTAATGGTTCATCCTAATTTCGCCAACAACCTTTCCACCGCAATGTCCGAACATTTAAAATGGCCCTTGGGGCAGGCAGACTTTCCGTGAAGCCCACATGGTCTGCAGTCGAGTGGAAATTCAGTTTCAACTAAAGCAGAATTTTCGGACAAAGGCGTAAATCCAAAAGCAGGTATGGTTGAACAAAAAACTGCCGTCACCGGGGCATTGACTGCCGAAGCAAGGTGGAGCGGCGCCGAATCATTGACAAAGTTCATCCTGGCATTTTTCATCAGGGCAGCCGACTGCAAAAAGGTAAGTTGGCCTGCCAACACGACTATTCTTTTTTCAGTGAAATATCGCTTGATACTGTTGCAAAGCTCCAAATCGCCTTTTCCACCCAATAAAAATATTGATAGCTCCTCCCCTACCTTCTCTATCAGTTCTATCCATTTTGTAGCAGGAAATTGTTTTGTGAACCAGACCGAGGCAGGTGAAATCGTGATGTATGCTTGATGGATTGGAATTATCCTGAAGTCTTCCGCTGAAGGATAAAGTTTTGGCTTAACAAATTGATTGTCTGTCCATTCGGCAATTAAGGAAAGATTCCGGGCTACTTCATGGGTTCCGTCACCAAATTGGTGCGGGCAGCTTTTAGAAAAACATAATGACCAGGGGTTTTTGTTGAAACCGACCGTCTTATTTGCGCCGGCAAATACTGTTAAAAATCCAGTGGAGAAAAAGCGCTGAAGGTTGACCACCAAATCATAGTGTTTTTCCCGGATTTGGGGGATGAGTGAAAAAAGCCCTTTGTACTTGGCTTGTTTTTTTTCCCAAATCAAAACCTCATGGATAAAAGGATGGCCCTCAAACAAAGTCTCATTCCCTTTTCGCACCAATATATCAATTGCTGCCTGCGGAAAATGGTGGCGTAGTTTTTCCAAAAGCGCCGTTGCCAAAATCACATCTCCAATAAAGGCCGTTTGTATGACAAGAATTTTTTTCATAATAGAAAAGCTCCAATGAAACATATCATTGGAGCTTCGCTCAAAGCTATAAGAATTTACTTTTTGTTGTTTTAAACCGCAAAACTTTCACCGCAGCCACATGTCCGGGAAGCGTTTGGGTTGTTAAAAGCAAAGCCTTTCCCTTCCAAACCACCACTGAATTCAAGTGTGGAGTTAAACAAGTATAAAAAACTCTTCAGGTCGGTGACCACCTTCACACCATTGTCCTCAAAAACCTGATCGTTCGGATGGCTTTCATTGTCGAAATCCAGGTTGTAGCTTAAGCCGGAACAACCGCCGCTCGTTACGGAAACCCTAACGAAATAGTCATTGCCTAAGCCTTCCTTGGCTTTGATATCATTAATTTTTTGTTTTGCGCTATCTGCTACAAAAACCATAGCTAACAGTATTATTAATCAAAAAATTAAGCGGTTGCAACTTCCGCTGCTACTTCAATGCCGTTCTTTTTTTTGTAATCGGCAATGGCCGCCTTGATGGCGTCTTCTGCCAGCACAGAGCAGTGGATTTTCACGGGCGGTAAGGCTAGCTCTTCCACAATGTCCATATTGTCAATTGTCAATGCCTCGTCCACCGATTTTCCTTTCAGCCATTCCGTGGCCAGTGAGGAGGAAGCGATAGCAGAGCCACAGCCAAACGTTTTGAATTTTGCATCCCGGATGGTACCGGTTGCGTCGTCCACCTCAATTTGGAGGCGCATCACGTCGCCGCACTCAGGCGCCCCGACTAAGCCGGTGCCCACGTTTTTTTGGCTCTTGTCAAGTGTGCCGACATTGCGGGGGTTCTTGAAATGTTCGAGGACTTTATTGGAATATGCCATAATCTGATGATTTTATGTTTTACTAAATTTATGATTTTCAATGAGTTGGTTAAAATTAAAGGCTTAGTGTTCCGACCATTCCACTTTTGTCAAGTCCACGCCTTCCTGGTACATTTCCCAGATTGGGCTGAGGTCTCGCATGTGCTGCACCCCTTTTGAAATAGCTTCGACTGCATAGTCTACATCTTCTTCCGTGGTGAAACGCCCCAAGCTGAAACGAAGGGAAGAGTGTGCCAAATCGTCGCCTAAGCCCAAAGCAATCAAGACATAAGAAGGTTCAAGCGAAGCCGAGGTGCAAGCAGAACCCGACGACAATGCAATTTCCTGGTTGAAGGTCATCATCAGGCCCTCGCCTTCCACGTGCTTGAAGGAAATATTGGTGACGTGTGGCATCCTGTGTTCAACATTGCCATTCACATAGACTTCTTCCAGTTGCTTAAAGCCGTTTTCCAATTTGTCACGCAGGCGGCTCAATCGGGCAGCGTCCTGATCCATTTCTTTCATTGCCAGTTCTGCCGCTTTTCCAAAGCCCACGATACCTGGCACGTTCAATGTGCCGGAGCGCATTCCACGCTCGTGCCCACCGCCGTCCATTTGGGCTGTTACTTTAACCCGTGGGTTTTTGCGGCTGACGTACAATGCACCCACGCCTTTTGGGCCATACATTTTATGGGCGGTGAATGCCATTAGGTGTATGCCCAATTCCCTGGGGTGGGTCTGTATTTTACCTACTGCTTGGGTGGCATCGCTGAAAAAGAGGACACCGTGCTTGGCACAGATGTCACCGATTTCTTTCATCGGCTGGATAACCCCCGTTTCATTGTTGGCCCACATGATAGACACCAAAATCGTATTGGGCTTGATAGCCGCTTCTAATTCAGCCAAATCAATAAGGCCATCGGCTTGCACATCTAAAAAAGTGACCTCTGCACCTTGCTTTTCCAAGCGATGGCAAGTATCCAAAACAGCCTTATGCTCAGTCTTAGTGGTGATGATGTGGTTGCCTTTGCGGGCGTACATTTCATACACGCCTTTCAGGGCGAGGTTATCGGCTTCCGTTGCGCCAGAGGTAAAAATTATTTCTTTTGGATCAGCATCAAGCAGCTTGGCTATTTGCTCACGGGCATAATCTACTGCCTCTTCAGCTTCCCAACCAAAAGGGTGGCTACGGCTGGCTGCGTTACCATGATGTTCAAAAAAATAAGGCACCATGGCCTCTACAACCCTGGGATCGCAAGGTGTTGTAGCGTTATTGTCGAGATAAATTTTTCTGGCTCCCATTAATTGGATTTATGTTTATTTAGATTTAATCTAAGCGCAAATATAACAGAATATACATGAATTGGTTTGAAGAAAACTTCTTTTTTATCGAACAAAAAAGAATGAAGTTCTTTCACCACATGAAACGGATATGGATAGCCGCCTAAATCTATAGACCTCATAAAAGAGCATTTCTGGTATACCCCAAATACGGTTTGAAAAATTGCTTATTTTTGTAAAAAACACAACCATATGTCCTCAGCAACAGCAGCCGAACCAAAGCAAAAAAGTAAAAGCCAAGCACCAAGCATTATTTCAAAAGAACAGTTCCTCCGAAAATACACCAACCGGGAGGACGGCTACAAATATGAATGGAACAACGGCCTGGTTGAAAAAACAAACGCTATCAACCAATACCAATCAAAGTTTTTCATTGTATTACTTGACGTGCTAATAAAAACAGCAGCATTTAAAGAAGGCGGAAGGATAGTCCAGGAAACAGACATGGACACGTCACCTATTCAGCTAAGAAGGCCAGACATAGCCTATTATACTGCTGAACAACTGAAAAAGATGTGGAACAAGGAAAATCAAGTCGCCCTCTTTATAGTCGAAGTCATCTCCCCCTCTGACAAAGCCGAGGACATCAACAAAAAACTGGAAGAATACTTCCGTGCAGGGGTCCAGGTTGTATGGCACATTTTCCCCGAATCAAAAAAAGTGGACGTTTATACCTCTCCAGATGATGTGACCATCTGCCGTGACAAGGCGGTTTGCAGCGCTGCGCCTGTCATTCCATATCTGGAAGTGGTTGCGGAAGTACTGTTTTCATAATGCTGCCCCAAATAATGCTGAAACGGCGGCAGGGTTGGTGCCAACCCTGCCGCTGTTTTTTTGCCCACCTGTTGTTAACAACCCGTTAAATTCAATTTATTTTTATTTCCCCGCCAAGCCCTGTGCATCCAACTTTTCGACTTTGAAGCCCGTTGTACTTGCATAGGAAGTGTTAGCTTTGTAAATCCTTTCCATAGCACCTCAACTACTTTGAAGTCCCTTGATGAGAGTGTTCATTAATCTGTGTCAATTTTGCACAAGTTATTGATTGTGAGGATGTGTTTTTTTCAAAAACACACTTCTCTGAATGGTCTCGTCCTTGGTTATCAATGAAAAACCGCAGGATGCCAATCCCGCACTACACCAAATCCAACCGTATGAAATTTCAATCATTTTGGGGGAGCAAACTCCTCACTTTTGTTTTGGCCATCGGCCTCGGGGCCATTTTGGTCAGCTTTACTACGCTGCCCGGATTTTCCTTTTATGAAAGTTTCCGAAGCTTCCTAACTCAAAACTCATCACTCATCACTCAAAACTCCCACCCGCCCAACATGAAATTTGACTTCGATAAAGCCTGGCGTGAAATAGACAGCCTCGAACAGCGTGGTCTGCCCAAAAGCGCCCTCGAAAAAACAGAAGCACTGCTGGACGCCGCCCGTACTGAAAATGCGCCTGCCCAGGAAATCAAAGCCTTGATGTACAGGGGCAAATACCAAAGTCAATTGGAGGAGGACGGTATGCCAAAAGCCATTTTCCGCTTTGAACAGGAAATAGAAAATGCCGAATTTCCCGTAAAGCCCATCATGCAGTCCATGCTCGCCGAGATGTACCAGGGCTACCTCGACAACAACTATTGGCGCTTCCAAAACAGGACGCAAACGGGGGATTTTAAACCCGATGACCTCCGCACCTGGAGCATAGAGCAGATCACCCGGGAAAGCGCAAAACTTTATTGGGCTTCCCTGTCCGACCCGAAATTGAAGTCCACCGACATCGGGGATTTCAAAATCCTTTTGACAGAAGGCAAGAATGAGGAAGGCCTCCGCCCTACCCTGTTCGACTTCCTGGCACACCGGGCAATTGACTATTTCATGAACGAGCGCAGCTACCTCACCCAGCCCGCCTACAAGTTTTACATTGACAATGAAAAGGCATTTGCCCAGGCCAGCGATTTTGCAAAATGGAAAATCGAGACGCCGGACACCGCTTCGCAAAAATTGCAGACCCTGCTGTTGTTGCAGGATTTGCTGGACTTTAGGCTTTCAAAAAAAGACAATAAGGCTGCTTTGCTTGATGTGGACTTGAAGCGCCTGCAGTTTGTTTACAGCAATGCCGTGCTGGACACGAAAGACGCCGTTTACCTCAAAGCCCTTGAAAACCTGCAAAAACAAAACGAGGGAAATCCCACTGAAGCAGAGGTCATTTTCCAAATAGCCAGTTTCTATAATAATAATGGTGCAGGCTACCAGGTGGCCCCGATGGGCAGCCCTCAGGTGGACGACGAGCGCAAATGGTATTTCAAAAAAGCCCACGACCTCTGCAATACTGCTATTGAAAAATACCCCAGCAGCTTCGGCGCCAAGCAATGTGCCGTGTTGAAAGCAAGCATCCTCGAAAAGCAACTCGACATGAACACCGAAATGGTGAACCTGCCAGAGCAGCCTTTTTTAGCCAAAATAGACTACCGCAATGTGCCGGAGGCTTGGTTCAAAGTCATCCGTTTTGATGAAAAAAAGCGGGAGGAATTTGAAAAACTCCAGTCCGGGCGGGATGCCAACGACCGCATCCTCGACTATTTCAACAAACTGAAACCCATCAAAAGCTGGTCGGTGAAACTGCCCGGCGACGGAGACTTCCGCCGCCATAGCGTGGAGATAAAAATGGACGGCCTGCCTTGTGGCCAATATCTCGTCATGGTCGCTGGCAGCAATGCCTTCTCAAAATCAGCGGGCGCCGTTGGCTACCTTTTTACTAATGTGTCGAATATCGGATACTGGCAAAGGCAGGGCGACGAGGGCACTTCCATCGTTGTTTTTGACCGGAAAACGGGCGGGCCAACTAAAGGCGTAGCCGGGGAATTTTGGGTGCAGAACTACAATTCCGTTTTCAGGAAATACGATTGGAAAAAGAAAGGCATTGCCGTGAGCGACGCCAACGGTTTTATCAACCCCGGCCTCTCCGACCGGGAGGACCGCAACTTCAGGATTTTGCTGCGCAATGGTAAGGACACACTGTTCACCCAGGAAAACTATTACAACTACACTTATAACAACCAAACCCGTCCTTACCAACAGACGCAGTTTTTCCTTGACCGTGGAATTTACAGGCCAGGGCAGACAGTCTATTTCAAAGGTATCGCCCTCGAATTTGACGAAAAGCGAATGCCTTCTATTTTGAAAAACCAGGCTGTCACCGTTTCCTTCAAAGACGCCAACTGGCAGAATGTCAGCAGCCTGCAATTGAAAACCAACGAGTATGGCACGTTCAGCGGCCAGTTCACCGCACCGAGGGGCGGGCTGTTGGGGAATATGCAAATTATGTCCAGCATCGGCGGCCAATCCAAAAGTTTCCGGGTGGAGGAATACAAACGGCCAAAATTCGAGGTGGCCTTCGAGCCTGTCCAGGGCACTTACCGCCTCGACGATTCCGTGAAAATTACTGGCAACGCAGTGGCATACGCCGGCAGCAATATTGACGGGGCGCAGGTGACCTGGCGGGTCGTGCGGGAAGTGCGTTTCCCGTGGTGGCCCTGGTGGTATGCGAGGTGGATTCCCTGGCGGGGCGAAACGATGGAAATCGCCAATGGCGTGGCGACGACTGATGCTACCGGCAAATTCAACATCACCTTCGCCGCACTGCCCGACCGCAGCATCCCGAAGGATAAAAAACCCGAATTCAACTATACCATCTACGCCGACGTGACCGACATCACGGGCGAGACGCAGAGCAATGAGACGTATGTGGCTGTGGGTTACATTAGCATGAAAGCAGACGTTACTGTAAATGGCTCACCTTTAGGGGTTGGGGGTTTAAATTTGGATAGCCTAAGCAAGTTGGAACTGGTCACCCAGAATCTCGCAGGGCAGTTTGAGCCAGTGCAAGGCACCGTGAAAATCGACTTGCTGGCTTCGCCAAAACAGGTCTATCTCGACCGTTATTGGGAGCAGCCCGACAGGCAGGTTTTAGGTGAAAAAGAGTTTAAACAGAACTTTTCAAAATTCGCTTGGGGCAATGAAAACGAGCCACAAAACTGGCCTGTGTCGAGTACCATTTTGGAGCAAAAATTTGACACAAAAACCTCCAAAGAAGTCATGCTGCCAAAAGCCAAAATGACCACTGGCTGGTACGCCCTCACCATGACCACCACCGATAAATACGGCGAAAAAGTGGAGGTGAAGAAGTATTTCAGCACCTATGATTTGGATGAAAAAAAGCTTCCCGCACCCGCCATTGGTTGGCATATTTTGGAGAAACCTACCTGGCAGCCGGGCGAGACCGCCCCACTCTACTTTGGTACTTCTGAAAAGAACCTTTCCGTCTTGTTGGAAATGGAAAAAGATGGCAAAACCATCAGCCGCAAATGGCTGAAAGTGAGCGATTTATTAAAAGAAAATTATGCGATAAAGGAATCTGATCGTGGCAATGTCAGCTACATCTATTCCTGGGCAATGTACAACCGCACCGCAAACAATGCATCCGTCATTCAAGTGCCCTGGAGCAATAAAGACCTGACCATCGAATACGGCACTTTCCGTGACAAACTGCTGCCCGGCCAGAAAGAAGAATGGGTGGTGAAGATCAAAGGCCCGAAAGGCGAAAAAGTGGCTGCCGAGATGGTGGCCGGCATGTACGATGCATCTTTGGATGCCTTTGCCCCGAACAGTTGGGGGCTGGGCGTATGGCCCACCAGTTGGACGAGGATTAGGTACAATGCAGGCGGTTACCAGGCTATCCAGGAAAACTGGTTGAGTTATCCGATACCGACTTCAACAGGGGAAAACGACTACCGCCAATACCGTGAATTGAACTGGTTCAACTGGTACTTCAACGACTACGGCGGAAGGATGTATATGGCCAAGTCAAGGGCAGGGCGTGATATGGCAGATGGGATGGTGACCTTGGAAATGGCTTCCGCTCCAGCACCTACTGCCGATATGGCTTATGCGAAAGAAGAAGCAGTCGTCGCAAACGGTGCCGCACCTGCTGAGGCGCAAGCTGGAAGTGGCGGTGATGTGCCGCTCAAAAAACCCGAAACCGATCTGTCCCAAGTCCAGGTCCGCACCAACCTAAACGAAACCGTCTTCTTCTTCCCGCATCTGATGACGGATGAGGAAGGAAACGTGGTCATCAAATTCACGATGAACGAGGCACTGACGAGGTGGAAATTTTTGGGCCTGGCTACTACTCCCGATTTAAAAATCGGGACTACCATGAAGGAAGTCGTCACCCAAAAAGACCTCATGGTGCTGCCCAACCCGCCGAGGTTTTTCAGGGAAAACGATGAGATAGAGTTCACGGCGAAGGTGTCCAATTTGACAGAAAAAACACTTGCTGGTGAAGCCAGATTAGAGTTGGTGAATGCGCTGACAGGCGAAAAACTGGATTGGTCAAAAATCACCAAAGTACCGCAGACCATCAACTTTACTGCTGAAGGCAAACAGTCCGCACGGCTGGCATGGCGCTTCAAAGTGCCTGATATTACTGATGTTCCAGTGATAGAACATACGGTGATAGCCGCCGCTGGGGAGTTTAGCGATGCAGAGCGGAGTGCTGCCCCCGTTTTATCCAACCGTATGTTGGTGACGGAGACCATGCCGCTGCCGGTGCGGGGCAACGAGACGAAGACCTTCACATTGAATTCCTTAAAAAACAACACCTCCAACACGCTCCGTAACGAGGGTTTGACGCTTGAATTTACCCAAAACCCAGCGTGGTATGCAGTGCAGGCATTGCCCTACCTGATGGAGTATCCATATGAGTGTACTGAGCAGATTTTCTCCCGCTACTATGCCAACAGTTTGGCAACCTCGGTCGCCAATTCGCACCCGAAAGTGAAGGCTGTTTTTGACAAATGGCGGCAATACGAACCGGAGGCGCTGAAGAGCAATTTGAGCAAAAACGAAGAGTTGAAAACTGCCCTCTTGGAAGAAACGCCCTGGGTGCTGGCCGCCCAAAGCGAGGAGCAGCAAAAGCAAAACATCGCACTGCTGTTCGACCTGAACCGCATGGCCTACGAGCAGGAGGCCGCTTTGAAAAAACTACAGGACAGGCAGTTGCCGGGCGGCGGCTGGGCCTGGTTCCCCGGCGACCGGGACAGTTGGTACATCACACAGTATGTCGTGGAAGGGCTTGGCCACCTGCAAAAACTGGGCGTCCAGGACCTCGAAAACAATCCCGCCGCATGGCAGATGGTCGAAAAGGCCGTCCGCTACTGCGATGCCCGCATGGTGGAGCATTACGAGGATTTGGAGGACATGGTGAAAAACGGAAAGGCCAAATGGGAGGATGACCACATGGATTACCTGGTGTCGCATTACCTCTATACCCGCTCGTTTTTCCTGGAGGACAAATCGGCCCAGGCCAGCACGGGAAAGGCTCCATTGGGAGGTGGTGGCAAGCGCTACATTGCGCTGGATGGCAAAATTTCACAAGTCCATGACTATTACATGGGGCAGGCCGAAATGTATTGGCTGAACAAAGGATTGTATACCGAAGGCATGTTGTCGCTGGCACTCAGCCGCACGGGCAAGGCCACTGTGGCCGCCCAAATCGTCCGCTCGCTGAAAGAGCGCTCGCTGAACAATGACGAACTCGGCATGTACTGGAAGTACCCGACCGGCTGGTGGTGGTATCAGGCCCCCATCGAGACCCACTCGCTGATGATTGAAGTGTTCAACGACGTGGCCAATGATGCCAAAGCTGTGGACGACCTGAAAGTGTGGCTGTTGAAAAACAAGCAGACGAACAATTGGAAAACGACCAAGGCCACTTCGGAAGCTGTGTATGCCCTTTTGAGCAGCGGCGACAACTGGCTGTTGGAAGACCAGCCACTGAAAATCAGTTTGCCAAATGCCGCCAATTCCAAATTGGAACAACAGGTAAAAACTGCCCAACAAACTGCCGAGGCTGGCACGGGCTATTTCAAAACAAGGATACCTGGCGAAAATGTGACAAAGGATATGGCCACTATAAAAGTGCAAAACCCGAATAAGGTCGTGGCTTGGGGCGCCATGTACTGGCAGTATTTCGAGCAGTTGGACAAAATCAAAACCTTTGAGGAAACGCCGCTGACCATCAAAAAACAGTTGTTCCGGGTGGAAAACTCCGCCACTGGCGAGGTGCTGAAACCCATCAAGGAAGGCGAAACTTTAAAGGTCGGCGAAAAGCTGAAAGTCCGCATCGAACTGCGGGTGGACCGGGACATGGAATACGTGCACATGAAGGACATGCGGGCGAGCGGCTTCGAGCCTATCAACGTGCTGAGCCAGTACAAATGGCAGGGCGGCCTCGGCTACTACGAAAGTACCCGGGATGCCTCGACGAACTTCTTCTTCTCGTATTTGCCGAAAGGCACGCACGTGTTCGAGTACCCGTTGCGGGTGACTTACAACGGCGACTTTTCCAATGGCGTCACCACGATCCAGTGCATGTATGCGCCGGAGTTTACGAGCCATTCGGAGGGGATTCGGGTGCAGGTGAAATAGGGAAGAAGAATGCGGTATTTGAGTCTCTGGTATTTCCAAAAGGCCCAAATACCGCATTCATTTTTGAACATCAAAACATGCTGGGAGAAACCTACAAAACACAATCATTCAGGGAGGATACGGTGTTTGTATTCTTTAGTGAAGGGGTGCAGGGAGTAGTGCCTAAAATTGTTGTTTTGGATCAAAAGGAAGAAAATGTTTGGAATCTTGGATTTGGAGATACCACTGAAAACGGAATGGACGATAGTGCGATTACAAACAATGGAGATTTAATAAAAGTGATTAGGACTGTCACTCATATTGCCATGGAATTTCTAAAATCTAATCCCCAAAAACGGATTCACATCCAACCTGTTGATAAAAAACGGAAGCGATTGTACAACACAGTTTTCAAAAGGAAAGAGGAACCCATCATGAAATCGCCCGCAGTACAATTTTTCTGTTTTTAAACAAATGCCGGCCAACCTATCCTGTTCTGGCAGCGTCTTTGCATGGTTGATGTTAGGGTTTACCTAATTGCTTGATTTGGTGGGCGTTCTGAAAACGGGAAAATTGAACTTTTTTCAAAAAAGGCAACTTTTCCTCAAACATGCGTAACAAATTGGCGTTAACCCTTATAAACAAGAAAGAAATTTCGGTTTCAAGTTTCATACAATTAGTGAGAGTAAATGACGCAGCGGCTATCCTGATTTCGGGATAGCCGCCTTTTTTTTGCGCCGTCCTGCGCTGCCTGCCCATTATTTAAAATTCCTTGTTCAACGTTTCCGGCTTATTTTTGCTCCTCATGAAAACCATCTTGACCTACGGCATCATCCTCGCAGTTTTAACCGGTATTCTGAAGTTTGTTGAATACCGCTTTTTGGTTCGTGATCTTTCAACAGCGTTTTACGTCGGCACGGTTGCTGCCTTTTTCACGGTTTTAGGCATTTGGATGGGGTTAAAATTAACCACCAAAAAAGAGGGGATACAAACCAGTTCCACTGCAACCAACACAACTTTCCCCCAACTTGATGTTGATGCCGCACTCCAAAATTCCGGCCTTTCAAAAAGGGAACACGAGGTGCTCACCTTGATGGCCCAGGGCCATTCAAACCAGGAAATCGCCGATGAACTTTGCCTTTCCCTGAACACGGTCAAGACCCATTCCTCCAATCTTTTTATAAAACTCGATGTGAAAAGGCGCACCCAGGCCGTGCAGCGGGCCAAGGAAATGGGTATTATTGCCTGACCTCCTAACTCCCGCTCACACTTTTGGGTGAAATCAACCAACACGAACGATTTTGGTACTTTCGGGTGAAAGAAAAAATGCCCGCTGCTACTTGTTTTGCGGCATTATTTCACCAAAATCATTTTCGATTATGCAAAAAATTGTTTTGACCTTCGGGCTTATTTCAGGCGCTATCCTGGTAGCAATCAGTGTGTTTATTTGGGCCGCTATGATAGGCGACAACGGGCAATTGAACGCAGGGGCTGTCGGCGAATTCACGGGATATGTGACCATGATCGTCGCCCTCTCCATGGTCTTTTTTGGCACCCGCACCTACCGGGACAAGCACCTGGCCGGCAGCATCACATTTGGAAAAGCCTTCAAAGTGGGCATCCTTATCACTTTGGTCGCATCGACCATTTATGTGGCAGCCTGGATGATTTATTACCATACTTCCGAGGCAGCACAACACTTCCCGGAACAATACCTCAACCACATGATAGAGGAGGTAAAGTCGAAAGGCCTTGACCAAACCCAACAGGACGCCAAAATTGCCCAGCTCACACAGCAAATGGAGGCCTACAAAAACCCAATCGTGATGATGGGCGTGACGCTGATGGAAATTTTCCCGGTCGGCCTGATCATCACCCTCATCAGCTCTTTTATTTTGAAAAGAAATCCTTCTATTTAAAAAATGGTGCTTTGACAAATCTTGTGGTCATCCGTTAAAACGGCTCAAAGTGATAGCCAATTTTAAACCCACGACTTGAGTCGTGGGCTGAAAATCAAGGAGTTATGTACTAAACCGTTTTAACGGTTTTCTTACTCCACAGAATTTGCCAAAGAACCAAAAACTTAAAAACACATAACATGAAAAGAGTCATCGGCCTCGGCGGCATTTTCTTCAAATGCCAGGACAACGAAAAAATAAAAAATTGGTACAAACAGCATCTTGGCATCCCGGTGGAACCCTGGGGGGCCATGTTTCCCTGGCGCCGGGCGGACAGGCCGGATGAAGAAACTTACACTGCCTGGAGCCCATTCAAGGGCGACACGGATTATTTCAAGCCGAGCGAACATGATTATATGATCAACTACCAGGTGGAAGACCTCTTCGCTTTGCTCGAAACGTTGAAAAATGAAGGCGTGACGGTGATCGATAAAACAGATGTTTCAGAATTTGGAAAGTTTGGTTGGATCATCGATCCCGAGGGGAGAAAAATTGAACTGTGGGAGCCGCCGAAGTGAGTTGGCGGTTGGCGGTTGGCGGTTGGCAGTTGGCAGTTGGCAGTTGGCAGTTGGCAGTTGGCGGTTGGCAGTTGGCTGTTGGCTGTTGGCTGTTGGCTGTTGGCTGTTGGCGGTTGGCGGTTGGCGGTTGGCGGTTGGCGGTTGGCTGTTGGCGGTTGGCGGTTGGCGGTTGGCGGTTGGCGGTTGGCGGTTGGCGGTTGGCGGTTGGCAAAAAAAATGCAAATCGCCGGGCAAAGAAATTGTCCGGCGATTTTTTTTTGTCCTGAAAAACTTGCCACCAATCCAGGCTTTTTCAGCTTTGAAAGAAATTTCTTTATGAAAACCGTGGAAACTTTAAACCTTGCGAAAGTTTCCGATGTTTCCCAAACTTTCATTCCCAACTGAACACAAAAAAACAGCAATGGATATAAGGGACGAAATTATCAGCCGCTCGGAACAACTGTTCCTCAAGCTCGGCATTCGAAGCATTACGATGGACGATATGTCACGGGAACTTGGCATTTCCAAAAAGACATTGTACCATCATTTTGACAATAAAGATGCGTTGGTGGAAGCAGTCATCAATACCCATGTGGAACGGGAACAGCAAATAATGGAAGGGATTTGTGCCAGGGCAAAAGATGCTTTGGACGAAATGAGAAACATCGGTGCCTTTATCACCGTAACCATTGAAGATGTTTCACCAAGCGCCCTGTTCGACCTGCAGAAATATTACCGTAAATCATGGGAATTGTTGATGCGCAAACAGGACACCCAAGTCATGGGGTGTATAGTCCAAAATATAGAAAGAGGCATCAAAGAAGGCCTCTACCGAAATGACCTGAACCCTGAGATTGTCGCCAAAATTTACGCAAAAGCCACTTTTATGGTTGTTGATGAAATGTCGCTTTCGGCTTCCAAATTTACCCGCAGGGAACTGATTTGGGAATTGCACAATTATCACATCCACGGCATTGCTACCCCAAAGGGCTTGAATTTATGGGATAAATACAGCAGTGAAATGAAATATTACGATGTACAAAAAACGGTTGTATAGTTGTTTGAAAAATTGTTTGAGATCGTTTGAAGTGGTTTGAAAATGCAGCCCACCCGCTTATTAAAATGTAAAGGCCAAACACCTCGAACAATCTCAAACAACTTCCAAACGGCTTCAAACAACCATAACAAACTAACCTGAAATTTAGACCTCAATGAAAATTCGCCGTTATCACCCGATTTTGCTTGCCTTGTTGGTATGGTGCTCAGGCAATTATTTACTGGCCCAGCAGCCCCTCGACCTGAAAACTGCCATGAAATACGCCGTGGAAAACCACGCCAACATCCAAAAAGCCAAACTGGATATTGACAAGGGCCAGCAAATGGTGCGGGAAGCACTCAGCCCCGGCCTGCCCCAGGTAAATGCCAACGCCCAAATCCTCAACAACCTCGCCTTGCGCACCAGCCTCGTTCCGGCAGAATTTTTCGGAGGTTCCCCCGGGGAATTCCAACAGGTACAGTTCGGTACCAACTGGAACGGAAGCGCAGGCATCCAACTCAACCAGCTTGTCTTTGACCAAACATATTTCCTGGGGCTGAAAGCTACCCGTGCCGTCACCGATTTTTACAAAATCATGTTGGAGAAAAACAAGGAAGACGTCATTTATGAGGTAGCCAAAATTTACTACCAAATCCAGCTATCACGCACCAACCGTGGCATTCTCAACGCCAACCTCGACCAGATAGAAGGGCTGCTCACCGTTACCACCAAACAGTACGATAATGGCTTTGCCAAAAAAATAGACGTGGACAGGCTGCGGGTGCAGCAATCCAACCTGGAGACCCAAATCAAAAACCTCGACCTACAAATCGGGCAGGCAGAGCAGGCCCTAAAGTTTGCCATGAACATGCCGCTCGAAACGGACATCCTGCTCACCGATACCATCACCGAGGCGACCAGTACTGCCGTTGATTTCGCAACCATCCAGCCCAGCTACGAGCAAAAGCCCGACCTGCAAGCCCTGCGCAAGCAGCAAGAACTGTACGGTTATGACGAGCGCCGCTGGAAGGCCGGTTTTTACCCATCGGTAGCTCTGTTTGCCAACTACACCTACGAGTGGCAGGCAAATAATTTTGGGGACATCACCAATGGCGACTTGTGGTTCGACTACTCCCAGATCGGACTTTCATTCAACATCCCCATTTTCGATGGTTTTTATAAAAGCAGCAAAATCCAGACGGCCCGCCTGAACGCAATGCAGACGCTGTCAGACTATCGCCTGGCTTTGTTGGGGATGCAATTGAAACACGTAACGGCCGTCAGTACCATGCAAGTTTATCAAAACAACCTGCGGTCGGTGGAAGAAACCCGGAAAGTGGCCGAAGAAGTCTATCGGGTAGCACAAAGCCGGTTCCGGGAGGGCCTGGCCCCTATCACCGAATTGCTCGACGCCGAAACCTCGATGCGTGAATCTCAAACCAATTATATCACCACCCTGGCGCAGATCAAACTGGCCGAAATTGACCTGCTCAACGCCAATGGGCTCTTAATCAAAATGATCGAATAACGAAATGGCTGGATAGCCCGACGGGGTTGGGCCAAACCCTGCACCCTTCGTGCCATCCAGCCATTTAACCATCCAACCATCTTTCACATGAAAAGCATTATCAAAATCGTCTTATGGACCCTCGCCCTTGGAGGCTTTGGTTATTGGGCCGTCACGCAGTTGTCCAAAAACAAAGCAAAAATGCAGGCCGAGGCCGAACTCACTTCCCAACGGAACACGACTATTCCTGTGGTGACCGCTACGGTAGCCAAAGCCACGCTGGAAGGCAAATTCAATGTCGTCGGAAACTTTGCCCCTTATCAGCAGGTGTCGCTGATGAGCGAGACAGCGGGCAAAATAACCCAGTTGAAATTTGACAATGGATCAGCCGTACAAGCAGGTACTACGGTTGCCTCCATTGACAACGATTTGCTGAAAATACAGTTGGAAACCACCAAAACCAACCTGGCTAAAGCTGAAAATGACTACAACCGCTTGAAGAAACTGCTCGGCGAAGGCGGCATTACGCAGCAACAACTGGACGACGCCAAGTTGGGGATTGACAACCTGAACCAGCAAATCAAGTCCATCGAAAAACAGATTTCGATGACCTATGTAAAAGCGCCTATTTCAGGTATCGTTTCCAATAAAATGGTAGAAAACGGTTCGCTCGTCTCACCGTCTATGAAACTGGCCGACATCACAAATATCAGCCGTTTGAAAATGCAGGTTTACCTCACCGAGGAGCAGGTAGTCACCGTGAAAAAAGGGCAAAAGCTGACCATGAAAGCCGACCTTTTCCCAAACAGGGATTTCAGTGGCACCGTAACGTTTATCGACGTGAACGCCAGCAACTCCCGCCGCTACCTGGTAGAGATTGAAATCAACAACCCCAATGGCGAACTGAAAGCAGGTATGACCGGAACGGTGTATTTTGAAGGGGGCGCCTCCAGGGAAGTGCTTGCAATCCCGCGTGAGAGCATCGTTGGCAGTCTCCAGGATGCGAAGGTGTATGTGGTAAAAGACAACAAAGCCATTTTAAAACACATCGAGACCGGCGCCATTTTCGGCGAGAAAGTGCAGGTACGCAGCGGCCTCGACGAAGGCGAAACCATTGTAGTTTCAGGCCAAATCAACCTGGAAGATGGCAAAGACATCAAAATAGCGGAAAAGTGAATGCCTGAAAAGATGCCTGGCTTCCTGTCCATTCTATCATCCAGTTATTCCATTATTCAATCATTGAACTATGTCAATCACCGAATTATCCATAAAACGCCCCTCCCTTATCATCGTCGTCTTTGTGGTGCTGGCGGTAGTAGGGATCTTCAGCTTTAAACAACTTTCCTACGAACTTATCCCAAAATTCACGGCACCGTTCATCATCGTCACCACAGTCTATCCCGGCGCCAGCCCTGCTGAGGTCGAAAACTCGGTGACAAAGGTGGTGGAAGATGCCCTCTCAGGCCTCGAGAACATAGTCTCCATGAAGAGCACTTCGTTCGAGAGCCTGTCTTTTGTCAACATCGAGCTGAAAGACGGAACAAACGTTGACCTGGCCCTGGCCGATGCACAACGCAAACTGGATGTGGTGCTTGGCCAGTTTCCCGAACAGGCCGACCCTCCGGCGTTGACCAAATTCGCTTCCGACGAATTCCCCATCCTAAGCCTTGGTGCAACCGCAACCGCTTCTACCACAGCGTTTTACGATTTGGTCAAAGACCGTGTCGTGCCAACCCTGGCCAGTGTGCAGGGCGTGGGGGAAGTGCGCCTCATCGGCGGGCAGGAGCGGGAAATAAAAGTGAACGTGAACCGCCAGGCCATGGAATCACGTGGCCTGACCATCCTGCAGGTGTTACAGTCCATCCGCTCCGCCAACCTCGACTTTCCTACGGGCAAAATCGAAAACCCCAACGAATTGATCATCATTCGGCTCGCCGGAAAATTCCAATCAGTGGAAGACATGCGGGAATTGGTGGTGGCCAACAACCCGCAGAACGGCTCGCCGATCAAACTGGGTGAAATTGCCGAGGTTTCCGACAGCCAAAAAGACCTGAAAACCATCAGCCGGGTGGACGGCAGGGACGCCATTGGTATCCAGGTTTTGAAAACGACCGATGCCAACGCTGTGGCTGTGGCCGACGGTGTTTTGGCAAAACTCGATCTGTTGGAGAAACAATTCCCCCAGGAAAACCTCAAGTTTTACATTGCCAACAACCAGACGGATTTCACAAGGGAAGCGGTGGATGCCGTGGAACACGACCTGCTGCTGGCTATTTTCCTGGTAGCCGCAGTCATGTTGCTGTTCCTGCATTCCATTCGGAACGCCATTATCGTGATGCTGGCCATCCCGACCTCATTGGTGGCTACATTCATTATGATGTATGCCTTCAACTTCACCCTCAACCTGATGACCCTGCTGGCTATGTCGCTTGTCATCGGCATCCTGGTGGACGACTCCATTGTGGTACTGGAAAACATCTACCGGCACCTTGAACAAGGGATGAAACGACGAAAGGCAGCCCTGGTCGGGCGGAACGAAATTGCCTTTACGGCCCTGTCCATTACCCTGGTGGATATTATTGTATTTGTACCCATTGCCCTGGCCGGCGGTATCGTTGGCAACATCATGCGGCAGTTCGCCCTTGTAGTAGTCTTCTCCACCCTGATGTCACTGTTCGTCTCTTTTACCCTGACGCCCATGCTGGCCAGCCGTTTTTCCAGGTTGGAAAAATTCAGCAACAAAAACTTGTTTGGCCTTTTGTTCAATGGCTTCGAGCACATGCTGCACCGCATCAACAACTGGTATGCACGGCAGATTGGGCGCATCCTGAAGCCTTTGAAAATTCCCTACCGGGCAGCCTATGTCAGAAAAATGGAAGCCCTCGAAGAACTGGACGGGAAGCCCCGCAAGAAGCATTTCCATTTCTACCTGAACGGCATCCTGGTCACCATCCTGACCTTTGCCTTGTTTTTTGGGTCGTTCAGCCTGGTTAGCAACGGGTATATCGGTTCCGCATTCATCCAGCCCAGCGACCGGGGGGAGTTTATCATGAAACTGGAACTGCCCAAAGATGCCACCCTCAAGCAAACCAACCTGGCGGCGCAAAAGGCCGAGGAATTTTTATTCAAGCAAAAGGAAATCGACAAAATTTTCACCACCGTCGGTATCACTTCGGGGATGTTGGGCAGCCAGAATTCAGCCTATATGGCCGAACTGACCATGAAGCTCGTGCCGAGGGAGCAAAGAAACGATGTCCACACGGATATCTATGCCCAGCAGGTGCGCAACGAACTGGAGAGGGAACTGGCAGGCGTGAAGGTGACCACTGCCCCTGTTAGCTTTTTCGGGGGAGCCGACCAGGATCCTATCATGTTTTTCGTGAGCGGTTCCAACAAGGCAGAAGTGATGAAATATGCCAATGAAGTACTGGAAAAAGTAAAAAAGATAAAAGGGACACTGGAAGCCGAACTGAGCATCGAGGAAGGCAACCCGGAGATAAAGGTTTCCGTGGACAGGGAGCGCATGGCAAAACTCGGCCTTACGATGGACCTGGTGGGGGCGACCATGCAAACAGCCTTCAACGGCAATGACGACGTGCAGTTCCGGGCGGGCGACAAAGAATACGACATCAATGTGCGGATGGATGAATTCAACCGCAACAGCATCACCGACATTGCCAACCTGACCCTGCAGAACACAAAGGGCGAACTCATCCGCCTGAGCCAGTTTGCCGACATCGTCCAGTCCACCGGCCCCAACCAATATGAACGGACGAACAGGCAGCCCTCTGTGATGATTTCTTCCAAAGTATTGGGCAGGCCCAGCGGCGAAATCGGGGCCGATATCAAAACCCTGGTGGAAAAAACGATGCCGCCACCACCCGGCATTTTTATCACCTATGATGGGGATATCAAAAATCAGGACGAAGGCTTCGGCAGCCTTGGGCTGGCCCTGATGGCCAGTTTGCTGTTCGTTTACCTGTTGTTGGTAGCGCTGTACGATAGCTGGACGTCCCCCATTGTGGTCACCACTTCCTTTGTCGGTATTGCAGGTTCTTTGCTGGCCATGGCGCTCTCCATGAGTGTACTCGATATTTTCTCGATTCTCGGCATCATTATGATGATCGGCCTGGTGGCCAAAAACGCCATCCTGTTGGTGGACTTTGCCAACCAGGCACGGGGCGAGGGCATGAATGTAACGGAGGCCCTGGTAGAAGCCGGCCGAACCCGCCTGCGGCCCATCCTGATGACGACCATCGCCATGACCGTTGGCTTTTTGCCAATTGCCTTGGCCAAAGGAGCCGGTGCAGAATGGAAAAACGGCCTCGCCTGGGCACTCATCGGCGGCCTTTTAGGCTCCATGATTCTGACCTTGATGGTAGCGCCTGTTGCCTATTTGTTCATTGACGGGATTCGCAGCAAGTTCTATGGTTTTCTGCGCTATATGGGCTGGAAGGATGAAGCGGACGATTTTGAGGATGCAGGGCCTTCTTCCAACGGCAATCAGGCGAAAGTCATGGAGGCTGGTGCAGTGGATTTCAAATACTAGCGGAAAAAACCCGGTGGTCATCTAACCAGGGTAAGGCAATAGCCGGAAATTGCATGGATGCTTTTTCCGGCTATTGTTTTTTTGCCCTTGCAATGGCAATTGCCAAATACTCGAAAACCCATTTGAATTTAAAGAAATCTATCACCTGTTGCAGGTTGGCATCCCGCATGGCCCAATAGGTGAGCGCTAGGCCCATCGGGAAAATCACCAGGCAGTTCATCCAGGAAGCCAACACCGCATTGATGACCCCCCGCTCTGCAATGTTTTTGCTGAAAATGCTGATGACAATGAAGAGCATGAAAAACACAATGGAGATGAGCAATGGCCAGCCAAATCCACCCTTGCGAACAATGGCCCCCATGGGCGCCCCGAAAAACAGAAATATCAGGCAAGCCACTGCCATGCTGAATTTTGTATTGTACTCGAAGACGTGCTTCACCCTCGATTCCCTGGTTTTCTGGAGCGAATTGACGGTGCTTTCAGCACGGTCTTTTAGCGTTTGGGCTGTTTTCTTGGCAGCAAACAAGTATTCCCCTCTCTTTTCCTTCGGAAATATCCCTATAATAGAAGTCAATGTATCCAGGTTGTACGCAAAAGCCTTTTCCTGTGCACTATCCTGGGAAGCCGGCCCTGACTGTTTAGTTGAATCCACAACGTTTTTTTGAGGTTCTTTTTTAATGGGTTGGATTACAGGCCTGTTAATTTCTCTTAATTTTTTGATGGGCTGAACAGGTTCGCCATTTTGCTGCGGTTTCGGCAGGTTCGCCTTATCCAGGTGTTCAGGTACCCGTGCCGGTGGAGCGGAAGACTGGGTCTCCAGTTCCTTCATCAGGGCGAAGGAGTCTCTTTCAGCTTTCATCCGCTCATTTTCCCGCCGCCGTTCTTCCTTTTTTTGTTCTTCAAATTCTTTTTGCAAGAAATAAAAACTCTTGTAGTTCTGCTCGTTGTTGCGGGCGATGCGCTGGGCTATCTCCTTGTCTATGGAGTCCACGGCAATGAGGAGTTGCCGGTTGCTGAGCATGGTATGGTGGGATTTAAAAAGACTTTCATCGGTGCGGTCCAGTTCAAATTCGTCCAGGTCAAACACTTTCGTCCATTCATCGAAGGTGGCCCTCATCATCGGGTAGTTCCTTTTGCCATCCTTGATGGTGGGTTTCGGCTCCATCACCTGGCTGCCTTCAAACAGGTGCATGACGAAAAATTTCCCGTCGGCAGAGCCGTACATGTCGCCGCTGTCGGCAGCCACCATCGTCAGCCTTCCCTGGCTCGCTTCCGTATTGTCAAAAAGGATGACATCCTGGATGGATTTGTTATCCGGCAGTTTGTTCCCGAGGCGGATGGAAAAACCCTGAAAGTCGTCGTTGAACACACTCTCCTCCAGGCTAAGGGTAGGTTTTTGCTTGCGGATGTCGTGCAGACGGGATTTGAATTTAAGGTTGGAGACGGGAATCAGGTTGTTGGAGCAAAAATAGGAGCCTATCCCGATGGCACCCGTCACAATCATCAGCGGCAACATGACCCGCCACAGGGACACGCCCGCAGACTTGATGCTGGACAATTCATAGCGTTCCGCCAAATTGCCCAGCACCATCACCGCCGAAATCAAAACTGCCACTGGGAGCGCCATCGGAATCATGGAGACTGACATGTAGCTCACTAACTCTACCAGCAAAAAAAAGCCAATCCCTTTCCCTGCTATATCGTCAATATACAACCAGAGCGTCTGCATGACCAGCACAAACAACGCAATGAAAAAAGTAACAATGAAAGGGGGAATGAATGCCTTCATCAGCATCCCGTCCAATTTTTTCAGCTGCATGTCAATTCATTTTCCACAAAGAACCCCAAAAGTAGGAGTTTGGTGGTGTTGTTTGGTTTTTTTTAAAAATCCTGTAACATATCCCTTTTCAACATCGTCGCTGTTTTGAAATGACTACCCGACAATTTAAATCCGACATCCTACCTATCAAAAACAAGCTGTACCGCTTTGCTTTGCGTATCGTAAACCATGCGGCGGAAGCGGAAGATGTAGTGCAGGAAGTCTTTATTAAATTGTGGAACAACCGGGAGCAAATGGAGGCCATTTCAAACGTGGAGGCCTGGTGCATCACGGCCACAAAGAACCTGTCCATTGACAAACTTAGGTCGAAACACAAGCGGCTGCAGCCCATCAAAGCGGGGTTCGATCTGCACGACCAGTCGGAGTCGCCATACCAGGCAACGGCAGGACACGATGTTTTTGAAACCGTTAAAAAGCTGATGGACAACCTGCCCGATAAACAAAGGGACATCATGCACCTTAGAGATATTGAAGGAATGCATTACCAGGAAATCGCTGATGCCCTCGACATTCCGCTCGACCAGGTGAAAGTGTACCTCTTCCGGGCGAGGAAAGCCGTCAGGGAAAGCCTGGCCAAACTGCAAATGACCCCAGGCTCGCAATAGCACCAAATTACTTAAGGAACGATGAAAAAATAACTTCGCTATTTTAATTTTGAAACCCCAGTAATAGAAGGGTTTTTTAAAAATAATCCCGATTTCACATCGGGTTATTTTTCCTTCGATCCTAAACTGAAGAAAATGAAAGATTTGATTGAAAAATACTTTGATGGTGAAACCTCCCTGGAGGAAGAGGCCCAAATCGTGGAATATTTCAACGGAGGCCATGTGGCGGACGAATTGAGGCAATACGCACCGCTTTTCCATCATTTCAAACGGGAAAAGCAGTTGGCCGTGAGCCAGGATTTTGACCAAAAGCTATTTGAAAAAATGGAAGGGAAACCAGCCAGGGGAATTGTCAGGATGCGCTTCTGGCAATCCCCGGCACTGAGGATCGCTGCGATTGGAATAATGTTGCTTGGGGCGTACCTGTTTTTCAGGCCCGCCGCTACCCCACATGGCCAGCAAGCCATCAATTGGGAGAAATACGAAATCAAAGACGAGCAAGTGGCCTACGAAGAAACCGTGAAAGCCTTGCGCCTGGTCTCTTCCAAATTGAACAAAGCCTCCCAAAAAACCATCCAGGAAGTCTCAAAAACCGAGCTGCTCGGAAAATACTTAAACTGAAATATTTAAAGGCAATCTTTTTTGGCTGGATGCTGCCGGCTGCAAACTGCCCATCAAGAACTGCCCACTGAATATCACCCGATTTTTTAAACTATAAAACCTTTAAATCATGAAATACTTTGCATTTTTATTCGCCATGTTCTTCGCAGTAGGAACCACGTCCGCACAAGAGGACGCCATTTCAAAATACTTCTCCAAATACGTTGACGATGAGCGCTTTACGGTGGTCTATGTAAGTGGTAAAATGTTCGAAATGATCAACAAAATGGAGCTTGACCTCGATGACGCCGAAGCTGAAGCCATCCTCTCCGTTTGCAAAGATCTGAAAGGGCTGCGCATCCTGACCACCGAAGAAAACGGCGCAAAATTTTATAAGGAAGCCCTTGGCATCATCAACAAAAACGAATACGAGACCTTGATGACCGTCCGTGAGGGCAAAGAGCAAAACGTGCAGTTTCTTGCCAAAACTGGTGGCGGCGGCAATACCCTCGACGAGCTTTTACTCCTGGTCGGTGGAGAGGGAGAAGATTTCGTACTGCTCAGTTTTATCGGTAAAATTGACCTCAACGAAGTGGGCAAACTTTCCAAAGCCTTTGACAAGGAAAAAAACAACCCAGAAGACAAGAATTCAAAAGCAAAAAAAAACTGAATAGAGCTTAGTGCGGCAAAAGTCAGCGGTGTGAAGAGTTGACAACCAACACACCGCTGGCCACCAACTTTTTAAAACCCGATTGAAATGAAAAACATTCTGCTTGCCATCGTGCTGCTCGCATTGCCCGCCGCAGCATTTTCACAAACCAGGGCGCTCAATAAATTTTACCGCCAAAACAAAAAAGGCGCCGATGTGCAGAATATCAAACTGCCAGGCTGGCTCATCCGCTTTGGCGGGAAAATAGCCAAAAACGCCGCCGATGACCCGGAGGAGAAACTGGCACTTGATCTTTTAAGAAAATTTGGAACCACCCGCTTCATGTATGCGGAAGATGGTGCCGAAATTCCGCAAAAAGCGATTGAAAAATTGCGCAAGGACTTGAGAGAGGACAGCTTTGATGACCTGATAATGATCCGCAGCGGAGAAATGAACTTCGACTTGATGATCCGGGAAAAAGATGGGCGCATCAGCGAAATTGTCATGTTTTACAATGACAGGGAGGAGGGCGAAATGGCCTTCATTTCCGCCAAAACCAAACTAACGCTGGACGACATCAAGGCCTTGATTAAAACGGAGGTGAAAAAAGAACTCAAGCCCATCATTGAGGAACCCGAAGAAGAACCCGTCGCAGCAGAGCCTATTCTGTAAGGACGAACCATCCAAAAATCTTGTCTAAAAGCAGCGGCATTCCCTTTGTCGCTGCTTTTTCTTTGAATCCCTCCCAGTCGTTTTATCAAAACTTGCTAATTTCGCCACTCACCAAATCGTAAAAAAGTATTATGAATATCCTTACCTCCACACGATTCCGCCCCGGCGTACTGCACGGGGACGAAGTGACCGAGTTGCTCAACTATGCCAACGACAAAGACTTTGCACTTCCTGCCGTCAATGTCATCGGCACCGACTCCGTCAATGCCGTACTTGAAACTGCAAAGGCCGTCAACTCGCCCGTTATGATCCAGTTTTCAAATGGCGGCGCCCATTTCTTTGCCGGCAAAAGTTTGTCCAATGAAGGCCAAAAAGCAGCTGTGCTTGGCGGTATTTCGGGAGCCATGCACATCCATACCCTTGCAAAAGCCTATGGTGTAACGGTCGTTTTGCACACCGACCACTGCGCCAAAAACCTGCTGCCCTGGGTGGACGGCCTGTTGGATGCCGGCGAAAAATTTTACGAAACGAGGGGCTACCCGCTCTACAGTTCCCACATGCTCGACCTTTCAGAAGAACCGATTAATGAAAACGTAGAAACCTGCGTGGAATACCTGAAGCGCATGGACGCCATCGGCATGACACTTGAAATTGAATTGGGTGTGACAGGCGGTGAGGAAGATGGTGTTGACAACTCCGATGTGGACAGTTCCAAACTTTACACCCAGCCGCAGGAAGTGGGTTATGCCTACAACGAGTTGAGCAAGGTGAGCAAACGCTTCACCATCGCTGCTGCTTTTGGCAACGTACATGGCGTTTACAAGCCAGGTAATGTGAAACTCCAGCCCATCATTTTGAAAAACTCACAAGACTACGTCCGGGAGAAATACAAGACAGAAAGAAACAATCCTGTCAATTTTGTCTTCCACGGAGGAAGCGGTTCCAGCCGTGAGGAAATCCGTGAGGCCATTACTTACGGTGCTGTCAAAATGAATATTGATACCGATATGCAATGGGCCTTCTGGGATGGTGTACTCGGCTATTACAATGCAAAGAAGGACTACCTGCAGGGCCAGATTGGCAACCCGGAAGGAGAGGACAAGCCGAACAAGAAATTCTATGACCCAAGGGTTTGGCTCCGCAAAGGCGAGGAGTCTTTTGTGAAGCGTTTGAAGACGGCTTTTGAAGATTTGAACTGTATCAATCAGAATGCCTGATAACAGTTTAAAATAAGCAAAAGGCACAATGGGCAAGTTGCTCTTTGTGCCTTTTTAGTTTTACATTTTTTGAAACGCTGCCCACGCCGCCGCTGCCAATTTCCTCGTCAAATCCTCCACATAATAGCTTCCCGCCACCGGGTCGGCCACCCAGTCCAGATGGCTTTCCATTTTCAAAATATGCTGGACGTTCCTGGCGATTCGCCTTGAAAAATTCGTGTTTTCACCTTCGAAGTCATCAGACGGCAGAACGGTCAGCCTGTTTGCCCCGCCAATCACGGCAGACATGGCTTGTGTAGTGGCCCGAATCATATTCTGGTGCATGTCTTCCGTTTGGTCGGCTGGGGCCAGGTGGGCATCAATCATTGGCATCTGCCAATCCTCTGCTTTCCAGGCTTTCATGACGTTGGCCCACAACAACCGGAGTGCCCTGAGCTTTGCTATTTCAACAAAGTAATTCACTCCTACTGACAGGGAAAAAAACAAGTATCGGTTTGATGTGGCAGGATGCACATTTTTTTCTGCCAGGGAAGACAACCACATTTCACCTTTGAAAATGGTGTTGGCTAATTCCTGGACTAAGCCATCCGCCCCGTCAAAATAGTCGTGGGCATTCACAGGCAACACTTTAAAGTTGGGTAATTTATTTTCTGCCAATTCCACCAGTTCAAAAGCGTCTTCCAACACCACTGCGTCCTCGTTCCACCAATTGACTGCCCCTCTTAGCAGCCTGGTATCCAGTCCTTTTTTCTTTGCTATATGGATGAAATGCTCCAGGTTATGCTTAGGCTGTGCGTTTTTGTTTTTTTCATAAAAATGGGTGGAAATGATGGCAAGGTCTATCCCTTCAAGCAGCGATTCCATGCGATGGTCGCCAAGGTTTTCATCCAAAACAAAACGGAGTGATTCGACCCCACATTCCAGGGAATGAAGAGCTTGATGGTTTGCCTGTAAAATATCATGTGATTCAATATCCTCGCCTATCTCCCACCCTATCCTATCAAACAAGGGTTTTGCCTCTACACCTTTCATATCATCGAGATGAGGAAAGGGGTCAACGGAAACCTCGCCCAATTTCCAATGCAATTCTTCAACGGCTTTTCCTTTGAGATCTTTTTTGATTTTGGTCAACCATTCTTCTTTGGTGACGGGTGGAAATTCGTTGAATAAGTTATTGGTAAGATCCATATTGGTCAGTTTCCAGTAAAGATAACCAGACTAAAGAAACCCCCAAAACGAAAACAGCCCCGGCAATGGATGCCGAGGCTGTTTCTACCATGTATTTTGGACTTATCAATACCTGTAATACTCAGGCTTGAACGGACCTTCTTTTTTCACGCCAATGTACTTGGCCTGCTTCTCGTTCAGTTCCTCCAGTTCCACACCGATTTTGGCGAGGTGGAGGCGGGCAACCTGCTCGTCCAGATGCTTAGGCAAAGTGTAAACCTGGTTCTCATATTTGTCGCTATGCGCCCAGAGTTCCATTTGCGCCAACACCTGGTTGGTGAACGAGTTGGACATCACGAACGATGGGTGGCCAGTGGCACAGCCCAGGTTCACGAGGCGGCCCTCGGCCAGCAACAGGATGTCGTTGCCGTCCACGGTGTATTTATCAACCTGTGGCTTGATATTGACATGGGTAGAGCCGTAGTTTTTCTTCAACCAGGCTACGTCAATTTCATTGTCGAAGTGGCCGATGTTGCAGACGATGGTTTTGTCTTTCATCATCTTGAAATGCTCGCCCATCACGATGTCGCAGTTGCCGGTGGCAGTGACGACGATGTTGGCACGGGGAATGGCGTTTTCCAGTTTCACCACCTCATAACCATCCATAGCGGCTTGCAGTGCGCAGATTGGATCTATTTCGGTAACGATGACCCGGCAGCCAGCGCCACGCAGGGAAGCAGCAGAGCCTTTTCCAACGTCGCCATATCCAGCCACCACGGCTACTTTGCCAGCCATCATAATGTCGGTGGCACGGCGGATGGCGTCAACGAGGCTTTCCTTACAGCCGTATTTGTTGTCAAATTTCGATTTGGTCACGCTGTCGTTCACATTGATACATGGGAGCGGCAGCGTACCATCCTTCATGCGATCGTAGAGGCGGTGAACGCCGGTAGTTGTTTCTTCGCTGATGCCTTTGATGCCCTGCACCAACTCCGGGTAGTCGTCCAGCACCATGTTGGTCAGGTCGCCCCCGTCGTCGAGGATCATGTTCAATGGCTTGCCGCCTTCAAAGGCGAACAGCGTCTGCTCGATGCACCAGGAGAACTCTTCCTCGTTCTGGCCTTTCCAGGCGAAAACGGGGATGCCGGCGGCAGCAATGGCAGCGGCGGCGTGGTCCTGCGTGGAGAAGATGTTGCAGGAAGACCAGGTCACCTCGGCGCCCAGTTCCACCAGCGTTTCAATCAAAACAGCAGTTTGGATGGTCATGTGCAGGCAGCCAGCAATGCGGGCGCCTTTCAATGGTTTCAGCTTGCCGTATTGCTCACGAAGCGACATCAAACCCGGCATTTCAGCCTCGGCGAGTTCGATTTCTTTGCGCCCGTATTCGGCTTGGGAGATGTCTTTTACTTTGTACTTGAGGGTTGTCTCAGTTGCTTGCATTACTTAAGTGGGATTTTATAGATGATGAAATATGGATGATGATTAGATTTTCTGAACAAAATTCAGCGATACTTGAATCGGGAGATTTGATCTGGAAAAGGGATTTCCGCAAGTGAGGATTTAATTTTGCGCTGCAAAGATAATTTTTTCTTAAAACTATCCCTGCTTTTGGTTGAACTAATCTAAAAAACCGGGAACTATAACCGCTATTCACCCACAATGTTGGCGGTTGTTTGCAGTTTCTCCAACAAATCTGCCAGGCTGTCGGAGATCGTGACAAGTGAGAGATTTGTCCCACGCACAAAACCTTCTTTTCGCATGTTTTCAATGTGGGCAATTAAGTGGCTGTAATAGCCTTCTACATTCAGCAAGCCAATAGGCTTATTGTGCAACTTCAATTGGCGCCAGGTCAAAATTTCAAAAAACTCGTCCAATGTGCCGAAGCCGCCGGGCAGGATGATAAAGCCATCCGAATTTTCCTCCATCACCTGTTTTCGCTGGTGCATGGTTTTAGTCACGATTAGTTCGGTCAAACCAGTATGGCAGACTTCCTTTGCCTTCAAAAAATCAGGGATGACGCCCAACACCTGGCCACCCGCTTCCAGGGCGGCATCGGCCATCACGCCCATCAAGCCTATATTGCCCGCACCATAAACAAGTCGGATTCCTTTTTGGGCAAGGGTATTCCCGGTCAGCCAGGCTATTTCGGCGTAGGTTGGGTGGGTGCCAACATTGGAGCCGCAAAAAACACAGATAGATTTCATGGTCAGTCAAATTTTGCTGCGAAGGTAAGCACCTTTCTATTTTTCATAGTTTTGCCGCCTGCCCCAATTCACTCATTGCATCATTTTCTCATTCTATCATTGTGAAATTAAACCTCGACATCACCGTCCCCTCCAAGCCCGAATGGGTGGAAGCCGTGATGGCCGACTTCCCCAGTTTCCTGCAGGACCACGCCGACTGCGAGCGCAAGGCCAGCGCCATGGCCATGAGTTTCGTTGCCAAATTCCCCGACCGCACCGCAATCATTCCTGAACTCATCGGCATCGGCATCGAGGAATTGGAGCATTTCCAGCAGGTCTATCTACTCATGGAAAGCCGTGGCATCCAACTGCCCGCCTCAATGGGGCAGGATGTGTACGTGACCAATCTGATTAAACGCTGCCACAGTGGAAGGGAGGAGCGTTTCCTCGATCGGCTGCTCATCGCCTCCGTAGTCGAGACGAGGGGGGCGGAGCGTTTCCGCCTGGTGAGTGAAGCCCAAAATGAGCCTGAATTGCACCGTTTTTATAAAATACTCTGGGCCTCGGAAGCCAAGCATGGGCATGTTTTTGTAAAATTCGCCCTGCACTATTTTGATGAAAAAACCGTGTACGACAGACTGGCCTGGTGGGTGGAGCAGGAAGGGGAAGTGATGGACGGGTTGGAAATTCGTTCAGCTTTACATTGAACCATTATGACAAAACAAGACAAAATTGCCAACTTCGACCCCTCGGGCCCCGGCCTCAAAAATGGCCATTTCATCGGCCTCCCTTTCGATGAAGAAGATGCTTCCATTGTGTTGCTCTCCGTGCCCTGGGACGTGACAGTTTCCTATTCGGATGGCACTTCCACTGGCCCGCAAAACATCCTCGAAACATCTACACAGCTCGACCTTTTCGACGCCGATGTGCCGGATGCCTGGAAAATGGGCATTTACATGCGCCACCTGGATTTGTTTTGGCTCAACCGCAACCAGGAACTCCGACCCGTCGCCGACAGCATCATTGAATTTTTGGAAAATGGCGGCAACCCAAAACACGACATCAAGGCCGCCGCCGCCATTGCCGAAATCAACAACTCCTGCCTCCTGCTCAAAACCTGGGTGTATGAGGAAACGAAGCAGTTGTTGGAAAAAGGAAAGCTCGTGGGCATAGTCGGGGGCGAACACAGCGTGCCGCTGGGTTTTTTGGAAGCGCTGGCCAAAAAGCACGGCAGCTTTGGAATCTTACAGATTGATGCCCACCAAGACCTGCGGAATGCCTATGAAGGATTTACCTATTCCCATGCCTCTATTTTTTACAATGCCCTGCAAATCAAGGAAGTCAGCCAACTGATACAGGTGGGCATCCGTGATTTTTGCGAGGAAGAAACGCAGCTTGTCAAGGCTTCAAATGGCCGGGTCAAAGTCTGGTACGACCAGCAGATGAGGGAAGAAATGTTCGATGGAAAAACATACAAAGCCCTCTGCAAGCGCATCGTCGCCGACCTGCCCGACAAGGTTTATATTAGTTTTGACATTGACGGCCTGAACCCCAACCTCTGCCCAAACACCGGTACGCCCGTCCCTGGCGGACTGGAGTTCAACGAGGCTGTTTATTTGATAAAAACGGTGGTGGAAAGCGGACGGGAAATCATCGGATTCGACCTTTGCGAGGTGGCGGGCCTGGAAAACGAATGGGACGGCAACGTAGGCGCCAGGGTGCTTTATAAACTCTGCAACCTCATGGGCAAGTCTTCAGGAAAACAATGAGAGAAGGAAGGAATGGTAGAATGATAGAATTTCGGTATCCATTCACGCATTCCTTTATGCTATCATTCCATTATTCAAAATGACCGACCTGCTCCATTTCGACTATCAACTCTTCCACTTCATCAACTCAGGTTGCCAAAACCCGTTATTCGATTTTCTAATGCCTGTTCTCAGAAACAAGTACACCTGGGTTCCACTCTACCTCTTCCTGCTTGTTTTCCTGTTGTTGAATTTTAAAACAAAAGGGCTTTGGCTGGCACTTGCCCTGATCGTAACGGTGGGGCTGACGGATTCCATCAGCAGCCAGTTGATCAAGAAAAATGTGATGCGGCTCCGGCCCTGCAAGGTCATGGAACAGGCTACAGATATGAACTTGCTTGTGCCCTGCGGCAGCGGGTACAGCTTCCCGTCTTCCCACGCCGCCAACCATTTTGGGATGGCCGTTTTGCTTTGTTTGACCTTGGGAAAAATATTCAGGCGGGTGAAATGGCCACTACTGTTTTGGGCATTTGCCATTTCTTTTGCACAGGTTTATGTGGGGGTACATTTTCCGTTGGATGTAGTGTGCGGGGCTTTGCTTGGAAGCCTGATAGCCTGGGGAGTGAAGTTTGTGCTTTACAAATTCTCCGCAGGCACGGATTTATAGGTGAGACCTGATTTTGACGAGACCATTCAAAGAAGTGTGTTTTTGAAAAAAACTCACTCTCACAATCAATCACTTGTGAGAAATTAACACAGTTTTTTGAACAATCTCGATATTGACATTAAGATTTTCGGTGCCCGCCAATTGAAGGGAAAGATTTGTCCCTCTCAGCAATGGTGGCCTTTTCCAAATCTATCTGCCAGTCAATATTCAGTACCGGGCAATCGGGCTGGATGCCCCCTTCGTGCGCTTTTGAATAAAAATTATCGCATTTATAAAAGAAAACCGCCGTTTCGCTCAAAACGACATAACCGTGGGCGAAGCCACGAGGGACGAACAACTGCAACTTGTTGCTTTCGCTCAAGATACAACCGTACCACTGCCCAAAAGTGGGGGAGCCTTCCCGAATATCCACTGCCACGTCAAAGACTTCCCCTTGCAGCACCCTCACCAATTTTGCCTGTGAAAAGGGCGGTACCTGATAGTGTAGCCCCCTCAAAACGCCACGGCCGGAGAACGCCTGGTTGTCCTGCACGAAGCTCGTTTCAATACCTTCTTCTTTGAAAATATTTTCATTATAACTTTCAAAAAAGTAGCCCCGGTCATCTTCGAAGACCCGGGGTTGAAAAAGAAGCAGTCCCTCTATGTCGGTTTTGTGAAAAGGCATATTTGTTGGGTTGACGGTGGACGGTGGGCGGTGGAGTGCCGCCCACCGTCCGCCGTCCACCATTATTATTTCTCCCTGAAAAAGATGGTGATAGGCGCACCGGAAAACTGAAAATGTTTCCGCAACTGATTTTCGAGGAAGTTTTTATAGCTGTCTTTTACGTGCTTAGGGTGGTTGGTGTAAAATACAAAAGCCGGATAGGGCGTCGGCAACTGGTTCATGAATTTGATGCTGACAAACCTGTTGCGGTGCGATGGTGGCGGATACCGCTCTATTTCGGGCAGCATCACCTCGTTCAGTTTGGAGGTCTTGATTTTCCTCGCCCTGTTTTCGTACACCTCCAGCGCCACGTCAACTGCTTTTGAAATCCGCTGCTTGTCGAGCACGGAGATGAACACAACGGGCACATCGTCGAAAGGGGCTATTTTGCTTTTAATTTCCGCCTCCACGTCCCTCGCTGTGTTGGTTTCCTTTTCCACCAAGTCCCATTTGTTTACCAAAATGGCGATGCCTTTGTGCCGTTTTTGTGCCAGGCGGAAAATAGCCATGTCCTGTTGGCCAATGTTTTCCTTCGCATCGAGCATCAACAGGCAGACGTCCGATTCTTCGATGGCCTGGATGGCCCGCATCACGGAATAAAATTCAAGGTTCTCATGTACCTTGGCCTTTTTTCGGATTCCAGCAGTGTCCAGCAGTAAAAATTCCTTGCCAAATTTTGAATACTTGGAGTGGATGGTATCCCTTGTAGTGCCAGCAATTTCGGTGACGATGTTGCGCTCTTCACCCAAAAGGGCATTCAACAAAGAGGATTTGCCCACGTTGGGCTGTCCGACAATAGCAAATTTTGGCAGGTCGGTTTCAATGGGTTTTTCGTCGGTCAGGTGTTCCGTCACGGCATCCAATAATTCACCGGTGCCGCTGCCCGAAAGCGAGGAAATAAAGAACGTTTCTTCAAAACCCAAACTATAAAATTCATTGGCCTCCAGGAACCGCTCGTTGTTGTCCACCTTGTTCACGACCACGATGCAGGGCCGTTTGGAGCGGCGCAGCATTTTTGCCATCTCCTCGTCCAAATCGGTGATGCCCGTCGTGACATCTACCATGAAAATGATGACGGAGGATTCTTCAATGGCAATCTCTACCTGCGAGCGGATGGCTTTTTCAAAAACATCCTCGCTTCTTGGCACAAAACCGCCCGTGTCCACCACGTTGAAAATCTTGCCGTTCCACTCACAAGAACCATACTGACGATCCCTGGTCACGCCACTGATATTGTCCACGATGGCCTGCCGCCCGCCTATCAAACGGTTGAAAAGGGTGGATTTGCCTACGTTCGGCCTGCCCGCAATTGCTACTATGTTGCTCATGTTGTTGTGTTTGTGTGCTTAAAGTGTTTTTGTGTTTTCGATTTGTGCTATATTTTAAAACACATAAACACACAAACACCAAAACACATTCTTCAATCCCCATACCCGAAGTGCTTCAGCATCCGCTCGTCGTCCCGCCAGTCTTTTCGGATCTTGATGTGCAGTTCGAGGAAGACTTTGCTTTCCAGCCATGCTTCTAATGACTTCCTGGCTTCGGTGCCCAGTTTTTTGATGGCCTGTCCGTTTTTTCCCAGGAGGATTGCCTTTTGGGTCTCACGGGCGGCAAAGATAATGGCATAAATGCGGACGAGGGGCTTGCCCTCGTTGGTTTCGGTCTCTTTATAGGATTCCACGATGACTTCGCTGGAATATGGGATTTCCTGGTGGTAGAGTTCCAGTATTTTTTCACGAATGATTTCGCTCACGAAAAAGCGCTCCGGGCGGTCGGTGAGTTGATCCTTTGGATAATATTCCGGGCCTTCGGGCAGGTATTTTCTGATGCCCTCCAGCAGCTTGTCCGTATTGGTTTTTTGCAAGGCGGATACCGGATAAATCTCTGTGAACGGGATGCGGTCGTTCCACCATTTCATCAGCCCCAGGATGCGTTCGGGCATTGCTAAATCTGTTTTGTTCAACACAAAAAACTTAGGCCCCTCAAAATTTTTGATTTGCTGGAAAACCGGATCGTCTTCTTTGTAGTCTTCGAAAATATCGTTGACGAACAACAACAAGTCAGCATCTTCAAAGGCGGAAAATGCAAAGCGGTTCATCACTTCCTGCATTTTGTAGGAAGGCTTGCCGATGATGCCGGGCGTATCCGAAAAGACCATTTGAAAATCGTCGCCGCTCAAAATACCGACGATGCGGTGGCGGGTGGTCTGCGGCTTGGAAGTGATGATGGACATTTTTTCGCCCACCAGCGCATTCATCAAGGTGCTTTTGCCGACGTTGGGCCGTCCAATAATGTTGACGAAACCGGAATGATGCGATTCACTCATGAAGCCTTTGCTTTTTTTGAAACTGCCTTTTTCTTTTGGGGTGACGACGGTTCGTTGTTGGGTTCAAAAACCAAAGTTGCCAATCCGGGCAATGTTATTTCAATGGAATAATCCCTGTTATGGCTTTCCTTTTTGTCGGCCTTGACAGGTTTCGGGTTTCCAAAACCAGCGCCGCCGTATTTTTTGTCGTCGCTGTTGAGCACTTCTTTCCATTGTCCTTTGAAAGGCACACCGAAACGGTAGTTTTCCCGCACGACTGGCGTGAAATTGCACACGACGAGGACGACGTCTTTTTCATTTTTCCCCTTGCGGATGTAGGTCAACACACTGTTCTCCCAATCAGCATGGTCTATCCATTCAAAGCCGTCGTGGTCGAACTGTTTTTCATAAAGTGCTTTTGAGTCTCTGTAAAAATGGTTCAAATCTTTGACCCACGCCTGCACACCTTGATGGGTTTCGTACCGGGTCAGCCACCATTCCAGGCCTCGTTCGATGTTCCACTCGCTCGTTTGGGCAAATTCACCGCCCATAAAGAGCAACTGCGTGCCCGGATGTGTCCACATATAGCCAAACAGGAGGCGCATCCCGGCAAATTTCTGCTGCTCGTTCCCCGGCATCTTATCAATGAGCGGGCCTTTTCCATGCACCACTTCGTCGTGGGAGAGCGGCAACATGAATTTTTCAGAAAAAGCATACACCATGCTGAAGGTCAACTCGTGGTGGTGGTTTTTCCTGAAAATCGGGTCGTACTGAATGTATTTCAAGGTATCGTGCATCCAGCCCATCATCCACTTTTGGTCGAAGCCAAGGCCGCCTTCCTCCACAGGTTTGGAGACGCCCGGCCAGGCAGTGGACTCCTCAGCGATGGTGACCACTTCCGGGTGATCCCGGTGCGACATGCTGTTGAATTCTTTTAAAAACTCAATGGCCTCGATGTTTTCCTTTCCGCCGTATTGGTTGGGTACCCATTGGCCTTCCTCCCTGGAATAGTCGAGGTATAAAATAGAGGCCACCGCATCTACCCGGAGGCCATCAATATGGTACTCGTCCAGCCAGTACATGGCATTTGAAATGAGGAAGCTGCGCACCTCCCAGCGGCCGTGGTTGAACACGGCACTTTTCCAATCCGGGTGAAAACCTTTGCGAGGATCGGCGTGATCATATAAATGTGTACCGTCAAAATCTGCCAGCCCGTGGGCATCGTAGGGAAAGTGCGAGGGCACCCAGTCGAGGATGACGCCGATGCCTTCCCGGTGAAAGGCATCCACCAAAAACATAAAATCCTCGGGGAAACCAAAGCGGCTCGTCGGTGCGAAATAGCCCGTGATCTGGTAGCCCCAGGAGGGGAAATAGGGGTGTTCCATCACCGGCAAAAACTCCACGTGCGTAAAGCCCATTTCTTTCACATAAGGCACCATTTCGTCCACCAGTTCTTTGTAGCTAAAAGAATGGATACCATCGGCCTTCTTTTTCCAGGAGCCTAAATGGACTTCATAGACGGAATAGGGCTGTGGTTTGCCCGCTTTTTCAGAGCGCTCTTTCAGCCACTTTTCATCTTTCCATTCGTGGTAGGGATCCCAGACGATGGAGGCCGTATTGGGCGGTACTTCCCAGAAACGGGCGTAGGGATCGCCCTTGGCCAGCCGCCGTTTGTCTTGTGCGAGGATGCTGTACTTATATAATGTGCCTTTTCCAACGCCCTTTATCCATCCTTCCCATATACCCGAGCCATCGGGCCGGAGGAAAAGTTTGTGGGTTTTTTCATTCCAAAAATTGAAATTCCCGATCACGGAAACTTCCCTTGCACTGGGCGCCCACACCGAAAACAGGGTGCCCCATTCGCCGTCCAACTGGAGCGGGTGGCTGCCCATTTTTTTGTACAATCGGTAGTGTTTTCCCAATTTCAGGAGGTCAATGTCGTAGTCGGTGAGTAAGGAGTGAGGGCGGACGTTATCCATGTGCTTTGAGTTGGTTGTACGTTCCAATGTTTTATTTTGGGCAAAGGTAGGAAAAGGTGGGGATAGATAGTTTCATGGTTTTATTGCTTGATGGTTTTGTATTTCCAATAAGATAGAATCCAACCTGGTTAAAAAAAACCTTAGGGTGAGCAAGGTCACAAAAGCGGCTAATCTTTTAAAGCTTTGTTGTGTTAACGATTGCGTTCTTTATTTTTGCACCCCTTTTTGAAATTGTCATTAAAGTCATTGGTCATTGAGACCACGTAAATAAGGACTGGTAGATATTCATTCGTTTATCAAAAATCAAACTCAAACATCCAATAGTATGTCCAACAAAATCCAAAAGTGCATCATCATAGGTTCAGGCCCGGCGGGCTATACAGCAGCCATTTATGCAGCCCGGGCGAATATGTCCCCGCTCCTTTTCACTGGCCCGGAACCTGGTGGGCAGTTGATCACCACCACCGATGTTGAGAATTATCCTGGCTACCCTACCGGCATCGGCGGCCCTGAAATGATGGAGGAGTTCCGCCAGCAGGCAGAGCGCTTCGGCACGGAAGTAAGGTATGAGCTGATTTCAAAAGTGGACTTCAAAACTGGCCAAAACTACCATACCGTTTGGACAGACAGCGGGGATGAGCATCATGCCCATACTGTTATTATTTCTACCGGGGCTACCGCCAAATATTTAGGTTTGCCATCCGAGAAAAGATTGATGAACAATGGTGTGAGCGCCTGCGCAGTATGCGACGGGTTCTTTTACAGGGGCAAAGAAGTAGCGGTGGTCGGCGGTGGCGATACGGCAGCAGAAGAAGCTACTTACCTCGCCAAACTTTGCCCAAAAGTCCACCTGCTGGTGCGCCGAGACGAACTCCGGGCCTCGAAAATCATGCAGGAGCGGGTTTTTAAAATGGAAAATATCGAAGTGCATTGGAACACTGAGACCGAAGAGGTTTTGGGAAATGAAAAAGTAGAAGCCATACGTGTGCGGAACAATGTGACGGGCCTGGTAACGGAAATCCCGGTCAAAGGCTTTTTCGTGGCCATCGGCCACAAACCAAGTACCGATATTTTCAAAGGCTTCCTCGATATGGACGCCACGGGCTACCTTATCACAAAACCCGGCTCGACCTACACCAACATCCCCGGCGTGTTTGCCAGCGGCGATGCCCAGGACAATGTGTACCGCCAGGCTGTGACTGCCGCCGGTACTGGCTGCATGGCTGCACTGGACGCTGAGCGCTGGTTGGTGGAGCAGGGTATTGATTGAAAACCTCGCCCGGTTTTGTTGGGTTGCTTCCATCAGGGTGCGGTTTAAACCGCACCCTGATGGAAGCAACCCAACAAATCCCTCAGTGGCCAAACATTGTAACGATTAAAAAACCTGCCTGTCATGCCTGTCGGCAGATAAATCGGCAAACAAGGTAGCTTCACCATTTTGGTGTTGGAAAACCCAGCGATAGAAAGGTTTTTTTAAATAGAACGGTCATTTTATTTTTCCTTCGATCCATCTATCTTCCTTATTGCCTTCCCCAAAATATCCGTCGCCCTGTTAATTTCTTCTAAATTAACACCCGCAAATCCGAGTCGGGTCGAGTTCAATTTAACGCTGCTGGCATTGTCGTAAATCTGCCCGCCAGGGATGATGAGCCCTTGTTTTTTGGCGGCTTCATTAACCAACGGCAGGGGTATGTCTTTATCAAATTGCGCCCAGACCGTCATGCCGCCTTCCGGTATTTTAAACTGTATTTTCCCGTCCGTCTTTTCCGCCAGCATTTCACAAAAAATATCCCTGCGCTCCTTGTAGATTTTCAGGGCCTTTTTCATGTGGCGTTTTATCTCCCCTAGTTTGAATAATTCGGCCACTGTCTGCTCCATGATATAGTCACCCTGGATGTCAATGAGTTGGCGCATTTTCAACAATTCTTGCAGTAAATTTTTCGGCGCAGCCATAAAACCCACCCGCAGGAAAGGTGCAAAAGTCTTGCTCATGGAGCCGATGTAAATCACATTGCCTGTCTCATCGGCGCTGGCCAGTGGCAGCAATGGGCTGCTTTGGTAATGAAAATCATAATCGTAGTCGTCTTCGAGGATGGCGAAACGGTATTGACGTGCCAGCGCCAGCAATTCCATCCGGCGGCTGGCGCAGAGGGTGACCGTTGTCGGGAAATGGTGGTGGGGCGTGACATAGAGCAGCCGCACTTTATGTTTTTTACAAATGTCCTCCACGATGTCCGTCCTCATGCCAAATTCATCCACCGGTACCCTGATGATGTTCGCCCCGAAATGGGCAAATTTTCGTTCGCCATAATAATAGCCCGGATCGCCGGTCAGTACCACGTCCCCTTTTGACAGCAAGGCCATGCCTGAAAGGAAAATACCCATCGTGCTGCCACGGGTGATGAAAATATTATCTGCTGTGGTTTTCAACCCACGGCTCTCGTTGAGGTGCTCGGACAATACCTGCCGCAGGTTGGGATTTCCGTCCACCTCATAATACCGCAAATGGTTGACAGCGGCAGGCCTGGACATAATTCCCTTAAATGTACGGGCTATCAGGGTGCGTGGAACGAGCCGGAGATCGGGGCCGTCGTGCAGGCCCAATATCCGTTGGGGCGCATAAGTCGGAGAATGGATATTGGTATATGGCTGTACCTCATAGCCCGTTTGCTCCCAGGCTTTGCCATCGTTTGGGGAAAAACCCCTCAGTTGTTGGGGCCGCTGTTCTGGTAGCGTGGACAAGACAAACGCCCCTTTGGAGGGATGGATATCAATCCACCCCTGTGCTTCCATTTCTTCGTAGGCTGCTACCACTGTTTTTCGGTGAACCTCCAGGATTTGGGACATGGAACGGGTGCCGGGCAATTTCGAGCCGGGCGCTACCCTACCCTTTTTGATTTCACAAATGATGTCATTCGCAATTTGCAGGTAAATGGGGTTGGGGCAGGTTTGTTCGATTTCTACAACGGATTTCCAAGGGAACATAGGCTTTGACGGTTGACGGTTGACGGTTGACGGTTTAACCGGACTACTTGTTATGGTTAAACCGGATGCCAAAGGTAGTCCGTCCGAGGGATATATTTGTTGGATAACCTTGGTAAAATTTTATTTTTTCATCCGCTTGTAAGGTACAATTCCGGAGCTGTAGCTGCTTGTGCAAAAATCACCCGATCATGAAACTGACACTGGTTTCACCTGTAAGCTGTTGCCCAAAAATTCCCGCATTGGCCGACCGAAGCATATTGGCAGCACTCATTATTATTAAACTGGAAAAACAAAGTCCCTTCTTACTGGCTTGCTTTTTCCTCTTTCCTGCGCTTGGTTCCTCCGGCACTGCGACACCCATTCCTTTCCAGTGTGTGGGCAATTTGATAGTCGTGGAGGCAACCGTCAACGAACAAAAAGGCAACTTCATCCTGGACACCGGCGCGCCGGGCATGATCCTGAACAGCAGTTTTTTCAGCGGCAATAAACCCTATGGGAGGGAGGAAGCGATTTATGATATCTACGGCAAAAAGAAGAGCATGGACATGCTATTGATCCGGTCGGCAGACATTAATGGCATTCGCCTGCCTGTTGTGACAGCCAAGATCATGGATTTATCGGAATACAAAAAGGTGAAAGATGTGGATCTGCTGGGCATTCTCGGCTATGATTCATTTATGGACAAACAACTGGTGATTGACTTTAAAAACAACCTGCTGCTGTTGGCAGATGCCGGAAATCCCGCTAGCCTCACTGGTTATACTAAAGCTGATTCTGTCCATTTCACCCTTAACGGCCACCTCCCCTGCATGAAGGCGACTTTTGCCGGGAAAAAGTATTGGTTTGCCCTTGACACGGGATCGGAAGTCAATATTTTCCACATTTACCACCTGAAAGGGCGGGCAGAACATTTCAGGGGAAGCGGCAGGATCCTGTTGCAGGGACTTGGCAGTGCTGCCAGAATGCAGTCGAAAGGATGGTTAAAAAATATCCAGTTTGGCCAGCGTTTCAACGATTCCCTGGAAGTCGTCCTGACAGATTTAGTGGCGCTCAATCGAATCATGAAGTTCCAACTGGACGGGCTGCTTGGCGTACCATTTCTTAAAGAAAGGGCTATTTGTATTGACTACGGCCACCAAAAAATCTACTTCCTTGAAACAGTTACGATTTGGGCCGGGGCAGGGCAACCGGGTCGTTGAATCATTTTGCAGGGCGGAAGATCAGTCGCCCCCCCGTCGGAAGCCAATGCCTTTTTTGTTAAAAATAAAACCGCTGGTGTCCAGCTTGAAGTTGACCACATCTTCCAGAATCAGGATGTTGGCGGATACATTTTCCCGCTCATCGGGGGTAAAGCTGGCAAGGCGCAGGTTTTGGTTTTTGATAGCCTCAATGACCACTTGCCGCACTGTCCGGGCATTCCCAAAGAATTTATCCCGGTAGTTGTACAGGAAGTCAAAGTAGGCGGCGAGGTGTTCCTCCGCTTCCGGTGCGGGCACAATGCCTTTTTCCTCCAGCATTTGCAGCGCAATGCGCAAAAGTTCGTGCGAAGAGTAATCGTCGAACTTCAGCACCTTGTCGAATCGGCTGCTCAGGCCCGGGTTGGCCTTCATGAAGGATTCCATGTTGTCCGGGTAGCCGGCCACGAAGATGAAAAAGCGGCCCCGGTTGTCTTCCATCCTTTTGAGGATGGTTTGGATGGCTTCGTCGCCGAAGTCGTTCCCGCCACTTTTTTGCGTGAGCGAATAGGCCTCGTCAATAAATAGGACGCCACCCATGGCCTCGTCAATTTTCTCGGCGGTCTTGGTGGCAGTTTGACCCACAAAGCCTGCTACCAGTCCCTGGCGGTCGGTCTCCACCATGTGGCCCCGTTCCAGGATGCCGAGGGCTTTGTAAATCTTGGTGAGGATGCGGGCCACGGTCGTCTTTCCGGTGCCCGGATTGCCTATCAACACCGTGTGCAAGAAGAAGCTGTTCAGCACGTCACGGCTGGTTTCCCGGTAGTAGCGCACGAGCCGCACGTGTTCGATAATCTGGTCCTTGACTTTGTCCAGCCCGATGAGGTGGTTGAGTTCGCTGATGGACTCGTGCAGCAGTTCCTCGTCAATAGGAATGTGGGGCAGTTCCCGGCTGGGTTTGTAATCAATCTTGGCCACGTCGGCTTCCTGGACGGTTTCCAGGATTTCCCGGTCCAGTTTGGAAGGTTCCTCCATTTCCATGATGCGGAGTCCCATGTAAATTTTAGCCTTGTCCAGCAGATCGTAAACGAAGCGGGCATTGCCAAACGAGCGATCCCTGTCCCGGTAGGCATTGACGATGATGTCGTCTATTTTGGCCTTGGCTGCCGCCGACAGCTTTATTTCTTTTTCCTGGCAGGCATAGCCGGCTATCAGGGAAAGTTCCTGCGGAAGGTAGTCGGAGAATTCATAATAATGTGCAAACCTCGATTTCAGGCCTGGGTTGCTGTCGAGGAATTTGTTCATTTCCTTCGGGTACCCTGCAGCGATGACGGCCAGATCGCCGGGGCCGTCTGACATTTCCTTCACCAGGATTTCAATGACTTCCCGCCCGAAATCCTTGGTGTCGTCGGGGTTGCGGGCCAGGGCATAAGCCTCGTCGATAAAAAGTACCCCGCCACGGGCACGTTCGATAGCGTCCTTCACCTTCGGGGCTGTTTGGCCGATGTATTCGCCGACCAGGTCCACCCGGTCCACCACATGTACATGGCCACGTGACAGCAAGCCCATTTTCCGGTAGAGGCGGCCCATCATGGTAGCAACGGTGGTCTTACCCGTGCCGGGGTTTCCGATAAAAACAGAATGGACATTGATGGAGTCTTTTTCTTCAAAACCGGCGTCTTTCCTGATTTGGAGAAACTGGATGTACTTGGCGTGATCCCTGACTTTTTCCTTGATTTCCGACAAGCCTACCAAGGCGTCCAGTTTCACCATCACCTCGGCAAAGGACTCGTTCATGTCGTCCATCGGGGTAAAAATGACAGGGCCGGCTTTGTCGGGAATGTAAATGGGGGGAACTCCTTCTTCCGCAAAATCGCCCACTTCAAAAGGGATGGCGGCTACCATTTTATCCATGAACACCAGTTCGCAGGTGTATTTGTCCTTGCGCCAGGAGCCTTTCACATTGCTGCCCCAGCCAGCGGAAATTTTCAGGTATTCGTCCTTGCGCTCTATCTTTTGAAGGCGCACCACCTGGCCTTTCAGTTCCCGGGCGTCGTTGTAAAACTTGACGAAAAGTTCGCACTGCCACAACTTGTCGAAATGGATGTTTTTCAATAAAATCTCTGCATAGATGTACCGGGTATCGCTGCCGTTGAATTTTCGGTAATAAGTGCGGTCGTCCTCCATCACGTCGTCGTAGGGGCCTTCGTAGAGTTTGAGGGAATAAAGCTGGATGTAGGGGTTGCCGCGTTTCAGGGCATCCTGTCCGGCATCTTCCACATAAAAATAGCGGGAAGCCACCTTTTCGCCTTCGATAAAGGCTTCCCAGACGTAGGTGCCTTTTTTCCAGAAAACTCCTTCGGCCTTGTTGCCCCAGCCTTCCCGGATATAGACGATGTTGTCGAATTTGCTCACCTTGCGGTGGAAGGGCAGCGTACAAAGTTCCTTTTTCGCCTTTTTGATAGCAAAACACTTCAGTTCCACCTCCACGTCCCAGTCTTCCTTGTCGAAGTATTTGTTGTAAAAAGAGAGTTCTGCATACACGTAGGTCGTCTCCCAACGGTCGAACACCTGGCGGTACTTCTTGCGGTTGTCGGCCAGCCACTCCGTCGAGGAGTAAGTTTTCAGCTCTCGAAATTTGAATTTCCTAAAATCCGGTACGCGTTCGATGGATGCCATGCAGTCTTTTTGGTTAAAGTTTTTGTCGGGTTATTGGAGGCGTAAAGTAAACGGTCTTGGGTTAAAGTGCAAATTTCGGGTTTCAAAAGGAATTTCTAAATATACTTCCCCATCTTTCGCCCTTTATTCACCAACACCTCATCACATGCAAAACAAACCCGGCACCGCCAAACTGGTGCAGTATTTCGGCCTCACCACGGGCATCATCCTCATCATCAGTTCCATCATCGGCTCAGGGGTGTATAAAAAAATCGCCCCCATGTCGCTGGCGCTCGAATCGCCGGAGCTGATACTGCTGGCCTGGGTACTGGCAGGTATGGTCACGCTCTTTGGCGTGCTGACCGTAGCGGAAATCGCCATGTTGATGCCGGTCTCAGGCGGCCCGTTTACTTACCTGCGGCAAATTTATGGCGAACGGACGGGCTATTTTTACGGCTGGGCCAGCTTTGCCTGCATCCAATCGGCCTCCACAGCGTCCATTTCCTATGTCTTTGCGCAATCGGTCAACTCCATTTTCCCCCTGCCCATATTAGGCGGGGCCTGGGAAACCATGTCGGCGTTCGGCATTTTCACCCCTTTTGCCAATTTGGGGGTCAAACTGGTGGCAGTAGCACTCATCGTCCTGCTCACGGCCATCAACTACCGTGGCGTTAAGCAGGGCGGGCAGGTGAGCAATGTTATCACGGTCGTCGTTACGATCAGCCTGCTCCTCATTATCCTGCTATGCCTTTCCATGAGCGGGGGTTCGATAGCACACCTGACTCAGGATGCAGTTTCCTATCCCCCGCCGGTTTTAAATGAAAGCGGCGGTTTTTTCAAACTCATGTTCCTTGCCATGCTCGCCGCCTTTTGGGCCTACGAGGGCTGGATGAACATCGGGTTCGTGGGCGACGAGATAAAAAATGCCCAACAGAACATCCCCAAAATCCTCATTTTCGGAATCCTTATCATCACCACCATTTACTTTTTGGTCAATTCTACCTACCTGTTTGTGATGCCCGTGGACGAAATGATGGCCGTAGCAAAACAAGAAAACACCGTGGCTGCCGTGGAAGTACTCCGAAAGTTTACGGGCAACGGGGGCGCTTTCGCCATCTCACTGCTCATCGTCATCACCACCGCCGGCTGTACCAATGCCACTATTCTCACAGCAGCACGGGTCTATTATGCCATGGCCAGGGAAGGGTTGTTTTTTAAACATGCAGCCTACGTTCATCCCCGGTTTCACACACCGTCCAAGGCATTGGTCATGTTTGCGACGTGGTCATGTATCCTCGTTTTTTCCGGCACGTTCGACCAGTTGACGGACATGATGGTATTTTCACAATTCATTTTTTACGGCCTGGTGGTAGCAGGGGTCTTTATCTTGCGTAGGAAAATGGCCGACGTGCCCCGCACCTACAAGACGATTGGGTACCCGGTCGTTCCCGTCCTGTTCCTGTTGTTCTGTGCGGGCTTGCTGATCAACACCTTTATGGAGCGGCCCAGGGAAGCAGGAATGGGCCTGGCGTTGATTGCCCTGGGGGCGCCGTTTTATTACTTGTTCAAGCAAAAATCAAAATGAGGTTCATAGTTCTTTTTTCGACTATTGCTTTACCTGTATTTTTTTCCTGTAAAAACAGCGATAAACTGCCCATTGTGCAGGCATCCATCCAGCAGGTCAAAGAAAAATATGCCCCCGATACGAGGGTGGCATTTTTTAACCTGGCTGCGGAACAACAGGGATCAAACATTGCCATAAAGGGCATGACCATAGCCAGTGCAGCAAAACAGGAACTGTTTCAGTCAATTAAAAACCAAGGTGTTGAAGCCCTCGACAGTGTGGAAGTGCTGCCCTCCCCCTCCCTGAAAGGCAAACTGTTCGGCGTAGTCAACGTTTCGGTGTGCAACATCCGCAGCAACCCAAAACATGCTGCCGAGTTGGCTACTCAGGCACTTTTGGGCACTCCGCTGAAGGTCTGGAAGCAGGAAGGCAGCTTTTTTCTGATCCAAACGCCAGACGATTATTTCGGGTGGCTGGACAACGGCGGATTCCAGCGCATGGACAGCACCCAGTTTTTTCATTACCTCCAGTCAGAAAGGGCCGTCTGTACAACAGATTATGTTTTTGCCTTTGAAAAACCAATGGAAAATGCGCCGGTAGTTTCAGATTTACTGGCCGGCAACATCCTGCAAACGTTGGGGCAAGAAGGCGGTTTTACTAAAATAGGTTTTCCCGATGGCCGCATTGGTTTTGTAAAAAGCAGTCAACTGATGCCTTTGGGCGAATGGCTTGCCAGCCGCCAACCGGATGCCGGGCACATTCTTTCTTCCGCCAGGGAAATGATGGGGCGCCCCTACCTTTGGGGCGGCACATCGGGCAAGGGCATGGATTGCAGCGGCTTTACCAAAACCGTTTTTTTCCTCAATGGCCTGCAATTGCCCCGCGACGCCAGCCAGCAGGTTCAGGTGGGAGATGCCGTTGAATCGGACACTACGCTGAAAAACCTCCTGCCCGGCGACCTGCTGTTTTTTGGCAAAAAAGCGGAAGGCAACAAAAAGGAGCGCATCACCCATGTGGCCATTTACATGGGCAACGGAAAGATAATCCATGCCGCAAACAAAGTGGAAACAGGCAGTTTGCACCGGGGGGATCCGGATTTCCAGGAAGGGCGGCTCCATACTTTTGTAAGGGCCAAAAGGATGCTCGGAGCCAATATGGAAAGTGGTGTGGTGCCGCTCAGGTCATTGCCCTATTATGGACAGGGACAGTTCCCGGATTGATTACAACCTGGCAAGGCAAGCTTTCAGGGCCTGCTGCCAGTGAGGTATTTCCAGGCCAAATGTGGTTTTTATTTTTGCCTTGTTCAACAGGCTGTAGTGGGGCCGTTTGGCAGGCGAGGGAAAGTCTTTTGTTTCAATGGGGGCCACTTTAACGTCCATTTGATTCATTTCGAAGATGGCCACGGCGAAATCGAACCAGCTAGTCACCCCTTCATTGCTGTAATGAAAAATGCCGTTTAGCTTCTCTTTGGCCACCTGCCCGGTTTCAATTTTCTGCAGGATGGTGAGCATGGCGCCGGCCAGGTCGCGGGCGTAGGTCGGAGAGCCGATTTGGTCATAGACCACTTTTAGTTCACCCCTTTCCGGCCCCAGTTTGAGCATCGTTTTCACAAAGTTGTGGCCAAAAGACGAATACACCCATGAAGTGCGGATGATGGCTGTCCGTCCGGGATTTGTTTCCAGGGCCAGCTTGTCGCCCTCCAGTTTGGTCTTGGCGTAGATGCCCTGGGGGTTGGTGATGTCGGTCTCCTTATAGGGCCAGTTTTGCGCATTGTGGTAAACGTAGTCAGTGGAAATTTGAAGCAACGAGGCATTTTGCTTGGCGCAGGCCTCGGCCAGGTGCTTGACTCCCTGAGCATTGATTTTCCAGGCGATGTTTGGCTCGCTTTCAGCCTTATCTACTGCTGTGTAGGCGGCGCAATTGATACAATAAAGAAACTGGGTTTGACCAAAAAACTCCTTCACGGCAGCCAGGTTGGTGATGTCCAGTTCGTCAATATCTACAAAAACGAAATCGAAGGCCGGGAATTCGGGAGACAGTAACTGTAATTCCTGCCCGACCTGGCCTTTGCTGCCCGTGACCAGTATGATTGGTTTTTCTTTTTTCATCAATGCTGAATAATTGAAAAATAACGCAACGAAAGAATATTTCGATAGGCGATCCTTTGAATGCAAAAAACATTTGGGGCGATGAGGCCCTTGCGGTAAAGGTCGCAATTCTACCTAATTGTCCACCAACGGGGAACAATTTTTCTGAATTTATCTCCGCTAATTTGCAACAGGAGAATTTTTGCTTTTCTATCTTTACCCATCAAATTATTTTCCCTGCCTCCTCCGCACCATCTCCTCACAGCGCTACCCAATATTGACTGCTCAAGGTTTTTCAGCAATACGTGGATGACCAAATTCGGCAGTTTTTTAAGAAGTTGTAAATTAGTGAAATCCTTTCATGCTTGTGAAATACCTTTGGTACAACACTCTGTTCCATTGAATGAATCAAATCGAATGGACAGAAAAAGGACATGGGTTATTTTTACCCCTGCCTTTTTGCCCAATCAAAGGTATCATTGCAGCACCAACCAATTCTTACACTCACAATTCCCTGGTTATGAAACAATTAACCCTTTACCCAATCGCCACTTTTCTGACCCTGCTCATCGGGGCTTTTCCAGCATTTTCGCAGTTTAACATTCAAGTAAGGGTGAACAGCGGCTCGGCCACCACTACCTGCACCGATCCTTTTGGGCTGCCGCCCAATACCAACTGGTCGGTCAATATCCAGAATACAGGTTGGCGGGTTTACCCTGCCTTCGGTCCCTGCTACACGGCCTTGCCCAACGTTCAATACGATGAAGATTTTCAGTGCTACACCGATGTCCCCCCTACCCTTTCCGTATGTTTCCGGGCCTTTGACAATGATTTTTCCCTGGCGAATCCCTGTGTGGAGGTGATGTCCTGTATGGAGGAAATATGCGTGGACCTTCCAGTGCCCCCACAAGGCAGCCAGAATTTCGATGTGGACTTGCCCAACAACCTGGCTTCCGGTGGAACGGTCAACCTGACCATCACCACCACCGGAATACCCGGCGGCATCAACGACGAAATCTGCAATGCCATTGATATTGGCATCTTAAGCAGCGGTGTGAGTGTGGGAGATGACACCCAAAGCACCTTTAACAATTTTTGCGGCACCTACACCCCCGGCGAACCTGACCCTTACAATTTTGGAGCAGGATGGTGCAACACGGTTGGCGTTTGGTACAAACTTACAACTACCAACAACCCGGGCACCCACATCAAGGTGCATGCCACCAGCGACCCCTCCAACCTTGGCGATCCGATCAATTTGCAGGTGGCTATTTTTAAAAGCTCTGATAATACCTGCACCGGCACCTTCTCTTTAGTCAAACAAAATTTCGACTTTGGGAATTTTGACGAAACCATTGTGTTCACCTGCCCCGAGCCTAACACGACCTACTACATTTTGGTAGATGGCGTTTCCAACCCGTCCTACATGCTTTTTGGTTATTATGGGTTGGAAATAACCGAACTGGGCGTTAGTGCGGCCCCGGAATTGAGGTGCAATGCAGAAAATCTGGGTACCGTGCCTTTGGGTGGAACGGTAAGCACCCCTGGCTTGCGGAGCAATGCCTGCACCAACAATAGCGATCCCTTGCCGGCAAGCGCCTTCACGGTGCAGCGGGCAGTATGGTTTTCCTTCACCCCCCCGCCTACAGGCCACGTCCTGATTGAAGGCATCAGCGACATCGTGAACGACCCCATCGGGATCCAATTGGCCGCCTATCAATCTTCCGACAATTCCTGTAACGGTGTGTTTACCGAGGTCGGAAGCATTTATACAAATATCAACCTCAACGAGTCGCTCGAACTCCACTGCCTCGACCCGAATAAGACCTATTATATAATGGTGGACGGTTCCTCAGCCGCCAACATTGAGGGTATCTTTTCCCTGTCAGTCTCCGATGCTGGCAATGAGACAGCCCTCACCGATCAAACCGTTGTTTTATGTGCCGGAGAATCGTTGGTCGTTGGCAACTCAACTTACGCCGTTTCCGGGATATATACAGACACCATCCAATTGCTTACTGGTTGCGACAGTATCGTCAACACTAACCTGACGGTACTGCCTGCGCTGGAGCTTAATTTTCAAATCATCCACCAGGGCGTTGGCCTGGGGAATGCAGATGGGCAGGCGCAGGTCAGCCCAACAGGTGGAGCAGGCGCTTACACCATCAACTGGTCAAATGGCCAGGCCGGTGCAACGGCAACAGGCTTGATCGGTGGCAATGTGTACTGCGTGGAGGTGACAGATGCTAATAACTGCATGTTGGATACTTGTTTTGAAATGCCCTATTATATTCACTTTATTCCCAATGTACAGGGCGATACACTTGACTGTTTTGGGGACGATGACGGCGTTTTGAGCTTGTCGGTCTTCGGGGGTTATCCTCCCTATGAATTCTCCTGGGCCAATGCCTCCGGCACCGTTGGCGGCGTAGGTACTGTCTCTTTCGATGGCCAGGTGATAAAGATCGATGGGTTGGCTGCGGGCACCTACCAATTTCAAATGCACGACATCATTTTTGATACAACCTTTTCGGTAGCTATTTTGCAGCCAACGCCAATTGAAGTGCAGAATGCAAGCGTTGCCAATGCCACTTGTTTCAATGAGTGCAATGGGGAAATTACGTTCATAGTAACGGGAGGAACGCCACCTTACCAATATCTATGGTCAAACAACGATTCTGCTCCTTCCATTCAGGATCTGTGCGCCGGCAATTACTCCCTGACTGTGACGGATGGAAATAACTGTAGTGCTGTTTTTGACTATGAAATCGATCAGCCTACAGAATTTATTGCAACAGCCATCCAGGTACAGGAAGTATCCTGTTTCCAGGGGTCGGACGGGCAGGCCTCCGTCACCACGAACGGCAGTCCCACCGCATATTTGTGGGATACGGGTTCCATCCTGCAGTCCATCAGCAATTTGCCGGGCGGCAGTTATGAAGTAACGGTGACCAACTCGGACGGGTGTACAGCTACCGCCAGCACCACGATACAAACCCCTGCAGCTCCGGTTGGTGCAGCCATCGAGTTGGCTTCACCCATCGTTTGCTACGAAGATGCGAACGGAAGCCTCAATGCAATAGCCACCGGCCCCGGCGCCCTCTTTAACTTTGAATGGAACAACGGCCAAACGGGTAATACCGCCACAAATCTTAATGCAGGCAATTACACTGTCACCGTTACCAATGAAAAAGGATGCGAGGCAACGGCCAGTTTTGCGCTTGGCCAGCCAACCTTAATAGAAGTGGAAACTTCCACCAACCAACTGACCTGCCTGACTGCCCCTGATGATGGTATTATCACCATCGAACAGATCACGGGTGGCGTGGCACCCTACTCCTACTCCACCGACGGGCTTACTTTCGATACCATTCCTGAACTTACGGGCTACACCGCCGGGCCACAGGTTTTTTATATTCAGGACGCAGGAGGTTGTTTGAATACCTTTAACGCCACTATTGACGGCCCTGGGGAACTTCAGGTGGAATTGAACGATGACATGCTCATCGAATTGGGGGAAACGGTTGGCTTGAATGTCCTGGTCAACCAATCCGATGTAACCTACCAATGGTCGCCGCCCGATATCCTGTCTTGCTACGATTGCCCCGACCCGGTTGTTCAGCCGATTCGAAATACGCTGTTTACCGTAACGGTTACGGATAGTTATGGCTGCACCTCCACAGCGGATATGTACATAGAGGTTTATAAAAAAAGGAACGTATTCGTCCCCAACGCTTTTAGCCCCAATGGGGATGGGATCAACGACAATTTTGTCCCCTTTGGTGGCCACGATGTCAGGGTTGTGAAGGAATTTTTGGTCTTTGACCGGCAGGGGAACATGGTCTTTTCCGCCTACAATATTCTGCCCTCCGATCTGAGCTTTGGCTGGGATGGAACATTTAAGGGGAAACAAATGCAGCCGGCTGTCTTTGCCTGGTTTGCCAAAGTGGAGTTTATTGACAATGAGACAGAAATCTTTAAAGGGGATGTAACGCTGGTAAAGTAGTAGGGCATCAGCAAACGGGTAGGTATGATTCAGCCCGCATTGATCTGATGTTCGGCCATTGCCAACCTGAGATCTTCCAGGGTGTCGATGCCCCTGGTTTCAAAGGAAGTAATCCCGATTCCAATGGCATAACCGTTTTCCAGCCAGCGAAGCTGTTCCAGCGATTCCGCCTTTTCCAAGGCCCCGATGGGTAATTTGGCCAATTCAAGCAATACCTCCCGGCGGTAGCCATAAAGGCCGATGTGTTTATAAAATGTTGCATTGCCGATCCAATCGGTTTGGGATTGCCCCCGCACAAATGGTACGGGCGAACGGCTGAAATAAAGTGCCTGGTTGTTTTTTCCAAACACTACTTTCACAACGTTTGGGTTGAAAAGCTCCTCCGGCATGTCCAATTGCTTGGCAAGGGTAGCAATGCCGCAGCCAGGCCTGGTTTCCAAAGTGGCCAAAACGGTATCAATCTGTTCAGGGCGAATGAAAGGTTCGTCGCCCTGGACATTAATAATATTGTCAAACGCTGAAAATTCTTTCTGTTCGGCCACAGCAGCGCAGCGATCGGTGCCGGAGGGAAGGTTGGAAGACGTCATCACCACCCTGCCGCCAAAAGCCAATACATGATCATATATGCGGTCATCGTCCGTCGCAACGACCACTTCGTCCAGCCTGGATTGCATCGTTTTTTCATACACCCGTTGTATCATCGTTTGGCCGCCCATGTCTGCCAATGGCTTGCCCGGAAAACGGGTGGAAGCATATCTGGCAGGTATAATACCCAATGATTTCATATATTTGGCCGAGAATTTTATAAAACAATGAGAAAACTTTTCCTAATCCTTTTCATCCTTTCCATACAAATTGTGGGCGCCCACGCAACGGGCGACAGCCTCCAATACCTCAGGGCGAAAGATACTGTTTTCATCCAGGTGGACGGTTTTGGCAATAAAATTTTCGGGCACACGATGGAAAAGGGACAGACCTTTTTCTCCCTGGCCCGCCATTATGGCCTCAAACTGGATGCCCTGTTGGCCTTCAACCCCGATATGACGGAGGATGGAAACTTTGAATTGGGGCAGACCATCTTGATCCCCGTCCCGGATTCTGCCATTGTAAAATTTAAAACGAAAGCATTTCAGCCTGCTGTATTTGCTCCTGTTTTTTACGAAGTCAGGCGGGGCGATACCTTCTTCCGCATTGCCAGGCAATATTTCAAAATGCCCCTCGACACGCTGAAAAACCGCAACCAGCTTGTCAACACGACCTTACATACCGGCCAGAAACTGCTGGTCGGCTGGCTTTCCTTGCAAGGTATCCCGGACTCCCTCCAACTCGCAAATACCAATCCGCTAGGGGCAAAAATGCAACAGTTGCAACTGCGGTACGAGTCCACAAAAACTTATAAAAAGGAATATTTTCAAAATGGCGCAGCCTACTGGCAGCGGGAACGGGAAATGGGCAGCGACTTCTACGCCCTGCACCGGTTGGCGCCCGTTGGCTCGATTATCCAGATCACCAACCCCATGAAGAAAAAGACATTGTACGCCAAGGTAATTGCCCCCATCCCCGACCGGGCCTACGGCGACGACATCATCGTAGTGCTCTCCCCCTCGGTCGCTAAACTGCTCGGCGCAAAGGATCCAAAGTTTTTTGTGGAAATCAGGTATTTAAAATAGAAGTGAGGGGTGAGAAGCGAGAAGTTAGGGGCGAGAAGTGAGGGGTGAGAAGCGAGAAGTAAAGGGCGAGAAGCGAGGGTCGTGTGATAGAAAATGTGTTACTTTTGAACTGATCGGATCGGCATTGGGAAAAGTATTACTTCCGGTGCTTTCAAATCCCGGCCCTTTTTCCATTATCAATCATCGTCTTCCTAGTTAAACTTCTGGTGGCAGGATATTTTTGAAATGGCCATTCAACATGACTTTTCTGCGAAGCTCCTCCATTTCCTTGGCGATAGGCAGTAGCTTTTTCAAATGGGCCAGCATAAAATCCTGGCGCTTGGATTCGTCCTGGATGCAGAGCAGGTCATATTCCTGTTGGAGGGTAAAGCCGACGAGATGTGCCACTTGATAGGTATTGAACTCGGGGTTTAGCTCCGGCAGGGGTTTTCGGATGTTCAGGATCTCGTACAATTCGCCCAGGTATTCGATGATTTTTTCATTTTTGAGGTATTCGCCGACCTTATCGAAAGAAAGCCTTTCTACTTCTGCCCCGGTGTAAAGGCGGTTTTCCACCTGGCTGAAAAATTCCTTGATTTTGAAAATGCCGACTCCCTGGGTGCGGATGTCCAACTCTCCTTTGGGGTATTTTTGATCGATGGCCAACAGTTTGATCTCTGTGCCGATGCTTTGCACCTTGTCGTCAAGGTAAGTTGGGATGCCAAACGTGATGCCTTTTGAATCACATTCGTTGATGAGTTGCTTATACCTGGGCTCGAAAATGTGCAGGTTAAGTTCCTCGCCGGGGAAAGCGACCAACCGTAAGGGGAAAAGCGGGAGGAAAACGGTACTCATAGTTCAAGATTTTCGGTAAAGTTAGCCGGATGAATCATTGAAAAAAACGATTGTGGACAATTCTGGTTCTCCAAACACGAAACTTTTCACCGCTTGCCCACCGATGCGATTGGTACGATCAAAAACCAAGTTTTTAAACCTGCCGGAAAATCTCATTTGAAATCTCCTGTGAACTTGCCTAAATTTCGGCCTCATATTCCTCACACACTACATTATTGGATTGGCCCATCTTCAAATACCACAAATCCTGGCTTAAAACATATTACTACCATGTCAAAATCAATCAGAAAACAAATTCCCGTTTACCTCCTGTTCGTAATTCTGGGCATCGCCCTGTTCCCTGCCTGCAAGAAACGGGAAATCGTCCGGGCAAAAGAAATCCCGGAAGCCGTCAAAAACTATGTGTACGCCTACACCACCGGTGTCATTTCAAAAAACGATCCCGTGAGGGTCCGTTTTGCCGGTGCTGCTGTTGCCCCGGACAAAGTGGGAACAGAAGCCGACGACGACATCCTGAGTTTCACCCCTTCCATCAGTGGTACCTATATCTGGGAGGACGACCATACCGTCCGGTTCGACCCCAAAAATGGCTGGAAATCCGGCCAGGATTATGTTGCGAAGGTAAACCTGACAGAAGTCTTCAACAACCTGCCCAAAGAAGCGGATGGCTTCGAGTTCGATTTTCTCGTACGGGAACAAGGACTGAGTGTTGATGTATATGGAATAGAAGCCGAAGATGCCAGCGACCTGAAAAAGCAGCAGCTCAAGGGCGCCGTCATCACGAATGACGCCGTGGCCGCAGAGGAAATTGAAAAAGTATTGACCGTAAAACAAAATGGCAACGAACTGCCCATCAGCTGGGACCACAGCCAGGACGGCCTCAACCACAGCTTCACAGCCACGGGCATCGCCCGTGTAAACCAACCTGGGGAAGTGCTCGTCGCCTGGAACGGAAAAAGCATAGAGGTGGACAGCAAGGAAGAACAAAAGGTAACCATTCCAGCCCTCGGCGATTTCATGGTCATGTCCGCTAAGGTGAGCGAAAAAGAAAACCAATCCGTTGTGCTTTATTTCTCCGACCCCTTGCTTTCCTCCCAGGATTTGAATGGCTTGATAGCCATCCGCAGCGGCGGTCAACTGGCCGAAGGCGAATACTACGACTCCGACGAAGAAGCACAGAACGTGCCCCTCAATTTCAGTATAGACGGCAACCGGATATTGGTCTTCCCCAGGAAAAGACTGGCCGGCCTGCAGACCATCGAAGTGCGCCCCGGCATCAGGAATCTCAACGACGCCCGCATGGAAAAACCTGCCATCTGGCAAATAAACTTTGAGCAGGTAAAGCCCAAGGTGCGCCTGGTAGGCAGGGGTGTCATCCTGCCTGCCTCCGACAAAGGGCTGGTGCTACCATTCGAGGCTATCAGCCTGGAGGCTGTTGAGGTGGAGATTTTCAAAATCTACGACAACAATATCCTGCAGTTTTTGCAAACCAACGATTTAGACGGGCAGAACACCTATGATTTGCAACGGGTGGGCCGTGTCGTCCGTCGGGAAATGGTGCCGCTCAAAGGGCTCAACCCCAATGCCAATGCCTCTGCCTGGACCCGTTATGCCCTTGACCTCAGCAAGTTGTTTACCGCCGACCCCAATGCCATCTACCAGGTGCGCATTGGCTTCAGGCCGGAATATGCCGTTTACCAGTGCAGCACCCGGAAGAAAACGGACAACCTCAAAGAAGTAAGCCAGCAGAGCTACCTCGACGAAGATGGTGAAATCCGTTCGATGTGGGGCGACTATTACGGCATCGAAGGCTATTACGAAGATTTCCAATGGAGCCACCGTACCAACCCCTGTTTCCCCGCATACTACAATTCGGAGAATTTTGCCATGACCAATGTGCTGGCCTCCGATCTGGGCATCACGGCCAAGAGCGGCAAGGATGGATCCATGATCGTGGTGGTGGCAAGCCTGCGAAATACAGATCCGGTGGGGGAAGCGGAACTGGAATTTTATGACTTTCAGCAACAACTGCTGACCACTGCCAAAACAGACGGGGACGGCATGGCCGAATTGAAACTCGACAAAAAGCCTTTTCTCATCATTGCCAAAAAGGACAAACAAAAGGGCTATTTGAAAACGGCAGACGGCAACGCCCTGTCCCTCAGCCGCTTCGACGTGTCGGGTACAGTTTCCCAAAAAGGCCTTAAAGGATATATCTACGGCGAACGGGGCGTTTGGCGTCCCGGCGATAGCCTCTACCTCAATTTCATCCTGGAAGACAAGGAAAAAACATTGCCCAAAAACTACCCCATCGCCTTTGAACTGACCGACTCCCGTGGGCAATTGCAGTATAAAACAGTATCCACCAACAACATCGAAAACCTTTATGCCCTGCCAGTCGGCACCAGCACCGACGCACCCACCGGCAACTGGATAGCGACCGTAAAAGCTGGTGGTGCCACGTTTACCAAAACCATCAAGGTGGAAACAGTGAAGCCCAACCGCCTGAAAATAGACCTCGATTTCGGCAAAAAAGAACTTTCGGCCTCCGACGAACCGGTCACTGGCAACATCCAGGTGAACTGGCTGCATGGCGCCGCCGGGCAAAACCTGAAGACGGTCGTGGAGGCAACTATCAACCAGGTGAAAACAGCGTTTAAAAACTACAACAACTACGAATTCGATGATCCGGCCAGATCGCTCTATGCAGAGCCTGTTGTCATTTTCGACGGCACCACCAATAAGGACGGGAAGGCCAATTTCACAACCACCCTGGTGCAAAACAACCGCTCCGCACCCGGCAAACTGAAAGTCGGCCTGCGGGCCAGGGCCTTTGAAAAGGGCGGCGATTTCAGCACCTGGAACACTTCCATTGACTACAGCCCCTACCCGGTCTATGCCGGTATTGCCATCCCCCAAAACCAATACGGTGAAAAGCGCCTGGACATCGGCAAGGACAGCAAAATCAGGGTTGCCGCCATCGGCGAAAACGGCAAGCCACTCGGCAACCACAACCTCAGCATCGGCCTCTACAGGGTGGAATGGCGCTGGTGGTGGGACCGCAACGACGATTATGTAGCCCAATACAACAGCACGAATCATTTCAACGCCATCTCATCCGAAGGGGTTCGTACCGCTAACGATGGCACTGCCACCTGGGACGTCAAAGTGGACGATTGGGGCCGCTACCTCGTCCGGGTGTGCGATACGGAAAGCGGACATTGTTCCGGCGACTTTTTCTACGCCGGCTACCCCTGGTATGGCGACGACGGCGGAATAGCAGGCAGGCAGGAGGCCGCCATGATGACTTTTACCGCCTCGAAGGAAAAATACAAAGTGGGCGAGGATATTGAAATCACTGTGCCCGCTGGCGAGGATGGCCGGGTGTTCATTTCCCTGGAAAACGGCAACCGTGTGATTGATTCGTTTTGGAAAAAAGCAAAAAAGGGCGAAAATAAATTCGAGTTCGAGGCAACCGACGACATGTCTCCGACTGTGTATGCGCACGTCAGCCTTATCCAGCCGCACAACAAATCCGACAACGACCTGCCTATCCGCATGTACGGCGTGCTGCCTGTAGATGTGGAAAACCCGGAGACGATCCTGAAACCCGTACTGAAAATGGATGACGAGCTAAAACCAGAGCAGGAGTTCACAGTAGAAGTGAGCGAAGAAAACAACGAAAACATGGCCTATACGCTGGCCGTGGTGGACGAAGGATTGCTTGGCCTGACCAATTTCAAAACACCCGATCCGCACGGCGCATTGTATGCAAGGGAAGCACTGGGCGTAAAAACCTGGGACTTGTACGACTATGTGTTGGGCGCTTATGGCGGCGAACTGGAGCGCATCCTGAGTATCGGTGGCGATGGGGAAATCAACGCCCCGATGGAACGCAAAAATGCAAACCGCTTCAAGCCGGTCGTGCTGCACGAGGGGCCGTTTTACCTCAGCGGTGGTAAGAAAAAACACACTTTCAAAATGCCGAATTACGTCGGATCCGTGCGGGTGATGGTGGTGGCGGCCAACAAAGACGCCGCCTATGGCAGCAGCGAAAAAACCGTACCTGTGAAAAAGCCTTTGATGGCGCTCGCTACCCTGCCCAGGGTGCTTGGCCCGGGGGAAACACTGCGGATGCCCGTCAGCATCTTTGCTATGGAAAGCAAAGTGAAAAACGTGGATGTGCAGTTGGCCGAGACTACTGGTTTGGTTAAAATATCGGGCGGGGCGACCAAACAAATGAACTTTCCACAACCGGGTGAAGACCAGGCTTATTTTGACCTCAACGTGGGCGATCAAACTGGTATTGCCAAATTCAAAGTGACGGCACGGGGTGGCGGCGAAACAGCCACCCAGGATATCGAAATAGACGTGCGCAACCCCAACCCTTTTGTCACCAACGTCTATGCAGGCTTGATACAGGGGGCCGGGGAATGGTCGCAGGACTTCAAGCCCGTCGGCGTCGCTGGCACCAACACTGGTTTCCTCGAAGTGTCCAGCATCCCACCGCTGAAACTCAACGAGCGGCTCCACTACCTTATCACCTATCCACACGGCTGTATCGAACAGACCACTTCTTCTGCATTTCCTCAACTGTATGTGGACAAACTGACCAAGCTGGACGAAAGCCAAAAGAAGGAAGTGGCCGAAAATGTCAGTGCAGCCATTGACAAACTAAAGAACTTCCAGATGGGCTCCGGGGCCTTTACTTATTGGCCCGGCAACGACTACGACTCATGGGGCACCAACTACGCCGGGCACTTCCTGCTAGAAGCCAAAAATGCGGGATATACCGTGCCGCAGGGCATGATTGACCGCTTCGTCAGTTTCCAGAAAGGACAGGCCAAGCGCTGGAACCCCTCTACCCGGGGAGATGTACACAGCCCCACCGAACTGGATCAGGCCTACCGCCTCTACACCCTGGCCCTGGCCAGAGAACCGGAGATGAGCGCCATGAACCGGATGCGGGAACTGAAAAACCTGTCGCCGGAAAGCCGGTGGCGGCTGGCCGCTGCATACGCACTGGCAGGTAAGGAAGATATTGGCAAACAGATTAGCCAGAATGTGCCGGTAAACATAAATCCTTATGATTACTGGGGCGAAACCTACGGTTCCAGCTTGCGGGACGAGGCCATGATCCTGGAAACCCAGGTGTTGTTGGGCGAAATGGAAGCCGCTGCCGCCAACCTGCTGCACATCGCCGAATCGCTAAGCCAGGATTCCTGGTACTCTACCCAGACCACGGCTTATGCCCTGTTGGCCATTGGCAAGTTTGCCGGCAAATCGAAGGTGGGCGATGATTTCCGCTTCAGTTTCAACCTGGGCAACAGCAAATGGGTGGACGCCGGCAACACCACGCCCGTCATGCAGATCGAGGTTCCGGTGGAAAAAGGAATTCGTTCCGTTGCCGTGAAAAATAGCGGCGGCAGCCCACTCTATGCACGGCTGATTTTGAACGGCCAACCCCTGGCCGGTACCGAAACTGCTGCTTCAAATAACATCCTGATTGAAGTCAGCTATAAAACAACGACGGGCGAAAAGCTCGACCCTGCCCGCCTGCCACAAGGCACCGACTTCATCGCTGAAGTGCTGGTGACGCACCCGGGCACCCGTGCCATGAACTTCGAGGAAATGGCGCTCACGCAAATCTTCCCCTCCGGTTGGGAAATCATCAATGCCCGACTCAGCAATTTCCCCGAATTCAGCAACACCACCGTGCCGAAATACCAGGACATACGTGACGACCGGGTCTATACTTATTTCGACATCCGACGGGGCGACCGGCAACTTTACCGCATCCGCCTGAATGCAGCCTATCAGGGGCGGTACTACCTGCCCGCCGCGAGCTGCGAGGCCATGTACGACCACAGCATCAACGCCCGCCGGCCGGGCCAGTGGGTGGAAGTGATGAGCGGGGACAAGGCACTATAAGATAAGGATCGAAGGAAAAGAGGCTCACCTAAAACTAACATATTAGATGAGCCTCTTCTATAAAACCCTTCCAGTACTGTGTCGGGAAGGTAGCGAGGAGGAGTAAGCCAGGTTGGAAACTTTGCGTAAGTTGCTCATTGTTTTCATTCAAAAACCCTCATGAGCCAAAATTGAAAGTCAGTTTGACCTTGGTGCAGGCACTGCCTCTCCCAGGGAAATCAAAACATTCCCCTACTAATTTTCCACCAAAAACCGCCTGGCCTCTGCATGATCTCCTGCACGGATACTCAAAAAATACATGCCCCCAGCCAGTTGGCTGGTATCAAACTGGTAAGTATGGCTGCCGGCCGGAAGGAAATCTTCCTGAACCGCTATTCCAACCACTTTTCCATTTACGTCTGTTGCCTGAATGGAGACCGGCGTACCTTCCTCCAATTGGACTGAGATATTGACCCTGCCAACAGCCGGGTTGGGAAATACCTGGCAATCCAAGGACGGCACAGCGGTTTCGCCCAGGGCAGAAACACCTGGGTTGTAACGAAGGATAGTACCTGCATAGCCGACTATCCAACCATTATCGCTGTCGTGAAAGGAAATGCTTTTCAAAAAATTATTGGTTGGTTTGGGTTGGGCTTCCCAATGGGTGCCGCCATCCACTGTATGGAGAATGGTGCCGTCGTCTCCAACTGCCCAGCCGTTTTGGGAAGAAGTGAAACAAACAGCAGCCAGCGTTTGGGATATACCGCTGCCTTGGCCAGTCCAGCTATCGCCGCCATCCTTTGTGTGCCGGATAAGTCCGGCGCTGCCGACTACCCAACCGTTTTTGTCGTCGGTAAAATAAATGTCCTTTAAAGTTCCATTGGTATTGCTTTCCTGCACCGTCCAGCCATAGCCTGCATTACCAGTGAAAATGATTTTCCCCTCGGCACCTACCGCCCAGCCTTTCTGAAAGCTTCGAAAAAACACTGCCTGGAAAGACGTAACCGAGCCATCTGACTTTAGTGCCCAAGTGTTCCCGCCATTGGTTGTGCGCATCAGTGCCCCGCTGGAGCCAGCTATCCAGCCGTTGTTCGCATCGGTAAACTGTACATCGAACAGTTCCGAGGGTGTGCCGCTTTGCTGAGGCACCCAGTCTTCTCCACCATTGCTGGTGTGCAGCACGGTGCCGCCTTCACCAACGGCCCAGCCGTTTAATTGATCTAAAAAAAAGACGGCGTTCAGGTCTTTGACCGTCGTGCTGTTTTGGCTTTGCCAGGATTCCCCCGAATTGGCCGTATGCAGTATCAGGCCATGATCCCCAACTATCCAGCCCGATTCAACAGTTGGGAAATGGACATCCGTATAGCTTCCTTCGGAGTTGGCAATAAAGTCCCAATCCTGCCCATTTAACGGAATATATAGCAGGAACAAAAAAGCGATCAATGCAGACTGTAAGCTTTTCATAATTGATTAGGTTTTGTGATAACAATAGTTTACGCAATAACGGGTATTGCAAAATTATCGGATGATTGACATGGGCTTTTGGGCTTAACAAATACGGATATACCCGTTCAATATTCCATATTGAACAGAAAAATACAAACCGTTAGCAGTCAGTTATTTATACTGACAATAAGCTATGATTGGAATAGAAATGTTTAGAAAAAGAATAGTGAAATAGCAGCCAATAACGCAACATATATATGCCGGCAGGAGGTCAGGAATAATTCAGCAAAGTTCATATCAACAGACTACTTAATTCAGGAAGAGTTGCAGATGAAAGCAATCTATTTTTCCGATATTTTTTGTAAAAAAGCATATTGCTTTGCAAAAGGTTAAGCCTGTTGAATAGATATACAATAATGGCCCCGGCAAGCACAACAGGTGGTTTTATTTAGATGAAAACGATCATCCCTTCGACACCTGCAAAAATTTCCCCTTGCTCACCCGGTATTGGTAATCGCCAATGGTGATGGTCTGGCCGTCAGCCAGTTTTGCCAGATCCTCGATGTCCTGGGTGAGCGTGTGTACGGAGCCACCGGTTTTGTAAGCAATTTCAAGATAATCTTCGTTGACACCTGCGCCCGAACCGGCCAGGATGATGTGAACCGGCACTTTCAACCGGGCGAGGAGTTCCATATCCCGCACATCGCTGTAATTGTCGGCTATCAGGATGAGTTCGTCCGTGCCCCTGAGTTTTTTCACGCCGGCTAAGGTAGCCTCCAGATCGTTTTCGGGCGAAGCCCCGCCGCCACCCGCCTTCATACTGGCCACCATGGTTTCCATGAGTTGCCGCATATCGCCGGCATCGGTCGGGTAAATTCCGCCGGCGCTGCCGATCAGTTTATCCTCCTCCGGCTGGCTGTCGCCGTCGTTGAAAAACAGGTAGCGGTTGTCCTCGCCCTGCACCAGTTGCAGTGCATGCCAGAGGAGTATCTGATCCATATACGGGTACATGCTGCCCGTGATGTCAGTGACGATGACCTTTTTGGCCCAGGGGCTGCGCATCCGAAACAGCACTGCCTTTATTTCGTCGCCGGCTTTTTCAAAGTACTGAGGGTCGTTGGCAATGAGTTCCCTTTCCTTTTCTGCCCGTTGTCGTATTTGTTTTTCCACTTCCCCTGCATCGCCGCCGAAGCCCAGTTGGTGCAGGAAGTTCTGTTCCGAAAACATCCCGCCCAGCGAATCACGCACAAAACGGATAGAGTCCCTGGCCCGCTCCAGCCGGTACAGCGAATCCCGGATGGCGGCCTGCCGCAGCCTTTCCGCCTCACGGGCAAGAATGGCCTTCGTGCCGAGGGTACGGTAACGCAGGGTCAGGGTTTGGGCAAAATCGTCGTCTTTCAGCCCAAAGCATTCAATATGCTGGACGAAACGGGTACTTAGGCAAAAAGTATCGCCTTTGGGCAGCATTAGGCTGGCTTTCCCATCCGGGCTGGAAACGGCCAGATACGTCTTGCCAGTCTTCTGAGCAGTAAAATAAAGCGCCTCTTCTTCCAAGGGTTTATCATCGAAATCAGACACTTTCAACTTGACAAGCACCTTCGAACGGGTTGGTGATTGGGAGGATGGGACCGTTTGGACGACGGTGTCGTTTTTTTCAGTTTCGGTATAGCTGTCAGCCACATAGGTGATACCATAGCTGGAGCGCATATAGCCGGCATTCGGCAGCCGTACCTGTTTCAACCCCTGCTCCTTGCCTGCGTCGAAACGGTAGCCTTTTCCCTTTGGCACCAGGAAATAAACCTCGCCGTTGCTGCCCGTTTGGCCGTGCCATACGCGCCCGGATTCCAATTGCACGGCAGACACCGGGAGCGCCGGTATTTTTTTCATGTTGAAATCAAACACCTCAATTTTCAGCAGGATTTCATTGGCGGTGGGCGCCATTTTGTCCTCATGGTGCCAATGCTCGAAGATGGTGTCAGCAGGGGGTGTTTGTGAAAAAAGGAAAACAGGGAGGAGGGAAAACAGTGCAATACAAGTATTTTTCATCTGGTCGGTATTTTGGGGTAAATAACTGGGCTGGCAGCACGGTTAGTATTTCAACAGGCAGCTTTCAATGGGGCGGCCATCTGTATCGGGCCTGTTTTAATTCGGCGACGCTCATGTTTTTAATTTTTCTCAAAAAAAGGGAGTTGGGGGATAGTTGCGAAAGCAAAAGTCACTACTGATTGATAGGTTGGCCAAAAGGAAAAGGATAAGATGGAGAAATGAAATAAATCCCAAAAATGGCTTCACGACTTTCACCATTTCAACCCCTCAAAAGCCTTCCAATCTGCCGTTGAATTCCTGTCACCAACCTAATCGTTCCCCTTCTCATCCCGATCTCGCCGCCGCTCCATGGGCACACTGACGATCCCTGATTTCTCGATGGCTTTGATGGCAATGTCCTTCACCTGTTGGCTGGCGCTGTCCGTTTTGGCGGAAAGGGAAGCAACCAGTTCTTGTTGTTCCTTTATCTTGCCTTCTAAGGAATGGATCATTTGCTCCCGGAGTTTCAGTTCGGCTTCGAGGTCTTTCACCTCCAGTTTTTGTTTGTATTCAAACTCACGGGTCAGGCGTTCGCTGACAGCTTTTTCAGCCTCGGCCACTGCTTTTTGCAGGCGCCCGTCAAAGGCTTCGACTTCCTTGCGAAGCCGCTTCAATTCTTCTTCCTGCTCTGCAACGGCGTGCTCACGGTCGGCCATATTTTTCTCAAATGCTGCCTTGCGGTCAGCCATTTCTTTTTCGAGTTTTTCCTTTTTCTCGTTGTAGGCATCCTGCTCGTTGCGGCGCTTGAGCTTGAGGTTGTACTGGTACTCTTCCTCTTCCCGTTCCCATTTGGTTTTGGCTTCCAAGATGTTGGCTTCCAATAGTTCTTTCCGTTTGCCCAGTTCCTCTTCCAGGTGTACCTTGGCTTGCCGGTGGGCAATGGTCAGTGCCTCCAGGCTCTCGGCTTCGGCCTTTATTTGGTGCAGGTTTTTCAGTTGGTCTGCCCCCGTTTTCACGGCTTCCTGGAGCATTTCAAACTTCTTCTGTTCTTCGGCCAGGGCGGTTTCCAGTTTTTCCAGTTGTTCATCCAGTACTTTTCTGATTTGCTGGATGTTCACCGCGGCACCAGCCTTGACCGTGGCCGTTGCGTTTTCAATAAGCGATTGTTTTTTCTCTATTTCCTGCCGGAGGGTGGTGTTTTCTTTGCGGTGTTCTTTAAGCTCGCTTACCAGTTCGTCGTAGGCTTTCAGGATTTCAGCTTTGGTGTTGGAAGAGGATATGGTTGCCATGTTTATGTTTTTTTATGGTAAATGGATAATTGGCAAAAGTAAAAATAATGGAGAGGTGGCATACAAGGAAGGGAGGCATTTTAAACAACTCAAATATTCCGCTTCATTGTTCACTTCCAACACCTCGAACCACATGCCTTCCAGTAATACAACAAGTTGCAAATAGCTTTTTGCGCTCATGTTCTGTAAATGCTGATTTACCGTTAATTGACGGGGTGACTTCGGAGTCACCCCGTCAATTTCACAGACCTTTTCAGCACCAAGAGAACATGAGCGGCTTTTTGAGAGGCAGGCTCGGCAATTTGGGTTTTCGTCCATGACCGTCGTACCAGTTTCAGAAGCCGGGGATGAAGCACTCCTCTTCGTTCATAGAAGTTCGTCTGTTTTACCAAAATTACTATTGTTTTTCTTTTTGATTTCTACTTTTGGGCAAAATATAACCTTCTGATTATGAAGAAACGCCGTTCCCCTTCCCACGTACTGGCCGCTTTGGGCGTGAACTTTGTGGAAAGACAAACCCTTCTCGCTGGTTATTTTTTTGAAAGGAAAATATACGATTACAGTACAGACGGAACCATACTTACATTTGATGAAAATGACGAAGTTGAAACAGGGTGGATTTATGTACAAGTGAAATCTTCCGAAAAGCTCAAGCGTTCAAAACAGCACCAAGCTTTTGAAATTTCCCTTGAAAAAAGGGATTTGGAACTATGGCTGGGTACAATATTCCCTTTTATTTTAGTCCTTTATGAAGCATCCTCCAACCAGGGATATTTTCTTGACTTGCAGAAATATTTCTCTGAAAACAGGATTATATTGAGGGACATCCATAAATTTAAGCAGGTTTTTGTCGCTCATGAAAACATCTTTGATCAATCAGCAGTTGAAAAACTTAGAAAACTGAAAAATGAAACCATTGGATAGCAACCATGATTTAAAGCTGACCTATGGAGAGTTGGCTTCCGTTCTTTCCCGCTTAGGGTTCGAGGATCAAAGTACGGCCAAGGAATGTGTTTTTTTTAATGAAAAACACAACATCTTGTTCAAACTCGGTAAAAAGCCATCTCAGGCTCCAGTCTTTCACCTGGATTTGATGGGCATCACTTTCCATCTTGCATGGAATGGGCTGATTGAAGATCGGGAGGATTTATGGAAATTGGTAGAAGCCCAAAAAAAAGGGAAAGCCGCTACTATTTGATTTGTCATATTTTATAAGACACAACCAAAACAGCAGGCTCGAAACGATTTGTAATTTACCTCCCCCCAAAAGCCTTAAACAACCCGCCCAGCACCTGCAGCGCATTCGCTACCACCGCCTCATTTTCTACCGGTATTTTCAAATAAGTCTGCCCCGTCGCTTCGTCCTTTGCCGTCAGGCTGCCCACCAGCTTTTGCGTCTCGGCGGGGTCGCTCAGGGTTTTGGCCAGGCCGCTCAAAAACGAAACGCCCGTCTGCACCAGTTCCTCCGGTGTAGAAGGCATCCCGCCCGTTTGCCTGCCACCCGTCCGCCCCGGCTGCAGACTGCCAACTGCCGACTGAGGACTGCCCAATGAAGACTGCGGACTGGAAACCGGCACATCGTCGTCGCCCGGTATGGCAGTCAGGGCCTCCTCCTGCACAGCAGATGTTGGCGTAGCGCCATCCGTTTCCGGAGCCATCTCCGGGGCAGCGATGTCGGCATTTTCCTGTTCAAGTGATTCGCCAACTTCCTCCGTATCCGTCACCCAACCATCGCCGGTGAAGTCTTCCATTTTTCCCATAAAATCGTTGAAGCGGCTGGTCTCCATGAAGATCACATCCTCGCCGTCGTCCAGGACGCCCTTGGCCATAGAGTCTTTGAATTTCAAAACGCCCAACATCCGGTGCTCGATGGTGCCGGCGCTCACGAGGTTCACCACCTGCACGGCGTTCTCCTGGCCCATGCGCCACACACGGGCGATGCGCTGTTCCAACACCGCTGGGTTCCACGGCACATCGAGGTTTACGACGAGGGAGGCGTTTTGCAGGTTGAGGCCCACGCCGCCCGCATCGGTGCTGAGGAACACGAGGCAGTTGGGGTCTTCCTTGAAATTTTTCAACAAATCACCCCGCTGTATGCTCGGTACGCCACCGTGCAGGAACTGATAGCCGATGCCCCGCTCCTGCATTTCCTGCTCCACGAGGTGCATCATGCGCTGCCACTGGCTGAAAATGACGATTTTCTCGCCGTCCTGGTTGGCAAAGAATTCTTCGAGGATGCACATCAGTTCGTCCACCTTCGTGTCGTGGCGGCTCGTCTGGTCGAGGATGTAGGTGCTGTCGCACACCATGCGCATCATGCTGAGGTTGAGCATCAGGCGTTTGCGGTCTTTTTCATTTAAAAATTTCTGCCGCCGCCATTTGGCCACCAGTTTGGCCACCTCATCAGCGTATTCCCGGTGCTGATCCATCTGGTCGGTGGTCATGGGCACCAGCAGGGTCTTGTCCATGCGTTTGGGCAGTTCTTTCAGCACCTCTTTTTTCTTGCGGCGGATCAGCACATCGCTGAGGATACCTCCGATTTCTTTGAGGTTTCTAAAACCGATCACCTTGCCCGATTCCTCCTCCTTCACCTGGTAGCGGTGCAGGAACTGGTAGAGCGGCGGCAGGCGGAACTGGTCGATCACCTGCATGATGGAGTACAGTTCTTCCAGCTTGTTTTCAAGGGGCGTCCCGGTGAGGACGATGGCGTAAGTGGACTGTATTTTTTTGATGGAGGCACTGGTCTTGGTCTGCCAGTTTTTGATGCGCTGCGCCTCGTCGAGTATGAGCAGGTCGAACTCCATGTCGTTGAGTTGGCGCAGGTCGTTGGCCACGGTATGGTAGCCGGCGATGGTAAAAAAGGCTTCGTTTTCCTTGTAGGCTTTGTGGCGTTTATAGGCCGCCCCCTCCACCACATGCACCGTAGAATCGGTGAAGCGCTCGATCTCGCTTTTCCATTGGTATTTCAGCGAAGTGGGGCAAACGATCAGCACCTTCGCCACGCCGAATTCCTTTTTAAACAACTGCGCAGCGGCAATCGCCTGGATGGTTTTGCCCAGCCCCATCTCATCGGCGATGAGGCAGCGGCCCGCCCGTGCGGCAAACAGCACACCCTCCCGCTGATAGCGGTACAGGTTGACGTTCAGCATGTTGTCAAAAATGGGGCTGTCGGCGCCCTGCGGGAAAAGCTGGTCAATTTTATAGTTGCGCTGGAACATTTCCCGTTGTCCCAACACGAATTCCAGCGCATCGTCGTAGCAGCGGAAATCTTCGTTGATGCCCCTTGCCTCTTCCAGTATTTTTTCAAAAATGGGTATGCCTTCCGGCTTGATGACAAGGTGTTGGTCAAAATATTTTTTGGCAAATTTTTGAAAAAGGGCCTCCTGCTCCGAACCGATGTTGAGCTTCACCTGCCGGCCTTCCCGGTAGTCGAGATAGATGGAAGAATGTGGCTGACGGTAGCCTTCTTTAAATAGTTTCTTGTTGCCCCGCTTGTTTTCCAGTTTGTGGAGCAGGAAACCGATGTGCTTGCAGGTGCCGAGGCGGTTGGTCTTGTAGTCCAGGCATGAGCAGAAGTTTGCCGAGTCGTCCCGGGAGCGGATGGCGACCTGGTAGGTGTTGCCCGTATCGGGGTTGCGCACGTTGAAATCGGAAAAAACGGGGTGCTGCCCGGTATTTTCAAACGTGAAGTTGCTGTCCTTCCCAAACTGCTTGCGCAGCGCTATTTGCCAACGTTCCAGGGAGAGGTCTTCCGGCTGGCGGTGGTAGGGGATTTTCTTTTCCTTGGGTACTTTTTTGGATTTTGGCCTGGCAGGTTTTCTTTTAGACGTGGTAGCAGTTTTCCCTTTTGTGGAGGCCATAATGGATGTATGTTTTGGTGAAAAAGTAGTTGTTTGAAATGGTTTGAGTTGTTTGAAATGGTTTGAAATTGAAGATTTACGCCAGTAAATATAAGCCTGATTAACAGGTGGTTATCCGAATTTAAAACAGTCAAACAAACCAAAAATTTTCAAGGATATACTTAAAATTCCCTGTGTAATATTTTGCATCTCTAAAATACCGTACAAGTTGGGTAGCAAAGCTAATGAAAATCAAAAACTGCCATTTTGAAAGTTCAAAATGAATTCATAGTGAGCAACTGCTCCGCCATCGCCAGCCCCGAAAGAAAAGCACCTTCCACATTGCCCATCCCAAACCCGTCCCCGCCGAACAATAAAGGAAAAGAAGTGCCCGCCTGCCAATAAGGCGCTGGATGCCGCTGACAGGCCAGGCTGTACCGCCAGCGATGGATTTGCCAATCCACAACCTTGGCTGGTTGCAGCCAGATGCCCGCAGCTTCCAGTAAAATCTTCCCTGCCTCATTCAAATCGCCATCCAGGTGTTGGCTGCTAAAAGCTGGCGAGGCGTGGATGGTGATGGTGGGTACTTTTGAAATGCCTTTTTTGAAATTATCGGCCATCCATGAAATGACGCCTCCGTCCATTTGCATACCACCTGGATCGGGCAAGTTGGAAGGCTGATCGAGCGTGGCCAGCACGGCCAGGCAGGGATGGTAGGCAATCTGCCGGAGCGGCGACCAATCATCGGAAGTTAGCCCCGTTTCGCTGTTTTCCAATAATTCAATGGCCTGCGGTGCGGGAATGGTTAGGATGAGCGCAGCAGATTCGAAGGTTTCATTGTTGTCGGTCGTCACCTGCCAGCCTTTTGCGGCCTGTGCAATGTGGGCCACTTTTTTCCCCTGGAGGATGGTCAAATTTTCATGCAAAAATTTTAGGACTTCGTTCATGCCGCTGGCCCCAATCCATCGGGGGTGCGTTGTGTCGGGGATGCCTGGCCACCATTCATTGACCGCCCCCATTTGCCTGGCTTCTTTGACAAATGATTGGAAGGAAGGTGTTTTGGCTGAAAAAAACTGTGCGCCGTGGTCGAAGGTAGCATCGCCCACCCTGCGGGTGGCCATGCGCCCGCCCAAGCCACGGCCTTTGTCGAGGACTATGCAGGAAATATTGGCCTTGTTCAAATGGCGGGCTGCTGCCAAACCTGCCATGCCTGCGCCGACTATAATTACTTGGTATTTTGACATGATGGAAATTACTTGAAAACCTTTAATTGACTCCTTTTAAAAAAAGCCACAGCCTAACATTTTGGAAAGTCCAATGTTTAAGGGTTGAGATAGCAAAGGAATTTGAGTTTTTAGTGCCAAATGACAAATATTCACCCCTACAACTGATTTTTCTCAACCATTTGCCTTCTGTTTCCAGGATACTTTCGCCCTTTTAATATGAAGCAGTTGTATAAAGTTGTTTGAATTTGCTTATTAATCTCAGCCACGAATTGCACGAATTCCCTCGAATTTACGAAAATTCATCCGTGAAAAATTAGTAAAATTAGTGGCTTACCTAAGGCAAATCATCAAATCCGAACGATTTCAAACAACTCAAACAATTTCAAACAACTCAAACAACTTCAAACAACTCAAACAACTTCAAACAACTCAAACAACTTCAAACAACTCAAACAACTCAAACGATCTCAAACAACTTCAAACAACTCAAACGATTTCAAACGATTTCAAACAACTACCCATCACCCATCATGATACACCAACTCGATAAAATCTTCAAGCCCAAGTCCATCGCCGTCGTCGGCGCATCCACCAAGGCGGACAGTGTCGGCCATTCCATTTTCAAAAATTTAATTGAAAATAACTTCAAAGGGGAAGTTTACCCCATCAACCCAAAAGCCAGTGAGATTTTGGGCAAAAAGGCATATCCCAACCTGGCGGAAGTGCCAGAAAAGATAGACCTGGCAGTTGTCGTTGTCCCTTCCAAATTTGTCCCAGCCGTGGTGGAAGAATGCGGGCAGGCCGGCGTTGGCGGCCTCATCATCATCTCGGCAGGCTTCAAAGAAGCTGGCGAGGAAGGTGAAAAAATGGTCGAACAAATCCTCGCCACCTGCCGGAAATACGGCATGAGGCTCATCGGCCCCAACTGCCTTGGCACCATCAACCCCAAGCTGGGCATGAACGCCACCTTTGCCAACCGCATGGCACTGCCGGGCAACATCGCTTTTATTTCGCAGAGCGGCGCCCTTTGCTCCTCCATCCTCGACTGGGCCTGCGAGCAGAATGTCGGTTTCAGCCACTTCGTTTCCATCGGCTCGATGGTGGACATTGGCTTTGCAGAACTCATTGACTACTTCGGGATGGACCAGGAAACTTCTTCCATCCTGATTTACATGGAGTCGTTGACGGATGCCCGAAAATTCATGAGCGCCGCCAGGGCCTTCGCCCGCTCCAAGCCCATCATTATTTTAAAAGCGGGAAAAAGCTCGGCGGGCAGCAAGGCGGCCATGTCGCACACCGGCACACTGGCCGGCAACGATGCCGCTTTTGATGCCGCCTTCAAAAGGTCGGGCTGCCTGCGGGTGGAGACCATTTCACAACTTTTCAACTGCGCACAAGCATTGTCCATGCAACCCCGGCCGAGGGGCAACCGCCTGGCCATTGTCACCAACGCCGGCGGTCCGGGCGTCCTCGCTACCGATTACCTGACCACCCGTGGCGGCGAATTGGCTCAACTGTCAGAGAAGAGTTTGGAAAAACTCAACGCTGCCATGCCGCCCACCTGGAGTCACGGCAACCCGGTGGACGTGCTGGGGGATGCCTCCGCCGAAGGCTACCGGATAGCGCTCGAAACCTGCCTTTCCGATGATGGCGTGGACGGCGTTTTGACCATCCTCACCACACAAACCGTCACCGACCCGGAAGGCACGGCGAAAGCGCTGGTGGAGGTCAGCAAAAAGCACCGCAAACCCATCCTCGCCGCCTGGATGGGCGAACGTGACGTTTGGGAGGCCCGTGAAATTTTAGAGCGGGGAAAAATACCCAACTACCGCTACCCGGAAAGCGCCGTGGACGTGTTCGTGCAGATGCACCAGTACTCCCGCAACCTCGAATTTTTATATGAAACGCCGCCCGAAGCGCCCCACCGTTTTGCCCCCAGGAGGGACGCTGCCTGGCACGTGCTGCGCTCGGCCTTGTCGGAAAAAAGGCATTACCTGTTGGAGCATGAGGCGAAGGAACTCATGCGCTGCTACGACCTGCCCGTTGGCGGCAGCAAAGTGGCCACTTCGGCCAAAGAAGCTGGAAAAATTGCAACAGAAATAGGCTTTCCGGTGGTAATGAAAATCGTTTCCCCTGATGCGTTGCACAAGACAGATGTGGGGGGTGTGCGGCTCCATATTTCATCAGAAAAAGAAGCGGCCAAAGCCTACGATGAAATCATGGCCTCTGTGAAAAAGCACAAACCCGATGCCCGCATCGTTGGGGTTTTGATAGAACAAATGGTGAAGAAACGGTTCGAACTGCTCATAGGGGCGATACGTGATCCCATCTTCGGGCCGCTCATCGTGTTCGGTCAGGGCGGCGTAGCGGTGGAGGTGATCAAGGACACCAATTTCGGCTTGCCTCCGCTCAATATCGCCCTGGCCAAACGTATCATCCAGCGAACCCGGATTTATAAACAATTGAAAGGTTTCCGTGGTATCCCCGGCGTGGACCTGGACGACCTGGCGTTCCAGTTGGTGAAATTTTCCTACATCCTGACGGACTACCCGGAGGTGCGGGAAATCGACATCAACCCCTACCTCGTGGACGAAACTGGCGGCGTGGTGGTGGATGCCCGTGTATTGCTCGACGACTACCAGCCCAGGCGAAAAGGCCACCCTTACCAGCACCTCGTTATTTCACCCTATCCTGAAAAATACGCCAAGCAAATCCACCTCAACGATGGCCGGGAAGTGCTGCTCCGCCCCATCCGCCCGGAAGATGAGCCGATGGAACTGGAGATGCTGAATACCATTTCCGACCAGTCGCTGTACTATCGCTTTTTTGGATATGTCCCCAAAGTCACGCACGATTTTATGATCCGCATGACACATATTGACTACGACCGTGAAATGGCCATGATTGCTGAAATAAATGAAGGCGGCAAGCAACAAATGATCGGCGTGGTGCGCATCATCGCCGACGCCTGGAGCGAGTCGGCAGAGTTTGCCATCCTCATAGCCGATGCCTGGCAGAACAAGGGCCTCGGCAACCAAATGATGGACTACATGCTGGAAATCGCCCGTGACAAGGGCATTTTGAAAATCTTCGCCTCTGTGCTGCGCACCAATACGCACATGATCAGGATGTTCAAGGAAAGGGGTTTTGAACTTCGGAGCGAAGAGGAAGGGGCCTATGAGGTCAGCCTGGATCTGGAACATGCGATGCCCTTCGTGGCGGAGCTGCCGTTTCAGCCCGTTTAACTAAAAAAATCTTAGGATATGCCGTGTACAACTTTCGGAAATTGGCCAGATTCCTAACGTTGTACACGGCAGTTATTTTTTGCCATTCCCAAGTTATTATAGTTTTGCCGTCATTGTCATCCCTTACTTTGAGAAAATGGAATTCGGCAAACTCCCCAACATTGAAGAAGTTGATTTTTCCCTGCCACCGGATCCGGCTGGGAACGCAGTTGTCCTGTCCAATAAACCTCAAACCCCAAACCATAAACCGCCCCGCCTCTACATCGGTGCCACGGGCTGGAGCATGAAAGAATGGGTCGGCAAGATTTACCCGAAAGGCACCAAGCCGCCGGAGATGCTCCGCCACTACACCCGCCAGTTCAATACCATCGAACTCAACTCCACCCACTACCACATTCCGGATCATTACACCGTGCTGCACTGGCACGACGAAGCAGCGGCGGATTTCAGATTCTGCCCAAAAGTATTGCAGCGCATCAGCCATTCGAGGGATCTGGGCGTCAACGGGCCGCTGATCGAGCAGTTTTGCGAGGCGCTGTCGGGGCTGTACAGCAAGCTCGGCCCCTGTTTCATCCAACTGCCACCCTACTTTGGGGCCGACCGGCTACCGGTTTTGGAGGAGTTCTTAAAAAAATTCTCCCTCCAGCTGGCCGTGGAAGTACGCAATGAAAGCTGGTTTACCAATAAACAAAATTTCAACCGGCTCTCCGATCTGTTGGAAAAGTATGAAACCAGCACCGTCATCACCGATGTGGCCGGGCGGCGGGACGTGTGCCACATGCGCCTGACAAGCTCAAAAGTGCTGGTTCGTTTTGTGGGGAACAACCTCCACCCCACCGACTATTCCCGCATAGACGAATGGACGGGGCGGCTGGGAAAATGGTTCGGCGAAGGGCTTTCCGAAGCCTATTTTTTCACCCATGAGCCAGACAACCTGCTGGCGCCGGATCTGGCAGCCTACCTTTTTGAAAAAACAAAAACCATTGAACGTCTCGAGACCAGGGGGCCTGACTTAGACGGCCCAAACACGGGCGAACAACTGTCCCTATTTTGAGAAACCATCCGTTATGACCTTGAAACACAAGCACTGAAAATGGGTGCGATTGTACGCCGAAGCTCCTGCTTCGGAGCGATATAGCCTACGAAAAAGGGGCTTCGGAGCCACCCACATGGATTCATCTTTAGCCTTAAAATGTCCATTTATTTTTCTGGCACCCATTTCTCCTTATTTTAGCCGACCAAAATTTCAGCAATTACATCCCACTAGCATACTATGGTAAAAGTCATCGGAGCGCACTCAACGACTGACAAGGCCAAAGAGAAATACCCGGTCATCCACAGGGACATTAGTTGGCTTTCGTTCAATTACAGGGTTTTGCAGGAAGCAAAAGACCCCAGGGTACCCCTGTTGGAGCGCCTGAAATTCCTCGCCATTTATTCCAGCAACCTCGACGAGTTTTTCCGGGTGAGGGTGGCCAACCACCGCAACCTGGTGCGGGTGGGCCGCCGTACCCGCCAGCAGTTCGACTACGACCCCCGTGCCATCCTGAAAGAGATCACGCAGATCGTCAATAAACAGCAGGAGGAGTTCAGCGAGATTTTCAGCAGGCAGATCGTTCCGCAACTGGAAAAGCACCGGATTTATTTAAAGCGAAGGCTTGATTTAGGGCACAAGCAACGGGCATTCGTGGAGCAATATTTTGACGAAAACATGATGCCCTTCGTGCAACCGGTCTTGTTGGTAAAAGGCAAAATCCTCCCCTTCCTGACCAACGCCAGCCTTTACCTGATGGTACATCTGAAAGACAAGGAGGACGGCAAGAAACAGTACGCCATCGTCAAAATCCCTTCCGACCACCTGCCCCGTTTCATCCAACTGCCTTCCCTGAAAGGCCGCCGGGAAATTATCATGCTGGACGACATCGTGCGCCATTGCCTCTCCCGCATGTTCCCCGGCTACGACATCCTGGACACTTATTCCATCAAGCTGACCCGGGACGCCGAACTGTACATAGACGACGAGTTTTCGGGCGACCTCATCACTAAGATCCGCAGCAGCCTGACGAAGCGGCAGGTTGGGCCCCCTTCCCGCTTCATCTACGACCGGGAAATGCCAAAAGCCCTGCTGCAATTCCTGATGGAGACGTTTAACCTGAAACGGGAAGACCTCCTGGTTGAAGGGCGCTACCACAACAACTCTGATTTTTTCAAATTCCCCGACTTCGGGCTGGATCACCTGAAAAACGATCCGCTCCCTCCCCTGCCCTACCGTCCGCTGGAAAGCGGCAAGGATTACTTTGCCGCCATCCGGCAACAGGATCACCTGATTGCGCCTCCCTACCATTCCTACCGGTCGGTGGTGCGCTTCTTTGAGGAAGCCGCCAAAGACCCCGATGTGACCGAAATCAAAATCACACAGTACAGGGTGGCCAACCAGTCCCGAATAATGAACGCCCTGATTGATGCTGCCGCAGCCGACAAAAAGGTATTCGTTTTCATTGAGGTGAAAGCCAGGTTCGACGAGGAAGCCAACCTGGAGTGGGGCGAAAAACTGGAAAAGGCCAACATCAAGGTGCAGTACAGTATGCCGGGCCTGAAAGTACACAGCAAAATGGCGCTGGTCACGAGAAAGGAAGCGGAGGGCGAGCAGCATTACGCCTATCTCAGCACGGGCAATTTCCACGAGGTGACGGCAAAGATCTACGGCGATTTTGGCCTGTTTACCGTTGATAAAAGGCTGACTGCCGAAGTGGCCCGCCTGTTCACTTTTTTGAAAACAGAGATTGTGCCCCAGCAAAAATTTGAAAACCTGCTGGTAGGGCAGTTCAACCTCCGCTCAAAGCTTGAAATGCTGATCGACCGGGAAATGAAACAAGCCCAAAAAGGAAAGCCCTGCGGCATCACCCTCAAGATGAACGGCATCCACGACGAAAAGATGATCCGGAAACTGTACGAGGCAGGGCGGGCGGGCGTGCCCATCCGCCTGATCGTCCGTGGAATTTGCTCGTTGGTACCAGGAATACCAGGTGTCAGCGACAACATCCAGGCTATCAGCATCGTGGACCGATACCTGGAACACGGGCGGATTTTTATATTCCACAACAAAGGCCAGGAAGAAATCTACCTCTCCAGCGCAGATTGGATGACCCGCAACCTGAGTTGGCGCATCGAAGCAATTTTCCCGGTTTATGATGAAAATATCAGGAAACAGATCAAGGACGTCATTGAATTCCAATGGAAGGACAACGTAAAAGCACGCCTACTGGACGAGGCGCAGAGCAACCTTTACAGGGAACAGGATGCCGGCCCCGTCATCCAATCGCAATTGAAAACTTATGATTATTTTAGACGGTTGCCAGACGCTGCCCAGGAATGAGGCAGTCCGTACTCCCAATTTCACTTTTGTAAAACGCCTTTCAACACCCGCCAAACATTTTCCACCAGGTACTTCTGCCCCTCCTTGTTGGGGTGGATGCGGTCGTTCTGGTTCAATTCGGGAATACCGCCGACATTTTCAAGAAAAAATGGGATGAGTGAAATGTTGTGCTTTTTAGCGAGGGCCGGGTACATCCGGTGGAACTGCGCCGTGTATTCCGGGCCCATGTTCGGTGGGGCCTCCATGCCGGCCAGGATGATTTTTGCCCCGGGGTACGTCGTCTTCACGATCTGGATGATGGTATCCAGGTTTTCGAAGGATGCTGAAGGTTCGATGCCCCGGAGAGCGTCGTTGCCGCCCAGTTCCAGCACAAAAATGTCAAGGGGTTTTTGTAGCACCCAGGCGATGCGTTCACGGCCCCCGGCGGTCGTTTCGCCACTTAGTCCGGCGTTGATGGCCTTATAGGGCAGGCCCAGCGAATCGAGCCGCTGCTGGATGAGAGCCACGTAGCCATCAGAAGGATCGAGGCCGTAGGCAGCAGTGAGGCTGTTGCCAAAAAAGACGATATTTTTCGTTTTTATGGCCTTGGAATTGCTAGATCCGCCCTCGGCTACCGGCACTTGCTGCCCACCGGATTTTTCTGATGGGGCATTGTTGCAGGCCAGCAGCGCTGTGGCCAACAGGATCAGGAAAGATTTGAACAGGTACATAAGCAAGTTTATTTCTTTGACAAATAGTGCCGTGCGGCTCCGACTAATCCTCTGATGAAGAGGGATTTGAATAAGTACAAGGCTCTATTATGATTTCATGTTGCTCGTTAAATGACCTCGGAGAGGTCAAATGTTGGTGGAGGAGAAAATGATAACAGCATCCGGTATTTTGACCTCTTCGAGGTCGCCAACCTGGAATCGTAATTGAGCCAAGTACAAAATTGAAATTTTTTCATCCCGCTCTATTTGCACATATCTGCAACAATGGATTTATCGAAGATCCGCAAGTTTTGAATGGCAAAGTTGGAAAGAAATGGCTGAATGGCCTTACCAAATTCCGGTTGGAAATCTGGCCCGGCGAAATGCGCCCAGTTGCCAAATGCAATTGGACAGGAAAAACCGGGCAGGATCAGCTAATGAATAACCCTTGGCAATGAAAAAACGAAACAAAGTCATATTGGTTGAGGACAATTTTGGTGAAGCCCAACTGACGAGGATCGCTTTTGAAGATCAACAGATACCTTCTGAAATCATCCACTGCGAGGATGGAGAAAAATTCCTGGCCATGCTGTCCCGGCCGGATGCCCCGCTCAACGAAATCAACTATATCCTGCTGGATTTGAACATGCCCCGAATCGGTGGTATCGAGGTGTTGAAAAAAGTTGGCCGACACCACTTTTGGTGCCACCTTCCCATCATCGTTTTTACCTCTTCCTGCCACGAAAGCGATGTGTTAAAATGCTACGAACTGGGAGCGAAAGCCTACGTTCTGAAACCCATTGATTTTGAGCAGTTCCAGGCCTCCGTCCAGGCTATCGACAACTTGTGGGGCCATTGGAACACTTTCCCCCAACTGCCGGCAGCTTAAAGGGATCAAGCATCTTTTAAGCAACGATGAAAAAATAACTTCACCATTTTGATTTTGAAAACCCCAGCAATGGAGGGGTTTTTTAAAAATAATCCCGATGTGAAATCGCATAGGCGTCAACTTAAAAAAACCGAATATGATTAGATAAAATAAAAATGCTGCTTAGGTTTGTTCAAATCAACATTCAGAACACCTAAACAGCATATGAAAATTAAGTTGGAACAAATTAAGCGAAAAATTGGCGAACAACAAATAAACGCCATCGCAAAAAGTAGCGGTTTCCAAAAGCGGGAGCCGAGGAAAGTCACCGGATATAGTTTTTTTCTTGGTTTTTGCATGATGGTACAGCTTGGGCAGACGGGGCTGAGGGACTGGGCAAAAAGCATAGGGCGGCTGACCCAAAAGCTGGTCTCCAAACAAGGCCTCCAAAAAAAACTCCAGTTCAGGCACGAAGCTTTTGCCCGCCAACTTTTGGGGTTTGTACTCAAACAGTGCACGGCCTCAAACGGCCACCAGGGGGTTGCCCTCTTCGCACCGTTCAAGGAGGTCTATGTTGAGGACAGCACCTGTGTGGGGCTGCCCCGCAACCTGTCATCTTTCTACCCCGGCCCCCACAGCAAAACCCACGGGGAATGTGCCACTGCCCGCATACAGTTGCGCATGGAATTGGTGAGTGAATCCTACGAAGGGGTTTTTGTGGGGAGTTACCGTGAAAATGACCAGGGTTTTGCGCACCGTATCGTTGAAATACTCACGGCAGGCTGCCTTGTGATCCGGGACAAAGGGTATTTTGTGCTGGCCGCCTTCCGGGCGATCATGGAGAAAAAGGCGTTTTTCCTGTCCCGCCTCCGCTTTGGGACAACCGTTTTTGATGCGCAGACCGGGGAAAAAATGGATTTGCTGAAAGAGCTCAAGGCTTTGAAAAAAGCAGGCCGCCAAGTCCTTGACAAGGAAATATTGCTGGGGGGCAAGGAGAAACTGCCAGTCCGCCTGGTGGCCATCGAAGCCCCTGAAGAGGCCAAACGGATGAGGCAGCACAAGGCCCGTACTGACCGCAGTGCAAAGGCCGCCCATTCCAGAGAGTACATCCAACTGCTGGGCTGGACCATTTTCATAACAAATGTCAACAAGGAAACCTGGGGGGGCCGGGACATCATCAGGGCCTACCGGTACCGTTGGCGCATTGAAATAGTGTTCAAGTGTTGGAAAAGCAAGTTCAACCTGGACAAGTTCTTCGAAGGCAGGGAAACAATATCGCCACCGAGGGCAGCCATGACCATCTACCTGATGCTTGCTTGGTTGACCTTGACAATGGGGGCTTGGTATGGGTATTTTGTGCACCGGGTTTACGAAGAAAAGAAGAAATTCATCAGCATGCTGCTGTTCGCCGATTTTGTCAAAGAACGGTTTTGGGAAATACTTTTGACAAGCGACCTCGATGTTTTCATCGGTGAGCTTGCCAGATATTATTCCCATGACAAACGAAAATCCCGAAAATGCTATCTCGAATTTTTGTATGAAATAAATTTAAGTTGACGCCTATGCGATGTGAAATCGGGATTATTTTTCCTTCGATCCTAAAAATCCAATATTCCGCTTCAGTCCCTTGAATTTTGCCCTTTTCACCGCCGACTTTTCAAAGTATTGTTGAAAAACCTCCTCTGTTATTTCTTCCCACTGTTGTTTAGTCATCTTCAGTAAGCCTTCCCTGGGGGCAAAGGCCGGTTCTTCGTGCGGTTCAGAAAAGCGGTTCCAGGGGCACACCTCCTGGCAGATGTCGCATCCGAACATCCAGTTTTCCATGTTTCCCCTGAATTCCAAAGGGATGGCCTCCCGCAGTTCGATGGTCAGGTAGGAGATGCACCGGGAGGCATCAAGCAGGTACCCTTCCGGCGAAATGGCACCGGTCGGGCAGGCCTCGATGCAGCGGCGGCAGGTGCCGCAGTAGTCTTTGATGGGGTCGTCGGCAGGCAACTCCAGGTCGAGGATAAGCTCTGCGAGGAAGTAGTAGCTGCCCGCCTTTGGGTTTATCAGCAGGGTATTTTTGCCGGCCCAGCCGATGCCCGTTTTTTGGGCCCAATCCCGCTCCATGACCGGCGCACTGTCAACGAAGCAGCGGCCGTCCACCTCCCCGATGTTTTCCCGGATAAACCGCAGCAGGGCTTTCAGCTTTTTTCTCAGTACCTGGTGATAGTCCTCGCCATAGGCATAGCGGGCGAGCTTGGGCGCTTCCGGGTCGTGCTGTGTTTCCGATGGGCAGTAGTTGTGCATCAAAACAATAACCGACTTGGCCCCTGGCACGAGCCGGGTCGGGTCGGTGCGCAGGTCGAAGTGGTTTTCCATGTACTGCATTTTGCCGTGGTAGCCCTTGTTGAGCCATGCTTCGAGGCGCCGGGCCTCTGCGTCGAGGGGTGCTGCCCTGGCAATGCCGAGGTGGGAGAAGCCGAGGCGGAGGGCTTCCTGGCGGATGAGGTGGACGTAATTAGCATTTACTTTCATAAATCACCAGCATTAAAGCAGAAGCCTGTCGGCGTGAGCCAAATTTTTTAGTCATCCCATCATTTCTGGTGCATTTGGCCTGAAAAGTTACCTGCCCACCTGCCTGGCGAAGGCTACAAAAAATTCCAGGCTCTCCGGGTTTTTCATTGAATCCACATTTGCTGCTTTTTCCAGGGGTTTTCCCATCAGGATTTTCTTCACGGGTGCTTCCAGCTTTTTGCCACTGATGGTGTAGGGGATGTCCGGCACAGCGATAATATCGTCGGGTACGTGGCGGGGCGAGTATTCGGTGCGCAGGGTTTGTTTGATTTTCTTTTTGAGGCCGTCCGTTAATGATTCTCCTTCTCTGAGCAGCACAAACAGGGGCATGTAGTCGTTGCCGCCCTCCAGTTCGAGGTTTACGATGAGGCTGTCCCTGATTTCAGGCACGTGATCCATGGCCTGGTAAATCTCGGCAGTGCCGATGCGCACACCGCCCTTGTTCAACGTGGCGTCCGAACGGCCATAGATGATGATGCCACCGTGCCCGGTGATTTCAATCCAGTCGCCGTGTCGCCAAACGCCGGGGTACATATCGAAATAGCTGGACGTGTAGCGCTCGTAGTCCTTGTCGCCCCAAAAAAAGACCGGCATGGAAGGCATGGGCTTCGTGACCACCAACTCCCCTACCTCGCCCTGGATGGGTTCGCCCATTTCGTTCCAGGCCTCCAGGCTGGCACCGAGGCAGCGGCATTGGATTTCCCCTTTGAAAACGGGCAACAATGGGCAGCCGCCAACCCATGCCGTGCAGATATCCGTACCCCCGGCCATAGAGCAGAGCCAGAGGTCTTTCTTAATGTTTTGGTAAACATAGTCGAATGCCTCCGGGGGCAATGGTGAACCAGTGGACCCGATACTGCGCAGGCCGCTCAGGTCAAAGTCTTTGACAGGTTCCACCCCTTCCTTCATGCAGGCAGTCAGGAAGGGGGCGCTGGTACCAAAGTGGGCAATCTTTGCCTTTTCGGCCAGTTCCCAGAGCCGATGGAGGTCCGGGTAGCCGGGGCTGCCGTCGTACAGCACGATGGTAGCGCCGGCCAGGAAGCTCGCATTGACAAAGTTCCACATCATCCAGCCGGTGGTGCTGAACCAAAAGAACCGCTCGCCGGGGTGCACGTCGTTGTGAAAGTGCAGGTATTTCAGGTGTTCGAGCAGGTTGCCGCCGTGGGAGTGGGTGATGGCCTTCGGGATGCCCGTGGTACCGGAAGAATAGAGGATATAAATAGGGTGATCGAAGGGTACCGGTTCAAATTTGAGCTGGGCCGTGGAGCGGAAGGTGTCGTTCCAAAGGGTAAAGGACGAACGGGGAATGGTAAATGACTCGCCGGCTGCCGGGTTCAGGTAGGGAATGAGCACGACCCGGCTTACGGTCGGGAGTTTATCAATCATTTCTTTTACCACGGCAGTTTTGTCGAAGGGTTTTCCATTGTAATGGTAGCCGTCCACGACAAAAAGGACTTTGGGCTCAATTTGGGCAAAGCGGTCCACCACGCTGTTGGCGCCAAAGTCGGGGGAGCAACTAGACCATATCGCCCCGATAGCAGCAGCGGCGAGGAAGGCGATGGTCGCTTCGGGGATGTTTGGCAGGTAGGCAGCGACCCGGTCGCCTTTGTTTACGCCTGCTTCTTTCAAAAAAGCAGCCATAGAAGCGACCTGGCTATGCAGTTCCGGCCATGAAATTTCAACCAAATCGTACTTTTCAGAGGAAAAAAGAATGGCGGGCCGTTCCTCGTCCGCTTTTCGGAAGACGTGCTCGGCATAGTTCAGGGTAGCGCCTTCAAACCACCGGGCGCCCGGCATTTTATCATTCGCCAACACCTGGCGGTAAGGGCTGTGGGAAATGACTTCAAAGTATTTCCAGATGCTTTCCCAGAAATCCGGGACGTTCTTCACCGACCATTCCCAGGCTTCGTGGTAGTTTTGGAATTTCAAATTGTAGTTTTGCGCCATCCAATCGAAGTAGTGTTGGAGGTGGGAGTTTTCCTTGAAATCATCTGAGGGCTGCCAAAGCATAATGGTGTGTTTTAGGTTCTGGTATGGTGGGGAAACCGGGTTTGGGGTAAAATTAGAAAAACTGCCTACTTTTGGACGTGCCGAAAAAATTTAAACATGAAAAACACAACGACGACTATTCAGGAAAAAATGGGCAATGCAGCTGTTAAACAGGCTATTGGAATCACGCCGGCCCCCTACCCTATCCTTGCGCTCGGGCTGTTTTGTTTTATGTCGTTTTTTGCCCAATCCTGCGCCTCGTTGCTGGGCGGCATGGGCGGCGACCAGGGCAGCTGGGACGATGGGCAGGCACCTGTTTACGATGAAATGACCAATCCGGTCAGCTTTACCATCCTGCAAATGAACGATGTATATGAAATCGCCCCTTTGGAAAAAGGAACGGTAGGCGGCATGGCCAGGGTGGCTACCATCAGGAACCGGTTGCTGGAAGAAAACTACAACCTGCTCACGGTGCTGGCCGGCGACTTTGTCAGCCCATCCCTGCTTGGCACGCTAAAATACGAGGGCAGGCCTATCAAGGGCAGGCAAATGGTGGAAACCATGAATGCCCTGGGCGTTAACCTGGTGGCTTTTGGCAATCATGAGTTCGATATCAAGGAGCAGGAATTGCAGGAGCGATTAAACGAATCCTATTTCGAGTGGCTGGGCACGAACGTATTGCACCAGACCGGCAAGAAATTGGAGCCGTTCTACAAAGAATCCTATGGTTACAAATACTACCTGCCAGAAACCTATGTCTGGGAAGTTTTCGATTATATGTCCGGCAAGCCCATCAAGGTTGGTTTTTACAGCGCCCTGCTCAACGACAACCAGGCAGATTATGTCTATTATGAAGACCCCTACCAGGAAGCCACCAAGGCCTACCTGGAACTGATGAACTCCTGCGATGTCGTTATCGGGCTGACCCACCTCGAACTTAACCAGGACATGAAGCTCGCCGCCCTGTTGCCCAAAACGAAGCTCATCATGGGCGGCCACGAACATGAAAACAGCCTGGATACCATAGGCAACGTGGTCATCACAAAAGCAGATGCCAATGCCAAAACGGTTTGGGTACACCGCTTTACCTATTTTCCGGAAACAAAAACAACCTCCCTGGAATCGGAACTGGTACCAATAAACAACGACATTGCGGACGATTCGACCGTTGAGGGCATTGTGGACAAATGGCAGCAAATCCAGCGGGAAAGCATTTCCCAACTGTTCGACAACCCCGATGAAGTTATCTATACTGCCAACGTGCCGTTGGACGGACGGGAGAAGAGCGTGCGGAATTTCCAGACCAATCTCGGTGGCCTTATCAGCGCCAGCATGGCAGCAGCGGCCAGCAAACCCGTTGACGCCGCTTTTTTCAACGGCGGCTCCATCCGGCTGGACGACCAGTTGCTCGGCAACATCACGGCAGTTGATATTTTCCGGGCCTTGCCATTCGGCGGGCCCCTCTACGAGGTGGAGCTTAAAGGCTCCGTTTTGAAAAAAGCACTCGAAGCCGGCCTTGAAAACAAAGGTATCGGCGGCTACCTGCAATGGCACAATATCGAATACATCGAGGCCGCCAAAACGTGGAAAATAGGCGGCAAACCTCTCAACGAGGGCAAGGTTTACCGGATAATGACCAACGAATACCTCTTCTTGGGCAAAGAGGCCCGCCTCGATTTTTTCAACCAAAAAAACTTTGTAAAATGGGAAACCGCCCGGAAAGGCGACACCAATGATTTGCGGGGCGATGTGCGGAAGGCCGTGGTAGCGTACCTAAAAGTGAAGTAAAGTCGTTAATGTACCTTAAAAAAAAATCAAGATCCAAAAACATACAACATGATCAGGACCATTTTAAAATTGCTCGCCATCCTAGTTATCGGCATTTTGATCTACAACTATTTCCTTGGCACGCCCAGTGAAAAGGAAAATGCCAAAAAGATTTTCACAGAAGTAAAAGATGTGGGCGTTGCCGTGAAGGATTTGCTGAAATCCGAGAAGGAAAAGTTCGACAGCGGCAAGTATGACAAGGCCGTTGAAAAAATTGGCGGCGTGCTGGACAAGCTCAAATCGAACGCCAAGAATTTTGATGACCAGTACCTGAAAAGGATTGACGAACTGGAACAAAAAAGAAAAGACCTGAAACAGCAACTTTCCGAATATGAAAAGGAGCAGGAACAGGCAGGCCCCAATGGCGACCTGACGCCTAAAGGAGGCAAGGACACAGCATCGATAAAAAAAGACCTGGAGCAACTGCTCAACGAAACCGAGAATCTCGTCAGGGAAATGGAAAGCAAGCATTGATGTGTTGAGGTGTTTTGGAATTTAGGGGTAAAATCCAACATGCAGGAAAGGCAAAAGAACACAAAAACACGATTACACAAGAAAAAGAACCCATTCATGAAAAAAGCACCGGGCACAAAGCCCAATTACTTTTATACCCTGGTCAGCGTAACACTTGTGCTGTTGTTGCTGGGCCTGTTCGGGCTGCTCGTTTTGCTGGGCCAACAACTTATCAACGCACTGAAGGAGCAGGTGGAAATTATCGTGGAGCTTAAGGAAGACACCCCCCCATCCGGCATTGATTCCCTGAAAATGTTGCTGGCGGAAAGCGATTATGTAAAAGAGAATTCTGCCCGTTTTGTCAGCCGGGAAGATGGGGCCGCCATGATGCAGGAAGAGTTTGGCGAAGATTTCATGAAACTCGATATGGCCAACCCGTTGTACGACATTATCCTTTTTAATGTAAGGTCCGACTGGATGACGGACGACAGTCTTGCCCAAATCAGGGAAAGGATCAGACAACTGGACATGGTAAGCGATGTGTACTACCAGGAAAGCGTGGCCGGTGCTATCGCCAACAACCTGAAAAAGGCCAGTGTTTTTGTGCTGGTGGCGGGCATTTTTTTCATCATCGTGGCAGTCGCATTGATATTGAACACCATCCGGCTGGCCCTGTACGCCAACCGTTTTGTCATCAAGAACATGGAACTGGTGGGGGCCTCGTGGGGCTTCATCAGCAAGCCTTATTTGCTGAAAAGCATCCGGCATGGGTTCCTGTGCGGTTTTTTTGCCATCGCCATCCTGGCCGCCCTGATCTATGTCCTTTTTTATAATAGTGCCAACGAACTGCAGGGCGTGTTGTTCTGGCCGGGCATCGCCGCTATATTTGGCACCTTGCTGGTGCTGGGCATCCTGATTGAGTTTGGCAGTACTTACTATGTGGTGAACAAATACCTCCGGATGCGGGTGGATGATCTTTATTGATAGGAAAAAAGCAATAATTGTTGAGTTTTGGCCGGATTCATTGAACGCCGCCCCGTATAAGGTGTAAGTAATGTACTTTTTGCTGTTAGCGCTTGGCAATCATCCGGCAACAAATGGCAACCAGCCAGGCGCTGATGCACAAAATCTGGCGGCTTGAACTATAACCACGCTATTAATCAAAAAACTTTTTGACCTTTGCGCCTTCAATTTTAAATACAATGAGCAAAATCAATACAAAAAAGAAAGTCGTAGTGACGACTTCCCAAAAAACTGCCCCCACCGTTTCACGTACCAAATCCTCCTCCACACCAGCGGTACGCAAAGGGGAATTGATATTTGGTAAAACCAACTATATCCTGATGTTTGCGGGGATAGGGCTTATCGCGCTCGGCCTCCTGCTGATGAGCGGTGGTGCCATGCCCAGCCCCGATGTTTGGGACGAGAGCATCATCTTCAGCACCCGCCGCACCCTCCTGGCGCCCATCGTGATTGTCATTGGATTGATTGTGGAAATAGTGGCTATTTTCCGCAAGCCAGGCACTGACTCCGTCGGCGAAAAAGAACTGCTTTCCTAATCTGCACCCAATGAGCGACACCTTGAACGCCATTATCCTGGGTATCATCCAGGGGCTGACCGAGTTCCTGCCCGTCAGCAGCAGTGGGCACCTGGAACTGGCCAAATACTTCCTGGGCGACCACCAGGTGGCAGCCGAGAGCCTGATGATGACCGTCATACTCCATTTTGCGACAGCCTGCAGCACTTTGGTCGTGCTGAGAAAAGAAGTTGCTGAAATTTTCAAAGGGTTGTTCGCCTTCCAATGGAACGAACAAACCCAGTTTTCCCTGAAAATCGTCCTTTCTATGGTGCCGGCCGCCCTCATCGGGGTGCTGTTTGAATCGGAAATAGACGACCTGTTCAACCAACAGATTGTCCTTGTCAGCATTTGCCTGGCCATAACCGGCCTGCTGCTCTTCCTCGCCAACCGGGCACAAAAAACAGGCAACGATGTTTCCTGGACCAACGCCCTGATGGTCGGAATCGCCCAGGCCATCGCCATATTGCCGGGCATTTCCCGCTCCGGGGCTACCATTTCCACATCGGTGCTGCTGGGCATTGACCGGGAAAAGGCCGCCCGGTTTTCCTTCCTGATGGTGGTACCATTGATTTTTGGGAAAATTGCCAAGGACCTGCTGGGCGGTGAACTCATGCAGTCGTCCCACAATGCCCCGGCACTCCTTTTCGGCTTTGGCGCAGCGTTTGTTACGGGCCTGCTGGCCTGCAGTTGGATGATCCAAATCGTGAAAAAAAGTAAATTGCTCTACTTTTCCATCTATTGTTTCGTCGTTGCAGCATTTGCAATAATTTTTTACCTTGCATGAAAATCGGTGAAGCAGGTAGTCCTCTATGATTCACAGGCCCCTTCACCCTTTGTTTAGCAACAATGAATAAATGAATTTACCATTTCGCTTCTAGTAAACCTGGTTAATTTTTCAGCGGCAACAATTGGGTTTTTTCTAAAAAAATGGTCACTCTTTATTCCTTCAATCCTTAACTAATCAATATTACATGGAAGATCCTTTGCCGAGTCGAAAGTTGTTGGACGGCACCTGTATCTTAGTCAACAAGCCATTGGGCTGGAGTTCTTTCGACGTTGTCAATAAAATCCGCACCAGTATCAAGCACAACCTGGGGGTAAAAAAAATTAAGGTAGGCCACGCCGGCACCCTCGACCCAATGGCAACAGGCCTGCTCATTGTTTGCACAGGCAAAAAAACCAAGACCCTTTCCGATTATCAAGGCTTGCCAAAAACCTACACGGGCACCTTTACCCTGGGCGCAACCACTCCTTCCTACGATGCCGAGTCGGAACCAGACGCTACCTTTCCTTTTGACCACATCACCCCCGAGGCAATCGAAGAAGCCCGGAAACAATTCATCGGCCCCATCGAACAAATGCCGCCGATGTACTCGGCCATCAAAGTGGATGGGCAGCCCCTCTATAAAAAGGCCCGGCAGGGCATCACCATCGAAGTACAGCCACGACCGGTGACGATTTACGAATTAGATATCACCAAGATTGAATTACCTGTGCTGACCTTTCAGGTAAAATGCAGCAAGGGTACCTATATCCGTTCTTTGGCCAACGATTTTGGAAAAGCGCTCCGATCAGGGGCTTACCTTTCCTCCCTTTGCCGGACAGAAATAGGCCAGTATAAACTGGAAAAAGCCTGGGAACTTGACGACCTGGTGGAACATATCGAATCCTTCATTCCAGCCAGCCAACTTTAGTGGAAGACGCCTACCTGACATTGGAAGCCCCTGCTACCGGTGAATACAAGGACAGGGGGAGCAGGTTCATTGCCTATGCCTTTCCACTGGAAAACGAGCTTGACTGGCAAGCCCATCTCGAAACAGTCAAAAAACAACACCCAAAGGCCCGGCATCATTGCTATGCCTACCGGATAGGACTGGACGAAAACAATTACCGGGCAAACGACGACGGCGAGCCATCCGGCACCGCCGGCAGGCCCATCCTTGGACAAATTGACAGTTTCAGCCTTACCAATGTGTTCATCGTCGTAGTGCGCTATTTCGGCGGTACCTTGCTGGGCACCTCCGGCCTGATCAATGCCTATAAATCAAGTGCGCAAGCAGCAATTGAATCGGCAGCAATTGTTGAAAAGATTATCGGGTCAACATTCAGGCTGGCATTTGATTATGGCATCATGGGCGAACTGATGAACACCGTGAAAAAACAGGGCATTGAGATATTGGATCAGGATTTTGGCGCATCTCCGACGATTGATATCAGTATCCGCAGAAGCGCCGTTGAAAAAACGCTGTTGGAAATGAAGGCTTCCTTGTTGAAAGTTTCATTGGAAGAGGCTGCAACCATAACAAATATTCCAGGGCTGACCATCTCTCCACTGCACTGATCCAGGCATGGTTACTAGTTTTGAATAGCAACACCAGAATCCAGTTGAAAGGGTTGGGATGTTTAGGCGCCCAACCTATTCCATCTCCCCAACAAGTTATTTCGAGCCTGCTGCTTAACAATGACTTGATGCCCACCTAACAAAACAGTAACTTTATATAAGCCTAATAATTAAAATTTGGTGTATTTAAAAAATTTAACTACAAGATATTTTATTATCCAGGGAAATTCCCGGGAAATTTTTAATCTTTCTTTGACAGAATAATTACATTTGGCGCTGTCAGAGGAAAAGATGACACCCTTCCGCCCGATTTTGACAAGAGCTATTTATTCACTTTATAAATACTATCCATACTATGTTTCCACGTTTAGCACTACTTCCCATCGGGTTGTTTATTATCTGGTGCTTCGTGTGTCAACGGTGGTATGTTTGCTACATTAAACAAAAATGCGGCACAGAACAAACCGAACAGCCACCCGTCACACCCCCAGTCGATAACCGCCCCTTAGTTTTCAAATGGTCTGAGGCGGAAGCCATTACCCGCCCGACCTTTCCAGCCTACCGGGATTCGCTGCTCAAAGCCCTTCCCGAAGGTTCCCTACTCGAAATCGTGGGCCTTTTCTACGCCGATGAAAAGGCACCGCCAGGTTTTACCAACATGGGGCTTGCCAGGGCTGCCAAAGTCAAAGCCCTCCTAGTGCCGCCATTGGCTACCGAGCGGGTGGTCGAGTCGTCCCGGATGGTTGCTACTGCACCAGAGGGCATCCAGGGTAAATTGTTCGAGGCGGCCACTTTCAGTTTCAAGAAGCCCGTATCGAACGACACCGTGGAGGTTATCGAAGTGGCCAATACCATCACCATCCTGTTCCCTTATGGAAGCTCTACCCGGGAGCCAGACCCAAGAGTAGATGAATACCTTGGCAAATTGGCGGAGCGGTTGAAAAAAACAACTGAAACGGTGATGATAACGGGTCACACGGACAGCGCCGGTTCGGAAGAGTTTAACATGGCCCTTGGCATGGCCAGGGCACGGCACATCCAGGAAATCCTGGTGAAAAAGGGGATCAAAAAGACCCGCATTTCCCTGGAATCAAAAGGAGAAACCGAACCTGTGGCCAGCAATGAAACGGAAGAGGGCAACCGGCAAAACCGGCGGGTGGTGCTCGTGCTGCATGAAAATTGACGGCCCGTGCCACCCAAATTTTTAACCATATTCACAAAACAAAAAAATTTCAACCATTATGTTTCAAGATATAACTCAGGGTCCTGGCAGTCTCACCTATACGGACCACACCATCGAAATCTTGTTGATGCTTTTGATAGCATTCCTGCTCGGCTTATTGTTGGGCTACATCCTTTGGTATAAATGGCGCAAACTATACCTGGAACTTCAGGCAGAACACGACCGTCTGAAAGCACTCCACCGCGACCTGGAAAAAGACCATGCCAGCCTGCGCTATAAAAGCGAGGAACTGGAGAAGGAAAACGCCCAACTCCACAAGAAAGTCAGGAGCCTGGAAGGCGACATCTCTGGGCTGAAATTCAAACTGGAAAAATGTGAGGAGAATCTCTCCGCCGCAGCCGTTGCTGGTGCCGGTATTGCCATGGGCAGGGCCGCAGGGCCTCCACCCAACCCCGACGACCTGAAAAAAGTGGAAGGCATCGGGCCAAAAATCGAAAAACTATGCAACAATAAAGGAATATGGACCTGGCGGCAGTTGTCGCAAACCAGCGTAGAGTTCCTGCAAAAAATGCTGGACGAAGCAGGGCCAAACTACCGCATTTCCAAACCGGATACCTGGCCAAAACAAGCCGAATTGGCCGCCGATGGGAAATGGGACGAACTGAAGGAATACCAGGACTTCCTGCTGGGCGGCAGGAATCCGGACGAGGTGCTATAAGCCCCGCAGCGTCTAAAGATCCAATAACCCTTCGGGCAGCCGAAGGGTTATTTTTTTTTGTTTCCGGTCAATCTTTACGATTAAATCATCATGCAGCGGGATGAGGACTTCCTTTCCCCCGGCAACCACTTGGGCCAGTTCCTGTTGGGGCAGTTCCACAATATCCAAAATTTGGCCGATGCTGCCTTTTTCCTCATCCACCAGTTCATATCCTTTCAGGACGCTGAAGTGGAGTTCTTCGGCAGGAATTTCAAAGAAATGGTGCAGATCCTGCTCCCGCAGAAACAGTTCTTTGGAAGTGATGGAAGCAGCGGCAGAGGGTGAGTCAATTTCTTCAAATTTTGCCAGCAGGTCGCCCGCTTCCCTGACGTGTTCCAAAAAAAATGGGGCAGGCTTTCCCTGCAAGGGAATAAAGACGACATCGGCCTCCAGGAAATCTTCCAGGTATTCTTCCTTCACCACCACTTTTACTTCGCCTCCGGCGCCGTGCGTTTTTTTGGTGAAACCAATCGCAACCAGTTGATCTTTCATCAGTTGTGTTCAAGCATTGTTTGGTGGAGGATAAAGCCCTTTTCGGCCTTTTCCTCCCAGGTTTGCCCATCGCAGGACTCGATGCATTGGGTGTCCAGTATCCACATTTCCCTTGCTATCAGGCCAATGCCTTTGGCATAAGTTGAAAATGAACGGCGCAGCTCTATTTGGTTTTCAGCATCGGCCTCCTGGATCACCGCCACATCGCCAAAGCTTTGGCCCCCGACCGTGTCCTGGACACCCAGCGCCTTCACCCTATAGCTCCAGCTTTTAAACATCTCCACACTCTCCCCGGCCACGGTGACAATCAACCCATTATCGAAATACAAATTGCCGTCCCAGCGATTGTTTACCCGCAGCGGAAAAGTCATTTTTATGAACCGAAGATTGTCTTCTGTCCGTATGGCCAGGTTCCCGTCAATGGATGCAGTGAAAACCTTCGAAACGTTCCAGGGCAAGGTGTCCGCCTTTCTTTCATAGCGTTCAAAGCGGTAAATTACGTTGCCGAGGTAGTCCAAGATGGTATCCGTTATTTCCTCTTTCATCAAGGTTTTGGAAAAACTGATCATGGTGTCGCCGGTCGGATCGTAAATCGTGGAATCCACTTCGTAAATCCAATATTTACCAACTTCCAAAGGGTAATATTCTTCGCCAACTTGCTCGACCGAAAAATTATCCGGGGTGGTTTTACAGGAAGAAAAAGCCAGGAACAAGCTTGCGCAAGCGAGGCCAACAAACGCTGTTTTCATACAGTTAACGGTTTATCCATAAATATTTTATTTGTAAATAATGCCGCCGCCCACCACATCGTCCCCTTCGTAAAACACAGCAGATTGCCCGGGGGCGATACCTTTTACATTGGCCAAAAACTCTACCCTGACCTGCTGATCCTCATTTCTAAGGATGCTGTAGGTCCCGTTGTCCCGGTACCTCACTTTGGTCACTGTTTCCAGGCCGTCGGGTATCGCCTCGTACTTCATGGAGTTGACCTGCCCGACCTTCATCTGGTTCCTGATCAGGTCATCTTCCAGGCCCAGTACCACCGTGTTTGTTTCGGGCAAAATTTCGGTGACAAACATAGGCTGCCCGAAGGCCATGCCAAGCCCTTTTCTTTGGCCAATGGTATAAAATGGGTATCCCTGGTGCTCGCCCAACACTTCCCCTTTGGTGTTAACGAACCTGCCGCCCGCCAGGCTTTCTTCCAACCCTTCTACCCTTCTTTTAAGGAAACTGCGATAGTCGTTGTCGGGCACGAAGCAAATTTCATAGCTCTCCCCTTTTTTGGACAGCTCTGCATACCCCCTGTCGAAGGCTATCTGGCGCACTTCAGGCTTGGTCATCCTGCCCAACGGGAAACGGCTGCGGGAGAGGCATTCCTGGTCGAGGCCCCACAGCACGTACGACTGGTCCTTTTGCCGATCCACCGCCCTGGAGATGAATTTCCGCCCATCCTTTTCATTGATAATAGCGTAGTGGCCAGTGGCGATAAACCCGCAATCCAGGGCATCTGCTCTTTTCAGCAGCGCATTCCACTTGATGTGCGTATTGCACAGCACACAAGGGTTCGGGGTGCGCCCGGCCATGTATTCCTCCACAAAATTGTCAATGACATAGTCGCCAAACTCTTCCCGGATATCCACGATGAAATGGTGGAAGCCCATGTCAACGGCCACCTTCCTGGCATCGTTGATGGAGTCCAGGCTACAGCAACCGGTTTCCTTGGAACTGCCGCCGGAGGTTGCATAATCCCAGGTTTTCATGGTGATGCCCACTACTTCGTAGCCCTCCTCGTGCATCAGCATCGCCGTCACGGTGCTGTCAATGCCGCCGCTCATGGCCACCAGTACCCTTCCATGTTTGCTCATGGTTGAAAATTTTTGATTGTTTTCTGAATAATCCTGTGCATTTTCCGGATTGTTTTTATCCAAGCCAAACAGTAAAAACCATTGCAAAGTTACAACAATGTGCTATGTTTGGTCTTCAAAGCCCTCCTGCACACTTTAAGATCGCCGTTTTAAGTTATTCTCCCCCCAAGGGACAAAAGTAATTTCGTAACTTTTGGTAGGATTTTTACACATCTTTACAACCAGATTTTTTTCACTAAACATGCTGACATGAAAAGTATTATCAAAATTTTTCTCCTGAACATCCTGTTTGCAACTTCCCTGTTTTCACAAGAAGACGAATATGGGATTGCCTCTTTTTACTCTGACCTGTTCCACGGCAAACCCACTGCCAGCGGCGAACTGTACGACAAAGGCAAATTGACGGCAGCCCACAAAACCCTGCCCTTTGGCACTTCTGTCCGGATCACCCGAATGGACAACAACAAATCTGTGGTGGTAAGGATCAATGACAGGGGACCTTTTATCAGCGGTCGCATCGTTGAGCTATCCAAAGAAGCCGCCCGCCAAATAGGGCTCGATGCCGACGGTTCCGCCAGGGTAAAATTGGAAGTGGTCAACGAAAAACCAGCCCAAACGGAGGCAGTTGCCAAGGCCGGGGATCAGCCAAAACCCTCCGAAGAGCAAATCCCGGCCAATGAGCCTGCTGAAAAACCAGTGGAAAAACCAGCAGCAAAACCCGAAAAGAAAAAAGAAGAAGTCGTAAATGCGGAAGACAAGACTTCCAAAAATTTAGCGGTGAACGAGAAACCCACCCCACCGGTAAAAACTGCTGCCAAAGCGGCAGACACGGCCAAGGCCGCGCCCGTCAGCGACAATGCTGCACCCAGTGTTGGAAAAGCGGTAAGGGTGGTAGGCAAGGACTACCAGCCCTACGATCTGTATCAAATCGAACTGAAAAGGCCCGAAAAGAAAGGCTTTGGGGTACAGGTGGCAGCACTCTCCACCCAGGATGCCTTGTTTAAAAAAATTGCCGAACTACAGGGAGACTGGTTTGACAATATCCTGGTCAGTGTTGAAAAAGCAGGTGCCAATGATATGCTCTATAAAGTTATCCTCGGCACTTTTGCCACCCAGGGAGAGGCCGATATTTATAAAGCCAATTTGAAAAAGAAAAAGAAAATGGACGGGTTTGTAGTGGACCTTTCTTCCTGGGATACAAACAGTAGTAAGTAATTGTTTGATTCCAGGCAAATCAAACCACTTCATGCAACTACTAACTAAGCCCGCCCGGTTGCAATACCTGGCGGGCTTTTTTTTTCGAAAATTGTAACCGGACTGCGCAACTCCATGTCCAAGCTCCTGTCATTATCACATTCACCAATTAAGTAACGAGTGAATCCTAACTTGTCCGTTTTACTTTAGAAAGCCGCTGTGAGAAAAGGTTTTTTAAAAATGAAATCGTCATTTTATGATTCCTTCGATCCTAAATCCGGTCTGTATGAAAAACAATCCAGTTTTCGCTTTACTGCTTTTATTTTCCCTGTTGATCTCCTGCAACCTTGAATCTCAGAATTGGGGCACTGGCATCAAAGGAGAAGGGCCGAAAGTGACAAAAACCATTGAACTGCCCGCTTTCGACGGCCTGGCACTCGCTATCAGCGGCAACGTTTACCTGCGCCAGGGCAGCCCACAATCTGTCAAGGTGGAAGCCCAGCAAAACATCCTCGACATCCTTTCAAGGGAAGTAAAAGATGGTGTTTGGAAAATAAAATTTGATAAAAACGTCAGGAACTACGAAGACATCAAAATCTGGGTGACCATCCCTGAACTGACCGAAGTGGCCGTCAGCGGGTCTGGCTCGGTTAAAGGGGAAAATACCTTTACCGGTGTAGGCGAGCTGCAGTTGGCCGTCAGCGGGTCTGGAAACATCCACCTGGATGCCAGTTCAAAATCCCTGGAAGCAGCCATCAGCGGTTCGGGGAATATGGAATTGGGAGGAAGCACCGGCGATTGTTCCATGCGCATTTCCGGCTCCGGCGACATATCAGCCTTCGATCTGCAATCCAACAGTTGCTCCGTCCGCATTTCCGGTTCGGGCGATGCTTCGGTTAATGCAAAAGAAGACCTGGAAGTGGCCATTGCAGGCAGCGGCGATGTGTATTACAAGGGCGACGCAAGGGTAAAATCTAAAATCTCCGGCTCAGGGAATGTAATTTCCAAGTAAATAGTCCAAATTTTTCATAACTAATGTTTTAGAGCGTGTGGAGCCATTGCCTTCGGGCAATGGTTTTTTATTGCTCAGCACGCCGGTTGCCCCGCTTTTTTTTATTTGAAAAATATATAGAGAATTTTGAATTGACCCTTGCCATTCTGAAAGAAGATATTATAAATTTGCGCCTCGCTAAAAGAAGCGGTCTTTGAAAAGTTGCCACCCTAGCTCAGTTGGTAGAGCAACGCATTCGTAATGCGTGGGTCGGGAGTTCGAGTCTCCTGGGTGGCTCGATGTTGGTTATGAGTTATGGGTTATGAGTTGCCAACTCAAAACTCAAAACTTCAATTCGGGGTGTAGCGCAGCCCGGTAGCGCGCGTCGTTCGGGACGACGAGGCCGGAGGTTCGAATCCTCTCACCCCGACCAAGTTGATCTTAAATAATTGATTATCAGAACATTAGCTAATTCTTAACTGTCCCAGTTTTGGCCAGGTTTATTTAAGAATGTATAGGCTAATGAAAAAAAATGTTTGCGCCTGGTCGCCAGCATCTATAGAAATATCAAAGGAGGGCGAAATAGATCGGTGGCGCATTTCTTTTTATCAGACCAACCCGGAGACTGGCATCCGGGAACGCTTCAGGCCTACCTTTGAACTCAACCGCCGCCGAATTGTCAAATCCGGGAAGAGGGAGGAACTCGCCAATTCTTATATCCAAAAAGTTAATGAACTGTTGCCCAAAGGTTTTCCTTTCCTGGTGGACCTGTACGGCCATCCGACCGGCCAACGGATTGGCAAGGCCAAGGATAAACATAATGGGCTTTTGCACACGCCTGTGGTGGAAGCGCTTGATGTGGCTCAATGTCATTTTCAGGTGTTCTTGCAAGTTTGCAAACTTGCAAGAACTAAAAGACTTAAATTCTGCTAAGGTAAACTTGAGAAAACTGGTGGCTGGTGCCAGAGTAAAATATTTAGAGAAGTGTTAAAAAATAGAAAACGTGCCCTCAAAAACCCAAGTTATCCGATTTTACTTCCAATTTATGTTTGGCTACTCTCAAACTAATCTATACAACACATGAAGAACATCATCCAATTTGTTATTTTTTTCAGCTGCCTTTCTGGGATGTCCGCCCAAGAGTCAATGTCAACAGAAGAAATAAAGGCTTCCAATGAAATATTTAATCGTCCTGAAAAGAACCCAACCTTCCCCGGCTGTTATGGGCAAGAGGATTCTGTGTTCCTTTTCAACTTTTGTGCACACGACCTTATGCACGAATTCATTTATGACAATCTGCAGTATCCGGCTACTGCTTTGCGAAACGGAACAGAGGGGAACGTTAATTTAAGAATCCTTGTGGAAAAAGATGGTACAATTTCAGACTTCAAAGTATCAGAACCTGCGGATAAACCAGAATTTGTAGAGGAGGCAATCCGTGTCATTCGTACCATGCCTAAATGGGATCCAGGGGAGATGAAGGGCATCAAGATCCGTTCTTACGCATATGTCACTGTTGACTTCAAAATTAAGGATGGAGCGATGATAAGGTTTCCACCAGAAGATTTAAGGAAAATTTTTACCAAAATCAAGGAAAGGGAGGAAGAGCAAAAGCAAATTCATTCAAACCCACCGCACAACAATGCTTCTGAAAGGAACAGCGTCCACCCCGGAGGGAGAAACAATCCTATGGCTGTTTTTGAAGGCCCCATGTTTCCTGGATGTGAAAACGAGACCGACTATCAGGTAAAGAAGAAATGTTCACATGAGCTTTTTGAGTCGTTCATTGATGCCAATATTGAATATCCAGACTTGGCAAAAGCAAATAAAGTAAAAGGGACGGTATTGGTGAATTTTTCTATTGAAAAGGACGGTACTATCACTAATATAAAAGTTGTCGAAGACATTGGTGCCGGCTGTGGCGAAGAGGCAATACGTTTGGTGAAAATGATGCCCAAATGGGAACCAGGAACACGGAATGGGAGGCCAATCAAGGTGGACTTCACTATTTCCATAAATTTTAGTTGTAGATGAAATTGTATCCATTGGCGTAGTGCTTATCAATCAAAAGAACGATGCTAACATCACCATCTCTTTTCTGAGCCCGGCGGCTTGAACAATCGAAGTTATACAAAGCCGATACCCCTTAGCAGTGAGGTCCAACTGAGCAGAAGGGTGTGCTTTGAAGGGAAGACCATATGCCAGCGGACCGTGTCGGAGCTGAAGGACGTGATTCGGACCATCAAGGCTACCGACCTGACCACCATCATGGACCGCCACACCAAAGATGAAAACTGCCGTTCGATACAAACCATCCTTGCGCATGTGGTGAGCACCGGGCATAATTACATCGTGGAGATTCGCCGGAAAATGGGCGAAGACCTTAAATACTACGACAAGGAACGGCTCGAAACGCCCAACAAATACCGGCTCGCCCTGAACAGCATGTTCAACTACGCCGTGCAGCTTTTTGAAGATTACCCCGGCCTGGCCGTAGAGGAATTGGACAACCAGCAAAAAATCATGGTGCGTTGGGGGCAGTTGTACGATGTGGAGCAATTGATAGAACATGCTATTGTGCATGTGCTCAGGCACCGGAGGCAGGTGGAAAGGTTCCTGGGGAAAATGGCTTAGCTGCTTGCCAGTTGAGGAAGCCTTGCCACCCGTTGAAACGGGTTACAAGATGTCTAATGTGTGCTGTGCTTTGATTGTCTCTTAACGGAGCATACAAGCCAATTGCCCGATGCGCTGGCCGTCGCCGGAAAGGCCACCGCCTTCCCCGCATTAGGTCCCGGTCGGAAGGAACTGTTATTCGAAGCCCGCCCGCACAGCGTCCTGGGGGCCGATGTCCTTCTTCAGCAGCTTTTCATGGCCTGTTCGCACCTCGTAGGTGCGGACGCTTTCCTTCCCAAACAGCAAAAAGTGGCGATGAATCCGTTCCATATCCGATTGGCTGACGGTGAGGTAAACCACTGAATCCACCAGGCTCTTACCCTCCTTCATCAAGAAAACCTCATCCGGCAAATGGGTGCTGGCATTGAACCGAATCCCTGGATATTCCTTCAATTCAAAACTCATGAAACCATACGGCCCATAGTCCCTGGAACGCTGTCTGCGATGGCTTTTCAGGAAGGTGCCCGACACCTCAACGGTCTCTCCTGCCTTGAACGGGAACAGCGACCTGGTGAACCCATCCAACTCCCTTTCGTATTTCTTTACAGATATAGGGACAAATACGAACAAAGCAATCCAAAGAAAATCCTTCCTACCCCACCGCAAGTTCCGGCATCCCGCTTCCACAGCAGGTTTTTCTTCCGTCAACCATTCCAGTAATTCGTCATATCCAGGCTGATTTTTTACTGTGACGGTATCGCCGACATTGTTGGTGTACACGTTAATGGCGTCATAAGAATTGTACTTGGTATATCTAGTAATCGAATCAAAACCGAGTTCCCTGACTCTACCCAAAAATCTCTTGTACAAAATTGCCCTTCGTCCCATGTCAATTTTCACGGCAGTAAAAGGCATCCTCCATAGCAATAGAACTGGTATGCTAGAAAGAAGTACAACCAGCATGATACCCATTTCCATTTCTTCATAGTTGATCAAACATAAAATGGCCACCAAAAGGTAAAGCGTTACAAGGTAAGAGACAGCATGGTATATCTTCCAGCCAAACCATTTACCCTCTGCTTTGGAAAAATTAAATAGCTGCATGGGTCAAATCTAAAACTGTTTCTAATAAAAAGGGCGGCCACTTTCGCTGTACAGGCCGCATTTGTACATTCCCTAAACCCTTTGCCAACAGCAACCAAGGTCAGCTTTGCTTTTATTTAACACCCGCTTCCAGCCGTTGAGGACGAGGCTGCTTACTTGTTAAAGCTATCGTTCCTGCTCAGTTCGTCCAGGTTAAACCGGTGCAGCAGGAAGTATAAATCATAAAATTCCCGTTTCCTCCCACCTGCCTGCGACAGCAGCAAATTTCATGGCGCCCATGTCCGGAAGACTGAGTAAACCGAGGCCATCCTCCAATACCAGCTCTTCAATAAACGTCATTTTTGCAGTCCGATACTTGCTCGAACTTTAGGTTATTCTTTATAGATAGTTGCATAAAAAATTGATTGGGGAAAAACCCTAAGCCGCTGATTTTCAATAAAATGACATCAATGACCAATGACTTTTAATGACGATTGTCTATAAAAGGGGTAGAAGACTTCTAACAACGAAAACAATAAGTACCAGTTTTTCAGCCAGTTATAAATTTCGTTGTTCATCGCAGAACGATTGCAGATAGTCTTTTACTTCAAACAACTGGGAATTGGCAAATTAGCATTTAGTTCTTGTCCGAAAATACTGGCTTTGGTGGAAAAAAAACCAGCAAAACCGCTCATGTGAAGCCTTACAAGTTGCAAACTTGCAAGAACTAAAAGACTTAATTTCTACTAAGGTAAACTTGAGAAAACTGGGGAGTAAGGCTATCTTCTTTTGCAGAGAAAACCGCCTTTACATGCTTTGACTCGTCCTAAATTGCTTTACACAAAAACGATTAAAGCCGTGAACAGGATAAATTAAAAAAGTCGCTCATGTTCTCTTGTTGCTGAAAAGGTCTGTGAAAGTGACGGGGTGACTTCGAAGTCACCCCGTCACTTAACGGTAAATCAGCATTTACAGAACATGAGCGAAAAAAGTAACGCCGTGGGGCCGCTACCCGGAAGAACTCAAGCGAAAGATTGCTAAGGAACGTTTGCCCGGCAGGCACTGTCACCGTCCCTGTCAGCACATATCGGAATACGCATAAATACACTCCATTGTGATTGTACCACAAGTAAGCGTCTTTTCTTTTGCCTCCCCAAAAAGGTTCTCTAAGTCCTCAATAGAATAACAGTTTACCTAATTCTAATGACAACCGAAGCAACAGTTGCCGCCCCGGACGGCAAGCTTTCTGTATGGGCACCTCTTTGCTGCATGGAGAAAGCACTGTTAAATGCTTGAAGAAGTGGATTTGCTTCCTTTGTATTCCCCCTTGCGGCCAATATAGCCCGGAGGTCTATAGGCTCGTCGGTGGCAATGAGTTTTAAAATATCGAAACCCAAAGGCAAATCAGCCTGCCAAAAGTCAATACCGTTATTGGATTTAAGCCGTTTGGTCTGGCCGGGTTCCAGCAATAAATCTCCAGGTTGAAAGTCCCCGGCCACGCCAGGGACGAGCGGCGTTACGATAGCATTTGGTTGGATATCCAATAGGTTGATGTAACAAGCCTTATCCCCCTTATTTGTTACTTCTATAAAAAATTGTTCTCCCACTTCCAGTTCAGCAAACCCATTGTCATAGTTAAAATTTGAAGGTTCATTGGCAGGAATGATGTTCAGGGCCACTTTCAACCAGGGGTCTTCGTATTGAAGTTCCTTCAGGAATTTGTACCGGAAAAATTTAAGGATAACCTCCTCCAGCAGATAAGCTGCGTCAGCAAAAGGGGTAGTGAATGTTTCCTCGCAGAGAACAACTTCATCGTATGTGGACAGGCGAAACTGGCCGGCTTCTGTTTCTTCAAGCAATAGGTCAAAATTTTCCGTTACCAAGATGACATTGGGAAAATCGGTCAACTGGTTTTTGAACTCATCTTCGAGTGCTTTGTGGTTGGGAAGGTGTAATTGGATGAATAGGCGGGAATCGCCAAGTTGCTGCCCGGCTACGAAGGCCCAGGCAGGCGCGATTGTTTCCTTGTCAATGGGGGCTTCCAACTCAACATCCGCACGAATCAACTCGCTATAAGAGACAATTCCCGATACTATTGGCGGGGTTTTTCCAGGATGCCAGGTATCGGGCTGGTAAAAGAACAACTTAGTGCCCGGGCGTATTTGCTGAAGTAGGCCCCCATTAATTTGCACCTCACTTTTGTTGCCGATCCTAACTACTTCAAAATGCAGCGATTCCTGTTCAAAGATTTTGTTTTCCCCGATGACCAGGTTTACAGAGCCTTCTGCGCAGGGTGTTTGGCGAGGAGCTATCACAGCCATTTCAGAACGAACTTCATCAAAAAGCCCTTTGAAGGTGGTCTGCGGCTTTTCGTCCATGACTTTTGAAAGCGCAAAACTCAATGGGCCATAGCGTTTCCCATCCGGGGCTGGGAACTCCCAGTTGGCTTGCCGTGCCGAGGTAGCAGAAAACACGACTATAGGGGCCAAATTCGAGCGGTTATCTTCCACGTCGAGCATATCGTCTAGATCAGTAGCATCGTTGGGCTGGAAATCAGGAGGGGCCAATATGGTATCTGTGCCCCGGCAAACGGACATACTCCTTGTGGCTGTTCCGGAATGGCATGCGTCCAAGGTTACGAACGCTTGACCTGTGGGGCCGATTTTTTCCCGGATACGAATTAGGGCCATGCGCAGTTCATCGTCCAACAGATGGTTTTGGCCAGTATAACCGTTGCCATAAAATGCTTTGGCATCAAATGGCACAAGTGCTTCGTCCAGGCCATCAAATTCATCGTTTCCCGTATCAACGACTTGCTGGCCGTGGCCGGAGAAATGGAAGTGGAACAGATCGCCCGGCTGAAGGGCAAGTGCATCCTGGGCAAGTGCTTCCAAAATGCCCTGCTTTGTTGCATTCCCATCTTCCAATAGTTGGACGTCATATCCGTGGCCAATCAACACTTCCTTAAGCAATGCCAGGTCATTTGCGGAATGCAGGTTTTTCCAGCCGGAGGAAGCAGGGTAGTTGCTTATACCGACCAATAGGGCGAGTTTCCGGGGCTGGGCATGGGTATGCCAATTGGGCAGCAGGCACAAGCAGATGACAAATATTTGAAAATCAGGTAAAAGCATGGCGGTAGAATAACTGGTTCAAAAGTAAGTGTGAATGGGAGGCCTTATGTTATCAAAGGTATGCAATACAAAAGTTGGAAATTTTTTTTCAAAAACTGATAACAGCGCCAAGGGGGCCGGTACCTACGGACGTAAGCAACGATGAAACTTTCAACATTGCTTGCAGGGAGGAAACCCGAAACTCCTGAAAAAGAAGTAGGGCGCAAAAGCCGAAAGCGTCAGGGTAGGCAAAAAAAAACTCAGATCATGAAAACGGTAAAAAATCTTCAGTTCGCAATCATCCTTTCAGCTTCCATGCTCAGCATTAATTCTTTCGCAGCTACAGTGCTACCCACCAACGGAAGCCCGTACGCACTCGAAATCAACGATGATGTGTGTGAAGGAGAGGTAAAAATCGTCAACCGTTCCTGCTTTCCGGTGGTAGTCCACATCAATGGCTACTATGTTGGTACAGTGGATGGCAAAGACTACGAATATTTCGACGTACCGAGAGGTTCAAACTATGTACAGGTAACCTGGTCGAACGGCTTCTATCAGTACTGGTCTCCATGGGTATCCTGTGATGATACGGTTACCTTGAAAACGACCGATTGATAAACAAAAAAGATTAGTCTTTACAGGCATGAATATAGGCCAGGTGGATTCCGTCCACCTGGCCTTTGTGCGTCAGGCCGCATGCTTGCTTTGAAAAAAAACAACACTCAAAGCGATAACAGGTGCAGGCATATTGGAACAGACGGAAGGATGCATTCTAATGTATTCTGCAGAGATTTTCCGAAACTCTGATATTTAATAGCAGGACGCAAACTGCCGAAAGCGATAGTGTAGGCACAAATTAATCAGTCATGAAAAATTCACCCAGCCTTTCCCTTATCCTTGCTGCGTTTATGTTGATTCTTGCCAATGTTAATGCCAAGGGTAGTATTGACATGAATCATCTGAATGAGGTCAACTTCTCAACCAATAGCTGTGCAGGCGAAATACAAATCATCAACCCTTCGCAAGAGCGAATGGCTATCAGTATCAATGGCATTTTTGCAGGATATATTAATGGCAAAGAAAACAGATTTTTGGAAGTTCCGACCGGATTTCATGCCATCACTGCTGTCTCCCCTTCGGGCAAAGTCAACAGATGGACTGTTGACATTTCCTGCGGGGGACATTTCGTATGCATCTCGAAGAACAAATAAACCGTTTTCAAAACCATTATTTAAACCACATTAAGCACAGTCCCCATGGCATTTTGCCGTGGGGCTTTATTTTTTACACTTGGTGTGAAAGTTGGGCGTTGGCCCAAGGTTGCCACCCTACCTGGATCTTAGCCGCTGTTCCTCACTCCACCAGCACAAACCCCGCCCAAACAAACGGATCCTTGTACCGCTCCCGCATCCACTGCTGCGTTTCGTAAAATGCTTCCCGGATTTCCTTCCCTTCCTTTAGCCATTTGGTGTAAAACAGGTCCATAAACACGACAGACTCCTTGTCTTTTACCGGCCACAGGCTGACGATGAGCTTCTCCACCCCTGCCATTTTGAAGGCACGTTGCAGTCCCATCACACCTTCCGTGCCCTGGATGTCGCCGAGGCCGGTCTCGCAGGCGGAGAGCACGGCCAGCTTGGTGCCGGTGAGGTTTACCTGGGCGATTTCGTAGGCGGTGAGGATGCCGTCCTCCCGGCCGGGAAAGGGCTTGCCCTCCTTCCAGGCCTGGTTGGCCCCGGCCAGCACCAGGCCGGAGCGCATGAGCGGGTGCTCGGAGAGTGGGATGGAGGTGTTGCCGCCGAAGTCCATGCTGCGCTCTTTCCGCTGCGCCGGGTCGGGGAAGAAAAAGCCGTGCGTGGCAATGTGCAGGATGGTGGGCGAGGGACTGCCTACGCCCAGCGATTTAAAGTGTTCTTCCGTTGCCGTGGTGTCGGTGAAAGCCACTGTGCCGATGTGTTGCTTTTCAAGTAACTGTGACAGCCGCTCCACTTCCTGCTTGGTACCGGGCAGGTAGCGCCAGCCCTCACCCCGGTGGCCCCGGTTGGGGTTGAGCAGGGAGGTGCTGAGCGGCGTATAGGCAATGGTGGTGGAATCGGCGGCCACGCTATCCAAGGTTGTGGAAATGGGCTCGTAGTTGATGCCGCCAAACAGGGTGGCGGTCGTGTTGGCAGCCGTTGGTGCCACACTGGGCACGACGAGGCTGCGGGTGCTGAACAATTGGTTCAACTGGTAGCGGTCAGCCAATACGCCCATGTCCGTTCCCCCCTTCAGGGGAGCCATGGGGGCTGGGATGGCGTTAAAAGCGATACGGTGCAGCGAGCCGGAAGCGGAAAAGTGGACGGTCTTCACGCCGTCGAGCAGGCTGTCCAAGGGCTGCCAGAGGAGGCGGTAGAGTCCTGCGGAGGGGGCCTTGCCGCCCGGCTCGATGCCACGCAGGGCGTAGAGGTTTTGCACGGCGGCGGTGGCATCCACTCCGCTTAGCAGGCTGTCGAGCTGGCGCTGTTCGCAGAGATAGACCATGCGGGGCTGCTCCCATTTTGGGCGCAGGACGAGGGCGGCGTAGAGGGTGGAGTCGGTGGCCTTTTTGTCCCAATATTGAAAATGGGTGAATTCGATGGCGGCCTCGTCGGGCTTTAGCGCCGCCTGCACCTCGTCCCATTTCACCTGCCGCATAGCCTCGCCGTAGCCGGCGACGGTGCGGGCGAGGTCTTTTTCGAGGGTGTTGGCTTTTTCTTCGAGGTCGGCGACCTTGGTGCTGTCACGCTCGGCGATGGGTTTTGCGTATTCGTTGGCGAGGCGGCGGCGGTAGGATTTCAGGAGGTTGAATTTTTCGGTGGCGGTGGAGTCGGAAAGAGCCAGGTGTTTGGTTTGGTTGGCGGCGTTGAGGAGGAAGCCTTTGTAGAAGAGGGTGTTGTCGTAACAAGTTTGGATAAGTGGGTGGGATTCAGATGAAAGCTGTAGGGCAAAAGCGAGAATTTGAGATTGATGCATTGAAAATGTTCTTAGATAGTTGTTTAATTCATGAACTGATAAATGCAATAGTGCTTTTTCAATTAGAAGCTGATAAATAGCTGTAATTTTTAAATACAATATATATGCCTTGTCAAAATCCCTCATCTCCCAGTATAAATTAGCCAAATTAACTAAAGTTTCTGCATACAAAGGATGTTGTTGACCTAACGATTTTTCTCTTATTAATTTAGATTTAGTTAAAAAGGATTCTGATTTTTCTAAATTGCCCATTAGCCAATACAAATTTCCAAGATTGTTTACTGTCGAAGCATAGTCAGGATGTTCAATTCCAAATAACCTCTCTCTTATTTCCATAGATTCAATAAGAAGCATCTCTGCATTTTTATAATTGCCCATCTCTCCATATAACCCCCCTAAGTTAGAGAGGATCATTGCAAAGTTAGGGTTTTCTTTACCAAAAATTTTTTCAATAATAGACATAGATTCGGTATAAAAATTTTCAGATTGTTCAAAATTACCCAAAGATTGTTGCAAGACACCTAAACTTTGTAGATCAAATGCAAAATTAGGGTGGTACTTTCCCTCCTTTTTTTCTCGAATTACTATCGCTTCTGATAAAAGTTGTTCAGCATTTTTATAATTTCCCATATCTATCATTAGTATTGCTAAATTAGCTAAACCATTTGCATAATCAAGATGATCCTTGCCTAAAATTTTTTCCCTTATATTATTAGACTCCAATAAGATCATCTCAGCTTTTTCAAAGTCACCCTTGTTTTTATATAAAATCCCAAGATTGCTTAAGCATGATGCATAAGCTTCAAAGCTATTTTGTTCTTTATCTAATAATTTACCCCAAACAGCTTTTGCATCAATAAAATATGGCTCAGCCTTCTCGTAATTATCAATTGCTAAATATAAAGCTCCCAGATTATTAAGACTCCATGCGTAATCATTGTGCCATTTTCCCAAGATTATTTCTCTTATAGCTTTTACTTCTTGCCAATAAAATTCAGCATTTTTATAATCGCCTAAATGAAAATAATTTGCTGCAAGATTATTTAAGCACCAAGCATAAGCCTCATGGCTTTCTCCATATATTTTTCTCCGTATATCTTTTGCTAAAAGATACCATTTTTCTGCACTTAAATAATCTCCTTTGCGGCTTAAAATTAGACCGTAATAAAGGCACACCTCGCCATATAGTTTAGTGTCTTGTCCAATGTTTTCTATGGCAAGTTTTTCAGCAATAATAATCTCATCCAAAGCATCGTCAAACTGGGTAGTGGCATTTTTTAACTGATACAATCAAGATTGTAGAAGTAAGCAAACAATTTGAAATGCAGGTTGAGCATGTACTCCTTCTTCGAAAAGGAGAGGCATCTCCTCACCATCCTGCTGAATCTTTGGCGGATGGTGTTGTTGAGCCGCTCGACGTGCGCTGTTTCCCCGGTTTCCTTGCCGACCTTTGTATGCGTCCCGGGCGGCAAGCAGTTGTACGAGCGCCAGAAGTCGCTGAAACTGTTGCACCTCAGATAGCCGTAGGGCAGCTTGCGCCAAAGGCGCTTGCAGGATTCCATCGAGCCGTCCCCGATGAAAAAGGAGACAATCTGCCTAGTCTCCCGGCAAAGGGCTATCCAGATTCGTATCTCCTTGATTTTCATCAAGATGTATGTAAAAACCTCATCAACTTCGAGTATGTCACCGGGGTATGCCCTGTCAATCGTTTCCTTGAACGGGCCCAAGTCACGGGCTTTTTTTTAACACCGTTTGGACAAAGAAATGGCTGACGTTGAAGATGCGGCCAGTGGCCCTTTGGCTCTGTCGTTCCCGGTAGGCTTTTGCCAACGCCTCTTTGTCAACAGTACGGCCCGGCTGCTTGCTGTCAAGTACCCCGTAGCCTCCACAGTCTTTGCATTTGTAGGTCTGGGTGCCAGAGCGATTCTTGCCGTTCTTGACAATGTTCTTGCTCTGGCATTTATCACAAGTGTGGTGTTTTACAATCATAGTGGTTGTTTTTAGTCACAAATATCAGTCAAAAAATGCCACTACCTCAAACTGTTCTTGGGCAATAAGAGTATATGACATTCCAATCAAACTATCCACCACCCTCATCATATCTGTAGTATCCAGCACCTGCGCCGAAACCAATAGAGGAAAACAAAAAACCAAAACAACCAACATCTTTTTCATAGTGTCAAATTTTTAAGGGTGAAACAAAGCCCGAAAGCTAACACCCCGCCACAAAATTTTTTCAGATTTTTTGATAACAAGCCAAAGAAGGAAGGAACACACTCCTGCAAGTCAAACAAATTCAATTTTCACCATTAAAATTTAACGACATGAAAAGCAGGTTCCATTCCCTTATCCTTTCCCTCCTGGCACTGATGGTATCAGCGGCCTCCTTCGCACAATTTCGCACCGGCCTACCGGTTGACCTGGGCATCGTGAACGTTTACGATGAAACCACGCACCTGAACTACAACCAGTTGTTCAAGTTAGTGCTGAAAGAAAACGCCCCAACCATTGGCAAATCCAATTTGTCGGTGGATTTGGTGGAACACCCATCACAGGCCGCCCTGGCCGTTTCCCTGAAACTGCTGGATACGACGGTGGTAGCCTCTTATTACAGGGACGGCAAGCCCTGCTCAAAGGATACTTTCCGGGTGCCTAAGATTGAAATCAAACGGGAGGTAAACGCTTTTTCAAAGTATATCGAAGCCGGGCCGGAAGGCATCACGGTGGCCAATTTGCCCGAGTCCTCCCCGGAATACAAACAGGGCATCCGCAATGGCGATATTATCAAGGAAGTCAATGGAAAATCAATCCGGGCTAATGACCTTGAGAAGGCCAAACAAAGGCTGGACGGGAAAGATGGCAAAACCATTGCCGTCAAAATACAAAGCAACCTTTCCTGGAAATCCGTGGACTTCCAACTCAAGCGGGTGCCTGTAAAAACCGCAGAATGGCAGCGGCCTTTCAGCCCGGGGAATTTGGAAGAGATATTTACGGCGGTACTGCGTTCCATGATGAAGCAGTCCTCCAATATGGGGATTGCCTTTAAGACAGCCCCCGGTTTCAAAATGAAATCAATATCAAAAATCAATAGCGATGCGGGCGGGGGGAAGTGCCGGTCCAATGAACAGATGGCCCTTTGCAAATCGTCAAAGATGCACCCTGTTGCCAACGGTTTCAATACAAAGGATCTGTTTGCCAGGGAGGAATTTTATGTGCTCAAAAAGGACAAGAAAGCGCAGCCTGGCGACGCAGCATTGAACGTATTGCGTTTTTATAATTTCGATCAGCAAAAGAGTTTCCTGTCCGTCAACGACAATGTGAGCTTTGATGTAAAAAATGCGGTGCAAAAACTGTCTGGCCCATTTTACAACAAACCAGGTGTGCTCATGAATTACTTCGTAGCGGGCAGCCAGTATGAAAAAACCGGCAACTATTCGGCGGCGCTGAACCAGTTTTACAGCGCCCTGCTCAAAGTGGACGATATCATTGCCAGCGATTTGGCAAAGGCCAGGGCCAAGAAGGTTTTGTTTTCCCACATTGCCAATTGCTCCCAGCAGATGAACCAGACCGGGTATGCCAGTTTAACGACCCTTGCCCAGCAGTGCATGGCAGAATTGGCCAATGATGCCAGCCTGAGGGATCAGGACAGGAACTTTTACGAGTTTTCTTCCCAAATGCTGGAAATGAGCAGGGAAATAGAGAGCAAACTGGCCACCCAAAGAAATGAAAAGAAAATGGCCATCCTGGGCGCCGTGTTGAGTGCCGCAGCAGGCGTGGCTACCTTCGACCTTGATATTGATTTGTCCGTTAGCCTTTTTGTCAACTCGATTGACATCCTGGACGACAATGCCAACCTGAACTTTCAAATTAACAGCGCCATTTCACAGGCTACCCATGAGGTGAAAATCAACCTGCCCGCCGAATTGCAGGACGAAGAAAACAACCCTTATGAATTGGTACTGACCTCCGCCATTACCTACGCCTTCGAACGGGCCAAACACAAAGAGGCCATCCTGTCCTTGATTGGCCGGTATGCCGATGGAAACCCCGCCCTGGCAAATGTGGCCAGCGAGCTGATGAGAAAGTGCAGCCGGGACAATTCTAACCTCGACCACACCCAATTGGTGGCCCAACTCTGCCAGCAGGAGAAGACAGTGTACCGCTACGAGAAGCGTGGCTTAAGCGTGCCTGGGAATGAAATCGCCCGGCCATAAGGTCTCCCAGCTTGCGTTGCCTTTCGGAAGCCCAAACTTTTGAAAGGCGGCGCACCAACTTGGCCCGACCCTTCCTTTTTCATCCTTTTAACTCAATTTCCATGAAAACTCAACCTGTCACCATCAACCTGATCCTTATTGTTTTATTTGGGGCTATAGCTGCAAACAGCCTTTTTTCACAAGCTCTACCCTGCCCGGAAGCTGATAAAATCAATGATGAAATACGTGCCCATAATGCGGAATACGAACGGATAAAATCAGATTTAGAAAACGGCTTGTTTTGCAGCGAATGCAAGCGTTCAAAAACGGAAATCGAAAACCAGGAACCTGTTTCGTTCGAGCAACATGTAGTGGATGTGAAGGGCCAGGTTTTGCATGCCACCAAAGAAATGTTAGACAAGGCGTATGCAAAGTATATGGACAAATACAACCGCTTGAAAGGACGATTTGATAGTGCAAAAACCAGATGTGTGGATGAAGCTAAAAGAGAGCAGGAGCGCAAGCGCAAAGAGGAAGAGCGGAAGCGCCAGGAAGCACAGCGCCTCGCAGAAGAAGAGGCGAAAAAACGCCAGGAAGAAGCAAAAGCTGCCCAGGAAAAAAAGAAACAGGAAGCCGAAGCAGCCGAGCAGAAAAAAAAGGAAGAAGAAGCGGCCAAATTGAGGGCGGAAGAGGAAAAGCGCTTGGAACAGGAACGGATTGCCAATGAAATGGCGGAGCGGGCCGAACAAAGCCGAATAGCCTATGAGCAACAAATGGCCGAGGCAAGGCGGGAATTGCAGGGCCTACTGGGCGAGATGGAGGAAAACAGGCGGAACAATTACGAACAGATTCTCAACGATATAAAACAATCGCTGTCCAAATTTTCCAACATGGCCATCGGTTATGCCGGGGAGGTTTGGGACGCCACAAAAACAGGCATTTCGGCGATGGCCAAAGACGATATCAGCGATCTCCTCGAAAATGAGGTGCTGGACGATGAGGATTTCGACTTATTTGAAACCGCGGCATCGGCGGCATCGGCGGCAGATGCCTTGCGGGATGGGTGGTCCGGCATCGTGGATCGAAAAGAAGTGGTTGATTTTTTCGAGACGCTTGGTTTTACCGCCCCTTTGCAATTTGGGCAGACCGGCCAGTTAAAAACCATTGAGCAGTCCTTGGGGAACATCCAGGACAGTGTGTGGGAATACCTTTATGAAGCGATACAATCCGATTTCAATATCGAGGATCGCTCCGGGGAAATCCTTAAAAATGTACCCAAAGAAATCATGCGGAACTATTTAAACAATATAGCCTCCGGGCTTCGGTTGGGCGATTTATTGCTCCCCGTTGAAACTGGAAAAAAATAACCTGTTTTTCTTGGCTGAATGCCTGGTGAACTGGGCTTCGCCAGTAAGTTTTCACCAAAGCCTGCCAATTTATTTTGGCGGGCTTTTTTTTTGATTTTGATTGCAAAAACTGATAACAAGCCTCCGTTGCACGGTACTTACTCTTGAACCTTAACGCTGGCTACTAGGATATCAATGCTCTTGTCAGCGCTCCATTCATTACCGACATCAAGTCCAGCTTTTCGGATTCCCAATGGCTCAGTTCCCTTCTGCTTCACCGATAGGTGATGGCTTGCCGTTGCCCGGCAGCAAGGGGATATTTTTTTACCTTCAAAACTATTTGTGCTATGCTAAAAACCCTTGTGTTCCTATGGCTTGCCCTGCCTTTTTTGCCGGGCCTGACATCCGGCCCGCCGGCCGTAACGTGCGATTGCCCCGACATCGCCGACCTGCAGAAAACGGGGCAGACTTCGAACTCCATCACCTTCGAATGGAGCCCCGTGGACGGTGCGACCACCTACAAGGTACGATACTACCGGCAGGACGACCAGTACACCAGCAGCTTCCAGTACACGGGCCAGACTTCCTTCAGCTTCACCAACCTGCCCGAAGGGACTTACACCTTCTACTTCATGGCGGTCTGTGGCAGCGGGGAAAGCGGGATCGTTGTGGAAGATTTAATCCAGATATGATCTGGTAATTTGGAGGCCTTGTTTCAAATCAAGGCCTCTTTTGTTTTTTCGTTCCTTGACAAATAGTGTGTAATAGTGCAATACATCAGTGTTTTATAAGTGTGAAAAAATAAAAATTTTCCTGGCTAAAACGGATGGTAGTGACGCAGTTCTCTTTACCACAGTTGGGCGACCATATTTGTAGAAATTGGCAATAACCCACCCAGTAAGATCCTTTAGGGGCGGAATACCGGACGCTATTCACCCTGGCCACTTAAAGCTGAAATGCCCACTCCACCTTAAAGGGGGGATGAGCGAAGTAAACAATAAAAGTATTGACAACCATATTGAAAAAATACCTTTTAAAAGCAAGAGCAGGCAGCTCCACATCAAAGAGCCCGCCTGCTTTTCTATTACTTTTGAAACTGGAAATAATATACCCTGGTCGGTAAAAGTCAGGATATGGAGCTCCCATAACAGGCAAGCGGTCACACGTTGGATTACCCTATCGATTAGGATATTTGTAGTTCATCCGGATGACATCCGATTTACCTTTTCAAAGATTTAACCTGCCTGATTGAAAAGATCAAATTTTATCCGGGCTCCGGTGCTAAACAACCTAATTATCTGGTAGGTACGTGTCAGGGACTTATTGGGTGGACGAGTGCCTCTGCTGCCAAAATGGCCATTGGCGGGAAGGCTACAAAGTGGAAAAGTCAGGTAAGATTCATTTTTCTCCGGCAGGAGACAATGCTTCTCAAATTAACTTTCAACATTTTTCCGGCGGGAGGTGCCTGACTTACTCCAGCGGTGAATCAACGTTCCAACTGTTTTTGAATGGAGTATGCTTATACCAGCGAAGTAGATCAACCAAATTAACTTATCTTCCCCTCTTTCTTTTTACTGCCGGATTTCCTCACTCCACCAGCACAAACCCCGCCCACACAAACGGGTCCTTGTACCGCTTCCGCATCCATTGCTGCGTCTCGTAAAAAGCATCCCGGATTTCTTTTCCTTCCGACAGCCACTGGGTATAAAACCGCTCCATGAACACTGCCGACTCCTTGTCGGGTATTTGCCAAAGGCTGACAATGAGTTTTTCCACCCCTGCCATTTTCAGGGAGCGCTGCAGGCCCATCACACCTTCCGTGCCCTGTATGTCTCCGAGGCCGGTCTCGCAGGCGGATAGCACGGCCAGCTTGGTGCCGGTGAGGTTCACCTGGGCGATTTCGTAGGCGGTGAGGATGCCGTCTTCCCGACCGGGGAAGGGCTTGCCCTCCTTCCAGGCCTGGTTGGCGCCGGCCAGCACCAGGCCGGAACGCATGAGCGGGTGCTCGGAAAGCGGGATGGAGGTATTGCCGCCAAAGTCGGGGATGCGCTCTTTCCGCTGCGCCGGATCGGGGAAGAAAAAGCCGTGGGTGGCGATGTGCAGGATGGTGGGCGATGGGCTGCCCACGCCCAAGGACTTGAAGCGTTCTTCCGTTGCGGTGGTGTCGGTGAAAGCCACTGTGTTGATGTGCTGCTTTTCCATCAGCTGGGACAGCCGCTCCACTTCCTGCTTGGTGCCGGGCAGGTAGCGCCAGCCCTCGCCCCGGTGGCCCCGGTTGGGGTTGAGCAGGCTGGTGCTGAGCGGCGTATAGGCAATGGCGGTGGAATCGGCGGCCACGCTGTCCAGCGTCGTGGAAACGGGTTCGTAGTTGATGCCGCCGAACAGGGTGGCGGTCATGTTGGCGTCGGCTGGTGCGGTGCTCGGCACGACGAGGCTGCGGGTGCTGAACAACTGGTTCAGTTGGTAGCGGTCGGCCAATACGCCCATGTCCGTTCCCCCCTTCAGGGGGGCCAGGGGGGCTGGGGCTGGGATGGCATGAAATGCGATGCGGTGCAGCGAGCCGGAAGGGGAAAAGTGGACGGTCTTCACGCCGTCGAGCAGGCTGTCCAAAGGCTGCCAGAGCAGGCGGTAGAGTCCGGCGGAGGGGGCCTTTCCGCCCGGCTCGATGCCCCGGAGGGCGTAGAGGTTTTGCACGGCGGCGGTGGCGTCCGTTTCGTTCAGCAGGCTGTCGAGTTGGCGCTGCTCGCAGAGATAGACCATTTTGGGCTGCTCCCAGCCGGGGCGGAGGACAAGGGCAGCGTAGAGGGTGGAGTCGGTGGCTTTTTTGTCCCAATATTGGAAATGGGTGAATTCTATGGCGGCTTCGTCGGGCTTTAGCGCCGCCCGCACCTCGTCCCATTTCACCTGCCGCATGGCCTCGCCGTAGCCGGCGACGGTGCGGGCGAGGTCTTTTTCGAGGGTGTTGGCTTTTTCTTCGAGGTCGGCGACCCGGGTGCTGTCACGTTCGGCGATGGGTTTTGCGTATTCGCTGGCGAGGCGGCGGTGGTAGGATTTGAGGAGGTTGAATTTTTCGGTAGCGGTGGAGTCGGAAAGGGCGAAGTGCTTGGTTTGGTTGGCGGCGTTGAGGAGGAAGCCTTTGTAGAAGAGGGTGTTGTCGTAGGAAGTTAGAGCAGTCCGATTTTTAGCCGACTGTAGAAAAAAAGAAAATAATTGTCCCTGGTATTTTGAAAATGTATTCAAATAGCTGTTTAGTTCTTTCTCAGAGAGATGGCGCAAGGCTTTTTCTATCATATTCTCATTGATTTTAGATAACTCCATGAAAAGAGGTTCGGCCTTTTCAAACAGATGGCTATTCCAATATATATTTGCCAAGTTACTTGAGATTAGTATGTAACTTGGATGTAATTTTCCCTGTGCTGTTTCACATATCTCTCTGGCTTCGAAGTATAAATTCTCAGCTTTTTCATATTGGTTCATTTTCAAATACAAATCAGCTAAATTGATCAGATTTAAAGCATAATTAGGATGGCCCGAACCCAGCAGTTTTTCCCAGGCAACTTTAGCTTCCAAGAAGAAAAGTTCAGCTTTTTCAGTATTACCAAGCTCAGCATATAAGACTCCAAGATTTGCTAAGCAGACTGCATAAGGCGGACTCTTGGTTTGTGATTTTTCCAATATACTTTTTGCCTCTAAATAGTAAGCTTCCGATTTTGCATACTGTCTAAATTGCCGATAAAATCCTGCAAGATTACTTATTGTTGCAGCATAATCCGGATGTTCCATGCCTATGGTTTTTTCATTAACATTCTTGGCATCAATCCATAATTGTTCAGCTTTTCCAAATTGGCCCAAGTCATAATAGAGTAAGGCTAAACCATTGGCGATATATGCATATTCAGCATGTTGAGTCCCAAAATTTCTTTCAAAAATATTATAAGCTTCAACTTTAAGCATCTCGGCTTTTTGGTATTGTCCCATTTGAAGGTACAACTCTCCAAGGTTATGTACAACTGCAACGTATTCCGGATGAGTCTTTCCCAACCTTTTTTCCCGGATTTTTTTAGTCTCAATCCATAATGACTCTACTTTTTCATATTGTCCCAAACTGTTGTAAAGTGCTGCAAGATTATTTAAGGTTTGTGCATAGTCTGGATGTTCTTTTCCAAGTATTTTTTCTCGAATACTTAAAGCTTCAAGCCATAGTTGTTCGGCTTTTTCGATTTCTCCCAAAAACTTAAAGTAAATAGTAGCTAAATTATTTACTGTTTGTGCATAATCAGGATGTTCTTTTCCTAAGGTTTTTTCTGTGATATCTTTCGATTTAAGATAGTAAGTTTTTGACTTTTCATATTGCCTCAAATCTCTATAAACAATTCCAAGGTTGTAAAGCGTCAGTGCGTATTCACTTTGAAGTTGCGCTGAGTGTTCTTCAAGGAAATCTTTGCTCCTTAAATAGTAAGCCTCTGCCGAATCGAATTCCTTTTTATAATGGTAAATCCTTCCCACATTAATATAGCACGCAGCATTTTTTAAATGTTTTTCGCCAAAGTATTGAGCTACAAATTTTTGGGCTTTATCACTTTGCTTGAAAGCTTCTTCAAACTCCCGTTTATTAGTGTAATCTCGAGATAGGTTTATCAAACTATCCACCACCCGCTCCACCTCCGCCGAATCTACCACCTGAGCCCGCACCATCAACGGAAAACAAATAACCAAGGAGAAAAACATCTTTTTCATAGGGTCAAATTTTTAAGGGTGAAACAAAGCCCCAAAATACCCCGCCGCTTCCATGTTTTTCCTCACCCGCTCAAACTCCCACAAATTTTTTTTTTCACACTATTGTCCGGCAACTGAAAACAACCATTTCAAACCCGGTACAAACCCCAAAACCAAAACCCCACCCAACCATGCAGGAATATTTCCGCCTTAGTTCGTAGGTTTGTCAGGTCTGCCAAAACCAGCAGACGGAAACTGCCATGACCGGAAACACCAACCTGTTCGAAGCCCTGAAAACCGGCGACCCCGCCGCCTTCAGCCAAGTCTATAAAACCTGCTACCGCAGCGCCGCCTCCGCCGTGCTGAACAACGGCGGCACGGCCTCCGACGCCGAAGACCTCTTCCAAGAGGCCCTCTTCGTCCTGGTGAAAAACCTCCAAAAGCCGGGGTTTGAAATCAAGGCGCAGGTAGGCACCTGGCTCTACAGCGTGGTGCGAAACCTCTGGTACAAACGGTTGCGGGACAGTGGGAAAGAACTGCCCGTGGAAGACGAAAAAATGAAGGCGCTGGCCGATGTACCGGAGGAAAATGCCATAGAAATAATGGAGAACCTGCGGGAGCGGGAGGCGAAATACGCCCATGTCATCCGGGCCATCGAACAGACGGGCGAGGAGTGCCGGGAGGTTATTTTGCAGGCCTACTACAATGAAATGCCGGACGATAAAATCGCTGAAAAACTGGGCTACTCATACGCTTTCGTGCGGGTGAAACGGCACCGCTGTATGGGGAAGCTGCGGGAAATATTGGGAATTTGAAAAGAGGCAGCTGGGACATTTGTCCTTGGAACGAAATTCAAAGCATGTAATTTATGAACACAGATTTTATACACTTCGAATTGCTGGAAGCCTGGTTTAGGGGAACGCTCAACGAAGCGGAAAGGCGGGACATGCAGGAGCGCATGGCTTCCGACGAATTGCTGAAGGCAGAATTCGAGGCATTTGCAACGATATGGGAAGGTGCCCGGACGGTTGGCGATCTGCAACTCCGCCAGGCCATCGCCAATGCGCACGAGGACAACCGCCAACAAGGCTTTTTGCTCACGGAAGATGACCTGGAAGGCTACCTGCAGGGCAACCTATATGGGGAAAAGGCCAGGCTGCTGGAACAGCGGCTGAAATCTGACGAAGTGTTTGCAAAAGAGATGACAGACCGGGCGGACCTGCTGGAAGGCATCCGTACCCGGGGCGACCTGGCGCTGCGGGAGCAAATCCGCCAGGCACACCAACAGGCCAAAAGTGAGGGTGCTTTGAGGGATACAACCAATGGGGCTCGAATCGTCCCTTTCCGCCAACGGGTATTGCGCTGGGCCATAGCGGCATCGGTAGCGCTGCTGGCCGTCGCCGGGTCATGGTGGTTCCTGTCGCCGGGAAACTACGACGAAGCATTTGCCGCTTATTACCAACCGAACTCACCTTTCCTTAACAGCTTGCTCGATTCGTTGGAAGCAACTGGTTTTGCCACAGGAAAAGGAGAAGCATTCAAGGCTTATGTGGCCGGGGTACAAGCTTATGAAAGAGGTAATTTCGCTGCGGCGGAAAGCCAAATCGCCGCCTGGCTCCAACAAAACCCGGGGGACGACAACGCCCGTTTGATGCTGGGGCTTAGCTATTTGGGGCAACAATCCTACAAGAAAGCAGCGAAAGAATTTGAGCAATTGCTTACCAGCCAGGATGCCGCCATTGTGCGGGCAGCAAAATTCTACCTGGCCCTCGCCTGGTGCAAGAACCCGTTCAAACGGGGTGCAGCCGAACGGCTCCTTAGGGATATCGCCAATGACAACACTTCCCCCCACCGCCAGGCTGCGGCCATGATGCTGGAAAAAATCAACCGTTGACCATGAAAAAGACCTTGCCCCTGCCAATTATAGCCATTGCCTGCCTTGCCCTTTTTGCTTGTGGTGGGAAAAATGCTCCGGCCACTCCGGCCCAACCCGTGGAAGGGGTAAGTACGGAATCTGGCGCTAAGCTTTCCCAAGTCGAGATAGGGGAAGAAATGCCGCAGGACCTGCCCCAAAAAAGGGATCCTGCTGTATTGCAACAGGTGCTCGACCAGCTTTATGTGTCGGGAGCCGATTTCCGTTGGCCCAAACCTGCCATCCGTTTGGTCAACAGCCAAAATTTCGTCGCCACCTTCCGTCCCCGCTCCAACGAGATTTTAGTTGAGGAAAAGGCGCTTGAGGCTTGCCGCTCTTTTGCCAGGGATTCCACGGCCATGATCGCATTCCTCATCGGCCACGAATTGTCACATTTTTATGAAAACGAAGGTAATAAATTGGGCACACCCACTAATTTCCTTGCTTTTGGCCAACACCAGGATGCCGGCTTGCAATCGGAAATCAACGCTGACCTGCGGGGCATTTTTTTGTGCCACGTGGCAGGCTACAATCTCATTCGATCCTTATTGCCAAATTTTATTGAGCAAATTTATGCTTCTTATCAGTTGGATAAAAAAGCACTCCCAAATTACCCACCCAAGCAGGAACGTCAGGCCCATGCAACCCTGGTGCAGCATCGTGCCGACACCTTGTTCCATATCTTCCATGCGGCCATTTATCTGACGGGATTTGGCAAGTATGCCGAAGCCAATGCTTGCTACGATTACTTGCTCAAATATTACAACGGAGCCGAGGTCTATAACAACCTTGGCGTACTCAATGCCCTGCAGGCCATGCAGGTGGGCGGCAAGAACCCCGACTCGCTTTGGTATCCGCTGGAACTGGATGTTTATACACGTTTAGAAAGGGCCCGGGATGAACCTTTAACCCCCGTGGAACGCCAGCAGCGGGAGGATTTTTTGAACAATGCCTTGGAACAATTTGAAACAGCCATTGCAATGAACCCTGCCTACGAAGCTGCCAATACTAACTTGCTTTGTACAAAATTGCTTTTGGGGCGAAACGAAGCGGTGATTGCTGCACTTGAAAACAAAAGGGTGGAAGTTAAAGGCGATGTAAAAAAATTACTGGTTGCCATTGCGAAAGCCCAAACAGGAAAGGATATAGGGGCGATAATACAGTTGTTCAAAGGGTTGGAAAAATCCGAAAACGTTCAGGTAGCCACTGTGGCCAGGTTCAATGCCACCATTTTGTCGGGCCAGGAAATGGAGGCTGCGCCGCAAACATGTAGCCTAAAGCCCATTGAAAGTTACCCGGATGGCGTAAAACTCGGGGATTTGCGCTGGCATGGCGGCTATGCCCTGGACAAGGAAGGCAAATACCTTATCCATTGGCAGCAAAAAGCACATTCTACCCTGTACAAATTCAATACGTCAAAACAACTGGTTGCTTTTCAAATTATCCATTCGCCTGCCATTGTCATAGATCCACGCCTGAAGGTTGGCCTTTCGATGCAGCAAAAGGATTTACCGGCAAGGCAGGTATTAATTTCCGCCAACCTGGGATCGTTTTGGATGGCTGCCCCTTGCCAATTGATGATTAAAACGAAGAACAAAAGGATAGTGGAGGAATGGGCAATTGTCTTAGAATGAAGTCATACTCGGCGCCATAAAGTTTTCCCGAATTTCGGGACGAGTTGTGCAAATGCTATTGGCTGTTAGCCATTGGCCGTGGGCCAACAGCTAACTGCCAAAAGCCAATAGCAATTTAACAAATGCATGACATGTCCCGATTTTCAGGAAAACCTATTAGCGTGAAGTATAATAGGCCATGATGGGACAAAATTCATGACTTTTAAGTCGAATTCGTTGGGTACAGGAACTGTGCGCAAAGCTGGTGACGGTGTAGGCGTCCACCTCCAGGAGCCTGGAGGTGCCGTAGCCCTGGGCCTGGGTGCCGGGGCTGGTGGACAACAGGATGGCGGCGGCCACAAAAAGGCCTGGAAAGGTTGATTTTAACATAGCACAAATAGGTCTATGAAGCCCAATTTTTTTGACCAGGTTGACCATACTGACCGTGTAATTGGCCGGATTGGGGTAAGGGGCGTGGCTCCTCTCACCCCGACCAATCCGCCTTGGTTAATTGATAATCAACATTTTAACGCATCCTTTTCCGGCATGGTGCTGAGTAGCAACTGTTGCCGCCCCTGGCCGAAGGCAATTAAAGCATCCCTATCCTTTCCTCCATCCAACCCATTGAAACGACCGGGCTGAGCGCCTTTAATTTTTCCCGCAATTTTTCCTTCTCCCCCGGCGGCACCTGAACGTGCTTAAATTTCAGCGCTGCCATTTTCCTCACAAAGCGGATGTGGTTCAACTGTGCCTGGATTTTGTATTCCGACAACGGTTGGTTACCCACGTATTTCTCATAAGCCTTGAGGTGGCCGGTGAGGAAATCGTAATCCTGGCCGTACAGCACATACCGGTCAAAGGCGATTTTCAACAGCAGTCCCCGGGAGCGGATATCGTAGGGGTGCTGGCTGAACAGTTTGGCGGCCACCAGCAGGTCCTGTGCTGCATCCAGGTCGCCCTGATAGTACATCAGGGCTGTCCTGGACAATCCCACCACCGGGTTATTGGCGCCATCCTCCAAATGGGGCGAAAATTGCGCAATAAAATCTTCAGCCCAGCCGAAATCCCTGCAAATAGCTGCCACTGACACAATATTGGCAAATGAAATCTCCGTCAGCCGCCCATTGTCGAACAGCAGCACCCCCGCTGCTATCGCCTTCTTGTAAAGCTGGAGCAATTCCGGCTCGACCCTGGCCTGGTGCTCGGTGAGGAAGACCCCGTAATTGATAAGCTGCCGCAAAAGGATGGGCTGCTCATAAGTGGGCAACATGGGATACTTTTCCAAATACAGCTTTTGCAGTTCCCTGAAACCACTTTCATTCCCCTCCCGGAACAGGAGCCCCACCAACTGGCCGTAGATGGCCAGCAGGGGATCGCTTTCCTCCATGGCGGGCACCCGGGTCATTTCCAACACCGCCTCCAACATCGGGAATTCGTAACGGACATTGAACAGCCTTTCCAGGGCCTTCATCTGCGCCATATAGCGCAACTTGTCCAGGCAATAAAACCGGTCGAGGCAGGCATCGGCGGCCAGCAGCGACGGCGCACCGGGAGCGGTGGGGGTATTGTAGTTGTAATAAAGTTGGTGGTGCACCTGCTGGAGGGCCAGGTATTCGCCGGCGTCCTTCACCGGGACTGCGTTTGTTTCCTCGACCAGTTTTTGTGCTTCTGCCTGGAAGTGTTCCCCGGCATCCCGCCGGCCCAGTGCCCTCACCAATTGCGCCCGGCGGCCAAAAGCGGCGTCATCCCCCTTGTCGCCGAGGGTTTCTTTGACCACCATAAAATCCTCCACGTTGTGCGCCAGGGCCGACATCAGGTTGTAGAGCCTGGAGTCCGTGTACTCCTTTTGGCCGAAACAGCGCCGGTAAGCGGCCACCAGTTCGGCCTTCCCCAGGTCGAAGCCAGGGTGGTACTTGCAGAGGTACCGGAAAAAAAGGAGGTGGCTGGGGCTGGCCTTGAAAAAAGGCGATTGGAGGAACTTGTCCAACTCCTTGTGTTCTTCGGGCCGAAGGGCACGGAGGAGGGTGAGTAGCTTCATCGTTCTGCCGAATATTAGGTGTTTTTCATAAGCGGCCCAGGTGGTGTCAAGGTGAAAACGTACTGCCGCAGCCAACTTCGGCAGCGCTGGCACCGACCGCCGAAGCGGGCTTCGGCGGCGATACGCCCACCCCAAAACCATATAGGCCCGACAGCAAATTTGCTGAAAAAAAGCGGCTGTTTTCACAAAGGGACAAAAAAAGGCAAAACGGGTTTTTAAAAATTGTAAATCAATAGGTTATAGATTTTTGATACCGGCAAATGAAGCGGATTTTTTCAGAGGATGGGGAAAATTTGGGGGAGAAAATGAGGGAAGGGGTTGAATAATATTGGCTTCGAATCCCTGATGAACTACAGGAGGACTTCCCAAAACTCCTTAGAAAAAGAAGTAGGGCGCAAATGCCGAAAGCGATAGTGTAGGCACTAACAACTCACAACCTAATGAAAAAATTTTCAACACCCATCCTGTTTCTTTTTTGTTTCTTGCTTTTAAACATTGCCACCGTTCGATCCCAATCCAACATCGAGCAGCCCCTCAGCGTCAACGATGATGGCACTTTGCCGGCTGGGAGTGCCATGCTCGATGTAAAGTCAGCGGACAAAGGAATCCTCGTGCCCCGCATGACCACCAGCCAAAGAACTTCCATACCCACCCCGGCTACCGGCCTTTTGGTTTTTGATACCGACTTTAACGGTTTTTGGTTTTACAACGGCAGCGGCTGGACGCAAATCACCGGCACGTTCTACAGTTCGGGAACCGGCATCAATATCGCCGGCAGCGTCATTTCGAACACTGGAGATACCAACCCCACTGATGACATCACCACTTCCACCCCCGCAGGCGGCGACCTGAGCGGCAACTATCCCAACCCCGATATTGCCGCCGGGGCCGTCGGTACGGCAGAACTTGCCGCCAACGCCGTGACTTCCGCCAAGATATTGGATGGCACGGTCTCCGCTGCCGACCTGTCCTCGATGGGTGCTTCCTCTGGCCAAACGATTCAATGGAACGGCACCGCCTGGGCACCCGCCAATTCTATCAAAACCCTAATACAGGATGCCGACAGCAATACAAAAGTCGAAACCGAAAAAAACCCAAATGAAAACCTGGTGCGCATTACCCTGAACGGCTCGGAAAAAGTGGTGTTCCGCCCCAACCGCATTGACCTGCTGAACAACGGGGGCTCCAATGCATTTGTCGGGGAAAACACTGGTGCGGCCAATACGGGTTTTGCCAATACCGGATTTGGCCACAAAGCCATGGAAACGAATACCACAGGATTTGCCAATACCGGAATTGGTGAGTTCGCCCTGCGTTTTGGCACCACAGGAAGTTATAATACAGGTGTAGGGGGGCAGGTACTCTACAACAACAATGGCGAAAGGAACACGGCGGTCGGGCAGGCAGCTTTGCACAACAATTCATCAGGCTCGAGAAACACCGCAGTTGGGGAATCTGCCTTATGGGCCAACACCACGGGGAGTGATAATTCGGCTTTGGGCAGGGACGCCCTCCGGGGCAACACGACCGGCAATAATAATGTCGCCATCGGCAACGATGCTGGGAAAGCCAATACGACCGGATTCAGTAATACTTTCATCGGCAAAGAGGCAGGGAGTTTAAATACGACCGGATTTGCCAATACCTTCATCGGTAAATGGGCTGGTCAGAAAACGACTACGTCCGATGGAAATGTGTTCATTGGTTCCGATGCTGGCTTTAACAACACGACTGGCGGAGGCGTCTTTATTGGAGTAAGTGCAGGTGCGGCCAACACTACGGGTTTCAGCAATACTTTTATAGGAAGGAATGCTGGTGTAAACAACACCACTGCTTGCTGCAATACATTTGTAGGTGCTTTTTCAGGGCAGCAAAACACAACCGGTGCTGATAATGCCTTTTTCGGGTTGAACTCCGGTCAAAACAATACAACCGGCATACGCAACACAATACTCGGCGCTGCCGCGGGTGTACAAAATGTAACGGGCAGTGCCAACACCTTTGTCGGCTGGACGGCAGGGCTGAAAACAACTTCCAATGATAATACAATGGTGGGCGCAGCCGCCGGGGTAGAAAATACGACAGGGATTGCCAATACTTTCATGGGTAAGGATGCTGGCACCCTGAACACTACTGGTTCATCCAATACATTTATAGGAAAGGAGGCAGGGCGCAACAATACTACTGCCGGCAACAACACTTTTGTTGGATTCGGTGCAGGCTTCAAAAACACGACTACCAGCGGTAACTCTTTTTTCGGAAGTGATGCAGGCAGGGAAAATACGACCGGCTATGCCAACACCTTTTTGGGAACTCTTGCCGGGAACGGAAACACCACCGGTATTACCAATACATTTGTAGGCGCTTCGGCTGGCTTAAATAACACCACTGGAGGTGGCAATACATTTATGGGTTCGGATGCCGGAAGGGGAAATACGACTGGCTATGCCAATACTTTTTTGGGAATTGCAACTGGCAATGACAACACCATTGGTTTTGCCAACACTTTTGTCGGTGCTTCATGCGGGTTGAAAAACACCACCGGCAGCGGTAATACATTTATGGGTTCAGATGCCGGAAGGGAGCATACCACGGGAGGCAATAATACCTTCATAGGCAACTCGGCCGGAGCTACACTCACCTCTGGCATCAGTAGCACCTTTGTCGGCCATTGGGCAGGCCGGCTCACCACCGCCTGCTGCAATACCTTCCTGGGCGCCTATGCAGGGCAGGTCAACACCACCGGCACCAACAACACCTTCGTGGGGCTGAACGCTGGCGGGGCGAACACCTCCGGCAGTGGCAACACCATTGTCGGGCGTGACGCAGGCGCATTCGCATCCAACGGCAGCAACAACACCTTCATGGGCGACCAGGCGGGTTTTTTCAATACGAGCGGCGCTTCCAATTCTTTTTACGGCAAAGATGCGGGAAGGCAAAACACAACAGGCACTCTAAATACCTTCATGGGGCATGGTGCAGGCCAGAGCAATACCACTGCCATTGGCAATACATATATTGGGTATCTGGCAGGCAATGCCAATACTACCGGTGGTGACAATACCAGCCTGGGCCGTGGTTCTGCCCTGAACAATTCAGGCGGCGCCTCCAACACATTCCTGGGCATGGAAGCAGGCCGCCAAAATACGACTGGGAATGGAAACCTTTGTGTAGGGAAATTCGCCGGCTTGAACGGTGCCACCGGCAACAGCAATACCTACCTCGGTTCTTATGCCGGCCAAAACAGCGGCAATGCCTCCGGCAACGTATTCATCGGTTTCGAGGCTGGGCTCAATGAAACCGGTTCCAACAAACTCATCATCGAAAACTCCTTTGCCGGAACCCCGCTTATCTCCGGCGACTTCAGCACCGACAGGGTCGGCGTCAACCGGGTCGCCACCACCAACACCCTCGAAGTCGGCGGCGAAGCCTCCAAGGCCACGGCCGGCGACTGGCTCGCCAACTCCGATGCCCGCCTGAAAAAGAACATCCAGTCTTTGGATGCCAATGAAACCCTGCAAAAGCTACTTGAACTGCAGGGTATTACCTACCAATGGAACGACGACAAAACCGGGATGCCCCGGCCGGCCGGCATCCAGTATGGCTTTACAGCCCAAAACATCCAAACCGTTTATCCGGAAAAAGTATCCACCGATGCGCAGGGCTACCTTCAAACGGCCTATGGTGACTATGACGCCATGTTCGTGGAAGCCATCCGCGCGCTGAACGAAAAGATAACTGCTTTACAAGCTTTGAACGATGCGCAACAATCGCTCATCGAACAGCAGCAAAAGCTGTTGGGCGAACAGGAAGCCTCTTTGGCTAAAATTGGGGCGGCCTTGCGGAGCGCCGGGATTTTGATTGAAAATTGAGACGCCGTGCCGGCGTGACCGAAAGTCAAGCCGGCACTTTACCCCAACAGCCATTTGCGCCGTCACTTGACCCCTTAAACTACAACCCCAACAATGCCACGACGGCGTGGCGCAAGGCCACGCCGTCATTTTTCCCGACACCCTGTTTCTGCCTGTCCATGCCCTGGATTTTTTGACAAAAGGCGCTGCCAGTTGATAACAATCCCGACCGGCATGGTACTGACCCAACAACAGGAGGCTTCCCGAAACTCCTTTATCAAGAAGTAGGGCGCAAGGCCGAAAGCGTGAGTGTAGGCAATATCAAACCAATTTTATTATGAAAATAAAAATCATTCTGTCAGTATTGATGTGGAGCATTTATTACTCCATAGCCAATGGCCAGGCTGTGCTGAACACTACCGGGGCGACCGTTCAAGGAAGCAATTTTTTTGTTGATTATTCCGTGGGGGAAGTTTCTACTGCAACAGTTGGAACACCTGGCGCTATGAATTTTTCTACAGCGGGCGTCATTCAACCCGACACAATCGGGGTTAATGGCGTCCATGAATATTTTGACAGTCAGTATTACTTAAAGGTCTTTCCGAATCCTGTTTCGCAACAATTGACGATAGAGACTGATTTCTCCGGATTCCACCATTTTCAGTTTACCAACCAACTTGGACAAAAAGCCTTCAATGGCGTCTTCGACTACTCTCCCGTTGATTTGTCGTGGATGCCAACTGGCTCTTATTTCCTCACATTGACCTCGGACGACCAAAATATTTCTAAAACCATCAAAATCATCAAACAATGAAAGCATTATTTACCACCCTATTTTTTTCCATTTTTGCCACAATCCTGTTTTCTCAAGCGCCGCAGGGTATTAATTACCAGGCGATTTATAGGAATGCCATGGGGCACCCAGTCAGCCAGCCTATTTCTGTGACATTTGATATTTATTCCAATAGTACGGGAACAGACCCTTCAGATTACAGCGAAACACATTCAACCACTTCGGCTCCTTTGACTGGTCTTTTTAATCTCAAGATTGGTGAAAAAAATCCAGCAGCTTTTTCTGCTATCGACTGGGCCTCCGGGTTAAAATATTTGAAAGTAACTATCAATGGAGTGGCAGGGCCTGTAACGGAGATGCTGAGTGTGCCGTATGCGTTATATGCTAAAAGTGCAGGAAATACAGGTTCCACTTATGGTGCAGGCCCAGGCATTTCTATTAATGGCGACACAATCTCAAATGAAGGTGATTTAAGCAGCACGAATGAAATTCAGCAACTTGAAATAAATGGCAACACACTTATTTTGAGTAATGGAGGTGGCTCTGTCAACTTGCCGGGTGATGCCGATTCAAATCCTCAAAACGAAATACAACAGCTTCAGCTCACTGGAAATACCCTTTTCTTAACCAATGGTGGCGGTATGGTTACCCTCCCCAGCACACCTACTTATACACCGGGCAATGGCATCTCCATAAACAACGGCGTCATAACAAATACTGGTGATGCTGACGCCAATCCATCCAATGAAATTCAGCAACTCCAACTCAACGGCTCCACCCTAACACTATCCAATGGCGGTGGCTCGGTAAATATCCCACCCGATGCCGATAGCAACCCTTCCAATGAAATACAAACCCTTTCCCTTGCAGGTAATGTATTGTCTTTGTCTCAAAATGGCGGTTCTGTCACCCTGGCTTCCGGTACTGATTCACAAACACTTTCTGTGAGCGGAAATCAGCTTTCTATTTCAAATGGGAACACAGTAGCGCTGCCGCAAGATGGAGACGGCAGTTCTACGAATGAAATCCAGAGCCTGAATTTGGTGGGAAATACTTTATCTCTTTCCAATGGTGGAGGAGCTGTGAACCTGCCAACAGCCCCGTCCTATTCAGTGGGCAGCGGCATCAGCATCGCAAACAATACAATTAGCAACACCGGAGATTTGAGCAATACGAATGAACTCCAAACACTGACAGTTACTAATAATCAACTATCTATTTCCAATGGCAATACCGTAAACTTACCTACTGGCTCAAATTATACAGCAGGCAGCGGCATAAGCATCAACAATAACATAATTAGCGCTAATGACAATAGTGCCACCAACGAAATCCAACAATTGCAATTAGCCGGTGACCAATTATCCTTATTGCCTTCAGGGGGGACAGTAACTTTACCCAATAGCGGCGGAGGAATTTATATTAATAGCAACGGAAACGGACCAGGCACTACTTGTGGAACGGGCTTCCTACCGTTTGAATGTACCCAATGCGCCAACGGTTTTTCCTCTTTCAAAGTAACCAACAATTGCGATGGCAATGCTATTCATGGGGTCGCTTCATCAAGTGCTGGCATTAAAGCCGGTGTTTTTGGTGCCGCTGAGGGGTTTGAAGGAAACGGCACTTGGGGCCAATGCAATGTGGGAGATAATGCATGGGGTGTTTATGGAAAATCGGACTCCGGATATGGCATTGTTGGTTATACCGGGCATACGAACAATTCTATCTCCGGAGCGGCCGGGCTTTTCAATTATCGGATAGTAGTAAGTAATATCGGGCAGTTTAATTTTTCAAACTGGGCAAACGCCAGTAATGCCGTTTTAAACTGGTTTGGCGTTACAACAAGCTCTGACATCCGCCTAAAGAAAGATGTAGAACCAATAAATTATGGTTTAAATGAAGTTATGCAAATGAAACCTGTTTCTTACCATTGGAAAGTAGAGCCAGAAGGCATGCAAAAAAGTTTAGGGTTCATTGCGCAAGACATGGAAAAGGTAATACCCAATGTGATTATTCGACCCACGGAAGATGAAATTAGATCCAGCCAGAATGAAAATAACCCGTTCAAAAGCAGTGAGGAATACAAGGGAGAAGAACCAAAATTGTCTATGAAATATCAGGATCTAATTCCTGTACTTGTAAAAGCAATCCAGGAACAACAGACCCAAATCGAAACTTTGAAAGAAGAACTGAATGCCAAATCTGGCCAGGTAAACAATCTTTCCGCCCGACTAAGTAAGCTGGAAAATGCCAATAACAATGAAACCAAGCCTGATAAATAATCTTAAATAACACTTGCTTATTAAAGATAAAGCCATTGGCATTAATGTATTTTCTTGACGAGTTTTTTTTTATCCCTAAAATTCACGGGGGCAGCCTCCCCACAGGGCTGCCTCCACTTTTTCAAACCACACCTAAAACTCAACTATCATGGAAACAAAATATCCCTGTTGGGTCAAGGTCAGCCTGTTGGGCTCCCGCAAAAGGCAGGCCGTCAAGAATTGGGCTATCGTGCCGCTTCTTTTATTTACTTTCAACTTCGCCGATATCATTTACATCTATTATACGGAAAAAAGGTGGGATGAAATAAGCATAAAATGGAGCATAGCATTCCTGGCCATTTTCCTGTTTTACCATTTTTCCATCCGCTGGGTGGACAAGCACGGCGACTGGGACAATATCAAGGAACACTGGGCAGACTGGAAAGACCTGTTATAGACAAACGTCATTAAAAGTCATTGGTCATTGAAGTCATTTTATTGAAAGTCAGTGACTTAGAATTTTATCCCAATCAATTTTAAATGTGACTATCTATAAAAGGTATCATTGTGATCGCGCTGTTGATGGGTCTCGTCCTGCCAGAGGCGATATCGGGAATGGTGGAGGGGTTTTCTTCAAAATAAAAGCATGTACCGTATGGCGTGTCTTTTTAAAAATATCATCAATATGGTCTTGGCAAGTCATGGCTTACGGTCAAATGGCGTCCTTGTTTTGCACCCAAGCTGTAACTCAATGATGCACCACCTTTTCAGAAAAATCCTGCCCCTCCTTGCATGCTTCCTGCTCGTTGGCGCCTGCAAGAAAGAAGCCACCCCGGATCCCTGCCTAACCGACCCCAGCCAATGCCCGCCGCCAGACCTCTGCGCCAGCACGGACAACTGCGACGACGGTATCCTGGACGAACTGTTGAAGAACTGGAGCCCGATAGGCGGAATTTTTGAAGGGCAATCCGTCTTGAGCTCAGCTTGCATTAATGGGAGTTGCCCGGACATCTTTTTCACATTCTTCAAAGACTCGACCTACCTGATTGAAACAGTCAAGGTGTACCCCGACTCCAGCGGCATGCAGCCTATCGTCGTACAGGGCCAGGAAACGGGCACTTACCGGGTGGGTAATTGTATATGCTACCAAAATGGCAACTGGTGGGATGGCTACAGACTGTCTAAAGATGGCAAGGTTTATTTTTCCCCGGCGGATGGTGGTGCATACCAGGTGAACTTTCAACATTTCTCCGGCGGGATGTTCCTGACCAATTCCAGCCGTGATTCGACGCTTCAACTTTTTATGAACTGAACCAAGCTTATATCAACAGGGAAGATCAATAAATTAAACACTACTATTGATCACAAAACATTGGAAAACGGGCCAGCATGTAAATTTGACGGCCACCTTCAGCGTTGAAAAATGCTTATTCCAATTTGAACTTCACGGGCAGGTTAAACCTGGTGCCCACTGCCGTCCCTTCAATTTTACCCGGCAGCCAATCGGGCATAGACGCTACTACACTTTTTGATTCGAGGCCGCAACCGGCACCGATATCCCGCACCACTTCAATATCGGCCACCTTTCCCACGGAAGTAATGGTAAAGCTTACAACCACCATCCCTTCCACGCCATTTTCCCTGGCGACTGCCGGATAGCGGATATGCCCATAAATAAACTTTAACATTTCCATATCGGAACATTCCTTCAGTTCTTCCTTTGACTTCCCTTTCTCCTTACATCCGGGAAACCTGGGGAGATCATCCACCGTTAAAAAAACCAGGTTCGACAGCGGTTCGGGCGTTTCATCCCCGTCTTTCCATCTCGCCCAATGGTCATCTTTCTTCACATTGAGGATTTTTTGCCAGCCACTCATAATCCGCTGGTAAACAGGATCTGTGAGGCGCTTACCCAAGGTGTCCATAATGCCAAAACTTCCGGATTCCAGATAAATAACAGCATCTCCCATGGTCTCCAAAGAATCGTAATCTGGCTTGAGCATATAGTTGCCCTGCAGGTCAATTAACCCGAATTTACCTTCCTGTTTCACACAAGCGGTAGCATGTTTAAAATTTTCGACCGACTCGAATTGGGGGGAAATTGATGCATGGCCTTCCGTATCAATAAAACCCCATACCCCGCCTACCTTGACTGCTGCCAGATTATTGTAAAAGTAGTTGGCTTCCTCAAACTGGAAATCTATAACCGGATTGCCAAGTCTATCCGTAAAGCCCCACTTGCCGTCCATTTCTTTTGGATAGATGCCCTGCGCAGCTGCTGGGTAGGATGTAACACAAAAGGCAAAGCAGAAGAGGAGCAAAGGAAGGAGGGAATTTTTCATAATGATTGGTTTTTTTGTTGGGCAACGTTTCAAATTAATAGAATGCTGTTTGTATGTCCAAATTGTTAGCAAGTGCTGCATGTTCATGCTTAAATCCTGTTATTACTGATGCACTTATTGAAAGCGGATATGGGTTGCTGCAGCAAATCCATATCAACCTGTATCAATGCTTATCGGCAACTTTCTAATGCAATTGCCCTATTTTGCCTTCATTTGAAATAGATCAAATTGCGCCTGGCTGGATTTTCTCAACGAATAGTCCAAAAAAATACGGTGCCCCGTTTTAAAACAAAGCACCGTAATGGATATGATACTGAAATTAAGATAGTCCAGTTATTTTGCCAAAATCAAATCAAAGGCTTTCAAGGCCCCATCCGCCGTCAACCGTCCTATTGCTTCACCAATCGCTTTATCACCTGCGTCCCGCCAACTTGAATTTTCAGGATATAAACGCCCGAGGCCAATCCGTCCAGGCTGACAAACCGGGTGTCCTGGCCATATTGGCGAATGGTTTTCCCAGTGACATCGGCCAACTGCACTTCCTGAACATCCGTTCCCGGCAGGGTTTGGATGGAAACGTAATCACTCGCCGGGTTGGGGTAAACCGCTATGGGTATCCCGCTTCCGGGTTCCGAAACACTGGTCAATAGATTCGCCACCTTCGAGGGACGGTACAAGGGGATGACCACCTCGTTTTCCTGAATAGCCCTCACATTGGTAATGCTGACAGACATACTCTCCTTGCCTGCAATATTGTCAATGATGCCAATAAAACCAGCTATCTGGCCATAGCCGGACACGTCGTTCTGGTCGCTGCGGGCCAATGCCACTTCAATCCTGCCCTCGTCCGCAAAGGTTTTGTCAAACGTGAGCAGGTTTACATCGTTGACGCCCAGCCAGCTTGGATCGTACGCCAGGTCAATGCTGGAAGGCGGGATGATCTCCGGGTCGAAGTTCAGGGTAAAGGCAATACCGTAAAGGTTTTCCACCGGCTTGTCCAGGGTGCCGAGCATGATAGGTGCGATGAACTGGTTGCCCTTCGGCAAAAAGTCGGGCAGGTCAACAAAGAACGGCGGATCGTTTTCCGTACCGCCCAACAGCACAGGAGGGCCGGGGCTGCCGTGCGACTCACCATAATTCTGGAGGATGGCCTGCAGGTCCTGCTTGTCCACCGTGCCGTTGCCGTCGCAGTCGGCGTGTTTGAAATTGGTATTGTTGGCAAAATACTGCGGCCAGTTGTCTGCTGCAATGGGCGACCACTCCCAGCCCTGTGTGCTCCTCGCAGGGCCGGTGGCACCATAGGCCAGGCCAATGCTGAGGATATCGAAATGGCCCACCAACTGGTCGGTGTTCACATCGCCGGGCCAAACATTGGGGTTCATGCAATCCGGCGACTCGAAAGTGGCCGTGGCGCAACAGTTTGGATTGTCATTGATACAAACAGTGATGGACTGTTGCGGCTGGCCGTCGTCATGGAAATGGGGGATGATGACGCCCGGCAGGCTCGACAGCGGAAAATAACCCACCACGTTGCCATTGTAATAGACATCAAAGAAATTGTTGGTGGCATTTTCAAAATCAAAATTCAGCCAAAGATTATAGGTGCCGTCCGAATGGCAAGAACCTGGGTCAACCAACAAATCCGTGATGGCGCAATCGCCGGTTATTCCGCAGTCAACCGTCCCCACATTTACATTGTCGGAACAATTCGGGTGGTTGAGGTCATACACGATGAATTCATAAGGGGTGGTGCCGTTGCCCACCAACGGCCCAATGCTGATCGGGATATCGTCATAGGAGTAAAGGCCATAAGAGATACCGTTGCCAGCGACTACAAAAGCAGGGCCGGTATTGTTGTGCTGGAATTCCAGGCTTACGTGGAAAGTACCGTCACTGGCGCAGGGATGGACATCTGCCACCAGGTCGAAAATATGGCAGTCATTGCCGCCACCATTGCAGTTGGGCACATCCACCACCACAAAATCGTGGCAACCGGGGTGCTGCACATCGCTGGCGCCAAATTCGAGTTGCCCAACATTGTTGCCGGGAAAAGGGCCTATCGTCACCGGCAGATCGGCATAGCTGAAAAACCCGTAAACATTGCCGTTGCCATATACTTTGAAGCCGTCGTTGCCAACGTTGGCATATTCAAAATCAAGGGTAACGAAGTATTGGCCGGCAGAGTCGCAGTCCGAAGTTTCCGCTGTGAGGTCGTAAATATGGCAGTCGTTGCTGCAATAAACCGGACCGAACTGCAGGAAACCGTGGCAATCGGGATACTGGTTATCATTGACGTTTATTTCATAAACAACCCCGCCCTGCAGGGGGCCTACCGTGTAGAACTGCTGCCCATAAGGGAACGGCCCAAATGTTTGGCCGTTGGCATGTACGGAAAAGCCTTCGCCGCCAACGCCCGAATACTGGAAATCGAGGTCGAGCAGGTATTGGCCATCGTTGTTGCAGGGGTGGGCTTCTGCAATGAGGTCGTAAATATGGCAGCCTGATGGCTGGCAATCGGGCGCTTCAAACTGGATGGTGGCGCAGCAATTGGGCTGGTCGTTCATGCAGATGGTCAGCACCGGGTTTGCCTCGCCATTGTCCTGGAAATTATGGATGGTCAAGGGCAGGTTGGCGATGTTGCCGGAAGCGATGATGGCACCGGCATAGCCTACCTTGAAATTATTTGTGATAGAGTTGGTGGGGATAAAGTTGATCGTCACCGGATAGTTGCCATCGTTGTTGCAATCGCCCGGCACGGCTTCCAGTTCGGTGATGTTGCAGTCGCCCGTATTGGGGCAGTCCACCATCCCCAAATTCACTGAAGTACCACAGTTGGTGATGGCGTCATCGTTTACCGCAAACTCGTAATTGGTAATTCCATTGCCGGCAAAAGGGCCAAGGGTGATGGGCAGGTCATCGTACGAAAAGTTCCCATAATTGATGCCATTGCCGTGGATGTCAAACCCGTCGAAGCCAACATTTTCAAACTGGAAATCAATGGTCACGTAAAACATGCCGTCCTCGCAGTCGCTTGCATCGGCCACCATGTCGTAGATGTGGCAATTGCCCTGGGTACATTGGGGAGATTCAAAGACATCGGTCTTACAGCAAGTGGGCATGTCGCTGATGCACACTTTTATTTCTTGCTGGTTGTTGCCGTTGTCGGCAAAATGGGGCAGCGTCACCGGCAGGTCTGCCAGGGCAAAATAACCGAGGCTGCTGCCTTGGTAAAGAACCTGGAAGTAGTTGTTACCAGGATTGATGTACTGAAAATTCAACGTGAGCGGATAGGTGCCGTCGTTGTTGCAATCCCCAGGCGTGGCCACGAAATCAAAGATTTCGCAATTGCCGGGCGTACAGGTGGGGGCGGTAAATTCCGTTTCAGCGCAACAGTCGTTGTTGTCGTTGATACAGACCGTAATGGAGGGGGAAACTTCCCCATTGTCCTGGAAATGGTTGATGACAACGGGCAACTGGCTCAGTTCAAAATAGCCAATGTTGGTACCATTGTATTTGACATCGAAGAAGTTGTTGGTGGGGTTTACATATCCGAAATCAATTGAAAGCTGGTAGGTGCCGTCGTTGTTGCAGTTCCCGGGCGTGGCCACGAAATCAAAGATTTCGCAGGCACCCGCATTGCAGGAAACCGGCCCTACCACGACAAAATCCTGGCAATCGGGGTGCAGGATGTCCTTGGCCACGAACTCGTAATTGGTCGTGCCATTTCCCGGCAACGGGCCAATGGTGACAGGCAAGCTGGCATAGTTGTAATTGCCATAAACAACGCCGTTCCCCTGTACTTTGAAACCTTCCCCGCCAACGCCGTCATATTGGAAATCAATGGTAACGGAAAAGAAATTGCCATCGCAAGGGTTCACCGTGGCCACCATGTCGAAGATTTGGCATTGGGCCTGCAGTTGGGCACTGGTAAGAAAGGAGGACAAGAACAGGATGGTGTAAATGGTACGGTTCATCATAGATTAGATTTTGATGGTACAAAAGTGCGGGTACAGCTGCTTTGGAAAAAATACATTTTTCGCCGATTTTTGGATTTTTTATTGCATAAATATGGCTATGATAAAAAATAAGTCATTGATTTACAATTTATAAGGTGAAATCAATTTTTGGCTTTTTTTGGATTTTATTATAAAACCAACATGCAAAAAAATCAACTAATCCAGTGCCTCGGCCACCTCGACCGCAAAGCGATGACCCGTTTCAGCGAGTTTGCCCGGTCGCCATACTTCAACAAGCACCAGGACGTGCAAAACCTGGTAGCTTACCTCAGCCAAATTTACCCCGATTTCACCGATAAAAAATGCGACCGGGCGGTTGTTTTCCAACACCTCTACCCCACCCTGCCCCACAACCAGGCCAGGCTGGCCATTGTATTTACTTATGCCACCCGTTTGCTGGAAAAGTTTTTGATCGCCGAGCAGGCCATTTCCGAGGGGTTATTGCACGACGGGACCCTGCTGAGCAGGTACCAGCGGCAGCATGGTTTCCTTTTTTTATTTGAAAAAACTTGGCCGGAAAATGTTGGCGGAGGAACATTTAGCGCAGCTAAAAATATGCCCGCCAACCCCGGGGAAATACCCACCCTGACCAGTGCCTATTATGAAAAAAAATACAAGGAGGCTGCAGAACGTGACGCTGCCACGATAAGCCTTGCCCGGCCGGGCATCCAGTTTCTTTGGGAAAAACAGGCTTGGCTCAATGCTTTTTACCTGACCGAAAAACTGCGGGATGCCTGCGAAATGGCACACCGGAAAAAACTGCTGAACACCTCCCTGCCGGACGACCCGATGATGGAGGCAGCCCTGCAGGTGATAAGCGGCCACCTGCACGAGTTCGCCCCCTACCCTCCCCTCATGGCCTATTTCCATCTGTTCCAGCTCCTGCAGCCGGAAGAAACAGCCCAATATCCCTCTACCCTGAAAAAAATAAAGGAGTACGAACCGGGCCTCGCCAGGGAAGAAGTGCAAAACATCTACAATTCACTCCAAAATTATTGCATTGGCCAAATCAACCAAGGCAACCAACCTTTCCTCCGGGAATTGTTCGGTATCTACCGGTCGCAGTTGGACAAAGGCCTGCTACTGGTAGATGGCCATCTTCCCGAATGGCATTTCAAAAATATCACTACCACCGGCCTCCGCCTCGACGAGCACCGGTGGGTCAAAAAGTTTTTGGAATCCTACAAAAGCCTGTTGCCGGAAAGTGTGGCCGTGAACGCCTACAGCTACAACCTGGCAGCCTACCATTACCACCTGAAAAACTACGATGAGGTGCTGCGGCTGCTGCTCAAGATCGAATACACCGACCTCCGCTACAACCTGGACGCAAAATCCCTGCTGCTGCGCACCTATTTCGACCTGGAAGAAGAAGATGCCTTGAAAGCCCTCACGGAATCGTTTAAGCAGTACCTCAAGCGCAGCCGCCAGCTTTCCGATTTCCAGAAAAAAGGCTATTTCAACCTGTTGAAATTTTCCCAAAAAGCATTTAACCTGAAGGTTGGAAAGGGCTATACCGCCGCCACAAAATGGTCGAACGACCTGCAGAAGCTGAAGAAGGAAATGGCAGCGGCAACAGCTATCTTTAACCAAAGCTGGCTGGAAAGCAAAGTGGCTGAATTATGAAGGCATCCCTAGCCCTTGCCCCAAGCATAGGCGACCCCAAAAGAGGGCGAGAAACCCAGCACCTGGTGGTAGCTGCTGGACACGTCCACTTTTATCCTTTCTTTCAGCAAAAGCCCGATGCCGAAATGGGCAGTCGTGGGGTTGGAAGCAAAACCCACCCGGAGGAACAGTGGCTCGGCGGCCCGGTACTCGATGCCGCCTTTGGCCCGGATGGGGAAATCAATGTCCTTTTCCAGTTCAAAAGCGAGGGTAGCTTTGGACGAGGGCGTCCAGGCGAGGCCCATATTGAGGATGGTCGGCAGGCGGTCGCTGTCGGCGATTTCCACTTTGGCAGGGTTGGCAATATGGGCGCCGATCAGGACCTGTTTGCCCAGTTCCGCCTGCACACCGACCTGCACGGACACCGTGCCCTTGCTGCCGTATTCTGGAATCCGGGTCTGGAAGTAGTCGAAGCTGGCCCCGGCGTAGAAATGCTCGAACAAGCGCCGCCCGTAGGCCAGCCCAATTTTTTGCTGGCGGAATTCGTCGTAGCCAAAGTTTTGCACCAGCAGCCCGAAGGTGCCCGAGCGGGTCGGCAGGGTGGCCCCGGCAGCGATGGCGTCCAGTTCCGACAGCATAAAGCGGCGCTGGGCGGCGGCAATGACGGCATAGTTTTTAAGGGCGCCCAGCCCGGCCTGGTTGCCCAACAGGCTTTGCTCGTCCTTGAAAACGGAATTGACATTGCCCAGGGCGGCGCTGCGGGCACCTTGGGTGAACACCTGGGATTGCGCCTCGAAAAGCACCAGGAAAGCAGCAATTGTAAAGAATATTTTCATGGGCCAAATGTAGGCATCCAATTAATATCTTTGCCCGATTCGCCGTGTTTATGTGTTGGCGTGTTCAGGTATTTTCAACATGCCGCTGGCCGCCAAAACACATAAACACCTAACACGGAAACACGACCAACGAATGGCAAAACCATACCTTATCGGCATCACCGGCGGCAGCGGCTCCGGGAAAACGACCTTTATCAAAGAGCTGCGGGCAGCCTTTACCACCGCCGAGCTTTGCATCATTTCACAGGATGATTATTACCGCCCCATTGACGAGCAGCAGCGGGACGAACAGGGCATCGAAAACTTCGACCTGCCCCGCTCTATCGACAAAAAAGCCTTTGCCGCCGACATCAGGAAACTGATGGAAGGACAGACTATTGAGCGCCTGGAATACATCTTCAACAATGCCAAAGCAACGCCGGCGACCCTTACTTTCTACCCCGCCCCCATCATCCTTGTAGAGGGCATTTTCGTTTTCCATTTTAAAAAAATCAGGCAACTGCTAGACCTGAAAATCTTCCTCCACGCCAAGGAAAACCTCAAGGTTATCCGCCGCATCAAGCGCGACCAGGAGGAGCGTAACTACCCCATCGAGGACGTACTCTACCGGTATGAAAACCACGTGCTGCCCACTTTTGAAAAATACATACAGCCCTACATGGACGAGGCAGACCTAATCATCAACAACAATAAGGACTTCGAAGCAGGCCTGGCCGTAGTGATGGGTTTCCTCAGAAGCAGGCTGGGCGGCGGCCACTGACCCTCATTTCCGCAATCTCTCCCCCCATTTCTTGCCTATTTCCCAAAAACTCCTTACCATCCCGCTTTCCGCAGCACAAAAGCTGTCATGGTAAGATGATGTTTAAACACAAAGATTGGCCAAAAATGCAGGTATTATGGGTGTTTCTGCTTGCCCTGATGGGCAGCGCAGGTTTCGGCCAAAACACCCCAAAGCCCATTTTCGAGAACGACCGGGAGAACTTCTCAAATTCCGGCTACCTCAAATTGAGCTGGACATGGGAGGCTAAAGCGGGAAATGCCGATGCCCCTATTTTCCATCTCCAGCGCTCGCAGGATGCTGCATTTGCACATGCAAAAACCATCTACAAAGGCCCCGACTTTGCCAGCTTCCGTTCTGGCCTCAACAACGGCCTCTATTACTATCGTATCAGGGCGGCTTTGCCTGATGGCAGCACCAGCGGCTGGTCAGACCCCGTGCTGGTGGAAGTGAAACACCATTCACTGGCCCTTACATTCACACTGGTCGGTTTGGGCGCTGTCGTCTTCCTGCTGACTGTCATCATCGTTGTGCAAGGGGCACGGAGAACTACTTAGGATCGAAGGAAAAATAATCCCTCCATTGCTGGGGTTTTCAAAATCAAAATGGTGAAGTTATTTTTTCATCATTACTTAAAAGGTCGATGAAGTTGATACGGTTGATATGATTAATTACGTGACTTGAATCAACCCAATCAACCTCAACAACCCGCTACCAACCGTATTTTCTGTGGAACATCAATCCGAAATACTCTCGCCGCAAACCGGCTGGATCTTATTGATTTTATTGGGCATCCTGTGGGTGGCCCTTGGCGTCTATTGGGGCAAAAAAGCGAAGAGCATGGAAGGCTTCATGCTGGCCGGGCGCAATGTCGGGCTGGCATTCGGCACTGCCACGGCCATGGCCACCTGGGTCACCTCCAATACCACCATGCTGGCCCCGCAATTTGCGCTGCAACTGGGCATTTGGGGCATGGTCGCCTATTCAACGGCGGCGTTTGGACTGTTCCTGTTTGCCCCGCTCGCCCGGCGTATCAAGGACGTAATGCCCAAAGGCTACACCAGCGGCGACTTTATCCGGCTGCGCTACGGCAAGGCGGCATGGTACGTCTTTCTGGCCATTTCTATTTTTTATGGTTTCACCTGGCTCATCAGCATGGGCATGGCAGGGGGCATTTTGATGAACGCCCTGTCCGGCATCCCTTACCAAACCGGCATGACGGCCATCCTCCTCGTGTGTGTGCTGTACACGCTTTTCGGGGGGCTGTATGCGGTTATCGGCACCGACTATATCCAGTCGCTCATCATTATGATCGGCATTGTCATCGTGGGCGCTGCTGTCATTTATTCCATTGATTTAGAGACCGTTTACACCGATTTAAGGGCAGAAAAACCCATGCTGTTGAATGCCCTCATGCCCGCAGCCGTGATGGCCATTTTCAACAACCTCATGTTCGGCATCGGCGAAGTTTTCCACAGCAATGTCTGGTGGAGCCGGGCCTTTGCCATGCGCAAAGGGGTCGGCCAGCGGGCCTACAACCTGGCAGGCTTCATGTGGCTGCCCGTGCCGATTGCCGCCGGCTTCATCGCCCTCACCAGCAGTTCTATGGGCGTCAACATCACCAGCCCCGATATGGTGGGGCCGCTCATGGCAGGTAATATTTTGGGTAAAACAGGTGCCATCATCGTGTTCATTGTCTTTTTCAGCTCACTGGCCTCCAGCATTGACAGCCTGTTGGCAGCCACCGCCGACCTCATCACAGAGGATATTTACAAAAAGATGATCGCCCCAAATATCGGGGAGGATAAACTTCGCAAGGCATCTTCCGTTGTCATAGTGGGCCTTGGCCTGCTGGCCTGGCTCGTTTGTATGCCCCGCATCGGCACCCTGGCCACAGTATTGTTTTTTGCCGGGCCTATGGTTGCCAGTACCATTTATCCCATTGCAATGGGTTTGTTTTGGAAGTCCGCCAACGCCAGGGGCGCTTTGTGGGCGATGTTGCTCGGCACCGCCATCGGGCTGATAGCCTATTTTGAGCTGGGCTGGTACACAGCCTCCCTCATCAGTGCGGCGGTTTCCATCGTTGTCACGACGGCATTTGCCAAATTGAAACCTGCCAATTTTGACTGGAATTATTTAGATGAAAAAATACCAGAGAAACCAAATTGACGAAGCCTTCAAAGTCGTCATTTGTAAATCATAAATCGCAAATCGAAAGATGTTTTTCCCACAACCCTTTTTTAAAATACTGATTCTGACGGCATTGCTGATGATGTCCGCAGGGGCCATCACGCTCGTCGGCATGTTGGTCAAAGACATTCAAACCAAACGATTATGGTAACGACTAAAAATGAGACAGCCCAAGCCAGTGCGGCCACTGAAAACCCATTGGAATCCAATGGCCTTTATCCAAACCCGGAAGAGCTTTTCGTAAAAGATGAAATCCATTGGGACACCCTGAAAAACCTCGTCGGGCAGTCCATCCTTTCCGTCAACCAGTTCGACAAAAAACTGGTGCTGGAAGTGTGCAAACTGGCCGCCCTGCTCGAAGCCACCAATATCGCCGAGTGCCACCCCCTGGACGGCAAGATTGTCATCACGGCTTTTTTCGAGGCAAGTACCCGCACCAGGCTTTCCTTTGAAAGCGCCGTGCTGCGCCTCGACGGCAAGATTATCAGCATCCCCGAAGGCCGGGTCACGGGCGTGGCCAAGGGCGAATCGCTGGCCGACATCGGCGAAATGTTCAATGCCTATGGCGACCTGGTGGTGATGCGCCACACCGAAACGGATGCGGTGAAAGAAATCAGGCGGAACCTGCGCCTGCCGCTCATCAATGCAGGCAATGGCTCCGGCGAGCATCCCACGCAGGCGCTGGCCGATTGGTTTGCCATTTTAAAATGGAAACCCCGGCTGAAGGAGGAGGTAGTGGTACCCAGGCACCAAATCCACCTGGGCATACTCGGCACACCGGGCAGCATGAGGGCCGTGAACAGCTTCCTCCGCATGTCGCTGTTGTTTAAAAATGGCATCCGGAAAATCTCCATCATCTCTGAAATGGCCGACCCACTGGGGCCGGAGTTGCAGGAAATGCTAGCAAACTCAAATGTGGAATATTACCTCACCAACGACATCGAAGAAGTGGTGGCCGACCTGGACGTGGTATATATGAACTCCATCGCCTTCCTCGGCGACAGCTACCGGGCCATGGATTCCCGCTTTCGCCTGGACGCCAAGAGCGACCTCAAAAAAGACGCCGTGGTGCTCCACCCACTCGCCCGGCTGGATGAACTCGACCCGACGCTGGACGGCACCCACCACAACCTCTATTTCACCCAGGCACACGGGGCCGTGTTCATCCGGCAGGCATTGATGATCTGCGTGTTGAACCGCTTCGAGCGGTTGCCGAAGGAGAAAATGCCGCATAGCAATTGAAATGATTGTTTGAGCGTAGTTTGAAAATTGTTTGTAGTCGTTGGAAGGTGGCCCGGTGACCTTCAAACGGCTTCAAGCACTTTCAAACCAAATCAAACAATTCCAAACCAAGCAATGATAGACCTGAAGCATAAAAAAGAAACGCTCGACCTCGTTATTGAAACCGACCAGGAGTCGGGGCTGCCGCTGTTACAGGAAAGCACCAAAATCCTCTTTATCATACAAACTTACCTTCCGCTGCCATTCACCATTGCCGAGTATGGCTGCGGCAAAAAGGCCAGTATCCTCATCCGGAAACTGATCCACCTGGGCATCCCGGCCTATGCCATCAAGCGGGGGATGATCATGGAAAAGGACATGTCCGGGGAAATGTTGAAACTGGAGGACTTCCGCAAACGACCCCATGCTTTGGTGGCAGCCAACCCACTCTACCACCCCAAGGATTTTTACCAGGAGCCTTTGTTGAAAATGCTGGCCAAAAAAAACGTGGAGGTGGATACGGAAAACTCCATCATCAAAGCCGGCAATTACGTGCTGCACCATTCGAGGGAAGTGCAGTTCAAAATGGCCCGCAGCCACATTTTTACCATCGTAACTTTTTGGGACCAGTTTCAAAACAAAGCCGTCGAACTGGCCATAGACCCAACGCTCAATACCAGCGAAGCCTTTTCGGTGGAAGAGCAACGGGAACTGCTGCACGATGACGAAGCCCTCATTTTCACTGCGCCACTGACTGCCCGGTTTCAATTGGACAAAAGGTATTTGACCGAATGGCAGCTCAAAGAATTGGAACAATCCGGCCAAAGTAACGGTAGCCAGGCCAGCCTGATCCGCAAAATCAACAAAGCTGAAAAAGGCTCCATAGGCGACCCTGACTAATGGTCGTATGCCAACAACCTGGTGCACGACAACGAGCACGACCACCGACAAATCACCCAAACCGGCAAAGGCGACATCCTGCTCGCAGCCCTGGAGCAAATGTTGGAATCCAGGGAGAAAATGCACGGCGAAGTCATCCAGCAACGCCAATACCTCGAAAGCCTCGTCAAAGAACTTTATCTGCATGACATTGCCGATGAAGATGCCGAATGGTCAGAGAAGATGCTGGCACCCCTGGCAGAAGTGGAAAATACCATCGCCTATTTCAGGGCCGCCCGCCAACTGGCCAACTGGTACAAAAAGGGGCATTCGCTGCAAGCTATCTTAGGCGAAAAAGTGGGCTTGAAAAAACTGGCCGGCCTGGGCATGAGGCTGCGCCAGCGCATCGAGGAAGTGGCGCAGGCCAGCGAGGACGGGGAAGGAAGGATTGACGCCCGTGCCCTGAACGGGCGTTTTGCCAAAACCATCGTGGAGGCTATCCGCCAAATGAACCAGGCAGGCCTGAAAGTTTATGTGGACAAAGTGGGCAACCTGCACGGCATCCTCTTCCCGGCCCAGGTTGATACGACCAATGGGGTGGGCAAAGAAATGAAGGCCCACACCCAACGGGCCATCTGCATCTGCTCCCACCTCGACACAGTGAACGACGCCGGCAAATACGATGGCCGCCTCGGTGTACTGTCGGGCATCGAAGTGGCACACGTGCTGAGCGACTTGAAGGAATATTTCAACCTGCAATTTCCCAATACCAACAAAGGCGCACTGCCGCATTTGCTGATGGTGACGGCCTTCAATGGCGAGGAAATGTACTTCACAGGGGAGGGCGTCTCCATGCCGGGAAGCGCTGCCGTGGCGGGCCGCAGCACGGTGGAGCAAATTCATAAAATGACCAACCTGAAAGGCGAGGTTTTCAAGGATAAACTGGTGGAACTGCTGCGCCTCATCCAGGAAAAACAGGTGGAAGGCGGACTGCAACTTGTCAACGACTTCGCCGCCTGCACCACCGGCGACGGCTTGCTGGAATGTTGTTTTGACCCAACAGACTTTTTTACCAGGCATACCTACGAGCGCCACATCGAGCAAGGCCCCGTGCTGGACGAGCGGGAAATACCGCTGGCCCTCGTGGACACCGTCATGGGCATCCACCAGGAAGATTTTACCATCGAAGGGATCCGTGCCGAGCAGGGCGCATTGGACATCAACCTGAAACTCCGGCAGCTCGCCCGTGAATTTGACGAAAACATGCGTATCACCGTCGGCGTCATGGACAGTTCGGCGGGCTACCGCACACCGAAGGAAGTTGGCTTTGCCCTGCGCTGCCAACTGATTGGCGAGAAGAACCACGCCGGTGCTACCCGCTACGAGGACCGCTGCGATGCAGGTGTGGCCGCTGCCCGTCTGGCCCGCCACTTCCTGCAAACTGTGGAAGACTGGAATGCCGGCAATGGTACGGAATACCTGCCGCTCATTGGCGGCATTGAGCTTTTGCCAGGCACCAACCGCAATGTGATACCGGAAAGCGCTGCCTTCACGCTGGCCATCAACTCCCCTTCTATTCCGGAAGCTTTGGAGGATAACCTCAACTACGGCTTACGGGGCTGGATTATGGGCAATTTGACATTGAAGGTAAAAAACGGCGGCGAGGGCATCCACGATTTCAGCATGGAACCCATCGGCTTCATCAGCGCCAGCAACCAGATAAAATTCAGCATTGACCTGCGGGCGGCAAGTAGTGAGGCGATTCATATTTTTATCAAAGAAGCCAGGGTGGCCATCAACGAGGTGGCAGTAGAACTTGGACTGAAAATTACCTCTGCCATCCAACAGGAACTGATGCCCTACCATTTGGCCGACTCCGGCCAGGTGCTGCAACTGGAGCGCAGTTTTGGCGGCAGCCACAACCCCAACGAGGCGCAACTGGAAGCTGACCTCTTGCGTGGCACACTGCTGCAACTGAACGTGGTGCGGGAGTTCCTGCAACTCGGTTCTCTGGAGCATTTCAACCTTTTTGAGTTTGTGGAAAAACATATACCGCCTGATTGGAAGTACAACGTCCGCCCCTTTGTTTCCGGGGCTTTGCACGACACCTGCAATATTGCGGGAAAACGGGAGTCGCCACGAGTTGAACGAATGACAGCGAATTAATTTTAAATTATGTCGCCACGAATTACACGAATTAAAACGAATTTAACGGAAATAATAACTCGGGAAAAATTAGTGGTAATTCGTGGCTGAACATTGCCACGAATTACACGAATTAAAACGAATTTAACGGAAATAATAATTCGGGAAAAATTAGTGTAATTCGTGGCTGGGCGTTGCCACGAATTACAGGGATTAAATCGAATTTAAAGGAAATAATAATTCGGGAAAAATCAGTGGTAATTCGTGGCAACATATCATTCAATCAATTTTTAACATCAAATAAATATTATGTGTGGAATCACCGGCTATTGGAGCCATCAACCATTACAACCAACTGCAAAGAACACCATCTACAACATGGTGGAAACCCTTCACCACCGCGGGCCGGATGGCTACGGCTACCATTTCGACCAGGAACACGGCCTGGCAATGGGCCATGCCCGCCTCTCCATTATTGACCTGGAAACGGGCGATCAGCCCCTGTTCAACCGGGACCGTTCGCTGGCACTCACCGTGAACGGCGAGTTTTATGACTATAAGCGCATCCGCACCGGGCTGCGGTTGGAAGGATTTCATTTCTCCACTAAATCGGACAGTGAAATTGCGCTGCCGCTGTATGAAAAGTTCGGCCTTGATTTTATAGGGAAATTGCGGGGCGAATTTGCCTTTGCCCTCTTCGATCAGCGCAGGCAACGGTTGTTGCTGGTACGGGATCGCTTTGGCATCAAACCCTTGTTTTACCATGTGGGCAAAAATGCGGTCGTGTATGGCTCGGAGATTAAGTCCTTGTTTGCCCATCCTGCAGTGCCGAGGGCATTTTCCAAAGAAGGCGTTTTGCACCAAATGATGCATACGATGGTGCCGGGGACGAGTGCCTTTGAGGGCGTCCATGCCGTGCTGCCGGGGCATTTTTTAATCATAGAGAAAACAAAGGGCGGCTTCGATGTGCGCCAACAGAAATACTGGGACATGGACTTCCCGCACCTGAACGAACACGACTCGTCCATCCTTCCCGACCAGCATATTGAAAATGTAAAAGAGGCGCTGACCGATGCCGTGGCCTTCCGCCTGGAAGCGGATGTACCGGTGGGCTGCTACCTCTCCGGTGGCATAGACAGTTGCTCCATGCTGGGCCTCGCTTCGTCCATGCAGCAGTCGCCCGTGCAGGCATTCACCATCAGTTTCGACCATGCAGCCTACGACGAGAGCGCCATCGCCCGTGAAATGGCCAATGCCACCGGTGCCGAACAGGAAGAAATCAAATTGGCGGCAGATGAACTCTACGGCGACAATTTTATCAAAACGGCCTGGCACGCCGAGCGCACTTTTTACAATACCCTCGGCGTGGCAAAATGGTGCATGAGCAAGCGGGTGAACGAGTGCAACTACCGGGTGGTGGTGACCGGGGAAGGTTCTGACGAATTGTTTGGCGGCTATCCGGCCTTCAAGCGGGACATGTTCCTGCACGGCATGATCGGCGATGCTGAAAAGCATATCGGGGCCATGGATGAGTCGAACAAACTCTTCAAAGGGGCTATCCTGTCCGAAAACCAAATATCACACCCGGCCCTGGACGCCGTTTGTGGCTTCACGCCTTCGTGGATACAGTCCTGGATGCAGGCGCTGGCCGTCGCACGGCCTCTGTTGCACGATGATCTGTTGGCGGAACTGAAAGACTACGACCCGATAGTGGCCATCGCCAATTCCTTCGATGCCAGCCAACTCGACAAGCGCCACCCGCTCGACAAGGCGCAGTACACCTGGATAAAGACCATGCTCGAATGCCAAATCCTCAACTGGGGCGGCGACCGGGTGGACATGGCCAATTCCATGGAAAGCCGCCCGGCTTTCCTCGACCATCATGTGGCCGATGTGGCCAAGGCCATTCCGCCGTCGCTGCGCATCCGTGGCAACACGGAAAAATGGGTGCTGCGGGAGGCTATGAAGCACATCTTGCCGGAAGTGCTGTACAAGCGGGAGAAATTTGCCTTTATGGCGCCACCTGCACACACGTCGGATAGCAAGCGACAGGCCATCCAGGAGCTGAAAAACCGCTTCCTGAACGAGGATGCCATCAAAAAAGCCGGCCTGTTTGACCCGGCCAGGCTGAAGGCTTTCCTGAAAGGCTATCAGGAGGACAAAGACCCTGTTTCCCTGGTGCGCAAGGATGCCCTCATCAACCACTTGCTGGTGCTGCATATTTTGAACGAGCAGTTTGTGCAGGTGGAACGGAAGGCGATGGGGAGTTTGGTTGGCGAGGAGGCGATGGCGTGAAAGCGTAGCGAGTTTTGATGAAAGGTGACATCTTCCTGGGGTGTCACCTTTTTCTGTTGCTATCCTAAAATCTGCGACAACCGAAAAATAGCGTACCACCCCTTTCTGCGCCTGATTATTTGAATTTCGTAAGTTTTGCTTTGAAAATGATTAGTCGTGGCTACGCCTTTGGCTTTCCTTTGCACTTGAATTTTATAATAAACGTAAGTGCATGAATTTGAAGCATTCCATCAAAACAATTGTTCTTTTTACGCTGGTGCTGCTCTTCAATAACGCCAAGTCACAAAACACAGACAGCTCCAAACACGAACTAAATTTCAAGGGCACTGTCACGGTTACCAACAATGGCTTTTCCCTCGTACTAATGCATTTTGCCATGAAAATGCAGCCGTCCACGAATTTCGACCAGCAGCAGATTAACGCTTCGCAACGTATTTCCACGTTGTTCCTGGAGTTGCTGGAGCGGCAGTTCCCCATCGAGGAAGGCCACCCACAGGTCAGCCTACGGTCCCCCTCTGGTTTTGCGCAGCAACTCAATGTCCACGTCAACCACCTGAACCGGGCCGTGAAGGAAAGTACGAGAAAGACCACTTCCACCCTCATTGCTGAACGTATCCTACAGGAAGCAAAAATCCTGTTGAAGCACAGCCAGTGGAATATATCGGAAATAGCCTACGCCCTGGGCTTTGCAGAGGTGACGCATTTCAATAATTTCTTTAAAAAGCTGGTAGGGACGAGTCCGGAGAAGTTCAGGAACGGGTGATTTATTACCATCACGAAGACAAAGAAGTCCACAAAGTTGATTTGAAAAAAGAATTGGCACGAGGTACTCGACGGTGATGGATGGGGACAGGTCTGTAAATAAAGCGACAACTATTCACTCAATCCTTTCACCGCCGCTTCAATAGGCGGTACGCCTGGTGTTCGAAGTACTTCGCCAGCGCCATTCCTTTGGTCATACCGAACTGCCTGAACAGTTTGGTGCTTTCGTCCAATTGCATGTGGCGTAATAGCCATATCAAGTAGCCTGCCTTTCTTGAAAAACGAAGCGGATATGGGCGAGTCGCTTTTTTTATAGATAATCGTCATTAAAAGTCATTGGTCATTAAAGTCATTTTATTGAAAATCAGTGGCTTAGGATTTTGCCCCAATCAATTTTTAATGTGGCTATCTATAAAGCCTGCATATTGGTGAAACTGGCACTTCCCAATTGCTTTTTGAGCTATTGCAATCCCCAAAACAACTACCTTTGCCGTTCTTTGAATTTTGCAAATATGGAAAACATCGGCATTCGGGAATTTTACAAAGAAATTTGCGGCAACAGCGGCTGTCAATTGGAGGCTTTGTTGGAAAACAAGAACGCCAATGACTTGGGGCATTTCAATGTTTTTGACATTGCCAAATTTTACCATTCCAGCAGAAAAAAATCCGAGATGACCTATAATCGGAGGCTATACTACAAAATCAGCTTGATAAAAGGCAAAAACTTAGTGGAGTATGCCGACAAAACCGTGCTGATTGAGAAGCAAGCCATCTTGTTTGCCACGCCCAAAATCCCTTACCGTTACACGCCGCAGGACACGGAGCAGTCAGGTCATTTTTGCGTTTTTACGACTGATTTTCTTTCCAAATCCATGACAGGGTTGCGGATTGATGAACTGCCGATTTACCAACCCAACAGCAGTTTTATTTATCAATTGGATGATGAAAAATTTCTCGAAATGGAGCAGATTTTCAGGAAAATGAGTACTGAACTGGCTTCCGACTATGCCTTCAAGTATGATTTGCTCCGAAATTATGTCATGGAACTGATACATACGGGGCAAAAATTGGAGCCGATGAAAACCGTCAACGGCGTTGCCAATGCTGCGGGCAGAATCACTTCCCTTTTCATCGAATTGCTGGAGCGGCAGTTCCCCATTGAAAACGAGGCGCAGGTCATTCAACTGAAAACGCCGCTGGATTTTGCCAAAAACTTAGGCATCCACGTCAACCACCTGAACAAAGTGCTGAAGGAAACCACCGGAAAAAGCACCACCGAAGTCATCAACGGCAGGATGGTAGAAGAAGCCAAGATATTGCTCAAACAAACCCGGTGGAATGCATCGGAAATCGCATTTGCGCTGGGGTTTGACGAAGTAGCCCACTTCTCCAATTTTTTCAAGAAGCATACCGCCGTGTCCCCTTTGAAATATCGCAATTGATTGAATTTTGCAAAAAACAGATTGTCGTTTACAAGCGCCATGCTTGCCGCTTGCCTCACCTTTGCGGCTCACTAAACAAAGTAAAAAATGACAGTCAATTCAAAAAAAGTAGTATTGGTCACCGGCGGCAGCCGGGGGCTGGGTCGGGACATGGCGCTGCAATTAGCCAAAAAGGATTTTGATGTAATCATCACTTACCACGGCAATAAGGACGCTGCGGACAAAGTGGTGGAGGAAGTGTATGCAACCGGCAAAAAAGCCATCGCCTTGCAGTTGGATGTAGCCCAGTCAGCCAATTTTGACGCATTTATTGGCGTGGTGAAAGAGAAATTGGCGAACGAGTTTGGCACGAACCAAATCCATTCCCTCGTGAACAATGCAGGCACCGGAACTTATGCAAGTTATATCAGCACGACCGAAGCGCAGTTCGACGACATGGTGAATATCCACCTGAAAGCGGCATTTTTCCTGACCCAGAAAATGCTGCCCTTGCTGTCCGACGGCGGTAGCATCGTCAATATTTCCACCGGGCTGGCACGTTTCAGTTACCCAAATTACGCTGCCTACGCCATCGTGAAAGCGGGCATTGAAAGCCTGACCCGGTACCAGGCGTTGGAACTGGGGCACAGAAAAATAAGGGTGAACACCGTAGCCCCGGGCGCCATCGAAACCGATTTTGGCGGCGGGGCGGTCAGGGACAACAAAGACCTGAACGCCATGATTGCCGGCACCACCGCATTGGGCAGGGTGGGTCTGCCCGACGATGTGGGAAGCGTGGTCGCCTTCCTGTGCAGCCCCGATGCCAAGTGGGTGAACGCACAGCGGATTGAGGTGGCTGGCGGGGTCCATGTTTGACAAACATCTGTTTTCAAAAATGAGGAGAGGAGGTTCTTTTGAGCCTCCTCTTTTTTTTTCAACCTTATTAAAAGCGTTCGACATTAGCGTTGAACGGCTTTACAAGCCATTGGTTTACAGTATTTTATCGGCTCATAGTCCAAATAGCCGAAGACGAAAACCGCCCCTTCGTCGGGCACGTGGCTGGCGAATGCGCCCATGCCCGTCAGCCCGGCGAAGGGGAAGCCGTCCAAGCCGCCCATCTTGAACGGGCCGAGGAATTAGATTGCCCGTGAAGGATACTGGATGCTGTTCACGTCGTCGCTGCAAATGCTGTCGGCCAGCATGATTTTGGCGGTTTCGAGGTCGAGTTTTTCCTCCACGAAATCAATCAGGCGGTTGACGGAATCAATCGTCGTGATGGCGTTGGGGTAGTGCTGCCGGATGATGGCGAGTTTTTCTCTTTTTTTCATGTTGTAGAATTAGAAGTGAATTTGCTGATGAGGATGCCGACCAGCACCACGGAGTAAAACTGCCCGGCGATGCCGAAAAACGCCGTTGCCAATTTGGTGTAATGGGCATTCGGCAATATGTCTCCGAAGCCGATACTGGTCAGTGTGATGCTGCAAAAATAAACAAGGTCAATATAGGTGCTTGCGGGGTCGCCAGTGTTGCTCACGCCCTTAAAAGAATCGGGGTTTTGGTAAAAAAGCATCTGCATGAGGAACACGCTGATTTCTATCAATAAAAAATAACCGCAAGCCGAGGCGGAAATAATGTCGAGGTTGATGTAACCGGGGCGGAGTAGGAATTTCAGCACCTCCCAAAAAATGAATGAGAAGAATAGCACGTAAGAAATATTGAGCGCATACATGAACTCAGGTACGTGCTGCACGAACGGAACTGCAAGCGGAAACGCCGTGACTAAGACGAAAAGCAGGTTTTTGACCACGTTCTTCCAGCGACCTTTTTCCACAAAAACGCCCACGCTCGCCACGCCCAAAATGAGCATATTGGCCACCCAGATATATTTGGTGTAAAACGGCAGGTCGCGCAGGAAAATGCCAATGAACAGATGCTGCACGAGGGCGAAGAGCAGCACCTCGTATTTGCGGCGGCGGAGAAAGGGTAAGGCTTGTTTCATCAGCGTTTGCAAGGCAATCAGACCAGGTTTATTTTGACAAAGGATGTTGCAGGTAAATGATGAGCAAGTTGAGCAGCAGGAACGGCAGCTCGATGCCCGCCCCTTTCAGGTCACGGTCGAGCAGGTGGAAACAGATGATGAGCAGGATGCCCGCTGCCATCAGGAAGTTGCCCCAAACGAAGGTCTTGGGCAACAGGATGAGCAGCGCAGAAAGCATGGTCAAAGCGCCAAGTGTTTTCCGGGCGGCGTCGCCGAAGCCCCATTTGCCGAACATTTCGAGCATTTCCGGTTTGCCGGAAAACATTGCCCAACCTTGCTTCAAGCCCATGTAGAGGGCGAAAAGGATGAGTGCGGAGTTGATGGTTTTTACTGCCATTTTCGTATTGTTTTAGTAACGATGAAAAAATAACTTCACCATTTTGATTTTGAAAACCCCAGCAATGGAAGGGTATTTTAAAAATAATCCCGATTTCACATCGGGATTATTTTTCCTTCGATCCTTAGTTTAAAAACCAACGGTAACACGTCTCGAATTCCTGTTGCCAAAAAGCCTCCGTGTGCCGACCCTCGCTGCGTCCGCCGGGTTTCAGGTTGCCCCTCAATTTTTGCAGCAGGCTTTTTTTGTCAAAAACGTAGTGCAGCAAGTTTGCCATGAGGATGCCGTCCAACGGCGGCAAAGGCAACCTTTCCTTTTCAAAATCTGCCTTCAAAAATCGGATTTCAAGCCTTGAACCCGATGCCTGCCGGATTTCCCGGACCTTGTCCACCGCATAAATCACGCTGCCGTCGGGCAAAAGACTGTTGCTGGCGGCAGCTTTTCACCTCCTCCAGGGCGAAGTATCGCACACCATCGCACCTGTCGTGATATTTCTGTTGGCGGGCTTCATCTTTTGGGGCAGAACGAAAATAGCTCAGATTCAAAGTATCGAACACTGAAAGCGTCCAGGGAAGCCGGCAAAGCGAGAATCAACAACGCCATGGCTCAATTGAAAGCCAAAGCCGGTTTTACCATCCAACAGATTGAGCGGAAAATGGCTGAAACACAAAGCCAATTGGATGCGAAGGTGAAGAAAATGGAGGAACAAATGAAACATGCCGGAGAAACAAGGAAAGCAAAGCTGCAAAAGCGCATCCACACTATCAAGGAGGAGTACAAGCTAAGAACGGCAAAATTGAAGCAAGCCTCCAAATTGGTTCATGAAGCCCTTGCAGCGGAAGTCGAGGCAGAAGAACACGCCGGTGTTGAGGTTTAATAACAACTTACCTTGCTGGCGCCGGGCTTCGGTTAGTGCCTGCGTTTCTTTAGGTCTGTGACCTGAGAAGGCAGGCACCGGAGCACGGCGCCTGCATATTTCACCGGGACGAGTTCCTGGTGATGGAGCGGGCAACAGGAATTTGCCCCTCAATGCTGCATCCTGTACTCATTCGGCGCAAGCCCCGTTCGTTGCTTGAACAGCCGGCTGAAATGCTGCGGGTATTTAAACCCCAATTCATAGGCCACCTCGCTGATGGAGGGGTTTATTTGGGCAAAGTTATTTTGAAATGATAGGCTGCCCATCGGGAGATGGGCAGTACGGCAAAGGCCGCCACGACGGGAGTTGTGGCGGTTTTTTTTTTTATACTATTACATCAAATCTGCTTCAGCATCCATGATTTTTCGGAAAGCAATTTTTCATCTTGTATCTGTTGCCGCAATTTATTGGAGGCTGCCCGGTCGCCGGGTGGTACCGTCATTATTTTTTTCATGTATGAAATAATATTGGTGTAATTCCGGTGGTGGAAGTCGCTCAATTCCCTTCTTCTGATGAAGCTGCGGAAGCTGTCCAAATGAGAGTCCAGCAGGTCGAACTCGCCCATTTCGAAGTAAATGCGCATTTGCAGGGTTTTGGCGATGAGGTTGTTCACGAGGTCGGAAAAGTCGGCAGTTTGGAGGTAGCCCAGCGCCCCTTTGAGGTCCCCCTTTGCATATTCGAGCCGGGCATGGTTGAAATGCACAAAGCTCTCCTGTTGGCTGGGGTCGAGTTTCGACTGATATTTTTCGATAAAACGCTCGACCTGTTGGTATTCCTTGAGCCTGATGCCAAACGCCACCACGTTGTTGAAGGTAAACGCAGAGAGGCGGCCATGCTCGATGAGAAACCCTTTTTCCAGCCCATCTTGGTAAAGCTCCCATCCTTCTTTGATGAAAGGGACTTCGCCCTCGTTGAGTTTGCGAATGCAAAAATTGATGGCCAGCAGGTAAAGGTCTTTCAACTCATCGTCGGGAAAATAGTGGCCGTGCTGCCGCAACTCTTCCCTGAATTTCAGAAAAAACGGCAGCCCGTCAGCTTTGGTAAGGAAGCGGAAGCAGAAATAGTAGAGTGCTACGGCGGGCGTGTCCAGGTAGCCACCCTGCTCCACTTCGCCAATGACATTTGGCAGCAGGCCAAAATCATATTTCATTTTAAAAACAGCTTGGTGGGAAAGCTGGGTGCAGGCGTGTCGCAATTTTTGGGCGAGATAAACCGTGTCGAGCGAGTTGGAGATTTCCTGAAGTGGAAGTTCGGTGGCTCGTTTGGTGCGGGTCTGGAACTGGGCCATTTCCAACTGGAAATCCAATCGCCGCTGGAGGAAATCCACATTTTGCACCTCGGCCTGTTTCATTTCTTTTTCCAGCCTTTGTGCGGTTTTTTCAAAAAACTTTGACAAGTTTCGTTTCCGGTATTCGGCGGCAAGCATGATCCCGGCCTTCGTGCTATCCATCCGCATTTTTTGCCAAACCAAAAACTCCTCGATGAGCTCTTTCAGATCGCTCATGGTCGCCCGGAGCAGCAGGTCGTCGAAAGGCTTTTCAGGGAAAGATTTTTGGAACAAAGTGGCCTTGTCAGGCAGTGGTTTGCCACGATAGAGGCAGATAGCGAGATAAGAGAACATCCGCTCCATTTCCGAGCGGTGGGTGAAAAAGGGGGAACGCACCAATTTCGCACAGCGCCGGAGTTCGGCTTTCGATAATGTCAGCACCACGTCGTAAAGTTGGGGATGGAACATAAAAGTGGATTTTTATTTCCACAAATATGTCAATTTAAGTAAAGAATGATGAGGCCTTTTTTTATTAAAAGTTTTTATCAAGGTCGTTTGTCGTCTAAAGCCTATCATCTATCATCTAAAGTCTTTCCATTTTTATTTCCACAAACACGCTTTTTTGTACTTGAGAGCCGGGTGGGAATTCAGGATTTTTGTATCGTCAAAAAAAGAAATCGAGCGGAACGTTTTTTTGCTCATCTCAAAAAATAAAATCAATCCATGAAAAAGATAAATATCTATCAGTTCAAGCACCTCTTTCTGCTCGTCCTTCTTTCGTTAGCAGCGCAAGCCGTTGTGGCTCAAGGTTGGACTCAAGTTTTTTACCACGGAACATTTGGCGGAGCCTACGAAGCCGATGGGGTATATATTTCGGCCATGCCGGGGTTCAGTGGCCCCACGCAGCTTTCGCTCTTCAATGTGTCGAGCGGGGAGGCTGAATTTGGCCCGTTCTGGAGCTCTCACAAGCCGCTGGCTTCCACAAGTGGGAGCATTCCGGGCAGTCAGCCCTTTCATCGGTTCAGTCGGTCGGCCACATGGAAGGCTGCTGATTCCTTGGCTGTGCTGGTGGAGGCAGAACCCAACACGGGGGGCAATCGGCACTTGGAACTCATACTCTTCCATGCAGGCTATGATGTTTCCACGAATGATAACTTTTTCGATACGGTCTGGATAAAGGACGTGTATGTCGCCCCCGATTTCAATGTCTATGCTACCGAAGTCATCTTGGCGGATGACGGCAACTACCTCGCCTTGGCAGAGCGGGAAAGCACGCTCACGCCCGGCGACCGTGATTTGCTTTTGGTAAAAATATCGCCCGAAGGAAACGTGCTCTGGTCGTCCGTTTTTGGGACTGCTGACTATGAAAAGGGGCTTGCTTTGGAGCAAATGGCAGATGGCCGGACACTCATTTTGATGAACCGCACCGGTGGCCTGTCCATACAACCGTGGCTAATCGAAATGGGCACCGACGGTTCGGTTTTGGCTGAAACCAACCTTTCCGCTTCGGTCACTGACGAGGCCACTGGGCTGACGCCCACTGCCGATGGAAACCTGGTGGTCTGCGGCTTGAATCATGCGGTTGGAGAAGATGTTTTCCTCCTCAAAATCGACCCCGATGGAAACCAGCTTTGGCGGCAGGACTATGCCTTCCCCGACCAAATCGTAACCCTGAACGCCCTTATCGAAGACCCTGCCGGGGACGTAGTTTTGGCGGGGAAACACGAAAACGAGCTGACCTCCGATGTGGGCGCTTTTATCATGAAAGTCAGTGCAACTGGCGGCCCAAACTGGGAGCGCATCCTCAGGCCAGACGCACGGGACAAGGGATTTACCCATCTCATCCTCTTCCCGAACGGCGGCTATGTGCTGGGGGGCTGGCTGACGCAAACGGACAAACCATTTGGCTATCTCGTACAGACTGATGTCAACGGCATCGTCAAGCCCGGCCAGATTCACGGGAACGTTTTCCATGACCTCGACGAAGACTGCCTCGAAACGGCGGGCGACTTCCCGCTGGAAAACTGGATAGTGGAGGCTTACCAAAGCGACACCACCGTTTTTTATGGCGATGTGGACTCGCTCGGCAATTATATCATTGAATGTGATACCGGGGATTATACGGTCAAAGTCATCATCCCGGTCGGGTATTGGGAGCCTTGCGTGGTGGACACTTTCATCCACCTCGGCTACCTTGACACCGTGCAATTGGACTTCCCCGTGCAGACGGAAATCGAGTGCCCTTACCTCACGGTTGAACACAATTATTTTTGGGCCAACCCCTGCGAATCCACCTTGTTTTTTGTGGAATACTGCAACCTCGGCCCCGTGTTGGCGGAAGACGCCTATGTGGAGGTCACGCTGGATTCGGTGTTCACCTTTGAGGCTTCGCAAATACCGCCATCGAACATCAATGGGCAGACGCTGACCTTCCAACTGGGGAACATTGCACCGAACGAGTGCCACAGGTTTGAATTTACCGCATTTACTGATTGCGATGCCCAGCTTGGCTTCGTGGCCTGTTCCGAGGCGCACATTTACCCCGACAGCCTTTGCTTCCCACTTTCCCCAAATTGGTCGGGGGCCATCGTCGAGACGGACGGTTTTTGCGATGGCGATTCAGTGCGCTTCGTCCTCACCAACGTGGGCACTGAGCCAATGGCCGAAATGCTCGAATACATCGTCATCGAGGATGCCGTCCTGCTCATGCCCGGCAGTTATGAACTTGGCCCCGGCGAAAGCATGGACGTGGCCGTGGAGGCGAACGGCAGCACTTACCACCTCATCGCACAGCAAGTGCCGGGAGCGCCGGCCCTTAGCCAGCCCATCAGTGCCGTGGAGGGCTGCGTAGGGAGCAGTGGCAATGCGCCGAGCATGGGTTTTTTCAACCAGTTTCCACAAAATGATGGGGATGGTTTTATCTCTTCTGTCTGTTGGCCGCTCGCTGATTTCTGTGGCTTGAATTTGATTTCTCCTATGCCATCCGGTTTTGGAAATGAAAACTATGTTTTTGAAAATACCGAACTGGAATACCGTCTCCTTTTTCGGAACACAGGAAGCGAAGATGTCTTCCGGGTAGTGCTCGTGGATACACTTTCTCCCTTCTTAGACCCCACTACGGTGCGCCCCGGCGCTTCCAGTCATCCATACGAATTCGACATTGATGGCGAGGGTGTGCTGCATTTCACTTTTTCCAACATCAACCTGCCGCCGGAAGCGTTGGACGGGGTGAGGTCAAATGGCTTCGTGAATTTCAGGGTGGCCCAAAAACCGGGGAACGAAGTGGGCACCGTCATCGAAAATTCCGCCAGCATTTATTTTGATTTCAACCTGCCCGTCACCACGAACAAGACATGGCACACCGTGCATGAGCCGTGGATTGAAATCATCAACGGCGTAAGCGACGTGCCGCCCGGCTTCGGCGAACTGCTCGCCTACCCGAACCCATCCGCCGGGGATGTGATTTTTGAATTGCCGACGGATGCCCCGGCAAAGGCCGTTTTCAGCATCCACGATGCCTTCGGGCGGGCGTTACGAAGCGACGATTTTGATGGAAAGCAGTACCGCTTCCAGCGGGCTGGGCTGGCGGATGGGGTGTATTTTTACAGGGTGGAAGTGGAAGGCGTGGGCGCGTATTCCGGAAAGCTGATACTGAAATAAAAGCATTGCGCTTTGTGCGCAGGCCACCGCAGCAATCGTTGCGGTGGCTTCGCCATTTCATCAAATGCCCTTCTCCAACTTCTCCAAAAGCCACTCCCTTTCCGCCACCGATTTTGTCTCGGCGATTTCCGTCGCCAATTTTTCCCTTGCCGCCTTGTCGCCAATGGGCGTTTGCAAGAGCTTTTTCATTAGCCGCACGAGGTTCAGGTAGTTGTCCCGGTGGTAGCCGATGGCTTTTTTGCGGCGCACGAAATTGGACATGGAATCGAGCAGCGAGTCGAGGGCGTTGAACTCGGCGGTTTCAAAATAGATTTTCAGCAAAAGGGTTTTAGCGGAGAGGTTCAGCAGCAGGTCTTCGTAGTCGGAGCGTTGGAGCAGGTCGAGCGCCTTGTCGAAGCGGCGCCGGAAGTATTCGAGGCGGGCGAGGTTGAAAGAGTGGTTGGCTGCACGGAAACGGGTCTCGAGCAGTTGCGTGTAGTTTTCAAGAAAGTCCTCCACCCAGTCATATTCGCCCAGCACGAGGCCCAGCGTCACCACGTTTTGGTAAGTGAAACGGGAGAGTGCGCCGTTCACCAACAGGATGTTTTTTTCCAGGGCCGTCTTGTACAGTTCAAATTCCTCTGCCAAAAACCCGGCGCTTCCCTCGTTGTAGCGGCGGATGCAAAAGTTGATGGCGAGGAGGTACAAGTCCCGGCTCTCGGCCAAAGGGAAGGCACCGTCGTGCAGGTACAGCATTTTTTTAAACGACTGGAAATGAACCGTTTCTGTCGCTTTTGTCAGCGCTTGGTAGCAGTGGTAATAGACCCCGATGGCAGGCAGTTCCAACAAGTTTTCCTTTTCTATATAATCCAATACTTCCTTTAAAAGTCCAAAGTCGTAATCAGTTTTGAAAACAGCCTGGTGCGATAGGGCCACACAGCTTTGGCGCAGCTTCAGGGCGAGGAAGGCGAGGTCGAGCTGGTCGCCGATTTCCTGGAGGTTCAGTTCGGTGGAGCGGCGGGTGGTGGCGGTGAAGAGGTAGTCCTGCAACTGGATTTCGTACCCTGCCCAATAGTGGTCGGCATGGCGGAGGGGGCTGCCTTCGTGCGTCTTCTTCAAAGCGGCGAGGGTGCGCTGGAACTGGTCGGGCAGGTTGCGGCGGCGGTAAGCTTCGGCGAGTTTGGCCTGCACAAAATGGCCGTTTTCAAAAATGACCTGGTGCGCCATGAACTGCTCGATGTTTTTCAACAAAAAACTCATTGTATGGCGCACCCGCTGGTCGTCGAAGGGTTCGCCGGGATAGAGGGCCTGCACAATTTCTTCCTTGTTGGGCAATGCCTTGCCGGGCCTGCGCGTGGCGATCAGCAGTTCGAAAAGCGCCAGCACATCCGACCTTTGGTTGAAAAAGGGGGACTGGAGGAACTTGCGCAGGGAGCGCAGCTCGTCGCCGTTGAGCGAGTCGAATACCGATTGAAGCCGTGAATTTTGCACCTGGACGTATTTTTTAGCAATCAATGCGACAAAGAAAAGGCAATTTTTTTAAACAGCGGCAGGGTTGGCCGATTTTGAAAATTTACAAAAGCCGTTCTTAACCATATTGGTATTCAATAACTTAGTTGTCGTATGTTTTGACAAAAAGTTTAACAATCCTGTTTTTTTGATTTTTGTTTTGGCCAGCTTCCGGGTGATTTTTGCAGCATGAAAATTCTCAGAAATAATTTACAAACTCAGTGGGTTGACTTTGTCAAAACACCTAAACCTCAGGTCATGAAAAACATGCGAACTATTAAATTCTCTTTTTGCCTATTTATCGCCCTGCTTTCCATCATGCCAGGCCTTACTGCACAAAGTGGATGGTCCCAGATTTACAACTTTCCACAGAACCAACTTAATGATGTGATAGAGGACAGTGATGGCGGGTTTGTGGCCCTGGGGTCTATTTATGATTCTACCCATGTCCTGCTCATGAAAACGGATGCGGATGGAAACCTGTTTTGGGCAACACAACATTCAGAACCAGGCTCCTTTTATTTTCCTAACAGCCTGAGCAAGGCTACGGGGGGATACTTAGTGGCTGGTAGAACTTACTCCCCCCAAGATGGCTATTCTACACTATTGATGAAGTTTGACGACAATGGCACTTTCCTTTGGTCCACAACTGATTTTCTCAATGGTTATGAAATTTTATATGATGCTGTTGAAATTGCTGATGGCAGTATTTGGGCTACAGGGATTAGTTATCTTAATGGAGATAAACATTACTTGATGCACTTTGATAGCGGAGGTAATATTCTGTCAACAGAGGAAGGAACCATCGTTACCACCACGATCCCTTATATTTCCCCTGCTGCGGACGGTGGCTTTATGGTAGGTGGTTGGAGTTGGAATGGCACATACAGTTTGCTGCGTGAAAAACGGGATGCAAGTGGGGTTGTTGAAGCATCTAACACTATTCTATCATTTACCAACGGGTATTATCTTTCCATGGATAGCCGCCCTGGGATAGGCTTGTTTTATTTTGGGGTGGAATACGTGCAGAGTGGGAATTCTTTCATGTTTTCAATTACAAAAGTGGATGATGACGGTAATACCCTGTGGACACAACAGATACCGCCTTCTACTTTTGGATTAAGCAACATCCAACAAAATTATCCTGAGATCAACCGGGTGCGGGCTGCATCTGATGGTGGTTGTTTTTTCACCATGTTCTCCGGTGGCGTGACGGGCGTGGTCAGGTTGGATGCCAACGGCAACTTGAGTTGGCTAAAAACTTACCAGGACAACGTCTTTGACCACAACGGACTGTTTGGCGTGGACGAAACGGCTGACGGCGGCTGTATTTTGGCGGGCTTTAATTTCGGCGATTTTTCCCCCACCAGCCCCTTGATGATCAGGCTCTTAAGCGATGGCTCCTTGTTCCCAAACTCCCTTTCCGGCAGCATCTTTTATGATGCAAACTATGATTGCCAGTATGATACGGATGATATTTTGGTAAAAAACTACTTCGTGCAGGCACACTCCCAAGCACAAGATTTTTATGCTTCTTCGGATATGGATGGCAATTATTCAATGGAACTGCCCGATGGCGACTTTACCGTGACCGTCCATTCCCCCAATCCTTTTTCCGTTTTTTGTGAAAATGACCTGCCGATCAACCTAGTCGGGCCAGGAGACCACCAGGTGTTAAACTTTGCAGACACCATCGCCCCCTGCCCCTTGCTCGATGTGTCCATGTACTCCTGGACGATGCGGCGCTGCATGGAAAACAAGTACATGGGCAGCGTGTGCAACCTGGGCTATGTACCTGTCCAGGGTGCCTACCTCGAAGTGGCCCTGGACGATTGGCTTTCGTTCACTTCGGCCTCTTTGCCCGCCACGGTCCAGGGCCAGGTCGTCACGCTCCAGTTGGGCGATATAGGGGCTGGGGAGTGCGTGGATTTCACGCTCTTTTTCTTCCTCGACTGCGATGTCCCCCCTGGCCTGACCCACTGCTCGGAAGCTACCGCCTACCCGAATGTATGGTGTGGTGGAAACGATCCGGCATGGGATGGCTCCAGTATCCGGCTGATGGCGGAATGTGTAGGGCCGGCTGGCGATTCCGTTCAATTTGTAATAAAAAATGTGGGCACGGGCGACATGCAACAGTCCAGCAATTTCATCGTCATCGAAGACCACATGATCATGTTGCAGGGTGGTTTCCAGTTGCCGTCGGGCGGCGAATATGTCCTTCCAGCGATATACTCTAACGGAGCAACCTACCGCCTGGAAGCCGACCAATGCCCCGGCCACCCCGGTTTCTCACACCCAAGCATCGTAGTGGAAGGCTGTGGGGTTGAAAATGGGCTCCCTATCAGTACCGGTTTTGTCAATATGTTCCCGATGGACGATGCCGACCTTTTTGTGGACATTGACTGCCGCCAGAACACCGCCAGCTACGACCCCAACCAAAAGGAGGCTTTCCCAGAGGGTTTTATGGACGACCACCAAATAGAGCGTGGCACCGACCTCGAATACCTCATCCAGTTCCAAAACACAGGCACAGATACCGCCTTTCTGGTGGTGCTGAAAGACACGCTCTCTCCCTTACTCGACCCCACCACCATCCGCCCCGGTGCAGCCAGCCACCCCTACCAGTTCGACCTTTCGGGGCAGGGCGTTGCCACTTTTTCCTTCCCCGACATCATGCTCCCCGACTCCAACGTGAACGAGCCGATGTCGCATGGCTTTGCGAGCTTCCGCATTTCCCAAAAACCAAACATCCCTTGGGGTTCGGTGATCTACAACTCGGCAGCCATTTACTTTGATTTCAATGCGCCTGTGATTACAAATGAAGTTTTTCATACTGTTGACACCAACTTTATTGAAATCATCAATGACGTAAATGAACTTACTGACGGCTTTGGCGAATTGTTGGCCTATCCCAACCCTTCTGCGGGGGATGTCATTTTTGAAATACCAACGGAACGTGCTGTTACTGCTACTTTTCATCTGTTCGACCCGATGGGCAGGCAGGTTTTGCGGGAAAATTTCACCGAAAACAAATACCGCTTCCAGCGGAACGGGCTTGCGGCGGGAGTGTATTTTTATAGGGTGGAAATGGACGGTGATGGGGTTTATTCCGGAAAGGTAATTTTGAAATAATCGGGTCGCCAATCTTGAGATTGGATGTACACTGAAGCCGCCACGACGAGGGTCGTGGCGGCTTTTGTATGCCATCATTTCCAACAGCCAACGGCTCTCCGTCAGCACTTTTTCATTTTTGATTTGCTGGCACAATTTCTCCACCGCTTTTTTATCTAAACGGTTTACTTGCAGCAACTTGTCGAGGTAGCGGATAAAGTTGAGGTAGTTGCTGCGGTGGTAGCCGATGACCTCCGAGCGGTTAATGTAGTTCCGCATGGCGTCGAGATGGGAATGGAGCAGATTGAAGGCTTCGAGGTGGTAGCAGGTTTTCAGCAGAAGGGTCTTGGCGGCGAGGTTGAGCAGGGGGGGGCCTTGTACTCGGCCTTTTGCAACAGGGGGAGGGCAGCGTCGTACTGCTTGCGCTCGTAGGCGAGGCGGGAACTCCTGCATGACGAGGCCGCTGGTGACGGCGTTCTGGTAGGTGTAGCGGCTGAGTTCGCCATCGGTGAGGAAGACGGCGGCGTTGGCAACCTCTTTTTCAGGTACTGGCTTTTCGTTTTTCAGGTATTTTTCCAGCCAATCAAAAAGCAACACCGATTCTGCCAGGCGGCTGAAATACGGCGACTGCAAGTAGCGCCGGAAATCTCGCATTTCCAGTTTTGAAAAACTGCGGAAGAGTTGCACAAGGCGGGATTTTTCCAGTGCTTTTGATTTTAAGAGTTTTTTTTGATAAATGCTCAATTGTTTCATCTTAAAATTGGAGACAAAACTAAGTTTATAAATTCAGTAAATATAGGAATCGGATACTTATTGAGCATCAAAAAACAAAAGACAAAACCAGTAAAATGTTTTTGTTCCACGGCAAGGGTCGCCACACTTTTGTAACGTCAAAAGAATCAAATGGCCGACAGCGCCAACCAAGCCCAAAAGCCAAAACCGAAAACAAACCTCAAAAAACCGAGCTCCGGCATTGAAGTCATTTGGTTCTTTTGACAATAAACCATTGATTTTCAATTATTTAAAAATAGATTTCCCATGTTTCCGAATCTACTTATTTGCCTAAAATCGAAAATGAGCCTTGCGCTCTTGCTGACCTTGGCCGTCCTGCAGTTGGGCTGGTCCCAGCAAACCTTCAAGATATCCGGCACCGTCACCACCGAGACCGGCGTGCCAGCCCACGGCTTCTTGGTGCAGAGCGGTAACCCCAACGTGCCAGACGTGACCACGGATGCCAACGGCTATTATGAATTGGAAATACCGGCGGGCGAGGATGCCATTATCGCCCCGTTCCGAAACAATGACCTGCTCAACGGCGTGTCCACCTTAGACAAGGTGCTCATCGAAAGGCACATCCTTGGCATCGAACAATTGGATTCCCCCTACAAGCTCATCGCCGCTGACGTCAACCATACTGGCACCGTAACGTCTTCAGACGTCGTTACCTTGTACGATGCGATTCTTAACGTCATCAACGAATTCCCGGACAATACATCTTGGCGCTTCGTGGATGCCAATTACGTCTTCCCCAACCCAAGCAACCCGTTTGAATCACCATTCCCGGAACTCTTCAATTTCAACGCTATTAACAGTGACATAAGCGGCGTGGATTTTATCGCCGTCAAAGTGGGCGACGTCAACGGCACTGCCGAACTGTTCCTGGGCGGGGCAGGCGCCATCCAAGGCAGTATCTTCTTCGACCAAGACGACAACTGCGCACAGTCCAGCGGTGACTCTCCACTCACCAACTGGATAGTGGTCGCCTCCAATGCCGGCACCACGGATAGCTTTTACGCCAACTCGAATGTCTATGGGGACTATGAGCTTTACCTCCCGCCTGGCACTTACGATATTGAGGTAGTGCAAGCAAGCGGCCTTTTTGCACCTTGCACGGGGACAGTAACCGGCGTGAACGTGGCGCTCCAATCCATCACTACCGTTGACTTTGCCCAACAAGCCGTGCTTGATTGCCCGGCAATGGAAGTGGAACTCTCCACTTACCTCCTCCGGCGCTGCTTCCAAAATTACTACCACGTCCAATACTGCAACAACGGCACTGCCACAGCCGAAGACGCCAGTGTTGAGGTCACGCTCGACCCCTATTTCATCGACGTAAGCAGCAGCATCCCTTGGGCCTCCGTCAACAGCGACACCTATACCTTTAACGTCGGTGACGTGCAGCCCGGCGAATGCGGGAATTTTTTCATCACTTTCAAAGTAAGCTGCGATGCGGAACTCGGCCAGACGCACTGTACCAGTGCCCATGTTTACCCTGATTCTTCCTGTGTGGCACCCAATATGCTCTGGAGCGGCGCCGACCTCATCGTGACGGGCGAGTGCGTGAACGACGAGGTGGTCTTCACCATCACCAACACAGGCGACGACATGGACGAGCCGGTGGAGTATGTGGTCATCGAGGACATCATGATTCAAATGACGGAAACCCTGCAACTGCCAGCGGGCGGCACGAAGACCGAGACCCGCACCGCCAATGGGGCCACTTGGCGCCTCGAAACCGAGGAGGCCGCCTACCATCCTTATGAAACCTTTGCCAGTGCAACCGTGGAAGGCTGCCCCGACGGCTTCGTGCCCATGAGCTACGGCTTCGTCAACCTCTTCCCAATGCCCGATGAAGCGCCTTTCGAGGACATTGACTGCAGGGAGAACGTTAGCTCTTGGGACCCCAACGACAAAACGGGCTTCCCGCTAGGCGTGGGCGAGCGGCACTTCATCGAGCCAGGCCAGCCGCTCGACTACCTCATCCGCTTCCAGAACACGGGCACGGATACGGCCTTCAACATCCTTGTGATTGATTCGCTGCAGCAAACGCTTGACCCTGCCTCCATCAAAATACTTGGCAGCAGCCACCCAATGACCTTCGTACTCGGCGACCGGGGCGTTGCAAGGTTCATTTTCAACGACATCATGCTGCCCGACAGCAACGTGAACGAGCCGCTCTCCCACGGTTACGTGAAGTTCAGCATCGCCCAAAAACCGGGGCTGCCCCTCCCGACGGTCATCGAAAACTCGGCGGCCATCTATTTCGACTTCAACGCCCCTATCATCACCAACACGACCTGGCATACGGTGGACACGGATTTCATCGAAGTCGTCAGCAGCGTGAGCGATGTGCCACCAGGCTTCGGCGAACTCTTGGCCTACCCCAACCCATCCGCCGGTGATGTCATTTTTGAAATACCAACGGAGCGGCCTGTGAGTGCCATTTTCCAACTATTCGACCCGATGGGCAGGCAGGTTTTACGGGAAAATTTCACCGAAAACAAATGCCGCTTTCAGCGGAACGGGCTTGCGGCGGGGGTGTATTTTTACAGGGTGGAAATGGAAGGTGGGGGTGTTTTTAGCGGAAGGGTTATTTTGAAATAAGCTGCTGTCAAAAATACATCAAGAAACGCTTGATGGCATAATTGGCCAACAAGCGTTTTTCTTTTACCTTTGCCCCATCACGTCTAAGAACAAAGCAACCATAACTGGTCTCCTTTCACTGCTGGTTGATTTCCACTGAAAAAGAAATGCTGATAAAACACCATGCTTTGGCCCGGCACAACGCTGCCATTGCTGCTGCATTTCATTTTTTCATCAAAAAATAAAAGACATGAACAAACACTTTCTCTTCCCCGCTTTTGCAAAAACGGTCATCGCTTCCTGCGTTTCCAACTTCCTCATTTTGGGGCTGATAATGGCCCAGGGCTGGCAGCAATCCTACCCCACAACCTCTGGCTATTCCATTGAAACGCTGGGCACCAACTTCACCGCCAACCTGAAAAACGGCCTCGCTAACTCATTTTTTACAGCGAACGGGAGCGATGGCAGCCTCGTCAGCCTGACGCCATCCGCTCCCGACTGCGACCTCGCCCCTTACGGCGTCGGCGACCTGCGGGTGTCGTCCACCGAGTTTTTTGACCGGGAACTCACCACCGCCAACGACCTGAGAATCAGACGGTTGAAGCTAACGGTAAACACCTGCACTATCAGCCAAACGGTGTTCGACCAGACCTACGACCTGCCGGTTGCCGAGGCAGTGTATATTGCCAACATGGCTTACGAGCCGTCTTTGCAGGCCCTTTTTATCGGAGGGACGTTGCAACTGACGCCCATTGGGAGTGCCACGCAATACCGCTATTTTATCAAAAAAATAAATGCCATGACGGGTGCGGAGGCATGGAGTTATCAATCGCCCGTCCTGACGATTCCGGGCTTTGTGCCAAATTTCAAGTTATGGTTGGCTACCTTCGAGGGAGGTGTCGTGGCTTCAAGGGGGACGCCAACTGCAACCGACATCAATCTGCTGAAGCTTGACGCTAACGGCCAATTGGTGTTCGACCAACTTTTTGGCAGCCCGCTCACGCTATTGAACAGCATTGCGGAAACAGTCAACGGCGACCTGGACATCCGCACGTTCAAGGCCTCGGTTTCAGGCCCCGGAGATGCGCCGGGCTTTCAGCGAATGTCGGCCACAGGCAGCCCAGTTTACCAGGCCTCTCCTGCAGCAATCCTTAACAGCTATTTGGGTAGTTTTCAATATCTGCTAACCTTGTCTGTTCACATCCCGTTGATTAATGATGAGGTGCTACTGGTTGGGAAAAACAGTGGCACGATTGGCACTCCCGGCGTTTTTCTTATCAAACTCGGGTCATCGGGACAGGCTTTGTGGACCAAGTTTTACCCTGGGTTGCTTGCCGACTTCACCCATGCCGTCCAGACTGCCGACGGCGGCTTCCTGCTCGGCGGCAAATTGGAAAACAGCACCGAGGTTTTTTTGATGAAAACCGATGCTAATGGGGAAATAACGCCGCCAGCTACTTGTGCGGGCAACCTGCTCTCCAACCCAGGGTTCGAGAGCGGCCTCACGGGCTGGAGCACTTCAGGCGATGTGACCATTTCGACCGTTGCCAATACAGGTATAAATGCAGCCAAAGTAGGAGGAATGGGCTACGGTTCAGTGGGGCAAGTTTTACCCACTACGCCAGGGAAAAATTACAAAGCAAAGGTGTGGGCGAAATCGAGCGGTGACTATTCTTCCCAACATGTCGAAATCCGTTTTTTAAACGCCAGCTTCATGTCTATACCGCTGATTGGTCAAGCGCAGAACATCACCCAGAACTATTCGGAACAAACCTTGTTTGCGACGGCTCCGGGCAATGCTGCCTACGTGTATGCGCTCGCCTGGAAGGACGGCAGTGGCAGCATCGAGGTGGACGATTGGTGCCTGACGATTGACGACTCAAATAGCAGCCTACCCGATTTGACGGTCACCAATCTTCAAATCCCTTCCGTGCTGACGGTCGGCACTTCCTTCAATTTAAGTTGCGTGGTTCAAAATATTGGAACGGCAGATGCCCCTAGCACAGAATTATTGGTCAATGCTTTGCCCAATTCTCTTGCCGTTATCCCAGTACCAGCGCTCGCCATTGGGCAAGAGGTGACTATCAATCAGAGCATTGCAGTGCCCCTAAGCGCAGTCCTTGGCCAGGCCAACCTCTACGCCCAAGTAGATGCAGTAACCCAATCCATCACAGAACTAAGCGAGACAAACAATTACGCAACCGCTCCGGTCGAATTTGTGTCGGGCGGCTCCGGCCAGATTGACCTCTCCCTCGTTGCGCAGCAACTCACCGCCACCCCCGCCCAATGGAGCAACTACCCCGTGAAACTGACCATCTCAAACAGTGGCCCGCAAACGGCCACGGGCGTGAAAGTGAAATTTGCGAAGCCAAACGGCGTGGTGTACGTGGGTGGTAACGAGTTCACCGCTTCACAAGGAACCTTCAACCCGAACGGCGACGAGGTCTGGACGGTGGGCAACATCCCCGCCAACGGTTCGGCGACGTTGACGGTGAATTATTTCCTGCTAAATGCTTCTGCACCAGTGGCTTATGCGCAGGTGACCGCCGCCAACGAAACGGACTCGGACAGCTCGCCCGGCAACGGTACGCCACCTTCGGCAAACGAGGACGATGAGGCGAGCACGGGCGGCGGTGGGCCACCCAACCAGACGCCCGACCTGACCCTCGCCAACTTGCAAATACCCAATTCGAGCGTTGCAATGGGCGCAATTTTGAACTACAATTTCGATGCGGCGAACATCGGTACGGGCGCTGTGCCGGGCAATTTCACCATCAAGTCCTACATCAGCACCGACCAGACTTTGAGTGCCAACGACATTCAGGATGGCACCATCCCCACAGGCAATTATGGCGTAGGTTTTTCGGTGCAAAACGTGGCGGGCGCATCAACGATACCCGCCAGTTTGGCCGCAGGCCAGTATTATCTGATTGTGAAAATTGATGCGGACAACGCTATTGCCGAAGGCAACGAGAACAACAACACCATAGCAAAATTATTTACGGTGACGGGCAGCGTACAAAATCCCGACCTCCAACTCAGCCTTGAAACAGATGCCTCCGAAATTTGGCCGAACAACCCAATTTTCTTTGTGACAGCCACGGTAAAAAATACAGGGGCGCAACAGGCAACAGGGGTCGAAGTCACACTCTCAGGTTTACAGGGAGCTGCATTGGCCAACAGCAATTTCCCACCGGTAGCCAGCCAAGGAGCCTTCAACCAAACAGGCCAAATCTGGAATGTTGGTACCATCGCTGCGGGCGGCCAGGCTGCTTTAAAAATCTTTTTGTATAATGAATATGCCGAACCCGTTTACCGCTACTTCGCCCAGGTAAGTGCCATGAACGAAGCGGATGTGGACTCTACTCCCGGTAATGCTTCATGCTGCACCCCAAACGAGGACGATGAGGCCGTCGTACCGCCGGGTCCTTGTAATATCCAAGCGGAGGTTTTGCAGGTTTTGGACTGTATCCCTAATGGAGGGCCTGTCGATGAATTAGTTTACGAAGTACAGGTTACTGGCTCCCTGGGTGGTTTCCACGGCTGGTACGGAGAGCCCGGGCCTGTTTATTCTTATGACGGTGATGCTATTTTTGAAAGGACAATACCGAGATATGAGACTCGGCCAGACAATATTATTGACAACGCAGACCCGAAGTGCTCGACCAGCCTTTCTTTTCCGAAACCTGATTGCGACCCTTGCAGCTCCATCACCATCACCCCCGCCGCCGGCCAGATCACCATCGCCGGAGCGATCGCCCCGCACGTTTTGATAAAAGTCTTCAAGCCCAACTGGCAACTGGCCTTCGAGTGCCTCGACAACTGCCCGAATCCAGTGGTGGTGGATGGGCTGGCCAATGGCAACCACTACGTCCAGGTGAAATTGATTGACGCTGGCTGGGGCGAAATCTGCTACCTGGAGCAGACGGTGAATGTGAGCAGCTTCGGAGGCGGCAACACCAATGCACTGGTTTTCAAGAACAAGCGCCAGCGCCTCGCTTTCGATAAAATCTACCCCAATCCGGCGCAGTATTTTGTCACCTTGGAAGTTTATTCGAAAGACGACCAGTCTGCCGTTTTTGACTTTTACGACCAGATGGGCCGCGCCGTCCATCAGGTAGAAATGGACTTGAAGGAAGGCCTCAACGAACTGCAAATGTTCGTGGGCGACTGGAAATCAGGTACTTACAATGTCATCGGCAGGGGAGAAGCTGGACTACCTGCGTATGGGCGGTTTTTGAAGGTGTGGGAGGAGTGATTCACAAATGGGCTTTTTCCAAAAGCGGCTTTACTGCGTGGGTGTACCCCGATACTTATTCGGTGCAATGTTCACCCCCTGCTTGAAATATCGGCTAAAATGCTGTGGGTGCTGAAACCCTAACTCATACGCCACCTCGCTGACGAATTTGGCGGGGTCAAAATTCAGCACCCCCCGTCCATAGCCACTGCATAGACCACGTTCTCGGAAACGGACAGGTTAAATACTTTTTTCCCGATGGAGGGTTTCAGGAGTTCCCATGATTTCCCATTGTCGGCAGAGCGGAAAATGCCGTCGGGGTGGCCGCAAAGGAAGTACTTGCCCACCTGTTTGATGGAAGCAATGAGCATGGACGGCGGCAGGCCCGCATCAATGACCTGCCAGGTTTTGCCGCCATCGGTGGAGGTGCGCACCCGCCTCGTCTCCGACTCGGTGTTGTAGGTGATGGCAGCGAATCCGCCCTCTATGACTTCCACGGCGATGCCGACGCCGCCCTCGCTTATCACCAAGTCCCAGTGCCCACCGCCGTCGGTGGAGCGCAGGATGCCCCCTTGGTTCGTGCAGAGCAATACGCCGTTTGACTCCACGATATGTATCACCCAGCCATCCTCCACGACGTGCTTCCAGGTCTTTCCACCATCGGCAGATTTGAAAAGACCATTTTCGCAGCCGATGAAAAGGGCCCCGTCTTTTGCTTCAAAAACAGAGTGAATCGAATGCTCCTCGAAGTCCGTGAACATGGGCATCCAAATATCTGTGTTGTATAATTTTTGGAAAAAACCGCCGCTATAGTTGACAGCAAATACCCCCGCCTGACCTGCGGAAACGATGTTGCTGTGAGGATTCAGGGAAATTTCTTTGTCCCAAACCGGGGTCACGGCAGTCGTGCTGCTGCGATAGACGCCATTTTCAGCACCTAAAAAAAGCCCGTCGTCACTTGCAAAAAACCGCTGTGCCTGCAACCCTTCCGGCAGTCCTGCGCTGATGTCATGCCACGTCTGCCCGCCGTCTGCGGATTGGAAAATGATGTTGGTGGCGACCAGCTTGGTGCATCCAGTCTTGGCGGCAGGCGATGAAAGGGCAAGTCCTACGGCCATTGGCAAACCGTTCTCCTGAATTTGCTGACAAGCAACAAGGCTTAGAAAAATAAGCGAAAAAGCAAGGTGGAAACTGCGCATGATATTGAATTTTGTTGGTGAAAGAATGGGGCAAAGTTGCGGGAGGGGAAAGGTGTAATGCGAATTTTGGGTGTAAAAGGGTGTAAAGGAGGTGTAAAAGATGGGGGTTATGAAGGTAGATTTTATCCTTCGCCCACCATTTTTAAGATACCACCGAACAATTTGGGATGGAGTTGCCCAATTTGGATGAGATTGGTGACTGGAGAGGTGTCGCTGACGATTATCATGCGTTGGGTTGAATGCCGAGGTTTTCCAAATCCTTTTCAAAATCCTTCATATCATAGTGGATATACACGTCCCGTTTCGCCAGTTCTTTCTGGAAGGCGATTTGCCCCAGCCCCGCCAGCCGTTTTGCCTGTCCCATCGTCAGCCGCTTTTTTTCGTATAGATAGACGGCGAGTTCCAACCTTAGTTGTTCCGGCGTCATGTGGATTTGCTCCATGACCTGATTGGGAATATCTATGACCATTGTCTTATTTTTTTCCAAAGTTACGGGATTGTTGCCGGATTCAGAATGGGAGAAATGAAATACCTAATGAACGCATTTTACTGTCTTTTTTACTGGTTTAAAATACAGCTTTATTCAACCCATCCATGTTGTGCAAGCCCAACGGGGATATAAATAGGTAAATCCGTAATCGGTATAACAAGCAAGCGAATAAGCAGGAAGACTTTTTATGAATGGAGCCTTGCAGACCACCCGCTATAAAATTCTCACCATCAATCATTTGACTGGTCATTTCAACTGGCGCAAATTTTTTTCAAAAAATCTTCAAAAAAACTTGCGCAACTAATTGGTTGCGCATACATTTGCAACCAATTAGTTGCGAATAAAAATACACGACCATGCGCAGAGACGTTTTTCAAGCCATCGCCGACCCGACCCGCCGGGCCATTTTGAGCCTGCTGCTGGTGCAGGGCATGACCCCCAATGCGCTCGCCGACCATTTTGACAGCACCCGGCAAGCGGTGTCCAAACACCTTCAAATCCTGACCGAATGCGAACTGGTGAAGCCAGAGCAGCAGGGCAGGGAGATTTATTACAAAATTGAAATTGACAAAATGAAAGAGATTGACCAATGGCTGGAACAGTTTCGCAAGGTTTGGGAACAGCGCTTCAACCAACTCGATGAATTACTTCAAACTTTAAAATCTAAAAAAAATGACAAGTGATTTGCTATTCGATTTTACCGTGGACAAAACAGCCAAAACGGTATTCATAACCAGGGAATTTGATGCCGGCCTTTCGCTGGTTTGGGATGCTTTTACCAAAGCAGAACTACTTGACCAATGGGTCGCACCAAAACCCTGGACCTCCAAAACAAAGTACATGAATTTTGTAGTTGGCGGACGAAGGTTTTATGCCATGGTAAGCCCCGAAGGGTTGGAACGTTGGTCCATTCAGGAATATACTTCCATTACGCCAAAAACCAATTTTAAAATGCATAATGCCTTTGCTGACAAAGATGAAAACCCTGAATTGCCGGGTTCGGATTGGGATTATCATTTCAGCGAACAAAACGGCATAACCAAAGTCAGGATTACCATTTTTAATGAATCTCTTGCCCGCATGGAAAAGATGATTGAAATGGGCTTCAAGGAAGGGTTTAAAATGACCATTGAAAACCTGGAAAACCTTTTGGCAACTATATCACATAAAAACAATTAACATGACTGCAACACTTCAATTCGACTTCCTTGTGGACAAGGAAAACAACACCCTCACCATCCGCCGGGAGTTTGCGGCAGGCCGCCAGCTCGTTTGGGACTGCTACACCAAAAGCGAACTGCTCGACCAATGGTTTGCGCCTAAACCGTTTACGACCAAAACGAAGTCTATGGTTTTCAGTCCCGGCGGGCATTGGCACTACGCCATGATTGACCCCTCCAACGGCAACGAATACTGGGGCTGGACAGAGTACCTCACCATCCGTCCCATTGATTTTTACACTTCTTTGGACGCTTTCAGCAACGAGGCGGGCGAAATCAACGACAAACTGCCCCGTGCAAAATGGGTGACCACCTTCACCGACAAAGGCGAACATGCGCTGGTTGAAACCGTCGTCACCTACAACTCGCTCACGGACCTGGAGGCCATCCTTCAAATGGGCATGGAAGGTGGCATGAGATCCACCATGGAGCGGCTGGATGAATTGCTCGCATCCTTGATTTTTCAACAATGAAAAAAAACGAAATCAGGGGCGCCAAGTCAGGCGGCATCTTCAGGTTGCTGCCTGTCTTGGGCCTGAAACGATAGGGATTAAAGTGATAAATCAAAAAATCTTTTTTTGGATTGCGACCGCCATCATCTTTTTCTGGTGTGGCGTGATGACCGTCGTGTTTTTCGGCTCGGAGGAGCAAAAGATGGCGATGGAACACTACGGATACCCGCCCTATTTCGGTACGATGCTCAATGTTTTCAGCATCATCGGGGCGGTTGCCCTCGTGCTGCCTGCGGTACCGGCGAGACTGAAAGAATGGGCCTACTTTGGGTTTGCGCTCAATTTCATCGGGGCCAGCGTTAGCAATTGGGCGGTGGATGGGTTCAGTTTTCAGGTGATTTTTCCGCTCTTGTTTTTTGTGCCGCTGGGCATTTCCTATTTTTTGTTTCACAAAATGGAGAAGGCAAAAGCGGTAGGTTGAACTACAAGGGTTCTTAACTGAATAAAAATTTCAAAGTGTCCGAAAAAGGCACGGAGCGACCAACTCCCGTGTCTTTTTTTTTAACGCCCACATTCCCACGACTGTATCAAGTGGCTAGCCAGTAATATTGGTTGAGAAATCCGTAATCAGTGTAACATAAGGGCAGACCAGCCTTCCGGCCTTTGCATTGTCAAATAAAAGGTGAATCACGCAATCGCAAATACCATCAATTGCAGTCATGGGCAACACGGCTATTTTGTTGGACAAATTTACACTGCTCACAGAGGTCGGCGGCAAGGAAGTGACCAATCCGTTTATGGTGACGGAGGTTTATTTGACAGAGGATGGGAAGTGGAAGTTGGGGTCGCTGTCGTTTAGGAAGTTGCTGAATCCGTAGGTTTATTAAGGTGAAGTATAGGGAGAAAGGATGTAAAAGGATAGAAAAGCTAAAAAGTCTATTCTAAAATGATAGCAATTCCAGCCAATCTTGTTTTTTTGTGCCTTAAATTTCCTTCACAAAAAACCTCAATTCAATGAATGCTCACGAACGTTACTTTGCGAGAATATTGTTTAAAAATAAAGTCTTTGAATCGAAGGGTACGGTTTTTCAACAGTTTTTTGTAGAAGTAATGCAAAGTGCGAATCCAAATTTTCGTAGCCCAAAACCACATGGAAGTGAGGGGGACTGGAAATGTGATGGTTATGACATTGGAACCGGTCAATTTTATCAGGTCTATGCCCCGGAAAAACCTTCAGAGAAAATCACAGAAGCCGTAGCCAAACTCGAAGATGCTTTGGAAGGAATGCTGGAAAAATGGAACGAATTCACAGAGGTGAAGGAGTATTTTTTCGTTTATAACGACGATTTCAGAGGTGTTTACCCAGAAATTGAAAAGCGTCTGAGTGGTTTGAGCCAAAAGCATAAGATCCCTTGTTCGCTTTTTCTTGCCAATAACTTATTTCGAATATTTGAAACTTTGGGCGACGATTCAAAATCAAATTGCCTTCAATGTATTATACCTGAAGTTGCAAATAACAACAATACTGTCGTCAACTTTCAGGCGTTGAATGAAGTGGTCAAGCACATTGTTGCATTGCCTTATGAAGCCCCTAAACCTGGAAAAATCTTCCTGAAACCAGAATTCCTGAAAAAAATAGAATTCAACGTATTAAGCCAACCTGTCGCTCATTTATTGAGTGGGGGTTCATATCAAGTTGGCGCTTTGAACCATTATTTTGATTTGGATCCGGATTTGAAGGTCATTTTGCAGCAAAAGTTTTCTGCTTTGTACGAAGAAAGTAAGCAACTTGTCACCGCTGACCATCCAGAGCAAAATGACGAACTTTTCTTCTTCATCTTTAAAAAGGCTTGTCCTGAAAAAGCAACTCAATCCTATGGTCGTGCTGTTGAAGTTTTGATGTCTTACTATTTTGAATGCTGCGACATATTTGAACCTCCTAAAACCTCATTGTTTGACTGAACATGATTTTACCAAATAAGCATATTACCGTTTCACAATCCCTTTGGGGTTTGGCGGCTTTTCTTCTGACGTTTTTGGATGTACCAAAAACTGTGGATGAACTTTGGTCAAAATTTGAAAAAATTAATGATTCGCCTAAATTTCCCGCGAGGCAAAGCTTTGAGCGGGTTGTATTGGCACTGGATTTTTTATACCTCATTGACGCCATTGAAATTACTGGTGACGGAAAAATTAAACTATGCGCCTGATAAAGTTGTCCGCAAATCAAGAGACCTTCAACCCAATCCGGTTCAATAGAACCGGGCTGTCCCTGATTTTGGCTACACAGAAAGTTGAAGACGCACAGAAAACTTACAACAGCACAGGCAAGTCTCTTTCCATTGTCTTAACTCATTTTTGTCTAGGGTCAAATCCAATCAAGCCACTTGAAAAAAAACTTCCCGGATGGGAGTTTTCATTAACTTTTGAGATAAACGGCTCAGAGTATGTTAGCCGCAGGAGTACTTCCAAGCAAAATCAAATTCTTTTAAATGACACCAAGTATCGGCTAAAGGATTTCCATACTTTTCTGTTTGATCTGTTGTTTGACCCGATTGACAACCTCGAATTTGTTTCTTTTAGGTCATTGATTTCCCGTTTTATCCGTTATGGGCGGGGCAGTTACAAAAGCGCAACAACTTTTATAGACAAGGAAAAAGCATACGCAGAACTTATCAACAATACATACTTGCTTGGGTTAGACCCAAATATCGTTTTCGACAAGTATAAATTGAAAAAAGACCTTGACGATGCTACCTCGTTTATTCATCAATTTGAAAAAAAGCCTGAATTTCAGAGGCTTGTATCTGATTCAGGAGGCGGTAAAAGCATTGACATCAACATAAGAAACTTGAAAGACTCTGCCGAGCGTCTTAATAAATCGCTGAGTTCCTTTGTCGTTGCCGAAGATTACCACATCATCAAACAAGAAGCCGATGAATTTGCCCGCTTAATTGCTGAGCAGCAAAATGAAATTACCCGACTTCAAAATGCGGTAAATAATATTGAAACCTCTCTTTCTCTGCGGAAAGAAGTTGCTGTGGAGAAAGTGCTTCGACTTTACGAAGAGGCAAAAGTAGAACTGCCTGAAATGCTCAAAAAAAATGTACAGGAAGTAGAGCAGTTCCATAAAGCTTTGTTAACAGACAGAACCAACCGCCTAACCAAAGAAAAGCAACAATTTGAAAAGCAAATTGAACAACTCAAATCAGAAATTGGCAAACTTGGCGAACAGCAGAGTAAACGGTTACAGCTATTGAAAGGCAAAGGTGCATTGGATCAGTATCTCGCCTTGAGTCAAAAACTATCTGAAACTGAAGAACGGCTTCAGCGATATGAGCTATTCCGAGAAATAACAACTCAACAGAAAAACAAAATCAACGAGATTCAAATAAGCCTCAAAGCGGGAAATATCACTGCAAATAACTATCTCACGGAACAGGCAGAGGCTGTCAAAGATGAAAACATTTCACTTTTCCAATCTATCGTTCAGCAATGTTACGATGACAAAAGTGCAGGAATTGAAATTGAAAATAATGAAGGTATCAATCAAATCCGGTTTAACATTAACCCTTATATTGATACAGACGGAGGCGGAGGTGTAAATAAAGTAAAGATTTTTTGCTTCGATTGGACGCTTTTACTTGCCCAGCATCGCCACAAAGTAAAATTCCTTTGGCATGATAGCCTTATTTTTGAAGGTGTTGACCCTCGCCAACGTGGTACTCTCCTAAAATATGCACTTGAAGAATCAGAAAAGCGTGGCTTTCAATATATCATTGCCTTGAACCAAGATGAATTTGAAGCGGCTCGTAAAGATTTAGAAACACTCGAATCAGGGCTATTCGATAAAATCTACAATCGTAGAGTTCTAGAGCTGACCGACGAATCTGATGAGAAAAAGCTATTGGGCATTTATGCAGAAATGAATTTGAATAGATAGCGCAATTCTTTCATAGCCAAAATAGGAATTACTTACCCTGTTTGATTTTCGTAACCTCCCGTTTCTTTTCCGTAATTTTCCCTCAAAATTCAGTGCTTTCTTTGCCCCGAAAACCCATCCAACCCACCACAATCAAACAATTCAGCAATGACACCTTCCAATAGCAGACGCACCTTCCTGAAAAACTCCCTCCTCGCCAGCGGCGGCCTCGTCATCGGCGTCAACTGGCTTACGGGCTGCAAGAACGCCTCCTCCGATGCGGCATTGGCTATGCCCAAGGAATGGTTCAACTTCAACGGCTACCTGAAAATCGGGGAGAACGGCGTCGTCACCATCTTCACGCCCAACCCGGAGTTCGGGCAGAACGTGATGACCTCCATGCCTATGATAGTGGCCGAGGAACTCGACGTGGACTGGAAAAAAGTCCTCGTGGAAATGGCCCCGCACGACCCCGTCAATTTCCCGCCTGCTACATTTGGGCAGTTCACCGGGGGCAGCCGTGGCATCATGTCCAAATGGGAGCCGCTTCGCAATGCGGGCGCTGCTGCCCGACAGATGTTGCGCCAAGCGGCGGCGGATGCGTGGCAGGTGCCCGTTGACGAAGTCAGCACCCACGAGGGCGTTTTGAAGCATGAAAAAAGCGGCAAATCGGCGGGCTACGGCGAAATGGCTGCGGCGGCTGCCAAAATCCCCGTGCCGGAGAAACCGACGATGAAGGAAATAAAGGATTTCAAGCTCATAAGCAAATCGCAAAAGAACGTCCGGGGCAAGGAAATCGTGACCGGCAAACCCATGTTCGGCGTGGATTACAAAGTGGACGGCATGCTCATCGCCATGATTGAACACCCGCCAGCATTTGGCATGAAACTGAAATCGGTGGATGGCGCTGCTGCAAAGGCCATGCCCGGTATCAAGGACGTTTTTTCCATCAAAACTTACAACGACGGCTACGAAAAAGCCATGTTCGATACCAATGCCTTTCCCGAACTGGTGGCCATCGTCGGCAATTCGACTTGGGAGGTGATGCAGGCAAAAAAGGCGCTGAAAATCGAATGGGAACCCATTGCCGCTTACTCGGAAACGGTCGCTGGCTTTGGTGGCAAACAGACGGTCAACGTTCCCGCCGGACTCGAAAGCAGCGACGACCACCTCGCCAAAATGGAGGCGATGGCAGCCAAACCCGGCAGGGTTGTTCGCCGGAACGGCGACCCGGAAGCAGCGTTCAAAAAGGCCGCCAAGGTCATCGAGCGCAGCTACTCCTGCCCGCACCTCGCCCACAACTGCATGGAGCCGATGAACTTCTTTGCCGACGTGAAGGGCGACAAGGTGAAGGTGGCCGGCCCACTGCAAGCCCCCGGCATCATCGAGCCGACGCTGGCGGCACGGATGGGCATCCCCGTCGAGAACATCGAAATCGAGATGACCCGCATGGGCGGCGGCTTCGGGCGGCGGGCTTATTCGCACTACATGGTCGAGGCGGCACTCATTTCACAGAAAGTAAACGCCCCCGTCAAACTCATGTACAGCAGGGAGGACGACATGACCAACGGCATCTACCGCCCGGCCTACCACGCCGTTTACCGGGCAGCTTTGGATGAAAACAACAACCTCATCGCCTTCCATGTGAAGGCTGGCGGCATCCCCGAAAGCCCGCTCCACGCCGACCGTTTTCCTGCTGGTGCCATTGACAACTACCTCGCCGAGGACTGGAAATTTGACTCGAACATCACCATCGGGGCGTTCCGGGCGCCAAGGTCGAACTTCATCGCCGGGGCTGAGCAGTCCTTCCTAGATGAACTTGCCGAGGTGATGGGCAAAGACCCCATCCAGTTCAGGCTGGAACTGCTGAAACGGGCGAATGAAAACCCCGTCGGCGAGAAGAACGACTATGATGCTGCCCGTTATGCCGGGGTGCTGGAGTTGGTTCGTGATAAATCAAATTGGGCAAGCCCTCCCGCTGGCATTAGCAGAGGCGTAGCCGCCTATTTTTGCCACAATACCTACGCAGCACACGTGCTGGATTTGACGATTGAAAACGGCAAGCCTGTGGTGCAAAAAGTCACGAGCGCCATTGACTGTGGCATGGTGGTGAACCCCGACGCCGCTACCAACATGACCGAAGGCGCCGTGACGGATGGCATCGGCAATGCGCTTTACGGTGAAATGACCTTCAAGGATGGCGCTCCTGAAAAGTCCAATTTTGACAAATACCGCATCATCCGCATGAGCGAAGCTCCGAAGGCGATAGAGGTGCATTTTGTGAAAAATGAAATCGCCCCTACGGGCATGGGCGAGCCGCCGTTTCCGCCCATCTTCGGGGCGCTGGCGAATGCGCTGTACAAGGCGACGGGGAAACGGGTGTACCGGCAGCCGTTTTTGGGGGAGAATAAGGTGTTGGGGTAGCGGTGCAATTTTCAAACCTTCAGCACCCCCCTAAACCCCCTTGCCGCATAGTAAGAATCTGCCCCATTGTGGTAGGTGAAGACATGGTCGTAGCGGCGGTCGCAAAAGATAGCGCCGCCGTGTTTTCTAATCTCAGCAGGTGTTTTCACCCAGCTCGATGTTTTCAAATCGAACTTTCCAAGCTGCTGCAAGGCCCGGTATGCTGATTCCGTCAAAAGCTCGATGCCCATGGAAGCAGCTACGTCCATAGCGTTGTCCGCTGGTTTGTTTTCTTTCCGTTTTTCCCACGCCTCCCGGTCGTAGCAAAGGCTTCTGCGGCCTTTCGGGCTTTCCGCTGAACAATCGTAAAACAGGTATTCGCCCGTCTGCGAGTCCTGACCAACGACATCTGGTTCACCGCCGGTCTCCTCCATGAGGTGGAGCGACCATAGTTTTTCCGGGTTGGCTTCCAGCTTTGCCTGAACTTTGGGCCAATCCAGCCCTTTGTGCCGGGGCTTGTTTTCTTCGAAACGGGTTCTTAGGGTGGTGAGGAGGGCTAAGCGTTGGTCGGGGGATAGGTTTTTTTTAGTTTCCATTGCCAGAATGAGTTGTTTAAAATACCCCCAATACATCCAACCAAGAGGAACTGGGAGATGAATATGCGAATTTAGACAAAACCCTTGAGAAGATGAAAGAAAGCGAACCAAGCGCCGGTATGGTTTTTACCAGTTCAAGTTGAATGATGGATTCAATTGGATGCTGTTGGTTTCGGGCAATAAATACGCTCGGAAAGTGGCATCCGCGCTAAATCCCCTTCATTTCACCCACATTTAGCACGAAAATTCTCTTCCGTCGTGCTAAATCTCCTGTTTTTCATCCACATTTAGCACGAAACCATTCAGGATGGACAATTTGGCAATGATTGGAAGACAAAAGAAGCAGCGGCTTCCTATTAAAAGTACTCAATCCTTCACTGCCAACCTGACCCTCGACGATTTGTTCACCAGTTGATTTCCGGCACTTTTTCCAAGCCTGCTTGTTTGATTTTCGCAGCAATTCCTCCACTTACCATTCTGACCCTCCCAGATACATTCCCTAACTTGCCATCTCTTTTTGCAGATGTTGAAAGCATCGGCTTTTCCTGGAATAAAGAGGCTGCTTTCACCAAAAAAATACGTATGAAATTTATTGCCCTCTTCCTCGCCCTGTTCCTCACACTTTCCATCGGACAGGCCCAATCTTCCCAACGCCTTTGGTACGCCCAGCCCGCCAAGTTCTTCGAGGAGACACTGGTGTTGGGCAACGGCAGGATCGGAGCATCCGTCTTCGGCGGGGTGTCAGTGGACTCGCTGTTTCTCAACGACATCACGCTTTGGTCGGGCGAGCCGGTAAACCCCGATATGAACCCGGAAGCGCACACCCACCTCCCCGCCATCCGGGCGGCGCTGGCGAATGAAAACTACCGGCTCGCCGACTCGCTCCAGCAAAGGGTACAGGGCAGTTTTTCGCAGAGCTATGCGCCGCTGGGCACGATGTACCTCCGGTTTCAACACGAAAAGGACGAACCGAAAAATTACCACCGGGAACTCGACCTCGGGCAGGCGGTCAGCACCCTGCGCTACGAGGTGAACAGCGTGCAATTCCAACGGGAATATTTCATCTCGCACCCCGACTCCATCATGGTTATCCGGCTGACGAGCAGCAAAAAGGGAGGCCTGAATTTCGACCTGGGTTTCAACAGCCAATTGCGCTTCACCCTGAATGTCTCGGAAAATCAAATCGCCGTCGGCGGCTACGCTCCCTTGCACGCCGAGCCAAGCTACCGGGGCGACCTGCCCGATGCCGTTCGCTTCGATGAAAATCGGGGGACTCGGTTTGCCACCCTTGTAAGCATCAAAAACAAGGGCGGCGAAATCGTGCGCCACGCCGGCGGCATCGGCCTGAGAAACGGCACGGAAGCGCTCGTTTTTGTCAGTATTGCCACCAGTTTCAACGGCTTCGACAAAAACCCCGTGAGCGAGGGGCTGGATGCTGCCGCCATCGCTGAACGATTGTTGAAAAAAGCGGCTGGCAAAACTTACAAGTCGCTGCTCGACGCCCACCGCAAGGATTACATGCCCTTTTTCCAGCGGGTCTCGCTCGACCTGGGCTCCACCACCGCCCCCAACCTTCCTACCGACGAGCGCCTGCTGCGCTATGCCAAAGGCGAAGAGGACCGCAACCTCGAAGTGCTGTATTTTCAGTACGGGCGGTACTTGCTCATCAGCAGCAGCCGGACGCCGGGCGTGCCCGCCAACCTGCAGGGTATCTGGAACCCCTATCTGCGCCCGCCCTGGAGCAGCAATTACACTGTCAACATCAACGCCGAGGAAAATTACTGGCTGGCGGAAACCACCAACCTTTCGGAAATGCACCTGCCACTGTTGTCTTTTATCAAAAATGTTTCTAAAACCGGGGCCTTCACCGCCCGCAATTTCTACGGTGTGCAGGAAGGCTGGGCGGCGTGCCACAATTCTGACATCTGGGCGATGAGCAATCCTGTCGGCGACTTCGGCAAGGGTGAGCCAGTCTGGGCAAACTGGAACATGGGTGGGGCATGGCTCGCCACACACCTTTGGGAACATTTCTCCTTTACGCAAGACACTGTTTTTTTGAAAAACGAGGCTTATCCACTCCTGCGTGGCGCCGCCGCCTTCTGCCTCCGTTGGCTGACTGAGGATCCTAATGGGCGGCTTATCACCTCGCCTTCCACCTCCCCGGAGAACCTCTACCTAACCCCCGAAGGCTACCAGGGCGCCACGCTCTACGGCGCTACCGCCGACCTGGCGATTATCCGGGAACTGTTCGGGCGGGCCATTGCTGCTTCAAAAATCCTGGATATGGAACCCGATTTTCGCAAAAAAATGGAAACGGCACTCCAACGCCTGTACCCCTACCAAATCGGCAAAGCCGGCAACCTGCAGGAATGGTACCACGACTGGGCCGACGCCGACCCGAGGCACCGCCATCAATCGCACCTGTTCGGGCTGCATCCGGGCCACCATATCACCCCGGAAACTACGCCAACGCTCGCCGAAGCCTGCCGCAAGACCCTCGAAATAAAGGGCGACGAAACAACAGGTTGGTCGAAGGGCTGGCGCATCAACCTTTGGGCAAGGCTGCACGACGGCAACCGCGCTTACAAAATGTACCGTGAACTGCTGCGCTATGTGCCGCCCGACGGCATGAAAACCGATTACCAGCGGGGCGGCGGCACTTACCCCAACCTCTTCGATGCGCATCCGCCTTTCCAGATTGACGGCAATTTTGGCGGCTCAGCTGCTGTCGTCGAAATGCTCTTGCAGTCCGATGGGCAAACAATCCACCTGCTGCCCGCCTTGCCCGATGCCTGGCGCAACGGCTCGGTGAAAGGGCTTTGCGCCCGGGGCGGTTTTGTGATTGACATGGATTGGAAAAATGGGCAAGTGGAGAAGGTGAAGGTGTTTGCCAGAAGGGGCGGTACGACAAAATTAGTGAGCGGGGATGAACGGTGGGAAGTGACCCTGGAAAGCGGTCGGGAAGTGACGCTGATGCATTGATACCAGCAGGGGCAGCGGCGCTCGCTAATGCGAAGGGAAGTGGTTCTATGAGCAACTGTTTCTAAGAAAAAGCAGGTGACAGGGTAGAGCCACCGATACAGCGGGTAATGTTCGTATTGCCATATTTTACAAAAAGGCACAAAGGCACAAAAATTTGATATTGAGCGCTTTGTGACTTTGTGTGAGGCACATTTTTATACCAAGCGCCCGATGCAGTTATTCAGATAATCTCCTCAAACCCATCCTCATCCCCATTTGGCAAGAACCGCCCCAGCGCTTCGTTCTTTACCTTGTGCATCCCGCCAAATATCGCCAGGACCGCCGCACAAAACTCCTCGTCCACCAGCCGTTCCATATCTTGAAAAGTGGCCAGTTCATTGCTCTCCCGGAATTTGAAGGTCTGCTCGTACAGCCCCGCCTCGAATTTTACGGAGAGTTTGTTGTCCATTTTAAATACGGTGATTTTCAGGGAAGGATGAGTGATCTGGCCGATGATGCGCATTTGGAAAGTTAAGTTTAGGTGACCTGGTGTTCTGGGGCTTGGATGCTTTCTGTCAATCGCTGGTATATTTCCTGGTATATCGGATACGATTTCAAATATCGTAAATGCCTTTCTATGGTCTCCTCGTCCCCCCGCACGGCAGGGCCGGTTTGCATAGCAGCGGGGGCAGCTGTTTCCAGCTTTTCCACGGTTTCCCGGATGAGTGGGAGCAGCAGGTCGAAGGACAGGCCCTCTTTTTCCAATAGCTGAAAGGCAATATGATACAAGTGGTTGGAAAAATTGTTGGCGAACACGGCGGCGATATGGAGGACTGCCCTTTGGTGGTCGTTTATTTCAAAGACTTTCGGAGAAAGCTGGGCCCCCAGGTTTTTTAAGAGCACCAAATCATCAGGTCTTTTGGCATCAATGCAAAAAGGGATTTGAGAGAAGTCAGGTTCTTTTCCCAAAGAGAAACTTTGCAACGGGTAGAACACGCCACAGCGTTCAATATCTTGACCTGTCAAAACTGTAATTGGCGTAGCACCTGATGTATGTGCGACGAGTTTTTCCTGAAATTTATGATGGGCAAAATAGGTAGCTACATCCCGAATCGCATCGTCGGGAACGGCCAATAAATAGAGGTCGGCTCCGGCAGTTATTCTGTTAAGATCATTGGTGAAATCAGCCCCCAGTTCCTTGGCCAGGGTTTCGGCCTTTTCCATGCTGCGGCTGAAAACCTGCACGAGATCGTGTCCAACCGCAAACAACTTTCTGCCAAGTTGGCTGCCTACTTTTCCAGCACCGACAATGGTTATTTTCATAACGAGCGAGCCTTTTTTATTTTCGAAAAAAACTCAACTTAGGATCGAAGGAAAAATAATCCCGATTTTAGCTCGGTATAGTTTTTAAAAAACCCTTCCAGTACCGGGTCTTCAAAATCAAAATAGGGAAGTGTTTTTTTCCACGTCGCTTAACTGTACAGATTCCAGGTTCAAAAGCACAAAACCTTTGCGCTCAAAGGTTTTGTGCAAATCAACCTTTTCTCAACCCACCCCGGCATTTGCACGACCTGTCCCAACATTCGGGAAAACCCAATCATGCAGCGTCTAAACACACCTCCTAGGAATCAAACATTTAAGCCTTCGCTTTCATCCGCCTGAACATGCTCACCGCAAGCCCTATCATCATGAGCAGCGAGCCGGCCCAAAAGAGGTTGATACCTGGAAAAACAATAGCTTCCAGAACAATGTAGTCCGTGCGGTAAGATTGCTTGGCAATCTGGACGGGGATGGTGTCGAAGACATCTGTTTTACCCTGTGCGATCTGCACCTCGAAGGTCTCCGTGTCAGGGTTGATTTTGGTCAAATAAAAATGGAGGTTGGCGGCTGGCAGCTCGGCTTTGGGCGTGAGGAAACCACCCTGGCGGATAAGGAAAACAGGCTCAGCCGTGCCCAGCTTCTCGCCCTCTTTTGACACATCGAACTGGGCAGCAACGGCCACGTCGCCTTCCTGTTTTTTGAAGGAAGCCGCAGGCGGGTTCTTGTTGACACCCGCAAAACGGATGGTCAGTCCGTTTAAATTGATTTCGTCCCCTTGTTTGAAAGTGAATTTCTTGTATTCCAGTTTGGTCTCCGCTTCCATCATTTTTACCAATATCTCGTCGTTCAGGCGCACCTTGAAGCTGAGGTCGTTTAACTGTACCGGGAACGATCCCCAAAGTTGCCCCCGAAGGTACACCATCGGTTCGGCCTGGAAAACCGTGTCCTTTTTCCTGAATTCGAGGGTGGCGCCGATGGCAAGGTCGCCTTCTTCCGGCTGGTAGTCCAGGTTCGAGGGGTTGCGGTTGATACTTTTCACCACAGCTTCCGTTTCCAGGATGGCAGGCTGGCCCGCAGCCGTCTCCACGGTATCCCTGATGACGAGTGGTTCGTTCAGTTTAAAATAATAGGTTTGGTACACCAGTTCTTCTTCCCGCTCACGGGCTTTTTCAAAATCAGCTTCTTTTTCCGGCAGGGTGGCAATGTGGGTAAAAATGTCTTTGCCCAGGTAGCGCTTGGTGGAGGGGTTGTAGGCCACCACTTTCGTCACTTTGTTGTCGTAAACGGCGGCGGGCTTTACAGAAAATTCCTCTTGTACGTTGCCCTGGTCGTCGAGTTTTTGATAATTCACCACAAAGGTTCGGAGGTTGCCCTCGATGGTGTCGTTTTCATAAGTCACACGGTAGCCGCTCATGTACATGGGCGTATTTTTGAACAGGAGCACGTTTTTTTCCAGCATGGACTCGTCGAGCAGGCTTCGCTGCACCATTGGGTTGGAGGATATGTGCTGCTTGTTGAGCCCTGAAGCAATGATGCCGATGATCATCAATCCAAAACCGATGTGGGAGAAGGCCGACCCCGCCACTTTCAGGTTGTTTTTTAAAAAAGAAACTACATAATCGGCATTGGCCACCACCGTGAAAAATCCGCAGAAGGTGAGCAGCCAGAATTGCCAGCCGCCCAGTTGAATCCAAAAACTGGTGGCGATGGTGAGCAACACTGCCAGGGAGGTGCTGATGGCGGTATGTTTCACAAAAGAACGGACGTTGCCCTGCCAGTTAAACTCTTTGTACCGAAGGAACTGCGCCGCCCCGGTCAGCAGGCCGATGAAAACGCCGATCCAAAGCTGGTACTTGTTGTAATGTGCAACGGCGTCGTGGATGACGTAGCCCTGGAAGTCCGGATTGAATGCCTGCACGATTTTGTTGACGACGGGCAGCGAAGTGGAAGCCGTGATGATGACCGCCGAAAAGAGCAGCACCAGCGACCCGATGAACATCCAAAATTCTTTCGAGGCAAAGTCTTCCTCCTGCTGCGGCGCCGGTATGCCTTTGTTGCGCCAAAGGAACAGGCTGCCGCCCAACAGAAAGAACGCACCCATGAACAGGATGAGTTGCGCTTCCAGCCCCATTTCCGTGAAGGCATGGACGGAGCTTTCGCCCAGCACCCCACTCCTCGTCAAAAAAGTGGAATAAAGCACCAGGATAAAGGAAAGGAGGTAAAAGAGGTAAGTGCTTTTATAGGAATAGCCCGTACTGCGGGCCACCAGGTGCGTGTGGATGCCGGCGACGAGGGTAATCCAGGGCACCAGGGACATATTTTCAACCGGATCCCAGGCCCAATAGCCGCCAAAGCTGAGTGCTTCGTAGGCCCAGGCACCGCCCATCAGGATGCCGGTGCCCAAAATGGCGCCGCTGAACAAGGCCCAGGGCAGCGCTGGTTTCAGCCATTCCTTGTGCTGTCCGGTCCACAGCCCCGCAATGGCAAAGGCAAAGGGGACGGACGTGGAAGCGAATCCCAGGAACAGCGTCGGCGGGTGGATGGTCATCCAGTAATTTTGCAACAATGGGTTCAGGCCGTTGCCGCTCAGCAAGCTCACATAATCGGCGTTGTTGAACAGGGGGATGTCCATCACATCCCGCAGCAGCAGGAGCGGGTTGCTGCCGATTTTGGTTTCAGCAGAAATGTAAATCCCCAATAACATAGATAAGATGAAGGCCTGTATCAGCGACAGGACGGCTAAGACGGGTGGCTCCCAATTCCTGGCCGTTTTCATCAAAATGCTGCCGAGCACGATGTGCCAGAACATCCACAAGAGGAAGCTGCCTTCCTGCTCTTGCCAAAAGGCGGAGAAGATGTACTTGAAGGGCAAAGCATCTGAAACGACCTTTTGGGCGTAGGCATACTCGTAGCGTTTTTCTATCAGGATAAAAAGGATGCTGCCAATAACCGCCAGTACACTCAGCCCATGCAGGATGAAGGCACCTCGTCCGATGTTCCGCCAGGAAGAAAACTCGGGCAATCCCCTACGCTGGGTGGCAAAAAAGTAGGCCGCCGTGGCCAACAGGCTGCTCACAAACCCAAACAAAATGGCGAAATGCCCCAATTCCCTGGGCCAGAGCACTTCGCCAATGTATTGTATTTCTTCCATGTTAATTTAATAGTGAAAGGTGAATGATGAACAGGCCGGGAAATCAGGTAGTGGTGAGCAAATGAAAAGAGGGTTCAGGTAAGGTAAATAGTGTTTGATGGATTATTGAAAATGGATCTCCCATTGACAATTCAGCATTCGTCATTTACCATTTCAAGTCCCCTTCCCGGATTTGATATAAACTTCTTCGTCCTTGTATTTCGATGGGCATTTCAGCAGCACATCGGAGGCGATGAACTCGTCGCCGGCCATTTTTCCAGTGACGACGATCTGTTCGGATTTTTCGAAATCCTGCGGTTTGGCGGCTTTCAGTACCACTTTGCGCTCCTCGCCTTTGGTATCTTTGACATAAAATGTGAAATAGTTGGGGTTCTCCGATGGGTTGTAGTACATCTCCTTGTCCTTGGAGAGCAGCCCGTTCACTTTCACGGCCCTGCCGGATTCCCTGGCCACCTCGAAGTTGGCGTAGGTGCTCATGTCTTTCGATGCGTTGGTCAGCAGCGCAATGGCAACTGCGATCATGACTACGGCGACGATATAAATTTTCTTCATGTTGATGAAATTTAAGTCAAAGGTAGATGGATATAGGCCATCCTTCCAAGTTAGGCTTGTCAAACAAGTGTCAATAGGATTGTGTTTGGGTGTTTGGGTTTTTATGTGTTTTGGGGGCAGTGGGCTATTTTTATAGATACTCGCATTTAATGTTGATGGTAGTAGTCTTTGAGTGGCGGGGTTATCGAACCCCGCTCTTCCGGTGCTGCGGGGTTCGATAACCTCGCTTCTCCATACTATATAGTGCGATGTAGCTAACCCGATTGATTAATTTCGTTCTTTGACAAATTCTGTGGAGTAAGGAAACCGTTAAAACGGTTTGGCGCATAACCGCTTGATTTTCAATCCACGACTTAAGTCGTGGGTTGAAAATTGGCTATCACTTTGAGCCGTTTTAACGGATGACCACAAGATTTGTCAAAGAACCATTAACTGCCTATAAATGGAATACAACATTTAAAACACCTATACACACCGAATCAAATGTTCCCCTTGCGCTGTCATCACCCCGATGGGTTCCAGTTTCAAACCATGAGCATTGCTTATTTGATGGAATTCAGATTCGGATGCAGGTGAGACGGCCACCAGCAGGCCGCCACTGGTTTGCGGGTCGCAGCAAATGTTTCGCTGGTAATCGCTCACCGCGGCCACATTGTGTCCGTAACTGTCCCAATTCCGGTGGGTGCCGCCGGGCACACATTTCTCTTTGAGGTAAAAATCAAGGGCTGCCTTGTCGAGCAGGGGGAGTTTTTCAAAAAAGACATCGGCGCTGGTTTGGGAGGCCTCGCACATTTCGCCGAGGTGGCCGAAGAGGCCAAAGCCCGTCACGTCCGTCATCGCCATTACGCCGGAAAGTTTCCCCAAATCCTCCCCTACCCTGTTCAACATGACCATATTATCCCTGGCGAGCATGGCATGTTCCGGCAGCAATTTCCCTTTTTTCTGGGCGGTAGAGAGGATACCGACGCCAATGGGTTTAGTCAAAAACAACATGTCGCCGGGCCGGGCGCCCCCATTTTTTTTCATGTGTTGAATGTCAACCCTGCCAGTGACGGCAAGGCCAAACACCGGTTCCGGGCAGTCAATGCTGTGGCCGCCGGCCAGGGGAATGCCGGCATCGGCGCAGGCAAGGCGGGCGCCCGCCACCACTTCATTGGCCACTTCCGGAGGCAACACGTTGATGGGCCAGCCCAGGATGGCAATGGCCAGCAGGGGCTTGCCGCCCATGGCGTACACGTCGCTGATGGCATTGACGGAGGCAATGCGGCCAAAGTCGGCGGGGTCGTCAACGATGGGCATGAAAAAGTCAGTGGTGCTGATGATGGCCGTGCCATCACCAAGGTCCATTACGGCGGCGTCGTCCCGTTCTTCGTTGCCGACCAGGAGGTTTTTGAAGTAGGCCTTGCCGCCCTCGTGCTGGAGGATTTGGTCCAGCACTTTGGGTGCAATCTTGCAGCCGCAACCAGCGCCGTGGCTGTATTGCGTGAGTTTGATGGTTTGGATGTCAGAGTCCGTTGTCATTGGCAATATGGATTAATTCGGATGCTATTTTTTCACAATCAAGTTCATGGGGCTTGAGCAGGATAGACTTGCTGAAATGGCCTTTAGCGGTCGCATGGGTGTAAGACTTGTCGTAGTATTCGAGGGCAATGCCTGTTGAGGTTGCGATGTCACCATTTTGAAAAGCTTCCAGGGCTGCTTTCATGTGCTGGCCGCCCATCCGCTTCTCTATTTTGCGGAGCGATTCTTCCAATTCTTCCTTTGGGAAATGGGCATAATCAGCGATCAGGCGTTCGACACGGTGCTGGAAGGGAAGTTCCACCTGTACGAGGGGCGCTGTCCGCATTTTATTCCAAATGCCCTGTGGCACAAAGACTTTCCCGATGCTTCGGCTTTCGTTTTCCACCCAGATGCGGCGATGAGGGGTCAGTTTTGAGAAATCCTGGTAGAGGTTGTTTTCAAATTGTTCGCTGGTTGGCTGCGGCAGTTCGCCAAGGGCGCCGAAAGCGGAGCCTTTGTGGCGGGCCAGTTTCTCCAAGTCAAGCACCTGCTCGCCCTGGGCGGCCAGGCGCTGCAGGATTTCCGTTTTGCCGCTGCCGGTCTTGCCGCCCAAGACGACGAAGCAGGCAGGTGTTTTTTCAAAAACATCGAGGACAAAGTGGCGGTAGGCTTTGTAGCCGCCAACAAGCACCGACACCTCAAAACCGGAGAATTCGAGCAGTGCGCCGAGGCTCGCACTGCGCTTGCCCCCCCGCCAGCAATGAACGGCGGCCCGTTTGCCGGGAGCCAGCCGGTATGCCTCTCTCAGGTACCAGGATAGTTTGGCACCTGCCAGGTCAAGTCCCCGTAAGTAGGCTTTTTCGGGGCTGATCTGCTTGTACAGCGTGCCCACCTCTGCCCTTTCTTCGTTGCTGAAAAGTGGCAGGTTTTTCGAGCCGGGAATGTGGCCTTGCCCGTACTCGGCAGGGGTGCGCACGTCCAGCAAAACTGGCCGCTCCGTATCTGCTAAAAATTTTTCGATGGTTATTTCCTTCACTGTACTGATGCTGCTTTACAAAAGATCCTTGTTGAAAACCAGGACGCTGGAAATCATTCAGTAGCCTATCTCCATTGATCAGGTGAAAGACATTTACACAAATCCCTCCTTGTGAGGATGTTGTGTTCACCTAACCTGGATTTAGTCAGGTAATCGCCTTTCACCATGAATGCGAATAACGGTTCAATTTTTATGTTCGTTGATTTTCAAGAAGGTAAATCGTGGTGATTTTGAAAATCACCACGATCTCGTTGTTCAAACAACTGGAAATGTGGCAATTATCTTAACCCTGAATTCGCACCATTAATAAATGTCCATTAATAAATACCCGAACGGGGCAAAAGTACCCAAAAGCACCCATTCTGTAAATCTGCCGAATTTCCTCCATCGGACTTTATGGATAAACTCCCACCGCCGCCTCCCTTAACCAACCCCTCAAAACTGAAATTATCCCGCTCATTTTTCCCGTTTCCTCCCCGTTCAAATAACAAATGTCGCTGATCAGGTAAAAGCAGCGAACAGGATTAGGCAATTATATCATTTGAAAAAATAAATTTGCCTTCGCATTCGCTGTGGCACGCCCGCCAATTGTTAATTTTCCACCTATGAAAAAATTTCTTATCCCTGCTTTTCTTTTTGTGACCTGCTTTGCTACCTTTGTTCACACACAACCACAGACCCACACCGCCAATCCGATAGATGCCCGCCTCTACGAGGTTTTCGACGGCAGTTACCTGGAAAAAGTCAACACCGAGAACCCTTTCCTGATCCAACGCTGGAACTACTACCTCGACCATGCGTGGTACATCACCGACCTGCCGGCTGAAAAAGCACAAGCAGGTTATCCCATTATAAACCTTGAAAACCCGGAGCATTTCAATATCCTTCTCGTCGAGAAGGAACAACACCTGAAACGGGACTGGGAAAAACAAATGATCTATCGGATTGGGGACAGCGAAAAAGCGCTTGTTTTTTACCCAGGAAAGGAATTCAATGAAAGGTTGAACGAGCATTTAGGAAGATAAATCATCAGCGCCTTTTAGTTTTTTGCACACCTGAGACACAAACATCCAATCAAGGCCAACACACTTCCTTTGATGCCATCCCGATCCCTGAACATAAACAATGATGATTTGCCCTGCTTTCATCAGTTCAATAAAACAAAGGCGAACCATCTTTAACCAAAAACTCAGACCACATTCCATCATTATGAATCTGAAAGCTACTTTTACTTTTTTGCTGGCGCTTTCAAGTTTCCTCCTTGCAGGACAAAACTACCTCATGAACGCCGCCCTCACCAGTGTCAACGATTGCAGCGGCTTTTTCATGGACAGTGGCGGCGGGAGCAACCCCTACGGCCCAAACCAACATTTCACCACCACCATTTGCCCGGACGGGACCACCGGCACGCACATACAGCTCATTTTCAGCGGCACCCAAATTGGCGCTGGGGATGACCTCTGCTTTTTTGACGGCAATTCAACCGCAGCAACCCCGCTTGGCTGTGCCAGCGATTTCAATGGCAACGCTGCATTTATCATACAGGCTACGGCCGCCAACAACACGGGTTGCCTGACCATTACGTTCGATTCGGATGCCACTGACCAGGGTTCTGGCTGGAGCGCCGACATAAACTGCATCCCCGCCTGCCAGACTATTTTCGCCGTTTTGGATCAAACCGATCCCATCATCGAACCGGCTGATACGGGCTGGATTGATATCTGCCCCGGCGACCGGGTCTTCTTCTGGGGCAAGGGGGATTATCCCCAAAACGGCACCTTGTACAACCACTCCGACCTGACCACTGATTTTGAATGGGACTTTGGCGACGGGGCCATCACCTATGGCCCAACAGTTTCCCATGTTTTTGACGAACCGGGCGGCTACATCGTCCACCTGAAACTGACCGATCAGCTGGGCTGCAAAAACACCAATTACCTGAGCCAGCGCATCCGGGTGGCGCACAAGCCCGACTTCATGATCGGCAATTTTGTGCAACAGATCTGCGTGGGCGACACGGTGGGACTCAATGCCATGATAGACAGCATGGACGTCAATCACACGGTTTCCGTCAATCCGGTAGAAGAAGGTTTCCAAACACTGGGCATCCGGTCTGATTCGCTGGCCCTGCCCGACGGCAACGGCTCTTCTTATCAGACCACCATTACTTTCAGTGATTTCTCGCCGGGCCAATTGCTCACCAACATCAATGATCTGTTGGGTATCTGGGTCAATATGGAGCATTCCTGGCTCAGGGATTTGGAAATCAGCCTCACCTGCCCCAACGGGCAATCAGCCATTTTGCACAACCATCCCGGAAACATCGGGGGCGAGGTTTTTCTGGGCGTGCCTTTTGAAAATGATGAAGGACTGGCCGTGCCAATTCCGGGGGTCGGCTGGGATTATGGCTGGCAGGTGAACCCTGACTATAATTACACCTGGATCACTTATGCCAATGCGTTCAGCCCGGGCACGTTGCCATCGGGCAGTTATAAGCCATTTCAAACCCTCAACAACTTCCTGGGCTGCCCGCTCAACGGTGATTGGACCATTGAAGTGACCGACCTCTGGCCGGTGGACAATGGCTACATTTTCTCCTGGAGCATTGATTTCAACCCTGACCTTTATCCAGCGCGGGAAACCTTTACCCCTGCCATTTCCAGTTGGGCCTGGAACGACCACCCTTCCATTTTTTACTCCGAGCTCGACTCTATTACCGGTGCACCAATCAATGCGGGCGAGGTTTCCTATGTATTCGCTGTAACCGATGAATTTGGCTGTGTTTGGGATACTGCCGTGGATATCCGGGTGCTGCCGGTTACCCATCCCGACTGTCACTCTTGCAGCCAACTGCTTTCACCTGCCGGCGACACGACCGTTTGCCTGGGCGAACCGGTGGACATTGATGTTTCCATGCCTACCCAGCCCAATCTGGATGTCACTTTTGAATCTTATGACGACTATGCCATCGGGGCAGGAAACCACCCACCTGCCAACCCCTATTTTTCCACCATCAATGTGAATTCAAACATTCCGGCCACCATCACCAACCCCGCACAGGACATCGTTTCCATCTGCCTGGATTTGACCACCGATTTCGATGCGGATATGGCGATTTACCTGCGGGCACCCAACAACCAACTGCTGGAGCTTTCGACCAATAACGGCGGGGGCGGGGACAACTACACGCAGACCTGTTTCACCGCCACCGCAGTCACGCCCATTAATACGGGCGCTGCTCCTTTTACCGGGAATTTTTTACCCGAAGGAAACTGGAACGTGCTGAACGGAGCGCCCATCAACGGCAACTGGTCGCTCAGGATTTCGGACCTGGCAGGGCCGACCAAATATGGCAAGCTCAACTGGTGGGCCATTACCTTTCGGGCCACTAACAACGTGACATACACCTGGACGCCCAACACAGGCTTGTCCTGCAACAATTGCCCAAACCCTACGGCCAATCCTTTGACCAGCACCGCCTATGTTGTCACTTCCAACGACAGTTACGGTTGCTCGGTAAAGGATACGGTTGACATCGCCGTGTTGAACAGTTTTCCTGCCCCGGCGGTCACCTGTCAATTGCAGCCGGGCGGCCAGGTGGTGGTGAACTGGAACGACGTTGGCCCCGGACTGGAATATGAAGTCAATATTAACGGAACAGGATGGGTGGATCCCAACAACGGAGGCCTTTCCTACCTCGTCAACGGCGTGACCAACGGCGACCAGGTGAACGCTGAGGTTCGGGTAAAAGTCAATGGTGGTGCCTGCGTGGTGGGAGTTGGTAATTCCAGTTGCCTGTACCAGCTTTGCATGATGGATGCCTTCACCTCAAGTCCTGGCCCGTATGCAGTGTCATGCAATGGAGCTTGCGACGAAGCGGTACAGATTTCCGTGGCGAGCGGGCTTGCTCCTTTTAATTTTCAGGTCACCAACCTGACAACCGGCAATAGCTTCGCCCAGGCCAATGGAAACCTGGCCAGCCTCTGCCCAGGCAACTACCGGGTCATCGTCATGGATGCGGACGCCTGCGCAGATACCGTTAGTTTTACGGTCAATGATCAACCAGCTTTAATGGTGAGTGCCTCACAGGCCTCGCCCGTATCGTGCAATGGCGATACCGATGGCTGTGCTATGGTCACTGCTTCGGGCGGGGTCGGCGGTTTTACTTTTGTTTGGAACGATCCGAATGCTTCCACGGGTGCAAATATTTGCAACCTCCCTGTCGGCCCGATCATGGTCACGGCCACCGATGCCAATGGTTGCACAGCAACAGCTACGGCAACGATTACCCAACCGCCCCTTATTTCCCTCACCGTTTCGCACACCGATGTAAACTGCCTGGGTGGAACCGATGGTACAGCCACTGTCTCGGCGACTGGCGGCGCTGGAAATTTTACCTATCAATGGAGCGGTGGAACAACGCCCGACCAGGCAACCACAACCGGCCTTGCTGCCAACAACTACTCTGTGACGGTGACGGACGGCAATGGCTGCGAAGCATTTGGTACCGTAGCTGTTTCAGAACCTTCTACGGGCGTTCAGCTTACTGCCTCACAGACGGTCGTCAGTTGTTTTGGGGAAAACCTGAGCGAGGCAACCGCTGATGCCGCCGGAGGCGCTGGCGGATACACTTATTTGTGGGCACCGGGCAACCAAACAACCCCTACTGCCCAAAACCTTAGCCCGGGCAATTATACCGTCGTCGTGATGGACGCACAAGGATGCACCGCCACTGCCGATGTTCAAATTGACCAATGGGACACACTGTCCATCACCCTATCCTTCGCCCCGCCTTCCTGCAATGGAAGCGCCGATGGTGAAATGGCGGCCAACATCGTAACCGGAGGTAATGGCGTGTACAATTTTCTTTGGAGTACCGGCGATACGGACGATTTTACCAATGGCCTGGTCGGCGGCCAAACCTACATGGTCACGGTAACTGACGGGCAGGGGTGTACAGGTACGGCCACTCGTTTTTTGGTGGATCCAAGCGCTATGATACTCACGCTCAACACTACGGATGCCCTTTGCCACGGCTCGGCTGATGGCACGGCAGTGGTCGCCAATGTGCAGAATGCACAAGGCCCGGTAGCCTATCAGTGGGGCGTGGGCGCTATGAACCAAACGACTGCTACTGCCGACAGCCTTTCTGCCGGCACCTACAACGTAGTTGTAACCGATACGGCTGGTTGTGTCCAGACCTCCACGGTTACTATTGGTGAACCAACGGCCATCACTGCCGCTTTCCAAACGGTGAACAATGAATGTTTTGGTTATAAAAACGGATCGGCGAAAATTGAAGTGACTGGGGGAACGCCCTCCTATACCCTGGCATGGTCAACCGGTGCTGCCAACCTCACCAGCCAGTCCAGCCTGGCCGCAGGTACCTACTACGTTTCTATCACCGATGCCAACCAGTGCCTGAGAGTAGATTCTGTAATAATCCAGGAGCCAGCAACCGTCACTGCGCAGGTGACCCCAAAAGATGTCTCCTGCTTCGGGGAGCGGGACGGTGCTATTGCCATTGCGCCAAGCGGCGGGACGCCACCTTTCAAATACAGCCTGGACGGCCAGCAATACTATGGCAGCAGCACCCTCATCGCATTGATGGCGGGCGATTACCAGCTTTATATCAAAGACGCCAAAGGCTGCATTTACAATGCCTCCGCCATGATCAACGAGCCAGCGGAAATGACCGTGGACATCCTGACCTTTGGCGAATCGGTGGACGAATACATGATCGAATATGGTATCACCCTGCCCATTGAAGGCTCCCCGACGAACAACCAGGGCGATGTGATGTACATCTGGGACGCTTCCTATTGCGGCACGCTGACCTGCGACTCGATCTCCGATTGTGCGGAAACCCTCTTGTGCAGCCAACTGGAAGCCAACCCGGAATATTCCATTGACTATTTCCTGACGGCCATTGACGAAAAAGGCTGCGAAGCCGAGGATCACGTGCAGATCCACGTGAAGAAAACCCGCCGGGTGATGGTGCCAACGGGCTTCTCCCCCAACCAGGACGGCCTGAACGACCTGCTCTCCATCCACGGCAAGTCCGGCACCATGATCAAGCTATTCCAGGTCTTCGACCGTTGGGGCGAACTGCTTTTCCAGGACGTGGACATCCCCATCAACGACACCACCCGGGGCTGGGACGGGACGTTTAAATCGAAGGATATGCAGTCGGGCGTCTATGTCTGGTACCTGGAAGCAGAGTACGAGGACGGGATGACGGAGAGCTTCAAGGGGGAGACGACGCTCATCCGTTGAGTAGCGGTGGTTGATTTTGTAGTCTAACGTAGCATTTTGAATATCAGAAATAAGATGTTTGCAAGAGAGTGCTTGGAGCACTTTGGAGTACTCCAAGCACTATAACTAAACTATTCATTGACAATCATTCAAGCCAAAGTTCCTATCTTGCAAAGCCATGAAATCGCCATTAGTCCCAAAACACCCCGAAAAGCCAGCTTGGACCAATCATTTGTAAACCTATTTTTCATGAAGATAAAACTACTTGCATGTGCCCTGTTGGTTTTCTGTTTCCTCCGGGAGGCCAGCGCCCAGGATCCCCAGTTCATCCAGTTCTATGCTTCGCCGCTGCAGCTCAACCCGGCCATGACGGGCGTGTTCCCCGGCAAATGGCGCATCGTCGCCAACTACCGGGAGCAGTGGAACAGCATCCTGGGCGACAACCCCTTCCGCAGCATCAGTGCCAGCTTCGATGCCCGCAGCAGGGTGGGCCAGGGGGACTATTTCGCCTATGGCATCACGGCCCTTCGGGATCAGGCAGGGTCGTCCAATTACCTGCGCACGAGCGCCGACTTAAGCTTGTCGTACATGAAACAACTCGGCGGCGGTTACCGGGGAGCGGATCAGTTCCTTATCGGCGGCGCACAGGTGGGCTTTGGGCAGCATACCCTCGATTACCAAAACCTGTGGTTCAGTTCTCAGTTCGACGGCACGGTGGAGCAGATTGACCGCACCCTGTCCTCCGGCGAAACCATCAACGACGCCAGCGACCTCTACCTGAATATCAATGCAGGACTGCTCTGGTACGCCGTTTATGACGATAATCAGAGCCTCTATTTCGGCGGTGCTTTCCACCATGTGAATGCCCCGAAGGTGTCTTTTATCGACGCGAATGGCAAGGAAAATATGGAGCGAAAATGGGTCGTCCATGCGGGCGGCGAATTGCCTTTCAGCCATGAGTTCAGCATGTTGCCGGCGGTGGCCGTGATGGGGCAGGGGCCGTCGCTGTTGTCCCTGTTTGGAACCAACATCCGCTACACCAACCGGGACTGGCGGGAACTGGCCATCCGGGCCGGGGCATGGGGCCATCTGTCCAAAGACGTGGAAGGGAGCGTTTACCTGCCCGCTGTCACCTTTACGGCTGTGCTGGAACTGAACCGCCTGAACATCGGCATCAGCTACGATGTGAACGTGAACAAACTTTCTGCTCCGACGAACAACCGGGGGGCCTACGAGATTTCGTTGATTTACTACCAACCTGCCTCCAGGCGGGAAAATGTGAACTGCCCGAAATTGTGACGGGCTGCCAATGCTGGCAGGATGGAAATTACCATACTGCCAGCATTCATCACTCCCCTTTAAAAACTGGCTTCCGTTTTTCCAAAAACGCCTTCACCCCTTCTTTATAGTCGTAGGTGTTGCCCGCCAACGTCTGGTAGCTGTCTTCTTCCCGCAGCTGCGATTCCAAATCATTGATCAGCGACCGGTTCAGCAGGTGCTTCGTGTAGGCCAGGCCTTTTGTGGGCATCTGGGCTAACGTTTGTGCGATGTGGTAGGCACTGGCTGCGAAGCCCTCGTCGGGCAGGGTTTTATAAATCATTCCCATCGCTTCGGCTTCTTTGGCGGACACTTTTTCGCCGAGCATCATCAGGGCGGCGGCCTTTTGCCAACCAACCAGCCGGGGCAGGATGAACGTGCCGCCACTGTCGGGAATCAACCCGATTTTGCTGAAGGCCTGGATGAAAGCGGCCGATTCCGCTGCCACGGTGATGTCGCAGGCAAAGGCAATATTGGCACCGGCGCCGGCGGCCACGCCGTTCACGGCGCAGACAATGGGCTTTTCAATGCTCCTGAGCCGTTGTATAATTGGATTGTAGTGTTCGCCGAGGATGGTGGTGAAACTGGGCGAATTTTCAAAATCGCTTACCTCCTGCAAATCCTGGCCGGCACAAAAAGCCTTGCCGCTGCCCGTGAGATAAATGGCCCTGACGGAGGGGTCGTCCCTGCACAGGTCCAGGGCTTTCTGCACTTCGAGCGCCATTTGGCGGTTGAAAGAATTATAAACCTGGGGGCGGTGGAGGGTGATGCTGCCTATGGCGTCTTCGATATTGAACCGGATGTTTTCCATGTGTTTTGGATTGATAGATGGTTAAGGCTTTTCTTGTATGAGGCGGGCAAAATAGCCCAATTTGTACAAATCAAAAAGCCGGAGTGAAGGATGTTTGGTTGTGAAGTTTTGTACCAAACTGTTTTCTGTTTTTGAAAAAAGCCAGGCCATTGGTTTTTGCATCCCCAAGCGTTGCAGGGCGAGGTAGGTGCGCAACAATTTGGTGTCCACCAGCTTTCCAGCATACCAGAGGAGAGCGAGGTTCTCCAGCCCTTGTCTTGTCTTTTTCAAAAAAACGGCTGCCGGCTCCAGGCCGATGTGCTCCAGGGGATTGTCAATGTGAACGATGGGGATGCCGTGTTTGGCCAGTTCCATCCCAAAGAGGGTATCCTCATGGCCGTATTGCGTTAGTGTTTCATCAAAACCAATGTGGAGGAAGATGTCACTGGGCACTACGAAGTTGTTGGTCATAAAGCTGCGGTAGGGGAATTTCCGGCGCTGTTCCGCTGTGCTTTGTTCCCGGTTTATTCCGTACAGCCAATGGAAATAAAACGCATCGTCCACGGGTGGTTGTGCATCGTAGGAACGACCGCCGTACACCAGGGCACCGGGCTGCAGGTGGGCCAGGTAGTTTTGAATAAAATCCTTTCGCACCACCCTGCTGTCGCAGTCCATAAACAGCAAAAAAGGGAAGCGGGCAGCTTTGCCCAGGGCATTGCGGATGGCCGATCGCCCCAGGTTTTCCTCCAGTTCCCGGTAAACCAAATGCTCCAGCCCCCTGATTTCACGGTTTGTTTTTTTAAAACTCTCCGACGAGCCGTCGTCAAAGCAAATAATCTCAAAATCCTTTCCCGAAGCCTCGCACTGGCCGTGCAGATCCGCCACCAGTGGCCTGATGTCGAAATTGTAAACGGGGATGAGGATGGAAAGCATGGGGATGAGTGAATGAGTGAATGAGAGAGTGAGAGAGTGAGAGAGTGAGAGAGTGAGAGAGTGAGAGAGTGAGAGAATGAGTGAGTTGGCCAACGCTTAATCTTCCATTTATTTGCTTTCAAAAAAAACTGAAAGTTGGCATAACTGTTACCTTTGCCAGCGCAAAAATGCACAAAACCATGACCACGAACAGAAAAATAGAAACTTTGCTGAACGACGGGAAACTAAAACCGGCATTCCGGCAAATCGCTGAGAAAGTTTTCAACGGCGAACGCATCACCAAGGACGATGGCCTGTTGCTTTTCCAGGAAGGCACGCTGGGCTATTTAGGTGCCCTGGCCAACCATGTGCGGGAGCGCCTTCACGGCGACGATACCTTCTTCAACCGCAACTTCCACATCGAACCGACGAACGTCTGCGTCTATGACTGCAAGTTCTGCTCCTACTCCCGCCTCCTCAAAAAACGGGGCGAGGGTTGGGAATACACGATGGACGACATGATGGCCATTGTGAAGCAATACGATGGCCAACCCGTCACGGAAGTCCACATCGTCGGCGGGGTGCTGCCGCAATACGATCTGGCTTTTTACACGGAATTTTTCAGGAAAATAAAAACCCACCGCCCCGACCTCCACATCAAAGCACTGACGCCGGTGGAGTACCACTATATTTTCAAAAAAGCCAAAATTGGTTATGCCGAAGGGATGAAGATCATGAAAGATGCAGGGCTGGATTCCATCCCAGGCGGCGGTGCCGAGATTTTCCACCCCGACATCCGGCAGCAGATTGCAGGCGATAAATGCACTGGCGAGCAGTGGCTGCAAATCCACGAAGCCTGGCACCAACTGGGCGGCCGCTCCAATGCCACCATGCTCTACGGCCACATAGAGGGTTACGAACACCGCATCCACCACCTGGAACAACTGCGGCTATTGCAGGACCGGACGGGCGGTTTTCAGACCTTCATCCCGCTCAAGTTCCGCAACCAGGACAACCAGATGTCGCACCTGCCCGAAGTCAGCGTCATCGAGGATTTGCGCAACTACGCTATCAGCCGCATCTATCTCGACAACTTTGGCCATATCAAGGCATATTGGCCCATGATCAGCCGCAACATCGCCCAACTCTCCCTCGCTTATGGTGTGGACGACATTGATGGCACGATTGACGATACCACCAAAATATATTCAATGGCCGGTTCTGAAGAACAAAACCCTGCCATGAGCACCCCCGAACTGGTCAACCTCATCCGACAGGTCAACAGGCGCCCCATTGAACGGGACACCCTCTACAACGTATTGAAAGATTACACCAACGAGGTCTTTGAGGATGACAAACAATATAAAGGATATGTCGCACTTCCGGTTGTATATCAATGAGAGAATGAGAGGATGAACGAGTGAATGAGTGAATTTTTAAAGCTTACCATATTTTACTGTTTTCTCATCCTCTCATCCTCTCATCCTCTCATCCTCTCATTCTCTAATTATGAGCCTAAAAGTCACCGCCGTCAGCTACCTGAACACGAAGCCGTTCCTCTACGGGCTGTTCAAGAGCGGACTAAACGAGGAGATAGATTTGCAGTTGGACATCCCTTCCGATGGGGCCAGGCGGCTGGCTTCGGGGGAAGCGGATTTGGGCTTGGTGCCAGTAGCTGTCATTCCTGAACTGGCCACGCCGCATATTATTTCTGATTACTGCATCGGCACGGTGGGCACGGTGAAGACCGTTTGCATCTTCAGCGAATGCCCGCTGGAGGAGATGACCCATCTTTACCTCGACCACCACTCCCGCACCTCTGTTGAACTAGTGCAGCTATTATTGAAAGACCACTGGCGGCAATCCCCGAAGTTGTTGCAGGCCACTGAGGGCTTTGAGGCAAAAATCGGAGGCACGACCGGGGCGCTGATCATCGGCGACCGTGCTATAGGGAAAGACCTGGCGTACCCCTTTGTCTATGACCTGGGGGAGGCCTGGCAGCAGTTTACGGGCCTGCCTTTCGTCTTTGCGGCCTGGGTGAGCAACCGCCCGCTCGATCCCGCCTTTGTGCAACGCTTCAACGCTGCCCTGCAAATGGGCCTCGACCACATCCCGCAGCTCATGTATATCCTGCCCTCGCCACAGCCGGGCTTCGACCTGCAGCGCTATTTCACGGAAAATATCAGCTATCAACTGGATCGGGATAAAAAGCGGGCGCTGAAATTATTCCTGCAGATGATGGGAAAAGTACACCAACGGGAGTATGCGGCGGTGGGGTTGGAAGGTTAGGCTTTGGGGCGAAAAGCCTGCCCGTTGGGAAATCAGGGCTTCCCATTGCTCATTTTCGTAGTTAAAATAAAATATCCATCCCCTTCCCATTGCATTTCCAAATGACTTTTGTCAAACCTTGCCGTGACCCTTCTCACCTCACCAAAAAAAGAGTTCCCCGTTTTTTGAACCCTAACATTTCATCATCGAAAAAAATCAAAATTTATGTTGACTCAAACAAAGAAAACCCACCTCAGCGATTTCCATTTCGAACACAAACTCTGGATGAACGAACTGGGCTTTGCAGGGGAGGAAATCCTGATTTACGAACACTATCTCGAAGACCTCGTGAAAAGGCACTCCGAACAGGAAATGCTGGCCGCCCTGGAACATTTCCAAAACCAGTTTATCAAAGAAAAAGAAGTGATGGACATCCTTCGGCACGACATCCGTGCAAGCGAACATGAACTGGTGGCCTTTATCCAGAAACACCCGGAATCTTTCGACAGCTTCAACCTGGAAGATCACCGGGATCTGAAAGACCGCATGGAGCAATTCCGAAAGATTTTTGGTGATTTAAAGGCGAGGTTTTTCCAGTTTATGCTGGATTGGAAGTAAGAGTAGGAGGAAAAATAATCCCGATTTCACATCGGGATTATTTTTAATAAACCCTTCCAGTACTGGGGTTCCAAAATCAAAATAGCGAAGTTATTTTTTCATCCTTTCTAAAAAGATAACGGGATAGTTCAAATAGGCGCAGACATGCTTGATGCGGATAGCCACAGCAAGCATACTGCGTCCTTTTTATTTAGGGTGGGATGCATAGAACCGCTTCATTTTTAACCCAAAAGCACTTACCGATATAAACCTGTCGAATACCAATTTTCTGAAAGTTTTATCCCCGCAGCATAAACGCAAATCATGCGCTTATTTTTTGCCCATCATTTTGATTCCTTTCAGAAGGCAGGATTTACTAAAATTGTGCGGCCTTTTGAAGTTAAAACCGTTTTCAGCAAATTGTTATATGAACAACCTATTATTGACAAGTATTTTCTGCCTTGGAATTTTTGCCTGCAATCAAAGCCAGGAATTGAGTTCCCTCGATCCTGAAAACTGGGAAAAAAGGGCTATTTCTCTACCAGCCACCGACTCCCTGATTGATGGTAAAACATACTTATCAGTTTACTCCCAAATTTACAGCTACACCGAACACCGCACACACGACCTCACCGCCACCATCAGTATGCGCAACATCAGTGATATGGACACGGTCTATGTCCTAAGCGCCAAATATTATGATACCAGAGGCCACCTCATCAGGACTTACTTCGATAAACCCATCTACCTGGCCCCGCTAGAAACGGTGGAAATCGTCATTGATTCGGATGATGACACTGGTGGTACCGGCGCCAATTTTATCTTTGGCTGGGCTAGCCGTCCAGGTAGGCCGGAGCCTTATTTTGAAGGTGTTATGATTACGACCCTGGGGAGCCAGGGCCTTTCTTTTACCACCCAAGGGAAGCGGGTCCGCTGATATCAGCAATACAATAGCAATATGATCAAGATACAATCATTTACCGGCTCCCTGGAGCGGGAGCACCTGCTCGGCCTGGCCCGGCTGCGCATCGAGGTGTTCAGGGATTTCCCCTACCTGTACGACGGCCACATGGAATACGAGGAGGAATACCTCCAGACCTACATCAGTTCGCCCGACAGCGTGGTGGTCGTTGCCTTCGACGGCGACAAAATCGTGGGCGCTTCGACCGGCCTACCCCTGGAACACGACACGGAAAACATCCGCCGGCCCTGGCAGGACAAAGGTTTTGATGTGAAGAAGATTTTTTATTACGGCGAGTCGGTGTTGCGGAAGGCATACCGTGGCCAGGGAATCGGCGTGCGGTTTTTCGAACACCGGGAGCGATGGGCCCGTCAACTGAGCCGCTTCGATCTGCTCACCTTCTGCGGCGTCGTGCGGCCGGATGACCACCCCCTGCGGCCGCCGGATTACGTTCCCTTGGACAGTTTCTGGCGCAAGCGGGGTTTTGAAAAAACCAAGGATATTGTCTGCAATATATCCTGGAAAGATATTGACGAGGAATATGAAACGGACAAACCCCTGCATTTCTGGTACAAGAAAATTAACGGCAAGGCATTGGGGTGAAGGTGGGCATGAGCAGTGTCTTTTTTTATAAAAATGCCATCACTGGTCAATGAATGTCCAACATCGCCCCGACCGGCACCTCCAATTGGGCACCCAGATTAACGTGCAAGGTCTTGCCAACACCTTCGTACCCTATGGGCACAGTTGGAAAGCCATTGGGCACTATGACATGGTTGCAGAATTCCGGCACGTATCCCAAGTCCCAAAGCAAGGGGATATTCCAAAGATCATCCATGCCGGTCCACGTAATGGCCGGTTCTGAATTATCTACCCCTACCGCCACACAGGCCATATCCGAACAAGATACCCCATTTAAAATATGGGTAACCGTCAGGCAATATTGCCCGGGTTGGTTGACCTCCACACTTGGTTGGTCATCAGCGCCCACTATTCCCGGCCCTGTCCATTGATATTGTGTCAACCCGTTCTGAAATGGGTTGGTACTTGAACCGGTACCGTCCAGCAGGATGGAGTGGATTCCGCAAGCAAGTGTATTGCCAGTGCTTGCGATCAAAGCAACCGGCTCCAGGATGGCCAATTCGAAACTGACCGTGCTGTCGCAGCCCTGCCAGTTGGTGCATGGCAAGGCATAGCTGCCTGACTGGCTGAATATTTCACCACAAATACTGACTGCATTTGGGCCGCACAGGGCTATCTGGCCCAGGTTGCTGACAATAGGGCCTATCGTATTTATGTGGCAAATGACCACGCTGTCGCAACCCTGCCAACTGGTCAAGAGCACAGGCGTGCCGCCCGGCGGGGTTGGATTGCAGAATTCCACGCCGGCGCAGGTAGCACATTCGTTTTCACAGACTTCATGGGTTTCCACCGTTTCCGGGAGGAGGGCCGAATGGACAGTAACACAAACAACCGCATCGGGGCAGGCGGAAGGATTGGCCGTCGAGACGCACAACTGCGCCTCGCCTGCGGTGGTCCAGGCCACGCTTATTGAATCGTTGGGGTTGGTGCCAACCAAATTTCCTGCGGAGGCAGGTGTCAGCGACCAGGTGAAGGTGGTCGAAGGATTGCTTGGCACCGTGTAATGGGAGACAGCACCCGGGCATACCAGCGTATCACCTGAGATTTGGCCAGGCATGATGGGCAGCGTGGAGCCAGCCAGCAGGTCAATTTCAAAATCGCAAACATCGCCGGCGCAACCGTCCAGGACAAGGTAATATTCCTGGCCAACCACAAAGTTGTTTGCATTTAGTTGAAACGGCAATAAGGTACACATACACTGTAAATCCATAATCTGGCTGATGCATGAACCATAAATACCGCCCTGCATGCCCGAAAAGTTGCCGCCCGAGCAATTGGAGGGCGTAACCTGTATGGTCATCGCCGTAGAACCTGCCACGAATTTCAACCATCCATCATTGTTCAGAACCCAACTGGGACACCCTGGAAATGGTTGTTGAACATTATTGGTAGCCAGGGTACCACAATAGCCATCAATATTGCCGCATAACAACGGGGCCAATGAACAATTGTCACCCAAATCCGGTGTGGAAGGGGGTGGGCATTGGGCAAACAGGATGGCGCTGGTAATTGGGATGGACAGCAGCATTGAGAATAGCAATTTCTTCATTTACATGGGTTTGAGAGTGGCAATGAAGTTTATTGTATCGAAAATGGAATAGCCTGGCCTAACCCAGGGCAACGACTGGTGAAACAGGTCAGGGATGTAGGGCGAAAAATAAGGTTTTTAACAATCTTGACGCAATTTTCCCGAAAACGTTTGCTGTTGCATCCACTTGGCAGGAGTAGCATTAGCAACGATGAAAAAATAACTTCGCTAATTTTGATTTTGAAACCCCAGTACTGGAAGGGTTTTTTAAAAATAATCCCGATTTCACATCGGGATTATTTTTCCTTCGATCCTTACTTTATCACCACCGTATCCCTCACCACGCCGGCCACCAAAAAGAAACCAAGTGCCCCATTGTTCAGGTTTGTAGGCACATTGGCCGGCGCCGTATCGAAGATGCTGCCCTTATAGATGGTCTCTGTCTGCACGGCCAGAAAGAAATCGAAGGCTTCCGGTTGGATGTTGTACTGCTCGAAAACAAAGGCATCGCCTGGGTTGGCCTCCACGATGAGCACCTGCGCGCCATTGATGTAGTTGCCGTTCACGAACTTGTCCTCGGCGATTTCCCAGTAGGTCCGGGTCACATCGGTCGGCTTGTCCACCAGGTAGCCTTTCCAATAATAGTTATCACCCTCGGTGGATGGTTCGGTGGTGTAAAGCAGGATGGAGTATTCCGTAAAATCGTTTTCCGTATCCTGGAAATCAAAAGTTTTGTACCCAAGCGAGTCTATTGGCGGTGTTTGATTCATTTTGGAAGTAGCCTGGTAGGCCGCCCCTTTGTAGTCGATGGTCAAGGTGTAGGTATGGCCGGGTATCCCTTTTACGTCGGCTGCCGTCAGGTAGTGGCCGGGGTAGGCTTCTGTCAGGTCGAATGTCTCCGTGCCGTCGGAGATCTGTACTTTGGCGCCGGTAGCAGGCTCTGGCGGCTCGTCGTTGTAGTAGCCGGTGGTGAGGGTAAGTTTCACCTCATGGGCCTTGGCTTCGTCGGTGAGCCAGGCATCTACCACGAGGCGCTGGTTTTCATCGCTTTTCAGGTCGAGATCAATGCGCTCGGTGCAGGCAGTAAGAAGGAGGATCGGGAGGACGATAAAAACGAATTTTATAGATTTCATGGATGGTAGTTTTATTTTTTGAAGTGTTTAGATTAGACAAATTTTCAAAATCTGTCTAATCTGTGAGTTTTACTGTTTTCGTAACGATGAAAAAATAACTTCGCTAATTTTGGTGTTGGAAACCCTAAAGATGGAAGGGGTTTTTTAAAAACAATCCCGATTTGAAATCGGGATTGTTTTTTTTTCGATCCTTCCTCAAAAGTTAAAGTTCCAGGTGACAGATGGCAAGATTGGGAACAGGTAAGTCTTTTCGGCATACGTGCTGCCAGGCTTGTCCTCGTCTTCCTTGAAGGTAATGGTATAGGGGTTGTGGCGGTTGTAGAGGTTGTAGATGGAGAAGTTCAGGTCCCAGAAAAACTTCCTGCCGGGCTTCTCCTTGCTGCGCAGCACGTAGCTGATGTCCATCCGGTGGAAATCGGGCATCCGGGCGGCGTTGCGGTCGGAATAGACGGGCAGCACCTCGCCGTTATAGACGAAGCGGCCGGTAGGGAAGGTAGTGGGGGCGCCCGTACCGTACACGAAATTCAGCGAAATGGTGCTGCGTTTGTTCAGTTCGTAGCTGGTCACCAGGCTGATGTCGTGGGTCTTGTCGTAGTTGGTGCTGTACCAGTCGCCGTTGTTGATCTCCTTGATTTTGCGCTCCGACTTGGCCAGGGTATAGGCCAGCCAGCCGGTCAGGCGGCCCTTGGTTTTTTTCACCATAAACTCGGCGCCGTAGGCCCTTGCCTCGCCGAAGCGAAGCTCGCCTTCCAGGTATTTGTTCAAAAACAGGTCGGCGTAGTCCTTGAAGTCAATGGCGTTCTGCGATTTCTTGTAATACACTTCCACCGAGGCTTCGTACATGTTGTTTTGGAAATTTTGAAAATAGCCAACGGCCACCTGATCGGCTATCTGCGGCTTCACATTGGGGGAAGATGGGAACCAAACGTCGAAGGGCGTGGACGACTGCGAATTGGAGGCCAGTTGCATATACTGCACCATGCGGTTGTAGCTTGCCTTTACCGACTTGTTGTCATCCAGTTTCAGCCGGAGGCCGACCCGGGGTTCCAGGTTCACATACGTTTTGTACAGCTCGCCCGAGCCGTAGTGCGTAGAGTCCACCACGGCGAACTCGTCATTGTATTGGTAAACCGTTGCGGCCCCATAATTTTGAAACAAAGAAAGGCGCAAACCATACACGGCGCTCAGCACGGGCGTCAATTCCTGTTCGTTCTCAACATAAAGGCCATGCTCCAGGGAGTTGGTGGTCTGCAGGCGGTAGGAGTTGAAAATGGACTCGTCGCCGGTGCCCCTGGCAAAGCCCGGCTGGAATTTGTGCCGGGTAACCTGGTAGCCGAACTTGATGCTGTTGCGGGGATTGAGGTAGTAGTTGAAATCGAATTTCAGCGAATAGTCCTTTATTTTCGAGTCCCATTTAAAACCTTCCACGTCGTCGGACGAGCCGAGGAAATAGTCGAAGTCGCTGTAGATTAGGGTGATATTGGAAAACAGCTTACTGCTGAAAATGTGGTTCCAGCGGAGGGTGCCGGTGCCGTTCCCCCACTCTATCCGAAAGTCCTGGCTGCCGAACACGTCCCTGCCAAAATAGCCGGAGAGGAACAGGCGGTCTTTTTCGCCCAGGCGGTAGTTGGCCTTCAGGTTCAGGTCGTAGAAATAGAGCTTGGTGCCATCCAGGGTCGTATCGCTCGAAAACAGGGGGATGAACGCATCCACGTAGGTGCGCCGACCTGAAACGATGAAGGAAGCCTTGTCTTTCACGATGGGCGCCTCCACGGTGAGACGGGAAGAAATGGTGCCGATGCCCCCGGAAGCACTGAGTTTCTTGGCATTCCCATCTTTCATGCGGACATCGAGCACGGACGACAGGCGCCCGCCGTAGCTGGCCGGGATGCCGCCCTTGTACAACTGCACATCCTTGATGGCATCGGCATTGAACACCGAAAAGAAACCCAGCAGGTGCGAGGCATTGTAAACGGGCGCCTCGTCGAGAAGGATGATGTTCTGGTCGCTGCCGCCGCCCCGCACGAAGAAGCCGGACTGGCCCTCGCCCACCGTCTGCACACCGGGCAGCAATTGGATGGCCTTGATCAGATCCACCTCGCCAAACACGACCGGGATGGTTTTGATCTTTTCAATAGCCATTTTTTCCTTGCTCATGGAAACAGATTCCACATTGCGGTCGGCCCGCTCCGCAGAGACAACCACTTCCTGGATGGCGACGGAAGCCTCCTCTACCTCCACCTCGAGGGTTTTGTTTTCCGTCAGTTTAACCTCCACCGTTTTGGTATCATAGCCGAGGTAGGAAAACTCGATCTGGTAGTTGCCGGCAGGCAGGGTCAGTGAGTAAAAGCCGTACAGGTTGGTGGTAGCACCCACGCCGCTGGCGGGGTCGAAGACATTGGCCCCAATCAGTTCCTCGCCGGAACCTGCATCCCGGACGTGGCCGCTGAGAGTGAATTTTGCGTCTTGCCCAAAGGCAAAAACAGACACGAATAAAAGGCTTAAAGACAGAGTTAATGAACGCATAATTGGATGTTGTCGGGTGAAACAATTTCAGTCATTTGGTATGTGCAATTGGTTGCACCCGTGTTTAGGGTTGCTTGAAAGACATGGTATAGACGACCCATGAACGAAAGACCCCCACCTATTGCGGGCTGAATCTTCACCACAATGGATGAACGGCCTTTTTTTCGGGATGAACTAACTTGATTGATTGTTGAATTGAAACTGGATACATGATCAGCGTGCGCAGAGCAAAAAGCCCAGTAAATAAAGCAGCAAACAATAATAGATGGCAGTCAATTTCATTTGAATGATGGTTTGTATGTTAAATGATGCTGCAAAGGTGTGATAAGTTGGACCACCAGTCGTTCGGGATTATAAAATGGAACGTTATTGAAAATCCGGCACTTTTTGATGGCTTAAATGGGTACGGATACTGCCGATTTTGCGCTTTGAAATAACAGGTTCTTGTTGGCAGAAATACAGAATGGGGTTCCTGGGAGTTTAAAAGTTTGACTGTTGTTAGTCCTGATTTCCAACAATTTGACAGCGGTTTAGATGTTGCACTTGAAAGGTAAGCCGAAAAGGTACTTTGACTTGGTGCCAATTAGCGCCCTCTTATTCCCTTCCAGAATTGCTTAGGCGTTATTCCTATCGTTATTATAAAAAAGGTATTAAAAACAGTTTTTGAATTGAAACCGCTGTCGTAGGCAAGCGCCGGCAACGTAAGGTGCTGATGGGAAGGCTGGGCAGCCATACCTATAAATTTTTCTAACCAATAGGTGTTGATGTAGCTACCGTTTCATCGGCCTCCATCATGGTTGCATTTCCGGCAATATCGGCAAATAAGATGGTGACGATTTTGCGCACCATGCCTTGCTATGCAAACGCATTTGGTGGCATGATCGGAAGTTTGATTAGGATGCAGGCACCCGCTTCAGCGTCTCCAACAAAAAGCCCCAAAACTTCTGTACCGAGCTGATTTGCACTTTTTCGTCAGGCGAGTGGGCGCCCCGGATATTGGGGCCAAAGGAGATCATTTCCATCCCTGGGTAGTTTGTGCCGATGATGCCGCATTCGAGGCCGGCGTGGCAGGCGTTGACATGGGGTTCGTGGCCAAACATTTCCCGGTACAGGTTGCTCATCAGTTTTACGATGCCCGACGCAGGGTTGGGTCTCCATCCTGGGTATTCGCTGCCGTAACCTACTTCGGCACCTATCAGCATAAAGGTGCTTTTAATGGCCCTTGCCAAATCTGCTTTTTCAGAATCCACGGAGCCACGGGTCAGGCATTGGATTTCGTATTTTCCATTTTCGGCCAAGACCCTCGCCAGGTTGTTGGAGGTCTGAACCAGATCGGCAATATCGGGGCTCATACGATAGATGCCGTTCGGACAGGCATAGACCGCACGCAGGAAATTCTTTTGGAACGCTTTGGAAAATGCTTTGGCAGGGCATCCGGCCGGCTCCAACGTGATGGCCAATCCGGGGTCGGTGGTTTGGTATTCAGCTTTTAAGACAGCCCCATTTTCCTGGATGAAATTTTTAAAATCCGCCACTTTTCCGGCTGGTATGGCGACGGCTGCCAGGGATTCACGCGGGATGGCGTTTCTCAAGCTTCCGCCATGGATCGTACTGGCCATCAGCCCGAAATTCTTTGAGCCACCGTACAGCAGGCGGTTCATCAGTTTGTTGGCATTTCCCCTGCCCAAATGAATGTCCATGCCCGAATGGCCACCGGTAAGGCCTTTTATCATTAGCGTAAAACCCTCATAGCCAGCCGGTACAGCTACCTCTTCGTAGGTTCCGCTGGCCGTTACGTCCACACCGCCGGCACAGCCGATGGTCAGTTCCGTATCGTCCTCCGTATCCAGGTTCAGCATGACGGTTGCTTTCATCAGGCCTCCTTTCAGTGCCTTGGCACCTGTCATACCGGTTTCTTCGTCCACGGTAAAAAGGGCTTCCAGGGGCGGGTGCGGGATGTCTTTGGAGGCCAACAGCGCCATGATAGCGGCCACACCGATGCCGTTGTCAGCACCAAGGGTCGTTCCTTTGGCTTTCACCCAATCGCCTTCAATCAGCATGTTGATGCCTGCTGTTTCAAAATCGAAATCAGTGCCTGCATTTTTTTGGTGCACCATGTCCAGGTGGCCTTGCAAGGCTACTGTTAGCCTATCTTCCATCCCGAGAGTGGCCTTTTTTTTGATTAAGACGTTACCGGCCTCGTCCACGATGGTGGGCAAACCGAGGCTTTCTCCAAACCGACGGGCAAACGCTGTGACTCTTTCCTCTTTTTTGGATGGTCGGGGCACTGCGTTCAAATTCTCAAATTGCTCCCACAAGATGTTGGGCTCCAGGTTTTTGATTGTATTGTTCATAACTAAATTTCATTTTTGGTTAGGTAATAGTAAAAATTTTCAGCTTCCACGGCCAAAGTAATAAAATTTCTATCACACCCCCACCCCGGCCATGTACCCCCAATCCATCCTGAAGCGCAAAAAAACATTGTAGCAAACACCCAGCGAACATTCAGATTTTACAGTATGTTGGAGGCTTTTGAATGCCGACACCTATCCCCCCCTGCTGATCACCTGAAAAAGTTTTTTTTCGATGTCCTACAAACTGCTCCTTTCCATTTGGATGGTCATGATTTTTGCTGCTACCAGCGGTACCCTTTTTGGCCAGCATGTCTCTCCTGCTTCCGTGTCTTCGGTGGTTGGCGCCAGAAAGACAGCACAGCCCACTTTCACAAAAGTCAACCTGTTTCAAAAACTCAACGCTACCTCGTCTCAAAGAGGGCTGGACCATCAGGTGAGCGAGGCGACTTTCCTTGAACTGGATCACGTGGCTACTCAAAAATTCCTGCAGGCAGCAGCCGGGGAAATCGAATTATCGTTGCCCTATCAAAATGGGACCATCGAACTGGAGCTTGTGGAGGTGGACATCCTCTCAGACGATTTTACCGTGGTCACCAGTTCATCCGGCGGGCAGCCCGTTGATTATACACCAGGCAAGTTTTACCGGGGTACCGTGAAAGGCAACCCGCATACTGTCGCCACGCTCAGTGTATTCAGTGATGAAGTGATGGGGATGGTTTCGCCAAATGACGAAGAGACCCTCGTTTTGGGCAGGCTCCAGGAACCCGGCAACCGCTCTGACTACATTTTTTATTCAGATAAAAAATTGCTGGACAGCCCACCTTTCATTTGCGGCACCGAAACGCCCGACGACATAGGCAGCATTATAGCGGACTTCCGCAGGGCAGAACCTGGCCAGCGGGACCTACTGATGAACTGCGTCCGACAGTATTTGGAAGCTGATTATGCTTTGTACAACAACAAAGGAAGCGTCACAGCGACGGTCAACTATTTAGCGGGCCTGTTTAACGAGGTCGCTACGCTGTATGCCAATGAATCCATCACGACCGCCCTGTCGCAGGTTTATGTATGGGTAACGCCCGATAGCTACTCCACTTCCAATTCCGGCACCGCCCTGAGCCAGTTCCGAACGGCCCGCAGCGTGTTCAACGGCGATTTGGCCATGCTGACTGCCCTTGGTGGCAATAACATTGGCGGCATCGCCTACGTGGATGGACTTTGCAATGCTTCCTTAAGATATGGGTATGCAAATATCAATTCAACCTATAGTACAGTACCTACCTTTTCCTGGAGCGTACAGGTGGTGGCGCATGAAATGGGCCACAATTATGGCTCTCCGCATACCCATGCCTGTGCGTGGGGGCCTGGCAACAATCAACCCATAGACTGCTGTGGGGCCAATGCCGGCTATCCGGAGCCCGGATGCACCACTTGCACCCTGCCCGATCCTGCGGGGGGCGGTACCATCATGAGCTATTGCCACCTGTCGGTGGTTGGCATCAATTTCAATAACGGCTTTGGCACCGAGCCGGGCGATTTGATCAGGGCCAAATACAACGCTGCCTCCTGTTTGTCAGCATGTTCTACCGGAGGCTGTGTAGCACCTACCAACCTCAGCATCAGCAACATACAAACCAACCAGGCCACTTTTTCCTGGTCGGCTGTCAGTGGTGCCTCTTCCTACAACGTGCAGGTAAAAACCAATTCAGGTTCAACGTGGAACACCTTTAATACAACATTTACGATCTTTACCATAACCGGGTTAACGGCAAGCCAGTCTTATAATTTTCAAGTCGAAACCGTATGCCCTGCAGGAACATCGGGATATACTGCCGGTATGGCATTCACCACCACCGTCGCCTGCCCGCCAGCAGCCAGCAATACCCTGGCCAACCAAAACCCTGTGTGCAGCGGGTTCAATTTTACCTTGTCCCTCAGTACCAGCTATAGCACTGGCTACACTTTTCAATGGCAATCTTCACCGAACGGGTCTTCCTATTCCAATATAGCGGGCGCCACCGCCGCTACGCTTTCAACCACCCAAGGCGCAGCTACCTGGTACCAATGCCTGATTACCTGCAGTTCACAAACCACCATCTCCACACCCTTGCAGGTAGGGCTCGAAACCATTCCTGCCAATTGTTACTGTGTGCCGGCCACTACCACTTGCAGCGGATTTTCCCCTAACCCAAACCTGCGGATCAACCAGGTCGTACTCGGCTCGTTGAACAATTCCAACAATGCCTGTTCCACCAATGGCTATGGGAACTACCTGACAGGGCAGCTTATCCCCGACCTGACCATCGGAAGCAGCAGTTTTATCACCATCAACTTTGGCGACTACCAGCAGCGGCAGACAGTTTTTGTGGATTTCAACCAGGATGGAGACTTTTCCGATGCCGGCGAATCGTTCAATGTGCCCTACTTTGCCACCTATTCCCAAACAGGAACTATCACTGTACCTCCGGGGGCTGCTACCGGTCAAACACGTATGAGGGTGCGGAGCCGCTACTGGAATGACGGGGTGTATCCCTCCAGCCCCTGCACCGGTGGTTTCAGTGGCGAAACGGAGGATTATCTCGTTAATATAGTCTCATGCACGGGCACTTGCTACAGCAAACCCCAGGCCTCCGTTTGCGACTATGGCAACGGCACCTATATGCGCATCACCAGGGTGCAACTATCAACGCTTGACAACCAAAACAACTCCTGCGGAAACACAGGCGGCTACCAGGATTTCACCACCGGACAAACAGTTCCGCTGCTGACTGCAGGGTCCTCCTCAACAATTTCAGTCTCCATTGGCACCTATGCCCAGCGCATTGCCGTGTTTGTGGATTTCAACCAAAACGGTTCTTTCAACGATGCCGGAGAAACCATCAATATCCCTTATTCCCCCATCATCACACAGTCTGCTTCCATCCCGGTACCCGCAGATGCAGTATCCGGCCAGACCAGGATGCGGATCCGGAGCAGGAATGCCAATGACAATGTGTACCCAACTGCCGAAGACGGCGGCTTTTATGGTGAAACCGAAGATTATATGGTCAACATCCAACCGCTGTTGCCCATAGAATTGATGGCGTTTAATGCCCTGGCCAACGAAAATGAAACGGTGACCCTGCAATGGGAAACAGCCAGCGAGCGGAACACCTCTTTTTTTACCGTACAAAGATCAAGGGACGGCCGGTCGTTCCACGACCTTGAAAACGTGGCAGCCGGTGGCAATACCATTTCAAAAAGGGCCTACGAAACCATTGACCCAACCCCTTTCAGCGGCACTAATTATTATCGTTTAAAGACAGTGGATTTGGATGGGTCGGAAGGCTATTCGCCCATCGTCGAGGTGCAGGTAAGGGCAGATGGATTCGCCCTGCTGGAAATGTTCCCGAACCCCGCCATTGAAATCGTGAACGTTTGGTACCGGTCCGCCAAGGATGGGGCAGTCAGGTTTACCCTGGTGGACATAACTGGCAAAACAGTGCTTTCTTTTGAAAAAGCTTCCCTGAAAGGAGAAAACCTGGCAGAAATGCCCCTTGGTGCGCTGCAGGCGGGTATTTATACCCTGACCATCAACGACGGCACGGCGAGTTATACAAAGCGATTGGTTAAATATTAGACTTTGGGGAAATTGGGAAATCAAAACATTGAGTTCCGATTGCTAATTTTCCCAATTTCTTACTTCCCTCAGCTATCACAGCCAGGTTGTTTTCCGCAACACGGTCAGCCAACTTCCACGACCGCATCCCCCTGCTCCACCATAGTTTTTTCCTGCAGGAAGACCCGCTTTACCTCCCCGGATACCGGGGAGTTTACCGTGCTTTCCATTTTCATGGCCTCAATGGTAAACAGCGGTTGGTTGGCCGCCACCTTATCGCCTTTTTTCACCAAAATACTGCCGAGGTTGCCCTGTAGGGGTGCCCCGATTTCTCCCTCCCTTTCGGCCTTTTTATTTTTGGGAACCAAGGAAACCACCTTGTTATCCTTCACCCTGATGGAGCGGGTAGTGCCGTTGTAGCGGAAAAAAACTATGACATACCCCTCGGGATCCGGTTCGGTTTTGTTCAGGTACTGCACCAACAGGGTTTTCCCTTCGGCAATTTCCACCAGTACTTCCTCATTGGGCGGAAGGCCGTAAAAAAACAGGCGGGTCGGCATCCGGCTGACATCGCCGTATTGTTTGAAGTATTCAGCGTAGTCCCTGAACACCTTGGGGTACATTTTAAAGGACAGGAAATCGTGCATGTCTGCATTGCGGCCAAATTCTTCCTGAAATTCGGGAAACTCCTTATCGAAATCCACCGGCGGCAGGTGCTCATTGGCCGACCCTTCCATCGGCTCCTCGTCCTTGAGCACCGTTTTTACCAACCAGGCTGGAAAACCGCCCTCCACCTTCCCCAATTCGCCCCGCAGCAGGGATTTCAAGCTATCGGGGAATGACAGGTTTTGGCCCCGCTCCCGGATGTCTTCCGGTGTCAGGTTATTGGCCGTCATAAACATAGCGAGATCCCCCACCACTTTTGAGCTGGGCGTCACTTTTACGATGTCGCCCAACAGGAAGTTGGCATGGCGGTAGTTTTCCTTTATCTTTTCAAACTTATCTTCCAGGCCCAGCGAACGTGCCTGTGGCCGCAGGTTGGTGTATTGCCCGCCGGGGATCTCGTGCTGATACACTTCGGCGGTGCCAGCCCGTAATTCGCTCTCAAAAGGATAATAGGTTTCCCGCACGGTTTCCCAATAATTGGAAAAGGCGTTCAGGCTCGCCAGGTCTATCGGGTTCTCCCGTGGGTGCCCTTCGAGTGCGCTGACCAGGGAATTGAAATTGGGCTGGGAGGTCAGGCCTGACATGCTGGCCAGCGCTACGTCCACCACGTCCACGCCTGCCTCGATGGCCCTCATCAGGGTGGTGGATTGGATGCCTGCCGTGTCGTGCGTGTGCAGGTGGATGGGCAGGTCAACATGGTTGCGCAAAGCCTTGATCAGCACCTCGGCCCCTTTGGGTTTCAGCAATCCCGCCATGTCCTTGATTGCCAGGATGTGCGCCCCGGCATCTTCCAGCCTTTTGGCCAGATCGAGGTAGTATTCGAGGTGGTATTTTGGGCGGCTGGGATCGAGCACATCGCCCGTATAGCAAATACATGCCTCGGCGAGGGCTCCTGTACGCTCCCTGACCGTTTGGATGCTGGTAAGCATGGAAGGCACATAGTTGAGGCTGTCGAAAATGCGGAAAATATCGATGCCTGTTTCAGCCGCTTGTTCCACAAATTTTATGATCAGGTTGTCGGGGTAGGCCGTATATCCAACGGCATTGGTGCCGCGCAAAAGCATCTGGAGAAGGGTGTTGGGGATGGCTTTTCGCAACCAGCCCAGCCGTTTCCAGGGGCATTCGTGCAAAAAGCGCAGCGAAACATCGAAAGTGGCACCGCCCCAAACTTCCATGCTGAAGACTTCGTGGCCATGCGCCCTGGCAAAACTTTCAGCCACCTGCATCATGTCGTAGGTGCGCACCCTTGTGGCGAGCAGCGACTGGTGGGCGTCCCGGAAAGTGGTGTCGGTAAAATGGATCCGCCGCCTGCTTTTCAGCCATTTCGAAAAGTCGTCGGGACCCAGTTTCTCCAGCATTTGCTTGGTACCGGGTTTGCAATCGTTGAGTTCGGGTTTGGAAGCAGGATCAATGGGCACGTCAGGGACAAAAGCTCTGCGCAGCTTTTTGTTTTTGTCCACAAAAGGCACATCGGAATTTCCGTTCACCATGACTTCGGCCAGGTAGCGCAGGATTTTGGTGCCCCGGTCGCGGCGGATGGGCATTTTGAGCAGTCCGGGATGCTCGTCAATGAAGTTGACGTGCGCCTTACCGGCCAGGAAATCAGGGTCACTTAGCAGATTGGCCAGGAAACCGGTGTTGGTTTCCAGGCCCCTGATGCGGAATTCGTTCAAGGCCCTGGTCAACCTTTCGCAAGCACCCTTGAAATTTTGCCCCCAAGCGGTCACTTTGACAAGCAGGCTGTCAAAAAATGGGGAGATATGGGCACCGGAAAAGCCATTGCCCCCATCGAGGCGGATGCCGAAGCCTGCCGGGCTGCGGTAGGCAATGATGGTTCCATAATCTGGCTTGAAATTGTCCGCTGGTTTCTCCGTAGTAATACGGCACTGGATGGCAAAGCCCTGGCAGGTGATGTCCTTCTGGCGGCCAATGCGCAACTCCTCGTCGCTTAGCCTCATGCCCTGTGCTATCAGTATCTGGGAACGCACCAGGTCAATGCCGGTCACTTCTTCGGTAACCGTATGCTCCACCTGGATGCGGGGATTCACTTCTATAAAAAAAACGTTTTCGTCCTTGTCCACCAGGAATTCTACGGTGCCGGCGTTGTTGTATTTTACCTGCTTCGCAATGCTGAGCGCATAGTCATACAGCTTTTCCCTGGTTTCGTTTTTCAGGCTCAGGCTGGGGGCGATTTCCACTACTTTCTGAAAACGACGCTGTACAGAGCAGTCCCGTTCGAAGAGGTGCACGATTTTGCCGTAGTTGTCGCCGAGTATCTGCACTTCAATATGCTTGGGCCGTTCCACGAATTTTTCTAAAAAAACAGTGTCGTTGCCGAAGGCTGTACCCGCTTCCTTCCGGGCTTCCCGGTAGTTGTTGAGCAAGTCGTCTTTCGACCGGCAAACCCTCATGCCACGGCCACCTCCCCCGGCGGCAGCTTTAAAGATGACGGGATAGCCTATTTTATTGGCCCATTCTACGACTTCATCCTCTGAGCCGAATTCACCGCTGCCAGGAATCAGCGGCACCTGCGCCTCTGCTGCCACTTTTTTTGCGGCCATCTTATCGCCCAGTGCTTCCATAACCGCAGGGCGGGGGCCGATGAACGTTATTCCCTCTTTGGCACATCGCCTGGCAAATTCAACATTCTCGGAAAGGAAACCATAGCCGGGGTGAATGGCATCCACACCATGCCGTTTAGCCACCCGTATGATTTCATCTATGTCGAGGTAGGGTTTCAAAGGATCGTTGTCCGCCCCTATCTGGTAGGCCTCGTCCGCTTTGATCCGGTGAATGGAAAAGCGGTCTTCATAGGTATAGACCGCCACGGTCGCAATGCCCAGTTCGCTGGCGGCCCGGAAGACCCTGATGGCAATTTCGCTGCGATTGGCAACCAAGAGTTTTTTAAAGGGGCGCAGAGGTTGATTTTTCATTTGATAATGTCTTTTTTGAAACGAATGTTATTTATCGTGCTGACCACAAAAGCCAAAGAAGGGCAGTGTTGATGGATGATCCCTGATCAGGCTCCAGAAAAGGGAACCTTGCAAACATATCATTTTTTTACTCAACAGCTAAGCAGCGTGCTTTAAGTAACAAGTGAATAATAGCCTGTTATTTTATACTTCTCAAACCACTTCGATGAAATAGTTTTTTAAAAATGAAAAGGTCATTATTTTTCCTTCGTTCCCAAGGTAAAAAACCTGCTGCGAAGGGTTACCTTTGGTGGATTGGGGGCATAAAGTTTAAGAAAACGGAACCGCAATAAAACAATGTCGCTCATGTTCTCCTTGTACAGAAAAGGACTGTGGAAGTGACGGGGTGATTTCGAGTCACCCCTTCACTTAACGGTACATCAGCATTGACAGAACATGAGTAAATAATGCAGGACGTAAGTGTTTGTTGGTAATGATTGGCCTGTTCTTTGAAAAGGGGATTCGAAACTTTCCAAATTCCCTGCCTGCAAGCATCCCCGCAACAAAATACATCAGAGACCGTAACCTGAAATCAGTTATCTTTGGCGCAAAATTAAACCCAGCGCTGTAATAAACTGTTATAGGGCCACGTTTTGCCAATAAGTGAAAAACTCAATTTCTAAACATATCCTAAAAAAATTTTGCAATGAAAAATAGCACCCTGAAGCAAGCTATCGTACTCGTCGTTTTCTGCGCCCTCGCAGCCTCTTTTTCTTCTTGCAATAAAGGCTACGGCTGCCCGACCAACTTTAAAGCAGTAAAAGCAGTCGTCAGCTTGGTTAAATAAATGCTTCCCTCACAATTGGCCGTTGTTTGGCAACCCTCAAACAACGGCCAACCTGTTACTTCCCATTACAAATATCATGACCTGGAATCCGCTCGATTCACTTACCCAAGTTGATCATATCGTCCAACGCTCTTATGAGGTCCCTTGCCTTGTCTTTAAACACAGTACCCGTTGCAGCATCAGCTTCATGGCAAAGATGAGATTGGAAAGTAACTGGGGCTTTTCCGCCGACCAGCTTGAACCCTATTTCCTCGACCTGATTGCCTTTCGTACTATTTCAAACGAAATGGCGGATCGGTTTTCTGTACACCACGAATCACCTCAGATATTGCTGATAAAGGATGGGGAATGTATCCTGGATGCCTCCCACATGGACATCAGTGTGGATGAAATACAGTCAGTTTTACCAACTGTTCTACCGCACCATCCAAATTGATCAAGCATGAAAAAAATAACTGCGCCTTTTAAATTCGGCACCCTTTGGTGAAAGATTTTTAAGCAAAAAACTCCTGCTGGGTTATTTCAAGTTCCTGTTCACGGGTTCGCTATCACGCCCAATTTCCGCTCGTTTTTCCAATAACCCCTCGTAAAGTCGGGAAACTTCACGGGGACACTCCCTAGCTGTACCGACAACTCCGACAACGGTGTCACTACCGACCAGGATGCGCCATCGTACACATCCATATCAAGTGGAACCCCTTTGTTGAGGCAATCAATCAAGCGCCAGAGCATCACGAAGTCCATGCCACCGTGACCCCCATTTTTGGCGGCTTCGGCCTCCAGTTTTTTCCAAAGTGGGTGTGCGTAGCGCTCTTTGAATTCTTTGTATTCCTCCTCTTTCAAAAAGCCGTGTCCATGCCCGCCCACAGACAATTGGCTGGGATAGCCTTTGTGAAAAGCCTTTGTCCCGGCCAGCATGTTGATGCGGTTGTAGGGCCGGCCCGTCACCACATCGTGCTGCAGGAGGATGCTCCGCCCCCGGTTCGTTTTTATCAGAGTATTGTTCATATCGCCGTGGCGGTAGCCGGTTTTGTTGTAAAACTCATTATCGGCCTCCACTGTCCTTGAATATTCATCCAGTCCCGCCTGGAGGGAACTCATGGAAACCAAGTAATCAAAACGGTCGCCGTGGTCAATGCCCATGTATTGCGCCACCGGGCCGAGGCCATGTGTGGGGTACAGGTTGCCATCACGGGCTTCGTTGTGGCGGATGCGCCACATATTATAGTAGTAGGTTTTGCTGAAAAGGAGTTCCCGCAGATCGTGGATGTAGGCGCACTCGGCGTAGGTGAGTGTGCCAAACACGCCGCTTTCCGCCATGTTGAGCAGCCAGAGTTCCTCCTCGCCGTAGCAGACGTTTTCCAGCATCATGCAGTTGCGCTGCATTTCTTCGGCGGTGTTCACCAGTTTCCAACAGTCTTCGATGGTGTAGGCGGCAGGGACTTCCATTGCCACGTGCTTTCCTTGCTGCAGGGCATAAATGGCCATCGGCACATGGTCTTCCCAAGGCGTGGCGATGGTGACCAAATCAATATCGTCCCGTTGGCAAAGCTCCTTCCATGCGTCCGGTTTTCCCGTGTAAACTGCTGGTTGCTGCCCGCCGTTTTCTTTCAAAAATGCCTTGCTTTTTTCAGCAATTTCGGCCCTCACATCGCAGATGGCCACGATTTTGGCTTTTTCCTGGCCAACGGCATTTATCAGGCGGACATGCTCCTCGCCCCTGTTCCCCAGGCCAATGGTGCCAACACGAACCTGTTTGATGGGCGGCACTTTTAAGCCAAAAACTGGTTTGCCAACAGCGGGTTGCGGTGTGGCAGCCGCCCCGATGAGTTCATCATGGCTGGCTTTTGAAAAAATATTGCCACCGGGCAGCCCGACAAGGGCAGCAAGGGCAGCGGTGTTTTTTATGAAATGGCGGCGATTGAAGTTGTCCTTCATTTTCTTGAATTAAAATCGAGTCTGTTTCAGGCTGTAAATGATGTCAAAATAAAGTCTATTTACCTGGCAGGTAAAACAGCGCCGAATCAGGAATGGCCTGCTTTCCAAAATCCTCCGATTCCCAAAAAACCTGCAAGCCTTCGCCACCAGTTTTTTCAAAAAAGCGGACAATGATTTCATGGTAACCTGCCTCCAAAACGACCACCTCCGATTTTTCCCGCATCCCATGTGTCCCATCATTGTCCACGACGGGTCGGTTGTTGATGAACAGGCTGCTGCCGTCGTCAGAGGAAGTGGAGAAAGTGTAAACCCCCGATTTTGGAATTTTGACAAAACCACTGAACTGGTAGCCGTAGTGCTCGCCATCATTAGTGGGCTTTAGCTTGAAATTATTGGTGATTCCGCTTGCCACCATTTGCAATTTGTTGAAATCGGGCAAGGAGTCCCAGTCGCCTTCATAATAGGCAAATGCCAACCCGGCGCTGAATCCCTCCTGCCCGGAAGCCGACTGCGGCCTGACTTTTATAAAAGTCCGCTGCAAAGTGCCACTGATGGGCTGGCCTTTTCGAAAGGAACGGGCCGAAACGAGGGAAGTATTTTTGACAGATAGCGGCACTGTGTAAATGGCCGATTGAAGGCTCGGCGGGCTGCCGTCCAGGGTGTAATGGATTTCCGAATCGCCCTCCTCATCCCTAATGGCAATCTGTTGTTCATTGATAAATAAATCATACTTGGCAACAATTTGCGGGGAAAGGTGGAAATCTGGTTTGCCTTTCAAGGGAAGCACAATGACCGAATTGTTTTTATCGGGTAATACCGTGTCAATTTTGACGACCAGGGCATCTTCTTCCCGATGGATTGGCAGTGTCACAACACTTGGAAAGGCTAGGTACTGAGGCCCCATCGGCTCGTTGGCGATGCCGTTCAAAACAAGCCTTCCGTCTTTTGGCACCTCAAAAACATGGAGGTAGAGGTAAGTGTCGGCCCCTACCCTTTTCATGGTGCAGCGCCCCCAACTGAAGGACCCGAAGGGGCTGGCCGATGTGCCATAAATGGCATCCCCATTCTGCTTCATCCAGTCGCCTATTTCTTCCAGGCGCTGGATGCTTTCAGGGGGAAAAACGCCTTCGGCTGTCGGGCCGATATTGAGCAGGTAGTTACCACCTTTGGAGGCAATGTCGGTGAGGTTTCGAATGAGTTCCCGGGTTGATTTGAAGTTTTTGTCGGCCTTGTTGTAGCCCCAATTATCGTTCATGGTCATGCAGCTTTCCCAGTCCACGCCGGGCAGCCCAGTGGCCGGGATTTCCTGTTCGGGGGTGCCAAAATCACCAGCGAAACCTGCATCGGACATGCCAGCCATGCCGTCACGTCCGCTATCCACCCGGTTGTTGATGATAATGCCGGGTTTCAGGCTGCGCACATAGTTGTACAGGTCAACGCCCCGATTGTGCGTCCAGGTATTTTCCCATTCGCCATCGAACCAAAGGACGTGGGGTGCTTCTCCATAATTGGTGAGGAGTTCCTTCAACTGTGCTTTCATGTACTGCACATAGCGCTCGTAATCAGCACCTTCCGTTGAGCGGTCGGTTTCCCAGTTGCGGCGGGGCAGGTAGTCGGGGTGGTGCCAATCCATGATAGAATGGTAGAAACACAGCTTGATGCCTTCCCGTTGGCAGGCGTCGGCCAGTTCTTTTAAAACATCCCTTTTGAATGGGGTTGACATGATATCAAAGTCGGTCTGCTGGCTGTCGAAGATGCCGAACCCATCGTGGTGCTTGCTGGTGATGACGATGTATTTCATGCCGGCGTTTTTTGCCATTTTCACCCATGCGTCTGCATTGAATTTGGTTGGGTTAAACTCAGCGACAAACTTGTCGTAAGTCTCCAACGGGATTTTCGCCGAGTGGCGGATCCATTCCCCATAAGTGTTCACGCCATCCCATTCGCCGGCAGGTACCGCATAAAGCCCCCAATGGATGAACATGCCAAACCGGGCATCCCGCCACCATTCCATGCGCTTGTCCTTGTCTTTTTTTGACTCTTTCAGGTAGTCCACATTTTTAGGACTGCAACCTACCACCAGGAAAATAGCCCCTGCCAAAAAATAAATTGATTTGTTAAAGTGGTTTTTCATAAAAAAATATTGTGAGTGTATAAAAAACTGGGATTCAGTTGACCACTACCCTTACGCTGTCAGCAGGGATTCGTTCTTTGAGCCATCCGGAAAGCCTTTCGGTTGAACCTTTATTGGGCGGTAGTTTAAATTTTGTGAGGGCGATGTGGATGGTGTCCTTTGGATTCCCTTCGCCATTATAGAAAATAGACCGCTGAATACAAATTTCCTCAATGTTGTTATCAATTTGGACGGCCTCCCTCGAAATCCTGTCCATCGGCAACTCCTTTAATTTCTGCTGGTAGAGTTCCCTGGTCAGGAATGCAATCTTTTCGTCCTTGCTTTTAAGGCTGTCGAGGTTGCGGGTCACAAATTCCTCCAGCACCTTTGATTTAATGTCGGCGGCATCGATCCCTTTTTCGCCCTGTTTGATGACAAGTTTTACGTCTTTTAAGTCATAGTTTACCAGTTGGTGTTGCAAATTTGATATTGTATTGGAATCCAACAAGGTACCCATCAATGAAACCTGGACGGCATTTTCAGGCTCAAAAATAACTTTATAGCGCACCACTTCCGTCGAAGGAAAGTTAAACTCGTCCCTGACAAAACGCCCTGCCCTTTCTTCAAAAACTGTTTTTAGCACGAGGTTTCTTGCAATATATATGCTTGGTATTATCATCAACACCACGAACACGCCAATTATCGTCCTGACTCTTTTTTTCATGTGTGGGCTCATAAATGCCACCTCCTTGAATCCTAAAAACCTGATAATCAGAATAGTGGAAAAGCAAATGAACACGGCATTGATGGAAAACAGGTAGAATGCCCCGGCAAAATAATTAAGGCTGCCAATGGCAATCCCATATCCCGCTGTACAGAGCGGGGGCATTAGTGCAGTGGCGATGGCGACGCCAGGGATGACGTTGCCCTTCTCTTTCGAGGCGGTGGCGACGATGCCTGCAAGCCCCCCAAACAAGCCAATGAAAACATCCCATATAGTGGGCGTGGTGCGGCTCAACAACTCAGACTGCGCATGTTGCAGTGGGCTGATGGCAAAATACAGGGCCGAAGTAGCAACGCTAACGGCTACCATCACCGCCAGGTTTTTAGCAGACTTCTTTATGAGATCAATGTCGCTGATGCCAATGCCCAAACCAAGGCCCATGATTGGCCCCATGAGTGGGGAAATCAGCATCGCACCGATAACGACCGCCGTGGCATTGACATTCAGGCCAATGGATGCAATCATAATGGCGAACACGAGCACCCAGACATTGATCCCCTTGAATTCGACATCGCTGCATATATTCTTAATAATTTCCTGCTCACTCGCCCGGTCGGCAGCCAGGTTGAAGCGGTTTTTTAAAAAAATAAGTGCATTGGACAGGGCTTGTTTCATGCTGGTTTGGTTTGTAAGCAGTTGTTTGAAATCGAAGATTTTCGCCAGTAAATTATTCTGCACACCTGATTACCAAGTGTTTAGCCGAATTTATTGAAAACCAAATAATCTAAACTAATTTCAATGGTGTACTGGTAAAGAACCGGCCATCAGCAAAAAGCAGTATTCTCCTTACAGCGTAAAAGTAGGAAGGGAAAGCATAAAGAAAAGCAAGGAATGGATAATTTGGAATTGGACTGGTTAATCTGTTTTTTCCTTAAAAGGGCTCCTCGGAACCCAGTCGGCTGGCGGGCGCAGGTATTCCAGCACAGATGGGAGTATTTTATTCATCAGGCGGTTGTTCGCCCGGATGTAGCAGTACATCTCAAATGGCTCGGCGCCAACGGAGCTTTTTATTTCCATAGCAGTGCGGGCGTAAATGACCCTTTTTTTGCCTTCGGCAATAGCCTGACGGAGCGTATCGTACAACATATTCAGGTAGATCTGGCAGTCTTTGTTGCAATCCTGTTCAAAGCCTAAAAAGTGCGCTTCCAACTCGTGGTGGTTGTTCAGGGTGGTGCGGTAGCCGACCATTTCCCCGTTGCGGTAGTAGGCGAAAATTTTAAAATCATCCCCCAATTGGCGCTTCAAATCGGGCATATAGTTTTCGTGCAGCACGACCATGTTGAAATCGGCACCGTCAGCTATTTCCTGGTACAATTCGTAAAGCCGGGATTTATAGGTGATAATTTGTGCCTCGTTCAGTTCCCTGATTTCCAGTTCTTCGGCCATGCGGAAAGCACGTTTGGCACGTACCCGGTATTTGGAAGAAATGGCCTTCATATAGTCGTCGAAAGTTGTCCAACCTGCCGGAATTTCAAGGACCATATTGGGGTGAAAGGTGAACTCCCTGAATTTTTTGTCCACTAATATTTTGCCCGTCGCACGGTGTTCTTCGCTCACGTCTTTGATGAAAATGCCGTCAATGTCCACTTTCTGTTCCCCCAAAAAATCCTGTGTCCGTATCAATGCTTCCTCGACTAGTTCAAAAGCGGCAGCCTTGTTGATTTGGCCATAATCAAAATAAAAGCCGTGCTCGCCTGTGAGCAGCAAGTTGCCGCAGACCAACAGGTTGTGATCCAACTGACTGACCACCAGTTTTTTAAAGAAACGGGTCAATGCCTTGATCATGCAGGGATAGCCATCGTTGGTGGTTGAATCTTTTACACTGTCATCCACCCTGAAATTTGAAACCTGGCAATAAGCTACGCCAATTGGTGCATCATTCTTATAAAAGACGAGATAGCTGAACCGCATCCGCTTGGGCGGGTTGTCTTCCACTGCCTGCAAATAGGGCGGTTGAAGGAAAATATTTTGATCTGGTTGTGCGGCCTGCCAGTCATGCGCCAATTGGTGGGCACTGGAAAAAATGGAGAAGTGGAACCCAGGTTTCGACAATTGGTACTTTTTGGGGGCTTGGCCGGGAGCCTTTGGTACAGAAGGCAAAATGGGTATTGCTTGAGGCATAAATCCTGGATTGTAAGGTGGTCTTTTTACAGCCTCAACGCTTGACAGCCTGGCCGAGCGCTGGCACATTATATGGAGAAAAATCAATGTGGAAAGGCAGAGTACAGTTGGAACCACCAAGTTGAAAATTTTGACCCGAAGATAACAGGTTAAACAAGTGGTTGGTTTGACGGGAATTTGTTTAACTTAAATTTAAAAGCCCAATAGACGCCATAGTTCTCACTATGGAAATTGTTTACGGCTGGACAACAGGAATGTTTTAGCAGTTTTCCACATCGCTGGAGATTATTGCACCCAAGGCCTTGGATATCGGGGAAGGGTTTACAAATCGAAGCACATTAGGAAGTCCAGTGAAAATAGTTTTTCCTTTGCTATTCACGAAAACCTCGACGGATCGGCCTCCTTGATCATTTCATAGATGGCTTCGCAGATATCCTCCGGGTTTGGCTTGGAGAAATAGTCGCCATCCGAGCCATAAGGTGGTCGGTGGGCCTTGGCCGTCAATGTCAGCGGGGCCGAATCGAGGTAGCGGTATCCGCCCTGTTTTTCCAACACCTCCTGCATCATGAAGGCAGTGCAGCCTCCGGGCACATCCTCGTCGAAGAAGAGGATGCGGTTGGTCTTTTTCAAGGATTGGACGATGATTTGTTCCAAATCGAAAGGAAGCAAGGTCTGCACATCTATAAGTTCCACAGAAATACCGAGCGAATGCAGCGAACCCACTGCTTCCATGGCTACCCGTACACATGAGCCGTAGGTGACGAGCGTTACATCTTCGCCATTTTGCAGGATTTCGGGCACGCCGAGGGGGACAGTGTATTCCCCGATATTGTCGGGCAGCTTTTCCTTGAGGCGGTAGGCATTCAGGCATTCGACGAGGATAGCCGGGTCATCGCTATGCAGCAGGGTATTGTACATGCCTGCCGCCTGCACGAAGTTTCTCGGCACCAGAATATACATGCCGTGCAGTGAATTTACCATCATCCCAAGGGGGGAGCCGGAGTGCCAGATGCCTTCAAGCCGGTGGCCCCTCGTGCGGATAATGGCAGGTGCCTGCTGCAGGCCGTTGCTGCGGTAGCGGAGGGTAGCCAGGTCGTCCGTCAAAGGCTCAAGGCCATAGATGAGATAGTCGAGGTACTGGATTTCTGCGATTGGGCGGAGGCCCCGCATGGCCATGCCAATGGCCTGGCCTACAATGGTCCACTCCCGGATGCCGGTATCGAAGATGCGCTCCACGCCGTATTTATCCTGCAAGCCCATAAAGGCCTGGTTGACGCCGCCGATTTTTCCAACATCCTCCCCAAAAGCGAATAGGTTGTCGTATTTTTCAAATACCCGGTTGAAGAAGTGGTTGAGGATTTCATAGCCGTTTATCATTTGCGAATCCTCAGAATATACGGGTTCGATAACGGGCACGTTAAGGGCAGCGTATTTGCTCGAACTGTATAGGTTCGAGTGGTAGCGTTTGTGGGCGAGGTTCCTGGCCCTGTCAAGGAATTCGTTTAAGTCGGATAGAACAGAAGGCTCTTCATTCTTCAGGGTGAAATGCAATTGCCTTGCATTTTTGACCAGCTCGAAATAAAGCGGGTTTAGCAGTTTACGGCATTCCTGAAATAGTGCTTCTGCTTTCCCCATGTTTTTGGCGGCGGGCAAAATCGCTTCATAGATAGCCAGTAGCCTGGCATGTTCGTCTTTTACCGGCGAAATATAGGCTTCCCAAGCTCTGTCCCTGCACTCTTTGACGTACTGTTTGGCCCTAATGTGAATGTCGTCGATTTCTTCCTGAGAGGCCAACCCAGCATCCACCATCCAGGTACCCATTACTTTGATGCAGTCGTACTCTCGTTCCCACTCCAACCTTTCGGGCGATTTGTACCTTTCGTGGGAACCGGAAGTGGAATGGCCCAATTGCTGGGTGCATTCTTCAACATGGATAAGTGCAGGGATGTGGGTCAACCTAACCTTTTCCGCCGCGTCTTCATAGCGCTCGCACAGAGCGGGGTAATTCCAGCATTTTTCCACGTATATTTCCATCCCTTTGCCATGCTCGTCCAGTTGAAAACCGCTGAGCGCCTTTGAAATACTGCCCTTGGTCGTCTGGTACTCGATGGGCACTGAGATGCCGTAGCCATCGTCCCATACAGAGACCAGCATGGGCAACTGCTGCACACAGGCCGAATTCATGGCTTCCCAAAAAACGCCTTCGGAAGTGCTGGCATCGCCGATGGTGCAGAAACAGACTTCATCTCCATTTTGGGAAAATGAGGTACTATCGGCGAGGGTTGCACTTTCCCGGTATTTTTTGGAGGCCAGGGCCAAGCCGACCGCCCGTGCCATCTGCCCGCCCGTGCTGGATATGTCGGAAGAAATATTGAAAAGGCTTTTGTGGTCGAGCCACTCGCCGTGCTCGTCCACGATTGGGGTGGCGAAATGGCTGTTCATCTGCCGGCCTCCCGACCAGGGGTCATTCTCAGCATCGGCGTACAACTGGGCAAAAAACTCTTCGACGGTAGAAAGCCCGAGGGCAAACATGAAAGTCTGGTCACGGTAATAACCGGAACGCCAGTCGCCTTTTTTGAAGGCACGGGCCATGGCGACCTGGGGCACTTCCTTACCATCGCCCACGATGCCAAATTTAGCCTTGCCGGTGAGCACTTCCCGGCGTCCCAGGATGCTGGCCTCCCGGCTGACGCAGCAAATCCAGAAATCTTTAAGGACTTCATTTTTATAGGATTCTTCCAAAGTGGATGCGCCAGGGGAAAGGATATCTGCAATAGGAGATTCAATGGTTAGCATAAGCAATGAGGTCTTAAATTTGGTTAGGCAGTCGGATCTTAGGCTTAAAAATTTGGGGTAACATTTTGAATTTAGGGCGAAACAAAATTCCAAACGGGGGGTTCAGTTGACCGCAAAAATATAGATAAGTTTGGTAAAACAGAACCGCCTTTTCCTTTTTGCCCCGAACTTCCCGAAAGCGGACGCCTTTTGGATGGTTAACAACTCATTAACTGGCTTGAAATTTTCATTAACTACAACCTTCGGGGTTCGGCCCTTACCTTTGTAACATCTTTTAATCATGAACTAAAAATCACGACACTGATGAAAAAAATCTTTTCAATTTTAGCAACAGTAGCTTTCTTGGCTACCTACTCTTTTGCACAGGATGCTACTACGCCAGCTTCTTCAAATGGTGGTGGCCCGGTGATGACCTTTGAAACCACAGAAGTGGACTACGGTGAAATCCTGCAGGGTGCCGATCCGCTCCGTGTTTTCAAATTTAAGAACACTGGCGACGAACCCCTCATCATCAGCAAAGCCAAAGGAAGCTGCGGTTGCACCGTTCCGAGCTATCCGAAAGAGCCTATCCTGCCAGGTGAATCCGCCAATATCGAAGTGCGCTACGACACCAACCGTATCGGCCCATTCCAGAAAACAGTGACTTTGACCACGAACGAATCAACGCCGGATCACACCCTCAAGATCAAGGGGAAAGTGAATGCCAAGCCTTCCGAAGACAGCGTTCCGGCCAGCACTCAAGGTTTTGGCAACGGTAATTAAAACATAAAGAAGAAGATGGTGAACTGCGGTGCAGTGTATGCTTGAAATTGAGCCTCCTTGTCCCGCTTTCCATACGGCCATCTTCCGAAGCAAAAGCCCTAAGATTGCAAAGTCTTAGGGCTTTTCTATTTTCACCCCCGAATCAAACCTATTCCTTATGTTCTTGAAAAATGCCCAGTCCGGTGAAAACAAATGGTGGCAATATCTGGCGACTATTGCCATTATCGTCGCAGGCAACCTGATCGGGCAACTCCCCCTGTTCTTCCTTTACCTGGCTATGGTTTCCAACAGCAATGCCAGTGAAACGGACATTGCCCACATGACGGAAAGCCTCGATTTCACCGCTATTGGGATCGGCCAGAACCTGTCCCTTTTGCTGGTACTGATGGCCTTCGTTTTTAGCCTGCTTGGTCTTTGGGTGGGCGTTAAATATATCCATAAAAGGCCTTTCATCAGCCTGATCACCCCATCGAAACGAATCAACTGGGGCAAAATCCTCTTCAGCTTCGGGCTTTGGATGGGACTGACTATCCTGTCCGAACTGGTGTTCTATGCCCTAAACCCAGAAAACTATTCCCTCCACTTCAAACCTGGACAGTTTTTCGGACTTTTAATCATTGCCATCCTGGTGCTTCCTTTTCAGACTTCTTTTGAGGAGTTGATCTTTCGGGGATACCTGATGCAGGGCATCGGCCTGATAGGAATCTACAGATGGGTTCCATTGCTTATTTCTTCGGCGGCTTTTGGACTCCTGCATTTTATGAACCCGGAAGTACATGCTTTTGGAACGGGGGTTACGATGACTTACTACATCAGCGTCGGCCTGTTCCTTGGTTTTTTAACGTTGATGGACGATAGTTTGGAATTGGCCCTGGGCATCCATGCGGCAACCAATATTTATGGGGCCTTATTCGTTACTTTCGACGAATCGGCGCTGCAAACGGCGGCACTGTTCCATACACAGTCCGTGAACATGTCGTGGATGCTGGCAGGATTTTTTGTGGCCGCCATTGTTTTCACCTTCATTGCCGCCAAGAACTACCAATGGACTGATTGGACTAAATGGTACGCCAAAATTGAAACGCAGCAAATCGGCAAAGTTTAACGTTTATCGAACAAGCCATTGATTTTCAAGCCGTTCAAGATTACTTTTGCAAAATAATTTTCAACAATATTTATCAACCATGAAACAACAGACTCTGATTTTCAGCCTGCTTGCGCTCCTTGTCTTTTCTTTTAGCTGCAAAAAAGACGAACAACCCTTCCAGGATTGTTTCACCCAGCCAAAAGACAAGGGCCTGAAACTGACCGTTTTGGAAGGCCCCACAGTGGAGCAGCCCGCCAAGGTGTCCGTATTTTTCAAAGTGCAGGAAGACGACAACGATCCCGTTGGCTATCTCACCCAGGATGATTTCATTATTTATGAAAAAGGAGTAAACGATGAATGTTACCGGGTCATTTCCGATGTAGAGGCCAAACGAAGGATTTCCGGGCGTGCCCAGGTTTTCAACCATACTACCCTGCTGGTGCTCGACCTCAGCGGAAGCGTCCTCCAAACTTCCCTCACAGAATTGAAAAATGCCGCCACAGCGTTTATTGATGCCATCATCCCAGACACCCTTGACACATCGACGGCCATGGGGATTTATTGGTTCGACGGGGAGGATTCCCTCCATGTGCTGGAGCCTGTCACTTCCGACAAATCACTGTTGAAAGGTGCCGTTGTTTCTATTTCGGCCAGCATCAGCAGCGACAATTCCACCGACCTGTTTGGCGCCGTGATCAAATCTACCAATGAGGCCACTGCCGTCCTGGCCTCCTTCCAGGATCAAAATATCATCGCTGCCGCCTCTGTGGTCATTTTCACGGATGGCCGTGACCGGGCCGGGCGTTACCTGCGCCAGGATGCCTACAATGCAGTTGCAACGGCCAATTCGGATATCAGCTTTTTCACCATCGGCGTAGGCTCTGAGATCAATGCCGTTGACCTCAAGGCCATTGGCAAAAACGATTACCAACTCGCCACTTCCGTATCGCAACTCTCCACCGTTTTCAAAAATATTGCCCTGCAGGTAGGGGCCGAAGCCAACAGCTACTACTTCTTCGAGTATTGCAGCCCTATCAGGAGTGGCAAGGAAAATGGCCTGATCATCGAGGCTGGCTACCGATCTTCCACCGGAGACAAGGTCGGCTTTATTCAAGCAACCTTCGATGCCAGTACGTTCACCGGCGGGTGCCAGTTGTAAGTTTTTTTTAAACAGGCGCACGATAAAAAAGTGGCACTTCCAGCAGGAGTGCCACTTTTTTATTTTCTGAAATTGCCGATTGCCAAAAAATGCACTTCAATAATTCAAAGTTGTTTGGCTACCTTGCCCACCCTATCTGTCATCGAAAAGAGTTGGTTCATTTAACTGTGTCAATTTAACATGGGACTGATAGCCAGACTGGTTTTTCAAACCCAGTTCCCTGAATCCTAACAACGAAAACGAACAACCATGAAATCTTCAATCCGTATCCAGCTATCCGTCATGATGTTCCTCGAATTTTTTATCTGGGGGGCGTGGTTCGTGACGATGGGGACTTTCCTTGCCAACAACCTGAAAGCCTCCGGCGCAGAAATAGGCCTGGCCTACGGTACCCAATCATGGGGGGCCATTATCGCCCCGTTTATCATCGGCCTCATTGCCGACCGTTTTTTCAATGCTGAAAAAATATTGGGCATTTTGCACTTGATAGGGGCAGGTTTGATGTGGTACCTTTCCACTGCACCTGATTTCAGCCAGTTCTTCCCCATTCTTTTGGTCTATATGATCCTTTACATGCCTACACTTGCCCTGGTGAACTCCATCTCATTCCGCCAAATGGCCAACCCGGAAAAGGAGTTCCCTGCTGTCCGGGTATTGGGCACCATTGGTTGGATCGTCGCCGGGTTGATTATTGGGTGGTTGGCATGGGAGCAGTCAGGCTCCTTGCATTTGACCTTCAAAATGACGGCAATTGCTGCGGCCCTTTTAGGCATTATGAGTTTTACATTGCCAAAAACACCCCCTCCAAAAGCAGGTATGAACGTGACCATCAGCGACATTCTCGGCCTGGATGCATTGGCCATGCTGAAAAATAAGAACTTCCTTATTTTCTTCCTCGCATCAGTGGCTGTCTGCATTCCCCTGGCATTTTATTACAGCTTCGCCAATGTCTTTTTGAATGAAATAAAAGTAAACGCTGCGGCCAGTATCATGTCCACAGGCCAAATGTCGGAGGTGGCTTTCATGCTCATTATGCCGTACATGTTTGTGCGGTTGGGCGTCAAAAAAATGCTCCTTATTGGCATGGCAGCCTGGGTATTACGCTATGTGCTTTTCGCTACAGGCGATGCCGGGGCAGGTTATTGGATGCTCATTTTGGGTATCCTTCTCCACGGCGTTTGCTATGATTTCTTTTTTGTCACCGGCCAAATTTACACGGACAACCTCGCTGGTGAAAAGTTCAAAAGTGCTGCACAGGGCCTCATTACCCTTGCGACTTATGGTGTAGGAATGCTCATCGGTTTTTATATATCCGGCCTCGTTGCCGATGCCAATGTAACCGGCGACAACCTCCACAACTGGAACGGCATCTGGCTGGTACCAGCGGGCATAGCTGGCGCCGTGCTCCTACTCTTCGCCTTAATGTTCGGGGACAACAAAAAATCAGCATAGGCTGAGTTGATACTTGAAACCAATATCCCGGGGCGAAAACCATTGCCCCGGGTATTTTTATTTTTGGTTCTTATCAAATACAGTGAAATCGAACGGAAGGGCGTTGCCAGTGAACTTATATTTTAAGGCCATTCCCGGTGCCAGGGCTACGTCCCTGCTTCCACAGAATTTGCCAAAGAACCTTACTTTTAAAAACACAAACACTGCCTTTTCATGAAAAAAGTCATCCTGAAACCCCGAAAAGAAGTGGCCATCCAAAGGTTTCACCCGTGGGTATTTTCCGGCGCCATCAAAAGTATGGATGGGGCGATGGAAGACGGCGATACTGTGGAAGTGTTCAGCGCCAATGGAGACTACCTGGCCACGGGCCATTTTCAGTATGGCAGCATTTCCGTCCGCATTTTTTCTTTTGAAAAAACGATGGCGGGCCAGGACTTTTGGAACAGCCGCCTGCAAAACGCCCTCGGATACAGGCGGCTGTTGGGCCTGGTGGGCAGCAAGGATACAACCTGTTACCGCCTCGTCCATGCCGAAGGCGACAACCTGCCAGGACTTATCATTGACATATATGGGAATACAGCCGTGATGCAGTGCCACTCCATCGGGATGCACAGGGAAAGGGAAATCCTTGCAAAAGCATTGATGGAATTGGAGGATGCCGGCATTCAGGCTGTTTTTGACAAAAGCAGGGAGACGCTGCCAGAAAAATACGCAGCGACCATTGAGAACGGATACCTCGCCGGCACGTCAAGCCCGCAGTTCGTCCTGGAAAACGGCCATTCGTTCTTTGTGGATTGGGAAACTGGCCAGAAGACAGGGTTTTATTTAGACCAACGGGAAAACAGAAACCTGCTTGCAAAGTTTGCGCAGGGGAAAAGCGTCCTGAACGCTTTTGCCTACTCCGGCGGGTTCTCCGTGTACGCTGTGAGGGCTGGCGCAAACCTGGTGCATTCCGTGGATTCTTCTCAAAAGGCCATCGCCTGGCTGGAAAAAAATGTGGAAGCAAACAATGGTGGCCCCGCACAGCACCAATCATTTGCGATGGATGTGGCCACCTATCTCAAGGATTGCCAGGTTTATGACGTCGTTGTCGTTGATCCGCCCGCCTTTGCCAAAAACCTCGACAAACGGCACAATGCCGTACAAGCTTACAAGCGGCTGAATGTGGCTGCGCTGGGAAAAGTGGCGCCAGGCGGCGTATTGTTCACTTTTTCCTGCTCGCAGGTGGTGGACCGGAACCTGTTTTACAATACCATCGTGGCAGCAGCCATAGAGGCAGGAAGGCGGGTCAGGGTGATGCAGCACTTGTCGCAGCCACCGGATCACCCTGTCAGCCTCTTTCACCCGGAAGGAGCCTACCTGAAAGGCCTGGCCCTGCAGGTCGGATAGATTTTACAAGAAGAAAGTAAAGCCGACATTCACCCCAAAAGTGCCGATGATCTGGCGCTCGTTGTTGGGGTTGTTGTCTTTGTCTTTCGACGTGAAGCGCTCATAGTGGAGCAGCGCATCGAACGAAACATTTTCGCCCAGGAAAATGGCGACCCCTGCCCCGCCGCCCAGTTTGACGAGGGATGTTTTGTTATCAAAGCTACCGAATTTGGCCCTGCTGGTGCCAAAGGCCGGGTTTACCTCAAAAAAGGGTTTCACCTTGGCAAGCGGCAAGTAGTAGCGGATGAAAGGCCCCGCCAGAAGGATGGTCTGCGTGACGTTCTGACTGCTGCCGTCGGGTTTGGTGGATTGGTACAACAGGTTCAACCCCACACCGCCTACCAGGCCATCGGCCAGAAAGCGGCCGAAACTGGGCGATACGGAAATCGTCACCCCAGTTTCCTTTTGCTCATCCGCATTGGGGTTGTCGCTTTTGGTTTTTAATGTGGAATAGTTCAAGCCGCCGCTGTTGGAGGGGTTGATAATGAGGGCGTTCAAACCACCGCCCAGGGCAACCGTTGACCCAAGCAGTACATCGCCCTTTGAGGTTTGGGCCAAAGCTGCCTGGAACATTCCTGCAACAAAAAGAAGGGTAATAGCTGGGTTTTTCATGATCATGATTTTTAAAGTTTAGGTGAACATACGTGTTAAAGCGACATTTAACACATCATTGAATATGTCTTAAACAAGAATGGTTTACATCTTCGGCAGTCCACTGCACTGAAAAGGCGACAGAATTGCCTGAAAAGAGCAATGAATCCTTCGGCCAATAAGACAATCATGTACATCTATCTTCAAAAGTTAACGCCGCTGCTGTGCTGGGCGTCCTCTCATGTTTGGGGTTTCCAGTATCCCTCCCGAACCGGCTTCGGGAGGGAAGGTATTTTTTCTTCTTTAATTACAGGAGAGATTACGAAGCATCAGGCCCAAGAAAGCCAATCAATTTTTCACCACCTTTTCCGTCCATGCTTGCCCATTGGCAACGATTTGCAAAAGATAGATCCCACTTTGCAGGCCCGACAAATCGAGCTGGGCTTCTCCGTTCTCCGGGTTTTGGGAAAAACGGGTCTTGCCGCTCAAATCGGTGAGAAGCAGGCGGCTACTGGCCGGCAGGTTTTTCACCCATAAAAAGTCATTCGCAGGGTTGGGGCTAATGGTGTAGGGGCTTGCACCTTTTACCTGGCTGACTGCGGTAAGGTCTTCAATCACCTGGTAGTTCCCAAAAAAGGTAATGGCCTGTGCCGGGGCGAACAAAGCGCAAAGAGCATGGGTACCCTGCGCAAATGAGTTGATGGCCTGCACGTCAACTGCCCCTGCGGCTTGCATTTCGGCAGCGGCAAAGGTGCTGTTTTCAAAGGGCACCTGCTCGTCGGCCTGGCAGTAGTAAAGCCGGGTCGGTACCAGGTCCACCCAATTGTCGTAGGTATTGTTTTCTTTCAGGTGCAGGTTGACCGGGTGGTTTGGATTGCCCATGATAGCGGCCACATAGTCGTCGTTGAGCATTTTGATCGGAATGACTGCGCCTTCGTTTGCGTTGAGGAGGTTGATCAACTGGGCATCCATGTCGGCCAGGGAAAGCTGGTCGCTGGAAAACTGCGCCACGAGGTTTTGGTAAGGTGGTTTGAAAGCTTCCTGGATGCTGGCGTACATGTCGCCGTAAACATATTGGTAAGAAACAATGGTATTGATGAGGTAACCAGGCTTGGAATAAGCTTGGCCGGAAAAAATGAGATCCCGCATCACCTCACCGATGCTGTAAGGGCCGGACATCGGTGCCGCCGCCGTTACTTCAAACTCGCCGGTTTGTGCGAGCAGCCGGTGGAAGGCCATGGCCGAGTGGCCCCCTTGGGAGTAACCGGTAATAAAAAGCTGGTCGTTGATGGCAACATCATTTTCGGCTGAAAACTCCCTGGTGGCTTTCAGCAAGTCCAGCGATACCCATGCCTCGGAGGCTGCATGCACATAAGGATGGATGCCCGGATTGACACCCATGCCCAGGTAATCGGGCGCAAAGGCAACATAGCCTTTTCCCGAAAAAGCAATGGCAAAATCTGCATCGAAGCCAAGGTTGGAAGGCACATCGCTATCGGTTCCTGCTGTACCATGCTCATAACAAAGCAAAGGGTACCGCTTGGTCAGCACATCGGGGATGCAGACAAGGCCAGAAGCAATGGTCGTGTTGCTGTCCAAATCTTGGGTCTCATAGGTGACCCTGTAGAGTTTGACCCCATTCAGGAAGGTTTGGCCGAAAAACTGGGCATCCAATTCGCCCTTGGTGCGGCTGCCAATAAGCTCGCTGGTCAGCAACGCCTGAGAGAAAAGGATTTGCGAAAGAAAAAGCAGGGAAATGGAAAGTGTAAAGAGTTTTTTCACAAGTTAAATTTTTATTTGAATTCATCGTTTCGCAGTTGCATTGTTCCATTGAAAGGGCAACATTGAAATAAAACAGCAATGTAGCCATGAAACCCTGAAGCCGTGAAACAAGGAAGCAATAATAACAATAGTTCAAGTTTGGTTTTAACGTTTCAAAGACAAATCTTCGCCCGTCTGTTTACCAAATCTTATTTCTATGAAATTTTCGACCTGTTTCCTTACAATTGTAGCCATCGCCATTTGCCAGTCGTCCTGCCAGGTGCTGCGCAAAAACCCACAGGCAGCGGGTGAGGTGCGGGTTGGTTTTTACAATGTTGAAAACCTGTTCGACACCGAAGACGATCCTGCTGTTAATGACGACGAATTCACGCCTGGAGGCAAGCTGCAATGGACGGAGGAGCGCTACAAGAAGAAATTGGAACAGTTGGCCAAAGTAGTGGACGGCATGGCCTACCCCGCCCTCTTCGGCATGGCGGAAGTAGAAAATGCCAAAGTGCTGGAGGATTTTTGTGAAAAAACGAGCCTGTCGAAACACCGCTACCAATTCGTGCATTTCGATTCGCCCGATGAGCGGGGCATTGACGTGGCACTGCTTTACCAAAAAGAACTTTTCACGGTTATAGGGGCCGATACTATCGCCATCCATTTCCCCAAAGAAGTGGCTGGTGAAGACCCCAACCCCGCCACCCGTGACGTGTTGGTGGTGAAAGGTGTTTTGGGCAAAAAAGACACCCTGAACGTGCTGGTGGTACATGCCCCTTCCCGTTATGGCGGCGAGGAACAAACACAGCCTGAACGCATTTATGTTGCCCAACAGATAAAACAAAAAACAGTGGAAATTTTCCGCCAAAACCCCAACGCCAATATCCTCATCATGGGCGACTTCAACGACGAGCCGGACAATAAATCCATCGCCGAGACCCTGGCCGCCAAACCTATTCCGCTTGGCACCCCAATGGCAAACACCCTGTTCAATTGCTTTTTGGAACTGGACGCCATCGGCGAGGGCACCTACAACTACCGGGGCAACTGGAACATGCTTGACCAAATTATCATTTCCACCCATCTGCTTGCCGCCAAAAACAGCCTCCACTTTTCAAAAGCCAGCATTTTCCGGCAGGAATGGATGATGTACAACGACGACAGAAACGGCCCCCGGCCCAACCGCACGTATGGCGGCGACCGCTACTTTGGCGGGTTCAGCGATCATTTGCCGGTGATGGTGGTGCTGGAATGGTGAATGGTGAATGATTTGAATAACAGGTTAAATTAATTGCCACCTCTTCCGTTTTTTGGAAAACTAAATCATAGTGATTTTCAAAATCACCATGATTTAACATCCTGAAAATCAACGAATTTAATTAACAAACCCGTTAATCGTATGAATAATAATGGTGAATCCCGGATCATATACTGCTTTCCACATAATACATATTGATATGGCCCCGATTTTTAACCTCCACATTGCCACGGTGGGTAAAAATGAATTTATCCTTTACATATTGATAGGTAAATTCTGACACATTAACTTTCCCGGCTTCACAGGCCGTCTCCATCCGGGAGGCAACGTTTACCGTATCGCCCCACACATCGTATTGAAATTTGGTGGTGCCGACAACCCCGGCGATCACAGGGCCTGTATTGATGCCGACCCGCACCTCGAATTGATGTACATAATCGGGTTTATTACTTCTTAAATCATCCACGAATTTTACAATATCGAGGCCCGCCAATATGGCATCCACCGGATTGGTTTCATTGGGCATGGGAAGGCCGCCGACGCACATATAAGAGTCGCCGATGGTCTTTATTTTTTCCATGTTATATTTTTGGAAAATAGCATCAAATGCTTTGAAATAATAATCAATACTTTTCACCAATTCTTCGGGGGGGATATTTTCAACGTGCTTTGTAAAGGCCACGAAATCTGTAAACAAGACTGTTGTAAAGTCATATTTTTTTGCTTTTACGGCCCCATATTTTTTCAATTCTTCCGCTGTTTCTTCCGGCAGGATATTGAGCAATAATTTGTCGGATTTATTCCTTTCTGCTGAAATGATCTTGTTGGTCTTATTGGCAAATTGGTATTGATATGTAACGCCGCCAATCGTGACTATTAAGAATACAGCAGCGGCGAGCAGGAAATTCCGCAGCGTTTTTTGTTGCTGTATCTGCGCCGCTTTGGTTTCGTTTTCCTGGTTGAGCAGTTTTATCTGGGTTTCCTTTTTTTCAATGTCAAACTGAAATTGCAACCCCGTCAGTTTTTGATAATTTTCCTCGCTGTACAATGAATCCTTGGTAATGCCGAAAAGCTGTTGGTATTGCAAAGCATTTCGGAAATCGGACAGGGCGGAGTAGCACTTGGCCAGGTTTTCATAGGTATCTTTCAACAGGGTTTTGGAGCCTATCTCTTCCCCCAAATCTTTGGCTTTCAAATAATTATCCAGCGCCGACTTAAAGTTGTCCTGGGCAAAATAGGTGTCGCCGATGGCGTTGAGTGCGATGGACATTTCATATTTGTCGTCCTTTGCCCTGGCTTTTTCAAAGGCTTGTAGCTGATATTCCAAAGCCTCTGCATACCTGCCCCGCATCCGGTACGATTTCCCGATATTGGTATAGACAAACGATTCGTTTCCACCCGTTTTTTTCAAAGCCTCCAATGCCTTTTCAAAAAATCGCAAGGCAGCGGGGTGGTCGCCCCGTTCCAGGTATATTTCACCCAAATTAACCGAAGAAACGCCGATAGCATCGAGGTTTTCAGCGGCTTCGCTCATTTCAAGCGCCCGCAGATAATACTCCTCAGCCTTGTCGTAGGTGGCTTTTTTGTTGAAATAAACCGCCCCGATGTTGGTCAGCGCCGTGGCGATGCGCAACTTGTTGCCCGTCTCTTCCGACACCCGCAAAGACTCCAGGTAGTATTCCAGGGCTTTGGGATCGTCCCCCTGGTTAAAATAAACTGCCCCGATATTGCTCAGCAAATTGCCTATCCCAACTTTATCGTTGATGGCCCGATAAGCGTCCAATGACTGCTCCCAAAAATTCAAGACACTGAGGTAATCCCCCTTGACATAATGCGCCAGCCCGATGTTTTTCAGGGCCAGGGCCTTTCCCGACAGATAGTCCGTTTTTTCAGCCAGATCGCTGGCCTGGCCGGCATAGGAGATGGCGGAATCCGGCGCCGACCTCCAAAGCTGGGAACTGATGTCCAGCAGTGTTTTGACCTTGTTGGTATCCGCTGCCTGGGTTTTGAGCACCGTTTTCAGGCTGTCGAGCGTGTTGGCAGCAACGTGGGCGGCACTCAAAAACAGGGTGAAAAGGGCGATGAATATTGTTTTCATGAATGTTTACAATTCAGGCGGTCATGTTTTGGGTGGGTAAAAAGCAGGTGAAAAATTGGGCAGGCAAGATAGGGAATAAAAAACCGGATGATAAAATGGCTGGACGGTAAGTTTCCATCCAGCCATTCATTAGGTAAGCCAAACGTCGCAGAGGTTCCAAACCTGCACCCATTGCAGCATTAACGAGATTGTTCAAAAAACTGTATCAATCTCTCACAAGTGATGGATCGTGAGACTGTGTTTTTTCAAAAACACACTTCCCTGAATGGTCTCGCATCAGCGGACAATCATCAACTGCCGGGTCACCGTCTCCTTTTCCGTGACCACCTTGACAAAATGCCGCCCATTTTCCAACAGCGTACCATCGAACCGTACCGGGATTTGGTATTGGCCCTCCCCTATCGCCTGGGAAAACACAATGCGGCCCAAATAATCGTAAATCGCCAGGGTGCCAGGACTGCCATCGTGCCCATCGAGCTGCACCTGTACTTCCTCCGTGGCAGGGTTTGGATAAAGGGTCACCGATAAAGTTTCAGCAGCAAAAGTTCCGTTTGCAAGGGTAAAAGTTCCAGTATTTCCTGGACCGATGAGGTTACCTCCTGCGCAAACCAGGTTTATCTTGGATACACTTTCACAACCCGTTTTATTCATTAAAATCGTCGTCGTGCCGCCGATGTATTTCGGGTTTTCTTCGTTGATCAAATCCTGCACGGCGCAACATTGTGAGAGGTTGAAATTCTTTAAAACACTTAGGTAACCGCCCACGGTATCCAGGGCTTCCAACCCTGCCAAAGTTGCCAGGGATGAATTGGTCTGCACCAGGAGGAAACCACCTATCTTTTCCAAACTATTAAGGCCTTGCAAGTTGTCCAGTCCCGTGTTCTTGATGGTCACGTTCCCCGTGACTTTTACGAGGTTGATCAGGGCGGCCAAGCTGTCCACGCCGGTATTCTGGATGGTCAGGTTGCCGTTGATAATGGAATAGCAGGGGCTCCAGGCGTTGACCTGCGCCTGGTTGCTGAGTGTCACGTTGCCCACATAGGCCATGCCAGGGATTTGCTCGTCAATGCTGCCGTCGCAGTCGTCGTCCTGGCCGTTGCACACTTCAGTTTGGCCGGGATGGATGGCGCTGTTGTTGTCGTTGCAGTCCGTTTGAAGGCCAACCAGTTCATCCAGGGTGACATGGGCAACAGGCCGCAGGCAACCGGTCAACATAGTCCCGTCAGTATAGCCGTCATTGTCGGCATCTTTGTACCAGATTTGGTTGGGGTGTTCGTCAGGGTCGCTATCGTTGCAGTCGCCGCTGGTCTGCAACAGATCGGTGTCCGCATAGTAGCCGGAGGGTTGTTCGCAGGTTTGCAGGGTGGCGCCATCGGAGTAACCATCATCGTCCAAATCCTTGTACCACGTAGTGGCGGGCGGGCCGTCGAGGATAGTGACATTTGTCTTTCGGGGAGGAATGTTGGGCACGCCCAGTATTTTCACCAGCACTTTATAATTGCCCGGCGACAGGAACTCAAACACGCCCGTTAGGTTGTATGTGGTGCCGCCGTCAATGGAATAGGCAATTATGCCGCCTTGTGTCGTCGCTGCTATCGAAAGCATTCCGTCCCCATAGCCCGCACACGAAACATGGGTGACGATAACCGAATCGAGGCTCAGGTATTCCGGTAACACCTCCAGGGTGCCGCTCACGGGGGTTATTTGATAATTGCTGGGCTGCTTCAGATTCACGCCGGGAATGATTTCGTACAAACCGACGGGTAAGGGGCCATTAGGGTTCAGGTTGAAGAAAACATTGCCCTGGAACACGTTGCCCGCCTGGTCGCTATATTTAAAACCAGATGCAGTAGCTGTAAACTGGGGAATTTGATCCAAATAAATGGTCACATTGTTGGCCGTCAGCGTCAGTGTGGCCGGCTGGACAGTCAGTGTGCCCTGCACCACGTTGATGTGGTAGTTTTCCGGCTGTTTCAGGCTGTATATTGGCAGGATATTGTACGTGCCAACATTGTACTTGGTAGTTGTTTTCAGGTTGTAACCGATATTTCCGTTGAATACCGAACCTTCATTTTCGCCCGCAATAAGGCCATCAACGGCATAAGAAAAACTGGGCGCCTGGCCGTAGGTTACCGTTTGGTTTTCCACCGTCAGCGTCAGTTCTTTTTTCAAAATGTTCAGATTGCCCACCCCATAGGTAACCGCAAAGTTTTCATTGACAAAAGCACCTGGTGCTACTTTCTGCACACCGGAAGTCAGGCCGGTGACGAGGTTGATGGGCTGCAGTGCAAAGTTTTCCCCCGTGTCGCCATTGGAATAAATGACCACGACCTCCGAGTTGCTGTTGGCAGTAATGGTGTTGCTGTTCACCAGGGCAATGCCGTTCACCAGGGCGATGCCGTTCACCAGCGCAATACCGTTCACCAAAGCGATACCGTTCACCAGCGCAATGCCGTTCACCAGGGCGATGCCATTGACAAAGCCCGTACCGCTGTTGAGGGCCGTGCTGTTGAGCAGGGAGCCGGCATCCACCGGGATGGTATTGTTCCCGTTTACCAGGGCGATGCCGTTCACCAGGGCAATGCCGCTCACCATGAAAGCTTTATTGGTCAAAGCCGTGCCGTTGACGAGGGCGATGCCGTTCACCAGCGCAATGCCGTTGACGAGGGCAATGCCATTTGCCAGCGAACCCGTGTGTTCTGTTTCAATGGCAGTCAGGAAAGAGGTATTGTTGGGGATGTTCGTGCCATCATAATTGTAGGAAAAAGTAATATCACCGACCGGGTCACCGTAGGTAATAGTCTTATCGTTGGGGGTGATGTGGATCGGCATCGGGTTAATGGTCAGGGTGCCGTTTTCAAACACAAAATTGTACAGTTCCTCAACGCCTGCGGGGGGTGGCTGCGACAGGGAAGGGGTGATGATGTAGTTGCCAACGTTGCTGGCGCTTGTTGCCGTAGTGGTAAACTGGAGGTTGTCCAAACCAATTTGCGAAGGCAAAACCGCCTCTGGCAAACCAGTAAATGTGGCAGTGAAATCCGGCAGGTTTTCACCGTACTTCTTGGCCTTGTTGGCCGCTTTGATGGTGATGGTGGTGATTTGCGGCGTGAAAAAATACAGCGTGTCCGAGTTGCCGCCATCCAGGTTGCTGGGCGTGATGGAATTTGTAAAAACATAAATGGCAGGGTTGCCGATGAAAGCGGGCACGGTCGCCGTCAGGGTGGTCGAATTGACAAAAGTAGTCGGCAGTTCATCATCCCTGAATTTGACTTTTGAGCCGGGGGTAAAATATTTCCCTTCCAGCGTCAGGGTAAAAGGCACTGCGCCCGGTGTGGTGCCTGCCGGCACATTCAGGTTGGCTAATTGAGGCTTTGGGTTTGCAATTGCGCCCAGGGCCGCATCCGCTTTGGCAAAACCCGCCCCGCTCAGGTAATCAAATCCTGGCGTTTCCATGTCCACCGCTGTGTTCTTCAGCAATTGCCTTATCTCTTCCGGTGCATAATTCTGGCTGTAAAACTTCTGCCGGGCCTCCTCCAGCAAAGCTGCAATGCCTGCAATGTGCGGCGCAGCGGCGGAGGTGCCGAAGAAATTCGGGAACATATCGCCGTCAATATTCTGGCCGCCCAATTGCACATTGGTATTGATGCCGTTGGAGCCGGTGAGATCGGGCTTGTTGCGGTCAACGCCGTTTATCAAATTGCCGCCACGAGAAGAGAAAGAAGCCACCCCTGGCGGGTTGTTACTATCAAAAACTTCATTCTGCACCAGCACCGCACCGACGGTGATAGCACCGGCCGCATTGGCCTGCCCGACAATGGTGGAGGCACCCTGGCCATATTCATTGAACGTCAGATCGGCCGTCCTGAACACGATGTACTTGAACCGCACGGGCGTATTCCCCGAACTGTTGACCACCATGATATTGGTGGTGGAAGTTTGGTTGACCACGACGAAGGGCAGCACCTCGATCGGGTCGCCCATGATGTTGTTGCGGTTGAAGCCAAAAAGCGTCTGGCCGGCATTGTTCGTGAGGTAGATGTCGAGGTCGGAGGTGACCCCCGTGAGTTCGCCCAGGGAATAGAAGTTGTCCTCCCATTGCAGCACGATGATATAAGTGCCGGGCGTCAGGGTGATGCTTTGGAAAATATCCCCCCCGCCAAAGTTGTGGGCAGTGCCGGTGATACCTGCCGGGGCGGCTGCTCCATTGAATACCCCCTCGTAGGCCCGTGTCCCGAAGTTTCCGGCTGCCGACACGTAGGTGACACCTTGCGCCACGGCGTTATTGACGGCCTGCGCCACCATGCCGTCCTTGAAAAATGGCTCCGACAAAAATGTAATGTCGTCCACAATTACGTCGCAATTGGCCGCCGCCAACTCACCGATGCCCATCGCCATATCGCCGGGACTGGTGGTGCCGGCACGGAACGCCAACTCCGCCCCCGGCGCTATGTCATGGACGATTTGCAGCATGGCCCGCCCTTCGTCCGTGCCCGTTCCGAAAGTCAGATCTTTCAAAACCTGCACGGGCGTGAGGTTGTCTTCCGGGTTGCCGGGGCCGGGCAGGTCGCCGTTTGGAACATCAATTAAATTGGCCGGGTTGCCCGCTTTTTTGTTGTAACTATCTGACATCACACCCACTTTCACACCAGCGCCCGTCAGGCCGAAACCAGCCCTGCCATCGAACGATCCCTGCGCCTTGTCGCCCAGGGTGGTTACTACGCCACTGTTCAGCACTGGCAGGAAAACAGGTTCCACGAAATTGAAAACATCGGGGTGGTTATTGAGCAGGATCAAGTTTTGAATGGGCAAATAACCCGTTATCAGCAAGGGGTTGGTGCCGTTGGAAAGGGTATCGGTCATGCCGTAGGTGTTGAGCAGCAGGTTGAGGGCCTGGGCGTACTGGCCACTCATTACGGTCACTTCTATCAAGACTTTTTCATTGTTTAGCTGGACAATCAGCCCTGATTCAGCCTCCCCGGCAGAAGTATATAGGTTGAACAGGGAAGTCAGTTCCGCCCCGATGATGCTGGTATCCTTCCCGTCAACCGGCGGTTCGTAGTAGGGTATGATATAATTTTCACCCGAACAAACCAGCGATTCGTCAAAATAGGCATAGGCCGCATGGGCACTTTGGTTCGGCGAATAAATGACCCAGGTGATGGAGCCTTCCACGTAAAAAGTAGCCTCCAGCACGAAATACTGGCGGCCCGGCAGGAAAGTGTCCACGCCGGTCGGGATAGGGACTTCATCTTCGAAAAAGCTGTTGCTTGGACTGACAATGACGGTGTCCTGGCTCAGGTTTTCATAGCCAAAATGGGCCAGGTAGTACCCATTGCCAATGTCTTCGATGCACTCCACAATGGGGACAATATCGCCCGGCTGCGGGCACAACATGTAAGGGTCGTAGTAGGCATAGGCATAGTTTACGCTTTCGTTGGGCGAAGAAATAACCCAAACCACCTCATCGTAGTAGAAAAAAGTAGCTTCCAGCACATTGTAGTGCCTTCCCGGCAGGAAGGTGTCCACGCCGGTTGGGCTGGGTTCTTCGTCATCAAAATAACTGCTGAAGGGGTCAACAATGACCGTGTCCTGGTTGAGGTTGTTGTAGCCAAAATAAGCTTTGAAATAACCATTCCCCACATCCTCGATGCACTCGACGATGGGGATAACGTCATAGTCCTGGGCTGCCGCACCACGAGGGAGCAGGAAAGCCAACACCACAAAAAAGGATGGAAATAGAAAAGAGAAAAAAGCCAGGGGGCTTTTAGGCCAATAGGAAGCGGTAAGCATGAGATTATATTTGACTGGGTTTAAAAATTTCCAATAACGATGTACAAAGAAGCAAATTTAATTTATAGAATTCCAAATTTGTGGTTGAGAAAGTAGCAGGAAAATAAAAACATTCCCCTAGCCCCACCCAACTTTCCCAAGAATAATCTTTGGATTTGCTGTAAGACAGGCCGCAGGCCGTCAGTTTAGGAACATTTAAAAAATAACTCAGGCATCTAAATCACCATGATTTTCAAAAATCATGGTGATTTGTAAGCGAAACTTTCGGAAGTTATTTTTTAACGGGTACTTAACTTGGATTTCATTTACCCACAAACCCCATCGGCGACAACCCCACCACCTTCTTAAACACCTTCCCGAACGCCCGCCTATCCGAAAAAGAAAGCATCAAAGCCACCTCCGTCGGCGAATAATCCTTGCGCAGCAGTTCTTTGGCCCGCTCCACCCGCAGTTGCAGAATGTGTTGGTGCGGCGTGAGACCATAAATCTGGCGATAGAGGCGGACGAGGTGGTACTTGGAAAAGAAAGCCACCTGCTCCAAATCTTCCAGGGTGACAGGCTCGGCGTATTTGTCCAGAATATAGCAATGGGCGAGGCTCAGGCGGCGGTAGATTTCCTGTTTTGTCAGGGTGCGGGCAGAGGGGATGGCTTGCAGGTGCTGGCCGATCTGGCGGTGCGCTTTCAGGAATTCGGTGGCCAGTTCGTAATAAAAAGCTACCCAGTCCACCACCTGATCTTTAGATGGGTGGAGCAAACGTCGCCGCAAGGCAGCCAGGTATTGGCCAAAGGTATTTTCTTGCAGGCCGTATGTTTTCACCATGAATTCATGCTGTTGCCAGGTATAATTAAATGGATGTTCCAGCGAGGCTTCCAGCGGCTCTGTGAGGGCGTTTGCAACCTCGCCGATGGTGGCTGGCGATAGGAAAATGCAGATACCTTCCACACTTTTTTCAAACTTGCCCGCTGCCCGCACGGACTGTTTTGGGTGGAAGATAAAATATTCATTTTCCTGGGCCGCATAGTCTTTCCCGTCCACCTGGTAAAGCTCTTTGCCGCTGATGGGCAAGCTGATGTGAAATCTCGAAGTGTCCAACTCAATGTCCATTTCCAAAATGGAAGAATGCTTTATTTCATTGCCGGGAAAGGGCTGTGATGACGCCTTTTCAAAAAGTCCATGGTCCGATGTCATCTGCCTGACGCTTCCTTTGTAATAACCTGCCATTTGTTTTTTTGCGCAATTTTTGACCCCCGGCCCACCCTTTCCTGCCGATAGATTTGCCGGGTCAACATTTTTTCAATAAAAGTAAAAACCAACGACATGAGGAAGTGGAACTGGTTGCTGGCTTGTCTGCTGGCAGTCCAAAATCTGGCAGCGCAAATGGTGGAAACAGTCGCCTCCCATCCAAAAATTGTGGACGGCATACATGTAGATGCTGCGGGAAACGTCTATACCGCTCCCGGCGGCTTGATGGGCGGCACGGCCATTGGAAAGGCGACAAGCGATGGCAATTTCGACCCCAATTTCCGCACGGGCTTCAACGGCCCGATTGACATTGACGAGAACAGCGATGGGATATTTTTTGTGACCAATTACGACAACAACACCCTGAAAAGCTACAATCCAGCCACGGACGAGTTAACAACTATCCTCACCGGGCTTGATGGCCCTGCGGGCTTGACGCTGGATGGCGGGGGCAACATTTTCCTAAGTTGCTTTGGCGCACCACCTGCATACAGTGGTAAGCAGGTCATCAAAGTAAAACCTGATGGCAGTTCCGAAGTCTGGTTGGAAACGACCGACTTCCTCCGGCCGCAGGGCATCACTTTCGACGACGAAGGCTTTCTCTGGGTGGCCAATACACCTACGGGAAAGATTTTCAAAATAGATACCCTGACCAAATTGCCTGAGCTGGTGTTCGAATTGGGCAACAAGGTTGGCAACCTTGTTTTCCGCAAAAAAGACCAACACCTCTATTTTCCCTCGCAGGGCAACCACCGCATTTACCGCATGGATTTGCAAGGCAACCTCGACACCCTGGCCGGAGCCGGCAGCGCTGGTTCTATGGATGGAGAGGCTCTGTCGGCGCAATTCAACAAGCCGCTGGGATTGGGATTTACGGCATCAGAGGACACGCTATATGTTTCAGAAGCAGGTAAACTGCGGCGCATCACTCAACTGGACGGAGAACCTTCCCAAGCTACCGAAGCCAATCGGTTTGACCTCAAATTGTACCCGAACCCAAGCACTGGTGCCGTAAAATTGGAATTTCCAAAATCGAACAATGGGCAGCTTTATACCATTGCCGTTTTCGATACAGCAGGAAAGGAGGCTATGCGGTTTTCCACTTACGAAGCAACGTTTACCCTGAACGGGTTGGAGAAAGGTACGTGGTATATCCGCCTTTTTGTTAAAGATAAAATGGTGTCAGAAAAGGTAATCGTGTTTTGATGAACACCAAGAATGCTTAAACCCCACAGACAGGAGAAACAGACTATTTGATTATTCATCGTTGGGAATATGATTGGGTTATCAACAAATACTTTTTCCTGGCTGGCCGCCCCTCTTGATGGAAAATCAGGAGGGGTTTGGGGTGATTCTTTTTGTTCTTTGACAAGTCCTGTGGAAATGTTTTCATTCTGCCCCCTTAAACCCCTTTTAGATTCGATGGCCCTCGATGGGCCATCGAATCTAAGGTCATGCGATACTTAAAAATGCTCTTCCATAGGATTTTCCTAAGAACCAATTTTCTTATCAATATCGACAAACAATATCAATTTTTATCAACATGAAATCAACCCGACTCATTTTCGTATTCCTTTTTCTTGTCTCTTTTTTGGGGAAAAGCGCTTCCCAAGGCATTGACCCCAAACTCGCAGAAGCACTCCAACACACCCTCGATTCCATGCATCAAATGCTGGGAATACACGGCATGGGGGCTGCTGTACAACTCTCAAACAACGCTGTGTGGGCAGGTGGCAGCGGCGTTTCCACGCTCAATCCACTGGACAGCGTGGACTATGAACATGCTTTTGAAACTGGCAGCACTTCCAAAACCATCACGGCGGCGTGCATCCTTCAAATGGCCGACGAGGGCACCCTGACGCTCAACGACTCCTTATATGAGTGGCTCGATACCATCCAATATATTAATCCGAACATCACGATCCGGCAATTGCTGCGGCACCAAAGCGGTATTTATGACATTCTCCAAAACACCGCTTTCAATGTGGCCATGTCCCAAAACATCAATAAAATCTGGTCGCTGGAGGAAGTGATCACCGCTTTTATCAAAGCGCCTGCTTTCCAACCTGGGGCAGGTTGGGCATATTCAAATACCAATTACCTGCTTTTGGGGATGATCATCGAAAAAGCGGCTGGCAAATCTTATATTCAGGAAATTGCCGATCGCTTTTTTACGCCAATGGGCCTGGACAGTTATGCCAACCCAGCCTTCACCCCGCTTCCCGTACCCGTTTCCCACCTTTGGCTCGACATCACGGGCGACGGCGTGCTGGATGATGCCTTTTCTTTTTTGACCAGCAGGAAATCGCTGTTCAGTTCTGTTGGCCCAGCTGGGGGCTATTTTGCAAAGCCAAGTGACCTGGCAAGGTGGATTCGTGCAAGCATGAGTGGGAGCCTCCTTTCGGCGGAAACATGGGCAGAAGCAACCACCACAGTTTCAACTCCATTGCCTGGAGGTACCAAGTATGGGCTTGGTTTAATGACCAGAAAGTACCAGGGGCTTAATGGCTATGGCCACGGCGGGGATTTGGCGGGCTATTCCACCCAGTCCTTTTATTTCCCGGAAAAAGACATCAGCATTGTGGTGTGTAGCAACGATGCCACCATCGTTTCCTGGGACTTGGCAAACACTGTCAGCGCTTTGCTTAAAACGTATTTGGAATGCGAACCACTCCTCAATGCTACCAAGCCGATTGAATCAGTTAACACAACGCTGCTTGCTTTCCCCAACCCATTTGTCAATGAAATCAATATTTCAACAACATTGCCCATACAGGTCAAGGAAGTTGTGTTGGTGCTGACCAATGTGGTTGGTAAAAAAGTAGCAGAATTTAAAATGCAGCGCCCACTGAACGGAGCATGGGGCACTAAGCTGGAAAATTTACAAAGTTTGCCTACTGGGCTTTATTATTTGACTGTATTTGGAAATGGGGAAATGCTGGGTACTTCAAAAGTTGTGAAAGCGCATGAATAGTTTGCGGAAATGGTTTGTCCAATCAAAAATCAATTGGCTATACTTCTTGTTGGCCTGCTTACCAGTGGCCTGTACCTCACAGGAGGTAACGGATAAATTAGACAATTACCTAAAAGCATATTTAACCAATAGGTATTTTAGCGGAGCGGTGCTGGTGGCGCAAAAGGGGAAAATTTTGCTTCGCAAAGGATATGGCATGGCCAATGATGAGCAAGGCATCCCGGTTTTACCGGAAACGAAATTTCGCATTGCCTCGCTCACCAAATCCTTCACGGCGATGGCCGTCATGCAATTGGAGGAAGCTGGCAAATTGAGCCTGGAGGACAAATTGCAGCAATACCTTCCTACATACCCCCGTGGTGGAGACATTACCCTCTTTCAAATCCTCCACCATACTTCAGGTATCCCTGATCTATTAGCTTTTCCTGCTTATTGGGAAAAATTGCAAGACACCTGTACCGCTGCTGAAGCAGTTGAAATTTTCAAGAACCAACCATTGAATTTTGAACCAGGCAGCCAGTGGGAATACAGCAATTCAAACTATGTGCTATTAGGCTATATCATTGAAAACATAACAGGCCAAGGCTTGCCCGACTATTTTGAGCAACACATTTTCAAGCCCTTGGGAATGAAGAATACTGGATGGGAAGGGGCAATGCCTATCGAAACTTTTGGCGCCACGGGGTATCAACTCCAGGCGCAAAGTCGGGTGGCAATGCCCCCGGTCAATATGTCCGTGAATCACGGTGCCGGGGCATTGTTTTCCACTGTTGACGATTTGTATAAATGGGACAGAGCGCTTTACACCGAAAAACTGGTGAAAAGGGCGACGCTTGAAAAGATTTTCACACCACACCTGAATGCTTACGGTGGTGGATGGGGAATCATGCCACATCAGCGTTTTGGCAAAGCTTTCATTTTTATGAATGGCCGTTTTTCAGGTTTTTCTGCCAATATTTCCCGCTATCCAGATGACGATATTTGTATAATAGTGCTGAGCAATCTTATGGATATTGATCCACGCATTATTGGCGACAACCTGGCAGCCATCCTTTTCGGTGAAGAAGTAGTAAAACCCTCATCACGAACACGTAAGGAAGTCCCTTCGGAAGTGCTAAGGCAGTACGTGGGGACTTTTCATTTTGAAAAAATGTCGCCTCCGCTTGATGTGGAAATTACATTGGATGGCAATGGCAAACTTTGGCGCAGCATTGCCGGACGGCCGGACAAGGAATTAATTCCTGCGGAAGAAAATGTTTTTTTCTATGAAGACAATGATGTGGACATTGTTTTTGAAAATGTAGGAAATGAACAATATAATAAGATGCTTATGAACCTATTGGGGGCACCTTATACAGGCTATCGCATTTAAGTTTAATAGGGTTCATGTAGCGGTAGCATAAAACATGCGGTCTGGGGAAGGAACATCACCGAAGGCTCCCTCCTCTAACAAGCAACCAAAGGCGGTGAAGATTGGCTAATGAACATTGAAGTTTTGTAAATTTGATTGATATTTTCACTTTAATACTACATGCAACAATTTTTTACACATTTCACTATGAAAGTTATTTTAAAAACTCTTTTATTGATTGCATTTATTGGCGGTGCAGACGCCCAAACCGTCAGCACCCTTGTCCCTTTTAATGTGGGCGACGATATGCACTACGCAGCGGACGGTTATATTTATTCCTCCCATTATGGCGGTAATTATTTCAGGAAAATTAACCCTTTGACAGGTGAGGTGGACACTATTTTAAATGCCAATACAACCACTATTGGCGCTATTGAAATGGACGACAATTTGACAATATATACCTGTTCATACGAATTGGGTTGGGTGGGGAAATTTATAGAAGGCGATAATTCCATTAGCAATATCACCACCGGTTTATTAGGCCCGGCCGGCATTACGCACGACAACAATGGCAACCTATATGTGGCGACCAATCAAAATAAACGTATCGTCAAAATACTGCCCAATGGGACGAAAGAAACCTTTGTGCAGGGCAGCCCACTCTCCTGGCCGACGGGCATTACCATTGATCCAGATGGTAATTTGTTTGTCGCCAATATGTTTAGCGGTCAAATCATCAAAGTGTCACCCGACAAGCAGATGACGGTATTAGCTACCCTGCCCGCTGTCAACGACCAAATCCCGGACGTTGCCTATCTGACCTGGACAAATGACAAACTATTCATTTGTCATTACGACAAAAACGTCATTTATGAAATGAGCCCTGACAATGGGGACTTCCACATCGTGGCAGGTACCGGGCAGCCTGGCCATACGGACGGGCCAGCTTTGGAGGCTACTTTCCAAATACCAACGGGCATCGTAGCAAGCCCTTCCGGCGATACACTTTATGTGACCGATGGTGTTTCGCCCAATCAAAGGCTGCGGATGATAGTCTTTGACGAGGCTTCTTTATATGAAGAGCGGCAAGAAAAAGCGAATGAATTTATAAAAATATCCCCCAATCCTGTGCAGGAAAAATTAACAATCAATATATCACTGAAAAAAACACAAAGCATTGATTTTCAAATAATAGATGCGAATGGTAAAATATGTTTGGCAAAAAATAAGGTATATATAACCAGCGGGAAACAAGAAATGGAAATGGACATTTTAGGTTTAGCGGGCGGTGTCTATTACCTTCGGGCGTTTAATGACCAATTTCAGGAAACAGTTAGGTTTGTAAAAAGCTGAACTGCAAACTTGATAGGGTTTCAACATCTTGAATAAGTACTTATGTCTCAAAAGTTACCTTTCTATTCAGTGTTCCTTTTTGCTATTTTTTCCCTTTTTATTGCATGCAAAAAAGACCCCGAAGTCATCACAAAAACGGTCATTGAAAAAGATACTGTATTGGTGACTCAGATTGATACCGTATTTGTTACGCTGACAGATACTGTTTCCCTGACCAACTATATACAAGATACCGCCACTACCTTTATACTTATTCGTCATGCTGAAACCACAGGCACCGGTACGAACCCCAACCTGAGTGCAGAGGGCTTGGCAAGGGCAGAAGAACTGATCAGGATATTGAAAAACGTAGAGCTCAAAGCCGTATATTCTACGAACTACAACCGGACGCTACAAACTGCACAACTCACCGGCGGTGACCACGGCCTGATCGTCGATCAATACATCCCATCTGCCCTCAACAGTTTTGCCGACGATGTACTGCTAAATCATCACGGCAGCAATGTACTTGTTGTCGGCCACTCCAATACGACACCGGATTTGCTGAATGTGCTGACCGGACTGAATTCCTACACTGACATTCCAGAAATGGAATACGATAACCTCTACTTGGTAACTGTTTTTGAAAAGGGGCGGGCCGAGGTGCTGCATTTGAAATATGGTAAACCGACACCTTAGGCCAGTCCAGCGGAAGCCAGACAGTGGCCACAGCAGGCTTAGGCAATGCATTGCGGAGAAGGAAAAACACAGGGCAGACTGAGGTTGTATGATCTCGAAATAATTATGGAAGGCAATGAAATTAATTTGGAAAGGAAAACGATAACCTGAAGAAGGAAAAAAACTACTTCTCCAGTCCACAGCAGGCCATTCGTATTTTTACCAATCCCCATCGATCCTTCCCCATTTAATTTTGTCCTTGCGGAAAAAATCACCCGTAAATATGAAATCCACCTTCATTTTAATCCTCGCCTGCCTGTTAGCAGGCAACATCTGGGCTTCACCCGCCCAAAACAACACCTACCAATACACCCTCGACCTTGTCAATGTGCAGGACGACAAGGTGCAAGTAGAGCTTATCACCCCGAAAATGGATAAGAACAAGGCGGTTTTCTACATGCCGAAAATAGTCCCTGGCACTTATGAGATCTCTGACTTCGGGCGTTTTATCTCTGAGTTCAAAGCTTTTGACCAACAGGGAAATCCACTACATGTGGAGCATCCCGAAGTAAACACCTGGAAGATCAACAGGGCCAAATCACTTTACCGAATAACTTATTGGGTGGACGACACCTACGATGCAACCGGCGGCAAACCCGTGATGGGTATGGCGGGTACCAACATAGAAGCCGGGAAGAATTTCCTGCTCAACGGACAAGGTTTCTATGGTTATTTTAAGGGCATGGAATTCATGCCTTTTGAAGTATCGGTGAAAAAACCAGAGGGCTTTGCCCATCAGTCTGCCTATGAGGAGGTACGCAGACAGGGTGGTATAGATGTTTTCACCGCCACTGATTACCACCAACTCGTGGATATGCCTGTGATGTATTGCCAGCCGGACACAGCCATCGTTCGCTTAGGCGGCACGGACGTGCTGATTGCCGTTTACTCGCCCAATAAGGCGCTGACCGCTGATTTTCTGCGGGAGAAATACACGCCGCTGTTAAAATCACAAACCCAGTATCTCGGAGGCAAACTGCCCGTCAACCGCTATGCTTTTATCATGTACTTTATGGGCGAGCCGCTGCCCATTGGTACGGGGGCGCTCGAACACAATTTCTCCTCGGTCTATTGTCTGCCGGAAGCAGATAAAGAAAAGATGGCGCCCTTCCTCGTGGACATCGCATCACACGAGTTTTTCCATGTCATCACCCCACTGAATGTCCATTCTGAAGAAATCCACTATTTCGATTTCAACAACCCCGACATGTCCCGCCATCTATGGATGTACGAGGGCATCACAGAGTATTTTAGCCATCACAATCAGGTGCGTTCTGGCATGATTACACAGGAGGAATTCTTACAGCGAATGGGAAAGAAAATCCAAAATTCACAAAGTACCTATCAAGACGATCTTTCTTTCACAAAAATGAGCAGCAAAGTGTTGGGCAAGTTTGAAAACCAATACGCCAATGTCTATGAGAAGGGCGCACTCATCGGGATGTGCCTCGATATTGAGCTGCACCGACTCTCGAAGGGCAAATATGGCGTCGTGAACATGATGGAAGACCTCTCGAAGCATTTTGGTAGCAATCGGCCCTTCAAAGACAAACAATTGATCCATGAAATCGAAAAAATGACCTACCCGGAGGTAGGCGATTTTTTGAAAAAATTCGTCCAGGGCAACACGCCTATCCCCTATGGGCAGTTTTTTGATAAAATGGGAATCTCCTACACCGCACCGAAGGATACAATGGTCTATTCGATTGGCGATGTTGGCCTCGGTTACAATCAAGATTCAAAGCGCCTCTATGTAGCAGACACTTACAATATGAATGAGATGGGCCACGAACTTGGTTACAGGATTGGCGACGAGTTCCTCAGCATTGGCGGGGTGTCAGTGCCATCCTCTGGCTTGCAGGAGTTCATCAACACGGTGAGGAACAGCATGAAGGAAGGCGATAATTTCTCTGTTTTAGTCGCCAGAAAGGATGAAAGTGGTCAGGAACAGCAAATTACCCTCAATGCGAAAACCCATAAATCCAAACGGGTTTTGCCACCGGGCATTGAATTGAAAGAAGATGTGACGGATGAGCAACTAAAGCTGAGAAATTCGTGGATAGGGAAAAAGTGAAATGTACTTTTCGGGAAAATTTAATGAATATGTTCAGGTTTTGCTTCCTTTTACTTTTAACTCAAGCTGGTTTTGCGCAAACTGGCCAAAATGATCCGGTTTATAAATCTTTGGTTGAAACTGCATTCGCCCACCTTCAAAATGAGGAATGCAAAGAATGCCTCAACGACTATGAGCAAGCTTTTGACATTTCAAAACATAGCGCTTTGAGCCATCTTAGGGCGGCAGTTTGTGCTGAAAGGTGCGGCCAGGTAGAGAAACGGGATAAACTTATCCGAACAGCAACGACTATCAGTTGGGATTTATGCAACGACTTGCTCGATGATGCGGACAGGTATGTTGAGTTCAAGCCTTACATCGGAACTCCATTTGAAAAAATGGTCCGCTTATTTGCACGGCAGCAGGCGGAGGCCAATGGGGTTAATTTTGATTTAAAAGCGGAGCTGGAGCGCATCCATTACCTCGATCAAAAATACAGGATCATGAAGGACTCCATGAAATACGAGCATAAAAAAGAGTCGCCAGAGTACGAAGCGTTTATTCAGGAATGGATTCACACCGATTCTTTAAATATGGTACGAATCGAAGAAATTTTTGCGCAACACGGGTTTCCTGGCAAATCAATGGTAGGTGACAAAGGGGCTTCGACAGTTTGGTTGGTCATACAGCATGCTCCATTGGAAAAACAGGAACAGTATTTCCCTATGTTGACAAAAGCTGCTGAGGAAGGTGAAATGGATAAAAGTGATTGGGCCTACCTGCTCGACAGAATCAATATGCGCAACAAAAGGCCCCAGGTTTACGGCTCGCAAATAACCAGCGATCCTGTAACTGGCTATTGGATTTTTTATGAAATAGAAGATGAAATCAATGTGAATAAACGCCGTGCTGAAGTAGGGCTGGGGCCTTTGGAGAAATATGCCCAAATGATGGGAGTGGATTGGAAACTCCCAACCACTTCAATCCCACCTTCAAAAGATAATTGAAAACTGGCAAAGCTTCCGCTAAACCTTTCGCTTCATCACCGAAATCTCTTTCATTACCAATTGCATGGTGTTTTTCGTTCGCTCTTCCACGAGGATAATTTTCCCTTCTTTCAGCATATCAAGGGTCTGCGGGTTGTAATGGCGCACGGTGGTGAGTTCCAATCCTTCATTGTCAATCATTACCTTAAAGTCTTTGTCAATGCTCTCGGCAAAGCGATAGACCTTGTCGTCAATGTTGTTCACACAAATGGCGAAGCTGATGGCCGTGTTTTGCATAAGGTTGATTTGCAGGCGGAATTCGGCGATTTTGTTGAAAAGGTAGCCCATGTGGTGTTCGGCCACGAAGGAAAAGTCACGGGTGGAGATGTTGAGCAGGGCCTGATTTTTTTCAATAGCGACCATAGGCGGATAGAGGTCGTCCACATCAGGGCCGATAAAGGTGCCTTCGCCTTCCGGGTTGACGAAAGATTTTACATAGAGCGGGATGCTCTTGTTTTGGAGTGGCTTAATGGTTTTCGGGTGGATGACTTTGGCGCCGTAATAGGTCATTTCGATGGCCTCCCGGTAACTGAGGCGGTCGAGTTTTGTCACGTTTTCGAAAATGCGGGGGTCGCCGGTGAGCACACCCGGCACGTCTTTCCAGATGGTCATGTCTTCCGCATCCAGGCAATAGGAAAAAATGGCGGCTGTGTAATCGGAGCCTTCCCTGCCAAGGGTGGTGGTGAAATTTTCGTTGGTGCTGCCAATGAAGCCCTGTGTCAGCACAAAGCCTCCCCTATCCAGCAAGGGTCTGACTTTCGTTTGGGCATTCTCAATGGTTTCGTCCCATTGCACCCAGCCTTCCCGGTAGATATCGTCGGTGAGGATGACGTCCCTTGCGTCGAGCCATTGGGTAGGGAGGCCACTTTTATTTAAGTAGGCTGAAACGATACGGCTGGAAACCAATTCGCCAACTGAAACAATTTGGTCGTAGGTGAAGTCGTAGTTCGGAGGAGGCTCGTCGTCCAACACCCATTCGATGGCCACAAAAGTGTCGTTCACTTCATCGTAAACAGCGTCGCCCTTTTCAAACAGCTCGTCCGCGATGCGGTAGTGGGCATCTTTCAGTTCGCCGAGCAGTTGGTAGGCATTTCCAGTCTTATTTACATGAGCTGCAACGATCCGTTCCAGGGCATCGGTCGTTTTGCCCATAGCAGATACCACGATGACGAGGGGATTGTCTTTATAAGATTGGAGGATGGAGGCTATGTTCTTGATGCCAGCTGCATCCTTGACAGAGGCGCCGCCGAATTTGAATACTTTCAGCTTTTTCTTCATGTTCCGGTAGAAGGTTTTTTTTAAAAATCGGCGGCAAAGATAGATTTTTTTTGAAGTGGGGAACTACCGGAAAAGCAACCCGAACCATTATAACAAGTTGCAAAATTTTACCTCCATCTCGAATGGTGACAGAGTGTTTTAGAGAAATAAGCCTTTCAATTTAATTTCCTTCGATCTATTCTACATTCTGGTTCTTCTGCTGCTTGTACACAGCTTTCAACACCTCGTGCCTTCTTTTAACGGAAGGTTTGGTGAATTGCTTGCGGCTGCGGAGTTGCTGCATTTGCTTGGTGCTCTGGAATTTCCGCTTGTAGCGCCTCAGCGCCTTGTCAATGGGTTCGCCATTTTGTACTTCGATGATTAGCATAGGTTTGAATTATTGGAAATGGTAAAAAAAAAAAGCTTTGCCCCACATAAAAGCCGGGCAAAGCTTTCAGGTTTATCTGTCAAAAAAAATTAGTTCAAACTGAATTGCATGTTCAGCCCTTTTACCTTGGCCTGCAATTTTTTCAAGCCTTTGTATTTGATCTGGCGCACCCGCTCTTTGCCCACGCCGAGCAGTTCGGAGATTTCGTCCAGGCCAAAGGGGCGATCCTGGCCGATGCCATAGTACATCGCCAACACCTGGGACTCGTTTTCCGGCAGGTCGTTCAACAACATTTGTACTTCCATTTTAAGCGACTCCACCTGCACCACCTGGGTATCAGGCTTGGGAATAGCGTCGTCTTCAATGAAATAGCTGAGGTCGGTGTCTTCGCCTTCCTGCAGTGGTGCGTCGAGAGAGCTACAGCGGTTATTGGTTTCCAGGCATTTTTCAACTGCCTCGAAGGTCATTTCAACCTTGGCCGCTATTTCTTCGATGCTTGGCTCCCGTTCCAGGCGCTGCATCAAATCGTCCCGGGTTTTCAACACTTTCATGAGGTTGGATTGGTGGTTAAAAGGCACCCTTATTTTGCGGGATTTTTCACCGATGGCCTGCAAAATACTCTGGCGAATCCACCAAACGGCGTAGGAGATGAACTTAAAGCCTTTAGTTTCGTCAAAACGCTGCACTGCTTTCAGCAGGCCCAGGTTGCCTTCATTGATGAGGTCGCCCAGGGTCAGGCCGCAATGCTGGTATTGTTTGGCCACAGAGATGACAAATCTAAGATTGGCATTGACAATGGTATGGAACGCTTCCTGGTCGTTGCCGTGATACGCCTGAAACAAATGAACCTCTTGCTCAGGTGTCAACACCTCGTAGCGGGATACCTCGGTCATGTATTTTTCCAGCGACTTGGCATCCCGCCGGGTTATGGATTGAGTTATGATTAAAGCCCTCATTAAGAATAATGTTTATTCCCCGACTAGCAAAACCCATTACCAAAAAAGACGATCTTGATAATGGGTGCGGGAGTTATTAAAAAAATTACGTGTCAAATTTTTTGTTGCCTGAAAAGACCTTAACAAAAACTATGAGCTTTTAGTTGACCCAAAAAGTGGTAAAATCCTACTTTTTTCAACATCTTGTTTGTCAAATACTCCGGATTTCTGCCATCAGGTTGTGCTCCCTGACGATGTCTTCGGCAAACCGCTTATGCCCCCTTGGCGTAAGCAAAAAAAGCTTTCCGCCTTTTCGGGCCGCCAAGGTACTAAGCAGCTTCCACTTTGAGACTTTTTTATTGACTTCTTCCGACTTAACTGCAATTTCAATGTAGCTTTTACCTCCTGTGCGGAGGCCGGTGATGTCTGGAACGACCGGGTCGTCCTCTCCGGGGCGGTTGAAATGGGCTGGGCTTTCAAAATCTCCGTGATTGGCTTTAAGATCGGAAAAACCGTGTTTTTTTGCCCAGTCCAGGGCCTTGTCAAATAATTCTTCCTGCATGATTTCCAGTTTTGAAAAAGTGATGGTTCGCAGTACTGAATCCCAACGGTGTGGAAACGGATATCAGTGTTTTGGCACCTTAGTTTTGAGCATTTTTTTAGAAAAACCCGAAACTTACATAACTGTTTTTTTGGTGGGAACAATAATAGGGTGCAGAAACTCTTGATTACCTTGAAATGAACGGTTTTTGGTACAATAAGTTTTATGAACCGGCTTATTTTAGTTGGCCATCCCTGTTTTTCAACTTTTTAATGCAGCTCCTTCCCCACCCCTACCTAATGAATAAGAATGTACCTCGCATTTTGTTAACAGGATATTTAATTCGCTCTCCCCCTCTTTGAGGTGAAATGCAGACTTTTAGGTGGAGAGGCCGGGTTATCAAACCCGGCGGTTGCGGCGCCAAACTACCGGGTTTGATAACCCGGCCTCTCAATACTAAAACGGTGCTGAAATGCCTACTCCTCCTTAAAGAAGGGATGAGCGATTTTATTTTTAAGAGAAGCTTGAAGCCACGGGTGCCGATCACCATAAAAATCGCAGCCGAAAAAAAGTACATCACACCAACAGGGCGAAAGAACGACTACGAAGGATTGGTGCAATTTCTTTAGCAGCAAGCGTGAATAGCATGGATTGAATTTTCATTTTGGTATAATTATTGGCATTTATACCCGATTCCTCTCGAGTCCTTCCCTCTTAAATCTATTATCCTTTCCCCCAAGTCTTTGCTAAGATTTTCAATGCCGGTATCCCGGTAATTTCCTTTTCATAGAACAAAAATCACGTATCGCATTTTTTACAAAAACTTGAACAGATGAAGTACTTGAACACTCAAGAAACAGCCACTGGGCTGTATTTGAAAAGTTGCGCTTTTACCCCACTAAACTCCCACCCGCCCTAATGCGGCCTGCCCTCATTGCCCCTAAACGGCGTTTGCCTGATCATTTGGCTATTTCCCGATTACTATTAGCTGACTTTCCGATTTTTCAGGAACCATGGCAAACAAAACCTCCATCTCGCAACCGGATGGACACCGCGTGAAGTTATTTGTCCGGATTGCTCAGCAGAACCGCCCCCCTTCAAGTCAGAACTATGGGTCTCTTTACAAAGGCTACGAACACGTCCATTGCACTGCTTTGCAGCACATTGCTGTTTTTGACTACCGCCGAGTCAAAAGAGCCACTGTCTGTAAACAGTTTGGGCTTTGCCCAAAAGTCAATTGTTAGGCTGCAAACGACCCTGGAAAACCAACTGTCAACCTTGGTGCAAAACCTTGTCATGCCGCCTGCCTCCTGCATCCTTTTACAAAACCCTGGATTTGATTCCAACCTTTCCCAATGGACAAAATATGGCAGCCCTTCTGGCACCAACGATTCCTATTCCGGCAACTGGGCTGCCAACTTGAGCAGTTTTTACACTTACATCATCCAATCACAAAATGGCATTACACCAGGACGGGTGTACAATCTTTCTGTTTACGGCAAAGTTTCGGGCAATCCTTACTGGGCCCTAGCCGTGATGCGCTTTAAAGACTCAGGAAATAATATCCTTACTTCCACCACCATTGATATTTCCTCATCGAGTTACGAAAAATATTACCTGAGCCTTACGGCCCCTTCCAATGCAACGGCCGTAGAAGTATATGCGCTGAAATATGGCAACAGTGGATGGTTGAGGGTAGATGAATTTTGCCTGGAAGAAACCAATCCGGCCATTGGAGAATGTACCCTGGCCATCAACCCGGATTTTGAAGATGGGCAACGAAACTGGACTACCTCGGGTGGTACCGTAAGCATTACCAGCGATGCATCATCAGGTGTTTCGGCAGTCCAGGTAGAGAGCGACGGTGCATCCATCTATCAACGTCTTGGCGTATTTCCAAACCAAACTTATGAACTTGCGGCCTGGGCAAAGGTATCCTCCAATGCACCATCCTATGCAGAGATTTTTATAGAGTGGAGGGATATAAACGGCAATCTTATCCACAGTGTTGTTCAGCCCGTCATAGCTACCACCACGGAATACGCCTTGTTTTCCCTCAAAGGAAAAGCTCCTTCCAACGCTGCATACGCCGATATCGGAGCCTATAAAACTGGTTCTTCCTCCAGGCGGCTTTATTTCGACGACGTTTGTTTTAGTAAAACCAATGCCCTCGGTGGCTCCGGCTTCAGCCTGTCATGCGGCTGTTCGAGCAACCTCCTGCCCAACGCCGGCTTCGAAGAGCTGAGCTCTTCCAGCTTCCCCTACACGATGCAGGGCGTTCAGGCTGCCGCCATTTCAAATGGGAACAACTCGGCCGTATCCCCCTGGCAGACCAGTATCAGCTCCAATTATGCCTTTGTGCTGAACGACAACAACAACACGGTCAATAATCCAGAGGGCAACAGGTTCGTATGGCTGCCCAACAAGAACGATGGCTGGTACGACAACGTTGATTTTTCGAATAACCTGTTGATGGAGGATGGCAAAACCTACACACTTTGCTTTTACGCCGCCTCCTGGGTAGGTTCCCTCAACAGTAGTGGCCTGCCGAATGGCGGCACTGCTACCCAGATACCCGGTGTGGTAACATTGGGGTTCAACTACCAGAGTGGCTACCAGACCATTGCGACCTGGTCGGTGCCTGCCAGTGCATCTTTTTCTAATTTAAGTTGGACAAAATACTCCTACACATTTACCTACGACGCAGGCAACCCCATTCAAAGATTTCTGTTGCTCAATGACCGGTCAGGTGCAGGTATTGCGCTGGATGGCGTCAACCTTTCTGAGGTAGATTGCGAGACCAAGGTGGCCTGCGGCACCGGGGCCATTACTTATGAGCGCTGGTATGGCATAGGGAGCGACAACCTGTATTACTTGATTACCAATCCTGATTTCCCCAATAATTATGATGAAACCGGAACGCTGCCTTCATTTCAAAGTCCTGCCAATTTTGCCGACAATTATGGCACCAGGGCCTATGGCTACCTGATACCCAGCCAAACCGGCAACTATACCTTCAACGTGACATCCGACGACTATTCCCGGTTTTACCTCAGCACCGACTCCAGTGAGCAAAACAAGATCCTTAGGGCGTCCGTGACCGGTTGGACCAATATCACCGAATATACAAAGTACTCATCGCAAACATCCTCCACTATTAGCCTCGTTGCAGGCAAAAAATATTTCATCGAGTTGTTGCATAAAGAAGGGGGCGGACTCGATCACTTTCAGGTCTATTGGAAAACGCCTTCCAACAGCAGTTGGACTATCATACCAGGTTCGGTGCTATCACCGATTTGCAGGCCCGAAATCTGCGGGAACGGCATTGACGACGACAACGATGGACTGGTGGACTGCGACGACCCCGACTGCTCTGACAACTTGGCCGCCAACTACACAACTGTCAATGAAAACTGTGGTAGTGGCGGCGGGGCCATTGACCTCAAACCCAATACCCAGGATGCACCTTTGAGCTTCACCTGGTCGGACATGCCCATGACGGCATGGTGGACCTTTGAAGGCACCACGGATGATGTTACCGGAAATGTCCACCACGAAAACGGTATTTCCGGCTCCCTGTCTTATACCAATGACGCTGTGGAAGGCAAGAAATCTGTTTATTTCAATGGCAGTTCCTACATCCGTTACAGTGTGGACAATGGCTTTATGGAAAAGGCATTTTCCGAACTGACCATAGCCATGTGGATAAAACCAAACAATCTCAGCGGCATCCAGACACTCTTCGACGAAGGGGGCTCTACCGGTGGCAAAGGCTTAGCCATCCGTTTGACCAATAACATACTCACTGCCGGCATCAAGCAAACCAGTACGCTTTATTCGGACGCAACCCATGTGATACCCAACGACGGGGCCTGGCACCACGTTGCTGTGGTTTTTGACAACGGCCAATTCACAGCATACCTGGATGGCGTGCCCAGCCCAACCATTACCACTAATTTTACCCAAGTGACCAACCACGGAAACAACGGCGGGCTTGGGGCGTCGGTGGGTGGTTCGGTCCTGAACGGCAGTGGTACCCGATACGCAGGAAAAATGGACGATGTCCGCTATTTTTTCAACCAGGCCCTGACACCCGACCAAGTGAAAGATATGGCGAGAAACGATGGGGACCGCACCAACCTTTATGCAGGTACCTATACTGTGCAGGTGTATTCCGCTTCGGGCTGTTCCACTACACAATCTATCTATATCGCCAGCAATGCCAACCATAACAACGGGGGCCTGATAAGCGGCAACGAAACCTCGTGCCTCGCCTCCTACAACCCCAGCCTTATTTCCAGTATCGCCCCACCAAGCGGCGGTGGTACGGGCACTACGCAATACCAGTGGCAAAGCAGTACTGACAACGGCGTGACGTGGGCCGATATTCCAGGCGCCAACAGCCTTACCTACGATCCAGGTACCATCACTACTACGACCCTTTACCGGAGGGGAGGAAGGCTTGCGCCCTGCCTGGCGTGGGTTTATTCTGATGTAGCCACCAAAACATTTACTACCAACTATACTGACGGGGGGACTGTAACGGGCAACGAAAGCTTTTGCGGGGCCTTTAACCCGACCCTCATTGCCAGCACATCTGTCCCCTCGGGAGGCAGCGGAGGGAACTCGGAATACCAGTGGCAGTTGAGTTACGATACCCTGGTTTGGAGCAACATTGCTGGTGCCAGCGGCGCCACCTACGATCCGCCCAACATTACCCAAACCACCCTATACAGAAGGGCCGCCAGGCGGGCACCTTGCCTATCCTACGTTTACAGCGACACCATCACCAAAATGGTCGTTTACGGATTTACTAATCCGGGCATTATCGCCGGCGATGAGAGTGTTTGCGGCAGCTACGATCCCGATTTGATTTCCTCCGTGACGGCTCCTTCGGGCGGTGCGGACGGAACCCTGCAGTACCAATGGCAGCAAAAAACGACCAGTGGCTCATGGGTCACTATTGCAGGCGCTAATGCTGAAACACTAAATCCAACCACGATCATTGAAACCACCCAATACCGGAGGGGGGCAAGGCGATCTCCTTGCACGGCATACATTTATTCCAATGAAATCACCAAATCTGTTGTTTCCAACTATACTTTCGGCGGCATTATTTCCGGCGACCAGGCGGGCTGCGGAAGTTACGATCCTTACATTATCAGCAGCTTTTCACCTCCAGCGGGCGGCATAGATGGAAGCCTCACCTATCAATGGCAACAAAGCACAGACGGTGGTACATCCTGGACGGTGGTACCTGGTGCCGCAGGAGCCTCTTATGATCCTGGCATCATTTCACAAACGACCATCTACAGGCGCCAGGCCCGACGTGCCCCTTGTGCGGCATGGATCAATTCCAATACTGTCATCAAAACGGTCAAGGTAACTCCCAATGTGACCATGGATTCCATGGCCAACGAGACCAATGGATATATCTGCGAATGGTTCAGCTACACCTTCCAGGCAGCAGATTTAGGGGCAGGAGCCATCTATTCCTGGGACTTTGGTGCTTATGCCAACCCGGCCACTGCCACCGGCACAGGCCCACACACTGTTGTGTTCAACGTGCCAGGCGCTGCTTCATACACCAGCAACACCGTCACACTGACGGGTACCATTGACGGATGCAGCAATACAATCAGCCAAAATTATAAGATCAGACCGCAAATCGTCATTACCAGCCTCAACACGGAAGACCCCGGTAACTGCGGCGACAACAATGGTAAAATTGAAATCCAGACTTTGCACCCCAGCGGAACCAACGTAGAGGCGAGTATTGACGGTGGGGCGACCTGGGATGGTGGGTCTATCGAATTTGACAACCTCTCAGCGGGTACCTATGAAATTTTGCTCCGATATGCTGGGAGCGAGTGTGAATACAACTGGGGATCAGTCACACTGACTGACCCTGGCAATTTAACCGCCGATGTAACTTTATCAGCCACCGAGATATGCCAGGGGCAGACTTTCACCGTGCAGGCAACTGCTACCAGCGGGGTAAGTCCCAATTTCGCCTGGTTCTTTGGGCTAGCTGCTACGCCGGTGTCCGCCAATGGCCCCGGGCCCCACACTGTTTCCTACAGTGACGGTGGCGTAAAAGATATTTCCCTGACTATTTCGGAAAACTTCTGCACGGGCTATGTTGATACCGTCATCACCATCGTCTCTACTTACACTGCCGGCGGCACCATCTCCGGCAATGAAGATTTGTGTTCTCCCGGACCAGGCACTATCATGGCCACGGCAGCCCAGCCTTCAGGGGGCTTTGGTGGAACGGCTGCCTACCAATGGGAATACAGCGAAGATGATGGAAGCGGCGGTTGGACTGCTTGGTCTGACGTAGCAGGGGCCAACAACGAAACGTATGCCCCACCCTTCATCAGCAAAACCACCAAGTTCCGAAGGAAAGCCAGGCGTTCGCCTTGCTCGAATTATGCCTATTCCAATGAAGTGACCAAACGCATGTCGGATCTGCCGATGCCCGTTGACGACCTTTTCGACACTGCCTGCCCCGGTTTCTTCTTTTTCGACTATGTTTCCCTCAACGATGGAAACTTGTCCAACCCGGTGTATTCTATTGTAGTACCGCCGCTCAACGGTTTGCTCGACCTCGATGCGGACGGTGAGTTCGTCTATACGCCCAATAGCTTTTTCTGTGGCACAGATCAGTTTACCTACCAGGTTTGCAACAATGGTACGAGCTGCTGCGCAACAGCAGTAGCCACCATCGACCTGACGGATGCCCAGGTGCCCGTTTTACAAAATATTCCTGCCAACCTGCTGGTCAGCTGCGACGACGAAATTCCGCTGGCACCCATCGTGGATGCCTGGGAAAACTGCCAGACCGTCACCCTGGGCATGGATGAAGCTTCTGATCAGGGCCTGGCGGATAGTTGTTCGGTATATAGCTACTCCATGACCCGAACCTGGACGGCAGGCGACTATTGCGGCAACAGTGCCTCCGCCCAGCAAACGCTGACTATCCAGGATTTTACTTCCCCCGATATTTACAGGATTTATACCCTGCCCAATGGCAGGAAGATGGTGGCGGGCGTCATGGAAAACGTTTCGGACCGCTGGAAAACCATTCGTTTCCCGGTTCAATTTGCCAGCAAACCGGTGGTTTTTTCCCAAATCGTCACTAATAATGAGGCAGTGGGCACAGTAGTGCGCATGAGAAACATTTCTACCTCCCAGTTCCAGCTACGCCTGCAGGAAGAGGAGGCTGCTGACAATGTCCATGCACTGGAAAGCGTGGCATGGATGGCTATTGAAGAAGGACCGGTTACTGGCACCTTACCCTATGAAGTGGGTAATAAACTGGTCAGCAGCAGCAATGCTACTGTCAACTTTGACCAGCCCTACTCAAACCCTGGCCTCATCGCCTCCATACAATCTTTTAATGAAAACAACCCTGTGTCGCCAAGGATTCGCTCCATGAACAGCGTGAGCGCCGTCCTTTTTTGCCAGGAAGAACAATCATTCGACCCTGAAACCAACCACGGTTTTGAAACGATGGGCTACATGGCCTTCGACAAACCCGGAGACATTACCAACCAACAAGGTGAAGTTATTGGAGAAACTGGCAGGCTGACCCTAAACCACAATTTTGCCACCGTCAACCTGTTGCATACCTACCACAACCCGGTGGTCATCATGGGCGGCATTACCTTCAATGGCAGCCAGGCTTCCACTTTGCGGGTCAAAGATGTAACGGCCAATGCCTTTTCGGTCAGGATAGATGAATGGGAATACCTGGACGACACGCATGTAAATGAACAGGTTACCTATATGGTCGTGGAAGGAAGCATACCCTTCGACCAAGTGGTGGAATGCAGCGCCATACCCGACCAGCCAATTGTCGGTTTTGACATCGTGGGCATGGACAACTGCGACATTTCTACCCCGCTGACCATTACCGACAGCCCTTTCAAATTCGATTGTGCCAATGACACACTTTTTAGCCGCACTTTTTCCGTACAGGATGAATGTGGCAATAAGACCGTACTGACCCAGGTCTTTTCGCTAAGGGATACAACCCCGCCAACCTTTACCGTGCCGGCTGATGTGACCATCACTTGCACTGTGCCGCTGGACAGCCTCAACGCTATTGGGGATGTGACTGATGAACTTGACAACTGTGCTACCAACATCCAGGCGACTTATACCGACAACACAACGTTCCTGAATGGCTGCATCGGTTATATTATCCGCACCTGGGCCCTATCCGATTTTTGTGGCAACACCACCCAGCACATGCAGACCATCACCGTATATAATGACAACGATACCGACGGCGACGGACTTGCCGATCCGTTTGACCTGGACGACGACAACGATGGCATCCCGGACGTGGACGAGGGAACAGACGATACCGATGGCGATGGAATTCCAGATGCCCAGGATCTTGATTCTGATAATGATGGCATCCCAGACATCATTGAAGCGGGTTTTAATGACAATAATGGGGACGGAGTGGTGGACACTTACGGCCAGCCAGATTGGGATGTTGACCACGATGGACTTGCCAATATCTACGATGGCAATGAAAATGACCCTTCCCTAGCTGCATCCGATAACTTCAATGCGTTCGACATTTCCCACGATGCCGATGGGGATGGGATTCCCAATTATATAGACCTGGACAGCGACAACGATGGGATTCCCGACCTTATCGAATCAGGCGGGGTTGACACAAATGGCGACGGGGTCATTGAATACCCCATTGCCGGAAACCCGCAATCCCTGGAAGATGCGGATGGGGATGGATTTACCGATGCCTACGACCCCGATGACGACACTTCTTTTGGCATTGACGAACCAGGCGATGTGCTCATCAGGAACAACAATGGCACTTTTACGGGTGGCCAGTCTTCTTTCAATCCAGATGACGACGGGGACGGCATCCCCAACTACCTGGATACCGACAGCGACAACGACGGCATCGCCGACCTTATCGAGGCAGGCGGTGTGGATACCAACGGGGACGGCAGAATTGATACCAATGAATTTACCGATATTAACCAGAATGGGTTTGACGACACCTACGAATCCAATGTGCTTATCTCAACCGACTCGGACAACGGCACCGGGGATGGCAGGCCACACGATGACAATGGGGATGGCACGGCCTATATCTATGGCGATGCTGACAATGACGGAGATCCCAACTTCTATGACACTGACAGCGACAACGACGGTATTTACGATATTGTAGAAACTGGCTACAGCCAACTGGACGCCAACCACAACGGGCGGATTGATGTCTTCACTGACAGCAACTCGGATGGCTTTAACGATAGCTCCGTCGGCACCATCTCCACCGACAGTGACGGCGCTACCGACGACGGCAGGCCGGAAGACGATGCCGACGCCGGCAACAGTGTATTCAACAGCGTTTTGGCGGATGGTACTTTTGGTGAAACCAACGGCGAACCGGATCTCGACGATGATGGAGACAACATCCCCAACTTTCTCGACATAGACAGCGACAACGATTTCCTCACCGACTCGGTAGAGGACACCAATGGCAACGGCATCACCGACACCGGCGAAACGGGGTACCTCAACACAGACACTGACAATGATGGCATCCTGGACGGCCTGGAAGATTCAAACCATGATGGCATTTACGATGCCGGGACTGAAACCAACCCGCTCGATACCGATACCGACGACGACGGCCTCGACGACGGCGTGGAGGATGCCAACCAAAACGGCGTGGTGGACGGAACCGGTGAAAGCGACCCGAGGGATCCTTGCGACCCACTTGTCAATTCCGCATGTATTGGTGTTTCGCTCGACATCCGGCTGAACATTTACGGCGCCATGATCGACAACAATGGGGCACCTTTTATGAAGGACAAACTGCGCCAGTCCGGATATATCCCTAACATTGAGCCATACACCAACCTGCCAAATTTTGACCACTACGGCGAAGGGGGCGGGGAACAGGCAGGGCCGGGGGTGCTGGCTGTTACCGGCAGCAATGCGGTTATAGATTGGGTGCTCGTTGAACTGCGGTACCCTAATGCTCCCGACCAAGTCGTGGCTACCCGGGCGGCCCTGCTCCAGATGAACGGCAGGGTGGTTGATACCGACGGCATTTCACCCGTCAAGTTTGATCACGTGCCCAGTGGCGATTATTTTGTTTCGGTGCGGCACCGCAGCCATCTTGGGGTTTGTACCTATTCATGGCTGACACTGTCACCCACGACCACGACCATAGATTTTACCACGCCTGCAACGCATACTTATGGCAGTTTCCCGCAGATAGACCTGGATAACGTCATGGCGCTTTGGCCCGGTAACATGAACAACGATAATATGATCATTTACCAGGGGCCATCCAATGAGATTGTCTCCCTGTTTTTCCATGTGATGACCAATCCCGAAAACTCCGCCAACCTGGCCAATTTCATCAGCCAGGGATACTGGACCTACGACATCAACATGGACGGAGCGGCCATTTTCCAAGGCCCGAACAATGACCGTGCAAAGGTTTTGATCAATTCCATCCTTTTGCACCCCAACAACACCAATTTCCTGGCAAACTTCATTTTGTTCGATCAGTTGCCCTGACGGGATGGTAAGCATTTTTGCTCGTACTGCCACGGTTTGGGATTGCCCAGCCTTGGTTGAAGAAGATGATATTGGCCGGTAAAACAAATCAGCGGCCCGATCTGTCAGACCGGACCGCTGATTTGTTTTTGGAGTTCGCTCACTACCCTATCCGCTTCCCTCCACTCGCCCAACCACCCATATTCCGGAATGTGAAAAAGCTGCATCGCAGGGCCGGCAGGAAATTTTGCATTATCCTGGACGGGGTGTGGGATGCGGGCCTTGAACAATATGAAGCGCTCCCTGATAATATCCCAAGTGGCCAAAAAAACAATGTTGCTGCTCCTGAAACGGGGGTTCCCAATCACCAACAGGACATTGTGTCCTTTTGGCGAGACCTCCACGCCCGGGAAATGGTTGAACAAACCATAGGATAGCATAGGGACCAATCCTGCCCCCTGGATGAGGCGGCCCAATTTTTCCAACCTGGCCAGCACTGCTTCCATCAGCCAGTCCCCGGGCTGCAGGGATTCGCAGGAGACCCATCTTTTTTCTTTCAGCCTGAAAAACTCCAAACCGCCCGGCCGGAGCTTGTAGCTGAACATGGGGACACCCTTTGGCAAAAAGCCCGGGTAGTAAAATGCCATACCTTCTTCCATGGCGAAGGCTATTTCCAACAACATCGTGTAAATGCCCAGGCTGTATTTGGCGTAAGCGGGATCGTAGGCTGCCTCAAGAGAGGCTATACTTTGGCGGCCCTTGTCGAATATGCTGAAGGCGACCAGCTTACCGCCATGATAGACACCAAGCTCCCAGGTATTGAAACTGGTGGCCGGCAACTCCCGGAACAGGTGGTGTGAAAGCTCCGGCACCAGCAACCACTGATGTACAGTGCTTTTAAAAACCCTCCACAGGTCTTCTTTTTGTTGGGTCGCAATGTAGGGGCGGATTTGGACTTGAAACAGCGCCTGGTTGCGCCGCAGCAACTTGCCTAACCTTTTTTTCCAGGTGAAATTTTCAAGCGGCAGCCGCAGCATCACACTCGAACACCAGCCATCTCCCATAAACCTGACGGCAGCCGTATAAACGTTGACATCGTTGCGGAACCAGCCGTTGGCAAGCATCTCGTCCATCTGCCCGGGCGTGAGGCCCCCAACCTGGTAACGGGCGTAAAACGAAGGTGGGAAAACTATCGAAAAAGTATTGGACATGGCAGCTATATCTGGAGCAAGATTAAGAACACTTGCTCAAATACCGAGTGTTTAGAATCGAAGGAAAAATAATCCCGATTTCACATCGGGGTAATTTAAAAAAAAACCTTCCATTGCTGGGGTTTTCAAAATCAATATGGTGAAGTTATTTTTTCATGCTTACTTGGGTGTTTTTGTGTGTTTGGGATGGCGTTTTTTTTCAGGGAGCCGGACCTCCTTTTCTGTAAATCCGGGAAAGGTCATCCTGCCGATTAGTCATATTTGTCAGCAAGCATTTATTTCCAATGGCCGCTCATTGAACACAGGGAAAGCAAAAACGCTATGTTTGCAGCGAATCCCGCTATCAAGGCCTGAAAATGACAAATCCGGTAATGAAGTTTGAGGCCTTTCAGAGAAACGTGTTTTAGAAAAAATAACATACGCTCAAAATCAATCCCTTACGTTTTAAATGAAGCATTTTTGCTGATACCCCGAAATGTATTTGCGAAGTGCCCGATGTGCAATCCAAAGGTTTTTCCCTTCTATCCCATGCAGAATGGAAAAGCACGGAAGCCAAATTTCCGAACCAACATAGTAGCATGATAACAGCCATTATCCAATTTTAACCGTTCTGCTTATTTAAAAGTAACTATCGCTTTCCCAAAAAACCATTTTAAAATCCAACATAAAAAATCTTCCATTTATGAAAAAAATTTTCCAACTCCTTCCAGTATTCATTTTGTCGGCACTGGCTGCCAGTGCGCAAATCACCATCAATGCGGGTGATATCGAACCATTGGGCATCACAGCCTCCCAAACAAAGGACTTGACGCCCGATGCCAACATCGCACCTGGCGGCACTGGCCTCCAAACCTGGGATTTCTCCAACCTCAAAGATGAGGATGAAAACGTGTTCACCTTCCTGGATCCCGCCAATACCCCTCATGCAAGCCTCTTCCCCGCAGCCAACCTGGCCGCAATGGTGGGCGATACGTTTTTGTATTTTTCCAAAACCAACGACAGGCTGGAAGCCGTCGGCAGCTACGGGACTTTCTCCTACAGCGGTTTTCAAATCACTGCCAAAATAGAGTTCAACCCAGGGCAAAGTATCCTTCGTTTCCCTGCGAACCTGAACGACACCTACAATGAAACCACCCGCCAAAAAATCCAGGTGCAAAACTTTTTGCCCGGAGCGCCCTACGACAGCCTCAGGCTTGTCACACAAACACAAAGGAGCGTGGTCATTGATGCTTTCGGTACCATGACCACCCCATTGGGCGCCTATGAAACCCTGCGTTTCAAGGAAACTGAAATTTCCAGGGATTCCGCCTTTGCCTCACAGGGCAGCATCTGGTCCCTGCTAAACGCCGGTGGGCCCGATACGATCATCAACTATAACTGGTGGACCAATGAGAACAACCTCGCCTTTCCGTTGGTACAGGTAAAAAACGACCTCAGCAAAGACGAAATTACCGCTTTATGGCTCAAGGATTTTGTCAATGCCACCCATGACCTGTTGCCACCGTTGTCCATCAGCCTCTATCCCAATCCTGCCGTTCGTACGATGCGCCTCCAACTGGAGGAAGCGATGGATGGCCAACTTGAGATTTATGATTTCAATGGCAGGCAGGTGAAGCGGTTGACCATTAGCGGAACGAGCCAGGAGGTAGATATGGGTAGCTGCCCCGCCGGCAGTTATTTGGCGGTCTTAAAATCTGCCGGGGGTGATTTGCGTGGCTTTCGGCGCTTTGAGTTGATAAAATAATCTTGGCGCCGGAACCGCCGGGTTTGATAACCCGGCCTCTCCGCCTAAAAGTCTGTATTTCACCTCAAAGAAGGGAAGAGCCTTCCTATTTTGATTTTGAAACCCCAGTACTGGAAGGGGTTTTATAAAAATAATCCCGATGCGAAATCGCATAGGCGTCAACTTAAAAAAACCGAATATGATTAGATAAAATAAAAATGCTGCTTAGGTTTGTTCAAATCAACATTCAGAACACCTAAACAGCATATGAAAATTAAGTTGGAACAAATTAAGCGAAAAATTGGCGAACAACAAATAAACGCCATCGCAAAAAGTAGCGGTTTCCAAAAGCGGGAGCCGAGGAAAGTCACCGGATATAGTTTTTTTCTTGGTTTTTGCATGATGGTACAGCTTGGGCAGACGGGGCTGAGGGACTGGGCAAAAAGCATAGGGCGGCTGACCCAAAAGCTGGTCTCCAAACAAGGCCTCCAAAAAAAACTCCAGTTCAGGCACGAAGCTTTTGCCCGCCAACTTTTGGGGTTTGTACTCAAACAGTGCACGGCCTCAAACGGCCACCAGGGGGTTGCCCTCTTCGCACCGTTCAAGGAGGTCTATGTTGAGGACAGCACCTGTGTGGGGCTGCCCCGCAACCTGTCATCTTTCTACCCCGGCCCCCACAGCAAAACCCACGGGGAATGTGCCACTGCCCGCATACAGTTGCGCATGGAATTGGTGAGTGAATCCTACGAAGGGGTTTTTGTGGGGAGTTACCGTGAAAATGACCAGGGTTTTGCGCACCGTATCGTTGAAATACTCACGGCAGGCTGCCTTGTGATCCGGGACAAAGGGTATTTTGTGCTGGCCGCCTTCCGGGCGATCATGGAGAAAAAGGCGTTTTTCCTGTCCCGCCTCCGCTTTGGGACAACCGTTTTTGATGCGCAGACCGGGGAAAAAATGGATTTGCTGAAAGAGCTCAAGGCTTTGAAAAAAGCAGGCCGCCAAGTCCTTGACAAGGAAATATTGCTGGGGGGCAAGGAGAAACTGCCAGTCCGCCTGGTGGCCATCGAAGCCCCTGAAGAGGCCAAACGGATGAGGCAGCACAAGGCCCGTACTGACCGCAGTGCAAAGGCCGCCCATTCCAGAGAGTACATCCAACTGCTGGGCTGGACCATTTTCATAACAAATGTCAACAAGGAAACCTGGGGGGGCCGGGACATCATCAGGGCCTACCGGTACCGTTGGCGCATTGAAATAGTGTTCAAGTGTTGGAAAAGCAAGTTCAACCTGGACAAGTTCTTCGAAGGCAGGGAAACAATATCGCCACCGAGGGCAGCCATGACCATCTACCTGATGCTTGCTTGGTTGACCTTGACAATGGGGGCTTGGTATGGGTATTTTGTGCACCGGGTTTACGAAGAAAAGAAGAAATTCATCAGCATGCTGCTGTTCGCCGATTTTGTCAAAGAACGGTTTTGGGAAATACTTTTGGCAAGCGACCTCGATGTTTTCATCGGTGAGCTTGCCAGATATTATTCCCATGACAAACGAAAATCCCGAAAATGCTATCTCGAATTTTTGTATGAAATAAATTTAAGTTGACGCCTATGCGATGCGAAATCGGGATTATTTTTCCTTTGATCCTAAGCTTAATCTGTAAAAATCAAGGCTCTATTATGATTTCAAGTTACTCGTTTTAGTGTCCTTGGAGAGTTCAAATGTTGGTAGAAGAGAAAATGGTAAAAGCATCCTGTATTTTGACTTCGGAGAGGTCGCAGCCAGTGAACATACGACCTCTCCGAGGTCGAAATCCGATTTTTCCATGCCTTTCTACCAATTTTTGACCTCTCCGAGGTCGCCAACACGAAGGCGGAATACCGGCAGTTGCTGAATGATATGCCGTTCTACCAATGTTTGACCTCTCCCAGGTCGCCAACACGCCGGCTGAATGCAGGCAGCCAGGGCTTGAGCCTTTGAGGGGGAAGTAAAATACAGTAAGCAGCAGAGCTGCCCATAAACATGCAGCAAGCCCGACGGGAATCATCCCACCGGGCTTTTTTGCAGAAATTCAAACATAAGATCTTAAAGGGTTGCTTCTTAGCAGGTAGCCACTTCTCGTTCCTGTTCGTTTTACGGAAGTTTTTCAAACAGGATAAAGTTCGCCAGCCCAAGATAGTTCTCAGCGGTTGACATGGTAGCGTAGAGCAGTACCTGTGCCCGGTCGTTGCCAGGCCCCTGGAAAATGCTCAGGCCATCCATGTTCAGGTCGGACTGGCTGTAGCCCGGTTCGATAAAGTTGGCGATCTGGCCCGTATTCAGCGGGCTGGTGATCACCTTGTGGAACAGGTACAGGATGTCGTTGTGCGGCCCCTGGAAGATCACCTTGCCATCGGCACTGAAATCGCCAGGCCACATCGCCCGCTCCCCGTTGATCTTGGCCATCGCTTTATCTCCTTCGTGTAGCTCCGTGCCGGCGTCAGTAAAGTCAATAAACGTTGGCTGCGGCGAAAGCAGGTAAGGATTGCCGGACATTACCCCCAGGTGGTTTCGGTGCCTGACCGACACGTAGTATTCTCCGCTCCGCACATCGGTGAAGGTGACGTAGCTGTATCCGTCCAGATCTCTAACATCGCCATCAGCTTGCAGTACTGCCGCACGGGTTGCGATGATGCTGTCAGGAATTACGGGATCCCTCAGCTCCACCAAAACCCAGTCAACCGGGGCATCGTTGCCCGTGATGTACATCAAACCGGGTGAAATACTTTCTTTGTAGCCCGCATTGGGATCTGTATTGCTTTGTCCGTTGGTGCCTGAGCCGGATCCGCCGTTTGTATTTGTTCCCAAACCAATATGCTGGATATGGGTCATCAGCGTGTAAGGCTCTTTGGTCGGAATGATATTTTTAAACCGGAGATCGTCGCGCATGATGTTGGTTGTATCGGCGTCGGCTCCAACCAGTCCTCCCAGTAGTTTGACTTTCACATTGACGACAGGCCCACGGCATTGGTCGCTCAACATTGGATCACAGGGGTTGAGCGGATCACTTTCCGTTGGATTGACAACTCCATCCGCATTCAAGTCTTCTTCGCCATCCAGGAACAAATCGCCATCGGTATCGGGGTTGAGCGGGTCCGTTTCACCAAATTCGAAGATACCGTTGTGGTTGCTGTCTTCCACACCATCGAAGATGGAATCGTTGTCGGTATCTGCGTTGTAGAGATCCGTCTCGCCACTGTCAAAAATGCCGTTGTGGTTTTTGTCTTCAAACATATCGTACAGCAGGTCATTGTCGGAGTCGCTGTCGAGGAAGTTCAGGATGTTGTCCCCATCGTCGTCCACATCTGGGTTGCCATTGCCGGAGGCAAAAGACCCATCCGGCAGGGCTGTAAGGTAGGCCGTTTCATCAGCGTCGCCGCTGTCCTCCGGGCGTCCGTCGATGGTGGAGCCATCTGTTTCGGTGAGGATATTGGAAGATCCTTCGGCAACGTCGTCAAAGCCATTGTAGTTGGTGTCGCTGAAGTTGTCAATGCGACCATCCGAGTTGTCATCCCTGGCAATGGTTCCCGACTCGTGGGTATCGAGGATGCCGTCGTTGTCGCTGTCAGTGTCACGGTGGTTGGGCACCCCGTCACGATCCTGGTCGCCCCCGATGAAGACCGTGCCGTTGCCGTCGGTGTCTTCGGCCCGGTCATCGTCCTTGGCGCCGTCGCCATCCGTAACGATGAGCGGATTGGAAGCATAGACGTCGTGGTAGCCATCGCCGTTAATATCTACAAAAGTACCCGTCATTTCTATCCTGCCATCGCCGTCGGTATCAATGCCGCCTGCTTCGATGAGGTCTGCAATACCGTCATTGTCGCTGTCGCTGTCCAGGAAATCGGGCACGGTGTCGCCATCGGCGTCCCGGTTGTCGGTGGTCAGGCCGCCGCCGTAGTTGTTACCATCAAAAACAACAAGTGGGTCTTTTGTATCTTCCGGCCCGGGCACATTGTCATCGTCGGGATCGTAATGGTCGTTGAAACCATCGTGGTCATTGTCAACCATCGAGGTCGGGTCGCCCGGCACAGGATAATCAATGATACCATCGCCGTTGGTGTCCACTCCGCCAATCTCGACGAGGTCGGGAATGCCGTCGTTGTCGCTGTCGTGGTCGAGGAAATTGGGTATCCCATCACCATCCCGGTCGTTGATTACGGAGGTGATGTTGATGGTGACAGAACTTGCAAAAGAAGTATCAATGTCATTGCCGTCGAACTCGAAAGCAAAGCCGTCGTTATCGTGGTCCCATCCATTCCCGCCCACGTTGTCGATAACCCCATCGCCGTTGGTGTCAATGCCACCAATCTCTATCAAATCCGGGATGCCGTCGTTGTCGCTGTCCAAATCTTTGTCATTAGGGATACCATCGCCATCGTCGTCGTGGTTAGTTTCCACGGCATCTGGGATGCCGTCGTTGTCATCATCCAGGTCGAAATAATCAACCACCCCGTCATGATCGTTATCGTTTTGTGGGGCAACGTAAATCAGTTGCTGTTTGGAAGTAATATTTCCACAATCGTCTTCCAGTGTCCAGGTTCGGATGATATATCCGTTGCACACAAACAGGTTAGCAAGATTGTCGGTATAAACGGCATCGAGCAGGATTGCGCAATTGTCCGCCTCATCAGTTACGTCGCCGGTCAGGTTGAGGTTGTCTTTATTGTCATTGCAAACGATGGTAGCAGTAGCTGGCACCGTAAAAGTCGGAGGGATAGTATCAATGAGCAGATAAGTTTGAACGAGTTCAGTTGCATTCCCACAGTCGTCAATCGTGAACCATGTGCGGGTGAAGGTGGTATCCGTTTGACAATCAAAAGTATTCGAACCATCCGTCCGGGTCAGTTTGATGGTGGCGTCGCAGTTGTCAACAGCCACGATTTCCGTCCCGATCTGCAAGGGGGCAGGGATGCTATTGCAGGACACCGTGCGGTCGAAGGGCAAACTGCCTTCGATGACCAGGTAGGAGAGGTTTTCAGCCTGGTGCGTTCCATTCTGGTAGTCAAATTCCTCCAGTTGCACACTGAAACTGCTAGCCGTTACATTCACTACCCTGGCAGTTACAGGCTCGTGCTCGTTGACGCCGATAGCACCAATGATTACCACCGGGTTGTGGTATTTGTGCTTGAGGGCAATACTTTGCAGGGAAGTAGTAGTGGTTACTTTACCTGATTCGCCGATCACCTCCCCGGTGATGGTCTTGACGTCGCCCGTTCCATACATGGCGAGGTAACCTACGGTCTCCAGATTGTGGGTAGTTTCGCCATCGAGCGAGGTTTCTTCGGCTATCCAAATATCAACGCTGCCAGTGGCGAGGTTGTCGATCCGGGGGTTGACCGGATCCCCGTCGTTATTTGTTTGGACCGCCGCAAAGAAATCGGGTATGCCTGGATAGGATTGACCCAGCGTTTTATTGACCGGGCTACCATTAAGCAACCAGGAACCCACCTCAAACGGGTCGCTGCCGCCCATCGCACCTTTCTCGAAGGCCACCCATGCCACATTCTCCTTGAGATGGGTACCATCGTTGGCTTCTTCTTCCGCCAGATGCAGCTGAAACTGCGTGGTCGAAATATTTCGCAGCCTAACCACAACGGGGGTGGCTTCATTCCGGGTGGTGACCTGGGCGAAGATGATTGGCTGTGTGGTAAACTGAACCGGCAGTTTGACCGTCTTCCAGTGTTCAGAAACGTTTTCCATCACACCGGCTACCATACGCTTTCCGTTGGGCAAGGTATAAATCCGGTATATATCGGGAGCGGTGTTGTCTTCAATGGTGACAATCTGTTGTGCACTTGCATTATTGGTACAATAATCCACACCGTTCCAAATCCTGACTTTCTGGTAATTGTGCAAAGCGCAGCTATCGGTACCCTGGGTGATAAATTCGTCCATACCCAGGGAGACGGCCTGGCAGTTTTCTACCACTTCAACGGCTTGTGCAAGGGGTACCTGGTCATCGCAGCTGATGGTGATATTGGGCGGCACGTTGACAATGGAAGGTGCATTCGTATCTGTCAGGTCAATCACCACTTGAGCAGTGTCGCAACATCCCGTCCCATCGTTGCAGACAAAATAGATGAATTCGTCCGTACCGCAGAAGGTGGTGTTGGGGTTGTAAATGAACTCGCCATCTGTGTCCATGTCCAATGAACCGTTGGTCGGCTGCGTCAGGATGGACAAGGTAGGATTGGAGAGGTTCAGGTCGTTTGACATCACATTGTCGGTATGCGGGAAGCCAGGGCAAACGGTGAAGTAGTTGTCGTCGCCGAGGTTTGGTTTTTTAACTAAAATGGCCGCCAGTTCATTGGAATAGATCCAACTTGGACATGGGGCACGGCGCACTTTCCGACGGTATTGCGTGGTTTTGGTTAATGAACTGGGATCGAAACTGGCGGCATTGGCACCGGTTACGTCCATCCAGGAGGTCCAGCCGCCGGCTCCATCGTCTTCCCGGTATTCCCATTGGTAAACCGTTGTGCCGCCTGAGCCGCCGGAAGGATTGGCCCCTGCCAAAAGGGGTGCCGGGTCGAAGGAATTGCAGAGGGTTTCACCTCCGAGGATCGACCCTCCGTTGGTATAATTTTCAACAATGGCAATAGTGGTATCGCTGACGCCAATACAAGCTCCATCTTCCATGGTGACGGCAATCGGCGCAGCACCGCCATTGGCAAACGTAATGATGTGTGGGCCTGCACCCGTAGCCGTGCTGGGTGTCGCACTGTTGCCAAATACCCATGTGAAAGAAGGCGTGCCAGTAGTGGCAACGGCCTGTACCGTCACTGCCGAACCAGTACACTCCTCACTGGAAGATACCAGGATATCGGCTGCGGGAGGGGGATCTGACAAAGTTACGATTCCAAAGGTTTCGTAGCAGTCGCCCCCGACGTACCTCACCCGGACTTCGTAAACACCGGCACCGAGGTTCTGTATGTAGTTGTTGCTCACCCAATTGGCCCCGCCATCCACGCTGTATTCAACCGAGGTGCCAGCCGGGTAGGTAGCTGAAATGGTAATGCTTCCGTTGTTCGTCTTGCACAAGTTCGGATGAACCGAAGTGACATTTGAAATTTGAATTTCCGGCCTGAATGTCAGGGATTTGGAATCATTTGACACGCAGCCGTTCAAGGTGGTCGTCAAAGTAACGGAGGTCGAAGTAAGTGCCGTGCCATTTGGCACATCGAATTGCACATAGTGGGATCCCCTGCCTGTTAGCGTGGCCGGGGTGGCATAGCTTCCGAAGTTCCAGCTATAAGCAGCACCTGCACCGGCATCAGCGGCTTTGAATTCGTAATCTGTCAGTTCGCAAAGGTTTCCGCTGATGGAAGTGGGCGCATTTGAGATAACGGCCACCGGAAAGTTCCTGACCTCTTTGGTAACGATGTTGGAGTTCACCCACACAGCACATGGGGTGCGGCGTGCTTTCCTCCTGTATTTGGTGGTTTGTGCAATCACACCAGGGTCATAGGTCTCACTGAGGGCGCCCGAAATATTCGACCAGTTGACACCTCCGTCCGTGCTCAATTCCCATTGATATTGCTGATAGCCGTCCGTTCCGCCACCCGGGAGGGAAAGACTGACGATGTTGGATGGATCATAGCTGCCGCAGACGGATTCGTCGCCCCCGATGGTGCCGGAGCTGGTGTAGTTCACCGCCACCATTTTGGTGATTTCGTTCGAGTACAAGAAGACACCACAAGGTGACTTCCTGGAACCTCTGCGGTATTTTGTGGTCTGGCTGATGATGCCCGGGTTGTAAAACTCCGAATTGGCATTGGCGATGTCCAGCCAGGTTGTGCCGCCGTCGGTGCTTTGCTGCCATTGGTAGCTTACGGTTCCGATGCCCGTGCCCCCGCTTGGCGCCAGTACGTTCAGGATGATGTCCGGATCAAAAATGCCGCAGAAATCCTCGTCGCCCACAATAAGGCCTGGGTCTGTAAAATTGGTCAGCACCGTTTTGGTAACGGTATTGGAACTGATGAAGCTTCCGCAGCGGGAACGCCTGGCGTTCCGCCGGTAGCGGGTTGTTTGTGTGATGGCGCCTGGATCGTAAGTGGAGCTGGTTGCACCGGGGATGTCTGTCCAAGTGACGCCGCCATCAATGCTTTGCTGCCACTGGTATTCAATCGTGCCACTGCCGCCAGAGATTGCGGTGCTTTCCGTGATGGCAGTTGGGTCAAAGCCGTTGCAGCCTGTCTCGGCACCTTCAATAGTGCCCGCATTGGTCAGGTTTTTACATATAGACACCATGTAATCTTCCACTTCCCCATTTTCCACGATGCCGTTGTAGGAAGTTGCTGGGGAAAATGGCCTTTGCTCGAAAAGCCTGAAGCGGAAGAAAATATCCGTACCGCCCGTCAGGTCAGTGCCTGTTGGGATGGTAAAGCTGAAGTTGGTGTTGCCCGTGGCAACAGGGGCATCAATCAGCATTTCATTGGTATCGTCGAAGTCGCCATCGTTGTTGAAGTCGGCCCAGGCTACTAAATGGCCTGTGCCGTGTACATTGGCAGTTAAGGAGCCTCCATTTGGCCCGACCAGCCAGTTGGCTGGCGTGGAGAAAGTAATACCGTCCTCGTCATCAACACCATTGGCATCGTCACCGCTGGCATTGCTAAGGATAGAAGGCTCGCTTTCCGCATCTATCAGGTTGCCGAGATATAAGTTTGAAATGGCGGGGAAAATATGTGCAGGGCCAGGCGCTGAACCGTCCACCCTGGTGATATAAGGAGGTGGCAGGTCGCCCACATCAAACGTATCGCTAAATGTAAAGCCATAGTGCATATCGGTGATGTCACCGTTCACAGCCACATATTGGTAGGCGTTGTTTTCGCTATCCTTCACATCGTAAGCAGGTGTGTCGCCCAAGGAAGTGGTCAAGGAGGTTAGGCGCAATGGTGCTGCAGTTTTAGAAACAGAAACAACCATGTGTATAGGCGGCAAATTATCAAAGAAGAATGACCCATCGGCTGCCACGGTAGTCTGACCATACGAAACGCCGAGCGTATCGGTTATATTGACGATGGTGCCTTCCGGGAAAGTTTCCCCGCCTGTATCGCAACGTCCGTCCTCATCCCAATCCAAGCAGGCAATACCTGACAATGAATGAATAAACCCATTGGTGATGCCAAAGTCAATTTCCAACGAGCATTCCCCAGTACACCAGGGGTTTGAAATGCTGGTCACTTCGCCACTATCCACAGTGACAACTACGAGGCTGTCAAGGTAGAATCCATCCACATCGTAGGTAAGCGTGGTAGAATCTGCGGGGAACACCTCTATTTCAAAAGTACCGTCAGGGATATTGGTAAAAACATATACGCCATCGTTGTCGGTAAATGTTGAATCCACGAATTCGCCCGGATTGTAGCTCGTGGTGCCGTCTGTCACGGGCACGGTGTTGGTAATTTCCAATTTGGTTTCGCAAATACCATCCTCATCCGTTTCCATGTTGCCATTCTCGTCGTCGTCGAACCAAACCGTACCGCCGATGCAACCGGGAGGCTGGTAGCCAAAGTCAGCGCCAGCGAACTGGATCCCAAATGTTAGTTCTATATTTTTCATTTGGTGGTCGCATTCAGCACTCAGGAAGTCAAAGTTGGGATCATTTATGTCCAATGGTGAATAGCAAGGAATGCCGTCTGTACTTGGATCGGCCGTCAGATCATACCGGTCGGGAACGGTGGTTGGATCAACTGCTATGGTATAGCTGCCCATTTCCAGGCCCGGGAAAAGATAGTATCCGATTGGGTTGGCCCCTGAGCCATCAGTAGTTATGACCGTGTCCAAAGCATTGGTCGCATCGCAGTATCCGTCAGCTGTGTTACAGATATAAAGCCTCACGTTGGCCAAGCCTTCTTCCCGCTGGTCCTGTGTGCCGTTGGCATTGTCATCAGAAAAAACAAAACCTGTTGCGGAACCTGGCAGGGTGAAACCAAAAGCAGGTGGATGGTTGGCGCAGTTGTTTGTGCAAGCTACGCCATTGTTGGATACCATTTTAGCATCCTCTATCTCAACAGTATGGTTTTCCAAAGTGGTCAACCTGGCATTTTCACCAGCCTCGCCTGTTGGTAAATCTGTATCCGTCTTATTGACAATCACCTTATAAGTACCGTCCAACAGTTCGTCAAAGAGATAATCGCCATTTGCATTCGTCGTAGTCGTTTCAATGGTGTTGAAAATACCGTCGTTGTTTCGATCAGTTTGCAGCTGCACCTCAATGTTTGCGATTTTTGATTCGTTGGTATTCTTGACGCCGTTTGCATTGGCATCGAGGAATACATAACCGGAAACTTCGCCTTCCCCTCCTGATGGCTGGTAGCCAAAGTCAAGTTCCAGGAAGTTGCCGGAACAACTGGTAGCACGAAACTCCATTTGGATGTCAGCTACGCAAATATCCTGGCGCTGGTTGCTCGGCTTGCTTTGATTGAAGGAGCGGAAGTTCACATCCAAAGTATTGTTTCCACCAAAGTTGTATGGAATTACTGCTAAATTGACAGGAAATACGAGCGTAATGCTTTCGCAGATGTTGCACCAATAGGGCAGCTCCTTTGGGTTGAACGTACCAATCTGGACGCCATTCAATTCAATAGGATAATAGTAATTGATATTGTCCACCTGCGAAGTGCTGTAGCTCTTTTCAAAATCTGAAGCGGCTACGTTAAATGTTACCGCCAATTCAGTGATACAGGCAGTAGCACTACCAATCGGGTCGGTGAAATTCAGGATGTCGAGGTTGTTGCTTGCATAAGGCGGGTCATTGGTGGAAGTATATCCTTCATCGCAAATTTCACAATTTGCATTTTGTTGGTTGTAGTAGTTCCAATTATCAGTAACGGACACCGTAAACGACGCATCTGATATGGCCGTTTTGGCATCGCAAACCGTGCAAGGCCCGTATTCATCTGGGTCTTCTGTTTGTTTGGGGAAAATAGGCAGGCTATTTTCCTCCAACGTGATGACGTAGCTTCCGGCAGGTTTGTTGGCAAAAAGGTAACTGCCATCCGAGTTGGTGTGAAGGGTCTGGATCAATTGATCGCCATTGTTCACCTCCCCGTTCTTGTTCACATCCAGGTACAACTTCATTTCAACGTTCCCGATTCCCTCGTCTTCCGCATTGCGGTGGGCATTCCCCATCCAGTCGTAGTACACAATCCCGCCCATATTCAAGTCGCCGGAAGCCTGCAAGCCGACATTTTGATCAAAAAGTTGTTGGCCGGTGGCGACGGATTCAGGGAAGCTGTTATTCGGCGAGCCATCGGGTTCGTAGGTGACAATCCATGATTCGGCGCCCTGGACGTCGTCCAAATGCACGCTCACGGTATATTGTACCCCTGGCACTGCTTCCGTGAAAGTGTATTGTCCGCTACCATTGGTCAGGATGACCGGGCAGTTTGAACCAGCAGTACAGCCACTGTGCACAAACTCCAAAGGAGCATTGGCAATGGTTTGCTCAGATGCATCCTTGATTTCATTGCCGTTCACGTCCTCCCATACCGTACCAGAAATGGTGGATTGGACATGATAGCCAAAATTCACATTGTAGTGATCGTTGCCAATACCGACAATACCCAAATACTTTAAAGAACTGCTCGGATTTTTCCACTTGGCATCGGCAGAAGAACCAGCCAGACCGTTCGTTTTGTCAGGGTCAGCGGTCTGATTTGCTGAGTTTGTCAAGGAAGTTTCATCCAATTCGATATAATAGTACCCGTTGGCAACGCCGGTGAAGAAAAATTTGCCATCATCCCCCGTCGTGTCTGCCTTCATTAATTGCCAATGGCCGCCATTGTTGCTGTGTGTACAGCTTTTATTAGAGTTGCCGGCTGGATAAATCAAATTATTGCTGTTGTTTACGCAGCCGTACAATTTCATTTTCACATTGGGGATAAAATTATCCACGCCTGTTTCGTATCCATAGACGCCCTTCCAGCCATCCCCATCGGCATCGCCGAAGACATATCCGGTTACGGAACCCAGGTTGGCAATGGTCACGGTCTGTGCCAATGAGCTGTCCACGACCAATTGTGCGTCACAGTCATTGCTGTAGGTTGCGACAGCCTTGGTCGTTACCGTGTTGTTGGTGGAGTTGATACCAGGGTTGAGCGCTTTGAACGTCAGGTTGATGTTTTTGACTTCGCTTGGGTACAGTGGTGCAAGGTTGTTAAATGTCACTTTGCCATTGGATACACTGCTTGGCGGCACTGTGGAACTGAGATATTGGAGTTTCGTCTGATCGTAATGGTAGGTAAACGGCAACTCGTCAACCGTGGTACAGGCATTGCCAGGCTCACCAGAAGAGCTTGCGCCACAATCAGAGGTAACCCTTACACCGATGGCATCCGTGTATTGGTGTGCGCCATCGTTGGAGTTCACGATGACCCCGTTCATGGTGATGGCCCAGTTGGCATCGAACATATCCCAGGTCCAGTCCTGGTATTGGGTCACGTCCAAAATAATGAAACCGATATTGGGCGGCCCAACAAAGTCATTGATGCTTGGTGTGGAGTATTTCCCAAGTCCCGGATCTGGTACCACTACCGTCGTCCCATCTTCTTTCTGGAAGGAAATAACGAGGTAGTCATTGTAAACACTGTAATCTAAACAGATGGAAAATATCAATTCGACCTTTTCAATATTTCCAGTTTGGCCACTAAAGTCAAATCCCTTGACCTTGGCTGTTTTTGACCAAGTGGACGGATAGGCGAGGTGGACATCGGGCGCACCCAGCAAGTTATTTTTATTGTATTCCCAGTTGGTGGCAGGATCCAATTGGCTGGCCCATGCAATGGTCGTACACGAGTTGTCTTCATCCTGCGAATAACTGAGGTTTTGGATGGCTACCTCATACGTTACATTTTGAGATTCGTAGGTTTGATTGCTGGAGGTAAGCGTGTTGGTCACCTTCAAAATTGGTGCAAAGCCAAAATTGGCTGTATGGTTTCCATTGGCAATGTCCACCAAATAGACTTTTGCCCTCGTGGTATTCACGTAGTTGGAAGGAATGTCCGTATCATTTTCATCTACCACGACAAAATATTTTGCCAAGGCCAGGTTTTCGATGTTGAATGTACCATTTGATGCACTTGTAGCGGTGGCGACCAGCGGATCGGAAGTGTCATGTACCCCATCATTATCTGTATCATCATATACCCTTACCGTTACATTGCCCAATCCTGGCTCGCTCCCCTCTTTCACGCCATTCCCTAAAACGCCGTTTCCTGCTCCGTTATCAGCGAATACGGTTCCATCAATGGTGTAACCACCAACCACTATGGTGGTGGCAGAACAAGCACTGAAAGGATCGGCGCCACCAATTGAAAGCCCACCAGCTATTTCAACAGTTGAATTGGCATAAGCAATGGGTACGTTTACCCCTAAGGTAACTTGGGCAGACTGGCCTGGCTGAAGCGGCTTATTTAGCCACCACTCAACATTGGTAACTGAAGAGGCAGGCACAGGCTCGGTTTTGGTCCAAGACTGCCCATTGTCGGTAGAGTATAATACAGTGGCTGTAGTTCCCGAAGGCAACGTATTGCCATTGGCTGCCGTGCTGCCCACATATTCTGTCCCCGCTGGAATCTCGCCTTGCAACACTAACAGTGAATTATGATTGGAAGAACCTATCGGCTGGCTGGATGAATTTTGAGTGGAAAAGGTGATGTTCAGTTGATTACCTTTTTGGATGCTGGCAACGGCCGCTATTTCACAATCGGACTGGGATGCCACGGAGGTCATGGTAGCGCAGGCACCGAAATCTGAATTGAACTTTTCGGTGTTTTGACCAGATGCTGCCTCTTGATATGGGGTGACTTGGGAAGTGCAGGGGCCATTCAAAACTGCGAATTCATAAAAGACCATCCCGTGTATGTCCGTATTGTTGGTAGGCATGTCCTCAAAGTGCATTTGGTCTTCAAACTCAAATGATGTCGTTTGATTGCCTTGTAATTTAATGACAATAAGCCCCGATACTTTTACAAGCCGGAAGCATTTTGGATCAAAAACCGAAGGGTCGCCAATGGGCTGCAAGAGAAAATTATAGTCCTTTTGAAAATCCCCGTCGTTGTCAAAACCCTTGTTCACATTACCTAATCGGAACCAAATACCCTCCACGGTAAAAGTTGAACCGGGTTGGGAAGGATTGCCGACCATTCTCCACCCAAGTTGTTTATCGGGAAAAGCATTTCTATACTGACTGGGGACTTGGTTTGCGTTGTTGGGCCATATTTTATTGGAGCTGGCAGAAATCTCCGCCCTCAGTTGGACCGTCTTGCTGTCGTTGGCAATTCGGCTCACCCCGTTGTCTTTTGCAGAAGCCCACACATCATAAGTAAGGTGCAGGTCGTCGGTCTGGTCAGGTTTGCTTCCAAAAACGGGTTTGTTGTTGGCATCCACCAAAGGATAGCTCACTAGCCAATATTGGGTGACGCATTGGCCGCCAGCGAGGTTTCCGATAAAACGGGTAGCATCGGCTGTACCGCCCTCGTGCGTAAATGAAAAGGTGCCCGAATAGGGCATGCCCGAGGGCGTGGTGGTAGGGTAAATCCCCGGTGTACCTGCATTGTAATTGCCGATGTAGGCAAAGGCATCTGTCATGTCGTTGCCGCCGTCATTACAAATTTTTACGCCGATGTAAACAGATTTCGGGCTTGCCCCCGCCGGCGTTTGGATGTTGTGATCAACTACCAGGTTGTAGTAGTCAAGCATTTGAATACGCAAATCGCCATTGGGATTGGCCGCCCATCCAACTGTTGTAACAAAGAGTGTACACAAAATGGAAGTGAGTAAGCCTCTGTTCATAATTCTGATGTTGAAGTGAGTTAGTTGTGTTCGTGGTCTATGCTAAATTCAAATGAGGTAGGGAGAAACCTGGTGGTGATGTTGTTACGTGATGATCCCGCAGGCCGGCAGGGGGAAGTAAGAATGGGTCTGCACGGCTATGTAGCCGCAGTGTTTTAGGTAGGAGAGGAAATACCAGGTTCTGATAGTGGTGGTGAAAATCATGTCCTAATAGTCTTTGTTGTTATGTGCCCCTGAAAAAAACCCCTTGAAAAAATGGGGAATCCGAAGCAAAAAATGTTGCAAAATCAGTTGTAATACCTGGGAAAATTGAGATGGGAGGGAAAAAAATTGGGGAAAAGATGAGATAGGAATTCGTGAACGGAGGGACAAACTTTGTGCCAAGCATCCAATTCAGTCTTTAATACCTGGCAGGTAGCCAAATAAAAAAAGACTTGGGCAAACGAATGCCCAAGCCCGATCATGGTTTAGCAAGTTATGATGGCTAAAATTAAAATCTTATGGTTGGATGGTTGGATGGTTGGATGGTTGGATGGTTGGATGGTCGGATGGTTGGTACTGTCAAAACCCACAGCCATTCAACCATTCCAGCTATTCCAACCATTTAACCATTCAGCCATCTATCCATTAATCAACATTGTCGTGCAGGAACGAATTGCCCTCCCTGAACTGGGGCTCGTCCTCGTTTTCGGAGATCGTCCACTTGGAGTAGGCGAATTCTTCCGAGCCGGGCACGTCGTCGAGGTTGACGCCACGGCGGAGGTAGGCGGGTTCGTTTTCCAACTCATTGACTGTTTGCGGGTTGCTCAATTTTGGCTTGTTGGCTAATGCGGCCAGGCGCTCCTTGCGGCGGCGCTCCGCTTCCAGCCGGTGCTTGCGCTCCTCGGCTTCCTGGTCACGGTGCTCTCGCATGTATGGCTCGTGGTATTTGCCAAAACGCTCCGTCACATCTGGAAACTCAATGGTATTTGATCTGTCGTTGTTGTCATCAAAACCCAGCGTACTCAAAATGTTTTTTTTTGGCTGGATGTCGTCGTCGAGCGACACTTTGACGGGTGTCGCATTGGAGGCAGGCTTTCCACCTTGCAGCGTAGGTTTTTTGATGTGGCGCTCAAAACCTGTGGCAATGATAGTCACGCTCAATTTTTCGCCCAGGCTTTCATCGTAGCAGTTACCCCAAATGAGATTCGTGCCCTGGCCAGCTTCTTCCTGCACGAATTCGGTGATTTCAAAAATCTCCTCCATCGTAACTTCTTTTTTGCCAGAAGTGATATTGACCAGGATGTGCTGCGCTCCTTTGATATTGTTGTCTTCCAACAGCGGGGAGTTCAATGCCTCGTCCACGGCACGCTTCGCACGGTTCTCACCATCGGCGATGGCCGTACCCATGATGGCAACGCCTGAATCACGCATGACCGTATTCACGTCTTCAAAGTCAACGTTGACGTAACCGGGAACGGTGATGATTTCGGCAATGCCCTTCGCCGCCGTTGACAAAATATTGTCGGCTTGCGAAAATGCCTGCGAAATGGTCAGGTTGCCGTGGATTGCTTTCAGTTTGTCATTTGAAATGACAATGATGGTGTCCACGTATTTTTTCAACTCATCCAGGCCATCGTGGCCTTGGCTCACCCGCTTGTTGCCTTCAAAAGTAAATGGCAGGGTGACAATACCTACCGTCAGGATATCCATTTCCTGGGCAGCCTTGGCAATGATTGGCGCTGCGCCCGTGCCAGTACCACCGCCCATACCGGCCGTGATGAACATCATCTTGCAATTGTTACCGAGATAGGCTTTCACCTCCTCGATGCTCTCCTCAGCGGAGAGTTTGCCGATGTTGGGTTTTGAGCCGGCGCCCCTTCCTTCCGTCAGGGTTGGGCCGAGTTGGATTTTGGTGGCCACGGGGCTTTGCTCCATGGCTTGCTTGTCCGTGTTGCAAATCGCAAAGTCAACACCGACGATGCCTTGCTTGAACATATAGTTGACGGCATTGCTACCGCCGCCGCCGACACCGATGACCTTGATGATAGGTGTGTCGTTTTTTTCGTCTATTAATTTGAAAATCATAACTGCTTTTTTTGGGTGTTTTAGTGTTTAAGTGTTTATGTGTTTCAGTTTCCCAAAAACACATAAACACTTAAGCACATAAACACAAATGGATTTAGAATTCAGAATCCGGTTCAGCCTGGAACCATTCTTTTGTTTTCTGGAAAATCTTGTCGAAAAAGCCTGAGCCAGTGGAGGCGCCGGCCATTTCTTCAAACACTTCTTCCTCCTGTTGTTGTGGCTGCTGAGGCTGGCGCATCTCTTCATAACGCACCTTGCCGTCTTCCACATCCTGAATGCCTTTCAGCAACAGGCCAATGGCCGTAGCAAACACAGGGCTGCTGAGTTGCTCGCTGTAGCCATGCGCCAGGTGCTCGATGGGCACACCCACCCGGGTACTCATGCCGGTATGGAAGGAAGTCAGTTTGTCGATGTGGTTGAGCAATGCCCCTCCACCCGTCAGCACGATGCCGCCGATGAGTTTGTTCTCGTAGCCGCTGCGGCGGATTTCCCACATCACATAGTCCAGGACTTCCTCCACCCTTGCCTGAATAACACGGGCGAGGTTCTTTTCGGAAATCTCTTTATGTTCCCTGCCTTTCAGGCCGGGAATGGTGATGATCCTGTTTTCATAAACTTCTTCGGCCAGTGCAGAGCCAAATTTCACTTTCAACTTCTCGGCCTGGCTTTGCATGACGTTGCAGCCTTCCTTGATGTCTTTGGTGATGACGCCGCCGCCGAATGGCACGACTGCCGTGTGGCGAATGATGCCGTCTTTAAAAATGGTAATATCCGTGGTGCCGCCGCCGATGTCCACGAGGGCAACGCCCGCTTCTTTTTCCTCATCGGACAACACCGCAGTGGCACTGGCGATAGGTTCCAACGTAAGGTTGGCAACCTTCAAGCCTGCCCGCTCCACACATTTTACAATGTTTTGCGTAGCCGTGATCTGACCGGTGATGATGTGGAAATTGGCCTCCAGGCGCACCCCGCTCATGCCGATGGGGTCAACGATGCCTTGCTCGTCGTCCACGGTGTATTCCTGCGGAAGTACATGGATGATTTTGTCGCCCGGCGGCAGTACGAGTTTGTACATGTCGTTGACGAGGCGGTCAATGTCCCGTTGGGCAATTTCCTGGTGCAGGTTGTCTCGGGTCAGCAAGCCCCGGTGCTGAAGGCTCTTGATGTGCTGGCCAGCGATGCCCACATGGGCCACCCGGAATTCCATGCCCGCCGCCCGTTCTGCCTTTTCGATGGCGTCGGAAATGGCACGGACGGTTTTTTCGATGTTGCTGACAACGCCACGCATGACGCCTTCGCTCTCAACTTTGCCGACTCCGAGAATTTCCAGTCGGCCATGCTCATTTTTGCGACCAGCGATGGCACAGACTTTCGTGGTCCCGATGTCCAGGGCGACCACCAAATCCTGGGAGGAGAAGTTTGGATAATCCATAATCATGATTTTAGTAGTTAGCTCAAAAAAAACTTGTTATTAAATTGGGTACTGGGGATTTTGAGTTTCAGATTGAGCTAAATCAATCAAAAATACTTGAAAGCCAATACCTTAATTATTTACGCTCGCATACAACTTGCCCACGATAGCGCAAGTCGATGGAGTGATATTTTTGCCAGCCTTCCCTGCTCATGCCTTCTTTGTAGAAAGTGCGCAGGCGGCTGAATTTGTCTTCAATGTCAGCGTCCCATTTGCCGAGGATGATGGTCTGGTCGCCGACTTTTGGCACCAATACAAATTCATCCCGGTTGTTCACATAAATCTGCTCGAACATAGCCTTCCAAAGCGGGTCGGCCAGGATGTAGTTCGTCAGGGCGAACAGGTCTTTCATGCCGTGTTTTTTCTTGGTCAAAAACTCCGGCGTGTAGGGCGGGATGTTGCCGGTCGCCACCAGCGTTCTAGCAGCGAAGTGTTTGGAGAGCGGCACTTTTGCGCCCTCTGCATCTAAATAATATTGTACGCCCAGGTTGTCCATCACCCGCAGGATGGGCTGGCGCTGCTCGACATTTATCTGTATTTGGCTGTTGGCGGTCAGCACCACTTCGGCATTTTTCACGAAGGGGTCTTCTTCCAGCACCCGCTCTACCCGGTCCTCGTCAATCAGCCCGGCTGCCTGCTCGTCCAGCGGCATCCCAAAGCTGCGCTCGATGATCTTTATCACGTCGAGGCTGTCGATCAACAAGGCCCCGTTTTCCAATGGCTGCACCTCCACGACGGTGGCTGCCACGGTCATCTCCTTCTTCCGCTCCACCGCTGCCGCTATCAGCACGATGGTGAGGAAGGCCCCGCCTACCCAGGCGATGCGCTTTAAAGATGCTTTTGTTTGTGGGTCGTTGAACATGGTTTTGTTAATCTATTTACTTTACTATTTGCTTCAAAATATCTTCATGGTACGTCCTCACTTTTCCATACCGTTCGTCATGCGCCGAGCCAGTCGGTATTTGCTTTTGGCTGCTAAACGCCACTGCTTTTTTGCCCCACTCTTTTGCGAGGTGCAGCGGACAAGGAATACCATTCAAAGAACAATAGCCTGCTATCGTGTAATATTTTTCGTCCGTGCTCAAGATTTTGGCTTCCAACTCGCTCAACCGTTCCGCCGTTTCATCTAACTCTTGCCTGACATCGGCGTTTATTTTCTCCTGTGCTTCCCACTGTTGGGCGAGCAATCGGAGGGTTGCGGAAAAACCAGTTGGGGCTGTCTCTTTGAGTTCTGTTTTCCCTGTTGTCAAAAGCTCCTGAATTTTGTCGTACACCCAAAGCTCAAAAGCGGGGGATAGCCAGGCTGCGAATTTGAGGGCGAGTTTTTCGTCCATCCAGGTGCCTTGGATTTCATTGTAGGCATCCCCTCCTTTGACAACTCGCAAAACCTCTTTTGGAAAACCGATGTGCAGATCTGCATATCGGTTTTCCAAAAGGAGAATATATTCTTCGGTACTTTGAAGCCTTAGGAAGCCAGATACTTTTTTACCAAAAGGTCTCGCCATTTCGGTAGCATTAATCATTCTGCTTCCGTCGCCAAATTCGAAGGAAATCTTTTGACCTTCGTAATCCAGTTTTATGATGTCAGCCATTTTGTTCAAAGTGTTTGATTATCAAGCATCTAACATATTTTTGTTTTCCCGTTATTCAGATCTGCATAACGGAGCAAATTCAAGGGTTTTCATGTCGTTATGGTAATTCCCATAACGACGTGAAACCGATATCGTGATCGCGATGACGGAACAAGATCAAGCATTTTCAAAGCGAAACGGGAATTCCCGTTTCGGTATTCAAACCGATATACACATCTGCACATCGCTTTTCACCGCCCTTTCAACCACCGCTTCATCGGCTCCACCACCGTATCAATATCCCCTGCCCCAATCGTCATCACCACGTCGAACTGCCTGTTTTTCACTTCGTCCATCACGTTCGCTTTGGTGACCAGCACTTTGTTCGGGTTTTTCATTTTATCAAAAATGATTTCCGAAGTCACGCCAGGGATGGGCTTTTCCCTCGCCGGGTAGATGTCCATCAGAATGATCTCGTCCAGCTTGTCTAGTTCCTCGGCGAAGCCGTCCACAAAATCCCTCGTGCGGGAGTAAAGGTGCGGCTGGAAAATGCCCGTCAGTTTTCTACCAGGAAAAAGTTCCCTGGCCGCCTGTACCGCCGAGCGGATTTCCGTCGGGTGGTGGGCGTAGTCGTCAATGAACACCGTTTTTTCATCCCGGTAGATGAACTCGAACCGCCGCTTGATGCCCTTGAAAGTGGCCAGTGCCTTGCGGGTGGCCTTTTCAGTGACGCCCAATTGAAGCGCAACCGCAATTGCCGCCGTTGCATTTTCCACATTGTGCCTACCGGGCATGGCGAAGCGGATGTCTTTCCAGCGCATCTCCTCGTAGCTCCGGCCCCTACCGTCCCGCTCGTGGCGGAAAGCCTCCCAACTTCGGTTGGAAACCGGAGCTACGAAGTCGAATACGAACCATCCGTCCACCACCCTGACATTTTCAGCACGGTACATGCCATCGTTTACGCCAAAAGTTTCAAACAACTGATTATCAAAATATTGTGCAAGGCTATATTGTATAAAAACCTTGCCATTTGGCTTCGTTTTTTTGATGAACTCCTTGAAGCCCGTTTCGGCCACCGCCGAAGCCTCGCCGTAGATGTCGAGGTGGTCGGGATCCATGCTCAGCAACACCGCTATTTCCGGCGATAGGTGCAGGAAACTGCGGTCGTATTCATCGGCCTCGGCCACCACCCAATCGCTGTCGCCACCCACATAATTGGAGCGGAGGTTTTGGGCAATGCCCCCGAGGAAGGCAGTGCAATCAACCCCGCCCGTCCGCAGCAAATGCGTGACGAGCGAGGAAGTAGTTGTTTTCCCATGGGTCCCTGCGACCGCAATTGTCCGTTGGCTCCGGCTGATGATGCCGAGCACTTCCGCCCGCTTTTTGAGGGGTATGTCGCTGTTTTGAAAAAACACCAGTTCCTCAAAATCACGGGGGATGGCGGGCGTCCAAACGACCAAGTCAAGTCCGGCGGGGATTTTCTTCAAATCCGCCGCCCCGTAGTGGATTTTCATGCCCTCTTTCACCAACTTTTTGGCGAGGGCCGTTTCTGTTTTATCGTAGCCGTGTATTTCAACTCCCTTCATCAAAAAATACCGGGCCAGGGCGCTCATGCCGATGCCGCCGATACCGAGGAAGTAGATTTTTTTTATTTCGCTGAGGTTCATTTTTTGCTTTTCAAAATCAGAGATCATTCAATCAACTTTTTGATTCTATCAACAGGCAGTGATCCAATGATCACGTCCATTTGTTTTTGCGCAGCTTTGTGCAAAACCCTTATTCTTACATCCCGGTCGTAATCCAACCTCATCAGTTCAGCATTCAAACTTTCCAAATTGGCAAGTACCAATAATTGCTCAATCGTGGCAAAATCCCTCATATTCCCTTTTCTTTCTGGGTTTTGGATTTTCCATTCTTTGGCAGTCATGCCAAAAAGTGCGAGGTTCAAAATATCAGCTTCGCTCGCTTGAAAAATCGCTTCCTTCTTTGTATTCCAATCAATCATTGGCACCAGGTTTTCCCTGACTGAATCGGAATGGATGAAAAAATTTGCCTTCGTAAGTTCCCGCTTCAAATCCCACCTCAATTGTTGGCCAAGGCTTTCTTCTGCTTTTAACCTTTGAAATTCTTTGAGCAGGTATAGCTTGAAAACTGGGTTGACATAAGAGCAAAATTCAAGGGCCAAATCTCTATGAGCAAACGTGCCACCATACCTGCCTGACTTCGCCATTATTCCAATGGCCTTTGTTTTTTCCACCCATTCTTTAATTGTCAAAACAAAAGAACCGAGCCCAGTTTGCATTTTAATCTGGTCGAATTCGACCAGATTAAAATCTTCATTGTGTATCATTTCCCAAGTACCTAAAAATTCCACTGTGTTTCGGTTTCTCATCCAAGCTTTGATAATGTCAGTAGGCACTGGGTTGAATTTTTTGGCAATATCTGTTATACAGATAAAGTCAAAATCTTGCTGTATTTGCAAGCGTACATCAATGCCTTGTACTGTAATCTTGCTATCTTTCATTTTATCTGGACATTTCTTTTAACCAAATCAATTACTTGTTTAGCAATCATGTCCGCAGCATCCGGCCTAGCCAATGCCTTTATATTTTCACCCAATCGCACCTGCAATTCTTTGTTTTTCAAAACTTCCAAAGCTGCCCAAAGTAACTCGTCTTTCGCCGCCGCATCTTTCACCATCAGCGCCGCATCCTTTTCCACCAGGGCCAATGCGTTTTTCGTCTGGTGGTCTTCCGCCACATTGGGCGAAGGGACGAGGATGGCCGGTTTTCCGACCAGGCACATTTCCCAAATAGAGCCCCCTGCCCTGCCTATGACCAAATCGGCTGCTGTATAGGCCAAATCCATTCGGTCAATGAAGGGCAGCATTTTCACGTTGGGCAGTTGGGCCGTTTCACAATTTTTGAACTGTTCATGGTAAAAACTGCCGCACTGCCAGAGCAACTGCACCTGTGGGTTTTTCTTTAAAATCTCCGTCCCAGCCGCCATTGCTTCGTTCAAGGTGCGGGCGCCGAGGCTGCCGCCGAAAATGAAAATCGTCTGCTTGTTTTTTTCCAATCCAAAGTGCGCCAAGCCCTCTTCCCGCTTATTGCCGAGGTTTTTAAATACTGCTGCACGCACTGGATTTCCCGTCAGGACGATTTTTTCTTTTGGGAAAAACTTTTCCATCCCGTCGTAGGCGACGCAGATTTTCGAGGCTTTTTTTGCCAAAATCTTATTCGTCACACCGGGATAGGAGTTCTGTTCCTGCAAGACCGTTGGGATGCCAAAAGCACCTGCCGCATTGAGCGTCGGGCCAGAGGCATATCCGCCCACACCCACTGCCACATCAGGCCGGAAGCGCCGGACGATTTGGCGGGCCCGCCACCAGCTGTGGGCGAGTTTAAAAGGAAACATCAAATTCCGAAGTGTCAATGAACGCTGAAAGCCGCTGATCCAAAGCCCCTCGATGGGGTAGCCCGCTTTCGGGACTTTTTCCATTTCAATTTTCCCCTTTGCACCAACAAATAAGATGTCGGCCTCAGGTTGTAGTTTCTTTATCGCATCGGCTATGGCAATGGCGGGGAAAACATGCCCGCCTGTGCCGCCGCCGGAGATGATGATTTTCATGGTTGTGTTCTGGTTTCGATAAGGTCATTGGTCATTGGTCATTGGTCATTGGGTCATTTGGTTAGCTGCGGTTTCCGCCTCCTTCTCTTTTTTGGCCACCGCCGCCTTGTCCACCACCTCCTTTGTAACCGCCACTTCCGCCGCCTTGACCGCCACCGCCTTTATAGCCTCCCCCTCCTTGACCTCCTCCTTTGTATCCGCCGCCGCCACCTTGGCCGCCTTTGTTATAATTTCCTCCGCCACCGCCTCTGTTATCCCGGTTGTCCCGGTAATCTTTGCGCTGTTGCTGGCCACTTTGTTGTTGGCCGCCTTGCTGTTGTTGGCCGCCACCGCCACCTTGTTGCTGTTGGCCGGGTTGAGCGGCTGGAGCGCCGGGGGTGTCGGCTGCCAATTGTCGCTCGTTTGCCCCTTCTATGTAGCGGCTCACGCTGAGGATGATGCCGAAGAAAATGCAGGAAAACAACACCGATGTCCCGCCCCAGCTTACCATTGGCAGGGTCAAACCACCGACAGGCAAAAGGTGTGTGGCGATGCCCATATTGCAAAGTGCCTGGATGACGATGTTGAGGCTGAGGCCGATGGCGACCATTGCGCCAAATGACTTTTCACTGATGGTGACAAGCCTCGTAGTGCGGAAAAACAAAAGCACATACAGGCCCAGCAGCAGGAAGCCGCCGACAAGTCCATATTCTTCACAAAATACGGCGTAAATGAAGTCGGCATAGGGCGTCGGCAGATAGTTCCGCTGGATGCTGTTGCCAGGGCCGCTGCCGAATATTTCACCATTGGCGATGGCGATTTTTGCCTGTTGGTTTTGAAAACTACCGTCTGCCCTGTCGCTCATAAATTCGGAGATCCTCGTGCTCCAAGTGTCCACCCTGACCACATCAGGGGCAAACTGCCAAATCACTATTAGACCTGCAAAGAGCACTATCCACAGCAACACCAGCAAGCCCAGGAATTTCACATCCACACGGCCAATGAACATCATGGCAAAACAAGTGGCGAACAATACCAGCGCCGTGCTCAAATCTGATGGCGCTATCAGCCCACAAATGATGATGATGGGCATGATGATGGGCATGAAGGCATTTTTAAAATCCTTGATATAGTCTTTGTGGCGGGTGATTTCCCTTGCCACCACGAGTATCAGTGCCAGTTTTGCAAAGTCGGAAGTTTGGAAAGTCAGGTCGATAAAAGGAATCTGTATCCAACGTTTTGCATGGTTGATTTCCACCCCGAACGCCAGGGTATAGACCAGCAAACAAAAGGCTATCAACCACAGCCAGGGCGCCAGTTTCATGAATTTCATGTACGGTGTCAAATAGGCCAGGTAGGCCAGGAACAGGCCAAAACTCAAAATCAAAATATGCTTGATCAGGTAGCCCGTTGTGTTGCCGCCACTGAGCTTGTATGCAATGGTGCCCGTGCTGCTGTACACCGCCAAAATGGAGAATATGGACAACAGCAGCAGGATCATCCAGATGACCCGGTCTCCCCTTAATTCTGCGTATAGTCTTGCTCCGAAGTTCACTTTATATAATGGTTAATTGTGAATGGTGAATGATGAATCATTTACCATTGCTCATTTCAAAAACTGATTTCTTAAACTGCTCTCCCCGATCCTCATAATTTTTGAACAAGTCGAAACTCGCACAGGCTGGGCTTAGCAGCACCACATCGCCGTTTTCGGCATAAATAGTGGCTCGGTCAACCGCTTCTTTGGCGCTTTTCACTTCTTCTATATTTTTCAAAATGGGCGAAAAAACGCTTTGCAATTTCGAGTTGTCAATGCCGAGGCAGATGAGTGCTTTCACCTTCTGCCTGACCAAGTTTTCAATCGGGCCATAGTCGTTGCCCTTGTCCGTGCCGCCGGCTATCCAGATGACCGGTTTTTCCATCGCTTGCAGGGCGTAAAAAACCGAGTCCACATTGGTCGCCTTGCTGTCGTTGATGTAATCGACACCGTTGACTATAGCGACCTGCTCCAGGCGGTGGGGGTCGTTGACGAAAGTGTTCAACGCCTGTTGAATGGCTTCGTCGTTGATGCCCACCGATTTGGCGGCGTGGATAGCACAGGCGGCGTTGAAAAAATTGTGCTGACCTTTCAGCGAGCAGCCTGTCATATCAAAAACCCAAGCCCCCTCCCGGCCTCCCCCGTGGGGGGAGGAGATCGCCAATCGTTTTGTGTCTGCAAAACGGCTGGGGACTTGTATCAAACGGGGTGCTAAGTGCTTGCTTTTCAGGTGGTTTTGAACCTCCGGGTCGTCCGCATTCAGGATGAGGATATCCTCCGGCTGCTGGTTCATGGCGATGCGGAATTTCGACCGGACGTAGTTCTCCATTTTGTACTCGTACCTGTCCAGGTGGTCAGGTGTGATGTTGAGCAAAATGGCCACGTTCGGTCGGAAATGCACAATGCCATCCAACTGAAAGCTGCTTAGCTCCAGCACGTGATAATCGTACTTGTTCTCAGTAATGTTCCGGGCGAAACTGGTGCCGACGTTCCCTCCAAGTGCCACGTTCAGACCAGCGGTTTTGAACAGGTGGTAAGTCAACCTGGTAGTCGTAGTTTTCCCGTTACTTCCCGTAATGCCAATGATGGTTGCCGCAGTATGGCGGCCCGCAAATTCAATTTCCGAGATTATCTCCTTACCCGACTGACGCAGTGTTTGGATGGGGGGAAGTCCGTCAGGGATGCCGGGGCTTTTGATAATCACATCGGCTTCGAAGATGCTTGTCCATGTATGTTTGCTTTCCTCGTATGGAATGCCTTTATCTGTTAATTCCTGCCTGAAGTTGTCTTTCAATATGCCGCCGTCGGAGACGAACACTTCGTGTCCCAGCTTTTGGGCGAGGAGGGCTGCCCCTACCCCACTTTCACCTGCTCCGAGGATGGCGGTTTTCATTGTTTGTTCAGTGTTTGTACCCTTCTATTTGAATGAACTAAAGTGTGTAGTTTTCCCAAAAAATAAGTTCAAATAGCATGTTGTCAATTCTCCCTGTTATTGTCGGCGTGGTTTCGGGCCACGCCGACAATTGGGGAGCCAATTTTTCTATCCTATCAAAATTCCAAACTTAAATTCCTCCTAATTTATCAATCCCAAAAAGGAGGTTAATCTTGAAATATCTTCGGCTTTTCTGTGGTCAATTCCCCGTTTTCCTTTACAAAATATATCACACCGTTTTTGTAAAAAAATTCGGGGATTCCGTATTGCTTATTTTCTTCTTTGGCTTTCATAACTGCTTCATTTCCAATTCTTACAATCTCAAGGGCCTTTTGATATAACCCTGGGTCATTAAGTTTTTTTACCTGCTTCATTTTTCCAAAATTAAATTGAAAAATTGCATTAAAATTTCGTTCAAAATTTCAAATTCGGTTTTATTACCAGTGGCAGTTAATTGCCAACCTATTTCACCATTATAAATCAAATTCCATTCGTCGGATATTGGGCGAAAATTCTCCCAAAAATTCCTCAAACTCCGGTAAAACCTTCTTTCAATATCCTCCTCCGGCACATCGTGTCCGCCTTTTAACAATCTGCCTTTTACCCGCAGGATACAGACTTCCGGGCTGTCAACAAAGAGGTAAATCACCTTCAAATAGTACCCCAATGCTTTGGCCCGTTGAGCGACTTTATTGATGTAGCTGCCGGACAAGGTCGTTTCGACCACAATACTTTGCCGATTGTCAAGGAACTTGTTCAGTTGTTCAAAAAACATCCTGCCTGCTGCGATCATCGGGCTTTTTTCACCCCGATCCGCCAACGTTTTGGCGATGTCGTCCGCATTCAGGAAATCGTAGCCGAACTCTTTTACATAAGGTCGGGCGAAGGTTGTTTTCCCCGCGCCGTTTGCACCTGCTATGATGATGAGGTCGGGCATATTATCTAATTTTCAAAGTCAAAATCGTCAGCACCGCCAGCAAAATGCTCACTATCCAAAACCTCGTGACGATTTTCGCTTCCGGAAAACCCATCTTTTGGAAGTGGTGGTGCAGTGGCGACATCAGGAAAACCCTGCGGCCCTCCCCATACTTCCGCTTCGTGTATTTGAAGTATGACACCTGTATCATCACCGACAGGTTTTCTGCCAAAAACACCCCGCACAGCACCGGAATGAGCAGCTCTTTGCGCAGCAAAATCGCCAGCGTGGCCAGGATGCCGCCCAGGGTCAGGCTGCCCGTGTCGCCCATGAAGACCTGTGCCGGATAGGCATTGTACCAAAGGAACCCGGTACAGGCTCCCAGCAGGCAGGCCGCAAAAATCAGCAGCTCGCCCGCTCCCGGCAGGTAAACCACGTTCAGGTAACTGGCCAAGATGACGTTGCCGCTCACATAGGCGAATACACCCAGCGTGGTGGCTGCCACACTGCTTACGCCCGTGGCCAGGCCGTCCAACCCATCTGTCAAATTGGCTGCATTGCTCACGGCAGTGATCACCAGGATCACCATCGGCACAAAAATCAGCCACACATATTTCATGTCCCGCTCTCTGTCGAACGGCAACAACCTGGCATAATCCAACTGGTTGTCCTTCATAAAGGGGATATTGGTGATAAACGCCTTTGTATCAGACACTTCCACCGTATCGCCCCTGGCGTCGAGCACCAGATAATTCCTCACTTCCCGGTAGCCCATTTCCTCCGCCTTTTCGGCGTCTTGCCGGACGACCACCTCGTCGTTGCCATACATCATCAGCGCCACGATGAGGCCACAGACCACCTGCCCCACCAGTTTCGACTTGCTGCTCAGGCCTTTTTTGTTCTTTTTAAAGACCTTGATGTAATCGTCCACGAAGCCGATAATGGCCATCCACGTTGTGACGAGCAGCATGATGAGGATGTAGATATTTTTCAAATCCGCCACGAGCAGCACCGGGATGATGATGCCCATGATGATGATGACACCGCCCATTGTCGGCGTCCCTTTTTTCTGCAGTTGCCCTTCCAGGCCGAGATCCCGCACCGTCTCCCCGATTTGCAGGCTTCGCAAAAACCGGATGATGCGCCCACCGAATATCATGCTGATAACCAGCGAAATCAGCATCCCCGAACCAGCCCTGAAGGAGAGATACCCCCAGAGACCGGCGCCGGGCAGGTCATAGTTTTTGTTCAACCATTGGAAGAGTTCGTACAACATTCTTCGTTTGTTCTGGTGCTTTAAATGGTCATTTGGTCATTGGTCATTGGTCATTTTGGCTGCAGGAGAAACAGCGGGCGGCGTTTTGCCACGCTGTTTTTCTCTGCAATCCATCTGGGAAATGACGGCAGCAGTCCCTCCACTGCCAGCCAAGAAACGGTTGTGAGTTTTGGGTTTTGGGTTTTGAGTTGCGCTACAACTCAAAACTCAGAACTCATCACTCAGAACTGCTTTATCGTCAAACGGGTGCTTCACACCCATTATCTCCTGGTATTTCTCGTGGCCTTTGCCAGCTACCAGTATCACATCGCCACTTTGTGCCAGGCGGCAGGCGGTTTTGATGGCCTCCTTCCGCTGGGTGATGGACAATGTTTTTTGTTTTGCGTAGGCCGGGATGCCGGCTTCCATCTCGGCGATGATGGCTTCCGGGTCTTCCGTGCGGGGGTTATCGCTGGTGAAGATGACCTGGTCGCTGTAATCGCAGGCAACTTTGGCCATGAGCGGGCGTTTCGTGCGGTCACGATCCCCGCCGCAGCCCACCACCGTGAGGATACGGCCCCCGCCTTTGCGGAGTTGGTGGATGGTGGACAGCACCTTTTCCAGTGCATCGGGCGTGTGGGCATAGTCCACGATGCCGATGACATTGCGTTGCTGGTTCACCACGTAATCAAAGCGTCCCTCGGCGGCTTTCAGGATGCTAAGCGCCTGCAAAACCTCTTGTTTTTCCTGTCCCAACAACCGGGCTGTGGCATAGACGCCGAGCAGGTTGTAGGCATTGAACTCGCCGATAAGCCGGGCATGAAAGTCCTCGCCGTCGAGGTCGAGGTGCAGGCCGGTCAGACTGTTTTCGAGTATTTTCGCTTTAAAATCGGCTGCCTTGCGCAGGGCGAATGTGTGGGCTGCCGCTTGGGTGTTTTGCAGCATCACCATGCCGTTTTTGTCATCGGCATTGACGAGCGCAAAGGCAGTTTTTGGCAATTTGTCAAAGAACATCTTCTTGGCCTGGATGTAGGCCCGGAAGGTTTTATGATAGTCCAAGTGTTCGTGCGTGATGTTTGTGAAAACGCCACCGGAAAAAAAAAGGCCTGCGATACGCCTTTGTGCGACAGCATGAGAGCTGACCTCCATAAAGGCGTAATCGCAGCCAGCCTCCACCATTTGTTTGATCAGTAAGTTAATAGACTCCGCATCCGGTGTAGTGTGGGTGGATGGTTCGCTGCGTTTGTTCACTTTATTTTCAATCGTCGAGATCAGGCCAACTTTATAGCCCAATGTGGTAAAAAGGTCGTAGAGCAGGGTCGCCGTCGTCGTCTTTCCGTTGGTGCCGGTGACGCCGACGAGCTTCAGTTTTTCCGAGGGGCGGCCGTAGAAGTTGGAGGCGATCTGCCCGAAGGCTTCTGCGCTGTCCGCCACTTGTATGTAGGTCACCCCTTCTTTTATTTCGCCCGGCAGTTCCTCGCAGAGGATGGCCGCTGCGCCGTTTTCGATGGCTTTGCCGATGTAGGCGTGGCCGTCGGTGGCGCTGCCACGGAGGGCGGCGAAGAGGGTGCCGGGGCTTGCTTTCCGGCTGTCAAGGGTGATGGTTTTTATCTCCTGCTCCGTTGAGCCAAAGACGTATTTTGGGTGGATATTGTCAAATAGATTCAAATTTGCATATTGTTTCATTTTCAATTTTGAAAACCTAATTGTATCATGATGTCCTCCATACATGCCACATCTTTTGCAGCTACATCTAACCAATTAAATTTTGAGTTGTTTTCTCCAAATTCCAAAGCATACTTATGATTATTGACTACTGTTTTCATTTTATTTTTATAAATCATCAATGTTCCAGCAAGGGTAAGTTTTAAATGCTTATCTACTATTTCAGGTTTTAACACAATATTTTGGCCTTTGTGTCCTGATTGAACGCTTGGATAAGTAATTCCTGCAAACCCTTTTCCATTTAGCATTAAATCAGTATAAGCAACTGAAACTTTATAATCATTGTTATTTTCGACTTTTTTTGCAAATTCTGAACTAAAAAAATCTAATTGCAACAATGCTAATTCCCGCATTGGGTGAAATTTCATTCTCTCAAAATGATATTCAAAAGCTTTTTTTACATCAGGATTACTTCTAATAGTATCTGTACAAAATACCATTTCAACAATTTCAATTTCTTCTTGAACCTCCCATCTACCCATCGTTACAAGTAGACCTTCTATGTTCACAGCATCTTTATCTTTTAGAAGCCTAACTGTTTCCATTATTGCAGTGGCTCTTTGCTGAGGTATTTCGGAACTCTCTAATGCTCCATAAAACATAACCTCATGAGGTTTATTCGCCCGACCGTATTCAATCAACTTTTCAGCAATTATGCACTCATCTTTGATGTATGATATATCATCCTCTTTGTAAAATAATTTTCTATCTGTATTAACTCGAACTCTATCGATTAATGCACCCTCTTTTAATTTAGCTGTTGTTACGGGCACTAATCGAATCGAATTCTTAATTAGTTCAATTATTTCATCATACTCAATATCAGAAAGCTTACTTGAAGCAATTTTTAAATCCGATAATGATTTTTCTTGTTCGTTCATATGATATGGTTTAATAGAGTTTACCTGTTGTCACAATGTTTAGCGCAACGGCACTTGCGACTGCCTGCTGAACGCCTTGCAAGTGCCGCTGCACTCAACACTTGGCTGAACAGTTGTATCTGGAAAAACCTGCATCACATATAATCTTTGAAATCTTCCAGCGGCTCGTCAAACCCTGGCAAAATCTTTATCTTGCCTTTGGCGCATCCGAATTTCCGCTTTTTGATGTTCTTCTTTTGTTTTTCCTTGTGCTGCAAAAACTCAATGAAGGTTTTCACTTCCCCTTTGAGGCTTTCCGGCAAAAGGGCCAACTGATGGTATAATTGCATGTCTGTCATGGCTTAATTTTTATCCTAAAAACCAATAACATAGCTCTACTGTTCCGGCATTACCCCAACCTAATCCAAACCGTCTGCCCATTCGCCCTAGTCCCCGGCCGCACCGATTGCTGCTGCACCTTGCCATAATTCCCGTTCACCTGCACTTTCACCCCGCTGTTTTCCAGCAGGAAGAGGGCATCCCGCAGGCCCATGCCCATCACGTTGGGCACCAGGTTTTCTTCGACTGGGCGCTTGAGCATTTTAAGGCTGTCCGGCGATTCAGCTTTCAAAACAGCCCAGTCGCCTTCGGCCCGGTTGTAGAAATCAATGCCGAGGGTTTTCAGCACTTTTTGCAGGTCGGGCCGGTAGCCGGCGTCGTAGTTGGGCAGCACGTTGGCGGCCAGTACGGGCTTGGGCGTTGCATTTTCCACTGGGTACAGTTCCACACGGGTGGCGATGGCCTTGTCGGCTATCTCCCGGAATACCGGTAGTGCAACCTGTCCGCCATAGATGCCCGCCTCTTTCGGCTTGCTGATGAGGACGATGCAGCTATACACGGGGTCTTCTGCCGGAAAGTAGCCAGCGAAAGAGGCTTGGTAGCCTTTCACTTTGGTCACCGATTCCAGGCGTTGGTAGCCGAGCTGTGCCGTACCTGTTTTACCAGCAAAAGAATAAGCATCAGTGCGCAGGGCGTATCCGGTACCCCAAGTGCTATCCACCACCGACCGGAGCAATTCCTGTGCTTTGGCGATGGCTTTTTTCGAGGCAATCCTCCCTTTCACTTCCGTGACCGGGAAGCGCTTGATGGTCTCGCCGTACTTCTGCACCTCAGTTACCATGTAGGGCTTTACATATACCCCATCATTGGCGACTGCGTTATAGAATGCCAGCAACTGCATGGGCGTGATGGCCAATTCGTAACCAATCGCCATCCAGGGCAGGGTGATGCCACTCCACTGATCGTCGGCACTGTAAGCCGTTTTGATGTAGGGCGAAACTTCCCCGTTTATCTCGATGCCCGTGGGTTGGTCGAGGAAAAAATCGTGGAGGCGCTGCACATACTGGTCGGCCTTGTTTTTTTCACCATAATACTTCTGTACAAGGCGGGAAACACCGACGTTGGAAGACATGCCAAAAGCCTGGAGGACTGTTACGTTGTTGATGGTATGGGTATAGGCGTCCTGCATTTCTGCGTCGAAATAGATGGTACGCCCCTGTTCAAGGTCTATGCTGTCGTGCAAATCAACGTAGCCGTCTTCGAGCAGGGCCAGCAGTGAAGCCAGCTTGAAAGTAGAGCCGGGTTCAGTGGCCGAGCCGATGGCCGTGTTGTAGGTTTCCCAAAGTTGCCCCTGTTTCGTCCAGCCCAGGTTGGCGATGGCCCGGATGGCGCCTGTTTTCACGTCCATCAAAATGGCGGTGCCGCTTTCGGCCTGGTGGCGCACCATCGCTTTGGCGAGGGCGCTTTCCGTGATGTCCTGCAGGTTGACATCTATCGTGGTGATGATGTCGTCGCCTGTTTTAGGCTCAATCTTCGACAGGTTGTCCAGCGGAATCCACATCCCATCACCTACCCGGTACATGAGTTGCGTCCCTTCGTCGCCTTTTAGTTCTTTATCGAAATAACCTTCCAGGCCAACGCTGATGGAGTCGCCGCTGACGTAGCCAATCGTCCGGTTGGCCAACATGCGGAAAGGCCGCTCCCGCTTGTATTTCTGAATAGCTATGAAACCACCCTTGAACTGCCCAAGCCGGAACAAGGGGAACTGGCTGATGCGCTCCATCTCGGCCAGGGAGGCGTCTTTTTTGATGATGACGTAACGCTTGCCTTCTGCTTTTTGGCGAAGAAGGAAGTCCTTCATGCCGCCGGGCGTGTATTCCGGGCTGACAAAAGTGGCGAGGCAGTAGGACAGGCTGTCAATATTATGGTTCCAATCTGCCGTATCAATGGCATTTGAATTTGGGTCAAAACTAATGTCAAAGAACGGCATCGAAGTGGCGAGCATGCTGCCATCTTCTGTGAGGATGTTTCCCCGTTCGGCTTCCAAAGGCACCTCCTTTAAGTAGAGGTCTTCGCCTTTGCTCCGCCATTTTTCGCCTTCCACCACCGAAATCTGAAAAGTCTTCACGGCAATGGCCACAGCCGCTGCCACTATCAGGATGAGCACTGCGTACACCCTGTACAAGACTTCATTTTTGATGTTGAAAGCCATCTCCTTTTGGAGTTATGAGTTTTGAGTTATGAGTTTTGAGTTGCCACTCATAGCTAATAACCCACAACCAGTTTATTCTGAAACAATTCTTTTTACTCGCCCGCTGGTCTTGCGCAAACCCATCCCTTCGACTTCGTCACCGATTTCGGCCAGACGGCTCTTGAACATGATTTCGGATTTGAGGGCATTGTACTGCCGCTTCAATTCCTTCACATCTCTCTGTAGGGTTTGAATTTGCCTGATTTGTTTTTCCGCATAGTGTGCGTTGGCGATGTAGATGACGGTGAGAAAACTCAGGAACAGCACGAAAGGCAGGTTCTTCAGCACCAGGGAAGCACCCATGCTCCCTATGGCAAAATAGTCCCCGAGTGGTTTTCTTTGCTTAGCCATCTAACTTGCTTTATTTAGTTATGAGTTTTTAGTTATGAGTTGTATCCGCACTCATAACTCATAACTCATAACTTCTTCCCGGCCCTCAGCTTGGCGCTCCTCGACCTCGGATTTTTTGCCATCTCTTCTTCCGAGGGGGTGAGGACACCTTTTATAGTGAGATCAAAGGGCCGTTCGATATTGCCAAAGAAGTCTTTCACGACTTCACCATGAATATTGCCTGTTTTCAAAAAATTCTTCACCATCCGGTCTTCTATCGAATGGTAGGCGATGACGACCAATGTGCCGCCGGGCCTGAGCACTTCGAGCGAGGCTTCGAGGAACTCCTGCAAAGCGCCCATCTCGTCGTTCACTTCGATGCGGAGGGCCTGGAAGACCTGCGCCAGGTAGCGGTTTTTTTGGCCCCTGACGAGCGGTTCGACCAGGTTGAGGAAGTCGCCGATAGTTTTTACCGGGCGGTGTTCCCGCTCCTGCACTATTTTTTGTGCCAATGAGCGGGCGTTGCGCACTTCGCCGTACTCGCCGAGCACCCGTTGCAATTCCTCCGCTGGATAGCTGTTCAAAATGTCCGCTGCGGTTTTGTCGTCGTCCCTGTTCATCCGCATGTCCAGGTCGGCGTCGAAGCGGAAGGAGAAGCCACGTTCGGCCTCGTCCAGTTGGTGGGAACTCACGCCCAGGTCGGCCAGGATGCCATCCACCTGCTTCACGCCGTGCAACCGCAAAAAGCGCTGCAGGTAGCGGAAGTTGTGGTGGTTGAACACGAATCGCCCGTCGTCTATCAGGTTTTGCAGCGAATCGTCGTCCTGGTCGAAGGCATAAAGCCGTCCCTTTTCACCTAACTCTTTCAATATCAACCGGCTGTGGCCGCCGCCGCCAAATGTAGCATCCACATACGCCCCATCACTTTTGATGGCGAGGGCTTCGATGCTTTCTTTGGCGAGCACGGGCTGGTGGTACATCAGCCGCCGTTTTTATTGCCCAAAACATCCTGCGCCAACGATGACATGTCCAGTTCTTTGTCGAGTTGGGCCTCGTATTCTTTCGCTGCCCACACTTCTATTTTATCCTGGACTGCCGCCAAGACGACTTCGCCATCCCCTACCCCAGCCCATTCCAAAAGCTGGTTGGGGAAGTTGAGCCGATCAGCGGAATCTTTTTTCATGGGCGTAGCGCCCCGGTAAAAAGCCCGCTTAAAAATCCTGGCTTTTTCGTCAAAATCGTTCAATTGATTAACTTGCGCAGATTTTTCGTCCCAAACTTTTTTGGGATAAAGCATGAGGCACTTCTCCATACCCCGGTTGACCACGAAATTGTCCCGCTCGTCTGCCGCCAGTTGGTCGAGCAGTGCGGAAGGGAGCCGAAGCCGCCCTTTAGGGTCAATTTTGCAGGGAAATTCCCCCAGGAGTTGGTTCATGTACCGTTAAATTCAATTATTGCTCCAAAAGTAGCTACTTTCTCCCACAAGTTTCCACTTTCTCCCACCGAAAGTGCGAAAAAGTTTTCCACATTTTTCATTTTATTATTGTCGTGTGCTATTTGTAATCGGATAGCTGGCAATTTTTTAAATGATTTGGAAACACAGTGGAGGTAAATTTTGATATATTTATTGTTAGAGCGATTTCTACAGGAAAAATTTTGGCCCGGGTTTCCACTTTTTTACACCTTGGGTAGAATCTTGAGTTTTAGTTACCCACTTTTTTACACCGGCAGTGTGTTTAGGGTAAACTATTGTAGTTGGGCTTAGTTAGGTTGGGGTTTTTCACCAAGGCATTGCCTCAAAATAGCTGACTCAACTGTGGCTTACGTTTTCGGTCAAAGCCGCCGTGCCGAGGCTACACCTTTTAGTTGTAACTCAATTTCATGGAACCTATCTTTTTGAAAGCAGCATGGAAAAACCTCATCATGGCCAACTATGCTGTTGAACCATCTATCCTGCTTCCCTTCTTGCCTGCCCACACGGAATTGGATTTCTGGAACGGTCAGTGCTACATCAGCCTGGTTGGTTTCATGTTTTTGAACACAAGAGTGTTAGGCATTTCGATTCCCTTTCACCGAAATTTTGAAGAAGTAAACCTGCGTTTTTATGTCCGCTGCAAGGATGGCGACGAGTGGAAGCGGGGCGTCGTTTTCATCAAAGAAATAGTGCCGAAATGGGCTATCAGCTTGGTGGCCAATACTTTTTATGGTGAAAAATACATCGCCCTGCCCATGCGAAATGAGATGGAAATACAAGCAGGTGGAAGTCTTTCTGTAGGCTACGGCTGGAAATTAGGTGCTGACTGGGACGAGCTAAAAGTAGAAACCCTCCCCCACTCTGCCGAACTGACTCCCGGCAGCGAGGAAGAGTTTATCACCCAGCATTATTGGGGCTACACTAAATCGAAAGGCGACCGAACTTCGGAGTACCAGGTGGAACACCCCTCCTGGAAGGTGTATCAAGTCAAAGACTATTATATAAATGTATCGGGAGAAAGGCTGTATGGGAAAGAATTCGGTGAAATATTGAAGGGAAAACCGGACAGCGTTTTTATGGCGGAAGGTTCGGAGATTTTGGTGAGGAAAGGGAAAATGATACGTTGACTTTATAATTACTCTGGCTTGACAAAAACATCTTTTGCTTTGAGCTTAAAACCTTCTACGACAGGCTCGGCACTGCAAATTTTATCGCCGCTGCAAACTTCTATATCTTCCGGGGAGCGATAAATCTCCACCGTTTCGCTATCAGGGAAAATATGCCAAAGGATTTTCACGCCCGCTTTGAAGTATTCCCGGACTTTGTTTTTGACGATAATAATGCTGTCAGTTTTGGAGATGACTTCAATGACAAATTCTGGAATCGGCTCTTCTCCCCTGGCACCAGCGGCTACTTGTTCAACGGTGATATATGAAAAGTCTGGTTTACGTAATTGATTTGCAGATGTCCAGACTTCAAGTTCTTGCTCCAGCATATTGTCCGCTTGAAAAGCGGGGGTTTTTTTGAAAAACCGACGAAGGTTTAACGTGATGTACTGTTCTTTAAATTTCATGGCTTCCGTTTTCTCAATGATGCCTTTGTTGAACTCGTATTTCACGCCGGGCCCACCTTTCCTATACTTTTTTAGGAAGGTTTCAATAGAAATCTTGCGGGGCTGCTTTTCCGTAAACCTCGGCCTTGGCGTTTCAATAGACTTTACCATTTTCTGAATTTTTTGTTGACAAACTTAAACGTTGGCGGGTACTTTACAAAACTTCGGAGAACATAAAACCTGTTTGCCTTTCGTTATCTGGCTTCTTCTTTGGGTGCAAATTCCCAATTTTCTTCCTTTCTGAAACTCCCAAAAAAGCTCATCCATTTCATCTGCAAAACACCCAGAATGGCTTCTTTTACAATGCCTTTCGACATTTTGGAAGCCCCCTCTATGCGATCCGTAAAAGTGATGGGGATTTCCTTGATCTTAAAACCAAGCTGCCGGGCTGCAAATTTCATTTCTATCTGGAAGGCGTAACCTATGAACTTTATTTTATCCAAATCTATGGTTTCCAGCACTTTGCGCCGGTAGCCCACAAAGCCGGCAGTGGGGTCTTTTACCCACATCCAGGTGACGCATCGGACGTAGAGGGAAGCGCCGTAGGACAGTATTTTCCGGTCGGCGGGCCAGTTTACACATCTACCGCCCCTCACATACCGTGAGCCAACAACGACATCAGCCAATCCATTTTGAAGTACCTCCTGCATCCTCAACAAATCTTTCGGGTTGTGGGAAAAATCGCAGTCCATTTCAAAAATATAATCAAACCCATGCTGGATGCCCCACCTGAAACCTGCAATGTAAGCAGTGCCAAGGCCAAGTTTCCCTGGCCTTTCCATGATAGAAAGGGAGCCTGGACTTTGCCTAATTTTGGACTTGACAATATTGGCGGTGCCATCCGGCGATCCGTCGTCAACAATGAGCACGTGGAACGGAACAGGAAGTGATAAGACGGCGTCTATCATTTTCCCTACGTTTTCCTTTTCGTTGTAGGTGGGGATTATGACAAGGTTCTTCGACAAAACGTGATGTTGATTTTGAGAATAAGGCGAATTGTTTTACGCCTAACGCCAATAAAGGTTCAAAATTACTCATTATAAGTTTTGGTGAGTAATGGTATTGCAGATTGTCAAAAAGTTGGCCGAATCAAGGGCCTTTGATTGTAGATTGGGCAACAAAAGCAAATAAAAAAGGGCATGTCCCGGCAAAATCCGGTTCATGCCCCTTTTATGTTTGAGGTTTTTTTAGTTTAACTATCAAAACTTAAAATCCAGCCGGAGCGTAAAATTCCTTGGCGATTCCAGGGTGCCTGGGCGGGTGGAATATTCCCTGTTCAACAGGTTATTGACAATAAAGGAAGCCTTAATCTCCTTCGTGATTTGGTAGCCGGCCCGGGCACTAAAGGCGACATCCCCTGAATTGTGGGCCTGCCGCCATTCTTTTAATCCGATGTCTTCACCGTTCGGATTGGTCAGCAGCGGCGTCTCGAAGAGGGCGTCTATGTTTTCCATGAAACTGTTATAATTGGCGACAAGGCCGATAGAAAGATTGTTAATGTTCGTCTCAACGTCGAATTTAAGGGTGTGCCTGTACCGGTATTTCAGGACGTTGATGCATTTTTCTTTGTCCGGGTCGTCATCCTGGTAGCATATCGAAGAATTGATGGCATTGGTGCGGCCCCTGGAATCATCCGGCAGATCCCATCCAAATTCCTTGAACTTTGGATCAATGAAAGTATAGCCGGCCAGAATAGTGGTGGGCAACCCGAAGAGTTTACCGAAGCCCTGCACGCCTACTTCAAAACCCTTTATCCGGGTGTCGCCGATGTTTTGCGACTGGAAGGCAATGCCCTGGTCGAGCACCAGGCTGAACTCCATCATGTCCTGGTATTCCATCCAGAAAGCGGCCACATCCACAAAACCATTGAATCCGCTGACTTTAAACCCTTGTTTGATGCCTATCTCCGTAGTCCATCCGGTTTCAGACTGGAGGTTGAAATTGGGCACAATAGGCGTGGCGCCGAAGTAGGTATAAATGAATTTTTCAGCAATGGTTGGGAAACGATAGCCCTGTCCCCACGAAGCCCGCACAAATGTTTTTGGGGAAACCTGGTAATTGGCCCCTACCCTCAATACCGGTTTGGATTCGTGGATTTTACCATCCTCATAATAGTCTTTAGTCAGGATGGTATCGTTGGGATAGGTGAGCCTTTCGGGCACGAACACAGTATTGTCTTCAAATCTCAGCCCAGCCGATACGGTCAGTTTTTCAAAAAACTTTTTGTCTATTTGAAGATACGCTGCCAGGTTGCGGGACGTGAAGGTATTGTTCCCGTAGAGCGGAGCTTTCACCCTCGTACCAAAGTACACCCCCCCGGCAGTAGCGACCAGCCCCAATTTCTTCATTTTCCGCTGAAACTGGTACTCGCCGTAATAAACATCCGAAATCTGGGACTGATCCACGGAGGAGGAACCAGTGTTGTTGGCCACACTGAAAAAGCGGCCCAGCAGCTTGTGACGGTTGTTCCCTTTGTCAAAATAGGTAACAAATGGATCAATGTTGTAGCGCAGGTTGTTGGAGTTCGACAGCGCTGTACCTGCCCTGTATAGGCTGTCCAACCCGTACCAGTAAAAGAAAGAGTGGCCTTTTGACTTATTCATGTTGGCATTGGCACCAATGGAAAGGCGATCGGAAATACGATAGCGCAGGCTGATGTTTGCCCTGCCCCGGCGGGAAGAGGAGCCTTCGTCCACCGGGTTGTTGTGGTAATAATTGCCGCCCAGCACGAGGTCCAATTTTCCCATTTTCCGCCGGTGCGAAACGCTGATACCCGATGTGTTCGGCGGCGAGTCCCACCATTTCAGGATTTCATTTTTTGGGCTGTCGTAAATGGTAAAGAACGGGGCAATCATCGTCTCCGGCTTCGACTTGGCATAGGCCGTCCGCACGTTGATGATGCCGTTCAGGGCAGACGAACCGTACAATGCCGAGGCAGCGCCTTTCACCACCTCCACCTGCTCTATGTTTTCCAGCGGAACATCGCTCCATTGGGGGAACCCGGAATCGGCCTGGTAAATGGGAATGTCGTCCACCAACAGCAGCACCCGGCTGCCCGCTCCGTAAGAAAAGCCGGAGCCGCCCCTGATGTTGGCCTGGTCGCCGATCATGCTCACGCCCGGCACTTTTTCGAGCAGGCCGCTGAGGCTGTTTTGGTTGGTGCTGGCTATCAGGGCAGGTTTTATCACGTCGAGCGACACTGTCACTTCACCCAGGGCTACTTCGTGCTTGCCGCTGGTCACGGTGGCCGTTTCCAGGATGTTCATGCTTTCCATCAGCCTGATTTCCAAGTATTTCGACTCGCCCTGCCCTAGGGTGATGGTCATTTTGCTGGTTTCATAGCCCACGTAGCTGGCAGCCAGTTCGTAAGTGCCCGGGGCCAGCTTCAGGTTGAACTGCCCTTCGAGATCAGTGACGGTACCCTCGCCGCCAGCCAGCAGGGTGGCGGCGATGAGCGGGGTTGCGGTTTTTTCGTCCAATATTTTACCGGTGATGGTTGCATTTTGGGAAAAAAGGGAAAGGGAACACAGGGTGAAAAAGGATAGGAAAACTTTGTTCATAAATAATGTGGTTTTGAGTTTTATACAGCGTAAAAATAATGACACCGCTTGAAAAAGCTGCGTTCACTCCCCAACCTCGGGGGTGACAGCCAAGGCTGAGGATCATTCAGTTCCGCAGCTTTAAAAAATGATTTTGATAATTGGAATATTGGATGGTACCCGTAGAAACTGCTTTAAAACATAAATGCCAGGACAAAAGAAGAAATGATAGAAAGAGGGGAGTTTGGAATAAAAATTTTGCAAAAGTTTTTCATTCAAAACTCCCCCCGCCGATATTTTTTCGAGCTGGCAGGTTTTAAAATAGTTGATCAGTATTGCAAAGGCCATTGTCCGGGCTTCGCAGAAAGAGTGGGTGGAAAGGAGCTTTCCATAAGGAAAACGGCCTTCGTGCGGGGGTGCAAAAATAGCCATTGGTTTTAATAATCCATGTTGCAAGGGGTTTTGCAGAAATTAAAAGAGCCGATTTGATGTTGAAACCATCTTTTTTCAGAGATTTGCGCAGCGAAAAAAGAAATGCAAGGCTTTTTTCCTTTTTTCCCACCTATGCCCAATTATGGCTCCTTGCTGTTTTTACACAAACCTCATTTTTATTTTTATGAAGCGATTACTACCCTGCCTTTTGGCCCTGTTTTCCTGTTCCATCCTGTCCGCACAGTTTTGTACGCCCGACCCTGCTTATATGGATTCGACGGGTGTGTTCCCCATGCCTTACCATCCGACGGTTAACCCTTCGGGTGGCATCAATGAATGTGCTTATGTTGGGGAGCCTTATGAATTCGTCTTTACTATTGGGGTAGGCGATACATTGACCTATCAAGGAGCAAAGTTTGGATTGGTAAAAGTAAGGGTTGACAATGTCTTGAATTTGCCTTCTGGTTTGGCTTATGCGTGCGAGCCCGGTGGGTGCGAGTTTCTTAAAAATACCATAGGGTGTGCAAAAATTTATGGCACATCCAATGCCGCTCCCGGGGATTATCAGTTAGAGATTAAAGCAACTGTTTTCACATCTGGTTTTCCTCCGGTAATACCTAATATCACCTTCCCAAATGCTGATATTGCTCCTGGCGAGTACAAGTTGCAACTCTTGCCCGACCACAATACGGCCTGCACCGCTGTGGCCACCCGGGAAATTTTGTCGGATAAAATGAAAATCGAGACCAGCCCAAACCCCGCATCAGGCCAGTTGAACATTGATATTTCCGCTGAAATCGCAGGAGAATTCAACTTTAAAGTATTAGACCTGACTGGCAAAACGGCCCATCAGGAAAAGGTGGCCATCTTTAAAGGCAGCAACAGGATTTCCCTGGACGGCAGCCGCTTGCCAAACGGCATTTATCTGGCTTTCCTTGAAAGCGGGGCAGGTATCATTTCCAAAAAATTTACCATCCAGCACTGAAAAACTGTTTCAATGTTTTTTCAGGCTTTATTAAAACGCACGGCAGAATCTGCCGTGCGTTTTTTTTTACCGGAGACTGACACTCGTTGATTTAAGTTGTCGAACCTTTTGCTTTTGGAATTGTCATTGGAATGGTTATTTGATAATTTCCGGTAGGCGCTTTCAACCTTTCATAGCCCAATTTGGCAGGTTGGTCGGAAAGCAAGGGAATAAACAGCAGATGAAAGCGTTTTTAGCCTACTTTTGGCCGCTTTTTTTTGATTAGGAGAAGCCGGTTTGCCTTAAAACACATGGTTCGCTTTAATACCATTACCCTCTGAGATTCCAAATGTCTTTACACCGTCATGATAAACCTTAACTACCCGCACGGCGGGTTCTGTTTCTCACAAATAAATTCAAAAAAATGAAGTTAAAATCTTTGTTGTTTGCTTTGGCAATTTCAATCCCATTCATTGGCTCGGCCCAATACTCTGCCCCACCCCCGGACAACTGGCAGCATCTCGACAAACTGAAGGATGGTTACATGGGCGTGAGCGATGATAAAGTATATGCTGAATTACTGAAAGGAAAAAAATCAAAAACGGTGGTCGTTGCAGTGCTGGATAGCGGTGTGGATGCCGAGCACGAAGACTTGAAAGACATCATGTGGGTCAACAAGGGTGAAATACCCGGCAACAACAAAGATGACGATGGCAACGGATATGTGGACGATGTGCATGGCTGGAATTTTATCGGCGGCAAGGACGGTAAAAACGTGGAGCACGACCAGTTGGAAATTACCCGCATTTATGTCGAATACAAAAAACAATTTGCCAATACCGACCCCTCCAAGCTCTCTGGCAAGGAACGCAAGCAATACGAAGAATACAAAGAGATGGAAAAAACCATCAACCAGGAACGGGAAGAGGCCACTGCCAACCTGACCCTCTATTCTTCCATGCTGAATGCTGTTGAAAGCGTGGAGAATGCGCTGGGCAAAGAGGAAGTGACCAGCAAAGACCTGGAGGGGTTCAACCCCGATGATGCGGGCCTTTCCAGGGCCGTTCAAATCATGAAAGCTATGCTCGCCGAGGGCGGATCTTCCAAAGACATCAAAGACCAAATCAAGGAAGGCGTAGATTATTACAACAGCCAGGCTAACTATAACTACAACCCTGATCTGAACGTACGCCAAATTGTGGGCGACAATTACAACGACAGCAGCGAGCGCTACTACGGCAACAACGACGTGGAAGGCCCGGATGCCAGCCACGGCACACACGTAGCAGGTATCATCGCGGCCAAACGCAACAACGGCATCGGCATGGACGGTATCGCCGACAATGTGCGCATCATGTCCGTGCGCTGTGTGCCCGATGGGGACGAGCGGGACAAGGACGTGGCCAACGCCATCATTTATGCGGTTGACAATGGTGCCTCCGTTATCAATATGAGCTTCGGGAAAGGCTACGCTTGGGACAAAAAAGCGGTGGATAAGGCGGTGAAATATGCCATGAAAAAGGACGTCCTCCTCGTCCATGCTGCCGGCAATTCGGGCCAGGACAACGACAATACCAGCAATTTTCCCAATGATAAGTTCGAGAAGAAAGGGCTCTTCGGCCCAAAAAGAGCGAAAAACTGGATCGAAGTAGGTGCCCTGTCTTGGAAAGATGGCGAAGACATGGCCGCCACTTTTTCCAATTATGGAAAAGAAAACGTTGACTTTTTCTCTCCGGGCGTCGCAATCTATTCTACCACGCCCAATAACAACTACGCCCATTTCGACGGCACAAGCATGGCCTCTCCAGTAGTAGCTGGCGTGGCAGCGCTTATCCGTTCTTATTACCCCGAACTGACTGCCGTTCAGGTAAAAGACATCCTGATGAACACCACCGTGATGACGCCAAACGCTAAAGTGAAACGGCCGGGCGATGGCGAACTGGTGCCTTTCAGCGACCTGTGCGTAACAGGCGGCGCAGTAAATGTGTATGAGGCGATGAAATTGGCCGCCAAAACCAAAGGCAAGAAAAAAGTACAAGCGGGCACTGGCAGCGGCGGAAATGGTGGAAGCGACAAAGCCAAAGAAGATAAAAAAGGAAGGGCCTAATCTCAAAAGGCCTACTATATGATAATGCAAAGAGGGCGGGCTGGATCACCAGCCCGCCCTCTCTCTATTTTATAAGAAAAAAATCAATTCCTGGAGCAAACGGCACAGGATTCAAAGAAACCAAGTTTAGGAAAAACACCTAAACACAAAAACACCTAAACACATTTACTACCTCACGATCACCTCCTTCACATACTCCCCGCCGAGTTCGGCATTCATCATCGCCTTGATTTTCTCTTTCTCATAGCTCATTTCCTGCTTGAGCGAAGCGGAGTTGATGGAAATGAAAAGTTTGTTTTTCCTGAACTTCAGTTCCTGGGTGTAATGGTTGATGGTGGTGCCCATTTTGTCCCGCCACACCTGGCGTATCTTGGTCTCGTTCAGCTTTTCCTTCCAGTGGAAGCTGTCCACCATCTCGTTGAGGACTTCTTTGAGGCTATGTTGGTTGTCAAGGTGCATCCGCTGTTTTTTCTTAAAAAATGGATTTTTCTATAATGATTTGCCAAATATAGGGGAGTTAATCCTATCTTCGCACTGTTCAAATATCCTCCCACGACTATTGGGATTTTTTTTCCTACCATACTGAGAAAGCCTACCACAACTTAAGTTTCCATATTATTATCAATCCCACTTTCCGATTAAGAGTTTGCCCTATTAGCACAGGGTGATTGTGTCTTTTTCCCACATCCTAACCCATTCGGACACACACACCACACACCATGTGGCCCTTCCTTGCCTTGGCATGGAGGGGCTTTTTGATTTACGATTGAACGATTGATGCTTTGAGTGCAATCGTAAATCGTCATTCGTAAATCGTAAATCAAAACATCACCTCTTCTTGCGCTTGTTGTTTTTGTAATCCAGAAAGATAAACTCGCCCAATCCTTGCAAGCTGCTGTAAAACGCCTTCCCATTATTTGCTTTGGTAAACTGATCCACGAAGCGCACCAGGTAAGGGTCACGGGCAATCATGAAGGTCGTGATGGGGACGTTCATTTTACGGCATTTGGTGGCCAGGTTCAGCGTCCTCGTTACGATTTTGCGGTCGAGGCCAAAACTGTTCTTGTAGTAGCTTTTGCCTTTTTTGATGCAGGTAGGCTTGCCATCGGTGATCATGAAAATCTGCTTGTTCGGGTTCCGACGTTTGCGGAGTATCTCCATGGCCAGTTCGAGCCCTGCCACGGTGTTCGTATGATAGGGCCCCACCTGCAGGTAGGGCAAATCTTTGATGTCAATTTGCCAGGCATCGTTGCCAAAAACGAGAATATCCAAGGTATCTTTTGGGTAGCGGGTCGTGATGAGTTCCGAAAGTGCAAGCGCCACTTTTTTGGCAGGCGTGATGCGGTCTTCCCCATAGAGAATCATGGAGTGTGAAATGTCAATCATCAGCGCTGTGCTGGTCTGGCTTTGGTAAAACGTTTCCTGTACCTCCAGGTCGTCCGGTGTCAGCTGGAACTCATCGATGCCGTGGTTGATATGGGCGTTGCGGAGGCTTTCGGAGACGGCGATGCTCTCCAGGCTGTCGCCAAATTCGTAGGGGCGAAGCTCGGATGCCCGCTCGTCGCCACGGCCATCGTATTTGGTAGAGTGGTTGCCCTGCTTGGTTTTTTTCAGTTGGCCAAATATTTCTTCCAGGGCTTGCCTGCGCAGTGCAATTTCCATTTTGGAAGTGGGGATATGGCCTGGCTGCCCGTTCACTTCGCCATTGGTGATGTAGCCATTGTCTATTAAATCCTGTATGAAATCGGCCATGCCGTACTCCTCGTTGGTCAGGCCGTATTGCCGGTCCAGCTCCGTCAGCCAGGAAAGGGCTTCGCTCACATCACCAGAGGTGTGCAGCAGCAATTCCTGAAAGAGTTTCAACAACCTTTCAAAAATGGATTCTCCTTGTCCGGGTACGTATTCTGAAAAATGCCAGCCTATCATAATTCAATGAGTGAATGATAAAATGAGGGAATGAGTGAAATTGGGGCAAAAGCGCCGCTCTAATTACAAACGGAAAGGGCAAATGTTTACTCCACCACCTCAACTTCATTGACCAAATAAGGCGTATCGCCTTCCCAGGGGAACATCCGGTTGAACTGTTTGTAGTGTAGCCGGACGACCTTGCCTTCCATCTTGTCCAGTTTGTCGGCCACTTCTTTTTTCCGAACAGAAAAGCTCCAGATTTGGTTGGCCATCGCCGTGCCGGGGGAGGGATTGGCGATGCCGCCCTGGTTGATTTCCCCTTCATAGGTTTTAAAAATGTAGCCCTTGCGGGAAAATTTGATCAAGGTGCCGGCCCGGTAGCCATCACTGAATACTGCGTAGTATTGAAAATAAACGACCGTGCCGAGGCCCAGTAAGACGATGAGGCCGATCCAGCCGAAAAATTTCTTCCATTTGAAATTGCTGAAGGAATTGCGAAAGCTCATGTTTTGTGTTTTTAGTTGGGCCAAAAGTACGATGGGTTGTTTCAAAAAGGTATCAATTCCCCGTCAGCGATGGCGATGATTTTTTCCCCGGCTTGTGGTTTCACCAAAAACAAACCTGTAAAGGCACTGAAAGCCGGCAATACGAGGCAATCCTTCGGGAGCCAAAAACAGGGCAACCGCAGTCGTTGCCGACCGTTTCCCTCAACGAGGATACCCGGATGCAGGTGGCCTGAAATGGTAAAACGTTCTCCCTCAGCCGTTTCCGGAGGTTGATGGTAAAAAACAACATTGTCCAGGCCGTAGCCATCCTGTTCCAGCTGCACCCCCATTTCCCCGTATTTTTCCTTTTTTAAAATATCGTGGTTGCCTTTTACCAAAACCACCTCCTGCTGGGAATGGGCCTCCCGCCAGCGTTTAAATTTGTCCAAATCGCTATTGGCCGCTGAGTGGAACATATCCCCCACGACAATGATTTTTTTAGGGTCAAATTCCCCCACCAATTCCCCCAGCCGGCTCAAATCTTCCTCCTGCACCTGCTCCGGAATTGGGATCCCCGCCTTCCTGAAATGCCCCCCTTTCCCGATATGCAAATCAGAAAGCACCAGCGCCCGCTGCCCCTCCCAATAAACCGCCCTTCCTGCAGACAGGAAAAAAGACTGGCCCAATAAACTATACTGTAAGATTTTTTGCATCATCAACCATTAACCATTAACCATTAACCATTAATCATTAACCATTTATCATTAACCATTTATCATTCACCCCGCCTGCACCTGCATCCGCTTCACCCGCTCCGCCAGTTTTTCGCTGCTCAGGTTTTCCCGCATACTGTCCACTTTGATGGGAAAGGCGAAAGGCGTAAATTTTCCGGGATGATGGAATAGTATTTTTCCCGTAGAAATGCGCTCCAGCGCCGCCCGCAGCCGGACTTCTTCCAATTGAAAATCAAACACCTCCTGATAGGCCTGGCGAAGCAGCAGGTTGTCGGGGTCGTATTCCGCAAAAACATCAAAAATAAGCGAAGACGAAGATTGCAGGTGCTTGTCCTGCTTGTATTTGCCGGGGTAACCCTGGAAAACCAAACCGGCTATCACGGCAATGTCCCTGAATTTGCGCCGGGCCATCTCCACCGAATTGATGCTCCGTTGGATGTCGTCAAACAGGTTTTCTGTGGTAAAAAGTGCCGCCAGGTTTGCCTCCTCCAGCGGAATCGGCTGATCGGACAGCAGTTCAAACCCGTAGTCGTTCATGGCGATGGAAAACGTAATCGGCATTTTTAGGCTCAACCGGTAGGCCAGCAGAGCGCCCATTACCTCATGCACCAGCCGTCCCTCGAAAGGATAGACAAACAGGTGGTGGCCATCTTTGGTATGGATGTATTCCATGAGCGTTTCTCCTTCGGAAGGAATGGCCGAGCGCTCACTTTGCAGATTAAAAAGCGGTGCAAGTGCCTGTATTTCAATAGAATCCGAATCGCCTTGCGCTGCCTGCTGAATGACGTTGCGCAGCGTTTCCCCCAGGTTGGAACTTAGCGGTATGCGCCCGCCGAGCCAACTGGGCACCTTTGCGTTTTTGACCTTGGAACGCCGCACATAGACCGTCATTTCTTTGATTTGTACAAATTCCAGCGTCCGCCCGGCGAGCGAAAAGACATCGCCGGCCTTCATTTTGGAGATAAACCGCTCTTCCACTGTGCCGATAAAACCACCTTTCAGGTATTTCACCTTCATCACCGCATCGCTCACGATAGTGCCGATGTGGAGGCGGTGGCGCATGGCCGTTCGTTTGGAGGCGATACGCCAGGTGCCGTCAGCGCCTTTTTCCACTTTTTGAAATTCCTCATAAGCATTCAGCGAGCCACCCGTGGAGATGAAGGCCAGCACCCATTCCCACTCGTCCACGGTCATGTATTGAAAACAGTGGGTGGATAAAACTTCTTCCAGTATTTCGTCGGGCCGAAATCCCTCGCCAACCGCAAGCGTACAGAGGTATTGCACCAACACATCGAAGCACATCACGTAGGGTTGCCGTTGCTCAACCGTTTGGTTTTCAATGGCTTGTTTCAACGCTGCCGCCTCGGCCAATTCCAGGGAATGGGTGGGGAGGAAATAGATTTTGCTGACATCGTGGGGCGCATGGCCACTCCGGCCAGCCCGTTGCAGGAAGCGGGCCACGCCCTTTGGGCTGCCGATTTGGATGACCGTGTCCACGGGCCGGAAGTCCACGCCGAGGTCGAGGCTGGCGGTGGTCACCACTGCTTTCAGGAGGCCTTCGCTTAGTGCATTTTCCACCCAATCACGCAGTTCCCGGTCAATGGAGGAGTGGTGGAGCGCCAGTAGCCCGGCCAGGTCGGGGTGGGCATCGAGCAGTGTGTGGTACCAGATTTCCGACTGGCTGCGGGTATTGGTGAAAATGAGGGTCGTCCGGCTTTTTTCAATGATGGGAAAAACCTTGTCCAGCAGCTTGATGCCCAAATGCCCAGCCCAGGGAAAGCGCTCGATTTCGTCGGGAAGGATGCTCTCCACGATGGTTCTTTTCTGCATATCGGTTTTGACAAAAACACCCTTTTCGTGGTCGTTGCCCAGTAAAACCTGCTGTGCCTCTTCCAGGTTTCCAATCGTAGCGGAGATACCCCATACCCTCAATGTACTACCAAGCTCCTGCTTGGTAGCCGCTCGGTTGGCGATATTTTTCAACCTGCTCAATGCCAGTTCTACCAGCACCCCCCGCTTGCTGCCGAGCAGGTCGTGCCACTCGTCCACCACCACCGCCTGTAGGCTTTTTAATACAGCGGGATGACCTTTCTGGGCCAGTAAAATATGGAGGCTTTCCGGTGTGGTGATAAGGATTTCCGGCATTTGTTTCTTCTGCCGCTGCCGTTCGGCACTGGAGGTGTCGCCGCTGCGCAAGCCGATTTCCCAGGGCAGGCCTATTTCGGAGCAAACCTCCTGCATAGCTTTTTGGATGTCCCTGGCCAGGGCACGGAGCGGTGTGATCCAGAGCATTTGCAGGCCGTTTTTTTTTCGGTCTTTCCAATCGGGATGCTGGTTTATCCAGTCAATGAGGATGGGCAGGAAAAGGGCAAAAGTTTTACCACAGCCCGTGGGAGCGTTCAGCAGGCCGCTTTTGCCGTTGAGGAAGTGCTGCCAGGCTGTTTCCTGAAAGGGGAACGGGTGCTGGTTTTTGGAAGCAAACCAGTCGAGTAAAATTTTGTAGCCAGGCGTATCTTTCAAGTACAACTGTTTGGTGCTGTGAAATTCAGGATCGAATAAAAAAAACCTTCCCTCTCTGGGGATTCCGATGTTCGAAAGGGACATTATTTTTACATCGGTACCTGGAGGAAAGATTAGCTTTGGATTTGCATACTTTCAGAAAACTACAGGCACTATGGCAAAACACAAAAGACCTGTCCCTACGCCGCACGATATTTTCTTCAGGGCAGTGTTTCAAATGAAGGAGGTAGCCGTCGAACTGGTACAAAACTACCTGCCGGAAAACTTCACCTCCGAACTGGATTTCAACTCTTTCGAACTGGACAGGGATGCCTACCAAAACGAGGAACTGAAACAATATTTCTCCGACCTGGTTTACCTAGTCCGCCTCCGCAACGGGCAGCCACTTCGCATAGCTTTATTGTTTGAACATAAAAGCGGCAAACCGGCCCAGCAACTTCCCGAACACATCCAAATCCTCAACTACAAAACAAGTATCTGGTCGGACGACCGGAAGCAAAGCCGTCCGCCTACTTTTGTTTATCCCATCATCATCCACCACGGGACGAGCCGCTGGAAGCACAGGCCGTTTTGGTCGGTGTTCAACAATCTCCCAGAAAACTGGCGTGGCTATGTGGACGAAATCAAATACCACCTCATTGATTTGACCCAAATCAACGACGAGGAAATCATTTCAAAAGGGCAAAATACCTTCCTCGGCACCACGTTCCTTTCGATGAAACACGCTTTCGACCTGAACTTTTTCAAACATGGTTTGCAGAAACTTTTTAATTTTGGATGGGTTAGAGCAAGTAGCACTTTGTTCGACCCCTATTCAAAGGCATTGTTCTTTTACCTTGAAAATTTAACCGGTATGAAAGTCAAAGAATTTAAACATCAAGTAAGCGACGAGGAATTGTTAAGGATGTGGGACGAAGTAACCATCCCTTCGGTGTTTGAAGAAGGCATCGAGAAAGGCATCGAGAAAAAAACTCGGGAAATTGTAATGAATATGCTCAATAACCTACCCGAGTTTACCGATGAAAAAATTGCGAACCTTGCTGGCACCAATGCTGACTTCGTCAAAAAATGCCGTCATGAATTAGCAAAATCCAACAAAAAAAACTGATTTTCAGGCTGTTGTATTTAAAAGTGCCTTGACATTTTCCAGTGTATCCGCCGCCTCCTTTTGTTTGTCCTGCCGCCAGCGCAGCATCCTCGGGAAGCGCAATGCCACGCCAGATTTGTGCCGCTTCGATTCGGCGATGCCCTCGAAGCCGATTTCAAAAACAAGTTCCGGCTTCACCGTGCGGACCGGGCCAAATTTCTCCACGATATTTTTTTTGATGAAACTGTCCACCTGGTAAAATTCCTTGTCCGTCAGGCCGGAATAGGCTTTTGTCAAGGTCACCAGTTTGCCCCCGTCCCACACGGCAAAGGTGTAATCGGTATAGAGGTTGGCCCGGCGTCCATGCCCTTTTTGCGCAGCGACCAAAACACAATCAATGGTCAGGGGATCCACTTTCCATTTCCACCAATCGCCCCGCTTGCGGCCTACCTTGTAAACAGAATCGAGTTTTTTCAGCATCAAGCCCTCGCTGCCGACTTCCCTGGCCTGTTGCCTTTTTTTTGTCAAAACTTCCCAGTTTTCAAATTCGACGATGGGTGATAATTTCAAAACCGGATGGCCCGCATTTTCTATCAGGTTCGCCAGGTTGTCCCGCCTTTCCGACAATGGCTTTTCTCTAAAATCCTGGTTTTCAAGCTCCAAGAGATCATAAGCCACGAAAACGAGGGGCGCATTTTGCAGTATTTTTTTGGTCAAATTCTTCCTGCCAATGCGGGTTTGCAGCAAGTTGAAAGGCAACGGGGCATCGTCTTTCCAGGGTAAAATTTCGCCATCCAGGGCGACGCCGTCCGGCAGGTGGTGCAGCAAAAGCTGGTATTCCGGAAACTTCTCCGTCATCAGTTCCTCGCCACGGCTCCACACGAAAATCTCGTTGCTGCGCTTGATGAGCTGCCCCCGGATGCCGTCCCATTTCCATTCCGCCTGCCACTCTGACGGTTTTCCCAGTTCATCTAAACTGCTGTCCAACTGGTAGGCCAGATAAAACGGATAGGGCTTGGAAGCATCCGTATCAATTTCATCGCTCAAAACCAGTTGTTGAAAAGTTGTGGAATCCGGTGTCCAGTTGCCGCTGATGCGGTGGGCGACGACGGACGATTCCATGCCATACGTTTTTGCCAAAGCATTGATGACCAATTGTTTGGAGACGCCAATGCGAAAGCCGCCCGTGAGGAGTTTATTGAAAACAAACCGCTGGTTGACAGAAAGGCTTTGCCAGGCTTCAACGATGTTGGTTTTGCGCTCCGGCTCTTCCAGCCTGCCCGTTTTTGCCAACCACATCATCCATTCCGTCAGGGTTTGATCATTCTCCTGGACAGGTTCTGGCAGCACCAACGCTATCGTTTCCGCCAAATCGCCCACGCTGTGGTAGCTTTCCTCGAAGAGCCAGAGCGGGATGCCTGCCAGTTCTGCCGCCCATTCCCGCAGCCGGGTAGAATTTATTACCCGCTTGGGCCGGCGGCCCGTGAACAGTGCCAGCATCCACAGCTTATCCGCATCGTGCGCAGCCTGGAAATAGCGCACGAGGGCATCCAGCTTGTCATTCGTTTTGGTGCTGGAAGAGATTTCGTGGATGAGTTGGGCGAATCGTTTCATGCTGCTTTTTCGGTGTTTGGGGTGTCTTCTTCTTCGGTACCAAATTCCGTTTTCACCTCTGCTGCCTGTATGCCTGTTTCATTCAAATACCTGCTGAAAATGCTGGTAAACCCATGCGTGACAAATACCTTTTCCGCCGCCGTTGCCTTCACGGCATACAGCAAACCATCCCAGTCGGCATGGTCGGAAAGCACAAAACCCCGGTCCACATTTCGGCGGCGGGCGTTGCCCCGAACCTGCATCCAGCCGGAACAAACGGCCAGCGAGTGGGGCCCGAACCGCTTCAGCCAGGTAGTGCCACCCACGGAGGGCGGGGCGACGATGAGCGCTCCTTCAAAGTCTTTTTTAGAAAATCCATCGGTCACTTTGGGTAAAAAAGGTAGGTCGAGGCCAGCTTCCCGAAGCGTTTCATTTACGTTAAAAATAGCACCGTGCGAGAACACCCGGCCAATTCCCAAATCAATATTTTTCACTATCCGCTGCGCCTTGCCAAGGCTGTACCCGCACAACACACTTACCTTTCCGGCTGACTGGTTTTGGCGCCACCAGTTGTTAATGTCCTGAAAAACAAGGCTTTGCGGCTGCCAATGATAAACGGGCAGGCCAAAGGTACTTTCCGTAATGAACGTATGGCAAGGTACCGGTTCAAAGGGTTCGCAGACGCCGTCCGGCTGTATTTTATAGTCGCCGCTGACCACCCACACCTCGCCGCCCTTCTCCACCCGCACCTGCGCCGAGCCGGGGATGTGGCCCGCCGGGTACAGGCTGACTTTCACCCCATTGATGGCCAGTGGCTCGCCATAGCCGAGGGTTTGCAGGGAAATATCGGCGCCCAACCGGAGCCGCATCACGGCAGATGAATCCCGGTGGGCGAGGTAGTGCTTACTGCCCGGCCGTGCATGGTCGGAATGGGCGTGGGTGGTGATGGCCCGGCCCACCGGCTTCCAGGGGTCTATGTAAAAATTGCCATCGGGGCAATAGATGCCGTTTTCGTTGAATTGTAACATTGGTGGGTAAAACAGGGAGGAAAGGAGAATGTTTGGCTCACTTTAGCCCAAAAACCTTGTTCATCAGCACCCACTTTTCGCCTTTGCCCGCCCAGGGAAGCGGCTGCTGGAAATCCCACATCAGCTTTTCCCACGCCTGCACTTTTGGGTTGGCTGTGTCCATAGCCGCCTTTTTTTCAAAAGAAAAATCTTCGTTGGTTTCCATGATCATGAAAAGGCGGTTGCCCGTGCGGTAGATTTCGAGCTGTTCGATGCCGGATTGTCGGAGGCTGTCGAGGATTTCCGGCCAGACGCCGCCGGGGGCGTGGTAGCGCTCATATTCTGCGATGAGATGTGGGTTGTCTTTGAGATCGAGGGCGAGGCAGTATTTCATTTTTTGTTTTTTATTGGTAAAACCTAAAGGTAAAACAACCCTGGCAGGGTTTAATAAAACTAAAAAAGGGGGACCGCCAAAGGCAGCCCCCCCAACCATTTTACCAAAAAACTTACTTAGAAATAATGAGCTTTTGAGTGACCGGGTGCTTGTCCCGGCGCAGGATGGTCACGTTGTAGGTGCCACCCTTGTATTCGTTCAGGTCGAGGCGGTAGTCGGCGTCAATGACCTCGTCCAGCACCACTTTGTGGACGCTGCGGCCAAAGCCGTCGCTGACGTTGATGAGCACGTCCCGCTCGCCGATGATGTCTTCCAGGTTGATATTCGTGTAAGTAGTCGCAGGGTTCGGATAGACGGCGAAGTCAGCCATGTCCACCATTTCCACCACTTTTATGTCTGATTGGCGGGTGCTGCCGTCGAGGAACTGCACAGTGATACGGTAGTAGTTCAGGCCAACGGCAGGTTCGGTATCGGTATCCTCGAAAACGTTGTTGGAGGTGTCTTCCTCCCGGTAGGCATTCATTTCGTTGATAATTTCGAAGTTGATGCCGTCGGTGGATTTTTCGACAAAGAAGAAATCGTTGCGGAAGGCGGTATTGTTGGCCCAAACCAGGTTCACCTCCCGGTTGGTGCGCACGGCTTCCAGTTCAAGGATGTCGTCGGACGATGCCCGCACGCCGAGGTCGCAACTACTGGCCCACTGCACGCAGCGGTCAAAGAGTTTCCAGCCATTGCTGGTGAGGTTGTCGGCGTTGTCGTCGTGCAGGAAGAAGCCGACCCGCTTGGCCGGTGCCGTCATGCCCACCATGCCAGCACCTGTATCGTAGGCGTAAATCATGGAGCAGTTGGAATTGCCAGGCACATAGCCAATCTTCACGGCACCGCTGCCCGGATTTCCCCAGGTGGCGTTTTTGCCGCTGGTGAAAACGGAGTAGTCACCGCTCATGCCATCGGAAATGGGGTGGCTGCTGCTGATCAACCTTATTTTTGAAACATAACTGGAAGATCCGTAGTGGCTGTTGGCCGTGGTACCGGTCATTTTCATATCGTCCATCAGGTAGCTTTCCCAAAGGATAACCGGCACGTTGACGTTGCGGTATTTCGAACCAATGTAATCAGATTGTACGGTAGAACTAATGAGGATCAAGCCTTTGTCGTTGGCATCGTTGGTGCTGCAGGAGCCATCGTCTTTCAGGATGACGGTGTAGCCGAGGCTTTGCAGCCTGTTTTTCACCGCAGCGTCTGAATTACAAAGGTTGGTGCTGCCGACCACGAACAGGCAGGTTTTGTTGCAAGGCGTCGGCGCGTTGTTGTCGCATTCGTCCAGCAGCCATTGCTGGTTGTTGCCGCCGTGCCACGACCAGCAATGTATCTTGGTGCCGTTACTGGTGGACCACCCATCCACGTCCAGGTAGAGGCCGTTGATCACGTTTTTGATAAAATAATAGCCATTGCCGGCGTCCTCCACTTTCCACTGTTGGCTGTTGCCGCCGTCCCAGGGCATCTGGATGACTTCCGTACCGTTGGTCATGCCGTTGTTTTTGGCATCGAGGCACTTGCCGCTGTGCATGGCAGTGATGCTGTATTTTCCTTGGCCGACAGACTTGAACTGGAAGCGCTGGTTGTCACCGCCGTGCGCATCCCATTGAATCAGGCCCGTGCCGTTGGAGGTAGAGCCTCCATAGATGTCAGCAGATTTGCCGCTGTGGCGGGATTTGATGCAGAGGATTTTGCCATCAAAAGGATCGGCTGGCGGCGGCGGGTTGGTGGTGCCGCAGTTGGTGGCATTGCCGCCCATGCCGGTGGGTTTTTTACCAGAAAAGGTCAGGTAGAGCTTGTCGAGGCAAGCGTTGGGTTCCCGCCAGGAGAACTGGATAGTATTTGCCCCGCTGTTCAGGTAAAACGACACGGGCAGGTCGTCGTCGCAATTGCCCCAATCGCCCACCTGGTCCCATTGGAAACCATTGTAATCAGGAGCGTTCACGGTGTTCCATTTCACCCAGTTGCCGTTGTTCACCCTCACCCAGTAGCTGTCGCCATTGCCATTTGGCACAATGGTGCGGGCGAACAAACGGTAGTAACCGGAAGCAGAAACGTTCACATTGAAACCAACGATGTCGCTGGAACTGGCGGGCGGTGTATCGTAGCTGTAGGTGGCAGGTGGCAGGAGCAGTTTCCCGCCGGAAGCGCCTGCATTCGTTTTCACTTGCCAGCGGCTTCCGATAGCATCGGCGCACTCAGCTTCGAGGTAGATGCTGTTGGAACAAACATAGCTTTCCTCCAGGCGGAAATTAAAGTCACCGCCGTGGGAAGATCCACCGTTGGTGCTGAACCAGCCGCTGGCGCCCAATTTGCCAGGGTCCTGCAGGTTGCCGCCCATGCCCATCTGGAAGGCGGGGCCGTAGCGCTTGATGTTCAGGCTGCGGCAGTCTTCAAGGGTGGCTTTGCCTTCAAAAGAAGTGTAGTACGTCCAGCTACTCGCACCTGAATTCACACAAAGCTCATACTTCGGGCTTCCTGATGGAGCCGTGGTCGTCCTGCCTGAGAAATTGATTTCGAGGTAGCCTGTCTTATAGCCTTTTTTCACACTGCCAACCAATTGGGCCGTGCCATTGGTGTATTCGATGAAAAGCAGGTCGTTGCCTGCCGTCCAGCAGTCGCCGGGGCCGAAGGTGAGGGCATAAGCGCCGCCGCACCAATTGCCGCAGTTGTCGTATGTACTTGCCACCCGGCGGATGGATGCGACATCGGCGCAGTCGCCTGGTGGCACGATGGTCACCGTGAAGGTACAAGGGGCGGCTGAGTTGCCCTTGCCATCGGTAGCGTTGTAAGTAACAGTAGTAACTCCGGTTGGGAATTGGTCTCCCGGATTTTTATTTGAGGTAACATTGACGGGACCACAGTTGTCAATGGCAGTTGGCGGTGTCCAACTGACTTGGGTTTGTGTGCTGGTAGCGGTTTTGGTGATGTTGGCAGGACAGTTTTGGAACACAGGCGCCCGGTCGTCGACGATGGTAACGGTTGCGTTGCATTTTACTGTATTTCCCTTGCGGTCGGTAATGGAAAGTGAAACGGGATTGCTGCCGAGGTTGGCGCAAGTGAAGTTTTTGGAAACAAGCCCATCCACTTTCAGGTCGAGGGTTGAACAATCGTCGTAGGCCGTCACTGAGATGGCCGTGCCGGTGATGGTGGCCGTGCCGTTATCACCTAAACTGACAGAAACGCTTTCGCAAAGCAACGATGATGTCGGGCCGGTGATTTCCACGCCGCCGTCCATGTCCATTTGGTGGTAGGGCAATTCGTTGAAGGTGCCAAAGTTGAAGAACAGGCTTTTGTTTGTCCACCAATAGTAATTATTGATAATGCCTTTGTTGATAAAGGACGAACAGGCCAGGTTGAAAATCTCGTTGTTATTGTTGATAACGCCTTCATTCAGGAAAACACCGCCGTTGGCATTTTCCAAAACACCGCCGTTGGAGCCAGTGGTGGTAGAAAAGTTGGTGTTTTCAAAAACGCCCGTCACACCGTTCACAAAATCCCCGATGTTGATCAGGTAGCCGTTGTTTTGGAAAAGGTCGTTGTTGAAAATGCGCACGCCATTTTCGATGGTGCCGAAGTTGTAAAGGTTTTGGTTGTTGATGAGGTCGAACTGATTGGCGATACGGGCTGGCTGGTTGTTGTACAAATCACCTTCGTTGGTAAACACGCCGCCGCTGTCGTTTTGCAGTTGTCCGTTGTTGGTGAAAATGCCGTAGTTGGTAATTTCCTCCAGGTTGTTCAGCAGGTTGTTGTTGTTGAAACTGCCGTAGTTGATGATGCCGCCGCCAGTGTTCGTGGTGATGGTACCTCCGTTGGTGAAGATGCCGCTGGCGTTCACGATGTCGCCCACGCTGGTGATTTTGCCGATGTTGGAAAAGAGGTTCTCATTGGTGATGGAGCTGCCGAACTGGTTGTTGATCTCGCCATTGGCAGCATTGCTGAAAGCGCCGCCGGACTTGTTGTTGAGGGCAGCGCCGTTGTCAATAAAGTAGTTGTTGGTGAAAACGCCCGAGTTGTTGATTTCAAATTTGTTGAGGATAGTCCCCTGGTTGTTGTTGTTGAAGGTGCCTGCGTTGTTCAGCCGGAAGAAGTTTTCGATGCTACCGCCGGAGTTGTTGTTGAACAGGCCATTGTTCAGGATGGTGCCGTTGCTGGTGAGGCTGCCTTTGTTGATGTAAGTGCCGAAGTTGGTTAGCGTACCCTGGTTGTCAAGGATGGAATTGGCATTGTGGTTCCAGGTGGCGGCGTTGTTGTTGATGATGCTGGCACCGTTTACGCTGGTCAGCTTGCCGCCGTTCAGGTTGAAGGTGGCCTTGTTGTCCAGGGTGCCGTTGTTGGTGAAATTGCCGCCCAGGAAGTTGGCTGTGGATTGGTTGGTAACCGTGCCCAAATTGGCAAAGGTACCCTGAATTTCCAAGGTGCCGTTGTTCGTAATGGAAGCAGAACCTGTACTTGAGTACTGGCCAGTGCTGGCGTTGCTGAAAGCCCCGCCGGTGGCAATGTTCATAGCGCCTCTTTGGTCCATCGTGCCTTTGTTGGTGATGCTTCCGCCTGCGAGAATGTTGCACACAGAGCCGGTGTAGTTGTTCAGCGTTCCGTTCACAGTCACCGCAGCTTTCACATTGATAGTACCGAAGCTGGTAAGCACGTAGTTGACGATCAGGGCCGAGTTGATGTCGGCCGTGGCACCACCGACGATGGTGCCGTCGTTTCCTGGGCCAGGCAGGCCGTTCGACCAGTTGGCTGCATTGAAGAAGTTGCTGTCCTGGTTGCCATCGAAGTTGGTATTGGCATTGGAAAAGTTACTGACGAACAGCATGAGCAAAGTGCTCAGGAGGCACAAGGCTGTGCCCCTAAAAGTGTAATGATTGTTCATTGTAAGTGTAAGTTTTGATTTAAAATGTAATAAAAAACACAAAGCAAGCCCGGGGGTAGAACGTTGAGCTTCAAAGGTTTATAGTGTTTGTCCAGTAAAAATCACCGGGACTGTAAATGCTGTTTGTATGCAATGAGAGGAAGGGAAAGGGGGGAAGATGAACGATAAACTATGAATGACAAACATGGCAGATTTGGGCTTTGCCAAACGATGGTTTGCAATGTTTTGAGTTTATTTTTTCCAAAAATGTGAAGACCAGCAGGGTACGGGAAAAATAATGATTGTGGATGTGAGATGGCCGGAAAAGAATTTCCGAAAAGACCAGTAGTATAAGAGGGAAATGATGTAATTGAAGTGGTAAGACGTGGCAAAGATAGGTCATGGTTTTCAATTTAAGAAACCTATTTCGAAAATATTATTTTTTCAAATTCAATTACAAAATCATGTAAAAGAAGGGGTTACGATTTTATTTTTTGTAAAAACAACTGGATTTCAGGCAATTGAGTCTGGTTTTTCCATTTTTAGTGCCTCTGGGTTTTTCAGCCAAAGATCTCTTTGCGGGAACGGGATTTGTACGCTATTTTGCCTGAACAAGCGGTCAATGGTCATCCGGATTTCGCTTTTCACAAATTCGATCCGAATAAAATCGTCACTGAAAAACAGCAGTTCGAAGTCGAGGGAAGAGTCGCCAAAGTTCCTGAACTGGACAGAAGGCGAAGGGGTGGTCAACACTTTGGGATGCTCTTTTGCCGCTTGCAGCAAAAGTTTGACCACCAGTTCCAAATCTGATCCATAGGCCACCCCAACCTTTATGATAAAGCGGGTAGCCGTGTCGAGGTGGCTCCAGTTGATCACCTTGTCCACCACCAGTTTGGAGTTGGGGATGAGGATGGTCACCCTGTCCCTCGTTTCCACCACCGAGATCCGCAAGCCGATTTTTCGGACAAAGGCCACGAGGCCATCCACTTCCACCACATCGCCCACTTTAATCGTGCCTTCGATCAGGATGATAATGCCGGAGGTCAAATCTTTGAACATCTCCTGCAAACCCAGGCCAATACCGACCAGTAAAGCCGCAGAACTGGCCAGGAGCATGGAACTGATGCCCAGTATCTGGAGAATCATAAAGACGGCGGCGATATAGACGATGTAAATGAGGAACTGCCGCACGGCGACCCGGCGGCCTTCGTCCACGCCCCTGCTCACGAAGAATTTTTCAAGCAAGACCCCGTTGATGAGCCACTTGAGGGCTTTGGCCGCCATCAGCACCAACGCCAGTCCCAGTAGATCCTCGATGGTAACGTTGAATATCAAAACCTGCTGTAAAAGCTCCCTTAAATCCATAATAACCATTTTTGTCGTGCCAATATATAAACAGAGCTTTGGCAGTTGCAGCAGAAGGCTTAACTTTCGTTAGTTTTTTATAAAATACCCCTCAGGGTAGCAACTAAGTGGTATTTTGAAATGGTTTGAAATTGGTTTGACTTTGTTGTCAACTGTTGTAAATGGCAGAAGACCAACAATTTACTGATTACTGACGTGCATCTTCGATTTCAAACAGCACTATTATGAATAATTTAGCCCACCTACTCAGCAATACCCGGGGGCTGTTCAACTAAAACTATTTTAACCTACCGACATGAAAAAATCACTCGTACTTTTTATGCTCCTGTTGCTGTCATCAAAAGCCGCACAGGCACTTGATGTGAGTATTTCTTATGCCACCTTCCAAAGCGCCGAGGACAGCTATGTAGAGGTTTATTTCCACATTGAAGGCAACACGGTGGTGTTCGTCCCAATTGGGGACAGCACTTTTCAGTCCCAACTCGAAGTAGTCATTTTGTTCAAACAAAATGAGGAAGTCGTGAAATTTGACAAATACTGCCTAACCAGCCCTGTATATGACAAACCTTCGAGTTTTGTTGACCTGAAGCGATATTCGATGGCCAATGGCAAGTACGACCTTGAAGTGTCGGTTCAAGACCTGAACATGGAGGGTAATGTCCGTAAATTTAACACCAGCCTCAGCGTTGATTTCAACAATGAATCAATTGGTCAATCCGACATCCAACTGTTGGCATCCGTGCGGGAGGCTACCTCAGGCCAAGCGCAAAGCCCTTTCGTGAAAAATGGGCTCGTGTTCGAGCCGCTGCCTTCCAATTTTTACGATAAATATGCCCAGTCCCTGCTCTTTTACAATGAAATATACCGTTCTGACAAGGTGATTGCAGACGATTTCCTCGTCAGCTACAGCATCCAAAAGGATGATGCCCCCGGAAAAGCCATCAGCATTGGCCACAAGCGGAAATCGCCGGCACCAGTGATCCCATTTTTACAGCAAATAGACATCACGCAATTAGAGAGCGGCAACTATGTCCTAAGTGTGGAAGTCCGGAACAGGGCAAAAGAATTGCTGAGCAAAAAATCTATTTTTTTCCAGCGCAGCAACCCCTACCTCAACGTGGAGCGGGAAGACATCGCCCAGGGCACTACCCTGGAAGAAGAATTTGTGGCCAATATGACACAAGAAGAACTTCGGTACAGCCTGAAAGCCATCTCCATGCAGGTGGCCAGCTACGACGGGGAACTGATGAATACCCTGATAAAAGAAAAAAACCTGGACGCCATGCGGCTCTACCTTTTTAGCTTTTGGGCCAAAGAAAACCCGACCAACCCCAAAGCAGCTTATGACGCATATATGGAAGTGGCAAAAGGTATTGACGAACAATTCCAGAACGGGTTTGGGTACGGCTTCGAGACCGACCGTGGGTATGTCTATATGAAATATGGCGTGCCCAACGATATTACGACGGTGGAAAACGACCCGAGCGCCCCACCTTATGAAATCTGGTCGTACAACGAATTTCCCCAAACCGGCCAAAACAATGTGAAGTTCCTTTTTTACAATCCCTCCCTTGCCCACAATGGCTTTGTCCTACTGCATTCCAATGCCCGGGGCGAGGTGTCCAACCCACGCTGGGAGGTTGAGCTTTACAGGGACGCACCCAACGATCTGCAAGGGAACAATTTCATTGACGGCACCAGAATGCAGGACAATACGGGCCGGTATGCCAGGAGGCTGTTCAATGATTATTGATGCGAAGAACGGGGTAAAATAATTGCCACATTTCCAGTTGTTTGAAAAACGAAATCGTGGTGAATTTAATAATCACCACGATTTTTCTTACTGGGCATTTAGCTGTTGAGCTTTAATTCTTTAGAAGGCTTTTCCTGTCAAATGCTAACAAACAAGAAAATGGCTGATTGCAGCCTACCAACCCATCGACGTTTCAGCACGGTTTAAACTCATTGGGCATGGCATCCCGGGTTGCCAATTACTTGGATTCCACTTCCGATCCAATCCCTTCCAAAATCTCTTCTTCCACCAGGTTTGGCAGTGTGACTACCAGGCCCGGCGTCCGTTCCATTTCCCGCCTGATGGCAAACATCGCCTCTTCGTTCCTGGCCCAGCTACGGCGGGCAATGCCGTTGTTTACGTCCCAGAAAAGCATGGATTTCAGGCGGTGTCCGGCTGCCTTTGAGCCATCGAGCAACATGCCGAAGCCGCCATTGATGACTTCGCCCCACCCTACCCCGCCACCATTGTGCAGGCTGACCCATGTGGCACCCCGGAACGAGTCGCCGATGACGTTTTGCACGGCCATGTCAGCGGTGAAGCGGCTGCCGTCGTAGATATTGGCGGTTTCCCGGTAGGGGGAATCCGTGCCGCTCACGTCGTGGTGATCACGGCCCAGCACGACCGGGCCAGCCAATTCTCCATTAGCGATGGCATCGTTGAAGGCCTGGGCAATTTTGACACGGCCCTCCGCATCGGCATACAGGATGCGTGATTTTGAGCCGACGACGGGAATGTCCCGGTCAGCATTTTTTATCCAAAGGATGTTATCGCTGAGTTGACCCTGAATTTCCGGGGGGGCTGTGGCTTTTATTGCTTGTAAAATTTGCCCTGCAATGGCGTCTGTTTTGTCCAAATCTTCTTTTTTACCCGAACAACAAACCCAGCGGAAAGGCCCAAATCCATAGTCGAAACACATCGGCCCCATGATGTCCTCCACGTAGCTGGGGTATTTGTACTGACCACTTTTTTTATCTTTCCAAATATCCGCCCCGGCGTTGCCGGCTTCCAGCAAAAAGGCGTTGCCATAGTCCCAAAAGTAAGTCCCCCTGGCGGCCATGGTATTAATGGCTTCTACATGGCGGTTGAGGGTTTTCCGGATGGCGGCCATGAAGGACAACTTGTCTTCGGCCAGTAGTTTTTTGGCTTGTTCAAACGTATAGCCTGCCGGACAATAGCCCAGATCATCAATGTTGTGGAGCGAAGTTTGGTCGCTGCCCAGTTCTACATGGATGTTTTCCTTTACAAATTTTTCCCACAAATCCACTACGTTGCCTGCATAGATGAGGGCCACTGCTTCCTTGTTGCGGCGGCATTCTTCCACCCGGATAATGAGGTCGTCCAGGCTCGAGAAAATATTCCTGCGCTCAATATAGCCGTCCACCACCCTTTGTTCAATGGTTTGGGGATCCACTTCTGCCAGTACCCCGACTGCTCCCGTGATGACCGCCGCTTTTGCCTGTGCGCCCGACATGCCGCCGAGGCCGCTGGTCACGAATATTTTTCCCCGAAGATCATTTTCTCCCAAGCCCAACCTGCGGCCAGCGTTCAGTAGCGTGATGGTAGTGCCATGCACAATGCCCTGTGGCCCGATGTACATGAAAGAACCTGCCGTCATTTGCCCATACTGCGTGACGCCGAGGGCATTGTACTTGTTCCAATCTTCTTTTTTGGAATAATTGGGGATCATCATCCCATTGGTCACCACCACCCTTGGGGCATCCTTATGGGACGGAAACAGCCCCAGGGGGTGCCCGGAATACATTACAAGCGTCTGTTTGTCTGTCATTTGGGCGAGGTATTGCATAGTGAGCAGGTACTGCGCCCAATTTTGGAAAACTGCCCCGTTGCCGCCGTAGGTGATGAGTTCGTGTGGGTGCTTCGCAACGGTCGGGTCGAGGTTGTTCTGTATCATCAGCATGATGGCAGCTGCTTGCTGGCATCGGTACGGGTACTCCCCTATCGGCCGGGCGTGCATTTCGTAATCAGGCCTGAAGCGGTACATGTAGATGCGGCCGTAGGTCTCGAGTTCTTCGAAGAACTCCGGGGCCAGCACGGCGTGATGCTTTGGCGGGAAGTAGCGCAGGGCGTTGCGGACGGCGAGTTTTTTTTCCGCTGCCGACAATACCCCTTCGATGACCCGGTTGGGGGCATGGGAGATGTTGGGGTCGTAGGATTTGAGATCGGGGAGGTGGTCGGGGATGCCTTGGAGGATTTGTTGTTGAAAGGGTGTCATGCTGATTTTATTTTTCAACTTTTAGGATTGTAAAACTGGATTTCAGGAATGAAATCGAAATCCTTTTTATTGTCGGTGTAAAGTTCGTAGTCATTGGCGATGGCCGCAATGAGTGCATCGGGGATTTTGATACGGTGGGAAGCAGAGTAATTAAGGATAAGGCCGTTGAAGGTTTTGGAGATTCCTCTTGTTAGATGGCAGACCTGAAATGTCTCCAATTTCTCACGAATTGAAGGGATTTGCTTCTTTTTAGCTCCATAATAAATCTCAGCATGGGTGATAATGCTTAAAGCTATATTCGGGGTCCCAATGATGCGCAGGTTTCTCTGAATGGGGGCATTTCCACGCATAAGTTTTATAATAACGTCGCTGTCACAAAGTACTACCAATTTCTTCCCCATGCTTCTTCCCTGATTTTTTCCAAAGTGATATCGGTGTCTTTCCAGATGCCGAACAATGCATCAATTGGATCAATATCTTCTTCCTCGACAGATAGTTCCAACTCCACCCCAAACCCCTTTTCTATAACATCCTCTATTGCTTGGGGCGAATCCAGTTGTGCCAATTCTTCATACTTGATCGCAGGAATTTCCAATCCACCGCCCTTCTTTTTAAAGACATAGGCCAGCGAAAGGGCAATCATCAGCAAGTACATCAGAATTGATTCAACACTGAGATCCTTCTCTGTTTGAACAAGGATCCTATCGCCCTTCTTTATCTTCTTTTTTTCAAAAAGACGGGTAATTTCCACGGGCTTTTTCCCAAATTCTATGGCTATGGTTTGCATCAGAAAATTTTTCTCAAAGATAAGGCTTTTTAGCACTCAACATATAATACCCAAACCTCCCTTTCCACCCCCCCATCAGCATACTGAGCAACAGTGCCTTCAAGTACCTCCTACTGCCTCTTGCACCTTTTCCAAAAAAGCTTTTCCAAGCCAATTTCATAATAGTAAGTGGCACATGCAGCGCGGACGGCAACACCCGCCAGCCAATATCTTCGACTACAATATTTTCAAATCCAACCTGACGGAGCGTTTTTTCAAACAAGCCAATTTCTGCCAAATCGGTAATCGCCCAGGCAGCCAATGCACTGCGGTAGAGTTTTTCAAAGTACCAAGGAAAGGGGCGTGTACCCCGCCTGAAACCATCTACAACGACAAGCCTGCCGCCTGGCTTCAATATCCTTCCCATTTCCTTTATCAGGTTTATTTTATCAACGCCATCGGCATATACCGAGCTTTCAACTGCAAAAACGGCATCGGCAAAACCATCGGGAAAGGAGGTCTCCTGAAAATCTGCCAGCACGATTTCGATTTGATTTTCAAATCCTTTTGCAAGGTTTGTTTTTTCTCCAAATCCAACCTGCCAGGGCGAAATAGTCACTCCGTAGAAATGGGCATTGGGGAGCCTTCGGGCCATAAAGCGGAGGCTCTCCCCCACCCCGCAACCAGCATCTACCACAGTTACTTTTTTTTCAATGGGAATTTGCAGCCGATTCAGCACCTCCTCGTTCATCTGGGCCAGCATGGCTTCTAAATCAAATGGGCTTATTCCCCGGCGGTAGTAGCCAAAGTGGATGTTCAGCGAGGAGCTCCAACTGCGGTAGCTTTCCCCAACTGTGTCGTAGTATTCAGATACGCTCGCTATTTGATCATTCATGTTGCCCAAACAACCGTGAGCAGTAAAGGATTACCCAAAACGCACAGCGGCCCTTCCCCGAAAGGGAAAAGAGCCGCAGTGCCATCCGTTGTTACTCCTGGCATGAAAAGCCGACGTTGCATATTACCTTTCCTGCTCAAGGCCCTGGGGGAAAGTCCCCTTCGTCCTTGTTCGGCGTATTCATTACCTTGAAGAAAAAGTAAACAGTAAAGCAGATGACGATGACCTGCGTCAAGACCATTGTTATGATTGCAGATGTATTCATGGCGTATTCCTCCCTTCTTTGACCCTGATGTTATAAGCCCTGTAAACAAGGAAACTGAGCGCCACGAAAAGCGACAGCAACAACATCCTGGCCAGGGGTATATAAAATAGTTTTTTGTTTAAAATTTCGAGGTAACCGGGATCCGAAACCTGCTTGATCCGGCCCAATTTCTTTTCGTATTGTACCTGGAACCTTGCAACTGCTTTCGGATCGGTGGAAGTCTCGATGGAATTGCGCAATGCTTCTGCTTCCTGTTGCAGGGCAGGCAATGTGGCGGGGTTTTGCACGCTCGCTATTTCATCCTTGATGCTGGCGTTTGCCAGTTGCTTGATGAGCGAACTGTTGTCCAGTTCCCATCCGTTTCCGCTGCCCAGGCTGGCGAACTGCATTGCCCATTCGTTGCCCTTGGGCGTAATGACTGACCCGACGAAAACAAAAAGCAACAACAGTGGGGTCACCCATTTGATAATGTATTTCAGTATGCCAGGCAATTTGATATCAGCCCCCATGTTGATTTCCTCCCAACCACGGGTAGCGCCAAAAATCCAGGCAAAGACGATAGTTTCAAGCAGGGCAAAAACGACCAGGCTTACGGTGCCAGCCCAGTAATCGTATTCATCGAAAACCCCATAGTTGTAGAAAAACACAGTGGGCAGGCCCAATACCAGCACGATAAGGCCAAATGACAGCGCCCCTTTGCGATTGTCCCATTTGAATTCGTCGCGCATGAAGCCCATCCAGGGGGTACCCATTGCGAGGGAAGAGGTGATGCCGGCAAAAAACAATAGCCCAAACCAAAAGACACCTGCCAAAACAGCCAGGACGGAACCCCATTGCTGGAAGAGGTAGGGCATCGTCTGGAAGGCCATGCCAAAGCTGGCGTTTTCCTGCACCCAAGCAATGCCGAGATAACCGGCGGCGATAGGGATTACCACCAAACTACCCAATACCACTTCGACAAATTCATTCATAAAACCAGCAGATACGCCATTGAGCGCAATATCGTCGTTCGAGCGGACATAGGCGGCGTAGCAATGAATGGTACCCATGCCCACCGACAGGGTGAAGAATATCTGCCCTGCTGCAGCCAACCATACTTTTGGGTTGCTCAGCGAATCGAACTGTGGTGTCCAGAGGAAATTGAGGCCATCCCAGGCGGAGGCGGTTGGGTGCTCAGGAGTTGCGCCCGCAGTGCCGAGGGTGAGGCCCTTGACGGCAAGAAAAGCACCAAAGAGAATGAGCAGGGGCATTCCAATTTTTGCCACTTTTTCAACCCCTGCCAATCCCCTGGATAAGATCCAGGTGTTCAGTGCCAGGCATATCACATAAAAGATGACGGCTTCATAGGGAATGCCGGTAGTAGAAATGCCCACATCCACATAGTCGTTGAAGAAACTGGCAACTTCCCCCTGGCTTTTCCCATCGAAGGTGCCAAAGATGGAGTGGAAAACGTAAGACATTGTCCAGCTCTCGATGTAGCAGTAATAGGCCGCCACAGCGATATTGGTAAAAATGCCGAACACACCGATGTACTTCCACAAACGGCCCTTTGCCATCGTATCCAAAATGTAGGGAGTGCTGTGGTTGCCGGATCGCCCGCCGAACCGGCCCATGCTCCACTCGATCAGCAACAGCGGGATGCCCATCAGCAAAAAGCAGACAAGATAGGGTATGATGAAAGCCCCACCGCCGTTTTGCACTGCCTGGACGGGAAAACGAAGGAAATTCCCCAGACCGACCGCATTGCCTGCCATCGCCAGTATCAGGCCTACCCTCGACCCCCATGATTCTGATTTTGTACTCATTCTTTGTCAGTTTTAGGTTTTCTAAGTTAGGCAGTTATTAGATCAACCATTGGCAGGAACCTGCGGACTACCAACTGCCGGACTAAAAACGGGGCGTAAGGTATTCAGAAAAACTTTTCCCTGAAAAAAATAGCCGGTAAATGTCGTTGGATGTGGAGAAGTAAATCGAAGTGATAAATTTTGTGGTTTAAAAAAAGGGCTACAAATAATTTTGCCAACTGACGCAAGCACAGTTTGCCACCAAGAAAAAAGAGGCCAGTACGATTGCCGTACTGGCCTCTTTTTAGCTGAATGCCTTATAAAAAGCCTGCCCTTTAGTCGGGCACGTTGTTGGGGTTCAGCAAATCGTAAAACTGGTTCAGCTTGGGCAGGATGATGATACGGGTGCGGCGGTTGATGGCACGGCCTTCGGCAGTGTCGTTAGTGGCCAGCGTATTGTACTCGCCCCTCCCTGCGGCTATCAGTCGGTTGGGGTTGATCTTGTGCGTGGTCTGCAAGGCCCTGACAACAGAGGTGGCCCGTTTGGCGCTCAAGTCCCAGTTGTCAACGATGCAGTTTGTCTTGATGGGCACATTGTCGGTATAGCCCTCCACCATCACCTCCAGGTCGGGCCTGGATTCTACGATTTGGGCAATTTTGCCGAGCACCTCATTGGCTTTTGGCAAAATTTCATAACTGCCGCTCTTGAAGAGCATCTTGTCGGAGAGGTTGATGAAAACGACAGTTTTGTCCACTTTGACTTCCACGTCTTCGTCTTCGATACCGTCTTTCAGTACGCTTTTCAGGTTTACGGCCAGGGCCAGGTTGATGGAGTCTGCCTTGGACTTGGCGGCCTGCAACAGCTTGATATACTTATCCTTGGTCTGCAGCTGGGAAAGCGTCTCCTTGATATTGTCGTTGGCCGATTGCGAAAGCACCGTCAAATCGCCCACCTGGGTCATCTGCTTCGACAATTGGTTTTTATAGTCCTCCACTTGTTTTTTCAGGTCACCCATTTGCTCTTCCCGCAACCTTAAAGAGTTTTGGGCAGTAGCCTTTTCAGTCTCACAAAGGGACAGGCGGTTCATGTAAGTATTCAAATCTTCACCGCACTTGCCGAGGTCTTTGTTGCAAGCGTCGTACTGGGTTTGTAAATCAAGGAATTTCTTTTTGCTGACACAGGAAGTAAGGAATAATGTTAGGGACAGGAAAATAAACAAGGATTTTTTCATAATGCAACGAATGGTTTGTATGGTTGATTGAATGAATGGAATGAATGCCGATTAAATGTCTGTTTTGGAAATTTGAGGCGAAAGTATAAGCCTTGTCAATTAAAAGAAATTAAATCGCCCAATTTTAATGATGATTTAATTCAGGAAACGGTTTGCCAGCTTGTATGTTCAGCAGCGGGATCAATCCAACTTCAACACATCCAGGAAAGCCTTCTGCGGCACTTCAACGTTGCCGATCTGGCGCATCTTCTTCTTGCCCTTCTTCTGCTTTTCAAGCAATTTCCGCTTCCGGGAAATATCGCCACCATAACATTTGGCAGTTACGTCTTTGCGCATGGCCGAGATGGTTTCACGGGCAATGATTTTAGCACCAATGGCGGCCTGGATAGCGATGACGAACTGCTGTCGGGGCAGCAGCTCACGCAACTTCTCGCAAATGCGGCGGCCAAAAGCATAGGCTTTTTCACGGTGGACAAGTGCAGACAAAGCATCCACGCTTTCGGCGTTCAGCTTGATGTCCACTTTTACCAGGTCAGATTCACGATAGCCTATCGGGTGGTAGTCAAAAGAGGCGTATCCCCGGGAAATGGATTTCAACCTGTCGTAGAAGTCGAATACGATTTCGGCCAGTGGCAATTCGAATGAGATCTCTACCCTGGACGGAGTCAGGTAGCTTTGGTTTTTGAAAATCCCCCTTTTTTCCAGGCACAGCGTCATGATAGCCCCGATGTACTCGGGCTTGGTGATCATTTGGGCGGCGATATAGGGTTCTTCCACCGATTTTAAAACAGTAGGGTCGGGAAAGTCGGTCGGGGTGCGCAGGTTGATAATGTCCCCGTTGCTTTTGTGGGCGATGTAAGATACGTTGGGGATGGTGGTGATTACCTCCATGTCAAATTCCCTGGACAATCGTTCCTGTACGATTTCCAGGTGGAGCATGCCGAGGAAGCCGCAGCGGAAGCCAAAACCCAGTGCCGCTGATGATTCAGGCTCGAACGTGAGCGCCGAGTCGTTCAATTGCAGCTTTTCGAGGCTCTCCCGCAGGTCTTCAAAGTCTTCGTTTTCAATGGGGAAAATACCAGCAAACACCATTGGCTTCACATCTTCAAACCCTTTGATGGCTTCCTGGCAGGGGTTTTCCACCGAGGTAATCGTATCGCCCACCTTGACTTCCTTTGAAACCTTGATACCCGTGATGATATAGCCCACATCGCCTGCTTTCATCTCCTGCTTGGGCACCATGTTCATCTGCAGGATGCCTATTTCATCGGCATTATACTCGTTGCTGGCGTGAAAGAAGCGCACCTTTTCGCCCTTCTTCAAGGTTCCGTTCAATATTTTGTAATAGACGATGACGCCCCGGAACGAATTGAAAACTGAGTCGAAAACAAGTGCCTGCAAAGGTGCCTCCGTGTCGCCCTTGGGCGCTGGTATTTTCTCGACAATGGCGGAGAGTAAAGCCGGCACCCCTTCCCCGGTTTTGCCGCTGGTCATTACAATATCCTCCAGGTTGCAGCCGATGAGATCCACGATTTGCTCCATCGTCTCGTCAATCATGGCATTGGGCATGTCAATCTTGTTGATGACGGGGATGATGGTCAGGTCGTGGTCAATGGCCAGGTAGAGGTTGGAGATCGTCTGCGCCTGGATGCCCTGCGTGGCGTCCACCAACAGCAAGGCCCCTTCGCAAGCGGCAATGGAACGGCTCACTTCGTAGGAAAAGTCAACGTGGCCAGGCGTGTCAATGAGGTTCAGCGTGTAGATCTGCCCATCCGTGTGCTGGTGGTACATCTGGATGGCGTGGCTCTTGATGGTGATGCCCCGCTCGCGCTCCAGATCCATGCTGTCAAGAGCCTGTGCTTTCATTTCCCGTTCGGAAATGGTACGGGTGGTTTCGAGCAAGCGGTCGGAAAGCGTGCTCTTGCCGTGGTCAATATGTGCTATGACGCAAAAATTGCGGATGTTTTTCATTCAAAAAATATAGTTGAAATGGCTGGATGGTTAAATGGTTTCATGGATTTTGGTTTAACCTGGCAGCCTGAAAATTTCGGGGCGCAAATATACGGGAAAAAGGAGTGGGTAGTTGCTGGTGGGTTTGTTTGGCAGGAAATTTAAAAATAAGAAAGACAAGCTCATCCATCATCCTCATCAACTAAAAGACTCAAATCAAATATAAAGCCTGGCAGCACGTCTTCACCAGATATCTTTTTGTCAAAACCATCTATCACCTCTTCAGAGCCATCAGCCCGGAAAATGTAAGTTTTCTGCTGCGTAGGATCAATCAGCCAGGCAAGGCGGACGCCGTTATCGAGCCATGATTCGGTTACTTTTTCTTTTAATTTTTTCAAGGAATCTGTTACACTTCTAACTTCCACGATAAAATCTGGTACAATCCGGCCAAATTTCTTCCGATCTGCTTTAGGCAGTTCCTTCCATTTTCCATTTGAAATCCATGCAGCATCTGCTGATTTGATGGAGGTGTCCGGGAGGGTAAAACCAGAGGAAGGACTAAAACACTTTCCCAAACGGCTTTTTTTGTTCCATTCTCTTAGTTCACCCGAAATTTCATTTTCATAAAACCCTGAAAGTAAACCTACTGGTGACATAACTACTATTTTTCCATTCTTCTCACGCTCTACCCTTAGGTCAGGGTTTTCGGCACAAAAAGCATAAAACTCCTCCTCGCTCATGTACGGTATTTTCACCTCCATGAAAGGAACGGCTTCTATTTCCAAACTTTGAATGGCGGGATTACCTGACATAACTTTTTATTTTTTTGCAAGTTAGATTTTCTTTCTCATATTGAAAACCTGATTCAACCAATCTGGTTGAACTACCTCCTCAAACCAAAACCGAACAACCTGACTCGCTTCATGCTTTTCTACTTCAACCAATACAGTTCCCTCCTCCTCCCTTCTTTCGTGCAAGGTGTACTGTTTTCTGCGCTCCTCCTATACCGTGGTTTTCGGGATAGCCGCCTGTCTGACAAACTGCTCGCCCTGCTTTTGTTCGTTTACACCCTGCGGATAACCAATTGGATGCTCGGCTTCGCCAACTGGTACGACAGCCATGATTGGCATACGACTGTCATGTTTTATACCCCTTTCAACCATTGGTTGGCCGTCGGGCCGCTTATCTATTTTTATTTCCTCAGCCTCACAAACCGGGATTTTACTTTTGAAAGAAAGCATTGGCTGCACTTTTTGCCGGAAGGGCTTTGGTTGCTGCGGTTTTTGATAATCTTCCTGGTAGATGTTGTTTGGCAGCATTGGGTATCGGGCAACCCGTTTCCCGAATTCGATGGCACGCAGGGTAAATTGGCAGATAGCGGCCTAGGTTTTTTTGACGGACTGTGGCCTTATTTGGAATACATTTCCGTGTTCATTTATTTCTTCCTGACACTTCGTTTGTTTCAAAAATACAAGCGATACATCCTCGAAAATTTCTCCGACACCGAAAACATCAACTTCTTATGGCTGCGCAACATCCTGATTGCCAACATCATCGGCCATCTGGTCTGGATTGGGTTCGACATCGCCGATTTCGTGGCGGGCAAGCCGCTCAGTTATGTGCAGGACTGGTACTCTTTCTTTTTCCTGGGTGTTGTCATCTATTACCTGAGCATCGAAGGCTACTACTCCGGTGCCTGGGAGCGGCAACAAGCCGTCCTTTCCTTCCGGCCCGAATCTCCCCCAGCCATCCAGCAGCCCCTGTCGGCTGATGAAGATAGGGATTTGGCAACCTGGAAAACTAACCTCCTGGCTATCATGGAAAAGGACAAACCTCATCTAAATGCTGAGCTGTCCCTCAACGATTTGGCCGACAAAATGAAAATCAGCCCTGCCCATCTTTCCAAAGTGGTCAATTCAGGCCTGGACAAAAACTTCAACGACTTCGTCAATGGCTACCGGGTGGAGGCGGTGAAAAACAAAATGTCCGATCCCTCCACGGCACACCTTACGCTCCTCGGCATAGCCTATGAATGTGGTTTCAACAGCAAGGCAACCTTCAACCGGGCTTTCAAGAAACATGCGGGGGTTTCTCCTTCTGCCTTTCTCAAAGCATCGGGTGGAAAGCAATAAAGGGTTTAGTTGTCCATAATGGGACGTCATTATACTAAAACACGGATGGTTTTGTCGGTTTGCTATTAGCTGTTGGCAGTTGGCCATTGGCTTTTGCCAACTGCCAAAGGCCAAAAGCCATCAGCGTAGAGTATAAAACAGTTCCAGAGGTTGTTGGCCATTTAGGGCGAAAAAAAAGGTAATTGAAGCTATGTCCAATTACCTTTTTTCCCAAATGAAGAGTTGATTTTCAGGCCTATGACAATTCCTCACTTATTTCCAGAATCACCTTTTCAATAATATCGCAGCACGCTTCCAATTGCTCCTCCGTCATCACCAATGGCGGGGCGAAGCGGATGATATTTCCGTGGGTAGGCTTAGCCAGCAGGCCGTTTTCCTTCAATCGCACACAAATATCCCAGGCAGTGTGGCTGTCCGGTGAGTCGTTGATGACAATGGCGTTGAGCAGGCCTTTGCCGCGCACCAGTTTTATCAAATCAGTTTTCGCTATCAACTGGGCCATCCGTTCCCGGAAAATTTCCCCTAGGTAAGCCGCATTTTCGGCCAGATTCTCGTCCAATACTACTTTCAGTGCTTCGGTGGCAACTGCACAGGCCAAGGGGTTTCCGCCAAAGGTAGAACCATGCTCGCCTGGTTTAATGGTCAACATAATTTCATCATCGGCCAATACTGCCGATACCGGAAAAACGCCACCAGAGACGGCCTTCCCGAGGATCAAAATATCGGGTCGGGTCTCGTAGCGGTTTTCACAGATTTTTTCGCAGTCACAGTTGCCGCAGGTGGCAAGCAACTTGCCCGTCCGGGCGATGCCGGTCTGCACTTCGTCGGCAATGAAAAGGACGTTGGCAGCCTTGCAGAGGTCATAGGCTTTTTTCAAATACCCTTCGTCCGGCACAAAAACGCCTGCCTCGCCCTGGATGGGTTCTACCAGAAAACCGGCTACATGGGGGTCTTTCAACGCCGCCTCCAAAGAGGGGATGTCATTGTAGGGGATCAGTTCTATGCCTGGCAAATAAGGCCCGTAGTCGGCCGTTGCATCAGCATCCACCGAAGCGGAAATGATGGCCTGCGTCCTGCCGTGAAAGTTGCCGGTAACGAAAATAATTTTGGCCTTGTACCGCTCGATGCCTTTTACCTTGTAACCCCATTTTTTGCAGAGCTTCATGGCCGTTTCTACTGCCTCGGCACCAGTGTTCATGGGCAAAACTTTGTCATAGCCAAAATAAGCGGTGATAAATTTTTCAAACTTGCCCAGTTGATCATTGTAAAATGCACGGGAAGTCAGGGTCAGTTGCTCAGCTTGTTCTTTCAGGGCGTTGACTATGCGGGGGTGGCAGTGGCCCTGGTTTACCGCCGAATAAGCGGACAGGAAGTCATAATAACGGCGGCCTTCGACATCCCAGACATAAACACCTTCGCCCCTGGACAGCACGACAGGCAGCGGGTGGTAGTTGTGGGCACCATACTTGTCTTCGAGATCCATCAGGTGTTGGGAGGCGGTACGGGTTGCTTCTTGTATCATAATGAGGAATTTATTTGGTTGAAATATTGGCCAAAGATAAAGGGGATTGTTGGATTGGTTTATGGTTTCAGGGTTGCTTTGTTTCATACTGTTAAGCTTTGGGGGCTGCCCAGCCTGTTTCAGTCTTGAACCAGATGGATGAGGTTTTTCGTTATCAAGAAAATTTCTAAATAAAATGGATTAAAACAGCCACAATCCCTTACATTTGTCACCATATTTTAAATTCAATGAGCAGACGTAAGAAAAATACAGCTTCCAATTCCGCAGATCCTACCCAAGTATTTGCCCACCTGCCATTCTGGTTGCCCGTGGTGCAGCCCAAGAAAAAGAAAAAATGCTGCGGAAAGCACGAGAAAGGAAAACGCTGCAAAAAGTGCCCGGAAAGATAGTTTCCCAGTAAAAGGTTCTTATCCCATTTTTGTAGATTGTACAAAAAACTGTGTCAATTGCTCACAAGTGGCTGATTGTGAGAAGAGGCTGTCTCCATTTTTTCACTCGATCCTAATTCTATCAACCAGGCCTAAAAAAAAAGAAGAGCAGAAGAGCGACTGCTCCCCCACCCTTACCAATCCAGTATTAAAAGAGAATATCTTATAAGCGATGGAAAATGGTAGATGGATTCTTCCACCTGCCATTTTCCATGCGCTATTATTATCAGCGTTCTACCTGCAAATAGCCGGTCAGCCTCTTTTCACCGCCCAGTTCGAGGATGTAGAAGTAGGTACCGTTCGGCAGGTTGTTGGATCCCCAGGAGCCGCCCCAGTCATTTTTGTAATCTTTCGATGAAAAGACCTTTTGGCCATAGCGGCTGTAGATGGACAACTCACTGCCGGGGTAACGCTGCAAACCATCAATTTTGAAATAATCATTGTATCCATCGCCGTTGGGCGAGAAGGCGTTGTAAACCACGAGGCTATCCCTGGCCGCTTCACCGACCGCATTGATCAGTTCCACATGAACGGTCAGCAGCACGGTATCGCAAATTCCAAACTCGTCGCACAAGGTGAAACAGGCTTCCGAAACCCCCGGCTGCGCCCCGGTAAAGTCCACACAGGCATCGGCTTCATTGATAATGAAAACCGCAGCCCCGCCGAGGCCTTCATCGCAGCTGTTTTCAATGCTGATCTGGTTGCCCAACAATTCTGACAGGTCGAAGCACAGCGTACCCGATTCGCCCGTATTGATAGTGTATTGGTATTGGTCGGTTGTTATGCAGGCCACCATCACCGTCAGGCTGTCCGAGAACCCATCCGATAGCCGGGTGGCTAAGATAAGATGCTCACCTGGCACCAGTTCGAGGTAAAGGTTGCCGCCCAGCATTACATTTTCTGCATTTATCACAAAAGTCGAAGCCGCCTGGTGGATGACCATTTTACCATACACCGAACCAGTCTTTCCGCCCACGATGGCACTGCCGCTGTTCGTCCAGTTGCCCTGGGGATCCCAAAGGTTCATCAGGTTGACCAGGTCCCCAACAGCATTGAAAACGGCGCTGAAAGTTTGGCCATTGACTGTCCATTCGCCCAACTGGTAAGGCCCGCTTGGCGGAAGTGATTGGTACGAATAGGATTGTGCATTAATAGCACCGCAGTCGGTAAAGTTGTCGAACGGCTGGCCGTCCAGCATAAATTGGTAGCTTGCCTGTTCGTCAACAGGAATGTCGAGGCAAAGGCCCTGGTTCGCCACCATGCAATCACCGCTGAGTGCTTCCATGTCCTGGGCAAAGATGGGTGCTGGTTCCGGCTCCAATGTTACCAGCAATTCCGACGTGCAGGCAGTGGCAGGGTTTGCCAGCACAATATTGTTTTCGCCCACAGCCAATAGCATCTCTGTCCCCATGAACGCATTGGATTGATAAGGCCCATGCTGCGTCGTCACCGAGGACGACAGGTGCGTTAAGGTCAATTGCCCATAACTGCCGGCCAGGTTGGTGGTGATAAGGCGGTAGGATTTTTTGTCGTTTTTCCAATGGCCCGCTGCGTCCACCTGCGACATGCCCGCCGCCAGTTCGTCCATATTGTTGACCAAAGTCTGGAACAACAACCCATTGTGTTGCCATTGCACCTCGAACTTGCCACTCTGGGCACCATCATAAGCCGTGGAATAATCATAAGCAATAACAGATTGGTTGTCGCAACCCTGCAGACCAGACGTATAGTTGATGCCGTTCACCTGAATATCCAGACCGGGCATGGCCCCAAATGGCACCGGAACACAGACCATTGCCGTGCCGTCGTCCTGGGAAACAAGGGCGTCCACATTGCTTAAGTCAGGACAATTGAAACAGTCGTCCGTTAGGTCGAACTCAATGGTATCCACGCAATCCGGGTTCGATTGGTATTGCATGGCGACCTGATAGTGCCCGGTAGGCAATCCCGTCCTGGCATTGCCCGTCAGGCCGGGGGTACCCACATCCGGCAACCAGGTATAGGAGTAATCTGCTGCATTGCCTTGCAGGAAAATGATGGCACTGCCATCGCTTTCGCCACAAGTTGCTCCTGTAATGGCGATGGAATCTACTACGGCCGGCACACAATCGCATTCCGAATCTATGATCACCTGAACAGTATCACTGAAAAGGCAATAGCTTGCCACTACGGTATAAACGCCTGGTGCCAGATCGGATCGGAAGTTGCCCGTCCCACCGTCGCTCCATGCGTAATTTAAGGTATCGGGTGTCAGGAACGCCGTCCCGTCATTGCCCAGGCAGGATGCCGCCAGGGCTACTATTTCAATTTGGGCGCTGTCACAAACACAATCCAGGTCCACATTAACCTGAATGGTATCTGTACACCCTCCATCCGTCACCAATACGGTATAGATTCCGTTGCCCAAATCATTCCTCACCGCCCCTGTGCCGCCGTCGTTCCATGCGAAATCAAGGGTATCGGGAGCCAGTGCGGCAGTCCCGTCGCTACCGGCGCAGGTTTCTGGTGTGGTAGCAATATCCACCAATATCTTTTTCACCAAGAGGATGCTCTGCGTGTCAGCTACCGTTTTACCAAAATTATCCGTCGCCGACCAGGTGCGCACCAGGGTCGTGTCGCAACCATTGGCGCTGGGTGTTGCGCTTTGGTTGAAACTGACCGCCAAAGCGTTGCCGGTGCAGCCTTCCACCCCCGTGACTGACGGCACGGCAGGTACTTGTCCGCCCGAAGCCACATAAATGATCGTATCCGCCGGAACACCCACCAGGGAAGGCACCCCGTTCAGGTTTACTGCTATGGTCTGTGAAGCAACCGCACTATTGCCACATCCATCAATCGCCGTCCAGGTGCGCACGAGATCGTAGCCGTCAGCGAGTGGTAGGCTATCCGTGTGCGAAACAAGGGTTACGTTGAGGCAGGCATCATCGGCAGTCGGCGTACCAAAAGCTGGCACCGGATCGCCACAAGCCACCGTCACATCGGCTGGAACGGTCAGGAATACCGGCGGGATAGTATCAATGAGCCGCCTGTAGATATTGACAACCGTCTGGTTTCCACACGAATCGGTAGCACGCCAAATATCATTGACCAGGAATATGTAGCCATCCGACATGCAGTTCCCAAGGTGGGTGGATCCGGTTTGTTTCACAAAACTGGCAATCCCGCAATTGTCGGTGGCAGCAGCATCCGCCACTGTAAAGTTGATGGCAAACTCACACTGCATGTCCACGGTGTCGCCGCTGCTCATCCCAACCAGGAGTGGATGGGTAAACACTATTTGGGGTACTATTGTATCGGTCACGGTAATCACCTGATTCACCGTTGCGACATTGTTGCAATGGTCGGTAGCCGTCCAGGTGCGGTGTATTTCCCGGCCACAGGCCAGCGGCACGGTTGTTTCAACAAAATCAAAAATCAGGGCCGTGTCGCAATTTTCTGTGACCAGTGGCATCACCGCTGCCGGCACTTCGCCGCAGCCTACTGTTATGTCGGCAGGCTCTTCAAATACCGGCGCCTCGTCGTCCACCACCGTGATGGTCTGGGTGTAAACTGTTTCATTCAGGCAATCGTCCATGGCTGTCCAGGTGCGTTGGATTTCATACGTGCAGCCAGAGCCGATGACACTTTCCTGAAAAAATACCTCCACGAATGTATCGCAATTGTCCGTTGCGGTGACAAAAGGCGGGGTGATGATAGAGTCGCATTTGAAGGTGGTATCGGCAGGCAAGAAGTCAAACACCGGCGGCGTGGTATCGTCATAAACAATGACCTGCTGGGCCGTGGTCGAATTCCCACAATTATCGGTCGCTGTCCAGGTACGGGTCAATGTGTACAGGCAATCATTGACATCATAATCTTCCTGCAAAACTACCGTGACATTATCGTCGCAGTTATCCGTCGCTGTGATGAAGGGAGTAATGGGTATATCATCAATGCACTCCAGGGTGTCATTTGGCGGCACATTGGTGACGATGGGCGCCTCCGTATCAATCACCGTGATTAGCTGGGTCGCCACCAGCACATTCCCGCAGTTGTCCTGCGCCGTCCAGGTACGTGTGAGCGTGTAATGACACAATGTACCAACTGATGATTCTGCAAAAGTCAGGGATGGATTCCCATCGCAATTGTCAGCGACTGTCACGTTCGAAGGCACCGGCGGCACCTCGTCGCATTGCACGGTCATGTTGCCCGGCACGTTTGAAATGGAGGGTGCCAAGTTGTCAATCAACGTAATGACCTGAGAACCTGAAATGGAATTGCCGCAATCGTCCGTGGCCACCCAGGTGCGGGTGATTTTGAAGGGGCAATTATTGCTGATGGTTTCCACGAAAGAAAGATCAACGTTCAGGTCGCAATTGTCGGTTGCCGTGACGGTGGCAACTGGTGGCACGTTTCCACAATCCACTGTAATATCGGAAGGCAGGCCAATCAGTTGCGGCAGCACCAGGTCGTTGTTCACCGTAATGGTTTGCGAAGCGGAAGCACTGTTGCCACAGTCGTCCAGCGCCGTCCAGGTGCGGGTGATGGTATAAATGCAGCCGGTGCCTGATTGGCTCTGGTTAAATGCTACCCCCGGACTGTTGTCACAATTGTCCGTCGCCGTCACATTGGCCGGTGCCGGGATGGGCTGGTTGCAACTGAGCGTAATATCCGCCGGGACGCCCACCAATACTGGTTTGGTGGTGTCAAGGAAGGTCATGGTGGTGCTGCCAGTCGAGGAATTATTGCACTGATCCGTGGCCGTCCATGTCCTCGTGATTTGATAGCCACAGCTAAGTTGTGTGGTGGTGGAGGTCATGGTCAAGGTCGGATTGGTGGCGCAGTTGTCGGTGGCAGTGACATTCGGCAGCGGTACGTTCAGCACCGAACAGTCGTAGGTCTGGTTGGCAGGGATGCCCGATAGCACGGGCGGCTGGTTGTCCAGCATGGTGATCACCTGCGTATGGTTGACCGAGTTGCCATAGTAGTCCGTTGCCGTCCACTGGCGGGTCATGGTGAAACAGCAGCCATTGCCGTTGGTCGTTTCACTGAACGCCATTTGCGGGTTGGCGTCGCAATCGTCCGTGACCGTGACGTTGGCAGGTGGCGGAACGGCAGCCGGGTAAGTGAGCGTCAGGTCAGCCGGCAAATTGGCCATCACAGGCGGGTTATCGTTCAGTACCGTAATGATTTGCGTCCTGGTCGTGAAATTGCCGCAGTTGTCGGTGCCCACCCAGGTACGGGTAATTTGCGAACCGGCTGGTATCGTGGCAGTCGTTTGGTTGTAAACAATGTCCACATGGTTGTCGCAATTGTCCACCGCAACCACATTGGCCGGCGGCGGTACCAGTTGGCCACACATCACGGTCAAATCTGCCGGGATCCCATAAAACACAGGCGGCGTAAAGTCAGACACCACGACGGTTAAAAAGAGGCTGTCCACATTGCCACAGCAGTCGCTGGCCACCCAGCCGCACCGCATGACCTGCATGTAGCCGTCCGTGGCGCAACTGCCGGCAGCCATGACAGATTCAAAAAATTGGATGGTGGTATTTGGGCAACAATCTGAAGTGGCCGATGCCATGTTGGCACTTAATGAAACCAACCCATTGCACTCCATAAACAGCGTATCGCCATCGCCCAGCCCGGCCAGCAGCGGGTTGTTCAGCGTGATGACCGGGGCGGCACCATTGATGATGAAAATGGTTTGCGTAGCAAATGCGGTATTGTTGCAATCGTCCGTCGCCGTGAAGGTGCGGAGTATCTGCGTGATGCAGCCATTTGGCAAAGTAGTGTAGGTTTCCGTCATCGTCACCGGCACATCAGGATCGCAGTTGTCCGTTGCAGTTACGTTTGGTATGGGCAGGTTTTCACAGGTGGCCGTTGTATTTGCCGGCACATTTTGCAAAACGGGCGGGGTGAAATCAACCACCATGATTTGCTGGGAATCCGTGTCGAAATTGCCACAATCGTCCACCGCCGTCCAGGTGCGGGTGATGAGGTAGCAGCCGGTTGACGGATCGCCGATATAGCTGTCGCTGACCGTGATTTGAACATTGGCGTCGCAGTTGTCGGTTGCCGTCAGGGTGGCCGGAGCCGGCACGGGCAGGCTGCAACTGACCGTCGTGGAAGGCGGCGCCGGGCTGAGGACGGGCGGCACCGTATCATTCACAGTGATCACCTGCACTTCGACATCGGAATTACCGCAGTCGTCAGTGGCCGTCCAGGTGCGGGTGAGTACGAAATTGCAGCCAGCCGGATTGCCCGTTGAGGTTTCCACCATGTTCACGGGAATCGTTGCATCGCAATTGTCGGAGACGGATAAGACTGCCGCCGGGGGAATATCGGCAATACAGGCCACGCTCGTATCCGCCGGGGCGCTGGCCAGTATCGGGGCCACGTTGTCTATCACTGTCAGTTGCTGGGTGCCCACCGCCGTGTTGCCGCAGTGGTCCACCGCCGTCCAGGTACGGGTGAGGATGTAGCAACCGCCCGTTGATGTATCGAATGACGAGGTTTCATTGAATGAAAGCATTGGCTGGCCATCGCAGTCGTCGGTCGCAGTGACCGTGGCTGGCAGCGGTATGGCCGAACAATCTACCGTGCCACTTCCCGGTACGCCAGAAAGTAAAGGTTGCTGCGTATCGCTGACGAAGACCGTGAAAAAGAGGCTGTCGGTATTGCCGCAGCAATCGGAAGCCGTCCAGCCAATGGTTCTTCTTTCCAGGTATCCGTCTGTGGGGCAGTTGCCTTGTACGGCATTTTCAAAATAGTTGCTCGTCACGCCACAGCAGTTGTCCGAAGTGCTGAGGTTGAAATTATTCAAAATGCCCACCTGCGAGCAGTCCGCATACAAGGTATCGCCGTCGCTGACATTGCCGAAGAAGGGGTGGCTCACCGACAAGGTAGGCGGTATCGTATCCAGTACCCGGATGTTCTGGGAAGCAGTGGCAATGTTTCCACAACTGTCCGTTGCCATCCAGGTGCGGACGATGAGCGAGTCGCAGCCGCTGAAGGCCTGGATGGTATTTTGGTTAAAACTTAAATTGACAGTAGGGAAACAAGCATCCGTGGCCGATACGCCCGGCACCGGCGGGATGTTGTTGCAGGTAGTCGTGATGTCCGCCGGGACACCCGTGATGACAGGTGGCGTATTATCATCAATAATGACCGTGAAAAACAGGCTGTCCGTATTGCCGCAGCAATCGGTGGCCGTCCAGCCGCAGTAACGCAGTTCGACATAGCCATCCACGGCGCAGTTGCCCCTGATTTTTGTTTCGTCAAACGTCACGGTCGTTGCGCAGCAATTATCAAAAGCCGAAAAGCCGATGGAATCAAGGGACGGTATTTGCGAACAATCTGCATACAGCGTATCGCCGTGGTTGATGTTGCCAAAAAAGGCATGGTTGGCCGTCATGGTCGGCGGCACGGTATCAAAGACATTGATGGTCTGAGAGTCCGAAACGATGTTGCCGCAGCTATCGGTGGCCGTCCAGGTGCGGATGACCAGGGAATCGCAGCCGCCAACCGACGGCAGGATGGTTTCACCAAAAACAACCGGGACAGCGGTATCGCAATTGTCGGTGGCCGTCACGGCAGGTGCAGCGGGAACGTTGCCGCAGGTGGTGGTGGTATCGTTTGGCACACCGGCCAGCACAGGCGCCGAATTATCGCTGACGACGACGGTGAAAAACAAACTGTCCGTGTTGCCGCAGCAGTCGGTTGCCGTCCAGCCGCAGAACATTAGCTGGATGTAGCCATCCACGTCGCACACCCCGGGGGTCACGGTTTCGGCAAAAGTAATCGTAGTGGTCGGGCAACATTCATCGTAAGCCGAGAAGCCCGTCGAGTCAAAGGAGGCGATTTGGTTGCAATTGGCGTACAGCGTGTCGCCATGCGCCAGCACCCCGAATATCGGGTGGATGGCAAACATCACGGGCGGCACGGTATCCAAAAAGTTCACCGTTTGGGTAAAGGAAACGGAATTTCCGCCGCCATTCGTGGCCGTCCAGGTGCGCTCGATAGAACCATTGCAGCCCGGCAGGTTGACGATGCTGTCCAGCGTGACGATTAGCATCGTATCGCAGGCATCCATAAACTGCGGCGCATCGAACGGCACCGCATCCGTGCAGTAGATGGTGGTATCGGAAAACGGCGTGTAGGTAATGATCGGATCGGTTGTGGATACGAACACCGTTGTCGAGTCAGTGGCCGCACCGCAACCGAATCCGTCGTCATAGCTTACCAAATAAGTCGTCGTGGCATTTGGGTTGGCCAAAGGATTGGCTATGTTGGCATTGTTCAGCCCAGTCGTTGGTGTCCAGGAAAAATTGCCTGATCCATAGTTGACGGTTGCCTGCAACTGCGCCGTATCGCCCAGGCAAATCATCGCACCTGCCCCGGCGTCCACCAACGGGCAGGCAATCATGCAGATGGAAGTGGTCGTGTCGCAATCGCCAAAGGCCAGCGTGACACAAGGTGCAAATCCATTGGGACTGACATTGCCGTTCTGGATATAGCGGTAGTTATTGGGTGAAACGAACTGCACCCGGTAGTCGCCTGGCAGCAGGCCCGTAAACTGGTAGTGCCCCAGCGCATCGGTTACGGTCGTCCGGATAGGGTTCAGCGTATCGGCACAGTCGTACAGGTTGACGGTGACATTGGCCATGCCCGGCTCCGTGCCGTCGTAGTTGTCGTTCAGATCCACGTCCTCGCAGACGATGGAGCCGATGAAAATGCACTGTACCGGCAGGTTGTTGTGCAAAATAATCGGGTCGCCGGGGGCGAGGTCGAAGTTTAGGTAGTAAGGGTTGTTGGTGCAGGCCGTATCGGCAATTGCACCACCCAAAGTGTCAACACCCAACACCAGCGGGTCGGCCAGGCCCGTTGGATCTAATGTGTCAGGTTGCGGTAAGCAGGTGGTACTCATCGGATAGCCGTTCGGGTGTGTGTATGTCAGAGTATAAATGCCCGGAGTACCATCAGTGTAAAATTCATAGTATCCATTCGATCCATCGTGGATAATGTTGACCTGGGAGTTGGGGATGCCGTTCGGGCCGGTCACCGAAATAGTGCCGCCGTTAATGATTTCCCCTGTTTTATCACAATACACCCAACCAGTCGGGTCGTGCGGCACCAGTTCGATGGGTTGGTCATCCTGATCGTCCTCGCCATCGTCGCCGTTGTCGGGCGTGGAGTCGGTGTCGGTCACGACATTGCCGCCTTCGTCTTCGGCACTTTCCACTTCGGCCACGTTGGTCATGGTGGCACCGGAAGCGCCGTATTGTACCAATAAAATTATTTCAATGGAAAAAGTATCGCCCGGGAGCAGCGGGCCGGCATACAGGTAGCTCGCCGTCGAGTTGTTGACCGAAGTCCAATGCACATCGTTCGGGCTGAGCAGCATACCAGCAGGGATGTGATCCAAAATAGCAATCTGGGCAGCAGCGGTGTTGCCCTCGTTCACCACTTTGATGGTATAGCGAACGTCGTCGTTGATGTCAACCGTATCGGGTTGGCCAGGCGACAAGGCCTTGTACAGGGCCAGGTCGAACAACGGCTGATAGACGCCGAAGTCGGTATCGTCGTCCATTTCCCCTGCATCCAGCACCACCACCCCGGTCATGCCCATCAGGTTGGCGTCGCTGTCGTTGGTGTCGTCGCCGGTGGCATCCTGCAAGCTGGGATAGTACCCGGTGGGCAATGAGCCAAGGTCAAACATTACATAATAGCTGCCCGGGTCGAGATTTTCAAACAGGTAAAAACCACTGGCGTCCGTGGTGTCGAGCGCCACGAGGTTGTCGTCACCGCCGCCTTTCTGGCCGTCAGGGCCGAGGTCAAAAAGTTTTACCACCACATCCCCTACGCCGGGTTCGCCGCCATCCTGCTGGCCATCGTGATCGGTGTCGTCCCAGACATAGTCGCCGAGGCTGGCCGGTTCCGGCTCAATGCCAATGTCCACGGTCAAATCGTTCTCTTCCGGCGAGAGGACAACCACCTGCGTCATGCCCATTTCATCGGCATCGCTATCGGTGGTGTCGTCGCCAACGTTTTGGATAGTAGGATTATAATAAGCCGGTAAAGTGGCCGGGTCTAACATCACATAATAACTGCCTGGGTTGAGGTTTTCAAAAAGGTAAAAACCACTGGCGTCCGTGGTGTCGAGCGCTACGAGGTTGTCGTCGCCGCTCTTCACGCCGTCCGTCCCAAGGTTGAACAATTGCAGGATTACGCCATCCACGCCCGTTTCACCGCTATCCTGCTGGCCGTTGTGGTTGACATCGTACCAAACGTAATTGCCGAGCGATGCAAACGGGGAATGCGGTTCGTACAAGCCAAAGTCAACGGTCAGGTTGACATTGCCGCCCGGCTCGCCGCCCAGGGTCAGCCGGATGGTGTCGGACATGATCATACCGCCCATTTGCGTACCATCGTCCGTGCCGTCTTCATTGTTGTTGGTGCCAACATAAGGCTCATATGCACCGTCGCCGTCATTGTCATAAATGCCATCGCCGGTAGCGGAAATATGGTTGGGGGGAATGCCTGTGCCGTTGAGTTTTACATAATACAAACCTTCTGAAAGGCCCGTGAAAAGGTAATTGCCAAAGCCGTTGGTCAGCATGGAATCAAGCGCCGCATCATCGCCTGTTCCTTTCAGGCCATCCTGTCCGGCATCGTAAACGACAACCTCCACGCCTTCAATCCCAATGTCATTGTTGTTGTAAATGCCATCGTTGTCGGCATCCACAAAAACCAGGTTGCCAAGGCTGAGGGTGGGAACAATCTGTGGCTCGTAAAGGCCAAAGTCAACCGTCAGGTTTTGATTGCCGCCAGGCTCGCCGCCGATGGTCAGGCGGATGGTATCGGACATGATCATGGCGCCCATCTGGCTGCCGTCGTCCTCGTTGTCCACGTTGTTGTCGGAGCCAAAAACAGGCTCGTAAGCGCCGCCGCCATCATTGTCGTAAATGCCGCCGCCCGTGGAGGAAACGTAGTTGGCCGGGATACCCTCACCAGTCAGTTTCACATAATACAGCCCCTCGATGAGGCCGGTGAAGAGGTATTCGCCGAAACCATTTGTCAGTTGGGAGGAAATAAGCTGATCGTCGCCCGTGCCTTTTTGCCCATCAGGGCCAACGTTGTAGAGTTCAACTTCTACGTCCTCGATACCCCCGTCGTTGTTGTTGTAAACGCCATCGTTGTCATAATCCTGGAAAACGAGGTTGCCGAGGCTGAGGATGGGTGCGGGCTGCGGCTCGTAGAGGCCGAAGTCCACGGTATAGTTTTCATTGCTGTTATTGGGTTCCCCAAAAATAGTGAGGCGGATGGTATCGGACATGATCATGGCGCCCATCTGGCTGCCGTCGTCCTCGTTGTCCACGTCGTTGTCGGTGCCAATAGAAGGCTCGTAAGCGCCTGCACCATCATTGTCGTAAATGCCATCGCCCGTGGAGGAAACGTAGTTGGCGGGGATGCCCTCGCCGCTGAGTTTTACATAATACAAACCTTCTGAAAGGCCCGTGAAGAGGTATTCGCCAAAGCCGTTGGTCACCATGGAATCAAGCGCCAGGTCGTCGCCCGTGCCTTTCAGTCCATCCAGGCCTGCATTGTAAAGGATAACTTCCACGTCTTCCAAGCCCTCATCATTGTTGTTGTAAATGCCATCGTTGTCGGCATCATGGAAAACGAGATTGCCTAATGAAAGGGTCGGCGGGATTTGTGGCTCGTAAAGGCCGAAGTCAACGGTGAAATTATCATCGCCGCCCGGCTCGCCGCCATAGGTCAGGCGGATGGTGTCGGACATGATCATAACGCCCATTTGCGTGCCGTCGTCCTGGCCGTCGTCATTGTTGTCGGTGCCGAGGTAAGGTTCATAAGTGCCAGCGCCGTCATTGTCGTAAATGCCGCCGCCCGTGGAAGAAACGAAGTTGGCGGGGATGCCCTCTCCACTGAGTTTCACATAATAAAGCCCTTCGGCCAGTTGGGTGAACAGGTATTCGCCAAAGCCATTGGTCACTAAAGAATCAAGTGCCACATCGTCGTTCGTACCTTTTGTGCCGTCAGGGCCTGCGTCGTAGAGGATTACTTCCACGTCTTCGATACCGAGGTCGCTGTTATTGAAAACGCCATCGTTGTCGTAGTCGGCGAACACCTGGTTGCCGAGGCGCAGGGTTTGCGGATGGAAAAGGCCGAAGTCAACGGTCCTGTTCACATTGCCTTCCGGCTCGCCCACAAAGGTCAGGCGGATGGTGTCGGACAGGATCATCGCCCCCATCTGGGTGCCGTCGTCGTTGTTGTTGATGTTGTTGTCCGTTCCGGAGGCCGGCTCATAAGGGCCGGTGCCGTCCAGATCCTGGGGGCCGTCGCCGGTGGAGCTTATATAACCGCCTGGAATGCCAACGCCGGAAAGTTTTACATAATAAACGCCTTCGGCCAGGCCAGTGAAAAGGTATTCGCCGTTGGAGTTCGTCAAAAGGGTATCCAGGGGCTGGTCGTCGTTGGTATTGTACAGGCCATCCGTTCCCAAATTGTACAAGACTACCTGCACGTTTTCAATCCCTTCGTCATTGTTGTTAAAAATCCCGTCGTTGTCTTTATCATGGAAAACAAGGTTCCCCACGGCCACCAGGGGCGCATACACCGTTATGCCCGCCCCGTCGTGGTCGTCCTCGTCGGTGAGGGGGTCGTTGCTGTTCGGTGCGCCGGTGCCGTTGCCGGTTATCACGTCATCGGCAGGGGTGCCGGGGTCTCCACCTGGGTCATCAAATGGAAAGGCATTGGGGTTGGAGTCAATATCGGTCAGGGTATTATTACCATTTGGATCATCGTCTGCGGTGGTGATTTCGGCATAGTTGTTCAGTTGGCCCAGGGCGGCCATGTTGTTCACCACCAGTTTGATGTCTTTGGAGATGGAAGTGCCGGGCAGCAGGGGGCTGCTGTTGTTCAGCCACGACGGGCCTGCGCCGAAGTTCACCCAACCAGGGTTTTGTCCAGCATTGAAAGTCAGGCCACTGGGCAGGTAATCAAGTACCAGGATATTGTAGGCAGGCACATTGCCCTGGTTGAAAACGGTGATGGTGTAGGTGATCGTTTGGCCTACCTGCACAGAGTCGTTCTGGCCTGTCGCCAGGGTTTTGCGCAGCGCCAAATCGAATATGGGGTTGCAAATAAAATTGATGGAGAGGTTGAGGGTAATGAAGCTGTCGCAACCCTGATAGGAGGTCAAAGTATCAAGGTAAGTGCCTGCACTCGACACATACTGCCCGTTGAAAAACAAGCTGTCACCGTCGCAAATTTCCGTGTCGAGGGTAGTAGAAATTTCAGGCTTCACGGTGAGGTTGAGTGTTACCGTGCTGTCGCAACCGTTGGCAGCGGTGTATTGGGCCATATAAGCTCCCGTGGCGCTGAGTGTTTGGCCGTCGAATGTATAAGTCTCGTCATTGCAAATCTCCACATCAAAACTGGTAGAAGGACTTGGCAAAAGGGTCAGGTTCAGGGTCACCACACTGTCGCAGCCATTGCTGGCGGTCAGTGTCACTACATGGGTACCGGCCGTATTAAAGGACTGGCCTCCCACCGGATAGCTGTCGCCGTTGCAGATACTTTCGTTAAGGGTTGTGCCGGCGTTTGGCAAAACAGCCAGGTTCAAGGTTATCACGCTGTCGCAGCCATTGGCGGCAGTCAGGGTATCCACGTAAGTACCAGCAGCCGTCAGGTTGTTCCCGTCAAATGGGAAAGCGTCCCCGGCACAGATACTTTCATTTAAAACCGAAGCCGAATGTGGCAAAACGGCCAGGTGCAGGGTGACCGTGCTGTCGCAGCTGTTGGAGGCCAGGTAAGTGGCCATGTAGGTGCCAGCCACCGTCAGGTCGTTCCCGTCAAAGGTGAAGGATTCCCCGGCGCAGATATTTTCGTTCAGGGTGATCTGGTACTGCCCCAAATCCGTCACCACGGAAGTGGCGCTGGCCGTGCAGCCCTGTGCATTGGTCACGGTCACTGTGTAGGCCCCTTCCCCAATGGTTATCGTTTGGGTGCTTACAAAAGTACTCCACAGGTAGGAGGCAAAGCCGCTCCCTGGATCGAGGGTGGTTGTTCCGCCGCCGCAAATGCTGACGTCGTTGAGCACAGGGTTGGGCAAAGGATCAACCGTCAGGTGCAGGGTCACTATGCTGTCGCAACCATTGGCCGCTGTGAAATTGGCCATGTAGGTGCCGGCCGTGGCCAGGTTTTGCCCATCAAAAAGATAGGTCTCGCCCGCACAGATGTTTTCATTAAGGGTGACATTGGAGGTGGGCAGTACGGAAAGGTTCAGCGTGACCACACTGTCACAGCCATTGGCAGCCGGATAGGTCGCCATGTAAGTGCCGCCCGCCGTCAAGTCATTCCCATCAAAAAGGAAGGACTCACCATTGCAAATATTTTCGTTGAGGGCCGTGCCGGCATTTGGCAAAACAGTCAGGTTTAAGGTCACCATGCTGTCGCAGCCATTGGCAGCAACGAGCGTATCGAGGTAAGTACCAGCCACGGTCAGGTTGTTTCCTTTAAATGAAAAAGATTCCCCGGCGCAGATGGTCTCATTCAGTGTGGCAGCAGCATTGGGTAAAACAGTAAGATTTAGCGTAACCACACTGTCGCAGCCATTGGCGGCCACGAGGGTGTCCAGATAGGTGCCTGCCGAGGCCAGGTTGTTTCCGTCAAATGCAAAGGATTCTCCGGCGCAGATGCTTTCGTTCAAGGTCGTGGCTGTATGAGGCAAAACAGCCAAGTGCAGGATCACCGTACTATCACAGCTATTGGAGGCCGTGTAAGTAACCATGTAGGTACCCGCTGCTGTTAGGTTGTTCCCATCAAACGGGAAAGATTCACCCGCACAAATGCTTTCGTTCAGTGTGATCTCATATTGCCCCAAATCCGTCACCACGGAAGTGGCGCTGGCCGTGCAGCCCTGTACATTGGAAACAGTAACCGTGTAGGTTCCCTCCCCAACCGTGATGGTGGGTGTCCCTTCCAAGGTGCTCCAACTGTAGGAATTGAAACCGGCACCGGGGTTGAGGGTGGTCGTGCCGCCGCCGCAGATGTTGATGTCGTCGAGCGAAGGGTTGGGCACCGGATCGACCGTCAGGTGAAGGGTGACCACGCTGTCGCAGCCGTTGGCCGCCATGAAATTGGTAATGTAGGTACCTGCAAGGGTCAGGTTTTGCCCGTCAAAAAAGTAGGACTCCCCAGCGCAGATGTTTTCGTTCAATGTAGCCTCTGGTACTGGCAGTACGGTCAGTTGGAGGGTAATGAAGCTGTCGCAGCCATTGGCCGCCAGGAGTGTGTCAAGGTAAGTACCGGTGGCTGTAAGTTGCTGGTTGTTAAAGGGATAGGATTCATCCTGGCAGATGGTGGCAGAAATATTTTTGTAAGCATTCGGCAGGGAGGCCAAGTGTAGCGTGACGGTGCTGTCGCATCCGGAGGCGGCCGTCAGCGTATCGTAAAAAGTGCCATCGCCGCTCAGGTTGGATCCGTCAAAAAAGTAAACTTCGCCAGCGCAAATATCCACGTTAAGAGTAGTATGGGACGCAGGAATTTCAGTCAGTGCCAGTTCTACGATGCTGTCGCAACCATTGGCTGCCATCAGGGTGTCGTAGTAAATTCCTGCTGCCGCCAACATTTCACCGTTAAAGTTGTAGGCATCGCCTTCGCAAAAATTTGCACTCAGGGAGGTACTTGCTACCGGCAGCACCGAAAGGGTCAATTGGTAGATACTGTCGCAGCCATAAAAAGTAGGGAAAGTATCCCTGTAAACTCCGGCGGCAGAATAGCTATGGCCCTGAAAACCGTAGCTCTCCCCTTGGCAGATCACAGCACTGGAAGCCGAGAAGTAGGTAAATCGTTGCACAAGGTTCAAGGCAACGATGCTGTCGCAGCCGTTTTCCGCCATCAACGTATCGTAGTAAAGGCCAGCGGAAAATAGCTGCTCGCCGCCAAAGTCATAGGATTCGCCCGAGCAAAAACTTCCGTTGATATTGGTGAAAATATTGGGCTTCACGGTCACCAGCAGGGTATCGTCCAGGCCGCTGAGGTTGGTAAAAATGACCGTGTCCACCACATCGGCGTTGGTAGCATTGGTAAAGGTGATGGTAAGCAGGCTGTCGCCGCTGGCTGTATTGGGCGTGGCCGTGCTGCCCGTTTGGGTGCCCACATACCAATCGCCGGGGATGCTGTCAATCGGGAAGAGGTTGTCCTGGTAGGCTACGATGGTCACCGAATTGCCAGTACAAATATTTTTGTCCAAACCGATGAAGGGAGGCAGGGAGAACTGGAAACCAATGTCGTAATGGTGCACATTTTCACCAGCTTTTCCAGAAGTAAATGCAATAACGATGTTCCCGTTTTGGGCACTGGCGTCGCTGTCCCTGATGTCGGAGGCAGGGTCGGTGCCGCCATTGTTGGCAGTTGTTACGCCAAGGCCGGCTAAGGCTGGCTGGTTGGCGAAACCCTGAATCTGGATTTCGTAGTCCATTTCCGGCAGGAGTTGGGACACATTATATACATAGCCACTGGTTGAACCGGTCGTGGCGCTGGAAAATCCATATTTGCCGCCGCCCGCAGAGGTCGTGGTGGCGATGACCGAGCCATTTTTCAAAAGTTTAACCTCCACACCGTCAATGCCGGTCTCGCCGGGGTCTTGTATGCCGTCGCTGTCCGAATCGTTCCAGATATAGTTGCCAACTTCCATCGGGGGGGATTGGCAAAATGCCTCAATGTCGCCAAGGCCATTGGCTTTGGCAAAATAGCCGTTGTTGGGCGGATAGCCTCCGCTGTAATCCCCGCTTTCGAAAATGGTGTAGCCACCCGTCAAACTTCCAACCGGGGAGGAAGTGCCCAATCCCTCCCGGCCTCCTGTGGCGTTGACAAACTTGGCCACACCGCCGCTGAAGTCGTTGAAGGGATCCATCACAGTGGAGAGCACCGACTGCTCCCCGCCGATTTGCAGGAGGGCGCCCTGGGCTGTTTCCCAGTGAAATGCACCCGTGTTCGAGCCGGTGTTCCAGGTGGAGCCGGTAGAATAGATGTCCCAGTAGAAATATTCCCTGCCGTTCGGCCCAGAATTGGCGAGGCCATTGGTTTGGGAGCATGAACCCGTCCCGCCACTTTCCAGCACAAAATTGCCATTGACCTTGCACACCCTGACGATATCGCCGGCAGTGGTTCCAAAGGTGAACTTATTGGCGATACTGTCCGCCCTGCTGAAATATTTGCGCATCCCTGACTGGTCGCCGAAGCGATCCCGGAAACCCAGGTTCATGTTTTCCCCGTCAAATTCTATATCCGAAAGGATGGGCTGCGGGTGAAAAATTTCCACCCCCGCTGCGCCATAGGCAGTGGTTTCCGGGTTGTTCGTCCAGTCCCGCCAATCGGCCTGGCGTCCCGCAGTATTGGCGCTGCCCAGCACCGACTGACGGGTAAAAATCAGATCCATGGCAAACTCCAGCGTAAAGGTGGAACCGGCAGGATCGAGTGAATGAACCCAGGCGCTGTCTGAGTTTTCATCTACGGTTCCGAGCCAGAGTTTATTATTTTGCCAAGCCAGCGCAAAAGGACGGTTGCGCCCTGCACCGGTTGGGTCGGGGCAGGCCCAGGAGTTGATAAAAGTGGTATTGGCAGCAATGCCATCCTCCACGTTCAGGGCATAAATTTTCCGGTCAAAGAGGTTGACGAGGTATAGCGTGGAGCCGTCGCCCGACATTTCGAGGTCGCCAAAGGAGCGTTTCCCCACCCCGTCGAAACTGGCATTGCCGGTGCCTATGTCCATGATTTCAGTGCCACCAAGATCATGGACATCCGCCCCGGCAGAATTGGTGGTGCTTAGCACGTCATCCAGGTTAATGGTGGCGATGGGCGTGCCGGTGTTGTCGAACTGATAAATGGCATCCGGCCCCGCCGGCCCGTAGCCCACGTAGCGCTTGTGGAATGCCCCGACATATAGCCGCTGCTTCGTGGCTTGCCATGCCAGGCCGTAGGTGGCACCAATGCCGCCATGGGTGGCATATTTCACCCCTTCAAATCCGGCAGTGGGGGTTGTCCCCGTAAAATCGTGGCCATCGGCACTATACGGGAATCCGACCAGGGCCGGTTCGGTCGTATTGGGGCCGTTGTAGGCTCCTTCCGTAAAGCAGGTCACAGCCACTGTTGGGTCAGCCACGCCGCAGTATTTATAAGGTTTAAAAATACCGATGTTATTGTCGCAGGAGCCGGGCGTCGCAAAGCGTACATCCGAATGGGAAGTGCCTCCCTCTGCCCCATCGAAAAACCAGTCAGGATAGGAAAACTCGATGCGGTAGGTGTTGCCAACGGTTAGGCCGGAGAACAAAAAGGCCCCGTTGTCGCCCGTAGTTTGGGTGGTGCCCACTTGCCCGTTATCATCGTACAATGCCACGGAGATGCCGAAGACGGTGTGTTCATAGGTGTCCTTCGTGCCATCGTTGTTGTAATCGCTGAAAATGATGCCGCCGATCTCGTCGCTGCTCACGCAGGCCGGATCGCCGGGGCCTGCCACGGGCAAAAAGGGATTTGGAAAATTGGATAACGCAGACACATTAATAGTATCTACGTCATCTCCATTTTCACAAATACTTAAAGCCTTTTGCCAATTCTCAGCAAGGGAAGTTTGAAAGTGGAGGTAGGTCTTACCATAAAAATTATCAAGCCCAATAGAAGTTGTGGTCGTATTGGCAAGGGAAGATTGCGACACCAATATCAGTATCGTCAAGCTGTTCAGGCACAGCCGGGCATAGCGCAATGGGTTGCTCATCTTTGCGGGAATTTGGTTAAATTATTTCCGGTTGCGACAGGCCAGGGCAGGGCGAAACCTTTGCAGGTTTGCTGCCCGGACTGCCTTTTTTCATTTTATGCAATAAGGGAGACTGCCGCCGATAGTGGGTGCAGCTAGGATGAGTGGATGTTGTAGCTATGCAATTGCGGGGGGATTGCTTTGGCTTGGAGCAGTGGTTGCCAACTATGTTTGTGAATAAACCGATTCAGGGGAATGGCTCAGGAATCGAAAAAATAGAATACCCATTCCATTTTTGAAAACCCTTCAATGACCGGGGTTTCCAACATCAGAATGGTGAACTTACTTTTTCAGCTTTGATAAAGCCAAGGGGGGAAGGTTTTTCACAAAAGCCAACAATCATACCAATGTACTTTCTATGTTGGCGCCAGCGCCAAAACGAAGCGGGCCACAGGAGCATCACCCCTGTGGCCCGGCGGCCTGAAAATCATATCCAAATCCAATGCCCCCGTTGGGTTTAGGGCAAATACTCCAACACGATATAATTTGCCAGGAAACTGCCATTTCCCGGATGCGACAGAACCGTTTGGTAGAGCTGCATTGCCCTTTCATTGCCGGGGCCTTGATAAATGCTCTTGCCATCCAGGTTCAAATCCGTCAGGTCGTAGCCGTTGCTGATATAGTTGGCGAGGATGGAGGAATTTTCAGGGTCGGCCAACACCCTGGAAAAAAGGTAGAAAATGTCGTTGTTCGGGCCTTGGTAAATGACTTTCCGGTCGCCGTTCAGGTCGCCGGCCCACTGCATCCGTACCCCATTGGTGGTTTTCCCCGTGCCGGCAAAACCCCTGGCCGGGAGGGATGGGTTGGTAAAATCAATCGTCGGTGGCGCTGCGGAAGACAACACCCAGCGGCTGTCCGTCATAATGCCGAGGTGGTTCCGGTGCCGGATGGCCACGTAGTATTCCCCTTCCGGCAGGTTGGAAAAGTAAAGGACGTTGCCGCCATCCGTATCCACCACATCGCCGTCCCTTTGCAGCAGCGCCGAGCGGGTAGCCAACACATTCCAGGAAAACGCTGCATCCCGGATTTCTACGAACACCCAATCCACAATGGCATTGGGGCCAGTCACTTGCAGCAAAGCAGGATTGATCACCTCTCCCCCACCCTTGCCTTTGTGGGCGAAATTCGGCAAGGCGGTGAAAGGCTCCTGGGCGGGTATAAGCCCTTTCGCCCGCAGATCGTCCCGCATCAGGTTACTGCCACCGTTGCCGACGAAGGCCCCGTGCAGCATGGTTTTAAGCTGCAGGGCCGCCACGATGCAGGTGTCAAAACGGGAAACGAGCTTCACGTTGCCGCAGTCGTCAATGGCTGTCCAGTTGCGGCTGGTTACCAGGCCTTGTGCCAGTAGTGATTCGGATTCGCTGTAATTGAAAGCCAGTTGATCGTCGCAGTTGTCCTGCGCAAAGAGGTTGGTGCCGGGCACCAGGCTGCTGCCCTTCCCATCGCAGTAGAAACCGAGGTCTTTGGGCACGCTGCCTTCCAGTACCAGGTAGCCCACCTGCTCGGTGCCATGGGCACCATCCTGGTAGGCCCATTCCTGCAGCCGCACCTGGAAACTGTTGGCGGTCACATTGCGCACCCGGACGGTGACAGGATCCGTATCGTTGTTGGAGACACCGCCCATGACGACCACCGGATGGGTGTAGTTATGGTTGAGGTTGATGGTGGCCCAGGTATTGGTGAGGCTCAGCGTACCCGACTCGCCGATGAAGTCACCGTTTTCGTCTTTCAGGTCGGCAGCGGCTGACATGGCCAGGTAACCCAGTGTTTCGGCAGTGTGGGCCGTTTCCGAATCTTTGGAGCTTTCCTCGTCGAGGAACAGATCCAGGCCGCTGCCGGCGAGGTTGGAAAACCTGGGCGTGATGGCATCCCCTTCGGCATTGGTCTGTGCAGTGGCAACAAAGGTTGGCGCTATACCCAAATCGAGGCTGAACCCGACTGATTTCAACACCTCGTCCACACTGGCAACCTTGTTGACATCCAGGCTAAAATCACCTGCAAAGCTACCCGGTTCAATGGCCAGCCAGGCCACATCTTCCGTGCTGTGCAAGCCGTTCGAGGCGTCCTCCTCTTTTAGTTTCAACTCAAAACCCTGGACGCTAACATTCCGCTGACGGACTACCACCGGTGCTTGTTCCGTAAAAGAAGTGACCTGTGAAAAGACGACCGGCACCGAACCAAAGTTTATAGGAAAGGAAACGTACTTCCAACTGTCAGTTGACCGCCGGGCAACCCCTGCCACCATGCGTTTGCCATTGGGCAGGGTATAGACCCGCAATAACTGGGGTGCCGACAAATCCTGCACAGTGATCACCTGATCCCCGGTGCTGCTGTTGCCGCAAAGATCCGTTGCCACCCAGGTACGGATAATCTGGTAGGATTCGCAGGCCCCTACCCCGTACTGATCGGTTGTTTCTCCATAATTAATATAAATGCCGGGGCAGGAATCATAGCCGAAAACGATCGGGGGGGATGGTACCGCATCGTCGCAGCCTATCGTCAGGTCAGCGGGCACATTTTGCAATATCGGTGGTGTGTTGTCTCCGAGTATCATGGTCACTGCTGCCTGATCGCAACAACCGGTGGTTTGGTTGCAAACCTGATAGACAAACACATCGGTCGTGCAGGCCAGGCCAATGGGCGTGTAAACGAATTTCCCCGTTTGATCAATACTGGCCGTCCCCGATGCTGGTTGTGTAAATATGCTGAAAACGGGGTTTTGCAGGTTGCCATCATTGTAGGTGACCCGTTCGGTGAAAGGCAGCCCCGGACAGGTGGTATATTGGTCGTCGGCAAGTTGCGGGGCGCTGACGGCGGAACAATCCGGATCAGCACAATCCACCAGCCCGTCGCCGTCGTCGTCCACGCCGTTCGTGCAGTTTTCAGCACAAGGTTCCACGGTAATCCTGATGGTATCCACCCCTGTACATCCTGCCGTATTGCTGATGCTCACGATGTAGTCCGTTGAAGTTGCCGGACTGACGGTTTTGACAGGCCCGCTCCCCAGGCCATTGTTCCAGGTATAGGTATAGTTTCCTGTGCTGCCATTCACGCTGGCCGTCAGCGAAATGCTGGAACCGGTGCAAATGGATGCGTCCATACCCGCTTCTGCATCTGGTGCGCAGTCCGGATCTGCGCAGTCAACGAGGCCGTCGCCATCATCATCCTTGTTATTGGTGCAATTTTCAACACAGGATGTTACCGTAACCGTAACCTGGGCCGTGCTTACGCAACCGTTGGAACCGGTGACCGTGACGATGTAGGTTTTCGTGGAGTTCGGCGTCACAACCTTGGTTGCCCCGTCTCCCAGGGCGTTGTTCCAGGCAAAGGCAAAAGGCCCAACCCCACCGGTGGCCGTGGCTGTCAGGGTAGCAGCATCGCCCGAGCAAATGGTCTGGTTGGCACCAGCATTTGCCACCGGGGATGGGCTTACGGCAACCATCACCTGATCGGAACTGGTGCATCCGTTGCCGGCTGTGACCGTTACGGTGTAGGTAGTAGTGGCAGCAGGGCTGACGCTTTTGGTCGCCCCAGTTCCCAGCCCATTGCTCCAGGTGTAGGTATAAGGCCCATTGGCGCCGGACGCTCCGGCAGAAAGGGTGGTGGCAGTGCCGTTGCAGACGGTGACATTGTTCCCTGCACTGGCTATAGGCCCTCTTGTCACGTTCATGGTATACTCCACCATAGGGGCACAGGTGCCGGGGTATTGAGGGGCAGGTTTGACCAATCCATACACGTAATAGGTGGCGGAGTTGCCCGAACTTACCGGGAAATTGGTAGTGGAGACTACCCCATTGCCATTGTTTGGAAATTCGCCCAGCCAAACCTTGGCGTCCGTTGAGGTATATGGGTTGGCCTGTTTTGCCGCAAAGCGGTAAAATTCGATATGGGTATAAGGCGGATTTGGTGCGTTGGTGGAGGCCTGGAAAGTAACCGTTTCACCTTCACAGATACTGCGGGTCAGGGCGTCGCCGGGGGTGATGGTGGGGCAAAGGCAATCCTGATCCTGGTTGTCGGTATAGCCATCGTTGTCGTCGTCCAGGCCGTTGCCACATATCTCAACGGCCTGCGGGCAGTTGATGGGGCCGGTGAGGTCCCATAGGTTGCCGCCAAAGCTAATGGCATTCCCATAAAAATTGCCGGTGGCCCGGTCGATCTTTTGGATCATACCATAGGCCAGGCTGCCTGCCCAGGTATTGCCATCAATGTCCACGCCTATCTGCATTTCGGTGGTCAGGTCGTTCCTGATAGTAGTGTAGGTATTGGTGGCAATATTGTATTTCCAGAAATGGCTGGTCTGTGCAGCGGTCATGCCATAAATAACGGTTTGCCCACCTTCCGGGGTGATGATAAGGTCGCCCCAGGATGTATTGGAGGGGATGGGGACATTCAGGTTGACCGGGTTCCCTACCACGGACTTACCGTTGGCAGATAGCTGTTGCCGCCAAACTTTGGGGTTGACGCCAGGATTGCCATTTTCCGTGCCCAGGTAGAGGTAGCCATTGTAGTATTCCCCGCCGCCACTGCTCAGGGATTCGGGGTTGCCGATTTTCCCCTGCAGATCCACCACGATACCCTGCTCGCCGGTGGAGGGTTCCCAGTAATACACCATTTTGTCCCGGCAATAATAGACGAGGTTTTTGTCGGGGTTGGCCGAGATGGCGTTCAGGTTGCCCGTCACGTAGGGGGAGGTGAGCGCCACGGCGGAGGTGCCGCCGGTTGCCAGGTTCACCTTCAGGATTTTGCCATTGTCCCTGGCCACCAGCATGATGGTCTGCGAGCAGCCACAGTCCGGGTCGGCATTGTCAATGAAGCCGTCGCCATCGTCGTCAATCCCGTTGTCGCAGATTTCAGGCACCCACAAGGCTGGGCATTCAAAAGCTGCTGAATGGTTGGGCGTAAAATGTGAGGAAAAAGGCGATTTCACGTTCCATGAGCCTGACAGGTTTTTGTAGTGGCTTTCCGGGTACGTCCTGTTCAAAAGGTGTGGGTTTGCCTTCTCCGGGAATTCCTGGTTGTTCCCCATCATCATGGGCAGGAGTGCTAAGCTGAGTCCTAGTGTCTGTAAGCATTTCCTGGTTTTTTTTGTAAGTGTTTGGTTAATAATTCTCATCGGTACTCTTTTTTTAAAATTGTAAGTGTTTGCTTGGCTTGGTGAGACCGGATGAGAGGGTATAATAAGTTGTCAAAAGTCAAATAAATAGCAAGGGCGATTGCACAACTTCCGTCAAAGCTGGACTCAATCGAAGTGGAGGGACCTGGGCTATTTGGAAAAACAACATAGCCGGTTCCTTCATGGTCTCAGGCCTGCCTGGGATCCATTCTTTACTTGCGTGAATGGTTGAATTATGCTTGTGTGGTGAGACGTCGGTAGCACGTGGGCCAGCCACTGGTACCTGCTAAAATCATGGCTCTATTATGATTTCAAGTTGCTCGTTTTACTGACCTCGGATAGGTCAAATGTTGGTAGAACTTACGACCCCTCCGAGGTCGAAATCCGATTTTTTCCCTGCCTTTCTACCCATGTTTGACCTCTCTGAGGTCGCCAACCTGGAATCGTAATTGAGCCAAAATCATTAGGAAATTGGGAAATTAAGAAATCGATAGCCAGGGACTTATTGCACTGATTTCTGATTTCCCAATAGGGTCTGGCAGATGCGCTTTCATGGCAGCACTCCCGCCACGATGTAGTTGGCCAACAAGTTGGAATTGCCCGGATTTACCAGCACGGTGTAATACAGCAAAGCCGTTTTATCGTTGTTCGGACCCTGGTATATCACCTTCCCGTCGAGGTTCAAGTCCTCCGGTTCGTAACCATTGACCACATAATTTGCCAGGTTGTTGCGGTTGGATGCATGGGACATCACCCTGGAAAACAGGTAAATAGCATCATTGGACGGGCCCTGGTATATCACCTGGCCATCCCCGTTCAGATCGCCCGACCACAAGCACCGCCTGCCCTCGACAATGGCCGTGGCCCCCGCCCCTCCCAGCAGGCCGAGGGATGGATCGGTAAAATCCACCGTGGGTGGTTGTGCCGAACACAGGTAAATGGGCCTGTCCGTCACGGCGCCGATATGATTCCGGTGGCGCACTGCCACCAGGTAATATTCTGCCGGCAGGTCGGGGAATTGCAGGATGGAACTGCCGTTTTCCCCGATGACACTGCCATCCTGCAGCAAGATGGCGTTTGCCGAAGCCATCACATAGCTGAAATCCAGCGGATCACGCAATTCAACCGTGACCCAGTCCACCACGCCCTGGTTGGGCACTTCGCCGGTTTGCCCCAAATCCGGCGCTCCGTTCCGACCTAATACCAGGACATGGTTATCCTGGCGTTCATGTTTCTCCAAATCTTCTCTTTTAAGGGCGCCAACTGATTCTAATGGGTGGCCGCCAGCATGGCTGTTTACACCCAAAAACGAAAAAGCGGCAGGGTTCGGCAAAAGGTGCCGCTGCCAAAGGTCGTCCCGCATTAAATGCTCATTGCCGCTGTTCAGCATTGGCCCCGCCAATAACGCTTTGACTTCAAGTGCTGCCACCACGTTTTCAGTATTGCCAGCTTGCTGGCTGAAGGCCGGATGATTATTTTGGTTTGGAACCCGGGGCAGGGTATGCTGGGCATTCAACCCGTGCATGGAAAAAACCGCCAGGCAAAAGCTGACCAGGAATATCCTGATAAGGCCTTGGGAATTGGGGATCACCTTATCCCCTTTTCCTTTGTCGCCCACCACGATTTCGGTGGAGGGAAACGGTACAAATATCGTGGGTTCTTGAGTGCTTCCTGCTATGGAAAGCATCAGTGTTTGTTTAAGGGTCATGACGAACTATTTATAGTGTAAGTGTTTGTGTTCCAGCCTTGTGTGTGAAACGAAAATTACCGGTGGTTAGCAGTCAGGAAATTTATTCCCCTCTAAAGACATTGGGTGCCGGCCGGGAAATGAATTTCCCGGCTACATTGACCCTGCCCCTTTTGGATCAATACCCAAAAGCAGCTGCCCAAAACCAGCATTTTTATTTCAGCTTCGTCGGAGTTCCCTAAGCAGTTGGGAAATGGCAAAGGCATGAAAAACAGCCTTTTCCGACGTTCCGGTTTATTTAAAACCGGTGTGTGTGGTGAGATCAGTATTGCTTCCTGAGACAGAGAAGAGTTAGTAATAGAATGCTTAAAAAGTTTTGATATAGTCCCGTTCTGTTAATTATTATACTAAAACACGGATGGTTTTGTCGGTTTGCTATTAGCTGTTGGCAGTTGGCCATTGGCTTTTGGCAACTGCCAAAGGCCAAAAGCCATCAGCGTACAGTATAAATTCGAACACTAACAATTGGTTTCCCGGCAGGCTTCTTTCCAGCCTGCCGGGAAACAATCAGGGCAAAGTACCCTTCACGATATAGTTTGCAAGCAAGGCATTGTTGGCCGGGTGCGACAAAATCGAGTTGTACAGCATGGGTGCCTTGTCGTTGAACGGCCCCTGGTAGATGACCTTCCCATCCAGGTTGTAATCCTGGAGCTCGTAGCCTGTAACGATGTAGTTCGCCAGGATGTCCCCATTCGATTCATCCGACAAGACCCTGGAAAACAGCGTGAACACATCGTTGAAAGGCCCCTGGAAAATAACCTTCCCATCTTCGTTGAAGTCGCCGGCCCACATCGTCCGTTCGCCGTTGTTCATGCGGCCTGCCCCGGTTCCTCCCCTGACGGGCAGCGATACATCCGTGAAATCAATCAACGGTACATTTTCCGTAGAAAGATAAAACGGCACGTCCGTCATCATCCCCAGGTGGTTGCGGTGGCGGATGGTCACGTAGTAGTTGCCTTCTGGCAGGCCCGGGAAGTAAAGGATAGAATCCCCTTCTTCGCTGACCACCTCGCCATCCCGTGTTTCCAACGCAGTGATGGCTTTCACGACCACTTTATCATTATCCTCATCCCGCAACTCTACGACGACCCAGTCAACCACTGCCTCGGGGCCAGTCACATCGAGCACATTTAGATCCATTTTACCAACGGCTACGAAGGGGTTACTGGGTTCAGTGGTTGTTGCCTCTTCCGTATTGACCTCGCTTCCGTCGCAAGTACAAGGTTGGAAGTAGGGCTGCACTTCATTGCATTCTTCTATAACAGGCCTGTAAGTCTGCGGCACGGAAATGGAGCCTGCTATGCAATACCTGTCAATCAGGCATTTCCAGTTGCCTCCATTTTTCAGATCCTTTGCCAAGACCCAGACAACATTGCCCTCCCCGGTAATGGTACTACCGTTCGTATTTTCAAATGTACCCGTGTTGACTTTGATCTTTGAGTGCCACAGGCACATGGACCCGTCGCCGCTGTTCTTGAAATCCTTTTCGATGATGGCGCAGAGGTTGATCAAAGTGTCCACCCCATGATCGTTCACAAAATCATCGTTGAGGGTCAGGCAGACGTTCTGCAGTGTCCTTCGACCTTTTCTATTTTTAAACTGCTCGTCTATGTTGGCGGAGCAGTTTATCATTTCCAGCCTGGCGGAATCGCTGTCCATCGTCAGTTCCCCGTTGGGCGAAAGGAAGGAAGCATCCCGGAAACTGGCACTGGCATCCTTGATAATAAAATCCCCATTGTCCATCGTCAGGCTGCCGCCGTCCACGATGAAAGTCGTATTGTCCTTCAGTTCAAGATTGCTGTTGGGCACCGACACGGCATGGGTGATTTTCACAAACTTGTGGGATAAATAGCCAGTTGGGGGAACAACGCCGTTTTTCCAGGTAGCAGCATTCGTCCATACCCCGTCGGCTATGGTCTCGTAGTTGGGCGTCAAGGTGGTCGATCCACCAGTATCGTTACCTTTATAGCTGCAATCACAGGCACTGAAAAGCGAGGAAATTGTTCCACAGCTCGGTAGTAAAGGCAGGGACAAAGTTGGAATCGAAACATTGCTGGATACGCAATAGCTGGATATGGTAGCCGTCCATGTTCCAAAATTCCTCAGTTTCCCGTTCTGTACCCAAATCTTCAGGTCGTCCCCTTCCATGGTGGATCCCTGTTTTATTTCAAAATCACTGGAAATCAATTTGAATGCTGATGAATGGGAAATCGTTTTTCCATTGGCATTTACCTGAAAACGCTCCTGGATAGTCGCACACACATTGTATAGTGAATCCAGTCCACCAGTGTTTAAGAGTGACTTGTCCACGGTCAGGCAAACGCCCAGGAGGGTTCTTTTTCCATAGCTGTTAACAAAATCACCGCTCGCATAGACCGTGCAGTTTTTCATGGACAAGCGGGAAGTGGTTTGGGTCAGCTTAATATCGCCAACTATGCAAATTAACTGGGCATTTTCAAAAATGGCGTTGCCGGATTTTACCTCAAAATAACCATTTGTCAGGGTTAGTTTGCCAGCGAGGACATACAGCCCAGCTCCATTGTCGAGGCTGAAATTCCCGTTTGGAATCGTCACCTGGTGGTCAATGCGGACGAGTTGGCCGGCGTTGCAATCTAATGGAGGTATGTTCCCCCCTGCCCAGGTCGTCATGTTGTTCCAATCGCCATCGTTGATGGTGCGGTAGCCAAAGTTGATGTTGTCATAGGGGCCAGTAGTGCCTCCGCCGTTGTTGCCGCCATTGTTACCACCGTTGTTACCACCGTTGTTGCCACCGTTGTTACCACCATTGTTACCTGGAGTATTTACATTGTTTCCAAATTCCTCCGGTTGATAGTTAAAAGTTTGTCCGGCAAACCCTGGCATTTTACTGTAAGGCTCAACGGCGGGGATCAACAGATAATTGCGAAGGTCGTCCCGCATCAGGCCGGAGTTGTTGGAACTCAGCGTCGCACCATACAAAGCAGTCTTGATTTTCACGGCAGCTACCCTGCAGGTATCGTTGCGGGTCACCAGGCTGGTATTGCCGCAGTCGTCAATGGCCATCCAGGTGCGGCTGGTCTGCAAGCCGCCAAAAGTGTTGACGGAAGGGGTTTCGTTGTAGCCAAAAGCCACCTGATCATCGCAGTTGTCAATGGCAAATACATTGATGCCGGGTTTCAGGTTGTTGGCGTTGCCAAAACAGTATTCCGTGGAGTTGCCGGGGATGCTGCCTTCCACCACCATCCAGGAAACTGCTTCCGCAGCGTGGTTGCCATCCAGGTAGTCCCATTCCTGCAGCCTCACCTGGAAGCTGTTGGATGTGACGTTGCGCACCCGGATGTTCACAGGCTGTGCATCGTTGTTCGTCAACCCGCCCATGATGACCACGGGCTTGGTGTATTTCCGGGTAAGGGCCACGGTGGCCCATGCATTGGTCAAATTGATGGAACCTGTTTCACCGAACAAATTGCCTTCCTTATCCTGGAGCGGACTGGCCTGCTTCATGGCGAAGTAGCCCATCGTCTCCGGCTGGTGGCTGGTTTCCACGTCTGCCGAAGTTTCTTCCTGCAGGAAGAACTGGACGGAGGCAGCGCCAAGATTGCTGTGGCGGATGCTCACCGGATCTTTTTCCCTCGCCGTCTGAACGGAAGAAAAGAAAAGTGGTGTGCCGCTGAATGGCCCGGCAAAATTGAGCGTCGTAAGGGTGTCGCTCACATTGGCGAAGGTGTTCGCCTGGAACTCAAAGCCGCCCGTTTGCGAGCCTGGTTCTATGGCCAGCCAGGCCACCGATTCGCCACCGTGTTTGTTATCGGCGGATTCCTGTTCCCGCAGCCGGATTTCAAATCCCTGCGTATAAATGTTGCGCTCCTGGACGCTGACGGCACTGATGTCGCTATTCGACGTCACCTGCGTCAGGATAATTGGCCTGCTACCAAAGGTGGTGGGCAATTTCACGTATTTCCAGTCGTGCGTCACCCGTTGGGCAACGCCTGCTGCTATCCTCGTACCATTGGCCAGGGTATAGACCTGGAACAGTTCGGGTTTGGTTTGATCCAGCACATTGATATGCTGGGTGCCGATGGCGGTATTGCCGCAAAGGTCGGTGGCCGTCCAGGTGCGGGTGATGGTATAGGAGCCACAGGCACCGACAAAGTGCTGGTCGGAAGTCTCTCCATATTCCATATAGACCCCGGGGCACTGGTCAAAGGCAGTTACCGTGGTGGGTGCTGGTACCACATCGTCGCAACCGATGGTCAGATCGGCAGGCACGTTGGTCAGTACGGGTGCTGTGTTGTCGCCAAAATTGATAGTCACGGTCGCTTCCGAGCAGCACCCGGTCACCGTATTGCAGACCTGGTAAATGAAAATGTCGGTGGTACATGCTGTGCCAAATGGCAGGTAGAAAAATTTGCCCGTTGCATCAATATTCACCGAACCTTTGAGCGGATCGGCGACGATGCTGAACACAGGCCCCTGCAGGTTGCTATCGTTGTAGGTCACCCTTTCAGAGAAAGGCATGCCCGGGCAGGTCGTATAATTATCATCCATCAGCACCGGGGCGGTAATACCGGAGCAATCCGGGTCGTCGCAGTCAACCAGGCCGTCGCCGTCGTCGTCAATGCCGTTGGTGCAGTTTTCCCCGCATACACTGACGCTTACGGTTACTTGTGCGACATCGCTGCATCCGCTGACTGCCGTAACGGTCACCGAATAGGTAGTGGTTGCAACAGGATTGACCGTTTTGGTCTGACCGCTGCCCAGGCCATTGCTCCAGGTGTATGTAAGGGCACCGGCACCTCCAACCACACTGGCTGAAAGTGTAGTGGATGTTCCATTGCAAATAGAGATATTGCTGCCAAGGTCAACCTGTGGCCCGCAGTCGGGATCGGCACAGTCAATCAGGCCGTCGCCGTCGTCGTCGAGGCCGTTGTTGCAGATTTCAGGGCAGTTCTGAACAGTGACCACTACCTGGTCGGTACTCACGCACCCGTTGGTACTGGAGACCGTCACGGTATAAGTCGTGGTGGCAGATGGGCTGATCGTTTTGGAAGCCCCGGTGCCAAGCCCATTGTTCCAGGTATAGGTGAAAGGTGCTGTGCCACCGCTGACCGTGGCCGCCAGCGTGGTGCTGAAACTGTTGCAGATGGTGACGTCCGGGCCGGCGTTGGCGGTTGGGCTGGGGTTCACGGTTACCTTCACCTGGTCGGTTGAAGTACAGCCGTTGGTATCGGTAATCGTTACCGTGTAAGTAGTTGTGGAGGCTGGGGTGACCGTTTTTCCGGCACCGCTGCCCAACCCGTTTGACCAGGCGTAGGTGTAGGGCGAAACGCCACCGGTGGCGCTGCCTGTAATATCGACAGATGTACCGGAACATACCGTTGCATCGGCACCCGCATTGGCAGAAAAGGTACTCACCGCAACCGTGGCGACGGATGAAGTCACACTGCCGCAGCCCGGACCGGCTGCACTTACCACCACCTGGTAATATCTAGTGGCACTCAAAGCGGCTGTTGTAAAGCTGCTGGAAGTGGCCCCGCTGATGTTGGTGAAAGTAATATTGTCCGTACTGATTTGCCATTGGTAGGTCAAGCCTGGTGTACCGCCCGTGGCCGTTACGCTCATGGTTCTTGTGCCACCAGCACAAATGGCACCACCAACGGGCTGCGCCGTGATGGCCGGGCCTGCCACCACCGTTACGGTTGCTGCGTTGGAAGTGGTACTTCCGCAGCCGCTGACACTCGCCACCACCCGGTAGTAAGTAGTAGCTGACAAAGCAGGTGTTGTGTAGTTGGCCGATGTGGCACCGCTGATATTGGCAAACGTCACGTTGTCCGTGCTGTTTTGCCATTGATAGGTCGCACCGCCGGAAGCAGTTACGCTCAGGCTAAAAGTGCCGCCATTGCAAATGGTCGAACCAGTAGGCTGTGCAGAAATAGTTGGGGAGGACACCACCGTAACCGTAGCCACGCTGGAAGTCACGCTGCCGCAGCCAGTCCCACTGGCACTCACCACCACCCGGTAGTAAGCTGTGTTGCTCAAAACCGGTGTCGTATAGGTGTTGGAAGTAGCGCCTGAAATATTGGACCAGCCGGTGCTGCCATTGGCGCTGCTCTGCCATTGATAGGTCAAAGAAGGGGTGCCGCCTGTGGCGGTTACGCTCAGTGTTTGCGTTCCACCTGCACAGATGGAGGCACTTGTGGGTTGCGAAATAATGGTGGGGGCTGCCACCACAGTTACGGTAACCTGGCTAGTGGCAGTACATCCATTGGCGCTTGTCACAGTGACGGTGTAAGCGGTGGTACTGCCCGGGCTGACGGATTTGGAAGCGCCGCTGCCGAGGCTGTTGCTCCAGGTATAAGTGTAAGGCGAGGTGCCGCCACTTGCGCTGGCGGTCAGTGTAGCACTACCGCCTGTGCAGATGGAAGCAGGGGCACCTGCATTGGCTACAAGGCCGAGGCTGCAATCAGGGTCTGCACAGTCGGTGAGGCCATCCCCATCGTCGTCGAGGCCGTTGTTGCAGATTTCGGAGCAATAATGGACACACTCCTGCACAGAAAAAGCGCCGATGGTGACCGAGAGATAATCAATGAAACTGACATTGTTTCTTGCCTGTGCCGGGTCGGTCACACTGGAGCCGTAAATGACCCAGGTCATACTCCTGATTTCCACGCCGCCATAATCGAGCACCGTCCAGGGCCGGGACGAGGACAGGCCCACCGAGACGTAGGAACCGTCCACAAAGGCAATATTCTGTGGTCCCTGGTCGGACATGATGTTGATTGGGGCTGAGGGCATCTCCTGCGCCGAGCTGTTGATGCTGGCTGAAGCGGCGGGGTCGGGGTACACGCTTGGATTCGGGATGACCTTGTTGCCCGTGCCGTTCGGCCCGTCCCACATGGTAATCTCGACTGTGCCGTAGCCATCGCCGAAATAGCGGTTGCCCCCGAACAAAAATTCTTCAAAATATATGGGGTCAGAAAAATTCACCGTGATGGTGTCCACATTTGAGCGGTCTTCTTTGTAATAACGCAACACATCGGGGCTGCCGTTGTAGGGTGTCAAATGCGAGAAGCTGCAATCGCCGCAACCGACATGGCCATAATCACTGCTCTTGTTGGGGATGTTGACCGTCATGTCAATACCCGAACCATTCACGTTGGCGAACGTCTGCACATAGGGCCAGGAGGTGGCGCTGTTGGGGTTCTGGTAACCGATGCTGCCCCAGTCGAACAGGTAGCTGGAACCAATGGGCACGCAGCCCTGGCAATCGGGGTCGTCGCAGTCGGTGAGGCCGTCGCCGTCGTCGTCGATGCCGTTGTCGCAGATTTCACTGCAGGCGCCACTGCTGACGGTCACCGATTGAGTATCGGAACAGCCGGCGGCTGTGCTTGTCGTCACGGTGTATGTGCCATCGGACAAGGCCGTGCGGTCGCCGTCGTTTCGAGCCAGGTCGGCCACTTGGCCGTTGGAGAGGCCGGTGTTTGAAAAATACCTGAAATCATCCAACAAACCCGTGTAGTAGCTGCCTGAGCCGCTACCATTTCCAGAACCTCCATCCAGGTAGCCAATGCCACCGTTGCCGGTATGAGCACTGATTTCGTTGTTGACGAAACCAGTCGCAACCGGCGAGCCTCCTACCCCATCCAGAAAGAGGTTGATGTTACCGTTGTCATACACTACTGCCACGTGGTGCCATGCGCCGTCGGCAGGCACGGTGAGGGCGGTGGCATTCACCTGCACGTTGTTGTCCCTGACGGAATAGTTGAGCTGGTTGCCGACGAGGTAGATAGCCAGGCCGTTGGTGGCGCCACCCTCGTCAAAGATCATCTGGGTGCCGGTAAGCGCTGCCGGTTTCATCCAAAAAGCAATGGAAAGCCGAGTGAAGGCAGTTTCCATGAACTTGGCCCCTGCATCCTGGCTGTATCGCAGGTAGGTAGCCCCATCGAGCGAGAGGCTGAACTGTCCTTCCACGGCATCCGGGGAGTATCCGGGCGTACCAATGCTGTTGGCAGTTTGTTCGTGGTTGCCATTACCAGATACATCGACGGTCGAGTTTTCAAAAGTCCAATGCGCACCGAGGGGCATGTCATTCCAGGTGAAGGAATAAGGTTGAGAGCCGCCGGTCGCGTTCAAATCAACATTCCCGGTAGCGCAGTCGTGATGCAGATTGACAGAGGGCCCACAATCGGAGTCAGCGCAGTCGATGAGCCCATCGCCATCATCGTCGATGCCGTTGCCGCAGATTTCACTGCAATTGATTGGACGCAGGTTGGCACCGGGAATTATTGTCCAGGTTGAACTGGAAGGCGTTTTCCAATAGACCTGGAAATGGTCGCCCCCACCCCCTTCTTTTTGCAACAATTCGACATAATAATTTTGCCCGGCAACCAAGGTAATGTTGGAAGAAGTTTGAGAGGAATATTTTGTGTACTCGGTGGTTCCGGTCCAACCGGACACCGAGGCAATCAGAACTTTGTTGGCTGAATTGGCATCTGTGCTCAGGAATAATTGTCCGTTGTCATCGCAAGTGAGGTTGAATGAATAGGTGCCAGTTTGCGAAGGGGTAATGTAGCCACGTACCCTCGTTCCGTAGTTGTCCGCATAATTATCCGGCCCGTCGAAGCTGGTCAGCACGCCGGTTTCTGATGGATTGTTGGGATAATTTGCATTCCCGGTCAGGTCAGATATAGCCGTGCCGCTAACGCTTAACCAGCGTTCATAAGTGATGCTTCCGGTAGGGCAAAAGGAAACACAATCAGGGTCATTCCCGTCAATCAGGCCATCGCCGTCGTCGTCGATGCCGTTGTTACAGATTTCTGGGCTGCAATTGTTGGTAGCATCCAAGATGGCCTGATCCAGCCAGTATTTGCCTTCCAGGGTCAGGTGTGTAGCAGGTACAAACCAGCTTTCCAATGGAGCAGGAAGCACACCTCCATTTTGCGAATTCGCATAGAGGCCGTTCATGTGATAACCGAGGTAAACCCTGCGGCCGTGGCCCGTTGAAACGCCTGTTAATGCATCCGCTGATTCATAAACGAAATAAACGCCATTCACGCCAGAGACTTGTTCCCCTGGGTTTGTCCATAAATGGGCATCTGCAGCCGTAGTGTAATTGCCCCTGGTAAAAACTTTGATATAGCTTGGGTTGATGTCGTTATTGAAATTGTAAATTTCTTTGGAAGTAGAATTATTGATGTAAAGGTTGCTTTGAAACTGATAACTACCTTCACTTGCCGACATGCCCAAATCGTTGATAATCGTGTAGTTACTGTTCAAAACTGAGCCCGAAAAATTCTTCAGGGCATTGACCAATGCGGAAGCAATATGAGCTTCGGTAGTCGCTGAAATCACCACCAACCCATAATCGTTTAAGTTCACAGCCACAGGAGATGAAGGGTTCATCGGATTGTAGGTACCCATGCCGCTTCCGTCAGGTTTAGTTAATACTGGCGTTACGTTATGCGTACCATTTACCTCGTCCAGATAGGCAATCCAGCCGTGATCCCATCCATCGCCGTCGTAAGGTTTTTCCTCGCCACAGAGGTAAAGGATGTCACATCCGCAAAGGTCATTTGAGCAGGCCGCTGGTGCATTGAATGTGGTAGTTGCGGAACAAAGCGAAGTATTGACCATCCATTTGGCTGTCATGGTTTTGTTCGTGGCCCCGTTCGCTGGCACTGTGAAAATAATAGTTTGGGGAGAAGTCGCACCTCCGCCCACATTGATCCTATCAGTTTGGCCATAAATGCTCACTTCGATTTGATCATTGGCTGGAGCATTTACCCAAGATACATTCACGCTGACTGTGGCTACATCCTGCAGTGGATGGTCAATGCAGGTGCTGACAACGGGGGCGGAAAGGGTGATGCGTTTGCAGTCTGGGTCGCCGCAGTCCACCAGTCCGTCGCCGTCGTCGTCGATGCCGTTGTTGCAGATTTCCACACTTGCCACTGCACCGTCAAATACCAATCTTGCGCTATTAAATGTGAGAACCCTTCCCCCACTACCACCTTGGTTTACGTTGCAAAATTCCAGGGTCCATGTGCCGAATGCGTTTTGACCGTCAAAGGCACTCAACGGATTGGCAGGTGCCGCACTCCTGTCCGCATCATAATTGGGTGCAGAAGTTGTATTGTTAACGCCATTATTGATGGCATTACTGGACTCATCGTCCAGCATAAAGTCCTGATGGTCATAGCTATCAGCATTGTCCTGGACAATCAGCGTAACAGTTGTACCAAGCGGGGAGGTCAGCCTCACCCTAACATCCCCCCGCCAGGTATGGTCGAAGTTCAACCCAACATTCAAATCGTTGACTATAAAGTTATCGGTCACATTGAATGTCCTCTGTAGGGTTGTGTTGCAATCTGTTTGATTGTTTAGCGTACCTGAAGTGGTATTGTTGTAGGTATAGGTGATGCCAAGAAAAGCGGTCAATTTTGAATCCAAAGGTGCTTCAGTGTGGCTTTCCACCAAATAGGATTTGAATTCACCTTCGAGGTCCCCCTTTCCAAACAGAAAGAGGCTATTGGCATCCACAAGGGAGCCATAGCCAAAAGCTGTTTCGCAGAAGTTATTACGGAAGGCTGTTTTCAAATTGTCTGAATGCCGGGCGGCAAAACCTTTAGCCGGAAGGTATTCAAAACTGCCCTCCGATGGCCCCTTGGCCCATCCCAATGATGAAAGCAACAGGACGAAGGCGATCAGCTGTCCAGTCTGTCTGAGTGTTTGTTTTGTACTCATGTCAATGTTTTTCACAGTGTAAGTTCGTGCTGAAATCCGGGGGGATTGTCCGAAGAGTTGAATAAGTCCGTCATCAGGCCTTGGGGCCATGACTTACCAACTTGAGTACTGCAACTGTTAGTGTGAAATGAGAAGGAAGGATATTGACTAAAGAGGGGAATAATCTAACAGTCCAAATTCTGAACCAAAAAAGCAAAGACCTTAAAATAGTATGCGCTCAGCCCAAGGCATCCAATCCCTGTATCGAAAAAACAAGGAGGCAAAAGCCGGCCAGGAACAGCCTGATCATGCCCTGCGATACAAGCAAGTGAAATGTTGTTTTCCGATCAAAAACAGGGTTGATCTGCAGCAAGGAAGCTTGAAAAGCAGTCAATTGCCTTTTCTTGCTGCCGGATAAACCAGTTACAGGTGTAGGTTCAAAGTGTACCATAACGTCGTTTAATTTGTGAGTGAAAAAAAAAACCGTGTGAGTGAGATAGCCGATCAACGGCCTACCAGTAGTGAGACCTGCCCAAACAGCAGAAACTGTTCTTTTGGCATAAACTCAATGAATACATTGAGCACAGTCGAAATGGTGTAGAAGTGAGAAACCAGTGAGGAGAGGAAGAAATTTTTGTGTGAGACAGCAAAGCAAAAGGTGAAAATTGCTTTGAAACAGCAGAATGGCAGAAACCGTACCAGAAAATATTCCCCTGAGTGATAAAACGCCTTTCTAAAGAATATCACTGAATCTGGGTAGCGCCCAAACCCAAATTTCAAAGTTTCATTAGGCTTGCGATCATCCCCCCTTCAATGTGAAATGGGAAATCAGCGATACTTTTATTTATCGAGAAGCCAGGTTAGCAAAGCCGGCAGTTTTGCACCGAGCCCGCCGTGTTTGACCACCCGGGCCTCATGAAGCGTAAACAGGGTTATCAAACCTGCCTCATCTTAAAAAGGGGATGAGGGCAGGCATCATCTGGTTTTCAGCGATTCCGCATCCGGTAAAATTCAATGACCAGCTATTTTGCCATTAAATAACCCCCAAATAGTTTCTTACAGCGGTTAACTTTACTTTACTTTGCTGTACCAAGGGCATTTTATCCTGCCAACGGCAATTTTTTGCCGCACTTCACGAGTCTTAATCCAAGCAATAAAAACTGTTCTACCCAGATTTCCCGGCGTTGCTAGGGGGCTTATTGCTGTTTTACTTTCCCAAACGAATAAGTGGATATGGAAATTTATCCGACGCATTCCCGGAGGGCGGAATTCATTCCGCCGATAGTGGCGGAATGACGAGGATATACATGGTGGAATGAATTCCACCCTCCTTAGCTTTTACTTTCTTTAAAATCTTTATAAAAACTTTTTTAACCAAAACAGTACATTATGAAAAAGTATTTCCTTTCAATTAACGATTTGTCATTCAACAGAATGGCAGGGAGATCAAATCCCAACAAGTTCATACGCCTTTTTCTTTTTTGCGTTTTGACCTTTACGGGATTGGCCCCTAACCTACACGCCCAGGCCGATTGTTGCGACCAGGGCGACAAGCCCAATTCGCTGACTATTATTTATAAGGGCAGCGGTTGCTCTGCTACCAACACCACACAAAGTACCAGCAAGTATTCCTGCAACGATGTAGGGGGCGGCCCCAGCAACGACCCGGCGGTTTACATCAAAGTCGCCGAAAATGAAGACGGCTCGGGAAATCAATACTTTGCGGGCAATGTGGCCATCAACAGCTCATTCACCCCAACATCGGCGAACGCAGGCGATGACAGCTTCAAATCCAACACCTGGTTTCTGGTGTATGCCAGCCAGGGCGGTTCCTTATTGCAAAAAGTGAAAATCCACACTTCCTGCTCCGCCCCGCTCGTTCCCGGGGAGCAATTCGGGAGCTTGTTCCTGCTGTCAGCTACTTTTAAAAATAATGTGAACTGCGGGCCAGCCACGCCACCTGAACAGTGCCCCGTTCCGGTGATTACCATCAACAGCAGCCAGGGCTCCAACAACACCACTGTTTGCAAAAATGAGGCGATCACTTTTGTGACGACGGAACCGGCCTGCAACCAGGTCGTCCTGACCTGGAATTTTGGCCCAGGTGCCAGCCCTCAAACCGCCACCGGCAAAGGGCCCCACACTGTAACTTATAGCACGACAGGTACAGCAACTGTCACCCTTACCGCCGACAATAATTGCGACGGTGGCACAGGTGTTACAGTATGCGAAGTACCACCCCCACCCCCCGTTGGATCCGACTGCTGCGACAGCTACAGCGGTAAGCCAAAGAAGTTGAGGCTCACCTACACAGGGCAAGGCTGTTCGGCTACCAATACAACTCAAAGCACAAGCAAATATTCCTGCGACAACATAGGGAGCGGCCCGAACAACGACCCAAGTGTTTACATCAAGGTGGCTGAAAATGAGGACGGTTCCGGTAAGATTTATTTCACAGGCAATGTGTCCATCAACACCGACTTCACGGCAAATGCAGGGCTTGTTGGCGACAATGAATTCAAATCCAATACCTGGTTCCTGGTTTACAGCAGCCAGGGAGGTTCATTGGTTCAGAAAGTCAAAATACATACCTCCTGCTCTGCACCTTTGGTGCCCGGCGAACAGTTTGGAAGTCTCCGTATCGTAAGCGCTGAATGGTCAAACGGAAGTGTCTGTGACATCAACAACAGCGGATCGGGCGGCAGCGGCGGCTCTGATTGCTGCGACCAGGGCGACAAGCCTAATTCGCTGACCATCAAATACAATGGTGAAAGCTGCTCCAATACCAGCACTTCGCAGGGCACAGATAAATATTCCTGCGCAAATGTAGGCAGCGGCCCCAATGGCGACCCCAATGTTTATATCAAAGTAGCGGAGAAGGAAGACGGTTCGGGGAAACAGTATTTTGCGGGCAATGTGGCCATCAACGGCACTTTTACCCCGAATGTATCTGGAACCGGCGACGATTCCTTCAAATCCAACACCTGGTTTCTGGTGTATGCCAACCAGGGCGGTTCTTTATTGCAAAAAGTAAAAATCCATACCTCCTGCTCTGCACCCCTCGTGGCAGGGGATCAGTTCGGCAGCCTTGAACTTCAATCTGCCACTTTCAAGAATGGCGTTTCCTGTGGCCCCACTACCCCTCCCGGCCCAAATTGCCTGGATTGCAGCGAGACAGCTACTATTACGATTACCAAGATTGATTGTGTATGTATAGGCCAAGGCGGAGATAGTGACGGCGACGGTGTCTGCAACAACCAGGACTGCGCACCCTTCGACCCGAACTTCCCGAAAACGCCCGGCACCCCCTGCAACGACAACAACCCGAACACCACGAACGACGTGATCCAGGCGGATGGCTGCTCTTGTGCCGGCACCCCGGTCAACCCCTGCGCCAACCAGGGCGGTGACTCCGACGGCGACGGCGTGTGCAACAACCAGGACTGCAAGCCTTTTGATCCCTTTTTCCCAGCCACACCGGGCAGTCCCTGCAACGACGGGAACCCAAACACGGTCAATGACAAAGTGACGGCTGATGGTTGCTCCTGCGCTGGAACACCTGTGTCCACCTGCAACGTGACCGTCAATGGATGTGTAATTACCATTACTGGCCTGAACGCCTCCAACAGTGCCAAGATTTTCGACAGCAACTGGAACATACTCTTCGACTGCAACCCATGGACTGGCAATTTTTGCGGAAGCAACATCAGTTTCACCGTTCCTTCCAATGGCAACTACTGGGTGCAGGCATGTGGCAGCACCACTTCATACACCGTGTCCAACTGCACGACCAACCCTTGCGCCAACCAGGGCGGCGACACCGATGGTGATGGTGTGTGCAACAACCAGGACTGTGCACCCACCAACCCTAACCTGCCAACTATCCCAGGCACCGCCTGCAACGACGGGAACCCGAACACCACCAATGACGTGATACAGGCCGATGGTTGTTCCTGTGCCGGTACGCCCGTCAACCCTTGTGCCAACCAGGGCGGCGACTCAGATGGCGACGGCGTGTGCAACAACCAGGACTGTGCCCCCTTCGACCCGGCGTTCCCCAAACCTGCCGGCACCCCCTGCAACGATGGCAACCCGAACACGATCAACGACGTGATTCAGGCCAATGGCTGCACTTGTGCAGGTACGCCCGTCCAGGTATGCGACAACGTGACAAACGGAGGGGTGATCGGGTTTGGCGCAAGCTGCCTGTCCAGTATCAGCATCCCCTGCAACACCGCCCCGCCCACTATCACTAATTGCACAAGCCCCACCGGTGGAAGCGGTGCATTGGAGACGATTTGGCTGAAAAGCACCACCAGTTGTTCGGCCCCTACCACAACGGCCGCAGAGGTCATAGCAGGCCTTGACCCGCATTGGGTTTGGATACCGGGTGCTACCTCCCTTACTTACAGCCCAGGGGTGATTTCACAAAATACCTGCTTCCTGCGCTGCACCCGCCGTGCAGGCTGTACTTCCTACATCGAGTCCACCATTATCAGTGTGAACACCGATTGCGGTGGCGGCACGCCCAACTGTGCCAACATTACCATCAGTGCCAGCAACGGCACCATCACGGTTGGCAACCTCGGTGCTGCCCCATTTGCATCTGTTAAGGTATTCAACAGCAACTGGGGAACGGTATTCAGTTGCTATGCAAACTGCAGCGGCCCTACGGTGACCGTGAATGTTGGAACCGGCACTTATTACGTCTATGCAGGCTATGTCGGCAGCAATTACCAACTCATTTGCGAGACCAATAAAACGGTGATCGTTCCAGGTGGGAACCCCTGCGCCAACCAGGGCGGCGACAGCGACGGCGACGGCGTGTGCAACAACCAGGATTGCCAGCCCAACAACCCGGCATTCCCGGCCACGCCCGGCACGCCCTGCAACGACGGCAACCCAAATACGACGAACGACGTGGTGACGGCGGACGGATGTGGCTGTGCAGGCACCACAGCCTGCAACCTTTCGGCCACGTTCACGGTGCCCAGTGGATGTTTGACGGATGCTTACCTGATCTTTGCCGATGCAAACGACCCCTATTTCCCGCCAAACAATCCGAACTACACCTACACTTACGACATCCAGCCGGCAAGCTCTATAGCGGGCATATCCACAGTAGATCCCCGTTCCGTGACGGTTACCTTTAATTCGGCAGGGATAAAAACGGTTACCGCAACCATTACCAATCCGGCCATACCGAACTGCCAGCTTGTGAAGCAGGCAACGTTTACGGTTTCCAATTGCAACAACCCCTGCGCCAACCAGGGCGGCGACTCCGACGGCGACGGCGTGTGCAACAACCAGGACTGCCAGCCCAACAACCCGGCCTTCCCCGCAACACCAGGCACGGCCTGCAACGATGGCAACGCCAACACCACCAACGATGTGGTAACAGCAGATGGATGTGGCTGCGCAGGCACACCAGTAAATAATGGCTGCACTGCCACCACACTGGTCACCTACACTATGCAGGCCTGCAACTCCTGCAGTGGCACAAGTTCACCTGCCAACTGGTCGGAACTTACGCCAACTTACAGTGGCAACGGCGGGTGCAGTGGCTTGACCGCCACGGCCATTTCACCAAAAGTCAATGGTGATGAACATTCCTGCACACCCCGCTCGAATGGCAACGCACTTTGCACAGGCGCTGGAAACACCATGCGCTTCAGTGTCACCCTGCCCAATGGTGGCGACCTGAGCGGAATATCGTTCTACGAGCAGGCACCTGCACAGTACGTCTTTTCAAGTACCAGCAACACCAACTGTTCTGGTTCGACAACGGGGTCAAACAATCCGCCTACTAAGTTTGACCTGAAAGTATTCAAAGGCAATACGCAGGTATTCAGCCAGACTTACAATACCCAGTCCACCTGGAACTTGCGGAATGTAAGTTTTGCTGGTAATACTGCTTTTAGCTCGACCAGCAGTACGACTTATACTTTCGAGTTTACGCCGCATACCACCACCGGTTCAGGGTCTGTGAAGGCTTGGGATATAGATGAAATAGCAGTGATGGGCTGTTGTGGTGGCAACTCCGGCGGTACCGGCAATTGCAACAACATCACTATCACCCCCGGCGTGGGCAAGATTACGGTCAGTGGCCTGAACGGCACTCCCATCACTTCGCTCCAGGTATTCAACAGTACCTGGACGCAGACCTTGTTCAGCTGCTTTGGCGGCTGCAATGCGACGGAAGTGGTCAATGTTGGCACAGGCACCTACAATGTGCTGGCTAAATACTACAACTCCAGTTGGACGCCCATTTGCGAGAAAAGTATGACCGTCACGGTAGCCAGCGCCTTATTGGGCAGCGAAGAAAGCTTCAAGTTTGAAGCTGTCAAGCATCCGGAACATGCCGAACTGAACTGGGTACACAGCCGGGGCGATTTGGTGACGGATTACATCCTGGAGAAATCGGTGGACGGCAATCATTTTGAGCCTATCGCCGATCAGGTATCCGAAGGCACCAAGCGGCCCGAATTCTACCAGGGCTACGACCTGGAGCCTGCACTTGGCGACAACTTCTACCGGGTGAGGATGGAACTGAAAGATGGCGAGGTAGCCTATTCGGAGGTCAAGACTATCAACTTCCCGGATTTGGTGGATTTCGTGCTCTTCCCGAACCCGGCCTCCGATTTTGTGAAGGTAAACCTAGAAACGGAAGTCGGCGAACCCGTAACGATAACCATCTACAACAACCTGGGAGTTTTGATAAAAACCTTCCGGGTGGACGAGGTGTACGGCAAGTACTACCAGATGGACATCCAGGAACTGCGGGAAGGCCATTACATCGTGTGGATCAACCGGGAAGGCAAGCGCCCGGTTGCCAAGACCTTGATGGTAGGTAAACCCTAAACAAGACAGTGTTCTCTCAGGAATTTTTCCTGTACTGTTTGTTCATAGTTTGTAAAAGGCAGCCGCCCTTCGGGGCGGCTGTTTTTTTATACTAAGGATCGAAGGAAAAATAATCCCGATGTGAAATCGGGATTATTTATAAAAAACCCCTCCATTGCTGGGGTTTTCAAAATCAAAATGGTGAAGTTATTTTTTCATCGTTACTAAAACATGGTGATTTATCGGCTTCCGTGTCAGGGCAGTTTTTCCAATACCACAAAGTTGGCCAGGTTGTATGGGTTGCCAGGATGGTTTAAAATAGTATTGAACAACAACATGGACCGATCATTCCCCGGCCCCTGGAAGATGGCTTTCCCGTCCATATTCAAGTCATCCGTTTGGTATCCGAGGCTAATGAAATTGGCCAGGTAATCATGATTTTCCGGGTCAGATAAGACCTTTGAAAACAGGTGGAAAATGTCGTTACCCGGCCCCTGGAAAATCACCCGCCTGTCGTTGTTAAAATCGCCGGGCCACATGGCACGCTTGTCCAATCCTATGTTCACCCCGCCATGGTTCGTGCCATTTACCTGCATGGTGGTGTAGCGGAAATCAAATTGGGGCACATCCGAAGTGGTCAGGTATTCCACCAAATTCGACATCAGTCCCAGGTGGTTGCGGTGCCGCACCGCCACATAGTAATCGCCCTCCTGCAAATCGGGGAAATAAAAGACAGAATCGCCTTCGAAGGTAATGATATCCCCATCCCTTTGCAGCAAGGCAGAACAGGTGGACAACACGTTATGCGATTCATCCGCTGCCCTGACCTCCACGAACACCCAATCCACAATAGCATTTGGGCCGGTAATTTCCAGCATTTGGGGCGTGATGGTCTCTCCCCCACCCTGTCCTTTGTGGACATAGCCAGGCATATTGGAATAAGGCTCTGTGAGCGGGATAAATCCTTTCGTGCGCAAGTCGTCCCTCATCAGGGCATTTGTGCCATTGCCTATCAAGGCCCCATAGAGATATGCCTTAAGCTTAACGGCAGCCATCGTACAAGTATCTTTCCTGACACCCTGGGCGGAATTGCCACAATCATCCACTGCCGTCCAGGTGCGGCTGGCCACCAGGCCTGCAGCGCCGGCACTTGTGGATTCATTGTACTCAAAAACAACCTGGTTATCGCAATTGTCCGTTGCAAAAAGGTTGTAGCCAGGTATGAGGTCAGGCGCTGTCCCATCGCAAAATGAACCATTGACAGCCGGTACGCTCCCTTCCACCACGATATACCCTGTTGAAGTGCTGGCATGGGTACCGTCCAGGTAATCCCATTCTTTGATTTTTACCTGAAAACTGTTGGCGGTTACGTTGCGTACCCGGATGGTAGCAGGGTCGCCCCCGTTCAACAGACCCCCAAACAGGACGGATGGCTTGTTGTATTTCCGGGCCAGGTTCACCGTCACCCAATTGTCCGTCAAGGCAACCAGGCCAGACTCGCCAAAAATCTCGCCCTTCTCATCGGTGAGCATTTGGCCGCTCTTCAGGGCGAGGTAAGCCAGATCTTCATTGGCATGGACGGTCTCCGCATCTTTGGAAATTTCCTCCTGCAAGTTGACTTGCACTGAGCCCGTTGTGAGGCTGCTGTACCGCACCGCTACCGGGTCGGCGTCTTTGGTGGTTTGCACGGAAGCCATGAAGACGGGCGCCAGGCCAGTATAGGCTGGTGCAAAGGTTATGGTCTTAGCACTATTAGTGACATTGGCAACCAGGAACGACTGCAACCTGCTGGAATCGGCCAGGGCTCCAGGTTCCAAGGCCATCCAGGCCACTTGCTCCTCGCTATGGACGCCATTGGAAGATTCCTGTTCCCGCAGCATCAACTCAAAACCTTCCACCGAAACATTCCGCACCCGCACCGTCACTGCGGAAGGCTCATTGTCGCTTATCACCTGGCTGAACACCAATGGTTTTTCATTAAAATTAATGGGGAACTGCACGTACTTCCATTGGTTGGTCGTCTTTTGCGAAACGCCTGCTGCCAGCCTTTTGCCATTCGACAAGGTATAGACCCGGAAGATTTCCGGGGCCACCACATCCTGTACCGTGATGGTCTGCGTGGCCGAACCTGTGTTGCCGCACATATCGGTGGCTGTCCAGGTACGGGTGATGGTGTAGCTCTGGCAGGATCCGCTGCTGATGTCGTCATAATCTTCATCGAAAGAAATGAAGATACCGGGGCAGCCATCTATGCCATACACCAGGGGTGCCGCTGGTACCGCATCGTCGCAGCTAATGGTAATATCGGCAGGCACATTGGCCAGTGTTGGCGGTGCGCCGTCGCCGAAAGTCAGGAAAACCGAAGCCGTATCGCAGCAGCCGGTAGCCTGGTTGCAGACCTGGTAAACAAACTTGTCGTCGCTGCACGAATTGGACGTGGGTGTATAAACGAACACCCCGTTGTTGTTGATGGAGACAGTGCCATGGCTGGGCACAGACGAGATGCTGTAGGCTGCATTCTGCAGGTTGGCATCGTTGAAAATGACCTGTTCCTGCAGTACCACCCCCGGGCAGGTATTGTAGCTGTCCCACATGAGTTGTGGCTGACCCACTGCCTGGCAATCCGGGTCGTCGCAGTCTATCAAACCGTCCCCATCGTCGTCAATGCCATTGGTGCAATCTTCCGGGCACACCGTGACAGTGACTATGACAGAATCCATCGAACTGCACCCGGAAGCGGAGGTTATTGTCACGTGATAAATGGTCGTAACGAGCGGGCTTACCGTATGGCTTTGGCCTACCCCCAGCCCGTTGTCCCAATTGTAAGTGTATGGCATGGCCCCGCCCGTTGCACTGGCGGAAAGTGTATGGCTAAAACTAAAACAAATATTGACATCCGACCCGGCATAGGCATCCGGGGCACAGTCGCTGTCGGCACAGTCAATGAGGCCATCGCCGTCGTCGTCAATACCGTTGGTACATATTTCAATACAAACGGGGTTGTTGATGACAACAGGATTTCCCGTATAATCTATCAAACATCCAGAGGTACTGTTGCGAATCCTGATGTAATAACTCCCGGCAGAAAGACCTGTAAAAAGATTGGAAGTTTGGTAGCTGGTGCCTCCGTCAATGCTGTATTCCAGGCTGGTGCCGGTGGCTGTTATTGTAATCTGGCCATTGTTCAGCAATGGGCAGTTGGTTGGGTTGTTGTGTGAAACGTTGGTAATGGCCGGCGCACCGCAATCAGGGTCAACACAGTCGGTGAGGCCGTCCCCGTCGTCGTCCAGACCGTTGTTGCACACTTCGGGACACGGGGCTACCGTGACCACTACTTGATCCGTTGCCGTACAGCCATTGGCGCCCGTCACAGTCACCGTGTAAGTGGTCGTGCTGGCAGGAGTGACGGTCTTTGAGGCACCGGCACCCAGCCCGTTGTCCCAGGCGTAAGAGGTACCACCCGAAGCGAACAAGGTCGTCGAAGCATTGGTACAAATACTTACGTCCGCACCGGCATTCGCAGCAGGAAGGGCATTGACAGTGACCACCACCTGGTCGGTAGCGGTACAGCCGTTGGCAGCCGTGACGGTGACGGTATAAGTGGTCGTGCTGGCGGGGGTGACGCTTTTCGAGGCACCGGCACCCAGGCCATTGTCCCAGTCATAACTAACCCCACCCGTGGCGGTCAGATTGGCTGAAGCCCCCGCACAAACGCCCAGGTCTGCGCCAGCATTGGCCACTGGCAAAGGATTTACAGTGACGATCACTTCGTCAGTAGCCGTACAGCCAGCCGCATTGGTCACGGTAACCGTGTAAGTGGTCGTACTGGCTGGCATGACGGTTTTGGAGGCGCCGGCACCCAATCCGTTGTTCCAATTGTAAATTGTCCCTCCGGATGCCGTCAAGTTTGCAGAAGCACCAAAGCAAATAGTCTGATCCGGGCCTGCATTAGCCAGGGGCAAGCTGTCCACCTTGACTGAAGCAGAATCGCTGATGCCGTTATTGGACCAAAAGAAATAATACATGCCAGGCTGGCTGAAATTTGTGATCGTCGAAGTTGGCGAGGTTGGCGAAGTGATGGTAGCCGTTCCAGGGTTTCCAGCCTTTGCGGTCCAGGTGCCCGGCGAGGTCACCGCCCCCATCGTTGCCGTGCCGCCAAAACAAATTACACGGTCGGGGCCGGCATTTACCTGCTGGATACCAATCTTTACGCCGGTCAAAGCGATATTCCCTGTTTTGACCGTTATGATTGAGTTCGGGATACCGGCCTCGTTGCCCGTGCCGGCACCATTGTTTGTTCCATAATTCTCTCCTGCGCTCGCCCAGCCTGCCGGGAAACTGGCAGCGGTGGGAGCAGGTGTAAACAAGGTTAAATTGCTCGCAGAGACCATTAAAGTAAAAGTGCTATTGATGTCCGCCTGTGGAAACGTAAATGTGCCATTGGCACTGTTCACTGTCGTTTTGAATCGCACTTCACCGGTTACATCCACCAAATAGGCGTACACTGTTGCTCCGGAAGGGTTTCCAAAAGGCGTCCCGTTCACCTGTCCATCTGACAATCCGTTGGGGTCATTGTATAGTGTACCGCTGATGGACGTGCTGCCTTTGGCGATGCCAAAATCATAAGGGGCCAGGCAGGTGGCCGCATTGTTTGCTGTCATAGCGTGCTGCCCTGCCGTGGTCAGGCTATAATCTGCGGGGATAAGGGAAGGCTCTATTTTCGTGATATAGCACTGCGGATATTTCAGGTACCTGATAGACACATTATCAATGAAAACATAATCCGCCTCGTCCACACTGTTATTGGTCAAAAACCGGATGTAGGTATTGGTGGCGGCAAAGGAGGATATGTTCTGGTTATAAACCGTGACATAGGCAGCATCCGTACTGCCAGTACCTGATATGGTGTAAATAGTGGTGAATGAACTTCCATTGGTGGATACCTGTACGTAAATATCCTCACCGCTGGTCAAACTCGTGCTGGCCCTTCTGTAAGAAAAACTCAGGAACGCATAAGTAGCGCCGCTCAAGTTGAGCGTCCTTGTGGCCGACACGTTATTATCGTCCAGCCGGAGTGCATAGCCGAATGCGCCATCCTGCACAATTTCCGCATCCGTATTGGCCGCAGATTGGGCTGGCGAGACGCAATATCCAGTGGATCCACCTTCCCCGGCATCCACCCAATTGGTGGCCCAGGCTGCTGTGCCGTCCGACCCTGATGCACATGTGCTGGCGCCCCCTGTGCCGTCAAAATTGTCCGACACTATCTTTTCCGGGTACAGAATGAACTGGTAGGTACCCGAACTATCAACACTGACTGAATCCGCCAGTTCGCCTGTATTGATGGTGGAGTTGCAGTTGCCGTCCACATAGAGATAAACTTTGCCTGGCGTAAAGCCCGTGCCACCGTCATTATTCACACCGTCCTTGTTTTTGTCCAAAAAAACCTTGCCGGAGATGAGATTTCGTTGGGAAGGCGATGGACAAGAATTGACAACAATGATAACAAAGGCCCGATCGCAGACCACATTGGGCGGTGAGCCTGGCGTTGAGCAGATGCCATATTCCAGTGTATCCGTACCCACAAATCCAAGATTCGGTGTATAAAGGATGGTGCCATTGCTGTTGACAGTAACCGATCCATTCGATGGCTGGCGGTAGCCCAGAGTAGCAAGGGTGGCAGGGTCAATCGTCGCCAAAAATCCCCAGTCATTTTTCAATACCGCTACGGTGACAGGCTGGTTGGTCAACGTATAGGCACGGTCATCGTTGGCCAATATCAGTTTATCCCCACAAAATGGCTGGATGGTGGAACCCACGTCCCAATAAGGAAAAGCCGCACCTGCAACAGATGGATCTTCCCCATAGACCGCTGCAATGTCGGTGCCATCGCAGGTAAAAACCGCCAACCCACTCTGGTCGTTGTCAGAATCAAATAGTTTCTTATAGCTGAGTTTATTTACGCTGTAGGATACATCATAGTGCATACCGCAAGGGCTTGTACTTCCTCCATTTAATACGTCCCCATCATATTTCACGTAAATGGTAGTATTCGCAGTGGGTGTCACCCAGATTGGGTTACCATTGACCGTTGCGTCAGTGCCGCCGGGCGCCCAGGCAATGGCGGCAAAATTGGTCAGTCGATTTTCTGAAATAAGGTTAAAAGCCCAATCGAAATCCGGGCCTAAATTTCCACCGCCACCTGGCGTATAGGAGTCTATGATTTCTATAGCCGTGAACGCTTCGCCGGTGGGATTTGTAAACTTGTATGCATTGGTAGAGGAAAGATTTAGGGGGAAACGAATGGCCTTTTTGGCAGGGACGGTAACTGTCCCACTGCTCGAAGTCCCAAAATTCCAGTTGATGTCCAGTGACCTGTTCAGGCTATTGTAAAGCATTACAACCGCCGAGTCCGGTGATGCAGTCGTGGGCACTGGTGTATAGTAGGTATCCGAATACCAGGTGGCAGGGAAAATGGGTATCTCCCGGGAGGAATAACCATCTATTCCACCATAATGGACATCCACCCCAATCGGGGCTGAACCTGTAACGGTTGCACCCGACAACACGCCCCCATTCAGGAAATAGGATTGTCCTTCATTCAAGGTTGTTGTGGTTTCAAAGGTGCCGTTGTTGTCTTTATCAATGTTGATGGTAGTATTGTTTTCAGAAGCACGGATAAACAGGGCCGTATAGGCAAAATCCTGGCTATTGAAATTCTGTCCTACTGGAATAGTGAAGGATTTTCCAAAATTTGCAACGGGAGTAACGTTGGTTTTCATGCCCTGCTTGCCAATAATGGAAGGCTCTCCGCTCACCTGCGTTACTGTGATGGCGCCCGACGACACAATCTTATCTTTTCCATCGTAAAAAATATTAGACGCCACCCGTGGGGCCGAGGGCATCGTATTATCAAGCACAATGGCTGCCCCAGAGGGCAATATATCGTTTGGATAACCCGGTGCTATGCCATTGTAAGGATTGCCGTCGCCCCAAATTTGAGTGGTAGTTTGGGTAGGAGTGTTGGGGTCGGCTTCGAAGCCATCTTCCCAATGATCCCAAATCAGGGTCATGCCAGGGTAAGGTATTTTTACACTGATGACCGTCCGAATATTGTTGCTTGGAATGGGCAATGCCCAAGATACAGTAGAAGCTATAAGTGCGGTACGGACATCTTGTTCCGGAAAAGGCAGATAGTAGATCTGCCCCCTGACCGCTTCAGAGCAGGCATCCACGGTTGTCGGGTCAATAGTCACGATAACAGTCGCCGTATCGCAGAGCGGTGTTGGCGAGGTAAAATCGCATACCCGGTAGGTGAAAACGTCAACCCCTTCGTACGTCCCGTTTGGTAGATATACCACCTGTCCGTTCGAAAGCACGGCAGAACCATTCACCGGTGAGGTGACAATGGAGATGGAGGAGGGGTTGATATTGTTGTTTACATCCGAATCGTTGGCGAGTACATTGATAAAAAGCGGCGAACCACCCTGCCCGTTGGCAGCATCATCCAGCGCTATTGGGGGGCATGCCGATGAAATGGTGACGGTATGCGTGGCAGTTTTCGACCCACCGCAACCTGTGGCCGTAGCTGTTATGGTGGAAGCACTCTTCCAGGATGCTGTAAAATTAACCTGCCCCGTGGCTGCATTAATCGTATTGCCGGCTGCCAAACTGGCCGCATCGAGGCTATAGGTAATGCCAGTTGAATATTGCGCCGTTGCCGTGTAAAAGAATGCTCCTCCCCCACAACGCACGGAACTGGCGCCCAAGTCAAACACAGGCGTTCCAACCGCATTGGCCACCGCGACCGTATGCGTGGCAATGGCTGGCCCGTTGCATCCTGCCGCACTGGCCGTAATAATGGTCGTACCAAACCAGCCAGCAGCATAAGTTACTACCCCTGTAGAAGCATTGATGGTGTTGCCTCCGCTGATGCTCGCTGCGTCGAGGCTGTAAGTAATTCCCGTAGAATTGGTGGCCGAAGCAGTATAAGTCACCGTGCCGGCAGCCTGACAACGGTAGGAGCTCGCCCCCAATGTAAACACTGGGGTGCCGACATTCGGGTTCAAGTTCACCGTGTGGGTGGCAGTTTTAGGTCCACCACAGCCCGTGGCTGTCGCCGTAATGACGGTCGTGCCGTTCCACCCTGCCAAGTAGGTCACCGCACCCGTGGCCGGGTTGATGGTGTTACCATAGGTCAAACTGGCCGCATCAAGACTGTAAGTCATCCCAGTGGAATTCGTTGAGGTGGCCGTGTATGTCACCGTGCCGGCACCTTGGCAGCGGGTAGAAGTCGCTCCCAGCGCAAATGCCGGGCTGCCGATAGCAGGTGAACAAATATCAAAATTTAGTGCCTGCAAATCAGACACAGCATTTTCAAAGCCTTCCTTCGCAGTAGCTGTCAAAGCGTAGGTGCCGCCCAATGATGTTGTATTCCAGGCATATTCATAAGTCCGGGTACAACCACCAGTAGCGACCGAATTAGCCGCAACGGTACTGCCTGACGGGGTGATAGTAATGTTCATCGCTGTAATATCAGAGAAGCCAAACGGGTCGGTCACTACGGCACGGGGATAAACCGTCGTTCCGGTAGTGGTGCTCAATATGATGCTGCCACCTGGGTAAGGGGCATTGTAAACCGCATAGGAATTGATATCAATGAACGTTGAAACGGGTAATTCAATCTTCGAAGGCTTCGTCTGACTGTCGTAATCTATTTTGAAGGAAACACTCGGTTGGTTGTTTGTGATTTCCAACGTAATCGCCTGCCCAGCCGGAACCGTAACATCGCTGGGAATCGTACCCGTCCAGGTCAAAAGTCCCCCGCTGTAAGTTGGGCTGGTGAAGGTGATAATATTGGAACCCCCATACTTCAGTTCTGCCGTGATATTGGGATTGGCTGGCATGGAACCACTTACGTTGCTGATGTAATTGGTGATGGTAATCGGCTGGCCTGTTTTAATGGTCAATGGGCTGCAAAGCGCAGGATTTTGGGTGAAAGTAGCCACATTTGGTGAACTGCTGCCATTCGCCAAAGAACTGATTTGTGAAGCGGAAAGTGCAGAACCATAAATTCGAAAATCATCTATTTTTCCATCAAAGTAAGGGTCAGCAGACCATTGACTTCTTCCGATATAGTTGAGCGTAGGGGTAATGCTCGATGGATCAATTGAGATAGTTCCAGTGCTTGCAGCTACTCCATTGACATATATGGTGCCGGTGTTACCATTGAGTGTGATAGCAACATGGGTCCATTGTCCTGTAGTAAGCGCTGTTGTTTGAATATATTGTTCTCCACCAGAGCTACTGGTCGTGATGGCAAATCGCATTGTATTTGAGCTTGAACTCGGTGTCAGGTACATGTACCTGGTGGTATTATCACCAAAATCAAATATTCGTTCCCAATCATTTGATGTATTATCATCCCATTTCACCCAACAAGCTATTGTAATATCATTGTAGCTGTTCAATATGCCGGATGGCAGGGCAACGTAATCATTTACCCCGTCCAGGTTGATAGCCTGTCCAATTTGTCCAGTTGAGTAGGTTGGGCCATTGTAAGCAGTCCCATTGTTTGAACCTGTATTATCATTGGTATTATTTTCAAAATCATATTGAAAGTTAGGGTTCAATAGTAGGTTACTCGATGCAGTTGTGTTGTCAACTGGAGATACCAGACCTGGGTGTACCCGGTCGAGTGCCTGCGAAGGGTCGGACAGGTAGAGCTGTTTGTAAACATTGGTGGTACTTGCAATATGCGTAGCCGTTTGGGTACCTCCACAACCCGTGACACTGGCGGTAATGGTGGAAGCGCCTGTCCAGGAGGGCAAATAATTTACCATTCCCGAGTTTGAGTTGATGGTAAGGCCTGCGGCCAAACTGGTTGCATCCAGGCTATAAGTTATGGTTCCTCCATTGTTTGCAGACGCAGAGTAGGTTACATTTCCATTTCCAGCCGCACGGGTAGAAGTAGCACCCAGTGCAAAAGTGATACTACCATTCGGCAAAGTGGTGATGGTGTGGGCAGCTGTTTTAGGGCCGTTGCAACCATTTGCCGTAGCCGTGATGGTGGAAGTTCCGTTCCACCCGGCAGCGTAACTGACGACCCCGGTAGAGGCGTTGATGATATTGCCTGCGGCAATGCTGGCTGCATCGAGGCTGTAGGTGATACCCGTGGTGTTGGAGGCCGAAGCTGAATAAGTCACCGAGCCACCAGCCTGGCAACGGGTGGAGGAAGCTCCCAATGCAAATACAGGGGCAGTCACTGACAAGGTATGGGTGACCGTATGCGTCGCTGTTTTTGGCCCGCCACAACCTGCGGCACTCGCCGTAATGGTAGAAGTGCCCGTCCAACCCGCCGTGAAAGTTACTGCCCCGGTGGAAGCATTGATGGTGTTCCCCGCAGACAAACTGGTAGCATCCAAGCTGTAAGTGAGGCTCGTTGCATTCGTCGCCGATGCCGTGTAAGTGACAGTACCCGTGCCCTGGCAACGGGTGGAGTTTGTACCCAACACGAAGATGGGTGTGGTCACCGTGGGTGTAGTTGTGACCACATGAGTAGCCGTTTTTGGGCCACCGCAACCGCTCGCAGTGGCGGTGATAGTCGTGTTCCCTCCCCATCCGGGAGCGTAGGTTACTGTTCCTGTTACCGGACTGATGGTATTGCCTGCGGCAAGGCTTGCCGCATCGAGGGTGTAGGTGATACCTGTGGTATTGGTTGAAGTAGCCGAATAGGTGGCGCTGCCTGCGCCCTGGCAACGGGAGGAAGTTGCGCCCAGCGCAAAAACTGGCGTGCCGATGGTGGGCGTACAAAGGTCAAAACTGAGCGGTTGCGTGTCGGTGACCGTATTCTCAAAGCCTTCTTTGGCGGTAGCCGGCAAGGTAAACGTGCCGCTGGAGAAAGGGGTAATCCAGTTGTATTCGTAAGTCCTGGTGCAGCCTGCTGTAGCGACAGAAGTGGCTGCTATGGTGCTACCCGTTGGGGTAATAGTGATGTTCATGCCATTGATGTCACTGTACCCAAAGGGGTCGGTCACAACGGCACGGGGATAAACGTGGGTGCCGCCAACAGTGTTCGTGATGATATTGCCGCCCGGATAAGGGGCATCGCAAACTGCATAGGAGACGATGTCGATGTAGGTCGAGACCGGCAGCGATATTTTGGAAGGCTTGGTTTGGGAATCGTATTGGATAGCAATCTTTACATTCGGTTCATAAGTGGTCACGGTCAGTGAAATGGCTTCGCCTGCTGGTACCGTCACATCCGAATCGAGTGATTTAGACCAGGTGAGCAACCCGGTGCCACTGTTGTAGGTGGGGTTGGTCAGGGTCATGAAGGTCGTTGAGCCATATTTCAGCGTAGCTGTGATATTGGGGCTGGCAGGCAGTGAACCTGAAGAAACGGCGATATAGTTTGTCACAGAAACCGTCCCTCCGGCAGGCATCTGGAGTGGGGTACACATTGCCGGGCTTTGGGTAAAAGTGGTGGAGATGGGGTCGGCGGATGGCGGCAGCGTAATGACCTGCAAGGTAGGCTTCACTGAGCCTTCCGAAGAATAAAAATTTAGCGACCTTGCCAAGTTACCTGGGTCTAATAAGACCAGCCCATAATTGGGGTAGGTGCCAGTGACCCAGCCGTTCACCAAGCTCGAAATGTCAATGGACATGGTCTGGGTAGGCTCACCCAATGAGATAGCCGAGGTAAATGAGGTTGACCCTTCAATGGTGCTGGAATAGTCCCCGCCCGCCGAAGTCCATGGGCTGGCCCAGGAGACGGTTGACTCTGTCCAATCCTTAGTAAGGCGGTGTACTTCGATTGGAACCGGCACGTTGTAGCTGGAACGTACCTCCACTTTTAAAATAGCGGAACTAACTGTTTGTCCAGCCAATCCCGAAACGTCAAATTTGAGCACTGATTTCAAATACTGGCTGCCAGCGCTGAAGGCGCCCACCTGAAAGTTAATATCCCCTCCATAGTTGGTGGTGGGGTTGGTGCTGTAGAGCATTGCGTCATCTGTTGCTGTGAACGACTGCGTTACTGCACCTGCGGTGTAGGTGATTGTTAATACTGGGCGGTTATCAACCGTTGAATTCTCCCTACTGGCAAATACCTTGTAAAATGCAGTTGGTTCAGTCTCCATTTTTAACAAAACACCCTGGTTATTGGAAGGATTGTTGACCCAGCTTTGCACCATATTCGGAATATTCCATGAATAGGCACCATCTCCCGCTACCGAAATGGTATTCTCTGCGGTGGCATTGTAATCGCCACCTGCTGTCGTCCAGTTGGTGCCACTCTGCCGTTGAGTCCAGTTTGCTACGGTTGTTGAGCCATAGCATGACGAAGTTCCCTCTGTCCAAGCATTCGTGATTTGGTGGGCACTGACATTTACTGCCGTGGAACTATTGCCGGTTCCGCCCGTAGCTCCGCCACCGATTTTTACCAAAGTCATGGTTGCCGAGGTGATCGTCGCACCCGCTGGGATACCTGATAAATCAAATTTTATCATTGGATGGTCCAACGCCGAGCTGCTGCCATTTAGATAGATCCCAGTACAGCCTCCCCAATTTTTAGTGGGTGATGCCTGGTCAATGTCAGTATCTGCAGCAGCAGAAAGTGTAACCGTTGTTGGGGTACCAACACTTACCCCGGCAATCGTTGCCGAATTCGCCGTCGTCCCATCCGCCGTGGCCACTGGGTCCACCCGGTCAAGCGCCTGTGAGGGGTCGGTGAGGTAAAGCTGTTTGGTGACGGAGTTTTTCACGGTGTAAGTAGCTGTAGCAGTACAGGAGCCAGCATCGGTGACGGTCACCTTGTAAATCCCCGCTACTATTCCGGTCAAATCCTGAATATTGGCCTGCCCGGAAGGAACTACCCCCCCACTGCTGGCGCTCCAGGCATAAGCATAAGGTGAAGTACCATTCGTCACCGTCAAATCTATTGCCCCGTTGGAAGAGCCTGCAGGAACTGCGTTGTTTACTGCACCGGAAATGTTGATAGCAGTGGGTTGGGTAAGGGTAAAATTAGCAACTGCTGCACAGGATGCGGCATCGGATACCGTCACATTGTAATCCCCTGCCACAAGCCCAGTCCGGTTCTGCAAGTTGCCCGCTGAACCAATGTCAGACCAATTAAAAGTATATGGGGCAATCCCACCGGAAGGTGAAAGGTTGATAGCACCATTGGTAGCACCAAAGCATGGCGTCACGTCCACTTGCGTGCTTGCAAGGGAAAAACTACAACCCATGCCAAATGTAAAGTACTGCCCATTGGTGAAGTCCACGTTAGCTTCCCAGTTGGTGCCGTTCAGGGTCATAGGTATGGAAGTGGCACCAGCGGCAAAATTGCCGTCGGCATCTACCAACAAGAAAACGGGGTTCGTTCCTTCGTTGGGTAGGCCGTTGGTGCCGCTGTTGTCGGCCACCCGTATTCTCACCGTGCCAACGACCCCTGTTTCCTGTACTTTCCAGGTCCGGGTCACAATCTGGCTTCCAAGTGGAGCGCCCGTGGCTGTCCAGGCTGCCACCGAACCGGCATTGTCGCCCCAGACGAGGGCAGATTTGTCAATCAGGAAATCCTGGAGGTTGGAAGCATTATCGGTGGCGATGGTGCCGCCATTGCCGATGACTACCTGCAAACCTGCGTTGCTTGATTTGGATTGTTTTTGGTTGAGGGACGAAAGGTCATCCCGGGCGATACCGGCAATATTGTTTTTGTGTCCACTATTGGTTGTCCCGTTCCAGAAAATAGTCGTCCCGTTGGAGGCGATATAATTTAGAGGTGAAGTTTGGTCCAAGGTAATACCATATTTAATGGCCAGATAGGAGTTCACCTGATTTACCTGAGTGGTTGTAAGGTTGGTAGGGAAAACAATAATTTCAGGAATGTTCCCAATCCAAAGCGGGCCATTTGCTATTGCAGGATAGGCGCCAATGTTACCACCAGCGATCGTTCTATTATTGGTAGAGGTTTGCGTAACCCGTTGTACCCCAAAGCTTGATAGTACGACTTGTGTACCTGTGTATTTCCCATCAAGCAATGCTACTTTATTGCCAGCGAATTCCCCAACTGTACTAATGGCATCATTGCCCCAGGTAACAGTTGCGCCATTGTCAGTAGATGCTTGTCTGCCCAAACCAAACATTTGGCTGGTGTTCCCGGTACCATACGTTAATATATTGGCCCAACTTGCCGCAGGGGTGTTCGTATGGTTGGCAACGGCAAACATTTCGACCTGTGATGCCCCCGTCGGCAATCCTGTCAGGTTTTGAATGGCGAGATAATCGTCGGTGCCATCAAAAGTCAAGGCAGGATTGAAGTTGAACACCGAACTTGAGACTAAAGGTTTGTTCGTAGCAGTAGATTGAACGCCGTTGCGGTTGTTGCCAGAATAGTCGGCCCAAGTCATGGTGGAACCTGTTGATATCCCAGCATCGGCTTTCAGCCACATAGCGGCACCCGCCACCCCGCCCGGCAAATAAGCTTTGCAATCCGGGTCGGCAGCATCTATCAGCCCATCACCATCGTCGTCTATGCTGTTGTCACAAATCTCCGCTGGGGTACAAATTTCCTTGAATGAAATCTGGTCCAACCAAACGCCAGCCATTGATTCACCCAAATTAAAAATTAGGCCGATGTGGCCAGTATTGGTAGTATTTACCTGGAAGTTATAGGAAAACGTCTGGGCTGTTGTCGTGAGCGCAACGGTTTGAAACCAATAGTTATCATATGGAGATTGGTCAAGTTGGAGCATTGCACTGATGTTCCGGTTAGCGGTGGCCTTTGCTTGGAAGGAAACATTGTAAGTTTTACCGACTACAATGCTTAGCCCCTGTTGTGCTAATTGTACATGCCAATCGGTGCCCGTGGTTTGGGTAATATTGGTATATACGCTGTTCACCCCGGAGAGTTTACTGGTATTATCCACACTATAGGTGGCAGTGTTGCCACTCTGAATATACAGTTCCCAGGTTGATAAACCCAAGTCAAACTCAGTATTGTCAAGAAAAGAACAGTCAGAATCTGCGCAGTCAATGAAGCCGTCGCCGTCATCGTCAACGCTATTGTTGCAAATCTCAGGAACAGCACAAACTTCGCTAAAAGAAATATTGTCCAACCATACGTTAGCTGTTGATTCACCCAAATTAAAATATAAGCCAACGTGTCCTACATTGGTGGAGTTAGCCTGAAAATAGAATGAATAAGTCTGACCCGTGGTCGTGAGCGTAAGGGGCTGGTACCAATAAGTATCCCATGGTGATTGGTCACCTTGCAGCATTACGGTGATACTCCGCGTAGCTGCCGCTTTTGCCTGGAAAGTGACATTGTAGGTTTTACCCGCCACAATGCTTTTTCCCTCTTGTGTAAATTGAATATGCCAATCGGTGCCTGAAGCTTGAGAAATGTTCATATATGCGCTGTTCACCCCGGAGAGTTTGTTGGTATTATCTACACTGCGAGTGGCGGTGTTGCCACTCTCCAAATACAGTGACCAGCCTGTAAAACCATTGTCAAATTCGTTATTGGTAAGAAAAGTACAATCTGAATCTGCACAGTCAATCAGTCCGTCGCCGTCATCGTCTATGGCATTGTTGCAGATTTCTACAGGTTGTGTTGAAAAATTTATCACAAGGACCGGTGCAGACGCTGGCACCCCATCGTAAGACTGTGCCGTACGGGTAGCCGTCGTTGGCCCAGTGGCCATGATGACCATACTGTTGCCGCTGGCCCAGCCTGAGCGGTTTACTATTTCCTGTATTATCGAAGCAATGTTTGATGTCTGGTAGGTCTGACCGATGATGTTCCAATCGGCGGGGCTCCAGGAGACCGTGGCAGCAGTTTTAGTCCTCGAAGATATGTTCCCAGAACTCGAAGTGAATGTAGGTGCATTGTCAATTGCCTGACCACTGAGCGTCAGCGTTACTGCGCCTGTATTGGTGGCTTTGGCAGTGAACTGGACATAAGCACTCGTGATGGTAGCCCCTTTGGGAATGGTGATGTTGTTAAAACGCATCCCGCTTTGCTGGTTGGAGCTGCCATCCTGCACCAGTTCGATGTCGTTACTGGTCAAGGATACTGCCCCACCAGAGAGATTTTCCTCTGCATCGTCACTGCTGGCAGAGACCATACTGGAAATGCTACCTAACGTCGATGTAGTGGTTGGCACAATCGAAACAGCACCAATTGTCCAACTGGCACTGGAGGATGTCCACTGCATAGCCACTGAAGCTGCCCCTGCTTTGGTACTGCCAGATCCAGCAATGGAACTGTTCATTGTTTGGTCCCAATATTCCGTTTGCCCGCTGCCTGGTAAAAGGTTAGTAGAAGCATTATTAAAGCCCACCACACTATACACCAATTCGCCAACAGCCGATGCGGCTGTCACAGTTGCGGTGGTACTACTTCCCTGAGCCGTTACTAAAGTTCTAAAAGGGGAAGTTTGATTGACTCCCGAAAACGACATCACCCCAATGACCCCATTTTCACTTGCGCTATTCGAAACCACCACATTGTAGGTGCCGACCGGGGGTGCTTTCAAGTACCAGATTTCAATCCTGCTTTGGTTGGAGTTGGAAAACTTACCAAGTTTTGTGAGGGCCAATCCGTTGTAAGTAACTGAATTGACAGATTGTCCAGGTTGCTGCGCAGAGACCCCTACTACTAAAAGTTTATTTGACCCACTTGCATTGGTGTAAGAAATGGTGGCGCTGCTGGAATTGTTGAAGGTGCCGTAAGTGGAAGTGCCTGCTGTAACCTGGGCAGAAGCAGATTCAACGATTCCAAGACTGGCTATCAATATGAGGAGAAGCTGAAAAGTTGACAACTTCCAGTTGTCCAGTATTTTTTTGGCAAAACTGCCCCCAAATGAAATAATGGAAAAAAATAAGAAGGTAGTTGCCTGTGCGAGAATCTTGTGTTGATATGTACTCATGTGAGTTCTGTGTTTGTTCTTGAAAGGGTAATTCATTATTATTCAAAAAAATCAAAATCACTAGAGGGGCCAGTGCTTGATTTTGAAAAAACCAAATAATCCAAGGGGGGAGAAAAATCAAAAAAACAGGCATGACCAAAAGCAAACGTTAAACTTTTCAATGTCTGATAAACAATTGACAGTCAACAATTCAGCAATTGGTCAGTGAATGAGTGAGCCAGAAATAAAGGGAAACAGCTAATTGAGAGGGATAATGGATTACCTATGCTGCTAAAATTATTCCAAATCATAGCCCGGTAAGCAATCAGAAAGAAAGGTGGGTGCAGGTGATGGTGATAAAAAAATGCCTGTTGATGCATTCAGGCAATGTCTTGAATAGAAGATAAATGTAGATTCAGGTTGTTGCACCCCTCCGGTTGATTGAATTTAAAAAATTAACCAGTGGGTTTGGCCTATCCCGGTTGTCATTCTCGATAGAGAACCTGCGACGTCATAAGGGCTGCCACGATGGTACTTTTGGCAGCCCTCATGACGTCGCAGGTCGTCTTCGACGATGACAAAGGGACGTGAGGAAACACCGGGATAATTTACAAAAGTCAATCAACCGGAGGGATTAACGCTGAGAGCATATCTATCTGCCAATAAAAAAATTGGATGGTGAAGTATCATTTTAATGAGTGGTTTTTTACAAACCGCCCATGTTCGTTTCCCGGCCCAACGGGCACCACCAACCCATCCATGTTGAAGTCATAAAACCCGTAGCCCTTGGTTTTCCCTTTGCCGGGGATTTTTGAATGTTCCGGGTGATGGATGGCAGAGGGCATGGTGTCCGTTTTTTGCCCAAGCCTCCTGTTTTCAACTGTAAAAAACTCCGTGATAGAAATGGCTTTTCCCGGTTTGAACTTCAGCTTTTTACTGGCCACCGGGTCGTGGTTCCTGTGGCGAACTAGGAGATGGTATTTTTTCCCGGACAGCCCGGCAAAGGCAATTGGCGAATGGCCATCCAGCCCGGCGATGCTGCCATCCCGCAGGAGCAGCGCAGGGCAGGAAAAGGTGGGGGCGATGTCCTCCAAAGCGGCATACAGTTCCAGGCTAATCCAGTCCACCACCGCTTTGTCGCCCGTATTTTGGAAAACACTGCCTGGCACACATACCTGTGGCAAACTCCCCTTATTTGAATAGGGAGAAAAGTTGGGCAACACGCCCTCGGCACGCAAATCATCCCGCATTAAAGCGCTGTTGCCTTTTGCACCTTCCAACAACAAGTTGGCTGAAAGGTAGCAGGTGTTTGCGGGCAGAGCATCTTCGAAAAGGTTTTCATAACTGCTGGAAAAAGCAGGGCCAACAGCAAGGGCGATTTCACCGCCGGTCACTGTATTGGAATACTCCCAGGGCAGGTGGGTGGCGTTTTTTACCTTCCTCCGGAAAAAGTTGTGTTGTTCAAAGCGGCAGACGGGCAGGTCTGCTTCAATGGCGCCGTAAAGCTCCGTCCAGACTTTTCCGTCGTCGCTGTATTCCCATTGATAATTGGCACGGGATGCCTGCAAGCCATCGGGCGGGGCAGCCTCTCCCAGTACTTTGCTTTGGCCTGTCGTCGGGGGGCCGCCAGTAAATTTGATGACCCCGCCCCCGGTCAACGGCGGCACCACTTCTTTCAGGACAAGATTGGATGCCAGCCAGGTCGAGCCGCAGCAGTTGGGATTGCCGGTACACCCGGCGATCCGGGCCTCCCGCCGGTACATGGTGGATTCATTGATCAAAGGTGGATCGTAGGTGTTGGAAGTAGCCCCCGGAATCAAATTCCAGGTGCCATCGGTGGAACTATACCAAAGGTATTCGATGGTGCCGCTTCCGCCCGAAGGAGCAATTATTTCGACAATGGCAGCAGGATCATAAGGCCCAGCAACGGATTCGAAATAGCCGATGAGGCCCGAAGTCGTCAGGTTTTGGTCAACGGCTTTAGCAACAATATTGGAAAAAAGGGAATCGGCACAATGGAACGTGCTGGCTTTCCGCCGGTAAAAAGTGGTTTGGGAAATGGCCGGCGGCTGGAAGGTCAGCAGCGTGTCACCTGAGCCCAGGTCTGCCCAGGGGCCTGCAATGGTGTCGGTGGTTTGCTGCCATTGATAGTGCATCAAACTGCTTGCCCCCGCTACCCCTGCTGAAACAGAAGCAATAGCCGCAGGGGTATATGCGCCGCATGAATTTTCAATACCGGAAATACTGCCAGGGTCAGAAACGGTGCAATCCGTGTCGGCACAGTCAATGAGGCCATCGCCATCGTCGTCAACGCCGTTGTCGCAGATTTCCGGGACAAAGCAATTTGAACCAACGCTCCCGATGCCGGAGGGCGTAGTACTGCTGAGGGTGACGAAAATCTTGTCCAGTTGGGCCCCGTCTTCCCGGTAGGCGATGTCAATGGTATTAGACCCGATGGTGAGCGGAAACAGGACGATGGCCTCCCCGTTGTCGGAGTCGTAAAGCTGCTCCCAGGTCCATGCGCCGCCGCCGGGCAGGTCGTTCCATTTGTACCAGGTGCCGCCGTTGGCCCGCACCCAAAACGAGTCGTCGGAGCCGGAAGGCGCTTTCACCCGCCCAAAGACTTTGTAACTGCCGGCAGCAGGTACATCGAACGTATAGCGGATGCGGTCAGCAGCGGCGGTCGGGGCAGAACCTGTAGAAGTAAAGCCATTCTGGATGGTAAGGTATTGGCCATTGGAGGCCGTTGCATCCGCCACGGTGTTCCAATTGGCACCGATGGTGGCGCACTCCGGCTCCAGGTAAAGGCTGAAGCAATCGGTATCCGCATCGTCAATGAGGCCGTCGCCGTCGTCGTCGAGGCCGTTGCCGCAGATTTCTGCTGGGTTTCCGTCAAACAGCAATTGGGCACGGTTGAAAGTAAGCTGCCGGCCACCGCTGCTGCCCTGGTTGACATTGCAGAATTCGAGCGTCCAGGTGCCAAAGGCGTTTTGGCCGTCAAATGCGCTTAGGGGATTGCTCGGCGCAGCGCTCCTGTCCGCATCGTAATATGGCGAAGCCGTGTTGTTGTTAATGCCGTTGTTGATGGGGTTAGCAGACTCGTCGTCCAGCATAAAGTCCTGGTTGTCGTTATTGTCGGCGTTGGTCTGAGTAATCAAAGTTACGACAGTGCCCAAAGGGGAAGTCAACCTCACCCTTACATCGCCCCGCCAGGTATGGCTGAAATTCAACCCGACATTCAAATCGTTGATTGTAAAATTGTCCGTTACATTGAATGTCCTGCTGAGGGTCGTGTTGCAGTTTGATTGGTCATTTAAAGTCCCTGAGGTGGTGTTGTTGTAGGTGTAAATAGTGCCTGCCATAAGGGCAGGGTTGTCTTCCAAGTCGATGCTGGGAGCGTCCGGTCTAATAGTGGTGGACAGTGCACTGCGTCCGTCCCGTATTTTTTTGGGAAAGCTGTTGCCAAATGCTATGGAGGAGACGAACATCCAGGAAATGGCCAGAAAAAGTAAATGTTGTTGATGTGAGTTCATCTGAGTTCGTTGTTTGTTCAATGAATGGCTTTGGAATGGGTGGGGAAGAATGCTATCAGCAGCCGTCTTGAGTTATGTAGCAGTTTTTGGAAAAGCCTGGCGGGCGGAATTTATTCCGCTGACAAATTTGTCTGTGTGAATTTCTCAACAAACGTGGCGGAATAAATTCCGCCCTCCAAAAGTGTCGTGCCAGCATTTTTCAAAAAAAAAACCAGGTTTAGGTTGGGAGGAAGGGTAACCCGGGAGGTAAAAATGGCATTGGAAAAAAAGCGGAAATTGCAATTTTGGAGGGAAAATTCTACTTAGACTGGCGAAAATTATTCCAAAAATCAAAGGGCGGCAAAGTCCTCCTTTTCAAAAAAGAGGTTGACCTGCTCAACAAATTCAAGGGAACGGAGTGCCCGCAAAAGGTCGTCCTCCTTGATAGAGCGGCGGAGTTGTAGGTGGTACTGGGCCTGCACGGGTACCTCGCCGGTCGGTTGCTGTACGCTCATGATTTCCACCTTCCGGCAGTATTTCCCCAACAGTGATTGCAGTGTTTTGGCTGCGCCTCCTTCGTCGTAGTAGGAGACCTGCAGGAGGTGCCGGAGCCTGTCGGGTGCTGCAAAACCAGTGGTATTCAGCAAGAAAACAATCAGGCAGATGAAGAAGGTGGACAAGGCGGCTATCCAGTTAAGCCCCACCCCGGCAGCCATGCCGATGGTCAGTGAAAAAAAGATGAACACGATGTCCTTGACGTCGCTGACCGCCGTGCGGAAACGGATAATGGACATGGCCCCCACCAGGCCAAAGGCTCTTGCCAGGTTGTTGCCTATAACGAGGATGACCACCGCCGTGATCAAACAAAGCAGTACCAAAGACTGGGCAAAGGAGACGGAGTAATTGCTGCCCCGGTAGGTGTGCCGGTACACCGCAGCGATCACCAGCCCGCAAAAGAGGGCCACGAACATATTCGCCGCAAAGTCGAAAATGGAAGGAAGGAATACGTCTAGTTGTTGGAATTCTTCTAACATGCCGGTTTTTGCCTGGGCAACTGCCTTTATGACTGAAAAGGCTTTCAGGCTCCGGTCACATTTGCACAAATAATGCCTGACTCCCTGTTTTTATACGTTCCACAGGATTTGATGAGGCACCAGTTGCTATTCCCTTTGGATCTTTAACGGGTGACTACCTTTTTTTTAGCGTAGAAAGTAGCAATAACCGCCCGCAGGCTTTTCGAAATGGCAAAGTAAAGATAGCCCTCATCCCTCCCCTGGATGCCCAGGCGGTTGTTGGTTGACCGGACAAATTCAGCAAAAAAGTTCCACAGATGGGCCTGTTCCGGGTTGTCGAACTGCTCTTCAGGAAAAATCCCCGGCTTGGTTTGGAGCTTACCGCTTTCCAGGGCCAGGCTGAGTTCCAGGCCTGCATTGGCATTGGCATGAAACCAAGCGATAAAGCCCTCATCTTCCGTTTTTCTGTAGTTTTTGAACAACTCCCACAAAGCCGCATGGTAGGAAATGATATCGCCTTTTTGGGCATCGAAAATACGGCGGAAATACGGCAGGATGCCATCCTCATGAGCGGCAGCAGCTGCCATATTGTTCGTCATCCAGTCCAATTCGAGGAACTGGAAAAAACGGCTCGTTTCTTCGATGCTCAGGCCCACGGAATAGGAAAAGCTGAGGTGCAATTTAATGGCATTGCTAATAAGCTCGTTGTAGCTCCAATGGTTGATTTTATCTTTCAACTTGCCAAGAACCATAATGGATGATGCGTGGAACTGCTTTGACAAAACTTCCATCTCCCGTTGGCCGCCATAGGGCTGGCAGGCAGGATTGGGATCCTCAAATTGAACGGTATTGATCACTAACGAAGGGGAAGTACCCATGGATCCGCCGTCAATGGCAGCGGATGGGCGGGCCTCGAAATATTGTTGGAAGTGTTCCTTCAGGTTGGGACGAAGGATGTGGTGAAGGACATCGGCATTGCCCTTGAAAAAAAGACGGATGTGTGGGCTGCCTTCCCAGCTTCTTTCAAAAAAGAAGCGGTCGGCAACACCTGTTTGAAGCACCACGTCAACGTAGGGTTTAATGACTTTTGCCAAAAAATACTCCCACGGCTCGCTGTAATACAGGGATGCTGTCAACCATTGTTCATTAGCTTTAATAGCCATTGGAATGTACGACTTTTCAAAATGAGACCTATACGGTGGCAGGAGCAAATACTCCGCCAAACCCGCCTAACATGCGGATTTTTTTTAATAAATCGGGTTGGGATTTTGAAAAGGGAGGATAAGACGCTGGCTTTTACGGGAAGAAAGCTGATAAGATTCGTTTATTATTAATATTTTTCATTCTTTGACAAATCCTGTGGAGTAAGGAAACCGTTAAAACGGTTTAGCACATAACCGCTTGATTTTCAACCCAAGACTTAAGTCGTGGGTTGAAAATTGGCATCACTTTGAGCCGTTTTAACGGATGACCAAAAGATTTGTCAAAGAACCAATGATTTAAAATTGGCACACAACACCGTCAAGGTCAGCA
>JACJYR010000005.1 GCA_020636005.1 Lewinellaceae bacterium
TAGACCTTTTCAACAAGCACATCAACAACCCCAATGTTTTTGAAAAAATGAGCATTTCGGCGGTGGATGGAATCTACTTTGTGAGCATAAAGGATATCGTACGTTTTGAGGCAGAAGATAATTACACCCATATTTTTTTGACCAACGGGGAAAGGATAACCGCATCCAAGACCATCAAAGCTTACGAAGACATGCTGATGAGCATGAATTTTTACAGGGTGCACAAGCGGCACGTTATCAACCTGAATTTTATGCGGAAATTCATCAAAGGCGATGGGGGCTATTTGGTGATGGACGACGGCAAAAAAATTGAGGTGTCAAGAAGGCGGCGGCCCGCATTTATGGAACAGATGCGCCGATTGGAAGAAGCGCTATGACAATACACAATTATAAACCATGATTTGGCATAGGTGTGTTTGGGAGGCCTGCCAGATCCATCGTTATTTTCCGGAAATGACTGATTAATTTTATGTTATTTTTTAAATTCTAATGGTCATTTCCCACTTTTTTGGGCCAGGATTATTTTGTCTGGCACCAAGCCCTTAACTTTGGAAGGTCGTAGGAAACACACACTTGTGTCTCGTCATCAAAACGAGAGAAACACTATGTTCGGATTATTCACCAAAAATCTCGATACTATGGAGAAAGCTACCAAAAAGAAACATCTCGGCGAATTAGACGATCTCAATCAGATCAAAAAGGAAGAAATGGGTGAGTTTCTGGGAGGAAATACCAAACCCGGCGAGAAGAAAAGAGGTCGTTTTCTGGGTCTTTTTTTTGGCCCCAGTCCTTGTCAAGGAGATTTGCCTCAGTAGATGTAAGGTAGTTCAAGATGATTTAAAGTACATAAGGAGACTGCACACGCAGGATGCGGTCTCCTTTTCTATTGCCCCAACTCAGGGGACTTGCCGTGTGTAAGCCAGTTTGCTATTTCACCATGAAACCCAAATAAGTAATGGTTGACAACACTACACATCTATTAATGGAACAAGATGTTCCTTTGCTCACAGACCCAACCATTGTTGATGCGAGACTGCAGCGCCTTTCTGCCCTTGACAGGGTGGCCGGTCAACTGGTTTTCACCGATATTTCAAAAGCCCAGAAATTGCTGGCAGAACAACAAGAACTCCTTCGGGAATACCCACAGCCCGACTTTCAACTCAACTTTCACATCAACACAGCCCTGGTCGAAAACCAACTTTATAACTACAACCTTGCTGAAATACATTTCCGGTTAGCCCTTGAGATTTTAGGCGAACGCGGCAACGTCCGCCAGTTTGCAGAAACCTACATTGATTATGCAGGCACCTTGTTGAACCTGGAACAAATGGACCGGGCAAAGCTCTACCTCAACCAGGCAGACCGCTACCTTAAAAACTTTCCTGATGACCAGCTAAAGGCAAGGTATATATGCAGGGAAGGATACCTCCAATTGAAAAATTCCAATTATCCGAAAGCGCTCCAGCTTTTCCACGAATCCAAAAGGCGGCTTGAGAAATTGGAAAAAGATCTCAGCCTTAAGGACTACTATTTTATTACCCTCATCGAGAGCGGGCTTGGCACGGTGCACGCCCAAAACAACAACCCGGAAAAAAGTATCGAGGCCTATGAAGAGGTGGTTAAGCTGTGCGAAAAAATTGGGATGCGCTCCCGCCTTAGCTGGCATTATCTTAACGTGGGAAACGGTTACATGACCACACAGGACTACGAAAACGCCAGCCGCTATTTTAAAAATGCCATCAAAGTGGTGGACGATGTAAACCAACAGGCAAGGGCTATTGCGTTTGCCAACCTGGGCTATTGCTATCTTCAAAAAGGGCAGCAGAAGGAAGCACTTGAGCTGTTTTCAAAAGCCTATCCACTTTTCAAAGAAAAGCGGGATAAGAACCTGGCAAACATTGAATGGTGGAGGGCAAAGATCTTCGAAGAAGACAGAAAAAAGAGGGCCCTTAAATACTATTTCAAAGCGCTGGAACATGCCAAAAAAGCCCCGGATTATAAATTAATCTCCGTCATCCTGAAAGACATTGCCAGTCTTTACGCCAATGAGCTTGACTACAAAAACGCCTACGACTACCAGGTTTTATATGACCAGGCCGTCCAGCGTTATCTGTATGAGGTGAAGGATTCGGAAATCAGGGAACTTGAAATAAAATACAATGCCGAACGAAAGGAAAAAGAAGCCGAGATGTTTAAACTTCAGGCTTCGGGGCTGCAATTAAAGGCGCTAAGGGCACAGATGAACCCTCACTTTGTTTTCAATGCGCTTAACTCAGTCCAAAACTTTATTACCTCCAACGATGGGACGCTGGCCGCCAAGTACCTGGCCCAGTTTGCCCACCTGATGCGCCAGAGCCTGGAATACTCTGAACTCGAAGTGATTTCTCTGGAAAAAGAAATCGAGTTCCTTAGGGATTACCTTGAAATCAATGAAAAACTCCGGTTTGAAAACAAACTCAGTTATGAGATCATTGTGGATGAAGATATCGAGGAAGATATTTACGGCGTGCCAACCATGATTATCCAGCCCTATGTGGAAAATGCTATCGAGCATGGCATTCGTCCGAAGAAAAATGGCTTGATAACGGTGAAGTTTTCATCAAAAGATGAAAATACAATCCTTTGTGTAGTAGAAGACGATGGTGTTGGCAGGGAAAGGGTTAAGATTTTGCAAGACAACAACCCCAGTTACAAAGACCACCGGTCATTGGGTACAAAAATTACGCAGGAGAGGCTCGAAATCTTATTGAAAGACAAAGGCAACGAGGAAAAAGCAGTGAGTATTATTGACCTGAAAGACGAATTAACCGGGGAGCCCTTGGGCACTAGGGTCGAAATCCTAATCCCCATCGTAGAAATTCAAATGAAGTAGTTCCCCTGCCCCTTTTTTGATGTTTATGAATCTACCAAGTTGGTTTTCAATCAATTTCTTAAGGTAAAATTTTTCTATTTATAGAAAATAAAATACATTTGCAAAGTTTTCTCATAGTATGTTTGTTTAATCTTCCTGCACCTTAATTCCCTCCTGGGGTGCAGGACTTTTTTTTTAAAAAAAGATGTGTAGTTTCTCTTACTGTTTAGTGCCGCAAAAATAAAATCAGCCTTGTTTAAATTTCAACGGGACTGGCTACCAAAAGAATCTTTAATTTTTACATATAATTTCCGTTTATTCAGAAATACCTGCCGTTCCCTAAAGAAATCCTACCGTTTCCTCGTAGAAAATTCCACTGCGTAAATGTAGCTTTTTTTCCAATAAATGGTACAATACCTTTATGTCAAGTTTTCTCATAGTATGTTTAATTCTCCTACACCTTCTTTTCCCTTCTGGGGTGTAGGAATTTTTTTTTTATACCCTGCTGACTTGAAAGATTCTCAAATACTGGAGCGTGCCTTCCGGGAAATACCGGGGATTGGGCAAAGTTCCTTTTTTGCAATGGTTTAGTTTTTTATTGATTGTTGGAATGAGAAATCTAAGCGCCTTCATCTGTTGATTCCCTTCTGTTCTAATTCTGTGCCAGAACTTTACATATTTAAAAAATAATCCCTAATTCCCTTTTTTTGGTTTGGCCCTTCAAGAATGCCTGGTCAAAAAACAGTTATCACTTCAAATGTCAACTTTCCTTATTCTAAACCAAAACGCCCGCTTGGCCCCGAAAACTACCCGTTTCCTAAAAGCAGCTTTTATACAAGTTTACAATGATGCTACTTTGCATCGTGTAGTTTTCTCATAGTATGTTTAGTGCTCCTACATCAGCCTTAGCCTCCCCCGATGTAGGAGTTTTTTTTTTGCTCCAAATCGAAGGTTTTCTTTAGGAGCAAATAAGGTTGGTGTAATTTCAACCTGCTTCGGCCATCATTTCCCCCTGGGTAAAATTTCAAAAACCTGCTCCAGCCTGTTTCCCATCTCATCCACTACCGTTAATATGTGTTTTCCTGCCGAAGGGTTCAGGGCCATTTCGTGAAAAGTTGAGGTCATTCCTATGTATTGGTTGTCAATGTGCCAGTAAACAAGCGTTTCGGCCCGACGGTGGGCTATTTTGAAAACAGTCCTGCTCATTTTTCCGTCCAGATCAACGGGCACATAAATTTTAGTCGGGTTTTTGGGGTAAATCAATTCCATCATCTCTTTATCGCCTTTCTTGTGTTGCCCGCAATCCTTTCTGAAAGGTGGCAGGGGCCGGTAGTTGGGGTTTTGCGACCTGTAGTAGAATTCTTCCAGGGGCGGCAACAAGAACCAAGGTGTTTGAACCATATTTGATGGTAGTTCGCAGTCGGCGGACACCTGGAATTGTTTCCCTTTATCAAGATTGATTAACTGATGGTATGGGCAAGGCTGGGAATTGAGGCCGTTCAATGGCCCCCAAACCGTGTCTTTTTCACAAATAGGCAATGCGAGGAAACCGCTTTGCCGACAAACTGTCATTTTTTTCATTTCATCAAAAGGAGCATCGAACCACCGGGAAGAAGACAGCAGGTCAAAAACCTCGAAAAGCAGAGGGGCTGCTGCATAAATACCCACCAGGCCAGGCCGTCCCTCCCCATCTGCATTGCCAGCCCAGATACCTACCACATATTTTGGGGTCACACCAATAGCCCAGGCGTCCCTGAAGCCAAAACTTGTACCTGTTTTCCAGGCTATCGGTATGGTAGATTCAAATTTCTCCCAGGTACCCTCGGCATTGGGCCTTTGCAAATCGTGCATGGCGTCGAAGGCAAACCATATAGCGTTGGCAGAAAGGTAGCTTGGGTCATTTAATAAATCGGATTTTGCTTTTATCTCCTGGTCGTTCCTTTTTTGGTAGGATGCCTTTTTGAAATCATCCTGTGAATACCGGCCATTGTTAGGGTAAAAATGGTTGAGCGTTCTTGCCATTCCTCCATAAACATTGGCGATATCCCATAAAGATCCCTCTGCCCCACCGAGAATAAGCGTTAGCCCGTAGTGCTGTGGGGGGAACGTAAGCGTGGTTAGCCCCAGTTTTTTCAAGTTGTGGTGAAATTTTTCCACTCCATATTGTTGAAGCATCCTCACAAAAGGGACATTGAGCGACCTCACCAGGGCGGTTTTCGCCGGCACGACGCCATTGTAGGTTTCCAGGAAATTTTCGGGCCGGTAGCCATTCATCTGGGTGGGCACATCCGGCAACAAATTGGTAGGCAGCAACTGTCCTTCCTGCATCATCATTGCATAGAGCATGGGCTTCAGGATGCTGCCGGTACTCCTTGGAGCTTTTATGATGTCCACATCCTCCCCGTGCTCCGCTCCTGCTCCGGGTTCATTGCCAACATAGGCCAGCACTTCATTTTTCTCCACATCCAGCACCAATACGGCTAAATTATGTATCTCGTTGCCGTTTAAAACAGCACCTTTCCTGACGCATAATTCGTTTATACGGCTTTGAAGCGGCCCATCCAGCGTGGAAACGACTTTAGTTCCCCGAAGATCCGGTTCCAATTGTTTTTCGGAAAAGGCCCTGTCCAACAGGTGGGGAGCAAGGTTTGGAAGTGGTTTTGGCCTGTCGGGGAGCGGTTCTTCGAGGGCCAATAAATAAGCTACTGAATCTATCGCCCCTTGGCCCAGCAATTTTTCCAGCAATTGGTCCCGTTTTGTCGTAAGCGCCCTCCTGTTCCTGCCGGGGTAGATAAGCGCTGGGCTATTGGGCAGCACGGCCAGGGTGGTTGCTTCTGACCAGGAGAGTAGCTGGGGTTTTTTACCAAAATAACGCCAGGAGGCTGCATCCAGGCCAACGACATTCCCGCCAAATGGAGCATTGGAGGCGTAAAGTGCAAGAATTTCCTTTTTTGAAAAACGTAATTCCAGCCGGAGTGCAAGCCACACTTCTATAAACTTTTCAAGTAGGGTGCGGGGTTTTCCTTTTCGGGCCATCCGGATGACCTGCATGGACAAGGTACTTCCGCCACTCACCACTCTTCCGTTACGGATATTTTGCGACAAGGCCCTGCCAAAAGCGATGGGGTCGAAGCCGGGATGTTTGTAAAACCGTTTGTCTTCAAAGGCTATGATGGCCTTTTCAAAATTATTCGGCACTTCTTCATTGAATGGAAAACGCCACTGGCCATCCTTGGCTATCCGTGCCCCCAGCAGGTTCCCATCCCGGTCTTCCAAAACTTTGGAAACAGGGTCCCTAAAAAGGGGATTGGGCAAGGAAAACCAAAATACAGTGAGGAGGACGCCTGTAAGGATCAGTGTCGCCCTCCCAAATCTTTTCAGAAAATACCGTCGCTCCCATTTGCTTTTTTGCACAGCCATTGAAGTAGTTTCAACTCAAATCTCACCAATCTTTTAAAAAAGCGGTAACTTAAATTCTAAAACCACAGAAAAAATAAGATTCCACATTTGCAAATTTTCCCTGTTTATGAAATACCTTTAGGCGTCAATCATTGTCATCGGGACTCACTTCATACCGGCTCCTCCCGCTTTCCCACCACCTGGTTTTCTCACTTAGCAACGATGGAAAAATTAACTTCCCTGTTTTGGTTTTAAAACCCCGGCAATGGAAGGTTTTATTCAAAACTATCCCGAACTGGCTCCGGGGGCCGTCTTATTTTTCCTTCGGTTCCCAACTTAATTGACTGGCTGCACTCACGAACAGGATATTGCGCTAATCCTCAACCGATTAGGCAATCGTTTGAACACTATCACAACCAAAATTTACACCATGAAAAAACACTTCACCACCTGGCTGATTGCAGGGCTTTTCCTGCACTTGGCCCACAGTCAGACCCTGTATGTAAAAGATGGCGCCACGGGCGATGGCTATTCCTGGGAAAGCCCCCTCGGCAACCTCCAAAAAGCCCTTCGCATTGCTGCGCCCGGCGCTCAAATCTGGGTGGCACAGGGCAACTACTTACCTGTTGATTGCATTGAGTGCAGCCCTTTAGAGCGGGCCATTGCTTTCGAAATTCCCGCAAGTGTCAGGCTGTATGGCGGCTTTAAGGGCACTGAGTCTTCCCTGGAGGAAAGGGACTGGAAATCGAATCCGACCATACTGAGCGGGAACATCGGCCGGGCGGACTGCTATGACAACTCCCAGACGGTTGTCCGGTTTGAGAATGTACCCGAGACAACCGTATTGGATGGGTTTTTCATCCTGAACGGCCATGCCGAACAGGAAGGCAGGCCCGGGAACCCCTGCCGGAGCGGTGCCGGTGTTTTCAACCACTGTTCGAACAAGGGCGGACGCTCCAACCCCCTGATACAGCATTGCATTTTCATGGACAACTACGCCTGGGAGGGTGCGGCCATTTTCAATTTCAGTGAAAAAGGAAATGCCGGGGCTACCATCAAAAATTGTTTTTTTGTGAAAAACGAATCCAAACTGGCCGGCGGGGCAGTATTAGACAATATTGTGGCTGGAACAGGCCATTCAAGCATCTACAGTTGCCGGTTCGTGAACAACACCGCCGCCTTCGGGGGAGCCTATTTTTGTAACGGGGCTTCGGCCGGGGTGGAAGTTTTTTCGAATTGCACTTTTATCAATAACCGTTCGGGCTTCGGCGGTGCCGCCTTCCTGCTCACGGGTGGGGAAAAACTTGACCAATGGGGCCTCGGCTGCATTTTTAAGGACAACCATGCCAGGGAGGGCAACGATTTCTTTTTTCAGGAGGGTTTCCAATTGCCCGCCAGCCTGGAAGGCTTGACCGAAACAAAAGGATTGTAATTTTTTTTTTGAGCAAACGTCAAAGAGGCTCGCCTAAAACTAAAGTCTTAGGCGAGCCTCTCCGTATTTGGTCCAATATTGATGGTACTGTCGAAAATCAATGATCCTTCGGAGCACGATCAATTTTTCCGGGCGGATTGTCAATGTATTTCACGTCCAGCCCATCTACCTGGTGGTACAGTATCCTGACTTCCGTCCGGCGGTTGAATTGATGCTCCTCTTCGGTACATTCCACGTCGTCCCGGCAACCATTTCTCGGTTGCGACTCACCATAGCCACGGGCGATGATCCGCCGCCGGTCAATGCCACGCAGGGATATGTAATCCACGGCAGCCTCTGCCCGGGCCTGGGAAAGCTGCTGGTTGTATTCCCTGGTGCCACGGGAGTCGGTATGCGATCCGATTTCGATCACCATGCTCGGATATTGTTTCATCATGTCCACCACGAGGTCAAGGTCGGCACGGGCATCGTCCCGGATGTAGGATTGATCAAAATCATAGAAAATATTCTTGAGTTCGACCGCTTCCCCTACCTTGATTTTCTGTCCGGCAAACAATAACTCACTGGAATTGACGGGGGACAGCAAAATCTCTGTGGTCAGCACGCCCCCACTCTCACAGTCCCGGCCGACCGTGGTAACATCAGCCACACCTGCCTGGAAATTGGTTTTTTCCCCTCTCAACAAAAACTCACAATCGCATTCCAGGCAAGGGAAAACGAAAGTTCCGTCTTTTGAAGAGGTAGTTTTGACCTCCTCGCCCGTACATAGATTTATCATCATCACCGTTACCCCCGGAATATTTTTGTTTTTCAATTTTCCATTCACGGTCTTGCCTTCCAGCACCAGGCAATTGCCGAAATCCATCACAATGGGGACACAAGTCCCTGCCCACTGCGCCAGATCTTCACCTTCCGGCCCAATGGTTTTTTCCGCCAACAGGTAGCCATTTTTTCTCGCTTCCAATTTGTAAGAACTGCCTGGGCGGAGCTCCATGCTAAATTCGCCGTTTTCATCCGTAGTATAAATGGGCAGCGAGGCATTTCCCTGTTCGATGTCCCTTTTGAGTTTAAGGATATACTCGTTTTTCTGATCCGTTTCCACCAGCCGCATCAAGAACTCTTCGTTGAGCTCCACCTCGCCGCCGGCTTCGGTTATTTCGCTGACCGTTACTGTTGCCCCTTTGAGCCGTTCCGCACTTTTGGCATCCGAAACACAAATGGTGACAGGGACTTTTCCCGCTTGCCTGGCTATCGGTTCACTAATTTTGAAGCTGTAAATGTCGTCCTTTCCTACCCCACCCTCCCGGTCGGAGGAAAGGTAGCCTTCTGTTTTGGTAACATTTAAAATGAACCCGAAGTCGTCTTTGGACGAATTGAACGGTGTGCCCATATTTTTGACCTGCATCCAAATGGAATCGTTGAGGGAATAACTGGAAAAAATATCCAGCCCCCCAAGGCCGCCCCAGCCGTCGGAAGAAAAATAGAGCGTACCGTCATCGTGAACGAATGGGAACAGCTCGTTGCCCGGCGTATTGATTTCGGGGCCCAGGTTTACGGGAGTGCCCCATTTACCACCTGAATACGAGACCATGTACAAATCCATCTCGCCATAGCCTCCGGGTCGGTCGGATGCAAAAAACAGGCGTGTGCCATCGGGTGAAATGGCCGGGTGCACCTCTTCATACTCCACTGTATTGAACGGCAGTTCCGTGGGCGCCAACCAGTTGTTGTCTTCCCAGGTGGATGTGTAGATGTTTTGCTTCATCACGCCCTTGCTATTGTTCCTGCGTTTGCCGTTGTTGAAATCGTTCCGGGTAAAGAATATTTTACGGTCGTTTTGGGCAAATACCACTGGCCCTTCATGGTACTTGGTGGTGAGGGTATGCGAAAAAGGTTCTGGCTCGTTCAAGCTTCCGTTTTCATTTTCGCTGGCATAAAACAAGGCCATAAAATGGTCATCCGTCCACTTGTCTTTTCTCCCCTCGCCTTTGTCGCCCATGCCACGGGATGAAACGAACACGATCCCATTTTTGAAATAGGCCGGGCTGAAGTCCATGCTCTCCGTGTTCAGGGCGGCCTCGTTTTTTAAGGCTACCCCGGTATGCTTAAACTCGGCAATCCGGTCTATTGCATTTGCCAGCAGTTGGCCACGGTTGTCGCTGGCATCGCTCCCCAGCATTTTGCTGTAGGTGAGGTAGTTGGCCTTGGCCAGTTCGAGCCTGCCATTGCTTTGCAGCATCTGGGCATAGTACAAAAAATGGATTGGCTCCTTGCAGCCCTGCACCAGTTGCGCATACCAAATCTCAGCGTTTTCGGTATCGTGGTTCAGGCGGTAGCTATTGGCGATACGGGCCAAATCCTCCTGGCTCAATTCCTCCATTTTTTCATAGGCAGGAATGGCCAGCTTATAGCCAAGCTCGTCGTACAATTTGTCTGCCTTGGCTTTCTGGCTGGTAGCCCAAAAAGGCAGGCAGCAGAGCAACAGGGCGAAAAAGAATGGGCTATTTTTGGTAATCATGCTTGAATTATTTTTTCAGTCTTCGGTAATGGCTGGCCATCTGGAAAGCCGTTGTTAGAAAAAGAACCTGGGGTTGGTCAGGCGGTCGTCCTTTGTCTTCAAACATTTTTCAACCATGATCTCAAACGACCCGGACTGGTATTGCCGCACTGCCGACAGTGACAGGTCATAGGCAGCCCCTATCTTGAAACCGCCTTCAAATTGCATATACAACAAGAAATCCACCGACTCGCCGACGCTGTTGCGGATGCCCCCCATGCGGTAGGTTGCGCCCACCCCCAGGCGGTCGGCAAAAACGAAGGTGCCGTTGATCTCCAAATCAACGGGGGCATTCTTTACTTGTTTGTACAACATGGCAGGTTTGAATTTCACCTTTTGGCCCATGTCCACCCGCAGGCCGGCCATGGCGTAAAAATGTGCCTTTTCCAAAGCTATGTCCGTGTTGTCAACAATGGCCGTTTCGTACAGTGAAATATCGTTGTTGAAGATATAGGGCGCAGAAATGCCCGCATAAAACAAGTCCGACAAATAATAAACACCGGCCCCGAAATTGGGCAAGATCCTGCGGGCATTGCCCTCCAGGACGGCCACATCGTTTTGGATGATGGATTCTGTTTTTGAAAAATCAACATTATAGCTGCGCATGCTGCCCTGTAAGCCAATGCTAAGGGTGCTTTTCTCAATTTTTATGCGGTAGGCATAGGACAGGTTGAGCCAAAAGGAATTGGTCGGCCCGATCTTGTCGTGCTGGATGGAGACGCCCATCCCGACCCGTTTGGCAAAAAGTGGTGTGTGAAAATTAAATGCCTGTGAAACGGGCGCCCCATCAAAACCCACCCACTGGCTGCGGTGGATGGCAGAAATGCAGGGCACTTCGTGTGAACCTGCATAAGCAGGGTTGAAGGCCAGTTTGTTGAACATGAACTGGGTATAGTGTACCCCTTGCTGGGAGTAAGCCATACCTGTAAAAAAGAAAGCCAATAAAAGTGGTAAATAGTATTTCATGATTCGATATTTTACACGAGATTAAATTTACAATACCTGGGAAAAACCATTTTTCGCCGGTAGAAAGCGGGAGTTGGGGTTGGGTTTTAGCAAGACATTTTTGAGGCAAAACCCTTTCCGAAACTCCAGCTTTCAACATAGTTTCATTTCAATATAACAGGCCCGTTTTACCGCTGAAGGAAAATATATCCCTTCAGCACGGTATCGTTGCCATCGTTCAGTTTTAGAATATAGAAGTAGGTGCCCACCGGCAAATCATTGTTCTTGTAGGTGCCGAGCCAATCATTCCGGTAATCGTCGCTGTGCATCACCTCATCGCCCCAGCGGTTGAAAACCGTCAGGTCGCTGCCCTCATAAACCTGCAGGCAGGGGATGAAAAACTCATCGTTTACGCCATCACCGTTCGGGGTGAAAACGCTCGGCACATTGCAGGGCGAATCGAGCCCAACTTCGATGGTTGCTTTGGCAATAGCACACTCGTCAGGACAGAAAATATTGCACAGTTGGTATTCAAACATGTCTGTGCCGATAAAGCCTCCGTCCGGTTGATAGGTAAACTGGCCATTGTCCTGCAGAATAATCACGCCATGGGTGGTCTGCGTCAGAATTTCAACCAAATAGCCATCCGCATTCGCCACGTCGTTCAGGAGGATGGTCGAGTCCAGGCGCTCGAAATAACCAATTGAATAAAGGTCATCTGTTGCAATGGGGAAACCATCCAAAGTGACCATCACCGTATCGGAAGAGGTAATGCCGCAGGCACCGCTGATTATAGACCAGACATACCCATTTTCGCCTCCCGGCAAATTGACCACAAGGGTAGAAAGGCTGTTCGGATTGATAATGGAGCCGTTCGGATTGGCAGGATCAAGCTGGCTCCACTGTCCAGTACCATTGAACTGCAGCGGGAAAGCAGAAAGGCTCACCGTGTCTTTGCAAACGAACAAGTCATCCCCGACAAAAGCCACATCCTGTGAAGGCACATCTACCTCGGCAGCGGCAAAGGCATCTTCGCCAGCACTGTTGATGGCCGATGGATCAGTTTCACAACCGTTGATGGCGGCTACCACATAGTAGGTGCTATTGATGCTGGGCTGGGCATTGTCGAAAATGAGTTGTGCCCCTGTCCCCACCTGGAAGTTTCCGATGGAATCATACCAGGAATAAGCAAGTGACGAGTCTATGTTGGCTACTTCCAGCACCAAATCCTCTCCCACGCAGACCGGGCCGTTGGAAACCACAATTGGAACTGCCGGTGTCTCCTGCACATATACGTCCGTGAAATTCTGGCCGGAAGCGCAGCCGGCCACGTTGACGATGACAGAATACTGCCCTTGGTTCGACAAAGAAGCAGCCGGTATGACCGGATTAGAGACAAAGGAAACAAAGCCCCCTGGGCCAGTCCACTGGTAGGTAGCGCCCGGTATGAACGGTGTTTGCAGTTGAATTTCATCCCCAAAACAGGCCGGGTTGGCCTGGCTGGTATTGTTGGTGGCGGGAGGAATGCCAGGAATATTGACAACTTCCACATAGGATGGTGCCGATGTAAGGGAGGAACAGCCATCCACGATAACCGTCACGAAGTAGTTGCCCTCATCAGCTTGCGTAAGCGAATCGAGCACGGGGTTTTGCAAATTGGAAGTAAAGCCGTTCGGCCCTGTCCATTCGTACACCACGCTTAAACCGTTCGACACGGAAGGAGTGCTCAACTGGATTATTTCACCTTCGCAGGCCGGGCCGTTGTTGACCACGATGGGCGTACTCGGCTGGGCAGTGACCAATACCTGGGTGGATATCGGGTTTGAAATGCATCCGCCGTTTTTCACGACCAGCACATAAATGCCTGCGTTAAAAGTACTCCCCCCTAAAATCACCGGGTCTTCCACAAAAGAGGAGAATCCGTTTGGCCCTGTCCAGGTGTATTGGGCACCTGCAATGGTCGGTGCTTCCAGTTGGATGGTCTCGCCAGCACAGTAAGGCCCTGTATTGGTTACGCTCTGTACATCTGGCATATCCATCACTTCCACTTCTACCATCGTCGCATCTTCGGACATGCACCCCGCTACTTCCACCAGGAGGAAATATTGGTGCATACCTGGCGCCACATTGAACAGGGAAGGGTTCGGCACGGTCGTGAGCAGTTCACCGGTCGGCGTTCCGAATGGGTCGCCTTCGTACCAAAAGAACGTACCGCCTGGAACCGGCCCAGTGATCAGTTCAACGACTTCATCCTCGCAAACAACCGGCCCGTTGCTAAGTGCGGGCGGAGCGGAAGGAACCTGGTGAATGGAGAGGTTTACAGCTACGGACTCCTCAGAAGGGCAACCGCTCGGGCTGAGCACACGCACCCTCCATCCGCCACCCACATAAAGCGACGGGTGGTCTTGCAGGGTGATAAAAGTTGAGTTGGTGGTCGTCCAGATTGGGTTATCCGGATCGCCGAGGGTGCCAAAATTGCTGTTGATAGTGGATGTTGGTGAAATCCACTGGTAGGAAGCTCCGGACACCAGGGCTGTTTGGAGGAAAATGGTATCGCCCTGGCAAATATTGGATGCTGTCTGCAGCACTGGTTTGGCTGGGGTAGCCTCAACCATTACTGCCACAGTGCCTGGTGCAGATGGACAGTTGTTTTCAAAAACAACCAGGTTATATGTTCCTGCCGATGCCGTTGTCGTCCCAAGTACCGCAGGTGGGTTTTGAAGATTGGACACAAAGCCATTCGGCCCCGACCAGAGATACCCGTCGGCAACGGTATTCGTCGAGAGTGCCAGCACGCCGCCCTGGCATATCGAGAAGTCGGCAGGCATGGACGGTGGTGCAGGTATTGGCGTCACCGCCACATTCACCTGGGCAGATACCAAAGACGTGCAACCGTCAACCGTCACAGACATCTGGTATTGGCCGTTGTGGTCGGTGGCATTGACCGAACCGATAATCAGCGAGGGCGCATCGGTCTGGATAACCTGCCCGGTTGGAGTCGTCCAGTTGTAGGTGACGACTGCGCCGTTGTAGGGTACTGTTTCCAACTCCAATGTTTCCCCTTCACAAAGCGACTGGCTGCTCACAGACAAAGTAGGTGTTGTTGGAATGCTGGAAATCTGGACCACCGTGGCATTGGTAGCAGACTGGCAGCCAAGTACATCCTGCACGATCAACGTGTAGGTACCGGAGGCACCGCTTGTCACATTCGGAATGACCGGATTTTCGAAGGTAGATATGAAACCGTTCGGGCCGCTCCACTGGAAACTGTAAGGCGGTGTGCCGCCCATGGGGTTGGCCAGCAATTCCAAATCGTCAATGGCCACCGAACATGGGATGGCGTTGTTGACCGGGGAAGCTGTTGGAGCTTCATTCACCTGCAGGGAATAGGCTGTTGACCAAACCGAGGTACACCCATCCACGGTCACTTTCACCTGGTAGTCGCCGATGCTACCCATATTGGCCTGTTGGATAGCGAAAATTGGCGCATCCGGGTAATCGCCGGCAGTGGTGCTCCCGTTCGGGCCAACCCACTCGTAAGACACATCAAACCCTGCATAGGTGGGTGCTTGCAATACAATTTCCCCGCCTTCGCATACAGGGCCGTTGGCTGTGACAAACGGCTCATCCGGCGAGGTCGTCACATCCACCACCGTAGTAGCTTCGCCGGTACAACCTTGTGTGCTGGTAACGACTACCGTATAATTCCCATCATCCGCAGAACTGACATTGGGCACAATGGGATTTTGCAAAGTGGAACTGAAGCCATTCGGGCCGCTCCAGGCCCAGGTGTATGGACTTGCCCCACCATTGACAACCGAAGAAAGGTTCATATCCGTCATCGGCGTCACGCATTCGGTTCCGTCATTGCCAGCGCTTACCACTGGCGCTTCATAGATGGTTAATACATAGGGCTCGGAAACCACAGAAGTACACCCATCTACAGTCACCTGTACAGTGTATGCGCCACCTGCACTGAGCGGCGCGATATCCATGCCGATGAAATTTGAATTGGGGTAGTCACCGCCGCTGGTCGAGCCGTTCGGCCCCGTCCATTCGTAGCTCACGTCCACGCCGTTGTAAACAGGGATTTCCAGCACTGCCTCCGACCCTTCGCACACCGGCCCGTTGGCAAAAATGACAGGCTCGGCGGGCGGGGTCGTCACGTCCACCACCGTGGAGGCGGAGGCGGTGCAACCGTTGAAGTCGGTCAGCAGAACGGTATAGGTGCCCGAACTGCCGGAAGCCGTGTTCGGCACAATGGGGTTTTGTGCGGCGGAGCCAAAACCGTTCGGCCCGCTCCACTGGAAGGTATATGGGGCAGCGCCGCCGGATGCGGACGCCGCCAGGTTAAGGTCGGTCATCGGCGCCGTGCACTCGGTGCCGTCGTTCGTGGCCGTCACCACGGGCGTTTCAAAAATCAACAGCTCGTAGGCCCCGCTGGTTATCGTGCAGCCGTCCACGACGATGGTCACGGAGTAGCTGCCCGCATGGGCAAGGGCCGCCGGGGCAATGGTGATCTGGTTGCTGTTCAGGCCGGTGATGTTGGCAGTGGAACCTGGAAGGCTCCAGTTGTAGGACACGCTCACGCCCTGGTAGCCCGGCACGGAGAGGGTCACGGTGCTGCCCTCGCAGGCCTGCCCGCTGCCCGTGACGACCGGCATGGCGAGGACGTCGCTGATGCCGGACACTTCCACGGTCCGGGTATCCGAGCACCCGTTCTCGTCGGTCACCGTGAGGGTGTAGGAGCCGTTGTAGCTTTCCGCCACGTCCGCTACCAAGGGGTTTTCCTCGGTGGAGGCGAAGCCGTTCGGCCCCGTCCATAAGAAACCAAGGACGCTGCCGCTGCCCGGGGCCGCATTCGCAAAAAACTGCAGGTCGCTGGGCGAACAGTCGGTGTTCAGCGTGTAAGAATAACTGGGCAAAACTTCCGGCGCCTCGTTGATGGTCACTGCCAATGGTTCTGAGAGAACGGAAGTGCAACCGTCCACCGTGACCTGCACCGTGTAGCTGCCGCTTGCGCTGGCGCCCGCCAGGTCAACCACGACAACCGCAACATCGGGGTAGGCGCCGCTGCTGGTCGTGCCCGCAGGCCCGGCCCAGTCGTAGTGCACGTCCAGCCCGTTGTAGGCCGGGGCCGTGATGACCAGTTGGCCGCCCTCGCACAGCGGGCCGTTGTACGACAGGGCGGGCTTGTCCGGCGAGGTCGTCACGTCCACCACCGTCTCCGCTTGCGCAGTACAGCCGTTGGCATCCGTCAGCGTCACGGTGTAGGTGCCGGAAAGGTTGTTGGCGGCATTGGGCAAAATTGGGGCCTGGCCGATGGATGCGAAGCCGTTCGGCCCCGTCCATGCAAAAGTGTAGGGGGCGGTGCCGCCCGCTGCGCTTGCGCCCAGGTTCAGGTCCGTCATCGGTGCCGTGCACTCGGTGCCGTCGTTGGTGGCCGCCACCGTTGGCGCTTCGTTGACCACGAGCACGTACGGCACGGAAACCACCGAGCTGCAACCGTCCACAACGACCCTCACCGTGTAGCCGCCCGCATCGCCTATGCCGGCATGGCCAAGCTGCAGGTAGGGCGCATCCGGGTAGTCGCCGCCGCTGGTCGAGCCGTTCGGCCCCGTCCATTCGTAGCTCACGTCCACGCCGTTGTAAACAGGGATTTCCAGCACAGCCTCCGACCCTTCGCACACCGGCCCGTTGGCAAAAATGACAGGCTCGGCGGGCGGGGTCGTCACGTCCACCACCGTGGAGGCGGAGGCGGTGCAACCGTTGAAGTCGGTCAGCAGAACGGTATAGGTGCCCGAACTGCCGGAAGCCGTGTTCGGCACGATGGGGTTTTGTGCGGCGGAGCCAAAACCGTTCGGCCCGCTCCACTGAAAGGTATATGGGGCAGCGCCGCCGGATGCGGACGCCGCCAGGTTAAGGTCGGTCATCGGCGCCGTGCACTCGGTGCCGTCGTTGGTGGCCGTCACCACGGGCGTTTCAAAAATCAACAGCTCATAGGCCCCGCTGGTTATCGTGCAGCCGTCCACGACGATGGTCACGGAGTAGCTGCCAGCATGGGCAAGGGCCGCCGGGGCAATGGTGATCTGGTTGCTGTTCAGGCCGGTGATGTTGGCCGCCGGCCCCGGGAGGCTCCAGTTGTAGGACACGCTCACGCCCTGGTAGCCCGGCACGGAGAGGGTCACGGTGCTGCCCTCGCAGGCCTGCCCGCTGCCCGTGACGACCGGCATGGCGAGGACGTCGCTGATGCCGGACACTTCCACGGTCCGGGTATCCGAGCACCCGTTCTCATCGGTGGCCGTGAGGGTGTAGGAGCCGTTGTAGCTTTCCGCCACGTCCGGTACCAAGGGGTTTTCCTCGGTGGAGGCGAAGCCGTTCGGCCCCGTCCACAAGAAACCAAGGACGCTGCCGCTGCCCGGGGCCGCATTCGCAAAAAACTGCAGGTCGCTGGGCGAACAGTCGGTGTTCAGCGTGTAAGAATAACCGGGCAAAACTTCCGGCGCTTCGTTGATGGTCACTGCCAATGGTTCTGAGAGAACGGAAGTGCAACCGTCCACCGTGACCTGCACCGTGTAGCTGCCGCTTGCGCCGGCGCCTGCCAGGTCAACCACGACAACCGCAACATCGGGGTAGGCGCCGCTGCTGGTCGTGCCCGCAGGCCCGGCCCAGTCGTAGTGCACGTCCAGCCCGTTGTAGGCCGGGGCCGTGATGACCAGTTGGCCGCCCTCGCACAGCGGGCCGTTGTACGACAGGGCGGGCTTGTCCGGCGAGGTCGTCACGTCCACCACCGTCTCCGCTTGCGCAGTACAGCCGTTGGCATCCGTCAGCGTCACGGTGTAGGTGCCGGAAAGGTTGTTGGCGGCATTGGGCAAAATTGGGGCCTGGCCGATGGATGCGAAGCCGTTCGGCCCCGTCCATGCAAAAGTGTAGGGGGCGGTGCCGCCCGCTGCGCTTGCGCCCAGGTTCAGGTCCGTCATCGGTGCCGTGCACTCGGTGCCGTCGTTGGTGGCCGCCACCGTTGGCGCTTCGTTGACCACGAGCACGTACGGCACGGAAACCACCGAGCTGCAACCGTCCACAACGACCCTCACCGTGTAGCCGCCCGCATCGCCTATGCCGGCATGGCCAAGCTGCAGGTAGGGCGCATCCGGGTAGTCGCCGCCGCTGGTCGAGCCGTTCGGCCCCGTCCATTCGTAGCTCACGTCCACGCCGTTGTAAACAGGGATTTCCAGCACAGCCTCCGACCCTTCGCACACCGGCCCGTTGGCAAAAATGACAGGCTCGGCGGGCGGGGTCGTCACGTCCACCACCGTGGAGGCGGAGGCGGTGCAACCGTTGAAGTCGGTCAGCAGAACGGTATAGGTGCCCGAACTGCCGGAAGCCGTGTTCGGAACGATGGGGTTTTGTGCGGCGGAGCCAAAACCGTTCGGCCCGCTCCACTGGAAGGTATATGGGGCAGCGCCGCCGGATGCGGATGCCGCCAGGTTCAGGTCGGTCATCGGCGCCGTGCACTCGGTGCCGTCGTTCGTGGCCGTCACCACGGGCGTTTCAAAAATCAAGAGTTCATACGTAGAACTTAATATTGTACAATCATCCACCACGATGGTCACTGTGTAGTTCCCTGCATGGGCAAGGGTGGCCGGGCTGATGGTGATTTGGTTGCTGTTCAGCCCCGTGATGTTGGCAGTGGAACCTGGGAGGTTCCAAAAATAAGCCACATAAACGCCCTGGTAGCCCGGCACGGTGAGGGTCACGGTGTTGCCCTCGCAGGTTTGCCCGCTGCCCGTGATGACCGGGAATGTCAGAACAGGCGTAATGCCAGACACTTCTAACGTGCGGGTATTTGAACATCCATTTTCGTCGGTAACGGTAAGCACGTAGGAGCCGTTGTAGCTCTCCACCACATCTTCAATGATTGGATTTGCTTCTGTGGAAGTGAAGCCATTCGGCCCGTTCCACAAGAATTCAAGGTCATTGCCGGTACCCGCAGCGGCATTTGCAAACAGCAACAGATCGCTCGGCGAGCAGTCCGGGTTCAGGACATAAGAATAACCAGGTGCCACATCGGGCGACTCGTTGATGGTCACTGCCAATGGTTCTGAGAGAACGGAAGTACAACCGTCCACTGTTACTTGTACGGCGTAGTTGCCCGTTGCGGAAGCTTCCACCAGGTCAATCACGATAACAGGGGCATCGGCATAGGCTCCGTTGCTGGTCGTGCCCGCAGGCCCCGTCCACTCGTAATGAACGTCCAGGCCGTTGTAGGCCGGAGCGGTAATGACCAGTTGACTGCCTTCGCAAAGCGGGCCGTTGTAGGAGAGGAAAGGTTCGGCCACTGAAAGGGTCACATCTACAACGGTTTCAGCAACATCCTTACAGCCATTGGCATCGGTCACCGTTACAATGTAGGTACCTGAAAGATGGTTGGCTGCATTGGGCAGTATTGGATTTTGGTCAATGGAAACAAAACTGTTCGGACCTGACCATGCGAAAGTATAGGGTGCAGTGCCACCCGTTGCAACCGCACCCAGGTTCAAATCCGTCATCGGTTCAACGCATTCGGTACCATCGTTGGAAGCATTTACTTCAGGTTTTTCCGCCACTATTACTACAGTAAAACCTGCTGGTGAAACGCAGCCGTTCACTGTCACTGTCAACCAATAAGTATAGCTGCCTGCTGCGATCAGGTTACTGATGGTTGGGTTTTGTTCGGTAGAAATAACAACTGCACCCACCTGCGCCGGATCAGTTGCATACCATTGGTACAAAGTGCCTGCCGGATAATTGCCGCCGGCGTGCAGCGTAATTTCTTCTCCTTCGCAGATTGGGCTGTTGTTGGTGGGCAGCGGTTGCTGGGGAATGGGGTAAATGACCATTTCCACCTGCGCAGATGCAGGGGACTCACAGCCAAAGGCATCCACACAAACCACACTCCAGAGACCTGCGTCGTAGGCCACATTTCCAAAGGGAATGGTCGTGGTTTTGGTCGTCGTCGTCAGTAAGGGGTTGGACAACGTCATGGTGCTCATCCCATCCGGGCCAATCCAGCGGAAGGTGTCGCAGCCAGAACTCGTGCTCAAAATGATCGGATTGCCCTCACAGATTGGGCCGTTGTTGGTCAGGGTCGGTTGGGGCGGGAGTTGGTGGATGGTCACAGCAACATACGCCTTGTCCGACCAACAGTTATTTTCCAAATAGCTGAGTTGGTAAACGCCACCGTCCGTGAGGCCCGCTGCTGTGGAGACAAAGGGGTTTTGGTCGTCGGAAGTCCAGCCGTTCGGGCCATCCCAGAAGTAGGCATCTGCCGTAGTGGTAGTTCCGATTTGCAGCAGTTCACCTTCACAAACTTCCACATCGGCCACCACCGGGGCTGGAGGGGTTGGCGTCACATTAATCGTGATCGTTTCGGTCAAATCTGTATAACAGCCATCATTTGGATACACCGTCACCTGGTAAGTGGTAGTGGTGGTCAAATTGGCGAAAACCGGATTTTGGTCGGTAGAAACTACCACCCCTGGCGCTGCCATATCCACCCACTCGTAAGAAGCGGTGGGTACATCGCTCACGAGCGTGATTGCCGCATCCTCTGATTCGCAGATTACAACCGCTGCTGCCGAAAGGTCAATATTTGCGGCGGGGCAAGGGAACTCCGTCGGGTCATCCAGCCCGCCTGATCCATTGTCGGTGGTCGGATCGGCCCCGCTGTCCGTCAGGTCGGTGACGGTGATCATGGAAGTATCGATGCCCGATGCTTCTGCCTGGTTGATGATTGGACTTGGCGCACCGGGAGCCGATGGGTTGACTTCAACCACGATATCCACCGTGATTTTTTGGCCGGGCCGAAGGTCGTCGGTGGCAGCGCCGCTGAAAATGTCAGTTGCGGGATTTGCCCCACTAAAAGCTGCATTGACGGCTGGTTGGGACGTAGCGGTCGTAAGGGGCGGGTAGATGGCAGGGATTCCAGCCACCTGGACGAAAGCAGCACCCAATTGGGCCGGCAAATCATCCGTAAGTGCCAGGTTGCTGAGGGCCTGGTTGCCGGTATTTTGGACAACTAAGCGATAGGTAATGTCGAAATGATTGGCCAACCCGCTTGCCGCAGGCGAAATGTCAATGATTTCTTTGGCAGCATTGATCTGGGGAAGTGGAATTTCCGTGGGGTCATCCACGCCACCTTCACCGTTGTCACCATCAGGATCGGTGCCATCATCGGAAAGGTCGCTTACTTCGTCGCCATTTGGATCGTCTCCTGTCGCCCTTGCCTGGTTCGTCAGCGGGTTTGGTGCGCCACCTGCATCGGGGTTGATTTCGACGGTAAATGCGAGGTTGATTTCATCCCCGGCATTCATGAAACCGGAAGCCCCGTCAAAGACTTGTGCAGGGAAACTACCACCTGCATTTGGCAAAATCGGGTTGCCCGCCCCCGTAGAGATAATCGGGCCAGCAGTTACGCCGACATAGGCGCTGCCCAACTGTGCCACGAGGTCGTCGGTCAGTTGGATATTGGTCAATGGGACGTTGCCGTCATTTTTTATGACCAGGTTGAAAGACACGTAATAATTCCCGGGGGTATTGGATGGCACGACGTTGCTGACCGCTTTTGCCAGTTTTATTTGTGGCAACGAAATCAGGGTCGGGTCGTCCATCCCACCAGCGCCATTGTCATTTACGCCGCTGGGGTTGTCGGAAATCGGATCGCCGCCACCGGGGATACTGGTACCGTCGTCCGAATCATCTGTCGGGGAAGGATAGCCTATCAGCGGATTGCCATTTTCATCCACCACATCGCCAGCGGCCGTGGCTTGGTTCTCAACCGGCTGCGGAAGGGCCGTGAACAATGCCGGATCCACTTCAACAGAAAGGAAAACAGAGAAACGCTCGCCCGGCCTCATCATATCCGTCGCCGCACCAGCCAACAAGTCCTGGTTTGCACCAAAACCTGTATAAGCAGGGTTTGCATTCGGCGGCATGAGTGCGTCGTTGTTGACCACACTCGCCACCGGCGTGCCCACCACCGCACCAGCAAAAGTCAAAGGATCGAGCAATGACAGGTTGGACAGGTTGCCATTGCCCGTATTTTCAATATTGAATCGAAATTTCAATTGGTAATTGCCGCCTGGTAGCGGTGTCGTGGCAATGAGTGCTTTTGTCACTGCAATATCCGGGATCAACAGGATGGTCGGGTCTTCATCGCTGCCCGTTTCGTTGTCCGTTCCGGGATTTCCGTCCACGTCCGTTTCATCGTCTGATGTGTCGGAGACTGGATTTCCGTCATCGCCGACCCCGTTGACGGTGGCAGAGTTGTCGAGCGGATGAGGCCTTGTACTGCAGGAAATGTCGGCTTCAATGGTGATGGACACGGAAATTTCATCGCCTGGCAACAGGCAACCATCGCTGTTGAACACATTCCACTCACCATCGCCATCATACACGGTATTGCGGGTGGGTGCCATTGAAGTCCCTGTTGCGAGGGGCGTGGTCACATTCAATATTTGGACAAATGAACAACCGTGTTGCGCCTTGAAATTTTCAATCAAATCAATCTGGCAGAACTGGCTGCCGCCCACATTTTCTATCCTGAAATCATAGGTCACGGCATAATTGCCATTTGGCAAAGCAGTCGGTAGTCCGCTGATGGATTTGTAGAGTTTGGCAATGGGCGGAATATTGACCGGGGTAAAATCGTCACTGGTGCCGAGGTCGCCCTCTGCTCCGGGATTGTCCGACAGCGGGTCAGCATCGCCCGGCAACCCGGTCCCATCATCTGAAAAGTCGGTCACGGCGCCAGGAATATACGGAGACATTGTATGCAAGTCAATCAAGGGGGTTCCGCTGCCATCTGTCGGAAGGCCGCCCACGGCAGCCCGGTTGAGCAGGCCATTGAGCGGAACGCCTGCCGGGTCAATGTAAACCGACATTTTAACTTTGAAAGCTTCGCCCGGTTCGAGCAGTCCGCCCGGCGTCAGCAGCGCAATGTCAGAGCTGCCATCGAAATCAGGATTGGCAGATGGCAAAACAGAAGCTGAGATATTGGAAACTCCTATGGTAGCATCTGGGACAAGCAGCAGGGCAGCCCCCCACTGTACGTCCAAATCATCTTCGAGGGTGATATTTTCCAAAATGGTGTTCCCGGCATTCCGGACAATGAACTCAAAATCGAGCCTGAACTGATTGCCTACCTGGACCGTGTTTGTATGCGCCTTGGTTACAGCAATGCCAGGGATGTAAAGCAACGTAGGATCATCCTCTCCGCCGCTGTCGTTGTCGTTTCCGGGGTTGCCGTCGAGGTCGGTTGCATCATCCGATTGGTCGGTCACATCATTCCCGTTGTCGTCCTCTCCGCTGACGGTTGCCTGGTTGGCAAGCGGGGTTGGAACTGAAGCGCAGGCAACATCAATTTCAACGGATACGGATAGGGTGATGGTGTCACCAGATTGAAGGCAGCCGTCCGAGTTAAACAGGTTGGCGTTTGTCCCGCCATTATAGATAGTATTCAAAGTCGGGGCCGTAGAGCTACCGGAGGCAACGGGGCTGGTCACACCCAATATTTTTACAAATGCACAGCCGAACTGCGAAGCAAAGTCTTCGGTCAGGTCAATTTGGCAAAGCTGGCTCCCGCCTTTATTTTCAATATGAAACGCATAAGTCGCACTGTAATGGCTGTTGGGCAACAGCACGGGTGCGCCGGTCAGGCTTTTGTTCAATGCAACTATCGGTGGCAATGAAAGCAAAGTCGGGTCATCACTGGTGCCCAAGTCGTTGTCGGCACCAGGATTGTTGGAATTGGGATCGCCGGCATTTGGCAGGTCAGTCCCATCGTCCGAATCATCGGCCGGGGAAGGCAGCCCGGTGAGTGGATTGCCGCTGGCATCTATGGGGTCTCCTGTCACGGTAGCCTGGTTTTCAACGGGTTGGGGAAATGCGCCAAAAATAACTGGATTGACTTCCACACTCATCAAGATGTAGAAAGATTGCCCTGGCTCCAAGCGGTTGGTCGGGGCGCCGTCGAGCAAATCGGCCATGCCAACCCCATCATAGGAAAGGCTTGGCACTGGGGCATTGGTCGCATCAATATTTGTGACGGACACAGTGGGCAAGCCAACAACGGCTGCCCCAAAAGTCAGCGGGTCGGCCACGCTCAAGTTGCTCAAACTGACATTCCCGGTATTTTCTACATTGAACCTGAAGGAGAACTGATAGTTGCCGTTCGCCAGTGGCGTTGTGGCCGTCAAAGACTTCGTAATGGCCACATCCGGGATGAGTGTCAGCGTTGGATCGTCTGTCCCGCCAGTCTCGTTGTCGGGGTCGCTATCCCCATTGAGGTCGGTGCGGTCGTCCGAATCATCGGAGACGGGGTTGCCATTGTCATCCACGCCGGTCACAGTGGCGGTATTGGCGAGGGGGTTTGCGGCCGTCTCACAGTTTACGTCCACCTCCACCTCGATGGTCAGTGTGATTAAATCGCCGGGGTATAGGCAGCCATCGTTGTTCAACAGATTGGTGCTGGAAATTCCATTATAGACAGAATTCAACGTCGGGTTGATGCTCAACCCAGAGGTGTTGGTCAGCATGGGTGCAGTTTTTCCCAAAACCTGGACAAAGGCACAATCGAACTGGCTGGCCAAATCTTCCTGCAAGCCGATTTGGCAAAAACGGCTGCCTCCCATATTCCCAATTGAAAATTCGTAGGTAACGCTGTGGTTGCCATTGGGTAAAGCGACTGGCACACCTACCACCATTTTTGTGATAGCGGGGGCCGGCGGCAAGGTAACAATGGTGGGGTCATCCGTTCCGCCTGCACCGTTGTCATTAACCGCACCGGGGTTGTCGGAAGCGGGGTCTCCGCCGCTGGAAAGTCCTGTCCCGTCGTCGGAAGCATCCTCCACAGGGCCGTACCCCGGAATCGGGTTGCCATTCTCCGCCTGCGGGGTTCCTGTTACAGTAGCCTGGTTTTCAATGGGCTGTGGGAGAAGGCCAAATGCCAGTGGTTCAACTTCTACACTCATGTTTATCACAAAAGCCTGCCCCGGTTCGAGCAGGTCGGTCGCAGAACCATTCAACAGATCGATAGTTGAATTGCCATTGTACAGGCCATTGTTGCTGGATGGGGGCATGGTGGCACTTACGTTGGCAATGCTCACTGCGGGCGTACCGACTATGGCCGGGAGGAAGTTGAGCGGATCCGCCACGCTGAGATCGGTCAAGTCTGTATTGCCAGTATTTTTTATGTTGAAACGGAAATTGAGCAGGACATTCCCATTGGCCAGGGCAGAAGCACCGGTTACGGCTTTGGTGATGGCCACATCGGGCAAGAAAACAAGTGTCGGGTCGCCACCGCTGCCCGATTCGTTGTCGGGGGTATTGTTGGAATCAAGGTCGGTCTCGTCGTCGGAAGTGTCGGAAACCAGGTTGCCCCCATCGGGGTCAACAGCTGTTACCGTAGCCTGGTTGGCCAGTAAATGCGGGTCAGCAGCGCAGTTGGTAATTTTTACATCAATAAAAAATTGGAACTCGTCGTCCGGGAACAAACAACCGTCCCCATTGAAAAAACCGGGGTGGGTACCACCATTGTAGATGGTATTCAGCGTCGGTTGAACGCTGAGGCCGGAGGTATTGGAAAAAGAAATCCAGGTAGCCGGGGTGGTGTTTACCAAGGCGCAACCAAATTGAGCAGCCAAATCATCGCTCACGTTGATGTTGCACATCTCGCCTGCCCCATTGTTTCGGACGGTAAATTCGTAACGAACTGCATAGTCGCCATTCGGTAAAAGTGCCGGTGCGGCGGTTGCTTTTTTCAAAATCACAGGGACAGGGCCCAGGTTCAGTGGCGTCTCATCATCCGATCCACCATTGCCATTGTTGCCGTCCGGATTGGCGCCGTTGTCTGAAACATCACTCACCATGTCGCCATCGGGCGTGGTGCCGGTGGCAGTTGCCTGGTTGAACAAGCCGATGGCAGGCACCAGCGTTGGATCAATTTCCACGGCAATTTGCGCCATGATCGTATTGCCCGGCAGCAGGATACCCGTCCTGTTCAAAATGTCATCGCCATCTGCCAACGCAGAACCTGTAGCCCCGCTCCCTGTGAAAGTGGGGTTCAACCCGCCAAGGATGGAGGCGGTACCGCCCATTGACAGGGCATGGGCGCTGACGAAAGCAGGGGCAAACTGGGTGGAAATGTCGTCCTCGAGGGCTACGTTGTTCAAGGCAACATTGCCCGTGTTTTTAACAACCAGTTTGTAAACCACTTCAAAATGGCCGTTGCCCAGCAAAGTTGAACTGACTTGTTCTTTAGCCAGTGAAATTTCAGGGATGGACAGCAACGTCGGGTCGTTTACACCACCTGAATCATTGTCCGGGCCAGGTGCCCCGTCGAGGTCGGTTTCATCGTCCGAATTGTCAGAGATGGGGTTTCCGCTTGGGTCTTCCCCAGTAACCGTTGCCTGGTTGACCAGCGGCACATGAATGCCGGTGCAGGAGTTGTCAATTTCAGCTATCAAAGAGACCGTAATTTCATCGCCCGGGAAAAGGCAGCCATCCCCGTTGAATAAATTGGCAACACTGCCCCCATTATAAACGGTATTGGCAGTTGGGGAGGTACTGTTGCCAGATGTGTTGGCCAGGTTGATACTGCCCACGGACTTTATGCCGACAAAAGCACAGCCATACTGGGCGGCAAAATCTTCTTCCAAACCAAGCAGGCACACCTCGCTGCCACCTAAATTTTCAATCCTAAATTCATAGGCTATATCATAGTTGCCGTTCGCCAACGGCACGGGCACACCCGTAATGGCCTTGGAAAGCTGCAACCTGGCAGGCAGGGAGATCAGGGTCGGATCATCCGTTCCGCCGGCCCCGTTATCGTTGCCTGCATTGGGGTTATCGCTGTTGGGATCGCCGCCGTTCGGCAGGCCGGTTCCATCGTCCGATGCATCGGTCGGGTCGGCGAGGCCTGTCAATTCAATGCCGCTGCCATCCACGGGGTTTCCTGTAACAACCGCCTGATTTTCAACGGGCTGGGACAGCAAGCCAAACTGAAGTGGATTCACATCCACGCCCAGATAAATGACGAACGACTGCCCGGGTTCCAGTTTGTCCGTTGACGCACCTGCGAGCAGGTCTGTATCGGGGGCAGTTCCTGTATAAGCGCCATTATTGGCAGTTGGGGCAGCGCTTGCATCCACGTTGGTTATGCTCACGGATGGGGTGCCGATAATGGCCGAAGTGAAATTCAAAGGGTCGGCCACGCTCAGATCACTGAGGATCACATTGCCCGTATTTTTTATGTTGAAACGGAAATCCAGATGGTAGTTGCCGTTTGGCAGTGGCGTAACGTCCGTCAGTGCTTTGGTGATGGCCACATCCGGGATCAGGGTCAGGGTTGGGTCGTCGGTGCCGCCGGTTTCATTGTCGGGGCTGGTATCCCCGTCCAGGTCGGTGTTGTCGTCCGAATCATCTGAAACAGGATTGCCCTGGTTGTCCACCCCCGTGACAGTGGCCGTATTGGCCAAAGGCGCTGGCAGTGGTGAACAGTTGATGTCAATTTCCACCGTAACGTTCATGGTAATGACATCGCCTGGATAAAGGCATCCGTCGCCGTTCAGCAAGCCTGTGGAGGTCGAGCCATTGTAGATGGAGTTCAAGGTTGGATTAGTGCTCAGGCCGGAGGTATTGGTCAGCAAAGGAGCGGTTTTACTGATAACCCCTTCAAATGCACAGCCAAATTGCGAAGCAAAATCCTCCTCCAGGCCAATCGTGCAAAACTCGCTGCCACCCAGGTTTTCTATGCTCAACCCGAAGGTCACGGCGTAGTTGCCATTCGGCAGTTGCGTCGGTGCCGTGGTGATGGCTTTGATCAAATTTGGTATGGGCGGCAGGCTGACAATAGTTGGGTCTTCGGTTCCGCCGGCCCCGTTGTCATTATCCGCACCGGGGTTGCCGGTCGTTGGGTCACCACCGTTCGGCAAGCTGGTCCCATCATCCGAATCGTCGGTCGGATTGGCAAGGGCAGGCAAATCATTGCCACTGGCATCCACTGGGTTTCCACTCGCAACTGCCTGGTTTTCTATAGGTTGTGCCAACAAACCGAACTGTTGGGGATTCACTTCAACGCCCAGGACAATAACGAAGGACTGTCCTGGTTCCAGCTTATCCGTTGCTGCTCCTGCCAGGAGATCGTTGTCCGGTGCTATACCGGTGTAAACACCATTATTTCCTGCGGGGACAGCCGTTGCGTCCACGTTGGTCACACTGACGGCTGGGGTACCAACAATGGCTGGGCTGAAATTCAGCAAATCAGTCACGCTCAGGTTGCTCAGGTTGGTGTTGCCAGTGTTTTCAATGTTAAAACGGAAAGCCAGTTGGTAGTTTCCGTTCGGCAGCGCCGTGGTTGAGGTCAGTGCTTTGGTCAGGGAAATTTCAGGGATAAGGAGCAAAGTCGGGTCGTCCGGTCCGCCGGTTTCGTTATCGGGGTTGGTGTCGGTGTCAAGATCGGTGCTGTCGTCCGAATCATCGGAAACTGGATGGCCATTGTTGTCCACACCGGTGACCGTGGCCGTGTTGGCCAAAGGAGCAGGCAGGGGTGTGCAACCAATGCTGACTTCCACCGTGACACTCATGGTGATGGCGTCACCTGGGTATAGGCAGCCGTCGCCGTTCAGCAAGCCTGTGGAGGTCGAGCCATTGTAGATGGAGTTCAATGTTGGATTAGTGCTCAGGCCGGAGGTATTGGTCAGCACAGGAGCGGTTTTACTGATAACCCCTTCAAAAGCGCAACCAAATTGCGAAGCAAAATCCTCCTCCAGGCCAATTATGCAAAACTCGCTGCCGCCGAGGTTTTCTATTGCCAGGGCGTAGGTTACGGCGTAGTTGCCGTTCGGCAGGGGTACTGGCGTTGCAGTGATGGCTTTGGTCAATTTTGGCGTGGGTGGCAAGCTGACAACTGTCGGGTCATCTGTTCCACCCACACCATTGTCGTTGTCCGCACCGGGGTTGCCCGTGGTGGGATCACCACCATTTTGCAGGCCTGTCCCATCGTCCGACACATCAGAAACGGAAGCGTATCCGCCAAGCGGGATTCCGCTATTATTTACTGGAAACCCAGTTACGGTTGCCTGGTTTTCAATGGGTTGCGGCAATAGGCCGAACTGTTGGGGATCTACTTCCACGCTCATAAAAACGACGAAAGACTGTCCGGGCTTTAAGCGGTCAGTTGCAGCGCCCACCAACAGGTCGGTATCCGGTGCCACCCCGGTATATGCGCCGTTGTTGGTGGCGGGGACAGCAGTAGCGTTCACATTGGTCAGGCTCAACATCGGCGTCCCGATGATAGCTGTTGTGAAATTGAGCGGGTCGGTCAGGCTCAGGTTGCTCAGGTCGGCGTTGCCCGTATTCTCAATATTGAAACGAAAATCCAGCAACACGTGGCCATTTGGCAAAGCGGTGGAGCCGGTAATGGCTTTGGTGACCGCAATATTGGGCAGGTAAATAAAGGTAGGATCGTCCGTACCTCCTGATTCGTTGTCGTTTATCAGGTCGCCGTCCACGTCGGATGCGTCGTCCGAGTCGTCTTCGATTGAGTTTCCGTCCGTATCAGTTGCCATCACCGTTGCCTGGTTGATGAGCGGCGAGGACAGCGGCGAACAGTCTGGATTCAGTTCGACCGTAATAGACCACTGGATTTTGTCTTCCGGAAAAATACAGCCATTCCCGACGAACATATTTATCTGCGAAAGGCCATTGTAGAGGCCGTTGAAATTGGGCTGTGTGCTGAGACCAGAAGCATTATCCCATAACAACAAGGTCGGTGCCGAAGCGCTGGCCAGGGCACATCCAAATTCAGCATGGAGGTCGTCAAAAACATCTATGCTGCACATGGCCCCCGTGCCGGTATTGGTCAGGGAAAAAAGGTAAGTAGCCTGGTAGTTGCCGCTGGGCAACAAGGTGGGCGCAGCCGTCAATGCTTTGGTCAAAACGGGGATGGGGCCAAGGTTCAGCGGCGTCGGGTCGTCGCTGCCACCTTCGCCATTGTTCGTGTTCGGATGGGTGCCGTTATCGGATAAATCACTCACCGTGCCGCCATTGCTTGTTGTCCCTTCTACCATTGCCTGGTTCGTCAGGCCCATGGCGGGTACCAGCGCAGGGTCAACGACGACGGTAATGCTTACCACGATGTTTTCACCTGGTTTCAGGGTGGCCAGGCGGTCGAGGAGGTCGTCGCCATCCGCCGCCGCGGAACCAGTCGTGCCGCTGCCTGTAAACCCTGCGAACGTATTGCCCTGGGTAGTCGCACTGCCGGCAATGGAGACCGTTGAAGCACTCACGAAAGCAGCGCCAAACTGGGAGCTGATGTCATCTTCGAGGGCGATGTTGTGGAGGGTCACGTTCCCGGTATTCTGGGCGATGAACTGGTATGTTACCTCCACTTTCCCATCGGGCAAGGTGGTGCTGCTGACCTGTTCTTTTGCCAGCCTGATAGTTGGTATTTCCAGCAAAGTCGGGTCGTTTTCTCCGCCCGAATCGTTGTCGGGCCCAGGAACGCCATCGAGGTCTGTTGCGTCGTCCGAAAGGTCGGAAAGCAGATTTCCTGTATTTGGGTCAAGGCCGGAAACGATGGCTTGGTTCACCAGCGGCTCATCCACGCCCAGACAGGAGACGTTGATTTCCACCACCACGTTCAGGGTGATTTCATCGCCTGGATAAAGGCAGCCGTCGCCATTGAAAAGGTTATCGTCGCCACCGCCATCGTAGGTAGTATTCCTGGTCGGCGCAATGCTGTTCCCGGAGGTATTGGCCAGGTTGACAGAAGATACCGAAAGCACATTTTCAAAAGCACATCCGTACTGCGACACAAAATTTTCCACCAAATTAAGGTTGCACAAGGCTCCGCCGCCCTGGTTCTGGATGAGAAACTGAAACGGCACGGCATAGGTATGATCCCCGGCCAAAACCGGTTCAGCCGTGATGGATTTGGTCAGTAAGGGCAATGCAGGGAACGCCACCGGGGTGGGGTCATCCGGGCCGCCGGAGTCCCCCGTAGCGCCAGGATTGGTGCTTTCAGGGTTACCCGTGGGTAGGCCGGAGGCATCGTCCGACAGGTCGTTCACATCTGCCCCGATGGGCGTGCCAGCACCGTTGGTTGGGGTCGCCGTTGCCAACCCCTGGTTGATCAGGCCGCTGGTAGCCTGGGCAATGTCCACGAAGACAGTCAGTTTGATTTTGAAAGATTCACCCGGATGCAGCAGGCCAGTACCGCCCGAAGCCAACAAGTCGGTGTCAGATGTACCATCGAAATTGCCATTGTTGTTGGTCGGCAAGGTAGAAGCGTCCACATTGGCCAGCTCAACAACGGGTGCCGGCGTGGCGAGCAGCGCCGCCCCCCAGGCAGACAGGTCATCAGCCACCCGAATATCTTCAAGGTAAGTCGTCCCGGTATTTTTTACGAGGTACTCATATTGGAGCTTATAAACGTTGGCTGGCTGGCCAGTGGCCGGCAAGGAACTGACCAGCGCTTTTGTCAGCGCAATGGCCGGGACCACCAGTGGCGTCGGGTCATTCGTACCTCCACTACCATTGTTGGTGGTTGGATTTACACCATTGTCGGTCGGGTCACTGGTGGTGACTGGTTGGCCAAGGCCGTCCGTGACAGGGTTGCCGCTCCCATCTATCGCCACCCCTGTCACTGTGGCCTGGTTTTCCAAGACAGGAATCGCCTCGCTGTTGTCCACTTCCACAACGATAGCCACCTGGAAGGACTGGCCCGGTTTCAACCGCCCGCTTGTCCCATTGAACAGGTCGGTGTTGGTGTTGCCATTAAAAGAAGCATTGGGAGTAGGTGCGACTGTGGCGGTACCGCCTGCCAGAATAGACGGCGTGGAAACTACGCCCACGAAAGCATTTCCCAACTGCGCTGCCAAATTTTCGGGCATGGCCAATCGGCCCAAATCCATCCCGCCCGTATTTTGAATGGTAAAAGTGTAGGTCACATCCACATTTCCATCCGTGCCGCTTTGGGCCGGAGCAACGTTGGAAACCGCTTTGGATGCCATGATTCCCGCACACGGGCAGAGGGGATTGCCGACCCGCACTGTGCGGGTTTCAGGCCCATCGGATTCCAGGCCGTCTGATACTGAAAAGGAAATGCTGCGGTTACCCGGTGTTTCTGAACCATAGGCAGAAGTATTGAAATAGGCTACCTTTTTCAAAGCAAAGTTTATGTTCGCAGGGGGCGCCGGCCCAAGTGTCAACTCGCCGGTCAAAACATTGAAACTGCTGGTAATTGGAACCGCACCATTATAGACCAGCCTATCCTCGCCAATGACATAACCCGTTGCAATCCGGACCGTAGCAGTCAGGCTGTCCTGATCTGCATCGCTTGCGGTGATGCTGTTTGAAATGAGCGTTTCCCCGGCGCAAAAACAGCTGGGTGACGATTCGATTCCAGCAACAACGGGCGGGGTATTCGTGCAGACTTCAAAGGCATAGCTCTTCGAAAGCGCCATACACCCCCCATATACGATGCCGATATTGTTGCCCACTACCAGGTTGTTGATGCCTGCATTGGTGAGGTAAGTGACGGCCAGGGCCAGGTACCTGCCAGATGATACGCCCGTGAACGTGGGCGGGTTACTGGTCGTCAAATATTGGATGTCCCCGGTGGAATCTATTGCCACAAAGACAGTGGTATAGTCAGGGTCAACACCAGCATTGGTAGCCCCCAAAGCCACACTGCCCAGACCGGAGGACGGGACTTTGTATTCGCAATTAAAAGCACAGCCTGAGCAGCCGGGATCGAAACAGTCAACAAGGTTATCGCCGTCGTTGTCGAGGCCATCGTTGCAGACTTCCTGGGCAAAGAGTGCTGTCATTGCCAACAGAAAAAAACATGTCAGATATGCCCTGAAAAATGGGTTTAAAATACTCATACTTACAAAAATTTTCAGAGAGCAGTGGGTTTCACTTGCTCAGTGCCGGGGGGTGTCGAACATGTTTTTGTTTGTAAAAAAGAGTTGTCGGACTGTTCAGAAGCGTTTGTTCAAACTCGTGTTATTTCAGCGCTCAAAGCAATGCCTGTTTTAGCCGTTGCTTAATATATTTTGATATCAACCCAGCCGTAGAGGGTCGTTTTTTCTTAGTTGTCTGGGTTTGCCTTCGGATATTATTTCCCAGAAATCTGTACCGATGGCAACTCACATTCCTGGTGATACCCAGCAGCAAAAGTCAGGTTGTCGCCCGCTGCCGGATTGAACGAAAACACATTGGTCTGGCCACTGCTGGAAATATCGCTGTCAGCGGTATCGGCCCAATTGTCTTTCAGGGTTGGCACAAAGGATGAGAAGGCGCCCGTTCCGGAAATATCAAAAGTCAGGTAGTAGTTGCCAGCGGGAATGTTCATAAAGAGAAATTTCCCGTCCGGCCCCGTGGTCGCAATGGCTATCACCATACCGGTGTTGGCTGCCCGGAGCGTCACGACAACATCCTGTATAGGTTGCTCCCCGGGATCCTGGCGGCCATCCTGATCAAGGTCATGCCAGACGTAATTGCCAATGCTGGCCACGAGCGCGGAGGTGACAACTTCCGCATCCTCGTCGTCTTCGCTCTGGTCCCCATCATCATTGCCAGGGGTACTGTCAATATCGGGCTGGTCAGCAGTGGTGATTTGGGCAACGTTGACGATGTTGGTTCCCGCAGCAGTAACTTCCACCGTGATCTGGAGCGACTCGGTTTCGCCTACCCCGATGGACGGGATGCTCCATGTGCCGGCTGTATTTGAATAAGAGCCTGCGCTTGCGGAGTTGGACAAATAGGCAACCCCAGCGGGCAGCAGATCCTGCAAGGTTACATTGGTGGCTTCTGATGGCCCATCGTTGCTGACCTGAATAGTGTAGGTAATTTGATTCCCGACCAATACTGAATTGGTAGAGACCGATTTATTGACTTCCAAGTCCGCCGAACAATCCGTGATGGAAACTACATAGGAGCAACTGCCGTCCGGCCTGGGCGAATACCGGTGTGTGCCGAGTGCTGCCGGCAACGCCTGGTAATCCACCACAAAAGTCTGCCCCGTAGCCCCGGCGATGGGATTGCCGTCAATATACCATTGATAGAAACCATCCGGTGGGGCTACAATGCCTGGAGGTTCATTGTCGCAGGCAATAATCGTAGGGACAGTGGTGCAACTCGTTCCTTTGTCGTCTTCATTGGGGTTGCCATTATTTGGGGTGGAGTCGATATCCGTATTATCCAGGGCTGTTATTTCCGCACAATTGTACACCAATCCCGCTTCCAAAACTATGGCTTTGATTTGCAGCATCAGGGTGTCGCCAACGTCCATAATGCCAATGTTCCAGATACCTGATACATCGTTATAGTTGGCTGTAGTTGGCAGGTGCGTCACATACAAGAGGCTGGATGGCAAAAGATCGGTGATCTGGATCCCGGATGCCGGAAGAGGCCCTTTGTTGACGACTTCAAGGGAAAAAGTGAGGATGTCCCCTATGGCGGTTTCGCTTAGATCAACCTGCTTGGTCAGTTCCAGGTCGGTGCAGTTGAAACCGAGCTTCACGGTCTCCTGGTATTTTTCCAAACAACCCTCCTCATTGGTATAGCTGAGGACGAAAGTGGTATTGCCGGAAAGGGAAGACAAAATAGGGCGTGGGGAATTGGGGTTGCTCAGCCCTGTAACAGGACTCCATTGGTAGTTGGTGAAACCAAGTGGCCCTTGCAGGGTTACCGTGCCCGTTGGGCAAATAGCCTGGCTGGGGCCTACCGTTGTGAGCAAGGGCAGGACAATGATGCGCAAAGTGTCAAAACTAAGGCAGGCACCAAAGGTAGTGGCCAGTACATAATCCAGCGTGTCGGGATAAGTGTTGGTGTTCGTATAATTAAATGAGGGGTTGGGAACAAGCCGATTGGACAGGGCTGATGTGGGCGCCCCGTTGAGTCCCGACCAGAAATAATTAAAGCCGGGCACATTTTCACCACAGCCCAAAGTGAACGTGGCACCACTGCAAATGGTCGTTTCTGCTCCTGCATTTTCATATTTCACCTCGGTGAGCGGCACCGCATCCGTGCAGGTACAGCTCGTGAAATCCACCAGCAGGGGACAAGTTTGACCCGGCAATGCCGGAAAACTGCCAGAGAGGGTAGCCGACGCCCCAGCCGCTATCGGGTTACTGTAAACCAGGCTTCCCAGGAGTACATCCCCGGGGCCGATGTCACCATTGGCATCCACATCTGCGTAAATGTTCACGGTCGTCGGGATGGAAGTGGCGAAATCACCAGCATTTTTTATCACCATTGAATGGATGTCCACCTGGGTAGCTCCGCAGGGCACAGCGATGTCATAGCCCGTTACTTCGTAATCGTATTTTACAAAATCAACATCTACCTCATCTGCTCCGGTGATGAAGCGGACATCGCACAGATCACCATCACAGTTGAGTACATTTGGAATAAAAGCCCGACCGATGATCGGCTGGGTGGGAATGTTGCAGGGAATATTGTTAGGGTCGGCCTGGAAGTCAATCTGATAGACAATATCTTTAAAAGCCGGCAAACCCGCCCTGATATTGAAAATCACTTCCTGTATGCCGTTTACATTGTTGAGTTTTGGTGTGGTGGAGGTGACATCGGTTGGGTCATCGAAAAAAGCAGAACCCGGGACATAGATGGTGCCGGCTGGAAGGGCGATGAGGATAGAGTCTTTTCCATTTGTTATGGAAGGAAATTGCACCGTATTCCTAACCGTACCCTTTCCGCCACAGGCGTTGACAGGCCCGGATGCCGGGCCGAGTAGTTCGATAACCAGGTTGGCTTTGTAATCAAAATGAGACCCAGAGACATCAATTGCCGCCCCGGTCTGGATGATGGAAGTCAGTACTTGATTGCAAGCCGTGTTGGTCCTGCTGGTAAAACGGGGGAACTCCCCAATGGTAAAATTACAGTTTGTTTCAACCCCAAACTTCATCCGCAGGGTCCGGTTTGCGGTTACCGGATCGCCCAGGCCCGGCAGGCCATTCGCCTGAATAACCGGCACCAACTGGTTGATGTCCCAGATATGTTCTATACCAAGCGTGGTGCTGATGGTTAGGGTGGGCGGCGTAGTGATGTTGTAAACCGGACTGGCCGGGTTGCAGGGATAGCAAAGCTGCACCTCGCCGGGCACGAAATCCAGGCCCGAAGAATAGGGCATGAACACGGCCATTTGAGGATCGTAAAGTTTAGCAAGGCCGTTGTTGTCGAACTGTACTTCGTAGGTGAAATCCTGGCAAGCTGTTACCAGATCGGGGGCCTGGATCACTGCCTGGTCAATGCTGCCCGGCTTTGGCCTGACGTATAGCCATAAGGTATCCAAATTGCAGGGCCAGCCCCCGGAAAGTATGTCCAGCCGATTGTTGGGATAAGAAAGACAATCGAACCCCGCCACTACCATCAGCGAGTCCCGGCCACAATTATCGTAAGTAAAATTGAGGTTGAAATTGATGGCACTGCCCAGCCCGACATTCCCCAACTGATATACGCCGTTGGTAACCGGCACCGGGTTGCCGTTGGAAAAAGTAAGCCCAACCGGGTCAATGGAGGCCGGGTCAATTATGACCAGGAATGCGTTGTTGGCACCGTTCCCATTGTTTTGCAACAGCAACTGCCAGCGACCTTCTTTATCGTCTGGTTCCGAAAGGTTATTGACCGCCAATAAATTCAGATCCGGCCCTGTAGGGGTAAAAGTGTGGCCTGAACTGAAAGTGTAGTATTCGTCATCCAAATAAGGGCTGCAAAACTTCACCACCCTGGTCACTTCGTGGTAGGCGTCTTTGTCCACATTCAGCTCGGCAGTGCAGGGCACATCGTAGTAAAATGTGGATCGCATTTCGTTTCCACCGTCGCTGAATGGAGCAGCACCGCAGGTGTCCAAAACATTTAAAAAATAGCTGACAAAAGTGTCATTCACGATTTGCACCTGGTCGCTGAGGGTCACGTTGCGGTTATCACCAATGTTGGTGCTAATGGTCCGGTTGACGCCATACGTGGCCCGATTGAACAGATAGCCCTCCGGCATGGCCATTTTTGCCTGGGTGATGTAGGACCATTGCCGGTATTCGTAGGGAAAAGGATCGCTGCCAACCACCCCGTCGCCAATGCAAAAGATTGAGTTGAGGCCATTGACATAACCGCAGCCGGTAAACTCCCGGGTACCGTTTGACTGTGAAAACGAGAAACCGACCCCCTCAAAGTAACCCGGCAAACCAGGCGAGCATTTGAAGCGATCCGCCGGGGCCACGGGTGCGGCAGTCAGGGCACCGTAGAAACAAGTGTTGAAATACACATTGGCGATGTCGCAACCGATGTTATCGGTATAAACAACATCACCGGAGAGGGTAATTTCATCCCCATCCTGATAGCTAAAGCCCATCGGCACGGTACCACAGCCTTCAATCGTCGGCGCTGCAATGTCCCATCGGACGGTATTTCCATCGTTGACAGAGGCTACCATGTTGCATTCGTACGTGTTGCCCCCCGAAACGATGGTCAGCACGTTGTTGCCAACGGGCATCAGGATGCGGTGGCCGTTTGTGGAAAAGTCATTTTCAAAATAGATATAATCAAGGGTGGACACCGTGCCACCCGTCAAATTGACAACGGCAGTCGCCGTGAACCGAAGCTCGTCCCCTTTCATGGCCCGGTCTTTTCGGATATTCGCCATGTTCAGGCTGCCCATTGCATCCGGGCACCCGTCCTGGTCGTTGTCGGGCAGGCCGAAACAAGTCCGTTCTATCGAATAGCTTGCACTCACCAGCCCGTCGCAGGGGCCACTACAGCAGCCACCCCAGGCTAAGTTTGTCAAGTCGGTTTCACAAAAAAGATTCAACCTGCAAGGATTGGGGCAGGCAGGCCCATATTCAAAATACATGGCTGCAGCGGTGGTTACGTTTGTTCCGCAGGTACAGTTATAATAGGTAAGGTCAATGTTGACATTGGAATTCCGGTACAGACTGACATTGTTTCCGAAACCAGGGCCAAAGCAGGCCTTGATGGTGGCAGGCCCATTGACGAAACCACCCAAAACCGGGATGCCGTTGGCCTCCACCAAAGTAGTGGATATGGTGGTGGTGCCGTCAGAGCCTACCCAGGTGATGCCGTTGGAAGAGTCCCATTGCAAATTGGCAGGTACGTCAATGTCAATGCAGAACTGCCCCTGGTTCCGTATTTGGGGCAACTGTGCATCCACCGAAATAAGGTTGTAGGAAAAAGTCTCCGTAGCGCCAAACACCATGTTGCCCGGCACCGTCGAAGCGCCGGTCGAATTCAGATCAACCGTTGGGTCGCTGCTATCGCTGGTAATGATGGATTGGCCGCAGGGTAAAAAATACCGGGCCTGCAGGGAGGATCCAAAATAACTGGGCGCAGTGCCACAACCTTCCTGGCAACATTGGTAGGTGTTGAATTTCAGAACGATGGTTTCGCCTGGCGCCAGGGTCAACAGGGTATCCGTGTCAAAACGCCGGAAGTAGTTCAACGCACCAGCGTTGCAGTTGCCGCCCGGCAGGCCGACCGTATTGGTCATTTGCGCAAGGTTGAAAGCCTGGGGCGGGCCGCCATTGAGTTGGTAACTAACGCTTGCAGCATCCACCGCATTCCGGTTTGAATTGCTTGCCTCTATCCTGAAATATAAATTCGTGGCCCATCCAGGCCCTGCATTGGTGATAGTATAGGTATGCTCTGTGGCACCGTCCATACAGGCGGGAAAGGTCCTGGAAGTTGCCGAAACACTGATGCCCGGCGGGTTGGTGGACAGTGCCGCACCAAACTGTGCATCCAACATGGCGCAGTCCGTGCCGTCGCAGCCATAGGAGGCTTCCCAGGTGGTCAGCATGTTGCCACATGCCGCCAGGGTTACTTCTTCCGAGAAAATAAAATATTCTGCATCAATCTGATTATTGGTCGGCAGGTCGAAGGTGGCGTTCATGTCCAAATTGCCTGCGACACCGTTGTTGCTGTATTTTCCAAAATTCCCTATCAGCAGTTGGTAAACATCACCGGAAGGGCCGGATGAAAGAAGCGTCCAATCCGCTGGATCAATGGGCAGCCCATTGATTTTCCGGTTGGAAACGGACAGGCCAGGGCCATAAGTGACGGTCGTCTTGAGGGTGTCGAGGGAAGAGGTCAGGCCAGTTTGGATGATTTGTATTTCACGGGTATAGGTTTCCCCGAGCAGGTTGCCCACATAATTGCCATTGGTCTGCCCGATGATGTTCACCTTTTGCCGTTTGATGGAATTGTTGTACTCCGGGGAATTGACATAGGTCCTTGTTCCGGGCACCCCATTTTTATCCAGGTAGGTGAAATGGAACCTGGCATAAGCCTGCCCGCCATTTTCGATAAAATCCAGCATGTCGCAGTTGATGCGGGCCTCGAAAGTATAGACCTGGTTGCCGTTGAGCGAACCAAGTTGAATGACCGGATGTGTCAGGTTCGCCGCATTTTCTGAAACTTGTGGCAGGAAAGAACCTGGGATGTACAAGGTGCCGGAGGTGCCGAGGTACCCTAAGTTAAGATCCAACTGCAGGTTGGAAACATCGTCAGCGGAAACATCAATTGAAAACACGGCAGCATCGCCACAAATGTTCAGCAGCGGGAAATCCTTGTCGGGCGGGATGAAGTCATTGACAATAAACTGGGCAGTAGCCGAAGTCCATACCAGGCATAGCAAGAGCAGGGGGGGGAATATTCTTTTCATGTAAAAAAAATTGCATCAAATTGACTCAAATTTTGGAATCGTCAACGTTGAAAACGCGACGGGATTTACAAAAGCATTTTTGTTGATGAATACCATGACAGACCTTCTTCCATTGAGAAAAGGGCCATCGTTGAGATACCAAACTTTTTGATAGGATGAAGTAAAAGTAAGAACCCAGCCTATGGGCTGGATTAGAGGCAGATTGTTTTTTTGCTTCCGGGATTATTCAAAATGGTTCTTTCTTGGCCAGGTTGTGATTAAACCTTTTCAAGAAGCACACTTACGACACATAACAAAATTGTTGCCAGTAAACACAGTGCCGGTTCTAAACTTACTTTAAGTTTTCTTTATTGGGAGGATGGGTTTTTAATGTTTATGGCTGATCCAGAAGCGCCGGGCTTGATATGCACAGCGCTCCAACATAGCAAAACATCAGCAGCTGATTATGAGAAAAGTCATCAGGTCGGAAAGGGGGATAAGCTAAATTTGGAGGAAGCAAAAGAAATGGGATTTGACTTGGCAAAGGGCGTACATTAAGATTCCCGGCCTGGTCAATACTCCTTGATATAGTTTTAAGTTTTGCAAGTAAGCGGGAAACGAAAAAGGATTGTTTTGTTTAACCATGCCTGTGTGGCCAAAACCAGACGGTAGATAAACGAGATAGCCTTATGAAAATTAACAACAAAGGACAAGCTGCCCTTTTTTCCAACAAGTACCTCGAAGCGGCGACAAAAACCCACCCTGCCGTTATTTTCTCCATGTACCTTCCCTTGATAGGCTACATGCTTTTCTACGGCAAAGCCAATTTACACCTGGAATGGGGCCAGCTGCTGTTGCTATTCTTTAGCGGCATAGTCTTTTGGTCATTTTTTGAATATATAGCTCACCGTTATCTTTTCCACCTCCGTTTTAACCACCCGGCGGTACAGCGCATGGTGTATCTTTTTCATGGAAACCATCATGAGTTTCCTCGTGACAAAAGCCGTCTTTTGATGCCTCCAATCCCGAGCATTCTGCTCTCCAGCAGCATTTTCGTACTGCTGTACGCAATTATGCGCTTGAATGCTGTCGCATTTTTTCCAGGTTTTATTTTGGGTTATCTTATTTATGGAGGTATGCACTATGCCATCCATGCCATGGCCCCACCCTTTCCCTGGCTGAAACCGCTATGGCGCAACCATACGCTGCACCACTACAAGAACGAACATTTTGGTTTTGGGGTAAGCTCGACCCTCTGGGATCATGTTTTCGGGACGGCATTCGACCTTTCAAAGCATAAGGAGGACAAGGAAAAGGTGAAGGAGTTGATGTTCAAGGATTAGCCGTCGCTTCCAATCCGTGCTGCGACAGATTGGACAGCGATGATACTCAAATCTTCACCACCCCGCTCTGCTCCCCTACCCCCGTCACCTGCAGCACATGCACCGCCCGGGACATGGCCACATACATCAGGGCCAGTTCGCTGTTTCGGTATCCAGGGCGTTCGTGGGTTACAGACCATTTTAAATCAGACCCAATCAGGCCATTTTAAACCAAAATCTGTTGGCAAATTGGCGCCAAAAAAAAAGAGCTATGAAAATTAATTCATAACTCTTTGATTTTCAGGTCGGGGTGACAGGATTTGAACCTGCGACCACACGCCCCCCAACAAGTTTTTTTGACCATATTGTTTCTTTCCCTTGTTTTTTTTATTTTCTAACTAAAAGAAAATCAACTACTTTTTGACCGTTTGCATATTTTTGTTTACTTTTTGTTTCGGTTGTTTTCCTCGTTTCGCTTACTTTTCACTTACTTTTTTTGACCGAAAAACAACAAGGAACAATGTTGCAAGCCACGTACAAAATCATGCTTTTCAAAAACCGGAAGCTCAAGCATGGGGCTTTTCCGGTTGTGCTTCAACTGTTTTTTTTGGAAAAACCGAAGCGCTTCACCTTCGGTAAAAACCTATAGTGTTTTCAGGAAGGTTGGAATGGACAGACAGCTTCATTCAAAAAATCTGCGCCGAACTACCGTGAAAAAAACGCCAATCTCGATAAAGTGGGGGTTAGGGCCAGCGACATACTTTTTGAATTTCAGAGAGACCAAGTGCCGTTTTCATTTGAGGCTTTCGATGCAAAACTGATCGGTACTGAGAAAAAGCAAACCTATTCCTCCATGAAAAACTTTATCGCTGTTTTGGTCGAGGAAATGATGGTACAAACCAAGTTGGGCAACGCCAAAATTTACAAAGACTTTGGCGTGGCGCTCAACAACTACCGCCCGACAACCAAGCTGGTGTTTTCCGACATCAACTACAATTTCCTCAAAGGCTTTGAAACCCACCTTTACAAACGGGGTTGCACCGGGGGTGGCATCCACCATTATATGTGGACGCTCCGGGCGATTTACAACGAGGCCATCCGGCGGGACTTGGTATCGAAAGACCTCTACCCTTTCAAAAGTCAGCTTAATCCCAACGGTTATTCTTTGATGAACTTGAAGTCGGAGGCGTCGCCCCGTGCGCTGTCATTGGAGGAGATTGTCGGTGACAGCTACTACCTGTTTGCCTCCAGCAATGCGATGCAGTTGGTTGACGTGTTCTGATGCTGGACCCAAGATGTACGATTTGCAACAATTTTTCGGGGCATGGGGTGATAAAGTCCATGCCCTTTTTCATCCAAATTCAAAATTCCTAAGCTTATGGAAACTCAAAAAATGTCCGTCATAGAGCGGCTGGGCGCTCCCACGCCAAACTTTTTCAAAACCATCCGTAACCTGGGGATTGTCCTTGGTGCGGTTGGAGGCACATTGATTACTATTCCCGTCGCCCTGCCCGCCTGGATATTGGCTGCAGCAAAGGTGTTGGTGGTTGCCGGTTCAGTCGCAGCTGGGGGTCAGCCAAACAGCGGTGAAGGGCGGCCAATGAGGTAGCGTTTTGGATATGTTCATGGGGTCATATTTTTTGGAGCCCGGGCGATGAGCCTGGGCTTTTTTGTTGCACGGGTGGGACAACCTGGTGCGTGGCAACCGGATTGGGTTGGTGGCGGGTTGACAGAAAGCAGGGGTAGTGCCAAAGTGAAATGGAACCATTTGCAGTGGAACGGCGGCGCTGTGCCTGATACACCCTCAAATCTTCGTCATCCTCGCCAAAAACTCTTTTTTGAAATTGCGGCCAATGGGCAGCTCCACTTGCCCGATGAAGATGATGCTGTTCCCTATGTCCACAGATTCTACCTTGCTGAGGTTGACTATGTAGCTTTTGTGGATGCGGCAGAACTGTTTATGGGGTAAGCGGCGGTCCATTTCCCGAAGGGAGGATTGTTGGAGGGTCTTTTTGCCGTCTGTGGTTTTGATAATGGAATATCGCCCCTCCACCTCTACCCATAGGATGTCCTCCAAGTTAATTTTTTTGTACTTGGAGCCGAGCTTGGAATAGAAGTCAGAATCAATTACTTGAGCGGTGCTGGGTTTTGAAATGGTCGGCTGCCGCTCATTTAGGGCTGTATTTTGTATGGCCAATTCAATAGCCTGCCGCAAGTTCAGTTCGTTCATTTCCCGGCTGATGAAGGCATGGGGCTTGAGTTCCCGGGCCTGTTCGTAAAGTTCAGATGTATAGTTGGAAGTGATAAAGAGGAACGGGGTATTACTATTGGACTTGATAAACCGGGCCACATCGAGGCCGGTTTTTTCCTCGCCCAGTTCAATGTCCAGGAGTGCCACATCGGGCCGGTAGGTTGCAAATAATTCAATGGCATTGTTGTAAGAATTGGCCATTTGCAGGTCTTGAATGCCAATTCTACGAAGGAAAAAATCCAGGATTTCCTGTTTGGAGGATTCATTTTCTAATACCATTAGCTTGATGGACGAAAGGGTTTTCATGCCTTTATTTTTCTCAAAAATACATTTGAAATGCGAAATGAATTTTTCGAGGAGTCCATTTTTGTGAGACGATTTTGCACATTATTGCAAGTATATGCACTTAATGACATGAACTTCTACAGAAAATTACTTCTGGTGTAAATTTCGCTTAAACTTGCTCAATTTAAAAACCCTAACAAGGGTAGAAGCGGATAGTACCAATTTACACCTGCTTATGGAAAAATTAAATCCTACAGATGATTTTCCTTGTTTTTTGCAGATGGGCAATTGGTTTGCCAAGTTTTGTACCGGCCAATTCTGGTACTTGTCCACCACCTTCCCTTCATTTAGCCTCCCTGAAATTAAGCAGATGAAAATAAGGTGTTGCCTTTCTATTTGCCTGATAATATTGGTGCTTCCCTCGCTCGAGGCGCAAGACATTAAAGTCCTACTGAAAGGTCTGGACACTGCTCAGACCCCAAAGTCCAAAATTGAACAACTGGTAAAAATAGCGGACGCATACGCCGCCAAAAAAGACTTCCAGCACGCTCTGGAGTACCGGGCCAGGGCCTACAAATTGAACGACACGGAGAAGGCATACCCTTACAACGATGAAGTTCTGACGGGCGGTTTTAAGGAAAAAGTATTTGACATCATTTCGCTGGAGAACCTCAAACAGGCAATGGGCCCGCTGCCCAAAGACCTTGAGACGGCACCTTTCTTAAATCAGGTGGCTAAAAATGTCATCAATTCTTTCAATTCCGAATATGCCATAGAGCTCGCAGAAAAAGCCCTGAACCTGAGCATCCGGTCGGGCGATAAGTTGCAGGAGGCGAGGTCCTATTTCTACATCGGAAATGCCTACGATGGCTTAAAGAATTTTAACGAGGCATTGCCAAACCTTTACAAGTCATACGAATTGGCTGCGATTGCAAAGGATACGGTCGGCATCATCATGGGGCTGGTGAACTACGCAAGGGTCTGTACGCCTGTTTTTAAGCTGAAGGAAGCGGAAAGGGCATTCGGGCAAGCGCTCGATATTGCCACCATTTATTCCGATAAAATTTGGCTCAATGAATGCCTTCGGAATTTGCGTGTACTGAGATATTACCAAGGGGATTTCCGTAAGGCACGGCAACTCGACAGTTCCATCCTGAAATTGGCCTATGAGCTAAGAGACACTGGTAAGATAGAAATGGCACGTTGGGACGAAGGGATGACCCTGCTCCACATGGGTAACTTCAGAGAGGCCCTGCCCCTGTTCCTTTCGAGTATGAAATCGGATGAAATGAGTAAAAGGTCGGCTGACATGCCTCAAATGTGTTTCTATGTCGGCCTTTCCTACCAAGAGGTGGGCAGCTATGATTCAGCGTTGGTTTATTTCCACAGGTCAATTGACTTTTCCCAGCAGTATAATAGCCCAATGTATCGTTTCCAATCATTTCAGCAAATCACATTGGTGTACTTTGAAATGGGGGACACGGCCAAGGCGTTCGAATACGCTGACAGGGTCAATGGGGTCTTTCCACCCGAGCAGATTGAGAAAAACATTCATGTAAAATCTGAACATTACAAATGGCTGGCCACCTTCTTCGAACAAACAGGGCAACTGGACTCTGCTGCCGTTTATACCGAAAAACTGCTGGACATAGCGGAGAAAAACAACATGCAGTTAAGATTGGCAGGTATCCTGAGCGGATTGGGGGAACTGAACCTTAAAATGGGGAAAACGGAACTGGCCAAGGGACAGCTCGAAAGGTGCCTGGAACTGTCAAAGGAGTTAGGCATTCACCAGTTTGACTGCAAGGCCATGATATTCCTGTCCGAGCTGGCCATCGGCCAGGGCAGGTACCAACAGGCCATCAAATACCTTGACGAGAGCCTTGGGCTGGCCATCCAACTCAACCAGACCAATGTGCTCAAGGATATTTATGCCCATTTGGTAAAAGCCCACTCCAAAGTGGGCAATTTCAAGGAAGCGTTCGTGTACCAGACCAAACTGGTCAACCTAAAGGACAGCTTGTTGGGCTTTGAGCAAAAAGACCTCATAGCAAAGTACGATGCCATCTATCAGGTAAAGGAAAAAGGGCTGGAGAACGGTCGGCTACAACTCGAAAAGGAAAAGAAAGAACAGGAAGCAAAAAACCTGAAATACGGGCTTGCTGCCACTATCTTCGTCCTTGTTTTGCTGTCCCTTGCCGCATTTAACATTTATAAGATAGCCCAAAAGAACAGGCGGCTCGCCGACGAACTTGGTGCAGCGAACCAAGACCTCAAGTTGTTCAGTTACTCCCTCGCCCACGACATCCAGGGGTATATCACCGACGCCCTCAACTACTCCTTTTTTCTTGACGAGCCACCCGGTGCCCTGCGGCCTGAAAAGGAGCGGGAATTTATGTCCAAGTCCAGAAAAAAGGTGCAGGCATTGCGGGAATTCTGCAGTGACCTCATCAGCTATGCCCGCATGAGCACTGACGAACTGCCGCCTCAGGCAACCGACCTCAACGAGGTGCTGGCCGAAGTATGCGCCTCTCTTGAACAGCAGATAAACTCGGTAGGTGCGAAAATTGACATCCAAGAAGGACTGCCCAAGGTCACGGTGCACCATGCCCGCATGGTACAGCTCTTCTCCAACCTCATTGATAACGCCATCAAGTTCCACCGGGAGGACGAGACACTGGAAGTGGGGGTAACGTGCGAGCAAAAGGGCAACGATTTCCTGTTCACGGTTAGCGACAATGGGCAGGGCATCCCGCCGGAGCGGCAGGGGCGCATTTTCGACCTGTTCGTGAAGGGAAGTTCGGGCGGCTCGGGCATAGGGCTGGCGGTTTGCAAGCGGGTCGTGGAGGGTTATGGAGGTAAAATCTGGGTACAGTCTGAAGTGGGAAGTGGTACTCATTTCTATTTTACCTACCCGACCTAAAAGTCGATAAAAAATGCAAAAAGAATAGTTCGTTGGAAAGTTTCGTTTTTGAGAAAATAGGAGATAGTTTTGAATTACACTCCTCCGCCCAACTTTAAGGGCGGAATTTCAATTTTTGAGTAAATAACGCACCGCAAATCATCCTCACAGCCTGTATCCATCCCCCACAGTCAGCAGAGAAGCACTTAGGCCAACCTCACCGAATACACTCCACTTTTTGGCCAATGCATAGCGCCCGCCGACGAATGCCGAATAGATGCCTTTTGCCAATGCCAGTTGTGCAGAGATAAAGACCAACGCCAATTTGCAAGTGAGTTGCAATGCCGCCGGGGGTACCCAATTTGGGCAGGAATGCGACAAACCGACCGGGGCTACCAGGGGCACCATTTACAAAAACCAAGGTGGCGGCTGCGGAAATATCAGCCCCAACCGGTTCGTGGGATACACCCCGGAAAATGCGCTGGTGCCTGTGGTGGCGGGCAATACCTATGTGCTGATGGTAGCCAACTGGACAGGTTCAACCTACGGCTATACGATTGATTTTGGGATTTCCAACGTGGGCATTTTCGACTTCCAAAGCCCCGAAGTGGCGGAAGTCAATTTCCCGGAGGGCTGTGCTGACGATGAAATCGTAATACGTTTTACCGAAAATATTGACTGCTCAACTGTCGCCGCTGGCAACCTGCAACTCAGTGGTCCCGGCGGCCCATACACCTTTACCATCAGCTCAGCCATTTGCGACCTGGGCGGGCTTTACGACCGGGAATTTACGCTCGTCACCAATCCGCCCATCAGCCAGTCCGGCACTTACATCCTGACCCTTTGCTGTGTGGCGGATGCCTGTGGCAACCAATTGGCCACGCAAGAATTCACATTCGACGTTGAAATTTCGGAAACACCAAATGTTGACCTCGGCCCCGACCTTACCCTTTGCGAAGGTGAAACGGCCAGTTTTGACGTAACCAACGACCAGGCTCCCTATCTCTAACTGAACCGGGAAAACATGAATATCCCTCTGCCAAATCAGGACAGGAAGAGGCGGTGGTTTATTTTGTTCTGGACATTCGGTGGGCTGGCGGGCCTGGTCACATTACTTTTGCTCATTTTCAACCAACCTAAAAATGAAAACTCTGACAAGGGCGGACAACTGACAGCCAAAAGACCATCCCTTGAACACAAAGGAGAAAAGGATAGCAAGGCAAATGGGCAACCAGCAGAGGCAACCCTAACAACTCCCCCAAATGACAAATTCCACGAAAATGAGCCTGAAATCTCTAAAATCCTACCAGGCTTACCGCAAGCTGGGACTGCCACTAATCTACAAAAAGGCAAAACTGAAAAACCAGTAGCGATAGTCCATCGGACTGATGCTGATTTTGCAAATGAAAAGGGTTTGCCTGAAAATGAAAGCTCACCAGTATCTGGCGCTACAACGCCGTTGACCTCTTTTGAAATCAATGCATCGGCTCCAAATGAAGAAACATCAATTGAAAAATTAAAGACCCCAGAATTGGCATTTTTAGACATCGCAACGACCATTCCGATACTGCCCTACCCCACCTCCGACCAACCAGCCGAAAACCTGACGCCAGAAAAGCAAGTCAAAGGAAAAATCAAATTGATGCTGGCTTTTGGTGCCAACCGGACGAGCGCCAATTATAGTTCCGGCAACCAATTGGCAGCAGTAAAAACAGCCAACGGTATGGCTATCGGCAAAATCGCCCAAATAGGCTTGCAACTGCCGCTGAAGAAAAATTATTTCCTCTCCACCGGACTGACCTATCAGAAGCTGCACACCACTTTCGCTTACAGCGAAGACCTGGGATATGTGGACAATGTCGCCGCCCTCCACCGGATTTACCGCACCAAGCATATTTACCACAACAATTTTTTTGAGTTTGCGGAGCTGAATATCGGGGCAGGCAAAAAACTCTATTTCGGGGAAAACTGGGGCTCGCAAATTACCGTGCTTATCAACCCCAGTTACAAGCTAAAATCAACGGGGAGGACGCTTGACGAAAATTCGGCGGTCGTCTATATCGAAGATTTTGATGCAGGCCAAAAATGGTTTTTGAATGCGGGTATCGGCGTTGACCTGTTTTTTGACACCCGGTTTGGCGGGTTGGTACTTGGCGCCGGGCTGAACCAGTCGCTGTCCAAAATCAAGCTGCTCAACGATTCAGACCTGAAAATGCAGCCCCGTTCCGTTCAATTCAGGATGGGGGTTACAAGAGATTTTTGATGAGAATTTTGGCTTATCAACAGGTTGGGATGCATTAAATTGAGTAATAAGTGAGTTTTGGCTAATCCCTATAACCTTTTCGAACGGGGTTGTTTGGGTTTTCGCTCATCTGTAAGCACCCTATTTGTACTTAATATCTGCCAAATTGTCGTTTGTTACAATATACTGCACTTCCTGTCAATCACCTCCTTGCACCTGATGGCTTTACCCTTACTTTGCATCCAGAATGCGTCTTGCCAGAAAGTTGATTTTTCTCCCTTCTCTTCTTAAAAAGTTAGTCTTACTCAAACAAATAATTTAGGAAAGTCTGGCCATTTTCATGTACTTGATTTTGGCCAACGCTGTTTATCGTGATTGAATACTAAGCTAATTTCCCTCTTCTGAAGATGGTCTTATTCAAAGGTATCTGAAATCAAATCCGGTCATTATGATCCCCCTATGTGGCCGGTTTCTTTTAATACAATTTTTAACCAAAACTTTACATCTATGAACAAGCATTCATTGACTCCTTCAATGGAGGTGCCATCTTTTTGTGCCAATCTAAAGGTACTTTTGATGGGCATCTTCTTCTTATTTGCTGCGCAGGCAAACCTGAGCGCCCAGTGCGAGACCTGCTGCAACGGCAGCAAGCCAAAGACCCTGACCCTGCTCTACAACGGCAAATCCTGCTCCGAGACCGTGACCTGCCAGGCATCAGGCAAGTGGTCGTGCAGCGGGGGCGGGCCCAACAACGCATCCAGCGTTTACATCACCGCCTCCAAGAACTCCAACGGCTCCGGCGGCACCTACTTCGCCGGCAGCGTCGCACTGAACGCACCGTTCACCGTCAATTCGGCAACGGGCGGCTCCAACACCTTTCCTGCCAACACCTATTTCAGGATTTTCAGCAGCCAGGGCGGCACCCTGCTGCAAACGGTCGGCATCCACACCTCTTGCTCCACGCCGCTCGTGACAGGCGACCAATTGGGGGCCTTAATGATAAACAATATCATCTTGGCGGACAATACAAACTGTGGACCGCCACCAACACCGTGTACTGCCACCTTTACCAATCAAGGCACCGAAACGGTGCGTTTGTGGCAATATTTCGGGAACAACCAGTGGAGCAGCACCTTTACTACCATCCAACCCGGCGCCACCCACACCCAGCAGGTCGGCGATGGCCAGGTCTGGGAAATCTGGAACCTGGCGGACAACACAAAATTTGCCACCTTCACCATTGACTGCAACGGGAACACGGATTACTGTTTCACCCAAAGCGGCCCTACCAGTTGTACCCCACCTGAAACATGCCCGGTGCCGGTCATCAACGCCCCGGGCCAACAAATCTGCCCAGGGGTGCCGGTCACGTTTTCAGCTCAGGATTTAGGTTTTCCTTGTTTGACTTATACATGGAATTTTGGCAGCAATGCCACGCCTTCAACTGCAACAGGATTGGGTCCCATCTCAGTCGTGTTTTCCAGTGCCGGCAACGTCAATGTCAGCCTGACTGCAGCAAACAACTGTCAATATGTACCACCACCAAACCCACCTGTAGTATTTGGCTGCTGCGACCAGGACGAGCGCGGCGAGCATGACCACCCGCACAAGCTGATACTGGAATACGTGGGCTCTGGTTCGCCAAATGTTATTTTTAGAGGCACTGATGGCCCCAGTTTTACTTTCTTTAGCGGCCAGGTTTCAAACGGCAGCGTGTTCGTGGTGGACGGAACGGGCCATACCGACAAGCACGGCGAAGTGAACAGGTTGGACACCGACACTGAATTCCAGGTGGGCAGTGGCTCATTCAAAAAGGTTCATACCTCCTGTTCGCAGGACATTTCCCCAGGCTTTGGAATATCAAACAGTGGCGCCCTGATACAAAACGGGACAAGTTCCAACTCTGTGTTCATCGTGCGGGGTGTCGTCATGCTCAACACGGGCAGCAGTTCAAGCATCTACTGCGAAGAGGGCATCACTGAGCCGGGCGGCGGCGGCGGCAGTGGTATAGGCACTTCGGTCTGTGGTGCCCAGTGTTTTGATTGTGAGGAGTCGGTGACCATCACTATCCCGGTACAAGTATGTGACCCATGCCTTGGCCAAGGCGGCGACTCCGACGGCGACGGCGTGTGCAACAACCAGGACTGCCAGCCGAACAACCCGGCATTCCCCGCAACGCCCGGTACACCCTGCAACGACGGCAACCCGAACACCAACAACGATGTGATTCAGGCGGACGGTTGCTCCTGCGCTGGAACCCTTTTGCCATGCGTCAACCAGGGCGGCGACAGTGACGGAGACGGTGTGTGCAACAACCAGGACTGCGCACCCAACAACCCGAACCTGCCCACCACCCCTGGCACCGCCTGCAACGATGGCAATGCCAATACCACCAACGACGTGATTCAGGCCGACGGCTGCTCCTGCGCAGGCACGCCCGTGGTGTGCAACCTCTCGGCCACGTTCACCGTGCCGAACGGCTGCCTCACCAACTCCTTCCTGTTGTTTGCAGATGCCAACGACCCCTATTTCCCGCCAAACAACCCACTGTACACCTATTCCTATGTCATCCAACCGCAAAGCTCGGTGGCGGGCATCTCTACCGTTGACCCCCGTTCGGTCACTGTGACCTTCAACTCGCCCGGATTGAAAACGGTAACGGCCACCATTACCAACCCCGCTGTTCCAAACTGCCAAATCGTAAAGGTTGCGACATTCACCGTGAGCGACTGTAGCCCCTGTGCCAACCTCGGCGGCGATAGCGACGGTGACGGTGTCTGCAACAACCAGGACTGCGCACCCAACAACCCAAACCTGCCCACCACGCCCGGCACGGCCTGCAACGACGGCAACCCGAACACCACCAACGATGTCATACAAGCCGATGGTTGTACCTGTGCGGGCACCCTCAACCCCTGCGCCAACCAGGGCGGCGACTCCGACGGCGACGGCGTCTGCAACAACCAGGACTGCAAGCCTTTCGACCCGTTTTATCCAACCACACCGGGTACGCCCTGCAACGATGGCAACCAGAACACCACCAATGATGTGGTACAGGCGGATGGGTGCTCCTGCGCCGGAACGCCCAACAACACGCCTGACTGCGTGAACGGCATCAACATCAGCACCGCAAACGGCAAAATCACCGTGACCGGGCTGGACGGTGCGCCGGTATCGTCGCTGCAAATCTTCAGCAGCACCTGGCAGCCCATTTTCAACTGCTTCGCAAACTGTGGCGCTTCGCAAATGGTGACCGTACCTGCCGGAACTTACTACGTTTACGCAAAATACTACACGGCTGGATACAGCCTGATTTGTGAAAAACAGGCCACCGTGACCGTGGGCGGGAGCTGCCCCGACGCAGACAACGACGGAACCTGCGATGCAAACGACTGCCAGCCGAACAACCCGGCCTACCCGGCCACGCCAGGTACGCCCTGCAACGACGGCAACCCGAACACCACCAACGACGTGGTACAGGCCGACGGCTGCTCCTGCGCAGGTACGCCAACCAACCCGTGCGCCAACCAGGGCGGCGACTCCGACGGCGACGGCGTCTGCAACAACCAGGACTGCCAGCCGAACAACCCGGCATATCCGGCCACGCCCGGTACGCCCTGCAACGACGGCAACCCGAACACCGCCAACGACGTGGTGCAGGCCGACGGTTGCTCCTGCGCAGGCACGCCGTCAGGCACACCTGACTGCGTGAACGGCATCGGAATCACCGCTGGCAACGGCACCATCAACGTGACCGGCCTCGACGGGGCACCTGTTTCCTCGCTCCAGGTGTTCAGCGCCACCTGGCAGCCCATTTTCAACTGCTTCGCCAACTGCGGCGCTTCGCAGAGCATTCCTGTACCTGCTGGTACTTACTATGTTTATGCAAAATACTACACGGCAGGCTACAGCCTCATTTGTGAAAAACAACTGACCATCACTGTGGGGGGAAACCCTGTTTGCGACAACGTGACCAACGGGGGCAGCATCGGCTTCGGGACTGGCTGTACAGCCTCGGCCCAGTATTGCCCGAACACAGGCTCGGCGCCGGCAATCAATTCTTGCACCGCACCGTCCGGCGGTACCGGCAACCTGGAAATAGTCTGGCTGAAGAGCACTACCTCCTGCTCTGCCCCTACCACATCTGCAGCCGAAATCGCAGCGGGGCTCGACCCCCACTGGACGATGATACCAGGGGCAACAGGACTGAGCTACCAGCCGGGCAACGTCACCCAGCAGACCTGTTTCCTCCGCTGCTCACGCCGGGCAGGCTGTCCGAACTTCATCGAGTCGAATATTATCACACTCGGCATCTCCAGCAATTGCGGCGGAGGTACTGGCAACCCGAACTGTGCCAACATCAGCATCACCACCGGCAACGGGAGCATCACCGTGAGCGGACTGGACGGCGCACCCATCACTTCCGTACAGATATTTAGCGCCGCCTGGCAGACGGAGCACAACTGCTTTGCCAATTGCCAAAGCCCGGTGGCCACCTACCCGGTGCCGGCAGGTGCGCACTACGTGTATGTGAAGTATTACTCTGCTCAGTACCAGTTGATTTGCGAGGTGAACCAGACGGTCAACGTGACACAGAACCTTGTGGGCAGCCAGTCTGAAAACTTCCAGTTCGAGGCCATCAAGCACCTGGAACACGTAGAACTCGCCTGGCTGCACAAGGGCGACTACAAGGTGGACGAGTACATCCTTGAGCGCTCCGCAGACGGGCAGGGTTTCGAGGAAATCTACGAATTGCCATCCGAAAAGGACGCTTCCGCAGATTTGTACCAAGGATACGACCTAGAACCGCTGACAGGCATGAACCACTACCGGGTGAAGATGCTGAACGAGGATGGCACCGTGGGCTACTCGGAAGTGAAGGTGGTGGAATACGAAGACCTGGTTGACTTCGTACTGTTCCCCAACCCGGCGAACCAGTTCACGACCATCAACCTGGAGAGCATCGTGGGCTACAAGGACGTGGACATCCACATCTACAACAACCTGGGCTTGCGCCTAAAGCACTTCCACCTTGACGAGGTGTGGGGCAAATACTACCAGATGGATCTACGGGAACTGAATGAGGGCCACTACTCTGTCTGGGTGAACATACCTGGACGCAGGCCGAGGACGGTACAGTTGGTCATCGGAAGACTGTGACATTACTGTAATGTTGTTCATAGTGATTGTCGGGCAGCCCTGATGGGCTGCCCGCTTTTTTTTTGTAACAGTCAAACAGGTTGCCCGAACGTACGCCTGATTTCACGTTTGGGAGGCCAAAATGCCAATAACAATGGCCATTTTCAATTTCCAAATCGCTGAACTCAGTGGGAAGGGCGCTAAAGTGAAATTTGGGCATTTTGTCCAGTCATTGGCTCCCGGACGGGAGTTCGGGAGCACTGTGGGCATTACCTCCCAAACAATTTCTTCCTCAAAACTTAAGTTTCGACCCTTTATTCATTAGATGCCCCGATAAGTAAATTCACTTATTTAATCATAGTGCCGAGCTGCCCACGGGCGGCTCTTTTTTTTGCAAACCCATGTTGACAGTTGTACCCAAGATGTAAACATCAGGCATAGTCCTGCACATTTTTACACCTTTTTGTACTTTATGACACCAATTATGTTGTATAAAACCACCCGTTGCTGAATAGCTACAATCCAGCAAATTGGGAAAGGTTGTTGAAACTGTGTGGTCATCTCAGGCATCCTACTGTATCCCCCCTTTTACAATAATTTTCCCGACATATTTTTAATTGACAAAGACGGCATTTGCCTTAAAAATATATTGTGTTTGTTATGTACTCATCTGTTATGAATGGTCCGGAAAGCCACTGCTTTCCGGCCAACTCTTTTGAACAGGCAAACGCAACGGCAAATCCAAACTTCCCCCCGGTTTTAGCATCAGCAACTTTAAATGCTGCCCCTCCACAGCTGACCTCAATTACTGGTAAACATTCGGGCAAGCCCCTAATTTAAACAAATATCAAATTCTGAAAGGCTGAAACTATGGTTTCACTTTCACTTGGGGATGAAAATTCCTTGAGCAAATCAATTTTTAATGATGAGACAAACGGGCACAAGAACTACAATCACCATCCTAACTACTACACCAATCTTTGGCCTCCTGCAGCTTATCAGGGCGGGTGTGCCTATCTTTTTGCAAGGAAAAGAAAACAGCAAAAGTTTTGGTTCAGAAAAAATGGAACAACTCCACACCGTTGTTTCTGAGAAAATTGACAAAACAACTTTTATTGAAGGAAACATGGACGAGGAGCATTTCTTCGCCGCTCCGCAAAACTCCCATTCAGCACCCCCCCCCCAGCCAGGCCAGCCACCCACTAAATTCAAAATACCAAATTTTCATGTCAGCAAAACGCTTTTGCATGCCCCTTTCGGGCATCAATGTGGATAGCGGAGTGTATGCGTAGAATAAGGTCATTTAAACCCTATTGCAGGTTCTCCCCCTTCAGCTTCCCCCCATATAAAGTACAAATAATCCAAATCCCAATTAGTTTTCTTTCCACTTGGTAAGGCAACGGTCTATTTCATTTAATTAAAAATAAGTCTGCAAGGACAAACACAAAAACTATGATGTCAACCTTTACCACATCCATGATTCATCCAAAACGAAGGGGCAAGGAATTTTGCCTTGCCCTCATCTTGTTAGTAATTTCATCATCTTCCATATTCAGCCAGCCAGAGACCATGGCCTCTGGCTCCTTCATCGTCAACATGGGCATTAGCCCGCAGACGACCGCCAATGCCCTCAAACCCTACGGCTTGGTTTATGACCTGACCAAAAACTACCAGGTTCCTGTCAAATGGTCCATCGAGCCCAGCAAGGCCAAGGACGGCGCTGACTTCATATATAGTGGTGTAACCTTCCGGGGCGGCACCTTCATCATCCCGGCGGAGTTCCGCACGGCTGCCGTCAACGCCCGCATCACCTATTGGCAGGGGCAGGGAGTTCAGGGCGTCACGACGACTTCCGCTGTCACCGTGCCAGTCTATGCCACCATCCGCACGGCGGTGCGCTGGACGCTGGATAGCAAAAATGGCAAAATCGCCCAGGACTTCTTCACCTTGGCGGGCATACCGTCCACTGCCTACGACTGGAAAGACCCCCAAGCCCTCAATAGTTGCAACGACATCTTCGCTATGCCCCACGCCGAGCCGCAAGCCAGCACCCACGGCAACCTTGTCACCTGGAACAACAACTATAAAGGCACCATCTGGGTCGGCTGCAAGGCGGGCAGCGAGACGGAGAACAACGTCGGCAATTTCCTCTCGTCCACTGGCTGCGTACCTTCCGATGACCACGGCGACCTCTCTGGCGGCGCTTCCTACGCCTTCCCTGCCGACCTCGTCATGCAGTTCCTCGGCACGACCCTGCACACGGTCCAAACAAGCGGCGCAGAGCAGATTTATTACCCAGCCACCACCTGGCGCCCCACCACCCGTGTGGGCATTTTTCAATCAAGTCCAGCAAACCCCGTCAACCAACAGCGGGCGCTGCTTGCCTATGGGCGGGGATTTGGCGACCCCAACCGGGGCTGGGTCTGCATGACCGCCAGCCACGACATCGCCAAATCGAACGGCCCGGACAACGTGGCTGCCATCCGCACTTTTTTCAATTTCTCGCTGCTGGCTGCCATTGACCGCACCATAGCGCCATCGTTGGGGGCAGTGCCACAGATTATCCCGGCCAACACGGGAACTTCTTTGACCTTCACCCTCTCGCCTTCGGGTGGCAGCTTCACACAGCAATGGACATCCAGCTGCGGAGGCACTTTTTCACCCAACGCCACTGCCAGCACCGTTACCTACACACCGCCTGCGGGTGCTACTTCCTGTATCATCACGGTAAAAATCACCGACGCATGCGGCAGGGAATACTACGACTCCAAATCGGTGGGGATTGGCTGTACGCTCACCGCCACCCGGACGGTAACGCCCGTCACCTGCAACGGCGGCTCCAACGGCAGCATCGGCATGGCCATCAGCGGGGGTGCTGCGCCCTACTCCTGGAACTGGTCGAGGGTCAGCCCCGCAGGCACTGGCAGCGGCAGCGGCACGACCATCAGCGGCTTGCAGGCAGGCACCTACAACGTTACGGTGACTTCGCCGGAGGGCTGTTCTGCCCAATTTTCAAGTTCGGTCAGCCAGCCAAATGTTCTCACGGCAACGCCCACCGCCACCAATATCAACTGTTTGGGGCAAACGGGGGGTATCAGCCTTGCGGTCAACGGCGGCACAACACCTTATAGTTATCAATGGGCAGACCTGCCCGGCAACCCCGACCCGAAAGACCGGACGGGCATCGCCGCAGGTGCCTACTCCGTGACGGTCTCCGATGCCAATGGCTGCACGACCAACGCCGCATCGTCCGTCACTGCGCCTGCATCGGTGGTGTCCGTTGCCTTGGCGGGCAAGACCGACGCCACCTGCAATGCCAGCAACGGCGCACTCAACATCACAGCCTCCGGCGGAACGCCCGGCTACTCTTACGCATGGAACGGCGGCATCACCACAGAAGACCGCACAGGATTGGCAGCGGGCACTTACATCGTAACCGTGACGGACGCCAACGGCTGCACCGCCAGCCGCACCGACGCTATTGTGAACGTGTCCACCATGACGGTTTCCATCACAAAAACAAACCCAACCTGCCCGCCCAGTTCGAGCGCCCCTTTCAACAGCAACGGCGCCATACAGGTAACAGTGACGGGAGGCATGGCCCCCTACAATATCAGTTGGACGGGAACATCGTCGGGCAACCCAGCTGGCAACGAGATTGCCGCACCGAGTGGCAGCTACACCCTTTCGAACCTGATTGCAGGCACTTACAACCTGACGGTGACGGATGGCAACGGCTGCACCTCTGCTGTATCGGCGACGCTGGTCAACCTTTCAACCCCACCCAATGCCCCGACGGGCATCAATTGATATTCCTCTCATGCCGGGTGGTGGCTTGCCTGAAGGGAAAACAGGCCACAACCCGGATTTCAAAGCATTGCACTATGACAACATACTTTAAACACAATAAAATGATGAGCGGGAGCCATTCCGAATTGGACAAAAAAACGCCTGTAACGCAGGAGCAGCAGTCCTCCTTAGAGCAGGTTCAAACTAACGAAAACTACTCGTCAGGTGAACAAGATTCAAATGGTAATCCAGGTGTTTCTGTTTTTATATTGCCTTATTTTGGAGGCATCACCTTTTGGCGGGGCTCATTTTTTTGCTGGCTGTTACTGCTCGGCAGCGCAACATCCATAGTTGCTCAAACAACGACGACCATCACTTCCACCAAAGCCACTACCAACTATAAAGGGCAAACTACCCGAAATTATGGTAACGACATAAATGCTTGTCTTGAGTCATATCCCAACTATAACTGTAATAGCTTCATTGAATTCGATTTATCCAGTATTCCATCTGGTGTTACGATAACAAATGCCACTTTGAGATTGGTAAATTCAGATGCGGCATCTTGTGATAATTCAATTGCCAGTGGCTCATCCTTCTCGGTTTTGGTCCGGAGAGTAACCAGATATTGGGAGGAGGGTACAACCTGCAATGCCAACCAGTCGGGAAGCCTGACCTGGGTTAGCGCAGGGCCCACCAACTGGACGACCGCAGGGGGAGATTTTGACGCCACGGATTATGGGTCTTTTACGGGAGGGGCACCTGATGCAGAAGGGGTTGTTTATACGATTGGTGTAACCACTTTGGTCAATTATTGGTACAATGGCACCTATCCCAACTATGGTTTTGGCTTGGTTGCGCCCAACGGAGGAAACAATTGGTTTCAAATCTATACAGACGACGCCGCCAATGCCGACAACCGCCCGCAGTTACTGGTCACCTACACCGCCTTGCCCATATTGTCCACCGTCATCACCAATACCGCCTGCGGCAGCTCCAACGGCGCCATCAACCTGACGGTGACAGGTGGCACAGCGCCCTACACCTACAACTGGGGTGGCGGTGTCACCACCGAAGACCGCACGGGGCTGGCGGCAGGAACCTACACCGTGACCGTCACGGACAACATTGGCGGTATAGCTACGGCCTCCGTTTCGGTCGGCGCTACCCCGACCATCACCAACGGCATGAATGCCACCGACCTGCTGGGGCAGTACACCACCACGGCAGGTTTTACCAACAACTACACGCAGGCAACTGCCAACAACAACAATGGTTCGGTGTATGCATTAGGCTTTTCGACTCCTCGCAAGGTACTCATTGATGTAGTCGACCATCGGATGTTTGTAGCCGATTTTACTAATAATCGGGTAGTGGTCTATAACTTAAATGCCAGCAATGTTCTGGTGGATAAAACCCCGGATTTTGTATTAGGTCAATCCAGCTTTACGACATCTACGGCCGCTACGACTCAGGCCGGATTGAACGGCCCGAATGACCTGGCCTATGATGGCCAAAATAAAAGGCTGTTTGTAATCGAAACAAACAATAATCGGGTAACCGTTTTTGATGTGGCTACCATCACCAATGGTGAAGCTGCTATAAACGTATTGGGGCAAGCCAACTTCACCACCAATACGTCCGCCACAACCCAGGCAGGGTTAAATTTCCCCACTGGAATCGCTTATGATGCTGCGAACCAAAGGCTATTCGTCGCCGACCAAAGCAATAATCGGGTAACCGTTTTTGATGTGGCTACCATCACCAATGGTGAGGCTGCTATAAACGTATTGGGACAAGCCAACTTCACCACCAATACCGCCGCTACAACCCAGGCAAGGTTAAATATACCTAACACACTGGCTTATGACCCAACAAATCAAAGGCTATTCGTATCCGATTATTCTAATAATCGGGTACTTGTATTTGATGTAGCCAGCATCACAAATGGCGAAACTGCAATCAATGTATTGGGGCAAGCTAACTTTACAACGGGTTCTGCTGCGACAACACAATCCAGAATGAGTAATCCTTTTGGTGTAGCCTATGCGAACGATGTTCTCTTTGTTGCGGATGCCACTAATAACAGGATTCTGACTTTTGATGTTACGGCCATTACAGACGGCGAACCTGCAATCAATGTATTGGGGCAATCTAACTTTACAACGGGTACTGCTGCGACAACGCAGGCCGGGTTGAGTGGCCCTCGTCGGCCGGATTATGATGTTACTACTGGACGACTTTATGTGCCCGATGCAACCAACAACCGGGTTGTGATTTTTAATCTTGCTTGCCCCTTATCTGCCACTGGAACCGTCACCAATGCCACCTGCGGTAGCAACGGAGCGATAGACATCACCGCTTCGGGCGGCAACTCGCCCTACACCTACAACTGGGGCGGCGGCATCACTACCGAAGACCGCACGGGGTTGACAGCTGGGGCTTATACGGTGACGGTGACGGATGCTTACGGCAATACGGCGACGACGAGCGCCACCATTACCCAACTCTCTACGCCAATAGTCATTACACCCACCGTCACCCAGCCTACTTGTTTCGCAGGGGGTAGCATTTCACTCAGCGTGTCGGGGGGCAACTCGCCCTACACCTACGACTGGGCGGACATCAGCGGCATGAGCAACCCTCAAAACCGGGTCGGCTTGGCGGCAGGCACTTACACCATGACCGTCACCGCTGCCAACGGCTGTACCGTCGCCTCTGGCAATTTGGTATTGAATACCGCAAGCGGCTGCATGGGTACACTGGTCTGCCGCAGCGAAACCGCACGGGTGTTCTCCGTTGACCCCGACCCCACCGTCGTCACCTACACCTGGACGGTGCCGGCCGGGGCGGTCATCACCGCCGGGCAGGGCACGCCCTCCATCACCGTCAACTTCACGGGCACTGCGCCCGGTGCGTACACGGTCTGTGTCACCGCCCAAAACGACTGCGGCACCTCCAGCCAAACTTGTCAAAATATTGATGTGAACAGCGCTACGGCAACCGCCACCGCCAACCCCGTCTGCACGGGCGGCAACCTCTCGCTGTTCGCCAGCGGCGGCGGCACCTACTCCTGGTCGGGGCCCAGCGGCTTCACGTCGAGCAGCCAAAACCCTGTGCGCTACGGGGCGGTGGCCGCCCATGCGGGAACCTACACCGTCACCGTCACCACGAGTGCGGGCTGCACAGCCACGGCGAGCGTCGTGGTAGCCATCAAAACACCGCCCTCGCTCGCCACCGCTGCCACGAATGCGGCTTGCGGCAGCTCCAACGGCGCCATCAACCTGACCGTGAGCGGCGGCACGTCGCCTTTTAGTTATTTATGGTCAAACAGCAGCGCCACCGAGGACATCAGCGGCGTGGCGGCTGGCAGCTACCTGGTCACCGTCACCGACAACAACGGGTGCAGCGCCACCACCACCAGTTCAGTCGGGAACACGGGCGGTCCGAGCGTTTCCGCCACCCCGGTTGTCGTCACCTGCAACGGTGGCAGCAACGGCAGCGTCGGCATCAGCGTCTCCGGCGGCACATCGCCTTATACTTATTTGTGGTCAAACGGGACAACCACGCAGAACGTCAGCGGTTTGACGGCAGGCACTTACGCTGTCATCGTCACCGATGCAACTGGCTGTCAGGGCGTCACTTCTGCCACCGTCACCCAACCGAATGCCCTGCAACTGGACGCCACGCAGGTCAACATCGCCTGCAACGGCTCCGCAACGGGCAGCATCAGCCTGCTCGTCTCCGGCGGCACTTCACCATATAGCTATTCGTGGTCAGGACCGACCGCCATCGGCAACACAGCTACCCCTACCAACCTGCTGGCTGGCACCTACAACGTGACCGTCACGGCAGCGGGCAGCTGCACCGCAACCCACTCGGTCGTTTTGACCCAGCCCGCTGCACTGACGGCTTCGGCTTCGCCAACGGCGGTTTCCTGCAACGGCGGGGCAAACGGCAACGTCAACCTTACGGCACCGGGCGGCACTGCGCCGTACACTTATGCCTGGTCGAGGTCGGGCGGCGGCTTCTCTGCCACCACGCAGGACATCACCAGCCTGACTGCCGGGACTTACACTGTGACCGTCACCGACGCCAGAAGCTGCACCACGACTGCCTCGGCGGTGGTCAGCCAACCTGCTGCCATCACATTTACCAATACCAAAGTGGACGTGGCTTGCAACGGCGCTTCGACGGGTTCCATCAACCTGACGCCCGCTGGGGGCACACCCGCTTATACTTTTTTATGGTCAAACGGCGCAACCACGGAAGACATCGCATCGCTGGCGGCTGGCACCTACACCGTCACCGCCACCGACACGAGGGGCTGCACGGGTTCGACCAGCATCACCATTACCCAAGCCACCGCACTGGCAATTTCGGTCAGCAAAACCGACGTGACCTGCAACGGCGCAAGCACGGGCAGCATCAACCTGACCGTGAACGGCGGCACCTCGCCCTATACCTACAACTGGGGCGGCGGCGTCACCAGCCAAAACCGCACGAACCTCGCTGCGGGCAACTATACCGTCACCGTCACCGGGACGGGCGGTTGCACCGCCACGGCGTTGGTAAGCATTGCTCAAAATACCATCATCACCATTGCCGGAACGGCCACTAATGCCACCTGCAATGGCAGCAGCACGGGCGCCATCACCCTCAATGTGAACGGCGGCGCTGGCGGCTACACCTACGCCTGGAGCGGCGCAGGTGCTGGCACCAACCCCCGCACGGGCTTGGCGGCTGGGTCGTACACCGTGACCGTCACCGATGTCAGCCTTTGTACCAGAACCGCCAATTTCACCGTGACGCAGCCCACCGCCCTGAGCGCCAGCGGAGTGACCACGGTGGTCACTTGCAACGGCGGCAGCAACGGCTCGGTGAACCTGACCGTGAGCGGCGGCACTTCGCCATACACCTTCGCCTGGTCGAGTGGCGCTGCCACGGAAGACGTGAGCGGCTTGGCAGTAGGCAGCTACACGGTGACGGTGACGGATTTCAACCGATGCACTGTCACGCAGAATTTCACCATCAACCAACCAGCCTTGCTCACTGTGAGCGGCATGGTGACGCCCAATTGCCCAGCCTCGTCCAATGGCTCGGTGTCATTGACCGTGAGCGGCGGCACTGCGCCATTTACCTACGCCTGGAGCGGCGCAGGTGTTGGCACCAGCACCCGCACTGGCTTGGCGGCTGGCACATACAACGTGACCGTCACCGACAACAGCGGCTGCACGGCTACGAATTCATTTACGCTCGACCCGCTCTCGCTCAGTGTGACAGGCTTCGGAAAGACCTGCACCGCACAGGATGGGCAGGCTTATGCCACCGTTTCGGGAGGCTTGGAGCCTTACACATTTGCTTGGAGCAATGGGGCGACGACGGAATATATTCAGGGTTTAAACATAGGCACATACACTGTGACCGTGACCGCCGGGGCTTGCAGCCTCACGGGGCAGTACACCGTCGGCCAGCCTGCGAGCTGCCTGCCACCCGTGGCGAAGGACGACCATTATACGACCAAAGCGAACACCCCTATTTCTGGCACCGTAATGCCAAATGACCCTTTCGACCCAGGCTTCGATAGTGACCCGGTTTACCCACCGGATACTTTGATATTTGAAAACCTGGAAGTGCTGAAAGATACGATTGGCACGATTGACTGGAACGAGGACGGGAGTTTCACCTACACACCTGCCCTCAATTTTACAGGTTCTTTTTCAATAGATTATGAAATCTGTAACCCCCTGGGGCTTTGCGCACAGGCCACACTTTACATGGACGTGCCGCTCACACCTATCCTTGCTGTTGATGACAACGGAGGCCCCGTAATGGGGTTGCCCGGTGCTACGGCTGTACTTGATGTCTTCCACAATGACTTACTGGACGGCTCACCTGTTGGGCCTTTGGATGTTGTTTTGACGGAAATAATCCCTGATCCGACAAGTGTGCTGACCCTGAACCCCGATGGAACGGTTGACGTAGCTCCCAATAGCGCAACAAGCATCTACTATTTGACCTACGAAATTTGCGAAGCAATCAACCTCACCAATTGTGATACAGCCCTGGTGACAGTAAACGTCATCAACCTTGAGGACTGTACCAACGGCCTTGACGAGGACGGTGACGGCCTGGTGGACTGCGAAGACCCCGACTGCCAGGGCACCACGATGCCGCAGGCCGTGGCCGATACATTTACCACTTGCCCGGGCATGGGCAAATACAGCAACCTGGTGAGCATCAACGACGGCAACCTTCAAAGCCCCATATTTACTATCGTTGCGCAGCCCGCAAAAGGCACTATGACCCTCAATAATTTTGGCGCATTCACCTACACACCTGCCGACAGCCAGTGCGGCAGCATCAGCTTCACCTATCAGGTGTGCAACCAGGCGAACGTTTGCTGCTCTACAACGGAAGCCGTCATCAATTTTGGCGACAGTGAGCCACCTGTATTGCAGAACGTGCCAGCCGACCTGACCATCTCCTGTGATGACGAAGTGCCGCAGCCCCCTGCCGTTGTGGCCACCGACCTCTGCCCCTACATCTCCATCGCTGTGGAAGACTCCGACGACCTGGACAGTACGAGTGCATGCGGCACCTACACCATCACCCGTACTTGGACGGCAAAGGACATCTGCGGAAATTCCGCCAGCCAGTCGCAGCATATCACCGTCGAGGACCAGGCTGCGCCGGAGGTGTTCCGGGTCTATACCCTTCCCAACGGGAAGAAAATGTTGGCGGGCAATGCCCAGCGAACCTCCGGCCTTTGGAAGTACGTCAAGTTCCCCGTACACTTCGACACCCCTCCATTAGTGTTCGCCCAGGTGGCGAGCAGCAACGACGCTGCGCCAGTGACGGTGCAGACAAGGTACATTTCGACAACGGGCTTCGAGATGCGCCTACGGGAAGAGGAAGCTGCCGACCAGCTCCACGGCGGCGAGACGGTCAGTTGGATGGCCACCGAGCCAGGCAACGTGGACGGCTCCTACAAAATGGCCACACAACTGCTCAACGGCGTCAACCAGAATTTCCAAAACCTGGCCTATCCCCTTTCTTTTCCTGCCAATCCAGTCTTTATTGCTTCGGTGAACGGCATGGCACAGGCAGACCCCGTCACTGTACGCACCAAACAGGAAACCGCCAGTGGCATCAAAATATCCCTTCAGGAAGAGCAGAGTGCCGACGCCGAGACTGCCCACGCCAACGAAAAGCTGGCGTGGCTGACATTGTCGGCTGGCTCTAATATCTATGATGAAAACGGCAACTTTGTGGCCGAGTCAGGTACGATCAGCACCGACCACAACTGGGCCACGGTGAGCCTCATGCACAGCTTCACCAAGCCAGTAGTGCTGCTCGGCGGCCTGTCCTCCAACGGCAACCAGGCAGCGACCATCCGGGTGCGCAATGTCACGGCGACCAGCTTCGAAGTCAGGGTACAGGAGTGGGACTACCTCAACGACATCCATACGAATGAATCGATCAACTATTTAGTGGTGGAGGGGAGTATCCCCACTTACAAGGAATATTACTGTTTCAACGACGATGCCCCGCTAAAGTTGGGTGTGGATGTCATCGCCGTCGACAACTGCGACGGCCAAGTGGCCTTCGATTACACAGAGGTAGAAGAACGCCTGTCCCAAGGGCTCAAGGCTATCCGCACCTGGTCTGCCTCGGACGACTGTGGGAACATTGATGTACTCACCCGGAGGGATACCTGCGCTGTGGCCGCCGTAAAACTGAAAACCCTATTGTCGGGTGCAATGCCCCTAACTGGCGGAACCGGGCTAATGAACGATGCTCTCCGTACCAAGCAACTCGTCCCCATTAAGGAGCCCTATTCCGGGCTCTCCGGTTTCCAGCACCAGGGCATGGGTGGCAACGAGACCGCCAGCCCCAACTTCATTGGAGTAGAAGGCGAAAAGGCCGTGGAGGATTGGCTCTTCGTGGAGTGCAGGGCGCCGGGCAACGACATGGCTGTGCTCTCCACTTGCTCGGTGCTACTGAGACGGGACGGCTCGACTACCACTGCTAACGGGGACAGTATACTGTATTTCTGGGACCTGCCCGAAGGCGACTATTACATCGCAGCCCGCCACCGCAACCACCTCGGCTTGATGACCGATGGCGTCTGGTACCTCAGCTCGGACGGGCCACCCCTTGTTGACCTGACGGACCCCGAAACCGCCGTGAGGGGGGGCGCACTGGCAGGGAAGTTTGCCAACGGCAAAAGAGCCATGTGGGCCGGCGACTACAACGGCGATGGCAGGGCCATCTTCCAGGGCCCCTACAACGACGTGTTCTTCCTCTTCTCCAAGGTGCTTGGCGACCCGGCCAACTCGGAAAAGCTGGCCAACTACATCTCAAATGGCTACAACCGGGAGGACTTCGACCTGGACGGGCGGACCATCTACCAGGGGCCTGGAAACGACAAGGCGATGCTGCTATACCACTCAGTGCTGGCGCATCAGGGGAACACCGTCAACCTGGCGAATTACATTGTGATGCAGTGGTTGCCTTGAGATTTAATAAGAGATGAGAAATTGAGAAAGTTGAGAAAACCGAGAAATTCTCGACTTTCTTAAAATTCTCATTTTCTCACCGCTTGGAATAAACGCCATGCTGGGCGCAGTCGAAATAGCAGCCCGTCAGCGTTTCCAGTATCCTGTCCACCGTCGCACGGCTCAGTCCGTAACTCTTGCCAATCTTCAAGGCATCTTTTCTTCGAAATTCGGGAGGTAGGTTTTCGATGAATTTTCGCTTATTATTTGGTAGCTGGTTGAAAGCTGCCGAACTGCTCTTGGGCAGCTTTTCGAGCAAAAAAAGGGTGTGCGGATGAAGATGTTTGCCAATCGGTTCACCGTCTTGTAATTCGTTTCGGAGCAATAAATGACGCTCGATGTGTCCCCCCGCTCGTACTTTCGGAGCGCCGAGAAGGTCATCGCCATGCGGAAGAAGATGACGCCCATGCGGAAAACGGATGCCAGTGCGTCGTCGCCGTTGAGCAGGTAGGTTTCCTTTAGCAGGCGCTGGAAGATTTGGAAGTGATGTGACCACTGCTTGCGGGTGAAGTGGCACTCGGTCGGGTGGGCAGCGAGGAAGTTGTGCATTTCGACAACCTCCTGCGAGCGTTCCCGAAAGTATTCCGTCAGGTTGACGCTACCCTGCTGCGGCGACACGTCCCGCCAATGCGGTTTCACGGCGAAGATGTAGAACGAGACTATTCAGAGAAGTATGTTTTTGAAAAAAACACACTCTCACAATCAATCACTTGTGAAAAATTGACACAGTTTTTTGAGCAATCTCTGTAGAACAGGAAACGGGAGAACAACCCGTCTTCGCTTTATGGTATGGGGCGCAAGACTGGGGAGCGGATGTTACCTTTTTCTGGGGTTTGACCGATTGTTTACTTTTTGTTTACTTTTTCAACAAAAAAAGAGTTACGACGATGCGTAACTCTTTGATTATTAGTGTCGGGGTGACAGGATTTGAACCTGCGACCACACGCCCCCCAGACGTGGATTTAATGGTTCAATATGAATTAACGTATTCATAACTCGCTGATTTTCAGTAATACATTTTTCATATCGTTTCATATCTTTACATTTCAAACCACAATCTGCTGGCAAATTGCTGGCAAATTTTTGCCAACAAAAAAAAATGTAGGGATGACAGTTTCAGCAAAAATCGAACTTGACAAAAGGAGCAAGAAAAAAAATGGCACTTTCCCATTAAAGCTTCTCATTGTCATTGACCGCAATCCGATAAGGATTCCTTTGGGGTATAGTTTGCTTCCAGCAGACTGGAATGAAAAAACCCAAACTGTCAAATCGTCCAGCAAGATAGTGGAAAACACCACAAGGCTAAATGCCAAATTCCAGAAAGAAAAAACTCAGGCTTTAGAAGCCATCACTCGATTGATTGACAGTGGGGAGATAGTTGGCATGAGCCAGGCTGAAATCAAAACACGCATCACTGGAAAACAAAAAAATGAAGCCCACCTAATTGAGTTTTTTAACACGATAATCACAGAACTTGAAATTTCGGGCAATGTTGGGAACGCAAGGGTTTACAAAATGGTGCGGGACAGCATTTCAAATTTTTTAAGAGCCAAAGACACTCCCCTAACCTCAGTATCCTACAAGTTGCTCAAAAAATACGAAGTCTGGTTTTTGAGCAGAGGGAACAGCCTCAACGGACTTTCAATCAATTTGAGAACACTCAGAGCCTTAATCAACAAAGCCATTAAGCGTAAAATGCTATCAAGGGAATCCTATCCATTCGAGAACTATTCCATTAAAAACGGCACAACAAGGAAAAGGGCTATAAAACAAAACGGGATGGATGCTGTGATAAACTTTGAGCCAACTACACCCAACCAACAAAAGGCCAAAGATTATTTCCTTATAAGCTTTTACCTGATGGGGGCTTCCTTCGTTGACATGGCATTTCTCAGGGTAAAGGACATGAAAAATGGACGGATAGAATATAAGCGAAGGAAAACAGGGAAGTTGCACAGCATTAAAATCACCCCACCCCTGCAAAAGTTGCTTGATAAGTTTTTGCCAGGAAAGACAAGAGAAGATTTTATTCTCCCCGTTATCAACCGTAAGGTTGAGAAACAATATTATACTAATGTGTACCTCAACAATGGATTTATCGAATACGGCATTGAGAGCGAAGAAACCATCAACAGGATTAAAGTCACTGACGAACTCAGAAACCACATCAAGGAGCAAGCCATCGGGAAAGAACGGCAGGACTTCCTTTTAAATTTGGTGGTCACCGAAGAAATGAAAAAACAATACGCCAACATCAGGGACGAACTAAAACGGTACAACGACAACATGAAGGAGATTGGCAAAGCCTGTGGCATAGACCACAAAGTAACAAGCTATGTAGCCAGGCATTCATTTGCCACTATCGCAAAATACAAAGACGTTCCTGTTTCTGTCATTTCGCAGGCTTTGGGACATACCGATTTGAAAACAACAGAGGTTTATTTGGCTGAATTTGATGACGAGGTGATGGACAAGTATAATGAAATCATCATAGGTGTCTGAAATTTCAAAATTTCTGTTATACCTTTAGCCTTGAAGTAAAAATTTTCAAACAATTAAGTTTTTCATGGAAGTTGTTTGCCTCGAAACTAAAGCCTTTTATACTCTCATTGATGAAGTGGTTGAAAGGATGATGGAACAACGGAAAGAGAAACCGAAATGGGTTTCAGGAGATGACGCTATGGAAATTTTGAAAATAACATCTAAGACTACCCTCCAAAAACTTAAGAATGAAGGCCATATAAAGTTTTCTCAACCAATGAAAAAACTGGTTGTGTATGACCGTCAATCACTTTTGGATTACCTGGAAAAACATTCTCACGAACCTTTTCAATAAATTAGCCAATGGATTTCAACCGATTCCTAAAATTTTTCAATTACGGGTACTTCTTATCAAAGTATGAACCCAAGTTTTTGAAAACACTTTTGAAAGTTACGGAGAGTGCTTCTGACATTAACGATTCTCTTTCCGCTGGGAAATCACAGTATAATAAAGAACAAGTTTTGGAAAAACTTAAATCGGTGTCAAAAACGGCCCAAAAAGAAAAAGGAATCGAGAAAGGATTTGAACCTGAAATATAATAACATATTTATTATGCTATGAAGAATAAATTAAAAGTCCAATAAAATTGAAATGGAAGAAAATGAAATTATACAAAAATATAAACATAGATTAAGAATCTTCTTAATCATCTATGTCTTTTCAGATGATTATCAAGATGAAAAAAGACCAGCCTATAAAAAATTATTGCAAAGTGAAATCAAAATTCAAAAAATAGATTTCTGGTTAAGGAATCCTGATTATTTTGCGTATGAACTATTGAAATTAGTAAAGGAAAATCCCGACAAACGGACAGAAATCAAACTTATAGTCAAAGACATTTTCAATAGCAAGGAACCTGAGATTAGAAGGGAAGAAATGGAAAAATTTAGATTTGGAGCATATCAAGATTTGGACGATGTAATAGCATTCCTAAGTAGCGTTGACCTTGTTAAGTTTGAAAGCAAAAGAGCAATTGATTCAAAGGTAAGAAACAAAAAATATTTTCTCACCGAATTAGCTTTAAAAAAGCTCAATGAAAATATTAACTCATTATCATTTTTGCAATGGTATTTTGATAGATGCAATTTGATTAAAAAATACTTTGGCGACAAAACAGGAAGTCAATTAAAAGATATTCAGTATGAATTGGATGAATATAAGACAACTTCATTTAACGATTACATTGCAGGTATTTCGGAATTTGCAAAGGATGAGTACCAAAAAATATACCACGAAAAACTATGAAATTTGATTACCAAAAATTCAAGTCTGAATTAACTGAGGAAGTTAAGCAGAAACTTAATTCAGAAGAAATAGACGAATTGCTTGAATTGGGTGAATCCTACTCAAAAGACAATCCCATGTCAACAGGCAAGAACCTTGTAATCAATAGGTTAGCCTTTAAAGGTAAGAAAGATTCCACCCAATTAATTGATTTTAATCAGGAACTTTCAAATGGTGTTAACATTTGGATAGCTGACAACCTAAAAGGCAAATCAAGTATATTCAAAATAATAAAATATGCCTTAACTGGAAATAGTTCATTGAAACCAGATGTGAGCAGATGGCTTACCAGTATCCTTCTCAACTTCAGTATTGGTAATAAAAACTATTCTATACATTTAAATATGGAGGGAAACAGATTGAAGGTTGATTTTTATAATTTCAAAGTTTTTTGGGATGAATTAGAATCCATAGAAAAAGAGCCTCTTTTTCAAACAAACAATGAGAAGGAATACAGAGAAAAAATTCAAGAATTCTTTTTTAATCAATTCTCATACTATTCTTTAAAATGGACTCAAAAAAGTTCAAGTAAAGAAAGTAATGAATTACTTGAAGCCGAAGCAAGTTGGAAAACATATTTTAAATCAATATTTTTAGAATCAAGAGATTCTTATGATTTAGTATTTGGTGACCAAGGAAAAAAGATATTTCAGATGCTTCTCGGATTGGAATTAACTTATCCAATTAATCAGTTGATGATAAAAAGAGATTTCATAAAGGACGAAAAAGGAAAAGAGAAGTTATTGGTAGAAGCCAATGCAAAAAAATATCTTCAAAATAAATCCAATTTAGAAGATGAGCAGAAAACAATAGTAGCTGAAATTGAACAGTTTAACAAACTGATAGGGTCAAAATCCAATATTGGAGAACTCAACACTAAATATAATTTACTTAAAGTTGAATATGGACAGAAATTGAATCAATCGCTTAAAATCCAAGAAGAAATAGATAAATTAAAGATTAGACTTAATGAAATATCAATCCAGCAAGAGAACATACAAATGGGAGTAACAAATGCCAAAAGAGAAAAAGAAAAAAATGAAAAGAGATTGATAGAACTTAATGAATTTGTAGAAATAGGAATATTTTTTTCAAATCTTGATATAAAGCATTGCCCAAGCTGTAACCACACTATTGATGAGGAAAAGAAAAAATATAATTTAAACATACATAAATGTGTACTTTGTGATGAAGAAGTGAAGAATGACGAAAACGATGTAGATGTTGAAGAAGTTAAACAAAAGATTCGCACAATCAAATCAAAGAACCAGCAAATTGATTATTTAATTTTACAATTGGAGAATGAGAAAGAGGCTTTAAGAAAAGAATATAATAAAACCTATTCGCTTAGAATACAAGAAGAACAAAAAAAAGAGGGGTTTAAAGATTTAAGTGAATTATCATTGAAATTGTCTCAACTTGAACAAGAATTAACAAAAGAATTGCAAAAACCTTCTTTTGATTTCACTAAAAAAGAAGAATTAATAGCAAAAAAAGCAGTTGTTGAATTTAAATTAAATGAAATTAAGGTTCTATATGAAAACCTGTGGGTAGGATAAATTCAGCTTACCGCACAGGAAATAAATCATGTTGATGAAATTATGGAGATTACGATAACCCCTTGCCCGTTTTTTGGCTAACTGTATTTTCGAATTGATGCCCTCCAAAATACCATTCGTTATTTGAGACCTTATGAAATTCATGATACCCGACCAATGTGCCCTGATGGTTTTGGCCACTTTCTGAAAGGGGAAAATCCCACTCCCTTCAGCCTGATTGCACCAATCATTCAAAAAGCGCCCAGCCCTGGCTGGATGGTCGAACCTCCAAAACTCCTTGAAAAGTTCTTTGAGCCTGTAACCTTCCCCGATTTTGGGGTACAGTTTGACAAGGTTGGCCAGCTCCGCCAGCTTTTTGTCCGTGAGGTTTTCAGGGTTCCTGAGCAGCGTGTACTTGTGCCCTTTGAGTTCCTTGCATTCCTTTTGCTCGGCTTTGCGCAGGGCGTCCAGGGCCTTGTTCACTTCTTTGACCACATGGAAGCGGTCGAAGGTGATGCTGGCGTTCGGGAAGGCAGTGGCTGAACCGGCTATAAAAGCCGGCGACATGTCGATGCAGACCTGCCGGACCTTCTCCGGGGCGCTGCCGCTGGCCCCCAAGTGCCCCGCAAGGGCTTCAACTGCTGCGGCATCCTTGCCTTCGACCACTTTGAACACCCGGTTTTCATGCAGGTCAACGCCGACGGTGATATAGTCGTGGCCTTTGCGCTTGCTCGTTTCGTCAATGCCCACTTCCTCGATGCCGCTGTGGTCGCACTGGCTGAGGGCCCGATTGACGTAGTGGTTGAAAACCTCCCAAATCCGTTGGGGCCACACCTTGATTAAATTCGCAACCGAGGACGGGGACATCTCCAGCTCGAGCAAGGTCATGATGTACGCCTCGAACATGAGGGTAAAGCCGTTGTTCCGCCTTGCCCAGGGCACTTGTACCTTCTTGATTTCCCCTTTGCTGTCTGTAATACGGGGAACACGGGCGTGCAGGTAGCAGCGGTGTTCAAAGAAATTCAAATGCTGCCAGGTGTGTTCGGCGGTGTCGTAGGCTTTGCAGGAAACCTCAAAAGCATCCTTGAACGAACTCCCCGGAGGAAAATCCAGGTATATGTGCAACTCCCGAACTTTTTCGTCGAGTTGTTTGAATTCGATATGTTTGATTTCCCAGGGGCGGATATCCCCAAGTGCGATTTCAAAAAGCTGTTTGCTGTTCATTGTTTTTTGGAGTCAAAACGGCTTTGTTGCATGAATCGATCAGACATAGCTTCGCTAATTTTCCGCCAACTTAAGCCACTCTTCTTGGTTTAGCAACAGGCATACCTTGGGCTGTCATTATATTGAGCACTTTTATTTTGATATCGTTTTCGGTTTTTTGGCTGCTAAATTTTCGGGAATATAGTCTATCGCCGTGGATGGTTTTATAGCGAAACATTTCCGTCTCTGATAAACTTCGTCGATGATAGCCTGTTTCAACTTTCCATTCCTTTATACCGATTTCATTCATTCGATTTACAGCAACATTTCGTGGATAATCAGGGATGTCATCAGGTACCTCTTCATACCATTCGATAGCATTGCTCCGGGGTGGAATGATGGGATTTATATCTCTATCGATCAAACCATCCCAGCATTCTACGTGATCGTATGCACCATCCAGACAGACATCTGTCACTTCTGCTTCCACCTGGTCAACCAGTTCTTCCAACTGAGACCCGTCATCCACGTCATTCAACGTCAGGGTGTGGCAATGAATGAAACCGGTTTTAGGGTCGACACCAAGGTGAAGTTTTCGCCATGTTCTCCGCTTTGAATACCCGTGTTTCCTGACTTTCCATTCCCCTTCGCCGTAAATTTTCAGACCTGTTGAATCAATAGCTATTACAATCGGGCCGCTACGGGGAATCTGATAAACAGCTATATCCAAGGCTTTTGCACGACGGCAAATTTGCGTGTACGATGGAATTTCCAAATCCTCTATGCCCATTAATTTGAGCAAACTTTGTGAAAAACCTTGTGTCTGTCTGTATGCCAGTTTGAACACAACCTTAAACGTCAAAAGTGTCTCTATGCAAAGGTCGCTGTACACGGGTTGGGCTCCTCTTTGGTTGGGCAGATCACTGTACCATTTGTCTGTCACCTCGTCACCGAAATAGATCGTGATATCTCCTCGGTTGATTAAGGCTTTGTTGTAAGCTGACCAATTGAGAACCTGATATTTTTCTTTCGGCTTGTCGCTTGTATGGTTATCCTTTTTTACCTTTGACATGGGCTGGTGTGTTTGTAGATTTAGTTGTGCAAAAACCAAATATACAAAACCAGCCCGCTTTTCATCCCGCACAATCTAAGCAGGATTCATGCAACAAAGCCAGTCAAAACTAAAGGGCAAAAATTTAATCTACCCACTGGAAATCATAAAGAACCAATATTTTCTTGACTTAGCATATCATACTTTAAGTGACCAAAAAGACTTAGGACATAAACTTGCCAGATATGACATACTTTGGAATCTTGTGTTATTAGAAGGTAAGTTCAACGGTAAGGAAGCAATGATAAAAGCATTCTATGAAATGCTTGATTTCATGCGTGAAAATATACCATTAAAAGATTGGGACTTTTCTCAGTTTGAATTTATTGGCGAACTAATACAATTACCTGAGTAATTAAATATTTTTTACCAATTCAATTATATAATTAATGGAATATTTTTTTTCTCAACAGCAACCTTTTGCTTGACTATCCGAACCTCCCTTTTATTTATTAGTATAACCAATGGAGATGAAAGATAGTAGCCGACTTAATAGCCGATAGGATTCTCGTCAACGTAAGCAGAAACAAGCCGGATTCAATGGCTGAGTTTAAGAGATTCCCGCCTGATAAATACCCTATTGAATTGCACCTGTCATTCAGCAGAAGGGATGCCGACCTGGTACAAGAAATGAAATCAGTCTTGGACAATCAGACAAGGGAAGAATCGAAGTACAGAAAAACCATTGCGAAACACGTAGGGAATACAATAACCATGCGTTGTTACTTCAAAGATGTAGATGCGCTTAGGCCAGTTGCTTGGAAACTAAAAGACCAAAACCTTAGAAAGGACACCTTACAATACGAAAGCACCAAGGTAACGCCAAGAATGTTAATCGAAAAAGCCGAATCTATCCTCAATAAAGAAATGTCTGTTTCAATTTGAATCATCCAACCTGCAAACCTGCATTCAGGTTTTCTGCTTTCCTGTAAAAACAGGAATCAGTATTTCTGCTTATCCAGCTTTCATCATAACTGTGTCCCTGTAAACACACATTGCCAGATTTCTGTATTTTATCTTTTCCGTTTTGATGCTTTTGCACAAATACAGATTGCTGTAAATCTGGATTACTGCTAATCTACTTCAAAATAACGAGGAACAGTTAAATGATAATAGGGATAACAAGCCTAAAAGGCGGGGTCGGCAAGTCCACCATCACTCAAAACTTGGCCGTGTGCTTCGCCCATCTTTCTTACAAGGTTGTAGTCGTTGATACAGATACCAATCAAAATACCCTATCATGGTTTGGGGCAAGAGATAAAGACCTGCCAAATATTAATGTTGTAAGGGTGGCAGAAAGTGAAGCATTGACAAAATCAATTGAAAACCTTCACCAAGACTATGATATTGTTTTGATTGATGGAACTCCAAGCTTGTCTAAAATGGCAACACGCATCATTTTGGCGAGTGACATTCTGTTGATTCCAATCCGGCCAGGAGCACAAGATTTCAGGACGATGGGCGAATTTTTCAAACGGTACGAGGACGCTAAGGAGTTTCGGGACAATATACCAGCTTACTTTGTCCTTAATGAATATTCGGAACATAAGAAAGTCCACGAGGGCATATCGAAACAGATTGAATCTTCTTTTGAAGTCCCAGTCCTCAAATCCAAAATAAATAGCCGAGTAGCTTACACAGAAGCAAGCGTGACTGGGCAGGGTGTCTTTGAGTACTCAGACCCAAAGGCAAAAAGTGAAATGGTCAACTTAATAAAAGAGGTGCTGGAAATGGCCAAAGAATTAAACCTAATGGAGTAGCACATGAGTAAGAAAGACTTTGATTTTGAAAAGCTGTCATCACTGAAACCTAAGAAAGCTGAATCACAGCCGGATACGGAGGAGGCGGTTAAATCTATTCACGAAAAAGTCTCTGGGAAGGAAAAGGTCAAGCGGGTTACCATTGACTTGCCCTTTTCGGTATATGTCGACATCAGGAAAAAGACAATTGAGAAGGAAATTACTTTAAAGGAATACTTTTTAAAACTTCATCAATTCTCGGTTTTAAAAAATTAGCTTAACCACTATTCAATCATAGCAGATAACACCAATAATGTTATTTTAAATTTTCCATAGAATCAGATGTATCACCAGTTTATTTTTTTAGTATCCATTTGCTTTTTTTACACCTATCGTCAACTCTGCCATTTAGAAATCTTAATTCATCTTCAGAGACATTAAGGATTTTAGCTACTTCACTTCGTTCTAAAAAGCTGTCGAATGTCTTAATATAAGTTGAACATCCTATCTTTATTATCAGTAGTTGCCCATCACATATCTTCCCTGATGATTCCAATCCATTAATCTTTGCTAAAGATTCAATTGTAATATTCTTATCAATCAATAGATATTTAGCCGTTATCGCACCAAGTGTTTCTTTATTTCCTACTTCATGAATAAGAGCCTCTTTCCCGTCATAGATTTTTAATTTTGTTCCAGCGTAAATAAAATCATTTCCGTTGTAAAGTGGGTTTAAAGTCTCAATATTGATATTGAATTTATTTTCAAAAAATCTAATAGCTGTAGAAAAATTTTGATTGTTTTGAACTGTGTAAAACAACTCATAATTACTACAATCAGGTTCAAGTATGGGAGATTTAATCACTACTTCATCCTTAAAATTGTCTCGTGGAGAAAGTCCCAAAAAATTTTCAATAATTGAATCACTTAGTTGGAGGTCTACATTGATACCATTCAAATAATTATTTTGACAAGAATCTTGAATCCCCAATTTCATATAAATTCTTGCCAGTCTAATATAGTTTTTACCATTTTGAAAACTAAGTTCTTCGACTCTCTTTGAAAAATTTAATGCTTCAACATAATTTTTTTTGTTTTCAAAAGATTTGGCCAAGAAATCATACCCATCAACGACATTGGGATATTTAACAATTATTTTTTTTGCATAATCCTCAGCTTTTGAGACTTCACCCATGGCATCGTAATATTCTACCAAAGATTTTAGAATTTTATATGAATCTTTAGGTGCTGATTCAATTATTTTTTCAACCGAATTATCATTTTTCTTCATTCTTTTAGCAAGGGTAATACAAAATATATAATCTTCTTCCGTAACTGGAAATGTAAGGTCATCCCTACTTAACAAATGATTTGACTGCGTTTCATACTCGTCATTGACCTCCTTTAATATAGTCGGATTATTTTTGAGCAACATCAAAAGTTCAAGCCAATATTTTTGTGTTTTAGAACTGTTTTTTAGCTTAATACTTTTATTAAAGTAATTTTTACATTTATCAAATTCTTGTTTATTCATATGTGAAGAAAATGAAGCTTTTCCTAATAAAAAGTACTTTTCCGACTTTTCTTTATCAGTTTGCATATTATCATCCTTCAAACTTAATAGATGTTTAATCGCACGTTCACTTTCACCAGAATTTATTGCTTCGATGCTAAGTGTCCAATATATAATCCTACCTATCGTATCAGACAACCAAACATCATTCAAGTACATTGTATTTTCAAAATTACTATAACCCGACTCTGTAACGTATTCAATATCATCTTTCTTTTTAAGGCTGTAGTTATAATTCGCCTTTTCGCCACCATTGCATTTTTTTTCATATTTTCCTGACCATATAATCAAATCTGCATCTTTTTTAATCCTCCTAATTTTTGCTTGTTCGTCACTGTTTACTGAAACGCTATTATTATCAATTAAAACCTCAATAATATCATTACCAAAATTTTGCTTTAATCTATCAAAAATTATTTTTTCCGGGCTTGCTCTATTTTGAGGGCAATCTTCAACAATATTGAAATTTGCAATAAGTATATTAAATTTATTAATATCCTTAAATGTGTTTTCGCTTTCATCAACTTTTTCTCCCATAATATGTAGTGCAAATTTTCTTATAGGTTCTTTCTCATTTTCAGTTGTTTCATCAATTTTTTCAATTTCAAATTGTTGCGAATAATTGCTAATAATAATTCCTTCATTTGTTAATATTGTACCATAAACATCTACTTTACCTAAACCAACAATGTTGTATTCAAGGAAAAGAACTTTTTTCATGCCTGGAAAGGTGTCTTGCATTTTTTCAACAACTTCATTTATTCCATACCTTGTATTTAGGCTATTTATTGTACTGTTCTTTGTATGGTCAATTAATCCACCTTTACATTGCATTTTCTCAATTAATATTCTTCTAAAATGAACATAAAATGGATTATTTATATCCCTTGTATAATTAAAGACAATTAGCCCATTGCAATCAATAGGCATTTTTTCGTTACTACTTTGAGCGAAATTTTGTACAACATTGAAAAAGAATAGAGCTATTAAAGTAAATGCAATTTTTTTCATAATTTTTCGGAAAACATTTTTTAATCAAATTGATTGACTTACAATTTAATTAATTTTAGTTGTTAAACAAAATTTAGACTTAAATACACATAAAGTTTTCTATAATTGTAGTGTCTCTATTTATCTCAAAACCAATTGGTTTACATTGTATTTGATGTTTGGGGATTAAACATAATTTTACAAGACCTTCTGACACTTGTAACGATGTAATAAGAGTATCGCCATGTAAAGAAACTGGATGTTGTACGTCATTTATTTTTATATCTGAATCAATGTATTGGTAGTCAACTATCAATTTTATCGTTACTAAATAGTTCTTCTTTGGGGAAAGGATTTTATGTTCCTTATCATTGGTTTTGTTAGAGTAATCATCTTCTAAACTTTTTAACAAAAAAGTAAAATATTCATCAATGATAATATTTAACTTATACTTTAAACTGTCTTTTTCAATTCCGTCTGGCAGGTCTCGTATCTCTTTATATCTTCCACATATCATATTAATTAATTTATTATGCTTTACAACTTGCTCAGAAGAATATGTCATTTCTTCAATCAAAATTTGATTCTTATCATTGATTGCCATTTTTAAAGAATCCGAAATTTCAAAACCTATTTGACCGAATTCCTTCAAATTACTTTTGATAATAAGACCAACTTTCGTATAGTTTTGGATTCCATCTGAAATATTCAAATCTTTTTTAAAGCTTACTATTTCATTATAAGGGCATTCAAAAGTTTTAACCGAGGGTTCAGTTGATTGACAACAGTAAATCAAAAATATACAAATAATAGTGTATATTAAACTAAAGAATTTCATTGGATGGCGTGGAATTGCTGTTTTTAATTTCATTTGCTCAAAACCATTAGGATACGAAATAAGTAAGTTTCGAAAGTTAATGACATCAAATGCCTTAGGTATAGCGTTTACAAAAAGCTGATTGTTTTCGTACTATACCTCTCAAAGTGCGAAAAACTCTCATCCCCTACTCTATCATTCCATCCTTTCCACTTGACTTTTGCACCACTTTTGATACGATTCTTTTCGTATTTCCCATAGAAAGGAGGAAAGGTGGAACTCAAAGAACTTTACGATAACCTCACAGGTGAAAGATTGTACCTCAACCAAGAGGAAAGGGAAAGGTTCTTTGCCGCCACAAAATTTCAGGACAATAATAAAAAATATTTTTGTCAGATGCTCTACTTCACTGGATGCAGATTGAATGAGGCACTTGGAATCCTTTGCAACCGGATTGATTTTGAGGAAAAAGGAGTGATTGTAGAGACATTAAAAAGGCGAAGAAAAGGAGTTTTTCGCTTCCTCGACCTACCAGAAGATTTCTTAGAACGCCTCAACGATGTTTACAATATTAGAAATAACCAGCAGGAAAAAGCTGAAAAAGAAAACCGTCTTTGGAGGTTTACAGACCGCACAGGACAAAACTATGTAAAAAAGGTAATGAAAGAAGCAGGGATAGAAGGTAAGAAATCTTGTGCTAAGGGTCTCCGGCATTCATTTGGAGTCAGAGCCATAGAAAACAAGATTCCATTACATCAGCTTAAAGATTGGCTTGGTCATCGGTTTATGGATAGCACGGCCATATATACAAAAGCCAAAGGGAAGGAAAGACGAGAACTTGCTGAAAGGATGTGGTTGTAAATTTATAATATTTAATTATACTCGCCTGGTACATACCTTTGTTAGAAGCAAGAAGTATTAGGGTTGGCTTTCAACATCTGCCACCCTTAACCAGAATTGAATGCTTTGAGCAGGATGAACCTTAGGCTGTAGTAAGTCACTTTTATTCTTTCAATTCTTCAAGGTATGCCAATTTCATTCCACCAGTCCAACTTTGCTTGTTACTTAATCTCCTAATTCCAACTAATAGACCATTGATTGGATAAAAACCATTTATGTCCTTAGAAACTATTAAACTAACTACCTGACTATCATCTTCAAATACCAAACCTTTAAAACAATCCAGTATCGTCTTCGCTAAATTATCAACATCTACATTTTCAAGTCTTTCTTCATCCATTGATACACTTATTATTACCTCCAATTTTTCTGGTTTTTTATATGGGTGTCCTGTTTTTAAATTTTCCTGGATTTGCGCTTTAAATGTATCGCTGAATTTTTTCAGGTTGTTGCCAGTCTTCCTTTTAAAGTAAAAATCAAAGTCGTCCATTTCCGTTTCAGTTCCATCTTCTTCAACCTTTGTGAACTTATAACCTACCATTTGTACAAACCAATCTTGTTTGGTCGGAATTTCTTCACCTCCCAAAAAGCCGATGAAAAAATCCAAATCAGGGTCTGACTTCAAAACAACCTTCATCTCAATTCACTTTTTGATATAGTGTTATCTTTAAATAGATAGTTTTAATATCTTGGTAAACTAAAAAACACAGGGTAATTCAGTATATCACCCTGTGTTTAAATGCTCTTTAATGCTCTGAGAATTGATTTCAGTTACTGGATTATTTTTTCTTTCCACCCTTTCCACCTTTCCCCGTTGTTTTTGTTTGGGAAAGGGCGCTTCCAGCCACTTTTTTTGAGTCTTTGCTATACCTGTCGTCTCGCAAAATCTTTGAGGCAGTTTTAGCTACATCCTTAGAAGTTTGTTTTTTGTTTGCCATTTTAAGTAGATTTTGGAATGAAAAATTTAGTTATCGCCCAAAAAACAAACATAAAGATTGGTTAGTTCCATTACATAGAAAATTTTTTGGACACAAAACGCTATAAAATTTATCTTGCTAAACCTTACCTTTAACTAAAATTAAATCCTCTCCTTCCAAAAGTCTGGTTCTCGCTTGTCATGTACAATAGCAATGATGTAAACAGTACCATCAACAACTATGTAAATGATGCTGAATGGAAAGGTCTTGCCAAGCCTTGCTTTTCTAAATTCTTCAAAAACAATAGGAAATTGAAACGGAGATTTTGAAATCTTTTTTAAAACGGCTACAAGGTCTTTGTTGAATCGCTTACCCAAATCCTTTCGCTGGTTTTCGTACCAGGTTACAGCTTGAATGATGTCAAGTCTTGCCCTACTGTGAAACTGTAATGTCAAAGCCGAATTCTTTATTCAGTTCTGCTTGGATTTGGTCAAGCGTGAATAGTTCGGCTTCACCACTTTCAATCTCCTTCCAACGACGTTGAATTTCCTCTTTCCACTCAGGAGAAAGTTCTGTGTCGCTAACATTTGAACCACCACCCTCCTTCACTTTGATTGCATCAATTAAGAATTTGGTGAACTCGAAAAGTTCAGCCCGTTTCAGTTTTAACGCTTCCGATTTCAAAACATCTAAAGTCATACTCTTTCTTTTTTCTGTCAGTTTCAATCTTACCATTTCCTGACAGCTAACGCAAGTTACAAAAGAAATTATCAAAAATGCTTTGCCACAGAAAAAATTTTACCGCACCACATCAAGCCAAATCAGGCCATTTTGAGCCAAAATCTGCTGGCAAATTGCTGGCAAATAAAAAAAGAGCTATGAAATTTAATTCATAACTCCTTGATTTTCAAGTCGGGGTGACAGGATTTGAACCTGCGACCACACGCCCCCCAGACGTGTACGCTACCGGACTGCGCTACACCCCGAAAATAAAAAAAGTGAATGGCGGAATGATAGAACAACTGAATTATTCACTCATTCAATCCTTCCTTCATTCACTCATTTTTTGGGTGGGCGATACTGGATTCGAACCAGTGACCTCACGCGTGTGAGGCGTGCGCTCTGAACCAGCTGAGCTAATCGCCCTTTTTGAATGCTTAATGATGAATGGTTAATGGTTAATATTACAGTATTAACCATTAACCATTAACCATTAACCATTCAAAAAGGTGGGTAGTACTGGATTCGAACCAGTGACCTCTGCTCTGTCAAAGCAGCGCTCTAAACCAACTGAGCTAACCACCCAAAAAAATGTTATTGAGATATCGGATTAATAAAGCTATCCGCTTCAATAATCCCAGCTTTCTTTAAAGCGGGTGCAAAAATAGGAAAATTTGATTTTCAGCCAACTTTGATTTGATTTTTTAAAAACTATAAAGTGCAGGATACTGATTTTCACATGCCGGCTTTTTGATGAAGGCGCCTATAAACCCCTGTGAAAGCGTCACTTAGCGGTTGCCGCCGGCCTCTTCTTTATTCTCCTCCATTTTTCTTCTCGGCAATTTTTCATCGCGCTGGGAAGTCTGCCAAACGAAGGAGGCAATGATGGTGGCTGCCTGCTTCAGGTCGTCTGCCACGAGGTGGTCCCAGTTGTCCATGTTGGAGTGGTGCGTACGTGACCAATAGGCCATGTTGTCCTGGATAAACTGAAAGCCGGGGATGCCGACTGCGTGGAAGGAAAGGTGATCTGTGCCACCGGTATTCTGTAAGGTCAGTGTGGTAGCGCCCAAATCTTTGAACGGGTCGAGCCATTCCCGGAAAATAGGGGCTACCTGGTCGTTGCCCTGCAAATAGACGCCCCTGATCTTACCGGTGCCGTTGTCCAGGTTGTAGTAGGCAGAAATTTTTTCCTGCTCCGGCTTCACGTCCTGCAGGTTGCCAAGGTCGTCTGTATCGGCCAGGTGTTTCCTGACATAAGATTTTGACCCCAAAAGCCCCTGTTCCTCGCCCGTCCACAGGGCAATCCGCAAGGTTCTTCGTGGCTTTATGCCTGTTTCCTTGATGGTTTCCGACAGGATGCGGGCGACTTCCATCATGACGGCGCTGCCGGCGCCATTGTCCGTGGCTCCCGTGCCTGCGTGCCAGGAGTCGAAGTGGGCACCAAACATGACCACCTCCGCCTTCAGATCGGTGCCGGGGATTTCGGCGATGATGTTGTGTTCCATGCCATCAGGGTTGGTATATTTGGCTTTCAAGTCCATGCTGAGTGTCACGGGTATTCCTTTTTGCAGCAGTCGGAAGATGCGGTTGTAATGTTCTACAGCCATAGTCACCTGTGGCATCACTTCGGCGCCCTCGTCCCGTGGGCTGCCTTCCTTTGCCCGGGCACCAGACACGAACACCGTACCCAGATCCCCTTTGTAGCTCCGGTCAACTGTCGCAAGGGGTTGTTCATCATACAGGAATTTCACCAAAGCCCGGTAGAACTCCCGCCCGCTTCTCGGGTAATTGCGGAAGGGACGCTTGGCGGGCATCGGGGCATTGGCCATCTCCAGCAGTTCCTCCGGTGTGAGGCGTTTGGCCAGTGGGTCTTCCCATTCTTTCAGCGCCCTCAAGGTGTCAATGAGGACAAATTTGCCTTTCAACTTGCCTTTGTATTTTTCCAGATCTTCTTCCGTTGAAGCGTTCAAGTAGATGACTTCCCCCGTGACGGTGCCATTGGTGGAAGGAGACCAGGCTTGTGGGTAAGCGATGATGGGAAAGTACATGGGCGCTTCGCAGTGCATGTCGAAGTGCTCCATTTCCCAGCCCCTGCCAAACGGGCCCCATTCGTCGAGTTGGACGTTTTGACAGCCCCAGTCCTTTAATTGCTGCTGTGCCCATTCGGTTGCTTTGTCAAGCATGGGCGAACCGGTGAGCCTTGGGCCATAGACATCGGTGATCCAGGCGGCGATATCCATGACCTGGCTTCGTTCCATGCCCTGTTTCCTGATCGTAGCTAACACTGAATCATTGGTAACAGACTGGCCAAAGGAGGCAACAGAAAGGAGGAACAACAAGCCAAGGAGGCAGGATATTTTTTTCATACTATACTATCTTTTTAGGTTCATCGAATCAGTGGAGGCAGGGTGGCAAGGTAACTAAAATACCAACCTCCTTTTCAGAAAGCAGTTGGCGTTTTCAATAAAAAACCTGATACCGGGAAGCAGCACGGCCCCGGCCCGGCCTTCGTCCTGGCGGCCCAGTTTCAGCTAATCCTCAGTTAAAATTTAAGTCTTTGGTATAAATGCCATCGATAAGGGAGTCCCTGGTGGATTTGTCAAGCAGTATGCTGTCCTTGACAAGCACGTGCACGGATGAAAATATGCCCAGCCCCTCTGACAAATTGGTATAGACGGGCAACTCCTGCGAACTGGTAATACCGGAATTGGAAGTGGCGACCGAAATGTATTTTTCCAGGTCGGAGGCGCCCGCAGTCAGGATGTATTCTATTGGGCTGTAGGGGTCGAGCACCCGCTTGATATTAGGGTCGGCTGGTATCCTGCCTCTCAGGAATTCATAAAATTCAGCCCCTTTAATGGTGTATTCATATTTGGCCAAAGGCGTTTCATAGCGCTTGCGTTTCACCAAATCCCACACCAATGACTTATGGACAATGGAATCCAGGTTGTTGACATTTTGCTCAACGTAATTGAATACCAGGCTCAAGTCAAAAATCCTGGCATCTACATCGGACGACCATTCAAAAGTCACATCCAGGTTATATGGGAAACCGATGTTGTCTTTATCGATCTTGCCCCGGAACTTCGAAGATTCCAGCACGGTGGTGCTGGCAGTCACCAGTGGCAGATTGTCCCCCCGATTGATGGAGAGGCGCACACTGTCGCCCGGCTGCAGGTTAAATATGTTGGCGTCCACTTTATACAGCCAGTTTGGTGCGTTGGCGAAAATGCCCTCTTTCCGCTGGTAAGGGAAGATCGTGTCGTATTGGTTCATGCCTGTGGGTACCAGCCGCCAGATTTTGTTGCCGTCCACCCGCTCCAACAGGATGGGCTGATTGGATCCTATCCTTTCCAATTCAACAGTAGCATCGTCGTAATAAAGTGAATCTGCGATCTGGGCTACATCCAAAGCGTTGGCATCGGGGTCAAGGAATGCTTTTTCCACCCGGATATAGTGCACGGAATCTTCATAGTCCATCAGGCCGTACACCACGGGTATATTTTTCCAGGGTGCCGAGACTTCAAAGTCATTGGAACAGGACATCAGCAATACAAGGGTGCCTGCAAGGGCAAAAAACAAAGATTTTTTCATTGCGTATTGGTTGAACTGAAAGGGCAAAATGTGAAAATTGATTTTTCAATACCCGTTTGATCATGTGTTTTGTTTTGCATCCATCAGCATTTCACGAAGGAACGAGTAAAAAACAACTTGAGATGGCTCCACCCCTCTCCAAATATGAGGGAAAGGTTTTTTACCAAATAAATCCTTCAATTTATTTTTCCTCCGATGCTAAGCATTTCAGCAAAGATGGGCAAAGGTAATCCTTTTGGGAAAAAACGCTTTTCAGGCCAATGGGTTTGTGACGGGGGGCTGACGAATTGGGTGTTCCGGCAGTTGGTTAAGCAGGCTGGTAAAATATCTCGGCCCAATTGGTGCAGGTTGAAATCGAAGATTCACGCCAGTAAATTGTTGGGATTCAGCGAATTATACTCCGCACCAATGGGTTTTGTGCAAACCGTATTTTTTGTTGAGAGGGTTGAGAAGGGTTGAGGAATAACCCATATCAACCCTTCTCAACCATCTATACTGTCTCAACCCTGGTGCTCATTTGCACAAAATCTATTGGCGTCGAGTACATAACAGTTTACGACAAATTCAACCCATTTTTAAACATTGTCGAACCATTTCAAACTACTACTTACTGGCTGAGGGGAAATGAACTTGGCATTTTTTGTAAACATCCATCACTTCACGAGCCATCTTCTTTTTGGAAAACTGCGGCAGCCGCTTGAAAGCATTGTCTGCAAGTTTTGTTTTCAGGCCCGGTTCACCAAGCACCTGCCGGACGTGCCCCGCCAGGATCGCAGCATCCCCCACCGGGGCCAGCAGGCTGCTGATACCATCTACCACTATTTCGGGCACGCCTCCGGCTGCGGTGGCCACGATGGGCACGCCGCACGCCATAGCTTCAAAAATGGCCCCGCCCAGGCCCTCTGTTTTGCTGGTAAAAAGCAGTACATCCACTTCGGGTAAAATCTGGGGGATGTCGTTGCGGAAGCCAGTAAAAACAAAATATTCTTCAAGGTTTTTCTGCCTGATAAAATGCCGGATGGCCTGCTCCTCCCCGCCATCGGCACCGATGACAAAAAACCAGGCTGGGAAACGCTCCCGGATTAATATTTCCGCAGTTTTCACAAATGTGAAGTAGTCTTTGTGGGGGGCGATAGCTGCTACGTTGGCCACTATATACCTGCCGTCAGGCACCTTGAACTCCTTCCTCAAAATGCTGCCGGGAGCTTTGCTTTTTTGCAATCCCTTGCCTGTTTCATCCAGCCCGAACTTGCCCAGATCGATCCCGCTGTTTACAAGTTCCAGGATGGAAGGATCCTTTACTCCGGCGGCCACCATATCATAGATTACCTGGGAAATACAGATAAACCTCGCCACGGCCGGGTGGTTGTACTTCCATTTTGACAACCAGCCTTTGCCTATCGGAAAATCTACCCGGCGGTGAATGACAAGGGGTGCCTGGTTGCCAAATAAACTAGCGGCCAGCACGGCATAGGTGTGGCCATGCGAGTCGTGGGTATGCACGATGGTGGCGCCGGTGGCGATGCAGGCCTGCCGGATGCGCCAACCTGCCAACGGATTGAACGAAGTCCATTTTTGATAAGTGAAAAAAGCGACCCCAGCTTGGCGGCACCATTTCTCCATTTCAGAGTCTTTCGCACATAGCACCCACTGGGGGACGCCCTGCAGCCGAAGCTCCTCCACCAGATAGGCCACCTGCTGTTCGCCGCCCCGCCACGACAGGGCCGAAGAGACATGAAGCACCCGCAATTCCTGCATTTTTTTTTCCACGAAATTTTTTTTCAACTTTTTGGTAACGCAAAGATAGGCTTCCCGATAAACGGACGTATTTGACAATTTCACACCCAATTTCAGCCCACCGCTTTAGTTCGTAAGCCAAGCTTTTTCAGAAAGCAAATAGCGCTTCGAACATCCAATATTCTGAATATCCAATTTCAAAAAAGAGTAGCTGCCAGCTTATTTACCCAAAAAACAACCCCTGGATACCAAATGGATTTAACCACCAGAAAACCACTTTTATCTTTATCATCAGCGGTAGTTTGAAAATTATTTGATAGCTGTTAGGATTGGCGCACCACGCCCGCAACGGCCATCAACCGTTTTTCAAACCCGACCAAACAATTTTAGTAAGGATGAAAAAATAACTTCACCATTTTGATTTTGAAAACCCCAGCAATGGAGGTTTTTTTTAAGAAAAATAGTCATTTTATTTTTCCTTCGATCCTTAAACAATCTCAACCACTTTCCAACAACATTTTTCTTAAACAATGCGGCTTGCAGCCTGGCAAATGCCGGGAGCAGGAAGCACCAAAAAACCTTTTTTATGAAACTGTTCAACTGTTTCCTTTCTACCCGTTTGCTAACCTTAGCAATCCTTTTTTCAACCCTTGCACTGGCCCAGGCCCAACAGCGGGAACCCCTGCAACAGGCGAAGAAAAGCAAGGCCACTACCCTTCCCTCCACCATTGTTTCACCGTTCACCATTTCGCCCGACCGGGGCACGCACAGCAATATCGTTGAAGAGGCCACCTACCTCAACTTCGATGCGGCCATGCTCCAATCGGCCCTGAAAAACCAGCCCCGGGAAATCCTGTTCCGCATCCCGCAACAGAACGGCTCCAACATCGAGCTTTTGCTGGAACGGCAGGAAATACTGGCCCCCGATTTCAAAGTGACCAATGAAAAAGGGGTGGAAATACCCTACCAGGCAGGCAATTACTACACCGGTCAGGTATTGGACAGGGGCTCCGACGGGGTCTCTTTCGCAGCCTTGAGCGTGACAGGCGGGGAGGTGATGGCCATGATGAGCATCGAAGACAAGAACTTCGTGCTGGGGGCTATGAAGCCATCGGATGCCGGGCGCCATGCCACCAGTTATGTTTTTTACAACGATGAAAAACTGAAGGTGGCCAACCCCAACTATTGTGGGGCATCGATGGAAGAACACCTCAAAGGCAACGGCATGAACGTGAACGTGGCAGAAATGGCCGGTGCCAAGAACATCGTTAAGGTGCAGTTCGAGGCAGACTTCCGCACCTACCAGGACAACGGCAGCAGCGTCGCCAACGTGACCAATTTCGTGACGGGCCTGTTCAACATGGTCGCCACGATTTACCACAATGAAGGCATCACAGCGCAAATCTCGCAGGTGCTGGTCTGGACGGTGGCCGACCCCTACCCTATCAATGCTTCCAGCACTTCCGGCGATGTGCTCAACAAGTTCTACGCCCAGAAAAATGCCACCGGCATCAATGGCAACCTTGCGCACCTCATCTCCACCAAACCGGTCGGCCACGGCGGCATCGCCTGGATTGACGTGCTCTGCCATCCGACTATCGGCTACCATACGGCGTACAGCAACATTTCCAATACGTACAACAACTTCCCGCTGTATTCCTGGACAATTGATGTGGTGACGCACGAAATGGGCCACAACCTCGGCTCGCCGCACACCCACGACTGCGTGTGGGGAGCAGGCGGCAACCAGGCCCTGGACAACTGCTTTGCCACGTCAGGTGGTTGCGCAGCAGGCCCTGCCCCGGTCAACGGCGGCACCATCATGAGCTACTGCCACCTGACCGCCGCCGGTAAAAACTTCAACCTCGGCTTCGGCACACAGCCCGGCAACCTCATCCGCAGCAAGGTGGCTGCCGCCTCCTGCCTGAGCAAGTCGTTCCTCGACTGTGCCACTGCCCAAAACATCTATTGTGGCGTACCGGTGAACGGCACGACCATCGGCGGCGTGAACAACGTGACGACTTATGGTTGCAACAGTTGGGTGCAGTCCGGCCCGGAGAAGGTGTACATTTTGCAAACCACCGAAACCACGACCATCACGGCCACCTTATCCAACCTGACGGCTGACCTGGACGTGATCATCCTCGACGCCTGCAGCGAAAGCAACTGCCTGGCAGAAGGCAACAATTCCGCTACCGTGGCCAATGCCACCCCCGGCATGTACTTCATCGTTGTGGATGGCTTCAACGGGGCCAAAGGCGACTTTACCCTGTCGGTCAATTGCAGCGGGTACTGCTTCACCACCGGCCTGACCAACTACGAATTCATCAACCGGGTGCAACTGGGCACCATTGACAACCTCTCCGGCAACAACTACGGCTATGCTGATTTCACCAACATCGGTACGCCCCTCCACCGTGGCGGTTCGGTGGATTTCACCCTGACGCCCGGCTTCATTACCGGCTCCTGGAGCGAGTACTGGAGGATTTGGATTGACATCAACAAGGACGACGACTTCAACGACCCGGGCGAATTGGTTTACTCCAGCCCGTCCGGCTCCTCTACCGCTACGACCGGTACGCTGAACATCCCCGCCAATGCCGCGCTTGGCAAAACGAGGATGCGGGTGGCCATGCGGTTTGGCTCGTTGCCAACGGCCTGCGGCACCTTCTCCGGCGAAGTGGAAGATTACACCGTTGACATACAGCCCTACTGCCCCTCGCTCGGCAACACAAAGTACGAGTATGTGCAGGCAGTCGGCCTGAACGGGGCCATGAACGTGTCCGGCAACAATGGGGGCTATGCGGATTTCACGACCAGCTTAGGCCCACTCGATATCCTGAAGGGCGACAGCAACGAGATTTACCTGCGCCCCGGCTTCAATGGTTCGGCTTATGGCGAAAACTGGAAGGTGTGGATTGACATGAACCAGGATTTCAACTTCGATGCTTCCGAACTGGTCTTTGCCACCACCTCGCCGAGCAGCACTCCAGTCACGGGCAGCTTCATCGTTCCCTGGAGCGCATTTACAGGAGAAGCACGGATGCGGGTCACGATGTTCTTTGGCAACGATCCATCGAGCTGTAGTTTTTCTTTCTATGGTGAAACAGAAGATTACCTGGTCAACCTCGTGCCTTTCTGTTCCTCAAAAGGCAACTCGAAATACGAATTTATCCAAACAGTCGGCATCGGCAGCCTGCTCAACGAATCCGGCAACGACGGTGGCTATGCCGACTTCACCGACCTGCCGGCTACCGTGACCGCAGGCCAGCCTACCGGTATCGTACTGGTACCTGGTTTCAACAATGAAACAGCCTACTATGAATACTGGAGGGTATGGGTGGACCTGAACGGCGACCAGTTGTTTGACGACACGGAGCAGATATTTGAAGGCGGCCCCAGCAAGGGATTGGTTTTCGGTGCATTCGCCCTCCCAGATACCTTGCCTTCCGGAAAATACGGTTGCCGGGTGTCCATGCGCTATGGCGGCTTCCCGGCCCCGTGCGGTGAAATCGGCTACGGCGAAGTGGAAGACTACCGCCTGGAAGTGAAATCAGGCATTGGCGGGCAGGAACTAACCGGCCCTGAAAGCCGCAGCGACAATGGCCTCAGCTTCAACCTCGCCGGAACGGAAACGGGCAGTTTTAACCTCTTCCCGAACCCTGCCAAAAACCTGGTGAACATCGCCTGGATGAACATGGAACCCGTGGCAGGCCACATCGTGAGCATAACTGGGCAGGTGCTGTTCTCCTTCGACGACAGCAATGTGCCCAATAAACTGAACATCAGCGAATTGCCCGCCGGCATGTATATGCTGCAAGTGGTGACGGGCGACAAAAAGGTCGTGTCCCAGCGGTTTGTAAAAGTGGATTAAAAAGGAAGGATGGGAATATTCAATTGCTACAAGGTAAAGTGGACCTGAAATAGTGGTCTGGTTTCTTCTTGACTTGCCCGCCGGAGCTTTCCGGCGGGCTTTTTTTGTCCTAAGTTATTGATTTTGTCAGGCTTGCATTACTTGATGAACTTGGCTTCCTTTGTATTAAATATGACTAAATGACTTTCTTTAAGGTTCTGCTCCACCTGATAATTTTTGCCGTACTGACCTTATTCACCCAGATTGGTGGTATTGTTTGGCTCATCTGCCTGCCATTGTTCCACAAGATCAATAATTTATTCCATTCCCGTTCATTGTGTTTTTTAGCCAAAACAGGGGTGTTCACTGGCCTTTACCTCTTGACAACTATGTTGGTTGTGCCGCCTTTGGCGAAATGGCAGTGTGGCAGGGTGCCTTTGCCTGTTTGGAATAACTCACACCTCAGGCCACACAATGTCTTTTACTACTGTATTTTAAACCACCATTATGTCAAACCCGCATTGAAAGCCGCTGCGGAAAATGTGGCAGAAAAAATGGCAGCAAAATATCCAGACGCTGTCATTTGTTACCTGGACGCCAACTTCCCATTTTTTGACGGTTATCCATTGGAACCACATTTCAGCCACCGGGATGGCAAGAAACTCGACGTTGCGCTACATTGGAAAGAAACAGTGAGAGCTAAACCTATTTTTGGAACCCCTTCAAGGTTGGGTTACGGTGCGAGCGAAGAGCCTAAAACCGGTGAAATAGATTTTGACGATCAATGTAAAAAGCAGGGCAATTGGTACAGAAATCTGGAAAGGGATTACCTCGGCCGTTTTGACAAAGAAAAATACAGCTTTGATGAAGAGCGGACAAGGGACATGATCCGCCTTTTTGCAGAGGAAAAAACGGTAGGGAAAATTTTACTGGAGCCGCATTTGAAAAATAGATTAGGCCTTGGCAAGTTCGAAAAAATTAGATTTCAAGGCTGCAAAGCTGCAAGGCATGATGATCATATTCATGTCCAACTTTGATTCATTTACCACTTTCACCTCATCAACTTCTGCTTTTTCTACTCCAAAGACGGTTTAAAGCGCCTGTATCTTCTGAAAGTTGGGATCAAAATCCTTTAACCTCACAATCATAGCCAGCATCACATAAAACACAATACTGGTAGGCAGCAAAGTGATGGCCTCCTGGGGATAGCTCGCCAGCGCCAGCAAAAACACCGTTATCGTAAAGCCCAGGTACATGGTTTTGATGGTCGGGTCTTTTACCCTGAAATAATAGTAAATGCTCGTTTTCATGGCCACAAAGAGCAGGCTCATATACAGTATCAAACCAATCCAGCCCGTCTCCACGGCAAGGCGCACATAGAGGCTGTCGTGTGCGAAACTGGCCAGCCAGCTATCCGGCGTAAACCTTTTCCCCCAGTAGCCCGTGCTGCCCAGCCCTGCCCCAACGGGGTGGCTGTGGATGTAGGGCTGCACCCTTTCCTGGTTTTTCATCCGTACTTCGATGGTATCGCTGCTCTCGCCCCGGAAGGCCGACTGGATGCGCCAGATCACTGCACTGTTGGTGGACTTCAACACCATCACCGTACCCAGCATGAAGAAGACGATACAGGCCAGGATGGTTTCCCGCTTAAACGTGAGCACCATGAAAAAAACAATGCCCATGGGAAGCATGACGAAGGGCGTCCTCGACCCGGCGTAGGCCATGCCCATCAGCATAGAGATGCCTGAAATAACCAGTGCTATTCTTTTCCAGATTTTGAAAGGCCCGCTGGCCAGCAGGAGGCAGAACACGCTCATGTAGCCCATCAGGATGCCAAAGGTGGTCGGGTCGGAAAAGAGTGAAAACACCCGCATCCGGTCCCATTGGAAAATGAGCATGAAGCGCTCTTCGTCGGCATGTAGCCAGGTAATTTCGGCATTGCTGAAACCAATGAATTCCTGTTTAAGGGAATAGAGTGCCGAGAAGAAGGCCAGGCCCAGGATGACTTTCACCGTGGTGAAAATGCGCCGTTTTGAATCAAGGGCATAGGCTGCCACGAAGTAGATAGCCAGCAGCAGCGCTACCGTGCGCACGGTATAGACCCAGGCTAGTTTTGAGCCTGCCCAGGGGTTGAGCACTTCCAGCAGGTTGTAGTAGATCCAGGCCAGGATGAAAATGCTGATGGGGCTTTTCGCAAAACTGAAGTCCTTCTCTTTTATCAGGCGCACCAGGAGGCCGACCAGCATGAGCACCATCAGGCCATCGAGCGCCGTGCCGATTGGGGCATTGGTGTATTTGGCCGCCAGGCCCAGGAAGAAACCTGCCACCAGCATCACATTGATACCCAAAAAAAGATTGGCAAAACAAGCTACCACGACGGGTATGCCCACCATCCCCCCCACTATCAGCATTGCTACTTTCAACGGCAGCATGGAAAGTACCCAGGACAGCCCAACCGCTCCGAATATGGCCATGCCGTAACCCAGGGGGTTGTTGAGCTTTTGGTGGATTACCTGGCGCACCAGCCAATCTTTTAAACCAGCGATTTGGATTGTGTTTTGAAAAGCCATTTTCTCATAGACTGCGGGTGTTTAGAAGTAGGGAGGGAGGATTGGGAAGCGAGGCCTTGCAGAACTTGAAATTAATGCCGAGCCTGTTATCACTTCTCCCATCTCATATCCTTGCTTCTAAAAAAGAATGGGAACCAGCTCGTCCCGAATTGGAAAAGCCAGGTTCCCGATTCCTAACCCATTCAAATATTTCTTCGGAGGGGCCTCTGTATTCTGTTTACAAAAACATCACTTTCAGGAAGCAGGCCAGCAGCAGCATGAAGCACATGCCGACTGCCGCAAACTCCAGGAATCTTTCCTTTTGCGAAAGCTCTATTTCGCCGTTTTCGTTTCTTTCTTTCATAGCAAATTTATTTGACCACTTTTTTAGCGGTCTTGGTCAAAATAGGTGGCAGAAGGTCTTTTACCAAATCCTTCATGGCCTGTTTGGTATTGAATTTTTTCATTTGTGCGTCCACCTCGTCGCCTTTACGGGCCTTGAAAAGTGTGGTATGATCTTCCAATCCATGGTTGATTTCATGGGCAGGGCGTCCATTGGTGTAATAGTACAAGGCCAATGATTTCCGGCTCCGGTCAGGGGGGCAGGTCAGCGGGTTGGGCAGGCCGTGATAGGAAAAATCGGAGGTGGTGAACATGGCCATGGTGTTGAAGGCGGGCAATATTTTTTTCACGCAGCGGGTCATGTCCCTGTCCCACAGTTCAAAATGGCCGCCATAGTCGTCCATCCAATCTTTGTTCAGGTAAACCAGCACGTTCAGCCTTCGGTCGAGGCCGGTCTGGCGGTGTTTGTTAAAATCGGCATGTATTTTCAGGAAACCTCCCGGCTTGGTCTGGTGAAAGCCGCCGCCCTCAAAGTAGGGGTCGGGCATAAGGGTTTCGTCGATGCCCGTCAGTTCCTGGAGGAAGAGGAGGAACGGTTCCGAATTGAGGAAGTGGGCAAATGCTTTGGCCACCGGCCCGAAGCGGCGCTCCCCACGGGAGGCCAGTTTTATTTCATTGGGTGTTTGGTACCGGATGTCTTCCTTGCTCTCCAGGTTGGGGAATTCGTCGAGGATGGCGTCGAGCACATCCGGGTTGAAAAAATTTTCGAAAGCGATATTGGGAAAGGGATCCCCCTGTTGATAGGCCTGTTTGTACTCCCTAGCGATGGCCTGCAGATCCCTGTATCTTTCATTCAGGTAATATTTGGTATCGGGCAGGCTGATTGTGTTGGGCGTTGCAGTCATAATGTTTGTTTTGGTTAATAACGCACCGGCTTTCACGTCCTCAAACGGTTGTACCGGGCTGTATTGTTCAAATGGAAAGTGTGTACTTAATTTATGCTTCTATACCAATTGCCTGACCCCTGCCAAATGTTCGTCCACCACTTCCCAGAATTGCTTCACCCGCTCTGTCCACGTGTTCTGGTTGGCAGTAGCCACCCGTTGTGCGACAAGTTCCCGGCAGTTTTCCCCAATGGCCTTATTGATCAGGTTTACAAATGCATCTTCCGATTCGGCGAGGTAAATATCCTTTGCAAAACTACGAATGTCTTCCGAAAAATCCGTGGCGACCACTGGTTTTCCTGCTGCAAGGTACTCGTTTATTTTCAAAGGATAAATGCTTGCAGTTAGTTTGTTTTTTAAAAATGGAATGATAGCCACGTCGAAATGCTGCAAAAAAGCGGGCAGTTCCCGGATGTGCTTTCCGCCCGTCAGAATGACGTTGGGCATTTTGTCCAGGCCGTAATCCTTGTAACATTCGCTGTTGAGCGGGCCGACAAGTACAAGTGTTTTATCTGGGTGCTGTTCCGCTATTTTTTTGAAAAGCGGGTAGTTGAGCCTGTATTCATTGATGTTCCCGGTGAACCCGATGATTTTTCCTTTGACGCCTTGCAGCTCTTCAGGCCTGGGTAGCGGCCCTTCCAAAGCTTCCCTGAAAATGGAAATGTCCACAGCATTGTGCAGGACGTACGTATTGGGGTTCAGGTGTTTTTTCAGGCGGTGCAGCATACGGGAAGTGACGAATGCAATATCAGCATTCCGGAGAGCCTCTTCTTCTACCCTTGCGCCGTGCTTTGCCGTGTAGGCCTCCTGTGTCATGTCGTCTATGCACTGGTAGATGTTCAGCCGGGGCTTCATGTCTTTTGGCAAAACACCTGCGTAATAAGGATTAAAACAGTTCAGGTAGATGTAGTTTTTCAGCTTGTAGTCCTTGACCACCTGCCGGATGGTGTTGACGATGATCCGGTTGTTGTATTCATACAGCTTGTCGTAAGTTTTGCCCGGTTGCATCCAGTTAATGGGCAGGGTAAGCGGTGGTTGAACGGCCACCACCTCCGGCAATTCGGGAATGGTCTCGTAGCGCATTTTGTTGGCCAGCAAATCCCCCTTCCGTTGCTGCACCATCGGCTGTTTCCAACCTTTCAAAAAGTCTTTTACAGAGTAAGGGTGGTTGATGTAAAACACCCGGTTATTCTTGGCAAATTCCCTTGTAAACGACAGGGAGACCGACGAATAGGCGTTGTCCCAGGGAAAAAGGGTGAAATAAATGATGTCTAAATCAGCATGCATAGGGTTAGGAATTTTCAGGGGGATGAATGGGTAAAAACGGTTAGTAGTTTACCGAAATAAGGGTATCAAAAGGCAGGATTATATAAATCCGGCATTATAGGCTTCGTTCTCCTTTTTCAGCAACACGAATTCTTTGGTCACCAAAAAGTCGAAGGGGAAGATCCTAAGGTTGAGGTTTTTCAAACCAGGCAATTTATTGATGAACGAATGGCTTTTCCGGTAAACAGGCACCAGCCCACTACCTTGAATGCTCTTCATCAATTTCTTATGCGTCAGGTGGTTCAGCCCTTTGTAGGCAGCAACCAGGTCGCTCTCCTCTTCCCCTACTATCGGGCGGTTGTTCTTTTCAATCATCCTCATCAGCATTCCCTGCGGCAGGAACTGGCACCAGGGGATACCCGTCACATGCTGGACATGCGATGCGTAGGGGCTCCTCCAGGGTGGGTAGGAGACATAGATAGAACCGCCATAGGCCAGTGATTGGCCCAATGCCTTAAATATCTTTTCAAGGATGGGCAACTGGATGTGCTCGGCCACATCGTTCAGCACGATGAAGTCGAACTTCTCCTCAAAGGGGCGTTCGAGCACGTTGCGCACTTCGAAGGTCACGTTTTTTACCTGGTGCCTGTTTTTGAGGTCGTTGGCAATCTTAACGTGGTGGCGGTCAATGTCCACGCCATAGACCTGGCAGTCCCAATTGGAGGCATACCAAAGGCTCATGCCGCCCATGCCGCAGCCAAAGTCGAGCACCTTGTTTTTGTTGAGGTTGAATTTTTCCTTGAGGAGTTGCTTGTCCACCCGGAGATGGTTGGCGCTTTCGTCGAGGAAGTTCTGTTCGGCATAGGTGATGCCTTCCTGGTATAGAGTTGCAGTTATCATAGGACCATGCAATGATTGTTTCAACCAATCTTCAAACGGCAATTTTTGCTGCCGCCGTTTATTAAGCAGGGGGGGCATGGCGGGTGTGTTTTAAGCAACCGATAGTGGCTGCTGGTTCATGTTTTGGTTAAGGGTTTTGGGTTTATTGCGGGCGGCTGAAAAAAATTCCTTTTTGTCATTTTTCAGCCGCCTGGAAAGGTTCGACCGTCTCGGCCCCTACCCTGTCCTTGTTGTAGTCCAATCCAAATTTCAGGCATTTGCCATAAAATTCCACCATGTAAACAAACGGGTTCAAGGGGTTGACTTTCAAATGCTTGCGCAAAAATGCCTGCATAAACACAAAAGTCACCGCATAAGCGGACAAAGTGCCAATGGCAGCCCCGAAAGCGCCGTATTTGTTGATAAAGACAAAATTCAAGACGGCTGTCAGCGCCAGGCTCCCGATGGTGTAGATAAAGTTGATGCGGGGCTTTCCGATACTGTCCAACACAGTGCCGAACTGCACGGCATAAGGCATAAACAGGCCGAAGAGAATTGTGATCCGCAGGATATTCGCTGCTTCTGCATACTCTTTCCCGGCCACCAGCAGGATGATCCAGTCCGCAAACAGCAAGACCCCAATAATACAGGGCACCATAAAAGCGAGAATGGCCCCCACCGCTTTTTCATACAATTTTTTCACCGCCCCGTTCCCGTCCTGCATCCGTTTTGCACTTTGCGGGAACAACATATTGGCCATGCTGGCTGTCGGCACATCCGTCAGGTTGGTGACCCGGATGGCAGCATCGTACAGGGCCACCGCAATTTTTCCGCCGCCCGGCAATCCGCCCAGCAGCAGCTTGTCCACGTTTTTGTACAACTGGGTGCTGAGGTTGGTGCCAAAGACATATTTTCCAAAATGGAAAAGCTTTTCTACCCAACCCCAATCCAGTTTTTTGCTGAACCTGAAATACGGTTTGGCAAACACCCATGCCGTAATGGACGCCCCAATAGCTGCTGCGACTTGGCAAAACGCCAGTTGGGGTAAATTGACCTCCACTTTGTTGACAAACAGAAACAGGATGTAAAAAAAGAGGATGCCACCTTTTACCACGTTGCTCCAGAAAATCCCCCGGAAATCAAGGTTGGCCTGCTGGATATAATTTCCCTGAAAAAAAGGAATCAACGCCATGGTAGTCAAGCAGTAAATCTTCAGCAACCCGGCAAGTTCCGGCGCATCGAGCCAGTGGCTGATGGGTATGGAGAGCAAAAGCAGAAATAGTACGATGATGGATGTCAATAGGAAGTTCAGCACCAGGGAGGCTGTTGTTATCCTTCCCGCTTCCTCGTCGCCGCTGCTGGTGGCGAGGTATTTTACCAGGGCATTTTGAAGAAGCCCGATCCGGCCAACCTCCAGGATGGAAGTAATGGACAGGAACAGCACCCAAACCCCGAAGGACTCCTGCGAAATCGTACGGAACAGCAGGATGGCCCCGCCGAAGCCGAACAACAACGCCGCTGCCTTTTCGGACAGCGTATAAAAACCGGAACGGAGCCAGTATGAGTTCTTCAAACGGTTTACGGTTTATGGAGGACGGTGGACGGCGGACGGGTAAAGCCGTCCACCGTCCACCGTCCTCCTTTTCAAATATTTTTCAAATCTACATTGTTCAGGATCCCGCCGAGCATTTTTCCATTCAGGTTGCGGAGGAAGTCGAGAGTATCCCTGTCCGCATTGCCGATGGGGGACTGGGATGACAGGACAGCCAACACTTTATCAGTATAGGGCAACAATTCACGGGCGTCGGAATACTTGTTCATGGCTGCCGCTTCCAGGAAAATGTAATCGTATTTCCGGGCGTATTGCTCGATGACTTTTTTGAAATCCTTGCCTGCCAGCACTTCTGACGGGCTTTGGCTGCCACCTTTGTTCCCGACAATGTCAATGTTTTTCAGATAGGGATCTTCCGGGCCGTTTTCAGCTACCGGCGGCAGTTGTTTGTGGCCTGTCCCAACGTGCCCGAGATACCCTCCGCCAGCAGGATCTGTGTTGATTTCAATAAAAGATTTTGTCTTGAAACCAGACAATGTATTATTCTTAAAGTTGGTGTCAATGATGAGGATCCGCTTATTGTTCAGGCTAAAAGCATAGGCCAGCAGTACGATCAGGAAGGATTTTCCTTCCTGCTCTTTTGGGCTGGTAAAGAGGATGCTTTTTGCGCCTGCGTTTTCAATCGTCGTACGCAGCTTTCGGATATTTTCTTTAAAGATTTCAAGTTCCTGTTCAGGCTGGGTATGGGCGAACAGGTGTTGCAGGTTCATATTTTTCACCTTTACATGGTTCACATGTCCTGCCAATGGCAGTTTGGTCATTCGTTGAAACTGGGACGGCGACTGGATGCTGGAATCAACGAATGCCAACAGGAACAGGAAAATGCTCGTCAGCGTACCGCTTGCCACTCCCGCAAAAACGGAAAACAAAGCCCTGTGGGAAGATTCCGGCTCGGTGGGCATCTCTGGATCCTCTACTGCCGCCAATGGGTTTTCCGTACCTTCCGAATAGAGCTTGGCGTCATCATATTCTTTGGTTGCCCGAAGGTATTCCTGCTCCAGGCGGTATTTGTCGGCTTCGAGCGTGGCCAGGTGGCTGTCGTCTGAGAGTAGTTTGTTGGCCCTTGATTGTTGTTTTTGGATTTCTGCTTCAAAGCCCCGCACGGCAGCTTTCGAAAATTCCAGTTCCATTTGCTTTTCAAGGCTCTCGGTGATCCATTGGCGCACCTGGGTAGCCATGCCTTCCTTTGTCTTTGAACTAATGGGCACGGACTTGCTGATATATTTCGATTGCTCTTCTTTCAACAGTTCGATCCTGGCCTCCAATGCACCAGTATTTTTGTTGCCCGAAGCCACCTGGTCGATCAGTTTTACTTGCAGTCCTTTGATTTCGTCGCTCAGTTTTTGGAAGTCGCTGCTGAAGAACACGCTCGATGAATAATCGCCCAGGTTTACTTTGTTGTATTCCAGGATCTTAGCGTTGAGAATGGGGATTTGGCGTTGCAGGGCTTCAACCTGTTGGTTTTGTTCCTCTTTTTTCAGTTCCAAATCCTTGAGGTGGGAAATGACCGTCTCCCGTTGGGTGGAAACGTCCACCAGGGAGTTCTGCCGTTTGTACTCGTTGATTTCCAGGATTTTGGCATCCAGGTCTTCTTTGCGTTTGGCCACCTGCTTGGTGTGGAAATCAAGGGCAAGGTTTTCCTCGTGGGAAAGGTCTTCCTCGTGCAGCTTGAAAAACTCTTCCTTAAAGGTGTTTACCACGAAAAAGGAAAGTTCCGGGCTTTCCGATTTGTATTCGATGCTCAGGTAATCTGTCTCGCCGATGCGCTGGATTTCCAGTTTTTTCAAAATGCTTTCATAATCATAGCCATAGGCCTCGGCCAGTTTGTTGTCGGCCCTTTCCAGGTGCGGCTTCTCGTTGATGGCCGTATCGGTATTATTGGTTTTGAGCTTCTGGGCCAGGTGGTCTATCTCACTTTGCGAGAGGCTCCCTTCATCGGTATCCGGCACCCTGAACGGTTTCACCATGATACCATCGGCCAGCACGTCGTGGGCGAGCAGGCGCTCCGTGAGCATTTTGATGCTCCTGCGGGATTTCATCTTTTCGGTCAGGCCGTTGAAGCTGCTCTCTATCTGGAATTTCTGGATGAAGGGATTGTCCTTTTGTAGGCTGACGCCCTTGTAGTCAATGATGCCTGTGGAGATGATAGCTTTGGCTTTGAAAACAGGCTTGAGCCGGCCAATAAAAAACCAGGTGGCGATTGAGGAAAATAAAACAACAGAGAGAAGGAGCCATTTTCTCCTCAATAGTATGTTGATGAGGTAAGCAAAGTCCATAGTGCTTGTAGTTTTCTCAATAAAATGACCGGGGGGTGTATGTTTAAATTTTAGTTGCCCGGCTGTTGCAGTGGTTGGAATTGGGATTATGCAGTATTATTTTTTTTTGCCAGGGAACAAGCTAAAGGAAAAGAGCAAAAATTCTTTGCTTGGTGTAGGAAGATGAAATTCTTTCGTTGATAACGACGTGCAAAGGTAAACAAAAATGCAATGCGGGGAAAGTGATTTCCCAATTTGGATAGAAAAAACAAAGGCCATCAGGTAAAAGAGGAAAAAAAGACGGCACCTTGCGGTGCCGCTGATTAGACAGAGAATTTTCTTCAGCCGAGGCTAAATAGTCTTCTCTGTTCTCCCTCTCATTTATCTTAGGTGATCTGGAGTAATTTTTCAATTCAATATTTGGCGGCTCTTTCTCAAAAAAGCACATTCTATTTGTGCTGATGGCTGCCAGCCGTTTCAAAATGGTGCTTGTATATGTTTTGTCCCAAACACCAAATCACCGATAAAAACACTTGTAAAAAAGGCATGGGGATACCAGGAGAGGCTGTATCAAAAGACCTAACTTACGATTTAAGACTGACGATTTTAGATTGATAAAGTATTCAAAATACTGACAGTTAATATTTTAGGTATCCTCACAATCGCAATCGTAAATCGTTACTCGTAAACTGGAACTTTTGACATAGCCTCCTCCAGGCTCCATTTGGTTGATTGATTGATTGGTGAATAATTATTGTTTAGAAAATTTGTCGAGCTTGGCTTTCCAACCCTCGCCTTCCAGGTAAACCCAGTAGTTGCCAGCAGCCAGGTTGGAGACGTCCAGTTTCTGGCGGTTTTGGCCATAGGTGACGGTCATGTCCTGTGTAATCACTTTTTTGCCGGCGGCATCTACTACTTGCAGTTGGGCGTCAGCAGCATCATTTTCCCAGCGCATTTCAACGTTGACAAACTGGCTGGCAGGATTTGGAAACACCTTGTAGGTGTTGATCACGATTTCCTCCACAGCACTGCTGGCAGTTTCAGCACAGTTGTTTTCGCCAGAGCCGATGATACCTTGGTAAGCCTCGCCACCGGCACCTAAAATAGTCCAGGTGTTGCCGATGTTGGCGCTTTGGCTGTTGGGCGGCATGAAAGGATCGTTCACATTGTCCACCAGGTAAACCTTGCCAGTACAGCCGAAGGCATTTTGAAAACTGAAAAGGGGCATTTCCACACCAGCCTGATAATCAGGGTAGGCAGTGCCGGCCTGAATGGTCAATCCAAAGGAAACATAATCGAAATCAGGCGCTTCTGCCGGGGCATTGTTGCGGGAGTTGGCCTCCCAGGTCATGCCGGTCAGCAGGTTCTCAATGTCCACCGGATCGAATTCATTGGTGGGCACTTTGATGGTGACCTGGCCAGAGCCAGTGATGTTTTGTGGATTGGTGTAGGTGGTCATCGGAATCAGCGAAACAATGTAGCGCTCCGTTTCCTTGTCGTAGGACATCTTAAAATTCACCTGGGCATTAACGGTAAAAGCAGCCAGGACAAAAGCTAAGGGCAAAAGGAAAATTGACTTTTTCATGGTGTTAATTTTTTGTAATTAATTTTTTGTGCAAAAGTCAGCGATATGGGGATCCGGTGATTTTATTAACCACCGGACCACCACTGCGCTGCATTTAAGGCAATTGCTGTGTTATGAAATAGTTGATAAAGAAGTTCGGGTTGCCAGGATGCTGCAGCACGTTGAAGAAGATCAGCAGGTCCACATCGTTGCCGAGGCCCTGGAATTTCTCGCTGCCGTCCATGTTCGTATCTCCCTGCTTGTAGCCCTGTGCGATGTGGTTGAAGCTGCCGGCAGTGTTGTTCGGGTCGAGGAACACTTCGACGAAGATGAAATCCCGGTCCGTAATACCGCCCTGGTAGCTGACAAACTGGTTCGCATTGGCATTGCCGCCCCACATGAGCCGGTAGTTGCCCAATATTTTTTGTGGGTTGGTGCCATGCACCGGTGTGGCAGGGTTGGTGAAGTCCACCTCTGTTGCCAGTACCCGGTAGCGGCTCAACGGCATCGGCTGGGCCGTCATCACCCCGAGGTGGTTGCGGTGCCTCACCGAAATGTAGTAATCGTCAGTTTTTCCTTTGAATACCACTGGGCTTACCCCGTCGAGGTCCACAATATCCCCATCTCTTTGCAGGAGGGCCGAGCGGGTCAGCACCGTATTTGTTGGGTCTGATTTGCTGCGCAGTTCGAGGAATACCCAATCCACGATGGCGTTCGGCCCTGATACCTGGAGCACGTTGCTGGATATGGTTTCCGTACCTCCTCCAAGATGGGTAAATGGTTTATGCCCATTGATAACCAAATCCTTATAAGGCTCTTTCAGCGGGAGGAAACGCACACCGAGGCTGTTCTTCCGCACCCTTAAGCTATCGTGCATCATGCCGGCACTTTGAACAAACGGGCCTTGCAGGAATGCCTTCAGTTTGACAAAAACAAACGGATCGGGATCCATGTAGTCCTTCGTGCCGTCCAGGTCGGTATCGTCATTGGTCACATCGCCGTTGCCATCTGTATCTTCATCAATGGTGAGGATACCGTCGTTGTCGTCGTCCGGATTGGCCGGGTTCGACTCCCCTGGGTCAACGATGCCGTTTTTGTTGGCATCTTCGTAGTTGTCGGCCAGGCTGTCGTCGTCGCTGTCGGTGCTGACAGGGTCGGTTTCACCAGCATCCACCACCCCATTGTGGTTTTTGTCTTCGATGCCGTCCAGCAGGCCGTCGCCGTCAGTGTCATTATCCAAGGGGTCAGAATCCACACCGGGATTATAGACACCATCATGGCCTGTTTCGGCATCATCAGAGATACCGTCGCCATCGCTGTCGCTGTTTTTATTGTAGGCATCTACGTCGTCAGCATCAGCCACACCATCGTTGTCGTCGTCGTTGTCCACGTTGTTGGGCTGGCCATCGTTGTCAAAGTCGCAAACGCCCACTTTGTGGTTGGGTACGCAGGCATTGTCGTCGTCCGGGTCGAAGAGCGGGCTGTCGGGCGTGGTGTTGGCAATAAAACCATCTCCATCCAAATCTTCGCCGTTGCAGGCCGGGTTGGTATCGTCCGGGCTACAAGGGTCGAGCGGATCGGAACCGTTGGTTTTCTCGTCAATATCAGAGATGCCGTCGTTGTCGCTGTCAGAGTTCGGATCGCATTTGTCGGCATCATTGGCATCGAGTACGCCATCGTTGTCGTCATCCGGGTCGGTGTTATTGGCAATACCGTCCCCGTCGCAGTCGCAGGTGCCGAACGTGTTGTTCGGGTCGCACTTGTCGAGCGGGTCTGTGCCGTTGTCACACTCCGTTTTATCTGCGATACCGTCATTGTCGGTGTCGCTGTTCACATTATAGTCATTGATATCCAGCGCATCCGGCACACAATCGTTGTCGTCGTCAGGGTCAACCGAGTTGATGAGGCCGTCGTTGTCGAAGTCGCACACACCCACCTGGTTGTTCGGGATGCAGGGGTTGCTGTCGTCCGGATCGAAGAATGGGTCATTGGAAGCGAGCAGTGGATTATAGCCGTCGCCGTCCGCATCCTGGTTTCCACATGCGTTGGCATCTGGATTGGGATCACAGGGGTCGAGCGGGTCGCTACCACCAGTTTTTTCATCAATATCAGAGACGCCATCGTTGTCCGTGTCGCTGTTCGGATCGCATTTATCTGCATCGTTGGTGTCCAGGACGCCGTCGTTGTCATCGTCAGGGTCGTCCACGTTTGGCGTACCATCGTTGTCGCAGTCGCAGGTCGGCGTGAAGTTGTCCGGGTCGCAATGATTGAGCGGGTCGGTGCCGCCATTTGTTTCATCAATATCGGCGTAGCCATCCCCATCTGAATCGCTGTCAGGATTGTATTTATCCACGTCGCTGGCATCTGCTACCCCGTCGTTGTCATCGTCGGGGTCAACGTCGTTGAGCATACCATCGCCATCAAAGTCGCAGGTGCCCTGGTCAAAATTCGGGTCGCACTTGTCCAGTGGGTCGCTGTCCTGGCCAGGGTTGTAAACGCCGTCGCCGCCGGTCTCGTCCATATCGGAGATGCCGTCCCCGTCGGAATCCGAATCAGGGTCGCAGGCCCCCGCGTCTGCTGCATCGAGTACCCCATCATTATCGTTGTCAGGGTCGGCAGCGTTCACCAGGCCATCCTGGTCGAAGTCGCATGGGCCAGCACAGATATTGGGCACACAAGGATTGGCATCGTCCGGATCAAAGTCTGTATCGTCAACTGGCACATCAGCAAAGTATCCGTCGCCATCGGAATCAACCTCCCCGCCACAGCCTGGCCCCGGTACAGGGCTACACTGGTCGAGTGGGTCGCTGCCATTTGTTGTTTCCTCAATATCGGTATAAAAGTCACCGTCGCTGTCGCTGTTGGGGTCGTAGGGGTTGGAATCCTGGCCATCGGCTACACCGTCGCCATCATCGTCGTTGTCCACCCCGTTGGGGATATTATCCCCGTCAAAATCGCAGGCATCCGCCGTATTATCCGGTATGCAAGGATTAGCGTCATCCGGGTCATAAACAGGGCTTGTTGCTATCACATCGCCAAAATAACCGTCGCCGTCTTCATCCAGGTCGCCGCCACAATCGGGCAAGGTAGGCTCAGGATCGCAGGGGTTGAGCGGGTTGCTGCCGTTGGTTGTTTCGCTGATATCTGTAAACCCATCCCCATCAGTATCGCTATTGGGGTTGAAGTCGTCCACATCAACGGCATCAGGTACGCCATCGCCGTCGTCATCCAAATCGGTGCTGTTGTTCTTGCCATCGCCGTCGAAGTCGCACAGCGGGAAAGTGGCGTTGGGGTCGCACTGATCGAGTGGGTTGCTTTCCCCGGCATCCACCTGGCCGTTGTGATTGGCATCTTCCTGCCCATCGCTGATGCCGTCATTGTCCGTGTCGGGATCGAGCGGGTTGGTTTCGTTTGTGTTGAGTGCCCCGTCTTTGTTGGCGTCTTCTATGCCATCTTCCAGCCCGTCGTCGTCGGTATCCTTATCGAGTGGATTGGTGTCCACACCTACATGGTAGGCACCGTCCTGGCCGGTTTCCACATCGTCGGTGATGCCATCCCCGTCGCTGTCGCTGTCGGGGTTATAGTCGTCCACGTCATCCACATCCTTCACACCATCGTTGTCGTCGTCCAGGTCGGTGCTGTTTACCATACCATCTCCGTCAAAGTCGCAAACGCCGACAGTATGGTTTGGAATGCAGGGCTTAGTGTCATCCGGGTCGTAGTTGGCATGGGACGGAGGATAGTTTTTAAAATAACCATCCTGGTCAGCGTCCACGGGTTGGCAGTTGCCGTTTGCAATGTTCGGATCGCAGGCATTGAGCGGATCAGAACCTTCAGTCGTTTCCTGTTTATCTGTGATGCCATCGCCATCTGAGTCGCTGTTGGGGTCGCACTTGTCCACATCCTGGGCATCGGGGACGCCATCGTTGTCGTCGTCGAGGTCAATATCATTGGCGATTTGATCATTGTCACAATCGCAACTTGGCAATGACTTGTTCGGGTCGCAATGGTTGAGCGGGTCGCTTTCGCCATTGTCCACGATGCCATTGTGGTTGGCATCTTCGACACCGTCATTCAAGCCGTCGTCGTCCGTGTCCGGATTAATTGGATTCGTTTCGGTCAGTTCAGTTTCCCCGTTGTGGTTTTTATCTTCCACGCCATCTTCGATGCCATCGCCGTCGGTATCTTTTTTCAGCGGATCGGTGTCCACGCCGGCGTTGTACACGGCATCGCCTCCTGTTTCAATTTTGTCTGTGATGCCATCGCCGTCCGTGTCGCTGTCGGGGTTGAAAGGATCAATGTCGTCCACGTCTTTCACCCCGTCGCCGTCGTCGTCGAGATCCTGTATGTTTGCCACGCCATCGCCATCAAAATCACAGGTGCCGGCATGGTTATCAGGGATACAGGGATTGCTGTCGTTTGGATCGTATTGTGGATCATTCGTCGGGAAATTCTTGGAATAGCCATCGCCGTCGTTGTCAATCCCCACGCAATTGGGCGCTGAAGAATTAGGATCGCAGGGGCTGAGCGGATTGCTGCCATTGTTTGTCTCTGTTTTATCACCAATGCCGTCGCCATCACTGTCGCTGTTTGGATCGAAATCGTCCACATCCGCTATATCCGGCACACCGTCGTTATCATCGTCGGCATCAACGTTGTTTGCGGTGCCGTCCCCGTCGAAGTCGCACTCTGCAAATTCGGCATTCGGGCTGCATTTTTCCAACGGATCGCTTTCACCCGGATCAAGCTGGCCATCGTGGTTGGCATCTTCCACCCCATCCTTCAAGCCGTCGCCGTCGGTATCCGCAACGAGTGGATTTGTTTCAACACCCACATCATATTGACCATCTTTGTTGGCATCTTCAACACCATCGGTGAGGTCGTCGTTGTCTGTGTCGTCGTCGAGCGGGTTGGTATCAATGCCGGCATTGTATGTGCCGTCCCCGCCCGTTTCAATATCGTCAGGGATTCCATCATTGTCGCTATCGCTCAATTTGTTAAAATCATCCACATCGTTGATGTCCTTGACACCGTCGTTGTCGTCGTCATTGTCCACGCTGTTGATCAAGCCGTCCTCATCAAAATCGCAGAGTCCGATAGTAAAATCAGGAACGCAAGGATTGAGGTCGTCCGGGTCGAACTCCGGGTCGTCGGGTGAAAAGTTGGCATAGTAACCATCCCCGTCCGCATCAGTGCCGCTGCAAGCCACAGTGTTGACATCCGGGCTGCATGGGTCGAGCGGATTGCTGTCTTCGCCCTCATCATAAGAACCGTCGCCCCCAGTTTCATCATTATCTGAGATGCCGTCATTGTCGCTATCGCTGTTCGGGTTGTAGGCATCCACATCATCCACATCGGCCACACCGTCGTTGTCGTCATCGAAATCGCTTTGGTTGACGGCACCATCGCCGTCAAAATCACAGGTGCCGGCAGTTTGGTCAGGGACGCAAGGGTTCAGGTCGTCCGGGTCATACAGTGGATCGCCGGATGGATAATCCGCATTGTAGCCATCTGCATCAAAATCGGTAGGGAAACAGCCATCGTGGTTGGTGTAGGGGCTGCACTTGTTGGTAGGGTCGGATTCGCCCTGGTTTACCACACCGTTGCGGTTGGCGTCTTCCACCCCATCGTCTATGCCGTCCCCATCGGTATCCTTCTTCAAGGGATTGGTTTCACCGACATCAAATTGGCCGTTCTTGTTTTTGTCTTCAATGCCGTCTTTGATGCCATCCTTGTCGGTATCCGGATCCAGTGGGTTTGTATCGATTCCATTGTTGTACTGATGGTCTCCGCCTGTTTCAATATTGTCGGACAAGCCATCGCCGTCGCTGTCGCTGTTGGGATTGTACTTATCGACATCCTGGTTATCGTTCACGCCGTCGCCGTCGTCGTCCAGGTCGTTTTGGTTGACGATGCCGTCGCCGTCAAAGTCGCAGGTCGGCGAGGCAGGCGATGGGAAACAAGGGTTGTCGTCCTGAGGGTCAAAGAAAGGATCGGTAGAAGGTACATCTGCGAAGTAGCCATCGTTGTCGTTGTCGAGGTTGTCGCAGTTGGAGCCAGGGGCGGCAAAAGGTGAACATGGATCAAGCGGATCACTTTCCCCGTTGTCGATGACCCCATTGTGGTTGGCATCTTCCTCCCCATCGGCCAGCGAGTCGCCGTCCGAATTGGAATTGGTCGGATCTGTTTCGCCCAAATCCTGGTTTCCGTTTTTATTTTTGTCTTCAACGCCATCTTTGATGCCGTCGTGGTCGGTATCATTGTCAAGTGGGTTGGTATCAATACCAGCATTATAGATTCCGTCGCCGCCGGTTTCCACTGCATCCTTGATGCCGTCTCCATCAGAGTCGCTATTGGGATTGAAGGGTTGCACATCGTCAATATCGGAAACGCCATCCTGGTCGTCGTCGAGGTCGGTACTATTGGGGATGCCGTCACCGTCGAAATCGCAGGTAGGAGTTGTTTTTATTGGATCGCAGTATAGCTTTGGATCACTTTCACCAGCTTCAACGATACCATTTTTGTTTTTATCTTCTATGCCATCCTTGATGCCGTCACCGTCCGTGTCGGCCACGAGCGGATTGGTTTCAATGCCTGCCTGATAAATGCCGTCTTTGTTCTGGTCCTCCACACCATCTTTGATGCCATCGCTGTCGGTATCATCATTGAGTGGATTGGTATCTACACCAGCGTTATAAACCTGATCGCCTTTGGTCTCAATGATGTTACTGAGGCCGTCGTTGTCACTGTCGTTGTTGGGATTGTATTTTTGGGTGTCATAGGCATCGGCCACCCCATCGCCATCATCGTCGGGGTCGTTGCCGTTGATGATACCGTCGCCGTCAAAATCGCACTTGTTGGCGCTGACACTTGGGACGCAGGGGTTATTGTCGTCGGAGTCGAATTTAGGATGCCCGACAGGGTAGTTTCCGAAGAAAAGGTCTTCGTCCAGGTCGATACCGGCACAAGCAGCCACATTGGGGTTGGGATCGCAGGGATTCAGCGGGTCGCTGTCCACGTTGGGGTTATAAACACCATCGTTGCCTGTTTCAGTATTGTCGGGTATAAGGTCGCCATCGCTGTCGCTGTTGGGATTGTAATCATTGACATCCAAAGAATCTGGCACGCCATCCTTATCGTCGTCGAAATCCACTGCATTGGACAATCCATCCTGGTCAAAATCGCAGGTAGGAAAGATGGCAGAAGGGGAACATTTGTCGAGCGGGTCGCTTTCGCCTGCGTCGATTACACCATTTTTATTGGTGTCTTCCTCGCCGTCGGTCAAGCCGTCGCCGTCGGTATCAGCCATCAATGGATTGGTTTCGGTAGCTTGGGTGTCACCATCTTTATTGGTATCCTCCACGCCATCCTTGATGCCATCGTTGTCGGTGTCGTCGTCCAATGGGTTGGTGTCCACGCCGGGATTGTAAACGTGATCGCCGCCGGTCTCCAGGTCATCAGAAAGGCCATCACCGTCGGAGTCGCTGTTTTTATTGTGCGGGTCAATGTCCTGCAAATCAGGGACACCGTCACCGTCGTCGTCGGTGTCGGCCAAATTGGGGATGCCATCGCCGTCAAGATCGCATGAAGGTGAAGCATTGGAAGGAATGCAGGGATTGTTGTCGTCCGGATCGAGCAGAGAACCGGTTACCCCGGGAAAATACCCATCCTGGTCATTGTCGGTGGCATTGCACGCCACAGCTTGCGGATTGGGAGAGCAGGCATCCAGCGGATTGCTGTCAGTAGCAGGGTTGTACACACCGTCATTGCCAGTTTCGTCATCGTCGCTGATGCCGTCGCCGTCGCTGTCGCTGTCTTTATTGAAGTTTACTACGTCGTTCACATCGGCCACCCCATCGCCATCGTCGTCTGGGTCTGTGGAATTGGCGATACCGTCCAGATCAAAATCGCAGGACGGGAAGGTTTTTATCGGATCGCAAATATCCAACGGGTTGGTTTCCCCTGGATCAACACTTCCATTTTTATTGGCATCTTCTACGCCGTCTTCGATACCGTCGTTATCCGTATCGGAATCGAGCGGATCGGTCTCACCGGCATCAACGACCCCGTTTCCGTTTTTATCCTCATTGCTGTTCATAATGCCATCGCCATCATCGTCATCGCAGCCTGGCGCAAAACCATAAGCCCGGGTAAAGAAATAGGACGGTAGGCCTGGCTTTAAATCAATGACACTGATGTCGTTCCCGGGATTGGTACCCATGGAGTTGGGCAATTGCGCAAAAGGGTCATCTTCATCAATTAACCTTACTTCACCATCACAGGGCGATCCCCTTTTGATTTTGAACAACATGGTTTCCTGCCCGGAGATATAATCAATTCCATTGTCCACGCTGAATCCTACCGTTATATAGTTGTGGGTAGGATTTTCAACGGGTGAAATCACGGTGGCATTCAAGTCCCATAGTCCGTGTACAGAGGTAAGACTTTCCACCACAAACCCCGTTTTCACGACCAGCGTAACCTGGCCGGTACCCGTGATGGTGTTCAAACTGGGATTGATGGTGCTGTCCGGCCTTGCATAGACAGCATAGGTGACATTGTCAGGCAACATTCCTACTCGAAGCTCTATTTGTGCCGAGAGACTTAGCGTCCCTAAGAGAAAGAGAAGGAGGGTGAGGTAAAACCCTTTGATTGTGTAGAAGATGCTGAATTTCATAGTTTTAATGTTTATAATGAAAGGGATACAGGGTGAACGTTGAGGTTTATTCAAACATCAATAAAGGCCCCTGGGACATCAGTACCGCAAGGCCATATATGCAGACAGCCAGTAGCAATAGCCGGAAAGGATGACCGGAAACCGTTACTGGCAATTCGCTATTTGAACCAAAAAAACTTAGGTATGGAAATGCTGGCCGCAGGGAGGAGAGGTGCTGCGGACCTGGGTTTGCCTAAAGACGAAACCCTGAACGAAGTGTAGCAAAATTCCATGTTCATAAAAGTTTTTGTTTTGACATCCTGCCGGGTTGGCCGACAGGCATCTTGATTGTTCAAAAGGGGGGAATCTTTGCTTGTTAAATAATTGAGGGAAAGTTGAAAGAGGGGATGGTACCACCTTTTGGTCAAATACCATACCAAACAAAAAAGCAGAATAAAGGAATAAAGAGTTGAACAGATAAGGACTTGACGAAGATGGGCTGGAAGGAAAATTCAGTAAGTATCCACGCAAAAAAAAAGCCCCGAAACGAACGTTTCGGGGCTTTTTTAAAGGCCGCTGAAAGCAGCAATACTGCATGAAAAATAAGCGGCCTGGGTGATCCCGCCGGGGCTCGAACCCGGGACCCTTTGATTAAAAGTCAAATGCTCTACCGACTGAGCTACGAGATCCGCTGTATTTATTAGTGCTTTTCGTTAAAAGCGGCGCAAAGATACTATAACGGGAAGGAAAACCAAGCCAGGGAATATATTTTTATAATTTTGAAAGGACCTGCCTGGTAAGAACGTGACGCAAAACAATGGTTTCCTGGGAAATGTTTCCGCCTGGGTAAAAAAGATAGGGAAGCGGGTCAGTTGGTATGTTTTAGCTCAAGGCCTGTTAGCGCACCATGCGCTAACAGGCCCGACAATAAACCGCTTGACCCGATGACTAATGATACAAATACCGGGCTTGCAGCTTAGTGTTTCACCACGAACCTGCCCGTGAAAACTACTTTCTTTTTAGAAAAAACCTGTAGCGTGTAAAGGCCCGTCTGCAATGTGCTTACATTTATAGAATTGTCCACCAACTTACCGCTTTGCACCATTTTGCCATCCGAAGCAACAACCTGATAGGTCGGCTTGCGGAGATCCGGCAGGTTTTCAATTTTCAAGATGCTGTCCGTAGGGTTTGGGTAAATATGCGGCAGGGTGGCCTCCACTTCCGAAGCGGAGGTGAAATCCACCCCCCCAAACAGCCACTGGTAAGCAGGCCCGAACTCCATTGCCCAAAATGCCTCGTTGTGATCGCCGTAAGGGGTGATTACTTTTTTCAATTCCGTGCTCGTAAATCCGTTGCCCTGCAATACCATTTCCATGTGGTTGGCATCCTGTGCCACGGAGCCCTGGCCTTCATTTTGGCTGGCCACCATGTAAATTTTGAGGGGCTCCACTTTCGTCGTATTGGAACAAAAATCAAAAATTTCAGGGTTGAACCAAAAAGCAGGTGAAAGGATGCCGGCCTTGCTGATGTCTTCCTGGTATTCCATAATGCCGTATTGAGAGATGAGTGCCCCAAGGGAACTGCCCATAACTCCCGTATAATCCCGCCCGCTGAGGGTCCGGTAGTTGGCATCCACCTGGGGTTTTAGGGTAGTAACGATAAAATCCATATACTCGTCGCCTTCCCCTCCCGCATTGTAGGATGTGTTGACCCAAGGGGCATACTCGTCGGCCCGGGAGGCCCCGCCGTTGTCAATGGCCACGACGATGCAGCCGTAGTCGCCCTGGCTAAACAGATTATTGAGGGTTTCGTCCACTTCCCACTCCCCGGAAAAGCTGGTCGTCACATCAAAGAGGTTTTGGCCATCGTGCATGTAGAGCACCGGGTAATATTTTGAGGAAGTGCTGTAATCCGGGGGCAAGTAAATCCACACCCTGCGGCTTCGGTTCAGCTCCGGCATATAGAAGCTGTTGTCCAGCACAAAAACATTATCGGCTGCTGTGCCACCGCTCCCGGCGCTCAAATCTTCCCAGGTGAGGATGCTGACTTCGATAGTCTGCGGCACACCATTGTAAGTGAAGGTCCGGTTGTCTAAAAAAGTGCCGTTGGCGTTGCCCTCCACGGTTGTCCAGCTATTGCTCCTTGTGAATTTGTACTCTATTAAACCAACGGGCGGGTTGATGGTAATCTGGCGGGTACCATCGCCGTTGTTGGTAAGGACATAGTTGGGATCGCCGGGGTTCCAGTTTTGGAAACTGCCGGCAATGTACACATCATCGTTGGGCGGTGTGTTGACGGGCAGGGAAGTGACCTTGATGGTCAGTTGGGCAAAAAGCTGCCAGCTAAGGCAGGCAAATAAAAGGAGTAAGCGGAATTTCATCATAAGATTGTATTAGTTTTTGTGGAAAATTGGTGAGGATAAAATTTTCAAAGATTCATAATTGAGTGAAGGTTGGCCGTATTTTGCCGGAGCAGGTGATCGGCCAATACGAGGGCAGCCATTGCTTCTACGATAGGTACGGCACGGGGGACGACGCAGGGATCGTGGCGGCCCTTGCCTTCCACTGTTACCTTTTCACCTGCTTCGTTCAAGGAATCCTGCGCCTGTACGATGGTGGCCACCGGCTTGAAGGCTGCACTAAAATAAATGTCCATGCCATTGGAAATGCCGCCCTGAATACCGCCGGAGTTGTTGGTACGGGTCGTGATTTTCCCCTCCAGGTTTTCAAAAACATCATTGTGTACAGAACCCCGCATGGCCACACTGCCAAAGCCACTCCCTATTTCAAAGCCCTTGCAGGCATTGATGCTGAGCATGGCTTTCCCCAAATCTGCATGAAGTTTGTCAAAAACAGGTTCGCCCAGGCCTGCAGGGCAGCCTTTTATCACACAGGATACCACGCCGCCGATGGTATCGCCTGCTTTGCGCACTTGCTTGATGAGGGCTTCCATTTGTTCGGCGGTAGCGGTATCGGGACAGCGCACGTCGTTCGTTTCAACCTGGGACAGGTCGAGTTCCTGGTAGTTTTTGGCCAGGGCCAATTCCCCAACCCTGCTGACAAAGGCCTGAATTTCGATGTTCAAATGTTTGAGCAACAGCTTTGCAATGGCTCCTGCTGCTACCCTGGCTGCCGTTTCACGGGCAGAGGAGCGGCCCCCGCCACGGTAGTCCCGGATACCATACTTACTATAATAGGTGTAATCGGCATGGGAAGGGCGGAATTTATCGGCGATATGTCCGTAATCCTTTGAGCGGGCATCTTCATTCTTGATCAACAGGGCGATGGGCATCCCGGTGGTTTTGCCCTCAAACACCCCCGATAGTATCTCTACCTGGTCGCTTTCTTTCCGCTGGGTGACTATACTGGACTGCCCGGGCCTGCGCCGGTCCATTTCCCGTTGGATATAATTTTCGTCTATTGCCACCCCGGCAGGACAGCCGTCAATAACGGCACCAATCGCCAGACCGTGCGATTCGCCAAAAGTGGTAATCCGGAAAACTTGTCCAAAGGTATTGCCAGCCATGCAGGGGAAATTGTACTGGGCGTTTGGTTACTTACAGGTGTGTTTATAGAAAGGAGGGCAAATGTAAAAGAATTTTCGGATGCAGGTAGGATATGGCCAGATTACATGACACAGCATTGAATGAGGCGGTCATAATCAGGCCGCTCGGCGGCATGCCGGTGAATAAACCGATCTTTTATCTCTCCATCCTGCAGCACAAAAACGCCAGGCATCTGGGTGGAGTCGCCTAATTTTTTGGCCAGTTCCAGTTCGTAGCCTTTTTGGGCTTTCAATTTATAGCCCCTCATCCAGGTATGTAGGCCATACAATTGGGTGAAAGTGCCACGGTGTAAACCAAAAGCCGCATAAAATCGCTGAGTGGGGTCGCAAACGAAAGTGATGCCGTCGAGGTTGAATTTGTGAAAATATTCGATGGCCGTTGCATCGTCGGCCATGTGAACAAAGACGATGTGGATGCCGCTCTTTTCGAAGCTTTTGCGCTTGTCGGCAATGTCCGCCAGGGCTTCTTTGCAGAAAACACAGCCAAAATGGCGCAGGAACATCAGCAAGACAGGGCTTTGAAAGGAGAGCGCTTTCAGGGAGTCGCCGCTATTAGTGACCATTTCTTCCAAAACATCGAGATCTGTTTCTATCATGTCTGGATACATCAATTGAAGAATTTTGCAAAAAACAACAAGAATTGGAAAGGGTTTAAAATGCCCTTTACTATTGGTCTGTTGCTTTCAACAGTTTTGTGGCTTTTGCCGTGCCTTTCCCGACACGGGCCCAGGGCAAATTTGAAATTTTTATTTCTTTTTTGAATTACCATTTTCAAAGCCTGCCTCCTACCTTTGGCGTATTACCCTCTTGGGGACACAGGATTTTTTTCTTCTTTTTAAACAAAAAATACTCACTGATATGCAAAAAAACTATTTACTATGGTTAGCCTTGATGGCAATGACAGCCTGCCAATCTCCGACAGCTTCCAAGATACCTCAAATTGATTCCCCTGGAAAAACTGTACGGGTGGAATTCAACTTGACAGCATCCGGCCAGCCAGGTTACAAAGTTTCATTCAATGGCAAAGAGGTCATTGGCCAGTCGCTGCTCGGCCTCGACATCCAGGGCCAAAATTTCAGGGACGGTTTTAAAATAACCAGCCAAAGCGAGCGCAGCTACGATCAAACCTGGAAGCCCCCCTATGGGGAAGTGGCTGAAATCCGGGAGCATTTCAATGAAATGACCATTCAGCTTGAAAACGCCGACAAACACAAAATGTCCATTATTTTCAAAGCCTTCGACGACGGCGTTGGCTTCCGCTATGAAATACCGGCCCAAGACGGCCTCGACTCCATCACTGTGAACGACGAATTGACCGAGTTCCAAATGACCGGCGACCACAAAACCTGGTGGATACCTGGTGATTGGGACAGCAACGAGCATGTTTATACCACCTCCAAAACCAGCGAGATAGACGCCACGCCCTACAACGAAGCACCAACCCCCATCCATACACAACACATCGTAGATGTTTATTCTGTGCAAACCCCGCTGGCCATGCAAATGGCCGATGGCACCCACCTGGTCATCCACGAGGCCGCTTTATGGGATTATCCTGCCATGCAACTGCACATCAATAGAGAAAGTTTGAAATACATAGCTGCGTTGGTGCCTTCTGCCAAGGCCCCGGTTAAAAGCGTAAACAAACTGCCTTTTAAAACCCCCTGGCGTTCCATCCTCACCGCAAAGAATGCAGCAGGCATCATTGATTCCAAGCTGACCCTCAATCTAAACGACCCCAGCGCCATCGGCGACGCTTCCTGGGTGAAACCCACCAAGTACGTGGGCATCTGGTGGGAAATGCACGTGGGCATCAGCACGTGGGATATGTACGGCTTGCAGGACATGAGCTCGGCCACGAACAGAAAACCTTCCGGCAAACACGGAGCCACCACTGAAAACACCAAGCGCTATATTGATTTTGCGGCCAAACATGGCTTCGACGGGGTGCTGGTGGAAGGCTGGAACGTCGGTTGGGAGGACTGGTTCGGCAAGTGGATTGACTCGGTGTTCAGCTTTACCACGCCCTACCCTGATTACGACATCGAATTTTTATCAAAATATGCCAAGGAAAAAGGGGTGAAAATCATCATGCACCACGAGACCTCTTCAGCCGTGACCAACTACGAAAGCCAAATGGAGGCTGCCTACCAGTTTATGATTGACCACGGCATGGATGCCGTAAAGACCGGCTACGTCGGCAAGATCATCCCGCGGGGGGAAATGCACGATGGACAATGGATGGTGAACCATTACCGGCGGGTAGCGGAGGCAACAGCGAAGCATAAAATCATGCTCAACTCCCACGAATCCGTGCGGCCCACTGGTTGGTCACGTACCTATCCGAACTGGTTTTCGGCGGAGGCGGCCCGGGGCAACGAGTTCAATGCCTGGAGCCTGGGCAACCCGCCTGAACACGAGACCATCATGCCTTTTACCCGTATCCAGGGCGGCGGGTTCGACTATACCCCGGGCATTTTTGAGACCCGCATGAGCGCTTATGATCCTAAAAAAACAGAGGTTGTACATACGACGGTTGCAAAACAGCTTGCCCTCTATGTCACTATGTACAGCCCCCTGCAAATGGCCGCCGACCTGCCACAGAATTACGAAAAACGCCTCGACGTTTTTCAGTTTATCAAAGATGTGCCAGTGGACTGGAAGGACACCAAAGTGCTGCACGCCGCCATCGGCGACCATATCGGACTGGCCCGTTTGGACAAAAACTCCGACAATTGGTTCATCGGCAGCATCACCGACGAAGAAGCCCGAAACTTTGATTTGAAACTGGATTTCCTGACGGATGGGAAAAATTACGAAGCAACCATTTATGAAGATGGCGAAGGAGCAGATTGGAAGGCAAACCCATACCCGGTCAACATCAGGAAGGTGGAGGTGAAAAAAGGGGATGTTTTGCCCATAAAATTAGCCCCGGGTGGTGGTACTGCGATAGCTGTTTTTGCGAAATAATGAAGGCGAAAGGCAGACGGCCAACGGCACAAATTTTAAAGTGCCTGCCGTCTGCCGTCCACCAATTTTCAAGCCTTCTCCTCCCATATCATGCCCAGGTGGATAATCGTCGCCACGGCTTTTTCCATATCCTGTACAGAGACCCACTCCTGCTTGGAATGAAAGGCATGTTCTCCGGCAAAAATATTGGGACATGGCAGGCCCATGAAAGATAACCTGGAGCCATCCGTGCCCCCCCGAATGCTGGACCGGTTGGGTTTCAGGCCTGCCCGCTGGATGGCCTCCACCGCATAATCTACTACCTGCGGGTGCTGGTCGAGCACTTTTTTCATGTTGCGGTACTGCTCCACGATCTTAAGTTCAGCGGTGGAGTTCGGGTATTTTTTAAGGACTTTGTTCATTATTTTCCGCAGCACTTCTTCGTGCTCCTTCAGTTTTTCATCCGTGAAATCACGGATGATGAAGCGGATGCTTGTTTTTTCGAGCATACCTTCGATGACGACTGGATGGATAAAGCCTTCCCTGCCCTCGGTGGTTTCAGGCGACAGTTTGTCTTTGGGCAATGAGGCGATGATTTCAGCAGCAATTTTCATGGAGTTTTCCATTTTTCCCTTGGCAAAGCCGGGATGGACGCTAACCCCCTGAATGGAGATGGTTGCCCCATCAGCTGAAAAGGTTTCGTCTTCCAGGGAACCGGCTGCTTCTCCATCCACCGTGTAGCAAAAGCTGGCGCCCAACTTTTTCAGGTTCAGCTTATCCACACCGCGCCCGATTTCCTCATCGGGCGTAAAAAGTATTTTGATGTCGCCGTGCCTGGCTTCCGGATGGGTCATAAAAAAATGGGCAGCGTCCATGATTTCCGCCAGCCCGGCCTTGTTATCGGCCCCGAGCAGGGTCGTGCCACTTGCAGTCACAATATCGTTCCCGATTTGATCTTTCAGGTGTGGATGGTCTTTTGCCCGTATGATTTGGGTGGGGTCATCGGGCAAAACAATGTCTTTTCCCTGGTAGTTCTTGTGGACAATGGGCTTGACGCCTTCACCGCTGCAATCGGGCGCCGTGTCCATGTGGGAGCAGAAACAAATAACAGGGACTTTTTTCTGCGTATTGGAAGGGATGGTAGCGTACACATAGCAATGTTTGTCCAATTTGGCATCGGTGATGCCCATCGCCTTCAGCTCTTTCACCAGCAGTTTGCCCAGGTTTTTTTGTTTTTCTGTCGAAGGATGGGTTTTTGAATCGGGGTCGGATTGCGTATCAATTTTCACGTATCGCAGGAAACGGTCAAGCACCGTATGGTCAATTTTTAAGTCCATCGAAATCAGTATTTTATAGGTTGAGGAAATGAATGTTTAGAACAAACAAACAGCCTAACTTGGAATTGGCATCAAAACGAGAAGCCCGCTCGTTTTATCCAAAACATTCCTTTTCCAGGATATTTCACGTTAACAAAATTTTAAACAGGACAAAAGCATCGTTCCCGCCAAAGTATTCGTTTTCCGGGCAAAATTAAAAGCAGACAACTATTTATTTTTGTGCCTTCCGGAATGAACAAAAACAAATAGTGACCGCTTAAAGCTTTTAAAGTCTCAGGCAAAAACCACAGTTTGACAAGTTCCCTCAGTTTGACGGGCCAACCAACTAACAAGGCCAGAAACCAAGCAGTCAATCCCCCGGTTCTTTCAAACTTCACCAACCATAATTTTTTAAACTAAACCATTTTCCAACATGAAAAAAATTCTTTGGATTTTCGCAAGTGCAATCCTGCTCTCTAACCTGTTTATATCTACGGGTTGTGGCGACGACACAACTACAACGAAGTTAGGCCCTCTGGTATCCGTTACGTCTAGTGCATCCCTCACCGTCGAACCGGGTGCAGAATATACTGTGACCGTTAAAGGTGAAAAAGGGGACGGCGCACTTTCTTCCCTGAAAATTCAGGAGGACGGCGCACTGATCAGCATTGACCGGGTGGTTGATGTGGACAACACCGGTGGAGGAAGCAACTCCAACCTCGTCACTGGAACATCTGTTGATGGTTTCACCTGGGATATCAAACTTGAAGCTCCGGCTGCAGAAGCAGACTACACCATTACATTCATTCTCGAGGACGCCAATGGCTTGACGGACAATGTGGATGTTGCCTTGACGGTCAAAAAAGCTGCTACGGCACTGACCAATACCATCAAGGGCAGTAACATCCAGCTTTGGAACCAGGCAGGCCCTGCTGGCCGTGGTGGCATTGACCTGGACGATGGTTCATCCACCGGCACCAAGTTGAGCAACTCCGGCGACCCCACCATTGACCAATCCTACCTGGATGCAGAATTGCGCGACATGGGCATAGACTCTTTGGCTGGCTCAGGCGACAACTGGCGCCGCCGGGTGGCCAGCATCAACGGCACCAATGTCCGTTTTGCAGGCAACACTAGCTCTTTGACCGATTTCAATTTCGACAACATCGTGTCAAAAGAAGCGGTGAAAGACCTCTATGACAAAGCTACCGATCTCAGCGCTACCCTGCCCAACTGGGGATCTTTCAAAGTAAGCAACAAAGTGGCGGAAGGCGATATTTTTGTGGTCTATAAATCCTCCAACAGTACCTACTACCTGGTAGTGGTCAACAGTATCGTTGAAACCACGACATTGGCGGACAACACTGACCATTATGTTGTTTCCATTAAGTATTGATTCTTTCCATGCTTTCTGAAAAATGGCATCCCTCATCTTCGAGGGGTGCCATTTTCTATTTAACAACCCATTAACACTTGTTCCTTCCTCATTAACAGGGGCTTGCGATGGGTTTGGCATAAATTTGCAGTGCATTTACGGGAAAAATCCCAATTGGCATTTTTTCCTTATTTTTGCACTCCTTTTCCTCGCAACAAATTTCATCTCATCATTAAAACTTGTTAAAGATGTTGAAGCAAATTAAAATTGGATTCCTCACTGTTCTTACTATGGCCTTCCTGGCAAGCTGCCAGAGCGATGGTGCCCGTGACCAGGCCGTTCAAGCCGCCGCAGGCTCCGAAGGCACTGCTGCCACTGACCCATCCGCCACGCCTGCCGCTCCTGGCCAGGTAGCCCCCACGCCCAATGCTGCCGAACCTGCAGCCCCCGTTGGGCCAACCACTTCCATCCAGTTCCCGGAGACCGAATTCAACTTCGGCAAAGTGAAGGCTGGTGAAAAAGTGCGCCATGAATACAAATTCAAAAACACAGGAAAAGAGCCGCTTATCATCAGCAATGCCAAGGGCAGCTGCGGATGTACGGTGCCTGAGTGGCCTAAAGAGCCTATCCCCGTAGGCGGCGAGGGTTCTATTATGGTTCAATTTGACAGCAAAGGCAAAAGTGGCAACCAAACCAAGCAGGTGACCATCACTGCCAACACAGATCCGCCCCAGTCTATCATCTACATCAAGGGCGAAGTGATGCCCGACCCAGATGCTAAACCAGCGGAGCCAAACGTTCAAGTGAACAAGTAAATTCCTAAGATATTTTGAAGGAAAGCCTGCACCTGCTAAACATGGTGCAGGCTTTTTTTATTTACTTTCTTTGCTGATGCAATAATTGGCAACAGGGAAATAGGCCGGGACACAAAAAGGCCGTCACAAAAGCCAATTTCAACTTCACAACCCGTCAAAAAAAATGAAATCCTACCTTTCGCTCATCAAATTCAGCCACACAATTTTTGCGATGCCTTTCGCCCTCCTCGGTTTTTTTCTTGCTGTAAACCAACCTGGGCAAAGGTTCGATATCAGGCTGTTTGGATTGGTCTTGCTTTGTATGGTCTTTGCAAGAAGCGCAGCGATGGCTTTCAACCGCTTCCTCGACCGTGATATTGATCTCAAAAACCCCCGGACAGCCGTCAGGGAGATACCCGCCGGGGTAATCAGTTCCCGCGCTGCGCTCCTGTTCGTTATTGCTTCATCGCTATTGTTTGTAATCGCCACCTGGTTTATCAACCCTATCTGTTTTTATCTCTCCCCAATTGCGTTGCTTATCATTTTGGGTTATAGTTATACCAAGCGTTTCACTCCTTTGTGCCATTTTATTTTAGGGCTCGGCCTGTCCCTTGCGCCAATCGGGGCCTACCTTGCAGTGACCGGTGAGTTTAATTTGATACCTGTCCTCTATTCGGCAGCCGTGCTGCTTTGGGTGTCGGGTTTCGATATTATTTATGCCCTGCAGGACGAGGAATTTGACAAATCTTTAAAGCTGCATTCCATGCCCGCATTCCTGGGAAAAAAAGGCGCCCTGAACCTATCCTCCCTGCTCCACCTACTTTGTGTAGCCATTATATTTTTTGCGGCCTGGTCGGTGAGCCATCACTTTCCGGCTTTAAGCTGGCTGAACTGGTTGGCAGCCACCATTTTTTCCGGACTGGTTTTCTACCAGCACACACTGGTCAAACCAAACGACCTCAGCCGGGTCAACCTTGCATTTTTCACCACGAACGGAATGGCAAGCCTGATTTTCGGAGGGTTGATGATTTTGGACTTTTATGTTTGAAAAACAAGGAAAAACAAGTTGGTGAGAATAGGAAATGGCCCCGCCATGCAGCAGAGCCATCCCTTTTTTACCTGCAAAAATTAGAGACCGCCAATTAGAGGTTCATGTTGTTGTACACATCAATCACCGATTTGACGGCAGTAGCGGATTCGTGCAGGAGGTTCATTTCTTCCTGGTTCAGTTTCACCTCGATAATTTGTTCGATGCCATTCTTGCCCAATTTCACCGGCACCCCGAGGAAAATATCTGACAGGCCATACTGGCCGTCCAGTTTGGCACAAACCGGGAAAACCCTGTTCTCATCCTTCAGAATGGCTTCTACCATTTGAGCGGCTGCGGCACCTGGGGCATACCAGGCCGATGTGCCCATTAATTGGACCAATTCGCCGCCGCCGGAGCGGGTGCGATCCACGATTTGGTTCAACGTTTCCTCATCAATCAACTCCGTAACAGGTATGCCGGCCACGGTCGTATAACGCGGCAGCGGCACCATCGTGTCCCCGTGCCCGCCCATCAACAGCGCCTGGATGTCTTTGGGTGAAACATCGAGGGCAGTGGCCAGGAAAGCCCGGTAGCGCGCTGTATCCAGGATGCCTGCCATGCCAAAAACCTGCTCCGAAGGCAGGCCCGAACTGCGCCAACAGGCCAGGGTCATCACGTCGAGCGGGTTGGACACCACAATGATGATTGGATTCGACGAGTGCTTCATGATGTTCTCTGTTACGGACTTCACGATGCGGGCATTGGTGGAGATCAGGTCGTCCCGGCTCATGCCGGGTTTCCTCGGCACACCGGCAGTGATGACGACGATGTCGCTGCCCGCCGTTTCTTTGTAGTCGTCGCTGCCCCTGAGGGACGTGCTGTAATAATCGATGGGTGCCTGTTGCCAGCTATCAAGGGCCTTCCCTTTGGCGAGGTTGCCGACGATGTCTATCAGCACTACTTCTTTGACGATGTCTTTGTGGGCCAGAACGTTGGCACAGGTGGCGCCCACATTCCCTGCACCGATGACGGTTACTTTGCTCATTTTATGCTTTAAATATTACTCCCGAAATGGTTGGATTGACAGGCAAACGCTTGATTTTGCTTTGGTTTCGGATAGTTAGGGAAGCCAAAACCTGAAAAGCCAGCCATTAGCGGCATTGGGTTAACAATCTTTGTTTTCGCATCGGGTGCTTCCGGCTACGGTGAATGGGAAGCCCCCAATGGACGGCAAAAGTATGGATTTTCACCTTTTTTCAAACCCGTATTTGCAAGGCCAGGACATGGCATATTTTGTTTTTTGGATTATCTTTGCAAACCTCTCCCCACGAAGAATGTTCTTTTTTCAGTCAATCACCAATATTGCTACTTTCACCATGAGAAACAATTCTATTTTTTTATTGCTGACATTCCTAACCTCTACCCTTTCATTACAACTTGCAGCCCAAAAACCCTGGTGTGGCATGAAACCCAGCGACGCTAAGGAAGTCATGCGCCAAATGGAAGAAAACCGGGTGGAAATGAGAAATTTCGTCTGGAACAGGGACGCCATTACCTACATCCCCGTCCGGTTTTACCTGGTGGCAAAGGACGACGGCTCCAAAAGGCCCTCCGAGTTGGTAGCCCTGAAAGCATTGTGCGATTTGAACGAAAATTACACAGAACAGGATGTCCAGTTCTACCTGAAAGAGTTAAAACCTGTTAACAGCACTGAGATTAACGCTGATGTAATTAACGTGGATCCCAGTATAATTAAGACAACCTTGAACATTAGCTATAACGCACTGAACATCATCATGGTGGAAGGTATCGGGGAAGAAGGCGTACTGGCCTACTATCAACCGCCGGCCACTGGCCAACTCAGAGCAGACTGGATAGTGGCACTGCGCTCTGAAATTCAGAACGACTCCCGTGTTTTGACCCATGAAATGGGCCATTATTTGTCGCTGCCGCACCCCTTTTATGGTTGGGAAAGTACCCTGACCGGCTGGGATCCTGCCATCAACGGCAACCCGGTCGGTGCCCTGGCACCCGACAATGAAACGCTAAACGAAAAAGTGAATGGCTCTAATTGCCATGATGCAGGTGATAAAATATGTGACACGCCTGCCGATTATATGTTTCCGTATCCAGGCCCCGACCCCAACGATCCTACCAACACCCAGTGTTTCTACAACCTCAGCGCTAAAGATCCGAACGGCGTGCCCCTCCAGCCGGAGATGAAAAACTACATGAACTACGCCACCTGCACTGACTACTTTTTCACCGACGGCCAAAAAACAGAGATGCAGAACAGCCTGTTTTCTTCCTCCCGCAGCTACCTGAACCTCGGCCCGGTGCCCAATTTGACCCCAGTGACAAGTACCCCCACGCTCATAGCCCCGCTCGACTTTACGGAGACTTATAATAATGTGAAATTTGAGTGGACGCCCGTTCCTGGCGCAGACCGCTATTGGCTGGAAATTACCCCCATTGGAGGAATCTCCCAAAGGATCATTGTCCAGGACAACACTTATACAGCCTACAACCTCGAAGCCAACAAAAATTATTTCTGGAAGGTAAAAGGTTTCAATGAATATGCTACCTGTGCCGGCACCTCTGCCCAGGAGTTGTTTAAAACAGGCGGTACGCTGTCCGATACCTTTGAAATACCGACGATAGACGACTGGGATGTGAGCCCCAACCCCGTGGGCAGCAACACTTCTTTTTTCGTGAACGTAAAATCCAACGGCGGCGTGGAAGCCAAAATAATGCTTTATACGATGACTGGTCAACTGGTGAATAGTGCAGCCAAAACCTTTTTGCCAGGATATTCCTCCTTTGAAGTGCCGGTAAATGGCCTTGCAGTTGGCCTTTACCTGGTTGCCCTCCGTACGGACGAGGGCATTGAGACGAAACGGATCGCCATTGTAAAATAAGTTGCAACAGGATTTTTATATTAAAAAACGGGGTGGCCGAATATTCGGCCACCCCGTTTTGATTCCTGAAACATCACAATCCACTAGAAATACTTGAAATTGTGCCCACGGTCCAGGCGCTGCAATGTTTCATAAATCAGCTTGATGACGTTTTCCACATCCGACTTATGCGCCATTTCCACAGTGGTGTGCATGTAGCGCAAGGGCAAGGAAATCAGCGCCGATGGCACCCCACCATTGCTGTAGGCAAAAGCATCCGTATCGGTGCCGGTGGAACGGGAAGCAGCTTCCCTTTGTACCGGAATGTTGTTCTTCTCTGCTGTATCAAGGATTATCTGGAGCAGCTTATTGTGAACGGCCGGGGCGTAGGTCACCGAAGGACCTTCCCCACATTTCACGTCCCCGTTTGTTTTCTTTTCGATCATCGGGGTGTAGGTATCGTGCGTCACGTCTGTGACAATGGCCACATTAGGCTTGATGGTATCAGCGACCATCTGGGCGCCCCGAAGGCCGATTTCTTCCTGCACGGAATTCACCACATATAAGGAATAGGGCAACTTTATCTTGTTTTCTTTCAGCAGCCTGGCCACTTCGGCCACGCAGAAGCCGCCCATGCGGTTGTCGAGCGCCCGGCCTACCCAATACCGGTCGTTGAGGGTTATCAATTCATCCTCGTAGGTGATGACACAGCCAACATGGATGCCCATCGCCTGCACTTCCTTCTTGTCCTTGGCACCAACGTCAATAAAGATATTGTCGAGCTTGGGCGTTATCTTGTCTTCTCCTGAGCGGGTATGGATGGCCGGCCAGCCAAAAACACCTTTTACAATTCCCTTCGAAGTATGGATGTTGACCCGCTTGGAAGGGGCAATCTGGTGGTCGCTGCCGCCATTCCGGATGACGTGGATGAAACCTTCTTCGGTGATGAAATTGACAAACCAGGAAATCTCGTCTGCATGGCCTTCGATCACTACCCGGTAATCGGTGCCGGGATTGATAATGCCGTAGGCCGTGCCGTAGTTGTCGAGGTGCCACTCGTCCACGTAGGGCTTAATGTATTCCAGCCAAAGTTGCTGTCCTTTTGCCTCAAAGCCGGTCGGAGAGGCATTGTTGAGGTATTTTTCCAGGAATTTTTCTGAATGGGTCGTAATGATACTCATCCGCTTTTGTAAGTTTTGAATTTTGGGTTATTGAGTTTTGAGTTTGGAAACTGGTTCTGGTAAAATTTTTTTTGGGGAGAGCTTTAGCATTTACAGGCCGCCTGTTTTAGTCCGCCAGGTCGTGAGCATGTCCACATCAATGAGGTTTATGTATTTTATGGAAAGCGCTTCACGTACCAGCACGTCGTAGTTTGAAAGTGTAACCAAGGGGCAGTTTGCCATTTCAAAAGCTTTATGGGCCTTTTCAAAATTGTAGCTGAAAATGGCGAGCACGCCCACCACTTCTGCACCACTTTGCCTCACTGCGTCCACGGCTGCCAGGCTACTGCCGCCCGTAGAGATCAAGTCTTCCACCACCAGCACTTTTGCCCGTTCGGGAAGTTCCCCTTCTATGAGGTTTTGCCGGCCATGTTCCTTGGCCTTTGAACGGACGTATGCGAAGGGCAGTTTCAAGGCATCGGCCAGCAACATGCCGTGCGCAATACCTGCTGTTGCTACGCCCGCAATGGCCTCAAAGTTGCCAAAAACTTTGGATTTTTCTACCAGGCAATCTTTTACGAAATCCCTGACGGCGGGATGAGACAACACGATACGGTTGTCGCAATAGATAGGCGACTGGATACCCGAAGCCCAGGTGAACGGTTTTTGCGGGCTAAGTTTTATTGCTTTTATTTGCAGCAAACGTTTCGCTATTTCTGATGCGATATTCATTGTTCAGTTGGCAGTTGGCAGTAAACGGCAGGCAGTTGTTCGGATTTTGCAGTCTCAATCAAATGGAACGTTGGCTAAAAAACATTGAACCAACTGCAAACTACCAACTGCCAAATGGCTTGCTTGCCTATTTAAAAAAGGACGGCAAATGTATAAAATTTACATCAACGAAACCCCACTCTTCCTATGCACTTTGGAAGAGGCTGACAAGCTCGGGCCTGCCAGTGAGCAAATCTTGTCTGTTCCTTACAGCGGGAAAAAGAAATATTTCAACCACATTTTCGATATGTTGGACAAAACGGATCGCTTTGAGCGGGTGGTCGTTTTTTCAAAAAACCTCGACAAGATGTGGGAGGATTTCTGTTCCTTGTTCCACTTGATCGGTGCAGCCGGTGGGGCTGTCACTAACCCGGATGGACAATACCTGCTGATTTTCAGAAGGGGTTTTTGGGATTTGCCGAAAGGAAAAATAGATAAGGGCGAAACGCCACCCCTTGCAGCCCTGCGGGAAGTAGAGGAGGAAACCGGCCTTACCCATTTGCAACTTGGCGAACACTTGCTCGACACCTGGCACACTTACCAGTTGGACGGCAAACGGATATTGAAAACGACCTACTGGTTTTCAATGAAAACGACCCAAAACGACCTGACCCCACAAACGGAAGAGGACATCGAGCAGGCTGTTTGGATGGAACTGGACACTTTTTTACAAAAACCGCATAAGGTATATGGCAACATCCTCGATGTTTTACAAAAATCTAAATCGTTGAATACCAATGGATAAATTTATAAAAGCAGCATTTGAACAGGCAAAAAAAAGCTACGCCGAAGGCGGCATCCCCATCGGTTCCGTATTGGTACACAAAGGCAAGATCATCGGGGCGGGCCACAACCAGCGCATGCAAAAGGGCAGCCCCATCCTGCACGGCGAAATGGACGCCCTCGAAAATGCGGGCCGCCAGCCTGCCCTGGTCTATCGGGAATGTACCCTCTACACGACCCTGTCGCCCTGCCCCATGTGCTCGGGTACGATAATACTATATGGTATCCCCAAAGTGGTGATAGGCGAAAACCGCAGCTTCATGGGCGAGGAGCGTTGGCTGGAAACCAGGGGCGTAGAAGTTGTTATGGCCAACAGCGAGGAGTGCTACCAACTCATGCAGCAATTTATCAGGGAAAAACCGGAAGCGTGGAACGAGGATATCGGGGTTTGAACGGTGTTATTTGCTTTTTTCCCTAATTCCATCTCCACACAGTCTATTACTCCATGCGAATTCGAAGCATACAGCTTAAAAACCTTCACTCCATCAGGGAAGAAGTCAAGATAGACTTCATGGCCAGCCCATTGTCGGAGACTGGCCTGTTTGCCATTACAGGCGATACTGGGGCGGGCAAGACGACTATCCTGGACGCTATTACTTTGGCTTTGTATGGAAAAATCTGCAGGAATTCCAGTGAACACGAAGTGTTGTCGTATGGGGCAGAAGAAGGCTTTGCTAAATGTGAGTTTGAAGCTGGTGGCCGACGGTTTTTGGCAACATGGGAGATTACCCGGCGGTTTTCAAAGCGGTTGAAAGAACACAAAACAGACCGCTACCGGAGCGTGGAAGAATGGGATGTTTCAAAAGAACAATTTATCATACAGGCGGAAAGGAAAGTAAAGGAAATCGACGCTTTTATTGAAGAAGTGACGGGCCTGGACTTCGCCCGTTTTACCCGCTCCGTGATGCTGGCCCAGGGTGATTTTGCGGCATTTTTGAAAGCACCCCCCAAAGAGCGGAGTGAACTGCTGGAAAGGATCACCGGCACGGAAATCTACTCCCTGCTTTCAATGGCCGCCCTGGAACGATACCGCATCGAGCAACAGGCACTTGAGAGTTTGCAGAAGCAGCGGGAGTCGTTGAAGTTGTTTTCAAAGGAAGAAATCAAAGAGCGAAAAGCGCTTTTCAAACAGAAGGAAAAGGAAAACAAAGAAGCCAAAAAGGCAATGGACGATGCCCGTCAAGCCTTGGTTTGGCTGCAAAATATGGCCAGCCTGCAGACACGGTTGGCGGCATCAAAAGTAGCAGCAGCCCAGTTGGAGCAAGAGAAACAGGAAGTAAAGGAAGGATTGGAAAAACTGGCCCATCACCGTAAAACACTCCCTTTCCACCCCACCCTGTCCCGATTGGAGGATAAAGAACTGGAGGCCAATGCTTTGCAGGCTGAAATTGCGCAAATAGAAAAAGAAAACGCCAGGTTGTTGGGACGGGAGGCAGAATCAAAGACCGTTTTTGACCAAAAACAAAAAGCTTTTGAAGCATTGAAAGCTGGCCAGCCCGCTGCCATGCGCCTATTCGAGGAGGTGGGAAAACTGGATCAACAAATTGCCAACCAGTCAGGAAATTTGGCCAAAATAAAAAGTGAGTCTGAAGAGCTTCGGCAGCAGGAATCGGAAAATCAGGTGCGCAAAGGCAAATTGGAAAAGGAAACTGCCGATGTCGAAAAATCAATAGAAACAACCCGTCAATGGCTCAAAGAACATGCGGCCTGGGAAGCTTTGCCCAAAGACCTGCCCGCCATCCGTATCATGCGGGAACAACTGCGGGAAAACCTGAAAAACCAGAAATTGGTGAAAGAGGAGATGCAGGTTTTGGCCAAAAAAAGTGGGGAAGCAGCAGCGGAAAACGGCATCTTGGCGGAACAATTAAATGAGGAAAAAAAGGCGCTCACCAGCTTGTTGGGGCAATTCAAAACCATCGCCACCGATGAATACCTGACCGACCGGGCCGACCTGCTGGAAAAGCTGAACCGGGAAATAGAAACCCTCGGCGAACAGCACAAAAATTTCCGCCAGCTCAACGGCCTCAGCGAAGAATACGGCCAGGCATTGGCCGACCTCGCTGTGCTCGAAGACCAACTGGACAACCTCCGGCGGGAGGAACTGGCCATAGATAAACTGCTGCTGAGCGCCCTGGAGGAATGCGAGGAAAGGGAGGCTCAACTCAAATTCAAACAGGAAAACTATCGCCTGCACCAACAAATCGCCAATTACGAGCAGGATCGGGCCAGCCTTAAGGAGGGCGACCCCTGCCCGCTCTGCTTTTCTGTCCACCACCCTTTCAGGGAACACCATTTCAAACCTTTTGTAAACGAAGCTAAGGCAGAACTGGAACTGGCGGAAGAAGCCTGCCACGATAGCCAAACTACCAGGAATTCCCTGCTCAAACGCCACTATGAAACAGCTACGAAAATCCTGCAGATCGACAGCAGTACAACGGGGCATATAGCTAAACTACAAAACCGCCTGCTTGACTATGAGCGAAAAATGGCCACTATTTTTCCCGGCTTGAATGAGGATGATTTTTCAAAATCGCATGGCGAATGGTTGCTGAAAAAAGTGGAAAGTTTCGAAGAAAACCTCAACCATAAAAAAAGTGCCCGGGAAAAACTGACCCAACTCAACCGGGAAATCGGCCAACGGGAGGAAAAGCTGCGCACGTTGGAAAACAAACAAAAAGACCTTCAATTCGAAATCCAGCGAAGCCAGGAACTGCACAAGGTGAAGGAGCGAACGGTGGAGGATTTGGAAAAAAAATTCAAAGAAGGCACGGCAGAACTGGACAAGTTGGTGGGCAAATACAGCTACCAATTTTCGATGGAAGCAGCCAATGGCATGTTCACCGAACTGGAGGAAAGGGAGCAGGATTTTTCCACCAAAAAAGAAAAACTGAACGAACTGGAAGGCAGGCTCGCCCTGGCCAAACAGGAACTGAAACAACTGTCGAAAACCCTTGCCGAGTTGGCGGCCAAACGAAAAGTGGCGGATGCCGAGGTAGAAAAAGTGGGTGCAACCCTTGCGGAATATTTTTCAAAACGGAAAGACTTGTTCGGGGAAAAAGATCCGCAACATGAACGGGAATGGATGTTGGAGCAGCTTGATCGGCAGGAGAAGGATTTGGCGGAAGCCCGCACCGTTTTTTCTAACATCAAAGAATCGCTTGCCTTAAACCAACAATCGCTCAAAGGCCGCAACGAGCGGTTTTTGAAAACACAAAAGGCGATCAGCGAACTGCAAAGTGTTTTGGAGAAAGGGCTGCAGAAAACAGGGTTCAGCGACCTGGCTGCCTTGCGGGCGGCCATCCTGCCGGCAGAAGAAGCCCTCGCCATCGAACAACAGGCGGAAACCATCAAGAACCAGGAAATTGAAATTTCCCAAACCCTCCGGGAGACGATAAAAGAATTGGAGGCCCAACAAAAGAAAATGCTCACCGACAGGGAAGCGCAGGATTTGCAGGCAGAAATTGCCACGTTGGAAAGCACCCTGCAATCCGTGCAGCAGGAAATGGGCGCCCTCCAGCAGCAACTCAAAGACAACGAACTACGGCAGGCAGAGGCAGAGGAACTTTTAGAAAAAACTGAGGTGCAGCGCAAGACCTTCACCCGCTGGGCGGCGCTCTACGATCTGATCGGCTCCTCAGATGGGAAGAAATTCCGCATTTTCGCACAGGGGCTCACACTCCAGAAACTGGTGCAACTGGCCAATGTCCATTTGACCAACCTCTTTGGCCGCTACGTCATCCTCAAGCGGCCCGGCGAAGACCTCGAACTGGACATTGTGGACACTTACCAGGCCGACAACGTGCGCTCCATGAATACCCTTTCGGGCGGCGAGAGCTTCCTGGTGAGCCTGGCCCTGGCCCTTGGACTCTCTGATTTGGCGGGCCGCAACGCCAACATACGGTCGCTCTTCATTGACGAAGGCTTCGGCACGCTCGATGAGCAGACGCTCGACCTGGCCATTACCACCCTTGAAAATTTACTGGCCAAGGGGAAGACCATCGGCATCATTTCCCATGTGAAGGAACTGAAAGAGCGCATTTCTACCCAGGTGAAGGTGTTGAAAAAAGGCGGCGGCATGAGCGTGGTGGAAATCACGGGGTGAGGGGTTGTTTGAAATGGTTTGAAATCGTTTGAAATCGTTTGGGGTTGTTTGAAATCGAAGATTCAAGCCAGTAATTTGATTTAGATGTCTGATTATCAAATTTTTATTTGAATTTTTCGCTCGTTCCTTCTTTAGGGTGGAGTGGGCATTTCAGCACCGTTTTAGTTTTGAGCGGCCGGGTTATCAAACCCGGCAGATTGGCGCCGGAACCGCTTAAAGGAACCGCCGGGTTTGATAACCCTGCCTCTCCCTCTAAAAGCCGGGTTTGATAACCCGGCCTCTCCCTCTAAAAGTCTGTATTTCAGTTCAAAGAGGGGAAGAGCGGAATTTTTATGAGCCACTTCACCTATGTTTATTTCAATGATGCTCTAAGGTTTTGAAAATGCCGGGAAAAAATACCTTTGCGCAACAAATTCTAAATTTATTAAAACTTCGTTTTGCTGAAAAGCTTGGCCCTAATCAACACTATCAACCTTTTATAAACCTTTTATAAACCTTACCCATGCCCGCTTGGCAACTCCTCCTCCTTTTCTTTTCCGTCCTGATAGGCGGGGGATCGGGTTTTTATTTTCAAAAAGAGAAAAAAGGGCTGCTGCAAATCGTGCTTTCCTTTAGCGGCAGCTACATCCTGGGCATTGCCGTGCTGCACCTGATGCCGTGGGTTTTTTCGGGCGGCGATCACCAACCAGGACTTTGGATTCTGGCGGGATTTTTTGTGCAGCTTTTGTTGGAGCAATTGTCTGTCGGCGTGGAGCATGGGCACATCCATGCGCCGCACAAGTTCTCTAACACATTCGTTTTGTCGGTGATGGCAGGGCTTTGCATCCACGCCTTTGTGGAAGGGATGCCTCTGAGCTATTATGGTGAAATGCACCAGGCCGAGGTAGGTGCGGGCCATACGCACAACCACTTGCTGTATGGGATCATACTCCATCACATTCCGGCGGCCTTTGCCCTGGTGGTATTGCTATTGGTGAGCCAGCTTCAAAAAAAATGGGTTTGGCTCTGCCTGTTCATTTTTGCCGCCATGTCGCCGCTGGGGGCACTACTGGCAGATTCCATCTCCATCCCCACCCCGTGGCAGAAGTCCATCCTTGCATTTGCGGTGGGTTCGCTGCTGCATATATCCACGGTGATCTTGTTTGAAATGGACAGTTCGAGCCACCATTATATTTCCACGAAAAAACTGGCCGCCATTGCTGCCGGTTTGTTCATATCCATCCTGACCATACTTTGAGCCAACAGTATTATGTTCGGTGGTTTTCACGATGACCGTCATCTGTGTTACAAGTTAATTGCTGACAGAGTGTTAATTTCGTTTACGATATGTGAAACCCAAACATTAAAGATTTTGGAAAATGGCTACCTTGGCGTTTGATTTCGGCCCCTGGCACCAAGTGACAACCAAACCCTGCTTATGAAATACACTGTACAAACCTGCTTTTTAGTCACTTCATTATTATTCAATGCCTTCTTGTCATTTGGCCAAACCACTATAAAAGGCGAGGTGCTGGACGCAGCGACCAATGACCCACTGATCGGTGCCAGTATTTTCATACAGGAAACTGGGGAGGGAACTGTTTCTGACTTTGACGGATCGTTCGAACTTAAGATTAAAGGCAATTTGCCCGTTAAAGCAGTGGTCTCTTATACAGGTTTCGCTGAAAAAGAGATCACTATATCGGCAGCTTCGAGCAAATTGACTATCAAGCTGGAAGAATCGGCCATCACGGTGGCCGATGTGGAAGTAGTGGGGCAACGGATTTCCGACAAGCAAAAAGCTTCCCCACTGACCGTCGAATCGCTTGATTTGATTGGCATCAAGGCCACTCCTGCCGAAAACTTCTACGACGGGCTGGGTTCCTTGAAGGGCGTGGATTTGACTTCTGCCAGCCTGGGCTTCAAAGTCATCAACATGCGGGGCTTCAACAGTACCAGTCCAGTGCGTTCCCTGCAACTAATAGACGGTGTGGACAACCAGGCGCCAGGGCTCAACTTTTCACTTGGCAATTTTCTTGGGTCCTCCGAACTGGACGTGCTTGGCGTTGACCTCATACAAGGAGCAAGCTCTGCTTTTTATGGGCCGAATGCTTTCAATGGCGTTATCAATATTACCACCAAATCGCCCTTCCTCCACAAAGGGCTGTCGGTTCAGTTAAAAGGTGGCGAGCGAAAACTTGCATCGGGGGCCATCCGGTGGGCCGATGCTTTCAAAAATAAAAACGGACATGAATTCATAGCCTACAAGTTAAATCTCCAGGCTTTCAGGGCCGACGACTGGGTGGCCGACAACTACAACCCGGTGGACGGCAGCCGGGTGGGAAAAGACAATCCCGGCCGCTTTGATGCCGTCAATATTTACGGCGACGAATTTTTCCCCAGCTATTCGTTCCGGCCCTCCTTTTTGGATCCTACTTCGGGGCTGGAAGATTTTTATAGAACTGGCTACAAGGAAGAAGACATCGTGGACTATGACACCCGCAACGGCAAGGCAAGCGTGGCCGTCCACATCAGGACCAACCCCTCGAAGGACGTCGAGTCGCCGGAACTGATTATAGCCTCCAGCTATGGCACCGGCACTACGGTTTATCAGGGCGACAACCGCTTCAGCCTCCGCAACATCCGGTTTTATCAGAACCGGCTGGAATTGAGGAAAGAAGGCAAATTTTTTATCCGGCTCTTCGCCACGCAGGACAATGCGGGCGATTCCTACGACCCCTATTTTACCGCCCTCAAGTTGCAGGAAGCTGCAAAGAGCAACGGTGACTGGGGAAACGACTATGTTTTTTATTGGAAAAAATTTGTGACCAACAACAATTTTGCCCGCTGGAAAGCTGCCGGCTATCCGAACCCTATGCTGGCGTTCGACCCCAGCACCGGCACTTTTTCCCTGAAAAACCAGGCTGATCTGGAGGCTTGGTACTTAAGCAATCAGGATTCGATAAGAGCCTGGCACATCGAGGCCGAAAACTGGGCCAATATGGCCAGCGACCAAACCAACGAAACATCCTATGATTTCTACGACCCCGACAAGAATCCTGAGCGTTTCAAAGAGGAATTTGACAGGATTACCTCTGCCAAGTCAAATTCCACCGAAGGGGGCACCAAATTCTACGACAAGTCGGCCCTTTACAATGCCCAGGGCGAGTATAAGTTTCAAACGGATATCATCGACAATTTAACGGTGGGTGCCAATGCCCGCCTCTATACCCCAAGGTCGGAAGGGACTATTTTTTACGATACGGCAGGCATCAAGATCACGAATTTTGAATTTGGATCCTATGTTGGTGGCGATAAAAAATTCTGGGATGACAGGCTTACCCTGAGCGCCACCGTGCGGGTTGATAAAAACGAAAACTTTAATTGGATTTCTACCCCTGCGGCCTCCATTGTATTTAAGCCCCGTGCCAACAATTTCCTGAGGCTTTCCTTCTCTTCTGCCATACGCAACCCTACCCTGTCCGACCAGTACCTCTTTTTAAAGGTGGGCAGGGCTACCCTTGCAGGCAACCTCAACGGGGTGGAAAACCTTGCCACCGTTGACTCTTATGTGGATTACACCAACAACTTCCTGGATAAATCCAAACTCGTTTATTTTAACATTGATCCCATTCAACCTGAAAAGGTGAAGACTTTTGAATTGGGATACCGCACGACACTGTTCAACAGTGTTTATGTTGATGCAGGTTACTATTACAATATTTACAACGATTTTATTGGTTACAAAATAGGCCTGGACATCGAATTCCAGGACAGTTCGAGCATTCCTAAAGACATCAGTGTGTACAGGTATGCGGCCAATTCAAATGAGCGCATAACTTCCCAGGGATTTTCTGTCGCCCTGAGCTACTATTTTGCAAAATACTTCCAGCTATCAGGCAATTATTCCTGGAACAGGCTGAACACCCAGTCCGACGATGAGATTGTGCCCGCATTCAATACGCCGGAGCACAAGTTCAATATCGGCATTTCAGGAAGGGACATCCCCATTATCCTCGGGAAATTTAAATTGAGAAAGCTCGGATTCAATATCAACTACCGCTGGGTGGACGGCTTCCTGTTTGAAGGTTCGCCACAATTCACGGGGTTCATCCCAAGCTACGACCTGCTGGATGCACAGGTCAACCTGAAGATCGATCGCTGGGACACTACTTTTAAAATCGGCGCCACCAACCTGCTGGAGAACATCCATTATGAAACGTACGGTGGGCCGAGCATAGGCAGGCTGGCTTATATCTCCATTCAATACGAGTGGAACAAGCGATAAATTTTAAATTAACAAATTTGCAAATTTGCGTATTGGCCCTTTGTAAGGCACACGGAAAAAATAAATCCCCTACGCTGTCCTTTAGGCAATTTGCAGGTTAGACATCAATCAACAATCAAATTCAAATTCTTATGAAACAACTCCACACGATCTTTGCCCTCCTCTTGATGATGATGGCTGGAACGGCGTTTTCCCAACAACGGTATGTTGATGAAATTTTCACGGAAGTGGAAAAGACTTCCCCTATCGTGTACGGTCAGAACGCTTCCCTGATCCTCCTGCTCGACAATGATCCGACCAACGACGTACACCCGCTGAAACAGCCCCTGGTGCTGGACCTCTACAGACCGGTGGGCGATGTAGAAACAGCCCGCCCGTTGGTACTGGTCTTTCATTCAGGTATCTTTTTGCCCTACCCGGCCAACGGCCAATCCACAGGCACCCGCACTGATTCTTCCATCGTTGAAGTGTGCATGCGCCTGGCGAGAATGGGCTACGTGGCAGCCTCTGTTGACTACAGGTTGTTCTGGAACCCACAGGATCCGGACGAGATTGACCGCCGCTCCACGCTTATCAACGCAGCCTATCGTGGCATTCAGGATGCACGCACCGCCATCCGGTTTTTCAAAAAAACAGCGGCTGAAAACGGCAACCCTTATGGCATCGACCCTAACAAGATCGTCCTTTGGGGACATGGAACTGGTGGCTATATCCCCGCCAATGCAGCCATTCTTGACGATTACAACAAAATCCTGATCCCCAAATTTTTGATTGACCTGGGTGGTGGCAACTTCCTGCCCATGATCATTGAGCAAGTAAATGGTGACATCAACGGCACCTCCGTGGGCCTTGTGCCGCCGGGCTATCCGATTTACCAACCTGGCGATACCCTCTGCTACCCAAACTGGCCCAACTATTCTTCCGAATTCCAATTGGCTGTAAACCTGGGCGGGGCCATTGCCGATTCCTCCTGGATCGACCCCGGGCAAACGCCAACGATTTCCTTCCACGTGCCTACCGACCCTTTCGCACCCTATGTCGAAGGTATCGTAAAAGTTCCTGTGTTGAACTACAACGTCATCGAGGTGCAGGGCAGCTACATCCTGGCCAAACTGATGAACGAATATGGCAACCTGCCTTATGCCGACAAGACTTTTATTGATCCCTACACTGCGGTAGCCAATTCAAGAAATGACGGCTACGAGGGCCTCTTCCCCTTCCCAAGGGCTGACAACGAGGCAGGTCCCTGGGAGTGGAACCCACCCAACCCTGGTGATCCGAACCCAATGCCAGTCGATCCGGCTGATGCAAAACCTTATCTCGACACGGTCATCCAATACTTCATCCCACGTGCCTGTATCACCCTGGGGCTGGGCTGCGACCTGACTGGCTATACTGCTGCGGAAGAAGTCCTGAACACGGTGGACACAGGCTTGAAGCTGTCCCCTAACCCTGCCGGAGAACAGGTACAACTGACCACCGATGCTGCTTTCCCCATCGAGCACGTCTATGTGTACGATATGAGCGGAAGGTTGGTAAAGGCCCATACCCAGGTGAATTCGAATAACTTCACGATGGATCGGAACAGCCTTTCAGGTGGCACTTATATTGTCAAGGTCTTTTTTGAAAAAGGAATTAGCGTTGAAAAAGTGATTTTCAAGTAATTGCATTTTTGAAAAAATCAGAGAGGCACGGGGTTAGGCTCCGTGCCTTTTTTTTATAACTGTTCTAAAAATCGCATCACATCCACGCCATCCGCATAATCCCCCAACCCTGGCGATTGTGTCTTTCCAAAATCTACGTGTTCCAATCCAACAACAGGGGCTTTGCTCACCACACATTGAATTTCATCCGCCCTCCTCTTCAAATCATCTTCCACCAGTTTGCGATCAGCATAAAATTCGTAATGTAAAATGGCGATCCGGGAAGCAATGGCAGGGTCTTCTGTCAGGATGATGCAGCCATTGTTGATGAAGGGCGTACGGTTCAGCATCACGATGGCGTAGTTGTAGTCAAAATTGCTCTTGTATTTTTCGTGGAGGACAATGTCCCGGAACTCGTGCAACCGTTCCATCAGGGCTTGGAAATTGTAGCCTTCGGGCACATAGATTTTGGAAACATTGCGGCATCCAAGGCCAAAGTAACGGAACACGTCCTTGCCCAACAGCAGCAGCTCGTCCTGCGTTTCCGTGCCATCGAGGATGGCCACCGAGTTTCGGTTTTTGCGGATGATATGCGGCAGCTTCCCAAAATACGCTTCAAAATAGCGGGCGGAATTGTTGCTGCCTGTGGCAATAGTGGCGTCGAAGCCCTTTAATTTGTCAACGATTTCAAAATAAGTAGCCACTTCGGGGTTTATTTTTTCCAAGACTTTCAAAAGGTATGGCAGCAGAAATTTGTCCTTGTCAGAAAGCTTTACCAGCGACTTGTGGCCAGCCACAAAGACACAAACAAGATCGTGAAAGCCGACCAAAGGGATGTTGCCCGCCATAATCAATCCCACACTTTTGGGCTGCTGGCTGTCAATAATTGAATATTGCCCGGCCCATTCCCGTAGTTTCTTTTCATCCAAAAATTGGGTGGCGATGGCTTTCAAGGCCCTTTCCTGGTTTTCCGGCGTGAACCAGGGGTTGTTGTAAAAGGTACGATGGACAATGGCGTTTAAGAATTCATCTTGTCGCTGCAGGTGCTGCCCCAGTTCGGCCAAAGCCATAATTCTTTCTTCCAGGTTCATTTTTGTTAAAACTTTTGATTCTTTGACTAATAGGAACGAAACTTTTTTACGAAAGAAGACCCCACAAGTACGGCCTGTGAGGTCTCCTTTTTTAATGTCAAAATTGAATGGATAATCTATTAATCGGTGAGGGTCAGCTTTGCTTTCCGATCCGTCACATAAGTCCGCCAGCGTTCAAGGCATGCACCAAACTCCTCCGGCAGGTCGCTTTCAAAAAAAACTTCCTTGCCCGTGATGGGATGAATGAAGCCAAGCTCTTTTGCATGCAGCGCCTGGCGAGGTATCATGTCGAAACAGTTCTCTACAAATTGCTTGTACTTCGTGAAAATAGTCCCTTTCATAATGCGGTCTCCCCCGTATTTTTCATCATTGAATAGTGGGTGGCCCATATTTGACATGTGAACACGGATTTGGTGCGTACGGCCCGTTTCCAGTTTCATTTCCATTAAGCTGACATAATAGAGCCGTTCCAAAACCTTCCAGTGTGTACAGGCCCATTTGCCGGTGCCGTCGTCCACCACGGCCATTTTCTTTCGGAAACGGGGGTGGCGGGCCAGGTAGTTTTTGATGGTGCCTTCATCCTCTTCCGGCTCGCCCCACACGATGGCCTGGTAACGGCGGTGAATGCTATGATCATAAAATTGTTTGGCAAGGCCATATATAGCTTTTTCGGTTTTGCCGATCACAATCAGCCCGGAGGTGTTTTTGTCAATCCGGTGGATGAGGCCAGGCCGGTTCTCGGGGTTGCCCTCCATGACCGGCAGGTTTTGAAAATGAAAAACCAAAGCGTTCACCAGGGTGCGGCGATAATTGCCCACGCCGGGGTGTACCACCATGCCCGCAGGTTTATTGATGATGATGAGGTGATCGTCCTCGTAATGGATGTTGAGCGGTATGTCGTCGGGCAGGGCCTTGACGGCTTCGTCGTAGGGCTTGGGGATCATCATTTCCACCTTGTCGCCCGGTTTCACTTTATAATTGGCCTTCTCTTCCGTGCCGTTCACTTTTACCAGCCCTGCCTTGATGGCGTTTTGCACCTTGTTGCGGGCGACTTTGAACATCCGGTCGGTGATGAATTTGTCGAGCCGCATGAGGCCCTGGTTAGGATCGGCGATGAAAAGGCTTTTTTCGTACAATTCGTCTTTTGCCATTAGTCTGTCGGGATATGGTCGCATGTAAAGAAGCAATTTATCATTTTGGCATCCTGGAAGTTTATCAATGTGCTGCTCGTCATTTGCTTATGGTCGCTGGTTGTCCGGCGAATAACGGGTAAAATTAATTGCCCTATTCCCAGTGGTTTGAGAATCGAAACTTGTATCATCCCGAAATTGTGACCTACGATTTTAATCGTGGGGTGGCGATAAATTTCTGAAATTCAAACCGTATTAACGCTTTATATCCAGGCACACAGCGCCGGGAAAGTTTTCAAAAACGGTTAAAACCGTTGCTCAAATGCCGCTCTATTGTTTCACCACAATTAAAACCGTGGATTCATAAGACCTTGACGGCAATTCCAACCTGAAAATCCGGGATGACCTATGTTTAACCACCTGAAAATCAACGAACTTTAAAAATGAACCCAATATTCGCATGGTTGGCTAAAAACCAACCGCCTGAAGCAATTAGCCCAAAGATTAGTCACAAAATCTGGTGGTGCCAACGCTTGATACCAGTAAAAGCCGCACCACCTGCAAACATGCAAAGAAATGAACCAAGGCAAAATAAAAAGAACTTTTATTCTTGGGGAAACAATTAATTCCGTTTTTTCGGGCCGCCGTTCCGCCAGGGTGCCCTCAGATGTCCTGTTGGATTTTCCTGGCTGAAAACACCATCGCCCAAAGGATGGTTTTACTATCAAACTCATCTGCCATGCAACAACTCCACTTCGAATCCATCTGTGCAAAAGAGACTGATGACAAACGAACTACCAGGCCGCACATCCTGCCCTTGTATGCCACTTCTTCTTTTGCTTTCGAGAATATTGACGAGGGGATAGAAATTTTTGCCAACAAAAAAGAAGGCCACGTGTATGGACGATACGGCAATCCAACGATTGAGGCGGTAGCCGAAAAAATCGCCCGGTTGGAAGCGGCGGGCCTTGACACCGAGGCCGGCGGGCTTTTGTTTAGTTCTGGCCAGGCTGCGGTGTCGAGCATGGTAATGGGTTTGCTGAAATCAGGGGACAAGATCCTGACCCAGGGCAACCTGTATGGTGGCACGACCGAACTTTTCCTGAAGCTTTTCCAGCCCCTGGGCATCGAAACCATTTTAATGTATCTGCATGACCTGGAACGGGTAAAAAGTACCCTTCAACAGGACGAAAGCATAAAACTGCTCTACTGCGAAAGCCCCGCCAACCCGACCCTTGCCTGCGTGGACCTGGAGGCGTTGGCAGGGCTTGCCAGGCAGTTTGGCCGGTATAGTGCGGTTGACAACACCTTCGCTACGCCCTGCCTGCAACAGCCCCTCCGCTTTGGAATAGATTTCATTATCCATTCCACCACCAAGTTTCTGAACGGTCACGGCAATTCCATTGCCGGGGCAATTGTCAGCCCGCACAAAGCGCAACTCAAAATGGGCGGCGCCATTTGGCAGGCCATGAAACTGGCCGGCACCAACTGCAACCCCTGGGACGCATGGTTGGTACACAACGGCATGAAAACCCTGGCTCTCCGGATGCAGCGGCATAGTGAGAACGCAATGGCCGTTGCCACTCATTTATCAAAAAACAGCAAGGTAGAACGGGTAAACTACTGTGGGCTGCCCTCCCACCCCGACCATTTCATAGCCAAAAATCAGATGCGGGCTTTCGGGGGGATGCTCAGTTTTGAGTTGAAAGGAGGGCTGGAAGCAGGTATCCGTTTTATGAACCAGATCAAATTCTGCACCCTGGCACCAACCCTGGGAGATGTGGACACCCTGATTTTACACCCTGCCTCTATGTCACACCTGAACATACCCAAGGAAGTCAGGCTGAGAAATGGCATCACGGACGGGCTTATCCGTGTCTCGATCGGCATCGAGCACGTTGACGACATTATTGCAGATTTGGAACAGGCCGTTTCAAGCACCTGAATAGCAAAGCTGAATAGCAAAAAGGAAAAAATCCAGAATCGGGAATCCCTTAAATGCCTATATTTGGCACTCTGTAATCCATTCAATTTCACTTGCTTAACCACCCAGCCTCATGTTTAAAAAACTGATCGACCTTTTCTCCAATTTCTTTTCGTCCTTATTTGGAGGAAAAAAGGACAAGCCTGCCCCAACCCCTGTTAAAGGGCCAACCAGCGGAAATGAAAAGTCGCCGGATTTCGCCGAGGACAGTTCTGACGTACCTGTTGACACGATTGTGACTGTGAAGGTCGCTGAGGTTAATATAGCCATTCCAACCGGAGGAAACGACGGCCCTTTTGCCGACCCGGATAAGGAAGGGGCTTTTGAGGACACGCCCAAAGAGGAACCAACTCCCGTGCCCCCCAAAGACAAAACCGACCCCACCCCGCCTGTTGACAAGCCCAAACCCACTGACCCAACTACTAAGCCGCCAACCACCTCCAAGCACGAACCAAGGTACCTGTGGTGCCTCGACAACGGGCATGGAAAACTACAGCCGGGCAAGCGTTCCCCTCTGTTCGACGACGGGAAGACCCAATTTTTTGAGTACGAATTTAACCGGGATGTGGTAGAGAAAATCATGAAGACACTCGACAAACAGGGGGTCAAGTATTTTGACGTTGTACCCGATTACCTCGAGGTGGGCAGCTTTTTAGAGGAGCGGGTGGACCGGGCCAACAAGAAAAAATCCGACCTTCCTAAAATTTACGTGTCCGTACATTCCAATGCAGGACCCACTGCCGATGGTTCCTGGGTACCCAATACCATCCAGGGCGTGGAGACCTGGTACGCCCAAAACAGCCAGAAGGGCATGAAAATAGCGGCGGTATTCCAAAAACACATCGTAGAGAAGACCGGATTCAAGGACCGGAATTTAAAGTCCACTGCCATCAGTTCCCTGTATGTTTTAACGAAGACCACAATGCCGGCCATCCTCACGGAAAACGGATTTTACAACAACAAAGAGCAAGTCAAGGAACTGATGAAAGATGCCGTAAGGCAAAAAATTGCCGATGCCCATGTGGACGCCATCCTGGAAATCGAGAAAAACGGCATAGGGTAAAAACAAAGCCCCTATTAAAGCATGTGACGAAAATCACAGTGGCGTTTGCCCCCTTTTCCCGAACATTGCGGTTTGTTGCAAATTCTGTTTCAAAACCGGGTGAAGGGTTAAGGTCTTTACGCAAGATTTCGCTAAGGATCAAAGGAAAAATAATCCCGATTTCACATCGGGATTATTTTTAAAAAACCCCTCCAATGTTGGGGTTTTCAAAATAAAATGGTGAAGTTATTTCTTCATCGTTACTAAACTGTTTAAGCATGATCAAGTTAGGCACAAAAGCTTACAGCATCCTCCAGATGAAATGCCCCAAATGCCAGGAGGGTGACTTATTTGAAACGGGCTCGTTTTCCTTCAACAAGCCATTCGACATGCCCGAAAAATGCCCGGTGTGCCAACAAAAGTATTTTTTGGAGCCAGGATTTTACTACGGGGCCATGTTTGTCTCTTACATTATCACAGGTTGGTTTTGCCTTTTTTTTGTGGGTTTTTTCATGTTGGTATTAGGGTTGGGTTGGGAAATTTCGTTCGTCTTGCTAATCCTCACACTTGCTATCCTTTTCGTATGGATATTCCGGGTATCAAGGGCCATTTGGATAAATATCAATGTGAAATACGACCCAAAGGCAGCCCCAAATGCGCACCTGAAATCGCAGGCTGATGCTAACTGATACGCATACCCATCTCTACCTCAAGGAGTTCGACAACGACCGGGTTGAAATGCTGGAACGTGCCAAAGAGGCCGGAGTCGGGAAGTTTTACCTTCCCAATATTGACAGCACGACGATTGGGCCCATGCTCGAAATGGAAGCAGGCAACCCGGGGGTTTGCGTCCCTATGATGGGGCTTCATCCAGGCTCCGTCAAGGCAAACTATGAGGATGAGCTTTCGATAGTAGAGGCGTGGCTTTCAAAACGCCCTTTTGTTGCTATCGGGGAAATAGGGATTGATCTGTATTGGGACAAGACCTTTTATGAGCAGCAAAAAGCATCATTTATCCAGCAGGTCGAGTGGGCCAAAGTGCTCAGGCTGCCCATCATCATTCATTCCAGGGAAACCATAGACCTCATTATAGAAATTCTTGCAGGTATAAAGGACGAACACCTGACAGGTATTTTCCACTGTTTCACAGGCACCCCCCAACAAGCGGAAGAAATAATTTCCCTTGGTTTTTTTCTGGGGATAGGTGGCGTGTTGACCTTCAAAAACGCTGGCTTGGACAAGACCGTAAAAGACATTCCGCTCGACAGGATAGTGCTCGAAACAGATGCCCCCTACCTCACTCCCACTCCCCACCGGGGAAAACGAAATGAAAGCGCCTATTTAAAATTGGTTGCTGAAAGGCTTTCATCCTTGAAAAACATGGAATTGGAAGAGGTTGCAGCAGCCACGACGGCCAATGCTGAAAAAATATTTCAGAAAAATCCCGCCTCATACACAACTCTTTAGTAAACTTGCCCCATCTCTTTGATGGAATCTTCCATTAGTCCTATCCAGTCCCAAATATTTTCAAAGAAATGCCCGCCCTTAAAAATTTTTGAATTGTAATTTCTTTTTGCAATTTTTGCGGCGGTTCTTAATCGTTAACAAGTTCTTAAAAAAAAATAGAGGGGATCTGTTCTAATCCTTAAGTTTTCCGGCAGCCCCATTGATTGAAAAGGAGAGATGGCCGAGTGGTCGAAGGCGCACGCCTGGAAAGTGTGTATACTCCAAAAGGGTATCGTGGGTTCGAATCCCACTCTCTCCGCAAGGTTTCTTTTTCTGTTGTTTTGCCTTCTTTCAAACCAGCTGAACAGCATCAACAAGGAAAGTGCCTCATACGAATTACTAATTTTAAACGTAAAATCTACGACTATGCGCAAATTATTCGCTCTATTGCTTGTTTTGGGTCTGGTAGGTTTCTCCACCAACCTGATAACTGCACAGACAGACTCCACCGGGCAAAACGGCACAGAAGCCACGACCCAACCCGCTGTTGAAGAGGAGCAGCCAGCTCCTGCCACTACGACCGCAGCACCTGCTGAAAACTCAACCGGCTTTCAGATGCTGAAAGAAAAGTTCATCCAGGGCAGTTGGGGCTTCATGCTTCCCATCCTTATTACCCTTATCATCGGCCTTGCCCTGGCTATTGAAAGGATCATTACCCTGAACATTGCCTCTGTCAACACGGAAAAGCTGCTCATGCGGGTGGACGACCGCCTGAAAAGCGGCGATGTCAATGGAGCCATGGAAGTTTGCCGCTCTACCCAAGGCCCTACTGCCAGCGTCCTTTTTGAAGGATTGAAAAACACCACGCACGGGCCAGATGCCGTTGAAAAGGCCATCGTTTCCTATGGCAGCGTTCAGATGGGCTTACTAGAAAAAGGCCTGGTGTGGATATCTTTGATCATAGCATTGGCTCCGATGCTCGGGTTTTTCGGTACGGTCATCGGGATGGTTGAAGCTTTTGACAACATCGAGCGAGTAGGTGACATTTCTCCGACTATCGTGGCCGGTGGTATCAAAGTGGCTTTGTTAACCACTGTATTTGGTCTTTTGGTAGCCATGATCATGCAAGTACTCTATAACTACATCGTGGCGAAAATCGACAGCATCACCAATAAAATGGAAGAAGCATCCGTGGCATTGGTGGACATGTTGGTGGAGAACAATATTTTCAACCGTTAAAAGAATTCAACTATGAATTATAAATATCTGGCTAAAAATGGCCCCACCTTCGCCCTGTTGGCGTCGTTGGTGTTCATTTTAATAGCGGTCATTCCTATCTTAATGGGGCTTTCTGCCTTTGATAGCCTCCCTGATAACAATCAACGAGCTTTTTCAGAAGAAGGCAACATATTCAGGCCAGGTCTCGTCCTGTCCGTTGCACTTTTGGTCGTTGCAGTTGCCCTTGCCATACTCCTCAGCCTCTTCAAGGTGCTGACCAACCCTAAAAATGCCATGAAAGGGCTTATTTCTTTTGCTGTCATGGCCGTCCTTTTTATCATTTTCTATTCTATTTCGGATGCAGGAATGGAAGGGCCTTTGGCAGCTACCATCCAGCGGTTCAATGTTTCAGAGACTATCAGCAAGGTAATCAGTGCAGGGATTTCCCTTACATTGTTGTTAACTGTTGGTTCTATTGCAATCATTGTAATCCTGGAAGTCTGGAACTACTTTAAAAACCAATAGTTATGGCAAAAAAAGAAAGAGGTGCTCCTGAAATCAACGCCAGTTCAATGGCCGATATAGCTTTTTTGCTGCTGGTATTTTTCCTGGTAACAACTACTATTGATGTCGAAAGGGGCATTGCAGTAAAGTTGCCAGAGTGGTCCAACGAACCACCAGAGGAAATAAACCTGAAACAGCGAAACGTTTTCTCGGTACTTGTGAACGCCCAAAACCAATTGTTGGTGAGGGGGGAGCTGGCCAAAATCGAAGAGTTGCGGGATCGTGCAAAGGAGTTTATCATGAACCCCAGCGCCAATCCCGAACTTTCTGAAGCGCCTAACCAGGCTATTATTTCGCTCAAGAACGATAGGGGAACGAGCTACGAAACCTATATTGAGGTTTACAACGAGCTCAAGGCCGCTTACAACGAACTCTGGGACGAAGAAACAATGAGAATCTACGGGGTGCACTACAGCGAGGATCTCCCTAAGGATAAGAAAGACAAGATCAAAGCTAAAATTCCATTTGTCCTCTCCGAGGCAGAACCTACTGCCTTTGGCGAAGAAGCTAAATAACCTGATGTGCATTGAGTTTTCATTCCATTGCACAAGAGGTTAAACAATACAGCAGCTATGTCTAAATTTAATAAAAAAAGAGGAAAAGCCACTCCAGCCATTTCTACGGCTTCCCTTCCCGATATAGTCTTTATCCTGCTCTTCTTCTTTATGGTCATTACCAAACTGAGGGAAACGGATCTAAAGGTGGACGTACAAGTTCCGCAAGCAACGGAATTGGAAAAACTGGAGCAAAAGTCATTGATCCATTACATCTATATTGGCAGGCCATACGAACGGTTCCAAGCCATCTACGGTACTGCACCTAGAATCCAGTTGGATGATTCCTTTGCAACCATTGCTGATATCCCATTATTTGTGGAAAACCACAAGCAAACTGTTCAGCCCAACCTTCGAGGCAGGATCAACACCTCCCTGAGGGTAGATGGCAAGATCACAATGGGAATTGTTCAAGATGTTAAGACACAATTGAGAAAAATCGGACAACTAAAAGTGAATTATGCAGCCAGGAGAAGAGCAGAAAATAGGTAGTTGAACTTTTTTCCATAAAGGCAAAGGTCATTGGGTTTGTGCTCAATGACCTTTTTTATTTTTATTGAAGAGGCAAATTTACGGCCTGCCTGGGTAATCATCTTAGCCGATCCATTGATTTGACGAGGTCTTCATCTTTTTTAATAAACCTTAGGGCAAGTATGCAAAACAGGATAAAGCCAAAGGGGAGGTAAGCACTTAATCCATCGTTTATTGCCGCCCCTGAGAAATCAGCATGGTCTTGCCACAGCAGCAGGACGGCCAAAACCAGTCCGATAACATCAGCAATGACGGCGAATCGAACCAATTTCATTTGAAGGGGCCTGTTCTTGAACAAAAACAAGCCTGCTAAGGTCAGAACGCCTGCCAGGGCAAACAAAATCAGCAGGCCAACATTATCACCAACTCCATATTTGGCATCTGCAAAAAGAGTAGAATTTTGCACCGTTTGGGAAGTTGTGGCAAAAGGGCCTGCCAAAACGCCGAAACCGCATGCTGCGGCGAGGAACAGGAAAATAGATTGGATGCGTTGTATCATTGTACTTTTAAATTTTTGACCGCAAATATAATCACCACAGCTGTATGAATCGGCAACCAACGTGCTCGCTTAATACAGCCTTCTCGAAATAGATCCAGTGCGCAACAAAAGTGGGGAACTGCGACTTTGGCTTTAGCCGGCGAGGCATGACGTGGCCGCCGGCTTAAGCCAACGCCACTTTGAAGTACCTATAAATTGTTACGCACACCTATAAATCCAAGCTCAAATATGGATTCACTTAGCTTTTGGGAACATCGCACTTTTTTTAAAGGGATAGATGTAGCCATCATCGGCAGCGGCATTGTTGGCCTCAATACGGCCATCCATTTAAAAAAAGACTGTCCGGCATTACGCATTATCATATTGGAACGGGGGTATCTGCCTTTTGGGGCCAGCACCCGCAACGCTGGGTTTGCCTGCTTTGGCAGTATCGGCGAACTGGCGGATGACCTCAGTTCGCAGCCCGAATCTGAAGTTTTCGGGTTGGTTGAACGACGTTGGAAAGGGTTGCTGGAACTTAGGTCCATCCTCGGCGATAAGGCGCTGGACTATCAGCCTTTTGGTGGGTTCGAAATTTTCAAACCCGGAGAAGAGGCCCAGTTCAACGAGTGCCAGGAAAAACTGGCCTACTTTAACCGTATAATGGAATCCATTACTGGGGAAACCGGCACCTTTTCGGTTCAGGATCGCCACATCCCGTCGTTTGGGTTTCAAAACATTGACCATCTCATCTTTAATAAATCCGAAGGACAACTTGACACTGGCCTGATGATGAAGGCACTGTTAGGCATCGCAAAGCAATTGGGCATCGAAATTTTCAATGGAATCACCGTTGAAGAGGTTGAAGAGGTTGGCCATCATACCGTTATTGTATTGGCTGGCGGCGCTGCTATAGAAGCTAAAAATACCCTGTTAGCGACGAATGGATTTACCAAAAAATTATTTCCGCATTTGGATGTTGTACCTGCCAGGAATCAAGTCCTCGTCACAAAACCCCTTCCCCTCCTTCCTTTCAAGGGGTCGTTTCATTATGAGCGGGGTTATTTCTACTTCCGCAATGTAGATGGACCGGAAGGTAGCAGAATCCTTTTGGGGGGCGGAAGGCATTTAGCGAAAGCGGAGGAGGCTACCCAAGAATTCGGCCATACCACCGTGATTCAAAGCGCATTGACAAAATTGCTGCACGAATTTATCCTGCCGGGCAAAAAAGTGGAAATTGACTATTGGTGGAGCGGCATCATGGGCATCGGACAGACAAAGAAGCCAATTGTTGAAATGTTGACACCCAATATAGGCATAGCAGCAAGGTTAGGGGGAATGGGCGTAGCCTTGGGAAATTTGGTGGGAAAAGAAGCTGCAACGATGATAAAAAATAATTTTTAAGATTTTTTTTGCCTTTTCGGCCATTTTTTTTGTCACCTGAATCATAGATTATTTCCTTTTTTTATGGGCGTAAAAAATGAAAAATGAAGATTTATAGCGTCACAGTTATCTATTTTTTCGGAAACAATCAGGTCGTCTGCACCCCCATATTTGTATCGTAATCAAACAGAAACAACATCCCCCACACAAATTCAGAAATTATGAACACGATTCGTTACACCTTACTCACTGTCCTTACCCTCATCTCCTTCCATATCTTCGCACAGCCAGGTGTTTCTGCCGGCAACCTCCAGTTCACTATCAAGAAGATGTCCGACAATGTAACTTTCGGTGTGTTTGTAAAACCTGATGCAACAATTGCCCCGAGCAAGCGCACCAGTACTGGTTCAGGCCAGGTGACACTGGTTACTTCCAAAGATTTCACCTACGATAACCTGGTGAGCAAAGGAGGTACCTGGGTTGAAAATGCAAGGGTAAACAGCCCAATCGAGGCCCCAGACAATGCTTACATTTCTTTTGGGTTTGTAACCGACGAGCCAAAAATCAAATTGCAATCCAACGAAGAGACCCTGCTTTTCACATTTGTTCCTGCTGACGATTACGACGGTAGCATTTCCCTAATCGAAAATAACAACGACCCTTTTTCCACCCCAAATTCTTATGGCACCAACCCAGGCAATGATCTTGGCATGATGGATTTCGGTGTAGCAGGCGGCATTCAGTACTATACTTATGCTAATAATTACTTTGAAGGTATGGACAACGGCCCGGCCATCCTGGCAAGCGAAAAAACAGAAGCTGCTCAACCTAAAGCAATCTTTGCCGCAGAAAAAGGAACGGCTTCCCTCAGGAGCCCTAAATAAAACTGACTCACTTACTCACTACACATAGATAGCGGTCTTACTTTCAGAAAGTCTCACTCAAAAAAATTCACTGAAGAAAGTCTCACTCAAAAAAGTCTCACTCAAAAAGGTCTTACTCAAAAAAAATTAAGTGTCGAAAATCAAAAAAAGGGGTGGTCAGGCGATCGGCCCCTTTTTGATTTGGTTAGGTTTGAAGACAAAACACGTACCTGACAGCAAAAAATAAACACACCCGGTCACGGAGCTGAGGTCAAAGATTTCCCCCAAAATATCAGCAGTATGCTGAATGACGGGCCCGTACTCCAACACTTTTTTTTGCAAGTGCTTCTTGTTGCCTATGAAATCTGAAAGTAGGACGAAGTTAAGGCCATCGCCTGTCTCCACTATTATATCGACAAAAGTATGGAAAGAGCCCCCCCCTTTCACCTGCCTGACCGGATACCTTTTAAGAATGGATTTTACTGTGAAATTGGATTGCAACCACTGATGCAACCCATTTGACACCATCACCAAGGCATTGTTGTCGAGGTAAGGCGTTATTTCATGTCGTTTTAAAAAACCCGACGCCATTTCCAATCGGGTGTCTATCGGCAGCCCTAAATCATCGGCCACTATAAATCCCGTGACAGCCTTGGCTATGGTTTTCCGCTCCAGAATTTCAGGCAATTTAAGCGGCGAGGTAATCAATAATTCCTCGATTTGATACGGCGTATGCTTTAATGGCCCATCCGGGAATGTTTCGAACACCGGATATGCCCTCCTTCCGGCCCTGCCTGCCCAATAGGATAGGGCTTTAGGCTGAGGCTCCCTGGAGCCAAAATCATTCGGAAAATAGTGCGTTTTTGTTGCTATCCCAAGGAGTTGCCCGTTCCATTCCCAGGCACTTTCATCCGAGGCAGGGTTTAAGGCAGGATTCTCTTCCTGGCCATTATGGCAGACCCTGTTGAGCCATAAGGTTGGCTTCTGGCGGGTAGGGAAAATAAGGTAGTCCCTTGCCCTGGTAATGCCAACATAAAGCAAACGGACTTCTTCCTGAAGCGCCTTTTTTCGCTTTTTTGCTTTGACATCTGACGTAGAAAGCCTTTCCTCCAGGATGGTATTCTTTGCCAAATCTGCATAGGGATTTACCCAAAATCGCAGCCATCGGTTGCCGAGTAAGTTACCCAAATCTATGTCCGGCCTTTCAGGCACGATAGAAAAGCCCCAAACCTCGTCCCGCAAGGTATTTTCTAAATTGTGGCAAACTACAATGGGGTATTCCAGGCCTTTGCTCCTATGATAGGTTAAAACGTTGACAGCGTCTGAATTTTCGCCTGAGCCTTGGGTATCAAGGCCATTGTTTTCAAGGTCGTTGAACCAAAGCAACAAGCCACCCAATGAAGCTGCTGAATGCAAACGGTTGCAGGTTTCTTCATACTTAATGGCGAAACTGCACAACATATCCACATTGGCCATTCGCTGGCTGGTATTTCCCCAGGTAGCAATGATGCGTTTCAGGTCGAGTTCCTCCAGCAGCAGGTAAAGAATTTCGGTGCCGGAGAGCTCAGCCACCTCTGGTCGGAGCTTATTGAGACTTTTGATAAAATCGTTCCCTTCCCCCCATTTGACAACGGGCTTTTCTACAACTTCTTTTTGTAAAAATTCTGCCCTGTCTTCTATAATGTCCTCTGTGTTCATATTGCCGGCGAGGAGCAAAATCTCTGCAATGGACAAGGTGTCATATTTGTTCAACACAAATTTTAGGCAGGCTAAAATCAGTTTTGCTTCGGCTGTGCTTAAAAGACCTGCCCGTGAAATAGCTGCCCGCAGACCTGCACGGTGAAGTGCCTCCGCCATGTCCTGGCAATCATGATTGGAACGGCACAAAATTGCCACATCGCCGGGCCGGGCCTTCCGGTAGTCATTTTCCCCTTTTGGCAATACCAACAGGCCCCGTGACAGTTCTTGCTCCAGGGTGGCGGCGATACAATTGTTCAGCCATTCTTTGCCGGGCGCCCTTCCTTCCCCATCGTATTTAAAGTGCCAATGGAAAAGTGCCTGGTCAGCTTCGGAGGGTTCGTCCTGCCGATTGGAAGATTCAGGGGTAGAAAGTTTGCACCTTTTAGGGAGCAATGCCACCTGTTCGGCAGGCATACCCTCAAATGCTTTTGTAAAAATTGCATTGGAAGCATAAACGATGTCTTCCCGGGATCGCCAGGAATGGGCAAGGATATTATCTTTTTGCAGGCCGCCAGTATGTTTTATTACCGCTTCCATAAGGGCGGGCTCGGCCCCGCGGAAGCCATAGATGCTTTGTTTCGGATCTCCAACCCAGATGGCGTACTTTGCCAACCGGGAGAGTTTCAGGAAAATCTCCAACTGCATCGGGCTGGTGTCCTGGAACTCGTCCACCATCAGCAAATCCAGTTCCTCGCTCAGTACCTCCTGCACCAAAGGCTGGTCCAACAGTCTTTTTACCAGCACCTCCATATCCGTATAATCTATGAGGCCCCGGCTTTTTTTATAATGGTCAAATTCGTGGATGGCCTGCGTTGCCAAATCAAATATATTGAAAATGAATGACTTAACATCGTCTTGGAACCCTTGGTGGGCCAGGTGGGAATTGGCGAACTCAAGCAGGGGAGAGAAGTCCTCCCGGCTTTTGGAACCTACTTTCAACTTTGAAATTTTCACCCAATTGTACCAAAAAAGTTCCTCCCTTACATTGAGCTCCCCTATCAGTTCTTTCAAGGCTTTGACGGCTTCGGCGGTTACTTTCGTGGCATCCCCGTTATTTTCCAACCGCACGACAGCCTCCTCCATTTCAACCAACAAAGCCTGGTTCCACGCTGCTGTTGACCGGCTGATGGGCTCGTCCAAAAATGCCCGAAAGGATTCAAAAGAAAATTGCTTGCTTTTTTCAACATCTGCTGCCGAGAAGTCATTCGTCCGCACTATTTCAGTCAGATCTTTTAATAGCCGGCGCCAGTCCGTAGAATAGCGATCCGATTTTTGCAGGCCCAGCCGGTTGGAGAGCCGTTCCATTTCAGATACTTTTTCCAGGTTCAAAACCATAGACAGGGATTGGTTGAACATCACCTGCTGGTCGTCGTCGGCGAGGATATCCACCTGGGGCGACACGCCCGCTTCAAATGCAAAGCGCTTCAGTAGCTTTACGCCCAGCCCGTGCACGGTGCCGATCAGGGCGTTGGTCAGTTCGTTGGCTTCCTTCGAGCGCCCCTCTTCCAACAACCTGACCCTGACCCGCTCCTGTAATTCTGCCGCAGCCTTTTTTGTAAATGTAGTAGCTATTATGCCGCTTGCCCTGACCTCGCCGGAGGCCATCAACCTGGTCATCTCTTGCGTTAAGCGGTAGGTTTTGCCAGAACCTGCACCCGCGGAAATTATCTTGAGGTTCATTGAAAAATTCGTTTGTGAATGGGGTAAAGCTAAGAAGACATGGGTACTTGCCCCGACCAACTTTAAATTCTATTTTTACCGGGCAAAATATTTGCTGCAACAACTTGAAAATCAACTCTATCTCCAACCTGATCCTTGAACTTTTTAAAAACAAACTGAAATGTCAAAGCTTGATTATCTAACCATCGCCATTGTTGGCGCTTGCATCCTGGCCATTATTTTCCTAATCTATAAAATGACGGATCTTTTTAAGGGCGATAAACCGTTAGATAAAATAGAAATAGCAGCGGATTCAATAGAAACCGATGCAGACAGCATTTACGATTATGACATTGACAATGTGGTGGATTCAGCCGCCAACAAGGCCAATTCTTCAACTGATAACGCTGCCACCACAACACCTGCCACCTCGACACCTGCAACAACGAAAGAATTGGATGCCGCCTCTTCAGGAGCTGAAGATGATGTCAATTCAAAAACCTACGGCGGAAACTACACCCACCCTGGTGGCGATTTCATGGTCATTGCGGGTGCTTTCACGCAGAAATCCCTGGCCAGGCAGGAGGTAAACCGCCTGAAAAAGAAAGGCTACAGCACAGCAGGCATGGAGATTTTCGACCGGGGAAAATACGCCGTGGTCTTGGTTGACCAATTCAACAACATGGCAGCGGCGGAGCGCCTGGTCAAGAAATTGGAAAGCGAAGGCATCAAATGCTACGTCAAAATGAAAGAACCAAGCTAAAATCTTTTCCCGATAAAAAGGTGGTAAAGCGGCAATAACCCTGGCTATTTCCCAAACACATCCCGCCATTGGAGCATACCTCCCAGCAGGTTCCTGACATTGGTGAATCCTGCGGCCATGAGCAACTGTTTGGCCATGCCGCTGCGGTTGCCCGAACGGCAATAGACGACAATTTCATCATTCCTGTGTTCTTCCAAGGTTGGAATCGCAGCCATAAACGATCCGATTGGGATGAGCTGCCCGCCTACATTAAATTCCTCATTTTCATAAGGTTCCCGAACATCTATCAGGACAAACGCCTCCTTCTTGTCCAGCTTTTCCTTTAATTGTTGTACTGTTATGTCCATAGTTGTTGGTTTAACGTGATGGTTGAAGCACTATCCGATGAGTGGATTGAGTCCCCGTTGTGCTATTTTGAATTTGAAAGTAATACATTCCGGGAGCAAGGCCATCCAATAACCATTCACTTTCCATCTGCCCTTGTTTTACCATTTGGCCCAAATCATTGAAAACAAATACTTTGTAAACAGAAAAATCGCCATCCGCAGGCCTGAAATATATCCTTCCGCTGGTTGGGTTTGGATAAATGCCTACCTCCCGATCTTGGGCAGGCTGCGCAGTTACCCCCGTGCTGGTATTTTTTACATTTGCAAAAACAGGCCGGATCATCAAGGCACCAGGCAGGGTTGGAGGGAACGGCTTGAACTCGCCGGACACATTGGAATAATTGCAGCCACAAGGGTGCTGCAAATCAAAACCGATAGGAATCCCATCTACTGCGGCAGATGCCTGGCGAAATCCAACGTAAAAGTCCGTATTGGCAGGAATCACCAGGAAGGTATCCTCCTTTTCGTTGTTGCCAGTCTCCAGCCGATAAGTAGTGAAACCTTGCAGGGTATCGAACACATTGTTAGCGAAGAAAGGTTTGAGCAATTCCCTCGCATAAACAGGGTCAGTATCCAAAGAACCAATCCAGATGTTCAAGTCGAAAAATTGGGACTCGATGTCCCCGTTTACATGGGGGAACATGATCTGCACAGCCTTCAGGGAGTCGGTCGTATTGGCGTGGAACTTCACGGCCATCGTTTGTTTTTGGCCACCCTGTGCGCCGTGCCGAATAAAAAGTTGCCATTCGGCGGTGCCGTCGTCGTGGGCAAAGTAGTTGGAGAATCTTGTGTTGACCCTCAATGTATCGTTGACCCTGAAGATGGAGCCTTGCGTAGTGTTTTCAAAAGCAAACTGCGTTTGAACATTCCGAGGTTCGGTAAAATCAACGTTTGCCAGATTGCCCTGCAGAATACTCAATTGCCCGCCTGGAATGTCGGCCTCCCTGGGCGTAAAAACAAGGGGCGGAAAATTAGCCCCTGTTTCGGCAATAGTATAGCCAACACCCAAATCAGTATTGGTGGTGGTTTCGAGATAAGAAACCCTGGAATCATTGAAAGAAGATTGGTCGGCAAAATGGTTATAGACCATTGCTTTAAAAGCACTGTTCAATTCGATTCCTTCGAAGCCTTCGAATTGATTGAAGGGCATGGACGTATAATTTTTCAATAAATCGGCCTGGACGGAGGAAAAGGCCAAATCTGAAAAATTCTGGACGTTTTCGGCCACGCCTTTGTCCAGGTACAAATAATCCAAATGCCACAAATCCCCCATGTTGGCAGGGGAAGTCTTGGCTGAAAAGCGAAATTGGAAAGCTTTGTGAAAAAACTGTGCATCCGCTATTTTCTCTCCATAAAAAGTAAAGGGCGGGAAAGAATCGAGGTCTATATTCCCCGTGCCGGGCCAGGCTCTCACCCTAATCCATTTGCGCTGGTTGTTCCTGAATTCCAGGAAGATCGAGTCTGCCACTTCCGGCTGCAGCCCATAACCCTTCGGGGCGATGTAAAACCGGAGGGACACCTGGCTGTTGCCGTCGAAACCTGATAGATCGATTGGCTTGGAGGTTAATCTGTCACCAACCCCATTCGAAATATTGTAGGGGTCGCCCCGAAAATCAAGGCCATCAAAAGTGACGAGGCCGACAGATGGTGGGTTTTTTGCCAGGGTATTATTTTTAAAAACAGCCTTGTCCAACCAAATTTCATTGGTTGGATAAGGCCCGGGATAACCTGAGAAGTCGTCAAAAATTGGCCCGTTGCCGATGGACAGGGTGTCGCCTCTCACAATAAACGGTACCTTAAACGTATCGCAAACCGTCCATTCGTCGCATATTTTCACGCAAACAGTATCAACTCCGGGAAAGCGGCTGGCCAGGTAGGTAAAGCAGGTATCCGCATAATTGTAGTTGGTAAAATAGAACAGTTGTGCCCCATTGCCATCGTAGCCTTGTGAACAAGGAAGGAATTCACTGCAGGATTTTGGGTACGGGAAGTCAAGTTCATCGTCGAGGCAATACGTGGTTTTTGTCTCGGCATCCATCGTGAAAGCATTCGCCACCACTACCCTACCCTTTCGTTTTGCAAACACAACAACCTGGATGGTATCTTTAAAATTCGGCTGGGAAAATTCTATGTACATGGTATCCGAGCCGTTACCCGTTAGGGCTGGGTTAGCCTTGTAGGTTAGCAACACAGAAGTGTCGAGTTGGGCTGCCCCAAATAACAGGGGTTGGATATTCAACAAGGAAAGGATGCCAGGTTCCGGCCCCTGCCCCAACCCAAAGGTATCCGAAGCCAAATCTATAACGAGGCTATCTCCCGCTTCTACTAAGTTAGACCCCAAATTAAACTCCGGCTCGCAATCGTCGGCATCCCGGTTGCTATCCCGCAGATGGCTGGAACCGGTAAAATGGCCTGCAACCGCTGGGTTTTCCAGCAGTTCCCTTGTTGCATAAGCTTTTACGATTGGGTTGGTGGTGGTTGGAGCCACTCCAAGGGATTGGGCGTGGACAAGAGGTAGAAGAAAACAGGAAAATGAAATGAGGAATATTAGTCTTTTCATTGTGGGATTCAGAGCGGCGTCCGCAAATCACAGGGAGTGCTTTTGCCAGTGGTTAAAAAATTAAAGCGTGTAAATGAACAGGCCATTGTGGCCCAAACATCCTTCAAAAACGAGCCTTGGCCCTAATTGTTGCCAGCGTGCCCACTATTCGTTTTCATCCCCTGTGCCATCGTCGGTTCCGTCGGCGGGGCTACACTTATCTGGAGCATGTTGGGTCAGCCAGAGGGAAATCTGGGTACCCATTTGAATATAACTGTCGGCCTGGAAGGGTGGATCCTGTTTATAGACAAAGGCGGTAGAGCGGTCGGTAACGTCCTCATCCTCAAATATTTCGCCTATATTTAGATTGGATGTCGTCACGAGAAACTCTGCGGCGGTATAGTTCATACAAACCAGATCCGGGACTTCCATCTCGTTGCTCAACCTTTCAGTTACCACAAACTCCAGTGTGGCGCCCATCGGCACCTCATAGCCCTTTTTGATGTCGCTTTCCGTCACTTTTTCACCATTGTAGAGGAGGTATAAAATGGTATTTTCAGCCTGCTTCCGGTCGAACATCCGCTCACTGATACGGCTTTTGATGTTCCGCCGGGCCAGCTTCCCAGCGTAGCGGTCAAAGTCATAGCTGCTTTCGTCCAATTGGGGCAAACGGACCAGTTCGGGCTGTGATTGGGTAATGGAAACGTAGATCTTTCGGCCTTCCTTCACCCTCGACAGTGGCTTGGGCGTCTGTGAAATAATAAGGCCACCGGGTTTCCCCTCAAACCAGGATGAATCTATCACCTCGAACCGGAAATCTTTGTCCCTGGCCACTTTCATCGCATCGGAAAGGTTCATGCCGGTGAAGTCGTTGACCTGCACAGACTCGCCGTGGTTGGTATAGCAACGCAGCCACCAGGTGGTCAGGAAGAACAAAACCAGCACCAAGGCCAGCATTTTCAAAAAGTTGGTGAGGAAAATCCCGCTGGTCAGGAATAACCACACCTCCCTGGCATAAGCTCTCAAGTTTTCCAATAGTCCGTTCATAGTTGGTTAGAAAATGAAAATGGGATAAATAAAAAGCGGACAAAGATAACAGGCTTTTGCCAATCTTATTTTTTTAGCGGCCCTTTTGGGAGTTACAAGCGTTGGCAACTCATTCCAGGATGCTTGCTTCCATCATAAGTCAGGATGAAAAAATAACTTCCCGGCTTTGATTTTGAAACCCTGGTTCCGGAAGGTTTTTTTAAAATAATGATTCTTTGACAAATCTTGTGGCAATCCGTTAAAACGGATCGAAGTAATAGCCAATTTTCAACCCACGACTTAAGCCGTGGGTTGAAAATCAAGCGGTTATGTGCTAAACCGTTTTAACGGTTTCCCTACTCCACTTTTAGCACAAAACAAATACTCACATCAGGATTATTTTCTTTCGATCCAAAATAAAAAAAAGAGGCCTGCCTGCTGGCAAAGCCTCTCTCGTCTTGATATTTTTTCCGCCGTTAGCTTTTGGTTCTTGGCTAAGAACCAACAACTTACGCAAAAAAGCTGGCGGCGTGAGCCCTAACTTATTATTGGTCAAAGACAGGCAATAAGTGTCACCTTTCGGGCGCCATCTCCCACTGCTCCGGGGAACGCCAAAGGCCCGACAGCAGCAGCTCCCGCATGAACAGGAATTCCTTCGGCAGCCGGTCGTACATGTTTGAAAACAGCTCCTGGTGTTCGAGGATTTCCCGCTTCCAGGCTTCCCTGTCCACGGCCATAATCTTTTTGAATTCTTCTTTTGGATAATCCTCCAGGCCGCTCCAGTCAATATCCCGGTGGCGGGGCATCCAGCCAATAGGGCTTTCCACTGCGCCGGCCCTGCCACGCACCCGGTCCACGATCCATTTCAGCACCCGCATGTTGTCGCCGAAACCCGGCCAGGCGAATTTGCCATCCTCGTCTTTCCTGAACCAGTTCACCCCAAAAATCCTGGGGGAATTGGGCAGATCCCGGCCAAACTGCAGCCAGTGATTAAAATAATCGGCCACATGATAGCCCAGGAAGGGCAGCATGGCAAAGGGGTCACGGCGCACCTGCCCGATTTTGCCAAAAGCGGCCGCTGTCATCTCCGATCCCATCGTGGCTGCCAGATAAACGCCGAAATTCCAGTTGAAAGCTTGGTAAACCAGCGGGATGACCGTGCTGCGGCGTCCGCCGAAAATAAAGGCCTTTACCTGTACGCCATTGGGGTTTTCCCAGTCCGGATCAATCACGGGGTTTTGATAGGCGGGTGCCGTAAAACGGGCATTCGGGTGGGCCGCTGGTTTTCCCGAATTTTTATCGTAGGGCAAGCCATGCCAATCGGTCAAGCCGTCCGGCACCTCTTTGGTCATGCCCTCCCACCATACATCCCCGTCCTTGGTTACAGCGACATTGGTAAAAATACAATTCGCCCGGATGGAGGCCATGGCATTTGGGTTCGTCTTGTGATTGGTGCCTGGCGCCACGCCAAAATAACCTGCTTCGGGGTTGATGGCGTACAACTTTCCTTCCGCCCCCTTTTGTATCCAGGCAATATCGTCGCCCACGGTTGTTACTTTCCAGCCGTCGAACGATTCCGGGGGGATGAGCATGGCGAAGTTGGTTTTGCCGCAAGCACTGGGGAACGCTGCCGCCACATAGGTCTTTTCGCCGTGCGGCGATTCCACGCCCAGGATGAGCATGTGCTCGGCCAGCCAGTCTTCTTCCCGGGCCATGGTAGAGGCTATCCGCAGGGCAAAGCATTTTTTGCCCAGCAGCGCATTGCCGCCATAGCCGCTGCCGATAGAAACAATAAGCCGCTCTTCCGGAAAATGGACGATGTATTTGTCCTTGATGTTCGGCGCACAGGGCCATTTAACATCCTCCTGCCCAAGCGACAGCGGAGCGCCGACCGAGTGGATACATTTTACAAAATCATCACTATCGCCCAGCATTTCGAGCACTGGCGTGCCCATCCGTGTCATGATCTTCATGTTGACCACCACGTATTCGGAGTCCGTCAACTGGACGCCGATGCGGGAAAGCGGGGAACCGATCGGCCCCATGCAAAAAGGGATCACGTACATGGTACGCCCCTTCATGCAGCCCTCCAGCAGGCCTTCCAGGGTGTTTTTCATTTCCCTGGGCTCCACCCAATTGTTGGTTGGCCCTGCGTCTTCTTTCAGCCTGGAGCAGATGAAGGTGCGATCTTCTACCCTGGCCACATCGCTGGGGTCGCTGAAACAGGCAAAACTGTTGGGGCGCTTTTCCTCGTTGAGCTTGATGAAAGTACCCTTTTTAACCAACAGATTGCATAGGCTGTCGTACTCCTCGTCGGAGCCGTTGCAGAGGTGGACGGCATCGGCACCGCAATACTCTGCCATCCGGCTGACCCAGGTTTTCAGTTTTTCATGGGGGGTTTCCGTCAATGGGTGTTCGAGTAAATCAGATGATGGTTGGAACATAATGTGAAATTTGGTTAATATTTGATTTAGTGCAAAGTTTACAGCACAGGGAAAATGGTCAGTAGCTATTTATTGGTAGGAAAATTCAATCCGACATGGTTGATGTGAAACCAAAAAAGTGAGAAAATCAGGTCATTGTGGTTGCAAAGTTAGTTCGTTTCGCCCATTTCCCATGCTAATTTCGGGAAAAGTTGACAGAGGGGGCGGAGCATAGGTACGATGCTTCTAAAAGTCGTTTATTTGCCATTCAAAAATTAAAACGGCATCATTTCAAATATCCGGTGTACGAACAATCGTTTGGAAAACCTAAAAACTTTCTACCATGCGGCGCTTCATTTTTTGCTCGCTCCTGATGGCCGCCATCAGCGGGTGCAGCCACCTGGAAACCATCGAGCACAAAGACGACAATGGTGTTTTGCTGGAAAAATATTCCAGGCGAAAAGACACCTTCGCCAAAGAAGGTAAATACACCTCCTTTTACCCTGGCGGGCAGGTTTTCGAGGAGAGTTTTTATAAAAACGACACCCTGGATGGCGAGCGCAAGCTGTTTTACGAAAGTGGCGCCGTGCAAACCATCGAACATTACAGCATGGGCCAGTTCGAGGGCAAAAAACAGTATTTTTATGAAAACGGCCAGTTGTCGAACGAGGGCGAATACGTGGCCAATGAAATGACTGGCGTTTGGAAACGCTGGTTCGAATCTGGCGAGTTGATGGAGGAAGTACATTTTGAAAAAAACAATGAAAACGGCCCCTTCAAATTGTACCACAAAACCGGGAAACCCAGTGTGGAAGGCATTTATACCGATGGCGACAACGAGGAAGGGGAAATTAGGAAATACGACGAAAACGGCCGCCTGACCGAGCGGATGTTCTGCCACTTCGGTGCCTGTGCCACCGTTTGGTCAGCAGAAAAAGGAGATATAAAAATTGATTCGGCCCGCATCCGGCACTTGGGCGACTTGCGGAAAACCGCCGAAGATTTATAATCATCGTTTTCGTTCATCCCTTTTTTAAGGTGCAATGCAGCCTTTTAAATGGAGAGGCCGGGTTATCAAACCCGGCACTTCCGACCCCCAAACCGCCGGGTTCGATAACCCGGCCCCTCAAAACTAAAACGGCGCTGAAATGCCCAATCCACCTTAAAGAGGGGATAAGCGATAGTTTTGATGTTAAATCATGGTTTTATACCGCCGAAAATAAGTTTTTAATAAAATGCTACCGGGCGTCCCAGCGGGACGGAATCTTTGTAGCTTGCCATGAACCGTGGTCTTTCGTTCCGTAGGAACGATATGTCGTTGCCGCTCAGATACCGTTCCGCTGGAACGGAGACCTTTGATGCTTACAAATCCTACAAAGATTCCGTCCCGCAGGGACGGTGATGATTAAAAACTTATTTTCGGCAGGAAAAATCACCATGATTTAGTTTCCCAAACAACCGAAAAAATGGCAATTATTTTAACCCGTTATTCACATCAATGGCTGAAAACCAACAGCTTTTGCACAAAATCTATTGGCACCAGGTATAAACAGAAAACCATTCTGGTAAACGAATTTCTATGAAGCAATTTTTGACCTTAGTATTGGCATTTTTCCTTTCTCACTACCTTGAGGCGCAAGTCACGGGCGGCACCAACGTCTATGATTTCCTCAACTTTTCTGCCTCGGCCCGCATCACCGGGCTGGGCGGCAATCTCATCACCGTCCGGGACGACGACGTAAACCTCGCCCTTGCCAACCCCGCCTCCCTGAACCCTTCCATGCACCAGCAGCTTGGGTTCAACCACGTCTTTTACCCTGCCGGCATCAACACCGGCTATGCAGCCTACGGCCATTTTGTCAAAAAATTGGATATGACCCTGCACGGTGGAATACAATATTTGACCTACGGCACTTTCGATGCAACAGACGAAGTTGGCAATGTGACCGGGGAATTTAAAGCCTCGGAATATGCCATTGCGCTGGGTGCCGGGCGGCAACTGTACGAGCGGGTTACGGTTGGCGCCAACCTGAAATTCATCACCTCCCGTTTTGAAAGCTACAACTCCATCGGGCTGGCGGGCGATCTGGCCGCCATGTTTCATGATACGGCCAGCCGCATCAATGTGACGCTGGTGTTCAGAAACATTGGCACCCAACTGTCTAAATACAGGGACGGCAAGACGGAACCACTGCCCTTTGAAATGCAGGTCGGCGTCTCCAAAAGGCTGGTGCACCTCCCTTTCCGTTTTTCCATTGTTTACCGCTACCTGGACAAGTGGAACATCAGCTACGACGACCCCAATTCACAGGAGGACACCTTCATCTTTGGCGACGCCCAGCAGTCGAGCTCCGGGAACAGCTTTGTGGACAACCTCGCCCGGCACTTCATTTTCAGCGGGGAGTTTTTGTTTGGTAAAAAAGACAATTTCAGGGTGCGCATCGGCTACAACCACCTGCAGCGAAAGGAGATGAGCGTGAAAAACCTGCGAAGCCTGGCGGGTTTCAGTTTTGGGGCGGGCCTCAAAATCAACCGTTTCCGGGTCGAATACGGGAGGTCTTTCGTACACCTGGGCGCAGGGCTGAACCATTTCAGCATTTCAACGAATATCCAGGAGTTTTCCAAAAAAAGGTAGGTGGCAAATGAAAACCTTCACCCCCCAGGACATCACCAACTACTACGACCACACCGAGCCGCATTACCGGCAATGGTGGAAAATGGAGGAAAGCATGGGCCTCCACTACGGCGTCTGGGACGATGAAACCAAATCCCTCTCCGAAGCCATCCTCAATACCAACCGCCAACTGGCAAAACTCGGTGACATCCTGCCCACCGACCAGGTGCTGGACGCAGGCTGCGGGGTCGGCGGCTCTTCCATTTTCTTGGCCAAACACTTCGGCTGCCAGGTCACCGGCATCACCCTGAGCAAGCGGCAGGTAAAAACGGCCACTCTTTTTTCCCAAAAAAATAAGGTACATGAAAAAGTCCGTTTCCAGCAAATGGACTACACGGCCACCCATTTCCCCGACCACCATTTCGACGTGGTATGGGCCATCGAAAGTATGCAGACTGCAACCGACAAGGGTCTTTTTTTCAAAGAAATGAGCCGGGTTTTAAAGCCGGGTGGAAAGTTGTTCATCGCCGATGTTTTCAAGCAGGGCCGTTGGGAGGTGCCGGAATCCCCCACCATGCAGGCCATGCTCCACGGATGGGCCATGTCCGATTTGCTTTCTTTGGCCGATCTCTCCGCTTTGGGCGAACAACATAACTTCGCCCTGGCGCTGGAAAGGGATGCCACAAAAGCAGTGGCCAGATCGGTAAAACGCTATTACTGGTTCGCCCTGCTGGGGATGGTCGGCACCAAATGGTACAACCTCTTCCATCGTGGCACCCATTTCGGAAAGGTTCATTATAAAACCGGGCTGGCACAACACCGTGCCTGGAAAGCGGGCCTCTGGTCCTACCATCTGCTCCTGATGAAAAAAAGCCACCCACCCGACACCAGTAAGGTCAGCCTGTAAACTATCCTTCACGCCTTCTGAGGCAAGCCGGTTTTTTCTTGTCGAAAATCTTTGCAGATCGTTGCCTGCAAGTCCTACCTTTCTGCCAGATCAACACAGACGATTTTAACCAATGAAATATTTCCATCTTTTTGTCTTCCTGGCCTGGCCCATTTTCCTGTTCGGACAGGCGCCCACCGCTTACACCGTCGAGACCGTGCCCAACCCTAAAGACCGTGGGAATGGCTATATGAGCGACCCGGCCGGCATTATCGGCCCGACGGCCACCGCCGAGATCAATGCCATTGCGGCGGCCATCGAAGATTCGGCCACCGCCGAAATAGCCGTCGTGGTGCTGCCGTCCATCGGCGAACTGAACCCAAAGGATTTCGCCACGGAGCTGTTCCAGCATTGGGGCATCGGCAAAGCAGGAAAGGACAACGGCCTGCTGATCCTGACGGTCATGGACCAGCGCCGGACGGAGTTCGAGACCGGCTACGGCATCGAAGGCATCCTGCCCGACATCATCTGCTACCGGGCAGGGATGCAGGTACTGGTGCCTTTGTTCCAACAGGGGAAGTACGGCGAGGGGTTGGCTGCCGTGCTGCGTCGCTTTCAGGAGATACTGCAGGATCCCGCCGCCGTGGAAGAACTTCGGGCCGACGAGCGCCCCTACGGCCAGGGCCGGCAGGGCAACCCCTTGATCATCGTGCTGCTGGTCTATGCCGGCATTTCGCTGCTGATTGGCATATTCTTGCTGCGCTACATCCTGCTGACAAAGTGGGGCAAAGACGAACTGTACGACAAGTACAAAAAGATCCAGCGGTTCAACATCATCTTCCTCGCCATTTTTTTTCCCCTCCTCTGCCTGCCCATCTACATCTGGGCCAACAGGCTCCTGAGAAAACTGCGAAACCACCCCCGGTTCAGCAAGGTGAACGGGAAGCCGATGCACAAGCTGAAGGAAGGCGAGGAGGATGCCTACCTGGAAAAAGGACAGATCACGGAAGAAGACATTAAATCGGTTGACTACGATGTCTGGATCACGGACAACGCCGACGACATCCTGATCCTGCGCTATGAAAAACGGTTTTCCAAATACAGCGCCTGTCCCGAGTGCGGCTTCAAGACCTGGTACCAGGCCCATTCGGAAACCATTCAGGCGGCGACCTACTCCTCGACCGGCACCCGGGAACTGACCTTTTGCTGTAAAAACTGCAACTACACCGAATCCAAACTGGAAACCATCCCGATGAAAACCAGTTCAAGTTCCGGTGGTGGAAGCGGCGGCGGTAGCGGTGGTGGCGGCGGCTCTTGGGGCGGCGGCAGTTCCGGCGGCGGGGGCGCTGGGGTAAGTTGGTAAGAGCCTTGAACAGTGGAGGCTTTTTATGGCTTCCTGTGCTTCGGTTCGTGCTTTTAGCCTATAATCCTGGTGAAGCAACGAAAATTCACAAACACATTGGCACACGCCGCCCTCACTGAAACAGCGCCTGAACCTTATTTTTGCTTTTCACCTTCAAGGTATAATAGCCAGGTTTTACATTCACCTTTGGATAACTGGAAGATTTTACCGGAAGATTCTCCAATATAAAGATCGGAGTTGTTGTTCTGAATTCTAAACTTATTATCACCAAGGCTGATCATTTTCCAGGTTTGGTTTCCACCCGGTTTTTGATCTCCTGCTGCCCATTGATACAGCCACAAAGGACCCGGCTTCGAATATTCAATAGTGCTGTTATAATCTGTTCTTGAAGTAGTTAATAGCTGTCCGTATTTAATTTTACATTCCAAAGCGAACAAACCATCTTGAAGCCTTACCAATTTAAACAATTGGGAAGCCTCACCCCTATAATCCCCTAATTGAAGTTCTGACGCATTTTGTGACCCTAATGCTGTTAAAACCTTTCCGGTTTCAGCATCTTTAAACACCGTATATTTATCAATAAATTTCTCTTCCCATGAATTTTTGACAGCAGTAATTGCAGCCTCAACCCTTTCCACGCCTTGTGAAGCCTCCTTGCCCTCTCCATAAATCGTTAAAGCAAGTTTGTATTTTGCCAAAGCATCCTGCCATTTCTTTTCAGCTTCCATCGCCTTCCCCTCGTCATACATTTCCAGGTACTTTATTCTGTTTTCACAGGTATCTATCTTTCTTTCGGCATAGGCTTTATCACTGATGTCGAACTTTAAAACAGCTTCATATTTGGCTTTGGCCTGTTCATATTGCAAGTGCGAATACAAAGAGTCCGCCTTATTTAGCAGGACTTCGTACTGTTTATGTTTTTCGTTTGGAATAACGAATAGTCTAAAGAGTAAAAACCCCATCAGGACAAGACCCGTAAAACCAATGCCCAATTTTATCAAGCCACTACTTTTCCTGCCTGCCGCCTGATCAACTGCAACATCACTGCTAACTCCTTTGGGCTTTTTATCGATGCTTTCAGCTAAATCCAACAAAGAAAGATTGATCTTATTCAGCTCCAATCTTGCGCTGTGATCATCAATTATTCCAAGCCGCTGGTCATCTATTACTTTATTATACCTGTTGTTAAGCATGATGACCTGCCTGTCGATATCTGACAATTGTTCTTTGGCTAAAAGCTCAAGCGCCCTTGCGGTTTGATTGGCACTGATCAGTTCTTTTACCTTTCTTGTTAAGTCCTGCTTATCTTGCATGTAATGGATTTAGTTGGTTATTCGCCGAAAGTAAATCAAAAATAAAACAAAATATTATTTATCAAATGCTTGCTTCCTCTTTTCCATACCTGCCGGTTCAAGCCTCCTCCCTGCACGCCGGCACTATTACCTGCATGCTGCGATGGTTCAACACCCGCACGTTAGAAACGTGCCGGATACTGCGGTTCAGTTACAAACAAAAACGAGCTTGGGGGGGAAGATTCGGGGCCAGCGGGTCGTTCAACTCATCCAATATTTCCTGCGTCTCGAAAGGGCGGTGGCCAAATAAATCCAAATCAACCGATACCCGGTGACCGATTTGCAGCGCCAGGGATGTGCCACCTGCCAGGTAGAAACCCGACAAAGCAGCTTTTGCCATGATGTTATTCAGAAGTTCCAGTGTGGCGGGCTGGACTGTTGCTCGGTATAGCATCGGAATTGTTGTTTTGGAATGTCAAAGATACAGCTCAAGAAACTGAGCGTCTTTTTGTCAAGGTAGCGTTCCTGCTGCATTTCGGCTTTGATGCGCTCCAGCCCATAAAAAGATTTGATGGCCTGCCAGTCTTCCACCGTCCCGTACATCAGCACCCGGCCGATAACGAACCGGGCTTTTTCCGACCAATTGATGCGGTCGTAATCCGTATCCCAAAATATGACTTTCGATAGCTCCATCTGGATTGAATTTTGGGCGAATTTAGGAAATTTTGGAGGGATGGTCTTTGCCGTCCATGATTTTCACACAGCACATCCAAGCCACGCTCGATGCGCTGGCATCGCCGGAGAGGCCACGGTCTTCCCGCATGATGTCTCGGATGGATTTGATTAAGCTGGAAAGGTTGGGCATGTGGGTTTTGTTTTGGATGGCGAATGTAGAAATTTTAAGGATGAAAGGAGCCCCTATTCCGGCACTTAATTAATTGCAAGAAACAATGGTTTGAGCAAGTGTTGAGCGAAGCGGCACTTGCGGTGTTTCTGCTTCACACGTCGCAAGTGCCGCTTCGCTCAACACTTGCTCAAACTACTGGTAAAATCAAAAATGGAGGTTGAAGACTTGACACAACTGGGTTGAAAGGTTGAGCATGTGGTGGTTGAATTGATTGAAGGATTAATAATCAAATTTTACTTCCTTTTTCTGTTAATGAATTTTGAAAAGGGTCTGTCTTCTCTATCATTAATCTCATCCATCAATTCCCTTAATCTAAAATTTTGAGGTTGTAATTTAAGACCTTTGTCTATGAATTCCTTAGCCTTAGTTAAGTCTTTAATGAAGATATAAATTTTGGCCAAATAATGATAGCCAACAGCGTTGCTATTTTCCTCAAAATACGAAGAAGGATTTGCATATAAACTATTGACAAATGCATCCGCACTATTATGATAATTTTTTTTCATTTCAAAATAAGAATTTTTTTTCCAAAGATTTTTCCCGATTTCATAGTAAGATTTTCCCAAAACATGATAAGTCCCTTTATTGTTTTTGTTTAAATTAATTGCTTCGTTTAGTTTTATTGTAGCATCAATGTGTTTCTTTGCGCCATACAGAGCCCTTCCCCATTCAAGTAAAAACATCTCTTTGTCTTTTATCGATTTACTTAATTTTACAGCTTTGTTAAAATAATCATCTTGAAGATTGTTTGAAAAATCTAATTCCGCTTTTGCTAAATAATACCACACATATGGTTCATTATCGTTGTATCCTTTTGCTTTTGCGAAATACTCCTCTGAATTTTTAAAATCACCTTCTTGAGCCCTTTTATAAGCTGCTTTTGCAAACATGATTGAGGTATCTTCTTTCTCGTTTGAAATTTCAAATTCTTCATGACTTTTAAAAGCTTGAATTTTCAAAATGTCAGAATACTCTTTAATTTTTAAACTAAGTTCTTCTTTTGTCTTGTGGTCTTTTTCTAATTTGTCCTCTAAGAAAATTTTAGTTAAAGGTAGTGAGCTGTAGGTTTGTTCGCTATCAATGTTGCCAATATTGATAAAAGATAAATTCTTCAACTTCACTAACACTTCTTCTACTTCAATTTCATCAATGCCACATGTAAAAGCCACATTACTTAACCTTGGGTTATCTATCAAGCTAATTGAGAACAAAACCTTCCTTTCCGTAGGATTCAACAATTCGAATGATTCATTATAAGAGAATTCAAGAATTTCTTCTTTTCTTGCAAATTCTTTATTTTCTATTTTAGCAACAAGTCTTTCAATAGGATTTTTAATTCCTACTTGGCCAAGCAGAAATTCTGTTGCCAGAGGAACTCCTCCAGTAAAGTGAAAAAATTTATCAATTACTTTTGGGGAAATTGGTGTGTTAATCTTAAATTTCTCATTAACCAAATAATTGAAAAACTCAATGTATTCTGATTTTGAAAATTCCTTAATATCGATTATTTTTTCCGAATAACCCAATTGATGCCTTGTAGTTAACACTACTTTTGTTTCATCACAAACGTTTCCAATTTCTTCAAAAAATTCCAAAAATTCATTTGGCTTTGAAATTGTCTCAAAATTGTCAATTATTAGCAGAAAGCTATCAATGCCCAAAACATTTAGACAATATTCTCTTTTTGCCTTAAAATTCAAATTTTTGAACTCATAAAAACCAGTTACATTAAGTATTACATCTAACAACTGATTCAATGTGCTAAAATGCTGCTCTTCTATAATTATACCTTCTGGTCTAAGATAAGTTTTTTTTGCGCTAACCCAAATTATAAAATTGAAAAGTGATTCACTCCCTAAGATTATATTATTTGCTGTTTTGATGGCAATTGCTGACTTACCAACACCACCAATGCCGCTTATAGTAATGATAAAAGTACGTTTATGCTTTATTGCGGCTACAATCTTGTTAACACTTTCAGTTCTTCCGATAAATCTATCATAAGATGGATTAGGGAGGCTTTGTTGCATGAATCGATCAGACATAGCTTCGCTAATTTTCCGCCAACTTAAGCCACTCTTCTTGGTTTAGCAACAGGCATACCTTGGGCTGTCATTATATTGAGCACTTTTATTTTGATATCGTTTTCGGTTTTTTGGCTGCTAAATTTTCGGGAATATAGTCTATCGCCGTGGATGGTTTTATAGCGAAACATTTCCGTCTCTGATAAACTTCGTCGATGATAGCCTGTTTCAACTTTCCATTCCTTTATACCGATTTCATTCATTCGATTTACAGCAACATTTCGTGGATAATCAGGGATGTCATCAGGTACCTCTTCATACCATTCGATAGCATTGCTCCGGGGTGGAATGATGGGATTTATATCTCTATCGATCAAACCATCCCAGCATTCTACGTGATCGTATGCACCATCCAGACAGACATCTGTCACTTCTGCTTCCACCTGGTCAACCAGTTCTTCCAACTGAGACCCGTCATCCACGTCATTCAACGTCAGGGTGTGGCAATGAATGAAACCGGTTTTAGGGTCGACACCAAGGTGAAGTTTTCGCCATGTTCTCCGCTTTGAATACCCGTGTTTCCTGACTTTCCATTCCCCTTCGCCGTAAATTTTCAGACCTGTTGAATCAATAGCTATTACAATCGGGCCGCTACGGGGAATCTGATAAACAGCTATATCCAAGGCTTTTGCACGACGGCAAATTTGCGTGTACGATGGAATTTCCAAATCCTCTATGCCCATTAATTTGAGCAAACTTTGTGAAAAACCTTGTGTCTGTCTGTATGCCAGTTTGAACACAACCTTAAACGTCAAAAGTGTCTCTATGCAAAGGTCGCTGTACACGGGTTGGGCTCCTCTTTGGTTGGGCAGATCACTGTACCATTTGTCTGTCACCTCGTCACCGAAATAGATCGTGATATCTCCTCGGTTGATTAAGGCTTTGTTGTAAGCTGACCAATTGAGAACCTGATATTTTTCTTTCGGCTTGTCGCTTGTATGGTTATCCTTTTTTACCTTTGACATGGGCTGGTGTGTTTGTAGATTTAGTTGTGCAAAAACCAAATATACAAAACCAGCCCGCTTTTCATCCCGCACAATCTAAGCAGGATTCATGCAACAAAGCCGATTAGGGATATTGTGATACACATTATTTTCTCTCTTAAGCTTAATGGAAATTGGCTTTAAATTTAATGAATCAATTTCATCTTGAATTAAATCTTTAAATGAGGATTCATGTTTCTTAGAAGTAAAATGATTCATGCTATTCAAGAAATCGACAAAGTTTGGGATTGATTTATTGTCAATTCCACTATAAAAGCAGAAAGCATTATCTCTATGAATAATGAAAGGTGCGGTTGAAATCATTTTTTTCTCTCCGGCAAAATAAATATATAATGATTTTGATAATAAATTTTCAAAATCTTCTATTTCATTGACTGGAATTTTGACAGTCCTTACAATACTTTCGGAATAATCATGAAACGTAAATTGAGTTAATCCATCATCTAAAATACTTGTGTTTTCTGAAACTAAAATTCTTCCGTTTGTTATTTTTTCAAGGTATTCACACAATTTATAGCAAAATCTACTAAAATTATTTTTTTCAAAAAATTCCGCAGTTTCTTGTGATATTGAAATACCATGAGCAAATGCCTTATTTCTAATGATTGAAAACGAATCTAATACGGTTCTTAAATCAGGATTAGCTAATATTTCTTTTTGAGACGTATTGGGTAGAAATTTTTTTGCAATTACTTGAATTGAATATCCCGTCTCGCTGTCGAAATATTTAGCATCGATATTTAATAAGTCTATACTATGCTTCAGTAGATTTATCCATGATGAAGTTAAGGCATTTTTTTTATAAAAGCTTGTTAGTATTAAATTTACGATATTGTTACTGACTACATTTTTTGCTTTAGTCTCGGAATATAAAATGGTGGCATACAAGTATATTGTGAATTCAATACATTGCGCCGTTTTTAAGATTTTCTCAGTTAAATTTGATGCTTTTTCAAACTGTTCAATCTTTTGGTGTATTAAATAATTCATAAAAATGATTTGAATGGTTAATTATTTCCCCTCACGCCACCCGATAAATCTCCCCCTCCAACTCCCGCACCGCCGCCAAAAACCGCTCCTTCCCGCCAAACTCCCACAGTATTTCAATGGGGGAGCCAAACTGGGTCAAGGGGCGCACTTTCAGCACGTCGAGGGATTCGAGGTTTTCGATGCCTTCGTCAGCGTATTTGTCAAGCAGTGCTTCGAGCACCCGGCGGGCTTGTCCAATATTTCTTGAAACAATCCCGCCTTTGTTGTTGAAATCAGCGCTTATCATTTCTCCGACACCATTTTTTGGGCACGATAAAAGCCGTCCAGCAATTTTTCCAACAGTTGGTCCAACTTCACGTGGTTGGATTCAGCCCATTGTTTGATATCGTCTTTCAGGTTGATTTTTATCGCTGTCTGCGTGACGCTTGGAGGAGTAGCGGTTCTCACCCAGTTCCCTTCAAAATCTTCATCAAGCTGCGTATCGTCATCGTTGTAATAGATGGCCGTTTCCGGTACGGCAATCCCTGCCCTGGTCAATTTCATGACGTCCAAAGCATCTACTTTGATGTGGTTAAAGTCAATCGAATAGCCGCTGACGGGTTGTCCCGCCTCAATTTTTTGCAAGGCTTCCGAAATGGATATTTTACTATTCATCATCTCTGTTTTTAAATTTATTCGACAAATAAGCCTGCCTTTCGTTCTGGCTGGCACGCCTGGCTGAAATAATCCTGATGACCAGGTCCCTGGCTGTATAAACTACGCTGTTAATTGCCTGAAAGGCCTTTCCGATGGTCAAAAATCTCGTTTCACCCTGTTTATCCGTCGAATAGGTAAGTCTGTCTTCATCATTGAAAACATCAGCCGCATCTTCAAACGCAATCTTATGCTTGCCCTGATTCAACATAATTTTATTTTCGTCCCTTTCAAAGCCATTCATTCTTTGGTGTAAATTTAATTTGATTCGCTGTAAAATACACGCCACCCGATAAATATCCCGCTCGGACAGCCGTTTTTCGCCAAGCATGATTCCGGGTTAAAACGTTGGTAAACAATGGGCAAGTTTTCTCGGATCGTCCTTTTAGTATGGCCAAACGCCCGGGGGCAAAACAAAACCGGCGGCCTGCTCCCTCTCCCTCCCGTGGCCGCCTACGGATGCGGCGGCGGCGTTTGCGCTGACAAGGTAAAAAATCAGGGCGAAAAAATCCAAGCGCCCTGGGGAAAAATTTCTTCACTCGCCCCCACGCCGGGGGCAAAACAAAACCGGCGGCCTGCCCGCCTCCTCTCCCGTGGCCGCCTTCGGATGCGGCGGCGGCGTTTGCGCTGGCAAAGTAAAAAATCTGGGCGAAAAAAGGCGTCGTCCCGGTGCCGGCGCAGGAAGACGGCACCTTTCCCCCTTTCCAAAGCGAACAAAACTGGACATTCCGGGCAGGGAACAAGAAACGGCCCCGGATCCACCACTTCGGGATCCCGCCTTCCTGCTGTACCGCTCCCTGAGCTTTCTGTTTTAGCTGAAAAACTTAACTTCGCCTCCATATTAATGGTGAATGGTGAATGGTGAATGGTGAATCATTCGCCACTCCCCGTCCATACTTAACCACCATAAAATGGCTTACGAAAACCTGCTTATCACCGAAGAAGACCACATCCTGATCCTCACCATCAACCGGGAACAGGCGCTCAATGCCCTGAACACCCAAACCATGCAGGAACTGCACCGCTTCTTTTCGGAAGATGCCCCGAAACGCAGCCACCTGAAAGGCATCATCGTCACCGGGGCGGGCGAAAAAGCCTTTGTTGCCGGTGCCGACATCAAGGAATTCCTGGGGCTTGACGCCGCAAGCGGGGCGGAGATGGCGTCCTTCGGCCAGGCCGTTTTCTTCCTCATCGAGCGGTTCCCGAAACCCGTCATTGCGGCGGTCAACGGCTTCGCCCTCGGCGGTGGCTGCGAACTGGCCATGGCCTGCCACCTGCGCATCGCTGCCGAAGACGCCAGGTTCGGGCAGCCAGAGGTCAACCTCGGCATCATCCCCGGCTACGGCGGCACGCAGCGGCTCATCCAGTACATCGGCAAGTCGAAAGCGGTGGAACTCCTGATGACAGGCGACATGCTGGGAGCGTCCGAAGCCTGGCGGCTGGGATTGGTCAACCACGTCGTGCCCAACGGGCTTACGGTGGACAAAGCGAAGGAAATTTTAAACAAAATAGCCAAAAAAGGCCCGGTGGCCATCCAGAAGGTCATCGAATCGGTCAACGCCTACTTCCAGTTCGACGAAGATGGGTTCGCCCGGGAGGTCAGGGAGTTCGGCAACACCACCGGCACGGCTGATTTCCGGGAAGGGGCAGCGGCTTTTATTGAGAAGCGGAAGCCGACTTTCACGGGTAAATAATTACTTTGAAACGATGAAAAAATAACTTCATCATTTTGATTTTGAAAACCCAGCAATGGAGAGGTTTTTTAAAAATAATCCCAATGTGAAATCGGGATTATTTTTCCTTCGATCCTATCTATCCATTCTATTTTTTCAGTGGTCTTGACAGGGCCACAGCCAAGCTTTTGCACCAGGAAAAGGAGCACCGCCACGGCGATGGCCAGCCACACAAGGCGGCTGGAACCTGAACCGGGAGGCTTGTTTGGATTGGTTTGGTCGGCAGGCTCCATTTAGTTGTTTTTAAAAACCACCCCGTCCTTCATCACAAAGCCCACTTTCAACACCGTCTTTATATCCTCCAGGGGATTTCCATCCACCGCCACGATGTCGGCGAGTTTTCCTTTTTCTATTTTGCCCAAATCGTCGCTGCGGTTAATAAGTGCAGCAGCATTGACGGTAGCCGATTGGATGGCCTCCATCGCCGGCATCCCGCCCTCTACCATAAAGATAAATTCCCAGGCGTTCATGCCGTGAAAGGAAACCCCTGTGTCGGTGCCGAAAGCGATCTTCACGCCCCGCTTGCAGGCTTTGGCGAACGTTTCCTGTATCTGCGGGCCGATGACGGCGGCCTTCATGGCGACCACGGCAGGGTAATAACCTTCTTCCTTCGCCTTTTCGGCCACGAAGCGCCCGGCAGAGATGGTCGGCACGTAAAAGGTGCCGTTTTTTATCATTAAATCCATGATTTCCTCCGTCATAAAAGTGCCGTGCTCGATACTGGTCACGCCGCCCTGCACGGCACGCAACATGCCCTCCGCCCCATGGGCATGGGCTGCCACGGTGAAGCCGTAATCCTTGGCCGCTGCCACAATGGCCCTTATTTCCTCCAAAGTAAACTGGGGGTTTTGGCCAGAGGCGGCCACGCTCAATACGCCGCCCGTGGCGGTTATTTTGATGAGATCAGCGCCATTCTTGTAGCGCTGCCGCACGGCCTTCCAGGCATCTTCCACGCCATTGACGACACCCTCGGCAGGGCCGGGGTCGCCTTTCAAATCCTTGCGGACGCCATTGGTCGGGTCGGCATGGCCGCCCGTGGTGGCGAGGGATTTTTCGGCGGTGAAAATGCGGGGGCCTTCCACCCAGCCCTGGTTGATGGCATTGCGCAGCGAAATATTGACGCCGCTGCCCCCCAGGTCACGCACCGTGGTGAAGCCCGCCATCAGGGTCTTTTTGGCATAGGTAGTCGCCCGCAGTGCAACATCTGCTTCATTCATGCGGAATTTTTCCTCATAAGATTTGGGGTTGCTCTCGCCCTCTATGTGCACGTGCATGTCCATCCAGCCGGGCATCACGGTTTTGTTTTTCAAGTCCACCAGCTGAGCGCCGGCAGGGGCTTTGGCGTATCCCTTTTGCACGTCCGTGATGCGGTTGCCCTCCACAATGACGGTCATCTCTGATTTCACGCTTTTATCGGTGCAGTCAATGAGCTTGCCGCAGTGGAGGTAGGTGGTCTGGGCAGGGATGACGGTAGCCCAGGACAACATGGACAGCAAAAACAGGAATTTGAAATGTTTCATTAGAAAAATATTTGGCGACATGTGGTTGATCGACTTGGGAATGATTGGCCTTTTGCAAAAACACATGGAGCATTGGAACACGGATGGGGCGGATGGGGCTGGTTTTCACGGATTCACTTTATACTACGATACATCCGTGTAAATTCTATTCAACCCGCCATGCCCGTGTACCAATCCAGTCCCGTAGGCTTGGGCAAATTTGATAACTACCACATCAATGCTCACCAATCGCCCGACTTGAAAGCCCACCGCAAAGAAGTCCAAAAGCGTCGAGTTTTTCATCTTCCGTGTCATTTTTTTACGCAGGCAGCCAAGTTTTTTAAAAAAGTAATTCCCTGCCAATTCGGTAAAAACCCATCCGGCAAGACCCCCAGGCCTTTAAACATACCACCACCAACGGAAGGGAAAAGGCAAAAACCACCTGGAAGAAGAAATTGCCGGGGCGCATGAACAGTTGAACGCCGTGAAGGAGAAGCTGGATTCGATTGGGTTTCGGTTGTGGGGGGAGGTCGAGATTTTAAGCTAACGGCTAGTGCAGGCGTCGTGCGACCGTTTAGGGAGCATTATCGCATATATGTCGTTGTAGCAAGTTTTTCCCTGTATTTTTTTTCTAACGCCCTTGCAAAAGCTGCTTTGTCATACCGCAATGATTCCATTGCATCTCCATTTACAATGTTCGGATGGAGGTCCCTTAGGTTGCTATCGCTCCAAACTGCAAGCTCTACAAGCATAGGTGTCAAAGCCAATCCCATATCGGTTAAAAGATAGAGGTTGGTCTTTTTATTATCCGGTCGTTTTGTTTTGGTGATGATTCCCACCTCTTCAAGAAGTTTGAGTTTGGAGGAAAGAATATTGGTAGCAATGGCTTCCTCACTTTCCGTAAAGTCTTTAAAGGTTTCCTTGCCTTCGATTAGCATTTGCTTTACGATAACCAATATCCACTTGTCGCCTAAAATGTCTAGTGCTGAAGTAAACGGGCAATTACATCTGAAATCCTGTGGCATATGTTAAGGCTCTATTAAATATTACTTGCAAAATGAAATTTATTTTCAAAATAACTTGCGTATTGAAAGTTATTTTATAGTTTTGCTTGCGAAACAAAAGTAATAAATTTTTTCAAATGAGAAAAGAATTAACAGTATTTCTGCTATCAGGTATCCTCGCTTCCTGTGGCACAAGTCAAACTAAATCAACAAGCGGGCAAAATCAATCAAAAGTTATCAATATGAACAAAAAAGAAATCGTAGGCACATTTTTAGGGGCGGTGGCCAAACAGGATACCGCAACCATGCGTGAAATAGCCAATGCCGACTACATTCAACACAACCCCTTTGTTCCTACCGGTCTTGAGCCATTCATCGGAATGCTGCCGATTTTAAAGGAAAACGGCACCTATGCCGAAAACGTGCGAATGTTTGAAGATGGAAATTATGTATTTATGCATAACATCTGGAAAAACGCCAAACCTTTTGGGGCGGAAGAAATGGTGGCTTTCGACATTATACGTGTAGATGAAAACGGCAAAGTAGCCGAACACTGGGACGCCATGACGACCCTTGTGAAAGAAACTGTCAGCGGAAGAACCCAAACCGATGGGCCAACTACAGTGGAAGACCGGGACAAAACCGATGCAAATAAAGCCTTGGCCGTAGCACTCATAGAAGATGTATTGATGGGTAAAAACCCTGGCAATATTACCGCATACATCAGTGCAGAACAATACGACCAGCACAACCCACAAATAAAAGATGGATTAAGTGGCATTGGAGAAGCCGTAGCGTACCTCACTTCCCAAAACAATATGTTTAAGTACACCAAAATACACAAGGTACTGGGCGAAGGGAATTTCGTGCTCACGGTAAGTGAAGGTGAATGGAGCGGTAAATCACAAGTATTTTACGATTTATTCCGAATGAAAGGGGGTAAGATTGTAGAACACTGGGACGTTATTCAGGAAATTCCGACAGCAGGTTTGGCACACGCTAACGGTATGTTCGGGTTTTAGTAAAAACTACTTTGAATTACTTGGGGCGTTGATGAAATTAACGATTTGACCCATTGGCACAAGTCTTCCATTATCTTTTCTGAAAGCTATACTGCACCTGCCCAAAAAAGCCCGGTGCCAGTCGCTACAAAAAAACCTCAGTTCAAGCAAGACCCGCTTCGCTCAAAGCTTGCTCGAACTGTGGGTTTTTCTCACGGGACGGAAGTGTAGCTGTTTGGGAATAGTGGGAGGACTTGCCCCAACGGGTTTCATCTAAAATAATTTGCACAATATTTTCCCATCCTCTTCCAATAAATATCGAGGTTCTTCTCCGTCTTCATTGATTTCCGCGATGTATCTTATAACACCATCGGTAAAATTTATTTCACTTAAATCTAATAAGATAATATTTTTGTTAAGTTCACTTTCCATACTTTCCTCGAACGTGTTTTCTAATTGGTCGTTTTGAATAAACATCCCACTTGCAACGTTTACACTACAAGTGTCATAAATCGTAAAGTTATATTTGTTTACTGTTGAGACAATTTGAACTATTAGATGTTTCCCCAAATCACATAGCTCCAAAGTGAAAGCATTAAGTGAATCAATATTGTCAAAGTTTTGATAATTTTCTTGAACGATGTCTTGAGGAAGTTCCGATTCGCCAATAAGCTCAAAATCCTCGTATGGCAATTCACATATAGGAGTTTGTGGTGCCTCATCATCATTGCAGGCAAAGAAAATTATTGAGAATGATAGAATCGAAAGAACGATTTTTTTATGCCTCATTTTTTTATTTTTTAGTTACAGCGAACGGTTGGGGCTGCTGACGTGCTGTCCTCTTGGGCGGCATTGGCACCCGTTGTCAAACCAGGGCATATCCCGTCAATGCCCCATCCCCCCAGCACCACCCACTTTAGGCGTTTCCTTGAAAAACGCCTTTCCATCAGCCCGGCAAGCTGGCTGATGAGCTGGATATGGACCGGGTAAATTTAAACAAAAACAAAAAGGCGCAAAACCCGCCTCAAATGGAAAACGGTCTTTGCGCCTTTTGCAGAATTAATCCATGTGGGGTAAAACCACTAAGGATCGAAAGAAAAATAATCCCGATGTGAAATCGGGATTATTTTAAAAAACCCTTCCATTGCTGGGGTTTTCAAAATCAAAATGGTGAAGTTATTTTTTCATCGTTACTAAAAGGGTTGATCCTGAGGGCAATGTTGTATGAAATAAACCCTTATCAACTTATTATCAACCTACTATCAACAGCATCCGCAGCTTGAATCAATTAACAGAAAGCAACGGCAGCCCTATCGCACCACCAGCTTCCCAGTGCCCAAGTCCAGCCCCCCAGATTTCACCCGGATAAAATAGACGCCCGGCACCAGTGCATTTCTAAAAACCACAAAGCGATCTGTGGTATCGGTTTTTTGGTAAACAGGCCTACCAGTGATGTCCAAAAGTTGCAATTCCACCTGCTGCCCCGCTGCCAAGCCCTTTATTTCAATGTTCACCCGGTCCGACATGGGGTTTGGGAAAGCGTTCAGTTCCAGGCCCTGGCGCAGCGGCGTCCACACATCCACGAAGACAAAGCCCGTGTCAATGCGGTGCTGGGTGGTATTGGTGAAAATGGGCGGGTTGTAGTCGAAAAAGATGGCGGCGGTGTTGAAGATGTCCGTGCCGAGTGGCACATCATGCCTCGGCCAAACCTTGAAGCTGACAAAGCCGTGGGAGGCTGGCTCGTTGAGCAGGCTGTCCAGCAAGTTGATGTTTTCAAAAACAAACTTGATGTTGCCCCCTTCGCCAAAATATTCAAAACGGTAGGGATGGCTGGCCGCCCCCGGCACGATGCTTAAAGGGTCGAGCCACTGCGAAAGCGTGTCCCTTATGACGACGGTTTCGGCCGTGTCGTTCCCCGTGTTTTGAAAACGGATGAGGTATTCGATAGGCGTGCCCGGCTCGATTTGGTGGTGGTCGCCATAGCCGAGCGGGAAGCCCTGTTTGTCGTTGGGGTCGTAGGGGCCGCTGATGGTGATGCACTCAATGTCCGTGAAGCCATCGAGATCATCCTGATAAAACATATTTACAAAGCCCTGACTGCCAAAGGCTTCGCAACCCTCCACTGCCAGCGCTGGCTGCGATTGGCCGGGGTGGAAGGGCTCCTGTTCCACTTCCATGCGCCAGGTAGCGCCATTGGCCGGTTGTACGAATTCCCTGATTTCGCCCTGCAAAACCGGGGAAGCCGGCGGCCCCAGCATGAACATGACCGCATCTTCAATGATGACAAAATTGAGCGGCACGGTCATGTCAGCAGTGCCCACATTTTCCACAAAGAAATGTACGCCATCCGTTTCGCAAGTGGCGCTCAATTCCAGGCTGGCGCCAGACCAAAGCATGTTTGCGCCGGGGCAAGGGTCGTTGGGGAAAATGGTGGCTTCCATGCAGGGTGTAGCGCCCATCGAGGCGTCGCAGCTCACGGCGATGTTTACCCAAAACATACCACATTCGCCGATATTCACTTGCCCCAAATCAAATTGATAGCGATCTCCACCAAGGTCTGTGAAAGGGAGTTCGGCGCTGGTAATGGAGAGGTGCTCTTCCAGTTGCAAATCAACGTAAACGCCCGTTGTTGCCTGCGTACCCATGTTGCAGTAGTTTATCCAAAAGTGGTTGTTGGGGCTGCACCAACTGAGTTCGCTGCCGCTGAGGTCCACCTTCATGTCGTAGCAGTTGTCCACTACTTGCAGGCCAAGGGGGAAGAAATTCGTCTGCCCGCCAACCACAGTGATGTTGAAAACGGATTGACAGGGCTGCCAGAAGCCGTTTGGCAGTTCGATGGAGATCGTGTAATCGCCGGGCTCCATGTATTTGCTCCAGGATGCCTGGTTGCTGGGGAGCGTGTTGGTAGTGGCATAGGTGATATTGCCCGCCGCATCCTGTATTTCCATGTTAAAACCTTCCAACAGTTGGTCGCCGCTGGAAAAAGAGCAATTGCCGTCGAAGTCGGCAAAAAGTTGCAGGTAGGTGAGGCCACAAAGCACGGGCGCATCTTCCACGAAAATGGAAGCTACCGCCTGGCATCCCGAAGCATCGGTCACCGTGACGTAGTTCATGCCCTCTGCGAAATCATGGTGGTTGGCATCGTCCACGCCGCCGGGGTTCCAGAAGTAGGAAAGGTTGCCAGCGCCCCCGGTCGTGTTGGCTAACAAGTAAGTGCCATTGCAGTTGCTGCCTTGCACCAGTTCAAGCTCCACGTCGAGGCCCACCGGCTCGGGCACGACGTAGCAACTGGACGCCACGCAGTTATCGGCGCTGGTAACGGTGACGCACCAGGTGCCTGGGGTGAGGGGGTGGAACTGGGTGGTAAAGCCGTCGTTCCAGAGGTAGCTGTAAGGTTGCGAGCCACCGGTGGCGTTGGCTTTCCCCATGATTTCACCGCAGCTCAATGCACCGGCATTGGAAATCCAGACAGTGGGTTTTCCAGGGCCGCCAACCACGTGTGCCGTGTCCCACACCTGACAGCCCGAATTCAAATCGGTGACGTAGGCGATGTACCAGCCGGGGTTGGTCACGGTAATGGTATTGGTGCCGGTAGGCAGTAAAGCCCCATCCCCCCATTCCACAAAATAATTCCCGTTCGGTGGGTCAATGGAGACTGTCAAATCAAGGCTTGGGTCGGCGCAATCAAATACAGGGTCGGGCAAACTGACGGTGTGGGGATCCAGGTAGGTCACAGTCACTCCCCCACTGAACGAAAGGCAGGGATCGCTGAGATCAACACCGCCGCTACCATCGGGGTTGCCCGCAATGACAGCCACCTGGTATGTGACGCCCGACACGGCGGTTGGCGGTTTTGTAATGATGCCAATGGTACTATAGTAGCCCAGGATGTTCCCCAGTACCGTCGCTGTCCCATCGTGGATAATCCGTTTGTGCACATCGTTTGCGTCGAGCACCTGGTTGCCGTCCTGGACAGTATTGAAATTACCAAAACCGTCGCTACAAAAGGTGAAATCGCCCGGCTGCATGGTGCCGGCATCGGTGGTACATTGTGCCGCCCCATTTTGCATGGCAAACAAGGTCATTATGGCGATGATAGAAAACAATATCCTTTTCATATTTCTCTTTTTTTTGGTGTTTAAAAATGGATGAATTTCATGGAGATGGTTGTGTTCAAGAAAATTTCTGCAATAAATGGCAGGCTCTTTCGCCGTCCAACTTTAAAAACTTTTCCGCCTAATGAATCTGCCAGCGGTATTTATTCTTGAACACGGTACAAAAGTGCGGCGGGTTGGGTGGGTTTGAAAGAACAATTATTTAAGTTTGTAGGAGGTTTTTAATTTAATAAAACTCTAATCAACTGTAAAACAGTTTTTTACAAAAAATAAAGTAAAAAGAATTGGAAAAAACCAAGCTTTGGGAAGCCATAAATACCCTCACGGCCATTGAGCGGCGATCATTTGCCCAGTGGGTGCAGTCGCCTTTTTTCACCCGGCAGGAACGGTCAGGGCGATTGCTGGACTATCTGATAGAATGTGTGAATGGAAAAAAAACGCCGGAAAAGGAGGAGGGCTACTCGGTTGTTTTCCCAGAAACTACTTATGACGACGTGCAGATGCGCCTGGTCATCAGCGAGTTGTACAAGTTGCTGGAGCATTTTTTTGTCTATCAGGAGTTGTTTGGCGATGCCGAAAACTACCCAACTGCCCTGGCATCGGCCTACCGGAAAAGGGGCCTGGACCGGCATTTCAAAAAAGCCATCTCGCAGGCCCGGCAGGCCAGGGAAGCGCAGCCGCACGAACATGCCGAGTATTTTTCCGGCACTTTTGAGGTGGAATTTCAGGATTTCCAGCATTTGTCGTCGGGCAGGCGGACGGCCTCTTTCAACATCCAGGAACTCTCCAATCTGGAGGACACCGCCTTCATCGCCCGCAAGCTGCGCCTCACCTGTATCGCCCTTTCCCACCAGACGGTTTATCAGGCAAACTACGACCTCGGCATGTTGGAAGCCGTCTTGGATCAGGTGCGCCGCAAGGACCTGATGGGCACGCCCGCCATTGGCCTTTACTACTTTGGATACTACCTCATCACCCAACCGGAAGCGGAGGAGCATTTTACCCATTTTAAAAAACTGATGTTGTCGCAGGGCGCCAAACTCCCGCATGAAGAGCAGCGGAACCTTTACCTAATGGCCATCAATTACTGCATCAAAAAAGTGAACGCCCTCAACCAAGCCTATTACAGGGAAGCGCTCGATTTGTACGAATTTGCCCTCGCCAACCAGCTCTTGCTCGACCGGGGGAAGTTTTCCCCTTTTGCCTTCAACAACATCGTCGCCATCGCCCTGAAGGTGGGCGAGGTGGACTGGACAGAGCGCTTCGTCATCGAACAGTCGCCGCACCTGGAGCGCAAATCCCGCAACGCCACCTACCACCTCAACCTCGCCCGGGTGGAATACGTCCGCCGGGATTTTAAAAAAGCCCTGCTCCATCTTCAGGAGGCCGACTACAAAGACCTGATCAACAACCTCATTTCCAAAACACTCCAACTGAAAATCTTTGTGGAACTGGCCGAATACGACCTGGCCGATGCACACCTCAACGCCCTGCACACCTACATCCGCCGCAAGCGGGTGATGGGCTACCACCGCACCAATTTCCTAAATATGGTGCGCCACACCCGAGCCCTGATGAACCTTTCGCCCAACGACGATGTGGAACGGCAAGCACTCCGGGCAAGGATAGAGGCCGAGGAAATTTTGACGGAAAAGGAGTGGCTGCTGAAGATGCTGGAATGAGGCAAGCCAGGTCATCTTTTTATTAGAAGGCTCTGATAGATCACATGGCCAGTGGCTGGGTGTTTTACATAGCAAAAATAAAGGCCCGCCAGGATGTTCCCAGCTTGCCAATTGGCTGTACCATCGGCTTCGAATGGGACGGTGGCGACATTTCTGCCCAAGACATTGTTGATTTCCAATTTCAAGCCGGTCAACGCCTGTTCGCCCACTATTGCACATACTACGGTTTCATCAAATGGGTTGGGGCCTACGGCAAACATGGTAGCAGGCTTGGATTCCTCCCCGGTGGCAGTGGTTGAACAAACGCCTGGATCTGGCACCAGGATTTGTGTGCCTGCGTTGGGGACGTCTAAGTCAATTATGGTCAGCCCCGCTGCGCCGCTGCCTGCACTCCCTGGTGGCAGGCTAAAAGTAGCCACGTCTCCATACAGCCCGGTGGGAGGGGCAGGCACACCAGCGGTTGAGCTTAGGACGAAGCTGGAACTGGTGTTCAGGCCATTTACCTCCAATTCAAAAACAATAATATCGTCTGTCGGATCCACGGGGGTCTGGTTGTCATCACAGGCAACACTGATCAGTGTGGCTAATACACTGGGAAGATCGGAGCAAGTGCCGGGGTCGGGCACCGTGAACGTTACCTGGTAACTTGCGTCCACCATATCAGTGATGGTCAATGTTACATCGCCACCGCCCGCACTGCCATTTTCCAAAGCAAACGTGCTGTATTCTCCGTAAATACCACTGCCAGGCTGCACATTGCCGACGCTGGAGGAGACCGTGTATCCGCTGCCAAGGTTAAATGCCTCGGCCAGGATGTCCACCGAAATGTAATCGTCGGCAGCTTCGGAGAGAGTGCCGTTGTCGTTGCAAATGTCATTCACATAGGATGCATCCAAAAATGGCACGGTAGAGCATGATCCCGGATCGGCCACCGTCATGACGGAGCTAAAACCGGTGTTCACTGCATCGGTCAGGGTAAGTTCGATATCGCCGTTTCCGGCAGAACCAAGGGGTAAGGTAAATGACGTAGTTTGCCCAAAAGCACCGCCGGCAGGGCTGGGCTGCCCGTTTGCCACCGACAAGGTATAATTGCCGCTGAGCGCAATTTGGGTAGGGTTTAAGTCGAAGGTCAAATAATCGTCGGTTGGGTTGGAGGGCGTGTTGTTGTCGTTGCATGCCACATCGGACGGGCTGCCCAGAATAGTGGGGACGGTACCGTTGTTGTATGCCCAGAGGTCGCCCCATGCCCCATACAAAAGCAGCCCCCCCATAGGTGTCAGGTAAAATGGTGAGTAATCGCTGCCATTATAAAGTGTGGTGGCCTTATAAGTACCGGCTTCTGTGCCGTCAGAAAACCAAAGTTGCGAATAACCGCCGTCTGATTGGGTCCTTCCCCTGAAGGCCAGTTTGCCATCGTAAACTGTCAGCCACTCACCGTATTGGCTGGACGGGCCAGCAAACATATCTGCTAAAAATTGTTCTGTGCCTGCCGCCGTCCCGTCAGTCCTGAAAATGGCGGGTTGGTTATTGGCCTTGTCGGCGCAGAAGTAAATGTAGCCATTGTATTCTACAAACCTGTGCGGCACTGAACCGGAATCAAAGTTGGAAAAGACACTATCTATATCTGCCACGAAGTGGGTGCTGTCGTTGGTGGAATCGAATATCCAGAGCTCCGAACCTGGGTGATCTGGCCTGTAGGCGGCGGCGAACAGGGTATCGTTTTTCCAGATAAATTGTGGGTCAAAGTCTTGTACATAAAAATCATAGTTTTGGGTTATATGCAAATCATCCAACCGTATGGTGCCGGCTGCGGTGCCGTCCTTTTTATAAAAACCGACTGGGGGCACAGGGTTTCCATTGCTTTGGTAGGAGAAATAGAGCTTGCCGTTGTGGTGTAAAAAGTTGGCCGGGCGGCTGACATTGGATTGCTTGCCTAATTCCAAAATAGAAGCAGTGCCTGTGGTTGTGCCATCCGAATGGAAAAGGTGAATGCGGTCGTTTTGCCCTGCCATGATGATCAATTCATCATTGTACACCGTCAAGCCGTGCATATTGCCGTATCCAAATGCTTTTACCAATTGGGGCTCATCCGGCACACCAGTGGCGTGGTAGAGCGCCATGCTATCGAAAATTACGGTGTTTTTCAGGTAAAACAATTTGTCTTGAAACCAGACCATATCCGTTGGAGCATCCTCTGCTATCAACTCCAGGGTTGTGCCATTATAGCTGTATATGGATCCAACAGGCCCTCCACTTTCCTGCGGCTGGATATAAAAAAATACCTTGCCATCAGCTTTTATAGGTGGGCTGTAGTATAAATCCACATAACCGTCCATCAATTTCTCCGTGTTGGCACTTGTGCCATCCGTTACCCAAAGCTGATAGTTGCTGCTGTTTGGAAGTTTGGTTCTGTACAGCATTTTGTTTCCAATAATGCCAAGAATCCCATAAGGACGGGTGCTTGTCTGTCCAGCTATTGATTGCTTGACGACATAATAGCTCTGTGCCGTCATCAGGCCGCATGAAAGCATGGAGAAAAGTAGTGTATTAATGAGGCGTTTCATAAGGTAGATTAAATTTTTGATGTTGGGTTCAGTGTTCAGAAAATGGCTTTTTGGCATTACAGGCACTGTTCTTAAGACAGTATGCCCCAGCGGCGGGCAAAGATAAATCAGTTAATGTTCTTTTTAGCCCGGCGGGCTGAATTCAAACAGCTTCTTAGTTTTGCCAAAAAAAATTATGCTTCAAAGCCATTGGCTCGATATATTATTAACAGTGGGGTCTGCACAGGGTGTTTTCATATCCGTCGTGCTTTGGCAAAAACAATTGTCCAACCGCCAGGCCATCCGCTATCTCGTGCTGCTCATCGGCATGATGTCGGCCATCATGCTGATGCGGGCCACCTACCAGCCAGGTTTTTTCCAAAAGTTTGTCGAAATCATCATGCTTCCCGATGCTATTTTGTTCCTCATCGGGCCATTCTTGTATTTTTTCGTCCGCTCGTTGTTGCAGTTGCCATTGCCCGGCAAGCCCCGGCGGTATTGGCACTACCTGCCTGCCATACTGCACATGCCTTTTCTGAACATCATATTGGCACTGAATTATTACAAAGTCTGGTCTTTCCTGGAAAACTGGCATGTGCAATGGGGCTTTTTCCTCATTGAAGGGGGGGCCATCACAAGCCTGGGCATTTACCTCTGGCTGGGGTTCATGGATGTGCGAAAGTACCGGGAAGCCTGGGAGCGCCAGTTCAGCACACCATTCCCTGCCCGCTTCCTGCGGCCGTTTTTCGGCGTTGGGTTTCTATTTGTGGCGGCATGGGCAGTTTCTTTCCTCCACAACCTGACTTTGGATACACCGAACTACCTGGTGTACGCCATCATGTGGTTCCTCCTGGTGGGGTACGTTTTTTACCTTGGGTACCAAGTCATGCTGAAGCCGGAAGTGCTGGAACTGCCATCGTTGAGGGTTTTTGTGGAAATGCCTGTTTCTACACAGGAAAAAGTGGAGCGCTACATGCGTGAGCACAAACCTTTTTTGGAACCGGAACTGAAAATTGGCTACCTGGCCCAAGCACTTGGCATGCCGAAGCACGAACTGTCCAGAGTGCTCAACCACGCTTTTGGGCAAAACTTTTTTGACTACCTCAACGCCTGGCGCATCCGGGAATTTATCGCCCTCCGCAAGGACCCCCGCAACACACACCTCAACATTTCAGACCTCGCCTTCCAGTCGGGCTTCAATTCCCGCACGGCATTCAACCGGGCTTTCCGAAAAGAGACGGGCCGCACGCCCAGTGAGTATTTTCAAAACCTGCCGCTGCACAAGCCGGAATTATCGTAAGGCTTCCGACAAATTCAACTGCGTTTTGTGCCACTTTGCAAAAGTGGACATGGGAACAGGGCTGTTTTTCGTCATTTGCCGAATTGTTTTTCACAAAAAAAATTTCAAATGATGTCAAGAATCACCCTTCTGTTTTTCTTTTTGCCGTTTGTGGCCAATGCCCAAACCGTGGCCACCATCTCGCCCAACTCCGGCGTTACGGACGCCCTCATCTTTGATGCCGATGGCAACTTGCTGGGGGCTGACTACACCGGCTCCGCTGTTTTCAAAATCTTGTTGCCGGGCGGCGAGTCCAGCGTTTTTTCGGATGGCTACAACACGCCCAACGGCATGGCCCTCGGCAGCGACGGCACCCTCTACCTGGCCGACAACCAGGGGGACAAGATCTACAAAATCTACCCGGACAGTACCAGGGAGGTTTTCGTGGAAATGGACAGCCCCAGCGGCCTCATCTTCGAGCTGGACAGCGACACCCTGATTGCCACCAGCTACGCGGGGGACAAATTGGTGAAAATCGCCCCCGACAGTTCGATGACTGTCTGGGCATCAGGGGGCCACCTCGGAGGCGGCCCGGTCGGGCTGTGCTATGACAGTGTTGGCCAGCTTTACGTTGGCAATTTCGACGACCGGAAAATCATCAAAATGTCGCCCGACGGCAGCCAGGAACTGTTGGTACAGGGCCCTACGAGCGGCTGGCTGGGCTTCATCGCCTACGCCAAAGGGTTCATTTACGGCACCTTGTACAGCACCCACAAGATTTTCCGCACTGACTTGCAGGGCAATGCGACAGTCATTCTCGGCACAACCATTGGTTCTGTGGATGGGGGACCGGGAGTGGCCAAATTCAGTGCACCGAATGGGATTGTTGCTTCACCAACAGGCGACACCCTCTATGTTTCGGACTACAACACTTCCAATATCCGGATGATTACCAATTTGGACGGACAGCCGAGTGCGGGCCGGGAAGTGGGCCCTGCCAAGGGCTTTAATGTTTCACCAAATCCTTTTTATGGAAAAACCCTATTGTCTTTTGACCTAGGCCGGCAGGCCAATATTTCCCTGGACATTCGGGATACGGAAGGCCGTTTGGTCAGGCAGGTTTTGAGCAACGAAACCCTGGCGGCAGGTACGCACCAATTTGAAATAGGTGACCCTGGGCTTTCCTCAGGGATTTACTTTGCGTCCCTTTGGGCGGACGGGGAGCAGGTTTTGACAAAAAGGATTTTGAGGTTGGATTGAAGAAAAGGCGGGCGCCAAACTGTTTAGTTTTTTTTACAAACGCTGCTGTGGCTTGGCTACTGCGGCGTTTTTTTTGCCCCAAAAAAATATTTTTCAAAAACATATCCTTCTTGGTAACGCATTAAAACTTTCCCTGATAAACGGTCGAATAATATCCTACCCCTATGTAGCGGAAGTTTTGAGTATTGAGTTTTGGGTTTTGATTTGGGCCCATTCATAATCTGCAAAACAAGCCTCAAAACTCCCCAATCTTAACCATTCATTTATTTAAAACAATCTTATCATGGCAACCCAAAAAAAGGAGACTGCCCAACACAGGGAGCAGTTTCAGCACCTCATTTTGCAAAACCCCAACTACTTTGGGAACCTTACGGAGGCCGGTGTAAAAACCGCACAGAAAGCAGTCTTGAGCATCGTAGGAAATACCACTTACGAAGACCTGAAGTGCATCAGCTACCACCCCGAAACCGCTAAATTGGAAGCTACCGTGCAGCTCAAACAAACGTCCGGCTACGGTGGCACTTACTGTACGGGCGGCACGAGGGAGTACGTCCGCTTCTATGTGGACTACGACCGCAACGGCACCTGGGTGGACGAAGGCCTGGTCAGCTTCGATTCATACAGCCTCGGCTTTACCGAAGACCTTTGCTACTCGGTAAACGTTTTCATCAACCCTAAAAAGCGCAAATGCTGCAAGTCGGGCGCCGTGCTGCCACGGGTGCGGGCCATCCTGAGTTGGAACGCTGCGCCACCGGCCAACCAGCCCAATTGGCTGCCCGTGTGGGGCACCCGCAAGGAGGCCAACATCCAGATTGAGCCTCGCCACGACATCTTCTGCCTCATCACGGACTTCTTGCCGAAGTTTGAAATAGACCCTTCCAAGTTTGAAAAACTCATCGAGGAGGTTGGCCCGAAGATCCCAATTCCAGAGCCTGATCCAGCGCCCTTCCAGGAATTGAGCTTATTGGAAGTCAAGCAGTTGTACAAAGGCAAGGTGGAAGAAAACCGTTTCGCAGCGCCCACCGTCCAAAAGGCTTTAATGGCAAACAACCTCAGCATTTTTGAGCAGTCCGCAGTCAGTGTGGTGAATTTCCCCGCTATTGCTGATTTTGTTTTGAAAACAAAATTCAACACCAGCTTCGAGGAAGTGACCTGCGTGAGCCTGAACAAGGATGCCAGCATCCTGAACGCCACGGTGGTGGTGAAAAAGGCCAACGGCTACAGCGGCACACTCTGCCAAAGCGGCAGCCGGGAGTACGTCGCCTTCTACATGGATTTCGGCACGGGATGGCATTACATGGGCAACAGTTCCGTGGAAGTGCACGACATCGCCAACATGCCGGCGGACGGACTTCATTACAATGTTTTTCGCAAGGTAAACCTCAACGCCCATCAAAAAGAATGGTGCAAGGCTGGCAAGGCGAAGGTAAGGGCCATTTTGTCCTGGAACGTCGCACCGCCACCCTTCCAGCCAGACTACATTGCTCCTTGGGGCGACCGGGAAGATTCCTATGTGGAAATCAAGCCATTGCCCAAAGACGTGACCCCTGGCCTGACCAAACTGAGCCTTGATACGCTCGGCAGTATGCCCGTGGAACTGATCAATGTGGCTGGCTATGCTACCGGAGAAAATTTTGTCGGCATGAAGGCCCAGGACAGCCCGTTCGATGGCGTGACCCGCTTCAATGGCGTCGTGCTTTTCGCCCCAATTTTCCCACTGAAGTACCGCATCCTGATTCAGGAGCCAGATAGCGCCATACCGAACCCACAGGTTAACAATGTCAAAATCCGCCGCTCAGGCATCCCCGGCGAGATCACCCTCGTGCCAGATAGCGACGGCTGGATGACCTACTACAACGACAGTGTGGAGGACTTCCTCGGCAGCTATTCGCCCAGCAAGGAAGGCCGCCATTATGTGACCATTGAGGTGAAAAATGCCTTAACAAATGTGCAATACACGTCCAGCGGCGCTGTGCCCTTCATGGTGGACAAAACAGCGCCCGTGGTGGACATCGAAATCACCAGCGGCGGCGGCAACTGTGGCAAGTTCACGGTCGGCGACACCATCCAAGGCACTTTCTCGCTGACTGATGCGCACCCGCATTCCCTCAGCCTGAGCGTGACCCCCGGCGACGAAGCCAACGGCGCCCGCCCAACCATTGATGGCAGCGGCGGCTTCTCTGGCCTCAGCTATCCGTTGACCCTCTCTGGCACAGGCACTTCCGGCACCTGGACGCTGGAAACAAAAGGCATGAATCCCTGTGGCTACAATGTCAGGATTGATGGATACGACAGGACTATCATCAACAGCAGCTCGATTGGCCACCATGCGCCTGATATCGAAGGGTTCTGCCTGGATTAATAATGATTAGGGTTTTAGGTGTTTATTAGCCCTTTGAAACTTAGGAGCGTCGTCGGCGGGAGCTGGCGGCGCTTTTTTTATTGGTTTAAAAACAGATCATGGAACTGCTCGAAACGAGGAAGAAAAACCTAAATCATGAATTAGGTAAGTCATTATTATAGCGAAAATTTTCCCATAATTGGAGGATACTTTCTTACCCATTCGAGAATATTGTTTTCTAAAGAAGTGTTGGTAGGTGCCAAGTTCAAAAATATTTCATCCAATACACTTTCTAAATCTTTTGCAAATTCTTCGGCTGTAAAAATAACGCTATCTAAACCATCTTGGTTATATTTTGTAAAATGTATTGCTCCATTCTTATTATGTGCTAGCAAAATTGAACGAATACGTCCGCCTTTTCTAATGCTTAATGCGTCCGGAACCAAAGAATATCCATGAACAATACCACATCTTAACACATGATACATTTGGTCGGGTAAATCTTGAAGGCCATTTGTGTATATGAAGTCACGATATTGAATATTTATTAATGATAAGTAATCTCGAATAAAATCTTTGTAGTACCTGTTAGTAGAAGGTTCAGCATTATAAACCATCTTTACTAAATAATCAATATAGGCGGCGGACATAAGAAATGCCCAAGGATCACCTGAATTAGCATATTTCTGCACTTCCTTAATACGGGCTTTATAGTATTGATGAATGTCTGTTAACGTTGTCATAGGCATTTTTGAAACTTAATTTTTGTAAACAGAAATCTTGATAAAAACTGGTCTTTCAATTCTCCCAAGCAGTCAAAAGCTTAAAACTTTCTTTGATAGCCTCAGTTTGATTCATTGTTTAGAAAAGCGGCCTTGCGACAAGTTTTTCAAATACCTGTTTTCTTTTTTATCAAATTGTATAAAAGGTTGCGCCTACTGCGGGACTCGAACCCACAATCACACCTTCACAAATTGAAATGGAATTAGCAATTTGTGGAGGGGGTGCTTTACCGTTAAGCTAGTAGGCGTGTTACTTCTTGAAGTATTTCTTCTTTATCTTTACTGCTAATTCTGCCAAAATTTGTTCTTAACAAGCTGAAAATAGCAGATTTAAATCTATTCTCATTATTCTTTATTTTCAATATTCCACTAACTATATGATTTCCTTTTTTGTTTTTAAGACTTAGTAATATTTTGGCAATTTGTTGATTATCGGGTGTTGCGGATTGGCAAAGTACATAACCTATATTTTTGATAATATTCGTGATTAGGAGAAAATCAGAGTAATCAATTTTTGTATATTCATTTAACCCTCCATTTAAGTGGTATTTGGTTTGTAAATCTATTAAATGCCTTATTGCTTCTTGGTGTTTATTTTTTATTTTTGCAATATTATAGTTTTCAGAGTGGGCTACTCTGTTTCTAATTAGCCTGTAATATTCATACCCTTCAAACACTCCTTCAGTTATATTTTGTATTCCAATGATTTTATTACCATAGACATTGATTAAAATATTTTCAAGTAAAGTTTCACTCGAGTTTCTGGGTTGCCAATCTTTTGCAGGAAAATACTCCTTGAATTCTGTTTCAAATTCTTCTAAAAATTGCTCTCCCTGTTGAGTTACAGACAAAATATAAAACTGTCTAATCCTTGATGAAAATTTAAGTAAGTCTACTTCATTAACTCTTACTTTATGCTTTAGTGATAAATCTTGAATGTATTTCTTTAGGTCATTACTATTTTTAACTTGTTCAGTAAATTCTCTAATTGCAATTTCGTTACATTCTACAACAGCATCAAACTCTCCAAGCCTTTTCTTGAGGATTCGAAAAGATTTAAATGTAAATTTTGTAATGTCCAAATCCCTCATTTCACTTTTTATTAAAACCTAAATTGCTTTTTATTTAGCTCAGGAGAGAACAACATTTGGAAATCAGAAGTTCAAAACTCTATGAAACAACGTAAACCTGTTGTTTCAAGTCCCCGCTGGCGCAGGGCCTGCCAGCTGAAAAACACATCGCTCCTGCCGGATTGCATCTGGCACTTTCCCACCTTTAACTACCTGCACAAAACCCCATTCTTTCAAGTCTTCCTCCACCTATCCTTAAAGCCCCACACCAGTCTCTGCAAAAATAAGACAGTTCGAGCAAGTGTTGAGCGCAGCGACACTTGCGATGTGCATTGCAGACTTTCCGCAAGTGCCGCTGCGCTCAGTTGTCTCAAGTCTTTTATTTTTAACAGGAGTACCATACATAAGACTACCAAACCATTCAAAATTTCCTGTCAGATTATAACGAATCTGCGATTGTTGAATCAGGCCTATTCACCCAAACACCTCCTCCACCCCCATCCGAAACCCCACAATCACCGCCTCCGCCGAGCAAACATCCTCCCCATGGCACACCTGCATCTTTTTTCCGTGATAAACGTGGACTTCCTTCAAGTCCGGGAAAATCTGCCAGACCACAGGCACTTTTGCTTCCCGGTAGTTCTTCATTTTTTTGTGTACCCGGTTCATTTGGTCTTGGGTGGAGATGATTTCTATGACAAACTGGGGGACGACGTTTTCCCCTTCTTTGGCTTGCCTGATTTGTTCTTCTGTGTAGAAGGCAATGTCAGGCCGGCGGTGTTTGCCTGCAAAAAACGTGTCGCCTTCTGATAGGAGCCTGCCTCGGATACCCTTCTCAGCCTTTAATTTGTCCAACAACTTCATCAAGTTGTCGTGGATGTAGAACTGTGATTTGTCCATTGTGCGGGGAGTTTTCTCGATGGTGCCATCCACCCATTCGTACTTGTACTTGTCTTCACGAGACAGGTATTTCCGCTGAAATTCCTCCCAGGAGATTTTCTTGGGTGGATTTTGAGAAGGGATGGATGATGGGTTTGATACGACTACCATAACTTGATTTGTTTCCAGCAAAAATAATCTTATTTTCCCAAAAACACCTGCTACGCCCCACCATTATTCCCCACCAACCAAAGCATTTTCCCCGTCCCCGCCTGCTTGATGGCCTTCACGTCCCAGTTGTTTCAAGTATGATTTCAACAGCATTAAGTCTCGTCGTTCTTGCAAGTTTGCAACTTGCAAGGCTTCACACGGGCGGTTTTGCAGGCTTTCCTTCCATCCGGAGTACATCGCTCCCTGGGGCGACCGGGAAGATTGCTACGTGGAAATCAAGCCACTGCCAAAGGACGTGACCCCCGGCCTGACTAAACTCAGCCTCGACACCCTCGGCAGTATGCCCGTCGAACTGATCAATGCCAGCGGCTACGCAACAGGTGAAAACTTCGTCGGCATGGTGGCGCAGGACAGCCCCTTCGACGGCGTGACCCGCTTCAACGGCGTTGTGCTGTTCGCCCCGCCAGCGCCGCTCCGGTACCGCATCCTGATACAGGAGCCGGACAGCGCCATCCCCAACCCGCAGGTGAACAATGTCGTCATCCGCCGCTCCGGCATCCCCGGCACCACCACGCTCGTCCCCGACAGCGATGGCTGGATGACCTACTATAACGACAGTGTGGAAGACTTCCTCGGCAGCTTCACGCCCAGCAAAGAAGGCCGCCATTTCGTGACCATCGAGGTGAAAAATGCCATCACGAATGTGCAGTACACTTCCAGCGGCGCCGTGCCTTTCATGGTGGACAAAACAGCCCCCGTGGTGGACATCGAAATCACCAGCGGCGGCGGTAACTGTGGCAAATTCATGGTAGGTGACGTCATTCAGGGCACCTTCTCCTTGAGCGATGCGCACCCGCACTCCCTCAGCCTGAGCGTGACCCCCGGCGATGAAGCCAATGGCGCCCGTCCGACCATCGACGGCAGCGGCGGCCTCTCCGGCCTCAGCTATCCGCTGACCCTCTCCGGCACCGGCACTTCCGGCACCTGGACGCTGGAAACGAAAGGCATGAACCCCTGCGGCTACAACGTCCGGATTGATGGCTATGACCGGACGATTATCCGCAGCAGCTACATCGGCCACCATGCACCCGATATCGAAGGCTTCTGCCTGGATTAATGGATTAGGGTTTTAGGTGTTTTTTAGCCCCTTTAACTTAAGAGCGTCGCCGACGGGAGTTGGCGGCGCTTTTTTCTGCTTCAGCCCGCCTGTGCAGCCAGTTTCAAAAATTTATCCCTGTATTTATACTCCGATACCGTATCCGGGCCAGCCAATCCTGCCTTGATTAGATGGGCATTTAAAAAGGTTTTGTTCTTCAAATATACATAGCACAAAGGCCTGTTATTTTCATCCATTTCATGGCTATCGGATTTCAAAAAAACCTTTTGCCCACGGGTTTTGTCAACGAGAAACTGGACCGCTTCCCTGTTGATGTGCGCCTTTTCAACGACCCCGATTAAACGGACGATGCGGTCGTCGTTCAACCTGATGAGTTCCGGGCTGATGACTTCTTTAACGGAGAAATATGTTTCCCGCCGGGCGCTTTGTCCGTCAATCCTGGAGCCAAATTGATATTGCTTGGGATCTACCTTTTTGTCGAGGTTATGATAATCTATAAACCGGTAAGGAAGCTTTCCTAATTCCTGGTCTATATTCAGGTTAATAGTATCTGCTGACAACTCATATTTTACCGTACCCTGGCCGGCTCCTTCTATATTCAGCTTTTTTTTGGCTATTTGTATAAATTCCTCATTAATTTCATAACCTATAGAATTCCTCTCCAAATTCATGGCCGCCAGATTAGTGGTACCACTGCCCATAAAAGGATCCAATACCGTTTCCCCTTTAAAGGCAAACATTTTGATCAAGCGCCTGGGCAATTCTTCGGGGAACATGGCAATATGCCCATCCTGCCTGGCCCCGCCAAAATACCAATGGCCGGAAAAATATTCCTTCCACTCTTCTGTGGTCATTTTGGATTGTTCCTTAATGGCCTTGCTGACTTTTGGGGGCTTTCCCAATTTTTTGAAAATCAATATAAACTCGTAATCAATGGATAATATACCGTTTCTCGGCGTGGGAAAACTGCCCATCAGGGAGGCCCCGCCGGTGGTATTGGTCGTGGTTTGTTTTTGCCAAATAATAGCGCCCATATAATCAAAGCCCAGGCTTTCGCAGCACTTGATGATTTCAGTTCTAATGGGTATTACTTTATATCTTCCATAAAAAACGGCCCTGGCAAACTGGTCGCCGATATTCACGCACAAACGGCACCCATTTTCCAGCACCCGGTGGCATTCTTTCCATACGAGGTTGAGGTGGTTGATATAAGTCTCGTAATCTTCGTGGTAGCCAATCTGGTTGTCCGATCCGTAGTCTTTCAGTTGCCAGTAAGGCGGGGAGGTGACGACGAGGTGCACCGACCGGTCGGCCACAAGGTTCATTTGCCGGCTGTCACCGTGTATGATTTGATGAGTTGTTATCAAGCGGTTGTTTTTTTCAAGTTCACGCTATCCGTTGGGTTGAATGGAGTCGGGAGATTTATTTCCAGAACAAAACCGGCAGCTAAAGTGGGGAAATAAATTTCACCACTACTGTCCACCGGCGAATACAGCGGGAATTTTTTTGCTGCATTTGACAAACGTAAATTTATTTCTCGGCAAATACCTGCATCTCCGCTCCATTATTGGCTACCAACCAAAGTAGTTTCCCCGTTCCTGCCTGTTTGACAGGCTTCAAATCCCTTACCTCCCCATTTGCCCAAAAACCGGACACCCTCGAAGGCAGGGCCAGGAATTTCCCTTTCCCATCTCCCTGCAAAAGGCAGCCGGTGGAAGTATTCAACGGCCCCGTTTCCACCTCAAAGTAGCTGTCGTTGCCGGCCAGCAAAAGGTCGGGCACTCCGTCCCCTGTATAGTCGCCGGCATAGATGCCGTAAACCGGGGCCACCTGGGCCAGGTCGGGCAATGGGTGCGCCACCCACTCCCCGTTCTTGTTTTCGAACCAGGTGGACGCAAGGATATCGGTTTGCAACACCTGGGCATCAGCCAGTTCTTTTTTGGAAAAAACGTCCTCGATGGTTGCCTGGGCATAGCTGGTATTCCTGACAAATTTCTTTTTCAGCCCTGGCAATTGCTTGAACAGGAAATCCCGCATCGGCACAGGCAGGTAGCGCCCCTGTTCCTGTACGCATAAAATGGGATCAAGACTGCCGTTGGCGTCAAAATCCCGGGCATACAGGCGGAGCGGCGGACGGTAGCGGCTGTTCAGGCCAAGATTGCCAGCCACCAGGTCGGTATCGCCATCGCCATCGAGGTCAGCGGAGGCGAGGGCGTTCCACCAGCCCGAGGTGTGCTTGAGCGATTGGGTGTTTATTTGTTTTAATTGGCCGGCTTCAATTTGGAAAATGGTGATGGTCATCCATTCACCAGCTACGACGAGTTCAGGTTTTTTATCGCCGGTGACGTCAGCCAAGGTAAGGGCTGTGACCATGCCGATGTTTTTAAAATCCGGTGCAACGAACTGCGTAGCGTCCGTGAATTTTCCGTTTTCATTTTTAAACACAAAACTGAGGGGTGTTTTGGGAAATGCGCCGGGCACTACCCTGCCGCCGACAAAAAGGTCGAGGTCGCCGTCGCCGTCGAAGTCGAAGGCAGCCACCGGGCCGCCGCTTTCTGCTTCGGCGGGGATGCCCTGAGAACGGGAAAAGCGGCCCTTGCCGTCGTTGAGGTAGAGCCTGTCCTGGTAGCTGCCGTCACCGGCGGGCATTTCGTTGCCACCGCTCACCACATACAGGTCGAGGTCGCCGTCGCCGTCGGCATCAAAGAACAGGGAGCCGGTGTCTTCGGAGGCGGCATCGGCGTCCAGGGCTGTCTGTTTTGTTTTTGTAAAATGCCCGTCCGCACCCTGGGTAAAAATGCTGCCGGCCTGCCCCCTCGCACCGCCGGTAAAAAAGTCCTCCGTACCGTCACCGTCCACATCGCCAACAGCCACAGACGGCCCGAGACGGGAAAAGCGGTGGGGCAACATGCGCTCCCGGTTGAAGTCTTCAAAGCCGTTCTCTTTGTGCATGGGGATGGGTGAAGGGTGAAGGTCGAAAGGTTCAAAATACAAATTAACCTTTTCCACAAGGCGGGGAAGCTTGCCGGGCATGGCCTTGGCGGCGTCAAGGATTAGGCGCTGGTTGGCGGGCACGTTTTCCAGCACCTGATAGCCACCGCCGGGCCATTCGATTTCCACTTTTCCGGCCATTTCATGTTGGCCCAAACCCACCTGAAAAACAGGCTCCACGGAAGAGTAGAAGCCCCGCACGGGCGTCATTTCCAAGTACTGCACCTGGCCGTTGGCTTGTACCCAGATTTTAGCGCCCACGCCCACGGGATTTTGAGCGGTGCCTTTGCACTTGATTTGCAGCCAGTTATGTCCAGGCCTTCCCGCCGATTTGTTTTCATAAATAAAAGGCGGATCGTCCACATTGTGAACCACGAGGTCGAGGTCGCCATCGTTGTCGAGGTCTGCGTAAGCGGCGCCGTTGGAGAAGGTGGGGGTGGAAAAGCCCCAGGCACCAGTCACATCTTCCAGTTGCAGCGAGCCACTGTTGCGGAACATGCGGTTGGGGATTTTGCGGGAGGGCATCAGTTTGGAATAATCCTCGAAAGAAGGAAAGCGGTTTTTGCCGATGCCGCCCGTTTGGTTGATGCTGTCGGCGGTATAGACGAAAAAATCAATGTCGTTCAAATCCCGCCGGACGCCGTTGGAGATGAACAAATCTTTCCATCCATCCAGGTCGAAATCTACCATCAGCGGTGCCCAGCTCCACTCCGTGGCAAACATCCCCGCCAGGCAACCGATTTCGCTGAAAACGGCGGGCGGCGGGTGGAGTACGGCGGACGGGGTGCCTTGGTTGAGTTGCAATACATTCCGCATTTGCTGGTCGGTGTAGCCCCGGTCGAGCAGCTGGCGGTAGCGTTCCAACTGCATGGTGGTCAATTGCTTATGGCGGTTTTCCCAATTTTCGCCGAGCATGTCAACGGCGGCCAGGTCGGGCAGGGCATCGTTGTTCATATCCGCAATGTCAATGCCCATGGTGTGGTTGGAGGTATGGAGAAAACAGGCCTGGCTGCGGTCGGTGAAGGTGCCGTTTTTGTTATTGATGTAGAGGAAATCCGGCATGATGAAGTCATTGGCCACGTAAAGGTCGGGGTAGCCGTCGCCGTTGAAATCGTTGCTCATCACGCTAAGGCCCCATGCCCGGTTCTGGATGCCGGCCTGTTTGCTCACGTCCGTAAAGTGCCCGCCATCATTGCGGAACAGTTTGTCGCTCTCGAATCGGTCGAGGGGTGGCTGGAGGCCGGCGTATTCCCTTCCTGGTGTTGGGGTAAAATCAATCGTGTTGATCTTCGTGGCATCCACGGGGTGGTTGAGCACGTAGCAGTCGAGGTCACCGTCGAGGTCGTAGTCGAAGAAGTGGGCATGTTGCGAGGGAGAGAGGTCGTCGAGGCCATATTCGGCAGCCTTTTCGGTAAATGTGTTGTCGTGGTTGTTGACAAACAACAAATTGCGGCGCTCTGGAATCGTATCGAGGAAAGTACGGGTCACATAGACGTCCTGCCAGCCGTCGGCGTTGATGTCCACTGCTGTCACGCCCGTTTTTATGCCGATAAAACCCAGGATGCCCGCCTTTTCGGAAATGTCCTCAAAAGCCAGGTTGCCCTTGTTTAAATAAAGCCTGCAGGGCAGCAGCCGGGAGGTAAAAAAAAGGTCCTGCAAGCCGTCGTTGTTGACATCCAGCACGGCCACCCCGCCGCCGTTGAAAATATTGGGGTCCATCGAGAAGTTGTAGCGGTATTCCTCGGTGATCGTCTGTACGAAGGTGATGCCCGTGCGTTCGGGGCTGAGCAGCTCAAACACGGCCTCCTTGCCGGCATTTGGGCGGGCCGCATCCGGGGCAGGGCTTTCCGAATGGCACCCGCAGCATAGCATCACTATTATCAAAACAAGGGGTAAGGTTAGTTTTTTCATGGCCTAAATGTACGTCCTCACCGCCCACTTCCCACTCCCCACGTCCTGATAATAGCAGAAATTGGCCCCAATCCCATTTGGGTCGTTCACCTGACCCAGCCTTCTTCCTTTTTACAATTCCAGGGTTTTCAGCCAGGCTACCTTCGGTGCTTCGCACGGGCGGAATCATATTTTCCCTGCGAATTGAAATCACCTTATCTGTTTAACTAAAACTCAATTACATGAAGGTTTTAAGCTTACTTTTCACCTGCCTGACAGCGTTTGCCGTGCAGGCACAGTATGTCATTGTCAACGGCCCGGCAGGCATTGCCGGCCCTTACGAATTCTCCGCTGCCAGCTTTGGCGGCGACCTCAGCACCGGCGTTTACACCGCCGATGCTGTTTTCGTGACGGATGGTTCGGCCAACCCTTCCCAGGGCTGCAATGCCCTGACAAACGGCGCCGCCCTGTCCGGCAAAATCGCCCTGATAGACCGGGGCAGCTGCGACTTCAGCGAGAAGTGCCTCCATGCAGAAAATGCGGGCGCCATCGCCGCTGTGGTGTTCAACCATACTGCTGGCGACGGTACCTTTTCTATGGGTGGGGCGGCACTGGGCGATCAGGTAAACATCCCCTGCGTGATGCTTTCTTATGAAGACGGCCAAACCATCCGGGGCGAATTGGCCAACGGGCCGGTCAACCTGACCATTGGTGCTTTTAAGTACCCCAACGAAATTGGCCTCAACGATCAACTCATCCTGAATGCCCCCAATGGGGTGATGCCGGCCTTTGAGGCGGAAGCCGCTGGCCTGGAGGTAGTGCCGGGCGCTGCTGTCAGGAATTTGGGGCTGAATGAGGCAAAGGGCGTGGTGCTGAATGCCACGATTGATTTTGCCCCCTTGGGCGGATCAGGCTCGCAGGTGTACGCAGAGACCGGGCTGGACGACAGCATCGAGCCGGATTCTGCCGACCTGATCGCTTTGCCGGAATATGCCCCCGACCAGGGGATAGGCGTTTACACCATTCATTACGCCATCGAAAGCGACAGCCTGGATCCGGTCGGCTACAACGACGCCAAGGCTTCCCAGTTTTATTTAAGCCAGAATACCTACTGCAAAGCACGCTGGGACTTTGCCAACAACCACCCTTTTGCTACCAATTCTTACCGCCGGGAATCGGGCACGGAGATTGAAATCATGTCGGCATTCCACCTGCCCATCGGCGCAGGCTACCTGCTCGACAGCCTCGAATTTTATGTAAGCACCAATGCAGACAGCCTTGGCATCGTGGGCGACAACAACATCAGGGTCAATGTCTATAACTGGAACGATGCCAATGGCGACGGAGATGCCGAAACGGACGAGCTGGAACTGGTGGCGCTTACACCCATCGAGTTCCCCGACCCTTCCCTGACAGCCACCTGGATGAAAGTGCCGCTGCTCAAATTCCCAGATATCGAAGGCCGGTACGTCATCCCGCAGGACGATATGACCTTCATTGTTGGCCTTCGTTACAATGGCCCGGAAGAAGTGTTTTTTGGCGTTGACGAATTGTATGATCAAACCACTTTTGTGGACAACCTGGCACTCACGGACGCTGACCTCCCCTATTTCTGGGTTTCCAATTGGGTGGATGACATACCCGATGTGGACAATACCTTCGTGTTCACGGATTTCTGGGGTTCTTTTTCCACTTCGCTTGTGGTGAACGAGGCGCCGTTGGCCACGGAGGATGTTCCCCTCGAAAATGCCACCGTCAGTTTGTTCCCCAACCCTGCCAATAGCCGTTTTTCCGTCGCTGTTGATTTGGGAGAAATGAGCAGCCAACTCGAATACAAAATCCACGATGCTGCTGGCCGCCTCCTGTTCACCAGGCAATTGGCGAATGTCCAGGTTGATCAATCCATGTTCGATGCCACTGCCCTGCCAGCCGGTCAGTACTTCCTGACCGTGCGCACTGAAAATGGCAGCCTGCACAAAGGATTTACAGTTCAGCATTGACCCTGGGCGGGCGGGGAGGTTTGCTTCATCGCCGGTATTTCTTTTGGCGTTTGAAGGACCCCGTTATGGTTAGTGTTTTCTGCAATAGTACGCCGAAGCTCCTGCTTCGGAAAAATCAACACTCCGAAGCAGGAGCTTCGGAGCTACTTTTTGCTACTGGCCGACGATAGTCGCTGGCCAGTAGCATTTTTCATAAGATCCTGCCACTGCCGGGTTTTAGCATCAGCAAAGAAAAGTGCCGGCCAACCAGCCTTATTTGCGCTTCCCTTGTGGCACATCCAACCTTTTCCCTTCTCATTGCACCTTACAGGTATAAACTTTAGTTAAATACCTGCCCCCCACAAACAAAAGCGCTGGCCGTTAGGGTTTTGGGGTAGCCCTTCGTTCATCGGGTAGTTAATTCCTTGTAGATTTGCACCAACCGTATGCAAAACCAGTCACCAGAAAATATCAAACCACCAGAGGCTGATAGCCCGACAGGCCGCCGCCGGAAAGTTTTCTTCCGATGGATGAGGCGGCTGCTCCGGCTATTGGCCGTGCTGATATTGGTACCGGTGATAGCTTTCCAAATCCCCTGGGTGCAAAGTCGGGCGGCCCAGGAACTGACCGAATTCCTTTCCAAAGAATGGCAAACCAAAGTATCCATTGAAAAAGTCTATCTCGGCATTTTCAACCGGGTAACATTGGATGAATTTTACCTGGAAGACAAATCCGGCGATACGCTCGTCTATGCAGGGGAACTGGACATCCGCCATACAGGCTTGTACATGCTGGCCTTCCACCGCTTCAACATCGAATCGCTCACGCTGCGCCATGCCGACGTACACCTCAGCCGGAAGAAAGGCGAGGAACACCAGAATTTTTATTTCATCCTGGACTATTTTTCCAAAAGCGACAAAAAGGAAACGAAGGCCTCCACCCCTTTTAAGCTGAACCTCCGCCACCTGTACCTGGACGATGTGCATTTTTTAAAACCGGACGAGGTCAAAGGGGAAATTATTGACGCCTATGTAAAAAATGCCGAGGCCCATTTTGATTTGTTCGATCTGTCTGGCCGCAGGCTCGAACTGTCGGATGTACACATCGGTGCTCCCAGTTTTCGGATAAGCCTGTTGGAGCCCCAACCCCTGCCTGCGGCAGAAAAGGCCCCAGTTCAACTGACCGCCGGCAAAAATGTCCCGGAGGATACTTCCAAAACCATCATCACCATTGGGGAATTCGACCTGGAAGGCGGCATGTTTTCCCTGCAAAACCTGCGCAAGCAACCGACCAAGATCGAAAACGGCGGCTTCAACCCCCACCATATCGATGTGTTCGACATCGAGGCACACATCAACCAATTCTCCGCCGTTGATTTGGAATTCCTGGGGGAAGTGGAAAAAATCGCTTTCCGGGACAGCACCGGCTTTGTGGTGCAGAACCTCTCGGCCAGGCAGGCGGCCCTCTCCTGCGACGGCATGCAACTGTACGACCTGGACCTGACCACACCCTATACCCATCTCGGCGACACCCTGATTTTCCGCTACGACACGTACTATGATTGGGAGGAGTTTGAAGATAATATAAAAATGGAGGGCCGGTTTCACGACTCCTACGTGGCCCTGAAAGACATTATTTTCTTTGCCCCCATGTTGAAAAACAATACTTTCTTCAAGGAAAACGAGGCCCAAATCGTACAGATAGATGGCCTGATGAAAGGCGAGGTGAACGGGCTGGATGGCAAAGGCCTGAAGATAAACATGGCAGACGGACGGCTGACGATGGAGGGGGATTTCAGCACCCGCAACCTGGCCGTGCCAGACGAACAGTTTTTGTACCTCAAACTCAACCGCCTTCATACGGATGTTTCCACGCTGCGCAAACTGATTCCCGGTTTCCGCCCCCCCGACAATTTTATGCGCCTCGGCACCATAGACTTCAGCGGAAAATTCAACGGCTTCTTCGAGGACTTTGTGGCCGATGGTCAAATGCGCACCGATATTGGCTCGGCCAATATGTTCATGAACCTGAAACTGCGGGGCGGGCGGGAAAAAGCTGAATACCTCGGCGACCTGTACCTTAAAAATTTCGATTTGGGGAAATGGTCGGGCAACCCGGAATTTGGCAAAATCACCTTTGACTCCCACGTGAAAGAAGGCATCGGCCTCACCCTCAATTCGGCCAACGCCAAACTGGATGGCAAGATTGACAGCCTGCGCTTCCGGGGCTACGTTTATAAAAACCTGACCATCAGCGGCGAACTCAAAAAGAACCTGTTCAGCGGCGATGCCAAAATAGAGGACAAAAACATCAACCTGACCTTTGGCGGTACGCTCGACTTTACCGACACCATTCCCGATTTCGACTTTAAGGCCGACATCAAACAATTGGACATCAAAGCCCTCAACCTCACGACCAAAGACCTGCAGTTTGCCGGCCAGGTGGACATGCGCCTGAAAGGCAAGCGCCTTTCCAATATCGTGGGAAATGCGCAAGTAGTTGATTTTCATGTGGTTAAAAATGGAAAAGATACTTTGCAGATAGACTCTGCCATAGTCGGCTCCACCATGCTCCCATCCGGCAACAAACATTTCACCCTTCATTCCAACCTCGGCAATGTAGATATTCAGGGACAGTTCGACATTGAAAAAATACCCCAGTACGTGACCAATTTCCTGTCGTCGTATTACCCAAAATTCTCCGAACGGCTGCGCATTCCAAACGATACCCTTTTCACCGATACTTCCAGGTTTGACTTTACCATCGAGTTATTTGAGCTTCAAAACCTGATCACGTTTTTTGAAGAGAAACTCAGTGGTTTTGACAAATCTTCCATCAAGGGCGCCTTCGACGGATACACCGGGGAGATGTCGGTGGAGGTGGAAGTACCGGAATGGCAATACCAGAATATCGTTTTTAACGATGTTTACTTTCGCTCCAGGTTGAAACAAGGCGAGGGCAGCCTGCAAGTGGGAGTTATAGAAACTATTTTTGGTGAAAATCAAAAGCTCTCACCCGTCTCGCTCATCGGCACGATCTATTCCGACACGCTGGAATTCCTGGTCATCTCGTCCAACTTTTACAATATCCTCGACAACATCAACATCAACGGGGTGCTGTCGCTGGAAGAAAGCGACGCCTGGCGGATCAGCTTCCGGCCTTCCGACCTTGTATTGCTCAACCAAACCTGGGAAATCAACACCGCCAACTATTTGAGGATAGGGGAAGGTAAGGTCGAAACCAAAAATTTTATCCTCTCACACAATGATCAACAGATCGTGCTGAAGAGTGTCCGCAATGAGGGCCTGGAACTGCAACTGCAAAATTTCCCGCTCGACTCGCTGGACTATATCAGGAAAATCCCCAACCACACCATCAGCGGCGTTGGCGATGTCAATTTCAAAATCAAGGACCTGTTCAAATTCCAGGGGCTATCCGCCCTAATCCGCATTGACGACCTCACCATCAATGGTGACAACTACGGCACGCTGCGGCTCGATGCCAGTGCCCCAAGCCTGAAAGAGACGGTAAATGCCTTTTTGGCCATTGAAAACGACAGTATGGAACTGACGCTGGATGGCTATTTCAACCCGCCGGCATTTGTAGAACAACGTGGACGGCAATACATCAAAAAAGAACCCCTGTACTTTGATTTCGATCTGGCCTTTTCGGGCTACCCGCTCCGCATCGTCCAATATTTTGTCTCGGAGGTGGCCAACGTGAAAGGCACGGGCAGCGCCGATAAAGTCCGCTTTTACGGCCTCCCCTCGAAGCCAGAGATGGAGGGGGAAGTCTTCGTGAAGGGGGCATCTTTTACCATCCTGCCGCTCAAGACCACTTACCGGGTGCCGGAGGGCGTGGTCAAAGTGACCGACCACCTCTTCGATGGTACGGGCAACTGGGTCTATGACCGTTTCAACAACAAAGCCTACCTCGAAGGCGGCATCACCCACGACCGCCTGCGCAACCCCGGTGTTGACCTGCGCATTTCCACCGAACCGGGCAAGGGATTTCTGGGCCTTGAAACAACAGAGAAAGACAACCCTGTTTTTTACGGCACCGCCATCGGTACGGGCTACGTGCGCTTCACGGGCAGTTTTAAACAAACCAACCTCTACGTGAACGGGCGCACCATGCCCGGCACGCACATGTACCTGCCGATGACCGGTTCGTCGGCTGGCCCAAGCCAGTCCAGGTTTATCACATTTACCAAGGAGGCGATCAATAACGGCAAAGAGGAGGAAGAGGAAGGGAAGGAATTGCATGGCCTCAATATGGAATACGACCTTGAAATCACGCCGGATGCACTGATGGAAGTAATTTTTGACAAAGCCTGGGGCGATGTGCTCCAGGGTACGGGCAGCGGCGACCTCAAAGTTATCATGACCCGGGACGGGCGTTTTGATATGTACGGCGACTACACAGTGGCCAGCGGCAACTACCTTTTCACGCTGATGTCCATCCTGAACAAGCCCTTCATCGTAGAACCCGGTGGCACCATCTCCTGGTCGGGCGACCCCTACAACGCCATCATCAAAGTAAGCGCTGTATATGGCGGCCTGACCACTTCAGTCTATAACTTTATCCAGGAATACATTTCCGCCGCTTCAGCCGATGCGCAGGACCTCGCCCGCTCCGGTACCCCCGTCAACCTGAAAATGTTGCTCAGCGGGCGCCTGCTCAGCCCCAATATTGATTTTGACATTGACTTCCCCTCGCTGGACAGCGAACTGCGGAACTACGCCGAAAACAAACTCCGCATCATCCGCCAGGATCCGAACGAACTGAACCGCCAGGTATTCGGCCTGCTCGTACTCGGGCAGTTCCTGCCGAGCGGCTTTACCCTGCAAGCCGGCGAGGTGGGCATCAATACCCTCAGCGAAATGCTCTCCAACCAGCTCTCAATTTACCTGACGGAATTTGTATCGGAACTGTTCACCGGCACCAACCTCATCCAGGGGATAGATTTCGACTTTACCTACAACCGCTACTCCGGCGGCGACATCAGCGACCCAACTTCCTACTACACCAGCAGCGAACTGGAAGGCCGGCTGAAGGTCATCGTAAGCGACCGCTGGTCTTTCCGGGTGGGCCTTTCCGGCGGAAATTCAGGCTATACGGCCAACAGCGGCCAATTGGGCGGCGAGTTCCTCATCGAGTACGTGATAACTAAGGACCGGCGCCTGAAAATAAAGGCTTACAGCAGCACCGAGCCGGATTTGGCGGGTGGGCGGCGCTCAAATACCGGCGTTGGCCTCAGCTTCCGAAAGGAGTTTGATTCTTTGAGCGAACTGGTCGCTTCCCGCAAAAAGAAATAACTCTGGGGGTCAGGTACAAGCCAATACTTCACTGGGGTTCGACGTGCCAAAAACAGCAATCCGCAACCGGCTGTTTTCCGATTGCGGATTGGATTTCCATTGATGGAACGAGTAAACGATAACTTGTCTCCTGAAGCCGGTTCGGGATTTTTTTATGAAAACCTCCGGGAGGAAAGTTTTTTTAAAATACCCGATTTCACACCTGCATTATTATTCCCGATTTCCCAGGAAAGGCATTTCACCTTTCCAATGCCTCTTTAGATTTCCACGATCAAAGATTCCAAAGCCTGGTGATATTGAAACCTATCAGGAAATCGCTGTTCAGGTTCTTTACGTTGTTTATCTGGGGAACGATGCCCTTGTAGTTGCCGAGGAAAATCTGGAAGGCATGGGAGCTCGACACCATTTCAAGACCAAAAGCAAGGCTCGGATCGGGATCGTTCACATCGTGGTTGGTCAGCGGAAAGTCGTAGCTGGTAATGATGGAAATTACGTTGTTCAGCCTGCCCCTCAACAAGACGGACATGGCGTAGTGCGTATTTTTCATGCGCCCTAAAAACTCGCCCTCCGGCCCGTAAACATGGTCGGCATAATTGAAATAGGAAAGGCTGCCGGACACTTGCAATGAAATGCGATCATTGAGCTTCCTGGCCACCATCAGTTGGTTGAAATAGGACCAACGGTCAGTCCCTTCCTCGTATTGGGTGCTTTTTTTATCCCGGCTATCCAGGCCAGCCACCCCAAGGTAAGTCAGGCTAACGGGCGATCCTCCGCTCCGGCCCTGTCGCAGGATGGCGTATTTGGCCTGGAAGTCCCACATTTTCCGCTCTTTGGTGAAACCAAAACCAAGCATGAGGTTTTCGATCGGCACATAGTTGAGTCCCAAACGGATATTGGACGGCGCAAAAATGCCGTAGAAATCGTCGTACCCATTGGTGACGGTGCCGAAGCGGTGCTGGAAATCCCATTCGACGGTGCCCTGGATAGGCACGATGACTGTTTGGTTGTCCAGCAGCCAGATGCTCTCAAACATATTTTTGACTGGCCTGGTATCCTTTTCCGGTTGGCCTTCATCTTGCCCCTGGAGTGAAAGGGCAGGTGCAAGCAGGATGGCGACCAAAACTGTGGCTAGCAAGGAAAAATGAGTTATCCGTTTCATAATAGAAAATTTTAAATGAGCCGTGGAGGCGTAAATATTTGTGCTGGTGAAAAATCTCGTGCGAATCCCTCTCATTCTCTCAAAAAAAGGAAAGAAAAAGGTGGACTTCTAATCGGAAGCCACCTTTTTCAGTTGGCTATGATACAGTAAGCAGGTGTGCTAAATTATTCGACATAATTGGTGAAGTTTGAAATCGAAGATTCTCGTCAGTAAATTGTTGGGCCTCGGCCAATTACATCAGTGACAACAAAGTCAAACCATTTTCCACCCCTGTCGAACTATTTCCAACTACTACTTAATGTTTACTTGATAAATCTGTGAATTACCGACTGTGCGAGTGCAGGCGTTCACAAGGTGCTATTGCAGGGCAGCAATAGAGTTTTCCAAGAGTTTCTTGGCGTATTTGTAGTTGTGGATGCCCCGGCTCTTGTCTTCCAGTACATACTGGTAGTTCCAGAGAGCACCCGCCTCGTGGCCTTCAAAATCCTGGTTGGGAATGGCCAGTTTGGTGGTTGGGTTGAGCAATCCCCTGTCCACCAGCTTGGTTTCCAGCTCTACAACGAGGTTGTCAATGTCAGCCCTGACATCGTCAACGGTGGTTTCAAGCTCGCCCAGGTTGGTATGGCAGGCTACACATGCAGCGGTATTGATATCTGCAAATTCCTCCCCGGTGCTCACATTGAAAGTGTGGCCGCCTGCAACAGCTGCCTTTGCAGTTGCCATGTGGCAGGTAACGCAGGCATTCTCCACAAATTGGGTGTGGGCCGAATTGGAATAGCCCGTCCCTACTTCGTAGCCGCCCTTTCCATTGAACATCATGCCCTGGGCACCGTGGTGCGGGCCATAACGGCTGTTGGTGATGGTGACGGTGCCTCCTGTTGCGGGATCTGGCAATGCAGGGCTCGGTATCCTTGCCTGGTGGCAACTAACGCACAGGTTGCCTTTGCCCACATCAATGATGTCGCCTGTCAGCCAAAGGGTCACAGGTTCGGTTACAGTGGATGCCCAGTCAGCCTCGGTATAGGTCTGGTGGATTTTGTGGCAGGTGTAACAGTTTTGTGGCAGCGGATCTTTGATGTCCTCGGCGGTAGTCTGTCCGCCGGTGGCTATCCTTTCAAGAAAACCCTGGCTGGTATGGCAAACAGCACAGGAAGTTGTATTCCTGTCGTAATGCCCACCGGTTGCGTGGCCGGAGTGCTCCCATTGGAAGACCTTGGCGGTGATCAGTTGTGAGTTGCTGTGGCATTTGGCACAATCCTGAGTCCCCCAGCCTTGTTCGCCGGGCAGGCCCTGTTCGCCAGTTTCGCCGGTTGGCCCTGCAGGCCCAACCGGGCCTTCGTCACCTTCGCAAGAGCTAAAGCCCAGGAAGAGTGCGAAACCCAAGAAGACGAAAAGAAATGTTCTGAATTTCATGACAGTGGTTTTGATTTATTAAAAAATTGGCTTTGGCTTTTCACTTACCCGTGTCATTGTTTGGTAAAATTCCTGCGTTTTCGATGCCCCCGGCATGACCTAAGTCATGCTGGAGGGGTGACAATTGTCACAGATTTGTCAAGTGCGGTGAAGGTAGGAAAGTCAGCAAAAAATTGACAGAATTATCCGGAAGAATTTGTCAAAAGTTGCCTCAATTACCTGAATAGGTATGCAAACTGTCACCGGCTGTGGGCAAATAATCCATGCCCAGGTAAGTGAAAACAACGGCCAACACGCCCGCAATGACCACCCATGCCAGCTTCCGCCCATCCATCGAGCCGATATTGCGCAGGTGCAAATAGGCTGCAAAAACCAACCATGTAACCAAAGCCCAATTTTCCTTGGGATCCCATGCCCAGTAGTTCGACCAGGCATTCTGCCCCCACCATGCACCGAGCAACAGGCCAGCCGTGAGGAACAGGAATCCCAATTTTGCTATCTGATAGGTAAAAACACTAAAGTCAATCTTTTCCTGTTCTCCCAGCGTATGGTGGGAAGCCATGCCGCCAGGGAAAAACAGGTGCAGCACAGCCCCCAATCCGGCAACAAACAATGCCCCGTAAGCCACGAAGTAGGAAATGACATGCGGGATGAACATCCAGGTCTGCAGGGCGGGCGGCAGGGCGATGATTTCCACGTCCCGCTTTGACAGGGAAAAAAGTAAGATGCCTGCGATGCCAAGGGAGGAGAGCAGCCCGACCAGTTTCACCCTGAACCGCCATTCTGCGACCAGGCTGACCAGTGAAATTGTCCAAACCGCAAATACAAGCGACTCGTATAAACTCTTGAACGGAGGCCTGCCTGCCGCTATCCACCGGCTGGCTATCAGCGCCGAACATATCAGGAATGCCGCACCAAACAGCGCCAGGGAAGCCTTGCCCATCCATCTTTTTTTCACAAACACTGCAGCCAGATAGGCCATCAGTACCAAAAGATAAGCTAAGGCGCTGACTTTGAACAAAAGCGAGGAATAATAGAAACTTTCGATCATGACTTTGATTGATAAAGGCCGTAGGGCCTACAGGCCTTGGCGGCCCCTGAAGTAAAACATGTGTGTAACGCCTGCCACCAGCAAAAAGAACCCTAAGTAAATGACTATCAACCCAGGTTCGTGGCTCACCCCGATGCCCGAGTAGGAGGGGTTGTTGGAATCATAGTCGGTCTGGTAAAAACGGTAGCCGCCAAATTGCATAGGTTCGTTAACCCTTACGGATCGCTCCTTCAGCACCTGGCCATTTTCATCCAAAACCGATAGATCGCTTTTATAAAATTTCGTTTCCTTGTCTTTGGTGGATTCCATCGCTAGAAAATGGCTGGTTCCTGGCACCATAAAGGTGCCCCCTTTGCGGCCGGATGAATTGGGGTACAGGTAAACAGCCTGTGCCGGTCCTCCTTTTTTCCAGACCTCTACTTTTGCCACTGGATTTTTGAGTTCCTCGCTTTTGGTGGAGGGCACGGCTTTCATATAGCCAATATCCGGCATCAGGAAACGGACAGAAAAGCCAATGCTGTCATTGTCGGACATGGCGTGGAATTCATTGGTTTTCAATGGCTTGACGACAAGGTCGCCATTGAGCAGGAAATGGATTTTTTCGGTTTTGCCCTCAAAAATGATCCGGTTTTCTTTCCCGAACGGTTTCTTGTTCAGGGTATTCCTAACTTCATCGGGCATTTCCCAGTAAAACTCCAGGGCTGCGCCCAAATTCACCACATCGCCCAGCTTGTTCCGCCCAGCCTTGTTGGCCTGTAGCTGTACGAACGCATCGCCCTCCGGTGTCTTCAGATCGACCATCAGGCCGGGGTCTTTGGCTTCGATGGTATCTGCGCGGAGCGGGTATTCGTAGTCGAATTCAAAATCAGGGTAGAATTTGGACAGGCGAAAATGCATTTGCGTCCCAAAAATCCGGTGGATCTTGCCAGGCTCCAGCGGGAAAGAGGCCAGAATTTCAGGCGGACTGGCTTTGCTGGCACTGCCGTGCGACGAAACCGCCACGGCATGTCCTGCCGTATCTTGCTTCCAAAGCTGGATGCGGTAGTCGGGCTGGTATTTTTCAAACTCAAAATGGTCGAGCCGAAGGTGGAACCCCAGCTCGGTACTGTCGTGCAGAAAGCCTGAATGACCTTTGGAGAGCAATACCGTATTACTTTGCTGCCCTTCCTCCAGTTTGATGATGCCACGAAAACCCAAAAAATAATCCACCCAAAACCCGCACAGGATAAGGATGGGGCTGAGGTGTGCCAGGTGGAAACCCAGGTTGTCCAGGCTCCAGTTTTTCCTGCTGCTGATTTTTACCAGACCTGCCGCCAAGAGCACGAAAAAAGCAACATACCACCAGCTATGAAATAGATCGTTCAGTTGCAGCAGGTTTATCAATTTCCCAACGGTTCCAGTAGATGGCAGGCCAATGTGTTGCGGCACGAATGTCCCCAGTGCAGTAGCCAAAGCAATAGCTGCCAGGTTGGTAACATTGAAAGGAGGTTGGTCAACCAGTTTGAACAAAGGCTTCGAAAACAGGGCTGTTATGGCAAGGTAAACTACCAATCCGGCTAACCAGTCTAAACCTGTTGCCTGGAATAGTTGCCCCACTAAGTGAAAAACATTTTGGGAAATAATACCTGCCAAAACCATCAGGGAAAGAAGCAAGGCGGATTTTCTAAATAACTGGTTGTCAGCCTGGTGGTTGCTGCCGCCAAATGACGATGCGTTGTTCTTTTTTTCTTCCATTGGAGAGGATCACTTTTTCGGGAAAATTGTTTTGACCCTATTTTCCCACAGCAAGAATATTCCAAAGGCCATCCCGGGCCGGTGAGCAATGTCATTCGCAGGGGTTGACCTTTGTCAGGCGTTATTCCACCCTGACTTCGAGATCAAGGTCTATTTTTATCTCATCCTTCACCTTGACGATTCCAAGCATCGCAGTTGGCGGGGCAATGCCGAATTCAGACATGCAAAGGGTCTTTGTTCCCTGAAATCTGTATTGTGAACTGGCCAGTTGACGGGCATGGATGAGCAGCCAATACTCATGGCATTGGCCGTTGATGGAAAGCCTGACCAAAGCTCTGAGGGCCAACTGGGCCTTTCCTATATCCAGAAAGTTTATTTCGGGTTGCCAAATTTTGACCAATTCGATGAGAATGTCGGGATGCCTTTTGCCATTTAGTGCTTTAAACATTTCCTTGTTCATCAAAGGGTTGCCGCAATCCAGGTGCACGACAGGAATCCTGAGCGAGGTGTTTTGAAAACTGAGGGTATGCGGAGCGCTATCATCCAATTCGAGGGCAAAGGATTGCGGTGCAAAAGACTTGGCACATTTGCAGTAAAAAAGATCGAAGTTGGTGGAGCCTTCCAATTTTATAGTACTTGTTTTCTCAAGGTGGAAGGTTTTTTCTGCTTTGAAAATTGCCATTCGTTGGGTGATGGAAAAGTTTATCGCTCCGAAAATTTGCAGCCTTTACTTTTTACCGGTGCTGGGTTGTTGCATAAAAAAGGCGATGGATCAAATCAATCGCCATGCTCATTACTCAATCAGAAGATTCTTAGCAAAAAAATTACATTTCTTTCATATAATGAACCAATTGCCAAATGTCTTCCTCGTCTGGAATTTTCTTCTTGTAGGAAGGCATGTCTTCCCGTCCTTCGAGGGTTTTGTAGAAGAGCGCCCCTTCTGCTTGCTTTTTAAATGCTGCCTCGGTAAAGTCGCCGGGGTGCGTGTCCAGTTGCGCAGCTTTGGGGCCATCGCCTTTGCCTTCCTTGCCGTGGCACGATTTACAGTGTTTGGTCCACAGGGCGGTAGCAGTAGTTTTGTTGTACTTGACCGGATTGGTCATCTTGGTGTATTTATCCGGCACCGGCCAGGGTTTGTTCTGAAGGTCGGTACCGATAAACGACATCGCCAACAAGGCGGCAAAAACCAGGAGAAACGCTGAAAAAATCTTGTTTTTCATATCGAATGATTTATGGTTTGTGAAAAAATAAGCTAAAATTACTTCGCTGTTTTCAGCCGTAAAAGAAGGCTCTTTTTACAATTGTATGACTAATCAATAGCATAAAAGTAACTGATAAAAGTCATTTTGATTTTTCATTCAATTGCTTCCCCCCTTTAAGAACCATCCATTAGAGTGATTTGGTACCAGTGTATCCACATCTTGCCGAACTGAAAAGCAAGTGATTAATATCATCTGTTGCCCTTATTCATAGAGGTACCGGTGGCAATCGGTGCAGAGACCCTCTTTCCAGCCCTTTTTCAGTTTAACAGGATGTTCAAATTCAAGTGATTGGTTGAATTGGGCTACTTGGGGGTTATCAGGCGGGCCTTGTTGCAAGATCGTATGGCAGAGGTTGCAGTCTTGGGAAATTACCTTGCCCGATTCGCTTACGTGCTGGTTGTTGTGGCAACGGAAGCAACCGTTGAATTCAATGTGGCCGATGTGGTCGGGATATGCATCCCAGCTCGCCTGCATGTAGGGGAAAATGTTTCGTTCAAATCCATCGAGCAACCCTACAATAGCCTTTTCGACGGAATCTTTCTGGGTGGCCAGTATATCGGGGTATTCCGTTTCATAATATTCCTTTATCCGGTCGTTGATGGTCATTTTGGCAGTGTCGAGGTTGGTAAAACTCTCGCTGAACATCACCTGCATAGCCGCCTGTTTAAAGTAAGGCAGGGATTTGGGGATATTTCCAGCGGCAATTTGCCTGTCTGTAAAATCCTGGGGCGTCTTATAGCGGTGGGAGGGCCTGTTGTGGCAATCAATGCAATCCATCGTTCTTGGAACTGCCGACGACAGGGTTTCCTCGTCCAGGGGGTTTTCCGAATCCATATAGATGGTGGTGTCTCCGGTAGCCAGGTTGATGTAGCGCACCCACGGAATGTCTTCCCGTTTATCCGTTGCAGGGATGTAATCCACCTGGATATTGGGGTTGATGTGCCAGTGTATCCCTTCCGCCAAGCCGCCGGAACGGTGGTCGGAACCGATCCGCATCCGCAGGTGGATGTTCCACTCACTGTTGGCAGAATCGGCCAGGAAATGGCGCTCGTTCACCAGTTGGTTCGGATAAAACTGCTCGGGCCAGTGGCACTGTTGGCAGGTTTCCCGAGCTGGCCGCAAACTATGTACGGGGGTTTCAATCGGATGAGGATATTTGTTGGTCAATACGGAATATACCTGGTAAAGCCCCGACAGCTTCGATTTTACATACCAGGTCGCACCCGCTCCCACGTGGCATTCCACGCACCCTACCCGTGCGTGGGGGGATTCTTGGTAGGTGGTGTATTCCGGCGACATTACCTTGTGGCAGGTTTCCCCGCAAAATTCGTTCGATTCGGTGTAGTGGTACGCCTCATAACTCCCAATGCTCGACAGCATCACAAACAGCAAAGTGCCAAAACCGAATATCAGCACGGCGTTGCGGTGGCTGCGTTGGTTGAAGTCTATCACGCGCCAACTTGTGCTCATGGGTTGGCCACTTTTTTTAACCCGCCTGATTTTCAACCACATGCCAACCGGTATTAGGATAAGCCCTAACACCAACAAGGCTGGCATTATTATATAGGTGAACAAACCTGTGTAAGCTCCCCCTTCTTCCAGGAAAAGCGAAACAATGACCAGGAATGCCATGATGACCAAACTGACCACCGCAATGATGGCCCCAATCAGGGAAATAGAGTTGTCTAACGACTTGGGAAGTTTCATATCCGTTGTGTTTTGATGCCAAAAGAAGTTGAATGGATTGCGCCCAAAGATGACAAAATTCAATAGTGAAGTTAACAAAAATCACTAAAATAAACTAAAATCAAACTTGGTAGCATTAAGCAGTCCCCCCCACAAACACAATGGCGGAAACTCAAAACTTCCGCCATTGTGAATTCTGGTTCTGAAAAATTCTTATTTGATTAGCGGTTCATGTGGGGTCAGTGTGAAAACGTACCGCCGAAGTGAACTGAACTTCGGCGGTGCATTCGATCAAAAACCACATGAGCCTGATTAACCTTGCTCTTAGAATTCCCTCATGTAGTGGACCAGTTGCCAGATGTCGTCTTCATCCGGTATTTTCTTTTCATAGTTGGGCATGTCATCGCGGCCTATCCAACTTTTGTAAAACAGGGCGCCGTCCGACTGCTTTTTGAAGGTTTGGGTTGTGAAGTCACCCGAAGGTGTGTCCAATTGGGCAGCCTTGGGGCCGTCCCCTTTGCCTGCTTTGCCATGGCACGACTTGCAGTGTTTGGTCCACAAAGTGGCGGCTGCCGTTTTGTCGTACTTCACGGGGTTTTTCATTTTCTGGTACTTCTCCGGAACAGGCCAAGGTTTCGTCTGTTGTTCGCTAAGTGCAAAGGACAAGGCCACTCCCACAGCTACGGTAAGCAGCAATGCTGAAAAGATTTTGCTTTTCATAGTTCGACTTATTTGATGTTAAGAGGACTTGGAAAAGGCCGTTTTTCGTCTTATTGTACTCCAAAGTTCTTCCTTTGCAAGGTGGTTATTAAGAACAATTCTCATGGGCAAGCATGATGTTTGTCAATTCAGGAGGTTGCTATCTACCTCGCCAATATCGTTATGCGCTCAGCCCGGGGCTTGGCTTGACTCATGCCACCCGCTTATGATACTCTTGAAATTGCTGAACATGGTGCGCCCAAAGGTGGAAAAATACAGATGTATCAGCATGAACATCGTCAGCACGATGCCCATCAGCACATGAATCACATCGGCCACTATCAGGCTTCCGAGGCCCAACAGGTCAAACACCTGCGGAAAAAACAGGGCCAGCCCCGTCAGGATGATGACAGGCATGCCCATATACATCACCAGCACGTAGGACAGCTTCTGCAATGGGTTGAATTTCCTGTCTTTGCTGATCGGATAGGGCGGCGCCTCGCCTTTGAATATTCCCCAGATGTAGTACCTGAACTGCCCTTTTAGTTCGGTCGTAAAACCCTTTGCCTGTATCCTGTAATACTTGCCGTTGTCCGTCACCATATTGCCCATTAGAAACAACAGATAGTTTATGGATACTGTAATGCCCCCTATGTCGTGCAGCTTGACGGCTATGTCGAAACGTATCAGCGGCGAATCGGGGGCCGTGTATTGCATGCTTAACCCTGTGACGATGAGCAAGAGGAACATCACCGCATTGATAAAATGCCACAGGCGAATAAATTTTGGATATAAATACAGGTTGTGGCTCATGGCTTTGTTTTTTTTCGGGTAATGATGCGAAGGCTCCAGTGCCCTAATATACCAAGCACGGTCGCCAGGATCAGGATATTGCTCAACAAATTCACCGTGGTACTCCTGCGGGAACCGATGAGCACAGCGTCGCCTATCATATCGTCTTTTACCAGGCTGGCGCCCTCTTCCAGTTGGTATTTGTAGAGCGAGGCCTTCAGGCGGGAATCAGAACTATGGCATTCCACGCATTTTTTAACTGCTTGCTCTTTCGGCAATATCTTGTGTGCCACCAGTAGGGTGTCATTGATTTCGGCGTGGCACTCGATGCAGCGGACGCTCTTGAAGTGGTTGGCCTGGTTGGGCAGCCATTCGTGCGTGGTGGTCACGTCGGGATTTAGCCTTTCCGCTATCATTTCGAAGTTATCGGTGTTGGCGTGGCAGCCCAGGCAGATGGCATTGTCGTAAGCAATGGTCATCTTGATATCCTGGTCGCGGTTCCTGGCGTTGATTTTATAGTAGTGGGAATTGTGGCAACTCCAGCAGGATATTTCGTTGGAGTATTTGGAAAAATGCACACTGGCCTCGTATTGCTCCTGTATTTTCTCAAAGTGGAACTTGGCGTACTCGGGGTCGTCGCCGTGGCAATCAAGGCAGGTGGCCATGTATTCGAAGCGGAGGCCCGCCAGGTGCGGATAGGTTTCATAATCGCTTGAGTGGCAATCTACGCATTTGAAATTCCAGTGGTTGGAGGCGTAATATTTGGTCGTGTCAATGATGCAATCGCTGTACATTTTAAAGATGTACGGCTGGTCTGAGCCTTCCGGGGTGAAGCGCACATACTTGTTTGCGTGGCACTTTAGGCAGAGGGCATTTTCTTCCTTATTGGTGAACTTTTTCTCCACGGTTTCCCCTTCGGTCGTGCGTTGGCCGGTTGGTTCTCCCTCTTGCGCATTTATTGGGGCTGTGCCCGCCAGTAAAAACAAAAGGGGGATCATCACCCTGGCGAAGTGAAGGTTATCATCCAATATGGATATTTTGAACAAGGCGGGATTTTTCATGACAGTATAGTTTTTGCAACTGGCGGCAGAGAAAACTAAACCTACTATGCGTGACTAAAGGGCAATCCACCAAACACTCTCTTAGCCCGCTCCATGACAAGAGTGATTTTCTTTCAAGTCGTGCGCGCTCAGATACTGCAGTTTGCCTCAATGGGAGCTGTCAATAATATTCATTTGGCAATGGCCGGGAGAAGGTTCAGGACCGCTTAAAAACTCCACAGCCTGGTCATGTTGAAACCGATGAGGATGCCTCCTTTTTCCTTGTCGATGAGGAATTGGTTCTGATTGAAGACATTGTTCCGCTGCGGGGTGATAAAATTGTAATTGCCCAGAAAAATCTGAAATTGGTGTGAACTGGAGGTAAGTTCCAGGCCAACTGCAAACCCGGCATAAGGATCTACTTCTTCCAGGTTGTGCTTGGTGAGGGGCTGGTTAAAATCCACCATAAAATTGATCCAGTCGCTCACTTTATATTTCAGGGAAATAGCCATCGCATAATGGTCATTTTTCCACTTTCCTTCCACTGTGTTGTCGGCCTTCGTATATGCCTCCACCGCGTTGAAGTGGCTGAGGCTACCCGCTACCTGGACCGAGAAAATATCCGAAAACTTGCGGGCCAATATCAATTGATGGAAATAGGAATAGCGGTCGGTCTTGTTGGCAAACTGGCCTATCTCCTGTTTTCTTGTATCGAATGCCATATTGCCATAGTAAGTGAGCGATACCGGCGAGCCGCCTATCCGGGCTTGCCGCAGAAAGGCATATTTGGCATTGATATCCCAGGTGATATTCGTCTTGGTGAGGCCAAATCCAATCATCAGGCGCTCGATGGGCACATACCCAAAACCGAGGCGGATATTGGAATTGGCGTAAAGCCCCCAGAAATCGTCATAACCATTGCCCAACCTCCCGAAACGGTGCTGGATATCGAACTGAAAAGTCCCTTTAAACGGCACCATGACACTCTGATTGTCAATGATCCAGGTACTTTCAAAGGTATTTTTTACAGGGCGCAGGTCTTTTTCCTTGGCGTCATCCTGCGCATTGGCTATGCCAGCAAAAAAAACAAAGGAAAGGGCAATCAGTACCCATTTGGCGTATGTATTTAATTGATTTTTCATCAGAATAATATTTTAAAACGATGAAGTATTAAGCTTGAACTAAATCCGGGTTAAGTAAGGGAAGATGAACCTTCAACCCCGTTAATCATAAAAATCCCCATTCTCTCTCATTCTCTCATTCTCTCTCATTCTCTCATCTCTCTCATTCTCTCATTCTCTCATCTCTCTCATTCTCTCCTTCTCTCACCCTCTCAATTCTCCTTAGCCCCCAGTTCAATCCACTTGAGCACCGTCGCATTGTAAAAAGAGTTGGCGCCTTCGGGCGGCATGGGCACTTTTTCTTCCCCGGCCATCCAGCGGTACAACTTGCTGTTGTCGGGTTGGAGGGTGTCAATGAACCCGCCGGTGAACAAGGCATTGTACGCGTTGGCTGGTGAAAGGTCGGGAGCAACGTCGCTCGCACCCCCGCCGTGGCAGCCGGCCGTGTTGCAGCTTTGGTTGAAAACAGGGATCACATCGCCCGAAAAAGTAACGTCGTCCTTTGGGGCAGGCGGCAATATTTCGTCGTATTTACAGCCAAACTGGAAGGTGAGCAAAAGGGCGGAAAAAATGGCGGCAAGGGAAATTTTGATATTCCTCATAAGGTCAATTTTTAGTGGATGTCAAATTTTTTCAAGAAAAAAACCAGCACAATGGCCGGTTTTGAATTTGTTTTTCGTTTGTCAATTCTTCCGGCAAGAGGTGGTACAATTATCTAAAAATGAATTCATATATCCTCACGATGCTTCAATTTATTTAATGGCTCAAATGTATCGGGGCGGAAAAAGGCGGTAGATGAGGTTAGTCAGTTTTCAGCGTGACAAATGTCACCGAATTGTAAACGCACCTTTCATTAGGCTTTCCAGGTAAGCTACGTTGATAAAATAATTTCCCTGGTTTGATGTTGAAACCCCAGTACTGGAAGGTTTTTCTAAAAACAATCCCGATTTCTACCGCCGAAAATAAGTTTTTATTAAAGTGCTACCGGGCGTCCCAGCGGGACGGAATCTTTGTAGCTCGCCATGAACCGAGGTCTTTCGTTCCGTAGGAACGATATGTCGTTGATTCTCAGATACCGTTCCGATGGAACGGAGACCATTGATGCATACAAATCCTACAAAGATTCCCTCCCGCTGGGACGGTGATTGTTAAAAAACTTATTTTCGGAAGTACACATCTGGATTATTTTTCCTTCGATCCTAAAAAAGCAAAGCCTTTCATGCTTCTTTCCGCACCAGAAGGCGCTTGGCAAAACCCTTTTCGCTTTTACCCGTACATTTGGCGGCGTTTTTTAAAATCCAGGAAGCAAAACCTTTTTTTACCGAACACAAATCCAGACGATGAAAAAAAGCCTGACCACGCTGTTTTTTACAATCATCTATATAGTCCTTTGGGGCCAGGACCAAAAAGCAAGGCTCAGCGGCACGATCACGGATGCGCTCTCCAACCAGCCCGTTGAACTGGTCACCGTTTATATCAAAAATACTACGACCGCCACCGAATCCGCATCGGATGGCAAATGGCAACTGGACATACCTGCCAGCCAGCGGATCATCCTCGTTTTCAGCCGGGTGGGTTATAAAGAAACCTCAGTGGACGTGGAGCCTTTGCCTGCCAATGCCCGTCAGCAAATTGACATCTCCTTTCCGCCTGTCAATGCAGACATCGAAGTAATTGTGCGGGAAAGCCGCATTGACCAGGGCGGCATGATAAGGGAAGAAGTGACGGAAATGAAACTGCTGCCGACCACCTCCGGCAACCTCGAGAGCATCCTGCCCCACATCGCACTCGGCACCAGCAGCGGCTCGGGCGGCGAACTAACCTCCCAGTACAACGTGCGGGGCGGCAACTACGACGAGAACCTGGTCTATGTCAACGATTTTGAAATTTACCGCCCCCAGCTCATCCGGGCCGGCCAGCAGGAAGGCCTCACCTTCCCCAACATTGACCTCATCCAGAACCTGACCTTCTCCTCCGGCGGCTTCGAGGCCCGCTACGGCGACAAGCAGTCCAGTGTGCTGGACATCCGCTACAAACGGCCGGAAAAATTTGCCGGCAGTGCCGCTGCCAGCTTCCTCGGCGGATCGGCGCATGTGGAGGGCAGTTGGCAGCCCGGCACCGACCGCTATAAAAAACTCCGCTACCTCGTCGGTGCACGCTACAAGACCAACCGCTACCTGCTCGGCTCGCTGGACACCAAGGGCGAATACGCTCCCAATTTCACCGACGTGCAGGCCTACCTGACTTACGACTTATCCAGGGACTGGCAGATCGGCCTTATCGGCAACTACAACCGCAGCGAGTATTTTTTTCAGCCCGAAACCCGCAGCACCGCCTTTGGCCTTATCAACTTTGCCCTCGAACTCTTTTCTGTTTTTGAAGGCCAGGAAACCGATGATTTCACCACAGCAATGGGTGGGGCCTCGCTCACCTATTTACCGGACAGGGAGAAAAACCCCTTGTTCGTGAAATTCCTCGCCTCCACCTTCCGCAGCGACGAAAACGAGCGCTTCGATATCATTGGCCGTTATAGCCTCCGCCAGATCGAATCCGACTTTGGCAATGACAATTTTGGAGAGGTAGTGGCCGAACTCGGCAATGGCACCCAGCACAATTACGTCCGCAACTTCCTGGATGCCCAGGTGACGAATGTGGAGGTGAAGGGGGGGATTGAGTTGGCAGTCGGCAGTTGGCAGGGGGCAGGGGGCAGTCGGGAGCCGGCGGAAATTGATCTGCCACAGGCCGGCAACACCTCATCACCCACCACCAAATCCCATTTCCTCCAATGGAGCATCAAATACCAGCGGGAAGACATTGACGACCGCATCAACGAATGGGAGCGGTTGGACAGTGCCGGTTATTCTTTAGTCTATGATACCACGCAGTTGTTGCTTTCCTATGTTTTGAAAACCCAGAATACCCTCGGCTCCAACCGGCTCAGCGCCTACCTGCAGGACACCTACACCTGGCGGCGTGACAGCGTCGGCGAACTGAAATTCTCCCTCGGCGTGAGGGGCGGTTATTGGGATCTGAATGGCGAGGCTTTTGTGACGCCCCGGGCACAGCTGTTGTACAAACCTTTGAAGGGCAGGAAGGACGTTTCCTGGCGGCTGGCAGCAGGGCTTTATTACCAACCGCCTTTCTACCGGGAACTCCGCAATTTGCAGGGCGAGGTGAATACCGGTTTGAAATCCCAAAAGTCGGCCCATGTGGTCGGTGGGCTTACCTACGATTTTTTTATCGGCAGCCTCAGCCCCACCAAGTTCCGCCTAATTGTTGAAGCTTATTATAAAAAACTGTGGGACGTGGTGAGCTACGAAATTGACAATGTGCGCATCCGCTACTACGGCCAAAACGACGCCAGTGGCTACGTGACGGGCATTGACCTTCGCCTCAACGGCGAATTTGTGCCGGGCGTGGAGTCGTGGTTCAACCTATCCCTCCTCAGTGCCAGGGAAAAACTGGATGGCGTGCAACATCTGAAAAGGGAGGTGGGCAGTGCGGAAGGAACAACAACGGAATACGTCCCCCGCCCAAGCGATCAGTTCCTGACGTTTTCCACTTATTTTCAGGACTATCTGCCCAAGAACGACAATTTTAAAATGCACCTCAACTTCACCTTCGGCACGGGCCTGCCCTATGGCCTGAAAGACAACAACCGGATTTACCGCAACACCTACCGCTTCAAGCCCTATCACCGGGTGGACATCGGTTTTTCCCTGAAAATCTGGGACCGGGAACGCCGGGGAAGGAAAGGCAAAAACCCGCTGCGTTTCACCAAAGACTCCTGGATCAGCCTGGAAGTGTTCAACCTGATGCAGGTGCAGAACGAAGCCTCCCGCACCTGGATCAAGACGGTTTTCAACCAGCAGTACGCCATCCCGAACTACCTGACTTCGAGGCGGATCAATTTGCGCTGGCGGGTGGAATTTTGACCTTGCCGGCGAATTCCGGTTTGACAAAGGCAAAAGAACTTCCTGGAGGTGATATCTTTTCCCGCGGTTGTCTCGTGGAAAAAGGGGCCATCTGCCTCCTCCCCACCCTAACACAAAATTTATTCGCTCCGCAAACTCTTCACCGGGTTCGCCAGCGCCGCTTTCACGCTCTGGAAACTCACCGTCAAAAAAGCAACCGCAATAGCCACTATTCCTGCCGCCGCAAAATACCACCATCGCAATTCTACATGGAAGGCGAAGTCATCCAGCCAGCCTGTCATGGCCCACCAGGCCAGCGGGGAAGCAAGGAGAATCGCAAGCGCCACCAGTTGCAGGAAGTCTTTGGAGAGCAGGCCCGTCAGGTTGCCCACTGTGGCGCCCAGCACTTTGCGGATGCCGATTTCCTTGCGGCGCTGTTCGGTGGCAAAAGCTGCCAGGCCAAACAGGCCGAGGCACGAAACGAAGATGGCCAGGAACGCAAAAACCTCCGCCAATTGCCCTGTTTGCTTTTCGCTGCGGTGCATTTCCTCATATTCCTTGTCGGTAAAATGGTACTCGAACGGATAAGCCGGGTTGATCTTTTGAAATACCGCCCCAACCGAGGCCAGTGTACTGCTCATATTCTCGGTCGGTTTGAGGCGCACATATACGAAGTTTTTCCACGGGCCCAGGATCATCAGGACAGGATCTTGTTTTTGTTGAAAGGAGCCAACGTGGAAGTCTTTCACCAGGCCAACGACATGGCCCGGCGTGTCCCACAGCGAAATAGTTTCACCGACGGGGTTCTCCAGGCCCATCAACCTGGCGGCAGTTTCATTGATGACATAATTCACGGAATCCGTGGGAAAATCTTTGGAGAAATCCCTGCCTTCTTTCAGTTGCGCACCGATGGTTTTTAAAAAATCATAGCCTACGGGTATCGTTTGAAAAAGGATGTCCTGTTCGGGGTCTTTGCCGGGCCAGCTTACATTGGAGGTGTTGTTCCCCCAGGCATGGATTTGGCCGTTGGTGGTGGTTACACTTGTAACAGACGGCAATTGCAGCAGGTCGGTTTTCAGGGCGTCATATTTTTCGAAAAGCGTCCCGTTCACTGGCATATAGACCAGGTTTTCTTTGTCGTAGCCGAGGTTCTTGTTTTTGATATACTGCAATTGTTTATAGACTACCAACGTGCTGATGATGAGGAAAACTGAAATGACAAACTGCGCCGTCACCAACACTTTCCGGAGCGTGACGGCACTGCCGCCCGTTTTCACCAGGCCTTTCAACACCTTCACCGGCTGGAAGCCAGACAGGAAAAGCGCCGGATAACTACCCGCCACCAGGCCCGTCAATAAAACTACCCCTGCCAGACCGAACCAGAATTCCATACCTGCCATGTTCAAGGACAATTTCAGGTCGAACAGATGGTTGAAATAGGGCAAGGTCATGGACGCCAGCGCAATGCCGATGATGCCCGCCAGCACAGTCACCACCATAGATTCGCTGAGGAACTGGGCAGCCAGCAGCCCCCTCGTTGCACCGCTCACTTTTCGGACGCCGACCTCCATCGCACGGGTGGCCGATTTCGCCGTGGACAGGTTCATGAAATTGATGCAGGCAATGAGCAGGATGAAAATGGCAATGATGCCGAACATCCGCACGAGCTGTATCTGGCCGCCACCCTGGTATTTGCCGTCTTTAAAATCAAAGCGCAGGTACCAGTCGGGCAACGGGTGTGCGAGCAGTTCCACGTTTTTTTGCTCGCTGTTGTCTGCTATGAAGGTTTTTATTTTTTGGGTAATGGCATCGGCAGTTACGCCGGACTGGGTCATAAAATAAGTCTGGATACTGTTGTTGTTCCAGGTTTTCATCCATTCGTTCCTTTTTTCAAAATTTTCGAGCGAGGTCAGGTAATCGAATTGAAAGGAGGAGTTCTCAGGAATGTCTGCCAAAATGCCCGCCACGGTGTATTCGTCCGTATTTTCCAGCTTGAGCGTTTTCCCGATGGGGTCTTCGTTGGGAAAATATTTGTCGGCCGTCCGTTTGGTGATTAAGATATTGAAAGGTTGAGAAAGGGCGGTGGCAGGGTCCCCTTTCAGCAAAGGGAACGAAAACATGTGGAGGAAATCCGGATCCACGTTGCGGCCCTGTTCATAAAAAGATTGGTTGCCATAGGTGACCAGGCTGCGGTTGCCCCAGGACACCCGGCTCACGTGGGTGATTTCCGGAAAATCCGCTTTGAGCTTCGCCGCCAATGGGCCAGGCGTAGCACCAAAGGTAAAAATGTCCTCCCCATAGGTTTGGTGCTCCAAAATACGGAACAGTTGCGCCTTGTTTGCATGAAACATATTCACGCTCAATTCCCGCTTTATCCAAAGGGCAATGAGGGTGGTGCAGGCCAGCCCAAAAGCAAGGCCGAGCAGGTTGATGGAAGAATGCACCTTGTTCTTGAACAGGTTGCGGATGGCAATTTTGAAATAGTTTTGCAGCATGGCAAAGGAATGGTGAATGGTGAATGATTAATAAAGGGATTACTCATTCCGCAAAGACTCTATCGGATTGGCAACGGCCGCTTTCAAACTCTGAAAACCCACTGTTAAAAAAGCAACCGTAATGGCCAGGAACCCCGCCAACACAAAATACCAGCCGTTCAACTCCACCCGGTAGGCGAAGTCCTGCAACCATTTGTCCATGGCCCACCAGGCGAGGGGGGCCGCCAACACGATGGCCAACAGCACAGGCTTTAAAAAATCTTTGGCCAACAAGCCCACCAGGCCTGCCACGGTAGCGCCCAGCACTTTCCGTACCCCTATTTCCTTCGTGCGCCGCTCGGCGGTGAAGGCCGCCAGGCCGAACAGCCCCAGGCAAGAAATGAAAATGGTGAGCAGCGTAAACACCAGCACCACTTTGGAAAGGCGCTGTTCCGTACTGTACATTTTGGCCAGGTGGTCGTCCAGGAAGGTGTATTCAAAGGCGGAATTGGGAATGTATTTTTTAAAATCCGCTTCCAACAGCGCCATCGTGCCACGCACATCGGCAGTGTTCATTTTTACCAAAACATAAGGCCGCCAGCCCAATTGGTTGGCATTGGAAAAGGCAAATGCCTGGATGGGCTGGTGCATGGACTCAAAGTGGAAATCCTCCACCACGCCGACAATGGTGGTCGGCCACTGGAACAGGTCGGTGGGCGATTTGCCAATGGCCTCTTCGGGCGTCCAGCCAAGGAATTTCACGGCAGTTTCGTTCAACACTACTTCGCTGGTCGTATCGTCCTTCATTTTTTCCTGGAGGGAATGCCCCGCCAGGAAATTCAGGCCCAGCACTTCCTCAAAGCCCGCCGTCACCCGGTTTACCCCAACAGAGGTGTGGCGCTCCTTGTGGCCAGGTTGGCTCATGCCATAACCCGCCGGTTGGATGCCGGGGAAGTTCATGGAACGGCACACCGACTTGACGGCGGCTTCATTCCGGTAGGCGTTCATCAAGGCATCGACCTGGTCGCCATTTTCGGCAGCAGCCGTCGTTACGGCCACGACCTGCTCCGGCTCGAATCCGAGTTTTTTCTGGCTGATAAAATTCAACTGCCGATTGAAAACAATGGCCCCAACGATAAGCGCCACGCACACGGCAAACTGGCCCACCACCAGGGTATGGCGGAAATAGCTTTTGCCGGAGGCCGTGACGGCTTTGGGCGCCAGGAGTTTTTTGGGCGAAAAATTGGACAGGAACAGCGCCGGGTAAAGCCCGGCGGCCAGGGTCACCGCCAGCCAGATGGCGGGCAAGGCCAGCACCCACCGGCTGTTGAGGAGCGTGCTCACGGAGAGTTCTTTGCCGGAAAGCGACTCGAACAGGGGCAAGCTGATTTCCACCAGCAACACGCCGATAGCCAGTGCAACAGCTACCAAAAGCCCCGTTTCCACATAAAACCGCTGCACCATCTGGGCCGTGCTGGCACCCAACGTTTTGTTGATGCCCACTTCCCGGAAGCGCTGCTGCGAGCGGGCCGTTGTCATGTTGATGTAGTTGAAACAGGCCAGCAGCAGCACCGCCAGCGCCAATGCACTCAACATACGGACCTGGCGGATGTCTCCGATATTGGCGCTGTAACCTTGTGCTATCCCTGCCGAATGGAGATGTATATCCTCAAACGGCTGCAAAAAGGTGGTGAACCACTGTTCTTCTTTTGGCACAGCCTTGTCTTCGATGGCGTCCATTTGGCGCTGCACATTGGCCAGGTCGGCATTTTTATCCAGGAGCAAAAAAGTCTCGAAGCTGCAATTGCTCCAGTAGAGTTCTTTCGAGGCCCAGGCATTCGTCATAAAAGAGCCGATGAGGTCGGCGTCCAGGGAAGAGTTGGCGGGAAAATCTTCATACACCCCCGTGATTTCCAGGGATTGTACATTGTCCACTTTCAGGGTTTTCCCAATGGGGCTTTCGTTGCCGAACATTTTCCGGGCGGTGCTATTGCTCAGCACCACTTTGTTCGGCCCTTCCAGTGCCGTGGCGCTGTCGCCTGCCAGCAGCGGCACATCGAACATCCTGAACAAGCCATTGTCGGCCCAGAAGAAATTGGTCTCTGCGAAGTTTTTTTCACCAGCAGCTATAAAGGCCGTCCGGCCAAAATTGTGGCGCAAAAAGCGGGTGTATTCTTTCACATCTTCGATGCCTTCCTTAAAAGCCGGGCCTGCCACATTCGGCGCATTGGCCAGTTTCTCGTGCCGGTCTTCATAGCTGATGCTCAGGTTCACCCTGTAAATGTTGGAGGCATTGGTATGGTATGTATCGAAGCCCGCCTCATGCCGCACGAAGAGCATCAGGGCCAGTGAAACCGCCAGCCCTATGGCCAGGCCTGAGAGGTTGAGCAGGGTGAAGAAACGGTTGTTCCAGAGGTTGCGGAAGGCTATTTTTAAATGGTTGGTGAGCATGGAGGATTTAATGCTGAATGGTGAATGGTGAATGGTAAACCGGCCTCTTTTTCATCCCAAAGGGATTTGTACCATCAGGTTTTGAAGCCTTGACAGCACGGCATTTCACGGGTATTTCACCCCTTGTATTTTCACCTGTTTGGTAAAATACTGTGTAGCCACTTTGGCATTGGGGCTGGGGGCTGTTTCCACTATTTCCTGTCCAGCCTGCTGGAAAGGACGCAACTTTTTACCGGAAAATGCCGGGTGGATATTGACCAAAATGGAAGCGGCCATAAAGAACAACAGCGCAAAGCCATAGATTTTCATGAATTCGGTGGCCCGGTTGGCAGATGATTGATTGTTTTCCATTTCCTGAGAATTTTTCATTGGACAAAAGTGATTGTTTGTTTTGCAGGCATAGTCCAACGGCTATGCCACAAGTGCTAAGTACCTGATTTTCTGATTTTTGTAAAAATGCGAACAAATTTCATGGCCCCATTTCCGTCCAGCGGTGGACGGCGGGTGTCCGAAAACGGACGGTGACAAAAGTCAAGAGATAGTAAAGATCAGATAACAGGTCTGGCCATTCCTTTCAAACGAGTTTTATTTCAGATATTTGCCGCTCAATTTGAAACAACAAATCCTGCAACGAATGGGCAACCAACCGAATAGCGATACCATTACCAAGCAAAAGAACGACTACTATTGGGCCGACGACCGGGAGCCGCACTTCCAGCGCCGCAAGGAAATTTTGGCCAAGCACCCGGAGGTCACCAAGCTCTTTGGCATCGATCCTTCTTTGAAATACAAGACCGTTGCCTTGGTAGCCGTGCAGTTGGTGGTGGCCTACTATGCCTACTTGTTGAACTGGTGGCAGTTCATCCTGGTGGCCTTTTTTGTGGGCGCAACGATAGCCCATGCGCTGTTCCTCGCCATCCACGAGATCACCCACGATTTGGCATTCAAATCAAAAAAAAGCAACAACATCCTGGCGCTGATTGCCAACCTGCCCATCGTCATCCCCTACGCCATGTCGTTCAAAGTTTACCACTCCATGCACCATTGGGAGCAGGGCAAGGACGGCGTGGACACGGACATCCCTTCCCGCACAGAGGCTAAGCTGTTCCGGGGCTTCATCGGCAAGTTCATCTGGTTCCTGCACCAGATCGTTTTTTACGCCTTGCGCCCTGTTTTTGTGAAACCCATCAAGCTGGAGAAATGGCAAGTGTACAACATTCTTTTCCAAGTAGCTGCGATGGCCATCTATTTGCCGTTTGCGGGCTGGTCTGGCGTGTTGTTCCTCGGCCTGTCGCTGTTGTTTGCTGGGGGGCTTCATCCGACTTCGGGGCATTTCATCTCGGAGCATTATGTCTTTCACGAAGGCCAGGAGACCTACTCCTATTATGGCCCTTTGAATGCTATTACTTTCAATGTGGGCTATCACAATGAGCACCACGATTTCCCCACCATCCCCGGCAGCCGACTGCCTGAATTGAAGAAAGCTGCCCCGGAGTTTTATGATGGGCTGCATTCTTATAATTCTTGGGTGGGCGTGATTGTGAAGTTTTTGTTTAAAAAGGATCTGACGTTGTATTCGAGGACTAAAAGGAAGTGACTATTTGAGTCAGAAAAGAATCTGGCTTGCTGAAAACAGATTGCTGGGAAGTGAAAAAAATAAGAAACTAATCGAACACATCAGCGTAAGATTGCCTTAGTATCTAATTTTGTAACACAAAATATCTAAGGCAATGGAATTAGGGATATTAAAAACAGTTCCGGCAAGGCAAAGGTGGAATAATGAAGCAAGAGATTTCACACCGTGGCTTGCAAACAACATTGGCGAACTCAATAAAGCTATTGGAATAGAATTAGAAGTCGAAAATATTGAAGTTGCAGCTGGGCCATACTCCGCAGATATTTTGGCGAAAGATACTGGAACAGATAAATATGTTGTAATTGAAAACCAACTTGAAAAGACAAACCATGATCATTTAGGCAAAGCTATAACCTACGCATCCGTATTGGATGCATCAACTATAATTTGGATAGCTACTGATTTTACGGAAGAGCATAAAAAAGCTTTGGATTGGTTAAATGATCACACGTCTGAGGAAATATCAATTTTTGGGGTTCAAGTTGAGTTATGGCAAATAGATAACAGCAATCCAGCTTTAAAATTCAACATCATTAGCAGGCCCAATCAAGCAGTTCGACAAGCTGCGAGGTCAAAAGCCACTGAGGATCTTACAGAAAGTAAAAAGTTTCAATTTGACTTTTGGAATAAATTCAAAGATAAGCTTGCACAGACAAAAAAAATCCCTTCCCTTCAGACGCCAAGGCCACAGTATTGGTTCGATGTATCTTTAGGAAAGGCTTATATCCACATTTCAAATACTTGTAATACTGACTTTAATATAGTTGGAATAAGGGTTTATATAGGTAATAAAATTGCTGACACTATGTTACCATATTTAGAAAGTAAAAAAGAAGAAATAGAAGCTGCAATTGGACAACCATTACAATGGAATCCAAACCCTGAAAATAGGGATAAAACAATTGCCTTATTTCATACAACCGATTTTAGCAATCCCAATAAAGTTGAGGAAGCACTAAACTGGCTGGTATCTTATAATATTAAATTTAGGGAAGTATTTTCTAAACTTGTAGCAAAAGCACCAGCAACATAAAAGTAATTAGAGAAGTCGATTTCTTTCAATTCACGGCCTCCCCGCCACATTCATCCACCCCTGCACGGACTGCGCACCATCCGCCCAAAGCCGCACCAAATACCAGCCAGCCGGCACCACAACATCGAATGATTTCTCAAAAGCGCCCGATGCAAAAGCAGTGCTTTCCAACAAAGTCTTACGCTGCCCCCGCTGGTTAATCAGTTCCATTTTCACGGCAGCAGGTTTTTCCAAAATAAAAGATGTGGTGAGGTGCTCCCCGCCGGGATTTGGGAACAAATCAAAAGCCGCAATATTGGATGGCGTTTCAAAATCATTGGAAACAGGATTGGCCTCGATGGCGCCGATGGAACGGGGGCTGTCGAAGCCCATTTCATAAAAGTCAAACTGCGGCTCGCTGACCGGATAGCCTGTCCCTGCCGCCGGGCTGTTCATCGGTATCAGGAAGTCATCGTTCAACGGGTCGGAGAACATGGGGTCTTCGTTCAGGATGGCGTCCGCCTCGGCCACAGGGATGCTGGGGCCGGCCCACGAGAGGTCATCGGCATTGAACCAAAGATTATTGCTGAAGGTGAAGCTTTCCGGCCGGGTATTCGGGCCGACGTTGGTTTCGGTGGAAAGGTTGTTGCCGAGATAGACAATGTTGTTGCGAAAGGTATTGTCGCCACACTCCACGAAGCGGTTGGGGTCAACAGTTTCCTGTAATATGCGGATCACCCAGTTTTCGGGCTGAAAAATAGTATTGTTCACCACCTCCACGTTCACAGAACCAACAAAAGCAATGGCCGCCCATGAGCCGACCATGATGTTCGAATACACCTGAATATCCGATGCCTCGAATGGCGCATCGATGGGCCGGAAAAACGAAAGCCCGGTGCTGCCACCAAGGTTGAGGGTACGCTGCCCACCATTCCTGAAAAAATTTCCCTCGATGCGGATGTACTGTGTACCGCCTTTCGCCTGGATACAGTTGGAGCCCATATTTTCAAAATAATTCCCTTTGAAAAGGCCGTGGTGGCATCCCACCATGTCCACGCCGCTGCCGCCGACCGCCCCATTTTGAAACGTGCAGTTGCGCACCTCGAAACTATCCAGGCCGGAAAGTTTCAACAGGTCGTTGTTGCCGCTGGCCGACATGTCCCGGAAGGTGCAGTTTTCATAAATGACATGGTGGGCGGGCGAGTCGTAGGAGCCGCCGTCGTCGGTGTTCACGCCATTGCCCGTTTGGTGCTGGAAAATGAGGCCGCTGATGAGCAGGTAAGCCGGGTCGCTGAACTGTATGGCGTTGTTGCCGCCTTCCAGGATAGCCTCCTCGCCGGGCGCATTCATGATGTAAATCCAGGCGTTGGCACTGCCCTGCAGATTGGCCACAAACTGCCCGCCGGCATGGGTACCCGCATGGAAAAGTATGGTGTCGCCCGGCTGGGCAACGGCGGCAGCCTGTTCAAAATTTGCATAAGGAAAACCCTGGCCAATGTGGAGCGTTGAAGCGGTTGCAACTGAAATGCTGAAGGAAAAGGAAAGGAACAAGGCAGATTTTCTCATTGGAATAGTATGTTTCCCTATCCATGTCCAATTGAACAAAAATGTTCACCCCTCAAATCCATAATCCCGCTCCACCCTGCAGATGCGGGTCTTGTAGGCAGCGTACCAAAGCGTCCGTCCCTTTTTTTGCGCCATCAAATGGTCTGCGTTGGCCTTCCAGTTTTTGATGGCTTCCAGGCTTTCCCAATAAGAAATGGTAATGCCGAGGCCGTCACGGACACTTTCATAGCCCAGAAATCCGGGCTGCTCGGCGGCGAGGTCAACCATGCGCTGGGCTGTTTCTTCATATTCTTCCTCAACTTTCGTACGGAGGTTGGAGAATATGACAGCGTAATACGGGGGCGGCGGTGTGTTGGCTATCATATTGGTTGTGTTTGTGTGTTTTGGTGTTTATGTGTTTTGGGGGCGCAAAGTTAATGCGGGGCTTTTTAGGTAGTCGCATTTGAAATCAATAAATCGGTTTGGCTGTTTTGCAGTATTTATGGCGAGGCGACTACCATTATATTCAAATACCCGGTGCGAAAACCACTTAAGCACTCAAGCACCTAAACACCCCGCTCACTCCACCATGATTTCATCCAAAAACACCCAGCAGGGCTTACCGGCGGCGGGGTGCCAGGGCGGGTTTCTCAAATTGCTCAAAATTTTCACTTTGATAAACCGGGCAGCCGTTGGCGCAAAAGGGACGGAAAAATTATTGGTTTCGACGGGCTTGGTGGCCGTGGCCGTTGGGTAGGCTTTCTTCGCCACTGGTTTGTAATTTTTTCCGTCAGCGGAAACCGAGATTTCAATCCCTTTGGGATAAAAAATCCAGGGCCCATCGGACTCCAAGGCACCGACCGTCACCCGTTCCACCGTTTCCACCTTGCCCAAATCCAGCATGGCCAGCACATGCCGGCCCTGGTAGCCAAGCCAGGCACCGCTGCCAAAGTTGGTCGTACCTTTCACAAAATCCGTGAGGGTTTTGCCGCCCTTGCCCTTGTAGCGCTCGTCCGGCTGCGGCGTCAGTGCGATGTCGTTGATCTCAAAATTGGCCCTGGCAAAAAACCGCCTCACTGGTTCGCTGCTCAACCAGCCTGGCTTTTGGGAGAACGCCCTTACCTCGGTAGAACGGTTGATCAGCAATGGCTTTTCATAAACCAGGGCATTGGAATCCGGCTCCGTGCCGTCCAGGGTATAACGTATGGTTGCGCCTTTGAAGGGCAACTCGAACGCAATGGACATGGTGTCCCGGAAAATGTCCTTTTCTGACGCAATCGCCGGCGGCTTCAGCTTTGCATCCCCGAAAACGTCCTCGTCGGCACCCAACTCAATGTTCAGCTTGGGATGCTGCTGTTGCAGCTTTGAAATGGCCGCCTGGCCAATGTTCGTTTCCCAGAGAAACAGGTTTTTCAGACGGGGAAGGGATACCAGCACGGGCAACGATTTTTCTGAAATGCCCGTGCCATAGAGGTTCAGGTTTTCCAAAAAACTGAGTTGTTCCAAGTGTATTAGCCCATCGTCGGTAACCGCGGTATTTTGCAATAATATGGTCTGCAAATGCGGAAAACCAGCAATCGTTTTGAGTGCTTCGTCACCGGCATCCGTCCTGCTGAGGTCGAGGCTGATAAGCTGATCGGCGACTGCTTTCAGCTTTTCTATGGCCTTCATGTCCATTGGCCGTTGGCCGGCGAAAGAGGCTTCCAGCCAGGGCAAGCCTTGCGCCAATGGATATACTTTGATGCCTGCCTCCTGAAGTTTTCTCAGGCTGCTTGCAGTGGCCGGCTGAAAATTTAAGGCGAACACGCCTTCCTTCTTTTCAGGTGCCATGTATTTTACCAAAATGGCATGGATGCTTTCGGGCGTTTCCGTTTGCGCCACCGTTTTTTCAAAATCTGCACCCTGGCCAATCCACCATGCCAGCAGCTTGATTTCTTCTGTTGTAGGTTGCTTTTTGCCTTTCGGCGGCATGTGCTTTTTTTCTTCGTCGGGCAAATGAAGGCGCTGCAGCAGCAGGCTGTTGGCCGTGTCGCCCGCTATGAGCAACGGCCCCGTTTTGCCGCCTTTCAAGATGCCTTCCCTCCCGGTCAGCAGCAGTTCGCCTTTCAGCTTCGACTCGTTGTGGCAGCCCGTGCATTTTTCCTTCAAAATGGGCTGGATGAAATCTTTGAACACGATGGCACTGTCCAGGTTGGAAATGGCGGGTGGTGCCTCCTCTGCCGTTTTTTCCCCAAACAAAAAACCGTTTCCATGTGTCAGTGTGCCACCAAAATGGCCTGCCGTGATCAACAGCAGCATCGTTGCCATGAAAACCGGAAAATACGCCCGACCCTTCCCTTCCTGTTTTTTTTGGTACAATAAAAACAGTACGACCGACAGGAACGCCGTCCCAATCCCCAGCCATTGGTGCCAAATCAAAACCTCCTCTTCGTAACCGCCTTCCTGCGACAGGCACCAGCCTGAAATTGCCGCCACGATGGCCGCCACCATGCCCCATTGCAGGGCAAAACCGATGGCCTTTTGGAAGCCTTCTTTTTTGGCCAGCTCCATCATAAAAGCCAATAGCAGGAAGCCGATGGGCAGGTGCAGCACCAGTGGGTGGAAACGGCCTATTTGATGTATGAAATCCATATTGGTTAATGGTGGATGGTGAACGGTTTTTGTATGTCTTCTGAGTCATCCGAATTTTAGGGGGATTGAAACACGGATTGAGCGGATTTTACAGATTTTCACGGATCAAAAACAACGCAAAACGTCAAGGTAAGCCATCCGTGAAAATCCGCCCAATCCGCTCAATCCGTGTTCCAATCCCATCCTGTTCGATCATTCACTCCGGCCATATTTCATCCACAAACAGCCAGGCAGGGGAACCGTTGCCTGGATGCCATGCGGGCAAAGAAGGCTGTTTTTTCAGAATTACTTTTAAAAACTTGCACTGCTGCGGGGCAAATGACAGTTGAACATATTCAAAACCAGCCTTGGCGTCCTGGCCAGGCGAGTCCATTTCTTTTTTGCCCAACAACTCAAAAGACTGCCCGTCCTGCGAATCATAAACTTCCATGCCCGCTGGCGGAAAAATCCATGCACCCAAATTGAGCAGCACACTGGCAGTCACTTTACTAATTTCGATGGCGTGTTCAAATTCCAAAATGGCCACCACGTCCTCGCCGGAAAAACCCATCCAGGCTGGCTGATGGAAGTCAAGGCTTCCTTTTTTCCAGTCCACCAGGCCATCCGCACCGCTGCCGGGGTAGCTTTCGTGGGGCGGATTTTCCAGGGCAATTTTTTTCACCTTTTTGTCGGTGGGCATTTTGAAGAAACGGGCCGCTACCACCTCGCTTGGCTGGCAACATTCGTGGAAAGCCCTGGCCTTGAAGGTGCAGCTTTCCGTTACTAAAACAGGTTCTGCGTAGAGTTGGGAAGCCTGCGTCGGTTCGCTGCCATCCTGGGTGTAGCGCATTTCCATGCCGTCCACGCCCAACTCCAAGCTGGCCTTGGTTTTTCCTGTAAAAAATACTTGCCCCGTCGTCAGGATAGGGTTTGCCAACTGGAACAGGCCTTCCGGGGCATATTGCTGACCCGACTTTTGCGCTATCAGCAAGAAAGGGAGGATGAAAAGTGGGAGCATGAAAAGGGTTTTCAATTGTTGTTCAATTATTGTGTCCGAACGCTAGAAGGGTTCGTGCCTCCGAAAATAAGTTATTAATAATACTGATTGAAAACGCAACACTTATTTATTCAAAACACATTGAAACATAGAACACATAGCCTGTAAAAAATTTTATTGCATAAAATTTTTTATTGCAAAAACTATGTGTCCTAATGAGCCTCTGTACTACATACTTCAGAAAGATTGTTTTTTAAGCAAACTTTTTCTTATAAAATACTGAAAGTCAAAACCTTAGAACATGTTTTGAAAACATCTATCATCTTGTAACCCCCCGTTTCAACGGGGGGCTTGCAATAGGCCCTGCCCACATCTATCTTCTTTACAAAACATCCGCATCACAGTTGGATGTGATGTTTTGTAAAGATGTTGGATGGATGTATAGGTTGTGTTGCCCCCCTGTTGAAACAGGGGGTTACAAGATGATAGATGCCCTTCCAGTTATAATTTGGTTGTGGCTTCGCCACTATAAGTTTCGAAAAAACATATTTGGTTGCTGCGTCAACATTTTATGTTTCAATAAAAACCGTTGCGTTCCTTTTATCAAAAACTTATTTTCGGAAGTAGAAACCCTGCCAGCGTTGTTCGCCGGTTCATACCCGCACCAATTTCACCGGGTATGTTTTCCCCGAATTCCACTGCGCCACGTAAAGGTTTTCGTCCTCGTCCACGCATACATCGTGCGGGTGTTTGAATATTTTTATGGCCTGTTGCATCCGCCTCAATTGGCCATTTTCATAAACAGGCTCAATGCCGCCGGGTGCCGACACAATTCGGTTGTTTTTATCCAAAATTGAAACGAACCCCGTTTCAGGCTGCCCGTCGCCCGACCAGATGGTGGCCGTGTAAATATGCTCCCCATGAATCACTGGCCGGCAAACATAAGCCCCCGGCAAATTGAATACCTCCAGCAATTTCCCATCCATCCTGAACCGCTTGAACTGGTTGCGCTTGCGGTCGGTGATGAGCAGGGTTTGGTTGCCTGCCTCCCGCCTGTCCACCACGATACCGTGCGCATTGTCCAAAGAGGTATCGTCATCGCCCTTGCCCCCGAAAAAGTGGAGCAGTTCGCCTTTTGAATTGTAATGTAAAATAAACTGCTCCCCGTACCCATCCGCCACAAAAATATCGCCGTTGGGTGCGATGGCAGTTTCTGTTGGTTTGTACTGGTCGGCCTTTTCGTATTGGCCTGTTTCTGCCGGATACGGCAGCACCAGCACCACCTTCCCGTCTATCGTCGTCTTGATCACTTCGTGGCGCTCATAATCGGTGATGTAAAGGAAATCCTCGCCATTTTCAACATGCAAAGTCAGGCCGTGGGCACCAGGGAAATCCGTGCCCCATACCTCCAGCAGTTGGCCGGACTTGTCGTAAATGATGACGTTGTTTTTCGTGTGGTTGGTCAGCAGGACGATGCGGCCCTGGGAGTCCTGCACCATTTCGTGGCAGTCATTGACGGGATAAAACTCGTGGTTGAGTGCCCCCCAGTTGAGGTCAATTTTGTACTGGAAATTGTTATGGCCCAAAATGATGTCCTTGTATTTTTCAAAATAACCGGACATGCCATTTCCACCAAAAGGAAACAGCACTGTGCCAGTCAATGCCGCCAAAGATTGTTCTATAAATTTTCGCCGTTCGCTCATTTTTAAGAAGTGAGATGTGAGATGTGAGGAGTGAGGCCGTCCGCCGTTCGTCGTCTGCCGATTTAAGCAATAAGCTGTTGGACGACCTCCCCGCTCACATCGGTCAACCGGTAGCGGCGGCCCTGGTGCTTATATACCAGGCGGGTATGGTCAATGCCCATCAGGTGCAGGATGGTCGCATGAAAATCGTGGATATGCACGGGGTCTTTAGTGATGTTGTAACCAAACTCGTCCGTTTCACCAAAAACAAGCCCAGGCTTCACGCCGCCGCCCGCCATCCAGATGGAAAAGGCACGGGGGTGGTGGTCACGGCCATACACCTTGGCATCGAGCGGGCCCTGGCAGTAATTGGTGCGGCCAAACTCCCCGCCCCAAATCACCAGCGTATCTTCGAGCAGTCCCCTTTGTTTTAAATCAAGAATGAGTGCTGCGGAAGGTCGGTCAGTCTGCATGGCCTGTTGCCCCATTTCGCCCATCAGGTTGGCGTGCTGGTCCCAGCCCTGGTGATAGAGTTGGATGAAGCGGACGCCCTGCTCGGCCAGCTTGCGGGCGAGCAGGCAATTGGCGGCAAAACTGCCCGGTGTCATCACATCGGAACCGTACATTTTCAGCACATGGTCTGGTTCATGGTCAATGTTCATGATATCCGGCACGGAGGTCTGCATCCGGTAGGCCATTTCGTACTGCTTGATGCGGGTCACGATTTCCGGGTCGCCGAATTCTTCGTAGGTCGCATGGTTCAGTTCGCCCAGGCGGTCAAGAAAGGCCCTGCGTTCCTGGCCATCCATGCCATCGGGGTCTTTGAGGTAAAGGACGGGGTCTTTGCCGCCCCGCAACAATACGCCCTGGTGCGCCGAGTCGAGGAACCCGCTCGACCACAGGTGGGCGTACAATCCCTGCGCATTGCCGCCGCCCCTGCTCGTCAGCACGACGAAAGCCGGCAGGTTCTCATTCTCGCTGCCCAGGCCGTAGCTCATCCATGCGCCCATGCTGGGCCGCCCCGCCTGTTGGTGGCCAGTCTGGAAACAGGTGATGGCCGGGTCGTGGTTGATGGCCTCGGTGAACATGCTGCGGACGAGGCAGATGTCATCCACAATTTGGCCCGTGCAGGGGAAAAAGTCGCTGATCCAGGTACCGTTTTGCCCATACTGCTTAAAATCTACTGCCGAACCAACAAGGGGAAAAGCGTTTTGCCCGCTGGTCATGGTGGTCAGGCGCTGGCCCATGCGGATGGATTCGGGCAGGTCTTTGCCGTGCATCTCCCGCAGGATGGGCTTGTAGTCGAACGACTCCAACTGCGACGGCGCCCCGCTCTGGAAAAGGTAAATGATCCGCTTTGCTTTTGGGGCAAAATGGGCCAAACCAGCGGGCAAACTCTCAGCAACATCTTCCTGGGTATTGCAGGAAAACAAACTGGGTGAAATGAGCGACCCAAGCGCCAGCGAGCCGATGCCCACGCTAAAGCGGGAGAAGAACGCCCGGCGGTTGATGTTTAGGCGGGATTCGAGTAATGGGTCTTGCATGGTTATTTATTTAAACTTTCGTCCATATTGAAAATCAAAGCCGCAACCTCCATTAGCGCAGCGCAATCTACGACGTCCACTGATTCATCGGGCCTGGAGTCGCCGACGTGCAGCAGTTTTTTGGCACGTTCAGGCGCTTGTGCAAGCTGCTTTTTCCTCGTTTCAAAATGGGACTTCAACAATTTCAACTCCCTCCCTTCTGGTTGCCGTGAAACGATTCGGCTGAACGCTTCTTTTAACCTCCCTTCCATATCCAACTCCTTGTCTTTCAACATCTTTTCAGCCAGCACCCTCGAAGCCTCCAGCATCATTGGGTCGTTCATCAGGTTGAGCGCCTGCAAGGGGGTGTTCGTCCGTTGTCGCTTCACGGTGCAGGCATCCCGGTAGCTGGCATCGAAGGTGGTAAGGAAAGGGTGCGGCAGTGTCCGTTTGAAAATGGTGTACATGGTGCGGCGGTAGAGCTTGCCGCCCTCATCCTGCCTGTACTTGGTGAGCGAGCCACGGCCTTCCCCGGCGTTTGTTTCCTCCCAAAGTCCGGCAGGTTGGTAGGGCCGCACAGGCGGGCCGCCGATGGTGGGGTTCAACAAGCCGCTGGCCACAAGCCAGGAGTCACGGATCATTTCGGGGGTGAGCCTGAAACGTGGGCCTCTTGACAGCAGCCGGTTTTCCGGGTCAGCTTCCAATTTCTCTTTGGTGGCAATGGCGGATTGGCGGTAGGTGGCCGAGGTCACGATTTTTTTCAGTAAAACTTTCATGTCCCAATTATTTTCCCGGAAATAGACCGCCATCCAATCCAGCAGTTCCGGGTGGGAAGGCAGCGCTCCCTGGCTGCCAAAGTTGTCGGAGGTTTTGACCAGGCCGGTGCCGAACAATTCCTGCCAGATGCGATTGACGGCCACCCTTGCCGTCAGTGGGTTTTTTTCATCAAAAAGCCACTGCGAAAGGCCGAGGCGGTTCTTCGGCAAGTTTTCAGAAAAGGGCAAAATAGCAGCGGGCGTACCGAAACCCACCTCCTTGTCGGGATGGTCGTACTGGCCTCGTTTCAGGGTGTAGGTATGCCTCAGCGTATCAGATTCGTTCATCACCATGCTCACGACGGTGTCCGCCCCGGTGGCATTGATGAAACGCAGAACGCCTTCCAGTTCATCGCAGGTCGGGCTGATGGTGGGCTGCTCGGCAATGCTGATATTGCTCACGTCGCCATAGAAGCCCCGCTCGGTATTTTGGTTAAAAAAAGCGTAGGTTTCATAATACTCCTCCTGTGAAATAGGGTCGTATTTATGGTCGTGGCAACGGGCGCATTCGTAGGTGAGGCCGAGGAATGCCTTGCCGAAGGTGTTCGCCTTGTCGGCGATGTACTCCACCCGGTATTCTTCCTCAATGACACCGCCTTCCTGCGTGATTTTGTGGTTTCGGCAAAAACCAGTGGCCAGTAACTGCTCCCTCGTAGCATGGGGCAGCAGGTCGCCGGCCAGTTGCCAGGTCACAAACTGGTCGTAGGGCAGGTTCTCGTTAAAGGCATGGATGACCCAGTCCCGCCAGGGCCACATGGAGCGGTAGCTGTCGTCCTGGTAGCCGTGCGAGTCGGCATAGCGGGCCACGTCGAGCCATTGGGCGGCCATGTGCTCGCCGTAGGCTGGCAGGACGAGGAGTTGATCCACCATTTTATCGAAGGCACCGGGCGAGTTGTCGGCGAGGAATTGGGCGGTCATATCTGGTGTGGGTGGAAGTCCGGTCAGGTCAAAACTAACCCGGCGCAACAGGCGCTCCTTGTCGGCTTCTTCGTTGGGTGTCAGGCCATTTTCCTGCAAGGTTTTCAGTATAAAAAAGTCAATCTCGTTCTTTGCCCAATCCTCGTTTTTAACGGTTGGCAAGGCAGGTTTCACCGGTGGCGTAAAAGCCCAATGCTCCTTGTATTCCGCTCCCTGGGCTATCCATTTTTTGATGAGGGCAATTTCATATTCTGTCAGCGAAAGGTTGCTCTCGGGCGGCGGCATCTGGTAGTCGGTATCCTGGCTGCTGATGCGGCGGTAGAGTTCGCTCTCATCGGGTTTGCCCGGCACGATGACGAAGCGGCCTTTTTCTTTGAGCAGTTCTTTGTAAAGCCCTTCCCGGTTGTTCAGGCCCAGTTCCGATTCCTGCTTGCTCTTGTCGGGGCCGTGGCACTTGAAGCATCTGTCGGAGAGGATGGGCTTGATGTGGAAGTTGAAATCTACGGTTTGGGGGAGGTTTTTCGACGAGGAGATTTCACTCATCATTTGTTCCCGTTGGCATTGGGTCAGGAGGAAGCACAGGGCAAGGGAAGTTGCCAAGGTGAGCCATTTTTTTTGATATGCGAAACTGAAGATCACGGATGATTTAGTTGTTTAACTCACGGTGTCAAATACTGGTCAAGGCAGATTTGACAAAACTGGGCGTTGATGGGTGCCTCTTCCCCCAGCCCCTGACCCCTGAAGGGGGACCACACGGGGAAGGTTCAGAAAAGGTTGCAGATATGGTCCCCCATTAGGGGTCAGGGGCTGGGCAGGGCGTGCGTCCACATTTACAATTCCCAAATCACCTCGCCCGGTTGTTCGTACCAGCCCTCCATTTTATTGGCAAATACTTTTTCCACCTCTATCCGCCTGATTTTGAGGCTGGGCGTCATACGTTTGTTTTCGACGGTCCAGGGTTCTTTTACCACCACTATTTTCTGTACCCGTTCGTAAGGTTTTAAGGTGGGGTTCAAATCAGCAAGGGTTTGGCGGAGGCTTTCAGCCACGCTGTCTTTGCTTGCCGCATTTGCCAGTTCGGAAAGCACGACCAGGGCGATGGGCTGGGGAATGAATTCCCCCACCACGCAAATCTGCTCAATGTATGAATTGGTGGCAAAACCGATTTCAATCTGCGCCGGGGCCACGTATTCCCCTTTGCTGGTTTTGTACATTTCTTTCACCCGGCCGGTGATGCTGAGGTAGCCATCGGCGTCGAGTTCGCCTTTGTCACCGGAGTGGAGCCAGCCATCAGTGTCAATGGCTTCGGCTGTCATTTCCGGTTCGTTGTAGTAGCCGAGCATGTTGCCGCCGGCCTTGGTACAAATTTCACCTGTTACCGGGTCAATTTTGAGTTGTGTGCCGGGAATTGCCTTGCCCACTTTCCCATATTTCACCTTGTTGCGGGGCGTGATGGTCACGATGGCCGTGTTTTCCGTCATGCCATAAGCCTCTTGTATCACGATGCCCAACCGGTCGTACCATTTCAACAGGCTGATGGGCATGGGGGCGGCGGCCACGAGGAAGATTTCGGTTTTGGCGAAGCCCAGCGCCTTGCGGATTTTCTTTTTGATGAAACTATTGAGCAAGGGTATTTTCAACAAGACATCAAGGCGCTTTTGGGGCATCTTGGCTAAAACCCCTTGTTGAAATTTGGCATAAATCCTCGGCACGCCGCCAAAGTGCGTCGGGCTGGCCGCTGCCAGGTTTTTGGCAAAGGTGTCGAGGCTTTCGGCAAAATAGACGGTGGCTCCCGTGGCCAAAACGGCGTTGACCAGCACGCCCCGCTCGGCGATGTGGCAAAGCGGGAGGTACGACAGCAGGCGGGCATCGGGGATGTCGAGCCGCAGGTGCTGTTGGGAGTGGAAGAGCATGGAGGCCAGGTTGCCGAAGGTCAGCATCACCCCTTTTGGGTTGCCCGTAGTGCCGGAGGTGTAGATGATGGTCATCAAATCCTCTGGAGCCGGGGCAGGGTTTCCTGACAGGGGCTTTTGTTTGGCCATAATGTCGTCCCATTGCACATGATCCGGGTCGGGGTTGTAGGCAGGGAATGAAATACAGCGGACGCCTTTCGGGATGCCGGGTTTCATGCCTTTCCAGTCATCCAGTTTTCCCACCAGCAATACTTTGCAGCCGCTATGTGCCAGTATCTGGTTGATTTGCCCGGCAGTGAGGGTTGGGAAAAAAGGGACGGACACATGCCCCGCCATCATAATGGCCAAATCGCAGATGAACCACTCAGCGCAGTTCTTCGACACGAGGCCGATGTGGCTTTTGGGCGGCAGCCCAATGGAGTTCAGGTAGGCGGCCAGTTTGCGGATTTGCTGGCCTGTTTCCTGCCAGGTAAAATCTTTCCAGGCATCCCCAAAAGGTTGTTTCAGGAAGACTTTGTTGGGCGTTGTTTCTTCCCAGTGGTAAAAATGTTCGATCAAGGTCGTTTCGGCCTTTACTTGCATGTGGACTCAAATTTCGGGCAAGATATAAAATGATGGGCGTTTTCTTGTGTTTGGGTGTTTAGGTGTTTTGGTGTTTTTAGGGGGAGCTTTTTTAAAACCCATTGCTCTTTCATCGCTTTTCATCAAACCAAAATGTGGATCTCCTCACCGGCGAAGGAGACTTTGTCGCCGGGCCGGAGCTTTTTGCGGCGCTGTGTTTCCACGGTGCCGTTGACTTTGGCCTCGCCGTTGTCAATCCTGATTTTGGCTTCGCCGCCCGTGCCGGCCAGGCCGAGGGCTTTCAGCACTTTGAAGAGTTCGAGGTATTCTTTGCCGTTGAGGGGGAATTCGGTCATGGACAGGAAGAATTGAGCAATGGTGATTTGAATAATGGACTCGTGTCAAATAAGGTCATTGGGGTCATTGGGTCATTGGGGTCATTGGGGTCGGTTTCATAAAATCTATCAATTTGAAAAACGGGAACATGGTGATTTTCAGCATCACCATGATCTAATTTCCTGAAAATCAACGAACTTAATAAATGAACCCGTTATTCGCAACCTTGGGGAATACCAATGGGGGCAGCACAATAAAAGAAAGCAAAAATCATAAATTATCACAGAAAAACAAGTCACAACCCCGCTTGAAAACGCACCACCTCCTTGTAAGCATCCAGGGTCAGTTGATTAGCCTTCCCAACAATGCCCTGTACCTGGCCATAGAAGGAGGCGAAATTTTCAAAATCAAAGGAATGGTCGTTGAACTGTGGTTTTTTTCCTTCCGTCAAATATTGGCTGATCGGCGCCCCGGCATCAATGCCGCCAACCGGTGCAGGTAGTGCTTTTTTTTCGCTCTGGTTCAACGTATGGTCGAGTTTGTGGCAAAGTGTTTTTACCAGGGACATAAAATGCACGGCCTCCTCGTTGGTCCAACTTGGTTTCCTTTGCAACACTTGGAGGTATTGGTTGGCCTCGGCGGCGAAGGGCTGGTACTGTTCCCGCTCATTGGCCAGGAGCATGGCCGCCTCGTATTTCTTTCGCAATTCTTCGCCTTTGCCCACCTTTTCGGCCTGGCGATAGTGGAAGCGAAATACGGTTGCCTCCACGTCCTTAAACCACTGCCGTTGTGCCTCGATTTCTTTTTCCAGTTTGTCCAAAACACTGCCGGCATAAAGCTTATTATATTTCACGCCGTCAAAGTCGAATGATTCAACATCAATAGTGCCTTCTTTAATGGCCTTCATTACATGGATGTCTTGTATGTTTGAAAAATAGGCAGCAATGTTTTGCTTGTTTTGGTTGGAAAAAATCAATTCGAATGCAGGCAGTTCTTGTTGTTCGGCCAAAGCGTTTTCAATATCGAAATCCATAAAAAGGCGCCCGTCGTAGAAGCCGTTGTACTTTTCGGGCAGCTTGTTGTTCTCCAAATCCTGTTCGTACATGGCCAATAGTTCCGCTTTGCCCAATGGTTGTTTCCCTTCAGGCATGGTCACGTTGGCGTACATGAACTGGGTCATTTCGGCCTGTACCTTTTCGGGGTTTTCAAAAAGCTGCCAGGGGGAGGCATGGGAAATTTCCGTTTTCAGGTCCACCTTGCGAATGTTGGCCTCCCGATCTTCTTGTTCGGGGTGCGAGGCCCATTGGTTTTGGAACACCACCCGGCTGGCAGGTTTTACCCTTGAGAGGTGTTCCCCGGTGATCAAAGGCAGTTCTTCAACAACGGGGATATCATTTTCCAGGGCCATCCGCTGCAGCACGGATTTGTGAAGGGTGTAGAAATTGTCAGGAATCCTGTTTTCACCCAATGCCCGGTTCAGGTAATCTACGGTCGTTTGGTAGGCCCCGCTGCCAAAGTCCACCCGCCGAAGGCCGGAAATCATGGCCTCGCAGCCAGCCGCACTCACCGCCACCAGGTCGGCGTTGTATTCCATTTCCCTGGAGAGAGCCATATTTCGCTTATTGATGATGCCGTACATAAAGCGCAATAGGCTACGCACCTGGTTGGCCAGCCAATAAGTAATCCTGGCAAAAATGCTGAGAAAACTATCGGAGTTGGCCCACCCTTCCAGGGTGCGATCCCATTTGTCGTAGTTGTTCACCAGGTCGAAAATAACGTGGTTGACGGTATAGACGTAGCTGCCCAACTTCATACTGCGCTGTGAAAAATGCCCAAATTCGTGCGCCAACACAGCCTTGAACTCGCTCATGTTCAGGCAATTGACCAGGCCGAGGCCAATGTTCAGGTTTTTCCTCACGGGGAGGAACATGCTCCAGAAACTGGAATTGTAGAATACCGATGCGTTCACATCGGGTAGCAGGTAAATTTTCTTGGGTTTGGGCGCTTTCAGTTCGTCGGTCAAACGGTCAATGAAGGCGAACAGCCGGGGATGTTCATCCCGTTTGATTTCCTGGCTGCCGGAGGTGTCGAATTTCTTGAAGGCAAAAATGAACTTGAACAAAAAGGCAAAAAACATCAGCGACAGCCCCAACAGCCCGATGGCCAATGCGATGGTGATTTTGTTGATGGAAACGGATAGCATGGCAATACTGAACCAACCGCAAAGGTACACCAGCAACACGCCGCCAGCGATAAGCAGCAAATACACTACTGCAAACAGGAGGATAGCGGCCATCACCATGGCCGCCTGGTTCAAGAAACTTTTGGAAGGGTTGAGAAAGGTGAAATCCTGGATGGATGGGCTTGGAGGATAGCTATTGTGGGTCATGTTGGTTGAAAGGTTAAAGGTAAAGGTGGATGGTTTCTTTGGGCTAAGAAAATAGAAATTTCTTGTAGCGTGTGCATCAATGTTCTTTTTTATGTAATGATGAAAAAATAACTGCACCATTTTGATTTTGAAAGCCCCAGCAATGGAGGGGTTTTTTAAAAATAATCCCGATTTCACATCGGGATTATTTTTCCTTCGATTCTTATGTAACGATGAAAAAATAACTGCACCATTTTGATTTTGAAAGCCCCAGCAATGGAGGGGTTTTTTAAAAATAATCCCGATTTCACATCGGGATTATTTTTCCTTCGATTCTTATGTAACGATGAAAAAATAACTGCACCATTTTGATTTTGAAAGCCCCAGCAATGGAGGGGTTTTTTAAAAATAATCCCGATTTCACGTCGCATAGGCGTCAACTTAAAAAAACCGAATATGATTAGATAAAATAAAAATGCTGCTTAGGTTTGTTCAAATCAACATTCAGAACACCTAAACAGCATATGAAAATTAAGTTGGAACAAATTAAGCGAAAAATTGGCGAACAACAAATAAACGCCATCGCAAAAAGTAGCGGTTTCCAAAAGCGGGAGCCGAGGAAAGTCACCGGATATAGTTTTTTTCTTGGTTTTTGCATGATGGTACAGCTTGGGCAGACGGGGCTGAGGGACTGGGCAAAAAGCATAGGGCGGCTGACCCAAAAGCTGGTCTCCAAACAAGGCCTCCAAAAAAAACTCCAGTTCAGGCACGAAGCTTTTGCCCGCCAACTTTTGGGGTTTGTACTCAAACAGTGCACGGCCTCAAACGGCCACCAGGGGGTTGCCCTCTTCGCACCGTTCAAGGAGGTCTATGTTGAGGACAGCACCTGTGTGGGGCTGCCCCGCAACCTGTCATCTTTCTACCCCGGCCCCCACAGCAAAACCCACGGGGAATGTGCCACTGCCCGCATACAGTTGCGCATGGAATTGGTGAGTGAATCCTACGAAGGGGTTTTTGTGGGGAGTTACCGTGAAAATGACCAGGGTTTTGCGCACCGTATCGTTGAAATACTCACGGCAGGCTGCCTTGTGATCCGGGACAAAGGGTATTTTGTGCTGGCCGCCTTCCGGGCGATCATGGAGAAAAAGGCGTTTTTCCTGTCCCGCCTCCGCTTTGGGACAACCGTTTTTGATGCGCAGACCGGGGAAAAAATGGATTTGCTGAAAGAGCTCAAGGCTTTGAAAAAAGCAGGCCGCCAAGTCCTTGACAAGGAAATATTGCTGGGGGGCAAGGAGAAACTGCCAGTCCGCCTGGTGGCCATCGAAGCCCCTGAAGAGGCCAAACGGATGAGGCAGCACAAGGCCCGTACTGACCGCAGTGCAAAGGCCGCCCATTCCAGAGAGTACATCCAACTGCTGGGCTGGACCATTTTCATAACAAATGTCAACAAGGAAACCTGGGGGGGCCGGGACATCATCAGGGCCTACCGGTACCGTTGGCGCATTGAAATAGTGTTCAAGTGTTGGAAAAGCAAGTTCAACCTGGACAAGTTCTTCGAAGGCAGGGAAACAATATCGCCACCGAGGGCAGCCATGACCATCTACCTGATGCTTGCTTGGTTGACCTTGACAATGGGGGCTTGGTATGGGTATTTTGTGCACCGGGTTTACGAAGAAAAGAAGAAATTCATCAGCATGCTGCTGTTCGCCGATTTTGTCAAAGAACGGTTTTGGGAAATACTTTTGACAAGCGACCTCGATGTTTTCATCGGTGAGCTTGCCAGATATTATTCCCATGACAAACGAAAATCCCGAAAATGCTATCTCGAATTTTTGTATGAAATAAATTTAAGTTGACGCCTATGCGATTTCACATCGGGATTATTTTTCCTTCGATTCTGTTTTCCAGCTTGATTGCCGCTACTATCCTGCACACCAATGGGTTTTCCCGAATTCGGGACAGGTTTTACAAATGCTGTTTGCTGTTAGCCATTGGCTTTTGGATAGGCCTATCTTTTCTTTTTTCCGGAAACCCCAGCGTTTGTCATTATCGATTTATTAATTTCAAATGCGACTATCTATAAAACCAGCCATCCGGAAAAAATCCATCAGAGCGCGGAGTTTGAAAACAGTTGCTTACAAAAAATCGCACCGGCCGTAGCCTGTTTAAACAGGCATTTTATACCTCGCAAACAAGATTGCTTTGCCCTGAAAAAGCCAAAGTCCAATCGTCCCATCAATGACATTACCAAAAATTAATACGACCCTCATCCCACCTTCCTCCAAAAAAACCATCCTTTCTGTTATTTTTACGCCAATGAATATTTCCCAGGGCGGCCATAGCGCCAAAGACTGTCCAATTCATAACCCACCCATCAAGAAACACACAAATACTTAAAAACACAAACACAATCAACCGATCACTTCTCACTTCAAACTGTTCAATATGCCAATTTTCAACTTAAATATCAACGGAAAAAAACAACAGGTGGACGTGGCACCCGATACGCCCATACTTTGGGTACTGCGGGATCACCTCGACCTGGTAGGCACCAAATATGGCTGCGGCATCGCCCAATGCGGCGCCTGCACCATCCATGTTGGCGATGTGGCCATGCGCTCTTGCCAGATGCCGGTGTCGCAAGTCGGCAACCAGCCCATCACCACCATCGAGGGCTTGTCAGAAAAGGGCGACCACCCCGTGCAGCGGGCCTGGCTCGAACACGACGTCGCCCAGTGCGGCTACTGCCAGGCTGGCCAAATCATGAACGCTGCCGCCCTGCTGAAAGCCAACCCCAAGCCCAGCGAAGCTGAAATAGAAGGCGCCATGAACGGCAACATTTGCCGTTGTGCAACCTATGTGCGCATCAAGGCGGCTATCAAGACGGTTGCTTCTTAAGCTATTACCCATTAGCCAGGCAAAATGCCCAATTCCAAGCTAAAAGCTAATGGCTAACAGCAAATAGCAATCCTTCTTTATCATTCAATCATTAAACATGACACTCGTAAAAACAACATATAACCGTCGGTCTTTCATCAAAGCGACCGCCATCAGCGGCGGCGGCATGGTGCTCGGGTTTAGCTGGCTGGCCTCCTGCAAGCCCACGCCGGAGCAAATCAAGGCCATGCCCAAGGAATGGTTCAACATCAACGGCTTCCTCAAAATCGGGGACAACGGCCTCGTCACGATCATGTCGCCCAACCCCGAGATCGGGCAGAACGTGAAGACGTCCATGCCCATGATCATCGCCGAAGAACTGGACACAGACTGGGCCAACGTCATCGTGGAGCAGGCCCCGCTGAACACGGACATCTTCAAACGCCAATTGGCCGGGGGCAGCCAGTCCATCCGGCAAGGCTGGGAGAGCCTGCGCATGGCGGGCGCCACCGCCCGGCGGATGCTCATGGAAGCTGCCGCCAAGGAATGGCAAGTGCCTGTGGATGAACTGACCACCGAGGCCGGTATGATTTACCATAAAAAAAGCGGTAAATCCACCGACTACGGCAAGGTGGCCTCCGCTGCCGGCAGCCTCCCCGTGCCCAAAGAGGTGAACCTGAAAGACGTAAAAGATTTCAAGATCATCGGCACGCCCAGGAAAAATGTGGACGGCCCGAAAATCGTAACAGGCCAGCCCCTCTTCGGCCTCGACTACAAACGGGACGGCATGCTCATCGCCATGATTGTACATGCGCCCGCCTTTGGCATGAAGCTCAAATCGGTGGAAGACACAGCCGCTAAGTCCATGCCTGGCATCAAGGATGTTTTTGTCATCAACACTTACCCGGAGGGGGTTGAAAAACAGTGGAGCGACACCGATGCTTTCCCCGACCTCGTGGTCGTGGTGGGCAACAGCACCTGGGAGGTGATGCAAGCCAAAAAGGCCTTGAAGGTGGAATGGGAGCAAGCGGCCAATCCAGACAGCACCGCCGACTACGTCGCTAAGATGGCAGCGGAGGGCGGAAAGAAGCCGAAAGAAGCCTCCCGCCGTGATGGTGACCCGGAGGCTGCTTTCAAAAATGCGGCACAGGTAATAGAGCGCACCTACACCGCCCCCTACCTCGCCCACAATACGATGGAGCCGATGAACTTTTTCGCCCATGTCACACCCGACAAGGCAGAATTGGTTGGCCCCATCCAGACGCCGGAGTTTTTGGAGAAAACGCTGGCCGCCCGCCTCAGCATGCCATTGGAGAAGATTGACATCCAGATGACCCGCATGGGCGGCGGCTTCGGGCGCAGGCTCTACGGCCATTTTGGCGTGGAGGCAGCCGTCATTTCACAAAAGCTGAATGCGCCCGTGAAACTCATTTACACCCGGGAAGACGATATGACGCAGGGCCTTTATCGCCCCGCCTATTCCGTCACCTACCGTGCTGCATTGGATGCAGATAAGAACCTCATCGGCTTCCACATTCGGGGCGGCGGTATGCAGGACAGCCCCGTCCATCCCAACCGTTTCCCGGCAGGGGCAGTGGACAACTATTTGGCGGAAGAATGGACGGTGGACAACAGCATTTCCACCGGAGCCTGGCGGGCACCTGGCTCCAACTTCATCGCCGGGGCCGAGCAGTCTTTCCTCGACGAAGTGGCTGAGGCCGCCGGGAAAGACCCCATCGAATTCCGCCTGGCACTTTTCGACCGGGCCATCAAAAACCCTGTCGGCAAGGACAACGACTATGACGCCCAACGCTATGCCGGTGTCCTGAAACTGGTGAAGGAAAAATCGGGCTGGGGCCAGGAACAACCTAATGTAAGCAGGGGCGTTTCCGCCTATTTCTGCCACAACTCCTATGTAGCGCAAGTGGTGGACCTGGTGGTTGAGGACGGCAAGCCCGTCATCCAGAAAATCCATGCGGCTGTTGACTGCGGCATCCTGGTGAACCCGCTCGCCGCCACCAACCTTTGTGAAGGCGGCATGGTGGACGGCATCGGCCATGCCCTGTACAGCGCCATGACCTTCAGGGATGGCGTGCCCGAACAAAGTAATTTTGACAAGTACCGGCTCATCCGCCATTCGGAAGCGCCCAAAGCCATCGAGGTGCATTTTGTGGAAAACGACATCGACCCGACCGGCCTGGGCGAGCCGCTCAACCCGCCCATTGTGGCGGCCCTGGCCAACGCCCTTTACAAGGCTACCGGCAAGCGGGTGTACGATCAGCCGTTTATGATGGATAAGGCGATGCTGGGCTGATTCTTTAAAAGAGGGGCTGTCTTTTATACTCCTGCACGGCAGGTTTTGTCAGGAATAGATTGGTTGATAAAGGTTGATAAGGGTTTATTTGGTTGATTATCAACCTCATCAACCCTCATCAACTTAATACCGCTGGACAAAACCATCCGTGCTAAAGTATAATATTCTTTGTGCCTTAGTGCCTTTGTGCCTTTGTGTGAAACGTTTGGTTTCCGAATTTCAAAATTGACTTATGAGACAGCCCCTTAATATGCACTTTGACGACAATTCCATCCTGAAAATCAGGTATGAACCATGTTTGTTATCAATAAAGAGATTCCCGCTGATTTGTAGAACCAGTTGCTTATCTTTCACAATACGTAAATCAAACCGATATGAAACCAACCTCGCCCCTCGCCCTCTGCATTTCCCTTTTTCTGTGGATCCCCCTCCCGGCCCAGCAGAACGCCCATTCCCACGGCGGCGGCGCTTTTGACGACAGGGAAAGCTCGCCCTGCCTCACCGACGAGGACAGGGCCGCCATCATACAACTGCTGAACGACAACCTGCTCCTGCTGCAATCCCAGGGATATGCCGTGCCCCAAAACAACAACGAACGGGCATCCGTATCCTTCGACTGGCCCGTACGCAAAGCGCCGGGCCTGGACTTCAACAGCTACTATGGCATCAACAACTTCGTGGATCACGACCCTTCCACGGCGCTGCTCGACTACCACTGCGATGGCCGCACCTACGACGGCCACAAGGGCATTGACATTGATACCTGGCCTTTCCCGTGGTACCTCTACGACAACAACCTGGTAGAAGTCATCGCCGCCGAGGCCGGCACCATACTCGCCAAGCAGGACGGCTTCGAGGACGACCATTGTTCCTGCTTGGGTACCTGGAACGCCATCTATGTGCAACATGCCGACGGCTCGGTGGCGTGGTACGGGCACATGAAGAAAAACTCCCTGACCCTCAAGGGCGTAGGCCAAACCGTGGCCAAGGGCGAATACCTCGGAGTGGTGGCCAGTTCGGGCTGCTCTACCGGGCCGCACCTGCACCTGGAAGTGTACAATTCGGCCAATTATTCCCTCTCCAACTTGCGGGATCCCTACCAGGGGGAATGCAACGAGTACAACCCCGACTCCTGGTGGGCCAACCAAAAGCCGAACCGGGAACCTACGGTGAACGCCCTGCTCACCCATGATGAGGAGCCGGTACATGGCTGCCCAGGCATCAACGAAAGCCCCCATTTTCAAAACACCTTCGTGCCCGGCGACCAGATCTATACGGCCGCCTATTACCACGATCAATTGCAGGGCAGCATTTCCAATTTCCGCATCAGGCGGCCCGACTATACCATTTGGAAAAACTGGTCGCACAGTGCGCCCAACACTTACAACCATTCCTGGTGGTGGTGGTCGTGGTACTTGCCCGGAAACGGGCCGTTTGGCACCTGGACAGTAGAAATAGACTACAACGGCACGACCCTCTCCCACGGTTTCGATTATCAGTTGGAAACGGCCACTGTCGAGGAGGCGGGCCTGTCGGTTGAAATATATCCCAACCCGGCCGGAGCATGGGTGCAAATTTCCGGCTTGGAAAGAAAGGTAGCCACCCTGCAGGTATTGGACCGATTGGGCAGGACCGTGCTTGTCCCTAAGTTAATTCCAGGTCAAAAAGTAGAACTGGGCGAACTGCCGCCCGGTTTGTATTTCTTCAGGATACAAATTCCCGAAGGTGTTATCCTGAAAAGGGCCATCAAAATTTAACTATAATCAAATTTCATGATGTCGTTAAAACCTATCAGCCTGCTGCTTTTGGCCGCCTTGTTGGGCTGCGCTATTTCAAAAAAAACGGCCCAGCCAGCCTCCGACCTGGAACGCCTCCAATCCTTCATGGCCGGCGATTTCAATTCTGCTGCCCAAGCGGCCAGCGATTCCAATTACTACGACATCACCCTGCACATGCACCCCATCTGGAAAGGCAGGCCCGGCCACTGGCTCTATGTGGAGCAGGCCATCACGGCCAACCAGGCCAAGCCCTACCGCCAGCGGGTCTATCAATTGGAACAAATGGACGCCAATACCTTCAGGAGCAGTGTCTATACCATCAAGGACGAAAAAGCCTGGGTGAACGCCTGGCAAACCCCCGAAAAATTCGATGCGCTGACCCTGAACGGCATCGAATTAAAGGCCGGCTGCGAGGTCGTTTTGAAAAAAGACGGCGCCAATTTTACCGGCAGCACCGGCGACCGCACCTGCCCCAGCGAACTGCGGGGCGCCACTTACGCCACTTCCAAAGTGACGGTCTATCCAACCAAAATCATCAGCTGGGATCAGGGCTTCGACGACAGCAGGAAGCAGGTGTGGGGAGCTACTGCCGGTGGGTATGTTTTTGTGAAATATTGAACTGCTCATTCCCCGGCCTGCAGCGCCTCCAGCAACCGCCGGTCAAAGCCCCAGGCAAAATCCGCCAGGTTCGATTCCGTGGCCATCAGCACCAGGCCGTCGTAGCTGCCCATCAGGGCTGCCAGGTCCATATCCGTAGTTTCTACCGGGCCGACGGTTGGCCTTGGGTTTATTTCCCGGCCGTAGTATAGGAACTGCCCATCGCCAAAGGCTTCCCTGGACAGCCCCATGCCATACATTTGCCAGTAAAAACTATCGCCAACGACCAGCAGGCGGAGGCGGTCTTTGCCAACGGTATCGAAGGCGACGGACGGGTAAGCCAGCGTGTCGTTGGGGATGCGGCAGAGGAGGTTCAGGCCTTTTTCGATGTCGTCGTCAGTGCCCTTTGGCACGGGCGACAATTCCAGGTGCGTAATCTTCAAATCGGGCAAATCCTTGCCCGTCAATTGTTCCACATAGCTGATAAGGGTATCGGCCATCAGGGCCTGGCCGTATTCGCTCCAATGAATGCCCGTTTTGGGATAGAGGACATAGCGGCTGGTGTCCTTCATGCCGAGGAACAATTGGTTGAAATCCAGCAATTGCACGCCGTGCGCCAGGTAGGCTTTCCGAAGCTCCCGGTAATTGTTCTTGCTATTCGCTGGAAAATAACGGGCGGGAATATATTCGCTGTAATAGCTCGCTTTTCCGGGTGCTATGATTACGATTAATTCTTTGTTGATGGATTTTAATCGCTGTTGCAAAGCAAACAACCTGCTGGCACGTTTTTCCACATCCGCATCGCCGATATAGTTTTTTCCCAAAAAAGATTCAATATATACCCTGGAATTCAAATAGCCATGTTTCATCACCACCACGTCGCTGGCATTGGCCTTCCGGTAAAGGCGGTATTGCCATTCGTTGTTGAACCGGATAATCTGGCTGCGCAGGCCAAACTCCTGGGAAGCATAGTTTTCTGCCCGTACCTGAAAACTGCCGTCCAGCCAGCCCGCCCATGTCAGCGGCGGTTTTTCATAAGCTTCCTTATAGCCGTTCAGCGGGGATGCTGCCAGATGAAATACCCGGAATACGGCAGGTATCGCAAGCAATAAGGCCAGGAATATAAGCTGATATTTCAGGATGCTGTTTTTCATGTTTTAAAAACGAAAATAAATAAAGGGATTGAACGCCGACGTACTGATAGAGCCAATACTGAGCACCAGCAATACAAGGGTCAGCAGGAACATCCCCCAACAATTTTTCACCGTATGGCCCGGCGTATAAAACCGCTCCTGCACCCGCTGGCCGCCCGGCAGCAATACAAAAAATGAAAAGAAAGCAGCCACCCCCAACACGGCCCAAAGCTCCAGGCTGTCGAAGGCTGCTATATGCCCGGGTTTAAAACTGAACATATTCCAAATATACGCCCCTATATGGCCCAGCGATTCGATGCGGAAAATGGCCCAGCCCACGAGGGTAATCATAAAAGTGGCGGCGAGGCTTGCCCATTGCCCGATCTTTTTATAAAAATCAAGCAGGAACCACCGTTCTGCCACCAGGAAAAGGCCGTGGTAGGCCCCCCACAGCACAAAGTTCCAGGCGGCACCGTGCCACAGGCCGGAGAGCAGGAAGACCACCCACAGATTGAGGTAAATGCGCCGGGCAGACACCCGGTTGCCGCCCAGCGGGATGTAGAGGTAGTCCCGCATCCAGGTGCCGAGGGTGATGTGCCAGCGCCGCCAAAACTCCGTGATGCTGCGGGCGGTGTAAGGGTTGTTGAAGTTTTCCGGGAAGCGGAAGCCCATCACCAGCCCCAGCCCGATGGCCATGTCGGAATAGCCGGAAAAGTCGAAATATATCTGGAAGGCATAGGCCAGGATGCCCAGCCAGGCGGCGGCCATGCCCACCTCCTCCGGGGGCATTCCGATGAGTTGGTCGGCCATCTGGCCCATGACGTTGGCTATCAGCACTTTTTTGGCCAGGCCAATGGCGAAGCGGTACATGCCCTGCAGTTTCAGGAAAAGCGCATCGTCGCGCATTTCGATCTGCCCGGCTATCTCGTGGAAGCGCACAATCGGCCCGGCGATGAGCTGCGGGAACATGATGATATACAGCACGTAATCGCTGGCTTTTCGCAGCGGCGGGTGGAGGCCCCGATAGACATCAATGGAGTAGGTCAGCGTCTGGAAGGTGTAAAAAGAAATGCCGATGGGCAGGGCGATGTCCACCCAGGCGATATGCCCGGCGCCCAACCCGGCCAGGCAGGCGTTCACGTTGTCCACAAAAAAGTTGGCATATTTAAAAAAAGCCAGCAACCCCACGTTCATCCCGACGGAAAGGGCCAGCCATAGCTTTTTGCGCCGCCTGTTAGCCGAGCGGTGCATCCATTGCACCAGGTAAAAGTCGAGGATGGTAGAGGCCAGCAGGATAAAGACAAAGCGGGGCGCCCCCCAGGCGTAGAAGACGATGCTGGACAGCAGCAACACAATGTTCCGGTACCGGCGCCCGCTGAGGTGGTACACCCACAGGAACAGGGGCAGGAAATACAGGAGAAAGGTAATGCTGCTGAAAACCATGGGGCCAAATGTAGGGACAAAATGGTTTTCTACTGCGGGCCGCTCATCTTTGTGTAGGTTGGTGAGGGTTGGTGAGGTTTGATGATCAACCGCTGTTTTCAGAATTTTTTATGCCTTGCCTATATGCATATATACTGCGGGCTGTCAAGCTTTGTGCATGGTTGATAAAAGTTGATGAGGTTGATGTAGGTTGATAATCAACCTTATAAACTCCTATCAACTTTTATCAACGATTTGTATTCATGCACAAAACTTGGCGGCGTAAGCTATACCCTGCCCCGGCGTATTTTCCACTTGAAGAAGTTTGCAGACGGCCCTTGCAAATTTGGAAAAACCTTTTGCCCCTTTATTTTGAAATTTCACCCCCTCGACATACCTTGTCGCTGCTTTGAGAAAACTCGCCAACAACTTTATTTATAGATAGTCACATTAAAAATTGATTGGGGCAAAATCCTAAGCCACTGATTTTCAATAAAATGACCTAATGACCAATGACTTTTAATGACGATTATCTATAATTCCAAAAGGTCAGTAGTATGCAGTCCGACAAAAAGCTCCATTCCGGGCGAAGCACCCATCACCTGTACATTTTTATTGTACCCGCAACCGCTGGCAGCAACCTGCCCTCCCGGCTTCCGGAAGCTGTATTTCCTAACGGCGGCCGCTCCTATCCGCTGGGCCGCTATCTATTTACCACCTTTTAAAACTTAACTTTTTCCCGGTGCCTTGCGCCCCGAACACTTTTTTGCTATGGCTAAACAGAAAACCACCGAACAAGAAGAACCCCTCGAAAAAAAGCTTTGGAAAACCGCCGACAAGTTGCGGAAAAACATGGACGCTGCGGAGTACAAGCATGTGGTGCTCGGCCCCTGCAAGATGAACCTCGCCATCCAGGGCATTGACAGCAGCAACGTGAAATGGAACAACGAGGGCAGCTTCCTCAACGACGCCCACCGGGACCTCAAGGCCGACTACATCATCGCCAACCCGCCCTTCAACGACAGCGACTGGAGCGGCGAACGGCTGTGGGACGATGGCCGCTGGCAATACTACACAACACTTTTTTACAAAATCAAAACCAACACCCAACAAATCCGCACGCTGACGGGGGTACGGGATACGCTGCTGCTGGAGGGAAGAATGGGGAGGTGCGGGTGGGGGTGTCTGAACATGATTAAAAAGATTTTATGATAGCCAAGATTAGACAGAGGTCAAGGAGCGGATTTGAATTATTGGTAGGTGCGTCATGTCCATCCTTTAATCTTTCAAATCTTGTTCAAGACAATAAAGAATGAGCATGAATACAAGAGACCTTGAAAAAGTAAACGCATTAACGCACAAGATTATCGGGTGTGCCATGCAGGTGCACAAGGTATTGGGCAATGGTTTTCAGGAGGTTATCTACCAACGGGCATTGGCGATTGAGTTTTCGCATCAAGGGCTAATGTTCGAGCGGGAGAAGGAGATGCAGTTGTTCTACCGGGAGCAGCCCATCGGAACGAGGCGGGTTGACTTTTTCGTGGAGGGTGCCGTGATGGTGGAAATAAAGGCGATTGAGCAGATTCTGGATGTCCATAAAGCGCAGGCTATCAACTATTGTGAGGCGTACAACATAGCGGATGGTTTGCTCATCAACTTCGGTTCTAAGAGCATGGAGTTCAAGCGGGTGTACAATAAGAACCTTGTTAAATCTTAAAATATGGTCAGAACAGGATTCAATGGATTTTATGATGGACACGATTTAGGTGTGGACTTCCTGCGTCCATCTTGTCTATCTTGTAATCCATCCATCTTGTTCAAGACAATGTTCAGAACAGGATTTAGTAGATTTTATGATGGACACGATTCGGGTGCGGACTTCCTGCGTCCATCTTGTCTATCTTTTAATCCATTCATCCTGTTCAAGACAATGTTCAGAACAGGATTTAATAGATTTTATGATGGACACGATTCGGGTGCGGACTTCCTGCGTCCATCCTGTCTATCTCTTAATCCATTCATCTTGTTCAAGACAATGTTCAGAACAGGATTTAGTAGATTTAATGATGGACACGATTCGGGTGCGGACTTCCTGCGTCCATCCTGTCTATCTTTTAATCCATTCATCTTGTTCAAGACAATCAAAACCAACACCCAACAAATCCGCACGCTGACGGGGGTAAGGGATACGCTGCTGCCGAAGGTGATGAGTGGGGAGGTGCGGGTGGAAATCTAATTTATATGTGGTTGAAAATTAAGCTGTATATTATTTCACTTTGGATTTTGTTCGTTCTTCTATTTATTAACAAAATCCCAGTTTGCTTTGGTAACAATTGCGAATTTATTGGCATTAAAGAGTTTTTCTTTGGTAATGTCGTTGCGGCCTTTTGTTTTGTTTTTATGGTATTAGGTGTTCTGTTTTATTTGGAATTCAAGTACAGAGTTGTAAAAGCAGCGCCAATGCTCCCAAAGCAAATAGACCACATTGAGAACCTGAATTTTGAAACACTGTCTTTTTTGATTACTTATGTCATCCCATTATTTTGCTTTGACCTTGATTTTGATTTAAATGAAAATAGAAATTTCCTAATGCTGATTCTTGTTTTGATTATAATAGGTTGGATTTATGTCGAGACAAATATTTTTTACACAAATCCTTCATTAGCAATTCTTGGCTACAGGATATACAAGGTTCAGACTTCTCAAACCAAGGATATGATAGTTATTGTTATGGGAAGACTTGAGAAAGGTAACACAATCTACCCTAAGAGAATTGATGAAGATATTTTTTTTGTAAAAAAAGCTTAACAAAATGGATAAACAACAATTATTACAAAAACTGGCTTTCCTTTCAAACGCTGACCAAGAAATTGGTTTAGTGATGTTTTTGATTGTTCAAACTGATAATGGACTTGAAAAAAGGAAAGCTCAAATTGCTGATGATGTTAGAACAGAATTGAAGGAACAATTCATTGGATACATTGAGCGCAAATTTATTGAGAATCAAGAATTACATTTTACCAATGTTACAGACGCTGACAACAGAAAGAATGTAGCCTATTTTTATGACTTGGATGAGACGCCCAATGGTTTAGAGGTTATGGGGGAACTTCTAACAGATGAAGAAATGCCAATATTCGATTTCGGTGCTGATAACTTTGATGATGTAATTGGGTATGTTTTTTTGCTTGGGAATGAAAATGACAAAATAGCTATTTATAAAAAGTTATATCCAATAAGTTTGATTCACCAAGCATCTATTTTGATGCTCATGAAAGATGATGTTCAATTAGTGAAAGTGAATAGGGATGTCATAAAAATAAATGACAGTTTCGAATTTATGCAAATTGAAGATGATTTAATTGTAACAAATCTGAAAACATTGGAGAGGTTTTTTGGCTTTGAAGATGTTATTCGGAATAAAGCCACTGCAAACCTAACAATTATTGAGCAATCAAATCTAATAGAAGATATTACCCCCTTAAATGAATTAGCGAGCGACCTTCGTTTCGCAAGGAAACTCATGAAAGTAAAGTCTGATTCAGCCGTACTACAGCTTTCAATTGATAAAGTCAAAGGTTTTATATTGAATCACCCCAAGCTAAAAAGAAGGATTCGATTTAATGCTGTTAGCTCAAAAATTGAGTTAGATACACACGTTTCAAAAGAACTATTCTTGAAACTTCTTGATGATGATTTCCTTAAATCTGACTTGACTGACTTTCTTTATGAAAGTGACATTAAGAATAAAATGTCTAATGAAGAAGAAAATGACTAAAAATGAATCCAACACCCAACAAATCCGCACGCTGACGGGGGTACGGGATACGCTGCTGCCGAAGGTGATGAGTGGGGAGGTGAGGGTGGAGGATTAATAGTAATGTGATGAAAAGCAAAAAGGTAGTTGTGCTGGTTTCAATTATTTGCTTCACAGTTTCGCTTTTCTTGCTTTTGAAAGCAGTGAATTTAAAAGACCTGAACTCAATAATCGGTGCAATTTCAGGCGTCTTTGGAATTTTAGGCTCAGTTTGGTCACTATTTATGCCTTCTACCTACTCTTATGAATTTCATACAAGTGACTGGGTAGAAAAAGCGGAAAGAGAGTGGGTGTTGATAGTGAACAAAAATAAGCACGGGATGGGAAACAAACCGAAAATTCAGATTCTCATGAAAAATGAGGATGGATTTGAGGAAGTAATTGCGTCACATCAATTTAATGATAAAGGAGACATTACAATTGGTGCTTCAAAAGGGCTTTGTTGCATGAATCCTGCTTAGATTGTGCGGGATGAAAAGCGGGCTGGTTTTGTATATTTGGTTTTTGCACAACTAAATCTACAAACACACCAGCCCATGTCAAAGGTAAAAAAGGATAACCATACAAGCGACAAGCCGAAAGAAAAATATCAGGTTCTCAATTGGTCAGCTTACAACAAAGCCTTAATCAACCGAGGAGATATCACGATCTATTTCGGTGACGAGGTGACAGACAAATGGTACAGTGATCTGCCCAACCAAAGAGGAGCCCAACCCGTGTACAGCGACCTTTGCATAGAGACACTTTTGACGTTTAAGGTTGTGTTCAAACTGGCATACAGACAGACACAAGGTTTTTCACAAAGTTTGCTCAAATTAATGGGCATAGAGGATTTGGAAATTCCATCGTACACGCAAATTTGCCGTCGTGCAAAAGCCTTGGATATAGCTGTTTATCAGATTCCCCGTAGCGGCCCGATTGTAATAGCTATTGATTCAACAGGTCTGAAAATTTACGGCGAAGGGGAATGGAAAGTCAGGAAACACGGGTATTCAAAGCGGAGAACATGGCGAAAACTTCACCTTGGTGTCGACCCTAAAACCGGTTTCATTCATTGCCACACCCTGACGTTGAATGACGTGGATGACGGGTCTCAGTTGGAAGAACTGGTTGACCAGGTGGAAGCAGAAGTGACAGATGTCTGTCTGGATGGTGCATACGATCACGTAGAATGCTGGGATGGTTTGATCGATAGAGATATAAATCCCATCATTCCACCCCGGAGCAATGCTATCGAATGGTATGAAGAGGTACCTGATGACATCCCTGATTATCCACGAAATGTTGCTGTAAATCGAATGAATGAAATCGGTATAAAGGAATGGAAAGTTGAAACAGGCTATCATCGACGAAGTTTATCAGAGACGGAAATGTTTCGCTATAAAACCATCCACGGCGATAGACTATATTCCCGAAAATTTAGCAGCCAAAAAACCGAAAACGATATCAAAATAAAAGTGCTCAATATAATGACAGCCCAAGGTATGCCTGTTGCTAAACCAAGAAGAGTGGCTTAAGTTGGCGGAAAATTAGCGAAGCTATGTCTGATCGATTCATGCAACAAAGCCCTTCAAAAGCATTTGAAGGCAAATTATTGATAAGCTAACTTGAAAATGATTTGACTTTTTGAAAAATTCAAAACTAATACCCAACCAACCCGCACGCTGACAGGGGTACGAGATACGCTGCTGCCGAAGGTGATGAGTGGGGAGGTGAGGGTGAAGTATTAAAATAGTAAAAACTAAAGTCATGACACAAGATAAAAGAAATTACATTCAAGCAGTTTCTTCAAAAACATTATTAGAATTAATTCAAAACTTGCTCATTAATAGCGGGATTGATTCTTTAATAAGAATTTCTGACAACCAAATTGAGGCTACTATTGAAGCCGGTGTAGCAGGTACGTTTAAGAATGTTTATTGTATGCTTGCAGAGCCACTTTCCAAAAATTACTCTGGCATGAACCCTTTGTCTGAAGAGATAGACAGAAGATTTAAAAATGGATGCTCAAAATTTTATTTAGTGAGTAATCATAGTATTTCTACTGGGTTTAGAGTAAAATTAGAGCAAACCACTATTCATAAAAATTCAATTGTCTATTGGGATACAGATGATTTGCTTAAGAATATTGAGAAAAACTATCCAGACTATTGGAGGCATAATGACCAATCACTTATTACTTATGAAAAATATTTTGAGAATAGAATCAATGAGTCATTTGAAATAAAGAAACTCGTAGAATATAAGGCAGCATATCAAAAATTGTTGTCAATATTTATTGAGCCGAATATTTTTCTAAAAACAGATGATAAACAATCTACTAAGAAAGCTTTCACTAAAGTCAATCTTGAAAGGGTTTTAATAGAAAATGAAAGGCTGATGGTCCTTCATGGCGACCCCGGAACAGGCAAGACAAGGCTTTTATATGAAATTGGACGACTTTTCATCAGACAAAATTCTGTCATTGCTGGAAAGCGACATTTGCCTATTTTTATTGACAGTGTAAATCTTAGAGACGCTATTAGTCAAGATGGAAAAATTAATATGTCCGAAATGATTTCGGGATTAATCACAAAAGATTATTTTGACGGGAGAGACTTGAAGGTGATAATAAAAGAGTATCAAATTATATTGCTTGTTGACTCTATCGATGAGTTTGAAGATAAATATCAGAAAGACATTGTAAGTAAACTTGAAGAGATGATGGATGAAGGAGCTATTGTATTCATAGGATCTCGTTCAAATATTTTAGATGAATTATTTAAGTCTTCATTGAGGCTTTGTTGCATGAATCCTGCTTAGATTGTGCGGGATGAAAAGCGGGCTGGTTTTGTATATTTGGTTTTTGCACAACTAAATCTACAAACACACCAGCCCATGTCAAAGGTAAAAAAGGATAACCATACAAGCGACAAGCCGAAAGAAAAATATCAGGTTCTCAATTGGTCAGCTTACAACAAAGCCTTAATCAACCGAGGAGATATCACGATCTATTTCGGTGACGAGGTGACAGACAAATGGTACAGTGATCTGCCCAACCAAAGAGGAGCCCAACCCGTGTACAGCGACCTTTGCATAGAGACACTTTTGACGTTTAAGGTTGTGTTCAAACTGGCATACAGACAGACACAAGGTTTTTCACAAAGTTTGCTCAAATTAATGGGCATAGAGGATTTGGAAATTCCATCGTACACGCAAATTTGCCGTCGTGCAAAAGCCTTGGATATAGCTGTTTATCAGATTCCCCGTAGCGGCCCGATTGTAATAGCTATTGATTCAACAGGTCTGAAAATTTACGGCGAAGGGGAATGGAAAGTCAGGAAACACGGGTATTCAAAGCGGAGAACATGGCGAAAACTTCACCTTGGTGTCGACCCTAAAACCGGTTTCATTCATTGCCACACCCTGACGTTGAATGACGTGGATGACGGGTCTCAGTTGGAAGAACTGGTTGACCAGGTGGAAGCAGAAGTGACAGATGTCTGTCTGGATGGTGCATACGATCACGTAGAATGCTGGGATGGTTTGATCGATAGAGATATAAATCCCATCATTCCACCCCGGAGCAATGCTATCGAATGGTATGAAGAGGTACCTGATGACATCCCTGATTATCCACGAAATGTTGCTGTAAATCGAATGAATGAAATCGGTATAAAGGAATGGAAAGTTGAAACAGGCTATCATCGACGAAGTTTATCAGAGACGGAAATGTTTCGCTATAAAACCATCCACGGCGATAGACTATATTCCCGAAAATTTAGCAGCCAAAAAACCGAAAACGATATCAAAATAAAAGTGCTCAATATAATGACAGCCCAAGGTATGCCTGTTGCTAAACCAAGAAGAGTGGCTTAAGTTGGCGGAAAATTAGCGAAGCTATGTCTGATCGATTCATGCAACAAAGCCCTTCATTGAAGAAAAGTTCAAAAGATGTTTTTATTCAGAAATTCGATGATGAACAAGTGCAGAAATTCGCAACAAGATATTTTGAAGGGTCTGGCAATAAGGCACAAAGTCTTATTGAGTCAATGAAAGAAAACAAAATATTAGAAAAACTACCCTTAACCCCTCTAAACTTATCTTTGATGTCAATATTATATGAGGAAACAAATCAAGAATTACCAGCCACATTAAATGATATTTATGATAAATTTAGCAATTTATTGCTGGGCAGAACTATGGTTGACAAAAATATAGACTTCTTAGATATAACAGTAAAGGAAAATATTTTGGGCACCTATGCATTAGAACTACTTAGCAGGAAAAACAGTGAATTAATGACTAAAGATGAATTTATTTCATTTTTTGAAAAAAAATTAAGTTCTATTTCTGGAACAATAGATTTGAAGAGACTGCCACAAGCACTTGATTATATAATTGCCCACACGGGTCTACTTGTTATCCATAAAGGCAAGTATGTTAAATTTAGACATGACTCCTACATGGAATATTTTGCAGCTAAAGAGATTTTTAAGAATCACCGAGAAATGGAGCAGGATTTGGTAGATAATTTTTTTGATGTTAATTGGCAATTTGCTGCTATATTTTATGGAGGGCTGTCAAGAAAGATGCCTGATTTTTTGGAAAAAATAATAGACAAGATAAAGAAGAGCAATACAATGGCTGAATATTGGTCTTCTGCAAATGGTACAGGTTATTTGCTCCAAGCCCTTTATTTAACGGATGATGAACTTAGAAAAAAAGCAGTAAAAGAAGTTTTAAATTTAATGGTTGAAACATACCAAGGCTTCAAAAAATTTGCCACGTCATTGCCTGACAATGTATTTTTTAGCAGGTTTTCCTTGCCAGTTTTAAGTATATTTCCAGTATTCTTATTTCAAGATAATTTTGATTCAATTACATTGAAAAAACCTATTGCTTTAGCATTGGATGAGTTGCTTGATGAATACGACGAGAAGAGTAAATTGGAAAATTACCCATACTTAGACAATCTAATTTACAAAATATTAATCGTTTCGGTTACTGCATCAAGCGATAGGCTTGCGATGGAAGACAAATTAGCAGAGGTGATAGGAAAGATAAAGACTACTGGAAATGATTTTTACTCTAAACTTTTAGAATCTTCAATTGATAATTTGGGAAGTAAAGAACTTAGGAAGCAAAAGAATGAATTATTGAGACCAAATAAAGTTAGAAAAACTGAGAACCACCCCTATTTTATCAAAAAGGAACTCGACGTTTATGTTCAGCCTGCAAGTCGACTTCGATTTGGAAAATATGATAAAATAATACCAGACAGAAGGGTTAAATTATTTGTTGAAGGACCTTCCGATGCTATATTAATTGAGCATGCTTATACAGTATTGACGGGTCACATACCTTATTGGGAAATTAGAGTTGGTGACCCAACAGGCGGTGGGGCGAACAGTCTGGCTAAAACATTAAATGAAGGACTGGCATTTTTAGAGGACAATCAAATTGTTATTGGAATTTTTGATAATGATAGAGGAGGAATTCCCGAATTTAAAGGAACATTAAAAGAAAGTAAATTTGACTATCAAAATGGTTACATGAGAATAAAAAAGAGAAAAGAAGGTAATATTTATGGGATGCTGTTGCCTATTCCTGAAAATATGCAATTTTATATTCATAACAATGATAATGATAATTATTTTTCTATCGAACATTATTTACCTTATGAATTCCTTAATGAAAATAAAATGTTGGAAAAAACGGCAATTCAAGATATTTATAAAATTAAAGACTCTGGAAGTTCAAAGACTTCTTTTGCCAAATTAGTGTCCAAAAATTTTGACCGAAAATTATTTGTTGGATTTATCATACTGTTTAAAGAGATAGATAGATTAGCAGGAATGGTGGATGAAATAAGTTATTTTGAATCATGAAACCCATCACCGAATCCCACATCGAGCAATCCGCCATCGAGACCCTGCAAGCGCAGGGCTGGGCGCATGTGAACGGCAAAATGTCAACATTCATACAAGCCAAAAAATACTATGGAAAACAAGAAATACAACCCACAAATCCACCATCGCCGTTCCATCCGGTTGAAAGGGTATGATTATTCGCAAAGAGGGGCCTATTTCATCACCATTTGTTTGCAGGACAGGGCCTGTTTGTTTGGCCGGGTGGCCGATGGGCAAATGGAATTAAACGATGCAGGAAAAATGATTGAAAAATGGTGGCAGAAAATACCGGAAAAATTCCCGGACATTGAATTGGGCGAATACACGGTGATGCCCAATCATTTCCATGCCGTGGTGTTGAATCGGGGCGTAGGGGCGGACCCACGTGTCCGCCCCTGTGATACGGGTGACACAAGTGATGGCATCGTGAATTTGGATGCGGGGGAAAATCCTACCACATTTGATGGCGGCACGGACATGGGTGGCGGCACGGACATAGGTGGCGGCACGGACATAGGTGGCGGCACGGACATAGGGCGGACACATGGGTCCGCCCCTACCAATGACAATGCGGGCGACATATTGGGCGAACACGTGGGTTCGCCCCTACATAAGGTGGTGCAATGGTTCAAAACGATGACGACCAATGAATATATCCGGGGCGTTAAGACATTGGATTGGCCACGTTTCAACGGCAAATTATGGCAACGTAATTATTACGAACACATCATCCGAAATGAAACGTCGTATTTAACCATTACAAATTACATCATAAACAACCCGGCCAAATGGGACACCGATAAATTTTACGTCAACCCGTAGGGGCGAACCCACGTGTTCGCCCCTGTTTGCGGGCAAGGACAGACACGTGGGTTCGCCCCAACGACACCCATTCATCACATGAAACCCATCACAGAATCCCACATCGAGCAATCCGCCATCGAAACCCTGCAAGCGCAGGGCCGTGCGTATGTGCAAGTCGTGCGTTTTTCGAAATTATTGTTTTGTGTAAAGTTAGGGGAATGACCTATGCGAAGACTTCGTCAAGGTCAACGGAGAAGCCTTCAAAGATGCCGACGGGCACTTTTTCACCCATGACGAATGGATTGGGGCGTAGGGGCTGGTACTCATTCTTTTCATTGAGACGATAGGGAATAACGGTGGCTTCTATGGGATGGACAATCCAATATTCCCGCACACCTGCGTGTTGATACAGGTCGAATTTGTCGGTAAGGTCTTTTTTGGAAGTGGCCATGGACAGGATTTCGATAATCCAGTCGGGTGCACCGTTGCAGCCCCGCTCGTCGAGCTTTGCCAGGTCGCAGATGACGCTGATATCGGGCTGCACGACGGTGTCTATCTTGTCGTCAGACTGCTTTTCCGGGGGCAGTGGGAGGCGGACGTCAAAAGGGGCGCTGAATGCTTTGCATGGTTTGTCTCGGAGGTAAGACCAAATGATGCCATACAAATCTCCCGAGCGAGACTGATGACTCATACCGGGTGCCGGCGCCATGCGGAATACCTTTCCCCGGATGATTTCTACCATTTCGTCAAACTTCCAAGTAAGGTAGTCGGCGTAAGTGTAGCGTTTGCTGAGGTCGAGGTCTTCAAATTTTGTTATCATGGTCTGTTGCGAATTTTTACAAAAATAACCAATTATAGTCACCAACCAAACCTGAACGCTACCCCCCTTGGCTTTAGGTTTTCCAACTAAAAAACGACAATGCTGTTGCCGGCCCCGATGTGAAGCCCCCCCCCCAGGTACGGGAGAAGACTCTTGATGACCCTTACGACCTAATCATGCAGGGAAACCCAGTGCTTTCCCTCCATTTATCAAGCCTCGGCACGAAGGAGGCCGCTTTTTACAATACCTGCGAAGTGAACGAAGCGCCGCACAGGTGCTGGGCATTTGAAAGAATCACTCCCAGTGGATAGGGATTTCTTAACACGAACATTACTTTTGCCCCGAATCAACCAAACACAAACCTTAGTAACGATGAAAAAATAACTTCAACATTTTGATTTTGAAAACCCCAGCATTGGAGGGGTTTTTTAAAAATAAAATAGTCATTTTATTTTTCCTTCGATCCTTAACTTCAAAACATGAATTGTAAAATTTTCCTTTTTCTCGTACTGGTCTTGCAAGCCCTCCAACCGGCCATGGGCCAAACCATTCTGACCTCCCCCGAGCCAATTGCGAGTGGGCTCTTTGGGATAAGTGTATCAATACAAGGCGGCACCATTGTCGCATCCGACAACCCCCTCAATGGTAGCAACCTCCGGCACGTGTACGCTTTCAAGGACACCGGTGGAAACTGGATACAGGATGGCGAGCTGGAAAATCCGGCACAGGTAGCCAACGATGACTATGGCCGCTCTGTATCCGTGGATGGAGACTATGCGGTGGTGGGTGCCTCAGGGGTGTCTGGTGAGCAGGGCAAGGCCTACGTCTTTAAGCGGACGGGCGCCAGTACATGGAACCTGGAGGCGACGCTGTCCGGCTCCGATGTGGTGGCCGGTGACAAATTCGGCACGGGCGTGGCCATCTCCGGCACCTCGCTCGTGGTGGGCGCTCCTGCCAAGAACAATGGGATAGGCAGTGCCTATGTTTTCAACCTGGCAGGCGGCACCTGGACGGAAGTGGCCAAGCTGGTGCCGGCCAATGCCCCCAACGGACGCTTTGGTACCTGGCTCACGATGCACGAAGGGTATATCGCCGTGGCCGCCCATCAGCGGGAGAAGGTTTTCGTTTACAAGCAGGCTGGGAACACCTGGGCGCAGCAAGCCCTGCTGGAGCCGCCCGTTGCGGACGGTTCTTTTGGCGTCAATTGTTCTATTTTCAAAGACCGCCTCATCGTGGGTGCCTTGAACGACGACGAGATGGGCAACAATGCCGGGGCCGTGTATGTGTACAAGCGCACGGGCGATACCTGGGCACTGGAGCAGAAGCTGTTTGCGGAGGATGCGGCGGCTTCGAAGTCGTTCGGGGGCCGCATTGCGCTGTCAGAGCATTATGCGGTCATCGGCACCCTGTATGAAGTGTTCGACGTGAACGGGACGGACGGATCGGCCTATATTTTCAAGCGGAATGGTACGACCTGGACACAAATGGAAAAGTACAATACACCGGAGTTTGACTACATGGGCTGGTACAATGCCATAAACGGCAACACGGCCGTGGTAGGGGCCTACGGGGCAGATTTCGATCTCGACAATTCCGGTGCCATCTATGTGTATGATTTGCCGGCAGTGGTCAGTGCCAACAGGGAGGTTGCCGTGGTTGATTTGGCCATTTACCCGAATCCTGCCAGCGATTTTGTGCGGCTGGATTTTCCTGCGGATAGCGTTCCCGGATCTATCACCCTGCTGGGCCAGGATGGCAAAGTGCTGCAAGTCTGGCCTGCCGGGCAACATACGATTCCCATTGGCCATTTGACGCCCGGCAGCTATTATTTCCAGGTTGATTTGGGAAAACAAACAGGCATCGGTAGTTTTACGAAGTTGTAGGGTTGCCTTCACGGGGTGCCCGCCATAACTACCAATCATCAGGTATATAAGTTACTATTGCGGGTAATTAAATTGACTTTCCTGCCCTCCAGGCTAAAAGTAAATGTATTGCACCGCACAACACAAGCCGTTTGAAAAACTATTTAATGCGGATCAGGAGTTGAATTTTTTTCGGTTGATAATCAGGAGTTTAAATCATGGTGATTTTAAAAATCACCATGATTTAGTCCCTGGTACCACTGAAAGTCAAGCGGTTATTTCAACACCTAATTCGCATATTTAACTTTTCAGCGGGGTTGTTTTTGGGAAAATATTTAACCTTCCCCAGAGCACCCCTGCGAAATTCAAACTACATCATTATGAAAGTAAATGCCTACGCAGCCAGCGAAGCTGGCGGAAAATTGACCCCTTTTCAATATGAGTTGCCCGCCCTGGGGTCGGAGGAAGTGGACATCAAAGTCCATTATTGCGGGCTTTGCCACTCCGACCTGAGCATGCTCAACAACGAATGGGGCATGACGCAATATCCCTTTGTTCCCGGTCACGAAGTGGTGGGCGAAGTAGTCGCTGCCGGCCCGGAGGTAAAAAGCGTAAAACCCGGTGACCTCGTTGGGTTGGGCTGGAATTCTGCTTCCTGTATGCATTGCCACCAGTGCATGGGCGGCAACCACCACCTTTGCGCTACCGTGCAGGGCACGATTGTAGGCCGTCACGGCGGCTTTGCGGATCATGTGAGGAGCCACTGGTCGTGGGCAACACCACTGCCCAAAGGCATTGATATGCAAAAGGCCGGACCGCTTTTCTGTGGTGGCATTACCGTTTTTAACCCGATCATTATAGCAGGGGTAAAGCCAACGGATAAAGTCGGCGTCATTGGCATTGGCGGATTGGGCCACATGGCCTTGAAGTTCCTGAATAAGTGGGGGTGTGAAGTGGTGGCATTCAGTTCCAGTCCCGACAAAAAAGAAAAAATACTCGCCATGGGCGCCACCAGGGTGGTCAATTCCAGGGATCCAAAAGAGTTGGAAAGTATTCAGGGCAGCCTTGACTTTATCCTGAACACCACCAATGTTACCCTGGACTGGAATTCCTATTTGACGACGCTGGCGCCAAAAGGCAAATTCCACACCGTTGGTGCGGTGTTGGAGCCAATGGCCATTCCCGCTTTTTCCCTGATCATGGGTGAAAAATCAGTGGGCGGAAGCCCGCTGGGAAGCCCGGCAGCCACCCGGACGATGCTGGAGTTTTGTGTCCGCCATGATATTTATCCGATCGTGGAAGAATTTCCCATGGCAAAAATCAATGAAGCTTTTGAACACCTCGAAGCTGGCAAGGCCCGCTACCGGGTGGTGTTGAAAGCCTGACACCATACCAAAGGTTCGAGAAGATGGATGGTTAGGGGTTTATGGTTTTGCCCCAAAGCCCCAGCGTATTTGATATTAGGAAGAAATTTTCATTATTGGTCGCCCAAATTTTCAAAGTGGTCAAGTTAGGGGAGCTTCAAGTTTTCCCCTAACTTCTATTCGGCGGGGCATTTATTTCAAAGCTTTGGAGGGGACGGACAATTTCCATCCTGGCAGGAATAGGCTTGAAAGCCCTGTTTGCCTGAAGAAGGATCAACCGAAGAATGAAAATACAAGCCCATTCTATGCTGTCGGCACACACCTGTGTCAGCGATCTTTTTAAATGTTGCCCTTAACCAACATTTATCACCAAGGCAGCCTTGCCGGGTGTTTACTTTTGTAAAAAAAGCATGGACTATCATTTCAGCAAAATTGTACAGCAAAACTTTGAGGAGGCCGTCATAGCGGTGACTGCTGCCCTCCAGGCCGAGGGATTTGGAGTACTCACGGATATTGACCTAAAGGCTACCTTTCATAAAAAACTGGGCGTTGACATCAGGCCCTACCGGATTTTGGGGGCTTGCCATGCGCCTTCTGCCTTCCAGGCCGTACAAGCCGAGGAAAGGATCGGGCTTATGTTGCCCTGCAATGTCATCGTGCGTGAAACGAAGGAAGGAGCAGTGGAGGTGTCTGCCGTGGATCCTGTGGCCTCCATGCAGGCTATCCAAAATCAATCGCTGGGGCAGGTAGCGACTTCTGTAAGGGAGAAATTACAGCAAGCCATCGAGCGGGTTTAGGAAGGTAAGGCCCAACCCATACTTGTTCCAGGCTTGCATTTGCAGTAGGTGCATCCAAACCTGGTCAAAATATACCACCGCTTCGGGCAACTTAAACAGCACTTGCTGCGCCGACTGAACAAATCTTTTCAGCTACACTGCGCACCAATAAGTTTTGTACAAAATCAACCGTATCAACCTATTATCAACCTTCATCCACCCACTTCGGCGTTTGCACAACCTGTCCCGAAATTCGGGAAAACCTAATGACGTCAAGTATAATTTCCCGTTATCGTCGCCATCAAAGCTTAAGGGGCCATTGGCCCATGATGCTCACTTTTCCAGGAGCAGCAGTTTAGATTGTGAAGCTCCCTGGCACTCAACCCTGGCCACATAGATGCCACGCACCAGGCCACTGATGTCCAGCCATTCCGATGGCCCAATGGCTTTTTCCAATACAAGCTGTCCGCTGAGGTTGGTTAGTTTCAGCTTGCCGTTGGTGGGGAGTGTCAGGTGGACGAACCCACTGGCAGGATTGGGCGACATGGAAAAAGGGAAAAGACCGGGTGAAGTTTCAAGGCCAGATACCAGTGTTGGCATGACCACCGTTTTGGAGTTTTTCAATACGTTGTCGAGCGTCTTCTGGTTGTTGCCATTGGCGCACAACGATACGAAGTAAAAGTAGATGGAATCATCCACGATGGATGCCGGGGATTTCCAGGTAAATGACCACGAGGCCGAACCATTGGACAGGTTTTTCGGGCTCGACTGCCGGACGTATTGCCAGCCATTGCCATTGGCCAACGAACTGCCGCCGCTGGCGGTGAGGGTGCCTATTTTTGAGTTGGACTTGTCGAGGACGGTCAATTCAAATCCTGCCCGCACGGCATTGCTGGCATTGGTCAAAGTGATGGAATACGATTTATTGGCTTCCACAGTATCTGGAATTCCAGTTATAGCCACCGTACCGGTATAGGAACTGCCTGCATGGCAATTGGAAGCCTGGCAAGTCAATTCCCGAAGACCATTCAGAGAAGTGTGTTTTTGAAAAAAACGCACGCTCACAATCAATCAGTTGTGAGAAATTGACACAGTTTTTTGAACAATCTCCCACCCGGCAAATTTGTTTGCCTAATTTTACTTTTGCGGTGGTTCAACCGCAGACACCAGCTTTCATCCACCATCCCAACGAAAATGAAAATCCGCAAGCGATACCTCTTCCCTACCCTGCTGGCAGGCGCCTTCCTCGCAGGCCCAAGACCCGGTTTCCCACCTTTGGACGGCAAGCTGAAACCAGTAAACCTTCCGCTGGAACAACTGGACAGTTTCGTTCACCAGAAAGACGTCGGCATAGCGCACCTGCGGCCTGGCAACGGGGGCAGCATTATATGGGCCGACAGCCTCCGGAAAACCCCGTACAGCGTGGTCTATCTGCATGGCTGGTCGGCCAGCCCGGTAGAGGGCGACCCCATCCACCGGGAATTTGCCAAACGCTATGGCTGCAACCTGTACCTGCCCCGCCTCGCCGGGCACGGCATTGACAGCAAGGAATCCTTTGCCGACCTGACGCCAAACGAATTGCTGGAATCTGCCAAGGAGGCTGTAGAAATAGGCCAGTTGCTCGGCGAAAAGGTCATTTTGATGTCGTGTTCCACGGGTGGCACCCTGTCCGTTTACCTGACGGCAGAGAACCCCGATGCGGTTTTTGCCCAACTGCTTTTTTCGCCCAATATTGACATCTATGACCCGCTGAGCGAACTGCTGACCATTCCCTGGGGCAAGCAAATCGCCGAACAGGTAAACGGCAAGTACCATTCTTTTTCCCCACCCGAAGAAGGCTTCAAATATTGGACAACTACCTACCGGACCAGCGGCCTTGTATGCCTGAAATCATTGATCGAGCGGACGATGAAACCCGAAGTTTGGCACAAGATCAGGCAGCCGCTTTTCATGGGCTATTATTACAAAAACGAAGAGGAACAGGACAAGGTCGTTTCTGTAAAGGAAATGCTCCGCTTTTTTGACAACGTGTCAACACCAGAAGGGCAAAAAGTGAAAATGGCCTTCCCAAACGCAGGCCATCACGTGGTGGTGTCAAGGATCAATTCCAGGGATTTGGAGTCGGTTCGCCGGGAGACGTTTGCTTATGCTGAAAACGTGCTGGGTTTGAAGCCTGTCGCCGGAGAATGAGGGGACAAAAAGAGCTTGACATGAAAAGGTTGAACTTTTTTTCTTTTCAAAATGCCCTCAAAAAAGCGGATGGAGCATTTCAAAAGAAAAAAGATGGGGACGGCTTGACTACTCAGCCTCTTTTTTCATTCTTGGCATGTACAAAACGCCGGTTCAAATATTGGCTATTATACTCGGCACTAACAGGATTTCCCGGATTTCGGGAAAATCTTATGGCGCAAAGAATACATCTTCTTCAAGGAGGAAGGTAGCATCGGTTGGGGATTCTTGATTCACCTATTAACCATAACTTTACCCCTTCATGCTCACCAACGAAAACAACCTGCCTTTCTTCCAACGCTTTTTGATTTACCAAAAGGAGCGGTTCCCATTTTTTTCCAATGGCATCTTCCTGATGGCATTTGCATTTTCAGCCATTTCGTATTCAAGGGTTTGCCGGGGGGCCTCGGGCTTTGTGGATTGGAAGCTGTTCGTCTCCGCTGCCATCACCACCATCAGCTTATTCTTTTTGCTTCGGATCGTTGACGAGTTCAAAGACCGGGAAATTGACGCTGCGCACCGTCCACAACTGCCCGTGCCGAGGGGCCTCATCAGCTTCCGGGAACTGAAATGGCTGGGCTGGGCGGCCATTGCTGTGCAAATCCTCGTGAACCTCCTCTTTACACCTCGGATGTTCGGGTGGTTGCTCGTGCCGCAGGCCTTCCTCGTGCTGATGATGTTCAACTTCTTTGTACCAGACTGGCTGAACCGCCATTGGGTAGCTTACGTGCTCAGCCACATGTTCTTCTTCCCGGCCATAGACATGTACTCCAGCGGCATGGACTGGTACATGGAAGGCCCCGGCCATGCACCAGTCGGCATGGTGTTCTTTTTCGCTGTGTCGTACATCAACGGCCTGGTTTGGGAAGTGGGCCGCAAAATCAGAACCCCCGAAAACGAAGAATTTAACAGCTACACCAAAATGTATGGCCTGCGCAAGGCCGTATGGATTTGGATGGGCGTCATCACACTGGCTTTCGCAATGGCCGTGGCAGCTTCCAGCTATGTAAACCTCGGTTGGCTGGGAGCGGGGCTGCTGCTGGTCATCTATGGGTCGTCGCTGCTTTACGGCATTTTGTTCCTTCGTAAACCAACGGTAAAACTGTCCAGGCTCATCGAACTGGCCTCCGGCGGCTGGGGCCTGTTGATGTACTTGACACTGGGGGCGCTGCCGATGATTTTGAAGTGGATGGGATATTGATTTTTAATGGTTTTTTGATATAAGATATAAGATATAAGATATAAGATATAAGATCTACGATTTAAGATTTTAGATTGGATTTTTGATTTAATGATTGTTGATTGTGAAAAGGCCAGGGACCAATTAAATCTTATATCTTATATCGTACGTCTTATATCTTATATCAAAAACCACTCTTTAAATTAAGCTGCCACATTTAGCCAAAATTAATGAACAAAATTAATGAACAACATCCTCCAACCCACCGACCCCATCCCGCCCACCATCGGTGGAAAGGCCCGCAGCTTGTTGCAGATGGCAGCACTGGGCATTCCTACCGCCCCGTTTGTGGTAGTGCCTGATACGTGGCTTGAGGCCACATTTGGCGGTCAATTACTGGACACTCACGGTACCCCGCAGTTTGACAGGGTACAATTGCCCGAAGAACTGCTGGCTGAAATCAGGGCCAGATTCGATTTAACAACCCGCTACTTCGCTGTGCGCTCCTCCTACCGGGATGAGGACTCCGACCAATTTTCCTTTGCGGGGCAATTCAAGACACGGCTCTTTGTGCCAGCCGCCGAGTTGGAGCAGGCTATCCTCGACGTTTGGGCCTCTTGCGCCAGCGAACACCTGCTCACCTACCAACGGGAACATGGTTTACAGCCCATTCATTACCTCTCCGTCATCGTGCAGGCGATGCTCGAACCCGACGTGTCGGGCGTGGCGTTCAGCCTGAATCCGGTGACGGGCCATCGTAAGCAGCAGGTCATTAATGCGGTCTATGGTGTGGGCGAAGGCCTCGTTTCAGGCGACTTACCCGCTGACCAGTACGTCGTGACGAATGGGCAGGTGGAAGCCCAAATTGCGACGAAGGAGCACACTTATGTTTTTGACGAAAGGGCGGGCAAAGGCTTGATTAGAAAAGGCGTTGCATCAGCAAAACAACATGAGCCATGCCTGACCGATGCACAGGTGCTGGAGGTTGGCCAAAGAGTAGAACAACTGCGCCACCACTTCCTCAAGCACCAGGACGTGGAATTCGCCTTTTGCGGTAGCAAGCTCTACATCCTTCAAAGCCGGCCAGTGACCACACTGCGCCACCTGCCCGACACTCATGGGCATTATATCGTTTGGGACAATAGCAATATCATCGAGTCGTACCCTGGCCTCACTTCCCCGCTCACGTTTTCGTACATTCTCCAATTGTATGAAAAAGCCTATCGGCAGTTCGTGGAGCTGATGGGCGTTCCGAAAAAAGAAATCGAAGCCAACGCCGAGCATTTCGCCAATATGCTGGGCCTGCTCAATGGCCGGGTTTACTACAACCTCCGCTCGTGGTACCAGATGATTTCGATGCTGCCCGGCTATTCGTTCAACGCACGTTTCATGGAGCAGATGATGGGCGTGAAGGAACGCTTCGACCTCGAAGCAACAGACCGCCGCTCCAAACAGTGGGACTCGCTTCGCATCGGCAACATGGTGGTGAGCATCCTGCGCAACCTGTTCACCCTGGAGGCACAGAAGCGGGATTTCGTGCGGCAGTTCGAGGATATGGAGGCGGGTATTCGGGCCATTGACCCAGATTCGGTATCCGCCGACCAAATCATGCGGATTTACAAGCGGCAAGAGACCTTATTGCTCAAAATATGGAAGGCTCCACTCGTGAATGACTTTTTTGCCATGATATATTTTGGCTTGTTAAAAAAGCGCGTGACAGAGATGTTCGGTGAGGAAACCAATATACATAACGACTTGCTTGTTGGCGGCAATACCATCATTACTACCAAACCCGCCGAGTTGATCGCAGCGTTAGTGAACAAAATATATGCTTCCACTAAACTAATTAATTTGTTTAAAAACCCTGATAAATACCATATTTTAAACCAAATAAATACCGACCCATATTTAGCGGAAATAAAGCAGGATATGGCAGCATATGTTGACCAATTCGGCGACCGAATGGTGGGCGAGTTAAAACTGGAAACGAAAACCTATAAGCAACATCCCGAACTTTTTATTGACGTGCTTCAATCGTACATCCTCAACGACCGCAAGCCCCAAAGCTTAAACTTCCGCTCTGGGCCCGAAGTGCGCCTCGCCGCCGAGCGGGCCATCTGGGGCAAATTGCGGGGAAAGCCCGTGGCAAGAATGGTGCTGCGTCACATCATCCGGCGGGCAAGGCAACTGGTGAGCGGGCGGGAAAACCTGCGCCTCTACCGCACCAAGGCGTTCGGGGAAGCAAGGGCAGCCTTTTGCAAACTTGGCGAAATCTTCTGCTGCGAGGGGCTATTGAATGAGCCTGATGATATTTTCATGTTTACCAAAGACGAGATTTTTACATACATTCAAGGTACCTCTGTGAATTATGACTTAAAATCTCTTTTTGAGCTGCGAAAAATGCAATACACTGATTTTCAAAAGGAAATATCGCAAAGCGAGCGCATCAAGACCTACGGCATTGTCTATCAGGGCAATGCTTTCGTGCATGGCAAGCCCATAGCGGAGCAACCCGGCGCACTAAAAGGAATCGGCTGCTGCAAGGGCGTGGTGAAGGGAAAGGTAAAAATCGTGCAGAAGCCCGAAGACGCCTTCGACATGGACGGCGACATCCTCGTGACCACCACCACCGACCCCGGCTGGGTGACGATTTTCCCGTCCATCTCCGGCATCCTCGTGGAGCGGGGCAGCTTGCTTAGCCATGCAGCCATCGTGTCGAGGGAGATGGGCATCCCATGCATCGTGGGCATCAACGGACTAACGGCCAAGCTCAAACCGGGCGACTACGTTGAAATGGATGGGGAAAAAGGCATCGTGAACATCATAACCAACACCCAATCATAAGCCAGCAAATAGTATTTATGCCATCTAAGAATCTGCTTTATACCAATTGCTGGGAGGATGCCGATCTGCTGCTGAAAGCGCTGAACCCGGGTAAAAACGACTGGATATTGTCTATTGGCTCCGCTGGGGACAATAGCTTTTCCTTATTATCCAGAAGCCCGGAGCAGGTTATCGTTTATGACATCTGGTTACCTCAATTGCATTTAATTGAACTGAAAAAAGCGGCATTTAACTACTTGGAATATGCTGATTTTTTGCACTTTTTGGGATTCAATGGCAGCGAAAATAGGCTTAACATTTATCGGGATAAAATAGGCCCAAAGCTCTCATCAACAGCCAAGTCTTATTGGGATAAAAATGAATCGCTCATTCAAAAAGGCGTCATTCATTGCGGCAAGTTGGAGCAATATTTCTCCCTATTCAGGCGGTTCGTACTGCCCTTCATTGCCTCGAAAAAGACCGTGGAGCATTTCTTCAAAGGCCCACCCTCCGAGACCGATTTAGCGTGCTACCGCCGCAAGTTGGCCAATCCCGTTTTCCATTGGCTGCTGAAAATTTTCCTCAGCGAACCCGTGCTTAAAGCCACGGGCCGACACCCTTCCTTTTTCAAGGAGACGAAAATAAGCCTGTCTAAGTACCTTTTCGAGAAATTTTCAGCTTTTATCCTCCATCCCGGCAGCTACCAAAACCATTACATGTATTATACAGCACACGGCAATTTCGGAATGGGGCTGCCACATTACGCAAGGGCTGAAAACTTCGAAGCCATCCGCTCCAACCTCGACCGCCTCGTCCTTCGGCACGGGCGCTTGGAGGACGGCCTCGTTGCGGAGCAAAACACTACCCTCATCAATGCTTCGGATATTTTCGAGTACATGCCATTAGCGGATTTCAAGGCTTTTGGCGAGCGCCTGGCAGTATATTGCCCAAGGTTGCGGCACATCGCTTACTGGAATTTTGTGGTGGACAGGCTGCTGTCGGAAGTGCAGGCGCAGCATTTTAAACCGGAAATGGAATTGACAAGTAACTTATCGGCGTTGGATAAAATCTTTTTTTACAAGCGGTTTATGTTGGAAACCTTGGCCACGAAAGTAAATCATAAATGCAGCAAATCAATGAAATAGCAGCCATCGGCATCCTTGCCGCCGCCTTCGTGCTGGTGCTGGCGCTGGCGCAATTCATGCACAGCCGCTTTGGTGTCCGTGCGGAGCATACCCGCAAATTTGCCCACGTGGCCATAGGCCTGGCCTGTGTGCTCGTGCCCTTCCATTTCACGAACCATTGGTACTTGCTGATAGGCAACATCGGCTTCATCGGATACTTGCTCTATGCCCGGCGGCAAGGGCAACTCCCGTCACTGTTCAACATCGGGCGGGAGTCGTGGGGCGATGTGTTGCTGTCGGTTTCGATTTATGGGAATGCCCTGCTCGTCATCCAATACGATTTCGAGGCGCTGTTCTACCTGCCACTGCTCATCCTTGCAGTTGCTGACCCGGCGGCGTATTATGCTGGGCAATTTTTCAATAAAAAAAACAAGTCCTGGATTGGCTCGACCAGTTTTATTGTCGTGGCTTGGGTGGCATCCTCGTTATATCTGACGGCCTTTGCAATAACACAATACCCTTCTCAAGCGGGGCTGCTGGTAGCCTGCGCTGTGCTGGGAGCTATGGCAGAGCATATTAGCGTTGGCGGTTGGGACAACCTTACGGTGCCGTTAACGGTTGCAGGAGTTTTGGTCGTTTATCATGAAATTATCTACGAATATGCAGCTAATTAAAACCCTCCCCGACTCACCCGAAATTGACGACATTGCCAAAGTGCCAGGCGAGCTGTTCCCAGACAACATCCCCTTGCAGATGGAATCGCAGTACGTGAACCGCTTGCACCTGCTGCACGGCTACCTGCTGCGTGACGGCGGCCAAGTGCTCGGCGGCATCGCCCTGTACGACAACCCCGGTCACTTCCTGCACGGCGAGCGGGCCTGCTGCGCCGGGTATTTTCACTGCGTGAACGATGTTGCGGCGGCATCGCAACTCATCGAAGCGGTAAAAAAGGACGTGGCGGCGTTGGGCATCAAGCACCTCATCGGCCCAATGAACGGCACCACTTGGGAGAACTACCGGTTTCGTACTTCGGACGGCCCGCCCGCCTTTTTCCTCGAAAGCCCGCACCCGGTTTATTACAACGACCTCTTCATGGCCTGTGGCTTCCAGCCCATCAAAACTTACTACAGTTTCCTTGTGAAGCCCCTCCGCCCGATGGACGAGCGGGCCTTGAAACGGGAAAGAGAATTGCTGCAAAAAGGCATCGCCATCCGGCACATTAACCCAGAAAACTATGCCGATGACATGCGAAAGATTTATGACCTATGTTTGATTAGTTTCAAGGACAATTTTTTGTACACCCCTTATCCCTGGGAGGCCTATATTGCCAAATACCGCCTGCTGGAAGGCCTGAACGACCCCCGCATGACGGTCATTGCGGAGCACGAAGGCCAAGTGGTTGGCTTCGTTTTTATGATTAACGACTACCTGTGCGAGGACGAAAAACGGGTGGTCTTCAAGACCTATGCTGTGCATCCGGCGGCAAAATATGCGGGCCTTGGCGCTGTCATCTCGCAGCGCCTCACCCAGGATTTACTGGACGAGGGCTATGCCTCGGCTATCCATGCCTATGTGATTGAGGGCAGCACCTCGCTGAACTCATCATCGAAGGATTCGGAGGTGTACCGGACGTATAAATTGTATGCTTTAAACGTCAATCATGGAGCATAACCAGCCCAGCGTCGTCGAAATCCTAAGCAGCGTGGCCAAGGCAAACGCCAACAAGCTCGCCATCGTTGACAAATCGGATACCACCACTTTCGGCAAATTGGAACTGGCCGTGCGGAAGACCGCACGCTATTTGACCGAAAAGGGCATCCAACGCCAAGACCGGGTGCTGGTGCTCGTGCCGCTGTCCATTGACCTGTACCGGGTCACGCTGGCGTTGAATTATATTGGGGCGGCGGCCATTTTCGTGGAAGACTGGATTACCTTTCAGCAGATTGGCGCTTGTTGCGAAGCAGCAAAGCCAAAGGCGGTCGTCACGCATTGGAAAGGCTTGATTTATAGTTGGTTAAAACCCGCATTGCGGCGCATCCCCTTGAAGATAAACCTTGCCGGCTACGCCAATAAAGCACCGCTGGAGGTTGCCCCGCAACTCCGCCCCGAAGACGAGGCCATTGTCTCCTTCACTTCCGGGACGTCTGCGGTGCCAAAGATGTTGGTGCGGGATTTTCAGTTCCTCAACCACCAGTTTTACACTTTGCGGGAGGTGAAGCAAAGCAGGTCGGACGAAGTGGAACTGCTCACCCTGCCGGCTTTTTTGTTCCTCAATTTGGCGATGGGCAGCACCTCCGTTTTGGCAGATTTCAACAAGCTGAAACCCGACCATTTTGAACCACAAAAAATTGCGCAGCAAATAGTGAAACACAAGGTGAATAGCATCTGTGCGTCGCCTTCCTTTTTATTGAAGCTGTGCAATGCGGGATTGGATGCGCCTATTAAATCAACCATAAAAAACATAACGACGGGTGGCGCTCCCGTTTTCCCAGGCGATGCTGCGCAAATGACGGAGCATTTCCCGAATGCAAAAATCACCGTCATCTACGGCTCATCCGAGGCCGAGCCTATCAGCGTGGCGGATGGGGTTGCCTTGGCGACAAGCACGGTAGTCGATGGACTTTTTGCAGGCCAAATCCATCCTGAAACGGAGGTTAGAATAATGCAAATTGCTGAAAAACAGCCTGTTGGCGAAATACTGGTCACTGGCCCCAACGTCGTGCTGAAAGGCGAGCAGAACAAGGTCGTTGTGGATGGAAAAAAATGGCACCGCACTGGCGACAGTGGCTACCTCGCTGAAAATGGGGCGCTGTACCTGACAGGGCCAATTGCCGCTTTGGTGGATTGCGAGGGCCAGCTTTGGTCGCCCTTTATATTCGAGGGGCTTGCGAACAAAAATGAAGCGGTGACTCGTGCGACCTTGGTCAAGGTTGGCAGCCAGTTGATTGCAGCCGTTGTCGCCAAAAAAGGAGGGGACAAAAACAGGATAAAAAACGACTTGATGAAACTGGCCGTGCCATTCGATAAAGTCGTATTTCTGGATTCGTTTCCATACGACCATCGGCACGGTGGTAAAATCAAATATACCGAGCTGGAGCAATTAATAAAAGTCAAATTACCAAGGTAGGAATAATCATCATGGAACCTGAATTTGTTTGTTAGTTTTGTCAATAACTTATTGGCTTTAAAATGCCCTTTTATAGGTACTCGCATTTAAAGTTAATGTTAGTCTTTTTTGAGAGGCGGGGTTATCGAACCCCGCAGTTCCGGAACTGTGGGTAGGATAACCCCGTCTCTCCATAAAATGTATGACAAATGAAAACTTCAAACCTTTTTCTCCCTGTGCTGCTACTGTTGCTTTTTTCAAACTCCAACGGCTATTCGCAGGAAAAAATACTGGCGGGTGAACAGTGGGAAAAACTGACCAGGCAGCAGTTTTTGGCTGATTATTTCAAAGACTATTTCGTGAACCTCGGCGTAGAAGTGATGGAAACGGGCGAACGTATCACGGTGATGAACAAAGGCGACCATTTTGAAATCGTGAACGGCATTGACGAGAGCAAAGTGGATTTTGTATTGCCCATTGGAACGCAAAACGTGCTGAACTTAATCAAACATGCGGAGGATGGAAAGATTGACGACCAGGAGACCTATAAGATTTTGGCCGTTTTTTTTACCCCTATGACGGCTATGACCTTGAAGAATCCACTGATGACTAAAAATATACCAAGGGTCATGAGCAAGATGCAGAACAACATCCATGTCACCCTTTTCAGCCCAGACAAAACGGAGTCGGTCTCTCACACCCTTATTTACCTGAATAGGGAATGGATCGTCGTTCCGGGATTTTATGGCAAGCCAAAGCGCAAATTCGAGCTGAATGTGCCACAGGCCATTGAATACCAGGCTCGCGTCTTTAATGCCATAAAAGTCAATAAAAAGAAGGATTGGCGAAAATTCAAACGCTGGTACATGAGTTGGAGGAAGGACGTGTCAGTTGCCACCAAATAATGCCGAGTATGCACCAAATCGTCAGTTCTATCAGCGAAGGAATATTGCGCTTCCATCGCCCGATTCTCGTTGTCGTGTTGGTGCTGGTTTTGGTGACACTGGCTTATTTGCCGAAACTGAAAATTGACAACAGCATTAGCTCCTGGTACAAGCAAGATGACCCTGCCCTGCTTGAATACAATCATTTCTTAAAGACTTTTGGAAGCGACGATGTAATCGTAAACTGCATCTATGACACCCTACCCTACTCACATCCCGACCGAATTGCCAGCACTATACGCTTCACAGAAGATTTGAAGAAAATCAAGGGGGTTTCTGTTGTTTCGGCATATACCAATTTCCCGTATTGGTATTTGGTGGATGGCTACCGGACGCTGGAAAACATGGACACGCTTCCTTTGGTTTCCGACGTTGAAATTTGGATGGAAAGCATTGACCTAAAAAATAGGTTGGTTGGCAAGTCCGCCAATTTTGTATTTATATACGCCTGGCCGGATACCTCCAATATTATGGAAAAAGGCCGAAACAGCGTCATTGCTGCCATTGATTCCATATTTGTCAACAATTATGAAACCCCAAAAAACCGTTTATACAAGGGCGGCTTGGGGGTTGTATATGACGGCATCAACCAGACGACTTTGACCGAAGGGAAAATTTTTTTGGGGCTGTCCTATCTCGTGCTTATCGTAGCGATGTTGTTGATATCGAGGAGTTATTTCATCACCTTCTTATCGTTGGTGACCATCGGTTGCGCTACGCTTTTTTTGATGGGGGCAATGCTGGCGACAGGAAAGCCAATCAACACCATGACATTGGCACTGCCGCCACTCATTATGGTTATCGGAGTTTCCAATTTCATCCATTTCACATTGCATACACGCCAAGAAGTAGGCACGGCAATTAACGATAATTCCCGCATATTCTCTGCCATTACGCTATTGAGCATACCCATTTTTTTCAATGTGCTAACAACGGTTGGCGGTTTTTTGTCCCTCACTTCCTCCGCTATTGAAATCACAAAGGATTATGGAATATTGGCAGCAATGAGCGAGTTTTTTGTTTCCCTGCTTTCATTTATTGCGATTGTTATTTTTCATAAAAAACTGTTGAAGGCCAATTTCAAATTCGACCCTTTAAATGCCATAAGTTTCCGTGTGGATGCCATCATGAATTGGTCGAGCCGCCATTACAAGGCCGTCATTACTGCAACCTTGTTCGTCATATTTGCTTCATTAACAGGAATAAGCCGGATAAATATTGACACGAAGCCATTGAGCTTTATTCCAAAAAAACACGCCATAAAGGAAGGCCATGATTTAATTACCCGTGAAATTGGAAATTATATTTCCCTGGAGTTTGTACTGAAGTTTAAAAAAAGCAGTTGGAAAGCAAAGAAGAACTTGATATTACTGGACGAAGTGCAGCAGCTTGTAGCCACTGACTCTTCGGTCTCTTCCACCCTTTCAATATTGGACTTTATAACAGATGCCTACCAACGCACGCCGGGGCACAAACTGGACCCTGGGGAGGATTTATCCCATATTTCGCAGACGAAGCTATCGCAAATAAGCGGCAATATCGGCGGTGAGCCATTCATCCAAAGGCTTGCCACGCCAGACGGCGACGAGCTGCGGGTTTTGGCGGGCATCCCATTTACCTCCGCCAATCAATTCAAGGCTATTCACCAGCGCATAAGCCAAAAAATATCGGCCAAATTTGGTGACCAAATTGAGTTTAGGGCCAGTGGTTATATCCCGCTATATGCGAGGATAGTTGACACCGTTTTATCGGACCAAATCAAAAGCATCGCCTTGGCCATCGTGGTCATTTACGTTTTGATTTTCATCGTATTGGGGTCATTAAAACTGGCCTTGCTCGCTATGCCTTCCAACCTGATACCGATATTAATCATTTTGGGCCTGATGGGCTGGGCAGGCATCCCGCTCGATATCGTCACCGTGACCCTGGCTGCCACCATTTTGGCCATCATCGTGGACGATACCCTACACATGCTGTTCGCCTACAAGCGCCTGCTAGCCAAAGGGCACACTACCGCAGAAGCCACGAATCTGGTGGCTAAGCTTACAGGCTCGGCGGTTGTCAGCGCCAGCATCATCTTGCTATTGGGTTATTCCATACTCGCCATTAGTTCCGTTCCAATCCTTTCCACCACTGGGCTTTTGATGGTGGTCGCCATTGTGACCGGGTTGTTGGCGGACTTGTTCTTGCTGCCTGCACTGTTGAAGGTGAGTGGTGACAAAGGAGGATAATTGCCATAAACATCTCAAAGGCATTGAAAAATTGTACTTTGCCGATCCACTTTTCCATCCAATCTTTGTCCCCGCAACAACCACCCGATCCATGAAGATACTTGATCCGTTGAGAGACCTGAAACACCAGTGGGAGCGGCAATACGACGAGTACAGGTTCATCCGATCCGCCGATGCGCTGTTCTTTTCCTTCCCCAAATGCGGGCGTACCTGGGTGCGCAGCCTGATGGGGAAGGCCCTCCAGTTGCAGTTCCAGTTGCCGGAGGACATGGACATCCTGGAGGTGGAAAACATGCCCGCCCTGAGCAAAAGCATCCCCAAAATCCTCTTCCTGCACGACGACGAGCCTTTCTGGAAAAAACCGGCAGAACTGGAGGCCTCCAAACGGAAATACCGCCACAAAAAGACGATGCTCCTCGTGCGCCACCCGGCGGATGTGTTGGTGTCCGCCTATTTCGAAAAAACAAAAAGGTATGTGGTGCATGGGGCGAAAAACCCCCACTTCGAGGGCAGCCTGAAAGAGTTCATCTACAGCCCGACCGGCAGCACGGAAACGCTCATCCACTACTACAACATCTGGGCAAGGGAAAGCCGGCATTTCAAGCATTTCCTGCTGTTGCGCTACCTGGACCTGCATGAAGACACCGAACGGGAACTGCTGCGCATATTTACGTTTTTAGGGTTGGAAAAAACCATCGGGAGGGCGGCCATTGAGGAAGCCGTCGCCTATTCTACTTTCCACCAGATGCAGGAAAAAGAAAAGGCCGATGCCTACCACTCCTTCCGGCTCCGCCCGGGCGACGTGAACGACCTGGAATCCTACAAAACCCGGCGGGGCAAGGTGGGCGGCTACCTCGACTACCTGGAGCCGGCGGAGATTGATTTCCTCGCCAAAAAAGTAAACGGGGAACTGGACAAGCTTTATGGATTTTCGATGTGAAAAAAGGAAGGCTGAAAACTCGTCGGTGTTCCATTCCAGTACCTACCTTTCCACCCGATAAGTAGTTGTTTGCATTTGTACATCCTTGTTTGAAATCGAAGATTCACGCCAGTAAAATAGTTTGAAATTGAAAGGAGTAGCCACAAATGTTTGAGCATCAACAACTTTCAAACAATGTCAAACAATGTCAAACAACTTTCAAACAATGTCAAACAACTTTCAAACAACGTCAAACAACTTTCAAACAACGTCAAACAACTTTCAAACAATATCAAACAACTTTCAAACAACTCCAAACGATGTCAAAAGCCAAACGGCAAAAAATCTAAACCATTAAGCCTAATGAAAAAGTGGTTGTACATCTTCGCCTGCGCCATGACCGTGATGTTGATGTTTACTTTTTGTGGCAATGGCCACCACAAAAAAAATGGCCAAGCCCCCCCTACCCCATCCTGCAACTTCTATTACTGGAAAACCTCCCTCGACTTCGACAAAGAAGACAAGGCGCTGGCCGATTCGCTGGGACTCCGGAAACTCTATGTCCGCTACTTCGACGTGGACTGGAGCCCCACCCTGAACATGCCCGTGCCGTTAGGCGAACTTTCGGAGGAGTGGGAACGCAGCATCGTGTGGGGAAACCATACCATCCACATCCAGGACTTGCAGATGGTGCCCACCGTTTTCCTGACCAACCGGGTGTTTGCCCAGGCTATTGACGTGGATTCCCTGGCCGCCAAAATGACAAGGAAGATAAAGAACATCACGGATGGGTTTCAATACAGCATCGCCCCTGGTTGGGGGCCCGATTATGACAATGCGGAAGCATCATCCAACTGGCAAATCCAGGATAGCCTGGTCGAGACTGCCCACCAACAGTTCCTGGCCCGCATGACCGAAATCCAGGTTGACTGTGACTGGACGCCCACCACCAAAGACCGCTACTTTGCTTTTTTGAAAGCCATGAAAAACCAAAACCCCGGCATAGACATCACCTGCACCGTGCGCCTCCACCAGTTTCGGGATCGGGACAGGTCGGGCATCCCACCCGTGGATCGGGCGACGCTGATGTGCTACAACGTGGCCCCGCCCAAAGACCCCGGCGTGGCCGATGCCATTTTTGATGAAAAACTGGTGGCGGGCTATTTGAAAAATGGGAAGTACCCATTGCTGCTGGAGGCCGCCCTGCCCTTGTTTGGCTGGGGCGCCCTGTTCCACGAAAACGAGTTCAAGGGGCTGGCCAGTGGGCTTACGGAAAAGGACGTGAAGGGCAACCCCCTCTTTGCGGAGGCGGGTGAAAACCGCTACCGTTTTACCCAGGACACCGTGTTTGCGGAGATTTATATGCGGGAAGGCGATGTGGTACGGCTGGATGCACCATCGGCCACGGAATTGGAGGAACTGGCCGCCCACCTGGCCGGTATTGGCGCCGTGCAGGGCCTTTCTTTTTTTGATTGGGACATGGATAAAATCCATTCCTACCATGTGGACAAAATCGTCAAAAAATTCAGTGATGCGAAATAACCCATTTACCCTCGTAAAAAAGGCGGCCCCCCTGCTCTGCATGGCCGCCCTGTTGCTGCCACTTCATTTTGCCAATGCCTGTACGGACGGCTATTATGGCGAAGATTACCGGGTAGCTTTCCTCAATCCGTATATCGTGGGCGAGGGCTATTCGGCCTTTTTCTATTCTTCGGAATATCTCAACACGGGCAAAAACGACACCAATGGCAGCGACCGCAGGCGCAATTGCGAGGAGTGGGCCCAGCAACTCGGCCAGGGCGTCACCTACACCGATGTGAAAGCCTTCCTCTATGGCACTTCGCTCGACGATGTGCTGAACGCCATTGCCGAAGGCGCTGACAATAAGCGGTTTGGAGAAAACATGTTTTTGAAAACGCTTTTGAAACCAGCCAACAAGGCCATCCTCGACTACCTTGTTTTTTCAAAAAAATACGAACACCTTTCCAATGCCAATATAACTGACCCCTGGGTTAACAGGTGGGATCAACCAGCCATCGAAATTGGTTTCAGCAAAGAGCAGTTGCAGGCGGAGGCCGAAGCCGCCCTGTCCGCCACCAAAGACCCTTGGCTGCGTCGCCGCTATGCCTATCAGCTCATGCTCATGTACCGCTACGAGGGCAACCGGGCAAAGTTCGATTCGCTGTATGACACCTACTTCAAAGACGACCGCAGCACCGTGCTGAGCGACTGGGCGATGCACCACAAGGCCGCTATGGTGAGCGATGCAGATTATAGCGCCTACCTCTACGCCATGTCGTTCGATCGCTGCCCGGAAAAGAACGTCGCCTCCTACCAGAATTTTGATAAAAAACGCCTGGCACAAGCCCTCTCGTTTGCCCAAAACGACCATGAGCGAGCGTCCATACTGGCCTTGTTTGAAATAAAAAATCCCGGGCGCTCGCTGGCCAATATCCAAAAGATAACAACCCTCGACCCCGGCAACCGCTTCCTTCCCCTGCTACTGGTGCGGGAGGTGAACAAGCTCGAAGACTGGCTGCTCACGGATAGGTTGACCGACCAGGGCCCGGCGATTTTTATAGGTTACGATGGAACCATGAGGTGGGATTTGAGTGGACAACAATGGAATAACTACCTCAAAGTCAACCGTCAAAAAGATCAACGGTATTTGGCTGAATTCAGGGGCTTTATCGTTAAAACCATCGGCCAAAAAGGCATGGACAGCAACCTGCTGCACCTGCTCGCCGCCCACTTGCTGAACATGGAAAAAGACCCCGCCGCCGCCGGACAGTTGGCCGCTATCAGCGGGCAAAGCAGCCAGGGCATACAGGAACAAAAAGCCACCGAGGAAATGCTGCTGCTGCTCAACCGGGAGGATATTTCCAAACCTGCCACCCAGGATAAAATGGCGGCACTGCTGACGCAATTAAAGGGCATTTATAAAACCAATCCGAAGGGCGCCCGCAATTTCGAGGCGCTCAACCTCCTGCTCAAAGAAGCCTACCAGCAACAGGGCAACCTGCTCTATGCCTATTGTTTCAACAACCACGCCCTCGACCTGCCCTCCAAGGATCACACCTTCTCCACGGCCTATTATTCCCTGCTCAACTTCCTGGACTGGAAGGCTTCGGAAAAGGACATTGACGATGTGTTGGCGCTGATCGGCAAGCCCGACAAAACGGCCCTAGAAAAATACCTGACCCAAGCCTATTTCCCTTCCCGCAATGCCCTGCTCGACCTGCGTGGCACTATTTCTTTTCGGAAAAACGACCTGCCGGAAGCGCTGGCCGCTTTCTCGAAAGTGGAACAAGATTTTTGGAAAACGAAGTACGAATTCAACGCCAACCTCATCTCCGACCCTTTTGTGATCTGGAAAGACTCTACGCACCGGGGCGATTTCCCCGCCACCAAAACAGCCTTCGTACAGCGCCTGATCGACCTCGAAACTACCGCCAAAACCGACCCCGCCAAGGCTGCCGACAACTACCTGCTGCTCGGCACCGCCTGGCTCAATTGCACCCACCGGGGCAAAAGCTGGATGATGTTCTGCTATGGCCAGTCCATCAACGACATGCCCGGCGAGGTGGATTTTAATACCTACCTGCCCCGCTCCAGGGAATTGACCGATGTGTATTTCTATGGCACACGGGCGCAGGAATACCTGAACAAAGCGAAAGCCGCCGCCCCAAACGACCGGGAAGTGGCCGCCCGTGCCGACTACCTCCTGGCCCGCAAAAATTCCATTGTGTATCAATTGACGCCCGCCGAACAGGCCGAACTGGACAAACTGCAATGGGGCGAACAGGGCAATTTTTACCGCAAAAAAGAAATGTCGTTTTACAAAAGCTGGGTTGCCAATTATAAGGAAACGGAGGCCTGGAACGAGGTGACGGATATATGCCCGGTGCTGCGGACTTATTTTGGGATGTAATGCTCAAGCCCGTCGGCATTGGAGCTGCTACCTGGAATAATGCTCAACGGCAATAGGTTTTCCCGAATTTCAGGACCGGTGGTGCAAATGGCTGTTGGCGATTAGCTGTTGGCTGTTGGCAAACGGCTAATGGTAAACGGCAAACAGCTTTTTTCAAGTGCACGACTTGTCCCGGTTTTCGGGACAGGTCGTGCAAACCAGATTTTTCAAATCTTTTTGATTTCATTTACATCAATTTACACTTAGCAAAGGCATTGGGGAATACTTCCTCCTATCTTTGTAAAATAGAATCGCTCATCCCTTTATGCTTGGCGCCATTATGTTTTCCCGAAAATTCGGGAAAACCTATTAGTGAGGAGTATAACTTTAAATCCGAGTATCAACAATACCTAAAATATGGAAAACATGCAGTCTAAACTAATTGCGCTACTTTTCATTGCCTTTGCTTTTGTCCGTCCCGGTGCTTCACAAGGCAGTTCAAACAATGAATTTAGCTATGAAGTAAACAGGGTCTATCCGCCTGGTTCAATTACAAAAGAAAAATTAATGGAGGCCCGTACCTTAATTGACCTTGACAAACGTTACCAATCATCATGGGTTCGGGAATATATTTCAGTTGAGATTTTGGCCAGCTATAATGGAAAAATAAAGACGGCGGCGGGCAAAAATGACACCCTCAGCCGTGAACAAAAAGACCTTATAAATATGGCCGATCCTGGCACGGACATTTCGGTCAGGGTGCGATACCTGCCTGAGAACACACTAAAACATAATGATATCAAGGAGACTGGCTTTACGGTGATATACAACCCTGAAAGTGAAGCAGAATATCCGGGTGGACAGCAACAATTGAAACAATACCTGAAGGAAAAGGCCATTGATAAAATTCCTGCAGCGAGTTTCCAGGGCTACGATTTGGCTGCCATAAAATTTACCATTGACGAAGCAGGGCTAATTAGCGATGCCCATGTATTCTGGCCGTCTAACGATATAAAAGTAGATGAATTATTATTGGGGACAATTTGCAACATGCCAGCCTGGAAACCGGCAGCATATTCCAATGGAATAAAAGTAAAACAGGAATTTGTTTTGACCGTCGGGAATATGTCAAGCTGCGTAGTCCCCCTTTTAAACATAAGCCAGGATTGAGCAACAAAGCATGGCCAAACCCGCTGGCCCAGCACCGCTGCTTAGGGCGGAAAACGCCAAAACTGAATACAGCTAAATATATTCAGTCCACAGCACCGGATGGATTTGCTCACTCCCATCCATAAAAGGAATTCTTGGCAGCGGGCCCAAAAGTAGGGCTGTTAGCGCTTGCAGCGCCAACAGACCTTTGGTGTCAAACCAACCCACTTGAGCGATGGCCGGAATTGCTTACAACCCGGCCAATTTATCCTTGCTGGCCTGGAAATCAGGCTTGATTTTCAGTGCCATTTCATAGCAATGCTTCGTTTTGGCGATATCACCGGCCGCCCGGTAGGCATCGGCGAGGCTGTCGCCGGCATTCCATGATTCGGGGAAGTTTTTTTGGTTCAAATCAAGAACATAAATGGCGGCGGCGTGCTTGCCCGCTCCTATCAGGTTGAAGCCATTTATTCCCTCGCCACCACCTTTCCATCTTGCAAATGATAAACCCGGTCAGCGTATTCCGCAATCCTTTGGTCGTGGCTGGCAATGACGACGCTGCGGTTTCTGGGCCGGGTGACATCCCGCAGAAGCCTGACGATGTCCATGCCCTGTTCTGTGGACAGGCTGCCGGTGGGTTCGTCCGCAATGATGAGCGGTGCCTGGTTGGCGAGGGCACGGGAGCGGGACACCTGGGCGGGCGTGTACGTGAATTTCATCACGAGACTGATTTATGAATTTCAAATGCAACTATCTATAAAATGACCGCTTCCCGGTTGGCTGTGTGGAAGATCTTTGACACATCCGGCAGTCTGGCGACGGGCGCATTGTCGTTGGTGTTTTTCATTTGAAAACTTCTATTCCAACCTGTTGTTTTCTGGCCTTTTTTCAGGAAGAATTGCATGGAAGGATTACTTTTAGCCATGACAAAAAAAACTGGCCAATGACACCCTCACAACAAAGCGAAGGACAACTAAATCGTACCCTCGGCCCGCTCATGCTATGGGGCCTCGGCGTCGGCTACGTCATCTCCGGCATGTATTTCGGCTGGAACCTGGGGCTGGAAAAGGGCGGCACGCTCGGCCTCGCCGTTGCTACTTTTTTCATCATCATCATGTACCTCACTTTTACTTTCAGTTACACGGAACTGGCTTGCGCTATCCCCAAGGCAGGCGGCGCTTTCGACTATGCCGTGCGGGCGCTGGGCCGTGATTGGGGCTTCCTCGGCGGCATGGCGCAGAACATCGAGTTCATCTTTGCGCCGCCGGCCATCGCCTTTGCCATCGGAGCCTACCTCAACATTTTTATGCCGGGCATCCCCGTGCTGGCCATTGCCGTCGTGGCTTATTTGGTGTTTACAGGGTTAAATATTTTGGGGGTAAAAGCGGCGGCGTCTTTTGAGTTGATAGTTACCGTTGTTGCCGTCATCGAATTGCTCATCTTTTCAGGGGCGGCGCTTCCTGCTTTTGAGTTTACCAACCTCACAAAAAATGCCCTGCCGCATGGCTGGTCGGGCGCATTTGCGGCCATCCCTTTTGCCATCTGGTTTTTCCTGGCCATTGAAGGCGTGGCCAATGTGGCGGAAGAAACCGTGAACCCGCAACGAAATGTGCTCATCGGTTTTGGTTCAGCTATCATGACCTTGGTGGTGCTATGCCTGCTCACTTTTTCCTCGTCAGTCGGCATTGCAGGCTGGGAGGCAGTGGTGTACGATGCCAGCGGCACAGCATCCGACTCTCCCCTACCCCTTGCTTTGGCACGGCGATTTGGCGAAGGGCATGTGCTGTACCAACTGGTGACGAGCATTGGCTTGTTTGGGTTGATCGCTTCTTTTCACGGCATCATCCTGGCGGCGGGGCGGGCGACTTTTGAGTTTGGGCGGGTCGGTTTTGCGCCACGTGGTTTGGGGAAGGTGCATGGGCGTTTCAAGACTCCTTCCAATGCGCTGTTGGTAAATATGGGCATCGGCATTATCGCTCTATTCACTGGTAAAACGGGCGAGATCATCACCATTGCTTGCTTCGGGGCGCTGACGCTTTACATCGTTTCAATGGTGGCTTTGATAAAATTGCGGAAAACGGAACCGCAGTTGGAGCGGCCGTTCAAAGTGCCGATGTACCCGGCGTTTCCGGTGGTAGCACTGGTGATTGCTTCTATCGCTTTGGTGGCCATGACGGTTTACAATCTTTTGCTGGCGGGAATTTATGTGGGGATGCTGGTGGTGATGTATGGGTGGTTTCGGCTGACGGTTGGCAGGGAAAAATAGGAGCGGAAACGCTGGCAGGGTTGCGGATCCTGCCAGCGTTGTGTCCTGATTCAGGCGAGACAATCAAAGATTTTTTCAACGGAAAGCTGTATGCCCGTCACAGGATCGGTCAAGGTTCCCTGGCTGAAAACGAGTTGTTTGTCATCCGGCGTCAGGATGCTGACGGTTTTGAGCGGCGGCACGACTATCCAGGCCGATTGGACGCCAGCAGGGAAATAGGTGTTCCAGGCTTTTTCGGCCAAATCTTCAATGGTCTGTCTGGGCGAAAGTATTCCGATGGTGGTGATGGGCATTTCCTTTTCCTTGGCTTCCACCGTTTTCCAGTTCAGTTGTTTTTTATGGAAAAACAGTATGTCCGGTGTAGAAGGTGGCGTAGTGTCGAGAGTCACTTCCGAGGAAAATTGGTAGCGGTCGCTGTATTGATCCAGCAGTACAACGAGCCTTGTTTGGATGGTTCCGTGGATTCTGTTGGGCATAGGTTTGTTCCGTTCTGTTTCGTAATCGCTTTCAATGGCCGGGCTGTCTGACAAAACTTCATCTTTTACCATGTCTGAAAAGTTTTACTTTTAGCAAAAATAAGCAAAAATCCACCGCAAACAAACAGGCCAGGGCCGCAATCATTTCACCATGAAAACAAAAGGACTCCTCACCCTCGAAACCCTCAAACAAAAAACCGCCACGGAAGAAATCGAAACCGTGGTCGTCGCCTTCACCGACCACTATGGGCGGCTCATGGGCAAGCGTTTCGACGCTGAATTTTTTATCGAAAACGCCGAAGAAGGCACCCACGGCTGCGACTACCTCCTCACCACCGACATGGAAATGGAGCCTGTGCCTGGTTACACGTTCGCCAATTGGGAACTGGGCTACGGCGACTTCCACCTCGTGCCCGACCTGTCCACGTTGCGGCAGGCCACCTGGTTGGACAAAACGGCGCTGGTACTTTGCGATGTGGTGGACGACAAAACCCACGGTTTCACGCCGGAAGCGCCCCGCTCCATTTTGCGGAAGCAAATAGAACAGGCAAAAACGGCTGGCTTTGACTGCTTCGCCGCTTCCGAACTGGAATATTATGTTTTTGAAAACAGCTACCGCAACGCCCACAATCTACACTACCACGACCTGGCGCCGGTCGGTTGGTACCTGGAAGACTACCACATCCTGCAAGGCACCCGCACCGAACCATTCACCGCCGCCGCCCGCCGCCATTTGAAAAACTCCGGCATCCCTGTCGAAAACTCAAAAGGCGAATGGGGCCTCGGCCAGCACGAACTCAACGTCCGCTACGCCGAAACGCTGGACATGGCCGACCGCCACGTCATTTACAAACAATGCCTGAAAGAATTGGCGGATTCGATGGGCCTGTCAGTCACGTTCATGGCCAAGTTCGCCAGCGACCGGGCGGGGTCGAGCAGCCACCTGCATGTCAGCCTTTGGCAACAAGGGAAAAATGCTTTTGCCGGCAACCAAAAATTTGGCCCGGTGGAATGCACCGACATTTTCCGATGGTTCCTCGGCGGCTGGATTGCGCACGTGCCCGACGTCATGCCATTCTATGCGCCCACGGTCAACTCTTACAAACGCTATACGGACGGCTCCTGGGCACCCACCCGGCTGGCCTGGAGCTACGACAACCGGACAGCGGGTTTCCGGGTAGTTGGCAAAGGCCATAGCCTGCGCATCGAGTGCCGCATTCCGGGGGCGGATTGCAACCCTTACCTGGCATTTGCCGCCTCGCTCGCCTCTGGGCTGGATGGTATCAACAATAAAATCGAGCCACCGGAATGTTTCGTGGGGGATATCTATGCCGCCAAACATTTGCCGAGGGTGCCTTATACTTTGGCCGAGGCCGTTGGGCATTTTGAAAAAAGCGATTTCAACAAAAAAGCTTTCGGGGAAAATGTGGTGGCCCACTATGCGCATTTTTTCAAAAAAGAACAGGCGGCATTCGATACGGCGGTGACGGATTGGGAGAGGAAAAGATATTTTGAAAGGATTTGAATGGTTGAATGGTTGAATGGTTACAATGGTTACAATGGTTGAATGGTTGAATGGTTATACTCAATGGCAATAGGGTTTCCCGATTTTCGGAAAAATCTATTGCAGTGAAGCATAGATGGTTGACTTCATAAACAAATATTATGAGTGAAACTGGTTATTATCTCAAACTAAATGATGTGCCTCCCTATCGGCGCAGTTTTCACCTTGCAAATTATGTTTGGAATATTGTTATCCAAATGGAGTGGTTTGAAAAAAAGACGATTGGTGCCCAATTCGTGGATGCAGCTGATTCAATTTCAGCTAATATTGCGGAGGGATTCGGTAGGTATCACAAAAAAGAAAAAATACATCACTACCGATACAGTGCTGGATCTACCAAAGAATGTTTTGACTGGAATGAAAAAGCTAAATTCAGACAATTAATAAAAGAGGAAGAATATCAGCATATTTTTAATGAACTTTCTGAATTGCCCAAAGAAATCAATATACTCATTAAAATAACCAACGAAAAATTGAAAATATGAGTGGTTGAATGGTTGAATGGTTAAATGGTTATATGGTTGCGATAGCCATTCAACCACTGTAACCATTCAACCATTGTAACCATTCAACCACTGTAACCATTCAACCATTGTAACCATTCAACCATTTTAACCATTCAACCATGCGTTTAAAAAACAAAACCGCCCTCATCACCGGGGGCAGCAGCGGTATCGGCAGGGAGGCCGCTATCCTCTTTGCCCGTGAGGGGGCCAATGTCGTCCTCACCGACGTAAACGACGAAGGTGGCCAGGAAACTGCCGCCATGATAAAGGCAGAAGGCAACGAAGCTACCTACTTCCACGCCGATGTGTCCAAAGCCAGCGACTGCGAACAAATGGTCGCTTTTGCCGAAACAACCTACGGCAGCCTCCATGTCCTTTTCAACAATGCGGGCATCATGCACAGTGCCGACGACGATGCGGTAAGCACCGAGGAAGCCGTCTGGGATTTGACGATGAACATCAACGTGAAGGGCGTCTTTTTCGGCTGTAAATATGGCATCCCGGCGCTGCGGCGGGCAGGCGGTGGTTCTATTATCAATACGGCCTCTTTTGTTGCTTTGTTGGGAGCGGCCACGCCGCAAATAGCCTACACCGCCAGCAAGGGTGCCGTGTTGAGCATGACCAGGGAACTCGCCATTATCCACGCCCGGGAGGCCATCCGGGTGAATGCGCTTTGCCCTGGGCCATTGCGAACGGAGTTGCTGATGAAATTTTTAAACACAGAGGAGAAAAAGCAGCGGCGGCTCGTCCATATCCCGATGGGGCGTTTTGGCGAGGCGAGAGAGATGGCACAGGCTGCACTGTACCTTGCTTCTGATGAGTCATCTTATGTGACGGGCACGGATTTTATGGTGGATGGCGGCATTACGGCCGCTTACGTCACGCCATTGTGAGCCGTTCTGCCATGCGTTCCTGAGAAAACTTAAAACCAATCGTGCTATGGCAAAACGACCAAACAAAAAGAAAGGACAACCTCCCAACAACAAGGAAGAAGGGAACAGCTACGACAAAATCTTTAAAGAAAACCTTCGGGAACTGGCGCCCGGCATTATCCGAAGCGTGTTGGGCTATAAGGAATACCGGCTGGAAACATTGCCGCAGGCCAAGCTGCAGACTACCGTGGAGAAAGAGCCGGATTTCTTTGTAAAAATCTACGACCATCACTCCCCGGAAGGGCGCATCCTGCACATCGAATTCGAAGGCCAGGACGAAAAAATCATGGACTGGCGGATGGCGGAATACCTTGGGATAGGTGGGAAAGTGTACCAGATGGAAATCGAACAGCACCTGATCTATCTTGGTGGAGGCAAGCCAAAAAAGTTTACCAGTGTAATTGAACACACCCATTTTGCCTATTGTTACAAAGTCCATTGTTTGTCTGAAATCAGCTTTGCCGAATTCCTTTATGCCGATACTGCGCAAGAAGTTGTTTTTGCAATATTGGCCAATCCGGGGACTCTCGGATCGGGTAATTTAATCAGGATGATTCTGGAAAGATTGATACAATTGACCGGCAATTCCATCGCCATCAGGAAATTTATCAAGCAGTTGCTGGTACTTTCCAAAAAGCGTAACTTGCGGGACGAAACAATTAAAACAGTAAAAGAAATGATACAATATAATGAATACGAAGACGATATAGCCTACATACTTGGCATGGAACAAGGCGAACAAAAGGGCATGGAAGAAGGCCGTGAAGTTGGCCAGGAGGAAAAAGACCTCATCGCCATCCGCAACATGCTGAAAAAGGCCTTTGACCCGGCCACTATTTCCGAAGTCCTCGAAGTGACGGTGGACTACGTTTTAGGTATCCAGCAACAGCTTGCAAAAGAGCCTGAAATCACTGCCCTGCTCAAAAAGAAAAACGCCAGGCCGGAAAAAATTGCCAGTCAATTGAACGTCAAACCATTGCTGGTAAAAATCATCCAACAGCATTTGGAGAAATAATCAGCCAGCCACTTCCCCCATGAAAAAAGCCCCGCAAAGTCGCCGAAATCTTTGCGGGGCTTTTCATTTTTTGGCGACCTTTGCCGCCATTAAAACCTTCCCACTGTGCTAAAAAACAACCACCTTTTCCAAACCATCAGCCCTGTTGATGGCTCCATTTATGTCGAAAGAGCCTGGGCTTCCGATACGGTTATAGAGACAGCACTTTCCCTGGCTGAAAAAGCCCAGCAAGTTTGGAGGCTGACAAGCATTTCCGAGCGAGCCGCTATTTGCAGAAAGGCCGTCCAATATTTCCTCGACCATGCCGGTGAAATCGGCGAGGAACTGACCTGGCAGATGGGCCGCCCTATCCGTTACACGCCGTTTGAAATTAAAAAGGGATTTCAGGAACGGGCCAACTACATGATTGACATGGCAGGGCAATCACTGGCAGATATTGCCATTGAAAAATCGGCTGGTTTTCAGCGTTTTATCAAAAAAGAACCGCTCGGCACAATGCTCGTTTTAGCGCCGTGGAACTACCCTTACCTCACTTCTGTGAATGTCGTCATCCCGGCCATCATGGCAGGCAATGCGGTCATTTTAAAACATGCACTGCAAACGCCGCTGTGTGCCGAGCGTTACGCAGCTGCGTTCGGAGCATCAGGTTTGCCGGAAGGCGTATTTCAGTATCTGCATTTGACCCATGAAAAAGTGGCGGAAGTGATTGCCGATAAAAGGATAGCGCATGTAGCCTTTACTGGCTCGGTAGATGGCGGCAGGGCTGTGCAACAGGCAGTTAGCCAGCGCTTCCTGGCCGCCGGGCTGGAACTGGGCGGCAAAGACCCCGCCTACGTGCGGGCAGATGCCAACCTGGAACATGCCATCGAAAACCTGGTGGACGGCGCTTTTTTCAACTCCGGGCAGTCCTGCTGCGGCATCGAAAGGATTTATGTGCAGGAGGGCTTGTTTGAAAAATTTGTGGAAGGTTTTGTCGAACTGACGAAGCAGTACAAGCTGGGTAACCCGCTCGACCCGGAAACCACCCTCGGCCCGATGGTGCGCACTGCCGCTGCCGATTTTACCAAAAAACACATTGCGGAAGCGGTACAAAAAGGGGCAAAGGCACTGGTTGACCGCAAACTTTTCCCTGCCCATAAAGACGGCACCCCTTACCTCGCCCCGCAGGTTTTGATAAATGTCAACCATTCAATGGCCGTGATGACGGAGGAAACTTTCGGCCCCGTCGTCGGCATCATGTCTGTGAAAAATGACGAAGAAGCCCTCCGCCTGATGAACGACAGCCGATACGGCCTCACCGCCTCCATCTGGACGCAGGACGCCGAAGCCGCCATCCGTTTAGGAGACCGCATCGAGACAGGCACTTGTTTCATGAACCGCTGCGACTACCTCGACCCAGCCCTGGCCTGGACGGGCGTGAAGGATTCCGGCAGGGGATGTACGCTGTCGGCCCTCGGCTACGAGTCATTGACCCGTCCCAAGTCATTTCACCTGAAAATAGTATAAGGATGGAGGGCGGAATTTATTCCGCCACATCCAACGGCGGAATAAATTCCGCCCTCCAATCATTGGCTCATGAAAATAGGATTACTGGAATGCGACCATGTACTCGAAAAATTCCGCCCCATCGCCGGGGATTACAGCGATATGTTCCGGGCATTATTTCCAAGCTTGGAATTGGTAAACTATGATGTCTGCAATGGCCACTTCCCTGCATCGCCTCATGAATGCGACGGCTATTTAGTGACAGGCTCAAAGCACTCCGTGTACGACGAGGTGGATTGGATTTTGGAACTGAAGGCATTTGTCAAGGCCATTTATGAAAGCGGGAGAAAATACGTTGGCGTATGTTTTGGCCACCAGATGCTGGGCGAGGCACTGGGCGGGAAAGTGGAAAAGGCAAAAACAGGTTGGCATGTTGGCGTACACTCTTTCGATGTAACGGCCAAAGAGGATTGGATGAAACCTCCCTTAGAACAATTCAACCTCTTGATGTCCTGCCAGGATCAAGTGGTAAAACTGCCTGAAAACAGTGTTGTATTGGCAAAAACGCCGACCTGTCCGGTGGCCATGTTCCGGGTCGGTGAAAACATGCTGGGCATACAGGCGCACCCGGAATTCCCAAAACCTTATGCAAGGGCGCTGCTGGAATCGAGGCGGGAGCGTATTGGTGCAGAGCTGGTGGAAGCAGCTTTGAAGCGTTTTGATTTACCTTTAACCGACAGAGTTGTTGCCCAATGGATTGAACGATTTTTGGAAAAATAAAACAGAAAAATCTTAACCTTTCACCTTGCCCCGAAACTCCGAAGGCGCCATGCCATAAGTTTGGGTGAAAACCCGGGTGAAATAACCGGGGTCGTTGAAGCCTGTGTCGTACGCTATTTCCCCGATATTCTCCTCGGTCTCAAGCATCAATATCCGGGCCTTTTCCAGGCGGATCATCCGGATAAACCTGTTCGGGGGGAGCCCCGTCAGGGCCGTCATTTTACGGTGGAGTTGGGAGCGGCTCATGCCCACTTCCCTGCCCAGTTCGTTGGTGCCGAATTGGGGGTCACTCATCCGTGCGGAGACAATGGCCTTCACTTTTTCAACGAAGGCATCCTCCTTTTTCCGGGCAGCGGAAGGCCGGCCGGTCTCACCCAACCCTGCTTGCCCAATGGCAGCGGCGAGGTAGTGTTCCTGCAATTTCTGCCGGAGTTCCAACAGCTTTCGGATGCGTACCAGCAGTTCTTTTTTGTCAAAGGGTTTGGAGAGGTAGGCATCTGCGCCACAGTCAAGCCCCTGCAGCCTGCTTTCGGCATCGGCTTTGGCGGTCAATAAGATAATGGGGATGTGGCTGGTGCGGTCATCGTTTTTCAAGGTTTGGCAGACCTCGAACCCGTCTTTCAGGGGCATCATGATGTCGCTGACGATGAGGTCAGGGATGGTTTCAATGGCTTTGTCAATACCCTCCTGGCCGTTGGCGGCAGTACTCAACTGGTAGTTTCCCTCCAGGAAAGCGGACAGGTATTTCACCACATCGTGGTTGTCTTCGATAAGGAGGATCTGTGGTTGACCGGATCCCCCAGCCATACCAGGTACAGGCAGGTTGAAGACTGTTTGGCTGCCGCCATTATTCTTGCTGTTTAGAATGGGTTTTTCAAATTCAATGAATCTATCTCCGGCGGGTGTGGAGGCTGTCTTTTTCACAGGCAACAAAACGTTAAATACCGTCCCTTGCCCAACCTTGCTTTCAACTGAAATTTGCCCGCCCAGCAACCCCGTCAATTCCTTTGTGAGCGCCAGGCCTATGCCGGTACCCTCCCCGGGCCGGGTATGCGAGTCGTCGGCCTGGTAAAAACGGTTGAAAATAAAAGGTACTTTTTCTGCCGGGATGCCAATGCCGTTGTCCGTGACGCTGATGCGTAAACAGGGTGTGTTTTCAATCGAAACGGGCTGTGCCAAGACCCCCACTTCCCCACCAGCTCCGGTAAATTTCATGGCATTCGACATCAGGTTGGCCATGATTTGCTGCAACTTTTCAGCGTCGTAGCCCATGACAAGCTCGTCGGTTGTAGCCCCAAAATGCAGGTCAATGTCCTTGGCCTCCGCCTGAGAGTGGAAGGATTCGACCAGGTATTTCAGATACACAATGATGTCTCCCTGCACCATATTCAAGGGCATGTTGCCTGACTCCAGTTTGCGCAGGTCGAGCATCTGGTTGACCAGGCGAAGGAGTTGGCTGCTGTTGCGTTGGATGGTTTGCACGCCATCTTCGAGCCAGCGCTTGGGGTCCTCCCGGATTTGATCGGCCATGCCGGAGATGACCGTCAGCGGGGTGCGGAACTCGTGGGTGATGTTGGTGTAGAGGCGGGTCTTGAACGTGTCGAGTTCCTTGAGGCGGATGTTTTCGGCGTGTTCGAGCTGTTTGCCCAATTGAAAGCGGTAGATGGCAAACAACAGCCCTCCTGCCGAAAGGAAATAGCCAATATAGGCCCACCAGGTGCGCCACCAGGGCGGGGTGATGATGATTTTGAGCGAAGCGCCTGATTTGTTCCAGATGCCGTCGCCGTTGGAGCCCTTTACCCGCAGGGTGTAAGTGCCGGGATCGAGGTTGGTGAATGTGATTTCCCTCTTGGTGCCGAGCGGTATCCACTTATTACTAAAACCTTCAAGCTGGTAGGCATATTGGTTTTTGGCGGTTTTGCGATAGCTGAGGGCGGTGAACTGGAAGGTGAGGATGTTGTCAAAATAGGAGACCGTCACTTCTTTCAAATCAACTATGCCCTTCGCTTTAATTAGTTCCACTGTCCCTTTTTTTGTATTGAAATACGTGAAACCAGTGATGTAAACGGGTGGGATAAAACTGTCCTCTTCGATACTATCTGGGTGAAAGGCAACCAACCCTTCCGGGGTGCCAAAGTAGAAGAAACCAGATTTTTTACTTTTAAAAAACCCACCGGAGAATTCAACGGATGGCAAACCATCGGTCAGGTCGAAATTGAGGAACTTTTTCGTTTTGGGGTTAAACCTGGACAAACCGCTCATCGTGCTTATCCAGAGATTTTCATGGCCATCTTCCAGGATGCCCGACACGTTATTGTTGGCCAGGCCGTCGTTGGTGCAATAGGTCGTAAAAATCTTTGTTTTAGGGTCAAATCTTTTAAGTCCTTCCCCCGTGCCTATCCATAGAATGCCTTTGGTGTCTTCATAAATGAGGGAAATGGCGGCTTTTCCGTACCTGATGCCCCTATCCGGCAGGTATTCGTGAAAGGTGCCGCTGGAGCGGTCGTATGTTTTCAACTCGCCGAACAGCGTGCCGAACCAAAGTGTGCCCCTGCTGTCTTCAAAAATCACATTGGCATCTGTCCATTTTCGGCCCTTGTTATTGTCGGATTTCCAAAGGACTGGCAGGAAGTTTTCCGTTTTGGGGTTGAACTGCATGACGCCGCCCCAGGTGGCCAGCCAAATCACGCCCTCCCTGTCCTTGGAGATACACCTGATATATCGCACTGCATTGATGCCTTTAGTGCCAATGTTATGGAATTTTCCGCTTGATTTGTTCAAAAGCTCGAGCCCGTGGTCAACGATGGAAAGCAGGAAGATGCCGTCCCCGATTTCGAGCATATTGTAAACTTCATTCCGCCAGATAGTAGAAGGGTCTTGTGATTGGTGTTCGTATAAAATATGCTGCCCTGTCATGGGATCAATCCGGTGCAGGCCATTTTCACTGTTGATCCATAATATCCCTTCGCTGTCCTCCTGAATATAAGTGATTGAATTATTATTAAGCCCTTTCAGGTGGTGGGGGCCGAGCGGGTAATTTCGAAAACGATCCTGCAGCCTGTCCTGCCGCAACAGCCCTTTGTCGGTGCCCACCCAAAGGATGCCTTCCCGGTCAACAAGGGAACAAAAATATGCGTTGGCATTGGGAAGCCCCCAGGTATAATCCTGGTTGGATAAGAATGACACAGAGGCCTTGGAGACGGGGTCGAAGCGGCTGATGCCCCCAATACCTGCAAACCACAAAAAGCCGGAAGGGTCAACGGACAAATCATTGTTGGTATTGAGGTGGATATTAGGGTTATCTATATTGGGCAAAAAATACAGCTCATATTTCCAGGTGGCAGGATCGAAATGATAAATACCCATGTCGGAGGCCATCCAGAATTTATGCTCCTTGTCAATATACACTCCATTAATGTAATATTTACCCCAAGTTTTGTCCACGGCCTTATCCTTTTTGAAAACATAATGGAACTGCTCTTTTTCCCGGTCAAACCGGGCAAGGCCGAAGTAATAAGTTCCTACCCAAAGATCTTTTGTGCTGTCCTCAAAAACGATGGTGACCCAATTACCTTTCAGGCTGAGCGAGTCATTCGGGTTATTTAAATACCTTTTGAGCAGGCCGGTTTTCTTGTCCAGACGGTTTACCCCCCCGGCATAAGTGCCCACCCAAATGTACCCTTCGTGGTCTTCGCTGATATCGGTAACACCATCGTTGCTCAAACTGAGGCTGTCGCTTGGATGGTGTTGGTAACGTTGAAACTCCTCCGAGTTGCTGTCAAAAGAATTAAGCCCGCCGGACAGGGTGCCGATCCATAGCTTTCCCTGGCTGTCCTCGAAAAGGTCCATGATGCAGTTATCGGACAAGCTGCAATCATCATCAGGATCATTCTTATAGACGGTGAAATGGTACCCATCAAAGCGGGCCAGGCCGTCGCCTGTGCCAATCCAAATGTAGCCGTGCCTGTCCTGCAACAGGCAGCGGGCCGAAGAACTTGGCAGGCCATCCTTTCGGGTCAGTAGCTTGAATTGTAGGTTGGACGACTGGGCAAATGCCCCGGCACAAGTTAAGGTTACAATTGCCAGTGATAGCAACCAGTTGGGGAATTGGCAAGGGGTTTCCATGATTCAGCGCATTTGGTTTGCAAACAGAACCTTCAATGAGGGGAGGTGGGCTGCAATTACCCTGCGGGTAATTGCCAAATTTATGGTTTATTGTCGAAACCCTCAATAGAAAAAGCACGGACAACATCCGTGCGGAAAAATGCGCTGAAAGTTACGTTACCTATTTTACAGACGCTGAAAAATTCGCTCATGTTCTGTTTGTGCTAGGGAGCGAGAATGGAACTGTCTCATAAGTCGCCGTCAAGTTCGTTACGACCAAATTATTGAGATTGAAAATTTAGGATCGAAGGAAAAATAATCCCGATGTGAAATACGGCTTTTGCACCGAAAAAAATCGCTGCCTCAACGCCGGTTATTCGGCTCAGAATGCAGTACTTCTGGCAAAAGCCCCCAAGTTCTTTGATATTTCAGGATAACCAATCCTGCTTCCCGGGCAGTGTTGTGCTGCCAGGAATCCCAAGTGGACCAATCATGTTCGCTCCGCACTCCTAAACGTAGGCAAGACAAGGTGCCAGGCCTTGGAATATTTTTTCCATTGACTGCCCTTTTTTCATCATCACAAAGACGTGTTCGATGAGCAGGGCGAGCCCTTCGGCCTTCATCAGCCTCCGCAGGAAAGGCAGCGTGCTGTTCGTCTCCGTTTGGAGCCGCTGTTGAATACTTGACAAGAGGCCAGAGTCGTGGACTGTACATTTGAGCATGGAGTATGCGACGACCACAAAGGCGACATACGTTTGTATAGCCTTCTCGTTTCGCACCTGGTACCCTTCCAGCCCTTCGGCCTTGCCCTCCTGGTGATAGGTCTCAACAGGCCATCTGTGCAAGGCGGATGCGCAGAATGCCACTGGGACGCCAGTCCAGGCGGTTGGTGACCGTGAATGTGGGCCGGTCACTCAGGTCTTCCCGCAGGAAGGAGATGACCAGCCGTTGTTTTTTATCGAAGCCCCTTACACGGTGGTTGGCAAAATAGGCATAGCATATCTGCTTTTCCCTTTGTAAGTAAAGCCTGTTTTGGACGTTGTTGCGGGGGAAGGCCCTTGCCGCAGTTTCTTGACAAGCTCTTTGAGCGGCACCTCATTGCCACTGTCCCGGTCGGTGGCGTACTGATCCTCCCGCAGGGCACCTACGTAATCCAGGCCAAGTTCCCCGCTGATGGCCCCGCACAGTTCGGCAGAGGTGAAGCCTGTGTCCAGGGCGACAGGGAAGCTGTCTTGTGGGCACATGGAACGGAACTTCCGCAGCAGTTCAAGGGCGATGAGGTTTTGGTCTTATAGATGCTTACCACACCGGGGTGTTTCTTCCGGCCGTCCTTGTAGCGGGGCACGGATATAGTTGCGCCACTGTTGGGGCTGGCTGTGTCTGTTGTCCCATTTCTGTTCGTTTATCACAAAGCCCCGGCCACGCAGGTAAGTGGCCACGGCTTCCCAATCGGGCGGCTCCCTACACATACGGTACAAGACAGGATAGTCCGTCAGGTCGTCGCTGTAGTGCAGCGTGACCAGGTCGTGCGCCCAACGGTAGCATTTGTGGACATAATCGAAATGATAGTAGATATTGTCGAAGTGCCTGCCATAGTGCTTCAGCAGGCTATTGTCCACACTCAGCACGCCCTTTTCCTTGAAGCAGGTACCGGCACCGCCCTGGAGCATGTCCAGCCGGACAAGGTTGATTTCTTCAAGGTCAAAGTTCTGGCGGTTGAAGAATTTGTTGAAACTGGCCTGGTGTCGGGGGGAATGGATGAACATCCGGTTGATGGCCTCCAGGGTCTTGTTGTCGCTGACAATGAACCCCGATACGGCCTTCTTGAAATGTTCATAGCCTTCCGGGCTGAAACAATGCTCAAAAATCGGGGCGTATTTCTTTACAATACTTGGAAAGTCAACCAATAGCATCATGTTCTCAGTTTTGGAACAAAAGGTAATGGTTTTAACTTTTGAACCAAAATGGTTATCCTAAAATGTCAATGAACTGGGGTTTTATGGCCGATTTCGGTGCAAAAGCCGTATGTGAAATCGGGATTATTTTTAAAAAACCCTTCCATTGCTGGGGTTTTCAAAATCAAAATGGTGAAGTTATTTTTTCATCGTTCCTTAAGCGATTTTATTTCGCCCTGCCTTGTCATCGCCGAAGGCGACCTGCAACGTCACGAGGGCTGTTACGAAGGCACTTTTAGCAGCCCTCATGACGTGCAGGTTGCCTTCGGCAATGACAAGGGGGAGGAGGTTATAAAATCGGTTAAAAAGTCAATTTTTATTATTTGGTCGCCTATAAGGATTGAGCGCTTTTCATTTTAGAATGCTGCCTTTATTTTGCTTGTCGCCAAATAAATTTGGCGGTTACGAGGGCAGAGGCGACTTATGAGGCAGCCTCTTGTGCTTCCTGTTTCAGTACAAAGAGAATATGAGCGACCAAAATTTTCTTGATAAAAAGCAGGGTTTGACAATCATCTGGTGGCAGGCCCGAAAGCATGCCAGCAAAAAATCATTGTTTAACTAATTTTTTGGTGGTAGTTCCTTGTTCGCCGGAGATTTTGACGATGTGAATGCCGGCATTCATGTCCGCTACATTCATCGAAAGCCAATTGCCGTTTGGCATTTCAACTGCCTTCAACAGCTTGCCGTTCAGGTCAAAAATTTGCACTGTAAGAGCATGGTTATTACCATTTTGAACTTCAAGCCGTAGTTGGCCTGAAGCAGGATTAGGGAAGATTGAAAAACCAATATCCTCCGACCTCTCCCGGGCGGCACTGAAAGTCGGATCTGTAAAAATTTCGACTTCATCAAAAGAGCCAGCTCCGCCCGCTACAAAAAATTGGTTGCGTGCGACAGCGGCGGCATGGTTGATTCTTCCATTCTGAAGTTCATCGGTTGTCCATTCCTGGGCAGCAGCATCATAGATGTCCACCATAGCCGAAAACGGGGATGTCCAGATGTAATGGGTCAGGTCGTATTTTCCGCCTGCGGCGAAAAAAATCCTTTCGCCCATTACAGCGCTTCTCATGCCGCCACGGGCTTCAGAAAGCTGGGCGCTTTCCCAGGTCATGGTTTCAAGATCGAGAATTTCAACCTTATCGGTAACCTCAAAATCGCCCGTGACTCCCCCTGCAATGAAAGCTTTTCCGTTGAGTATTTCTGCGGAACACCAGCCCTTGGCCTCCGAAAGCGTCGTGACGGACCATAGCCCTGTCGCAGCATCGTAGATATCCATGGTGTCTGTCACCGTACCGCTCGCCGTTTGCCCCCCGGCGAACACGGCGATGTTGCCTGCTACTGCGGCGGCCATGCCCACCCGTGGCCTTGACAGGTTGGCGGTGCTCCATTCGCCTGTTGCCAAATCATAGATGTCCACCACGGAGGAAGTAGTGATGATGGTTGGGGTCGAGACAAAATCACCGGTAAGGTTGGAAATGCCGCCAGCAAAGAGCAATTTACCCCCTGCGTGTACGGCACTCAATTCACTGCGGCCTTCCGACAATGATTCAGTTGTCCACTCCCCGCTCAGGGTATCGTAAATGTCCACAACGTCGAGCATGACAGGGGAGAGCCAGGAGTTGGACAGGCCGCCGGCAAAGTAAACCCTGCCTTCAGTGGCTACGCCGGCTGCATTGCAGCGTGGCGTTGATACTTCCAAAGTTTGCTCCCATGCCCCATATTCAGCATTATATACGTCAACATGGGAATGAAAGCCGGAAAAGGAACTGGCTGGCCCAAAAAACACCCGGCCGCCCAGGGAGACCGCAGAAAACTGGCCATGTTGGTTTGGCATTTGTTCCACCGTCCATTGTGAAATAGCGGCGGTCAGGCAGGCGCAGGTCAATAAACCGCACACCAGCCACTTTTGAGGATTGGTAAAAAGTTTCATAGTCAAGCATTTTAGGATAGGCAGGAATGAAGCCTTGTCGTTTTCACCCCTGTCCGGAGAAGAGGGATTGAGCTCGGTGAAGCAGCATCCTTATCAGCTTATTGTTTGGCCAACTTACGGATGGCGGTACCGTGATCACATACCACCCTGACGATGTAAGCGCCTGGCGGGAGGTCGCTGATGCCCAGGGTCAATTGCTTTCCGGTCGTTTCAGCCATATTTCGGCATAGTTTGCCGGTCATATCGAATAGCTCCGCCTGGAAAGTTTCCTGTCTTTCGTTTTCAATAGAAATAATCAAGTAATCACTGGCTGGGTTAGGCGAGACAGTAACCTGAAAAGCTTGGCGAGGCTGGTTTTTTGTGGCCGATGAAATCAATGGGTTGGCTGCCCAAAAGACAGAGCCGGATCCAGCGTTGGTATTGAAATCAAGCGATACCATGTCCAAATCCCCATCGCCATCAATATCAGCCAGCCCACTACAGAATACTTGTGAAGTAGTTGGCAGAGTGATATCGTGCAGTACCCATATCGTTCCATTATCCTGGTTTTCGGCCCAACCCAGGGCTTGCGGCGTAGTACCAAAACCATTCCCCCCATAGGTTACATCGGGGTCTCCGTCATTATCCAGATCGCCAATCTTGCCAAGTTGAATGGTTGGGGACAGATTGATATTTGCCTCCTCCCACCCAGGATTTGAATAGTAGGCCACCTTTCCATCTGAATTCGAAACAACGTCGAGCGCCCCATCACCATTCAGGTCGCTGCAAAATCCTCCATAATGGTATGTCGTTCCTACCCCAATAACCTGGTGCTGAACCCAGCTTGTATCTGGCAAATGATTTTCCAGCCAAAAGACTTCATTAACAGCAGATACAATGTCAAGATCACCATCGCCATCCAAGTCTGCAACAGTACTGTAATTATGATCTCCTGTTCTTAATGTATGCGGATTATACGCTCCAGAATTGTCTATATTTTCAAGCCAATACAGGCTGCCCAATCCCCCATAGTACTCAGGTACGACAATATCCAGATCGCCATCTCCGTCGAGATCGCCATACGATCCTTCCATCCAGCCTATGTAATAGGGAGTGCTTAGAATCGTGTGTTTCTCCCAGGCGGAACCATGGGAAATATTTTCATTCCAGGTCAGCTCGTTCGGCTCTACCAATGAAATAGGTGCCTTCAAAACATCGGGATCGCCATCACCATCCAGATCCTGGACGTCCACCCAGGCATATCCAGAATTGAAAAAGGAAGGGTCGATGAGGTGTGCTTCCCAACCGGGTTGCAGATTTTCATGCCAATAGACGGAATCACCGGCCTGAATGAGCACATCGGGGTCGCCATCGTTGTCGAAATCAGCTGTCCGTATCCACGCACCCTCAATGCCGGTGCGGAGGGTTTCCGTTTCCCAAAGCTGGGAATGGGCAATTTGCGGCAAGGTGAAGTATGCGGCGGCAAATGCCAGGGGGAGTAAAATTTTTGTTTTCATGGTGAAGGGAATTTTATTGGTTATACACATGAACTATTTCCTCCCCAAATTGCGGTAATAAAAGCCAAAAGAGCTTGGACAAAATGCCCAAATACTTGGACATCTGTCGCATCGGACATTTAATTATGGAGCCAAAACAAAACAATCCGGTTATTTGAAAGGAAGGTTAAGCCATAAAGGCTAGGCGGGAATCGCTGACCAGCAGGGGCACTTCGGCCCACACCTAGGAAAAAGAAGGAAATACTCCGACCAAGCGGCCATACAACGTTCAGGTATCGCCGGTGCTTTCTTCGGACAGGGCGAGGTGCCGTCAGCAATTCATGTGCGAAAGAGAGGTTGCCCGTGTCGGGAGAGGCCAGCGATTCCTGGATGAACCACTTTGCCGAATCCAATTTTTCAAGGCAGAGGTAGCATTTCCCAAGGGTACTTGATAATAGGAAATCAGGTTCCCTTTGAAGGGGTTGCGGCGGAAGGCGTCCTGGAACAGGGGCAGGGCCTATGGTTTTACCGGACAAACCAAACTGCTGTTCAGCAATGCAAATACGTCCATTCACCACAACAAAGCGTCAGCTCACCACAACATAGCGTCAGCTCACCACAAAATTCAGAAGCGTAATTCAAGTAACGCTACATTTGACTTGATTTAAGCCATTTGATGTGGCGCATTTTGCAACGCTGAAATATCAGCAAAAAACCTTCTGAATCCTGCATTAAATCAACTAAAAAAAACAAGCCCGGACAGCGCAAAAACAAGCAAACTTTATAATACATCTGAGCCTGGTTCATACGACCGGCTGCTCCTGATTAACCCGCTTATTCTATTTGATCTTTGAAAACAATAAACCCGGTCGCCTGACTTCATAGCAGGCGGTTTTTTTTTTTGACTTTGAAAACTTAGGCGATTTTATTCCACTCGGCTTTGTCATAGTCGAAGACCACCTGCAACATCGTGAGGGCTGTCACGAAGACACTGTTAGCAGCCCTCATGACATGACATTGCAGGTTGCCTGAGGCAATGTCAAAGGTCTGTGGTCATAAAATCGGTTAAAAAGTCAATTTCAATTAATAAAAAGATGAGCATGCACTCACCATTCATAACATTTGTTCAACTGGGTTTCGATCACATCCTCGACCTCAACGGATACGATCACATCCTGTTCCTGGTCGCTTTGTGCGCTGTCTATACTTTTTCAGCGTGGAAAAAAGTGGCCCTGCTCGCCACCGCATTCACCATCGGCCATTCGCTGACCCTGGCGCTGTCGGCGCTTGGCATCGTTCGCTTTCCAGGCGAAATAATCGAATTTCTCATCCCGGTGACGATCCTGCTGACTGCCATTTACAATGTGATGCATAAGAATAACGGCACCTCTGAAAACCAGCAGCTCATCCGCCTGAATTACCTGTTCGCACTGGCGTTTGGGCTGGTTCACGGCATGGGATTCTCCAACTTCTTCCGCTCCTCGCTGATGCCGGGTGAAGAGGGGCAGTTGCTTACTCAATTACTGGCCTTCAACATCGGGGTGGAATTGGGACAACTGGTGATTGTCGGATTGATATTAGGAATCTCTTATGTTGCTTTCAATATTTTAAAAACCAAACAGCGTGAGTGGGTGGTGTTCGTGTCGGGCGCAGCGGCCGGTGTGGCGCTGGTTCTCATGCTGGAAACGAAATTCTGGTGATGAAAAACAAAGCTATATGTCTGGCATTCCTGCTTGTTTTCAGCGTCGTCTGGCTGGGAGCAAGTTTGCCTTTTCCGGCAGCGCACGATATACACCTGAGTAAATGCCAGATCACCTTCCCGGTTGAAAACACGCTCGATCTGAAATGCCACATCTGGCTCGACGACCTGACCGCCGCACTCGTCCTGAACGGGCTGGGCGACCCAAAACTCCTCACCCCAGGCGAGGCCCCCGATGCCAATACAATTTTGATGAAATACCTGTTTTCAAAAATAAAAATCAGGGTGAACGGCCAATTGATTCAACCCGCCTGGGTGGACAAAAAAGCCTCAGAAGACGGCCTCGCCGTCTGGATTCACCTGCAGGCCCAAAACCTGGGAAAAGTAAAAACCGTCAGCGTCACCAACGAACTGCTGAGGGAGCTTTACAGGGACCAGCAGAACATCGTTCACCTGAAAGGTCCCGGCAGCAGGCAGGGTTATCTCATTTTTGAAAAACCGGGGCAACAGGAGTCCATTAATTTTTAACTTGAAATATTCACATATAAAACAATGGTTTATGAAATGTAATTTATCCTCCGATTTCAATAAAATGCCTGCATGGGCCATGGGTGTTTTGTTGCTGCTTTGCAGCTTTAGCCTTCATGCCCAAAGATTCACCAAAGAAACGCCTTACCTCACCTCGATTGACGTGAAAACGATGGGTGACTGGCTTGCCAATGCTCCTATGGAGCTGACGCCGGAAGCCAAATCCAAGGCCATCGTCACTGACCTGCCACTGCCAGGCGGCGGCACGGTCACGGTCCGGGTCGAAAAGTCGCTCATCGCTCCGCAGGAAGTGTACGACCGCCTGCCGGACATCATGACCTACTCCTTTCAGGGCACGGACGACCCAAGCATCAGGGGGCGTTTGACCCTGTCGCCAAAAGGTGTCGAGGCGATCATGTCCACGAAAGACGGGGACGTTTACATCGAGGCAGAAAGCTACGGCAGCGCCTTGCACAAGGTTTTCTACAAAAAAGCCAACGACTTCCCGCACAGCGACGACGACGCACGTTACCCGGATGGTTTTGAGCACAAGCACACGCCCGATGGGGCCAGCCACCAGCACGAAGCCGACCCTGTAGCGAAAATGATGATGATGAGCTATAACATCGGTGCTATTCGCAGGGAGTTCAGGATGCACGTCATTGCCGACAAAGAATATTCGGTTGCCCTTTGCGGCGCTAATCCAACCAGGTCTTGTGTTGAAATGGCCATCATGACGGCCGTCAACAGCATGAACGGCTTTTATACCCCGGAAATGGCCGTGAAACTGAACCTGACAGCGAATACCACCATTTACCTGACAGGAAACCCATCGGGTTTTGCGGCGGGTGGTGGTATGAGCAATCCAGAATGGATTGACGAATCTGTAGTGCATCACCTTTTTTTGGAAACCAACCAGACGGGCCACGACGGCACAACTGGAGGCACCGACAACGCAATAGTGGCACGAAACTCTTACGATGTCGGCCACTTGTTTTCAGGCCGTGTCGGCAATAATTTAGGGGGTGGCGGTGCTGCCTACCTGCAGGGGGTTTGCAATGACGTTTTCGTAAATGGCCTCGGCCCGATTAAAGCAGGTGGCGGGTCGGGCGTATCGAACCCGCAAGGTGCAGGATGGATTGATCTGCTGTCGCACGAGTTCACGCACCAGTTCAATGCTGACCACACCTTTAGTGCCAGCTCAGGCAACTGTGCCAACCCCAACCAGTTTAATGGGAACACCTCCTTTGAACCGGGCGGCGGCTCGACCATTGTATCCTACGCTCAGATTTGTCCGCCACAAAACATCCCAAACCTGGGCAATATTTCCTATTACCATACCCATTCCATCAAGCAAGTGGACGACTGGATAGAAGGGCCTACAGCTACTTGTGAAAGCAATGTCAATTCTGGCAATTCGGTGCCGGTGCCGAATGCCAACCCCTGCGGTGCATCCTTTAACATGCCGACCCGGACCCCTTTTGAAATAACAGGCTCCGCTACGGATGCCAACGACCCGGCTACCCAGCTAACCTATTGTTGGGAGCAGTACAACAATGCCCCCAACGCATTCAACCCAATTGATGGCCCGACCTTGTCGGCAGGCACGGCACCGGACAATTTCATTTACCCGATCTTTCGTTCCCGTTTTCCATCCAGTAGCCCAAGCCGTACTTTTCCGCAATTGGACATCATCGCCTCCGGCAATTACAATGGCGACGCTCAGACTGCCGCCACACTTACGCTGAACAACTGGCAGGGCGAACTGCTGCCCGAGATAGCAGGGAAGGTCACGCTTCGCCTTACTGTTCGGGACAACAACACCACTTCTGGCGGGGTGGAATTTGCGGATGCGACCATCAACTTTGTGAACACGGGCGCTCCATTCGCCCTCACTGCACCAAACAGTGGCACGCTCACTGCGGGCAATGCCACCACCATCACCTGGAACGTGGCCGGGACGACCGCCGCCCCGATCAGTTGTGCAAACGTGGCCATCAAACTTTCCATTGACGGCGGCTTGACCTACCCGTTCACCCTCGCTGCCAGCACCGCCAATGATGGTACTGAGTCTGTTACCATTCCGAACACCATCCCAAACACAACGACAGCCCGCATCCGGGTGGAGTGTGGCACGGCTTGCTTCAAGTTTTTTGATATTTCAAACTCCAACGTCACGATCACTTCCGACTGCCCGGCCACGACGAACAACATCTGCCCCACGACGGCGATGTCATTCAGCCAGGGCAATGCCGGCCTCAACCTGGCGCTGAATAACTACTTCGGTGCACCGATCACTTCCAACGCTTTTAACCTGACTGCTAACAGCCCTACCGGCCCGCTGGCCAATGCAACCGTACAAAATGGCAACACCTGCCAAACTGCATGGGGGGGCACTGAGAATTATGAAGTGCTGGATTTTGCCGTTTCTGCAACTGGGAACTATACTTTTGGAGAGCAGGGCGGCCAGACCGTCGTCGCTTCTATTTTCTTGGCTGCGGGCTATAACCCTGCCATGCCTTGTGCCGGTACGTTTATCGGCTCGAATTCTTTTGGTGCGATTGGCGGTATCACTTCGAGCAAGACCGTCAGTTTGACTGCTTGCACCGCCTACAAAATGGTGGTCTGGACGGTCAACCAAAACTACGGCACGAAAACCATCAATATCTCCGGTGCAGGTTCCGTGTACAAGTCTGGGGTTGCTGCTCCAACCAATACGGGTTATACTTACGTAGCGGTGAACACTACAAACAACCAGGTAGCTGTCCAGAATGCAACGGCCAACTTCACTTCCCTGACGGCTGGTAGTTACCAGATTTACGGTGTTTCCTATAAAAACGGCGGCCCGACGCCTCCACCGAACGCTGACCCGTCCACCTGGATCGGCCAGACTGTGGAAACCATCCTGGCGAACAACTGCGCCGTTTTCAGTTCCAACTTCAAGCTCGTGACCGTAACCGGCAGCGCTAATAACTGTACGCCTAACCTGATGGTAACGGGGAATGTCACCTCGAATACTTACCGCTCTCAGGGAGACCTGACGGCAAATAATGCCACGGTGGCGAATGGCGCTACGGTTCAGTTTATCTCCGACAGCGGGGTCTTACTCAACAGCAACGTAACGATCGAATTGGGAGCTATTTTCGATGCGCTGATCCAGGCTTGTACGCAGGCTGCGCCTGAAAATAATAAAGAATAGTTATCATCACCCCCGTTCGGCAGAACTTATGCCGAACGGGGGTTCGGCTGCACGTTCAAAAGTGGCTGTCTCATAAGTAAACATGGAATTTTGAACGCAGAATTTTTTTAAACTTATAGTGGCGAAGCCACATCCAAATTAGAACTGGAAGGGCATCTATCATCTTGCCCCCCCTGTTTCAACGGGGGGGCAACACAACCTATACATCCATCCAACATCTTTACAAAACATCACATCCAACTGTGATGCGGATGTTTTGTAAAGAAGATAGATGTGGGCAGGGCCTATTGCAAGCCCCCCGTTGAAACGGGGGGTTACAAGATGATAGATATTTTCAAAATATGTTCTAAGGTTTTGACTTTCAGTATTTTATAAGAAAAAGTTTGCTAAAAAAACAATCTTTTTTAGTATGTATTGTAGTTTTTGAGTTGACATCTTTTCGCCTTCGGCAATTTTGAATTTCAGCAGAATTTTCAAGGCGAAAAGGTGTCATCTTGAAATGGTCGCCCACGAGATGACACCTTTTTGCCTTTGAATTACCTGCTGAAAATTTTAATGTAGAGCAGGCAAAAAGATGTCACCTCTTTGGTTGTGGCTATGTCACTATAGGTTAAAATTAAATTCTGCCATGTTTTTGAAAAAGTGATTTATGAGACAGCCTCCCACCTCACGGGCATGACTTCACATAAACTTGCCTTTATTATTATTATAGACAATCGTCATTAAAAGTCATTGGTCATTGAAGTCATTTTGTTGAAAATCACTGGCTTAGGATTTTGTTCCAATCAATTTTCAATGTGACTGTCTATAAATGAAAATTACATCAGGTATTGGAGGAATGACAGCTTCCTGAAGTCTCGGTAAAGAGGTTGGATAAATATTTTTCATTGAATCCCGCCACACCCCCGGCAGTACCGCTCATTTCAGGATTTTGAGCATTGCGGACAACTCCCGGCGTTTGTCACGGGTAATGGGCAGCTTTTCTCCTCCTATTTTTATAAAACCTTCGTAAAGTTCAATAACGTCAACCTTATCCAGCCGGATGATGTACTGCCGGTGTGTGCGCATAAAATCTTCGGCTGGGAGCATTTCTTCCAGCTTCGATAAGGGAGTGCGGGCAATGAAAGACCCACCGTCTGAGGTGAAAATTTCTGAGTAATTGTCATTGGACATGATGTAAGTGATCGCCGCAATGGCCAGCCTGTGAAAAGTCCCATTCTTTTTGATGAACAGACACTCTTTTGAAAGGAACTGGTTGTTCGTGGCCGGTTTTTCCTGGCCGGTTTCTTTGCTTTTAAGGTAAGCATTTTGAACGGACAACTCCAGCGCCGTGCGCAGGCTGATCTTTTCGATCGGCTTCACGAGGTAGCCGATCATATTCGACTTTTTGGCCCGGTTGTAATGCTCGTCATCGCCGAAGGAGGTGATGTACAGAATCGGGATGTTCAGGTGCTGGATCTTCTCGCCCAGTTCGATGCCCATCATGTCCCCTTTTATCTCGTGGTCCATCAAAATGATATCGGGCTTCCGGCCATAAATCAACTCCAGTGCCTCCTTCGCATTATCCACCGGGCCGATGACGTTGTAGCCGATGTCATTGACCAGTATGGCCAGCTCAAGTGAGAAAGAAAGATTGTCTTCAACGATCAGGATGTCTAATTTGAATGATTCCATGTTGCAGAGAGTCTTTGTCTTTTTACTATACTTTAGCACGGATGGTTTGGAGATTATTCAGGGAAATGTGTTTTTGAAAAAAAATACACTCTCACAATCAATCACTTGTGAGAAATTGACACAGTTTTTTGAACAGTCTCATGTTTTTTGTCCGAAGGCATTAAGTTGATGAGGGTTGATAATCACCAAAATAAACCCTTATCAACCAATCTATTCCTGACAAAACCTGCCGTGCAGGAGTATATTTCCCACCAAGGTAGCGCATAAAAAAAACGGAATGGAAAAATGTGGCGAACCGTCGATATCCTGTGGCGAGTGGCAGCCCTGCTGTGGCGAGTGGTTTTAACCAACTATTTTCAGGCAGCCTCAAGCCGCCTTGGCATCCGCACTTCGAACCGGGTACCCAGCCCCGGGCGGCTCGCCACTTCGATGGCGCCCCGGTTCAGTTGTACCAACTCGTGCACCAGTTGCAGCCCTAGCCCGGCGCCTTTTTCGCCGGCCGTGCCTTTTTCGCTCTTGCCTTCCCGCAGCAGGAAAATATCCTTTAGCTTGCTTTCGGGCATGCCGATGCCCGTATCGCTGACGACGATTTTCACGCCTTCCGCTCCATCCTTTGCAGCGATTTCCACACGGCCGTCTTCGGGGGTGTACTTGATGGCATTGTCCAGCAGGTTGCGGATGATGGTGCGCAGGGCATTGACATCGGCGAAGACGGAGAGGCCTTCCGGCACATCCGACGCCAGGGTCACTTTTTTCTCAGCGGCTGCTTTTTGAAAAAGGGCCATCTCCTCTTCCACAATGGCGGCCACCTGCAAAGCCTGCGGGTTGTAGGGCATCACGTTCTTTTGCGTCAGTGCCCAGTTGAGCAGGTTGTCGGTGAGTTGGTTGAGGGCCAGGGCGTCGTTTTCGATTTCATTGCCGAAGCGCTCCAGGGTGGCGTAGTCCTGTTTTTTCAACAAATAGTTCACCTTCTGGGCGATGCCCCGGAAGGCGATGGCCGGCTTGCGCAGGTCGTGCCCGATGATGGAAAAGATGCGGTCTTTGGTGCGGTTGAGCTGTTCGAGCTGCTGGTTTTGCGCAGCGATGACCTGGTTTTTGCGGCGTGCGTTCCAGAAGAAGCCGAAGCCCAGCAGGGCCAGTGCGCCGACGGCAAAAGCGATGGTCCGGCTCTGTTTGGTCTCCGCTTGCAGGAGCGCTTCTTTTTGCTGCTGCTCCAGGGCGATGAGTTCTTTTTCTTTTTCGAATCCGGCGGTCAGCCGCAGGGTGGTAATTTTTTTCAGGTTTTCCGCATTGCGGATAGAGTCCATCGTGCCCATGTAAGTCTCTGTCCAGGCCAGGGCCTCTTTATAATTGCCGAGGCTTGAGTGGCCTTTTCGCAGGTAATTCGAAGCGTCTTTCAAAAGAATGAAATCCTGTTTTTCTTGTGCATAGGCCTGCACGGGCATCAGGTATTCAATGGCCTTCCGGTAATTTTTGACTTCATATTGGTACATGCCCAGGCCCAGGTTGGCATATTGGTCCCGGGACTCGTCCTGCCCGGCGTTGAGGATCAGGGTTTCCTCGAAGCATTGTTTGCCTTTTTCCAAGGCCCCTGTTTTGAGGTAACTGTACCCGGCTTCGTTCAGGATGTTCAGTTTTATCAAATCCAAGCCCGTGCTGTCGGCGAGGGACATGGATTTTTCAAAATAAGAAAGGGCCTTTTCGTGATCCCTCCTATCCTTGTAAAACAGGCCCAGGTTGCCGAGCGTGGTCATCATGCCATTGGGATGATCCACTGTTTCCATTACTTCCAGCGCCTTCCGGTATTGCTCCAGTGCCATTTCATCATCTTCCAGGTTGTCGTAAAGCGGCCCCAGGTCGTTGTACGCATTGACCATTTGTATGGTGTCACCCATTTTTTCCGCATCACGCAGCCTTGTGGTGGCCACTTCGATGGCCTTGCCGAAATCGCCGATGCGGCTATAAGTAGTGGTGAGCGATTGCCGGACATACAGCACGAAATGGTGCTCGCCGATGTCCTTTCCGATTTGTTCGGCCTCCTCCAACACCGCAACGGCCTTTTGCGGCTCTGTTTGGGACAAAAGCCGGCCCTGTCCAAAAAGTATCTGGGCACGGAGGAAAGGCTCGTCCAGTTTTTTATTGGCATCGAGTGCCTTTTCAAAATACTGGAGCGCTTCTTTTACCCTGCCCCTGAAGCCCAGTATTTCACCTTTCGCTTTGTAAGCCATTTGCAGGGCGTTGGGGTCTTTGGATTGTTCGGCAATTTGCAGGGCCTCGTCATACGCCTGTTCCATCTGTTCGCCCTGCCCCAGCCGTTCAAAGGCAATGCCCAGGTTGATGGACGACCTTACTGCCTGTGGCATGTCGCCGGCAATAGCAAACTGTTCACGGGCCTTCCGGTAATGTTCTACCGATGCCTGGAGGTCATTCCCCTGGTAAAGGTTGTAAAACCCCAGCGAGCTGTGGCTATACCCCAGGCCTTGGGGAAGGCTCTCTTTTTCGGAGTAGGCGTACAGTTCTTCCGCATATTCCTTGATTCGGGGGTCATTCGTTTTGCTCAGGTATTTGAACAGGGCATAGTACCGCTCCACCTTTTTTTCCGGCGAAGCGGCGCTTTGGATGGTTTGGTACAGGCTGTCAACCACGTTGCTCGCCGGGAGCAGGGATGGGGCACAGAAGGCAGGCAAAAAAATCAAGTATTTGAAAAAACAGACTGAACGGGCAAAGGAGGCAATCATCGTTTGTGTTTAGATGTTGTATTTGAACCAAGGTCGGCATTGCATTGCAAAGAAAAAAATGCCCCGTAATATTTCCAAAAATAGCGTATTGCTTTGTTCTGGAATCCCCCTTGGCCACAGCATTCCTGTCGCCCGCCACAGCATTCCGTCGGTTCGCCACATTTTTTCATATCGCCCTTTCTTGCAAATTACATTTGCCCCGTCACAAGTTTGTTTTACTCGATTTTTTCATTTTCAAAAACAAATGAAAAAAATGATGGAGGCACGTTTGGGGAAGGAAAAACTTGCAACTCACCAACGGAACGTACTGGAACGATGCAGCTAACTGGAGTCTGGGCAAAGTATCGCAGCCATGCCACCATGTAGTGATCCCTTCGGGCCACAACGTAATACTGGCAGCCGGGAAACGAGGCTACGGCCGGGCGCTGGAAGTGCAACTGAACTGTGAACTGAAAGTGGAACCAAGGGGGGTCATGGACATTAAAAAAAACTGATGATTTTGAATGAGAAAGGGAATTATTAAGGATCAAAGGAAAAATAATCCCGATTTCACATCGGGATTATTTTTAAAAAACCCCTCCATTGCTGGGGTTTTCAAAATCAAAATGGTGAAGTTATTTTTTCATCGTTACCTAAAACACCATTTCAGTTATAACTCACGCTATGCAAAAGACCCGTTTTAAAATAACAATGATCTCATAACTGGTTATCGTTTTTTATGAAAAATCGCTGAATAAACATAAGCTGACCATCAAATAAAAGTATTTTGGTTAACGGACAGATGAAAACAAAATTTAGCAAAACCCGAACAGTGCTCCTAAAAGTCAAATGCTCGGTGGGGTTGTCTTTTTTTTGAGATGAGGCAATCCCCACCGTTTTTTAAAGTGGATTTGGTGGCCTGGGCTACAAATTCTCAACTTTTTATTTTCCCAAATTTCCCATGAATAGAGCAGTATTTATATCTGATGAGCCAGGGTACCTAAAAAGTTAGGCCCTGGAGCGTCAGAGAACAAATTGGAGTAATTTAGAAGGCCGGGCTTTATGAGAAGTCCGGCCTTTATTTTTGTGCGGTGCGGACTCCCTTGCGGTCGAACTGCTCGAACTCGAAGTAGTTGACCCCGACATCCAGGTTCTTGCCATTGAGTACCAAGCTGTTGTGCCAACGGCCGACGCAGGTCTCACCAACCTCGGTGGCCCATTGCCGCACTTGCAGGGCATTGTCCCTTTTCAGCCTTTCAACCCGCACGAGCACGCAGCCTTCCTGGATGCCGATGACACATCATTGATTTATTGTCGGAACAACTCTGGCAGGGCCACTTCGGCCCTCTTCAATTAAAAAAGAAGGAAATAAACCGACCAAGCGGTCATACAACTTTCAGGTATCGCCCTTTTTGGTAAATGTCTCCCCCACTGTAAACGCCTGGATAAAATTATCAAGGTCGGCCGTTTCTGCCAGGCCGAGTTTGTTGCTCAGGCGGCGGCGGCTGCGCATCACGCTTTCGGGTGAAATGCCCAGTGTCTCGGCGATTTCTATTTTATCAAAATCCAGTTTTAGCAATAAAAAAAGCCGGGTCTCGGCGGCGGTCATCCTGGGGTACTCCTTTTTAAGGCTGTTCAGAAAGCCCGGAAAACTTTGCTCGAACTGCTGGCGGAAATGCACCCAATCCGTGTCCGTCAGGATTTTCAGGCTGCGCAATGAGTTGCTCTCCATTGGCCCATGAGTGGTTTCTTCGGGCGGGGCGAGGTGCTGGGTGTTGAGGCGCATTTGCAGTTCTTCAATGAGGTGGTTCTTGAGGGCGAGCAGGCGGGAGGTTGTATCCAGTTCTTCTTTCGTGGTTTTCAGGGCGCTGTTTGATTGGTGCAATTCGGTCTGCGAGCGTTCGAGTGCTTTGTCTTTGAGCAGTTCTCTGGCTTCTGCAAGTTCCTTTTCCTGTTCCAACAGTTTTTTGTCCTGTTCCAACAACTCGTTCTCCTGTTCCAAAATGCGGTGGCGGCCCCGCTGCCGCAGGTAAAGGGAGGCCGAAAACCCCAAGGCGAGCATGGCGAGGAGGGCAATGATAGTGTTTTGCTGTATGGTGCTTTTGCGCTCCTGTTCCAATTCCTGGATGCGCCGTTCTTGCTGGGCGTTTTCGTAGCGGGCCTCCAATTCTGCCACCTCCTTCGCCTTGTCTGCCGTAAACTTGATTTCAAACAGCCGCCGGCTTTCTTTCACTTCGTCAAAAGCATGTTTCCAATCACCCCGTTTGGCATATACGTCGCCCAAAAGATTGTGTGTTGCCGCAAGGTTGCCAGTGTCGGGCGAGGCAAGCGACTCTTTCAGGTAAATTTCGGCCGAGTCCAGTTTGCCGGTGCAGAGATAACAATCGCCCAGCGTCATGCCGAATTGGTAATAGCCAAAAAGGTTGCTTTTGTCCGGGTTCCGGCGATAGGCATCCAGGAAATAGGGCAAGGCAGTATCGCATTCTCCTTTAACAAAGTAGGCCCTTGCCAACCAATAAATAAGCCGGGCAGGCGGGGCTGCTGCTTCGTTGTTTTGTTTAAAAATATCGAGTGCCATATTTACCCAAAAAAGACTGGAATCTGGGTCTGTTTTCAAGTAGTAGGTGCAAAGGTTAGATGCGGTCCTCGCCCTGTACCGCCAGGCATTATCCAGTTTTGAATAGTCGGCGTCCCAGTTTTTTTGGAGCCAGGACAAGAATTGTGGTCTGTTGTTGCTGCGTTCATAAGCCACCGCTATATCCTGGTACAGCGTGGCCCGCCGGTGGGAAAAGGTGGTGTCGTGCACATTCAGCAAGTCCAACACCTCAAAATAATTTTTCAGCGCATCCGCAAAATTGTTTTGATAGACATAGCTCCGGGCCATCACATAGGTCGCATCGCTGGCATCCAGTGGCCTGCCCAGCCTGGTGTACCGTTGGTAAGCATCCGTCAGGCAAATGCGGGCAGAGTCGAATTGGGCCAAATCCACGTAGAACTCTCCCCGCACCATTTGTGCAAAAGCCGTCACGGTATCGTGCGGGTAGTTTTCTTCGTAAAGGTCCAACAACCGGAAATTCACCGCCGGGTTCGTCCTCGGCATGTGGTACCAGATAGACAGGCAGCCCCAGGGCTGCAGGGAGGGGGGCACTTCCGCCTTTAGGCGGGCAACGCACGAATCCGCATTGGACAAGGGGTAGGTCGCAAGATAGTCGCCATTGTGGGCGGCATTCTGGTACTCAAAGAACGTACTGTCCGAATCGGGGGCAGTATTATCCTGACAGGCGAGGAAGGAAAGGAAGGGAAAAAAAGCAAAAACTGCAAAGCGGAAACGATAGGCCATTATATTGTCTGTTGGTTGAATAGGGCAAAAGTAGATGCCAGAACCCTTATTTTACTTGGTTTCTTATTTTGTCCGCTTTTTGTCCGCCCCTTTTTTCTGAAAAGTTAACCCAAGAGGCCCACTTTTGCATCCATGAAATAAAAACATAATCTCAAAACAGGATTTCCATCCCCAACCAACCCGTTTTTCCAAGTCCACTTTCCCTATTTCCGATTGGGTTTTATTCAAAAGGACCTGCTTGCACACCTAACAGCGGAGTGGGACAGGTATGCCCATTTGACCCGCCCGAAACTAAGCCCATAGGGGTTTGCCGGGCCCTGATAAAATTAAAGCCGTGGGGAACACTTTTCATGTGATGAGTTTATCCCCATTGGCTTTTTGAAAAATATACTGACTGAATAACCTCTTCATCTTCCATTTCTAACGCAAACAAATAATGAAAAAAGATCCTCACACCTGTCCACCCAGCCATTATCTCCTACTGTAAGGAAAGCGGTTGCGGCATTCACCCATTTTTCAAAGCAGCGGGGCTACAAAATTCCTGCTGCTGGGCGCCCTGCTCTTCACCTTTGCCTTTTCGGCGCAGGCGCAGTACGACCCAGTGGTGACTTCAGGGGTCCACCTGTTCAGCCGAAACAGATGGTACCTACAATTACACTACCTTACTGAACAGTAAACCTAAATATGAACTTGTAGGTAATGCCAATATCACGATACAATGGGATGGCACCAAATGGGTTTTGGTTTCTAATGGAAATATCTTTAATCAAACCACCCAAGACTCGCCCCTGCCGCCCTGTGATGGCTGGACAGATGTATGGGGCTGTGGCCCGCTGTACATCACTGGGGGTGCTCGCCGTTTTACGCCCCAGTGGTGACTTCGGGCATCAACGGCTGTTCCGCCGAGGGACTTTCACCTACGTTGGCCTCGTAAACGGCAAACCTTCTTACACCGAAGCGAATGACCACAGCACCATTTTTGGGGAAAACAACAAATGGAATGTTGCTTTCTCACAAATGACGGCCCTCCCTACGACTACTGGTTTGAAAACACCAGTTGCTCCCCCCTGCCCCCCCCTGTGGTGCATGGACAGACCTGGATGGTTGTGGTACTTTTATCGTGGATAGCGGATGTCCGGCGCCGTGTGCTTCCACACCTGTCACGCCATCGGTCTCCATCGCTGCCAGCCGGGCAATACCATTGCCCCTGGCACCAGCGTCACCTTCACGGCCACGCCCACCAATGGCGGTGCTGCGCCCTGTTACGACTGGATAAAAATGGGATGAACGTGGGCAACTACACTGCTACTTATACGGATGCGGCTTTGGCCGATGGCGATGTGATTACTTGCATCATGAACAGCAATGACCCTGTGCCTCGCCCGCTTCGGCGACGAGCAATGGGATAACGATGACGGTGACCTCAGTTGTGAACGGCCCAACATGCAGCAGCTACTATACCCTGACCGTATCCAGTGGTTACCCAATCACCAATTCTGAATGCATATTTGCAGAAGGTGACAATGTTTATGGTGGTACTGGAGCGGGGTTAAGTATCTCACACGATGGGGAAACTTTCAATACCTTCTCCACAAGTAGGGTAGCAGATGTTTACGCTCAAGGGGACACAATCTATTTCTGTAACAGTTCCGGCTTATACATTTCTACTAATGGGGCTTGACATACAGCATCTATAATACTGCAAACGGTTTGGGTGGAACTGTTAGAGGGATAGCTGTGGTAAACAACACCATCTATGCTGCTACTTTTACCGCTCCCTCATCAGGTGGCGTGAGCATTTCCACGAACGGAGGCACTAATTTTACCAACTACACCACGGCAAATGGATTGGGCAGTAACAGGGTAAATGATGTGTATGTTGTCGGCAGTACCGTTTATGCTGCGACCCAAGCCGGATTGAGCATTTCCACAAACGGTGGCACCAGCTACACCAATTACACCACGTCAGATGGGCTTGGCAGTAATAGCATAACTAAGGTGTTTGCTGTCGGAAATACCGTTTATGCTGCCACCAAGCCGGATTGAGCATTTCCACGAACGGTGGTACCAGCTATACCAATTACACCACGGCAAATGGATTAGGAAGCAACACGGTACGTGATGTGTACGCTGTCGGCAGTACCGTTTATGCTGCCACCACCAACGGCGGATTGAGCATTTCCACAAATGGTGGCGCCAGCTACACCAATTATACCCCGGCAAATGGGCTGGGCAGCAACACTCCGACTGCAGTATTTCCTCATGTAAACAAGGTTTTGTCGGCTTTGCTGGTGGAACACCTCCAGATGCAAATCTCTCGTATTGCTGCGCCTTCAATGTCACCCCAGTTGTCTCCATCGCCGCCGACCCCGGCAACTCCATCACCCCGGCACCAGCGTCACCTTCACCGCCACCCCGACCAACGGCGGCAGCACCCCTGCCTACCAATGGAAAGTGAACGGTATGAACGTCGGCACGAACCAGGCCACCTACACCAGCACCACTTTGGTGGATGGCGATGTGGTGACTTGTGAAATGACGAGCAGTGCCCTTTGTGTTGACCCAACGACGGCGACGAGCAATGGGATAACGATGACGGTGACCGCTGCCGCACCCATCGCCGCTTGCCTTTGGACCTCCCAAACCTCTGCGGCGGACAATTCCTGGACTTCCGTGACTTACGGCAACGGCGTGTTTGTCGCCGTCGCAAATTCAGGCACCGGCAACCGGGTGATGACCAGTCCCGATGGCATCATTTGGACCAGCCAAACCTCTGCGGCGAACAACGACTGGACTTCCGTGACCTACGGCAATGGCTTGTTTGTCGCCGTAGCAAATTCAGGCACCGGCAACCGGGTGATGACCAGCCCCGATGGCATCAATTGGACCATCCGTACCTCTGCAGCGAACAACGCTTGGCTTTCCGTGACCTACGGCGATGGCTTATTTGTCGCCGTCGCAATTTCAGGCACCGGCAACCGGGTAATGACCAGCCCGGACGGCATCAATTGGACTATCCAAACTTCTGCGGCAAATAACGAGTGGTGGTCCGTGACTTATGGTAATGGCTTGTTTGTTGCCGTGGCGAATTTCAGTAATCTGGTAATGACCAGCCCTGATGGCATCGCCTGGACCCTTCGCACCGCTGCAGCGAACAACGCTTGGACTTCCGTGACCTATGGTGATGGCCTGTTTGTTGCCGTGGCGAGGAGCGGCTCGGGCAACCAGGTGATGACCAGCCCCGATGGCATCAATTGGACCAGCCGTACTACCCCTGCAGCGACCAACTTTTGGCTTTCCGTGACTTACGGCAATGGTTTATTTGTAGCGGTGGCGCCGTTAGGCTTTGGCAATCTGGTGATGACGAGCCCCGATGGGATTAATTGGACCAGCCGTACCCCTGCATCAAACAACACTTGGCAATCCGTGACTTATGGCAATGGTATATTTGTAGCGGTGGCAGGCTCAGGTACTGGCAACCGGGTAATGACCGGTAGTGGTAGTTTAGTCCCTGCTTCCGTCTCCATCGCCGCTGACCCCAGCGGCGCCATCACCCCCGGCACCAGCGTCACCTTCACCGCCACCCCGACCAACGGCGGCAGTACCCCTGCCTACCAATGGAAAGTGAACGGTATGAATGTCGGCACGGACCAGGACACCTACACCAGCACCACTTTGCAAGATGGCGACGTAGTGACTTGTGAAATGACGAGCAGCGACCCTTGCGCCGACCCAACGACGGCGACGAGCAATGGGATAACGATGGAGGTAAGCGCACCCGCTGTCGCTTGCGCTTGGACCTCCCAAACCTCCGCAGCAGACAACGAATGGTATTCCGTGACCTACGGCAATGGCTTGTTTGTCGCTGTGGCACAGACCGGTTCTGGCAACCGGGTGATGACCAGCCCCGATGGCATTACCTGGACCATCCGCACCTCTGCGGCGAACAACGATTGGCGTTCCGTGACCTACGGCAATGGCTTGTTCGTTGCTGTGGCGCAGACCGGCACGGGCAACCGGGTGATGACCAGCCCCGATGGCATTACCTGGACCATCCGCACCTCTGCAGCGGATAATGAATGGCTTTCCGTGACCTACGGCAATGGCCTATTTGTCGCTGTGGCCCAGACCGGCAGCGGCGACCGGGTGATGACCAGCCCCGATGGCATCGCCTGGACCAGCCGCACCTCTGCGGGGGATAATGTATGGACATCCGTGACCTATGGCAATGGCCTGTTTGTCGCTGTGGCATTTGCTGGCGTTGTCAACCGGGTGATGACCAGCCCCGATGGCATCAATTGGACCCTCCGCACTGCTGCGGCGGACAACGGATGGCTTGCCGTGACCTACGGCAATGGCCTATTCGTCGCCGTAGCAACTTCAGGCACTGGCAACCGGGTGATGACCAGCCCGGATGGGATTACCTGGACAAGCCAATCCTATCCAGTGGATAATAATTGGCGTGCCCTGACCTATGGCAATGGCTTATTTGTTGCCCTTTCAAGTACAGGCACCGGCAACCGGGTGATGACCAGCCCCAATGGCATCACTTGGACTATCCAAACCTCTGCAGCGGACAACGCTTGGCGTTCTGTGACCTACGGCAATGGCCTATTTGTCGCCGTAGCAAGTTCTGGCACCGGCAACCGGGTAATGACCGGTAGCGGTTTGACCCCCTCCGTCGCCATCGCCGCCGACCCCAGCGGCGCCATAACCGCTGGCACCAGCGTCACCTTCACTGCCACCCCGACCAACGGCGGCAGCACCCCTGCCTACCAATGGAAAGTGAACGGCACGAACGTCGGCACGGACCAGGCTACCTACACCAGCACCACACTGGTGGATGGCGATTTAGTGACTTGTGAAATGACGAGCAACGACCCTTGCGCTGACCCGGCTACGGCGACGAGTATGGGGATTACGATGGAGGTGAGTTCACCTTGTACTTTTACCCCAGCCAATGTCATAGTTACGGGCTTCGATAATGGTTATGAAATACACAATGGCACTTACACGCCAAGTGGTTCTATGAATGGAGCGCCCGTTTGGAGTTTTGGCAATGCCACTATCGAATATAATGGAAGCTCCTGGCGCATGAAAGCAAGTGGTTCACTTATCGCCATAAATTTTGATGGCGCTGTTGATGAATTGCCATGCACTGGTTGGTTAGCCGAAGGCTCGGCCCCTCCTGTCCTGAGTGGCGGCTGCGGCAGTCTGTCCGGAACGCTCACCCCTACAGTTGCCATCGCCGCCGACCCCAGCGGCGCCATCACCCCCGGCACCAGCGTCACCTTCACCGCCACCCCGACCAACGGCGGCAGCACCCCTGCTTACCAATGGAAAGTGAACGGCATGAACGTGGGTACGGACCAGGCTACCTACACCAGCACCACTTTGGCGAATAATGATGTGGTGACGTGCGAAATGACGAGCAATGAGCCTTGCGCCGACCCCACTACGGCGACGAGCAATGAAGTGACCATGACCGTTGCAACTCCCTGCCCACCCGTCTTTATGGAAGCCACAGCCAATCCTTTCGAGCAGGTCAGGGAAAGTTCCATCGCCTTTGCGGACGTGGACGGCGACAATGACCTGGATTTGCTGATAACGGGAAATAATACAGTTGGCGAAAATAAGCCGGGTAACGGAAGCAACTCAACCCCTGGCCCAGTTGCCATCTTGTACACCAACGACGGCAACGGCGTTTTCACCGAAGTCACAGGTACGCCGTTCGTTGGCGTAGATAGAGGAGATGTCGCCTTTGCGGACGTGAACGGCGACACTTATAAAGATGTGCTGATTACTGGCGTGAATGCTTCGTTCGCAAAAACCGCCAAACTGTTCACGAACAATGGCAGCGGCGTTTTTACCGAAGTCACAGGTACCCCGTTCGAGGGGGTGGACGGAAGCTCCATTGCCTTTGCGGACGTGGATGGCGACCTGGACCAGGACGCGCTTATCACAGGATTTAACGCTTCCAATCAGTCGGTTTCCAAACTGTACACGAACAATGGCAGCGGCGTGTTTACCGAAGTCACTGGCACACCGTTCGATGCCGTTCAATTGGGTTCAATTGCCTTTGCGGACGTGGACGGCGACAGTGACCAGGATGTGATGGTCACAGGTGAAAACAATTCTGGGCTTCCATTCTCTCAATTGTACCTGAATGGCAATGAGGCAGCGGTCGCCATCGCCGCCGACCCCGGCAACAGCATCGTCGAAGGCACCAGCGTCACCTTCACTGCCACGCCCACCAACGGCGGCAGCACCCCTGCCTATCAATGGAAAGTGAACGGCACGAACGTCGGCACGGACCAGGCTACCTACACCAGCACCACTTTGGAGGATGGCGATGTGGTGACTTGTGAGTTGACGAGCAGCGACCCTTGTACTGACCCGGCTATGGCAGTGAGCAATGAGATTGCGATGGAGGTGGAGACCGTATTAACGCCAGAATGTACCAAAATCCACATTACGACCAATTGCAGTGGTTTTGACGGTGATTATCTATTTACTGATTATTATGAGGGTGCAGGATACTGGACACATGTTACAGAGGGATATGAAATTTACTTTGACGGCGACGAGTGGGTTTTGGATGATGCCTTCTTTAACAACTCGACGGATTCACCATTTCCCCCAACTACAGGTTGGTTACCGACACCAGGGGGAGATTGTGATGGTCAGCCCATCACCAATTTTGAAATTATCCAACTCAACGGCCCGCCAGAGGTCACCATTAGCGTTGACCCCAGCGATGCCATCGAGCAAGGCACCAATGCCACGTTCACGGCGACACCGCTCTATGGTGGCGATACCCCTATCTATCAATGGAAATTGAACGGCAATCCCGTAGGCACGGACAGCGACACCTACGCCAATGCCACTTTGGCCAATGGCGATGTCGTCACTTGCGAATTGACCAGCAACGACCCTTGCCTCAGTACCACCATGGCAACGAGCAATGCGATTACGATGGAAGTAGTTGTATGCAATGGCCCGTTGACCGCCGCTGTAGCCATTGATGCCAATCCAAGTGGCAGCCTTGCCGCAGGCACCAGCGTAACCTTCACCGCCGCACCGACGAACGGCGGAACTTCACCTGTTTACCAATGGAGGGTGAACGGAAACCCTGTTGGCACAAACAGCAACACCTATACTACTGACGCTTTGGAAGATGGCAATGTGGTCACTTGTGACATGAATACCCATAACCCTTGTGCCGCCCCACCCACGGTGACGAGCAACGCCATCACGATGGTGGTCGGCGCCTTCCCTGCGCCTTCTTTTACTGGGCTGGACAATACCTATTGCGACCTCGATGCCCCAGTCACACTAATGGGTAACCTTCCTGGTGCTTTGGGCAGTTTTGAAGGGCCTGGTGTTACTGACAATGGCGATGGCACGGCCACTTTTATCCCGGCAAATGCCATTGGTAGCGAAACTATCCGCTATATATCCACGGCCAACCATATTCCTGGCTGGGTGAGCGTTTCCGCAGGTTCGTACCATACTATCGGTCTAAAAGCCGACGGCACGCTCTGGGCATGGGGCGACAATGGCGACTATGGTCAATATGGTATCGGCAACTTTACGAGCAGTGAGATACCCGTGCAGGTAGGCACTGATAATGATTGGGCCAATATCACCACAGGGGGCAATTTTACCATTGCCCTCAAAACAAACGGCACGCTCTGGGCATGGGGGAGCAACAGCTACGGGGAACTGGGAATTGGCAATTTCACGGCAAGCAATGTGCCTGTCCAAATAGGAACTGACACTGATTGGGCCAGCATAAGCACAAGGAGTTTTCATACCGTTGCCTTAAAATCGGACGGTACCCTCTGGGCTTGGGGATATAATACGTCCGGCCAGCTTGGAATTGGCACCAATACTAACAGCAACGTACCCGTGCAAGTTGGAACTGAAAATAATTGGAGCAGCATAGGGGCAGGGGGTAATTTCAGCCTTGCTTCAAAAACGGACGGCACCCTATGGTCATGGGGGGAAAATTCAGGAGGACAATTAGGCAATGGCAACTCTACCAACACCAACACACCAGGCCAAATCGGCTCCGCAACGGACTGGAACCATTTTGTGGCCGGCGATAGTGAGGCTTTTGCTTTTAAAACCAACGGTACCTTATGGGCATGGGGATATAACACGTATGGGCAATTGGGGATTGGCAACAATACCAATCAAAACACTCCTACACAAGTAGGCACCGATACCGATTGGAGCAGTTTGGACGCTAACTTCTCCTGCTATGCCATTAAATCGGATGGTACGCTCTGGTCCTGGGGTTACAATGGGTATGGAGTACTGGTGAATGGTACAGAAACTGATACCAATACACCTGGCCAGATTGGGACGGGCAATGATTGGGCCTATGTCACAATTGGCAATAGCAACGCCTTTGCCATCACTGGCAATGGTTCTCTTTATGCCGCTGGAAGGAATGATTATTACCAACTTGGTGATGGTACGGATATAAATAGAAATACTTTCACGAAAGTAATATCGGCTGTTTTCACAGCTGATGTAAACGTGGAAATTTGCGTGGATTTTGCCGGACTTGACCCAACCTATTGTGGGGATGACAGCCCTGTCACGCTTACAGGCAACCGGGCGCCAGAAGGCACTTTCAGCGGCCCGGGCATTACCGACAATGGAAATGGCACTGCCACTTTTGACCCCGCAGGTGCCGGGGCAGGTGGCACGGTCACTTATGCTTTTGGCTCTGCTATATGGGCAGATATGTCCGCAGGTAATTATCACTCTTTAGGTATTAAAACAGATGGTACCTTATGGGGATGGGGATATAATGATGATGGGCAATTGGGCAACGGCACCTATGACGCTACCAATGTGCCCGTGCAATCTGGTACCAGCAATGATTGGGCAAATGTTTCGGCCGGGTTCTCTCATAGCTTAGGGGTCAAAACCGATGGTACACTTTGGGGCTGGGGCGAAAATGACTCTGGGGAATTGGGCAGCGCAGGAAATTACAATCCCGACCCACTGCAATTATTCCCCGGCACAGACTGGGTACAAGTGGAAGCAGGATACTACGTGAGCTTTGCCTTGAAATCCGATGGTACGCTTTGGGCATGGGGATACAATGGATATGGACTTCTCGGCAATGGCACCACAACCGATAGCAATACACCCGTTCAGGTTGGCACAGCGTCCGATTGGGCAAGCATTTCTACAAATCCAAGGGGCGAATATGCGCTGGCCACTAAAACGGATGGCACCCTTTGGGCATGGGGCACTGATAATACTAATGGCCAGTTTGGTACTGGCAACACCAGCACCAGTCTGGTGCCCATACAATCAGGTACTGCCACTGATTGGGTAAAAGTGGATGCGGGCATCAACCATTCCGTAGGTGTCAAAACTGCTGGCACTGCCTGGGGCTGGGGCGATAATTTTTATGGACAGTTGGGCGATGGTACCACGACCAATAGCAGTGTGCCTGTTCAGGCAGGCCCTGGCACCGATTGGGCGGACATTACAACAGCGAACGATTGTACCAACGCCGTAAAAACAGATGGTACGCTCTGGGGCTGGGGCTACAATCACGATGGGCAATTGGGCAACGGCAACAACGACAATACAGCGGTGCCCGTACAATCAGGGAGCGATACTGATTGGGCAAAGGTCAAAGGGAGCGAATATAATGGATATTTTTCATTGGGTTTAAAAACAGATGGCAACCTCTACGGATGGGGTATCAATCAGTATGGACAAATCGGAAACGGTACGCAGGATGAGACCAACGTGCCTTCACTTACAGGCCCGTTGCTTACATTGATAGAAGAGAACCAATCAGTCACGGTCACACCCGGCGTGACAGGTATCACCAGCTTTGGTTTCACTTCCTGCAATGGCAACATGACCTACGTCAATGAGGATGACTATACAACGGGCAACATCACGGTCAACTTCACGAGCATCCCTGCTTCGGGCACTTTGGACCTGAGCGGCAGCGGGTTGTTGAGCATAGCTTCGGTGGATGTATCCAACTTGAGCAGCAATTCATACACCTTCAACGATGTACACTTGTTGTGTACAGGGGCAAATGTGGAAATAACCGCTTCCTTCTCGATCAGTACCTGTGATGCCTCCGCAATGATTGCGACACCCCTCCCTTGCAGCCGCTACGTGTTCACGGGCACCGGCAACTGGGACGTGCCCGCCAACTGGCAGGACAACAACCAGCCTGCCACGAGCGGCAACAACCGCCATTTCACCTACCTGGGCGATGCCGTAATTTATCCCGGTATGAGCTTTGACAGCTACGGGGATTCGGTAGTAGTAGCCATGGGCGGGTCGCTGGACATGCAGAAGGCCGTGACTTTTAGTAAGTCCGATGGCTCTGTCAATGGCACTGGTGGTTTTGAAAACAACGGCACGGTGACCCTCACCGGCAACGGCACAGCGACCTTCCCGAACATGGACCTTTTCAACAACGGCGACTTCACCATCAACGGTGGTTCCAACGGTCTTTCCATGAGCGGTGCTGCTAACCTGTTCAATACGGGAACCATCACCAACCTGAAAAAGCTGGAGTCTTATTCCAACATCACGAACTACGCTACCGGGGTGATTGACAACCAGGCCGAAATTTATTTCAGTTCTGGAGTATTCACCAACGAAGGCGAGTTCACCCACAACTGGCCGGGCAACAGCCTTTACTGGTACATGGGGGTCAATAATAGTGGCACTTTTAATGTAGAAGCAGGTACAATTGAATTTAGCCAGTACCAAAACGCTTATTTTACCAACACGGGCACCGTGACCAACAGTGGCACCTCCATTTTCAATGGAAGCCCCACCGTTACCAATGAGGCCACAGGTACTTTCACTAACCTGAGCACCATGACCCTGAGAAAGGGGATGGCGCAAAACGGTGCTTTTCTCAACGATGTGGGAGGCACCCTGAATATCGAATATGGCAATGTGGGCTTGGTAAACAATGGGACACTCACCAACGAAGGAACCATAGAGCAGAAGGACGCAGCGTTCTTCAGGAACAACAACCTGATGTACCAAAACGCAACGATGAACTGTTCTGCCTATTCTTTTTTCGAGAACAACGACAGTCTGGTGGTCTCTACAGGGGCTACCATCAACATCACTATTTCAGGACTTGAATTTACCAATGCAGCCACGGGCACGTTCATCCTCGATGGCACCATGACGGCAAGCAACCCAACTGCCAGTGTTTTTGTCAACAGGGGTATCCTGAAAGGTACGGGCACATTGGACAACAGCGCCGGACGCACACTTGACAACGACGCCTCCGGCCACATCCAACCAGGCGCAAACCCCGGCACGCTGACCATCAACAAATTGGCCAACACTGCTGGCGCCATTGACATCGAAATCGGTGGCACTACGCCCGGCACAGGCTACGACGTACTCAACCTGCCGACCAGTTCCACCCTCGGCGGCACGCTTAATGTGACGCTCATCAATGGTTTTGTGCCAGCCTGCGGCGATGCCTTCGACATCATCACGCATGCTTCGAACACGGGTACCTTCTCAACGGTCAACCTACCTGCTGGCTTCTCGATTGAATACCTGGCCGATAAAGTGACACTTACTTATGGTCAGCTAAATATTTCCCTTGCCAACATCAGTGCTGCCGAATGCAACAACACCACCTGCACCACCGACGACACCTACACCGCCGATGTAACGGTGACCTTCAGTTCAAAACCTGCCAGCGGCACCCTCTCGCTCACCGGCCCGAACATTCTTGTTCCGGTAATGGCGGTGGATGTTTCAACTATTGGCGCTACGTCACACACCTTCACCGGTGTAGAGATGCTCGCCAATGGCGGCGATATTGACCTGACGGCTGCTTTCTCGGAAGGTTGCAGTTTCAACGATGATGCAGTGGGTACGGCACCTGCATGTGGCGGCACACCCTATACACCTTCCAACATCACCGTATCCGGTTTTGGCTGCTTTGGGCCTGAGGGTACCTATTCGCCCAACGGCACGGTGAACGGGGCGCCTGCCTGGCTGTCTGGCTTTGGTTTTACGATAGAATGGTCAGGTTCGCAATGGGAGATTGAGGGTCAGTCCATAATATGGTCTGCCAATACCACTGGCTCCATCACCAACCTGCCCTGCTCCACTGGCTGGACGGACCCAACATTGTGTGCTTTAGGCCCTGGAACTATCGCCCTAAGCGGTGGCTGCGGCAACCTCACCGGCAGTGGCGGCCCGGCCTGTGCCGTCAGCAACATCAGTCTCGCAAACCTTGGCTCCTGCAACGACAACAGCACGACCACGGAAACGGACGATTACTTCACCGCCGATGTGACCGTGACCTTTGCATACGCCCCAGCGGGCGGTACCCTCACACTAAAACGTGGCTCGACCGTAGTGGCCACGATGAATACTGATTTGACTTGCACCACGACCCATACCTTTACGGGTGTTCATATGACTGCCGACGGCAGTTCTATTGTATTGACGGCAGAGTTCACCAGTGGTTGCACCTTCACCAGCAGCAGCCTCGGCACAGCGCCAGCGCCCTGTTCTTGTGTGCCAGCAACCTTCATGGCGTGTCCGGCCGCACAGATGGTCAGCACTACTTCGACCACTTGCAATACAGCCGTAAACTTCACGGCCACCGCTGGTGGTTCGCCAGCACCTGTGATGACCTACGCTTTTTCTGGTGTCACCATGGGCAGCGGCAGCGGCACGGGCAGCGGCGAAACGTTTAACCTCGGTGTCACCAACGTGACCGTCACGGCCACCAATGATTGCGGCAACCCGACCTGCAGCTTCACCGTCACCGTTTCCGACAACACGCAGCCATCCGTCGTCTGCAAACCGCACACGGTGGCTTTGGACGCCAGCGGCATGGCCAGTATCTCCACCGCAGATGTCTTCCAGAGCGGCAGCGACAATTGTGGAACGGTGAACCAACAGGGCGTTGCACCAAGTTCGTTCACCTGCGCCAACCTCGGTGCAAACACGGTGACGCTCACCGTCAACGACGGCAACGGCAACACGAACACCTGCACGGCCACCGTGACGGTACAGGACAACACACAGCCTACTGTTGTTTGTAAAAACCATACGGTAGCTTTGGATGCCAACGGCATGGCCAGCATCACCACGGCCGACGTGTTCCAGAGCGGCAGCGACAATTGTGGAACAGTGAACCAACAGGGCGTTGCACCAAGTTCGTTCACCTGCGCCAACCTCGGTGCAAACACGGTGACGCTCACCGTCAACGACGGCAACGGCAACACCAACACCTGTACGGCGACAGTCACGGTGCAGGACAACACGCAGCCGTCCGTCGTCTGCAAACCGCACACGGTGGCTTTGGATGCCAACGGCATGGCCAGTATCTCCACCGCAGATGTGTTCCAGAGCGGCAGCGATAATTGTGGAACAGTGAACCAACAGGGCGTTGCACCAAGTTCGTTCGCCTGCGCCAACCTCGGTGCAAACACGGTGACGCTCACCGTCAACGACGGCAACGGCAACACGAATACCTGCACGGCCACCGTGACGGTACAGGACAACACGCAACCTAATGTCGTTTGTAAAAACCACACGGTAGCTTTGGATGCCAACAACACGGCCAGCATTACCACGGCGAACGTATTCCAGAGCGGCAGCGACAACTGCGGGACGGTGAACCAGGTAAGTGTTTTGCCCAACTCGTTCAACTGTGCCAACATCGGTGCGAACACCGTGACCCTCACCGTCAACGACGGCAACGGCAACACCAACACCTGCAACGCCACCGTCACCGTGCAGGACAACACCCCGCCGACTGCCATTTGCCAAAACCTCACCGTGCAGCTCAACAACAGCGGCGGGGCCAGTGTCTCCAAAACACAGATCAACAACGGCTCCTTCGACAACTGCGGCACCGTCAACCTGGTCAGTGCCACGCCCTCCGCCTTTAACTGCAACAACATTGGCCCGAACTCCGTCACCTTGGCCATCAACGACGGCAACGGCAACACCGCCACCTGCACCGCCACCGTCACCGTGCAGGACAACCTCCCGCCGACCGTCACCTGCAAAAATGCCACCCTCAACCTCGGCGCAAACGGCACCGTCGTGCTCAGCCCGGCCCAGGTGTTCCTCTCCGGCACCGACAACTGCGGCACCGTCAACCCGGCGCTCGTGGCGCCCAGCCTGTTCAATTGCGCCCATGTGGGCACCAACACCGTCAACCTCATCGTCAACGACGGCCACGGCAACACCGCCAACTGCAACGCCACCGTCACCATCGTGGACAATGCCGCACCGGCCGCCATTTGCAAGAACGCAACGGCCTACCTCAACGCCAGCGGATCCGCCACCATAACGGCCGGCCAGATCAACAACGGCAGCGCCGACAACTGCGGCATCGCCAGCCTGGGCGCATCCCCCACCTCTTTCACCTGTGCCAACATCGGCGGCAACCAGGTGACCCTGACGGTTACCGACGCAAACGGCAACTCCAGCAGCTGCTACGGCACCGTCACCGTGGCGGACAACCTGCCGCCCACCGTGGCCTGCAAAAACATCAGCGTCGCCCTCGACGCCAACGGCGCCTACGCCCTCTCCCCGGCACAGGTCTTCGAGGCCGCAGGCTCGTCCGACAACTGCGGCACGGTCAGCCCCGCCAGCGTGTCACCCAGCACGCTCTACTGCTCCAATGTGGGGGCCAACACCGTCACCCTCACCGCCAACGACGGCCACGGCAACACCGCCACCTGCCAGGCCACCGTCACCGTGCAGCCCTTCGTCACCATCAACAGCATCACGGCAAGCCCGGAAAACTGCGGGCAGGGCAACGGCAGCATCGTCGTTTCGGCAACGGCCGGCGGCGGCCAGCTTGGCTATTCCATCGACGGGGGGAACAACTACCAGTTCGGCAACACCTTTGAAAACCTGACCGCCGGCTTTTTCAGCGTCAGGGTGCTGGTCTATGGGGCGCCCGGATGCACCTCCGCTGCCTTCCCGACCACGGTGGGCGCCATCGGCAGCACCCAGACATGGTACCGGGACAAGGACGCCGACGGCTATTCCAGCGGGCAGGCCTTTGCCGGCTGCAACGGCTGGCCCGGCCCCGGGTGGTACCTCCCCAACCAGCTGGCGGCCACTTCGGGCGACTGCGACGACGACAACCCCAACATCCACCCCGGCGCCCTGGAAATCTGCGACGGCCTCGACAACGACTGCAACGGCAGCCCCGAGGCCGCCACCAACACCTGGACGGGCAACGGCGATGGCACCCAATGGGCCGACCCGGCCAACTGGAGCGACGGCACCGTGCCGCTGCCCTGCCAGGACGTCGTCATCCCCCCGGGCAACAACGTCAACGTCGCCACAGGCGTAGAGGCCCGTGGGCGCACGCTCGACGTGCAGCTGGGCAGTGTATTGACGACAGCGCTAGATGCCGTGTTGGATATTATCAACCCCTGACCCGCCGACCAGTAAGCACGTTTTCACAAAAAGTAAGATTCTCTTTTGGGAGGCCCTTTGGGGGCCTCTTTTTTTTTTTGCTGGGCAAACCGAAGGAGGCCGTTCCCAGCATCTTGCAAACCTGCGCCATGATTTGACAAATTTTCATACACCCCTTTTATGCTACCTTTATCTTTTTCAAATTTGCGATTGTTGGAACGTTCCCAATCAGATGAAAAAAACCTGTACATTCTTACTTGTTTGTTTGGCCCTGCGAGCATTCAGCCAACCTGTTGGTTTGGAGCACATCACAATTGCAGACGGCCTCTCGCAGGGCATGATCTTCGACATCCTCCAGACACAGGACGGGTTCATTTGGGTGGCAACAAAAGATGGGCTGAACCGCTACGACGGCTACAATTTCAAGGTTTTCCTCAACGATCCCTTCGATCCGTTTTCCATCGCCGAAAACGCCGTGACCTCACTTTTCGAGGATTCAAAAGGAAGGCTTTGGGTCGGCCTGCAAAACAAAGGCGTGGATGTCTATGACCCTGGTACCGGGCGTTTTTACCACCTTGCCCTGGACTTTATGGGGCAGGCTACCCAACTGGGGAACCCCGTGGAGGATATCAGCGAAACGCCCGACGGCGCCGTGTGGGCGCTCCTGATCAACAACGGGCTGGCCCGTTTTCACCTGCCGGCTGGCTGGAAAAGCGACGGACAAACAAAACCGGACCTCTCCGAAGCCTGCCATCCTGCTAAAATCGAAATGCCCGCGCCTTCCGCGGCTGTGCAGCCCGAAAAACCGGAGCTGTTCAAAAGCCTGGCAGTCCGCCCCAACGGCCAACTGTTGGTCTTTTCGGAAAAAGCTGTTTACGTTGTTGAAACCAATAAACAGAGTGTGCGTGCCCTGGAGGGGTTCTATTCCGACAAACCCATTCTCCGTGCAGCCCGCACGGAATCCAGGGGGGAAGAGGTGATTTGGTTGGCCCGCTTCAACGACAAAGCGGAATTGGCCGGGGCTGATGTGTTGCGTTGGCGCAATGGACAATCGGATATTTTTCCCCTGCCCGAAAGAAAGCGCAACTTGTGGAAACGCCTGCTGCCCGGCAAGGCCAACCACGTATGGATGGTCCTGGGCAGGGAAATCTGGGATCTGGCCCCCGATGTGGCACCAGATTTCAACCGTCCCGATTTCGTTTTCGACGCCGTTCCCACTTGTTGGACTTACGACCGCAACGGCAATGCCTGGATTGGCACCAATGGTTATGGGCTTCGCAAACTCAACCACCTTCAAGGGGTTTTCCATGCCGGCGCTGCCAACTGGACTATTGACGGACTTTGGGCAAACAACGGCCGCTATTTCTGCAAATGGGTCAAGGATATCAGGGTTTACGATCCCCAAACAGGCCTGCTCACCGATCGCCCCGCTTTTTCCGATGCGCCTTTTCTGCAAATTTCCATGGCCTTCGAACCTTCGGGGGCGGTATGGCTGCTCGCCGCCTCAGAAGAAAAAGTGCCCAAACAGATGCTGCTCAAATACGCTCCTGCCAGCCAGGGGCCTGCCGAACGCAGGTACGAGTTCAATGCCGGGATTGGCCTCCGTACCCCTCTGCTCCGCACCCGGGACGGGCGGCTCTGGATTGCCGCCCAGGGAGGCCAAATCGTGCGCTTCGACCCAATTGCAGAGCGCTTCGACTATTTCGATGTCGCCCATTTGTTTGGGGACGAAGCCAAGGTGGTGCAGCCAGTGGCCCTCGCCGAAGACGATGCCGGCGTGATTTGGCTCGGCACCATCCTGGGCCTGGTCAAATGTACGCCAACGACAAAAGGCATTGATTTTCAATTAATCCACGCCGACCCCAACAATCCCGACGGGCTGAACAACAACTCCATCGCCTGCATTTTTCCCGGCCCCGACGGCCTGCTTTGGCTCGGCACCAAGGGCGGTGGCATCAACATCATGGATACCCGCACGGGCCATTGCCAGCATATCACCACGGGCAACGGCTTGCTCAACAACGTGGTCTATGGCATTTTGCCGGGCAACACCCCCGATGGGAAAGACAGACCGGACGAACTCTGGTGCAGCACCAACCGTGGATTGGCAAAAATCAATGTCATAAAAAAAGACCCCTTCGATTTCAAGGTCACGACTTACACCGCCGAACTCGGCCTTCAGGACAACGAGTTCAACACCCAGGCCTATTTTAAAACCGGCAACGGCGAACTGCTTTTCGGCGGCATCAACGGGCTGAACCGCTTTTTTCCCGAACAACTTCCCCTTGACACTTTGCCGCCGGCCGTTTATGTGATCGGCGTGGAAATCAACCACCAAAAGGCCAGTGCGGACAGGCCCGGCAGCCTGCCCGAGCTGCTCACGAGCCTCAAGCTCCGCCACGACCAGAACAACCTTTCCTTTGAGTTTGCGGCCCTGGATTTCACCGCCCCTTCCAAAAACCGCTACCGTTACCGGCTCGTGGGGCTGGACGACAACTGGGTCGAAACGGGCAACCGCCGTTTTGCCCATTTCAGCCACCTGCCGCCGGGGCGGTACGAATTCAGGGTGCAGGGCAGCAATGGGGAGAGCGACTGGGCCAGTGCCCCCCATCCCGTCACGGTGGTCGTGCTGCCCCCCTGGTGGCGATCCAACCTGGCCTATCTGTGCTATTTCCTCCTGCTGGGCTGGGTTAGCTGGCTGGCTTACCGCTTTCAAATACAACGGGTGAAAGAGCGGGAACAACTCGCTTTTGAACAGCGGGAAACAGAGCGGGTGAAAGCGTTGGAGGAAATGAAAACCAATTTTTTCAACAGCATCACCCACGAGTTCCGCACCCCGCTGACGCTCATCATCGAGCCGCTGCGGCAACTCGTCAACAACCCCGGCGACCCAGATTACAGCGAAAAAATCCGCCTGGCGGAAAAAAACAGCCGCCGCCTGCTCAGCCTTATCAACCAATTGCTCGACCTGGCAAAAATCGAAAGTGGGAACATGAGCCTTGACTTGCGGCAGGGCAATTTTGAGCAAACGGTGCGGGACGTTTTCGAGACCTTCCTGGCCCTGGCAGAAAAGAAAAAAATTGGGATGACGCTCGCCATCCCGCATGGGATTCCCGAGTTCGGCTTCGACGCAGGAAAGGTGGAACTGGTGCTGAACAACCTGATTTCCAACGCTTTGAAATTTACGCCCGAAGGTGGGAGAGTAACGCTTTCCGTAGGAATGAGGGATGAGGAACGAGGGATGATCCAATACAGCCCCTCATCCCTCATTCCTCCTCCCTTCTCCCTGTGCCTGACCGTCACCGACACCGGCATCGGCATTCCTGCCGGGGCGCTCAACAAGATATTCGATCGCTTTTACCAGGTGGACGGCCCGCACACCCGCCACGGCGAAGGCACCGGCATAGGGCTGGCGCTGAGCAGGGAACTGGCAGGCTTGATGGGGGGCGGCATTGAAGTGGAAAGCCAGGTGGGCCAGGGTTCGAGCTTCACTTTTTGGCTGCCCCTACCTGCCGGCACAACACGATCCGCCCCCGAAGGCCAGGCAGGGGCCGGGCCGGAAATTTCTGGCCGCCCAATGCCCGCCCCCCGCCCCGACGCCGGGACGGATCGGCCTGTGGTACTCGTCGTGGAAGACAACGACGAGCTGAGGGCGTTCATCAGGCAATCCATCAACGGTGCCTGGGAAGTGGCCGAAGCCAGCAACGGGGAAGAAGGCTTCCAAACGGCGGTCGAACTGCTGCCCGATCTCGTGATTTCTGACGTGATGATGCCGGCAAAGAACGGCTACGAACTTTGCGACGAACTGAAAACCAACGAATTGACTGCACACGTGCCCATTATTTTGCTCACTGCAAAATCCGCCATCGAGTCAAAACTGCAAGGCTTGAGGACCGGTGCCGACGACTACCTGACCAAGCCTTTCAACACCGAAGAACTGCTCACCCGCATGGACAACCTCGTGAAATTGCGCCACAAACTCCGCGAGCATTACAGCGGGCAACCCGTGAAGGCTGCCTTGGTGGAGGCGGACAACCTGAATGCCCCCGACCGGGAGTTTTTGAGAAAATTCACCTCGCTGCTGGAGGAACACCTCTCCGATGAGACGCTCGGTGTAGAGGGCTTTTCCAAAAAAATGTTCCTCAGCCGCTCGCAGTTGCACCGAAAGCTAAAGGCCATAGCTGGCCGCAGCGCTACAGATTTCATCCGCGACTACCGCCTCGAACAAGCCTATGCCTTGCTGCAGGAGGGCGTGGGCTCGGTGGGCGAGGTGGCGCTTCGGGTCGGTTTTGGCAATGAGAAATATTTTTCCACCATGTTCAGGGAAAAATACGGTGTACCGCCCAGCCAGCTTAGACAACGGTGACAAGTATTGTGAAACAAAACAACCCCTGCCTGCAACCTGCAACGTAACAAAACCATTTCGCAACCACAGCGAACCCTCCTGAGCTGCCCCGTTCAACAAATTTGCCCGTAAGAAAACGGAGCTGGGCAGGCGGGAATTTCGTACTTCTCGCAAGGGGTGGGCGGGGTCGTGTACAAGCCCTGCCTGCCTTTCCCGCCTGCCTGCGCCCGTCCTTCGTTTTCTGCCTGTTTTAACACAACCAAGTTTAGAATCTTCCGCAACCGGGCAGCGGAACCATTTCAAGAATATGAAAACAAGTACGATTCCCAGCACTGGCAGCAGTTGGCTGCTCCCATTTCAACCGGTTTGTAATGCGCTCTTCAGTTGGAGGATGGGAAAAAAGCCACTATTTCCAATGAAAAACCCTGTGGTTGTCCGATGCTTATGGTCGGCTGTTTTGTTTTTGGCGGCCGCAAACATGAGCGCCCAACCCGTGTCGGATGCCAATTCGATGACTGAAAAAGGCTCGAATGCGACTTCTATCAGCATACCCACTTTTTCGGTGCCTGCCAACAACGACCGCCTGCTCGTGGCTTATACGGTAACCAGTGCCAATGCGACGCCACCAGCGATTACCTTCGGAAGCAGTTCAATGACCTTAGGGCAAAACAAAAACTCGGGAGGATTGGTAGTATCCATGTACTATTTGGTGTTGGGTTCCAGTGCCTCCCCAACTACCGATGCTATCACGGCTACGGGCACCAATATGTACTACCTCGCCGCCACCTCTTTCCACAACGTGGACCAAAGCGACCCGACGGACGGCGAAACCAGCACATCCACTTCTGGAACCACCATACTCAGCACGCTGACCGTCAACAGCAGTCCGACCGGTTTGGTCTGTGATGCCTTCGGATATTATGCTTCCAGCGGCGCCACCGATATTACGGAAGGCATGGGGCAAACGCTGTTGTTCAAAAGAGCGGACAGCAGCCCATTGCTGTTTCGGCTTGGCTCCAGCACCAAAGCGGGCGCTTCGCCGTCGGTGACGATGAACTGGACGGTGGTTGGGACGCCTTCGGGTGGTCTCGGTTCCCATGTTGGGATGAACCTGCGGGGCGTGGGCACTTGCCCTCCCACGGGGACGGTATGGTACGTGGACGCTTCGGCAACCCCTGGCGGCAATGGCGCTTCCTGGGGCTGTGCCTTTCAGAACCTGCAGGATGCCATCAACGCCGCCAGCAGCGGCCATGAAGTATGGGTGAAGGCAGGCATCTACAAGCCCACTGCATATCCCAATGGTTGTTCAGGTTGCAGTACCGACCGGGACTTTGCCTTTCACTTGAAAAACGGCGTGGCGGTTTACGGCGGCTTCGCAGGCACGGAAACCCTGCGCTCCGACCGCAACTGGACAACCAACCTGACCACTTTGAGCGGCAATATCGGAGACGCGAACGATGCTACGGACAACTGCTACCACGTGGTGTTGAGCGTGAGCGACGCCAACACGACGGTGCTGGACGGCTTCACCATTGCGGATGCCTACGCCGATGGCACTGGCAGCATAACCGTTGAATCAAACAATATTTCCAAAGTGTATGGGGGCGGCATGTTCAACCGATCTTCCTCTCCTAAGGTAAACAATTGTACCTTTTCGGGAAATACTATTACAAACAGTTCGGGCTTAGGTGCAGGAATGTATGCCTTTTTAGGTAGCCCTGCTGTCAGTAGTTGCCTGTTTTTGGGCAATTCAAACGTTAACAGTGGCGGGGGGGTGTACAACCAACAGGTCACCAATGCCACGTTTGACGATTGCACTTTTAGCAATAACACTGCGCTGTATGGAGGAGGCGCCTTCAACACGATCAGCACCCTGACTTTTTCAGGCTGCACCTTCTTGTCCAATATTGCCAGCAATAGTGGTGGAGGAATGAGAAACGAATCGAGTACCAGTGTCACGGTCATTGACGGCGTTTTCGCAGGAAACTCGACCAGTTCCAGCAACGGGGGGGGCTTTTATATCGGCACGAGTTCTACCAGTGCCGTTTTGACCAATTGCCTGATTGCTGGAAATTCAGCCAGCGGCACCGGCGGAGGCATCTATAACTCGGGCACCCCTACCGTCACCATAACCAATTGTACCATTTCCGGTAACCAGGCAGGAAGCACCACTGGCGGTGGTGTGCACTTTGCTGCGTCCAACCCGACGATGACCAACTGTGTCATTTGGAACAACCGGGCAAACGGTGTCACCGGATCGTCAGGTGCCAGTTTATCCTTACTTTCTTCCACCCCTGTCATTAACTACTCCCTCATCCAGAACCTAAACCCCAGCGGCACGGGCAACCTCAACGGCATCCCCGACGCCGCCAACTCGAACTATCCCCACTTCCTCACCCTGCTCGACCCGGCCACAGCGCCCGGCACTGGCGGCGATTTCCAGGTACTGTCCTGCTCCCCACTCATCAATGCCGGCGACGATACGGCCGTTCCGATGGGCGTCACCACCGACCTTGGCGGAGACCCCCGCTTTTACAATAGCGGCACGGTGGACATAGGAGCCTATGAATACCAGGGCGTGTACACGGTTCCCGCCGCCCCGACGGGCAGTTTGGCCATCACCAACAGCACCTGCAGCGCCTGCACCGTGGGCGGCGGAAGCATCGCCATTGGCTCAGTCACTGGCAGCGGCGGTACCTTGCAGTACTCCACCAACAACGGAGCCACCTGGAGCAGCACTTTGCCCACCTACAACCAGACAGGCCCGGCGCAGACCATCCTTGCCAGCGTGCTGGCACCCGACGGCTGCCGGAGTAACAGCACGCAGGTGGGCCAGACTACGCCGGGCACCTGCACTACGCCGGACGCCCCGACGGGCAGTTTGGCCATCACCAACAGCACCTGCAGTGCCTGCACTGTCAGTGGCGGCAGCATCGCTATTGGCACAGTTAGCGGTTCAGGCGGCACATTGGAATACTCCACCGACAACGGAGCCACCTGGAGCAGCACTTTGCCGACCTACAACCAGACCGGCCCGGCGCAGACGATTTTGGCCAGTGTTTTATCGGCCAACGGCTGCCGCAGCAATTCAACCCTGGTGGGTGAAACGATGCCCGGCACCTGCACCACGCCGGATGCCCCGATGGGCACATTGGCCATCACCAACAGCACTTGCACTGCATGTGCCGTGAGCGGCGGCAGCATCGCCATTGGCACAGTCACTGGCAGCGGCGGCACCTTGCAATACTCCACCGACAACGGAGCGACCTGGAGCAGCACTTTGCCGACCTACAACCAGACAGGCCCGGCGCAGACCATCCTGGCCAGTATTTTATCGTCAAACGGCTGCCGGAGCAACAGCACACAGGTGGGACAAACCACGCCCGGTACCTGCACCACACCCTCCGCCCCAACGGGCACTTTGGCCATTACCAACAGCACCTGCAGCGCCTGCACCGTCAGTGGCGGCAGCATTGCCATCGGCTCAGTGAGCGGTTCGGGCGGCACATTGGAATACTCCACCGACAACGGAGCCACCTGGAGCAGCACTTTGCCGACGTACAACCAGACCGGCCCTGCGCAGACCATCCTTGCCAGTATTTTATCGTCAAATGGCTGCCGGAGCAACAGCACGCAGGTGGGCGTGACGGTGCCGGGCACCTGCACCACGCCGGGCGCCCCCATCAGCAATACCAACGGGTTGGCATTGAACTGCAACAATCCTCAAACCACACTCAGTGTACCTGCTGCGAGCAGCTACAACTGGACACGCAACGGCAACCCTTTCGGCAGCAACCAGAGCGTTTTGGCTACAGAGGCGGGTACTTACGTTGTCACCATCACGGCAACCAATGGTTGTACGGCCTCCTCATCGGTTGTGGTAACCTATACACCTGATACTACGCCACCAATGGTCGTTTGCAATAACTACACGGCCGTTCTCAACAGCAGCGGACAAGCCAGCATCACCACCGCCAACGTCTTCCAAAGCGGCTCGGACAACTGCGGCACGGTGAACCAGCAGGGCGTTTCACCCAACACCTTCTCCTGTAGCAATTTGGGGGCAAACCAGGTGACGCTCACCGTCAATGACGGCAACGGGAACACCAATATTTGCCAGGCCACCGTAACAGTGCAGGACAATACGCCGCCAACCGTCGTTTGCAAAAACCATACAGTGGCGCTAAACGCCAGCGGCCAGGCCAGTATCAGCACGGCCAATGTCTTCCAGAGCGGGGCGGACAACTGTGGCACGGTGAACCAGCAGGGCGTTTCACCCAACTCCTTTAATTGCAGTAATTTGGGGCCGAACCAGGTCACCCTGACGGTCAACGACGGCAATGGCAACACGAACACCTGCACGGCGACCGTCACGGTGCAGGACAACACGCCGCCTACGGTAACCTGCAAAAGCGCCACCCTTTCCTTAGGGGCCAACGGCACAGTAGTGCTCAGCCCGGCGCAGGTGTTCCAGTCCGGCACAGACAATTGTGGCACGGTCAACCTGGCCCTCGTGGCCCCCAGTTTGTTCAATTGTTCCGACGTCGGGTCGAACCAGGTCACGCTCACGGTGAATGACGGTCACGGCAACACCGCCACCTGCCAGGCTACGGTGACGGTGCAGGACAACACGCTCCCGGTAGCCGTCTGCAAAAACATCACGGTCAACCTTGGGGCCAACGGTATGGCTACCATCACCGCCACCCAGATCAACAACGGGAGTACGGACAACTGTGGCCTCGCCAGTCTTGCCGCCTCGCCGACGTCGTTCACCTGTGCCAACCTGGGTGCCAACCCTGTCGTCCTGACTGCGATGGACATGAATGGCAACACCAATATTTGCCAGGCCACTGTCACCGTGACCGACAACCTGCCGCCAACGGTGGGCTGCAAAAACATTGGCGTCCAACTGGACAGTACCGGCTTCGCCGCCATAACGGCAGCCAGCGTGTTCACTGCTGCTGCTTCGTCAGACAACTGCGGCACTGTCAACCCGGTCAGTGTTTCGCCCAACCAGTTCTTCTGCGCACAGGTGGGGAACAACACCGTCACGCTGACCGCCAACGACGGGCACGGCAACACGGCCACCTGCCAGGCCACAGTCACCGTGTCGCCCTACTTCGTCACTCCTGATATCACCGTGACACCGGAGAACTGCGGGCAAGGAAACGGCAGTATCGTCATCAGCCTGCCCGGAGCGACCGGCCAGGTCGGTTATTCCGTGGACGGCGGCGCTACCTTCCAGTTTGACGGCACATTCAACAACCTGACTTCGGGAAATTATTTGGTCGTCGTGCAGACTTTCGGGCCTTACAGTTGCGGCATCCTGCAGGTTACCACGACTTTGCCACAGCTCAGTGTTGCCAATACCTGGACCGGCGGCGGCGACGGCCTCCACTGGTCGGATGCGGCCAACTGGAGCCTAAACATGGTACCCGATCCCTGCCACGACGTGATCATACCGCCCGGGGCGAACGTCCTGGTGGCGGCGGGGGTGCATGCCCGTGGCCGCACGCTCGACGTGCAACTGGGCAGCGTGCAGACGATGGCCCCGAGTGCTGTGATGGATATTGTAAAACCTTGACGGGCAAATAGATAAGCGTATTTTTTCTAACAAAACGACTGTTTTGGAGAGGCTCCTTCGGGGGCCTCTTTTTTGCGCTTCGCTGCCTGCTTGCTACAGAAAATTGCTTTAAAGCCGGTAGGCGTTGAAGAGGGTGCGGCATCCACCTTAACAATTTTATGAACCCTTGCCAACGTTCCATGCGGGCATGGATAAAATTCATGGCGGGACGGCCTGAGGAAGGCCTTCGGCCAGCAGGCAAAGAGGAAGTGCTATTGTGAAAAGTTCTCCACAAACATTTCCAAATCTTCCGTTTTTTCCAAACCCAATTTTATTTTCAACCGGTGGCGGCTGCGCAGCACGCTGCGGGGCGAGATGCCAAGTGCCTCGGCAATTTCCTGGTTGTTGAAATTTAGTTTAATCAGCAAAAAAAAGGCGGGTCTCAGCGGAGGTAAGTTTTGGGAACTCGCCCAGAGCTGTTCAAGAAAACCTGGGAAACTCTCCCGGAAGCGGTTTTTAAAAATTGTCCAGTCGCTTTGGGTCAATATTTTAATGGCCCGGAGGTTTGGTTTTATTTCGTACATGTTTTCTTCCGAAACAGCCTGGTTGCCCTGGTGTTGGTTGAGTTTCATTCGCAGTTCTTCCACGAGGAGGTTTTTCAGTTCTAAGGAACGGGCCATTTGATTCATCTCGCTTCGGGTGGCCTGAAGTTGTGCCTGCGAGCCATGGAAAAGGAAAAAAGCATCACGAGCAGATGGGCATGGAAGTCAATATTCCGGTGTTTCATGGTCAGTAGTTTTTGTTGGTAAACCAAATTTTAATGACGAAGCTGTTTACACTTTTATGAAGTGTTTCTAAAAAGATGAAATTTTGTGGCACAAAACAAAAAATCACCTGATGGGAACATTCAGCGAAAATATAGTTGTGACTTGGATTAAATCACATCTGACAGAAGGCAAGCGTGTATTTTCTCCCGCTTTTATAATTGTCGCAATAGTCCGGGCAATTTCACACCGATATGAAACTGGCTACCAATGGCGTGAACTGTTTGCAAAATAGTTTTTTGGGATGATGGCATCCGGACGATTTGCGCTAAACCACCGGCTTTGAAAATAAATGCGTACATAGGAAAACTTACTTTTATCTAAAAATTAATCGGAATCAATCACCCTGGTTAGAATAATGTTGAGAACCTCCTGTCTGATACTAAGCTTTTTCCTGTCCCTGCACTTGTTCGCCCAGGATACCTACACTATCGACATCCGGCAGTACACCACCGAAGATGGCCTGTCCGACAATGCCGTCTATGCCATTGCGAAAGACGGCAGAGGCGTGGTGTGGATTGGGACGAAGTTTGGATTGAACCGCTTCGATGGCCGGTCTTTTAAAACCTTTTATGTCCAGGATGGCTTGAGCAGCAACACCGTTACGAATATTTACAAGTTGGACAGCACACATTTATGGCTTTTTAACCAGGGATTAGACGTGATGAACGTTTTGACGGAGGAAATTCTGCCTTTTGAAAAATATTACGGAGCGCAACTGCCCTTTCGCTTAAAAGAAGTTGAAATTCCCCTCATCAGCAATGGCCATGTTTTCTTCAAACTCCTGGACGGGCGTCATTTTGTATTTACGCCCGGTGACGGGTTCAAGCACCTCCCGTTTTTTCTGCCCGGCGAGTTGCCATTGGCGCGGCTACCGGATGGCCGGTATTTGACGAGAACTGCTGACTTGAGGGATTGCAGCATGGACCTTACCCTGCGGGGAAAAGAAGGAAAACAACAAGCCAAAGTGGTCAATCTTCCCGTTTGTGCTGTCAAATACTTCGAGGATGAAGACCCCGGCACCATTACTTTGGTGATCGAAAGAAAAACAGCTTCCTTGGAGCATGAATTTTGGAAATATGATACTGCCCTTCAAAGAATCCAGGAAATTGAAGTTCCTGAAAGCGACTCCCTGCGCTATGCCACCATTGGCCTGGACTATGCAGCGCACTGGAATGCCTACTGGTTCGCTGATAAAAACACAGTCAAGTTGGTAGATATTACAAACGGTTCAACGGCACGGGTGATTTTTGAATTTTCGAATAAGGGGGAGAAAGTATTTAATTTTTCCGCAGGAAGAGAACTTATCGAAGACAACAGGATCTGGCAAGCCAGCAGCGACGGGCTTTATCTCATAGAGTTAAACAAGAACCGGTTCCGCAATATCCTCAACACCTTTGGCCAACCGCTGCACATACGGGGTATCACCCGTGCGCAGGACAAGTTATTTTATGCCAGCAATAAAGGGGTGTTTGAATCCGGTCTGGATTTAAAAATAAAGGAAAAACCTTTCCTCCCTTTTGGGCTTGCCATTTTAAAAGGAAAAGATGGCAGCATTTGGTCGGGCAACAACAAGATTATATTTCACAAAAGCCTGAATTCCTCTTCCCTCCAACAATATCATATCTTAACAAATGAATACTGGTCGATCTATGAAGATTACAAGGGACGTATCTGGTTCAGCCAGGATGGTTTATTTGTGCTGAACCCCGCCGCTGCTACAGTGGATACAGTAAAGTGTAATGAATTTAAGGAACTGGCTCATTGTACCGTCTATTTCTTTTATCCTCAGAACGATACCAGCATATTGTTGTGTACCACGTTAGGCTTGTTTGAATTTCACCCGGATAAGGGAATCATGGCCCGCTACTGGTCGGGCGGGACAGGAAAATATTACCTGCCGGTCAACGATTTCCGGCATTTATACCACGATAAAAAAGCAGGCATTTTCTGGCTGGCAACGGGTCAACGAGGATTGGTTCGCTGGCAGCCTGCTACGCAGGAAAGCAGGGTTTTCACTTTTCCGGAAGCGGGGAGCAATGCCGTGCATGGCGTCTATGCCGATGATTTTGGCCACCTCTGGATGCCCACGGAAAACGGAATCATTCAATTCAGTACCAGCACCTTCCAGTTTACACGCTACAGCACCAAAGAGGGCTTGCAAGCAAATGAATTCAACCGCATTGCGCATTTTCAGGATACCGATGGCACGCTGTACTTCGGCTCGGTGGATGGGGCGACGGTTTTTCACCCAAAAGATTTCAAGGACGAGCTTTCAAAAAAATATAACCTGCCTGTCGCAGTAGTAGAAGTGCAACAATATACCCAACGTGCCAATGCCCTGGAAAACCTGACCGCACAATTTGCAACGAATAATTACCTCACGATAAGCCCCGGCGACCGCTACTGCATCCTGACGGTCTCTTTGAAAGATGCCTTTTGGAACGATAAAAATACCCGCTTTTTTTACCAGTTGAAAAACAAGGACAAGGAATGGATAGCGTTGAAAAGCAATGAAATCACCCTCGGCAGCCTGCCCTACGGCCAGCAAACCCTGCGGGTGAAAGCCATGCTCCCCAATGGCCGGTTTTCGGAAAACATCCTGGAAATCCCCATCCGGGTGAAAAGACCATTTTACCTGCAAGCATGGTTCCTTTTGTTGCTTTTGGTGGCCACCGTTGTGAGCGCATTGCTCTTTATACACTACCGCACTTTAAAACTGAACAAGGATAAAATCACGCTGGAAAATACCGTCAAAGAAAGAACCCTGACCATCCGGCAGCAGACGGAAGAACTCAAACAACTCGACCTTGCCAAAACAAGGTTTTTCTCCAACGTCACCCATGAATTAAGAACGCCGCTGACGCTTATCCTGGGGCCTGCCCGGCAATTGCTACAGGCGGAAACACGGCCTGTGCATCGCCAAAAGCTCACGAGTATCGTCAATAATGCCCACCACCTGCTGGGTTTAATCAACCAGTTGCTGGACCTCTCCAAGCTGGAAGGCGGCAAAATGCAGGTGGTGTTTCATCACGGGGATATCGTAACCTACACGGAAGGTTTAGTGCAACTATTCCTCCCGCTGGCGGAACAGAAACAGCAGCAACTCCGCTTTTTTTCCAGTGAAGATTTTTGGGAAACGGACTTCGACCAGGACAAATGGAATAAAATCATTTTCAACCTGCTTTCCAATGCCATCAAATTCACGCCCGAAGGGGGCAGCATACAGCTAGATTTAGCGAGCGGGCAGGACGAAGAACAGGAACACATTCACTTGCTGGTACGGGATACCGGCGTGGGCATCGCCCCGGAGCAACTTCCGCAGATTTTCAACCGCTTTTACCAGGCGGATGATTCCAGCACCCGCACCCATGAAGGAACGGGCATCGGGCTGGCTTTGGTGAAAGAACTGGTGGAACTGCAAAATGGCAGCATTTCCGTGGACAGTGAATTGGGCAAAGGCACTACCTTCGAGGTAAAAATTCCTGTTGCACAACAACAGGAAGCCGCCCCCCTCAAGGAAGTCCAACTTCTTCCCTCCATGGCTGATTCAATGTTGATAGAAAATGGCTCTCAACCAACTGAGCAGCCGTCTCATTCCACCGAAGACCAACTGGAAATACTCATCATAGAGGACAATGCAGCCCTGCGGAAGTACATCCGCTCCTGCCTGGACAGCACCCGCTACCGGGTCACAATGGCGGCGGACGGAGAAGATGGCATTGCGGAGGCACTGGCTACCGTCCCCGATTTGATTATCACGGATATTATGATGCCCCGAAAGGATGGCTTCGAAGTCGTCGAAGCCGTTCGCAATCATTTGAGTACCTCGCACATTCCCATCATCATACTGAGCGCCAAAGCTGCGCTGGAAAGCCGCCTGAAAGGCCTGGAGCGGGGGGCAGACGCTTACCTGACCAAGCCCTTCAGCCCGGAGGAATTGGCCCTGCGTGTCCGAAAACTCATCGAGATGCGGCAGTCGCTGCAACAGCGTTACCAGCAAAACGGACACCTGGATACTGAGTTGGCCGGCAGCGAATTGGCGGAGGATTACCAAAAAGAAGACGATTTCATCGTAGCCCTGAAAGCATTTATTATTGAAAACATGGCGGAAACCGACCTGTCCGTCACCACCATCAGCGAGCATTTCTCCATGAACAGGACGCAACTCTACCGCAAAGTCAAGGCTTTGACGGACGAAACCGTTGTTTCCCTCCTTCAAAAAGTCCGGCTGGAAGCCGCCATGGATTTGATAAAGGAAAATAAACTCACCGTTTCGGAAATCGCTTACCAGACCGGTTTCTCCTCTCCCAGTTATTTTTCTACCGTTTTCAAAAATGCTTATGGGAAAAACCCCTCTGAAATCAACTGATTCCGGCCTGCTGTATCAAAATTGAAAGATTTTGTCTCAAATGTGAAAGCTTTTTTGCATACGTGCAGCTTATGTTTGCGGGGTTATTTCAATTGAAGGGCAATTTGGACTTTGTTCGCTTGGCACATAGCAACAGGACTTACCCGGAAGTTGGATTTTCTGTGTTTTTTCAAAAGCAATTATTTTTTTTTTAACGGTTCAAATGCTTTTGGGAAACCAAATTTTCTGATTTCTGCCGATGAAAAGCAGCAGATAATGCAGAAGCCTTATCGGATTCTCAAGTTCAAATACTTCGGCATAAATCATTGACAATCTGGTGTTTGATTTTTCAAATCAAGTTTGTCTGGTTTTTGTTTAGTCCTTTTTTTGAAAATATTTTTTGAGCATTTTACCTTTGCACCCATGAACTAAATTTACAATCTATCACCTTGCTTTCTTCCCCCCCAACCAACCGTTTTTTAAAATCCATTTTCCAAATCCGGTCAAAGTCAATGAAAAAACACTTGACTGCGCAAGCAGCGGCACGGAGGGTTTTTCATGCCCTTTTGAACCACTTCTATTTAAATTCTCAGGAGTATGTGAAGCAATCCTGAAAATCAGGTTTGTAAAAGCTCTGCCCAAGAGCGGAGGTTAATCCGAACAATTTTTTAACCAATATACTGACACAGAAACATCTTCTACTTCTAACTCAAATAGTAATGAAAAAACAATTTACACACCTCACACCCAAGCTGCAATCTCTTTCTTTCAAAAGAATCATTCCGGCATTTACCGCCTTACTAAAGGCAGCAGGGCTACCAAAAGCCTTGCCCATCCTTTTTTGCTTCCTGTTGCTGGGCAGCTATGCGAAAGCGCAAGTCCTTGCCGATGGCAACGGGGCGGCGGCAGCCTTGGCGAGCAGTACAGCCGTAAACAGTTCCATTTCCCTTCCCAATTTTACAGTGGCAGCAGGTACGGATAAATTATTGGTTGTCACTGTCAGGGGCTCCAACAACCAAACCATCAGCACACTTACATATAATAGCCAAAACCTGGTCAGGCTGGGTTCCCCTGTGGCCAACGGCGGTGGCAGGATGGAAATATGGTACCTGGTCATGGGTGATTTAGGCACTGCCGTCACCAGCGATATTGTTGCGACCTCTTCGGGCGGTCAGTTGTACCTGGCCATAGCTGCCGCTTCTTACCAGCACGTGGACCAGGCCACGCCGCTCGAAAACCTGGTAAGCGATATAACCAACACTGCCTCGGCAACTTCCCTGCCCATCTCCATTACCGGAAATATAGTGGATTTGGCAGTTGACGGCATCAGCAGTTTGGGAATAGATTCTACACCTGCATCTTTTACAGTGGCAACCGGGCAAACCGAGGAGGCCACAGGTTCCAACTTCCAGCCAAACGGCGCTATCAGATTGTCCACCAGCAGTAAAGGTTATGCTGCTTCCGGCCCGGAAACAATGGACTGGAGCATATCGGGCATGGGTGGCACGGTGGCTTGCATCCACATTGGAGCTGTCATCAGAGGCATTGCTACCTACGAAATGGTCGTGACCACCACCAACGGCTGCTCGGAGGATGGGTCGTACGGGTACACCGCCCTGGAGAACGGCAAACCAAAGTATGTCCACACCACCGAAAGCAATTACAGTATATTTTGGGACGGCTCCAAATGGGTCTTGGACGATTCTGGATTCACCGTTTATGAAAATACAGCGGACACCCCTTTGCCCCCGTGCGGAGTGTGGGATGACGAATATTGCACATTTGGTTTGGTGAGTGGCTGTGCCACGCCAGCCTGTCCGCCCAACGTCTCCATCGCCGCCGACCCTGGCAGCAGCATCACTACCGGTACCAGCGTGACCTTTACGGCCACGCCCACCAACGGCGGCAGCACACCGAGCTACCAGTGGAAAGTGAACGGCGGCAACGTCGGCATGAACCAAGCCACCTTCACCAGTACTACTTTGGAAGACGGCGATGTGGTCACTTGTGAAATGACCAGCAGCGAACCCTGCGCCGACCCGACGATGGCGACGAGCAATGCGGTGACGATGGAGGTGCTTTGCCCGACAACTACCTATGAAGTAACAGTTACGGTGAATACTTCTGGCAACTCAGCAATAGCACCTGTTTTCAACCCTGGCGGAGGAGAACTGGATGGCAAACCGTTCTGGACCGGAACGGCGGGTGAAGCCCAAAACTTGCGTTGGTCAGCCGCCAATTCCAGGTGGGAAATTGTGAATACAGGTGGAACAGTGCGGATGTTCAACACCAATGTTTCTGATTTGAACATGCCATGTACGGGTTGGCAATCCAATGCGTATGGCCCGGCCGTCACCTTGTCCAGCAATGGAATGGCTTGCGGAAACATCATACCTGTTCCTCCTGCCGCTTCCGTCTCCATCGCCGCCGACCCCGGCAGCAGCATCGCCACAGGCACCAGCGTGACCTTCACCGCCACCCCTACCAACGGCGGCACCACGCCCAGCTACCAGTGGAAAGTGAACGGCGGCAATGTCGGCACGGACCAGGATACCTACACCAGCACCACATTGGCCAACGGCGATGAGATTACCTGCGAAATGACGAGCAACGACCCCTGTGCCGACCCGATGATGGCCACGAGCAATGCCATCGTGATGAGCGTGACCACTCCGGTCAACGGCTCCCTGATCTTGTTGGCTACCAGCAGTACCTCGTCAGGTAGTTCACAGGGGAATGGTGCAGCCATGGACGCTTCGGGCAATACCTACCTGACGGGACGGTTTACAGGTAGTATTACTTTTGGGAGCAGTACCCTACAGTCAGCAGGCGGACAGGATGTTTTTGTTGTAAAATATAACACCGAAGGAAATGTGGTATGGGCAAGACGTGCAGGCGGTACAGCAAATGATACCGGTGCCGGCATAAGTGTTAGTGGCAACGGGGTATATGTAGCAGGTAGCATAGGCGATATCGCCAATTTTAATACCCCTTCCTCAGGCGGCAGCAACGAACTCACGGCTTGGGGTGCTACAGATGGTTTTTTGGCAAAATATGACACCGATGGAAATGTACTGTGGATAAGGCGCATGGGAGGGGCTATTGAAGATGTCGCTAATTGCGTGTCGGCTGTGGGTTCGGCAATTTATGTAGGTGGTTCTTTTAAAGAAACAGCCAACTTTAACACTCCCTCAGATGGGTCCACAAATACGCTCACAGCTGCCCACGTGACTACTTATTCTGATGGTTTTGTAGCAAAGTTTGACGATGCAGGTACCTTTCTCTGGGCAAAACGCATGGGTGGTATATTATTCAATTCTACCAACGTATATGGCATTGGAGCAGATGCCAACGGAGTCTATGCGACAGGAGATTATTCCAGCACCATAAATTTTAATACACCTCACGATCCGTCGAGCAATACCATTACCTCTTCAGGCAATAATGATTTATTTATTGCTGGTTGGGATGCATCAGGCAGCTTTCAGTGGGCAAGAAGTGCAGGCGGTGCATCCGATAACGACAAAGGGAATGCCGTTGCCGTATCCTCAAGCGGCGTTTACGTTACAGGAAGCTTCAGAGGAACTGCAGCTACGTTTAGCGGAACAACCATCAATTCTGCACAGTCCACATCTGGAAATGAAGCCTTTTTAGCAAAATATGACGCATCGGGTACACTGCAATGGGTACGACGGGCTGGCAGCGTCAATGGCGATAATGGTTTCGGTATAGCCGCCAACACCGATAATGTCTATATAGTTGGCAACTTCAACGGTGGCGGTACGGTTCCGGGATGCTGCCAGGCCACTTTCAACACCCCTCATGCTTATGGTTCAAACGACTTGTTCCCAAATAGTGCAAGCGATATCTACATCGCCGAATTCGACGCTGACGGCACCTTTAATTGGGCAAAACGTGGTGGCGGGACAGGGGTTGATTTCGGATATGGCGTAGCGATTTCAGGTTCAAAAGCGAGTATCACGGGCTATTACAGCATGGGAACTGCTGATTTCAACACGCCTTCGGCATCAGGTAGCAACGAGATAAGCACTACGGCAAGCACAGAAAGTTTTTTTGCTCAATACTCAATAACCGCTCCGTGTTCCCTGATTCCTTCGGTCTCCATTGCCGCCGACCCCGGCAACAGCATCACCCCCGGCACCAGCGTCACCTTCACCGCTACCCCCACCAACGGCGGCAGCACGCCCAGCTACCAGTGGAAGGTGAACGGCGGCAATGTCGGCACGGACCAGGACACCTATACCAGTACGACTTTGGCCGACGGCGATGAGGTCACCTGCGAAATGACGAGCAACGACCCCTGCGCCGACCCGATGATGGCAACGAGCAATGCGATTACCATGGAGGTGGCCACTATTTGTACCCGCACCTATGTGACCACGGGCGGCACCGGCAGCGGCACCTCCTGGGCCGATGCCACCAGCGACCTGGCGGCAGCCATCAGCAATTCCTGTGAAGTATGGGTGGCCGAAGGCACTTACTATGCCAGCAGCATCGGGAACAGGGACGCCAGTTTTCTGCCGGGCAGTGGGGTGCAGGTATATGGCGGTTTTGATGGGACGGAGATGTCGTTGTCCGAACGGGACGTGACCGGCAACCCGACCATCCTTTCCGGGGACATCAACACCCCAAATGTCCATTCGGACAATACCCGCACCCTGATAAGAATAGAGAACCTTGCAGAAAGTGTCCGGCTGGATGGGTTTTACATCCAAAATGCCACCAACGAGGCCGGAGATGGTGGGGTATGGGTCACCAATAGTGCGGCCGATTTTGCCAATTGTTTTTTTAGTAACCACAGCGCTTACAATATCAGTGCCTTGCGTGCCGAAAACGCCAACACGAACTTCGAGAATTGCGAGTTCAACAACTGTGGCGGCCAGCGCACAATCATTAACTTTGGTATTGGCACCATGAACATGGTCAACTGTTCCATCCATGATAATGCAGGTGGCGGGGGTATTGGCAATGGAGGTGGTTGTACGTTAGACCTTGTCAATTGCCTGGTGGCGAACAACACCGGGCCTAACCTCAACGGGGTTGCGTTCAGTAACGGCGGCACCTTGTCCTTGACCAATTGCACCGTAGTCGGGAACACAGGGTATGACAATGCGGGCATCAACAGTTCAACTTCCGCTACTGTGAGGAACTGCATCTTTTGGCACAACAACGGGGGCAGCGGGATAAGCGGTACGCATGATATTACCTATTCCAATATCCAGTGCGGATACGCTGGGACGGGTAATATTGCAGAAAACCCAAGGTTTGTGAGCAGTACAGACTTTAGACTGGGAGCTTGTTCCTCTTCTATCAACGCAGGCGACAACAGCGCTGTACCAACAGGGGTGACCACCGACCTGGGCGGCAATGCACGTATCTTCAACACCACGGTGGACATGGGGGCTTATGAAAATAACGATGGGCCCGTCACGCCAGGCAGGATGTACGTCACCCCCACGGGTACGGGCGATGGCTCTTCCTGGGCCAATGCCACGGGCGACCTGCAGGCGGCCATTGACAATTGTGCCATTGAAGAAGTCTGGGTGGCCGAAGGAACTTACAAACCCACTGCTTATCCCTATGGCTGTGTTGGCTGTAATAATGTTCGTGATTATGCCTTTGTGCTTAAAAACGGCATAAAGGTTTATGGTGGCTTTGTAGGCACAGAGGCTGCACTGGCCGACAGGGTGCCTGGCCATGAGACTATCCTGTCTGGTGATGTGGACAACAATGATATTTGGGACGACGGCAATGCTTATCACGTCGTTATGGCATTTAAAAGTGAGGATATCCTGTTGGACGGATTGACCATCAAGCACGGCTATGGACTTGCGGGTGGTGGGTCTCCCTGCATAGAAGGTGAAGGCGTTGACCGAAATGATGGGGCGCTAATATTATCGAATGTCACTACAGCGACCCTTAACAATGTGGTGTTTATGGAAAATAGCGGTCGTAGAACCATCTTCAACAAAGGTAGCAGTGTGACGAATACCTTGAATGCCACCAATTGCTTGGTGTTGAATAATACTGGCGGCGTTGCTTTAAGTAATAGCCAGGGAACGATGAATATCATCAACTGTACGGTTGTGGGGAATACCGGTTTCTCTAATCCAGCTTTGGAAAGCTCTCCACCTGCGACCGTGACGAACTGCATCTTTTGGAACAATAACAACAAGGGAGGTATTCCCTTTGGGAATAATGTTACCTACTCGGACATCCAGTGCGGATACGAGGGCACAGGCAATATCGCTTTGTATCCCAAATTTCTGAGCAGCACCGACTTTAGGCTCGGGGACTGCTCCCCTGCCATCAATGCCGGGGACAATGCGGCCGTGCCTGCGGGCATTACAACCGACCTGGACGGCGCTGTCCGCATCTTCGACACCACGGTGGACATGGGCGCTTATGAAAATCCAGATGGATATGTGCCGGTCGTGCCGGTCCGAATGTACGTGACCCCCACGGGCACGGGCGATGGTTCTTCCTGGGCCAATGCAACGGGCGACCTGCAGGCGGCCCTTGACAATTGTGCCACCAACGAAGTATGGGTGGCCGCCGGCACCTATAAGCCTACTGCTTATCCGCTGGGCTGTACCAGTTGTAGCTCCCCACGGAATTATGCTTTTTTTATCAAGGACGGCATGAAAGTATATGGGGGTTTCGCCGGTGGAGAGGCTGCCTTGACCGACCGGGTGCCCGGCAACGAGACCATCCTTTCCGGAGATGTGGACAACAACAACATTTGGGACAGTGGCAACGCCTACCATATAGTTGTTTCTTCCAACGCCAATGATATTGTACTGGATGGCCTGACCATCAAAAACGGCTATGCAGATGGTTCCGGGTTTGACTGTGTAGAAGGTGCTGATATTTACCGGAATTCTGCCGCCGTGGTCTTGTCGAACAACATGACAGCGACCATCAACAACGTGAAGTTCCTGGAGAACTATGCGGATAGTTATGGTGCGGCCGTTTACACAGAATATTCCGGTGGCCATACTGCATTTATCAATTGTGAGTTCTCGGATAATTACAGTGATTATTATGGCGGCGCCATTTACACGTACGAGTCGGGCTACAACGGTGGTCATACCAAGGTGGAGAACTGCCAATTCACGGGCAACTACGCTGATTACTATGGCGGCGCTATTTACTCAGAAGATTCCTATGGCAACGACACCATCAGCAATTGCCAGTTCACTGGCAACGAGAGTGATTATTACGCTGGCGCAATCTACCTGGATGGGTCGGGATATAACGAAGACAACTTCACCGCTATACTCGGCTGTACCTTCGAGGACAACTATGCTTCTTATTATGGCGGCGCCATCTACTCGGATGCATCTTATGGAAACGATGTGATAGCCGACTGCCAGTTCACGGGCAACGGCACGGACGATTACGCCGGCGCCATCTACCTGTACTATTCTGGCTATAACGAAAGCAACTTTACGACCATTACCGGCTGCGGGTTCACAGAAAATTACAGTTATTATGGCGGCGCCATTTATTCAGAATATTCATACGGCAACGATGTGATAGCCGACTGCCAGTTCACGGGCAACAGCACTGGCGATTATGGCGGCGCCATCTACCTGTACGAGTCTGGCTATAACGAAATCAACTATACCACCATAGAGGGCTGCGAGTTTACAGAAAATAACAGTTCCAACGGCGGCGCCATCTACTCGGAATATTCGTACGGCAATGACACTATCCGCAACTGTCAGTTCATAGACAACACCAGCAGCGAAGACGGCGGAGGGATATATCTGTATTATTCGAGCTACAACGATGATAATTATACCACCATCATGGACTGCCAGTTCACTGGCAACACCAGTGGCGAGGATGGCGGCGCCATCATGAGTGAGGACGGCGACGGCAACCAGATAATCCGCTGTACCTTCCTTGAAAACGAGGCAGTTTATGGTGGCGCAGTCGAGATGTACGATTACAGCTCTTTGATAACCGACTGTCTTTTTGCCAAAAACACGGCCACCAATGACGGAACCGGCTATGGTGCTGGCGGTGCCCTGTACGCCACTTCAGGTGACCTGCAGGTCGTCAATTGCACCTTTGCCGATAACATTGCAACAAATCAACCTGGCGGGGCCATTGCCAATGACGATGAGCTTACCTTGACGAACTGCATCTTTTGGGGCAATGTACAGCAGGGCGCCGGCACGATTGCCCAACAGCAAGTTTACAACGATGGTGGCACGGTCGAAATATCCTACACCCTCCTGCAGGACACCTTTCCGGCAGATGCCACGGACAATGGCAACAATATCTACTGTGACCCGCTCTTCACCGATGCTGCCAACGATGACTACACCCTGCAAAGCTGTTCCCCTGCCATCAATGCCGGGGACAACGCGGGCGTAGCAGCGACCGACCTTCCGGGCGCCGCCCGCATCCAGGATGGGACCGTGGACATGGGGGCTTATGAAAATACGCCATCACCCTATCGAATCACGGCCATCACGGTGGGCAATATCTCCGCTGCCGACTGCAACAATACCCTGTGTACATCGGACGATACTTACACGGCCGATGTCACGGTGACCTATTCGGGCAAACCTGCCAGCGGTACACTTGCCCTGAGCGGAACGGACATTAACGGGATGGCGCCTTCTGTAGATGTTTCCTCGGCTGGGGCCAATTCCCATACTTTCACGGGCGTTACCTTTAACGCCGACGGGGAGATGATTGGACTGACGGCCACTTTCTCGGAAGGTTGCTCCATTACCTGCAATGTAGGCACGGCACCTGCGCCTTGTAGTGGCGGCACACCCTATACACCTTCCAACATCACCGTATCCGGTTTTGGCTGCTTTGGGCCGGAGGGTACCTATTCGCCCAACGGCACGGTGAACGGGGCGCCTGCCTGGCTGTCCGGCTTTGGTTTTACGATAGAATGGTCAGGTTCGCAATGGGAGATTGAGGGTATGTCCTTCGTATGGTCTGCCAATTCAACTGGCTCCATCACCAACCTGCCCTGTAGCGGCGGCTGGACCGACCCAACATTGTGTGCTTTAGGCCCTGGAACTATCGCCCTAAGCGGTGGCTGCGGCAACCTCACTGGCAGCGGCCCCAGTTGCTCCATCACCGACATCACCCTCGACAACACCAGCGCCTGCAACGGCAACGGCACGACCACGGAAACGGACGACTACTTCACCGCCGACGTGACCGTTACCTTCGCCTACGCACCCGCTGGCGGCACCCTCACACTAAAAAGAGGCACGACCGTGTTGGCCACGACGACGGACGACCTGACCTGTACCACGACCCATACCTTTACCGGTGTGCAAATGGCCGCCGACGGCAGTTCCATCGTCCTGACGGCGGAGTTCACCAGCGGTTGTACCTTTACCAGCGGCAGCCTCGGCACAGCGCCGGAGTCCTGCTCCTGTGTACCGCCTACCTTCTCGGCATGTCCGGGCAATCAAATGGTCAGCACGGCCCCGAACTCTTGTACGGCAGTCGTGGAATATACCGCCACCGCTGACGGTACATCCCCGGTACTGACTTTTGCCTTCACCGGACAGACCATGGAAGCCGGCAACGGCACGGGCAGCGGCGGCACCTTTAACCTTGGGGTGACGAATGTTGTCATTACCGCCACCAATCCGTGCAGTGGTGTGGGACCAGACTTTACTGGTACACCGGGGGAAAAACCCAGTTCGGCCCTAAATATTGATGGGCCTACCTGTGAGTTCACCGTCACCGTGGCGGACAACACCCCGCCGGCGGCCATCTGTCAAAACGCAACACTCAACATTGACGCCAACGGCATGGCGGGGCTCCTGGCCACGCAAGTCAACAACGGCAGTACGGACAACTGCGGAACGGTGAACCTCCAGAGCGTTTCGCCCAACTCGTTCACTTGCAGCAACCTGGGCGCCAACCAGGTGACCCTCACCGTCAACGACGGCAACGGAAACACCAACACCTGCAACGCCACCGTCACCGTCCAGGACAACACGCCGCCGACGGCCATTTGCCAAAACCTCACCGTGCAGCTCAACAACAGCGGCGGGGCCAGTGTCTCCAAAACACAGATCAACAACGGCTCCTTCGACAACTGCGGCACCGTCAACCTGGTCAGTGCCACGCCCTCCGCCTTTAACTGCAACAACATTGGCCCGAACACCGTCACCATGACTGTCAACGACGGCAACGGCAACACCGCCACCTGCACCGCCACCGTCACCGTGCAGGACAACACCCCGCCCACCGTCACCTGCAAAAATGCCACCCTCTACCTCGGCGCAAACGGTACCGCCGTGCTCGGCCCGGCACAGGTCTTCCTCTCCGGCACCGACAACTGCGGCACCGTCAACCCGGCGCTCGTGGCGCCCAGCCTGTTCAACTGCGCCCACGTGGGTACCAACGCCGTCAACCTCATCGCCAACGACGGCCACGGCAACACCGCCAACTGCAACGCCACCGTCACCGTCGTGGACAATGCCGCCCCGGCAGCCATTTGCAAGAACGCAACGGCCTACCTCAACGCCGGAGGTACCGCCACCATAACGGCCGGCCAGATCAACAACGGCAGCGCCGACAACTGCGGCATCGCCAGCCTGGGCGCTTCCCCCACCTCCTTCACCTGTGCCAACATCGGCGGCAACCAGGTGACCCTGACGGTTACCGACGCAAACGGCAACTCCAGCAGCTGCTACGGCACCGTCACCGTGGCGGACAACCTGCCGCCCACCGTGGCCTGTAAAAACATCAGCATCGCCCTCGACGCCAACGGCGCCTACGCCCTCTCCCCGGCACAGGTCTTCGAGGCCGCAGGCTCGTCCGACAACTGCGGCACGGTCAGCCCAGCCAGCGTGTCACCCAGCACGCTCTACTGCTCCAATGTGGGGGCCAACACCGTCACCCTCACCGCCAACGACGGCCACGGCAACACCGCCACCTGCCAGGCCACCGTCACCGTGCAGCCCTTCGTCACCATCAACAGCATCACGGCAAGCCCGGAAAACTGCGGGCAGGGCAACGGCAGCATCGTCGTTTCGGCAACGGCCGGCGGCGGCCAGCTTGGCTATTCCATCGACGGGGGGAACAACTACCAGTTCGGCAACACCTTTGAAAACCTGACCGCCGGCTTTTTCAGCGTCAGGGTGCTGGTCTATGGGGCGCCCGGATGCACCTCCGCTGCCTTCCCGACCACGGTGGGCGCCATCGGCAGCACCCAGACATGGTACCGGGACAAGGACGGCGACGGCTATTCCAGCGGGCAGGCCTTTGCCGGCTGCAACGGCTGGCCCGGCCCCGGGTGGTACCTCCCCAACCAGCTGGCGGCCACTTCGGGCGACTGCGACGACGACAACCCCAACATCCACCCCGGCGCCCTGGAAATCTGCGACGGCCTCGACAACGACTGCAACGGCAGCCCCGAGGCCGCCACCAACACCTGGACCGGCAGCGGCGATGGCACCCAATGGGCCGACCCGGCCAACTGGAGCGACGGCACCGTGCCGCTGCCCTGCCAGGACGTCGTCATCCCCCCGGGCAACAGCGTCAACGTCGCAACAGGCGTAGAGGCCCGTGGGCGCACGCTCGACGTGCAGCTGAACAGCGTGCTGACGACACAGCCTTCGGCAACGATGGATATTAAGAACCCTTGAGCACCGAATGAAAAGTATGTTGTTTTGCTATGCTGGCTGGTAACATTTTCTGTCCCCGCAAATACCGGGGCCCGGGGCCCACGCTGTTATTTTTAGGGGAATCGCACCAGCAGGGCAACGTACCAACTGGTAGTTGCAGGATGGAAAAACCTTAAGGCATAGCATTTTTGAGTAGTATTGGAATTTACCGCAATCGAGGCCGGGCAGTTGAAAAGCTGCCCGGCCTTTTTTGTTTTTCACGCAAACACAATACTATTAACCTCATTGCAAAGAATCTCCGACCGTCCAAAAGGAATGTCCGGTACATTGGCCTATCTGTCCGAAAGTGGGTGGATACATGGTTAACATCTTTGTGGCGAAGACTTAATGAAGCATTTTTTATCACCCATTTTGAGTAGGCGTTTGATATTGTTTGTGTTTGTTTGAATGGTCTGGATAGTTTGAAATTGTTTGATTTAGTTTGAATGGTTTGAAATTGTTTTTTCAGTTTATTCAAAAAGCCAAATACTTAAGTATCAAGCGGCCTACGAAAACAATCTAAATAACTGTTATTATGAAAAAGCAATTCGTTCTTGCCGCTGCCCTGATGTTGTCCATATCACTTGTACCTTTTGGCAACGCAGCCATCCCGCCAGTAGCCGGCTACGGCCTGAAAGCAAGCCTGAAAAATGGGCAAGAGGCCATGACCATCGAAATGCAGTTGAGCCATTTGAACAAGCAAAGAACCGTGGTATCGCTTCAGGACATGGAGGGCAAGGAATGGTTTTCAACCGTCATCTGGAAAAAAGAAACTGCCGGCAAACTGCTGAACCTGTCGGGGATGCCCACCGGCGACTACCTCCTCTGGATAACCGGCGGAGCAGGAGAGTACCTGCAAATGCTGAACCTGGGCCACGAAACAGTCAAATTGTTCGAGCCAGCCAGCCAGGAAGATCTGGTGGAGGGAACCGTGATGTTCACCGGCACAAAAAAGGTGGGCAAGACAATCGCCCGCATTACCCCCGAAGGGAACAAGTCGATTGCTGTGCAATTGGCCAACCTGAAAAAGGAAGCCACGACTGTTGCGCTGTATTCGGTCGGGGCAGGCCCGCTTTTGGTACAAAAAATTAAAGATGAGCAGGCGTATGCCAGGAATTTTAACATGGAAGGGATGCCGTATGGCAGCTATTTCCTCTCCCTCCACACCAAAGAAGCAACGATCTGCCAGTTTTTCATTCTTTCAAAGGATGGTTTGACGTTCGGGCCGGTACAGCATTGCCCGGCAAAAAGTACCTTGAATTGAGCGGGTTGATCTCGTTTGAAGGTTGTTTAATGGTTGTTTGATGGTTGTTTGCGCAACGATTTCAAACTATTTTCAAACAACCTTCAAACGACCTTCAAACGACTTATTAAGCCCGGACTTAAGTTTATTGTTTGATGCGAGGTAGGCTTTGGCTTGCCTTGCTTTTTCATATTTAATGAGTGAATGATAGAATGAATGAATTAGTGAATGACCAATGACTATTGACCAATGACAAAAAAAATCACCTGTTTCACCCTTTTTTTGTTTTGCCTCCTGGGCAAAGCCGTTCTTTTGCAGGCTCAATCGCCGCTCGACAACCTCAAAATGGAGATGTTCGAATTGCCCAACGGCGAATTGGGCAACCACGTGCAGGCCATCGCCCAGGACCAATACGGCTTCATGTGGTTTGGCTCGCAGTACGGCCTGCACCGCTGGGATGGGCGCCATTTTAAAACCTACCTGCACAACCCTTCCGACCCTAACTCGATTGGCTCCAATTACATCGAATACATCCTGGTGGCCAGGGACGGCTCCCTTTGGCTGGGCTTCTGGGGCGGCGGCATGGATCATTTTCAGCACGAAACAGGGAATTTCACGCACTACACGGCTTCGAATTGGAAGAACAGTTTGAGTGATGACAATGTGTCCGTCATTTTAGAAGACCGCAAGGGGATGATATGGATTGGTACGCTCCAGGGGCTTGACCGCCTCGACCCAAAAACGGGCGAATTTACCCATTACAAAAACAAACGGGGCGATGACAACAGCCTGAGCGACAACCAGGTAAGGGCTTTGTACGAAGACTCCGAAGGCACGCTATGGGTGGGCACGGGATTTACTTTCAGCGACAACAACAAGGGCGGCCTGAACCGCTTCCATCCTGAATCGGGCACTTTTACCCGGTACATGTACCGGCAGGGAGATCCGAATGCTTTGGCTGGGCCACAGGTGAGGGCGATGCTGGAAGACTCGAAAGGCAATTTTTGGGTGGGCACTACCGGCGACGGCTTGCAGAAATTGGACAGGAACACTGGCAAAATCACCCAATACCCCAGCAACCGAAAAAACACCAACCTGTACAGCGCCCCACCCTACGACGGCGGTGAGTACCGCCACGTGTCCTGCATTTTTGAAGATAAAAGCAATTTTCTCTGGATCGCCGATTTTTCCAGCGGGTTCAAAGTAATCGACCCGGCTACCGGCACGTCGAAGCTGTTCCAGCAGGGCGACCGAAGTTCTAAATTGATCGACAACGCAGCGTGGACGGTGAAGCAATCCAAGGATGGAGTGCTGTGGTTCAGCACAGCGCTTGGCGACGCAAGGGTTTATCGCATCGTACAACGGCCAGAGGTTTTCAAAGCGGTCGTGCTGCCTACCAAGCAGGGTTTTGTCAGCAGTTTCAGTGAGGACAAAAAGGACAATTTGTGGGTGGCCACACAAGGGTTTTCTGTAGGGAAAATGGCCTTGGACGATGAAAAGAAAGGCTTGCAAATCGGCACTGCCGAGCAGGAACAAGCCCTTGCTGGCGCCACAAAAATAGTGGCCGACGACGACGGTACCCTGTGGGTAGTGAAAGCCGACTCCGCCACTGGCCTTATCCATTTTGACCCAAAAAACAAAACCGTGGAGCGCTATTACCACGACAAAGGCGACCCGAACAGCCTGGTCTCCAATTTTATCAACGACATTGTTTTAGACAAAAAAGGCAACCTCTGGGTAGCAACCGAAGATGGCGGCCTGGATTATTTTGACAAAAAGAATAAACATTTCCAGCATTTCCGCAGCCAAAAAGGGAACGCCAACAGCCTGACCCACAACCACTTGGACAAATTGTTCGAAGGGGACGACGGCAAGTTGTGGATAGTGGGGTCGGGCAATAAAAAAGAAGGCCGGGCCATTTTCGTCAACCGTTTCGACCCGCAGCAAAAGGCATTTACCAACTACAACCTCAACGGCGTGCCCAACGAAAAAGACATTTGGCAAAGCCCGCCCACGCAGGACAAAGAGGGCAACATCTGGCTGTGTTTGGAAAATGGCATTTTGAAACTCGTGCCCATCACTGGCACCTGTGTTTATTTCGGCAGTACGGTGCTCGGCAAGGACGCCCTGCCGCTGAAAGGCCTGGAACTGGACGACGAAGGCAAGCTCTGGGTAATGGGCCAAAAACTCCTCAGGTTCGACCCCGACAACGAGACCGTTTTTGCCTACCAGCTTAACGACGGGCTGAAATCCCACTCTTTCCAGAAAGGGGCGATTTATAAAAACGAAAAGGGCGAAATCTTCCTTGGCGGCCAGTACGGTTTCCATTATTTTAACCCGGACGTGCTGGGCGATTCGTCCAATACGGCCCCCGTGGTTCGCATCACCGACTTTGAACTGCTGGACCAGTCGGAACAGGCCATTTTCGACAGCCTGCAAAAGGTGGCTTTCTGGAAAAGCGGTGTCCTGCAACTGGACTACAACCAAAATGTGTTCGCCTTCCGATTCGCCGCCATGGACTTCACCGACCCAGAAGACAACCGGCTCGAATTCATGCTGGAGAATTTTGATAAAACCTGGCGGGTGGCCGATCAGGAACCCAAGGCCACCTACATCAAGGTGCCGCCCGGCCGCTACCGCTTCCGGGTGCGTGGCGCCAACAGCCTAGGCATCTGGGGCGAGGAGACTGCCCTGGATGTCGTCATACACCCCCCGGTTTGGATGACGTGGTGGGCTTACTTGCTTTACTTTTTGCTGATAGGGGCGGTGCTGTACGCAGTCTATCGCTTCTACCTGGACCGCCGTTTGGAGCAGGCGGAAACGCAGCGCCTGAAAGAACTGGATGTGATGAAAAACCGCCTGTACGCCAATATCACCCACGAATTCCGCACACCGCTGACCATCATCATGGGCATGGCCAAACAGGTAAAGGAGAACCCCGGCGACTGGTTTTCCGATGGCATGGACATGATTTCCCGCAACGGCGAAAACCTGCTGGGCCTCGTCAACCAGATGCTCGACCTCTCGAAACTGGAAAGCGGCAACCTCCCCATCCGCTACATTCAGGGCGATGTGGTGCAATACCTCGGCTACATCGTGCAGAGCTTTCATTCCTACGCCGAGAGCCGGGGCATCCAACTCCACTTCCTCTCAGACCCGGATGAACTGGTGATGGATTACGACCCCGACAAGTTGAAACAAGTGGTGACCAACCTGATCTCCAATGCCGTGAAATTCACCCCCGAAAGCGGCAATGTCTATGTCTCCACCTCCTGCTTTCAGGGCGATTTTATCATCAAAATAAAGGACACGGGCATCGGGATCGCCGAGGAGCAGTTGCCTTATATCTTCGACCGCTTCTACCAGGTGGATGGTTCCAGCACCCGCAAGGGCGAAGGCACGGGCATCGGCCTCTCGCTGGCCAAGGAATTGATCCATTCGCTGGACGGCAAAATCTACGTGAAAAGCAGGCCCGGCAAAGGCACTGAGTTTCAGGTGCATTTGCCGATAAGAAACCTGGCGGATTTACGAATGACGAATGACGATTTACGATTGAACGGAGAGGCAAATACGAAAGTAGATTTACGATTTACGAATAACGATTTACGATTGAAGGGCAACGGTATAGCCAAAAAAGCTGCGCCCGCCCCGATAGACGACAATCGTAATTCGTCAATCGTAAATCGTAAATCCGAAGATCCGCTCATTTTGATCATCGAGGACAATGCCGATGTAGTGGCCTACCTCGCCACTTGCCTGGACGGCGCCTACAAAATCGCCGTGGCCAAAGACGGGGAGGAAGGCATTGACCTGGCCACCCAACTCATCCCCGACCTGATTATTTCCGATGTGATGATGCCACAGAAGGACGGTTTCGAGGTCTGCCGGTTTTTGAAAAATGACGAGCGGACGAGCCACATCCCCATCATCATCCTCACCGCCAAAGCTGATCTGGACAGTAAACTGGAAGGGCTGGAACACGGTGCGGATGCCTATCTGGCCAAGCCTTTCCACCGGGAAGAGCTGTTGGTGCGCATCAAAAACCTGTTGAGCCTGCGCCAAAAATTGCAGCAGCACTACCTCGCCCTGGCCGGCACGCCTGAAGTGATGCAGCCAAGCATGGGCCCCGACCCTGCGCCGATGGTAGAAGATTACTTCGTGAAAAAGGTACGCCGTGCCGTGGAAGCCCATCTCGACGATTACGACTTCAACGTGGAAGCCCTGTGCCGGGCAGTGGGCATGAGCCACTCCCAACTGCACCGCAAACTGACCGCCGTGACGGGCCTTTCCGCCAACAAGTTCATCCGGTACATCCGCCTGAACAAGGCCAAGGAACTGCTGCAGGACCCCGATACGAGCATCTCCGCTGTGGCCTTCGATACGGGCTTCAATGATCCGAGCTATTTCGGGCGGGTGTTCAAGCAGGAATTTGGGATGACGCCGGTGGAATGGCGGGAGGGGGTGGGTAGTGAGGTTTGCTAACATCCAAATGTTTCGCAAGCTGCTCAAGCTTTGATTTTTGGTGGGAAATGAAACGGTATCGGAGACTATTCAGAGAATGGTCGCTCCTCTCCCCTCCCCTTTTTTAATGCTCATAAATATACAACACCGCCTCCCATTCCGTCACGAGGTCGCCATAATCATCAAAAGTCTCCGCCTGCTCCATCGTCACATTGATGACCATGTTGGCATAGACCTCGTCGAAACTGAATTCTGTTTCCTTGACCCGATAAGTTTGGCTGTGTACCAACCCATCTACGGTTTCCACGTTTTTTTCGAGCGGGCAGCAATCCAGGCTGAGTCCATCCACTTCCCTCACAAGGTTTTGATAAGAAAGCATCACCAAATCCAGGTCGGCATCGCCCGGGAATGCAGCCCGGAAGGACGTTTGGCCTGATGCCATATCCACGAAGAAGAACAATTGGTAAGCGCCCTCCAGGTCAACTTTGCAGCCCATGAGCTTGGCCGTGTTTTCAGTAGCCTCCTGCACCTCACCGCTGAAAAGGTCAACAAACGAATTTCGGAACCCATTGGTAATCACGTTCATTTCTTTGGCGAAATCCCCGGCAGGCTTTTGAGCCTGAACAACTTTTGTGGCGATACCAGACGCTTCAATCAGAAAATAAATATCCTGCGCTGGCCGCATGTCATCCGGCATCGAACTGTTTTCGACGGCAGGCACGAACAGCACAGCCATGTGCTTGCCGATGGTCGTCATATAGAAGGCCGTATAGTCCCCGAATTTGTCCATGTTCCTTTTCCGGTTGTCCAGGGAGTTGATGCCTTTGGGCCATGCTGTTTCGTTGGAGGCATTCAAAACGGCACCTGCCATGACTGTTCCCAAGGCGCTGTTGAGTTCTGCTGTCGCCTCCTTGTTCCACTTGAAGGTGGTGTACATCCCACCGCCATCCATAATCCTGACGGGCGCCGCATAAGCAAAGCCCTGCCCCCTTACTGTGGAAATCGAAAACCACAGCACCACTAAGAAAGAGATATACCGCATAATTAATTTGTTAGAAAACGTAAATGATGATTGGATTGTACGCACCGGAATTGCTTCCGGAGGGTAAAGCTACGCTAATGGCAGCGCTTTGTATTTTCTTTGCTGTGAACTGTACTTTCCGGGCGAAAGGAGGCTTTTTATTTTATGCTCCCCTAAACCTGTCCTCTGCATTACTTTTGATGGACGAAGCCAGTCGGACGCAATAAAATTTAAGATTTTGCCCGCCACAGGTAAGCCCAACAACTAATTTCAACCATCTTAAACCTTGCATCAAAACAACAAGAACCTTGTTTGCGCCATTGTTAGTAAATCTTGCGGACAGTTCCCAAAATGTAAGTCCTTGCGCAACACACTGTCCTGTTTAGGTGTTTTAGAAGGCGTACACAGAAGTTTCGTCACTGGATCCGGTAAATAATCCATCATCAGACGCAGTTTTTTATCCTTTCCGCTCCGGCAAGCATCCTAAAACTCAACTTGATTTTCCTTTATTGACCTACCGCAAATGGCCTTTCTTCCCATTGTCCACATTGGCCGTACAAGGAAAGTCATCGTTTTTTTGCCATGCCATTGGTCAATCCCGCCTTGATTTTTTTTTTCGGCCCAACAAGTAAACATGAAAGCACAAAACATTCAGCACGACCTGCAAAACTGGCGTGCTATCGTCGTCCCTTACCAGCAACCCGATACGGGACGTGCGGTCAGGCAGTTGATTTCTTCGTTCTTGCCCTTCCCGATCCTTTGGGCGGCCATGTATTTCAGCCTCCACTGGTCTTATGCCATCACCTTGTTGCTGGCCTGTGTAGCGGCCTTCTTCCTGGTCAGGATCTTTATCATACAGCATGACTGTGGCCACCAGTCTTTTTTAAAATCCAGGCACTGGAACAACCTGCTCGGGTATTTCAGCAGTTTTTTCAGCAGCATCCCCTATACCTACTGGGCCAAGGTTCACAATGCCCACCACGGGCACAACGGCCAACTGGAACACCGGGGAATTGGCGACATCCATTTCCTGACGGTGGAAGAATACCACCGGCGTTCCGCTTTGGGAAAATTGTCCTACCGGCTGCTCCGCACCCCTGTTTTCCAGTTTATGATAGCACCCGTGCTTTACCTGTTGGTTTCCAACCGGCTGCCGATGTTCAGGGTGAAGACCTGGAGCAGGGCACATTGGCCGCAGGTTCTCAACAACCTTTCCATCCTGGTGGTCTATGGCCTTTTGGCCCTGGTGCTGGGCTGGAAGCAGTTTCTCCTGGTCCACCTCCCGGTGCTGTTCCTTTTTGGGATGATAGCCTACTGGTTTTTCTATGTGCAGCACCAGCATGAACACAATTACCAACAACCGAAAGCAAACTGGGACTTCCTGCAGGCCTCCATCCAGGGCAGTACCTATTACAAATTGCCGAGGCTCTTCCAATGGCTCTCCGGCAATATCGGTTTCCACCACATACACCACCTGAGTTCCAGCATCCCAAACTACCACCTTGAGAAGTGTGCCGTGGAAAACCCAGTCCTGAGCCGTTATGCCAATACCCTCACTTTTCGGCAGAGCCTGAAATGTGTGGGCCACAAACTTTGGGATGAAAAACAGCAGCGGATGATTTCCTTTCGGGAGTACCGGGAAAGGGGGCAGGCTGCCCGACCATAGCACTATGCCTGTTGCACCTGGTGTGGTTAAAAAAACCAAAATCAAATAGCCAAAAGCTAACGGCGGGTAAAATAACTGTAAGGTCTTTCACCCAGAATAGCCGTGCCCCAAGGCATTTTTCACCAGCCCTGCTTTATTTTTCATCTTTAGGATCGAAGGAAAAATAATCCCGATTTCACATCGGGATTATTTTTAAAAAACCCTTCCAGTGCTGGGGTTTCAACATCAAAATAGGGAAGTTATCTTTTCATCGTTACTTAGCTGTTTTGGCGGGTGCCGGCAGTGGGTGCCTTACGGTCAGGCTATGCTTGTCCGATCTTACCGATGCGTCGAAGGATGATTGCGCCTCCGGACTCGGAGCTTTAAGAAGCCCTCTTTGGTTTTATATCACATTCCTGAGTATCCAGTACGCCAACCCCGACAGCACCATGGTAACTGGCAGCGTCAGTACCCAGGCCAGTGCAATGTTTTTGATGGTGTCGCCCTGCAGGTTTTTTACGCCTTTGGAAGCCACCATCGCTCCCGCCACGCCGGAGGATAAGACATGTGTTGTACTGACAGGAAGCCCGAACCACGAGGCCAGGCCGATGGTGCTCGAGGCAATCAATTCAGCCGTGGCGCCCTCGGCGTAGGTCATGTGCCGCTTCCCGATTTTCTCGCCGATGGTGACGACGATACGCTTCCAGCCTATCATCGTGCCGATGCCGAGCGATACCGAAATAAGCACGATGCACCAGATGGGCACATGCGAGGTGTAGCGTTCCAGGTGCTTGATTTCCTGCGAAATGGTACGGCGGTTTTCCTGGCTGAGGATGATGTTCGGCACTTCCAGCAAAACGGTGAGGTTTTTCTTGGTAATCGTGATGCGCTTGCGGATGGCCAGGCGCTGTTTCACGTCCTTGGGGTCGAGTTTGATCATGTCCTGCTTCAATGTTTCAACACTTTCAACGGCTTTTTGCACTTCCGGGTAGATGGAGGATGCAGGCAGTGCAGCCTTGATGGCGTCCAGGGATTTACCGGCTGCCTCTGGCGAAAAGTCGGGCGAAAGGGCAAAGTGCAACGGCAAGAAGGTCATCAGGACGATGAGCAACAGGCCCACGCCTTTCTGTCCGTCGTTGGAACCATGAAAAAAACTGACCAGCGTACAGGTTAGTATGAGCACACCCCGGATGTACCAGGGCGGCGAGGTGCCAGCCGCAGGCTCCTGGAAAATTTTTTTGTTTTTGATGGTTTGTTTAAAAATAAACATCAGGGCAATGGCCATGGAGAAACCAAAGGCCGGCGAAAACAGCAGCGAGTTGCCAATCTTGAGCGCCTCCGACCAGTTTACGCCTACATGCTCCGTATTCTCCGGCAACATGGAGAATACGATGCCTACCCCAAGCAGCGCCCCGATCAAAGTGTGGGAACTGGAACAAGGAATCCCTTTGTACCAAGTTGCCAAATTCCATAAAATAGCTGCCAGGAGCACCGACAGCACCATCGCTATGCTGTGATGGAGGTCCTGCCCCATGAGCGCCTCCACAGGCAGCAGCCCGGCTATCTTCATGGCCACACCCAGGCCGAAAAAGTAGCCACTGGCCATGACCCCGGCAAAGTTCATCAGCCCCGACCATACCACGGCGGGGACGGGCCGCAGGCTCCCAGTGTAGATGACCGTGGCCACGGCGTTCGCTGTATCGTGGAAGCCGTTTACAAACTCAAAAATACACACGGTGAGGATGGTGAGGCCGAGCAGTAGCATCAAGCCGGTGGACAGGTCTGTTTCGATGCCGAACATTGTTTTCAGTTTAGAAAAATCCAGGAGCAAAGCTGGCTCAATGCTGCTGAACATCAACACTTTAATGCTCCGTTTCAGGAAATTTAATATGCAGTTAACATTGAGGGCGGCGGGTAGCTATAAGGCAGGGAAGGTCAGGACAAAGCTTCTTTTCTCAAAATGCTGGGCCAGGTAGCCCGGCAACCGATTCATGTAATTTTCGTGGGAGACGCCCTTTGGCCTCGCACTCACCAGGATGGTGAGCACACTGTCGGGCAGTTGTTCGTGCAGCGACCACCAGCTTTCCGGTGTCAGAGGGGAGACGTGGACCCTTTCGTTGTTTTTTTTTTGAGCAAAATCCCCCTGAACGCTTCGGCGGCCGGAGAGGAAGCAATCAGGTGGATAGTGGAACCAAGATTTGGAGTTGCAAAAGCAAAGGAAAAAGTTAGTGCGAATGAAACTTTGAAAGAAAAAAGGACGGAGAAAGCTGCATCTTAGACCTTTCTTTGTTCAATCCTAACAAGTGAAATAGACAAGTAAAATATGACATCTGACATTCAGTCCATCAAACTCGAATTGATACAATGGCTGGCCGGGCTGCAAGACCCCAAGCAGGTTTTGAAAGTGCTGGATATCCAGCAACAATTGGAAAAGAAACTGGCAACCTGGCGGAACCCATGACAAAAGAAGAACTGATAGCCCGTGCCAAAGCTTCTTTTAAAGATTATGAGAATGGCGAGTTGATTGATTTAGAGGAACTGGAAAAATTCACAATTGCCCCAACTGAAACCTCCTGAAAGCCTCTTCTATAACAGCCCTGTACCCTTTTGGTAGCAACGTCAACACAAGGGATGAAAAATTCTCAAAGGCAAATTTTCCAAAAAGGGAATATTCCTCTTTTGGTTGGCCCCAATCTTCAAAACGCTGAAAAGTAAATTTTAAAAAAAGTAAAAGCTGGTTGTTGTCAAAACCTCCTGCGTCAAAAGCTTGCATAGCATTGCGTATTGGAATGACAAAAAATTCAAGCGCCTTTTGCCTCCTATATTTCAAATTCTTCCGGTTCAGATTACAGATTTTAATAGTCTCCTTGCCCCGCCCCTCAGCATCAATTCCGGACATAAGACCTTCATTGTCAAAAGCAAAACATATCTCTGGAATGTCAAACTCAGGATGAAGCAGGTATGGTCGTTCTTTTGAGAGTTGGGGATGGTCTGGACGGAGCTCATTTACATCCAACCCACTACCGTTTTGCGACAACGGAGGTGTTGACAACCTATTGGCCTCACCGCCCAGCAATGGGAAACGGTTTCCTTTGCCTTTCCCGATTTTGTTGCAGTCGAAACAGGTGGAGACCAGATTGCTCCATTCAAACGCCAGCCAAAAATAACCAGGGTGTTTTCTTGCTCCCGTCACTTTGTTTTTGGGGCGGTAGTGTTCTATCTGTGGGTCGAACTCCTTTGTTTCACAATAGGCACATTTGTCATTGTACAGGCCCATCAACGCTTCGACCACCTCAAATTTCACACTGCCATCCGGTAGTTCCATCCTGCCCCTGTACAAATCTGATTGGATGACGCTGCGATCGTCCGTTGCAAGCAAGGCCGCTATGGCATCTTTTACGGCCTGCAATTGCAAAGCGGCCGGGGGGTGATCAAAGTCTTTATGGACGCTCCTCATCTGGCCGCACCCGGTTTTTCCTTAAAAACACGCTCAAATACATCGGGGTCAGAAGCGGCAAAGGACTTGAGGCGTTCCATCACCTGATCGTTGAGGGATTTTTCGGCGAGGGTGTCTTCAGTGCGGATGCGCTGGCTTTCATGAAAAGTTTCGGCAAAGATGTTGTCGAACCCAAAAATGGACGAAGTCAGTATCAGGTTTGGCGTCAGGTCGCTCACGTCGAGGTTGATGCGGTGGACAGTGATGCCTTCCTCCTTGTTTCGCCGAACGGTCAGGAAAACAGAGCCTTCCGGCGCTCCCAAAATCGGTATGGGGCTGTGGGTGGTGGCAATGAACTGGATTTTTGGAAAAACCTCCGACAACATGCGGGGCAGTTCCCGTTGGATGTTCGGGTGGAAGTGCAAGTCCAGTTCGTCAATAAGGACGATGCCTTCAAGTTCGGCAGGATCGTAGATGTTTGGCTGGGCTTCAAATAGGCGGAGTATCATGTCGCCTACCAATGCGATGATGCTTTTGAAACCAGAAGCGAGTTGGCGGAATTCAACTGGCTCGTAACTTTTGTTTTCGGGATCTTTTTCAATATAGGTGACTTTGTCGGTTTTGAAATCCACCCGGATTTCTCTGATGGGGAGGAGTTGTTTTAACACCCTACAAACACTATCAAACTTAGTCTTGAATTCGAGATCGTCTTGTTTAAAGTGCCAACGGGAGAGTTGGAATTCGATGTTGCGGAGGACTATCTTCGAATCGAAAAGACTGGCAATTGGGTTGGCGAGGCTTTTGTCATTTTCCGTCGGACTAATGTTTAATCGAGATGAGCCATAAGCAAAAATTGGAAATGATTCCATCCAAAAAAGACCAGTAGCTTCATCAGTAAACAATTTGAAGTTTACAATCTGTTGTTTTTCCTTAAATTTTAATGTGGTTTGAACATTCATTTTATCAGATGGTGATTCATCCAACCAATGAAAGAGTCCACGAATTGCTCTTGCCACCGCTTGCAACACCGTCGTTTTCCCATATCCATTCTCACCCGTCAAAAAAATCCATTTTGCATTATTTGGCAATCCACTAATCTCAGTTGACTTTATGCCGTCATAATTTTCAATCCGAAAACCCAAAATGGCATACGGCAATGCTGGCAATGACTTCTTTTTCTTCATGTCAAAAATTTTGTTCCCGTAAAATTCCGAAAAACTTGCCAAAAGAACTGCGGAAATTACAGCTTCACCACTTTTGCCATCCAAGCGCCTTCTTCGGTTGTGATTTTTACCCAATAAAAACCGCTTGTTAATCCTGGCACCTGCCAACCAAATTGATGTTTTCCTATTCCTATTTGCCTTGAGGGCAACACCTGTTGAACAAGCCTGCCTACACCATCAAATACCGCAATGGAAATAACTGATTGTTTGCTCATCTCCAACTCCACCCAAAGCTGCTCCCCAAACGGGTTCGGAAAAACCGTCACCTCCACCAGCCCCTTATTTTTATCCAAAACCCCCGTCACCACCGTCAAATCCAGGTGCACCAGGCTGTCGCAGCCCTGCCAGGTTTGCAGCAACACCTCGTACATGCCCGTTTGCGTAAACACCTCATTGCCAACGGTGACGTGCTCGCCCAACTCAATGGATTCCACTAAGAACACCTCCTCAATTGGATAAACAGTCAGGGCGACGGTGGAGACACTGTCGCATCCCTGTGGCAAGGGAAAATTTTCAACAATAACCGTATCGGAAAACACCTGGATGCCATTGAAAATGCCGCCCTCGCACAGGGTGGTTTCGTAGTAGGTCTCCACTAAATCAACAATGGTAATAGCAGCGACGACAGAGCTGTCGCAGCCCAGTGTCCAGGTGGGGTAAACGGTCGTGATCGTCGTGTCGGAAAACACCTGGACGCCGCCGTAATAGCTTCCTGCACAAAGGTTTAGCGCAATATTCGTGGTCGTTTTACCTTCGATATAAACCTGTTTCGTCAAGGTATCGGCGCCGAGCGGGCTGCCCGCTATCAGCGTCACTTCATAGTAGCCGCCCGATGGGTAGCTGACCACCGGGTAGCGCAAATCGCTGCTCGCAGGCGTGCCGCCGGGGAACTCCCAATGCCAGCTTTCAGGGGCGGAAAAGCTGAGGTCGAGGAACTGGATGACAGGCGCCAGGCAGTCAGCATTGTGCTGGAAGGTGAAGGCGGCAGTAGGCGCAGCGGCGATGGTGATGGTTTGTTCAAAAACACTTTCGCCACATTCGTTGCTGGTGGTGAGCACCACCGTGTAGTCGCCGTTTTGAAAATAAGTGTAGCTCGGGCTGGCGGCGGCGTTGCAAAAGCCATCGCCGTAGCACCATTCGTAGGTCGTGCCCAGGGCACCAGGGGCAGGTATGCTGAGGTTGACGAACTGCACCGTCGAACCGCTGATGTCCACATCGAATTCCGCAACGGGCGCTGCCTGCACGGTGATGTAATCGGTGTAAGTGGCGGTATGCTCCCCGGCTGCGTTTTTCACCAAAAGGCTCACCTTGTACATGCCCGGATTTTGGTACAAAATAGCGGGCGGCACCTCGCCAAAATGCGCCGCCGGGACGCCCCCCTCAAAAGCCCATTCCCAATGCGTCGGGCCGCCGATGGACTGGCTGGTAAACTGGACATATTCATCCACACAAATTGCATTTGCATCAGCCTCAAAAAAGGCAGTGGGCGGCGTCAGCACCTGTGCCGCTACGGTCAGGAAAATGGGTGTTCCCGTCAGTGGGATATTGTTGGGGGAAATGGTGCTGGACTGTTGGTTTTGCGAAAAATTCCATGTCCGGCGGTGGAGTTGCGTTATGCCAAAACTTCCTGGGAATGTGTAAGTTGCGCTGGCTGTTTCGCTTTGGTCGGTCTCTGTTTTTGCCCAAAGGACGTAAATGAAATTGCCCGCCGCATCCGAAAAAGCAGCCCCGCCGATGTTGTCCGGCAGGTTCAAGGCCGCCGTTTTAGACTGGTTGTAATCTGTGCCAAACAATAGGTCGGAACAGGTTTTCAGGGCAATGCCCTCGTCGTTCACGATTTGATCGTAGGGTGCCACGCCCGCCATTTTTTGATAAAAACCCATGACCTCGAATGGGTCGCCGGCCTCCCAGATATGCTGGCTTTCGGCCAGGCGGAAAAAGTCCAGTTGGCGGATGCCGTTCCTCACGCTTTCCACCCATGCCTTGATGATCCAGTTGCGCTGCGCCTCGTTGGAGCCGAGGTAATCGTAAAACTGCTTGCGGGGGATGTTCGCCTCGCTGATGGTCCACTCTTTTCTGGGAAACTGGCTGTCATCGTAGCCATAGTTTTCCAGCACCTCCCGGAAACTTTGTTGTACCCTCGCAATACCGCTTACCGCCGCATCCGAGTGGCGTTCGTAGGCGAAGGTGCCGAGGTTGACATCAAAATAAATCGTACTGCCGTCGAAGTGCGGGTAACTTTTAAAGCCCACCGCATCGAAATAAGCGCCACCCTTCAGCGGATAGGGCGCAGCCACCGAGCCGTCCAGCGGGTTGTCCGTATTCCTGCAAATAGCATCGAGGAAAGAGGGAAATGCCAGCCCGGAGACCGTCACATAAGCATCAGGGTCGAGCGAATGGATGATCTCATAGGCAATGCGCAGGCTGCGGATGTAGTAGAAAATGGGCGCACGGAGCTCAATGTCGCAGGGGTCGGGATTGTTTTCCCACCAGTTGCCCAGTTGGCCGGGCGGCAACCAGCCCTTGTCGCCCGTCAGGTCAAAGTCGGGCGAGTTGTATATTTCCCAAAATTTCACATGGTCTTTGTAGGTGTTCACGGTGTTCCAAACATAAAGGGCAAAGGGGTTGGCATCGTTCACGGGCGTACCGTTCGCACCGCCGTCCCAGATGTCGAGGTAGAGGTCTTTGAAAAGGCTGGATTGGTTGTCGGGGCAATAAAAATTAGGGTCACGGCTCTGTACGCTGGGGAAGGCAAGCAGAAAGGTATTGTCCCGCAAGTCCACGTTTTCGTAGTGCTGGAACAGGTCGAGCTTCACATCGTAGTCGTTTTGCAGGAAAAAACTCTCGCCGATATAGGTGCGGAAGGCTTTCACACCCACGCCGCCGCCCCCGACCCCTAAAGGGGAGTTACCCCCCGCTCCCGTCAGCGGGTTGCCGGCGGCGATGTCGGCGATTTGTTCGTCTGTCCAGCCCGGCACGAAATCCCAGGAGGTGCCGGGACGGAATTTCCCCGTGAAAACTGGGATCGTGTCGTTGGCAGTAAAGCCCAGCGGAGAGTTGCCGGGCGAAACAACGCTGAACGAATGCGACGTACTCAAACTCCCGCAACCATTCGTGGCGGTGAGTGTGACGGTATAGGTGCCGCTTTGCAGGTAAACGTGCGTCGGCACTGCTTCTGTGCTGGTTTGGCCATCGCCGAATTGCCAACTGAAGGTATTGTTGCCATTGGGTGTTTGGTTTTCAAAATGGGCAATGGGGCCAGAGATGTTGAAGGAAAATTCCGGTTGTACAGCCTTGCCGACATGCAGGTGCTGGGTTTGCTCCGCAATGGTTTGTCCGGCAGCATTTTTGGCCGCCAATGTGATTTGGTACTCGCCCGGAATGGTCAGGGTGGTATTGGGGTTTTGGGTGGAAAAGGTGACTTCCGTCCCTGCTGGGGTTTCTATAGTCCAAAGCCATTGCGCTGCCCCACTCACCTGTGCTGTCAATTGCAAATTGAAAGGCACACAAGCGTCATAATCATTCATGGAGAAAATGCGCTCTGTCAGGAATATGGGTGTCCCCGTCAACGCAATATTGGCAGATGAAACGGAAACGGCGTCGTGTGTTTGGCTGGCATCCCATTCGCATTTGAGCAGGTTTTGCACGTTCATATTTGGGGGGAAAGAATAATTTGCGCCGGCATTTTCCGATTGGTCGGTTGTTGTTTTTGCCCACAATATATAAGTGAAATTCCCGGACATATCCTTATATGCGCCGCCGCCTATATTTGCCCCTAAATTCATTTGTGCCGTTCTTGCACTGTCATACGTTTTGCCAAACAAAATATCCGAAGCGGTCTTGTGGGCTATGCCCTCCTCGTTTAATTCCTGAAAATATAGATTGTTGTAATTCAACCTTTTGTACAGGCCCATCAGGTCGAATTCCATAATGGCATTGTCATAATAAGTATCCTCTGCCAATTTGTACACCTGCATTTGCCATATATCGTTAGCCATACAAGTGGCCATTGCTTTTATCATAAAATTGCGCTGTGCCGTTGCGGAGCCGATATATTCGCCGAATTGTTTTCTGGGTAAATTAATTTCCGTGATTATCCATTGTTTTTCGGGAAATGTCGAGCCATTATAGCCATAATTGGAGAGCACATCCTGATAGCTGCTTTTTGTTTTCAAAATACCCTCCACGGCTGCATCGGAATGCCTGGAATAAACCCAGTCGTTCAGCACGTCGCTCCACTGCCGCAGGCTGCCGTCGAAGTGGGGATAGGAATGGTAGCCCATCACGTCGAAATAGGCACCTCCCTTCAGGGGATATTCTGCCGTCACGCTGCCGTCCACCGGGTTGTCCGTATTTCTCAAAATGGCATCGAGAAAAGAGGGGTAGCCTGTGCCGGATACGACCACATAGGCATCGGGATCAACCGTTTTTATCACCTCCCAGGCAATGTGCAACAGCCTGACATAGTGGAAGATAGGCGCACGGAGCTTGTAGTCGCAGGGGTCGGGGTTGTTGTCCCACCAATTGCCGGGCGAGCCGGGTTCTGCGTAGCCAAGGCCACCCGTATAGTCGAAGCCCGGCTCGTTCCAGATTTCCCAGAAACGCACGTAGTCCTTGTACTCGCTGACCATTTTATAAAAATAGGCAGCGGCGTAGTTGTCGTCGTTGTAGGGCGTGCCGTTGGCCCCGCCGTCCCAGATGGGCGTGTACATATTGGCGAACATCTCTGACTGGATGCCTGGGCAGTACTGCGTTTGATCCTTGTGCGCCGGGGAAGGGAAACCGACGATGACGGTATGTTCGCCCATGCCGAGGCCCTGGTAAAACTGGAAAGCGGGCAGCCGGACGCCATAGCCAAACTCCTCCAAGAAGGATTCAAAAAGGCCGGGCCGTAGCGACTTCACCCCAGCGCCTTTCACCCCGATGGTTGCATTTCCAGCAGCCAGTTCCGACAAGGTTTCGTCAGAAAAGGAAGTGTAGGCGCCGAGGTTGACGGATGGGTGGAAACCGTAAGGGTAAGGGGTTACCTGGTCGTTGGCGGTGTAGGGAACTTGGGCTGGCCCTTTCAGGATGACAAGGAGGAGCAGGGCAAGGGTGTAGCAAGTTTTGGCCATAGTGCTGTTGAGCTTTTGGTATTTGCTTTTACTGAACGGGGGAAGGGAATTTTTATCAGCAGTGTGTTCCAACGTGAGGCTTTGCCGGAGGGAAGTACAAAGGTAATTTATTTTGGGAAAGGAGGAGGGGTTAGGCGGCTTGGGATTCCACTTTTATTTTGAGGCCGAACTCGGCGAGCAATGCTGTTAAATCTTTGGTCAATTGGCTTTTATAGCGTTTTAGACCTTGAACCGAAAGATCATCAGTAGGGTCAAGAGCTTCAATTGAGGCAATTGACTCGTTTAAACGGGCAATCTTTTTTAGCAAATCCTGCACGGCTTTCAATGAATCTGTATGATTGCTTGTCTTGACCATTTCATTCTAAAATTTAATTAGTAGATAGCCTTTGGGGCGGCTCAATTTTGATACAGGGTGCTGTCTGGTCGAGCCGTATAAGTGGTGGTATTCATCCTTCAAAATCAATGTTACATTATGCAACGGATGGCTTTCGGGATAGTTTACGGCAAAAGAGACATCCAACCATTTGTTATAAATTTCACCCAGGTGCCCCAACCTGCTTTTCAACATTTTGTACCTGCCAAAGTCCACAAAAGTAACGAAATCCACATCACCGGGCAATTCCTTTTTTGAAACAAAGCTCCCGTCCACCCACTGATAATACGGGCCAGGCTGGAGTGCGTTGAGTTCCTCATTGAACGCCAGGTATTTATCAAACAGCAGCTGCCGGTGTTCGTTCCAGGTAAATGCCTGCCTGAAAGCTTCCAGGTCGGATTCAATGGCCGTGTAGGGCCGCAGGTAGCCGTCTTTGTTGTAGAAAAACATAGGGTTAAAGTTTGCTCATAGAAATTCGTTTCAAAGGTATTCAAAAACTCCATTTTACCCTTAAGAACCCTGCCTGCACAGGACTTTTATATTTCCCGTCTTTTTGGAAAAGAAGCTGCCCCACCACGTCCAGATCCCAGTTTTGCGCCAGCGAATATGTGATGACCGGATTGAGGAACATTGCATGGGTCTTGCCGGGGCTGTAAACGGCCACCAATGCCCCATTCAAAAGGGGCGTAAAAGGATAGCCGACCTGGGCCAGCACGGAATAACGGTAGGGGTACAAATTCCTGGCGGATAGTTGAAAAGCGAAAATTTCAGACACGTTGCCGCCCGTTGAGCCGGCAGAATTGTAGAGGATTCCCCCGTTCAAATACATTTGGTTTGCCAACGTGTAATCAATGCCGAGGGTGAGGGCATAGCTGTTTTCGAGGCTGTCGCCCAGAGGGTGAAACCAGGCCGCCTCGCCCTTGAAACTGGCAGTTCCGAGGTTGCCCGCCCAGCCGCCGCCCAGCACGGTGTTGTTTTGCACCACGCCCGCCAGCACTTGCCAGTCGTAGCTTCCCGTGTTGAATTTTGCCAGCATTGCCGCCGTCGCCTCATCCCAATGACGGAAGGCTTTCACTGCCACTTCCACGCTCGATGCCACGCCGGTGTAGCGCTTGATGCGGAGGGCATCGCTGCCGGGCCGCTCCTCGTAGTCGAAGTCGGTGAAGTTGTAGGCGTTGAAAATATCGTTGGGGTTCCAGGTGGTGGCGATGCCCCAGTTGACCCGCTGGCGGCCCAGGCGCACCTCCCAGTTGTCTTTGTAAAATTCCCCATAGAAGCGGTCGAGCGTGGTGTGGATGGCGTACCCGTTGTCGTTTTGCGCCCCGACTGACCAATCGAAAAAATCGTCGCTGCCCTCGCTGACCGTTTTTACATAATCGCCGCCAGATAGCAGTGTATAACGCACCTGATCGCCCCAAAAAATTCGGCTGCGGAGTTCGGCATAAAAGTTCAGGTTGTCCGTTGGGAGCCATTTGATGTTGAGGCGGTTGTGGAGCAGCATGTCGTTCAGCATGAATTTCTTGGAGGGCAGTGGCAACGGCAAGGGGGACTGATCCTGCGGGATGAAAGTGGTGGCCTGGAGGCTTTTAAGGTAGCCTTTGAACTGCCATTTTGGAGCATCGTTTTCCTGCGCATATACTAAAGCAGAAATGAGTATAGGGGCAAATAAAAGGCTCTTTTTCATCGGCATATATTTATGAAAACCTGCTCATTAATTTTTCATTAAAACCAGTTTCCGAATTTTAATTGAGGATTAATCGCCATTTTATGAGTAGGGCGCATTTTTTGGCTTCCACTCCCCCGTCATTAATCAGGTATTTATTCAAACATCTATTTCCCCCCTTTTTTTACTATCATTCCTTCATCATAAAAAACGAGATTGTTCAAAAAACTGTGTCATTTTCTCACAAGTGATTGATGGTGAGAGCGTGTTTTTTTCAAAAACACACTTCTCTGAATAGTCTCATAAAAACATAAAATATGGAGCGGACACTTGTAACAATGGCAGTGAACCAACTCAAAGATGCTGGCTGCTACCTTGAAAAAACCTGCGATACAGCCTACAACCAACCACTTCCAAGGTTATCAGGCAATACTATCGGTCATTTCACCCGATTGATTATCAGCCACTACCAGGCACTGTCGAAGGCCATGCGGGCATCCATGACCGAGGAAAGGGCCGTCCTGAATTACGACTTGAACCGCTGCTATTCCGCCATCGGACAATCGCCACGGGTTGCCTTGGCGGCAGTGGAAGACCTTTGTGAAAAAATGCCCCGCTACGTCAACAACGGCCCTGTTTGGCTGGAAGATGCCAGTTTCTCTGTTGATAAACCTATGCTTTTCCCTACCACTATCGAACGGGAATTGTTGGTCAATCTGGAGCGCACCAACCATCTTTTTGAATTGGTCAAAATAGGGCTGAATATCGTTTCGCCCTGCCTCGAACTGCCGGCCCATTTTGGTAAAATGCAAATCCCAATCATGCCGGTTGGAGAGCCTGTGCCCATGTACCCCACCTTTTCCTTGGCTGAGCCTGAGCAGTTCAGGATTGCCGTTTGAGGGGAATTGGGAATTGGGAATTGGGAATTGGGAATTGGGGAATTAGTAAATTAGGGAATTGGGGAATTGGGGAATTGGTTGGCTGCTGCAGCAGTTCCCTCATTACCTTAATTTCCTCTAATTTCATCCGACCCAATAGCTCCGTCCACCAGCGTCACCACCCGCCTGGCCCGGTCAATCACCCTTTGGTCGTGGGTGGAAAAAACGAAGGTGACACCTTCTTCCCTGTTCAGTTTTTCCATGATGTCCAATAAGTTGGAGGCTGATGCGCTGTCGAGGTTGGCAGTCGGCTCGTCGGCGAGGATGAAGGCCGGTTTTGGCGCCAATGCCCTGGCCACGGCCACCCGTTGCTGCTGGCCACCAGAGAGCTGGTTGGGGCGTTTCGTTTTTTTATCGGAAAGACCCACAGAATCGAGCAGTTCAGCCACCCGTTTTTCCCTTTCGGCTTTGGGTCTTTTTTGCAATAGCATCACGAACTCCGTGTTTTCTTCCACGGTCAGCACCGGGATGAGGTTGTAGCTCTGAAATACGAACCCGATTTTCTTCTGCCGGAAGTCAATCAGCTCGTTGTCAGACAATTGGGTGATGTCCTCGTTGTCCACCCTGATGCTGCCGTCGGATGGTTTGTCGAGGCCGCCGATGATGTTCAGCAGGGTCGTTTTACCAGAACCCGACGGGCCTACGATGGCCGTGAATTCACCTTTTTCTATGGTTAAATCCACCCCCCGCAGGGCATTCACGGGGACGGTTTTGGGGTTGTAAATCTTCGTGAGGTGTTTAGCTACGATGACGGACATGGCAATGATTGAATGTGTGAATGACTAAATGAGCGAATATATTCCAGCCATTAAATTTTATGCAATGCTTCTACGGGGTCAAGTTTTACAGCTTTCCTGGCCGGGTAGAGCGAGGCCAGTAGGGTGGTTATCAGGACGGCCAGCGCAATGCGGGCATACAGGCCTGGATCCAGCACCGGGAAAATAGTCGTGCTGATGCCAAAGCGCTCCAGCCCTGCCGCAAATGCCTTTAGGTCAATGCCTTTGTCCTGTAACAGGTGAACCGTCAAAAGCCCAAGCCCCAGGCCCAATGGGGCCGCCACCAGGCCCAGCATCAGTGTTTCAAGCACTATCATGGTGAAAATTTTCACTTTGTTCATGCCAATGGCCATGAGCATGCCCAGTTCCTTGTAGCGTTCCAGCACGGCCATCAGCATGGTGTTGATGATGCCGAAAATGAGCGCCAGCATGAAAATAATGATGATAATGTTGTTGGAGGTATGGATCTGTGTCTCGTATAGTTCGATGTCGGGCGAAAGTTGCCAGTAGTCTTCCACCAATGTGCCGGGAAAGAGCGCCTGGAGCTTTTTTTTCACGTCGCCCACCAATTTGGCATCTTTGAGGTAAATGGCTATTTCCTGCGCAATGTCCTGGCTGACAACGGATTGGGCAGCAAGGCTATCGCTTTCCGAAGTTTGGGGGATCAGGTTTTTTTTCAAATCATCCGCCTTCACATAAACGGAGCCCTCGTCCGTGATCATGTTTCCCGTACTGAACAGGCCAACGACCCGGAAGGCAGCCGTCGTGATGTCTCCGTCCAGGTTTTGAAAGGTCAAAACCACCCGGCTGCGGAGTTTCACCTTGAGCTTTTCCGCCGTGCGCTCGCTGAGCAGGATTTCGTTGTGCCGATCTTCCTTGAAATATTCGCCTTCTTTGATGTTCTTTTCAAAATGCGTCACCTTCATCTCGGAAGCAGGAATCACACCGACGATTTTCACCCCACTGGCAGTTCGGGCCGAACTCACCATGCCCGTGGCTATGGCCCTTGCCGTAGTGGCTTCTACTTCGGGCATCTGGCGAATGGTATCCAGTTTTTTGGAAACATCCGTCAGGAAAAACTTGCTGTTTTTGTCTTCCGGGAATTTTGGATTGTGCAGCTGCAGGTGCGACAACTGATCCCGGATGGCATTGGAAATGTAGGTATAGGTGATGCCATTGGAAAAACTGAGCACGAACGACAACGCCCAAACCCCAATGGCTACCGATAGGATAACTACCACGCTCCTAATCCTGCTTCGCCAGATATTTCGCCAGGCAATTTTGAAAAGCATTTATTTAATGGTTAATGGTTAATGGTTAATGGTTAATGGTTAATGGTTAATGGTTAATGGTTAATGGTTAATGATGCGATTAACGGGTTCAATTTTAAAGTACGCTGGTTTTCAAGGAGTTAAATCATGGTGATTTTCAAAATCACCATGATTTCGTTTTTCAAAAAACTGGAAATGTGGCAATAATTTTAACCTGTTATTCGCATTAATGGTTAATGGCAAAGAATATTAACCATTAACCATTAACCATTAACCATTAACCATTAATTACTCCCTCATCGCCTCCACCGGCTTCAGCCGCCAAATGTACCACAAGGGGTATACCGTGAGGACAGTAGAAATGATGAAGATGACAATGGCCTGTTTCACAAAAATCCAAAGTTCAAAGGCCGATTTCACCACTGGCTCCATGCCGTAGTTTTCATAAGCCTTGGCCATGTTGCCCGTTAGTTGAATTGGGTAGGTGTGCAGGTACCACACGATCGGCAGGCTGACCAGGATGCCAGCTATGGCACCTGCAATACCGATCATCATTGCCTCCGACCACAACATGCCCATCAGTGTCTGGTGCCTGGTGCCAATGGCGGTCAGTACGCCAAATTCATAGGTTCTCTCCCTTGTCATCATCAGGATGGTGCCGAACAGGCCAAAGCCAATCAACAAGTACAGCACCCACAGGATGAGCATAGCGCCGGCAGTGTCCAATTCCTGCGCTTCGATGAGTTCTGGCATTAGTTGTTTGTAGCCCATCACTTCGAATTCATCCTTTGGCAGTTCCGTGTTGAGGATTTTCAGGGCCTCCGGCAATGCTTCCCTTCCTGGCAGGTTGACGGCCAGGGAGGTCAGGCGTTCGCCCGTTCCGTAAAAATCCCGGGCCAGCAGAAGCGGCAATAAGACCAATTGCTTGTTCAGTTCCGGCGAGCCGAATTTTACCAGGCCTTTGATGGGATAAGCACCAGCGGCATTGCGGCCCTGATAGCCCTGACTGACCATAATGAGCGTATCGCCCACACCGAGGTTGAGCAGTTGGCCAAGGCCTTCGGCCAATAGCACGGCCGTATCTTCCATGCTGAGGTATTGGCCGGCGGTCAATCGCCCTTTCAGGCCGGTCATCTCATCCTCCTTCACCGGATCAATGCCCGCCACCAGGACTCCCCTCGTCACTTCACCCGAAGATGCCAGTGCAAAACTTTCCAACCTTGGCGCCATTGCCATTTCCGACTTTAGGCTGGCCGGGACAGCCTCTGGCTCAAAAGAATTCTCCAGGGTCCGGTCGTCCCAAAAACCCTTGTGGTGAATCTGCACATATCCAAGGTAATAGCGCACCACATTGTCCACCATGTGGTCCCAGGTGCCTTTTTGAAAGGAAGAAATAACGGAGGCAAACAGCACGGCAAATAGTACGGAGGAAATCGAAATGATCGTCCGCCGCTTATTTCGCCAAAGGTTTCGCCAGGCAAGTTTGAGGAACACAGGAATTGGGTATTGATGATTAGGTATTGGGTTTCAGTAACCAGGTAAATACCCAATTACCAATACCCAATTCCTATTCACTATTTCACTCTTTTCAAATTTTGTGTACTAAAAAAACCATCGTCCAGCTTCACGTTGAAGTCGAGGGCGAGTTGTTCGATAACGGTTTTCTGGCCCTCCTTGTCGGCGGGGATAAGTTCCAATCTTGACGGCAGGGTGCGGCCGCCGATGGTCCGGATGTTTTTGCCGTACATCGTGTTGACGAGGTAGCCGTCTTCGTCGTAAAATTCGACCTTCATTTCCAGGTAGTCCTTTTCGTCAATCCACATGATGATCTTGCCCCAAACGACCGCTGCATCTGGCTTTGGGGTAAATTCAATCTTGTAGCAGTTGCGGCCTTCCACCATTTCTTTCCCCAATAGTTTGTGGGTAAAATCACTAACCATCGAAGACTGTTTCACCAGGTCATCGTTGGTGAAGTCGCTGCCCATCCACGACTGCATCATCATGGAAGGCGGCATCTTGATGGAGCGTTCAATGGAGGGTTGCCAGTTCCACATTTCCTTGTCCCGTTTGAGGAAAGCCGTGCCTTTGTCGCGGGCAGGTGCAGTGACGACCACCAGGCTGTAATCGTCGCCTTTCGTCCAGGATTTCATGGTGATTTCCCGCTGCCAGGTGGGGCGGATGATGGTCATTTTCATTTCGCCGTAGGCTTGGCTGCCACGGGCCTGGTCTTCGGCTTTTTTGACGATTTCGGATGCAGTTTGGGAGTGGCCTGAAGTATTCCAAAGGAACAACCCCAATGCGAGCAACAAAATGGTTTTTGCGAGTGATTTCATGGTTTCACGATTTAGGTTCAAATTTTTTACAAAACGTATTGATCAATAATTGCTTTACCGGTTCCAGGGGGTAGTCGTCCGGGGACAAGATGTAGTGCATCAACACCCCATCCAGGCAGGCGCCCAACAACAGCGCATGTTCCAGGGGGTTCGGGTAGCCCAATTGCCGGAAAAGTTCGACGCCCATTCCGATGTGTTTTTGTTTTTGCACTTCCACTTCCGGGGCAACGGCTTTCATCACTTCGTCCTGAAAGGCCAGGGATGTGAGCAGTTTCCAGTATTCCGGGTTGCGCACCACCTCGGCAAAGGAAACTTCAACGATAAAACGGAGCACCTCTTCCGGCCCCCCCGTCGCCATTTCCCGGCCTTCGGAAATCATGCTTTCCCCCAAGTCAAAACCTTTTTGAAGAATCGCCTTCAGCAATGCTTCCTTGCCCTCATAATAATTGTACATCAACCCTTTCGAAATGCCCGCCGCCTGCGCTATCTGGCTTATGGACGTGTTGCCATAGCCATTGTGCGCAAACAGCTCCATCGCCGCTTGTTCGATGCGCTCCTTGCTCGTCTCCCGCAATTGATCAAACCGTGCCTGCCGTTTGGACATCTTAATGAGAGAATGAGAGAAGGAGGGAAAGATAGAATTTTCCGAGTGCCTAATATCCACTCATTCCTGCATTCTATCCTTCACTCATTGTATTTTGACTGAACGTTCGGTCAAAGTAAAATAACTTTCGTGGAATAAACAAGCGGAGGGTGGTTTAGTTTGGATGAAATAACTGAATTTTAAGATGAAGGGTATTGCCCAAAACAGATTGCCACTTCATTGCATTAATAGGTTGTACCTTTTTAAAATTTTCAATGATGAAAAATCTGATCCTTTTCGCAGCACTTTTTTCCTTCAGTTTGACGGCCATTTCCCAAACTATTGATCAGGAAAAATCAATGGTCAAATTCTCCGTCAAAAACCTCTGGGGCATGAACACCGTTCGGGGCACAATTGGCGATATGCAAGGAAAACTGCATTTCAAAACGGACGACCTTGCCCATTCCAGCTTCGACATGACGGTGCGTCCGGCGACCATCAAAAGTGGGATAGAAAAGCGGGACAAAGACTTGCGGAGCGCCGAGTTTTTTGATGTGGAAAAATACCCCACCATCCAATTCAAATCCAGCAGTATCCAAAAAAGCGGCACGGGGTTCGAGACCAAGGGCACTTTGACCATCAAGGAAATCAGCAAAGAAGTCACCATCCCGTTTACCATCATGGAGCAAAATGGCAGCACCACTTTTTCCGGCAAGCTGAACATCGTACTGGATGACTATGGCCTGGGGGCCAGCTACGGCGTTTTCAAGGTGGGGAAAGAAGCGGCCATTGAAATTGTTTGTGTGCTGAAAAAATGAGTGCCGTAGCTTAGTTTGAGGTTGTTTGAGTTGTTTGAAAATGGTTTGATTGGGGGTTCGCCCAAACGTTGCCCTGCAATGTTCAAACAATTTTCAAACAACCCTCAAACAATTTCAAACCCACCCGGAAACCCCTCCCCCATCTTAACGTTTTCCAAACAAACCATCCAGACGGTGCTATTTTTGCCAGGCCACGCTAATTTTGCGCATGGTTTTTTCGAATACCTTCACAGGTTGGCAAAAAAAAAACCAACCCCAAAAACACATATACTAAAACACGGATGGTTTTGTCGGTTTGCTATTAGCTATTGGCAATTGGCCTTTGGCTTTTGCCAACTGCCAAAGGCCAAAAGCCATCAGCGTACGGTATAAATACATAAACACTCAAACACGAATTTCCCGGTTTATGCACAGCCGGCCAATTTTTTCTCTTAAACACAAAATCCTGACAATGACCCGTATCCTTGTATTTTTGATAGCAGTTTTTACCCTCCCCGCAATTGCTTTTTCCCAAAAAGTCGGTTATCAGATCAAAGTGAAAATTGATGGCTTCGAAGGCAAAGAGGCCTATCTGGGCTACTATTTTGGCGACAAGCAATACCTGAAAGATACCGCTTATGCCGAAGCGGACGGCAGGTTTTACTTTGAGGGTTTTGAGCCTTTGTCTCCTGGTATCTACCTCGTGGTGTTGCCGCCCGACAACCAGTTTATCCAGCTAATGGTGAACAAGGAGGAACAGTGGTTCACCGTAGATACCAAAGCCCCGGATTTTGCGGGCAACATGAAAACGGAAGGCTCGAAGGACAACAAGCTGTTTTACGAGTACATGAGTTTCCTCACGAAAAAGCGGCCCGAAGCAGACGATTTGCGCAAGCAACTGGATGAAACCACAGATGAAAAGAAAAAGGCAAAGCTCCAGGAAAAGCTTGATGCCCTCGACAAGTTGGTGATGGACTACCAAAAAGACTTAATGGCGAAAAATCCTAATACACTGACCGCCGCAGTAATCAAGGCCAACCTGCCGCTCGACGTGCCTAAATTCACTGGGGATAAAGATGAGGTCGAGCGCCAATCCTTTTACTGGTTGCGGGAACATTGGTTCGACAATATCAACCTGACGGACGAGGGCATGTTGCGCACCCCGTTCCTTTTTCAGAAAATTGATCATTATGTGAACAAGATGACCGTGCAGCACCCCGATTCCATCAATGTGGCGGTTGATAAAATATTGGAAAAGGTGCGCCCGGCGGAGGAAACGTTCAAGTTTTACCTTATCCATTTCCTGAACGAATACGCCAAATCAAAAATCGTGGGCATGGACGCAGTTTATGTCCACATCGTAAAAAAATACTATGCCACCGGCCAGGCCCCCTGGACGGAAGAAGAGCAGTTGAAAAAAATACTCGACAATGCCGACAAACTGGAGCCGCTGCTCATCGGCAAAATAGCCCCGAACATTGAAATGGAAACACAGGATGGACAGAAGATGCAATTGCACGATTTCAAATCGCCAATGACCGTGCTGTTCTTCTGGGATCCCGATTGCGGCCATTGCAAGAAGTCCATGCCCGACATGGTGAAATTTGCGAAAGACTACAAAGACAAAGGCGTGGCCGTTTTCGCCATTTGTACTTCCCTGGTGACCCGTGACGACAACGGGGATTTCTCCATGAAAGAGGTGGACAAATGCTGGAGCACCATCAAGGATCGGGAGATGGATGTGTTTTTCAATTATGTGGACCCCTATCACCGCAGCCGCTACAAGACGGTGTACGACATCCGCTCCACGCCGCAGATTTATGTACTGGACACGGATAAGACAATCCTATCGAAGCGCATTGGGGCCGAGCAATTGCCGGAGGTGGTTGATCATATCTTAAAAGTGAAGGAGGGAACAGAAAAGGGGCGGTGAAAATGTTTCTTCCTACTGCATATTGTCCTGCCTGCTAAATTCTTTAGCACCATTTATACTTTGATAAAAAGCTGACCTGCAAGGGTGGCTGCTTAGTCATACTTTCATCCATACCCGGCGCCATTAAGTTTTCCCGAATCCCGGGACAGGTTGTGCAAATGCTATTAGCTGTTAGCCACTGGCCGTTGGCCAAAAGCTAACTATTATCGTTCTTTGATAAATCGTGTGGAAAAAGGAAAACCGTTAAAACGGTTTTTGACATAAGCCATTGATTATCAACCCACGACTTAAGTCGTGGGTTAAAAGACAGCTTTTTTATTTAGCCGTTTTAACGGCTTTACACACGATTCGTCAAAGAACCACTATTATGAGCCAATGGCATTTTTACAGATGCACGATATGTCCCGATTTTCGGGAAAACCACCCTAGCGTGAAGTATAGCACTATCAAGGGTATGAAATCCTGATCGAACGGTACTTTTACTTTCCAAAAAAACATTTCCCAGGGGGCTGCTTGTACGCCAAACCGCCTCACCTCTTTTTACTGCCATCCTTCCAGCCTGATGCCAACTCCCTGATAACTCACCGCCAATACATTTCAATTTGGCATCATATTAGCAATTATTTTTATACAACTAAATTCAGGGGGACAATTAAAACCGATAAAATCCTTCTCAACCGAACCCCCTTTTAACGATTGCATCCCAACCGCCGATTCACCCTTCGCTGACTCAGCAGCGACAGGGGCTACACATTTTTTTATTAACTAAATTCTTAATCCAATTCATGAATCGAGCGAATTGTTACCAACCACAGTTTGCATGGCACTGGAATGCATTAATTGTACTTCTGCTCGCCATCCCGCTACTTAAAAGCGGATTTACCAACCACACTTTTGAAACACGGCAAGAACATGCAGCCAATGCTGCACTTGCCGGGAACATGATGGCCTGCGCCGATGCAGCGCCGATTACACGCTGGGATCGCCTCACCGCTGCCCAGCGCTATGCACTCAACGACAATGACCCAATGACGAACGCAACTGGTTTGAACACTGGTTTTCACAACGCTCTGGGCAACCCGATCCTGGTTGACAATTCGGTAGCGGGGGCTCCGAAAGCTGTCAACAGCACCGACTTTAACAACCCTTTCCCGGACGCCTGGATGGCCACCAGTTCCTATAACAGCGCTCAAGGCAACACAGGATTTGGCAGCAACGCCCTACTGGTCAACCAGCCAGAACTAAGGACGGCCATGAATATCGCCGGTGTAAAAACCGCTACCAGCCATACCCAGGGCAATTTTGATGTCATCGCCGAAGTGGTGGTGCAAAATACAGGGAACGTTGACCTGGACAACCTGCATTTAATTGCAAACATCAGTGCGCCCAGCCAACTGGGATCTGCTTTTGTTGCAGTTGTCCAGGCCCCCCATATTGTTCCGGTTGGCGCACATGGGACCATGACCAATGCAGCTACAAATCCTGCTGCTAACGCATCTTTCAACGGGGCCGCCAACAACGACTTATTGACGGGGGGTGGCCTGTTGCACCCGGGCGAAGCATTTGTGGTGCAGTTCCGCTACGAAGTGAATCCTCATGCCCCTGGCGCACCAGCCTTTTTGAAAACCCAGGTGGAGGGATCTGGGCAAGGCCTGGACATGTCCGGCACAACAATGACCGTTTCGGATTTGTCCGACGCCGGTTACGAGCCACAGACCAACAATACGGGCTGGCCCGGCGACTCCGGCGGCTCGAACGACCCTACCCCCCTGACCAACTGCTATAACCTTCTGAACAACTCTACTACTTGCAACAACAGTGTGCAAGTTTCTTTGAACCAGGATTGCATTGCATCCATTTACCCTGCCATGATTCTGGAAGGCGAGCCTGCTGCCTGCGTGAACGACGACCTTTTGCCATTGGGCGCATATTACCAAATCACTATGGTCACTACGCTGAGCGGCCTGCTGATTCCCGATATGGTGCCCAGTACACCCAACATTTATGAAGTGGACGGCTCGTATGTGGGCCAGACGCTGATCGTAAAAGTGATGGACATCGTTTACAGCAACCCATGCTGGGGATATGCCACCCTGGAAGACAAGCTCGGCCCCGTGTTTGACTGCACACAGCCGTTGGTGGTGAATTGCAATGTGGCCCTCAATTCCATTCCGGCACCGGTAGCCGTTGACAATTGCGACCCGAACCCTGTCGTCTCCTTTTTGGGGCAAACCGTGGTGGACAACAACATCTGCAACGATGGCATCTATCGGGTGGTGCGTACCTATACGGCGCACGACAACAAAGGCAACCCTTCCCTGACCAATTGTGTGCAGGAGGTTCAACTCGTCCGCCCACCGGTTGATTTCCCGGATGATATCGTTTGGTCCTGCAACCAGTACGGCAACTTCCCGGCTATCTTGAATGCTGCGCCTTTGAACCCACTGGTAGTGGATACTGATCCGGTTGCCAATGGTATCAACGTAAGCCCCACCCTACCCGATGCCGTGCTGGCAAACACTGGTTCTGGTGTCGTCAACAACATGGGCGGAGTTTGCAACTACGTGATTACCTGGGAGGACGATACCATTCAAACGTGTGGGAATACGTTAAAAATCATTCGCTCGTGGTCGGTGATTGACTGGTGCAACGGCGCCGTCATCACGGTTGGCACCGATGGGGAGGACAATGTCCAGGTTATTAAGGTCATGGACATGACGCCGCCAACTATTAGCAAAGATCCGTTCAATATAAGTGCCTCCATTCCAGGCCAGCATCCACAGTATTGCCGCTCACAGGGCTTCCTGCCACCACCAGTCGTATCGGATGGATGTGGCAGCGTTTCCATCCAGATTATCACAGAAATTGGCGAAGCAGTTTATATAAACGGGAATCCTGCCCTGGGCGGGTTTGTGCCGCCGCCCGGCCTCCCGATTGGCGTGCACAATGTCGTTTACAAAGCCATTGATGCCTGCGACAATGAAACATCAATCAATGTACCGGTCACCGTTGTGGATGATATAACGCCAACGGCGGTTTGCGATGAGTGGACCGTGGTGAACCTCTCTTCTACCGGTTCAGGTTCAGTGGATGCTTCTACCTTCGATGATGGCAGCCATGATAACTGTTGCATTGACCACTTTGAGGTGCGCCGGATGAATGATCCCTGCAACGACAACCACAACGACCTTCTCTTTGGGCCTTCCGTGGTTTTTTGCTGCGCCGATGTCGGTGCAGGCCCTCAAATGGTCGTCTTTCGGGTGTACGACTGCCACGGGAATTTCAACGACTGCATGGTGCAGGTGACCGTCCACGATAAAATCGCACCCGTTGTCACCAGTTGCCCCTCCCAGTCGCAGCGCATCACCTGCGACGAATATGCGGCTGATTATCAAATACAACTGAACAACCTGGCTCCGAACCAGACGGCACAGAATGAGTTCCTCGATGCCCAGTTTGGCAAACCCACTTTCTACGATAACTGTGGTTTTACCGTAACAAAAACATTTGCCCGCAATATTGACCAATGCCTCGAAGGCGCCATGACCCGCACCTGGTTGGCTACCGACCCGGGCGGGCTCCAATCGCAGCTTTGTACACAAACTATTTTTGTGGACCACGTATCCGATTGGGTGGTCGAATTTGCGCCCGACGTAACTGTCAACTGTGGCATGGCACCTCCAAATTTTGTGGAGCCGGAAATTTTCTTCAATGATTGCGAAATGATTGCCGTCTCCTATGTGGATGAAATTTATACAACCGTAGTCGGCGCTTGTTTTAAAGTGATCAGGACCTGGAAAATAATCAACTGGTGCGTGGTGGGCGAGGAGGTGGAAAATGCTCAGAACCAGGAGGTAAAAGAAGCACCTGAAAATGCTTTGGGCCTCCCCTTCCCGCTTTGTGATCTCGACGGGGACGGCGATTGTGATGGACGCACTTTCAGGGACAGTTGGAATGCCACCAGCAAGCCGGGCGCCGCACAGGCCACGCAATCTACCAACCCGGATACCGATCCCGACAGCGACCCGTGGGATGGCCAAATCTCCTACCAGCAGGTTATAAAAGTGATTGACAGCACTAACCCGGTGTTTACCGCCGGATGCCCTGCCGTCACGGTGGGTATTTTCGATACTATCTGTGCAACAACAGTGGTATTGGATACGCCTGATGTATCAGATTGCAGCCCCATCATCAGCATTACGGCCAACGGGGATTTGGGAACCGGGTTCGGCCCTTTCACCAATGTGCCCCCCGGGGTGTACCAGGTGACTTTTACGGCGATGGATCATTGCAACAACCAGTCGAATTGTTCGACTACGGTTACCGTGGTGGACAGCCTTGCGCCAACCATCAAGTGCCAGGGCATCACCCTGGTCATTACCGATTCCATGATGCCTTTTGTGGATTTGAACGCCATGGAACTCGACGCCGGCAGCGAGGACAATTGTTCCGAAGTTACCTTCTCCTTCTCCCCGAATGATCTGACGGACTCGGTGAAGATCTTTGACTGCAACGACATCCCCTTCGATTCGGTGAATGTTTACGTGACCGACACTTCGGGCAACCAGGATTTCTGCCGGGTACAAGTAACCGTACAGGACAACAACAACAACTGCTTCGATGATGGCGGATTGGTTGCCCAATTGGGCGGTTCGCTAGGCACCGAAGACGGTGAAGGCGTGGAGGAGGTGCAGGTCAACCTGAGCGGCCAAAGCAGCAATTCCATGATGTCGAATGGAAACGGGTCCTATATGTTTTACGACATTCCACTGGGCAACGATGTCACGGTCACGCCCATAAAAGACAACGACCACCTGAACGGCGTGACCACCTTCGACCTGGTGCTCATCAGCAAGCATATTTTAGGGATTTCCAACCTGAATTCGCCCTACAAGCTGATTGCTGCCGATGCCAACAAGTCGAACACCGTCACGACCTTCGACCTGGTGGAGATCAGGAAACTGATTCTTATGATCAACCCTGCTTTCCCCAATAATACTTCCTGGCGCTTTGTGGCCAAGGACTATGTATTCCCGAACCCGGCCAATCCGTTCCTGCAAAACTTCCCGGAGGCCATCAATGTGAACGACATCCCCGCAGATGTGCTGGATGCAGGGTTCGTGGCCGTCAAGATAGGCGATGTGAACGGTAGCGCTACCCCACATTTTGCAGCCGGCAACAAAGACCGGACCACCATCGGCTCCCTGGTTTTTACCACTGACGATGTGGAAATGGAGGCCGGCGAAAGCCGCACCATTGCTTTCAACTGCCCGGATTTCGAGGTGGAAGGTTTCCAGTTTACCCTGAATTTTGATAAAAACGCACTGGAACTGACGGAAGTAGGGCCTGCCCTGGCCGGCCAGGAGAATTTCGGGCTTGCGCTGCTCAACCAGGGCGCCATTACGGCCAGTTGGAACGGTAGCGCCACGCCAGGTGCCGGCGAACCGGTTTTCCAGCTTGCCTTCACTGCAAAACAAAAGGTGAAGTTGAGCGACGCCATCCATCTGAACAGCCGTTTCACCAAGGCAGAAGCCTATCTTCGCAGCGGCGAACTGTTGGACGTGCAGCTTGATTTCAACCATGAAATTGCAACAACAGCAGGATTCGAATTGTACCAGAACGTGCCGAACCCATTCAGTGAGTACACAGCTATTGGTTTCAACCTGCCAAGTCCTACCGCTGCAGAACTGACCATCACGGATGTTTCGGGAAAAGTGGTCAAAACGGTAATGGGCCATTTTACCAAAGGCTACAACGAAATCCGTCTCAGCCGCCTGGATCTGCCCACCACGGGCATCCTGTACTACCGGCTCGACACGCCGTCGGGCTCCGCCACGAAGATGATGTTGTTCATGAACTGACGACTTTGTGCGCAAAGCGCCCCGGCCTTGTGCGCCGGGGCGCTTTCCATCCTTTTTTCCTGTAAGAAAATGAAGGCCGAAAGGAATTTTCATTCACCCTGAAAGAATGCCTGCAGCGGGAAGGCTGCGGCCGCTTTACTCCATACGCTACATTTCGTTCTCGACTCATTTTTTTTACTGTGAAGATAGGATAGAAGCTCCCGGCCGGGTTGTGGCCGGGGGTTTTTGCGTTTATTGAAAAAGGGCCTGCTGGGCACAGCGCAAGTGCTTTTTCGCTTACACATCCCCAAACTTCTGCGTTTAGCAACGATGAAAAAATAACTTCCCTGTTTTGATTTTGAAACCCCAGTACTGGGAGGTTTTTTTAAAAATAATCCCGATTTCTACTGCCGAAAATAAGTTTTTAATAATCACCGTCCCAGCGGGGCGGAATCTTTGTAGGATTTGTATGCATCAATGGTCTCCGTTCCAGCGGAACGGTATCTTTGAATCAACGACATATCGTTCCTACGGAACGAATGTAGTTCCCCCAAAAAATAGGACACCAGCAGGTTATTGTTTCTTCTTATCTTTATCAATAAACGTAATGATTTTATCAAATGGATCAAAAATCTCGCCTTCCTTCTTGTTGATGAGATGATAATAGAATATTTGGGTTACAGGCTCTTCCAATTTTAATTCACGATGGTAGCTCTTTTTTGAATCCAACAGGATTTCATGGATTGGCTCTAATATCACACTATCCTTCAACGACATTGGCTTCATTTGATAAGCAAAAGTAAATTCCCTTCCCAATAGCAGACTATCGGGAACAGGAAAGCTGACATAAAACTCAAGTGAATCATCTATATTATAAACGGTATCTTGTTTGATGTCAACAATAGGTCGAAACCCTTCAGATACTATTTCTTTTCCTAAATCATATTTATAGGTCTTGATATACACCACATGGCCATCAAAAAAATAATTATAGTTGCTTATTCTTCCGTCTTTCAAGTATTCAAAACTATCCCCTTGGGCTTTTCCATTCAAATTATAAGACTTTGATTTAGTTTCGCCACTTTCATAAAATTCTAACTCTAAACCATCTAAAAGACCATTCATATAATTTGACTTGGATTCAATCTCACCAGACTTATAATATCTAATGAATTCGCCTTCAATCTTATTATTAAACATGCAAAACTGTGACTTTATGCTTTGGTCCTCAAAGAATGTTTTATAACAATACTGTGCTTTTTTTTCATCAATGGCACACATAGACATCTTCGGGCTCTTATTTTCATAATAGTCAACTATTTTACAATTTTCAGGCTTACATTTTGAGATAAATATCCCTAAAATAGTTAATAGTAAATAAAAAATGAAGCGTGGCAGTTTACTTTGTTCATTAATTTCCATTTTCATTGGATGGATGTGATTTTGTAATTTTTTTATCTCCTAAATTATAAATCGTGCCCCGTTGGCCCAGTGTCTTCCCATTGAAAAACGACACCGCTTATGCCGGCCCCCCGCTGGCCCAGGGTCTTCCATTTAAAACGACCCCGCTCCTGCCGGTCCCGATGTGAATCAGTTCGAGCACCTCCTTCTCCAGGATGACGGACAGGACCTTTCGGGCCAGCCTGTCGTTGGACATCAGGTACTTGAAGGCATGGTCGTATAGCGGGTTGGCGATTTTCATACGGCGAAGGTACGGCTTAAAACCTGTTGGCGGGGGGTGTTTTTTAGGGAAGGAGGGTTAGTACCAACTGGAGTTAAATTCTGCTGCAAGCCTACTTGCAACAACTGGGGGCACACCAACTTACTGCGATCTGGAGGCCGCATCCTCTACCTGTTTACGAGCCTGAAGCTCGTAACGGAGCGCTCTGTTTTTCAATCAAAAGACCCTGCGCCAACGGTGGAAGACCCCAGACTAGTTGGCAGAACCGTGATTATTATTTCAGTAGGGTTCATTATGAGTTTCTTGTCTTTTTGAAATACATGATAATAAAATAATTGCGTGCTGCTCTCGGTTAATGGAAGGTTGACCGACTTCTTTTCCCGTGGCGCTATTCTGAACCTGTGCGCTGGCTCATCAATGATGCTGTCCCTAAATGAAATTGGGTTCATTTGATACGCAAAATACAATTCCTTCCCATTCAGCAAACTATCTGGAATGGGCAATTCTGCTGAAAATTTTAAGTGCTTAACATCTGTCCCCAAAGTGTCTTTTTCGATTTTAACTATCGGTTTGAAAACTTCGTCAATAATAGTGCTATCATCTCCATAAAGATATTTCTTAAAATACACAAAATCTCCATTTTTGTAGAAGTAATAATAGTAAGGTCTCCCATCTTTAAAAAATCCAAATCTTTCTCCATCCATAACATCCTCTTTGTAATCGCACTTTGACTCTATTTGGCCGTTCTCATAATAATTTATTAGTGTTCCTTCCCTTTTGTCATCCTTATAGAAACTTTTTGATTTTAGTGAGCCAGATTTGTAAAAAAATACAACCTCTCCTGACAGTTTGTCTTTCCTTGTACAAAATTTAGATTCCAAGTCCCCAGTTTCAAAATACGTTTCGTGACAAAGGTATTTTTCTGATTCATTAATGATACAGTTAATTATCTCTGCCTTGCCATTTTCATGCTTTTTTGCAATAGAACATTCAGGCTGATTACAGCTATTGAAAATTGTCAGATATATGGAAAGCGACACAATCAACAGGCTTATTGAAATTTTCTTCATTGTTTCTAACAAATTCTTCATTAATATTTGGGGTTTGTAACAATAACAGGGTACCTGCTGGCGCAAGTCTTCCAATCAGTTGCAAATTTTCCATCCACCAGTCTCTGCAAAAATACCATAGTTTGAGCAAGTGTTGAGCGAAGCGGCACTTGCGGCGAGCATAGCAGACCTTCCGCAAGTGCTGCTTCGCTCAACACTTGCTCAAACTTTTGCTTTATTTATCAATAACAGAAGCGGTGGGTTTTGGAAGACTTGTGACAACGGGGCGGTGTCGTTTTTCAATGGGAAGACCCTGGGCCAGCGGGTATTTGATGGGTGTTACGGCTTTCTGCGGCCTGGAGGCCGCAACCCTTGCCCGTTCACGAGCTGAAGCTCGTAACGAGCGCCCCGTTTTTCAATGGACAGACCCAGTGCCAGCGGTAGATGGTGGGCCAGCAGGGCCAGCGGGTAGGCTATGCAATTGCTGGAGTTTCTATTTTAAAATCAAAATGAGCAGCTTGAATCTGAATGTTATCTCCACTTTGCATTTCTATTTTGATAGTATGTCTATTTAATTTTATTGCTTCATTGACATGAATACTTTTACCCCAATCGAATCTTCTATTGATATTTAAAAGCACTACATCCTGGCAAAATATCTTTATTCTACTTGATTTATCAGCGTCAGGTTCATGAAGTTTCAAAGACATAATAGCACCGCCGTTTTCCCAATTGAATTTGATGTCTTCCAAAATAGCATCATGAAGGTTGTTAAGTATGTCTGTAAGTTCAATCATTTATTTTCTTTTTTAATTGGTAAATGAGCCTCTTTGGATTCTGGGACGACCTTTTTCCCGCTCTTATCAATTCTGTTTCCGTTTCGATCGTTAACATGACCATGAGGATTAGGTTTGCCATTATGAGTTGAGTTTGGGTGCGATAAAATTCTTTGTTGCCCAGTTTGAGGATCAACATACGCACCTTTTCCATTTTTAGGGTCAGGCCCTCGTCCCTCCAACCCTAATTCTTTTGCTCTTGAATCAATTTCAGAAGGTGTTTTACCTTCAACCTCGCTTGGTGATATTTCGCCTGCGGGACCAGCTTTTTCTGGCAATAATTTAGTTTCTACAGTTTCTTCAACTTCAATCTTTAATTCAGAATTATATGTATGAGTAACCGTTGAACCTGACTCCAATAATTCAGATGGCACCTTAACATTTGCTATAGAATTATCCCGAGCTATTGAAGGCATGGAGCGAGGGGGTTGCACCCATCCTGTTGGTGGAGGCGGAGCAGGTTCGAAGATTAATTCTTTCACAGCCCACCATAATATCCTGCGGACACCCTGCAAGCCGTGCAAATCTACTTTTGATATCGGATCATTGCTCGCGTAATTAAACGCCGACAAATGCGGAAACTTCTCCGCAATCGGATCCACCCCCGTAAACCTCCCCACCGCCGGGTCGTACATCCTCGCCCCGTACATGTACCACTCCAGCCCCAGTTCCCGGTCGAAGGGCTTGCCGTTGTAGCGGTAGTAGTTCGTCCAGTCCACCACCGAGTCCTGGATGAAGCGCCAGTTGCCCTCCATCTCCATGCCGAAGGGGTAGTAGTGCGACTCCTCGATGATAGGCTCGTCCTCCACCGTCTTCCTCGACACGGTGACCCGCACGTTGCCGAGGTGGTCTTTTACCATCGCTTCGTACTGGAACACCGGGGCCGGGGCGTTGGGCAGCCCTTCGGGGTACTTCGCCCAGGTCACCCTGCCTTCGTCGTGGTACACCGAGTAGTAGATGCCGTTGGTCAGCTCGATGCCGTCGCCGTACAGCACCGACACGTCGTTGTTCGGCGTCAGGAGCACCCCGTCCACCCCACGGTACAGGCGCCTGCCGGTGGCGTCGTACTTGTAGGTAATGTCGCCGGTCTCCTCCGCCGTGGGCCCGCCTTTGCTGATGGCCCGGGGCAAATTTAGGTAATTGTAGGAAACGGCCATCAACTTTCCGTAATCAAGCGTGATGTTTCCGTTGTTGTCGTAGCCGTAGGTGGTGCTGTGGCGGAAACCGGCGGTGGTGCCGCCGTCAGCAACGCCCAGCAGCCGGGCCTTGTCCACGTCGTAGGTGTAGGTGAGCTGGTCTATCTGCTCTGAGCCGTAGGGGAACTCGCCGCCGTAGGCCTCGCACTTGTAAAGGGGGCCTTTTCGAAGCACCTCGAGCAGGTTGCCGATTTTGTCGTACCTTATCTTGTTCACGGCGTAGGCGTTGCTGTTCACGTACACCTCGTTGCCGTTGTCGTCCTTGTAGATGTTGGCGTACCAGGCCCTGTCCAGGCGGTCGAGATCGTCGTACCTGAACTCATAGGCCATCTTGTGCTTGCCCTTTGTCTGCCAGTACATGGCAGCGATGTTGCCGTTCTTGTAGCCAGGGGTGGGGAGGGGGATCTTGGGGTCGCCGGCATAGTAGCGGAGCTCTTCCGAGAAGTAGGCGTCCGCTCCGCCCTCCTGGCCGGTCTTGCCGGGGCCGATGTCGGAGATGAACTTCTGCGTCAGGCTGTTGATAGTGATTACCTGCAGTATGGTGAAGCTGCCAACGAGCTTAGCCAGTTCACTCTGGAGCAGATAGACCTCGTCGCCGTTGCAGAGCTGCACCCGGTAGAGGAAGGACGGCACGGGCACATAAAGGGAGACGTTGGCGCTGAACTGGATGATTTCGTCCAGGGAAGCCATTTGTTCCTGCTGTTCGAGGTCAGAACAAGCAGGTGGCTCCTGGGCGCAACGGTCGCAGGGCTCTGTGTAATCAAATTTGGCGTAAACGCCGTCCACCTGCATTCCTTTCAATTGGTGAAAAAGTACCACCTTCATATTTGATAACTGCGCCGACGTTGGGGTCACATCCGGTACCAGGTGAAGGGCCGAATTATTGCCAAGCCCACTGCCTCCAATAGGGATAAAGTCTTGGCCACCATTTATCTTCACGAGTCCATTGCCGTCCGAAAGCCCGACCCGGCAATCGCACCCCCAAAACTCCCCGATGGCCATAACCGCTTCGTAGTTGCTCAGAACGGCATCGGGAGGGATGCCCATACCAATGTCCCACTCCGATTCGCCTTTTCTTATCTTGGTGTACTTCATGTCCCACATCACATTGTCAACAAGGAGGGAGTGTTGCGAGCCAGGTATATAGCTAGTCAGGTCGTCGTAAGGGGGCTGGTTATCGTAGGTAGAAAAAACAACGCTTGCCCCGACAGATCTAGAGTCCATCCTTTGACCGACCTGTGTGCATTCGTTGTTCTCGCAAGGTTTGTAATAGTTGATAAACCACCCATCTTCGAGGGTGCGCAAGGTGAGGTAGGCCCACACTGTCATGTGATCGGGGTTGGCGTCTACGCCAACTGCCAGTTCGTCAGCCTCACTGCTGAAGGTAACAGTTTGGAGTATCATGTAGCTGCCTTGCAGGAACTTTAGTTCTTCTGAAAATAGATAGATTTCACGTCCGTCGCAAAGTCGGATCCGCATCAGGTTGGTTGGAAAGCTCAATTGTTCGACATGCGTGACAAAATGATTAGATTCAATAATGTTCAGCGATGTCTGCTGGTCGATCAGTTCTTGGGGTGTACAAGAAGGTGGTTCTTCTGTACATTCTTCACAATCGTGCCGAGAGCCGTTGTCGTTGTTCCTGATGTCAATATCGCCTTGCGCCGCTGCAAGTCCCATTAGGCCAGGCACATCTACGATCTGTTCCCCTTCCTGAGTGCCCACCCGAAACATCTGGGCCGGGCTTTTTAGATCGTAGCGTTTGATGACGGTATAGTTTTCAGAAACCTGTGGCAGGCTGTCTTGTAGCACATGATTCTCTTCCCCTGAGCATTTTACAATGTCGTACAGTTTGTTGGGGTATCTGATGGTTGCGCCGTCCGTTGGGCCACTCCCGCCCCCAATGAAGGTGGAATCTGGGCAAGGCATGGTCTGCGTTGGGTCGCATTGTGCCCCACAATCACAGGGGACATAACAGTCTATGTTAATCTCGTTGGTAAAGCGGATATTGAGCAGTTGGGGCAGCGAAAGCAGGTAATCGCCACATTCACCACAGTTGGTGCCGGTTGGGTCGTCTGGTGGCACCACGCATTCAGCCGTATCGAGCAGTTCCATTTTGCCTGGGGCGTTGATCATGGTCAACCAACCACGCTCGTTGTAGGCATAATTGCTGATGGCCAGTCCGCCCGCCACTTTGCTCTTTAGCTGGTCTTTGGTGTTGTAATAATAAGTACCAATGATCTGGTCACCAAGAGAGGGTACGCCGTACACTTTGATGTTGTGGCTGTGCTCTACTTTCCTACCGCCATGGTCGAAGATAATAGAGTCGGTGGTTTCTATTCCCAGTTGGCCGCTGTGTAACCTATGTGTATTGGTCAAATGATCGGCTATGTCAATGTTAAATTCATACCGGTCAGTGCCGAGGAGGGATCCGGACTCAGTGGCCCTTATCCTGCCGAATGCGTCAAAGCAGTGGCGGGAGGGGATGCTGCCGTCAATGGCACCGTTCTCGTTAATGATGGCGGCAGTGGTAGCGGTCAGCTTGCCCCAGGGGGTATAGGTTGAGTTGCAGTTTCCAATGGCATTGTTTACATCGTAAGTGTTGGTGATAAGTTCTTCGCCAATAGCGAAATTCAGTTGGGGGTCTAAATCGTTGCAGGGCCCTGGGGAATTCGGTGAGTTCTGGGTACTGAACCCTGTACGGGTGGTCCTCCCATAAATATCATATTCGTTTACGATCCATTTGCCCGACTCTGTACGGAGGTTGGCGTCACGATAAGCCACTTGAAGGTCACGGTCGTTGTACATGTACTCCTGACAGCCCGAACCGGGCACTTCTTTAGTCTTCAACCGGTTGCGCTTGTCGAAGGTAAACAGGTATTCCTGTTGTTCGGGGTTGGTAATCTTTACGAGGTTGTCTTTATAGTCGTAAAAATAATTGGTTACCCCTCCCATAGCATCCGTCACTTTAGACTTCCTGCCAACGATGTCGGTGTTGGTCAGGGTAGCATTGCCGTTTTCGTCGGTTACTTTGACCTGGTAATAATTGCCATCTTTCCCATAGCTGGTCATGACCGAGTTGCCATCGGGGTAGGTCTCCTTTTCCTGTCTGCCCAAGGGGCTTTTTTCGTAATCTACCTGTGTATAGGTAAGTCCCCCTTTGATGTCTGGTAAATAGACCTTTTCCACTGCCCTTCCCATGTTGTCGTAAGAAAATTTTTCCGAAACGATGTCTTCTAATAGCGGGCCATAGCCTTTCCGCCATGTGTCGAGCGGCCTTCCAAGGCCGTCGAAGTAAGAAAAGGTAGATTGGTCGGTGAAGCCCTCGTAATCTATTTTTGTATGTACCCAGTTGCCTCCCTCCCATTCGTCCGGCATGCCATATTTATAGGTGAAGATGGTGCGGACCCTTCCTTCCCTGGCTGATATTTCTTTCAAGCGCATCAAGCCATCGTATTCATAGTTGGTTATCTGGTCATCAATATCTGTTATGCTTTTTAGCAGGCGGGTGCCGGGGTAGTAATCGTACTCCCATTCAAAATCGACATACTTTCGCTTTTTGATAAGCCCATTTGATGCCCACTCATATTCTTCCAAAGCCCACCCGTCAACGCCAGGGGCTGCTGTTGGCTTTAGTGCAAAGGTGTGTGGCAGGCCAGTGGTGGCGTACCGCTGGGTGACCTCGCCCTTCAAGGCCCAAAGGCCCTGGCCAATAGGGTTGTTGTTGGCATCGAGAGCTACCTCATAACTGTGGAACTTATAGGGGTACAGCCCTAGGCCATTGCTATCGAAATCTTTGTACTCAGTCCAAGTGCCGCTGACGATTTGGCCATCTACTTTTTTTTGTACCCTGAGCGGGATGCCTATTATATGGCTTTTGAGCATTAGCTCAATTGCCTCTGCCTCTGTGCCAGTTTGCCAATCCGCATCGGCCGGGTAGAAATATTCGGTGCGGTGGGTCTTGCCGTCGGAGTTTTGGAAGTATTCGGCGGTGGGGAAGAGGTGGGCAGCATTGAAATCATATTCATAATATGTTTGGGTAACTACCCCATCCCTCATGCTTTCGACAGCAGTCTGCCTGAATTTATTTTTGCTGCGGTTGTAATAGGTACTCCAGGCTAAGATGATGGGAGAAACCCGCATGGCCTTGAAATTGACGTCCGGATAAACATCATAGAGTTCGCCATTGAAAGGGGTAATGGATTGATATTCGACAACTGCGTCCGCACTGTTATAAGAAGCTGAATAGACCATATTGCCGGCGTTTAACCTTGGCATGGTGGGCCGGACGGGGAACTCTCCTAATTCTGGGTAGGAAGCAGGAGGGGAGGAGTTGGGGTCTTCCAATGAGAAGGTAAACTCCTTGTAACCGTTGCCGTCAAAGTTTTCCTTTACAAATTGGTAACTGATGTGATAACCTTCATAGGAACTCAACGGGACGATGCCAAAGTCCGAGAAAAATGGAAAACCGGCAAATGCAGGTGGGGTATTGCATGGAAAGTTAAAATCGTATGCCCGGCCATACACTGGTTTTTCAAATAATATACCACTGGATTTTGAAGGTTCGGAAGGATCGCTGTATTCATAGGTCCTGACGATGTCATTGGAAGTTGATATGGCATCATGGTTTTTGATAGATTTTATCCGCAGGCCGCCAACTTTCACGTTAGTATTGGTCTCGGTAGTGACTTCTTTTTCCAGAAAGAACTTTGAACCTGCATTTGTACAGGAAAGTGAAAATTTATAACTGATGTTTGGCTGCAATGCAGGTATAAGATCCAAAAGGTATCCGTAAGTAGTATCCGCAACCCAGTTGCCGCAATCATTGTTGGCAGTTTTAGTGGCAACTATTTGGTTGTTTTGGGTGATCTGAAGCTGGGCATTACCGTCACCATTACAAGGGCAATAGGTCGTAGAAGCAATTCCGTTGACCATCCATGTATATCTCAGATATGGCAAATCGGCGGCGCTAAAGGTGTAGGTGGCTTCAGTAGGTGGCAAATTGGCCGTGACACACTGGCCGCCTGGCCAGTACCAACTAAGGCCGTAAGCAGTCGGTTCGGTAGTTATTACCCCGACGGTGTCCCAATAATCGTTTGCTTCAAAGTCAAACTCCGTGGATCCCCCTGTTGGGTATGTTATTTTTTGAAGGGTGCCCCATTTCATTGGGGCCTCGTTTGTCTCCCTGTTCGACTGGCCCATCGCAACCGTTACAGGATTGTTTTGCGAAACATAATAGGTAATTTTGGTATAAGGGATGTTGAGGCCGCTCCCAACCATGTTGTTGTTTTCGTCAGCGCCGTTGTAAAACCCCCAGTGGTCAATGGCCCTGGACAAGCGGTTGGGGAGGAAATCCGGGCTTTCTGGGTTTTCGAAATAAGTAAACTCGTAGCTTGGGACAGAAATGGATTGCCCCACTGCGCAGCTAATCTCTTGTATCGATTCTAATTTTAACCGATAATCTTCCTCGCCCGCTTTTGCATAAGTTGAGTTATCTTTAAAGTACCCAGTTGTTAAATTAAATGTTTTACAAAAATCCGTATTGGCGCAATCAATTTTGATTTGATCCAATTCCCGGGCCGCGTCAAAAGCGGGGAAAGGCTTGTTGGGGTGGGCTCTTAAATCATCCCGTACATCGCCGACCAGGAACCTAACTGTTTCCGTAGAAGTTTGGATGGTACTCAATCTTTTGCCTTCAATCCACATTGTATTGTAGCTTTCGCTGGATCCGGCACTCGTTCTTGACGGCAAGGAGCGGTAACTATAATATTCATCGGCATATTGGAAATTAATGGAGAATTTGCCGTCGGGCGATTGGATTTTTTTAAGGTACCAGATATTCGCCGTTTTAAACATGGTCTCGTTTTCCATCAGTTCGATGGCAATGTTGCCATCGCCAATGTCGCCAAAAAGATATTTTGCCCCATCGGGCAATGTTATTTCAAACCGTTTGAAATTATAGGGGTTTGCCGTGCCGCCATTGGCAGAGTTGCCATTTGAATAGATGGGTGTGATATTAATATCTTGCTTAGGTACCTGAACTATTTCGCCATTGGCACGGAAAAAAAACTTGCCGGAATATCCACCGGCCGAAAAAGAGAAGATATCGGCCTCTCCGTCCATGTCGCCTTGGCTTATTTCCGTGATGTCAGGCGGGTTCAGGGTGCAGCTTTGTGGAACTTGAAAATTGCTGGCAATAACTAGGTAGCCGTTCGCCCTTTCATCGGGCTTCCCCAAGGCTGACCTGCTCACTATCCCGCCTGTGTTTAGGCTCCAACCCAGGCCCGACCAGCTCGCATTTTCTCCCACCCTTACCCCAGAGCTATGGTAATCCAATGAAATGGGCAGTGAAAGGTTACCTTCAATGAGCGTATATATGGGGACGCCGATACTCGGGACGCCAGTATAATAGCTGACGGGAATGTCGCCATATTTCCCAAGGCTGGATGCGTTGGGTGGGGGCATTACCACATCTTTGACCAAATTGTTGATTGGCTGTGCATCAAGGGTAACGGCTGCCAAATAGGCGATGATGAGGGACAGTATGGGTTTCATATTAAAGGGTTGAGAGTGTTTTGAAATGAAGATGGTTAGCGGACAATTGAAAATACCGAGTTTAGCTTCGTTTCATCCGAGAAGAGGACATTGACAAAATAGAGTCCGGGCGGCCAAATCTCACAGTTTGCTGTGACAGTTTGCAGTTTCCCTTCCAATTGGGCATTGACGGAGTGCATGTTCACACCAAAGCTGTTATAGATGTGGATGACTGCCGATGCAGCCTCCCCTTCGAGCTTGATTGTGATGGAACCCCTTGTCGGGTTCGGGTACAGTTGCAGTTTATTGTCCCCATTTGCTTTATAGATTGATTTCCCTCTTAAGAAATCATCGCCCATGGCTATATTATCAACATCAAAGCAAACTGTGGAGGATTCTTTCAGGCCAGCCCTCGGCCCACTGCCACTTAGCATAGCTTCCATTCTGGTTTTCTGGCCATAAGTGAACATGTTTAAGGATAGATCATCGGTATTGTCCATGAAGTTCATCCACATTTCATCAATTGGTCCCATTGGGCACAAACTGATGTGCCTTTCTCCCGAGGTTGGCATGTTATAGTTTGGCGCATTGTGGATTGGTGTGTCGTCAACATAGTCGTCCTTGCAATGCCCAGGGCCCCAAATGTCGTACAGCCCCAAATAATTCCCCATCAAGTGCGTCAAAGTCTTGCCCTCGTTATAGGGAGCAACTGAGCTGCCCCCAATTCCCAAAAAACGGTAGTCAATGACGATTCCGTCCGTTTCTACAAGCCCACCGGGCATTTGGGCATAGCCACTTGCCCCTCCATCCAGTGGAGCTACCCACACATTGATGTAGTGATCAGGATCAAAGGCATCTGCCCCCTGTAATTTGGAAGACTTAATGGCATCGTCTGTATGCCAGACAACTACCTGCGATCGCACATAATGGATGCCCGGTACCCCGCCCCCCAACGACACAGCGGCAAGGCAAAAAGAAATGCCCGTATCAGCAGCCTTTCCCGCAAAACCCTCCAGTGTATCGGCAGGGTGGTGTATTTCCCGGTCGGTGTGGCGGAAGTCCCGATTGAGCGCCTCTATTTGGGAAAGCACCTGATCTTCGCTGACCCGGGCTTCGACACTGTTATAAACAATGTGAAAGATGACAGGGAGGGTTGCTTCCACCGTATGCGGTGGCCTCTGGTATTTGGATATTTGCCGTTCGATGGCCATTCGGTTTTCATGCAACCCAGGATGTTCCTTTTCCAGGCGCTGGTTGACATCTTGGGTGGCTATTTTGCGGTAGGGGCGTTGGGAATTGCCGCATAAAGGCAGCAGCAACAACAGAATGAGTAATAGTTGGGCTGGTTTCATATTTTGAGTATTTATACATCTATTCGGATGAAGACAATCAGGAGGGATTTGGCCTGGCCCGAGCAGTTTGATGCCCTCCCAATGCCATGCGATATCACAATACTACCCCCTCCCAGTCCCAAAAAACGGGACTGCCCATTTTTTTTTGAATTAAATCCTGAATTCAAAGTCCGTCTCGAAAAAATAGCTTTGCCGTTCCCGGCAGTAGCGGATGTCGGCGCCCATAGACCGGAGCGTTTCGAGGTGCCGGAAAAGGGCCGTCCTTTTTAGCCCGAGGCGTTTGGCGAATTCTTCCGGCGGCCCCGTGGCCTTTCTTTTGATGAGGCCAGACATGCGTTGCCAGAGGTGGAGCTGTTCCAGGAAAGTCATGTTGTCTATTTTTTGTGGTTGAACAAATAGATGTATCCGTTTTTGTCAACAAGTGCCGAAAAATGGGCGGACACCTCTATATGCTCACCTGCACCGCTACTGCTCACTACTTCTTTGCTGCCCAAATTCCCAGCCTTGAAATGTATGGTTCGAGTTAGCTTTTTTGCACAGGCATAAGTGGCGCCGTGGTAAAAAGGACTACTTCATGATATGCCCGGAGCTGAACGCCAAGCAGAGCATAGTCAGAAATTTTCTGGCTTTTTTGCCAATCGCAAAGGAATGGCGTTGTACCTCGACGCCAAGGTATTTCAAATAATTTTTCCTGGCAACAGGAGACGATTTTTTTTCCAGAGATCAAAAAGTAAAGGATAGGCGATTGGTAAGGTGGCGTCTTTTTCCGTCCCTTCTCCAACTTTATCGGTAAGCGCCTTTAAACAAGGTAAAACCTGTTTAATTTTCGGGAGAGAGGCTTTGGCTGTAGGTGCATTAGATATGGAAGAACAGAAACTATTACCAGGAAAAGGGGATGGCACAAAAAAGGCCACGGCACAAAAAAGCCCTTCGGAACAGTGTCCGAAGGGCTTTTCATGTCCGGCAATACGTTTTGCCCGGCCCTTTCCGTTAGCCCGCCTTCAGCTTCTTCACGGCGGCTGTCAGCCGGGGCACTACCTCGAACAGGTCGCCCACCACGCCGTAGTCGGCCGCTTTGAAGAACGGGGCTTCCGGATCTTTGTTGATGACCACGATGGTCTTGGATTGGTTGACGCCGGCAAGGTGTTGGATAGCGCCTGAAATGCCGATGGCCACATAGAGGTTGGGGCGTATGGCGACGCCCGTCTGCCCGACGTGCTCGTGGTGGGGCCGCCAATCGGCATCGGCCACCGGGCGGGAGCAGGCGGTGGTAGCGCCCATTGCCTGGGCCAATTCTTCCACGATGCCCCAGTTCTCCGGGCCTTTCATACCACGGCCAGCAGAAACGACGGTTTCCGCTTCGGGCAGTGGCACGATGCCTTCCTGCCGCTTCACCTCCAGCACTTTGACCCTGGAAGCAGGGACTGTGATGGCCAGGTCTTCCATTGCCACATCGTTGCCAGACTTTTCGGGCCGAACCTCATTGCCGGCCAGGGAAATTATCTTCACATCGGAAGTGACGCTGTAAGTAGCGGTGGCTTTGCCAGAGTACACGCCTTTTTTCACCTTAAAGCCTCCGCTCGTTTCAGGCAATGATTTCACGGCTGACACCGAGCCTGCGTTCAGCCTGGCTGCCAGCCTGCCGATCAGGGACTTGCCGGTGGAGGTGTGTGCCAGCACGATGACTTTTGCGTCCAGTTTTTCAGCAGCCTGCGCTATCACCGAAGTATAAACCTGGCTGTCGAAATTTTTGAGGGCGGCATCAGATACGTTGTAAACTTTGGCTGCACCATATTGGCCCAGTTGGCTGCCATTTTCAACGGTTCCAAATGTCAGGGCGGCGCATTCCGTGCCGAGCATCCGGGCCGTTTTATACCCGTAGGTCACCGCCTCAAAAGCAGCTTTTTTGAAGTGGCCATTGGTAGCTTCTGCGAAAACTAAAACCATATTTTTAATAATGAATGGTTAATGGATAATGGTTAATGGATAATGGTTAATGGTAGGCCACGTTGGGGCATTCACCATTCACCATTCACCATTTATCAATCACCATTAGTTAAATAACTTTTGCTTCTTCGTGCAGCAGCCGCACGAGTTCGTCCATGTCGTTAGGGTCAATGAGCTTGACACCGCTTTTCTCATTCGGCAAGTCATAATGGACAGGCGTCGCAAAGTCGGGAAAGTCAACTGGTTCCACGACTTTGAACGGCTTGCTCTTGGCTTTCATAATGCCCATCATGTTGGGGATTCGCTGCTCGGCCATGCCTTTGGCGGCACTGAGGGCAAAGGGCGTCTGCACTTCCAGGATTTCCACGCCACCTTCGATGTCCCGCTCCACGGTGGCCGTGTTGCCGTTCAGGTCGAGTTTGCTGGCGTAGGAAATGAAAGGCAGATCGAGAAACTCGGCGACCATAGCGCCTACTTCCGAGCCATTGTAGTCAATGCTTTCTTTGCCCGTGAAAACGATGTCAAAGTTTTCGTTTTTGGCATATTCGGCGATTTGCTTTGCGATGTAAAGGGCGCTTTTGGGGTCGGCATTGATGCGCACGGCATCCGTAGCGCCGATGGCAAGGCCCTTGCGGATGGTCTGGTCGTTGGAGGCATCGCCCACATTGATGATGGTGACGGTGCCGCCGTTTTTCTCCACCAGTTCCAACGCACGGACGAGGGCATACCACTCATCATACGGGTTCATGATGTAGGTGACACCAGCCCCATTGAATTCAGTGCCGTCGCTGTTAAAAGAAATCTTTGCCGTTGTATCGGGCGTTTTGCTGACGCAAACAAGAAGTTTCATGCGAAGTAGTTGTTGGTTGATAGTTGTTAGTTGTTGTCGGTTATGGGGAAAAACTTGACCAGGCCTCTTAAGAAATATTTGCCTGCCCAATTCACTAATTTGCCAATTCACTAATTCCTAAAATTGGGGCGCAAATATAGCATTATAAGAAAGAAAGGGGAATTTGGTTGCGAAAATTCGCTGGTTTTTACACAAGGCTGACCTACGTTGTAATAATCCAATTTAGGCTGCGTTTTCAGGGCGGTTTTGTTTTCATAAAAATAGAACATGAAAAAATTGTTGATTGCATTGTTGGTGGTAATCGGGGCTTGTAGTGCAAAGGCACAGGCTGGTAAAATTTCCACAGAAAATATGGCTGTCCTGAAAGAATTCGAGGACACACTTGGCCTTTGCGGGTTCCTTGTCATCACGGATTCGCTCCCGGACGAACGTTTCGCTGCCTGCAAAAAAATGATCACCACCCTGGTGAAAGCGCTCAAAACGGAAAACTCCTTCCACTACCCTTTCGAGCGCCTGAAAACCGTTTCCATCCTCTACCCTCCCGATAGCACCTTCCGCATTTTCACCTGGCAGCTCTATGTGGACGTGGACGACTACCGCTACTATGGTGCCATCCAAATGAATACCAAGGATCTGAAACTCATCCCCCTGATAGACCGCTCTGCCGAGGTGGATGCGGTGGAAAACGACATCCTGCAACCCGACAAATGGTACGGGGCCTTGTACTACAACATCCGCCAGTTCGATACGTCCGTTGGCAGGAAATACCTGCTCTTTGGTTTTGACGGATTCAGTTTTTTCAACAAAAGAAAACTGATCGACGTGCTGAACCTCCAGGATGGCAAGGCTACCTTTGGCGCCCCTGTTTTTGTGGAAGAAGATTCTATCACTGGCGCTACCACTGTCCGCAACCGCATCATGAAGGAATATTCTGCCGAGGCTTCTGTGCGCCTGAATTACGACGAGGCCTATAACATGATCATCTTCGACCACCTCACCGCGATGGCTGGCACTTCCGGCCAGGGCATGGCCATGGTGCCCGATGGCACTTATGAAGGCTTCATTTTTCAAAATGGCCGCTGGCAATGGGTGGACAAAATCTGGAACCAGACGATGGACGAAGCCCCCCGGCCCGAACCCGTTTTGGACAGCGGCAAGGATGTTTTTGGGAAAAATAAAAAGGGAAAAGGGCGATAATCCGGCCATGTGGAGCAACCAAAAAGCCATTGGCCGGAGGGTGGCGGTGCAATGCCAAGACCGTCGGTAGTGGTAATTTATGGTTGGTCATAAAAGGCTGTGCCCCCATTGACGACAAGAAAAAAGCCATGCCTTGCGGCACAGCCTGCCTTGATAGTCAATTTACTCTCACTAATTGTATGAAGTATGAAAAGATCGACGGGGCAAAAGTGGGTTGGCTAAGTAAATGCAAGGTGAAGCGGCCCTTAAATTTGGGACAATTTTCATTAACGATAACCTCAATCCTCATCCTCATCCCCCTCCCCCACCTTCACAGCGCCAACCTGGCAACCCCAATGGCCAGGAATCGCTCATGCTCAGCCCTGGCATCGGCGCAGCCATCGGAATGGGCTTTCAGATGGCAGAAAGATGGCGGTTCAACGTGGAGACCATCCCCACTTTCTCCTACAACCATGTGATCAAGGACGAAACACCCAACCAGCGATTTGGCGAATCGGATGGGTTTACGACGGATTTTCAGGCGATTTACCTTGGACTGGCCTATCGTTTTTCTAAAAAAAAGTAAAAGAATCCACTCTTAAAAGTCAATTTTGAAGACCTGGCCCCCCTAAAAAAATAACCTTTAGTAACGATGAAAAAATAACTTCACCATTTTGATTTTGAAAACCCCAGCAATGGAAGGGTTTTTTAAAAATAATCCCGATTTCACATCGGGATTATTTTTCCTTCGATCCTTAGCACCAAATTTAACCAAATAGGGCAGGGCTCAATTTCGCTGAGCCATGCCCTGTTTGATCGTTTCCGTTTTTTTGTAAAAGATCAGGAAACCGCAAAAATCAGCATCCAAAAACACGAAAACACATAAATACCCAAACACCCTATTTTGTTTTTGGCACAAGCAATCCCTACTATCCCCCCCTCTGCAGCTTTTCCTCGCACTGCTTCGCCAAATCCACATAGAAATTCGCCTGTCCCTGCGGCGCATTTTCCGATGCCTGCTTGAAATACATGGCGGCATCCTTATAATTGCCCACCGCCATATTGCCCCTGGCCAGGCCGACGATGGTGGTAAATTTATCCTCTGGGTGCTTTTCCCTGTTCATTCTAAAAACCTTCAGGGCCTCCTCGTTTTTGCCATCGGTGATGAGTTGGCGGCCATAAAAATGGAGTTCGGTAATTGAGGCAAGCGGCAATGCTTCCGCCATGGCAGCTTCTGATGCTTCCTTTTTGCCCATTTTGTCGAGTACCAGCGATTTGGTGCTGAGGGTTTGAAAATTCTTTACACCGCCCAGGTTAACATTGGTTGCCCTTTCGCTCCACGCCAATGCCTTGTCGAGGTCCTTTCCAGCGCCTGCACAATACTGGGCAGCAGCATCGTATGATTGCCAGCCGAAACCATGTATCCCTTCCAGTTCGGCCTCAATACTGGCCATGGTGTTGGCATGAACATCAGTTGCTACCGTGAAACTGATCTGCTTGCGCTCCCAGCGAAGCCGGATGTCGGCAGAGTTATCTGTTTGGTTTACAAAATCATAGGTCAGCCATTCGGTCATTTCGCAGGTGGCGGGTTTTACATTTACCCGCAGTGCATCTTCGGCTGCGTCATAAAAAAAGCTGCCCCAGGAGTGGCTGTTGTTGGAGAAAATGAGCGTCCACTCGTTTTCGGCGGGGATGATGTGGAAGCCATATTTGCCGGCTTTGAGTGCCTGGCCGTTGATGGTCACATCGGCATCGAAGGATAGCACCGTGTTCTCATCGGCGCCGGCCCGCCAGGGCATAGGGTTGCCGCCGTCGTAGGGCACGATGCCGCCGTCGCCATAGATTTTCCCTTCCCGGCCTTTCACGCCGGGGCGGTGGTAGTCAATGGCTACTTTGCTGAGGCCGATGTACTCTGCGACCGCTGCTTTTTTGGAAGCAGGTGGCAGGGTCAGGAATTGGGCTTGAACGAGGGAGGCCGTGAAAAAGGCCGCCAACAGGAGGGTTATTGCTTTTTTCATAATAGCAGGATTAAAATGGAGAAAACAGGATGATAGAAATCTGGAAACTGATAATCAATAAGCGTATTACTGGAATTGGTTTGGGTTGTCAGGATTTTGAAATAATTCAAATAAACGGTTGACAATCAGGTGTGTAAAGCCATTTACCGGCATGAATCTTCGATTTCAAGCAACACAAACAAATTCAAACAACTACTTGGTATTATTTCCCGATTTCTAATTTCCCGATTAAGTTATGGGTGGGCGGGAAGGTAGGGGTGTCGGCAAAGCCTGGCGGCCTTGCCCAACCCCTCCCACCCCGAGCCGGGTGATATTTTACAGTATCAAGGATGATTTTTCAAAAACAAAGTTGTCCAATCCGGCATTTCAGGTAAACCGTGCCAAGCAGTTGGTGTACCAACGACCTGCACCTCCCACCGCACGGCCATTTTTTACCGATAAAATACAATGCAGGAAAATGCTGAAAGTAGCCTGGTCGCCCATCTATAAGTACCAATTGCCGGAAGGCCACCGCTTCCCGATGGCGAAGTATGAGCTGTTGCCAGAGCAACTGCTGTACGAGGGAACGCTGAAAGAAGAGAATTTTTTCCGGCCGGAACCCGTAGCGGAAGCGGTCATTTTGTGGACACACGAGGATGCCTATTGGAACAAACTCAAAAACCAGGCGCTTGACCCGAAGGAAATACGGGCCATCGGTTTTCCCATGTCGGAGATTTTGGTAAAACGGGGGACGCACATCGCCAATGGCACCCTGGAATGTGCCCGGTTTGCGTTGCAGTTTGGATGTGCCATGAATATTGCCGGTGGCACCCATCATTCCTTTACCTATAAAGGCGAGGGTTTCTGCCTGCTCAACGACATCGGCATCGCTGCCAACTACCTGCTGCGCAAGGGTTTAGCTAAAAAAATACTGGTGGTCGATTTGGATGTCCACCAGGGCAACGGCACCGCCCAGATATTCAGGGACGAGCCTGGGGTGTTCACTTTTTCCATGCACGGCGAAAAAAACTACCCGCTCCGCAAGGAACAAAGCGACCTGGACATCGGGCTGGCCGACGGCACAGAGGATTCCCTGTACCTGAAAATTTTGCAAAACACCCTGCCCGCTTTATTGGAGGAGGTGCAGCCCGATTTCATTTTCTACCTCTCTGGCGTGGACGTTTTGGCCACCGACAAACTGGGCCGGCTGAAGATGACGATGCAGGGCTGCAAGGAGCGGGACCGGCTTGTCCTGCAAATTTGCAAATTGAACAACATCCCCGTGACGGTGAGCATGGGAGGCGGGTATTCAGAAAGACTGGCTCAGGTGGTAGAGGCCCATGCCAATACTTTTCGGGCGGCGCAGGAGGTGTTTTTTTGAATGGTTGGATGGCTGAATGGTTAGATGGTTGGAGGTTGGATAGTTGATTTCGTAGATAATTTTTGTAAAAAATAATATGGTAAACCTATTTTGCGCCCGCCACCCAAAAAACCATTTAACCTTTTAACAATTCAACCATTTCTAATATGTCAAATCACGAAATAGACTACCAACTCTACGGCGAAGAGATGCAATTCGTCGAAATCGAACTCGATCCACAGGAAACCGTCGTTGCCGAGAGCGGCAGCTTTATGATGATGGATGCAGACGTGCAGATGCAGACCATCTTTGGCGACGGCAGCCAGCAACAGGGCGGCGGCCTGATGGGCAAACTGTTCAGCGCAGGCAAGCGCATCCTTACGGGCGAGAGCCTTTTTATGACGGCGTTTACCAATGTGGGCGGCGGTAAAAAACGGGTCAGCTTTGCGGCCCCCTATTCCGGTAAAATCATCCCGCTCGACCTGTTCGCACTGGAAGGGAAAGTGGTTTGCCAAAAAGACGCATTCCTCTGTGCGGCCAAGGGCGTTTCCATTGGCATCGAATTGCAGCGCAAGCTCGGCACCGGCCTCTTTGGTGGCGAGGGTTTTATCATGCAGAAACTGGAAGGTGACGGGATGGCCTTCGTACATGCCGGCGGCATGGTCATCGAGAAGCGCCTGGACGTGGGCGAGACCCTCAAAGTGGACACTGGCTGTGTGGTAGCATACACAGGCCGCATTGACTTCGACATCGAGTTTGTCGGGGGTATTAAGAACACCATCTTCGGGGGCGAAGGGCTCTTTTTTGCGGTACTCCGTGGCCCGGGCAAAGTGTGGCTGCAATCATTGCCCATTAGCCGGCTGGCCAACCGGATTCTCCGCTATGGCGGGCCTCGCCGTAAAGAGGAAGGCAGTGTGCTGGGCGGGCTGGGGAATTTGTTGGATGGGGATGGGTTTTGAGGCATGAAGTCAGCGACCTGCCCTCTCCGTTTGTAATTGCGATTCTCATTTAAAAAAAACTATGCTTGTTCAGGAAACAATATCACACAAGACCCTGCAAGAACTGGAGGCGGGCCTGCACGAAATCCTCGCTGCCCCAAAGCAGAAAGGCGAACTGGCTATGATAGTACGCCGCCCGGAAAAGCTTGAACGGGAAGAATTGCAGGAAGGCGAACTCAACGAAGCCCTTGGCCTTGTCGGCGACAACTGGCTGGCCAGGAGCAGTGAAGGTTCGCCCAATGCCCGGCCCGAACCCGATACCCAACTGACCTTAATGAATACCCGCGCTGTCCAACTCATGGCAGGTGAAAGAGTGCGCTGGAAACTCGCCGGCGACCAGCTTTATGTGGACCTGGATTTGAGCAAGGAAAATTTGCCGCCGGGAACTCGACTTAGCGTTGGCTCCGCCGTCCTCGAAGTGACTGCCGTGCCACATACAGGCTGTAAAAAATTTGTGGAACGCTTCGGAATGGATGCCATGATATTTGTCAATTCGCCAACTGCAAAAGACCTGCGGCTCCGGGGCATGTACGCCAAAGTGGTGAAGCCCGGCACCCTGAAAGTAGGCGATATCATCCAAAAAATAAGCTGAGCCACACGGCCCAGGCCTAAAATATTTAAAAAAAACAACTTTAAACGCAACCTACCTATCAGCCTCCCGTTTTTCCTTTCCATATAGCTTAACGGCTCAACACTTCGGCTGAATATTCACCTATTTGCCTTTACCCTTTTTGTCTCCTTCTCCTGCAAATGAATTCTGACCATTGATGCTTCAATGGCAGAGGCGCAATTTTTAAACACAACATACTTGATGGAAGATTGTAATCCCATTGGCAACGCCAAGCTGCTCGGCTTAGGCTGCTCTACTTTTGGTGGCAGCAAAAGCAAAAAAATTGCACTTGGCGCACTGCACACTGCTTTTGAGAAAGGCATTACCTATTTCGATGTGGCCCGGTCTTACGGTTACGGGCAAGCAGAATCCATTGTCGGCGAATTTATTGCCGGCAAGAGGGGCCAGGTCATCATTACGACCAAACTCGGCATAGCGCCCCCAAGGCCTTTCCCTTTCATGAGTCAAATCAAAGATGGGGTTCGATGGGCAAAGAGATTTGCCCCGGGCTTCACCGACACAATCATCCGTTCCTATTCATCCTCCAATGTTTCCCGGCCCGCTGTAACCCCCGATGCGGCGGTGGCTTCCCTGGAAAGGAGCCTGAAAGAATTGCGAACGGATTATGTGGACTATTTTCTCATGCACGATTGCCCCTACCAAAGCGTTGTCAGCGATGATTTGCGCGAGCGGTTGGAAAAAGAAAAGGAAAAGGGGAAGCTGAGAGTATGGGGGGCCACTTGCGAAAACCAAGAGGAACTACCAGCATTTCTAAGCGCCAAATCGCCGATCAGCGTGGTACAATTCCCCTATTCCGACAGCATCAATTTTCTGGAAAACCTGGCTTCTTCCGACAAGTCAAAGGTGGTATTTTCGGTTATGAGCCACCGCACGGACCAGGTTGAGCAGTCCCCCTTGTTTTTTGGAAAACTGCCCATCAACCAAATCAGCCCCGGCACGGTCGAGAATTTGCGGGAAGCCTGGTTGTACATAGCTTGCCAGGAGTTGGCCAGCGGGGTGATCTTGTGCAGCATGACCCAGGCTCACCATATTGAAAGGAATTTGAAAATCCTGGAGGCACCCCCCATATCATTTTTTCATTTGAAATGGATGAAGATGGCCGTAAAGGCTGGGAAATTGCCAATGGAAGTGCCCGGCACACCTATCCCCTCGTCCGTTGCAGTCGGGCATCCCGATTATACCGGGCGATAGCAAGTTGCAGGAGTTGGTCAATGAGGTCGCCATAGTTCAGGCCTGCTGCTGCCCATAGTTTTGGGTACATGCTGATGTTGGTGAAACCGGGCAGGGTGTTCGGCTCATTCACATAGACGTCCCCTTCTGCCGTCAAAAACACATCCATGCGGGCGAGGCCCTCCAGGCCCAGCGCCCGGTAGGCTTTGAGCGCTGTTTGGCGGATGTTTTCAACGTCTTTTTGGGCAACGTTTTCAGCAGGGATGACCACCCTGGCGGCATCCGGGGAAATGTACTTGCTCTCGTAGTCGTAAAAGCCTTGCGCCATCACGATTTCCCCCACCCCGCTCGCTGTTGTGTCCTCAACATTGCCCAGCACGGCGGTCTCAATTTCCCGGCCTTTGATACCCTGTTCCACCAAAACTTTGGTGTCAAACTTAAAGGCGAGTTCGACGGCGGCTTTCAGTTCGCTTTCATTTTCTGCTTTGCTCACACCGACGCTGCTGCCCATGTTGGCGGGTTTTACAAAAAGCGGGAAGGGCAGTTTTTTTAAAATCGCCCCATAGTCAGGCGCTTCGTGTTTCAACAAAGTCACCCAGGGAGCAACGGCAATGCCCGCATCCCGCAGCAGCCGTTTGGTGAAATCCTTGTCCATGCCGACGGCAGAACCGAGGGTGCCCGGGCCGACATACGGCAAGCCCAGGATGGAGAGCAGCCCCTGCAAGGTGCCATCCTCGCCGAAAGGGCCGTGGATGATGGGGAAGACGACGTCTATTTTTGGAAAGCTGGAAATCTGGAAATTTGGAAATTGCTGGCCTGCTACCGGTGATTGGGCAGCCGGGCGGTATTGGATGACCAACTCCTCGCCTGGCACCAACATCAACGGCCAGCCGCTGCTGTCATTTTCAAGGCTGGAAAGCGCCATGAATTCGTCCTCCATTATGTGCAGCCACTGGCCGCTGCGGCTCACGCCAATGACAATGACATCGTATTTCGCTTTGTCAATGGCTTTGTAGATGTTCCGGGCGGAGTTCAAAGAGACTTCGTGCTCGGGGGAGACGCCCCCGCAGAGGAGGGCAACGGTCTTTTTCATTGATTGACGATTGAAGATCTACGATTTACGAGCGGTACAGCCTGGAAAATCCAAAATCGTAAATCGTAAATCGTAATTTTAAAAAACCTCCGGCCGCATCTGCGGGAAAAACAGCACTTCCTGAATGCTCGCCTGGTTGGCAAACAGCATCACCAGCCTGTCAATCCCGAAGCCAATGCCCGACATTGGCGGCATACCGTACTCCATCGCCCGCAGGAAATCGTGGTCAATGAACATGGCTTCGTCATCGCCCCGCTCCATGAGGCGGGCTTGCTCCTCGAAGCGCTCCCGCTGGTCGATAGGGTCGTTCAACTCCGTGTAGGCATTGGCGACTTCCTTGCCGTTCACCATCAGTTCAAAGCGCTCTACCAGGCCGGGCTTGCTGCGGTGGCGCTTCGTCAATGGCGACATTTCTACCGGATAGTCTGTGATGAAAGTCGGCTGGATATAGTGCTTTTCTGCCTTTTCGCTGAACAGTTCGTCAATCAGTTTTCCCTTGCCCATCGAGTTGTCAACGGCGATGTGCAGTTTTTTGCAAACATCCCGCAAACCCGCTTCGTCCATGCCGCTCACGTCAATGCCCGTGTGCTCCTGGATGGCTTCCAAAATGCTCACCCGTTTGAAGGGCGCTTTGAAACTCAGTACCTTGTCGCCCACTTGTACATCGGTGGTGCCGCAGGTGTCGAGGGCCACCTTTTCCATCATCTTTTCGGTGGTCTCCATCATCCAGAAATAGTCTTTGTATGCCGTATAAAATTCGAGGACGGTAAATTCGGGGTTGTGCGTGCGGTCCATGCCCTCGTTGCGGAAGTTGCGGCTAAACTCATAGACCCATTCGAAGCCGCCGACGATGAGGCGTTTCAGGTAAAGCTCGTTGGCGATGCGCAGGTAAAGGGGGATGTCGAGGGCGTTGTGGTGGGTAATAAAGGGCCGGGCCGCCGCCCCGCCGGGAATGGCCTGTAATACTGGCGTGTCCACCTCCAGCGCCCCCCGTTCGTTGAGGAACTGGCGGATGGAAGCGATCATTTTGGTGCGTTTCAGGAAAGTCTCCTTCACCTCCGGGTTCACGATGAGGTCCACGTAGCGCATCCGGTAGCGCAGTTCGGGGTCGGTGAATGCGTCAAAAACATTGCCCTCAGCGTCCTTTTTCACCACAGGCAGTGGCCGGAGGGCCTTGGCCAGCAATTTTAGTTCCGTCACATGGATACTCGTCTCGCCGGTTTTTGTATTGAAAACATAGCCCTTCACGCCGATGAAGTCGCCGATGTCGAGGAGTTTTTTTATCAAAACATCAAAGAAAGAAAAGTCCTGCTCACCTGCTGGATCGCCCGCTGCCAATTCGTTGCGGCGAAGATAAAGCTGGATCTGCCCGGTGGAATCCTGGATGTTCATAAACATGGCCTTGCCTGCCTCCCGCTGCGCCATGATGCGGCCCGCCACGCAGACATCCTGGTAGTTGAGACGATTTTTGGTGCCATCTTCCAACACTTCTTCCTGGTAGTTGGCCTTGATGGCGGCGGCATAGGCATTTATTGGCCAGGCTTCCGGCGGATAAGGGTCAATGCCCATTTCCCTGATTTTCTGGAGGTTTTCCCGGCGGACGATTTCTTGTTCTGATAATTGCATGTTTTGTTTTGTTGAAAATTTATTGAATTTGTTTTCTCACCCTCTCACCCTTTCACCCTCTCATCTTCTCATCTTCTCATCTTCTCACCCTCTCACCCTCTCACCCCTGGGGCGGCAAAAATAGGAGATTGGCCGGAATGTTCGTTTTTTCCCGGACTTTCCTTTCAGGATGCCCTAATTTTGGGCCGGGAGGCATTTTCACCTGAACGCCTCCGCATCTTTTACAGAACTAATTTTTCCACCCCACGCCTTCCTGGTTTTTTCCCAACTACCCTGAAGGCTAAAAATCTCAACCATGTATTCAGTTACAATCCAATCTTCCGGTGGCACACCGGCGCTTTTCATAAAGGCCAACCTCCTGTATGTTGCCACAAGCCTGTTTTTGCTGACAGGCCCCTCCGTCGCCAACGCCCAGGTAAGGCCTGCCGACACCAAAGACCCGATTTTGATGCCCGGCGAAGCCATGACAATTTCTGACGGGTGCGAGGAATTCATCTCCGTAACGGGCGATAAGACCGTGGTGGAATCAAAAAAAATAAGTGTTGTGAAACGGGAAGGCCTTCAATATGGGATAAAATTCACCCGGGCGGCAAATGGAGTGACGGGCACCATCTATTCTGTTGGGGGTGAACTTTTCCAGCCGGGGGATGAGCTGCTCGTCCTTACTGCCACGAGGGATAAGTTGATGTTTGCTTACCAGTCCGTATCGGACGACCACCGCGCTGCAACCTTCCCCCTGGCTGAAACGGAACTTAAAAAATGGGCAACGGCCGACCTGGAAACGGTTTTTCTCAAAGACAATGGCAAAAACCAAATGCTGAAATACAGCGTGAACGAGGAATGTAAATTCCAGGTAAAAAGTACGTTGAACTGCCTACTGCAAATGGTACGTTAATTAAGGTGTATTATTCTGCACATCAATAGGTTGCTTTCATTTATAAAATTGCCATTGGCTCATTGCCGTTAGCTGTTGGCCAGCAGCTAGTCGTTAACAGCCAACAACAATTGAACAAAAACTAAAAGCAACGCTCATTCCTTCTATGAGGTGAAATGCAGAGTTTTAGGTGGACAGCCCGGGTTATCAGACCCGGCGGTTCCGGCGCCAAACTGCCGGGTTTGACAACCCGGCCACTCAAAACTAAAACGGTGCTGAAATGCCCACTCCACCTTAAAGAGGGGATGAGCGAAAAGCATAGTGTACAATTGCCTGAATAGCATTTTCATCTAATCAACAATAAATCCCCATTACTAAACTCAGCAGCTTTGGAATAGGAATACTTGAAGCGTGCCAGATAAATGTATACCCCTGGCAGGGCATTTTTACCACCCTCCAACCCGTCCCAACCCAACATGGGATCGGACGAGCGAAACGCCAGGCTGCCCCAACGGTTAAAAACAAGCAATTCGTAGGATTCCAATCCGCAGGGTGTATAAGGCAGGAAAAAGTCGTTGATACCATCCCCGTTCGGCGAAAAGGCATTGGGAAAATAGATGTTACAATTGCAATTATATTCCAATTCCGACAATACGATAGAATCGGTCGCTATACAACTTTTATAAAACCCGGTCACCCCGTATAAGCCGGGCGAGTCGGGCCTTAAGAAGGGCCCGATGCCACCATTGCTCCATTGAACGCTGTCAAAAGCAGTACCCACATTTAATGTCAAATCGGCCACATTGCAAACAGCCGTATCATTACCTAAATTTATTGCCGGACAACCAAAATGGAAGCCATCAATGAAAACCCAGGCGCTTGCTTCCGGCATCACCATGACCCCAATATATTGATAAGGTTCCTCCGCAATGATTTCAATCTTTGCTTCCTCCCAGTCAGCGCCGGCATGGGCAGATTCATAAATAGCAGTGCCGAAAGTATTGGTCTTCGACATGCCCACCCGGAGCATTCCGCCATATTGCCCGGAATTCTGGCCATCCTTGTACGCGAACGAAATCACGTAAGCCCTGCCTACTTCCATAGGCGCTGATAATTCCAATACAAGCGCATCGGAAAAGGCACTGCCAAATAACGCCACAAAATCTTCACCGTCGTATGCCGGGCCATAGCCGCAAGTGCTGTTCATCACATCTATTTCACTCTTGGTGCCAACGGCTGTCACATGCGGGACGTGAAGGTTGAAGAACCCATTGGCCAGGTTGTACCCACAATCCAAATCGTTGAGTTCAAAGCTACCATTCAGAAACGACTGCCCGTGCAGCAGGGGCGCTGCCGCCAGGAACAACGTAATGTACATGACCCTAAACCTGGCGGGGCAAGGTATATTTTTTGACCTTCTATGGCTGAAAGCCTTTTGGAGGAAGGTAAATTGCAGATATGGCTGAATAACAGAATGCATTTTTATTTGCTGGCTTATATTGCCATGAATTCACGAATTTAAAACAAAATTGCTGCTCTGCCAAATGCCGTCAACCTTCATTGCCACCATTTAAACCAGATAGACAGCTCTGCATCCCAAGTCCCCAAAAAAAGCTCATCCTCTGTTGGGGCTACGCCATTGCCACCCTACGGGCCTCCACGGCAGCATCATTTCTTCTAAAGTAAAAAAAGGCTTGATTTCAGTCTTATTTTAGTGAAAACACAAGTGCCTGATAGGGTTCGAGGCGAACGGCATCTTTGTCCATTTCAACCGTCCCGTAATTGTTGATCAAGACCTCTCCAATGGTTGCCACATCGGCCAGTGCCAGGCCCGATTTTTTGTCGGAAAAATTCAGCAACACCAGCAGTTCTTCGTCGCCAAGGCTCCTCGTATAAGCATAAACGGTGGGATGTTCTGGCTGTAATAGCTGGTATTTGCCATACACCAGGGCGGGGTGTTGCTTGCGCAATTGGACCATTTTCCGAAAATGGTTCAGGACGGACGCCGGGTCTTTATTTTCCGCTTCCACGTTGACTTGCCGGTAGTTGGCATTGACCGGCAGCCAGGGCGGTCCCGAGGTGAAACCCGCCTGTTCGGAGCTGTCCCACTGCATGGGCGTGCGGCCGTTGTCCCTGGAACCGAACCGCAGGTCTTTCAGGTATTGTTCCACATCACCGCCCTCGTTCTTCACTTTTTTGTAACCGTTGATGGCGGAAATGTCCCTGTACTGTTCGATTTTTTCAAACCCGATATTGGTCATGCCCAATTCGTCGCCATAGTAGCAGTAGGGCGTGCCCCGCATGCTAAGGATGAAGGTGTTCAGGAGCTTGGCCGATGGGATCCTGAAAGCTGGGCTGTCGTTGCCGAAGCGGCTGACCAGCCTTGCCTGGTCGTGGTTGGCCAGGAAAATGGAGAGCCAGCCGTTGTTGGCAAAGGCGCTGTCCCAGCGGGTGAATACCTCTTTAAAATGGGCCAGGGTGTAGCCGCCGGGCTTGGCGATGTCCACCCCTTCAAAGGCGTATGCCATGTTCAATTCGTGGCGGTCTTCGTCCACCAGTCGGTGGGCGTCCTCAAAGTTGCGGCCAGCACCCTCGGCCACGCTCATCACGTCGTAATGGCTGAACACTTCCCGGTTCATTTCCCGCAGGTATTCGTGCAGGTTGCCCTGCATGGCATAGTATTCCACGAAGTTTTTTTCAAAACCTTCCGGAAAGGAGGGGAAGATGGTGTCCTTCGCCACGAACTGAAAAGCATCCAGGCGGAAGCCGTCCACGCCCTTGTCCGCCCAAAACTTCATAATGTCATATACTTCCTGACGCACTTTTGGGTTTTCCCAGTTCAGGTCGGGTTGCTTTTGGGAAAAATAATGCAGGTAATAAGCATTGGTCATGCTGTCGTATTTCCAGGCGTCCCCTTTGGGGTCGAAGAGGCTGTAGCGGTAAGGGGGCTTGCCCTTTTCGGCGGGCCACCAATGGTAGTAGTCCCGGTAGGGGTTGTCCCTCGAACTCCTGGATTGCCGGAACCATTCGTGCTCGTCGCTGCTGTGGTTCACCACCACGTCCATGATCAGCTTGATGCCCCGTTGGTGCATTCCTTTCAGCATTTCATCAAAATCGTCCATTGTGCCAAAATCCTGCATGATGTTTCGGTAGTCGCTCACGTCGTAGCCGTTGTCGTCGTTGGGCGAGCTGTAAATGGGGTTGAGCCAGACAGCATCCACTCCCAGGCTCTTGACGTAGTCCAGTTTTTCGATTATCCCTTTCAGGTCGCCCACGCCATCGCCATCGGTATCCTTGAAGCTGCGGGGGTAGATTTGATAGACGATGATTTCCTTCCACCATTCCCGGTCGGGGGCGGGCGAAGGCTTATCCGCCGGAGCGGGCTGGCCCGTACAGCCAGCGAAAGCAAGGGCCAAAAAGCAGAACAGGGTGCGGATTTGCATGGCAAACAGTTAAGATGGTGCGGGCCCCCAGTCCGCACCGATCGGTACGTACCAGCCAGGGCGATGGCAATTTTACAAAAACATCCATGCTTTTGTCGGGTACTCATTTTAGATACCTTGTATATCAAGGCAATCCCGAACAACCAAGGTGCAATGGTAAAAATGAAAGGGGCAAGATAAAAAAAGGCGGGCTAACCATGCGGCATCAAGCACAGCCGGTCGAAAAAATGGTGGCAGGCAACATTTTGACCTGAAAAAAAAAAGCCCTGGGCATGTATCCATTTTAAGCATGCGCACCCAGGGCCTTTGATTTTTTACAAAATAAACAACCGCTCAACGGCTCACTGCCGCACGAGCATTTTTACCTTTTGCCGCCCGCCGTCCAGGCGGAGGTGGAAGTAATAATGCCCCGCAGGCAGCCTCGACCCGTCGAAGGCAAAACGGTGCTGCCCCGCAGGCAGGCGCTTGTTTACCAGCACTTCCAGTTCCTGGCCCCATCCGTTGAAGACGGACAGCCGCACCTGCTCGTTGCCGCAGGCGAAAGAAATATTGACAGCGGAAGAAAAGGGGTTGGGAAAGGCATTCACTTCCAGGTTGGCAGCAGGCTCCGAAGTGGCGTTCGCCGAACAGCCACCAAGGATGGGGACGTGCGCAAAATCGGGAAAGAGCAAGTCTTTGATGGCATTTTCCTCCACGCCAAACCAGTCCATGAACACCGAGCCGTAGATGTTGCGGAAGTCGTACTGCATGGCAACGGCTTCCAGCACGTCGGGGTTGTCGGGTATTTCGGGGTTATCGCCGACGAAGCCGGGGTTCACGCAGTGGCCGAAGAGCATGAGCGGGGCGGCGTCGCCGTGGTCGGTGCCGGCGCTGTCGTTGGAGCGGATGCGGCGGCCAAACTCGGAGAAGGTCATCGTGAGCACCCGCTCGCCGAGGCCCTGCAGGGTCAGGTCTTGCTGGAAGAGGTTCACGGCATCGGATAACTGCAGCAACAAATTAGCATGGTCGCCGACCGTCGGCGTATCGCCCACCTGTGCCGAGTGGGTATCGAAGCCGCCCAGGCTCACGATATACACCTTGGTCTGCAGGCCGCCTGCAATCATCAGGGCCACGTTCTTCAGTTGCTGTGCCAGGCGGTTGTCGCCGGGGTAGGCCACCATGTTGCTGGCGCTGTTGGCCGCATCGGTGATGATTTCGCCGTAGGCATTCGTCTGTTCGATGGTTTGCCGCAAAAAGGTCAGTTCGTCGCCATAAGGGGTATTGGGCGGCGTATCCGTGCCCGCCGTCAGCAAAGGGTTCAGGTTGAAAGGGTCGGTGATGGCCAGGCTGTAGTTGGCCGCCGTCCCCTGGCAAGTCTCCGATACGGACGAGCCAATCGTGATGGCAAACGGGTGTGGGAAATCGGCGCTTGGATAGCCGTCCGGGTAGCCGGGGTGATCCTGTTGGAAATAGCGCCCCATCCAGCCCGTCGTCCACACCTCGTCGGCGGGCGAACCGCTCGTCCAGATGTCGGTGCTGCGGAAATGCGAGCGGTTTTGGTTGGGATAGCCCACCGCCTGCACCACGGACATTTTCCCATCGTCGAACACTGATTTCAAGCCCGTCATGGCCGGGTGGAAGGCGTTGTTGAAACCCACGTCCAGGAGGCTGCCCTGCGGGATGAGGATGTTGCCCCGTGCATTGGCCAGCTTGTCGTACTGGTCGAGCGGGGTGATCATGGCCAGGCCATCATTTCCGCCCACCAGTTGGAGCAGCACCAACACCTTGTCCGTATCGCCATTGATCATGGAAAACATGGACGACCTCGCTAAAGTCCTTACGCTGAATCCGTTGAGCAGGACGGTAAGGGAAAGGCCAGTGGATTGTATAAATTTTCTTCTTCGCATTTTTTTAATGATTGAAGGAGAGAATGAGGGAATGAGAGAATAAGTGCGAGGCTTAGGCCAATTCACTCATTGTCTCATTCTATCATTCTTTCATTGTTTTCTTAACTTAGGTAGAACTCAGGCATGCTCAGCATGGTGACCAAGAGGCTTTGAAGCTTGGATTGCACCGCAGCAACCGCACCGGGGTCGGTTGGGTTGTTGAGGTATTCGGCATACTCCACCGTCCACTCGAAATCGGGCAGGCCAGGGATGAGGACATCTTTCAGGAAATCCAGTTGGCCTTGGGTAAGTGGCTGCGGATAAAGGATTTTGGCCAATGTCTCAATCAGGATATTCGGGTCTTCGGCCATATCAATGGCGGCGGCGACTTTCAGCACATCCACCTGCGATACGGCACCAGCCACCTGATAGCCCGCTGTTATCATGGTGGTGGTGAAATCCATGCGTACGTTTAGGGTGGCAGCACTGATCCAATCCCGATAGAAAACCGGCTCCTGGTAATAGGCTTTCCAGCCTGCAACGCTCGGCAAGGCGTAGTATTCCTGCTGCATAAGCGGCAGCGGCACCCGGAAAATCTGCCACCAATGGCGGTAGAGTTGGTTCAGGTTGGCCTGCGGGATGTCCACTTCCAGCGTTTTGAAGAGTGACATGGTGAAATCCACCGGGCTTTTGATCATCGGCCCCACGCTCAGCATGTCGAAAAAATGCTCGCTGCGCAGCAGGGTTTCCAGCGCTGGCCTTATTTCATAATCGTTGTCCAGCAGGATTTGCGCCATCGGCTGGATGACATTCGCCTCCGCATCGGGGGTGATGACGTAGTAGATAAACCAACGGTACAGCTTGCGGCAAATGAAGCGGGCGCACTCGTCTTTGCTGAAAATGACATCAATCAGGTGGGCGTGTTCCTGATCCATCAGGTTGGGGATGACGGTGTTGTTGAAACGGTAGGAAAGCTGTTTGGTGCCCTGGTCGTGGCGGTTCGGCAAAAAGGTAGCAGATGGCTGCAGGTTAGGATCGTTGGAGAACATGCCCACATCCCGCCAGCCGGTAAGTACACGGGCCATTTGCACCACATCGTCCTCGGTATAGTTCGTGTAGTCGCCGGGGCCGGCAATGGGGCCTTTGCCAATGGTGAACAGTTCGAGCAACTCCCGGGCATAGTTTTCATTGGGCGCAACGGCAGAGTTGTCCCTGCCGTTCAGGTAGCGCAGCATGGAGGGGTCGATATTCACCATCTTGGTCAGTTCCCTGAAATTGCCCAAAGCATTTTCCCTCAGCGTAGTGATGTATTTATAAATGTACTTCGGGTCGTTGATATCCGATGTCACATAGTGGTTGTGCCAGAAGAGGGTCAGCTTTTCCCGGATGGAAATGCCTTCTTGCAGCAACACGCCAATCGTCCATGCCCGCAGCGATTGATTGCGGTAGGTCTGGATTTGCTGGACACCTTGTACGTAAGGAGCATCCACCCAGGTTTGTCCGACAGGAACATTGGGATCATCCGTGTAGTAATGGTTCAACGGAGGGGCCGGCATCGGCTGATCGGCGAACAATTGTTGCATTGTGGCATCCAGCCCATTGGCCACGGCATCTTTTATTTGCTGATAAGTCGGCCCGAACGTGGCGCGGCGTAGCAGGTGCGCCGCTTGTTCGTAGCCGAACGGCCCCGTGTAAGGATCGAGGCCGGAAACGACCATAGAAAGTGCTGTATTGGCAGCAGCACTTTGGTCGGATTGGCTCCGCCCGAAAAATTTTGCAAGGGTTGTTCTTCTATTCATATCGTTGAAAATTGAAAATTGAAATGGTTGGGTTGCAGGATCCGGGGAATTGTGTAACTGACTTTGCAAGCAAGCTGAAGTTTAATGCAGGCTTGAAGTTTTTTTCCTGGCCACCGGCAACCTGTCTCTTTTCAATGGCATCAATATTTGGTTTCCCTTGTAATGTTGCAGTTGGCTTGCGGAAATGCAAATGCAGAATAGCAGAATGAAAAAATTCAGCCACATTTCTCCTGGTAAATAATATTTGCCAAAGGTTGCATATTTGCCAATAAAAATGCCGGAAAACTGGCTAAATTGCCAAATTTTCCGGCATCCCTTCACACTTCTCACCCCTCGCTTCTCACTTCTTTTTCACATAAGACCAAACAGCTTTGCGTATTTCATCACTTCTCCCGTGTTGCTGATCTTCAGTTTTCCAGTAAAAACGGCCATCATGGGGTTCAGTTCGCCCCGCAGCAATTTGAGGATATTGTCGTTTTTAGCGGTGATTTTACATTTTGGGTCGCCTACAAATTCCTCGTGGACTTCCAGTTTTTTATCTTTCACGATAACACTGAACTGGCCGCCGCCGTCACCTGCTATGTCAAAATGAAAATTGGTATCGTCCACGTTTTCCAGCCATTCCGGCTTTACGCTGGCCGGCAATGTTATTAAAAAGTCCCTGGCGTTATCTATACTGAGTTTGGGTATTTTGCTGTAGTCCATTTTTGATAGTTGAAGTTGGAAAATTGATTTAGACAACGGCAAAGAAAGGAACTTCACGAATGATTGTTCAATCAGGAAGGAAAAATTCGATGAATCCCTTTTCCGAACCGAAGACTGCCGAACTGATAGCTGCTGAATGGAAAGCTACCCCTTCCTCAACTCTTCCACCGCATGGTTGGCCGCCCGTGCCGTCATGGCCATGAAGGTAAGCGAGGGGTTCTGCGTGGAAACAGAGGTCATGCAGGCGCCATCGGTCACATACACATTGGGGCAGGCATGGAGTTGGTTCCATTGGTTGAGCATGGAAGTCCCGGGGTCGTGGCCCATTCGGATACCGCCCATTTCGTGGATATCGAGGCCGGGCGCTTGTTTAGTGTCCAGGGTTTGGATGCCGGTGAAGCCAGCCATTTGGTACATCGCTGTAAACTGGTCGAAAAAGTCCTGGATCATCCGCTCGTCGTTGTCGTCGTAGTCAATGTTGATTTTTAGCAATGGGATGCCCCACTCGTCTTTTTGCGTCTCATCCAGCGCTACAAAATTGGATTCTTTTGGGATGGTTTCGCCCATCATGCCCGAGGCGACGTTCCAGGGGCGGTATTGGCCTTTACTGCCCAGGAGGTTTTGAATCAGCTCATCGCCTATCCCTTCGCTGTTCACCTCCACATTTCTCGCCGAGTAAAACGTGGCAGCGTAGCCCCGCAGGAAGTCGGTTTCCTGTTTTTTGACATTCCTGAAACGGGGGACGTATGCACTGGTGGGCCGCCGCCCGACAGTTTTAGACTCCTTGAAATCCTCACAGTTGGCCCAGATTTTCGCCCGGTAATTGTGGAAGGCCACGTATTTTCCGAGCGTGCCGCTGTCGTTGCCCAGGCCGTTGGGGAAGCGGTTTGAAATAGAGTTCAGCAGCACCAGGTTGCTGTTCAAGGTGGCCGCTGCGAGGAAGATGATATTGGCAAAATACTCCGTCGTCTCTTTGGTTTGGTCGTTCACCACCCGCACGCCCGTGGCCCGGTTTTCTTTTTCATCGAAAATGATGGAATGCACGACGGAGTGTGTCAACAGTGTCAGGTTGCCCGTCCGCTGTGCCCAGGGTATGACCGTTGAATTGGCGTTGAAATAACCGCCGAACGGGCAGCCCCGCTGGCAGATGTTGCGGCTCTGGCAAAGCACCCTGCCTTGTTGTTTGAACACTTCCCGTTCCTCCGTTAGATGAGCGCAGCGGGCGTATATCACATGCCGATCCATGAAGTTGTTCTGTACGGAATTTTGAAAATGTTTATCCACGCAAGTCATCTCCCAGGCTTTCAAAAAGTCGCCGTCGGGCAAGGTGTCCAGCCCATCCTTGTTGCCGGACACCCCGATAAACTGCTCCACTTTGGTGTACCACGGCGCCAAATCCTTGTAGCGTATCGGCCAGTCCACCGCAAATCCGTCCCGGGCCGGCCCCTCGAAGTCGTAGTCGCTCCAGCGCTGCACCTGCCTGGCCCACATGATGGACTTACCGCCCACCTGGTAGCCCCGTATCCAGTCGAAAGGTTTGTCCTGTATGTATGGGTGTTCTTTGTCTTTTACAAAAAAGTGCATGGCATCTTCCTTGAACGCATAGCAGCGGCTGATGATGGGGTTTTCTTTTTCCACCTCATAAGGGATGCGGCCTCGGTGCTTGAACTCCCAGGGCTGCATGGCAGTCGTGGGGTAATCTTTGATGTGCTCCACGTTGCGGCCCCTTTCGAGCATGAGCGTTTTGATGCCCTTCTCACAAAGTTCCTTTGCAGCCCAGCCACCGGCCATGCCTGCACCGATGACAATGGCGTCGTATTTATGATCTGTATTATTCGGCATAATTGCTTCTTAGTAACGATGAAAAAATAACTTCATCATTTTAATTTTGAAAGCCCCAGCAATGGAGGGGTTTTTTAAAAATAATCCCGATTTCACATCGGGATTATTTTTCCTTCGATCCTTAATTTTCAATGCTAATAAATATATTACCACTAATTTTCTCTAATTTAGTCGAATTATTAATTAGCGATAATTCGTGAAAATTCATGGCAGCCTACGCTTCCATAATTTAGATAAATTACACGGCCACACAGCCGACGAACCTACCCGGCGCAAACTCCCATTCCATCACGTTTTTCAAGAAAAATTCCGAGGACATAAATTGCTCAATGGCCAAGTCCCTTGTATTTTCATAAAAATATTTTACGTTTCCTGTTGGGCCATTTTCCCCCATAATATAGGATAATATTTCAGCCTGTTTTTCTTTATTTATTTTGCTAAAATCAGTGCTATATTTCTCCTTTAAATAGGTTTGAAATTCGGTCAAACCGGTTGTATATTTTTGGATATCCTCCAGCGGTTTATTGTCATTAAAAACGGTGAGGATGAAGTCTGTGGTTTCCTCCGGCGTATTGACCTGGGTTTTGCCTTTGGGCAGGATGGCATCAGCCAATTGTGCGATGAGTTGCCGCTGCTTTTTGTCAAGGGGTATGTTTTCATAAACAGGCAAATTCGCATCCGTTTCGCAAGATGGGAGCAGGGCCGCCCCGGCGGATATGGCCAAGATATTTTTGATGGCATGGCGTCGTTTCATGATACCTGGTTTGATTGGCTTTGTTGCATGAATCCTGCTTAGATTGTGCGGGATGAAAAGCGGGCTGGTTTTGTATATTTGGTTTTTGCACAACTAAATCTACAAACACACCAGCCCATGTCAAAGGTAAAAAAGGATAACCATACAAGCGACAAGCCGAAAGAAAAATATCAGGTTCTCAATTGGTCAGCTTACAACAAAGCCTTAATCAACCGAGGAGATATCACGATCTATTTCGGTGACGAGGTGACAGACAAATGGTACAGTGATCTGCCCAACCAAAGAGGAGCCCAACCCGTGTACAGCGACCTTTGCATAGAGACACTTTTGACGTTTAAGGTTGTGTTCAAACTGGCATACAGACAGACACAAGGTTTTTCACAAAGTTTGCTCAAATTAATGGGCATAGAGGATTTGGAAATTCCATCGTACACGCAAATTTGCCGTCGTGCAAAAGCCTTGGATATAGCTGTTTATCAGATTCCCCGTAGCGGCCCGATTGTAATAGCTATTGATTCAACAGGTCTGAAAATTTACGGCGAAGGGGAATGGAAAGTCAGGAAACACGGGTATTCAAAGCGGAGAACATGGCGAAAACTTCACCTTGGTGTCGACCCTAAAACCGGTTTCATTCATTGCCACACCCTGACGTTGAATGACGTGGATGACGGGTCTCAGTTGGAAGAACTGGTTGACCAGGTGGAAGCAGAAGTGACAGATGTCTGTCTGGATGGTGCATACGATCACGTAGAATGCTGGGATGGTTTGATCGATAGAGATATAAATCCCATCATTCCACCCCGGAGCAATGCTATCGAATGGTATGAAGAGGTACCTGATGACATCCCTGATTATCCACGAAATGTTGCTGTAAATCGAATGAATGAAATCGGTATAAAGGAATGGAAAGTTGAAACAGGCTATCATCGACGAAGTTTATCAGAGACGGAAATGTTTCGCTATAAAACCATCCACGGCGATAGACTATATTCCCGAAAATTTAGCAGCCAAAAAACCGAAAACGATATCAAAATAAAAGTGCTCAATATAATGACAGCCCAAGGTATGCCTGTTGCTAAACCAAGAAGAGTGGCTTAAGTTGGCGGAAAATTAGCGAAGCTATGTCTGATCGATTCATGCAACAAAGCCGGTTTGATTTAAAAAGAGAAAAAGATAGACCTGCAAACACAAATGCACGAATAACTAAAAAATTATTGAATTGGCAGTGTCAAATAGTGGCCAAGTTTTCAAAAGATTCTTTCGTTCTTTTTTGAGAATGGCTCCTCTTTCTACCCATTGTGTAATACAAAGTCGTAATTCTGCGATTACCTTCCACATTCCATGCGTACTTTATTATTTCAATATTTACTTTTTGGCCACTAAAGCACTTCAAATCGTGTTTTTCAGCACGACCGGCTTTGAATTAAACCACTGTTAACGATGCTGTTCGGGCTGGTCATCTGGCTGTGCCGAAACCTCGACCCTGCCCCGATTTCGATGTTTGTGGTGCTGGTACTACAGGCTTATTGGCGGGAGGGGATGGTGAGGAAAATGGAAATTGGGAAATTAGGAAATTGGAGCGGCTGCAGCTGCTGTCAGTTTTTGCCACTGCTCGACGATTTGGCGGGTGACGTCGAGGATGTTGTCGGGCGGCAGGAAATCGGGGAGGACGCTGAGGATTTGGACGACGACCTGGCGGATGGGGAGAGCGGGAGTGGCGGTGTGGATTTCTTTGGTTTTTTCAGCAATGAACCTGCTTTGGGCAGGCAAATATTTGTGAGGAAATGCGATAGTTCTGCTGGCTTTTTCTGCCAAAGCAATTATCTCAGGGGAAAATTCAGTGGATTTGAACTGTTTTTTTTCCCTTGTTTTTGCAGTAGTTTCAATGACAGCTTCATTTTTCATAAACACGTTGTTTTAACAAAAATGCTAAATAATATGGTACAGTTCAAACAGGTCATACATTTTTTCTGCGGAATAAGGTTCTGGCACATCAGCAATTACCCCCAGAATCCTGAATTGTTGCTGTATAAAAATGTGATGGCGTTTAAAAACGGCATTGTAAAGCATTTTCCTTCTTTCGTCAACTGGGTCAATCTCAAGTTTCACCCCAGGATTGGCTTTTACAAAATCATAAGCACATGCAGCAACGGTAGAAAGCACTTTGACAAAATCCCTGTTGTCGCTAACCACCTCGTCGTCAAGTTGTCCGGCAATGAAATCACCAAAAGCCAAATTGTAGCTGTTTTCGCCAATGTTTTGAAACAGCACGATTTTGAGAATGCGCCCTCTCGGCCCTTCGCTTGTAAAAAGGTAATACAGCTTGTTCGGCGATGGCTTGATTGGATAGGTTTCCCCCAGCATGTGTGTTGATTTTTTGTTTTGTAAAACGAAATTAGAGAAACCGGAGATTTAGCAAAGTAAAAAGCGTAAACAATGAAAATGAAACTCAAAATAGCAGCAGTGGCAATGCTTTTGGCCATATCCGCCCATGCCCAAACGCTGGAAGATAACCTGAAAATTGCCGCCGAAAACAACCCTGGCATCAGGGTAAAACAGACGGAATGCCAGGCGGCGCTGCAAGAATTGCCGAAGGCAAAATCACTGACCGACCCGACGGTGAACGCCTCGTTTTTCGTCAGGCCGATGATGCTGCCGATAGGCAACCAACTCCGCAGCATTTCCGTGATGCAGATGTTCCCCTGGCCCGGCACGATCGATGCCATGAAAAACGAAGCAGCGAGAATGGCCGCTATGAGCGGCATCGTCATGGAAAAAAAGGGGAACCTCCCAACAGTTGTCACTGTTCCTGAGCCGCAGGCAAAAGCAGCCGTGAAACAGTTGTTCGACCTGTATTTTCCGATGAAAAATGCGCTGGTGCAGGGCGATTTGGCGACCGCCAAAAAACACGCCGCCGCTTTGAAAAATGCCTTTGAAGAAACGAGCACGAGCATTGGATGAGCCACAGCAGCGTTGCCATGGCCGCCTGGGAGGCTCACAGAAAATAGCCCAATTGCAGCTGCAATTGGGCCATTTTTTATTAGTAATCATGATAAACAAGCAGATCTACCGCATCAGCGTCACGTCTCCCTCATAAAGCACCTCTTGCCCATCCACAAACTCCACAACGGCGAACCAAACAAAGACGGCTGGATCCATGGGCGCTCCACGGTGTGTACCATCCCAACCATAGGCAGGGTCGTTCGGGTAGAAGTCGTAGTATTGATAAACCGTTTCGCCCCAACGGTCAAAAACGAGAAAGGATTTAATCCTTACCACATTTTCGCCGCTAAAAATCATAAAAACATCATTGGCCCCATCACCATTGGGTGAAAAGGCATTGGGGACATAAATCGCTCGGTCTTTTTTCACAAAAACGGTGATCACGTCATCTGCCCTGCAGCCGCTGGTGTCAATGATGGTTACGTTCACACTGGTCTGTTGCAGGGGCAAAAACTCCTGTATGTTGCAGGGCATCTCCGGGCAGGGGAACTGGTCGGAAGGCACCCAGATGATGGTATCCAGTTGGGAAAGCAGTACATTGGTTTGTGCTTCCAGCGTGACAGATTGGCCTAATTCGACCAACACATTGGCACCCAAAGTAACAGTAAGTTGCTCTGGTTCAGGCATGTACACTTCCTGAGTCCACGTACAGCCCTGGGCATCCGTCACCTGTAGTTGATAATAGCCTGGCGCTAAAGGCGCAAAAAAATTGTTGCTCCCATTATCCTGACCATTGAGTTGATATTGGTACGGCCCATTGGCTGGGTCAGTGGTCACGATGATCACCCCGTCTTCGTCGCCGAAGCAAGACGGCGGCTCGATTCCAATGACGCCCTGCGGTGTATTATCGTATTGGAACACCTGAACGTCGTCGGAATCTGTACAATAGTTCCCCAGATCTGTCACCGTTAGGGTGTATATCCCTGAACCATTGACTGTGATGGTCGAAGCGCCAGGGTTGGCTATGATGATGGCCGGATCGTTTACCGTCCATTGAAAAGTGACGCCAGGCGAGCCGGTGCCAATCAGTTCAACGGGTGTTTGCACACAGTCCAGGGTTTGGTCGGGACCAGCATTGACAGCAGGGAGCGAAAAGTCGCCATTGACGGTCACCGCCTCCGCATTGACACATCCGTTCGGCGCCGTTCCTACCAGGAAATAGGTGCCGGGGCCAGTGGCTACATAACTGGTGCCATTGGCCAGCAAGGTCGTGTCCATGCCATTGATGGTAGCCCAATAAAACTGCACCCCGTTTACGCTGGAGCTGCCGGTAAGCACCGTTGTCGTTTGCAGGCAGTTCAAATCTTGGGGTGTTCCGACCTGAATGGGAGGGTAGTCGGTTTCATCGCTGATGGTGATGGCTGTAGTATCGGCGCAGCCGGTCGCAGGGTCGAAAGCAACCAATTCGTACATGCCACCCACATCCACTATGATGCTGCTGTTGGTGGAAATAGGAACCCCATTTTCCAGCCAGACAAAGCTTGCGGGGGTAAGTACACCGGAAGCTGAACCTATAAGGGTAATTTGGTCAATGGTACAGTTCAGCAGTTCACCGGGCAGGGAAACAATGCTCACTTCAACATCTGTTTGACTGTTGGTGACCTGGACGGACGAAGTGGACGTGCAGCCATTGGAACTGACCGCCAGGATATAAGTGCCGCCGTCACCTGCCATGATATTCTGCTGATTTGGGTTCCCAATGATATTGCCGCCATTTGTCGTCCATGAAAACATTGAACCTGGCTCCGATGAACTACCTGTAAGCTGGACTTGTGTAACGAGGCAAGTAATAGCAGTAGCCGGGGCAATACTCGCCACAGGTATTGGGTAAAATATTATCGGTGTTCCAACTGAAATAACCGTGCATATATCAGAAAGATCAACATTCCCCGTCCCGTCGTCATTCCCAGCTACTGCAGAGATGTAATAGACTGTATTGTAGCTCATCAAGGCTGCATCGAAGCAGAAAGTGGGCTGGTCGCTGATGGCAATTTGGTTGACGATTGTATTGCCATTCCCCTGGTGCAGGACGTACTGCAAAATATCGTCCTGGTCGAGGTATTGGCCAAGGCTGTTGTAAGTCGCAGTTTGGCAGCCATCGCCACAGATGGAAAGTTGGGTAGCTCCCATCGTGCCCAATGCCGTCACGCACAAATCGGTGGTAATGGTGAAATTACAACTGGCCGGGCATCCATTGGCATCGGTAACGACGACGTTGTAAGCACCCTCGCCCAGGTTGTTGATGGGGAAATTTCCGGCAGCGACGTTGTTTTGGCTGCCTCCAGGCGTCCAATCCACTGAATAAGGTGCCACGCCACCCGAAATGACGACACTGCCCGCTCCGTCCATTGCCCCCGGCAGGCTTACGTTGGCCGATTGGCTGCAACTTAGCTGCACAGCACTGGCTGGCTGACCTATATTAAAGGAAGCGGTGGAAGTACAACCAGATGCATCATTGACAGTCACCGAATAGTTGCCGGCTGCCAGGCCCGAAGGATCTTCCGGGTTGCCGGGGATGGCAGGCGACCAGTTGAAAGTAAATGGCGAAACGCCTCCTGCCACGTCGAGTGCAATGCTGCCGTTATTTCCACCAAAACAAAGGACGGGTGAAGGTGTCCCTGTCACCTGAGGCGAAGGAGAGTCGTTTGCCACCACATAAGTCTCCGAAGCGGTGCAGGAGCCTCCGTCGCTGATAGTGACGGAATAGCTGCCCGGTGGCAAGTCGCTCAGGTCTTCTGTCGTCTCGTTATTTGACCAAATGAAAGTATAGGCACCGGGGGGTGTTACGGTCAGGTCAATGCTGCCATTGCCGCTGCCGCAAAGGGTGTTCGGGTTGGCGGTGCCGGAAAAAGAAAAGGTGTTGCTGTTGTTGGGCACGTTGAACGCACCAGTGGCAGTACAGCCATTGGCCGCAGTTACCGTCACGGAGTAAGTACCTGAAACGACACCGGCCAAATCTTCATTAGTGGAGGTGTTTGACCAGATAAAATCAAAGGGTTGTGTACCCCCGTTTACGGTGAGGTCAATGCCCCCGTCGGGTGCCCCGCAAATGGAGGCTGTGATGGTTTGGGAAATAGTTGGCGTGTTGAGGATGTCCGGCACATTGAAAGAAGAAACGGCAGTACAGTTGCCGCCCGCACTAACAGTGACCTGGTAGCTGCCGCCGGGCAGGCCTGTCAGGTCTTCGGTGGTAGAGGCATCCGACCAGGTGTAAGCGTAGTTTCCTGGCGGGGCGACTGTTATGTCAATGGCACCGTCGCCGCCCACACAGGCGGTGTTTTCGAGCAAATCGCCCGTGATGGTCAAAGCAACAATGTCGTCCGGCACCACAAAATTGCCGGTATTGCTGCAGCCGTCGCCGCCCGTTACCGTCACGCCATACGTGCCGCCGGGTACGCCCGTGATGTCTTCAGTCACGGCGGTATTCGTCCATGAGTAAGTATATGGAAGCGTGCCGCCCGAGGTGCTGAGATCAATGCCACCATTGCTGCTGCCACAGGTCGCCGCCAAAATGCTTTGGGTAAAATTGGGCGCATTGGTATTGTTGACCACGGTGAAATCTACTACCGCAGAGCAGGTGAGGCCCTGGCTTACTGTTACAGAATAGGTGCCGGGGGACAGGTTGGCGATGTCCTCTGTATTTGCGGCATTTGACCAAATATAGTCGTACGTGCCAGGCGGCGTTACCGTGATATTGACCAGCCCGTTGGGGTCATCGCAGGATGTATTGGCCGCCGGAGTGCCGTTGATGGTAAAGGTGATGCTGTTGTTGGGGATGGTAAAACTTGCATTGGCGACGCACCCGTTATCCCCTGTTACCTGCACAGAATAATTGCCAGGCAGCACGTTGGTGAGGTCTTCCGCCATTGCACCATTTGACCATAAGAAGGTGAAAGGCGCTACGCCACCGCTTATCGTCAGGTTGATGCCGCCGTTGCTTTCACCACAGAGCGCAGCCGTTATACTTTGGGAAATACCGGGGTCGGCGGTGGTACTGCCGACGGTAAAGGAAGCTGCAGCCGTGCAGGTCCCGCCAGCGCTCACCGTCACGCTGTACGTTCCGCCCGAAAGCCCACTTAGGTTTTGGGTGGTCGCATTATTTGACCAAAAAAAATCATAAACGCCGGGCGGGGTGATATCGAGTGTGATGCCGCCGTTGGTGATGTCGCAGGAAGTATTGGGGGCGGTAGTGCCGTTGATGGAGAAGGAAATACTGTTGCCGGGTACGGTAGCGGCAGCGGTTGTTGTGCAGCCATTTGCTCCGGTCACGGTGACGGTATAAGCCCCTGCGGGAATGTTGTTCAAGTCTTCCGTGCTGGCTCCGTTTGACCAGCTAAACGCATAGGGTGCGGTGCCGCCGCTTACCGTAAGGTCAATGGCCCCATTGTCCTGGCCGCACAGTTCCTCCGTGACCACCTGGGAAGTATTGGGTGTTGAGGTTTGATTGGCAATAGTATAACTGGCAGAGGCAGAACAACTGCCCGATTCCGTTACGGTAACGGTATAAGTGCCCGCAGCCAGGCTGTCAATACTGGCTGTTGTTTCGCCGTTTGACCATACAATATCATAGCTGCCAGGCGGGGTGACGGTCAGGTTGATTTGGCCATTATTAAAAACGCAGGTACTGATGGGTTGGGCCGTTCCGTTGATGGTGAAATTGGAACTGTTGTTCGGCACATTGAAGGTGGCGGTGGAAGAGCAGCCATTCACACCGCTGACTGTGACGATATAATCTCCCGGGGCGACATTGCTGATGTCCTGTGTGGAAGCGCCGTTTGACCAAATATAGGAATAAGGCGGGGTGGCCCCTGTTACGGAAATGTCAACGCCGCCATTGGCCTCGCCACAGATGGCAGCCGTAATGGTTTCTGTCAGCTGCGGATTTTGGGTGTTGTTGCCGACAACATAACTGGCGGTTGATGAGCAACTGCCACCCGAACTGACCGTGACGGTGTAGGTGCCTGCGGCGACGTTGGACAAATCTTCCGTGGTGGCACCGTTTGACCAGGCATAATTATAGGCTCCGGCAGGAGTCACCGTGATGTTCACAGCGCCATTGGCCCCGCTGCAGGAAGTGTTGGCTGTTGGCGTTCCTGAAATATTGATGGGGGTTGTATTGCTGCTCACCGTTGCGCTGGCAGTGCCGATGCAATTATTGGCATCGGTCACGGTGACGGTATAGTTACCTGGTGGCACGTTGGCCAAATCTTCCGTGGTCGCATTATTTGACCAAATAAAAGAATACGGCGTAGTGCCCTGGCTCACTGTGAGGTTGACACCGCCATTGGAAAGGCCGCAAGTGGCTGCGGTTGAAGCTGTACTTAAATTGGGCGGGAAGGCAAAGTCGAACACGATGAAACTGCCGACCTGCGTACAGGTGCCGCCTGCACTCACGGTAACCGTATAGGTGCCATCGTCCACATCGAGGAGATAGGGCGTCGTTTCACCATTTGACCATAAATAATTGTAGTTGCCCGGAGGGGTGACCGTTAGTTGAACCGTACCGTTGGGAAATCCGCACGAGGTATTTCCGGTGGCAAAACCTCCCACATTGAATATAACATCGTTGTTGGGAATATTGACGGTCGTGGAGGCAGTGCATCCCCCTGCCGTCGTGACGGTGACGGAATAAGTGCTGGCGGGCATGAGTTCCAAATCCTCTGTTACTGCACCATTTGACCAAAGAATAGTAAAGGGCATCAGGCCGCCGGAGATGTTCAAATCCACTGCTCCGTTGGCAAGGTTGCATTGGGTGGGCGTGATGCTGGAAGAGAGGGTCGGGATTTGGCTGTCGTCCGGCACGGTGAAGGAGGCCGTTTCGGTACAGGTACCGCCCGCACTTACCGTGACTGTGTAGGTGCCTGGCTGCAAATTGGTGAGGTCTTCAGTGGTGGCGCCATTCGACCATAAATAAGACAGGGGGCCGGGCGGAGTGACGGTGGCAGTGATGTTTACGGCGCCGGTCCCGGTAATGCAGGAGACATCGCCTGTGATAGCCCCGGTTATGTTGATGGGCAGGTTGTTGTTGGGAACGGTTACGGAGTTGACAGCCGTACAGCCGTTGAAACCAGTTATCGTGACAGAATAGGTGCCGGAAGGCAGGTTTGAAATAGTTTGCCCATTGCCGCCATTTGACCAAAGGAAAGTGAATGGAGCAACACCCGAAGTAGTTACAACGGTGACACTGCCGTTGCTTTGGCCGCAGGTGGAGGCCGTTACATTGATAGTGGCCGTGGGAGCCGAAGGCTGGTTGGGCACGTTGAAAGTTGCCGTTTGGGTGCAGGTGCCGCCGGCACTCACAGTCACGGAATAGCTGCCTGCGCCGAGGTTCATCAGGCTGGTACCAGTAGCGCCGTTGGACCAGGTATATGTATAGTTACCCGGTGGTGTGACAGTGATGCTGATACTGCCATTGGTGCTGTTGCAGGAGGTATTGGCCAGTACCGTCGGTGTAATGGTCAGTGGTATGACATTATTGGGAACGGCAATGGAAGCGGATGAAGAACAGCCGTTGGCACCTGTCACCGTGACGGTGTAGGAGTTCCCTGGCACGTTGTTGATGTCTTCCGTGGTAGCGCCGTTCGACCAGTTAAAAGTATAGGGCGCCACGCCACCGGAAACAGAGATGTTCACGCTACCATTGTCCAGCCCGCAGGTGGCCGGGGTGACAGTTTGGGATATGGTGGGCGTGTTTGGTTGGTTTGGGATGGTAAACGTGGCAGTTTGGGTACAGGCCCCGCCGGAACTGACCGTGACAGTGTAGGAGCCTGGAGGCAAATCGTTCAAGTTGGGGGTAGTTGCCCCATTCGACCAGGTGTAGGTATAGGGATCGCCCGTCGGCGAGGGGTTCGGCGAAACGTTGGTGGTGATGCTCCCGTTGCCGCCGATACACGTGGTATTGGCCACCGTGGTGCCGGTCACGGTAATGGGCGGGTTGTTGTTGGAAAGCGTGATGGCTGCGGTAGAACTGCAGCCATTGGCACCCGTCACAGTGACGGAATAGTTCCCTGACAATACATCCGTCAAGTCTTCCGTAGTCTCCCCGTTCGACCAGTTGAAAGTGTAAGGTGCGACTCCACCACTCACACTAAGGTTGATATCACCGGTGGAAAGGCCGCAGACGGAAGGTGTGGTCGTGGAAGAAATGGTAGGGGGATTCGGTTGATCCGGAATCGTAAAGGTGGCTACCTGTTCGCAGGTACCGCCACCGTTCACGGTAACGGTATAAGAACCTGGGGGTAAATTGTTCAAATTAGCAGTGGTAGCCCCGTTCGACCAGGTATAGGTGTAAGCCTGGCCGGAGGGGGAAGGGTTCGGGGATACATTGGTGGTGATACTGCCGTTTCCGCCAATGCAGGTGGTATTGGCCACAATAGTGGCGGTTACATTGATGGGCGGATTTGTATTGGTCAAATTGACGGTGGCGGTTTGGGTGCAACCATCTGCGCCTGTCACGGTGACGGTGTAGCTCCCGGCCATAACATCTGTCAGGTTGGGCGTGGTGGCGCCATTTGACCATACATAAGTATAGGGGGCTGCACCGCCATTTACCTGGGTATTGATGTCGCCCGTAGCCAGGTCGCAATTAGACGGCACCGTCGAAGTAGAGACATTGGGCTGATTGGACTGGTTGGCCACCGTAAAGCTGGCGGTGCCGGTACAGCCTTGGCTGGATGTGACGGTAACAGTATAAGTACCTGGCAATAAGTTGTTTATATCCTCGGTCATGGCGCCGTTCGACCAGTTGAACGTGTAGGGGGCTGTTCCGCCCGCAGGAGTCAGGTTGATGGCACCGTTGCTTTGGTTGCAGGTAGCGGGGGTGGTGGTTGCCGTTGGGTTGAGGGTCACCTGGGTGACCGAAGAAGTCCCCGAAACGGTGCCTGGGCAGTTGCCGGTGACCGAGCTTACGCTTTGCAGCCCATAGTTGCCCGGCTGGCTCACGGTCAGCGTATAGGGGTTGTTGCTGGTGATGATAGGTGGCGGCTGCGGCACCCCATTAAAAGTATAGGTAAACTGCCAGGGGCCGGTGCCGGTAAAGGTCACGGTCAGGTTGACCGGTTGTGGGTTTTGCTGGCAAATGATCCCGGTGCCCGACAAGGTAGCGGTCGGAGTGGGGTTCACTACCACTGTTGTACAGGAGGGGGTAGGGTTGGCGTAGCAGGCATTGGCCACGGTAACACAGACCTGGGCCGTGCCGGGTGTGTTGCCCCAGGTGATGGTAGCGTTATTGTTTGCGTTGGCATTGACCGTACCGAGGGGTGGCACGACCGTCCAGTTGTAGATGGTGGCGGCGTTGGGCGGGGTAATATTGTAGTTGGAAGTGGAACCTTGACAAACATTCACAGGGCCGTTGATGGGGCCGGGGTTGGCAGGCGCAGCACCAACGGTGGAGCCAGACAAAACCTGGATGGAATAATCGCAGACATTGCCCGCACAGCCGTCCAGGACGAAATAATAGATCTGGCCTACTACGAAATTATTGGACGATAACTGAAAGGGGTTTTGTGTGCATTGGCATTGCACATCCATAATCTGGCTGATACAACTCCCGTAAATGCCTCCCTGCAGGCCCATCTGGCCGCTTTGGGTGCAGTTGGAAGGTGTCACCTGGATGGTGATAGACGTCGTTCCGGCAAAAAATGCGAACCACTCGTCGTTGTTCAATTGCCAGCCAGGGCAGCCCGGAAAGTTCTGGACGACATTGTTGTTGTTCACGGTGGCGCAGTAGCCATCCAGGTTTTCGCATAAAATGGGTGCCTGCACACAGGTATTCCCCGGTTGCGGAAAACCGGGCGGGGGACATTGGGCCAGGCCTGTTGGCCCAATCATCAAAATGCCGAAAAAAGACAATAGGGTAAATATCCTCATGTGCGACAGGGTATTGAGTTTGTTTGTTCTAAAAAGATTTGGAGAAAGTGAGCAAGAAGAATGGGGATAAAAACGGCAAGTAGCCGGATTGGAAATCTGTACAGGTGTTCTCATGAAATGATGTGTTGCAAGGGTTTAGTGAACGATGTTATCGAAATGATTCTTTGGGAAAGAGCGTTGATTTTTTTTCAATTCGATTGATGCCCTTTTTTCCAATACTTTTTGGGCACACCGTAAACCTTTAGGCGGCTAAGAACCTAACGGACAATTACCATCATTTCTCTTCAAATTTGCTGAGGTGAGCAGTTGCTATTCAGGGGTGCAAATAAAAGGCTGCAAGTTACATTTTGTCAAACAGAATGTATAAAAAGACGGCTAACATTCGGTTGCAGTTTCTCTTAAAGCTTTACAGGTGGTCGCATTTGAAATTAATCAAACAGTTTGGCAGCTTCGCAGTATTTCCGGAACTGCGGGGTTCTATAACCCCGCCGCTCAAAGACGGCTACCATTTACTTTACAAGCGAGTACCTTTAGGAGGCGAAGTTAAATTTATTATCCTGCTTTTTAACACGAATTGCCCATAAGCCACTTACAAAATATCATTCTTTGACCAATCGTGTCGAAAAAGGAAAACCGTTAAAACGGTTTTTGACATAAGCTATTGATTATCAACCCACGACTTAAGTCGTGGGTTTAAAAAGACAGCTATTTTATTTAGCCGTTTTAACGGCTTTCCTTTCTCCACGGAATTTGTCAAAGAACAAAAAAAAATTCAAAAGCTTTGCCCAACTAATCCGCTGGCGCTTTGAAACGCAACCCGGTATTTTTCACAGAAGGAATTTTTAAAAAAAAAGCTGCCCTGAATAGGGGGGGTGGCCATGGTCGTGCCATCTTTGTTGTTGAAAAAGGTATTTGCATGTGAACAACTTTGACTCATATTCTGAATTGATTGGAAAACACCTTGCCGGGGAAACCAGCCCGGCCGAGGAGCGGGATTTGTTTGCCTGGATAGCGGCAGATGGGGCAAACAGGCAGTTCTTTGAAGAAATGGAAAAGGTTTGGAAGATAACCGAAAGTGCCCATTTCACGCCTTTTGAAACTGATACCGGTGCAGCGTGGATGAACATTGAACAAGCCATTGACACCTCGGCCAGGACTGCCGCAGCAGGCAATTTGGAATCAATTGGCAAAACTTCCACCAGGATCGTACCCTTGTCGAAAATAAGAAGGTACTGGAGCATGGCAGCGGCAATTTTGCTAATCCTTGCAGCAGGGCTTTGGTGGGCTATACGTCAGCCTGCCCAACCCCTACTCGTTGAAGTGAAAACGGGCAGCCAGGAAAAAAATGAAGTCGTACTGCCCGATGGCAGCCATGTCTGGTTGAATGAAAATACCCGGATCGCTTACCACCAAGATTTTTCTGCAAGAAAAATAAACCTGGAGGGCGAGGCATTCTTCGACGTGGAACGGATGGAAACAAGCCCTTTTGAAATCACCAGCGGCGGCGCCAAAACTACTGTCCTTGGCACCACCTTCAACGTGAGGGCCTACCCTTCGGAAAACCTCATCGAAGTGACCGTAAGAACAGGCAAAGTGGCACTGGCTGCATCAAACCAGCCATCAAAACCCGTCATAATCCCGGCAGGTTCGTCCGGCGTTTTGGATAAAAAAGTGGCCAGGGTGGTCGTGGAATCAGGCAAAATTGTGAACGCTGACGCCTGGAAGACCCAAAAGCTGGAATTTGACAATGCCCTTGTGGAGGATGTGCTGAACTCCCTCGAGCGATATTTTGACACTAAAATTTCCGTGTCGAATGAAAAGATCAAATCATGCCACTTCAAGGCTGTATTCGAAAAGCCCGAAATCGAAGAAACCATGAAAGTCCTCGCTTTCGGCCTCAACCTCCAGTTAGAAAAAGCAGGCGATGGCTATGTCCTGAAAGGTGAAGGTTGCGAGCCTGGCAATTGAGGATTCTGAATGGTTTGGAATCGTTGGAGATTGTTTTTGCCCCGCCGAGGACAATTTTCCAACCACCTCAATAAACCTTCAAACAACCTCCAACAAGCACTTTAGGAAACTTGAGCCGTGAAACCATTTTTAACAATCTACATATTCTTTCTCCTGCCATTCTGCCTGATGGCCCAGCCCAATGTATTGGACAAGCGGGTGACCATGCACTACACAAACGAACGGCTCCACGATGCGCTTCAGGGCATCTCCAACCGCTACGATGTTTATTTTTCCTACAGCAGTGATTTGATCAACATGCGGCAACGGGTCAGCGCCCACCTGGATAACGAACCGCTGTCTATCGGACTGGATCAGTTGTTCGCCAACACCTATATCGTGTATGCGGCCATTGGCGGCCAAATTGTCCTTCGGGTAAACAAAGACAAGACATTGACCAGCACTGATAACAAAGAAAGCAGAAAAAAAAAGCTACCCCCCGAAAAGGAGGAAATTGAACAGCCAGTATTTGTAAAAATACCCCCCCCTACATCCACGCCAACCGGGGGGCAAACAGAAGAGGAACCTGTACCTGCGCCTGATTCCATCATCTTGCTGACCATGCCGGATATCCACACCATCAGGAGCGAAGGCCCCGTCCACCCATTCGACAAGACCCTGTTGAATTTTGAAAAATGGCGCACCGAGGCCGATTGGACCCTCGGCGAGCACAGCGATTACCGCATCGCCCAGCTTTCCCTGTTCCCGATGGTAAGCACCAACATCCGCTACAGCCGTGAACTGACCAACAACGTCTCCCTGAATCTTCTATGGGGAGTCAACGGCGGCGTGGACGGCCTTGAGTTGGGCACACTGGTCAACACCGTACGGAAAGACGTCAAGGGGTTCCAGGCAGCCGGCCTCGGCAATACAGTCCGGCAAAACGTGACCGGCACCCAAATGGGCGGGCTGTTCAATGTAGCGGGCGGAACGGCCAGGGGTTTCCAGGCAGCCGGCCTGTTCAACAAAGCCAAAAATGCAGAAGCCGCACAGGCCGCCGGGCTGATGAACCTGGTCAGCGAAGACATATCGGGCATCCAGGCGGCTGGGCTTTTCAACCATTCGGGCGGCAACGCCAACGCCCTGCAGGCAGCCGGCCTGTTCAACAGCAACAAGGGGAGGGCCAAGGTTCAAATCAGCAGCCTTTTCAACAAAGCCGGGGATGTTGACATTGCCCAGGTAAGTACGTTGATGAACATATCGCGGGGGCACGTGCGCGGCGTCCAGATTGCCCTCATCAACGTGTCCGACACCGTGAGCGGCGTGCCGATTGGCCTTTTGAACATTGTAAAACACGGGTATAACAAGTTTGAAATTTATGGCAGTGAAAGTTTGCACGGAAATATTCAATTGAAACTAGGGGCAAATAGATTTTACAACATCTTTCATGTAGGAGCCCGCATTCCAAAGGGGAGCGGCCTCGATATCTGGGGCGTCGGATATGGCATTGGCACCGTAGCCACCTTGTCCGAAAAGAACCACTTGAATTTTGAACTAACGGCCATCCACATCAACGAATATGAAGCGTGGACGAACAAGCTAAATACCATCGGACAGTTCCGCTTCACCTGGAACCACCAGCTCGGGCGGAATGTCGGCTTCTTTATCGGCCCGACCGCCAATGCGATGGTCTCACAGCTAAAAGACCCTGAAACCGGTAAGTTCAATTCGGAAGTGCCCCCCTACTCCATCGTCAATGAAGACCTGACAGACAACCTGAACCTGAAAGGATGGGTTGGCCTGAACGCAGGGTTCCGGTTTTGAAAAAGTCATTCGTCAATAGTCATTAGGATGATTATGCCAATAGTAAAAATGACCCCAATGACCAATGACCCCAATGACCATAATGACCAATGACCAATGACCAACAACCATCCTTCACCAGACTTAAAACCTTTTTTTATGAAAAACAAAATCATTGCTTTGTTGCTGCTTTTGAGCGCAGCCATGTATGCACAGGATGACAAAACGCTGTTCAGCGACGTGAACAGGGTCGGTGCTTTCGGGGCGCCCATCTTTGAGTTCAGCGACCTCGATGGAGATATCCAAACTACCAGCGGGGGCGGGGGGGCTTTAATTTTGAACGACTTCTTCCTGGGCGGCTACGGGATGAGCAAGGCCGAATATTCCCGAAGCTCGATGGACGGCGGCATCAACCTGAAAGAAAACCTCAACTTCAAACATGGTGGATTTTGGCTGGGCTATACGCCCTTGCAGGAGAAAGTCATCCATCCCTATGGCTCAATGCGCCTCGGTTGGGGAAAGGCCCGTTACAGCAAGACCGATCTGTCCCTGAATGAAACCCTGCGGGAAGAGAAAGACAACGTTTTCGTGATGACCCCGGAAGTAGGTTTTGAAATCAACGTTTTTTCCTTTTTCCGCATCGTGGCAACAGGGTCGTACCGCTGGGTGAACGGCATAGACAGCATCCCGAACTACTCGGAAAAAGACCTCTCCAGTTTTGCAGCCAACCTGACCTTGCGCTTTGGTGGGTTTGGTAGCGAGTGGAAATGGAATTAGAAAATTCCAATTAACAAACCCGGATTTTAAGCTAACCTAAGTTGATCGAAAAGCCCTATTAGTCTTGGTTTTTTGAAAAAACCAAAAGCAAAAAGGGACTGATCTGTAACCAATCAGATAGGCCGTAATCGTGCCCTGCTTTGAGGGTGTGCTCACTGAAATTGCATTGAAAATCAAAACCTTATAAAAAATGAAAAAGATAACTTGCATCGCACTGCTGGCTTTTTTAGCTGCGCAAACCTTCGCCCAACAATGGGGCGACCGCGACGAAACCCTCTTCAACCGCAGCCACCGGGGCGGCTTCTTCGTCGGCCCCATCATCGAGTACAGCGACTTTGACAACGACGTTTCCACGGCCGTGGGCGGCGGCCTCGGTTTTATCGCCGGCGACTTCTTCTTTGGGCTGTACGGCCTCGGCACCGCCGACTACGACCGCCTGCTGCGGGATGATTTTGAAAGCCTCGACATGGGCCACGGCGGCTTCTGGGTCGGCTTCAACTATCCCCAAAACAAGGCCATCCACCTCTTCACCACTGTAAAAGCAGGTTGGGGCGGCGTGGACATCAAATTCGACGACTTCGACTACAACGACGCCTTTTTCGCCGTCACCCCGGAAGCGGGCCTCGAACTGAATGTGTTCCGTTGGCTGCGCATCGGGGCCAGCGTGGGCTACCGCTTTATGAACGGCCTGGACAAAACCACCCAGTTCGACACCGGCGACCTGGAAACGATGACCGGTTCCATCACCATCCGCATGGGCGGGTTCGGCAGGGCCAGGAACAGGTGGGATTAATTGTGAATGAGAGGATGAGAGGGTGAGAGGGTGAGAGGGTGAGAGGATGAGTGAATGAGAGGATGAGAGGGTGAGAGAAGTACCGGCCGGTACGGGCACGGTATCGGCTTAGTTTGGTTACATCCTGGTGATTTTCTAAAATCACCAGGATTAAGGTCTTAAACCAATTGGAAACAGGCCTGCCAATTTCAACCGTTACCCGCTTCGTTGGTAGTTGATTGGAAAAACGGCCACATGGTCATGTGAATTCCGCCGATAGAACCAGGCTTTTCAGCATGTTTATGTGATGGCATGCCTATGGGCAGTGCGGTAGCTTTGTGTTGTTTTTTCCACACAAATCAAAACTCTTCACTAAAAATCAAAACTGTATTCGTGAAAACAATCATTGAAATCCTGCTATTGCTGGGTTTTCTGTTGGCTGGGCTTTGCCTCCGCTCGCAGGAAATTACCCAAACTATACGGGGAACTATTTTGGACAAAGACTCCAAAATCCCACTCACAGGAGCAGCCGTCGCCGTGCTGACAACCGACCCGGTTGCAGGCGATATTTCCGATGTGGACGGCAGTTTCAAAATAGAAAAAATAGCCGTAGGCCGCCACACCCTGCAAGTGACCTACCTCGGCTACGAACCACTCACCGTGCCCAACCTGCTCGTCACTTCCGGCAAGGAACTGGTGCTCAACCTGGAAATGGTGGAGAGTGCTGTGCAATTGGAAGTGGCCACCGTAGTGGCAACGCACGACAAGGCAGAGGCACTGAACGAAATGGCGACCGTGAGCGCCCGGTCTTTTTCCGTGGAAGAAACCAGCCGCTACGCAGGCAGCTTCTATGACCCCGCCCGGATGGCTTCGAACTACGCCGGCGTGGCCGTTGGTTCATCGGACGACCTGAGCAACGAAATCGTGGTGCGGGGGAATTCGCCCAGCGGTGTGATGTGGCGCCTGGAAGGCATCGAAATCCCCAACCCCAACCATTTCGGCTCGATGGGCAACTCCGGTGGTGGCATCAGTATGCTCAGCAGCAGCACCCTGTCCAACTCCGACTTTTATACGGGGGCCTTCCCGGCTGAGTTTGGCAATGCACTTTCTGGCGTGTTCGACCTGAACATGCGGAACGGCAACAACGAAAAAAGAGAATATGCCCTCATGTTTGGGGCACTGGGGTTGGAAGGGGCAGCAGAAGGGCCGTTCCGGAAGGGCGGCAAAGGTTCCTACCTCGTCAACTTCAGGTATGCAACACTGGCTTTGCTGGATGCAACGGGCATCCATATCGCCGGCGACGTTGCGCCCAAATATTCTGATGTTTCTTTTAAGTTCAATTTGCCAACGGAGAAGGCCGGCACCTTCGCCCTGTTTGGCCTTGCCGGGCAGAACAGCTCTGAATTCAATCCCCAAAAAGACAGCACAACCTGGGAAGGTGAGTTTGGTGAATGGGGTTTTAAGGAGGAAGCAAAAACGGCGACGGTGGGACTCTCGCACCGCCTGCTGCTGGACAATAGCAGTTACCTGAGAACCGTAGCGGTATTTTCGAGGGAAACGGATGCTGGCGGTGATTATTGGCTCGACCCGGAAAATGGATATGAACGCCGTCCCGACAACCATTATGACGTTTCCAACAACACCTACCGCATCAGTACGACCTACAACCGTAAGTTGAACACATTGAACACGGTGAGGGCGGGTGCCATTTTCAGTTACTCTTCGTTCAATTTCACCTACGACGACGACAACAATTTCGACGACGAGAAAGGCGACACCATCGTTCGCTTGTTCGACAACCACGGCGAAGGTAGTTTCCTGCAGGCCTTTGCCCAATGGAAACACCGCTTCGACGAGCGCTGGACACTGAACACGGGCGTGCATTATTCTATGTTTTTGCTGAACAACAAATACGCCATCGAGCCACGCATGGCATTGGAGTGGAAGTTCAGCAAAAAACAATCGCTCAGCGCTGCGGTGGGTTTGCACAGCAAAAAGGAACACCTGGCGGCCTACGTCTTCGAAGGCACCCTGAACGATGGCGCACCCCGCAATGCCAACAAGCAACTGGGGTTGACAAAGTCGTTCCACGCTGTGCTCGGCTACGACCACCGATTGGCCGAAAACCTGCGATTCAAGGCCGAATTCTATTACCAATACCTGTTCGACGTACCAGTTGAAGCGCTGCCCGGCAGCACCAACTCCATCCTGAACGGGACAGACATTTGGGACATCATTTTCATCGAAAACTCCAATAACGACGGGACGGGCCGCAACTATGGCGTTGACCTGACGGTGGAAAAGTTTTTCAGTAAGAACTATTATTTCCTGCTCACGGGTTCCTTGTACAGGTCGCAGTTCACCCCTTATGATGGCAAGGAATACCCGACCCGCTATGATGGCCGGTATAATGCTACGGTGTTGGGCGGCAAAGAATTCAAAGTGGGCCGGGACAAGAAGAACATATTCGGCCTGAACGGCAAATTCATCCTGGCAGGCGGAAATAGATACACGCCCATCGACCTGGAGAAATCCATTGAGGAAGGTGAACAGGTACTCCGGGAAGACATGCCTTTTGCAACCAAAGCCGGCGACTATTGGCGATTGGACTTCGGCCTTAGCTATAAAATCAACAAACGGAAACTCACCCATACCATTTTGCTCGACATACAAAACGTGACCAACCGCCAGAACATCTTTTCGCAGTACTACGACAACGAAACGAAACAAATCGAGACCTACACGCAGACAGGTTTTTTCCCGGTGTTCAACTACCGGGTCGAGTTTTAAAAATCACCCGTTTTGTGCCGTTTTTGTCATTGGGAATAGGGTTTTGAAATATTGATTTTTATAAAACCAAGCCCAATCAAAAGACGCAACGGCACATTCAACCAAAAACAATCTCATCATGAAAAAATTTAGTTTGTATTTCGCACCACTGTTATTGGCCCTTTTCACCATTACTTCCTGCGACGACGACGGCCCGTTCTGGGACTGCGAGGAAGGCCGGGGGCCGGAGAAGGAAATCGTTTTGGACGTGGAAGGATTCAAAGGCATCAAGCTGAACTGCAACGCCGATGTGTTTATCACCCAGGGCACCGATTTTGAAGTGGTGGCCAAAGGCGAGGAAAACATCATCGAACAGTTGGAAACCGATGTACATGGCAGCGTTTGGGACATCGAGTTCGACCACTGCACCAGGGACTACGACCTGAAAATCTACATCACCATGCCGGAGATCAACTACTTGTCCATTGCCGGTTCGGGTAAAATAAAGGGCGAGAACTTCTTCACGGCGGACAACTTAGAACTGCGTATTTCCGGCTCCGGAAAAATGGACCTGGGCCTGAACGCCCACCAAATTGACGGAAAGATCAGCGGCAGCGGGGAAATGCTGCTGGAAGGAGCAACAGACCACCTCGATTTTGACATCAGCGGCTCCGGCGACCTCCACGCTTTTGACCTGGCGGCCAAAACCGCCGACCTCAATGTTTCCGGTTCCGGCGACGCCGAAGTGCAGGTGCTGGATAACCTGGACGTGAAGATCAGCGGAAGCGGGGATGTTTTTTACAAAGGCTATCCCGTGCTGAATGTTAATATTTCGGGTTCTGGGAAGGTGAGGAGCGCCAATTAATTGCAGGCTGGGTTTCACCTGGCCGGTAATTCATCAATAGTCGAGCAATGAAGGCCATTTGCAAATACTTGCAAGTGGCCATTTTTATTACAGGGAAGATAGCGACTTTTTCCCGCAACCGTTCACACTTTCCAAAAAAACAAATATCTTTGCCACTCCCTGAACATACTGTCCCACCCTTTCAAATTTCCTTCTCAAGAAAAGATTTACAACAGGTTTGCAGTAAAATTTTTTTTCATAAAATAATCCCTATCCTTGCTGACATTTTGGTTGGTCAGGGAGGGTTTTCTGAAATGCTGTTTGTAACCTATTGACTATATTTGGCGTACAAACGCCTCCTACTGGATTAAATAAAATTTTATACATAAATCGTAGAAAATTAAAGATTAAACTACTCATGGCAAAAGTTCTTATCGTAGATGACGAAACCCCGATCCGCAGGACCCTGAAAGAAATCCTGGAATTTGAAAAGTTCAAAGTGGACGAAGCTGGCGACGGGCTGGAATGCCTGGTCCAACTGAAAAAATCGCAGTACGACGTGATCCTGATGGACATCAAAATGCCCAAAATGGACGGCATGGAGGCGCTCGAAAGGATTCAAACCCTGGCCCCCGACACCCCGGTTGTGATGATCTCCGGCCACGCCAACATTGATACTGCCGTGGAAGCCGTGAAAAAAGGCGCTTTCGACTTCATCTCCAAGCCGCCGGATCTCAACCGCCTGCTCATCACGGTGCGAAATGCCCTCGACAAATCCAGCCTCATCACCGAAACCAAAGTACTCAAACAAAAAGTAAGCAGCTATAAAACCCAGGAAATGATCGGCGATTCCGAGCCGATGATCCGCATCCAGGAAACCATCGACCGTGTTGCGCCAACGGAAGCCAGGGTACTTATTACCGGCCAAAATGGTACGGGCAAAGAACTCGTAGCCAGGTGGATCCACGAAAAAAGCAACCGCTCAAAAGGCCCCATCATCGAAGTGAACTGCGCCGCCATACCGTCGGAACTTATTGAAAGCGAGCTTTTTGGCCATGAAAAAGGCTCGTTTACCTCAGCCCACAAACAGCGCATCGGCAAGTTCGAGCAGGCCAACGGCGGCACCATTTTCCTGGATGAAATCGGCGACATGAGCCTCGACGCCCAGGCCAAGGTGCTGCGTGCCCTGCAGGAAAGCAAAATCACCAGAGTCGGTGGCGAAAAGGAAATCAAAGTGGACGTGCGGGTGCTCGCCGCCACCAACAAAGACCTCCGCCGGGAAATTGAGGCACGCCGCTTCCGGGAGGACTTGTACCACCGCCTCGCTGTCATCATTATCGAAGTGCCGCCGCTCAACAACCGCCGGGAGGACATCCCCCAATTGGTCGAGCACTTCATCCACCAAATCTGCGAGGAGTACGGCATCACGCCGAAAAAGGTCTCTAAAGAAGGCCTCGTCGCCCTCCAGAATGTCAATTGGACCGGAAACATCCGGGAACTCCGGAATGTGGTAGAGCGCCTCATCATCCTCAGCGGCGCCGAAATCACTGCCGAAGATGTGCTGAACTACGTCGGGCCTTTCCAACGTCCTTTAGCAGAAAGCAAGTAAGGTTCTCCAATCGCCCGCAGTTCGACCGTCCCCGCAACAATGGTGACCGTCGAACTGCGTAGCGGCGAATTGAAACGCCTCCGACAGTCTTCCACAAGTTTTGTATAAATCCCGCCTATCCCGGTAACGTTTTCCTCCCTGAAACGATTCACTTGTAAATCGTTGGGCCGCTGTTTGCGTTTGGCCGCCAATTTCACTCCTTCGGATAAATAAATTGGGCCTTCATCTGCCAACGGAATAATTTACCACAAAAAACAAATCACCATGTTTGCCTTATTCGGAATCATTGCATTTTTTGGCTGCCTGGCCAAGTTGACTTTCAGGGAGGTATAGTCAGGTGGAAGCTTGGCAATTTTATTTTCAGGGATTGATTGTGCCTGTCTGTGCATTTGTGATCAGCTCGTACGACGCCCACATCCACTCAAGCAATTGCTCATTTATTTCCTCCGCTGAATCTACCGGTACAATATGTACCACCCGCCGCTTCGATGTTTGTAAATATTTGCTCACAGGCGGCACGTCCTCTACGTGGTCTAAAAAAAACGTTATATCCAGGTGGTCTTTTTTTACTTTCACAGCAAGGAAGGTACTTTTCGTTTTGAAAAATATCACGTCCGGCGGCACGGCTTCCTCCCTGAATTCACCAAAAGCCCTGGCTTCTTCGACCACTTTTTTATAAAGTTCCCACAACAAGGCAGGCCGCTTTGTAAAAAAATCCATTTTGTCTATCCGATGGCAGCCGTGTGCCTGGTTTTCATTTTTGAAGGTGCGCTGGCAGTTTGGACAAGTCCACATTATTAATTGTTTGAAATAGTTCGATTTGACAGAAATAGATCGAATCGCCCAGTACCATTTGGGTGCTTATTTTGTGAAGTCCATATTTTTCTGTTCCAATTTGTAAAAGTAGTTTTGTTAAAAATAAAGACCACCATGCAAAGGCCATTTGCCGGGAGTAACGTCGTAAAAACAATTGCCCTGATGCTGTGTAGGAAACCCCGGCAATGGGCACTGAATCCGGTTCGGAGTTTAAAAATAATCCCAAACTGGCACGGGGAGTATTTTATTCTTGCCTCGATCCTGACGTGTTTTTTTTCCATGATTTTTATGCCATTGGTGTTTTCCCAACATCCCTGCGATCTGATTGCCACGTCCCCCATCCACGATTGTATTGACACCCTGAAAAATGTGCAGTATGGCACGGGCAGGCACGACTATGATTTTCCCGACCCGGCCAATGGTTGCACGCCAGCCGAACCGCTTTTTACCGATATTTTTTCGCCCTGCGAAATGGCCGCCACGCCCAGGCCTTTGGTTATTTTCGTACACGGGGGCGGTTTTGCAGCAGGCAACAAGGCTGACTTTTGGGCACAGTGCGATGCTTTTGCCCAACGGGGCTACACCGCCGCCACCATCAGCTACCGGCTGAGCATCAATCCACTCACCCTCAGCCGCAATTCGCTCATCCGGGCGGGCTACCGGGCCATGCAGGACGCCAAATGCGCCGTCCGTTATTTCAAGGCACATGCAAATGAATACAACATTGATACGGCCCACATTTATTTGTTGGGTTACAGCGCAGGCGCAGTAACGGTACTCAACGTGGCCTTTGCCAGGGACGTCGAAGAAAAACCAGCCGAAACCGGCTTCGACGGCAGTTGTGGCTATTGGTTCGGCTGTCCTTTCTGCCCCGATCTCGGCACCCTGGAAGGGGACGGCGGATGGCCGGGGCATACCTCCGAGGTAAATGGCATCCTGTCACTGGCAGGTGCCGTGATGGACATGTCGCTGATAGATACTTATGACGATGTACCTGTTTGGATGGTTCATGGCACCGAAGACCAGACCGTGGACTATGACTCTGCCTGTTACCTCAACCTTAGCCCTTGCCCAAAACTCTACGGATCTCACAGCATTCAGCAAAGGGCAGAAGAACTTGGGCTTTGCTCCAGTTTGTTCACCATCGAGGGGGCGGGGCACGATGTCACCCCGTACAATGATACCATCCTGGCGCAGGCTGTGGCGTTTTTCAATGGATTGGTCTGCCAGGGCAACCCTTGCAACGTTAACTTTGCGGCGGACAACAGGGCCAAGGCTGCCTTTAAAGTTTTCCCCAATCCTGTTGGCGATTACTTGCAAATTGAATGGCCGGTAGAAAGTAGTGGACGCATCGCCCTGCAGAATTTGGAAGGGAAGGTGTTGTTTGAAAAAAATATGAAGACCACTGGTAAAAACATCATAATTCCCGCAGGCGGCATCCCTCCCGGTTTTTATTTTTTAAAATGGACTTCGAGCAAGGACAATACGTTGGAAGCTTATAAACTGGTTAAAAAGTAAATGGCCAATGTGCCTGATCGCTTTGCGCAAAAAACAAACAAATGCTTACTTCTCTTGTTGCCTTTTTTTTCTTGTTGACTATTGCTTTTAATACCCAGACCGGGACGGCTGGTTCTTCTCTGATTCACCACACAAAGCAACTGGTCATCGTCATAAGTCCGGACGACAGCAGCAGCACCGCCACACTTTATCGTTTCGATAAAAAAGGCAAAAATTGGAATCAAACCGGCCACGCTTACCCCGTCAACCTTGGATGGAAAGGCCTGGCCTGGGGCCGAGGCCTGCACAAACCGCAGCCCGGCACCCAAAAGCAAGAGGGCGATGGCAAATCCCCGGCCGGTATTTTCCGCTTTGGCACCGCTTTCGGTTATGCCCCCGTTGGCGAGGTTGCTTTAAAAATGGACTATCTGAAACTGAGCAAAGAGCAAGTATGCGTGGAAGACACCAACTCCCTGTTTTACAACCAGATCATTGACGAAACCAAAGTGGCCAAAGACTGGAACAGCAACGAAGCCATGCGACGGGAAGACTGGCTCTATCAATGGGGCCTGATGATAGAGCACAACACACCGGCCAGGGCAAACAGCGGATCGTGTATTTTCTTTCACCTTTGGCGCAAGGAAGGCTCCCCGACCCTTGGGTGTACGGCCATGTCTAAAGAGAACATGCTCATCTTGTTGAAATGGCTGGACCGCTCAAAGCAACCGTTGCTGGTGCAACTGGTAGAAAAAGACTATGATAGGTTTCAACAACAATATGGCCTGCCCCGTTGGGCAGGCAAGTAAGTGCCAAAAACAGCGACATCGGGCTAAGCAGGCAGGCTCCATTATTCGCCACACAGATACCCACGTTGTGTTTTTGAAATAAAATAACTTATCCTATGGCGCACAACAGGCAACCCGGAAGTTATTTTTGAGTGTACGCTCAGGGCCCCCTCTAACACTAACTGTTGAAGGTGAAACCATCTTTCCTAATGAATGCGAATCAGGGCTTGAAATAACGGCTTGACTTTCAGTTGCTTTAAGGACTACTTCCTGATTATCAACCGCTAAAAAATTTCAACCCCAGACTCGCCTAATGAAGTAATACCATGCGGATACTATTTGTCGAAGACGAAGAAAACATCAGGGACGTTGTAAAACTGAACCTTGAAATGGAGGATTACGAAGTTGTGGCTGCCGGCGATGGGCGCAGGGCCCTCAAACATTTTAACGAGGAACATTTCGACCTGATCATCCTGGACGTGATGCTGCCGGAAATGAACGGCTTCCAGATTTGCGAGCAAATACGGTTGACCAATATGGAAGTGCCCATTATTTTCCTGACGGCCAAAGATGGTCCCAACGACCGTATTGCCGGCCTTAAAAGAGGGGGCGACGACTACCTGACCAAGCCCTTCCACCTGGAAGAACTACTGCTCCGGGTGAACAACCTCATCCGACGTACCAGCAAGGCCCCCGATAATACGCCGGAGATTTATGAATTTGGAAAAAACAAGATCAACTTCCGCACCTTCGAAGCAGTGGGCAACGAAGGGCCGTTCATGCTGACCAAAAAAGAAGCGATGCTGCTCAAATTATTGATTGACCGGAAAAATGAGGTAGTGTCCAGGCACCAAATCCTGCAATCGGTGTGGGGCTATGATGTATTTCCTTCTACCCGTACGATTGATAATTTTATCCTTTCCTTCAGGAAGTATTTCGAGGAAGATCAGCGGAACCCTAAATATTTCCACTCGGTGCGCGGGGTCGGTTATAAGTTCGTCAATTAGTGGCACTTAAAATAGTCGAAAGGCTCCAGGCAATCCAAACATCTAAATAGCGACTTGCAGGCAGTTGAGCCAAACTGGCTGATCATTTTCGTATTTGTCGAGCCGCATTGGGGGCATTCGATTTTCAATGCTTCGCCCAACAGGGAGTTTTTATCAGCAGAGCCGACGGGCGGAGCGATACCGTATTCCTTCAATTTCCTTTTGCCATCCTCTGTCAGCCAATCCGTCGTCCAGGCCGGGCTTAGTACGGTTGTGACGTTCACATTGTCAAAACCATTTTCCTGTAAAACCGACCTGATATTTACTTCGATGGCGTGCATAGCTGGACAACCAGTATATGTCGGGGTTATCACCACTTTCACCGCTCCGTCTGCCGATACCTGCACATCCCGGATGATACCCAGGTCCATGACGGTGAGGACGGGGATTTCCGGGTCGGTAACTGTTGTCAGGATGCCTATTACTTCTTCCTTGTTCATGTTGCTCTTGTTTGGAGATTAGGCCGGGGCCTATTCTGATTTTGATAAATCCAGTTCACGCACCATTTGCAGGTACGATTCCGAAAATTTGGCCAGCGAATGGAAAACCAGTTTTTTGAGGTCAGGGTTTAGGCGGGGGTAGGACTTTCTGTGTGCCTGGGCAACCCGGCGGATGGACTGTTTGATGCCTTTTTCATCTAAAACACCGTTATCAAATAATTTCACGAAGCCCAATCTCCCAAAATAATCGGCCTCCAGGATTTGGAGCAACAGGTGCAGCAGATCCCGGTCAGGCTTTGGCACGGCAAAGTAAAAAAGACAGCGCCCTGCGATGAAACCGGGAATGGCCAGGGCGATGCGCTCGTGCCCATGCTCGTAGTACCATTTCATGTTGGGCAGTTCCTGGTCAATGATGAGGGCGACCTTTTGGTGGTCAATGGGTGCGGTGATGCCGAAGGTGGCGCTCACTTCGTACATCTCCTTGAAGAATTTCTCTTTCGGCCTTTCCAGCAGTTTTTGGAGTTCCTTGCGCAGGAGCTGGTTTTTTTGGGCGGCATTTTTGCCATCTTTGGCAAAAGCCAGGCGGTGCGCCCGTTCCAGGGTTTCCATCATATAGCCTTCCGGTTTGGTCAGGTAGTCGAGCTTGTAGCAGAGGCTCAACAGCAGGTAAGTAATGGCGATGGGATATTGATCGGCATTCAGTTTCCCCTCGTCAATTTCCCGGAAGGCCGCCATGATTTCACCGATAATATAGTTGTACTTGATTTCCTTTTCGGAGTCGGGCAGTTCCCGTTTAATGTTCAGGTCAATGATTTCAAGGGCCTCGAATTCATCCACCAGCAGGTCGTCGTGCTTGTCAGCGTGGATGGCCAGTTCTTTCAGGGCGGCGTAGAGTTTGTAGGGCGAGCCATCCATTGTGTAGCTGTCAAAAATAATGGTGAGGTCGTTGTCGGGCGAAAGGGAAAAACGGCTGTATTTCAGTTCGAAGTTTTCTTCCAGCAGGCGCCGCATAAAACCAGAATGCAGCGAGGTGGCCTTGGCGACTTTTGCTTCGGCGTATATTTTTTTTTCGTTTGCGTAGCCGGTCACTTTTTTGGATCCCTGGTAAAACTCGAAAAAAAGCTCCCCATCTTTTTCCCAAAAATGCAGGTTGCCCTCGTCGTCGTTTTTCAAATAGTTGAAAAAGGCAACATAAGCAGGCAGGAAATGGTCGTTTTCAAAGGAGGCAACGGCCGCCTCAAACGCCTCGTCCTGGCCCTGGGTATGGTAGGCATCCGTATAACGGCCAAATCGGATGTTAGGAGCTACTTCATTTTTGTTGTTGCCAAATAACTTGTCAAGAAGATTCATTGTTTGCAATTGAAATTTGCTTTCATCTGAAATCAAAACGGCGGGATTCGTTGACTAATCCCGCCGTTTTGCGTAGAATTTTGCAATACTCACTGGTGAGAAATTGACACAGTTTTTTGAACAATCTCCATGTTGCTCTGCATTCAGCGCTGCATTAAGCAAAGATGGTTCAATTTCCTGCCCAACCCCCTGATCTATTCCTGCTCCCCATCCTTTCTGCGCCATATCTGCAAGTATCTTCTCCAGGCTGCTCGAATGGTGGTCTCTCTTAGCAAGGCCATTTTAACTAAAGCAAGGTCTTACGGGGACATTTTTGCCAATTCAAGCCCGCCTGTGGATTTGAAAATATGGGCCGTAACGTCGGCTTTAGCCGGTGCTACTTTGGCAAACCCATCAATTTCTTAAGCACTCAATGGATTTTGAGAGCCACCCCGCTTCCCATAAATCCCTGATTTCTATTTTTTCTTTCGGATGGATGGCTTGCACGTATGGCAGGGTAATAAGCAGTATTTCAAGATCTGATTTTGCCGCCACTTTTTCGTCCGCCAAGATCAGGATTTTTACCAATTCAAACAAATGCAATTGAAGGTCGGGGTGCAAGATTCTGCCTTTCATATTGATTTTCACCATAGCCGTTGGTAATTCACCGGGAAAAAGCACCGGCCTACTTCCGCCCAAAATCTGCGGGGATTTCCCCCCAGCTTTCCGTTTCCCATTTCAGGATAGGGTTTTGCCAGGTGTGCGTTTTCAGCCAATCCTCCGCCCGTTCGATGATTTGATAAAGCTGTTCTGTACGGTCATTGCGTTCCAGGGTCGTTTTGCACTTTTTGTTTTTCACCCAGGCCATTGCATTTCTGGAGTCGGTATAGATGGCCGTTTGCTTCCCAGCCCTATGAAACATGGCCAGTGCATGAACAATTGCCAGGAACTCTCCTATATTATTAGTACCAAGGCTAAATTTCTGGTGAAAGAACTGATGTTTGGTTTTGGTGTCAACGCCCTGGTATTCCATCACGCCAGGATTGCCGCTGCAGGCCGCATCCACACTAATACTGTCCCACACGATGGTGCTACGGGGCGAAATTTTTTTTCCGGCGGCCTTTGGGGCAGGTTTGTTGTAGTGTGCGGCATAGCTGTTTTTAAAGGCAGCCTCAGCTTCTTGCTGGCTTTCAAAGGCTTTGTACTTGGCCGCAGGGAAGCCGTTTATCTGACGTTGGCAGGACTCCCAGCTATCATAAATGCCAGGCTTGGCGCCCTGCCAAACCACGTAGTATTTTTTCTTTTTTGCCATTATTTTTCTTTTGGTGAAAAACAAAAATAGCAATCGCATGGAAGAGGTGGGGAACCCTTGCCTCAATTTTAACCTAACTCGTTGATTATCAACAAAAAAACAGCGAAAAAAAAATAAACTTTTTATCCCAACTTTTGAACAAAAAAGCATGTTACTTTGAGCGGTTTTTAAGTCTATTACGGACGGAACAATTGGCGTCGTTCGTGGCCGCCAGGCTACAATGGCCCAGCATAAAAAACACTTTTTTTATACCATGATCCATCCTCATACCCGCCTTCACCACATCAACGATTTGATCGGTTACGGCGTCTTTGCCACTGAATTCATCCCCAAAGGGACCATTACCTACGTCAAAGACGCCCTGGAACCGGAAATCTCGCCCGAAGAGTATGCCCAACACCCGCCCGACATGCAGGAAGTCATTGAAAAATACTCCTACACCGACGAAAGGGGCTTCCGCATCATTAGTTGGGACTTCGGCAAATACGTCAACCACTGCTGCCACTGCAACACCATGAGTACCGGATACGGCTTTGAAATTGCCATCCGGGACATCATGCCGGGCGAAGAAATCACGGACGAATACGGCATCTTCAACATCGAATTCCCCCTACAACTGGAATGCAAATACGCCGATTGCAGGGGCATGGTCTGCAAGCAGGATTTTGACAACCTCTACCGGCAGTGGGACGAACAACTCCGCCCTGCTATTGCCATCTTGAACACTGTGCAACAACCCCTTTTCAATTTCCTGAACAAAAAAACCGTGCGGGATGTAAAGGCATTTTTGAAAGACCCTTCCAAGTACAAATCAGTCTATGCACTGAAATATCATGGTGTTTCCAGCAACTCGAACCATGCTTTCGAGCCTGCCCTTTTTTCCTGATTTTTTTGATCTGGTATAAACTTGAGGCTGCCCTATAAGCCCATTTTTCAAAAACATGACAGAATTTAATCTAAACTCATAGGCACACAGACCACATGGACTGAATACTATGTGGATCATGCGCTTAGGTGTATAAAAAATTCTGCGTTCAAGATTCCATGTTTACTTATGCGGCAGCCTCAAGTTCTCTAATTTTACACGGAACTTTTATCCATTGGACTCGTTCTCGATTTTATTGGTGTCCCGGTTTCAACCTGCTGTTCAAACCTGTACCCCCTACACTCACACCAAATGCTGGCAACGCTGAAACAACCCAAAACCTCTGCCCAACTCATCCTCCCAGGTTCTTTCCAGGCGCATCAGCACTGGTACGCCAAGGCTTTGAACGCCACCATCCACCCGATGGTGAATTTCTTCCTCAACCTGGAGCAGGAAAGGGTCATCACCCGATATTGCCACCTCCACCCCGTAGTGAAGCCGGAGATGCTGAAGAAATGGCTCAACTATGCCCCAAAGTATTTCCAGTGGGCAGGGGCCGACCTTATCAACGTCACTTCTGCTACCGGCCGGAGGCAGATGGTCGTTATCGAAAACAACTCCTGCCCGAGCGGCCAGAAGTCCATGCCCCTGACCGATGACCACCAGGAACAAGGCACCTACCGTTGGCTCATTGAAAAAACGTTCAAACCATTTTTAGAAAAAAAACGCAATAACATCAAAGGTGGCATTGCCGTCATTTATGATAAGAACTTAATGGAAACGTCGGGCTATGCCGCTGTGATTGCCGACGTTTTTGACGAACCGGTTTACTACGCCCCTTTCTACAACCAGGAAAAAAACCCCTCCGTTCGCTTTGAAGACGGCGTAATGCAAATCAAAGATGAAATGGGCAAATGGCAACCCATCCGGGCAGCTTTCCGCTATGTTACCCAAAAGCCGTGGAACCGCATCCCCGTTCACACAAAAACCCGAATCCTCAACCCTACCCTGGCCTGCCTCGCCGGCGGGCGCAACAAAATGCTGGCCGCCAAAGCCTACGACCTGTTCAACAGTGAGATAAAACCCAGCGGACTTGAAATATTGACCCCCGAAACCATAAGGGATGTACGAAAGGATGAAATACCGGAATGGGTAGCAAAAATGGGCGGCCATGCCGTAGTAAAGGTGCCATACAGCAATGCCGGGCAAGGTGTTTTCACCATCGTAACCAAAAAGGAACTTGAAGACTTTATGCTGCTCGATTTCGACTACGACCGCTTCATCGTGCAGAGCCTTATTGGCAACTACAACTGGAGTTCTACCTCAGCTTCCGGCAAGCTGTTCCATGTAGGCACCATCCCCAATATCGCAGGGGAGACCTATGTGGCCGACCTCCGAATGATGGTGAGCGCTACCGACAAGGGCATCCGGCCTTTGTGCGTGTATGCCCGCCGGGCGGCCAGGCCCCTCGAAGACAACCTGCTGGATAGTAGCAACAGTTGGTCCATCCTGGGAACCAACCTATCGTTCAAAAACCCCGACGGCACCTGGGACACCGATACCAACCGGCTCATCCTGATGGACCGCCGCGACTTCAACCGCCTGGGTGTCGGGCTGGACGACCTCATCGAAGCATACATCCAAACCGTGCTTTCGATGATTGCTATCGACCAAATGGCCAAGGAATTGATGAACAAAGAGGGGCGCTTCAGGATGAAAACTTTTAAACGCCTCAACGACGATGAAGGGCTTATCAATGAAATTCTCTTGTGATTTGACGCCTGCGCAGCACCCTTCACCCTGCTATTTTTCAAATAACCCCTGCGAACCCTGGCTGGCTGAAACGACCCAATTACATCAACGATAGTAAGACTTTGGCAAAATACACCATGCTGGTGCTGACCGACCACAGCACTCATTTCAATGAAAACTCAGTTTACCCATTGGTCCGGGAGATGCTGAAAGATCCACGCTGCAAAGGCATTGACGTGGCGAGCAGGGGCGTTGACCTTAATCGGCTTTTTTTTGAAAAGATGGCCGTGAAGAGCCTTTACGCCACGACGGCAATTCATACCTTCGACTATACAGAGGATGGTCGTTTCTTTAAAAAAGACCAGCATAAAGTTGGCCTGCGAAGCTACGATGTGGTGCTGCTCCGTTTGCCCCACCCCATTGCACCCGGTTTTTGGCAATTCCTGGAAAAAGAATACCCCCATGTCTTGTTCGTCAACGCTCCCAGCGGTATCGAACTTACCGGCTCAAAGGCCTTTCTGCTGAATTTCCCCACCCTGTGCCCACCGCTCCGCCTTTGCAAGAGCATAGAAGACATTGCGGAATTTAAACAGCCCAATCCTATTGTGCTGAAACCCCTGCGAAGCTATGCGGGCCTGGGCATTGTCAAAATAGAAGGGGAAAAAGTATCAAAAGCCGAAGGAGGAGAGCTGTCCTGGACGGCTTTTACCCAAATGCTGCAGGGAAAAAATATTGAATACCTGGGGGCAAAATTCCTGAAAAATGTTAGCCAGGGCGATAAACGGATTGTCGTTTGCAAAGGGGAGATACTCGGTGCCGCCCTGCGAATGCCCGCCCCAGGAAACTGGGTCTGTAATGTGGCAAGGGGCGGCAAGTCCTCCGGAGCAGAAGCTGACGTGGACGAACAGGAAATCATCCGCCAGATAGACCCCGTATTGGCATCGCACGGCATTGTCTTTTACGGGATAGATACATTGGTAGGCGACGATGGTAAAAGGGTGTTGTCAGAAATAAATACGGTGAGCATCGGTGGCCTGCCCAAAATTGCCGAATATAGCGGCAGGCCGGTCGTCGGGCAAGCTGCCGGTTTGCTTTGGGACTACATTGAGGCCAAATTGGAAGATTGAAAGAAAACAGTGCAGATAAATATTTTCCGCTCTATGAAGTTTTGTGCATTTTAAAAATAGCCCTTGCACGGGCTGTGGGCCTTCGGATGAAATCCAACCGCATTTGCACAAAGCTTTTTGGAGCCAAGTTAAGGATCGAAGGAAAAATAAAATGACTATTTTATTTTTAAAAAAACCCTTCCATTGCTGGGGTTTTCAAAATCAAAATGGTGAAGTTATTTTTTCATCGTTACTAAACCATACAGCAGTACCTATTATATGAATAATACCTTTCAGGAAACGAAGCATATCCCCGTTATCGAAGATCTAAAGCTACAGGATATACCTTACGGCACCAAGCAGCGATTCTTTCTCCATATCGTCAGCGACGGGATGGGAATGCCCGTTTATCTCCCCATTATTGTTGCAAAGGGAACAGAAGATGGCCCAGTGCTTGGACTTACCGCCGCCGTACATGGCAACGAACTCAATGGCATCCCGGTGGTGCAGCGCATTATGCACGAAATTGACGTGTCAAAACTCAGGGGCACGGTGGTAGGCATACCCGTGTCCAACGTGCCTTCCCTGCTCCGCCGCACCCGCCGCTTCCTTGACGGCAACGACCTGAACCACCTCATGCCCGGCAAGCCGGATGGGAATGTTAGCCAGGTCTATGCCTGGCGCCTGGTAGAGCGGGTCATCCGCTATTTCAACTACCTGATTGACCTGCATACCGCCAGCCAGGGCCGCATCAACTCCTATTACATACGGGCCGACATGGTGAACCCCACTACCCGCCAACTGGCCATTTTACAAAACCCAAAAATTATCCTGCACAACCCGCCTTCCGATGGCACCCTGCGGGGAGCAGCCAATGAACTGGGCATCCATGCCATCACCCTGGAAGTCGGCAACCCGGCCACTTTTCAAAGGGGCATGATACGGGACGGCCTGACCGGCATCCACAACGTGCTGCACTACCTGGACATGCTGCACAGCCAGATAGATGAGCCTGTCGAACCCCCGGTCATTTGCAAAAACTCCCATTGGATGTACTCCGACGAGGGCGGTTTCCTGAGTGTTCTGCCAGAGGTAGGTTCTTTTGTGAAAAAGGGCCAGCCCATTGCTACGATGCGCAATGTCTTTGGCGACGTCATCAAGGAATACACCGCCCCGGAAGACGGTGTCGTGATTGGAAAGGAGGTGAACCCGGTAAACCAAACCGGGGGAAGGATGCTGCATTTGGGCATTCCGGGGATTCCATAAGGTGGCTTACTTGATTTGAAATTTTTGATTGCCGAAGCTCAGGCTCCTTCATCAAAAATCACAAATCGAAAAACTGAGGATCGAAGGGAAACCCTTCCAGTAATAGGGTTTCAACATCAAAACAGATAAGTTATTTTTTCATCGCTACTAAGGATCGAAGGAAAAATAATCCCGATTTCACATCGGGATTGTTTTTCCTTCGATCCTATGTTATGAAAAAACAAGTTTTTTCAAATATTCCGCATCGGCCCTCGCACTCTGCATAGGAGTTGAGTTTTCATATTTTTCTTGCTCCACGATGTAGTATTGCATCCCAATATCCTTTGCTACTTTGAGTATTTTGGCAAAATCAATCTGGCCGGTGCCCAGGTCACAGGAAGCTTCGTGGTCTTCCTTTTGCGCTCCCTTCTTCCGGTCTTTCACGTGGCAGAGGCGCCAGCGATTCGGGTACTTTTGCAGCCAGGCCACAGGGTCGGCACCTGGCGTGACCACCCAGTAGATGTCCATTTCAAAATCCACCGTATCTGGGTTGGTGTTAGCCATCAACACATCCTGCGGCAGTTGGCCTTCCAGTTCCTCAAATGAATACCAGTGGTTGTGGTAGGCGAAGCGGATGCCGTTGGCATTGCAGATGTCGCCCTTGGCATTGAAGTCTTCGGCGATCTTTTTGAAATCGTCCAGGCTTTTTTGCGGCCCCACCCAGGGGCAGATGAGGTATTTCATACCGATTTCGGCGGCCTGTGCCGCCTTTTGCTCAAAATCTTTTTTGATGTCGCAATGGCTGGAGACACAGGTCATCCCCAGCCCATCCAGGTACTGCTTGAAACCGGTGTGCCCCATGCCCCAGAATATGCCCTGATCGCCCTCGTAGCTTTCAACCTGCTTGTAGCCGAAGTCGGCCAGTTGCTTGATGGTGCCCTTCGGGTCGGCAGGCAGCACGTCCCGGACGGTGTACAATTGGATGCCAAAATTTTGCAGGCTGGGCTGAACAGTGGCAGCGGCTGTTTCTGCAGCGGCGGCGGCAGTATTTCCGTCGCCGGACTGGCAGGCCCATTGCGGCAGCACTAACGCACCGGCAGCAGCGAGCCCGGCAGAGTTGATGAATTTTCTCCGATTTAGTTTCATGATGTAGTTCAATTTTACAAATAAAATTGAGTGCTTAACAAATTTATGGCCTTGCCAAAGTAGCGCCGGCTTTGGCCGGCGAAACGAACCCTGTTTTTGTGATGCCCTCAATTAAATTAATCCTTGCTGGCTACCCTAAATACCGTCCACCCCATAAATGCAAAGAACGCCACGCCCAAAAGCATGAACCCCGTGTTGCCCAAAAGCGGCCCCAGCACATGCTCTTCAAGGTTGATATTGGCCAGTGCATTCGCCACGCTCTCCTGCACCGACAAAATGGCCACGATGACACCCGCCAGGGCGCCGCCCGCCACCAATCCTGTTGCAAAGAGATTGCCTTTCCCCAGTTCGTCGTCCTCCACCCGCTTGCCTTTGCGTTCCTGCAAATAATTCACCCCGCCCTTGATGGCACCGCCAATAAAAATGGGCAGCGTAGTGGACAGCGGCAGGTAAAGGCCGATGGCAAATGACAGCGCCGAAACAAAACAAAGCTCCATCACCACCGCCACGAAAACCCCAACTAGCACAAACTGCCAGTCCAGGTTGAAGGAAAGCAACCCTTTGATAAGGGTGGCCATGAGCGTAGCCTGCGGGGCGGCATATTTTTCACCGATGGCATGTTGGATGCCCTGGGCCACCAGTTCCGGTGTGGGCGTATCGAGGTATTTTACCGTAAAACCAATGACTACGCTGGAAAACAGGACGCCGATGAACAGCGCCAATTGCTGGTACTTCGGCGTTGCCCCTACGAGGTAGCCAGTTTTTAAGTCCTGGCTGGTCGCCCCCGCATTGGCCGCCGCCACGCAGACCATCCCGCCCACCACGAGCACCATTGGTTCGAAGACCTTTCCCGTCCAGCCGATGGCGATAAAGACGAGGGCCGTTGCCATGATGGTGGCAATGGTCATCCCGGAAATGGGGTTGTTGGAGGAACCGATGATACCGACAATGCGGCTGGACACCGTGACGAAGAAAAAGCCAAATACTACCACCAACAGACCGAGCATGAGTTTGGAGAAAAACCCTTCCCCCGGCATCATGGGCAATAACGCCATCAACACGATCAGCACCAATGCGCCAATGCCCACCACTTTCATGGACAGGTCGTTTTCCGTACGGATGGCCGGGCCTGCACCGGCGGCATTTTTTATGCTGCCCATGCTGCCTTTGAAAGCAGATATGATAGTGGGGATTGTCTTCAGCAATGTGATAAAACCACCTGCCGCCACTGCACCAGCGCCGATTTGGCGCACGTAGGCCCGGTAGATGGCATCGGCCCCATCGGCGAACGAATGGGTGGCAGGATCCCAGCCAAATGGCCCACCTGCCGTTGCCACATCGGCCAGGTAACCCAATTTGGCCAACTGCGCCGCAATGACATCCGGCGGCACCAGGCTTGCCAAAAGGGGAATCAAACCCAGCCAGGCCAGCACGCCGCCTGCCACCAGCACCCCGCAAATCCTTGGCCCGATGATGTAGCCGACACCCATGTACTCGGGGGTAATTTCTGCCCCGACCGTTGCCGCAGGGAATATCTTATTGGCCATGTTGGTGCCGAAGGTCGGCACTTCGGAAATGACATGAAATACCTTTTGGAGAATGGCATAGGCGAAAGCAAAGCCAAGGCCCTGGTAGGCTGTTTTGGCAAAATCACCGCCCTTGTCGCCGGCAATGAGCACCTGGCCGCAGGCCGTACCTTCCGGGTAGGGCAAATTGCCATGCTCGTTTACGATGAGTGAACGCCGGAGCGGTATCATCATCAAAGTGCCGAGGCAACCGCCAAGCACGGCCAGGAAGAAAATCGTCCAGTAGCGGAAATACTGGTCGCCCACCACCGGATCGCTCAGGAAAAGAAATGCCGGCAGGGTGAACACCACTCCCGCCGCCACGCTCTCGCCCGCCGAGCCGGTGGTTTGGATGATATTGTTTTCCAAAATGGTCGTACCGAAAAACTTGTGCCCCAGCGAAATGGCCAGCACGGCGATGGGGATGGAGGCGCTCACGGTCAGCCCCGCCTTCAGGGCAAGGTAAACGGTGGAGGCGCCAAAAATGACCCCGAAGATGGCCCCCAGCACAATGGCCTTCACCGTGAATTCCTTGACGCTGTAGTCGGAGGCCGGAATATAAGATTTGAAGGTTTCCGTTGGTTTTCGCTTTTCCATACAATGAGTGGTGTAATCTGTTTGATGAAAGGGCTAATGTATGGAAAAAGGCTGGCGAAAAAGAAAGCTTGTTTTCAAGTAAGTACGGATCAAAAAAATGATCTCCCCATTTATGCTGCGAGCCGTAAGGTTTTGTGCGTGATTGATAAAGGTTTATGGAGTTGATGAGGGTTGATAATCAACCTTATCAACACTTATGAACTACTTCAAGCCTGGCAGCGTGAGCTATTCGCCCCAAGGCAATGGTTTTTTGTACAAAATTGCTGTTGACATTTGACCAAATGCCCACGTAGATTGCAAGCTAACGAAGCCGCATTCAATCCACCCAAACCCTTATCCCCACATACCCCCTCGCCCCGACCAGCGGCCCCCACACCTGCATCGCATCAAAATGCTCCCCAAACGGGTTTTGCCAGTCAACGATGGCGTGTTCCTGGCGGTAGTCTGTCAGGTTCTCGCCGCCGAGGTAGATTTCCCATTGTTTGAAGCGGCGGGTCACCTGGGCATTGATCAGCACGTAGGCTGGAGAGTAGCCGTCAAAGTATTTTTTATCCTCAATGCTGGTGGGGATGTGGCCCGCATCGGCGAAGCGCTGCCAGCCCGTGTACTGGATATTGGTGTTGAACATCCAGTTTTTGTTGGGTGTCTCGTAGTCAAGGGCGGCCAGGGCACGGTGCGGGGCAGTGAGCGGGCGGCGGCGCAGGCCGTTGTCATTTCCAGAAGGAGGGTGGTAGGTAGTTTTCACATCGTTCAGCTTGTAGGCCAGTTTCAGGTTGAAACCTTTGAACATTTCCCAGGTGCCGAGCAGCAGCAGGCTGTTGGCGTAGCTCTTTCCGTCGAGGTTGTAGAACAGCACTTTCCCATGTTCGCTCTCCATATCCATCACTACCTGATTGGTGAAATTGGTGCGGTAGAGGTCGGCAACGAAACTGGCATTCCTGCCCGCCAGTTTGAGGTTTTGGGTGAAATTCAGGCCCGTGTTCCAGGCGTCTTCCATTTTCAGATCTTCTGTCACTACGAAGCGGCGGTTGCTGGCCAGTACGGCGATGTTCTCTGAAATGACCTGTGCCGAACGAACGCCCCGGCCACCGCTCAGGCGCAGGATGCTCCGGTCGCTGAAGTTGTATTTCAGGTTGAGCCTCGGCGTCAGGAAGGTACCGTTGATGTTGTGGTAGTCCAACCGGAGGCCGGCGATGAGGCCGAACCTGTCCCAAAAATTGTCATAGACTGCGCCGTCCCTTCCAAAGGAGTATTCTGCAAAAACGCCCGGCATCGTTTCCCGGCGACTGAAATCGGCCTCGTCCAAAAACTCATCGTAGTCGTCCAGTTGAAAGCTCGCCCCCAGGTTGATTTTATGGTCGGTGGTGCTGAGAAAAGAGGCATAAATGAGGTTGGCATAAAGGCTTTTCTGGGTGCCTTTGTAGCTCGTTTTACCAAAAACATTGTCCGTGTTGTGCCAGGTGGCATTGTAGATGAAGCCGAGCGAGGTTTCCGGTTTGGCAAAGCCGAGATAGCCCAATTTTCCAAAAACATCCACCCGGCGGTTTTCCTGGCGGATGCGGTAAAAATCTGCCGGGTTGTAGTCGCCCCCCGGTAATACCTGGCCGCTTTCCCGTTCATCCACCAGCGCCTGCACATTGAATTGGCTGTGGATATCGCCACCCCGGTAGAAAGTGCGGAACAGGCCGTTCAGCGATTTTTTTGTTGGCTGGTCTAAAAAAGTGTCCTTGTTCCGGTCAAACTTTCCCTGCGTCGTGCTGCCGTGCAACAACAGGCCACTGCTCCACGCCTGGTTCCATTTGTGGTTGAGGTGAAGGTTGGCTTCGCCCCTTTCCAGCGTTGACCCAAAGATGTTCAGAAAAAATGGCTTGTCGTTGAAGGGCTTTACCAGCTCCGTATTGATTTGGCCGGTGATGGCCTGGGGGCCGTTTTGCACAGTGCTTGCCCCTTTTGAAATCTGGATGCCCTGCACCCAGGTGCCGGGGATAAAATCAAGTGCCAGGGGTGTGGCCAGGCCGGTGTAGGTTGGCCGCTTTTCCATCATCAACTGGCTGTAAACACCACGGAGGCCGAGCATCTGGATTTCCTTGGCGCTGGTCACGGCATCCTGCGACATCACGTCCACGGCACCATTGGTCTCGAAGCTTTCGGCGAGGTTGCAGCAGGCCGCCTTTTTCAGTTCATTGCTGGAAATATGCTCCTGGTTGCGTACGTCGAGGGTGGAAGTGAAATTATCGGTGCCATGCCCGGTCACCTGAACGGTCTCCAGGTCGGTGACGCCCTCTACTTTGATGAACACGGAGTCCTCTTCGGGGGTCATTTCGACGAGCAGGGGGTTGTAGCCAACATACTGAATGAGCAGGTTGGCGTTTGTTTTTTGCTTTGGCAGCCAAAAATTACCGTTTTCGTCGGTGATGGTGCCGATGGTGGTGCCTTCCCATTGGATGGTGGCGCCGATGAGGTTTTCTCCGTCCTGGTCGAAGACGTTGCCATACAGGATGTTGGCAGTTGATTTTGGGTTATCGGTTTGGGCCTTTCCGGCCCATGTAGTTATAGATAAAACAAAGGTGAAAATTATAGTCAGTGCTTTCATGGGTGATCAAGATTTTGAACGGTTCAATGTTTTGGTTGAACCATGAACTGGAAAAAAGCCTGATGGCAGGAGAGACCCAATCAGGGAGCACTAACAGAGGTAAGCTTGCAGCCAGGGCAACGATTCTTTGCCGGAAGGCGGCGGGAGGTCGGTTTCCCAGGAGATGTTGATGCTGACAATATGCGGGTGATTTTCAATAAAGGGAACAGCCTGCAAAACGGTGGGGAAAGAGGTGGTCAATTGAAAATCAAAAGAAGATACGACGAATTGGGCATTGAGTTTTACAAATTCCGAACGGCAATCCGAGCAACCTTTATGGCCGGATTTAGGCTGCATTTCACAGGAACGACCCTTGCAGCAGTCTTTCTTCTCTGAAGCAACAGCAGCGATTTCGCACGGATCGTCGGGACAAAAGACAGAAGCCACCATTTCACCCTTGCAGTAGCAGTACATCTTGTGTACGCTCACACCCGTGGTCGAGGTCAGCACGATACCGGCCAACAGGAAAATAAGGGTATGTCGCAAGGTTTTTTTCAATGCTGAAATTTTTGCAAAGTTAATCTCAAAAGCAGTGCCACGCAGCCAAATCAAGGATTTTGTAATCTTTCAGGTGAATTTTGTTAACCTTGGTAGAAGGATAGCCGTCGAATGTAAAAATTCCCGATGGTCAAATACATTTTACCTTACTTTTAAAGCTACAAAAATTGAGATTTATGCGAAAGAAAAGTATCGCTGGCTTTTTCGCCCTTGTGATGGGCGTTTTCGGGCTTCACCATTTTTACCTGAACAACCGGAAAAGGGGCATCCTCTACTTTGCGGCCACCGTGCTGCTGTTCATCATTTCCATCAACAAGGATGCCCCCATTGTCCTGATCATGGGGCTTGTCGCCACGATTGATGCTATGGTACTTTTTTCCATGCCCACCGAAGAGTTTGACCAAAAATACAACAGTGTTGCCAGGCAGGCCCAACGTGCCGAGCAATTTCAAAGGAACCTGCCACAGCGCCCTTTGGAAAAGGCCCTGCCCACGCCAGTCACCAACCCGTTCAAGGCCAGCGGCGTACAGAAGTTCAAGGAATACGACTACGAAGGCGCTATCGGGGATTTCAAAAAGGCGCTGGAAGCCAAATACGACGACCCAGCCGTGCATTTCAACCTCGCCTGTAGTTATTCCCTGGTGGAGCGCACCGATCCTGCTTTTTTCCACCTCACCAAGGCGGTCCATTTTGGCTTTGTGGACTTTGATAAAATTGAAAACCACCAGGCATTAGCCTACCTGCGCACGCAGCCTGAGTTTTTAGAGTTTGTGAAAAACGGCTACCAGCGCTTTGGCACACCGCCAACAGCCGTGCAGGAGGAAAAATTGGTCATGGAGGATAAACCACAGCGGGAGGAAACGCTCCTTGAGCAAATCAAGCGGCTGGGCGAGCTGCGGAACAAAGGGATTTTGACAGAGGAGGAATATGTGGTACAGACGAAGAAGGTACTCGGCAACTGAATGCTTAGCCCTTCACCCTGCTCAGGGCAAACTTCTTCACCACCGATACTGCCAAGTGGAGCGCTACCCCAAACAAGGCCCAAAAGATCATCCTCGCCCGGCGGATGAGGCCGAACGTGATACCCAATGCCGCCGTATAGCCCAAAAACGAAAGGGCACTGCTGATACCTGCCTCGTTCACGCCCAACCCCTGGGGAATGATAAAGAACAGTGTGGCACTGGTAGAAATCATACCTGCTACCGCTACAAGGTCCACTACTTTTGGCGTGAGGCCAAAAATGCTGAAGATGACGAGTATCTCTACAAGGTTGAAGGAACGCCCAAGGAATTTGAAGAAAAACGCCTGGAAAAACTGCCCGGCAGAAATGGGATCGCTGCGGAACTCCTCCACAATCTTTAGTTTTTTCAGCACATAGCCCGAAATCTTGGATGGGGCGCTCGTCAGGGAGAGCCAAATTGTGCCGACGCCCGCTATGGCAAAGAGGATAGAGGTGATGACCAACGGCACAAAAAACTTTCCATCAATCTCCACAAAGTAGAGCGTGAAGCCCACTGCAAGGGCTGAAAACAATGCGCCCGATGTAGCATGGATGAGCCGGTCCACCACTATGGCACGGCTGGCGGTGTGCCAATCGAGCCACTGGGTCAGGTGCTTTATTTTGTAGGGTTCGCCGCCGAGCCCTGCCAGGGGGATGATGACGTTGTAGGCATCGCCCGTCATTTGGTTGTACATCAAATCCGTAAAGGGCACTTTGCCCTTCACCAGGGTACGAATGCAAAGTGTGTTGCTGATAATCCATAAAATGGCAACGCTGAACACCAGGAAAAGCTTGTTGCCCACGGCGGCCAGCGACTCCGCCACCACACTTAGTTCCATATTGAAAATGAGCACACAGAGAATGACCACCCCCAACAGGTAAAAGTATATCGGGTCAATCCTGTCAAAAAAGGTCGGCGCCCCCTCCTGCCGGATAGCGGCGGCATGTACCGATTTGGACACCATGATGGCCGTGGCTGTGGTGCCGATGAGGGCCAGCCAGAACATGGCCTGGTAGAGAAATACGATACAAAAAAGAAAGGTGATGAAAGCAGACACATCCTGCTTGTTCAGTTCCCGCCAGAAGTTGAAGATGCCGTCCAGTACTTTTGATTGCACGTTGTTGACGGGCGGTGGCGGCAGCAATGTCAGGTCTTTGTCGCCCCGCCTGTTCCAGGCAAAGGAGGCCATTTGCGACAGCATATATACTGCCAGGGCGGCCAAAATAGACACCGCAAACAAATAGCTTTCCGATCCGGTCGCCTTCCAGGCGCTGATGCCCAGCGCCTCGAAGAAGATAATGAACCGAAGGTTGCCCGCCAATTGCTCATAGAGCGCACCCAGGCGGGAAGTGCGGAACGTCAAGCGGGCCAGTTCGCCGTCGCAGCCGTCGAGGATGGATGCCAACTGGAATATCAAAGCCCCCGCTACGATCCATTCATAAATGCCAAAGGAGGCGACGTAGGCCCCCACCAGTGTCAGCAGGAAAACTGCCGTCGTCACCACATTTGGATGGACGCCGAAGCGGGCCAGCAGGAAGGTAATGCGGGTAGAGAGAAAGCGGTTGATATTGCGGCTGACCCATCCGTCCTCCGGCTGGATAAGGGTTTTCATCAAACGGCGCTCGGCTTCGCGCTTCATGCCGGGGTTGTCCACATCCTGCCACATGGCATTTTCCAGCGCCAATGCCCGGACACCGTCGCCGTCAATGAACTGCTGGATAATACCGCTCACTGAATGGGCACCAGCCCGGGCTTTCTCCGACACCATTTTGCCATAGCCCTTTGGAAAATAAAAAAGCCCCGTGTCAACGAGGTCATAAGCTGCGATTTCTTTGCCGATATTGTGGATGAAACCATCCTGGGAAGCAACCTTTGTGGCATCGTCCATATCGAATACTTCTTCCAGGTTGCCATCGCAGGCGAGGGCGGGCAGTTCGGGCTGCTGGTTCGCTTGCTCTATAAAATCCCTGACCGTTTCCGGGGAGAAAATGTGGTCGGACATGGTGAGCAGGAAAGGCTCGTCAAAGCCCGCCGCACCAGCGCCGAAGGTCACGCCGTTGCCCAGTTCGTACTCCTCGCATTCCACGTAGTCTATGTCGATATCACGCAGGCGGGGCAGTTGCCTCATCTCGGCAAGCACCTCCTCTTTGTAGGCCCCGACCACGATACGAAAATGCTCCACGCCAGCTTCCCGCAAGGTCAGGATGGCCCTTTCGAGCAGGCGCAACCCGCCAATTTTCAGGAGGACTTTTGGTTTGTTCAACCCTTTTTCCCGGAAGCGTTGACTTTTTCCGGCGGCCAGGATGACAGCATTTTTGACAGAGGATGCTTGAAAAGCAAGGGAGTGTTTCGCAGACGGTTTTTCCGAAAGGACTGATGCTGAATTCATTATGACAAATTGGTGCGGCCTAGGCGGTTAAGTATTTTGTTCTAATGCTTTAGTGTGCTTTTTGCGGTGCGTGTTTTTTGGGCTGGCGATGTATGAAAATTCCCAAGTTCAATAAAAGTTCTATCGCTTTCAAAATTTAAAAGCGTGGGGTAAGGGTGGGCGGCTCGCTGCCTCACTTCTCACGCCCTACCCCTCGCTTCTAATCCTAAACCTAAGAAGTACGGAATACGCTGCTTCTTGGATTTTATTTTTCGGGCGCAAATGTACTGACTGTGAGCCAGATAAAGAAAAGTGTTTGAAAATTAAGGAAGCCTGCCGATGGTAAGCCCCGGCTTGATTTGGTACTCAGCACCAACAAGGTCATTTTTGGGAAGAGGCGACCCTATATCCAAAAAGACCACTTTTTATACAATGTCCTTCAGCGTTTGACAAACTTGTTTACCAGGATAATCCCCTTGCCTTCCTGTTCCAGTTTCAACAAATATACGCCGGGCTGCAATCCGCTGACATCCAGGCGGCTGCCGGCCAGGGTTGGCGTTGGCACCCTTTTACCATCCAGGCTGTAGATACGGGCATGGAAAGCTGTACCTTCGGATTCTATGGGCAGCACCAAATATAATTCGTCAACCACCGGGTTGGGGTAAAAACGGGCCGCATGAGTGGCCAAACCGAGATTCACCACGACAATGCCCGAATAGGCGTAGGCTCCATCGAAATCCATCTGCCGCAAACGGTAATAGTTCAATCCCGGCAATGGTTGGTCGTCCCTAAAATTGTATTCCTGCGGCTGCAGGGTGGTGCCGCTGCCCCCTACCCTGCCGAGGGCCGCCCAGGTGCGCCCGTCGGTGCTGCGCTCCAGGTCGAAGTAGGCATTGTTGCGCTCGGAGGCGGTGCGCCAGGTGAGCATTACCGTCGCACCGGTCGAGTTGGCCCGGAAGTCGAGGAGTTCAATGGGGAGGGGGGTGGCATCAAGACCGGAGAAATCGGACAGATCGGACAGGTTACTGCCTGAAAAAGACAAGCCGCTGGCCTGGTTCAACAACTGCCAATCCACCCCATCCCACCTTCCCCCTTTCATGCTGCTTTCGGTGCCGACCAGGTCGTTCGACAAATAAGTGCAGGTAATATTGTAGCCCACACTGCTCACACCGCCATCCCTGGTCACGGTCCAATACCTTTCCAGGTAATTGGTCGTACTGGTGTTATTGGGGTGCTTGGCTTCGGTCACGTTGGCCCCGATGTAGCCGGCACCCCCCAGGCTAGTCACCTGCAAGTTGACGGGCGTATAGCCCGCTGCACCGCCCCCGGAACCGATGATGTAATTAAAAGTGGCTGCGCCGGAGAAATAGCGCCGCAACATGCCTGTACCATCTGCCAGCACCATCTTGCCCAACCCGGCACCCCCCGAAACATTCACCGCTACGGCGGCGGCCAAGTCCAGGTTGTAACTCCCCAACGATATGTTCCCTGTCGTGATATTCAATTCATTATCCACCGACACATTGCGGTTGAGTGTCAGGCCGGCGGCATTATTTAGAAAAAGGTAATTGATCAATACATTGCCCGTGCCGGCAATCACCTGGTTGGCACTGCCCTGAAAAAACACTGCCCGTCCCTTGCAATTGAAACTGTTGTTTTGGGTGAAATGGCCCCCTAATTTCAGGTCGCCGCCGCTATTGTCGGACAGGGAAATGGTGCCGTTGTTGAGCACATCCCCAAGGATGGTGACGGCTGCGGTCATATCATTGGAGGAATAGTCGAGGTAAAAACCACTGCTCCCGTCCACGGTCAGGTTGCCATTGGCGGTGCGGGCAGTCCCGGTGCCACCATTCGCCCCCATATCGAGCTGTGTGCCAGCCGAAACCTGTACGTTAAAAGGGGTCTTGGTGTCCCATTCTGAGCGGCGTCCGTAGTAGTTTCCCGTGTTGTATTTCAACAAAGAACCCGTTCCATACGTGGGTGTGCCCGAGTTGACGAACCCGCCCGCATTGATGGTCAGGGTGCCATTGAGGGTGGAGGTGGTTCCAAAATCCACACCTCCGCCCGATATAGTGACATTGTTAAAGACAGGGGAACCGGTGACGGTACAATTGCCGGGACTTGCAGCAAAAGCCACTGTGCCATCGTTGGCAGTGAAGGTACCCGCACAGGCAAACGTGCCGCCCGAATTGACCGTCAATGTTTTGCTCCCACTCTGGCTGGTCAGCGTTTTGCCTACGTTGATATTGATAGACGACACCGTGGGGTTTACGTCCATCGTGATGTTTTCCAGGATGGTGATGGCGACGCCGGAGGGCGGCACCGAGCCGTTGAGCCAGCAGTCGCCGTCGCTCCAGAAGCCATTGCAGGCGCCAGTGGCCGCTGTGTTGCCGTAGGTAGAGCCTACGGTGTAGGCGTAGTTGGCGCCGCCGTTGTTGTTCAGGTTGATGGTGTACCAATCGGCCTTGCCGTGGTCGATGGAAGTACCGAAGCCATTGCCGGAGGTGAAACAATAGTATTTGATGTTGGCATTGCCCGTATTGGCCGTGCCGGGGATGGTAGCGGTGTAGGTAGTGCCGCTGCCGCTCATTTCCACGATGGTGCTGTTCGAAAAATTGTCGGTCGAGTAGCGCAGGTAGGCCGACTGGCCGGTAGAAAAAGCGCCATCGAGCGTGGCCGTCACCGTTACGGGCTGGCCGGCATAGATGGTAGTGGGCGCATGGGAGACGGAGGAGATGTTGCGGATGGTGCCCTGGATTTCAAACAAAATAAACTTGTTGTCGGTCGCACCGGGTGTCTTGAACACATATTGATAGGTGACGTTGGGAACATTGTAATACCATGCCCCATTTTGGCAGTTGTTGTTCGCTGCCGTGTATTCCATCTTGGTGTTAATGTTTGTATCATTCCCAGCCGTACAGGTGGCAGAGGGGGAACGCTGAACGCCGGAAGCGGCGACCCGGAAATACCTGTTGCCGGTGCCAGTGGCCGTAGTGGTGAGTATCTGTGTCCCGCTCTGGCTGGCACTGAAATTATCGTAAGTCGTCCAATCATTGGTGCCAAAGCCGTCCCCTATCAATTGGTTTTGAGCATGAACGGCTGGCAAGGCAAGCAGGAAGAAGGATGCAAAGAGTAGTCCTTTATTCATGGCATAGTATGATTTGTTGAATTGTGCTCGCAGCACTTTTATTGAAATTGAAACAATCACTTTTTGTTTTATCTTTTTAAGTCATTGCCAGCGACAACCCTAAAATCTCGGGGCAGGCTCTGCTGCACCAAAAGGGCAGCCAGGGTTGCATTCCTGCCGGCCTTCATTACGTTGCGGTTTGCCGATGGCAATGACAAGGCGCTCTGGCAATGAAATGGGTCAAAAAGATGCCGCCACATAGGCTTTGCAGGTGGCTTTACCTTGGTTGTTATTTACACAAAAAAGCCCGGCACACAAAAGGGGTACCGGGCTTTTTTCATCTGTATCGGAAATGCATTATAGCTTCACAAACCGATCCTGCACCAGCACCCGCCGGTTGTCGTCCACGAGTTGGACGAAATAGACGCCCGGAGGTAACCCGCCGATGTCCAGCGTGTTGCCGGTGAGGGGCGCCTGCAGGCAGGCCTTGCCGGCCCGGTCGTACACGATGGCCCGCAGGGGGGCTTCCTTGTCTTCTTCCGGCAGGGAAAAATTGAGCTCGCTGCCCGCCGGGTTGGGCGACAGGGAGGGCTTGCTGCCATCGGGGCCGAACGCCACCGACACGACCCTGGAATACTCGAAGCGCCCGTTGAAGTCCACCTGTTTCAGGCGGTAGTAGTTCATGCCGGGCAGCGGCTGGCGGTCGGTGTACTGGTATTCCCGCACCTCCAGGCTGTTGCCGTGGCCCGTCACGGTGCCAATGGTTTGCCACTGCCGGGAGTCGGCGGAGCGCTGCAGGTCGAAGTGGGAGTTGTTGGTTTCGGTGGCGGTGGCCCAGGAGAGGGCAACGTTTCTGCCATCTTTTTTTCCATCAAAATGGGTCAGTTCAACAGGGAGTGCGCCTGCATTACCTACAGCAAAAGGGGAAAATGAACTAAAGGTTGCTTGTGCTGTAAAGGGCCCGCTGCCGGAGACTATTGCAGTTGTTTCTTCCCATGTGCTTCCTACATAATGGCCGATTACTACTGGATCCATTGGATCAAATTGGGAGGCACCTTCACTACTATTCCATTGAAGTGTTATTGTTGCGCTCCCACTGCCAGAGACATCCCATTGCCGATTGACCACCTTGTTTGGGTCAGAGGGTGTATTAACACTGGTACCCACCCTAGCAGAGAATGCACCTCCACCGCTGATGGTTATAGGATTGTAGGTAAGTGCTGAGGTACCGATTGGGAAAACAGTTCCAGCCCCAATACTCTGTATGAGCAACATGCCCGTGCCGCTTGTAACGATCATATTGCTTGAACCAAAAGACCCGGTGATACTTCCAGAAGAAGGCAATGTAAGGTTATTGCTTCCAATATCAATCCTACCAGCATTCAGGGTTAACAATCCTGAAATGGTTCTGCTGGACAACAAATTTAAAGTGGTGCTGCCACTAATAGTCACATTGGAAGGGCCGCTGGTCATCGGCCATTCCACACTGCGATTGTATGTGCCGCCGGAATTATATACAAGAGTTGCAGCCCCTCCATAGGCCGGGGCATTGGTATTTACAGAACCACCAGAGCTTATTTGCAGCGTTCCATTAATGGTACTTGTACCGTTGCCGAAATCCATACTGTTTGTCAAATCAACTATCACGTTGCTACCAAATGTCAGGCTTCCGCCTGAAGAAACCGTTTTACTTCCACTGATACGAAAGGTGCCATTGGCCACTGAAGAAGTAATACTCCTAGAACCGCCGTTAAGGCTTATGATGCCGCCGTTGCCGCTGAGTGTCATTGTTTGGCCGTTCAGATCTAGTGAACCTGCATTTAACAGCTGTAATACATCCCCAGTACTTGCCGTAACAGTTGCATTTGTGGCTGGGCTGCTACTTAGCTGCACCGATCCACTTGTTTTATTCAGCACCAGATAGTCAAATGAGATACTACCTCCACCTGTTACGCTAATGACCTGCGTACCTGTGCCATTGAAGAAAATAGCCCGGCTGCTGTTGTTAAAAGTGCCGCCCGATCTAGTCCAGTTCCCTCCAACGTATATGTCCCCACCGGAAGCAGTGGATAGTGTTATGGTGCCTGAATTTGTAACATTGCCCATAACTGTCAGACTTCCCGTCATAGATTGCATAGTAAGTTGGCTTCCAGATTCTACCGTTAAATTACCATTTATCACTCTCGCCGTATTTGAACCGTTAGAAAGATTCAAGGTTGTATTATTGGCAATAAGGACATGATTGGGATTGTTGGTACTCCATTCATTAAAGCGTCCATAAGTTCCACCTGAATTGTAAACAAGGGTAGAATTAGAACCGTATGTGGGCGAAAAATTGAAAGCTCCGTTTGCATTTATTTGATTGATGCCATTAATTGTAAGTGAGCCACCAGAAACGCTTACTCCAGCGGATGTCTGAAACGTACCAGTAACAGTACGGTTGACTCCACTATTTAAAGTAATTCCCCCACTGCCTTGAACTGTAACATTGACTGGGCCATTGGAAGAGGGCCAATAGATATGGTCTGAATTTACGCCATAGGAACCACTTGTATTATTGAAAATCAATGTTCCTGATGAACCATAAACATAAGTCCCACCCGTTGCGTAACCTCCTTGATTTATTTGTAATGAACCATTTACATTCAAATTTCCAGAATTATTGGTCAATGTTCCATTCGTTGCCAATATTCCACCTAATGAAACAGTCACTTGGTCAATTGTTAAACTTCCAGTTGAAGTTACCGTATGTCCATTTTGTATAGTAATAACGCCATCGGATGAAGCGGGAGCAGATGGGGCATTGACCCAGCTAGTTCCATTAAATCTTTCCCAGGTTGATGCATCAGTCCAATTTCCTGTCTGTTTAGATCTAAAATCACCGTCAATTTGTGAATATAGTTGAACCCATAGAGGTAGTAAAATGAATAATATAGGGACTCTTTTGTTACCATTCCTATTGATGCCTAATTGCTTGAAGAAACGTTTCATAGATTTAAGTTTTTGAGAAGTTAAATAATATTATTTCCGTAAATTTTACTCGAATTACTGAAAGATACAGTTCCTGATTATTGGGAAATTCTCTCCTCCCCATCACGGCCCACACCCCCCCAAAACAACCGTAAACACCCCCCCCGTTTCCACCTCAAAATTAGGTTCCAACAGCACAGAGCCGCCTATGTCGAAGGTGACGCTGCGGCCGTTGATCACCTTGCCGAAGGAGGTGACGTCCATTGACACGGAATAGACGCCGCCGGCGAGGGGGTTGTCGTTCAGGGCCAGGTTTTGCGGGCAGTAGCCGAACTGGAGGGTGCCGGTGAAGCAGGCATCCACCGCCGGCAGGTAGTCCACCTCGTGCGGGATAACGACCGTGCCGGTGCAGGAAGGGATGGCACCTTCCTCCCAGTTGCGGCAGTCGTTCCAGTCGCCGGAGCCGCCGTTGCTCGTCCACACGGAGACCTGGTTGTGGGCCGGGAAACTGGCCGTATTGGCAGTGGCCGGGGCGCTGTAAGTGGTTTTCAACCAGCATTTTTGCCCCATAGTGGCGTTGGTGGTGTTGCGCACTTTCATGGCAATCCAGCGGGTGGTGGTATTGGTGAAACTCCCTGCGATAGAATCAGTCGTGCCGCTGGCGGTGTGCAGCAGGCTACCATTCAGATCATAAAAGTCAAGTGTCAGGCTCGTGCCGGGCGCACCCAGGAAAAGGGTATAGTCCACCGCTGTATTGGCCCCGGAAAAGATTTTGCCCACCACCCTGGAGTTGGTTGAATTGTCGGGGGTGCGGCCGCCCTGGCCCAGCGACTGGCAATGGCTGTCGCCGAGGTCGTTTTCCATTTCCCATTCCTGTGTGGTGGGGATCGCTGGGTTGGAAAAGTCGTTGAGATTGATCCCAACGGGAGCCCAGATAGAATAGCCCTGGTAGTGCGCCCCGTGGTCGGCATAGGTGGTGGAATAGGTGAAATCGGGGTAGCCCACTGCACGGGTTTTGATGTTCACCCGCTGGTCGCCCTGCACGGTGGAAGTCGTAGCAATGCCGCCGGAGTAATCCATCAGGACGGTGCCGGCGGGAAAGTCGGAATCCACCCAAGACTCCTGGTCGGTGTTCCATTGGTCAGTGGCGGCGATGATGGCCTTGCCGCTGCGCTCGATGATGATGTGGTTGTCGTCGTTGTTGTTGCCGGTCAGTACGTTGTAGTGGCCTGCTTCGCCGCTCCGCACCTTATACACCCCGCCTTTGAAGTTCAAGGCCCCGTGGCAGAGCATGATATTGGCGAGGTCGCTGTTGGAAGGCAGGTCCGTCGTGTTGGTCGGCAGGTGGGTATAGCGCTTGCCGGTGTTGGCGATATTGAACAAATCCTCAAAAAAAATCTGCGGGTTGCCGTCCATGGCGCACATGATGGCGTAGGCGGCCCCCAGCCTTGGTTCGCTGATTTCGACATGGGGGGATAACTCATCCCCGCTGTTCCACCCGGTGATATTGCCAAGGGTGTCGGTGATAGGACGGTAGGTGTCGTGGTTGTTGATAAAAGGCACGGTACGATGGATCCGCACGTTCATGCTGTCCACGTAGCGGAAGTTTTGCTGGGCGCCCGGCAAGGCCCCGAGGTCGAAGTTGCCGTCGCCGTAGATCATGGCCCGCAGGCCGCCGCTGCCATCGAAGGCCCGGAGGTTGAAGTCGAAAGTACCGGAACGGCCCTGCACGGCAGCGCACCAGGCGTCCAGATCGGTCTTTCCGCCCACCCATTCGCCAACGGCAAACATGGCATCGCCGCCGCCCGCCCAGTTGGCCATGTATTTCATGTTGAATAAGAAATCTTCGGAGACATAGGGCGGGAAGTGTTTCACGGCATCCATCCGGACGCCGTCGAAGCCCATTTGCTTTTTGTACCAAACCAGCCATTCACGGGTATGCTTGCGCATGTAGCCATTGTTCGCCCCGATGCCACCATTGTTGTAGGGCGAATAAGTAGCCTGGTCGGGGTTGTAGGTGGCATTGCTGCTGAGGCCGGAGGCGAGGTCGAAGTAGCATACGTCGGGGCCGAAGGCTTGCCAGCACCAGGCGTCGGCATTGGCATCGCAGAGGCCGGAAGAGCAACTATGGGCGGCGTTGGGGTGGAAATTCTGGTAATTTTTGGGGAAACGCCCCTTGCGGGCCAGGTAGTCGGTGGCGGATTGGTCGGTGGCGGGGGTTTCAAAACAAACGTAGCGGAAGTTTTTCCAGGTGTCCGTGCAGGGAACCACGGGGGCTGCCGGATCCTGGCCGCCGCCGCCATTGTCGCTGCCCGCACCGATGACGTGGTTGGGCACGATGTCCTGGATGACTTCGATGCCGTTGGCATGAAGCACGGCCACCATCCGGAGCAGTTCGTCCTTGGTGCCGATGCGGGTGGTATCGCTGTTTTTTTGGAATTTGTCCCCGAGGTCGTAGTGGTCGAAAGGAGCGTAGCCAACAAACTGGCCGCTGTTTTTTATGGAGGGTGGAATCCAGATAGCGTCAACGCCCATGGCCTTCATACGGGGGGCGAGGTCGGAAAGGTAATTGGCCCAGCCGTTGGGGTAGTTGCTGTTCCAGTAGTCCCACCAAAAGCCCTGTACGACCACTTTTTTCACCTGGGAGGTTTGGCCCATTGCAAAGGGGCCAATGATCAGCAAGAGCAAGATAAAAAATTTCGAAGAGTGCCTCATATTGGGAGTTTTTGTTTTGAATGTCCAGCAAAAAAAAAAAGAAATAGCTAAAACTGCTCAGGGATTTTTGCCCTGGATGTGTTACAAATGGCCAAATCACCTTGAAGGCAGCGGTAAAATTTGGTGTTTCCATTTTCTGGCAGCCAAGCGGCTGCAGGCAGCTATTTAGGGCAAGTGTGCTAACGGTTTTCAGAAGCTTCCACCCGGTTGTTTAGGATCGAAGGAAAAATAAAATGACTATTTTATTTTTCCTTCGATCCTAAACGGGATGATTCCCGGCCTGATAAAACTTTTTGGCACATTTGAAGAGTGCGTTCACATACTTAAAAAAGTGTGGGCAAATGGAGACCTGTTTCTATTTGGTGCTTAAGCCTGGTAAAAACAGGTCCTGTCAATTTAACATGCCAACGTCGCAAAAACGCTTGAAAGGCCAACGCGAAAAAAACTTCCGAAGCAAATGTCTGAAATATTTTCATCAAATGAGTTAGGATAAAATTAAAATTTGCCATTCTGAAAAAAAGCAGAACATCGGCGGCCTCGCATCCAACGCTTTCCTGTGCAGCAAAACATGGCCTGCGGGCTTTTCCCAACACTGCCAGCTTGGCCATCTGCTGTTGGCAAAGGCTGATTGCAGATGGCAACTGACAAATCATCCATCTTTCAGAGCAAGAATAATACACCATAGTTAATGGAATAACGGGTTACATTAATCGCCCCATTTTTAGTTGTTTGAAAAACGAGATCATGGCGATTTTGAAAATCACCATGAACTAACCTCCTGAAAATCAACGAACTTAACAAATGAACCTGCTATTCGCATTATTTTTCATTCCATCCTAAGTCTTTTGCACCAAGAGCACCAGGATCCTCGGCACTCCCACCCGCACATTATCGTCAAAGAATTCCTGCACATCCACCAAAGACAGCCCATGCCGCCTGGCCGCCTGCACGAAATCGGACACATGGTGGTCAAAACAGGTCACGATTTGCCGCCCTTCCTCCGTGTCGAAACGGGCCTTCGTACCGGTGTACTGTTTGAAAGGGTGCAGTTCGCCGATGTAGGCATGGCCGCCAGGGCGGAGCGACTGTGCCGTTTTCCAAAAAATGGGTTCGAGGTGTTCAATATGTTCCAGCACGAGGCTGAAGGTGACGAGGTCGTACGGCCCCTCCCGAAAAGTCCAGGCTTCGTTGATGTCCGCCTGCTGGAAATGGACTTTGCCCGAGGTGATTTTCTCCCTGGCTTTGGCCAGCATTTCCTCCGAGAGGTCAACGGCGGTGATGCGGCTGGCTTGCTGCACCAGCCATTCCGTGTTCTTGCCGGTCCCGCAGCCTATTTCCAGGCAACTGTCAAAACGAATGGCAGCCAGGGTTTGGCGCAGGGCTTTTGCTTCCAGATCCCTGGTTTTGTTTTGGTTGGTGTCGTACTGTTCCGCCCAACTGTTGTAGGCTTGCTTTACATCTAACATGGGGGGATTAGTTGTTTGAGATTGTTTGAGATTGTTTGAGATTGTTTGAGGTTGTTTGAGGTTGTTTGAGGTTGTTTGAGATTGTTTGAGATTGTTTGAGGTTGTTTGGGATCGTTTGAGATTGTTTGAGATTGTTTGAGATCGTTTGACTTGGGCATGTTCATTCAACAGTTGCTATGTTTTGAGGATAAAATTTCGTTCTTCGACAAATTCAGTGGAGTAAGGAAACCGTTCAAACGGTTTAGCACATAAACGCTTGATTTTCAACCCACAACTTAAATCGTGGGTTGAAAATTGGCTATCACTTTGAGCCGTTTTAACAGATGAACACAAGATTTGTCAAAGAACCTAAAATCTCAAAACCATTGCCCTTTCTAAAGCATATTTTCTTCAAACCGAACTTTCCCGCTTCAGCGCTTCTATCATCGAATAGGGTACATCCTTCAGGTCGAGGATGATGAAGCCGTCCAGCACGTCGGAGAAGTTGGGATCCACGTTGAAGCTGATGAAACGGGCGTTGAGTTTCAGGTATTGGCGCACCAGCACAGGGATACGGATATGGTCGGGTTCGATGTCTTCGATGAGGTTGTCGAGTGCCTGCAGTTCGTTGTCGAGGCTGTCGGCCAGCATTTCAATGTCCACTTTGTCCACCTTGGCCTTGAAGGGCTTGCGGGGGGTCAGGTATTGGGCAAGCGCTGCGTTGTAAAAGTATTTTTTGATAAAAGCCACGATGAGGCTGCGGGAGAGATTCGAATAGTATTTGCTGATGCTCACCGGGCCGTAGAGGTATTTGTACTGCGTGTTTTTCAGCAAAAAATAAAGGATGCCTTTCCAGAGCAGGAAGAGCGGAAGGCGTTTTTTCTGGTATTCGGGCACGATGTAGGACCGCCCCAACTCCACCGATTGCTGCATCGTGGGGTAAAAGCCTTCCTCGATTTTGAACATGGCGCTGATGTAGAACCCCGATGCCCCGTAGCGGCTGAAAATTTCGTCGCCCAGCCCCATGCGGTAGCCCCCGGCAATCTGTTTGGCCTCCCGATCCCAAAGGATGAGCTGGCGGTAATAGAGATCGAACTCGTCGAGATCCTGGGCCTTGCCGGTACCCTCCCCCACGGTGCGGAAAGTGAGTTCCCGGAGGCGGCCAATTTCCTGGAGGGTAACGGGAATATCCTTGGCCGCTGCCACGAAAATATCGTACTCGCCCTGGGAGGCTATCAGGCTGCCAAAAGTAAGCCTGGAAATCTCGTCAACAATCGTTTGCTGGTCGAAGGGCGGCAGTATGTCTTCCTGTTTGTCGGGCTTCTGGAAAAACTGGCGCAGGAAAAACGGTTTTACCTCCAGCCCCGAACCGAGCGAAAAAATCTTGGATTGGATGAAGCGCTTGAAATCCTTCGCCTTCACAAATTTCTGCTGATCCTCTACAGAAATGGGGCTGCCCACCCGGACGGTCATTTTGTAGGGTTCTTTCCGTTGGCGGAGAATGAGGCGGCTGCCGAGGCGGGGCCGCACAAAATCGGGGAAAGGTGCTTTTAACCTGACTGGCACCACTTGTATTTCTGCCCTTTTGATGGACTTCATGAGCTGGTTCAGGAATTGGTTGCGCACGGGCGTATCCAGCGCCTTATCGGTAAAGTGGAGGATCAGGCACAGCGAGACGCCCGCTTCCTTGGCTTTGTTCAGGTTTTTAAAAACGCTCTTTACATAGTCTTCCCATTGTAAAATGGAAAATTCGAGTGGTTGGTAGGCTGCTTCGAACTGTTTGCCCTCCTTGTTTTTCCGGGTCAAAATCTTGCAGTCCACCCCTTGCTTTTCCATCAACTGCATCATCACGAGATCGTCCGCTTCTTCCAGCGCCTGGTTGGCAATGAAAAGGGTGGGCAGTTTGACCAGCAGGTTTTTCAAGTCGTGATCGCTGACCTCAATTTGAATGTTCTTCCGGCGCAGTTCTTCTTCCACTGCTGAGATTTCGGGTTTTTCATTGGTCATTTGCTCAATTTTGTTGGATGGTGGAATTTTATTGCTGCTTCATCTTAGTTGCTTCCATTGCATCCAGCCTTGTTCCATTCACAATGGTTCCTGAGGGTTGATGGTTTAAAGCCCCGGCGTATTGTATTTCAAAACTATTTTTGAAAGCCTTGATCGCCTGGCCAATCTTTCAAAAATGCAGATCCCAATTTTTAAAGCTTTGGCCAACCTTCAGCGAAAAACCAAAAACCTCACGAGCCATTGTTTTTCTGAAATCATCCCAACGGTTTTAAATACGGTTATCTAAAAATCCTACCCATTGGATTTGCTACCCCCGTTGATCCCGATGTTCCTTTTCGTCAAATTCTCCTTGTAGCGCTCGATGTTCACCTTGTGCCCTTCGTAAGTTTTGGAAAACATGTGGGTACCTGAACCATCGCCTACGGCCACGTAAAAAATAAATTCGTGCTTTTCATAGTTCAGCACGGCATCAATGGAAGGGATGGAGGCCATGCTGATCGGGCCAGGCGGCAGCCCGGGGTACATGTAAGTGTTGTAGGGGGAATCAAGTGTCTTGTATTTGGCGAGGTCCCGGCTTTCCCAGTCCCTTGAAGCAAACACCAGGGTCGGATCCACCTGCAGCAGCATCCCCAGTCTCAGGCGGTTTATACATACACCGGCCATACGGGGTTTCTCACTGTTGGCGTTGGTCTCCTTCTCCACCAGGGAGGCAAGGGTATAAACTTCTTCCCGGGTCAGGCCCAACGAATCGGCCTTAGCCTGGCGGTTGTCTTTTTCCCAGAATTTATCGTGTTCCTGCATCATCCGCTCCATGAACTTCCTCGGCGACGTGTTCCAGAAAAACTCATAGGTGTTCGGGATGAAAAGGGACATCAGCGTTTGTGGCGTGTAGCCGATGCTGTCGAGGTAAACGGGGTCGTTGAACAGCGTGATCATGGCCAGTGAATCCGGCTCTATGAAGCGGGCGACCTTGGCGGCAACGTCTTCCGGCAGGCGTTCGTTGACCAGCACCACTTTTATGGGCGCTTGTTTGCCGCTCCTCAGATGGCGCACCAGTTGAAAATTGCTCCACCCCGGTTGCAGCTCAAAACGGCCAGCCCTTGCCTTGTACCCCAACCTGCCGGCCATGATGCGGAAGGTCGTTTCGTCCTGGATATAATTTCCCGATGTGAGCAACTGCACGACATCTTCAAAACTGGAGCCTGTCGGGATTTCAACGAATTTATCCACCAAGCCATTTGGCACATTGGCTTTGTAAAAAAACTGCCAGGCGAGGAACAACCCTGCCAACAGGCCAATAGCCACGATGTATAAAATGACCTTCCGGGTGGCATTTTTCGGCTTCGTTGATCCATTGTTTTCTTCCATTTCCATGCGGATAGCGATTCAGCTTTTTAAGTAAGGATGAAAAATAATTTCCCTATTTTGATTTTAAAACCCCAGTACTGGAAGGGTTTTTCCTTCGACCCTAAGTGCAGTTCATACCATTTCAAACGGCCCTCAAACGATTCAAGCAACTCCTCAATACTGCTCATGTTCATTCGGGAAGTCCCCCGATTTCACGTCGGTGCAATATTGCTCCACCGCCAGTTTTATGGCGTCGAACAGTTCCATGTAGCGGCGCAGGAAACGGGGCTGAAAGTCCCTGGTGATGCCGAGCATGTCGTGCGTAACCAATACCTGGCCGTCGGCATACATGCCGCCGCCGATGCCAATGGTCGGGATTTCGAGGCTTTCGGACACTTCCTTCGTCAATGCGGCGGGTATTTTTTCCAGCACAATGGCAAAGCATCCCAATTCTTCCAGCAGCTTGGCGTCCCGCTTGAGTTTGTTGGCCTCCTCTTCTTCCTTTGCCCTTACCTGGTAGGTACCAAATTTATAAATGGATTGCGGCGTGAGGCCCAAATGGCCCATCACCGGGATGCCCGCCGAAAGGATGCGCCGCACGGAATCCCCCACCTCTTCGCCACCTTCCAGTTTCACGGCATGGGCGCCCGCTTCTTTCATGATGCGGATGGCACTTTCCAGCGCCACCCTCGAACTGCCCTGGTAAGAGCCAAATGGCAAATCCACTACTACCAAAGCCCTGTGTACCCCCCGCACCACGGAAGAAGCGTGGTAAATCATTTGATCGAGCGTGATGGGCAGGGTGGTTTCGTGGCCTGCCATGACGTTGGAGGCGGAGTCCCCCACCAGGATGATCTCCACCCCGGCCTCGTCGAGGATGTGTGCCATCGAGTAGTCGTAGCCGGTGAGCATGGTGATCTTCTCGCCCCGTGCCTTCATCGCCTGCAGGACATGGACCGTGACCCGTTTTACTTCTTTTGAAACTGACATTTTTGTGGTTTGAAATTGTTTGAGATCGTTTGAGATCGTTTGAGGTTGTTTGAGATTGTTTGAGATCGTTTGAAATTGTTTGAGATCGTTTGAAAATTGAGGTTCGCAACAATTTTCAAACAACCTCAAACAACTCAAACCATTTCAAACAACTTTAAAAGGAATCGTTTTCAAAATATGCTCCATCGCCTCCACCCGGGCCGAGGTTTTCCGGTCGGCCTCGATGATGACCCAGGGGCAGTATTTATCGGTTTGTTCAAACATTTTCTTTTTATACTTGGTGTATTCGTCCCATAGTTCCTGCGCCCGTAAATCTACCGGTGTCATTTTCCATTTTTTCAAAGGGCTGGTCTTGATGTCTTTGAACCGGCGGGCTTGTTCCTCCTTGGTGATGGAGAAATAGAACTTGATGAGGTAGGTGCCGGATTCGACGATCATCTTTTCAAAGTCGTTCACCTGGCCCATGAAAATCCGGTATTCCTCCTGGGTGCAAAAGCCGTTGACAGGCTCTACCACTGCCCGGTTGTACCAACTGCGGTCAAAGAATACCATTTCGCCCGGCCTCGGCAACTGGTTCACGTAGCGCTGAAAATACCATTGGCCCTGCTCCTCCAGCGTGGGCTTTGGCAGGGCCACTATCCGGTAGTGCCGGGGGTTGATGTGGGCTGTCATGCGCCGTATCGCACCGCCCTTCCCGGCGGCGTCCCTGCCCTGGAACACCACGACCACCTTCTTGTGGTTTTCGATGACCCAGTTTTGCAATTGGATCATCTCTGCCTGCAATTCCCTGATCCTCAGTTCGTACTTCGTATAGCGCAATGCCTTCTCCACATTCACCTTCCGGTCGTACATCAAATGTTTCAGGCCGAAAGGGGTGTTGAGGATGGCGATGTCCTCTTCCGTGAGTTTTAAATTATTCATGCTTAAATGTCTATTTGTTCTATTTGGCGGAAATAGCGGATGATGACGTTCGGGTCGGGTGTCAGTACGGCTTTTGATCTCGACTTTCCGGGGTATTCAAATTGGGACAGCACATAGCGCATACTTTCCAGCCGGGCCACCCTTTTGTCGTTGGCCCTTACGATGATCCAGGGGCTGAAGTTCGTATGTGTTTTGGAAAACATCTCTTCTTTGAAATGCGTGTATTTGTCCCAAAGCTCCTGCCCTTTCATGTCCACCGGGCTGAATTTCCACTGTTTCAGCGGGTTTTGCAGCCTCGATTCGAAGCGTTTTTTCTGTTCTTCCTTGGAGATGGAAAACCAGAACTTGATCACCTTTATGCCATCCTCGTAGAGCATGTGCTCGAAGTCCGTCACCTGGCCCACGAACTGGGCGTACTGTTTTTTATTGCAAAAACCCATGACGGGCTCCACGACTGCCCGGTTGTACCAGCTTCGGTCGAAGAAGACGATCTCTCCGGGGTTGGGCAGTTCCTTGATGTAGCGCCGGAAGTACCATTGCCCGGCCTCCTCCACGGTTGGCTTCGAAAGGGCCACCACCCGCATGGAACGTGGGTTGAGGTGTTCCCGGAAACGCTTGATAGATCCCCCTTTTCCAGCCGCGTCCCTCCCTTCGAAGAGAATGGCCACCCGCATTTTTTTCCTGGCAATCCACTGCTGCAGGTTCACCATTTCCGCTTGCAGGGTCTGCAGTTCTTCCTCATACCGGGTGTTGCGGACGGCTTTTTTTAGGTTGACGCCTTTCTCCAGGGCAATCTTTACGAGATCCCCCCTGGTTTTTATTTGGTTGAAATCTTCTAATGTGAGCATACTACAGAGTCTTGGTTTCAAAAAGGACACTTGCATAAGGCTGCGTCAAATGTAGGGAAATGGTTTTGAGGCGTCCAAACACCTTTTCTGATTTCATTTTGAAATCCTTTCAACCTTCTAAAATTCCTATACCTCCAACAATGCTCCAACTATTTGTCCCAATCCTTAATATTGCCTTCGATAAGTAGTGGTTTGAAATGGTTCGACAGAGTTTGAGAATGGTTTGATTTTGTTGTCAACTGTTGTAATTGGCGGAAACCCAACTTTTTACTGACGTGAATCTTCGATTTCAAACTGCACCAATTGTGTCGGATATTTTAGCCTGCCCACTGAAAGTAGCCGCCAAATTGATTTGGCAGCTTCCAATATCCCCGAATTTCACATGAACAAAAAACAGAAAATAATCATTGGCCTTTTGGCGGCAGCGATACTGGTGGCAGTAGCGGGCAGGTTTCTGCGGCTGCCCCTGCTCAACGTCCATCCAGAGGAAGCCATCCCCCAGCATACCGCCTTGCTGCTCGCTTTTAAGCCGGAAGCACTGGGTGCATGGGGCCAAAAAAAAGAAGTGAACCTGGCCGAAATTTTCGTCCCCGAGGCGCTTCGGCTGGATTTGGCCGACTTCCAAAAGTTAATGGGTAAAAACAAAAACCTCCCCGGCAACCCAATCATCTGGGCAGCGGTGCAGCCTACCCGCTCCAGCGGCATGGACGTGCTGTTCGTGCTGGAAAACAAAGGCAGTATCGATCCAAGCAAATGGCTGTCCAGCCAAAAAAACTGGCGGATCCGCACCTCCATTTTCAAAAACCACGAAGTGATGAGTGTGGAAGCAGAAGGGCAAAAGTTTGCAGTGGCAAACTACCGAAACCTGCTGCTACTGGCACGCCACGCCTATTTAATAGAGAACGCCATCAGCCAGATCAAAAGCCCGTCGAATTCGCTGTGCAGGGATGGCGATTTTAAAAAAATAGCCTCCCATACCGCCCCGGACGATGACGGGATACAAGTTTTTTTAAACCTCCGAACGTTCAATGCCCAATTTGCCCCGCTCTTGAACCCCTCAAAACTGCTGGCGATGGAGGGGCTGGAAAAAGTGGGCAGTTGGGCGGCTTTCTATTTTCCGGCCAGGAAAAAATTTAACGAGTGGCAGGGCGCTTTCACTGCAAACCCTGACAACGTGCTGCTGGCAGCCAACCTCCGGGCCAGCGGGCACTCCTTCAAAGACGCCTTCCGTGCACTACCCGACAACCTTACTTTTTTCAACTGGTTCGCCGTGAAAAACATCAAGCCAGATTTCAAGGCGGGCGATTGGTCAAAATACTTCCAGCCCTGGGTGGGCGGCGAAATCGTGCTGGCACTCGGTGAACCGCTTGAGGACAACGAGGCGGAGCAGTTCATCCTGTTGCAGGCCAAAAAAGCCGACAAGGCGGAGGCCTCATTAGCAGCCTACGCCGGCAAGGCGGGCAACCTGGGCGAGTACGACTTTCAACTATTCAAGGTCAGGCAGTTGCTCGGCACGGAGGTGCCCGAAATGCTGGGGTTGGGGAAAAGGATGCCCAATCCCTATGTGACCGTTTTGGGCGAATACGTGCTGTTCAGCAACTCGAAGCCCGGTTTGGAACGCTGGTTGGGCAAGTACCTCGCCGGGCAGACTTTTTCCAAAAATGTGCGTTTCCTCCAGTCGCTGCGCAGCCTGCCCGTGGAGGCGGATGGTTTTCTTTATTTTGAAAGCAGCAAACTGTGGCAACAGCTTTCGCAACTGCCCGATGAGCGCCTGCTGCCCGCCCTGGGCGGCAACCCTTTCCAATTTGGCCACCTGGCCGCCACCATGGAGCGCAAAGGGAATTTGTGCAATCTTACTTTCTCCGTGTCAACTGCCGGGCAAGACGGGGAGCAGGCAGCCACCCCGGCCAGCATCCTCTGGAAAGTGCCGCTGGCAGCAAAAGCCAGCATGGCCCCCGTTGTTTTCAAAAACCCCCAAAACGGTGAAATGGAGGTTTTTATTCAAGATGAAAACAACCAGATCTACCTCGTTTCCAAGAGCGGGCGCATCCTTTGGCGGCGCAAGCTGGACGGGCCGATCCGTTCCAAAGTGGAACAAATCGAGTTGCACAACAACCGGGAGGGGCAGTTTGCTTTCAGTACCGGCAATGGCATCTACCTGGTTGACAGGCTGGGCGAAGACATTGCCGGCTTCCCACTGAAATTGCAGACCAATGCCACCAACGGCGTCACCGTCATTGACTTTTTCAACAGCCACGACTATCAGTTTTTTATCGCCTGCGAAAACGGCAACGCCTATGGTTTTGATGAAAAAGGAAGCCCGGTGGAAGGCTGGCGGCCCAAAAAGGGAATTGGCTATGTACGCCTGCCGCTGTACCATTACCAGGCCGCCGGCAAGGATTTCATGGTGCTGCTCGACACGACAGGCCGTATGCAGGTTTTTCAAAAAAACGGGGAAGAGCGTTTTCCTGAGAAAAAACTGGAGACTGTTTTTTTGCAAGCCCCTGATTTTCAGGAAGAAAAAGGCTATGCCCGCATGGTGGCCTGCGACGAGCACGGAAAGGTTTTCGTGACAAACCTGAACGGCGACCAATTCGGCCTGAACCTGAAGGTTGGCAAGAACGAAGCTGTACTTTTCCTTTTCGCAGATGTAACGGGCGACGAACGGAAGGACTATATCGGGGCGAGCGGGGCAGATTTGGCCGCCTATTTTTACGAAGGGAAAGATTTTAAGAAGAAGTTCGACTACCAGTTCCGGGACATAGTGGACGGTATCTTCAGCGTTAAATGGCAAAAGTCAAAAAAGGATTTCATCGGGGCTTTTTGCAAAAACAGGCGGCAGATTTACCTGCTGGACGGCGAAGGTCGGCTGTTCCCTCAATTCCCTTTGGCCGGCACAACGGCATTTAGCATTTCGGATTTGCTGGGCGATGGCATCCCGGTGGTGGTGGTGGGAAACGAGGAAAGTGTTTTTGCCTACCGGATGGAGTGAAAAGGTTTTCGCATTGCAAAAATGGGCAATGGTTTGAAAAAAAACAGGCATCAAATTTCTTGATTTCCCAATTTACCTGTGTGAATTTTCGATTTCCCAATTTCCAGCTTCCCTATCATCTCCTCTTTTACCTTGCTTATCAAAACGTCCACGTCCTTCATCGTCAACCCTTTGGTCTCAATAGGTCGGCTCCAAACCACTTTCACCGTGCCGGGCCACATGTCGAAGCCGTGGCTGCCGGAGACGGCCCTGATTTGGGTAATCGTTTGCACGGCAATGGGTTTTTGCGACTCGATGGCTATCCTGAATGCGCCTTTGTGGAATGTGCCCAATGGTGACTTGGTGCGGTTGCGGGTGCCTTCCGGGTAGAGGAACACGGAGTAGCCTTCGGCGAGGGTTTCCTTCAAAAACTTCATGCTGGCGAGGCGGGAGGCGGGGCTGGATCGGTCAACGAGCACGCATAACTTCCTGACAATGAACCCGAAAAGCGGCATTTTTACCAGCTCCTTTTTTGCTAAATATTTATAAACGCCGGGGTATGCCCTTGCATTCACCATAAAATCAAGCCCGGATAAATGGTTGCTCACTATGATATAGGTCTGGTTTGGGTCGAGGTTTTCTGTTCCCTCCACCTGTATGCGCACCAGGGTCAGCGTGAAAAAAAGCCGGGTGTAAACGTGATGGCTAAACCAGATGATGTATTTCCGCCAACCTCTCGGGAACAGCAAAAAGGCCAAATAGTAAAACGGGAAGAACACCAGCCAAAGCAGGAAGAAGATGAAGAGGGCATAGATGGCCCAGGTTTTTCGTAGAATCGTCATCATAGTGGCAGCCAAGGTCGGTAGCAAATTTCGACTTTTCACCCAATCTTTATCAAAAACATTCCTTGACAAATAATGTAGCCCACCCGATCGCATCGGTACTTTCGGAACGATTGATTATTTTGAAATTTATCGCCCCCTAAAAGGCTGAAGGCGGGGGCGTTGGTTCGGGAGAAGTTATTGAGGAAGGAGAGCGCTCAAACTTTCACGCCCTCCCCCATCACCTCTGTCTGCTTCGCAATGCTCTCCTGGTGTACCGCCGATAAATATTTTTCGATAAACGCAGCGCTCAGACCCCGCTCGGTACCCAAGCCGGTCGCCTTTTCCAGGATTTCATTCCAGCGGGCAGCCTGCAGGATGGAGATGTTATTTTTGCGCTTGTATCGCCCGATTTCCTCGGAGAGCTTCATACGGCGGGACAGAAGGTTCAGCAGTTCCAGGTCCACCTCGTCTATTTTGTGGCGGATGTTTTCGAGGGTTTCGAGGAAGGAGCGGTCGTCGGTCGTCTCCCGCCGCACGATGAGGCGTTTGGCCATTTCACCATACACAAAAGGGGTGATTTGTTGCTTCGCATCGCTCCATGCGTTGTCGGGGTCGCAGTGGGTTTCGGTCATCAGGCCGTCGTAGTTGAGGTCGAGTGCATGTTGGGCGATTTCGTGGAGGTCCTCCCGGTTGCCGCAGATGTGGCTGTTGTCGCAGATGAGCGGGAGGTCGGGCATCCGGCGGCGCAGTTCGATGGCGATTTCCCAATAGGGCTGGTTGCGGAACTTGCTTTTTGCATACGAAGAAAAGCCCCGGTGGATGGCGCCCATGCGGCTCACCCCAGCTTGCTGGATACGCTCTAACGCACCCATCCATAATTCAAGGTCGGGGTTGACAGGGTTTTTTACCAACACCGGCACGTCCACGCCTTGCAGCGCATCGGCAATTTCCTGCACTGAAAAGGGGTTCACCGTGGAGCGGGCGCCTACCCATAGCACGTCCACCCCGTGTTTCAGCGCTTCGTACACCTGGTTGCCATTGGCCACTTCGCAGGTGGTTTTCAGGCCGGTTTCCTCCTTCACCCGCCGCAGCCAGGGCAATGCCTTCGACCCCATCCCCTCAAAGGAGCCGGGCCGGGTGCGGGGTTTCCAAATACCTGCCCGGAACAAGTCAATGCCAACAGGCACCAACTGATGGGCAATGGTCATTACTTGTTCCTCCGTTTCGGCACTGCATGGGCCGGCGATGAGGAAGGGATGGTTTTCTTTTTTCTGGAATAACATGAGTTGAGGCTTTTATTTCTTTGATTTAAGATTCCAGATTTCATGATTTAAGATTTTAGATTTCACGCTGTGCATACCAATCTAAAGTCTTATTTCTTATTTCTTAAATCTTATATCGTCAATCAAAATGATGAATTGGTCATTTCACCCAATAATCCGCTGAATATCATTCGCCTTCCCCATCAGTTCGTGGAAGGTATCGAAGTCCTTTTTTATCAAAAGCGTGCGGAAGCGGCTGACGGTGTTGATGAACTCGTCAAGCACATCGAGTACGTTGTCCCGGTTTTGGCGGAAAATGGGGATCCAGGTTTCCGGGCTGCTCTTCGCCAGGCGCACCGTGCTGGAAAAACCGCCGCTGGCCAGCTCGAAAATCCGCCCTTCTTCCTGCTCTTTTTCCAACACTGTAAGGGCCAAAGCGAAAGAGGCGATGTGTGAAATGTGGCTCACATAGGCCGTGTGAAGGTCATGCTCCTCGCCGTTGAGTTGGGTGATGCGCATACCCAGCGACTGGTAGAGTTTCAGCGCCAGTTCCACCGCATCGGGGGCGCTTTTCTCTGCTTCGCAAAACACACAGCATTTGCCGTCGAAGAGTTTGGGAATGGCTGCCGTAGGGCCAGAATATTCCGTCCCCGCCATGGGGTGGGTGGCTACGAAGCGGTGGCGCTTTGGGTGGCCGGCGATGGCTTGTAAAATGGGCAGCTTGGTAGAACCGACGTCCAGCACGGTTTGCCCTTCGCCAATATTATTCAGAATGCTGGGCAGCAATTTCACCAAAGCATCCACGGGCGTGGCGACGACAATGATTTGGCAACGTTCCAGCATTTCATCCAAAACAACAGCCTCGTCCACCAAGCCCAGTTCCACTGCTTTGGCAGTGTTTTTTTCACAAGTGTCAATGCCAAGAAAGGAATCGGCGAAACCGCTTTCCCGCAAGCCAATGGCGATGGAGCCGCCTATCAATCCGGTACCGATGATGCCTACAGTCATGCTGTTGCCATTTTGAGGTGAAGGTTTTCTGATATCCTAACTGGTTGGTTTTCAGCTATCAACCGCTCAATCCGCCGCATGGCTTTTTCAAAAACCGCCACCTCCTGGCAAAGTGACACCCGCACATATTTTTTCCCTTCCGAACCAAAAATGCCGCCCGGCGTCAGGAAGACATTAGCCCCGTACAAAATTTGATCGGACAGGGCAAAACCATCCGCAAAATTTGCTGGCACTTTCGCCCACACAAACATGCCCTGTTGGTTTTCATTGAAACGGCAATCCAGCATTTGCAGCAGTTTGAAAGCCAATAATTGCCGCTGGCGGTAGGTGGCATTCTGGCTTCTGTACCAATCAATAGGTGCTTGCAGCGCACGAATGGCAGCCTCTTGCAAGGGTAGGGGTTGCCCGCTGTCCATGTTGCTTTTGAAACGGAGGACGGACTGTAGGTAATGCTTGTTCCCGGCCAACACGCCCACCCGCCAGCCCGCCAGGTTGTGCGACTTGCTCATGGAATTTAGTTCCAATGCAGCGTCCATTGCCCCCTCTGCCGAAAGGATGCTGACAGGCTTTTCATTCAAGATGAAACTGTATGGATTGTCGTTGATTATCAAGATGTTGTGCTTTATTCCAAAATCCACCAAGTCCTGAAAAATGGTGGCCGAAGGTGGCGCTCCCGTGGGCATGTGCGGCAGGTTGACCCACATTATTTTCACCTTGGACAAGTCCGTTTGCTCCAATTTTTCCAAATCGGGCAGCCAGCAATTTTTTTCCTGTAAATGGTAAAACCGCACCTCCGCACCCGCCAGCAACGACGCCGCCCGGTACGCTGGATAGCCGGGGTTGGGCACCAGCGCAACATCCCCCGCCTCCAAAAAAGTCATGGCGATGTGGACGATGCCTTCCTTGGAGCCGATGAGCGGCAGCACTTCGCCTTCTGCATCCAATTTTACATCATAAAACCGCCCGTACCAATTCGCCCAGGCCTGGCGCAGCGCCGGGATGCCCGTGTACGACTGGTAGCCGTGCGACTTATTTTGCGAAGCATGGAATTTCAGCGCAGACACAAACTCTGCACTGGGCGGCAGGTCGGGCGAGCCGACGCCGAGGTTTAGCACGTCCTTGCCTTCCCTTCGCATTTGGGCAATCTCCCGCAGCTTGGTGGCGAAGTAGTATTCGGCGATGCCGTCGAGGCGTTTGGCAGTGGTTATCATTGTCATTGGGTCATTAGTCATTGGTCATTGGTCATTATTTTTCGAGTTTACGGCTCATCCTATCATTTATTCATTCTTTCATTCACTCATTGTTTGTGGTCCAATTATCGGATTTGTAAGTGCCGAGGACGGTTGTTTGAAGAGCCATTTCTTTTAAGCATTCCAGGGTAGATTGCAACGCATTTTTATTCTCAGCGATGAAATCCACAAAAAAGAGGTACTGCCAGGGCTTGCCGAGGATGGGCACGGACTGGATTTTCGTGAGGTTCACCCCTTGCGAGGCCAGCATGGACAGGATGCGGCTCAAGCTGCCCGGCTCGTGCGAAGTAGAAAAACTGACGGAGGCTTTATTGGCCAATGGGTTTGCGACTGCCGAATCTTTTGGTTCGAGCGCAAGGAATCGGGTGAAGTTGCGGTGATTGGTCTCTATGCAGCGGACTATGATATCCAGGCCATAAGCACCGGCGGCCAATTCGCTGCCGACAGCGCCGACATCCCACAAATTTTCCTGCTGGATGCGGGCGGCACTTTCTGCCGTGTCCGCCGATTCGGTCAATTTGATATGGGGGTGTTTTTTGAAAAACAGGGCGCATTGTGCCAATGCCATGGGGTGCGACTGCACTTCTTTAAGTTGTGAAATATCAACGCCGGGAAGTGCCATCAGGTGCTGCTCTATGCGGAGATAGACTTCTCCAGTAATAGTCAGGTCGCTGTGCTGGAGCAGGTGGTAGTTGCGCAGGATGCTGCCGGCAATGCTGTTTTCGATGGCCATAATGGCAGCATCGGCGGTGCCTCCGGCTTCCATTTTTTCAAAAAGCTCCGCAAAAGAGAGTGCCGGGACGATTTTAATGTTTTCCCCAAAAAATTTACGGGCGGCTATCTCGTGAAAAGCGCCCCGCACACCTTGTATGACGATCCTTGAATTTTTTTGGGGAACGGCCTGCGCCGTTTTCGTTTGCTCCAATGTGGAAGAGATTTCCATGGCTTGGCAAAAAGTTTTGCCTGAAATTGGGCAATAAAAAAAGGGAGCCCCAAGCGGAACTCCCTTTTTTTATGCCTGATTTTCAGTAGTTTATGAATTTACCAGCGCATAAAGGTGCTTCCGCTTTTTGGGTAGGCCCCAAAAAAAGAAGAAGTAAAAGCTAAAATAATATGCGCTGTACGAAAAGGTCATTTGATAAATGATTGAGGCCGCAAGATTCAGGCATTTTTTGATAAATGCAACCTTCCTCCCGATTTTTTCAAAAAATGGAAATTATCTGTCCAAAAGTTTATCAAGATCAAAATGTAGCAAATGACTAAAAGAAGGCGTATCAATATCCTCCCCTTTGCCCAATTGGTACTTGTACCATTTGCCTGTGTTGTAGTTGTAAACAAAGCCCTCTGGCACTCCATAATCTTCCACCAATTGCTTGACTTTTTCAATGTCCTTTCTCAAACCAGTGTTGCCTGTCACCTCGATGATAATTTGGTTGGTCTTGGTTTCATTGTCATACAAGAGGATGTCGGGCGTAGGGCTGGTTTGGTTTTCGTCAATCATCGTTTCGGGGAAAGGCTCAAAAGGGATTTTGTTTTCATCATAATAGAGAATCCCGAGCCGCATCATGAGTTTGCCGATGATGCGTTGGTGAGGTTTCGGTGCGGTGATTTGTAGGTAAACTGTATTGTCAATCATGGAAAATGGCGGTTGAATTAGGCGAAGTGTCCTCAGGTAGCATAGCTAAATTGACTTTCAGAAATAAATTATTGTTTGCAACAACCCCGATTGTCATTGCCATTAGGCAACTTGCAACGTCATGAGGACTGTCATGGGCGGTACTTTTATCTGCCCTCTTAACGTTGCGGTTTGCCTGCGGCAATGACAAGGCGGCTTAGAACCGAAACCCTATCGAAATCTATAAAGTCAATCAAGCTAAGCTACCGGGTCAATACGCCCCAAAATACCGCCGCAGGAACCACTCCAACGACAGCAGCCCCAGCAACAAAAAGAAGATCCATTTCAAATTGATCACCGAGCGGGTGCGGCTGGAAGAATAGATGACGGGCTTGATGTCTTTTTCCAGCAGCGTTTGCCCCAGTTGCGCCAACTGGTTTTGGTAAAACACCTGGCCGCCAAATTCCTGGCTGAGCCGGCGCAGCATGGCGTGGTCGGCAGTGGTTTCGTAGAGTTCCAACTGGATGGGCTGCACGCTGAACTGGCCGTCGAAAGTGAGGGCCTGGCCGTTGTAATTTACGCTGCCATGGATGCGGTAGCTGCCGACCGGAAAGACCCCGGCATTCAGCGTATAGGCGTTGGTGGTTTTGTTGAAAGTATAGTTGAAGTCCTTGCCCTCGCTGTTTTTGATGGTCATGCTGACGTCCGGCTCGTTCACCAGTTCATAGCTTTCGTTGTAGAGTTCGGCATCGAGGATGACCGGCTCGTTTTCGTTAAAAATATTTTTGCTCAACGAAATGCGGAAGCGGCGCTTGTCAGACTTTATAGTGGTGTATTGAAAATTCTTACCGATCAGTTCGCTGAAAATATCGTGGTTTTGGTGCTGAAGGTAGTCGAACAGGCGCCAGCGCCAGAGGCCCTCGGCGGCGAGCACGGCTATTTTCACCCCATTCTCTTCGCCAAAAAGCAGCAGCGGGTATTTCGTGTCCACCCGGCCAATCCGCTGGTAGAGCAGCACTTGCGCATCGCCCCGTAACTGGAAGTCGCCGAATGGGGCGGTCAGTGGGTTGAAGGTCGGCAGGCTGTTCCGCAGGTTTTCATCAATGGTGAACAGGTTGAAATTCGGGTTGAAGATTCCCTGCACATCGTTCGTGTTGCGCTGGTCGCCGACGATGCTGAGCAGCGGCTGCACCTGGTTGAACCTCGCCAGGTTCGTCTGCGAGCCCACGATGAACATGCGGGGTATCTTACGGCTGTTCAGCGTGTTGAGGATGGCGGAGGCGTCGTTTTTGTTGCTCGGCAGGTTGTGCAGCACGACGAAATCAAAATCGGCGACATTGACTTTCAGGTCGTTGATGTAGGCGATGGTGATTTGGTAGTTTTTGTTGACTTCCAGGGTTTGTTTCAGCGCCGAGATGTCGGGATGCGGGGCGTTGGCGACGATGAGCAGTTTTTGGCGGGCATCCAGCACGTCCACGAAAAACTCTTTGGCGTTGTTGGCCGTGGTCGCTTCCCCTTGCACCGGGGCGACCGATACCCGGTATCGCTGCACCCCGCTTTCATTGGCCTCCAATATGATTTCCTTGGTGGTGAAATAGTCGTTTTTGTCGATGGCCAGCGGGATGCTCTGCAGGTTGCGGACGTTGCTGCCGTCAATTTTTGAAATAGTGATATTGGTGGAACTGCCGCCACAATTGCGGGCCGCCACGTCCATTTGTACGCTGAACTTGTCGCCGAGGTAGGCGATTTTGTTGTGAAAAACCCTTTTCAGGATCAGGTCTTTCTTCTGCACCGTATCGCCGAGCGCCACAGCGTACACCGGGGCGTTGAGTTTGGAACTGACATAGAGCGGGTTGCTGCCTTCATTGTAAATACCGTCGGTGGCCAGCACCACAGCGCCCAGGTTTTGGTTACCATATAAGTCGCTCACCTCTTGCATCACAGCAGATAGGTTGGAGATTTTGTCGGTCATTTCAAAATTGGCGCCTTGCCGAACTTCGCTGCCAAAGGAATATTCCTCCACTTCATATTTTTTGGCCAAATCACTTTTCAGCGCCTCCCATTGCTGCTTGTAGGTTTCAAGCGCAGCATCTTTCAGCACCGTCCCTACTGACTCCGACAGGTCTTGCGCCAGCACGACGACGGGCTTTTTGGTGTCGGTGATGAGTGATTTCAACAAAGGCTGCAACAACAAAATGGCCAGCAGCGTGACCGCCAAGAAGCGCAGCACGCCCAGCACCTTGTGCAGGTTGGGCCATTGCTCCACGAAGGTTTTGTCACGGAAATAGAGCGTCAGTGCGTAAGCCAGTCCGAGGAGTGTGCAGAGCAGGAGGTACCAGGTCGGGTATTGAAAACTTAAACTTTCCATTTTTTGAGTTCGAGGGTTCGTCAGTGAGGCAGTTGGCAGTCCAAGAGATGCCGTCCCAATTTACCAGTTCACCAATTCACCAATTCCCTAATTTCAAAATAGCTTTTACCAAACGGCTGAAAGGTAGGGCTGTTGCAAGGATTGTTAAAAAAGCGGCGCAAAGTTGGGAAAAGTGGCGGGAATTTGTGCCATCAAGTCATTGCCGGAAGCATTCCAAATTTGTACGCGGTGGGATTGGAACACTGATTGGGCGGATTGGGCGGATTGGGCGGATTTTTACGAATTTTTAAATTCAGGCTATCAGGAAAAATCCGTGTTAACCCGTCCAATCTGCCCGATCCGTATTCCCATCCTGTCAAATTGGTTTATCTATAAACCTCGCCCGCCGCAACCGATCATTGATCGCCCTTCCCAGGCCTTCTTCCGGCAGCCATTCCACCAAAATGACATCGGCTCCGCACTTGTCAGCCTGGCGCATGGTTTTAAAAAGATGCTTGGCGGCCTCGTCCAAAGAGCTATTAGCGGAAAGCTGAAAGCGGGCAAAGGCGGGTAATTCCGCCCGCTTTTCCCCAAACTCAATCAGGCAGATTTTTTTTTGGGTGAAATTTTTTGCCAATACCTCCACTTCGCCGACGTAGAGCGGCGTTGCCGTCGCATAATGGCTCTTTAACATGCCGGGCGCCACGGGATGGTCTTCGCTTTCGGTTTTTACCAACACTTTTTTGCCCAATGCCTGCTCGATGGCCTCCACCGCTATCCCGCCCTTTCGCCGGACGATGACTTCGCCGTTTTCAAAATCAACGATGGTGCTTTCCAGCCCGATTTGGCACTCGCCGCCGTCGAGGATGTAAGGGATTTTGCCTTTCAACCCTTCATAGACATGCTGCGCCGTGGTCGGGCTGACATAGCCGAAGGGGTTGGCGCTGGGTGCTGCGAGCGGGAAGTCCAATAGCGAGAGCAACTCCCTCGTCATCGGGTGGGCAGGGATGCGGATGGCGACTTTGGGGCTGCCCGCCGTGACCAAATCAGGGATGATGGGCTTTTTTCCCAATAAAAAAGTAAGGGGGCCGGGTGTGAATTTTTTGGCCAAAATCTCCGCATCAGCAGGGATGTCGGCGACGTATTTTATAACGGCTTCCCAATCCGGCAGGTGGCAGATGAGCGGGTTGAAGTGCGGGCGGTTTTTGGCCTTGAAGATTTTGAGGACGGCATCGGGGTCGAGGGCATTGGCGGCGAGGCCATAGACGGTTTCGGTGGGGATGGCGACGGGGTGGCCTTCTCTTAATAAATTAATTGCCTTCTTGATATCTCCACCTTTTAAAGTCATCATTTTCCTATATTCCATTATCCCAAATCTAATTCATAGATTGCTTTATTCAGAAACCTTCTTCCTTCATTTGTGATTTTCATGAAGCGTTTTCTAAGGATTGTAGTCCTATTCCCTTTAGAAATCTCCTCTTCTTTTGTAAATAACTCCATCAATCCTTTTGCCTGCAATTTATTTAAAAACATGTGTGAATACACTCTTTCATCAAGAGGTCTGCGGTTGTCCCCAATTTTTGGACAATAGTTTAAGAAGGAAAATTTAACTATTTTCACATTTAAACCAGTCCGAAAAATGGCAAAAAAACGTCGAAATTTCAATTCAAAATTCAAGGCAAAAGTAGCCTTGGAAGCAATTCAAGAACGGCTTACGTTAGCCGAACTGGCTCAGAAACATGAACTACATCCGAGTCAAATCACCAATTGGAAAAAGGAGTTATTAGAAGGTTGTAGTTCATTATTTGACAAAAAACGAGGTCCGACTCCCAGCGGTGACAAAGAAAAAGAAGCTCGATTGTTCCAGCAGATCGGTCAGCTCCAGTTTGAATTGGACTGGCTGAAAAAAAAATATGAGGAACTTTCCTAAGCACCATCGCATGGCTTTGATCGGTCAGGAAAACGGACTTTCTATTACGAGTCAATGTAGTTTGCTAAACATTCCCCGTTCATCTTTTTACTATGAACCCAAAGGGGAAAGCGGGGAGAATCTCCGCCTGATGGAACTGATTGATCGTCTGCATTTAGAACACCCTCAATGGGGCCGGCCAAGCATGGCGGCAAATCTCCGCAGAATTGGCCACGCCATAAATCAAAAAAGAGTGGGCCGGTTAATGCGCCTGATGAATATCCGCTCAGTGTTGCCAAAGCCTGACACAAGTAAGCCAAACGAGGCTCACGAAATATATCCATACCTGCTGAAAGGCCTGAAAATAAAGGCTCCAAACCAGGTTTGGTCTATTGACATCACCTATATTCCAATGCCCAAAGGATTTCTTTATCTGGTAGCTGTAATAGATTGGTTCAGCCGTTTTGTATTGTCCTGGGAGCTTTCCAATACCCTGGGGATACGCTTTTGCATTGCTGCACTGGAACAAGCCTTTACATACGGTCAACCTGAGATCTTCAACTCAGACCAGGGTTCCCAATTCACGAGCAAGAATTTTACTTGCTTACTAAAAGATAAAAAGATCCGAATCAGTATGGACGGCAAAGGCCGTGCATTGGATAACGTGTTTGTCGAACGGTTGTGGTGGAGTGTTAAATATGAAAACGTATATTTACACGCCTACCAAAATGGAAAAGAACTTTTTAGGGGGCTGAACAATTACTTTGATTACTACAATAATCGAAGATTGCACAGTTCCCTGGATTACAAAACACCGAAGGAGGTGTTTTTCGGTTGACATCGAAGCCTGGATGAAATAATCTTGAAAGCAAAGATAGCCTCGCATCAGAACCCGTCAAGGGTATATAAACGACTGCCAGCCCACAAAGCCACCCAGCAGCCGCCCTTGACTGAACCTGCTGCTCATGCTGATTGGCGGCTTACAAGATCTTTTAATCCCTCATTGTATTCCATCTTAAACTAGCCGAAAAACTGTCCAACTTTTGGGGACAGGTGCAGCCACTTTCGTCTCTAAAATAACTTTCATGAACAAGAATATGAAAGAGGTTTAAATGCTCTGATTTTATTTTTTCACAAATATCATTGAAAAATAGTTCTGCACTTTTGTCTAATCTAATTCCTGTCAAATCAACTTTTATTGCTGATAAAGCTTGATACATCTCATCGAATGTTAGCCCGTTGTATCTTTCACTACCCCTATTTGCTAAACTTTCATGCAATTTCCTATTTTCCTTTTTTAGTTTGTCAATTTCATTATTTAAATTAAATAATGTGTCTCCTCGTATCCAACCAGTTAAATTTTCATTTTCGCTTTTGTCTAAAAGTGACCTAATTATTTCTTTTGACAATTGATCAGTATTGCTCCAGAAATTACACATTTTCCCCATTACAACTTTCTTAAAAGCCTTGAACTTGTCCTGATTATCAAATTCAAAAATATCCTGAGCATTAAAATCAGTCGTCTTTGATTTTTCAGTCAAATAATCTTCATTAGCTACCATAGCACAATGGGGTTTACCTAATTCCACAGCATATTCATACTCCAACTGAATATAACTCTTGCCACTTTTCTGTTCAACCGACCCATACCTACCCCCAAGTATGAGCATCAAAACATTGCGGTGCGACATAAAGTTTTAATGAATACGCACGACATATTGTTTTGAAAAATCAGTTCATTGACTTACGGTTAAATTGTACAGGTTTTCTTTTGAAAATCTATCATCAGAGATGGTTCTAAGGATATTCTGGTCTTTGTCCAAGCACAACCATGCAAAATCCTTGGGCGAAAACTTGCAGAACACGACAGTGCCCTTGTGTTTCAGTCCGACGGAAAAGTTCTTTGAGTAAAGGGCAATCGTGCCGGCAGAGGAGACTTTCCTTGGGTAAACGGCATGCGAAAGCAGCCCGTATGCCAGGTTCTCATCAAATCGGGCTTCCTCGAATTTTCTGGGATTGTCGTGAAGCTCGGGGAAGAGTTCCTTTCTGGTCACCTTTCCAAGGCGTGTCACCTTGTAGACTTCCCGCTGGCAACGGGCCGCTTCGTCGAGCCTTTCCTGCAATTGTCCTACATTGGCACATCTGTATGCATCTGCCCAGCGGGCGGACGTGCCCTGGTTGTTCTCCACGTTTGCGTTGTCAGTGGGCCGCTTGGGGCGGTTGAGGATGTGCCTGATGCCCCACGCCGCCAGCCAAAGGGACATGATGGGGATGACATCCCTTGTTGGCACGCCGAAGGGCTCGCCGTTGTCACTCCTGATGGCTTTCGGCACCCCCCATTGGCGGAACAGGTCGAGCATGGTCTGTCTGACCTGCTGGATGTCCGCCATACAGATACGCCCGAGGGGGGAAAGCCTTTGCCTTCAGGATGGCATTGCTCTTCGTGTCGGTGACGTTGAGGTAGCAGCCTTCGCTGCCATCCGCCAGGCCAATCCTTTCGTTGGCGTCCACCTGCCACTCGTCGTTGGCCAGCCGGGGCCTCTCCGGTGGCGGCTCCTTGGGCAGCTTTGCCGGGGGCACGACGATTCCAGGAGCGTCTGCCTTCAAACGCCTTTGGTACTGCCGGTCGCTCAACAGCTCTAAATCGGGGAAGTCCTCTCTGATGCGGGTGGTGATGTACGGCACACCCCACTCAGGGTGCAAGTGCTTGATGAGCCTGACGAGCCGGTAACCTTTCCCGGAGCCGGGCGTCACTGGCCGTCCGCAGGCAGAATAGTTCGGAACAAGGCCGGCCTCCCCCTTCGATTCGTAGGAGGCGCAGATGCTCCTGACTGTATTGTAGCTGATACCGTGGCGATTGTAAAGCTCCAGGTAGCTAACGCCTTCAGTCTGCCTTTCTCGTGCAATCTGTAGTCTGAGTTGTACTGGTTTTGCTTGTCCCATAGGTTTGTGTACTTTTTAACCGAATGTCAAAGAACGTTATTTCAAAACTTTATGTCGCAGTAATTCGCTAAACCTTTATGTCGCACCGCACGTCACCGACACGAAGAGCAATGCCATCCTGAAGGCAAAGGCTTTCCCCCCTCGGGCGTATCTGTATGGCGGACATCCAGCAGGTCAGACAGACCATGCTCGACCTGTTCCGCCAATGGGGGGTGCCGAAAGCCATCAGGAGTGACAACGGCGAGCCCTTCGGCGTGCCAACAAGGGATGTCATCCCCATCATGTCCCTTTGGCTGGCGGCGTGGGGCATCAGGCACATCCTCAACCGCCCCAAGCGGCCCACTGACAACGCAAACGTGGAGAACAACCAGGGCACGTCCGCCCGCTGGGCAGATGCATACAGATGTGCCAATGTAGGACAATTGCAGGAAAGGCTCGACGAAGCGGCCCGTTGCCAGCGGGAAGTCTACAAGGTGACACGCCTTGGAAAGGTGACCAGAAAGGAACTCTTCCCCGAGCTTCACGACAATCCCAGAAAATTCGAGGAAGCCCGATTTGATGAGAACCTGGCATACGGGCTGCTTTCGCATGCCGTTTACCCAAGGAAAGTCTCCTCTGCCGGCACGATTGCCCTTTACTCAAAGAACTTTTCCGTCGGACTGAAACACAAGGGCACTGTCGTGTTCTGCAAGTTTTCGCCCAAGGATTTTGCATGGTTGTGCTTGGACAAAGACCAGAATATCCTTAGAACCATCTCTGATGATAGATTTTCAAAAGAAAACCTGTACAATTTAACCGTAAGTCAATGAACTGATTTTTCAAAACAATATGTCGTGCGTATTCATTAAAACTTTATGTCGCACCGCAAACATCAGACTCTTTAATCCATTTTTTTATCACGTCCCACTGCTCCTCATCACCCGCTGCAAACAACTCCATTCCCGCAGGGATATGCCCTGCTTGCAAGATAGCTTCCACAGCCACTTGCCTTTCTTTGACCAAATCCATGTAAGTGGAGGAGACGAAAACCTGGAGTTTTTTCTTTGGTATCATTCAGAATTTATTTGGTTATTGGCTGCAAAATTGAGCACTTCCTGGATAGTTTCTTTTGATAAATATGGAAATTCTTCCAGCAAATTTTCAATAGAAGCACCAGAGGCGATTGTTTCAAGAATGAATTGGACACTAAGCCTCGTTCCTTTGATGATGGGTTTGCCACCAAGAATTCCTGGGTCTGTGGTAATGTATTTGTACTTCATAAAGTGGGAATTAATTAGGCAATAGCTTTTTCCACCACATCCAACCGCTCCCCAATCCCCCGCTGCCGTTCCCCCAACCTCCCAATCTGCCCTTCCTCCTGCGCCAGCATCTCGTCAAAACCCTCAAAGTTGGCGTCAATCTTCACCTTGATGTCCGTCACGTAGGTGCGCAGTTTGCCGGAAAGTTCCGTTTGCAGGGCGTACCTGCCTTTCAGTATTTCCTTGTCAAAACCGTCCATGATTTTCTTGCGCTTGGCCGATGAAGTGAAGCCGGCGAACAGCACGCCGATGGTCGTAAGGATACCGCCTGTGATGTCGAAAACGGCGAGCTTCGTGACGGCAGCGAGGATGACGCCCACCACGGCGAGGCCGCTGCCCGTAGCGATGGACGTGGTGGGCGTCCGCTTGTCGGGGAAAAGATGGTCGGCGGTGAAGTTTTCCGGGCGGTTGAGGAAGCGGTGAAAGGTGTCCTGCAACTCCTGCAGCACATTGGCCCGGCGCTCGGCGATGTCGCTGAAAATTTCGTGGTTGTTGCGCAGCACGGTCTGGCTCGACTGGATTTTCAGGTCAATCAGCTTGGCCATTTGCTGGATGCTGTCGGCGAGGTCGGCCACGTTTTCGTTGAGCTTTTTCTGCAGTTCGAGGTGGAGTTCCTGATCGAGGTCTTTGGCGAGGCCCTCCAGCCATTGCTGGGCGTTTGCTTTTTTGGTGAAAATACCGGCGATGCTCCGGCGCAGCAGCGTAAAAAATGAGAGGCCATCGTTCAATTCCTGCTCTTTGGCTTGGGTGATGCGGTCGTAGCCGGCGATGAGGTTTTCCACGAGCATGTCCACTTGGCGCAGCGACTTAGACTCCTGTTTTTCAAGGTTTTGCGCCACGTCTTTCCGGAAAGCAACGTCCAGTTCCCATTGCTTGCGGCGGTCGGCCACGCCCTTGGCAATACGCTCGTTGAGATTGCGGCTGGTGGAGATATTGTTCTGCAATTTCAAGATGGGTGCCTTGCCGCCCGTGATGTTTTCTTTGATAAAATGGCGCAGCGGGAGGAAGCCGCTTTCGCTTTCGTTGCCCTCTATTTCCTGTTTGGCGGACACGGCGAAAACGTGCGGCTCATGGATGCCTTTTTTCACGGCGTGATCGAACACCCCTTTTTCATTCACCGCCAAATCCTCACTGTTCATCAGGTCTTTTTGCTGTAAAACAAAAACCACTTTGCGCCGCCACTCGGTGTTGATAAAATCAAAAAACTCCCAGGCCGATTGGCGGTACGGGTTTTTTGCCTCAAAAACAAAAACGATGAGGTCGCTGGCCGGGATGAAGCGCTCGGTGATTTCCTGGTGGTGCTCCACGATGGTGTTCGTGCCGGGCGTGTCCACGATGGCTATCTCTTTGAGGATTTCGACGGGCTGGGTGATTTTTTTCAGGTAGGGGTTGATAGTGATCACCTCCTCTTTTTCACCCCAAATCACCTGCTGGATGGTGTCCGTCATGGGCTGGGGCGCCACCCGGCAGATTTCCTTTCCTGTTGACAATAAGGCATTTACGAAACTGCTCTTCCCCGCCTTCACCTCGCCCACGATGACGAACATGAACGGCTCGTTGATGCGGTTGCGCAGGTCGCTCACGGTGCGGGCCAGTTCGTCGTGGTGGATCTGAACGGTGAGATCGTGCAGGTCTTTGACGATCTCGTCAATCTGGGAGCGGAGGGTTTGGAGTTTGTCGTCAAGTATGTTGGTCATTGTTTTTGTGTTGTTAGACAGGCGGATTATTTGCCTTCAAGCAGCTTCCGCAGGCGCTCAATTTCCTTTTCTTTCTCTTCGATCTCCTTTTCTTTCCCTTCGATTTCTTTTTGATTATCGGCCAATATTTTTTGTTGCCTGGCAATGGTTCGCTCCTGCATCCTCAGCCCTTCCAATATGTCGTCTTCCCCGATCATGGTGTCCCTGATCTTTCTTTCGGAACCTGCCATTTGCAACCGCCGGACAATGGGACGGAATTTTTCGGGAAAATCTTCCTCGTTCACATCCAGTATGTGGCTGCCGCTGTACCTATTGGCTTGATCGAACACGCTCAACAGTACTAAAAGCTCTGTCTGCCGCTTATTTTTCAATGCCGGAATCTGTATGATGAAACTATCATGGGTCAGGCTCTCAATGAATTCTTCTTTTTCTTCCAGGGGCTTTCCCGATACCACATCTATGCATTGCCTGTTCACCTTTATCACGGGAGCATCTGTGTGTTCCAGCTTGTGGCCGAGAAAGTAGATAGTCAATATTGGCAAGGTTATGTAACGTTCTCCCCCACTATCCATTACCACTTTTGCAGTGTTGTTGTCGTCGGCGTACTGATAGCCCAGGTAACGCCTGAACCGCATAATATCCGATGGGTACTTGGCTTTTTGTATTTCAATCAGTACCAGTTTCAACTCGCCGGACCTGGCCTTTATTTTTGCAGCAAAATCCAACCTGTACACAGCGATCGAGGGCGTGTCTAATCCGTAGGCACGTTCTGTGGGGCGCAATTCCAATTCGACAATTTCCTCCCCAATGATGGCCGACAAGAAAATCCTGGCCACTTTGTTGTCGTCCATCATGTACTTGAAGACGGTATCGTAGATTGGATTTGCGATTAGCATGAAGCAGTAATTTTTGCAAAAATAATCAAAACGGCACGAAGCTTTGCCTTTTAAAAATCAACCCATCACCTCACCCGAAAAGTAATCGGTAGCTGGTACAAAACCCTGACAGGGTCCCCCTTTGTACTCAAGCCCGGCTTGAACCGGGGCATCATTTTCACCAGGCGCACGGCCTCTGCGCCGCAACCTCCACCAATTTCGTTGAGGTATTTCACATCAGTGATGCTGCCGTCTTTTTCAACGACAAATTCAACGTTCACCGTGCCCTCTATACCCTTGCGCAAGGCCTCGTCAGGGTATTTTATGCGGTCACGGATGAAGTCCCGAATTTCATCTACTGTGCATTTTTCTTGCTTAGACTGCTTCTTTTTATCGCAGCCTTTGTAAATAGGTTTCCGAGCCGCCGACTTCATCGGCACTGGTTTTTCAGGCTGGGGTGGCGTTTCAGTCACTGGTTCTTCTTTGGGTTTGGTCGGCGTGTTCGTAGGCGTTACGGTTGGATTGGTTTTGGGCGGCTCGGGCTTTGGTGGGGCAGGTTTTTTGCGCTTGCGGGTGACGCCCGTGGTCGGTTTTTTCTCCTCTTTTTTCACCGGGGCTTTGTCCAGTTTTTCAACAAAAAGGCTATCGGAAATAGACCTCCCTTTCGCATCCTGCAGGATGAGTTCGTAGTTGCCGGGGGCTATATCCGGGCGGGGAATTGAAAATGCACCGCCCGAGTCCCTCGACACTTGTTTATAAGTCGTATCTGCATTTATGAAAGAGAAAAAGTAAGGTGGCACACCGCCGTCCAGGTTTACATTCAACACCGAATCAGTGAGTTGCCAGGAGAAAATGACATCTTTCACCAAAGGCTTCCGGGCCTGTTCCAGCATCAGGTAGGCTTCGGTTACATGTTTGCCGTCCGGGAATTCTTTTATGTAGGCCAACAATTGGGTAGTGTCGGCGGCAGGAACTGTTTTACTCCAAAATGCGGCATCCAAACTATCAATTTTCTCCTGGGCGGCAATGGCTTCCGGGCTTCCAGGGCGCTGCCTTTTTATGTTTTCCAATTCTTTTACACTGCTGACCTCCGCCACTGACGGCACGTCGTTCTTATTGGGGTCTCCCAGGTATTTGAACAAAGCAAAAGAAGCCACCACCAGCACCAAAAGCGCCGATAGTGCACTCATCACCCGCTTCAATGGAAAAGGCGATTTTGGGGAAGGGCCTAATGGACCAGGTTCTATTACTGGGCTGTAGGGTACCTGCCCCCCACCCCCAGGCTGCGGAGGTGGTGGTGTTACTGCTCCGCCCCTGTCCACTTCTTCCTGGCCGGCCTGCTGTGCATTGGCCATATTGATCGCAACACCGGAACTGACAAAAGCAGCGGCCTCCCCCTTTTCCGGTATTGGCGTGGTGAAAATCTCCACCTGCTCCTCCAGCACCACCGTCCGTTTGCGCTCCACACCTTCCTTTATTTCGATGACGGATATTTTCAAAATCAGCGGATGGTTGCCTGCTTTTAAGGGTTTTACATAAAAAAGCCACTCGGTAGAAAGGTCTTTGTCCACGAACTGGACGGCATCGGAAAAGGTGCGGATAGCAAAGGCATTTTCCGGATCGGGGTCGAGCAACTCCACACCCATTACGTCGGAGATGCGGATGTCTTTTACCACATCGTCTTGTTTTACCTCGATTCCTTCCAGCAGGATTTGGCGGTCAAACGCCACCCGGACGATGCACTTTATCTCCTCGTTCAGCACCATTTGGTCGGGGATGCGGTAAAATACTTCGCCGTTGTAAATATCGGGCTGGCCAGCCTGGGCTGCGCCATCATTTTTTGCCAAATGGCTGTCCGTCAAGGAGTTGATGAAATCAAGAATATCTTTTCGGATTTTGTTGAACGCCAGTTGGGCGTCTTCATTTGACAAAATGCCCTGCAGCAACTGGTGGTTTACCTCCCGGTAGCGTGCTTCAATCAGGATGAGGTCATTGTATTTGTCGGTGCCGTTGGGCAAAACGTTTTTGATGGCCTGGATGACGAGGTCAATGCCCTCTGGCAGGGTATCCCTCAGTTCTTTCTGGATGTCGGCAAGAGTTTTCATGGATTGGGAATGTTATGCTCGTTCCCCCAAAGTATGGGTTCAAATGTATTGGGTTTCGGGCGAATGGCAAAACAATGGGACAATGAGAGAATGAGACAAAGAGTGAATGAGGGCACGGCTGGTTATTTCACAATGGCGTAGATGAGTTCGTCAAGGATCTGACCGTTTTTGAAAATGGAACTTTTCAACGTGGCTTCATGGGTGAAGCCTGCTTTTTCCAGCACTTTTTGCGAACCTACGTTGCTGCTGAACGGGCGGGCGTAAAGGCGCACGATGTCAAAGGTTTCAAAGGCATAATCAATCATTTCCTTTACCACTTCGGTCATAATGCCTTTGCCCCAAAATGGCTCGGCGAGCCAGTAGCCCATTTCGGCAGTCTTGAGGTGAATATCCTGCTGCGGGTGGACGCCAACGCCTCCAGATGCTTCGCCGTTTATTTCAATGGCGAAGATCCTGGTGGGAGTAGGGGCACTGGCCATGTGGATGAAATTTTTCCCCGCTTCCGCTGTGTATGGGTGCGGGAAATGGCCGGTGAGGTTTTGGGCGATTTTTGGGTTGTTGGCGTATCTGACCAGGGCGGGCAAATCGTCTATTGACCAAGGGCGGAGGTGGTATTTCATAACGGATATTGGATGATGGATGATTGTAAGTTTTCGTTCTTTGACAAATTCTGTGGAGTAAGGAAACCGTTAAAACGGTTTAGCACATAACCGCTTGATTTTCAACCCACGACTTAAGTCGTGGGTTGAAAATTGGCTATCACTTTGAGCCGTTTTAATGGATGACCACAAGATTTGTCAAAGAAGCTAATTTTTAAACGAACTATATTTATTCGGTTTAAATTCCAGCATTATTCAGGAACTTGTTGATAAAACCTGCCGGGCACCAGGCCCGGCACAAAAGAGCAAATCCAGCGCGCTCAAATTGCCCAAAAACCCGTGCCTGTCTTCAAAAACCTGGGGGTAATAAACAGGCCGAAAATCAGCATTTTCAATTTTGGGGTTTATGGTGCCCCTCAAATCCAACAAGCCGGCAGGTTGCGCTTCGTATTTTTCGGTCACCCGGATTTCTGTTTGTAAACGGAAACATTTCACCAGAAACATCAACAAATCAAAATCCCAGTCCCACAGGTATTCATATTTTTTCTCGCTGTAAAATGGCTGCAAACTATCAGCATAATGTTCAAAAAACGGCGAGTTGCCGTAAGCCGTTTGGATGGCCTGCCAATGCTGCGACCGCCAGGGTTCGTCGTAGGCGATGCGAACTTCCCGGATGGGCTGCCGCTGGTTTTTGCCTTTTTTGAGGGGGATGCTGAGGCGCTGCACCCCGTTCACGGCGGCGATGTGGCAGCGGTTGCGGTACGAGCCTTTTGCGTAATGTTCGTGCTGTTCGAGGTAAACGACGGGATGGTTTGCCAGCAGGGAAAAATACTGGACGGGGGGGAGGTATTGTATTTCGAGCAGGGCAAAATCAGCGGTTTCTGGCAGCTTCTTCATTTTCCTTATTTTGTTCCAAATGCCGCCAACGGAAACGGGGCAGCCATTTATCATCCCCGCCCACGGCGGCGGCGGCAATCAATTTCCCTAAAATAGGCGCCATTTTGAAAGCGTGGCCGCTACCGCCTGCGGCCACGGTCAGCCCCTCTTTTTCCGGATGGCGGTCAATCCAGAAATGGCCGTCCAGTGTGTCGCAATAAAGACAGCGGCGGGTGAAAACAATGGGGTCGTTGGCCAGCAAAGGAAAAGATTCTTTTAAAAATTGCCGCAAGAGCAAGGTATCGGCTTCCGTCACCACCCGCTCGTCCAATTCAGGGTGCAGGTTCAGCCCTTTGCCATGATTTCCAATTTTCACCACACCGGCTATTGGGTGCAGTGGGAAGCCATACCAGCCCGAATTGGAAATATCGGCAGCAAAAACAGGCAATTTGGGATAGGAGGACAAATCCGGGCGGCTTGGCTTTATATGAAAAATGGGATGCCCGGTCGCTTTCATAAAAGGTTTCAATTCGGGTACAAGCAAAGGCGTGTAGGCCCCTGCGCACACAACCACCTGGCCTGCAGCAAAACTTTGGCCTTCTTTGGTTTTCACCCCAGTGATGCCTCTTTTGGCTTCGATCAGGCGGGAAGCTGTTTGGTTTTCATGAATTTCAACCCCCAATTTCCCGGCCCTGCCAACGAGCCATTCCACCACCCTCCCCGACTCGGCATAGCCAGCTTTTTGATGGTAAAAGCCGTCCACATAAGGACTATTTGACAAAACCGGATAATTTTCCGAAATAGCATGGGCATCCAATCTTTCAGGAGCAAACCCTTTGCTCAAAAGAGCCTTGAAACTCTTCCATTCAAACTGCTGCCGGCCTGTTTCCATCGGTTGTTTGCAGAGCAGCAAAAAGCCGGTTTCGTGGTAGAGCGTTTCGCCCGCCTCTTCGTTCCAGCGGTGCCAGCCTTCGATGCTTTCCGCCGCCATGTCCATATACTGTTCATCGGGGCCGTATTCCATGCGCACCACTTTGCTGATGTCGGTGGAGGCGGCCAAGGGATGTGGAATGTGGCCGGGGTTGAGTAGCCCAACGTGGTGGCCACGCTGGCGCAGTTCGACCGCCGCCGTTATGCCGAAAATACCGCCACCGATAAGCAGGAAATCGTAGTGCCGCATGGTTTTGCATTTGCGGCGGGCAAGGTAGGGAGAAAGTTTTTTTTCAATACCTTCACCTTTAAAACTATCTCTTTTATGAAAATGTCATGTTTAACTTCCTTGTTCTGCCTCGCTGCTACCTTTCTCCAGGCGCAGGGCAACTTGCCCTTCAAAGAAATTCCAGAATACCCTGAAACCTTTACCCCCGAAACGGTGGCCGCCCGCATGATTGACGGCCTCGGCTTCCGCTATTACTGGGCCACGGAAGGGCTGCGCCCGGAAGACCTGGCTTTCCGGCCCAGCGCTGAGGCCAGAACCTCAGGGGAAACACTAGACCACATTTTGGGCCTGTCCAATGTCATCCTGAATGCCGTCAGGAGAGAACCGAACGTCCGCTCAGGGGAAGAAGCACCCGTCGATTTTGAGGAAAAAAGAAAATTGACCCTGGAGAACCTGGAAGCCGCCAGCAACCTTCTAAAAGAGGGCAAATTTAAATTAGAGGAAATGCCCATCGTTTTTGAAAATGAAGATGGCAAAACGGAACTTCCCTTTTGGAACCTCCTTAATGGCCCCATCGCCGACGCCCTCTGGCACACAGGGCAAGTGGTCTCGTTCCGGCGTTCATCGGGAAACCCATTTAATTCCAAAGTGAGTGTGTTGACAGGAAAACTAAGGGAGTAAAAAAAAAATCAGGAAGCGCTCATCTCAATTCTCAGATAGACCTCGAAGGCATCCTGTTGCTTGCCAATCTTCAGTTCATGGTGGCCGGGATAGAGCAGTTCCAGTTGGCGTTTTACGTTTTCCAGCCCGATGCCGCCCACTTTGTCCTTGGTGAAACCCGCCTTGGGCAGGCTGTTTTTAACCTCAAAAACTACCTCCTTCGCACTGGTCTTCAAACTGATACTGATCCAGCCATTCTCCAAATCTTCAATCCGGCTGTGCTTGAAGGCATTTTCCACAAAAGGGAGCAACAACATGGGAGCAATTTTCAAATCGGGCCTGCTTTCGTCCAGATCTATCCGCACGTTCAGCCCCCGGCTGTCCTTCAACAGGTGCAGGTCAATGAAGTGGCGCAGGTATTCTATCTCCTTGCCCAGGGGCACCGTATCGGCCTTGCAGTCGTAGAGCATATAGCGCAACATGCCGGAGAGCTTGAGCAGGTTGTCGGGCGCTTTGTCCGATTTGATGACGGTGAGGGTATAGACGTTGTTGAGGGCATTGAACAGGAAGTGCGGGTTGAACTGCGACTTGAGGAATTTCATCTCTGCCTCCAGCTTTTCGCTCCGGTAGTCGGCGGCTTCTTTTTCTTTTTGCTTCGCAAATCGGGCGATTTCAAACAGTGCGCTGCCGATGAAGGCGGTGAAATAGGGCATGGCCCCGCCGAGGATTTTCATGACCCGGAACGGCGACATTTCCTGCCGCCCGCCCCCTTTGCCGCGGTTGGAGGCACGGTAAAAATATTCCCCCCAGGGGGCGCCGTCCCATTCTATCAGCAGGATGATGGCCAGCACCATGCCCAGGCCCAGCGCCACATAAAGCCCTTGTTTCTGGCTGAAAAAATAACGGGGCAGCAGGACTTCCATATTTACCCAAACGACGGCGAGAATGCCCAAAAACATGATGAGGCTGCGCACAAGGAACATATCGAAATGATCCCAGTCGCCGGACCAGAGCATGGGAATGAGCACCCATAGCCCGCCCCAAAAAAGGATTTGAATCAACGTATTGCGTTTGGGAAAAAAATTCATGTTGGAAAAATGTAGTCCGGTCCGAGGAGTTTGGTTTTCAAAAAATATTCTCACCATCGATCACCTGTGCAAAAATGGCACAGTTGAATATAGCCCCAAAAATGGGGAATGCAGGCGGCAAGCTCAAGATTAATCAATAAACAGGCTGTTTTCCTCTACTTCCCTCATAATTAGAGTTGCTGGAAACCCAGCACGTACTCCATGCCCACCCACACGCCGAAAGAGCGCAGGTTGGTATTGGCAAATTCCGTCAACAGTTGCTCTTTGGCGAGGTACCATTTATAAAATGGTTCGACCTTAATAAAAAGCGGCTTGGCCAGTTGCAGGCGAAAGCCCAGCTTAGCCTGGATGGCCACATTGAACGGCCGGTCGTTGGCCAGGGAAAAATCGTTGGCCGGGTGGGTCGCCACAGCGCCGTTGTCCAAATAGGCCTCCACGTCCTGTTTTTTGTGGGTGGTAAAAACAAGGAGGCCCCCGAGCGAGGGGTACACGGAAAATGCCCGTCCGATAAGGAATTTGTAGCGTGCCTCGATGGGCACCTCCAGGCTGTGAATGGTCACAAAGCGGTGGGCACCAATTTGTTCCGTTGCACCGTATTGAGTTGGATCGATAAAAGAGATGGGAAAATTGGAGGTTTGGACAATACTTTGTTTTCCAAAACTTGCGCCCAGTAGCAGGTCCAGTTTTGGGTTGAAACCATAGCCCGCCTGGACGCCACCAGCCCTGCCGCTGCCGCCCTGAAAAAAAGTTACACTTTTATAAATCATGTTCCAATTCTCGTCTTCCCTTACCCTGACATTCGAGTTTTGAAAAGCAAAATAGCCACTGGCAAACCAGCCGGGATATTGCTCGCCGGCGGCTTTCTTTTTCCCTTTCTGGGCCAATAGGAAACCCGGGCAGGAGAAAATCAGGAGCAAAAAAAAGAGGTACTTCATAAAAGCTATTTTCATGCAAACGACTTCAACACTTCGACCGTGGTGCCAAGCATCGTTTCCGTAAAATCAAGGTGTGTCACAAACCGTACCGTGCGGGGGCCGAAGGGGGCGGCCTGGATGCCTTTCGCCAACAATTTTTCCAAAAAAGAGGCCGCCGAAAGTGGCGGCTGCAGGTCGAAAATAACGATATTGGTTTGCACGGGCCGCACACTTTCTACCCAGGGCTGCACCTCCAGGGTTTGGCCCAGAATCCTTGCCCGTTGGTTGTCTTCTTTAAGCCGCTCCACATGGTGGTCGAGCGCAAAAATACCTGCCGCTGCCAGGTAGCCCGCCTGCCGCATACCGCCGCCCATCACCTTGCGTACCCGGCGGGCCTGTTTGATAAAGGCCTCATCGCCAATCAGTAACGAGCCGACCGGTGCGCCCAGCCCTTTTGACAGGCAGACGGAAATGCTGTCGAAGGGTGCCCCCCATTCCAGGGCAGTTTCCCTTGTTTCCACCAAGGCATTGAACAACCTGGCACCATCGAGGTGGAGTTTCAGCCCCCGTTGCCGGCAAAGCTGGCTGATGGGCTTCACTTCTTCCAAAGTGTAGTAACTGCCGCCGCCCTTGTTTGCCGTGTTTTCCAAAACGACCAGGCGGCTGAGGGGCAACCAGTCATATACGGGCTTGATGGCGGCTTCCACTTGCGCTGCGGTGATTTTACCATGGGTGCCCTCAATCAGGTTGATCGCCGCCCCCGAGTTGTAGGCATACCCGCCTACTTCGTACTGATAAATGTGGGAAAAGTGGTCGCAGATGACTTCGTCCAGTGGCTGTGTATGGCACTTAATGGCTATTTGGTTGGTCATGGTGCCGGAGGGGCAAAAAAGGGCCGCCTCCTTGCCAAACAGCCTGGCTGCTTTTTCCTGCAGGGCATTTACCGTGGGATCTTCTCCAAAAACATCGTCCCCTACCGTTGCAGCCATCATGGCCTGGAGCATGGCAGGTGTGGGCTTGGTGACAGTATCGGAAACAAGGTTGATGGTCATTTTGTCATAGAATTTTGTGAGGAAAAACAAAATGCAAAAGTAGGCAGCGAAGGAAAAACAAATTGTCCATATATTTTTGAAAACCCATTGGGCTAATGGCCAGTGGTAAAAAACCAAAGGCATTTGCACCAAACCTGTTGTTGCAGGATGGAAGGTTGGGAGGTTAACGGGCGACAGGGAGAAAAATCGTTTTCTTTTGACAAAAATCACATCCATATTTTATCTACTTTAGCCTGCTGAGCGTTAAATTTGTGCTGTTGTTTTGTCTTGGCAAGGACATTGCAAGATGAAGGCATCTTTCCTTCCCCTCGTTGTCTTCCCCTTTATTACTGCTCAGTCCCCCCTCTTTTTCCAGAATAGCCGATTTATTTTTTCACCACTCTAAAGTAACATTACCATGAAATTCAAAATCTTCACGATTGTGTTGGGCATTGGATTACTGTTTTCCGCTTGTCAAAAAGACGAACCTGTCAACAACTTATCTTTGGACAGCGAGTTGGAACAAGCCTTGAAAGATGCCTCCGGCGGCGCTGGGAAAGCGGGGTTCAGGCTCCCTTTCAGCACGGAATTTTCAAAGATACCCCAAGACCCGAGAAACCCCATCACCCAGCAAAAAATCAACCTGGGCGCCCTGCTTTTCCATGAAACAGGGATTGCCCTGAACCCAAAGCACCCCGAACATGCCGGCATGTACTCCTGTGCTTCCTGCCACTTTGCCAGTGCGGGGTTCCAGGCTGGCCGCCACCAGGGGATTTCCGACGGTGGGCTGGGCTTTGGCATCAATGGCGAGGGAAGGGTGCCCGACCCACTATACGACCTAAAGGAACTAGACGTCCAGCCCGTAAGGAGCCCTTCTGCTTTGAACATAGCCTACCAGGAAGCCATCCTGTGGAACGGCCAGTTCGGTGCCGTGGGGGTCAACGCCGGCACAGAAGCCAGTTGGACGGCCGGCACCCCGAAGGAGGTGAACCACCTCGGCTACCAGGGCACCGAAAGCCAGGCCATTGCAGCCCAGGACGTACACCGCCTGAAAATGAACGACGATGTTTGCGAGGAACTCGGCTACCGCAACCTCTTCGACGCTGCCTTTCCCGATGTGGACAAAGTTGTGCGATACGATCGGGAACACGCAGGATTGGCAATTGCCGCTTATGAGCGGTCAATTTTGGCCAACCAGGCCCCGTTCCAGCTTTGGCTGAACGGCAATTCCAACGCCATGACTGCCCAGGAAAAAGAAGGGGCCATCCTGTTTTTTGGAAAGGCCAACTGCGCCAGTTGCCACAATGGCCCATCGTTGGCCAATATGGAATTTTATGCACTCGGCATGAAGGATTTGTTTGAGAACCAGGAAGCTACCTATGGCACGGATGCGAATTCGAATGAAAACCAGGGCCGTTTCAGTTTCACCAAAAGGGAGGAAGACAAGTTCAAGTTCAAGGTGCCCCAGCTGTACAACCTGGCTGATTCGCCTTTTTATGGCCACGGTTCCAGCTTCCACAGTGTCAGGGATGTGGTGGTTTATAAAAACAAGGCGGTCAAGGAAAACCCCAATGTGCCGGACAGCCAACTGGCCGAACAGTTTAAGCCGCTGGGCTTGTCGGAAAGTGAGATTGATGCCATCACCACCTTCATCGAGCACGGACTGCGGGATCCGAACCTGCTGCGGTACCAGCCGCTGTCCATCCGCTCAGGGAACTGCTTCCCCTTCAACGACCCACAGTCAAGGGTTGACCTTGGCTGCAATTGAGAAAACAAGAACCTGACTTTTTTTGGCTGAACTAAGGATTGAAGGAATAAATAATCCCGATGTGAAATCGGGATTATTTTTAAAAAACCCCTCCATTGCTGGGGTTTTCAAAATCAAAATGGTGAAGTTATTTTTTCATCGTTACTAAAAAGCGCGGAGGATGACTGAGGTGGTCTGATTTAGCCGGACACAAATCTAACTTAGTTTTGTGTCCTGAAGAAACAACAACAACAACAACAACAAGTAAGTCATGTTAGTGCGAACCGCTTGCGCCGCAAGTATGACAAGGAGTTCAAACAAGAGGCGCTCAGGATGCTGAAAAACGGCAAGGGCACAAAAGAAGTGGCCGAACTGCTCGGCGTCAGCGAACAGGTGCTGTACAACTGGAAGAGTAAGGAAAATGGCCTGTCGGCATCGGAGAACAGCGTGGAACTGAAGGCCGCCCGTGAAGAGGCGGAGCAGTTGCGCAAGCGGATGAAGGAAGCCGAGAGGGAACGTGATATTGGAAAGCGGCCCGACGGGGCCGAACCAGGTGCTGGTGGGCGACATCACCTACGTGCCGCTCAGCGGCGGTAAGTGGGCCTACCTCGCAACATGGCTCGACCTCTTCGCAAGGAAGCTGGTCGGCTGGCGCCTGGACACGCACATGCGGGCGGAAATAGTCCTCAAGGCCCTGCAAAAGGCCGAGGGCAGAAGGAACCTGACAACAGGGGCAATCGCACATTCCGACCAAGGCAGCCAATACGCCAGTGCGAAGTTCAGGAAGCACCTGGCAAAGCGGGGCTACCGGCAGAGCATGTCACGCAAGGGAGACTGCTACGACAACGCCTTCGCAGAGTCCTTTTTCAGCAGGTTGAAGGGCGAGCTTTTGCAGGACGGGATTTTTGACACCTTTGAGGATGCCTTCACGGAAATCTTCAACTACATCGAATGTAACATGGCTGGCATTTCTCCGAAGTTTTCAAAACCTCGCCGGCCTTCCCTCATTTTAAAATTTTTGTTGAGGCCTACCAAGATTTGGCTGGGCCGCTCTCCCGATCCTAATACTTAAATGCCAGCTTCCCGGCAATGAAGGTTCATCTTCCCCTCCCATTATTTAGCCATACTTTGAGTGGGGTCTGTCTGTTTTTTTTCCCACAGCTATTTGTTCGTTGAATATTTGATGAAAAGTCATTTTACCGAAGAACAGCCAACAATTTAAAAAAAAACAGACATGGCAACACTGACCAGTAAGACCCCTGTTCAGACCTACGCCAGAACAGGCGGGGCAATTTATCTCTACATCGTGATTGCCGCACTGTTCGGTGAGATGTTCGTGCGGGGCAGCCTGATCGTGGCGCATGACCCGGCTGCTACTGCCCACAAAATATTGGAATCCGAGGCGCTGTTCCGACTAGGCCTGGCAGGAGAAATGCTCACGGTGGTTTGCGATATTTCGTTGGCAATGATCCTGTATTTGTTGCTCAAGCCGGTGGACCGGAACCTGGCTTTGCTCGGCGCATTTTTCAGGCTCACGTTCACCAGCATCTATGGCGTGGCCAAGCTTTTCGAAATCGCTGCACTGGTCATCCTCGATCCGGTGGATTACCTGACGGGGCTGGAGGCTCCGCAACTGCACGACCTGGCATATATGTCGCTCCGGGTGCATAGTTTAGGCTATGGTGCGAGCCTGTTGTTTTTTGGAATGTGCTGTTTGGTGTTCGGTTATTTGATACGGAAATCAGGGTACTTGCCCAAAATCCTGGGCGTCCTGTTGGAAATTGGGGGCTGGGGCTACGTCGTCTTCAGCTTGGCACAGTTGCTGTCGCCGGCGTTCGCCGCGAAGTACCTGTTTCCCTGGATTATGCTGCCTGCTTTCCCTGCGGAATTGGGACTTGCCCTGTGGCTGCTCATAAAAGGGGTCAATGTGCAGCAGTGGGAAGAAAAAGCACTAAAAGGAGGGGGAGTTGTACCGGGCTGATTATCAAGATGATACAGGGTTTTATCAAAAAATAAAACAACATGGAAGAAAAGCCAAAATGGCTTCACCCCGCATCTTCAAAAAAGAAAATGGCATTGTTGTTCAGGTCATAAAAACCAAACTCATTCGTTCCCCAAGCCGTTTTTTCCCGAAACTTTTCAGGCGTTACCGTGCCCCGTTTTACAAATTCCTCAAACAGTGGGCGGATGTTTTCCACCTCGATGCGGATGGCCGAAGCATCTATGGGGTCGTCTTCGTTGCCGTCATGCCATTGCAAGTGGAGGTAAATGCCCTGCCTGCCCAAACCGGCATACTTTGGCTCGCCAACTCCTTCGCCCAAATCGTCGAAGAACTTCTGGAAGCCTGCTTTTTCCTGCCACCAGGCAATATCCCTGGCAACATCTGCGGAAGAAAGTACAGGGTAGATGCGGATGAATTTTGTTTCCATTACGATAGGTTGTTTTAAAGGTAGTTGCTTTTGAAATTAATAAATCGGTTTGGCTACTTCGCAGTATGTATGGGGAGGCGGGGTTGTCGAACCCCGTAGTTCCCGAACTGCGGGGTTCGACAACCCCGCCTCCTAAAGACAACTACCATTAACTTTAAATGCGGGTACCTAAAAAAATTTCTGGAAAGATAATGCCCATTCGACCATGTTCAAATTTCCTGCGAAGGCATGGTGCTGCTGCTCCGCAAAAGCAGGAACATCGATCCTGCACAGGTTTGAGTGTGCAACAATGTCAGGGCTTTGGCCGGCGGCCACGCCTCGCTGGCTAAAGCCCTTTTTCTTTTCCCTTTATTTCCCCAACTTTGCCCTCCTGAGTAAACACTTGAACCCGCTCTTTTTTCATTCCAACTCCAACACATGCGTTCATTTTATTCCCTGCGCCGACTCACGCTGTTAACACTAAAGGTGCTGACAGGGCTTTTCCTGCTAATGCTTACCCTACCTATCGAAGCCCAACCATTGGGTACAACTGACAACCACATCAAAGTGGATCAGTTCGGCTACCGGCCACTGGCGCAGAAAATCGCCATCATCAGCCATCCGCTGACGGGCTACAACAACAACCAGCCATTTCCCAGCCCTTCCCCGAACTATGAAGTCCGACGCTGGGGGGACAATACCGTGGTGTTTTCCGGCGCCATCGCAGCCTGGAACGGCGGTGCTACACACGGACAAAGCGGAGACAAGGTGTGGTGGTTCGATTTCACCAGCGTGGTGGAATCTGGGGCTTTTTACATCTATGATCCGGTGAACCAAAAGCGCTCCTACCGTTTTGAAATCAACCACAAAGTGTATGATGAAATGCTGAAACAGGTCGTCAGGACGTACTACTATCAACGGTGCGGGCAGGGAAAAAATACGCCCTTCGCCGAGTCGCCCTGGACGGATGCCACCTGCCACCAACATGCACAGCAGGATACGGACTGCCGCCTGGTGTCCAACCCCGTACCGGCCACGTCCAAAAACCTGTCCGGCGGTTGGCACGATGCCGGCGACTATAACAAGTACACCAATTTTACTTTCAGCACCCTGACCGACCTGTTGCTGGCCTATGCAGAAAACCCGTCCGCCTGGACGGACGACTTCGGCCTGCCCGAAAGCGGCAACGGCAAACCCGATCTGCTCGACGAGGTGAAATACGAACTGGACTGGCTGCGACGGATGCAAAATGCCAATGGCTCCGTGCTCAGTAAAGTCTCCGTGACGGATTTCAGTGCGAGCACGCCGCCCAGCAACGACCTGGGTTATCGGCGCTACGGTGCCGAGAGCACTTCCTCCACGCTGACCGGGGCGGCCTTGTTCGCCCTGGCTGCTTTGCAGTACCAAACGGTGCCGGGATGGTCGGCCTATGCCGATACGCTGGAAATAGCCGCCATCGCTGCCTGGGATTGGGCGGTGGCCAACCCATCGGTCATTTTTTCAAATGCGGGCTTCAGCAGCGCCAACCCGGAAGTGGGCAGCTACGACCGCACCGCCCGGAAAATCTGCGCCGCAGCTTACCTGTTTGCGCTGACAGGCAACAGTGCCTACAAGACCTTTTTTGACAACAACTACACGGAAATGCACATGATGCAGTGGAGCTACGTCTATCCCTTCGAGGATCCCTATCACGATGGACTGCTCTATTACGGCCAAATCCCCGGGGCCACTACTTCGGTGAAAAACGCCATCCGCAATACCTACACGGCCAGCGTGCAGACCAACAATGCCGACAACCTGCCTGCTTTCCTCAACCAGACGGATGCCTACCGGGCCTACCTGTCCGACCAAAACACCACTTGGGGAAGCAATCAGTTCCGCAGCACCCAGGCGAATATTTTTTACCGGATGAACGTATATGGACTGAACACTGCCAATGCCACCAACTACGCCCGTGCCGGGGAGTCCGTCGTCCATTGGATGCACGGTACCAATCCGACGGCCTATTGTTTTTTGAGCAATATGGCAGCGCACGGAGCAGAATTCAGTGTGCCTGAGTTTTATCATTCCTGGTTCGCCGACGGGAGCGTTTTCGACCAGAATCCGGCCCCGGGCTTCCTGCCGGGCGGCGTGAACCCCAGCTATGCGCCCGATCCTGCCTGCGGCTGTACCATCACCCCGCCGCAGAACCAGCCGGTGCAGAAGTCCTACAAGGCTTTTAACACGGGCTGGCCGCAAAATTCGTGGGAGGTGTCCGAAAATGCCATCTATTCGCAGGCGGCCTATCTTCGGGCTTTGTCGAAGAATATCGTTGCCGGACCTTATAATTGTTTCCCAAACCTCACTTTAAACAACCTGGAACTGGCTTCAGGCCTCTTCAAATCGCAGGGGGATTTGGTGGCCGGGTCGTGCAATGTTCCGGGCGGTAAGATGGTGGTGTTGGAATCGGATACGGGCATATTGCTGAACGCCAATTTTGAAGTGCAGGCCGGGGCTGTAATGGAAGCGGTGATCAGCGGGTGCAATTGACGGTGAAAAAAGAAGATGGGAGGCAAGGCGTAAGTCCAACGAATAAGTAACGATGAAAAAATAACTTCACCATTTTGACTTTGAAAACCCCAGCAATGGAAGGGTTTTTTAAAAATAATCCCGATTTCACATCGGGATTATTTTTCCTTCGATCCTAAATCCAATGGGGGCAGGCTATCCTTCCCTATGGTGGCGATGGGTCAGCGGTGCCAATTGGCGACAATCCGAAGGCCCCGGCAGCAACCTCGAAAAAAGAATGGATCACCCTGTCGTGCAGGTAGCCTGGCAAGATGCAGAAGCTTACGCCAAATGGGCCGGCAAGCGCCTTCCCGCAAAATCCTACAACCCGCTCATGCCCTACCAACAGGAAAAAGTGATGCGTGGCGGCTCTTTTTTATGCAACGATGACTACTGCTCCGACTACCGGAATCCCTGCCGGATGGGGTCGAGTCCAGATACAGGCCTCAACCCTGTGGGGTTCCGGTGCGTGAAAGACCTTCCGTGAACTTGTCCTTTCAAACTTGGCAACCCTTTCTATTTTTTTATCTTCGCCCCCGCTTTCGGAGCGAAGAAAAAATAATCCTGGTGTGAAATCGGGATTTTAAAAAAAAACCTTCCATCGTTAGGGTTTCCAAAACCAAACGAGGAAGAAATTTTTCATCGTTACTTAAGCAGTGAAAGTGTGGGAAGTGAGGCAGCGGCTCCTCCGAAACCATGTTTTTCAACATTCATATCTCATAAAGCACTGCTGGAATATACTTGTTAATCAAGGTACTTAACAATTTACTGGTGTGAATCTTTGACCTCAAACAATTTCAAACAACCTCAAACAACCTCAAACAACCTCAAACAACCTCAAACGATTTCAAACAATTTCAAACAATTTCAAACAACCTCAAACAACCAAACAACCTCAAACAATTTCAAACAACCACATCATATCAACTAACCCAATTTCAATTTCACCTATGAGCTTATTAACAGTTGGCACCGTAGCCTTCGACGACATCGAAACGCCGCTTGGCAAAGCCGACAAAATTGTCGGAGGTGCCTGCACCTACATCTCGCTGGCCGCTTCCTATTTTGTGAAACATATCAACCTCGTCTCCGTCATCGGCGACGATTTTCCCCAGGAAACACTGGATTTGCTGAAATCCAAGGGCGTGAACCTGGAGGGCTTGCAAATCAAGGAAGGAGAAAAATCCTTCTTCTGGGCCGGCAAATACCATGACGACCTCAACAGCCGGGACACCCTCGACACCCAACTCAACGTGCTGGCCGATTTCGACCCCGTGCTGCCCGCCAGTTATCAGCACAGCGATTTTGTGATGCTTGGCAACCTGACCCCTGCCGTGCAGATGCGGGTGATCGAGCAGATGAACGGCACGCCCCGCTTCATTGCCATGGACACCATGAACTTCTGGATGGACATCGCCCTGGACGGCCTGAAAGAAGTGCTGAAAAAAGTGGATTGCCTCGTGGTCAATGACGAAGAGGCCAAGCAACTGAGCGGCGAGCGTTCGCTGGTAAAAGCCGCAGAAAAAATCATAGCGATGGGACCTAAATATTTGGTCATCAAAAAAGGCGAGCACGGCGCATTGCTTTTTTACGACGACAATATCTTCTTCGCCCCGGCGCTGCCCCTGGCCGAAGTCTTCGACCCGACCGGGGCTGGCGACACCTTTGCGGGTGGCTTCATCGGCTACCTGGCCCAATCTGGCGACCTGACCTTCGAAAACATGAAGCGGGCGGTCATTTTCGGGTCTGCCATGGCGTCCTTCTGCGTGGAGAAATTTGGGATCGAACGGATGAAAAACCTCACCCACCTGGAAATCAAGGAGCGGGTGGCCAGGTTTGTGGATTTGGTGAATTTTGATGCGCAGCTTTGACGGCCAACGGCTTGGAGTGCTTTGATGGTCGAAGTTTTTGATTGGAGCCAGACTACAAGACCAATCCTGGTTTTAGTATAAATAAAGAGGCCGTTGCGAGCGCATGTTTCGCAACGGCCTTTTCGTGTTTAACGTGAGAACAGATAGCGTTCCGATGGAACGCAAACAGACATTTGCAGGACTTTTCTACAAAAATATTAGTCCTAAGGACTTGTTTATCAATTTCATATTGCCATAACTGAGGCTGTTTTCAATAAATATGCTTATCCATATTATAAATCTCCCCCGTCCGCCATCCACCGTCAATTATCCTGTGGCGCCTGCTGCCCTTGGCACTTACCGCCATGGCCTCTCAGTTCGATGCCCACTTTGACGGCAAACTGCCAGCCGGTCCAGGAAAAATCGGGGAAGGAAACATCCAGGTCGTCGTCGTATCGCCAGTTGTTTTTGAGTAAATCCAGGCGGTATCCGCCGCTCACGCCAATAGTGTGGCCGATGCCCCGGATCGGGAAACGGAAGTCGAGGTTGAGGCCGATTTCCGACATGATGTCGCCGTTGGTGAACCTGCTGGTTTTCAAGCCTGAACCAGGGGTATTGCCCAGCGAGAAATCCGGCGGGATTCCCTCGTGCAGCTTAAGGGTGGTTTTATTGAAATCAAAGTCCACATAAGGGGAAACACCGAACCATTTTTTATCCACGGCATAAATGTCGAAACCGAGTGTGAGGCCACCGCTGCGAAGCGTCCTGGAATTGAAGGTCTGGTCGTCCGGGTTGAATTTTTCCCCCTTTTCGTTCAGTGCCCGCAGGTGGTTGAAGCCAAAGTGGGTACCAATGGGGAAATTTTTGTAGCGTTTGTTGAACATGAATTTGAAATTGGCCACGCCCTGGTCGAAGCCTTCAAATCCGCTTTGGTTCAACACAGCGTTCATGTTGTCGAAGTCGGCTATCAGGCCGCCGCCCCGCACTTCAAAACTGAACATGGGTTTTTTTGCAAATTCCATGTGTTGGGCAAAACTGAAATTGAAAAGCAGGAGCAAAAAAGAAAGGATACAAAGCTTTTTCATGGTAAGATTTTTTTATTGAGGGTTGGGAATTATTCGATCACAACTTCCAACTGAAATATAAACTGCGTAAGCCGCTAAAGGTTTATCATCACTGGATGCCGCAGATGAGGTTGTCGCCATCCGCCATGGAGCCGTCCGGCAATCAGGGCGCTTCGGTGGAGGCAGTGGCCAAACAGCCCCGAAAGGTGGCCATCGTATTTTATAACGACCAAATCGGTAGTATCAACCAGAGCGTAGGCGGGTTTTCGGTCTTGCAGCCTGAGAGTGGCTTAAGCAACGATGAAAGAATAACTTCGATAATTTTGATTTTGAAACCCCAGTACTAGAAGGTTTTTTTAAAAATAATCCCGATTTCACATCGGGATTATTTTTCCTTCGATCCTAAGTTTGACGGGTTGTAGTAAATCTTTGAAAGTGGGGATAGTTTGGATGGTTGCCATGCAGCAGGTTGAAGTCTTTGATAAAATGAAGGGAGCGCAAAATGTAAAAAACTTGTATTGGCAATAAAGCAATGGACTGGCTTCGAGTCTTGCCGTTGTTTGACAAAAGTGGAATACCACTATTTCCTGGGCTGTCCATGAAATGAGGAGATTGTTCAAAAAAACTGGGTCAAATTCTCACAAGTGATTGATTGTGAGGATGTGTTTTTTTCAAAAACACACTTTTCTGAATGGTCTCTGAAATGAGTATTTTGAAAATCTACTCCTTATTGGCCAATTGCCCACAAGCCGCATCAATGTCCTTCCCCCTGCTCCGCCGCACGGTCACCATCACACCTTCATCCACGAGGAATTGCGCAAAGCGATCAATCTGATCCGCAGAGGATTTGTGGAAACTCACCCCCTCCACGGGGTTGTACTCGATGATGTTCACCCGTACAGGGAAGCGCTGGCAGAGCTTGGCCAGCTTGGCGGCGTCGACGATGCTGTCGTTGAAATTTTGAAAAGCGATGTACTCGAAGCTGATGCGGTTGCGGGTTTTCCGGTAAAAATAGGCGATGGAATCCATCAGGATGTCCAGGCTATTCTGCTCGTTGATGGGCATGATTTCGTTGCGTTTCTCGTCGTCGGCTGCGTGAAGCGAGAGGGCAAGGTTGAATTTCACGTTATCGTCGGCCAGTTTACTTATCATCTTGGCGATGCCCGCCGTGCTCACGGTAATCCGCCTGGGCGACATGCCCAGCCCATCCTCGGCGGTGATGCGTTCAATGCTGGCCAGCACATTACTATATGCCAGCAGCGGCTCGCCCATGCCCATATAAACGATATTGGTGAGCGGATGCCCAAAAGTTTCCTCCGACTGGCGGTTCACCTGCACCACCTGGTCGTAGATTTCGGCGGCGTCGAGGTTGCGCACCCTTTTCATCTGGCCGGTAGCGCAGAATTTGCAGGTCAGGCTGCAGCCCACCTGGCTGCTCACGCAGACGGTGAATCGTTTGTCTTCTGGCACGGGAATCAGGACGGATTCTATCAGGTGGCCATCGTGGAGGCGGAAGCGGGTCTTGATGGTGCCGTCGTGGCTGCGTTGTACCTTGTCTTCCTGGATGGCTTGGATGGTGAACTGGCTTTCAAGTTGTTCCCGAAGTGTTTTGGAAAGGTTGGTCATTTCTTCAAAGGAACGGGCACCTTTTTTCCAAAGCCATTCCCACACCTGGTTTGCCCGGAATTTGGGTTCGCCCAATTCTTTGAAAACTGATGCTATTTCCAGCAAGGAAAGCCGGCGGATGTCTTTTTTAGTGGATACTGCTACCATGCAGCAAAGATAGCCCCTCAAAACGCAAAACGGGAAATAGCCAAACAGCCATTTCCCGTTTTATCATTCACTCATTCACTCATTCACTCATTCACTCATTAAAAGATGGCAAGCAACTACATCGCACCGCTCAACTTAATATCCTTGCTGCGTTTCCGCCCTGGGGAGGTTCAAAAGGAGCTGGTCGTGCAGCGCTTGCCGCCGCAAATGTAAGAAAATGTTTCATTGTTGCTAATCAATTAGAGAATGAGAGAATGAGAGGGTGAGAGAATGAGAGGGTGAGAGGGCCAAAAATTTTCAGGCATCAAAAAAAAACTTGATTTATTTTTGCCGGGCGAGAATTCAACATCTGCTGCGATTTTTTCTTGAGCAGTTTTGGTAAAAGTTCTTTTACATAGTGGCATTCCGGTAGCCTATGAAAAGGCTGGCAAGTGTTAGATTCTTCATTTTCAACGTGTTTATTTATCTAATTCTTCATCATTTTTTTTCATTTAATTCATTCTAAATTTTTTTGTTATGAACATTTTTGTAGCAAAGCTGGATTTCAGCACCACGAGCGAAGACCTTCAGTCGGCCTTTGAAGAGTTTGGCGAAGTTTCTTCTGCAAAAGTTATCGAAGACAAGTTTACCGGAAAGTCCAAAGGGTTTGCCTTTGTAGAAATGCCGAACGACGACGAGGCCAACAACGCCATTCATGCGCTCAATGACAGCGAATTGGGCGGCAGAACCATTGTTGTGAAAGAAGCCACACCAAGAGAAGATCGCCCACGCAGTGGCGGCGGACGTGGTGGCTTTGGCGGCGGCGGCGGTGGTGGCCGCCGTGGCGGCGGCGGCGGTTATGGCGGCGGCGGCGGACGTGGCGGCTATGGCGGTGGTGGTAGCCGTGGCGGTGGTGGTTATGGTGGCAGCTATGGCGGCGGTGGGGATCGCTACGGTGGCGGTGGAGATCGCTATGGCAACAGTGGCGACCGTTACAGTGACCGTAATGATCGCAGTGATCGCAACGACCGTTACAGCGACCGCAACGACAAATATTCCGACCGTGACGATAGGTATTGATTACTAACCGCAAGTCCCCCTTTCGGATTTGCACAGCATAGCACGACAAACGGCCCGCAGATTGGTTTCTGCGGGCCGTTTTTGTAGCGGGCTGCCCGGGAAGCCTTGCGCCGTTTTATATTTTGATGAAACGGGCCGTCCATTGGGCACCGCCCACCTTGAAAGTGATAAGGTACATTCCGTTTTGCAGGCTGCCCACCGGTATCCTTTTTCCAGGATTTTCCACCATTGCCAACTGCTGGCCGAAGAGGCTTGAAATCACTACTTGATCCACCACCAGCCCGGTTTCTATGAAGAGGGCATCGCTGGCGGGGTTGGGATAAAAGCTGATTGCTTCCGACAGCCCGGCATCCTTTGTTCCATTGACAAAAGCTATATCCTGCTGGTAGCGGGGCATGAGCTGGTAGCCGCCGTCACAGGTGCCATCGTTGTCGAACTGGCTTCCAATGCCGGTAATGGTCAATATGCCGGCAGGCACGGGCATCATGAACCAATCCACGGCGTCGTCAATCCTGAGCGTAAAATTCTGGGATCCATTGCTCACTTCCACTGTGATGCCCGACGGGTCCGTACCGGGCCATTGGTTGGGATCCACAATGGTGACATTTTCAATCCTGACGATTTCCGATTCCGTATTTTCGTTCAGGGCCGTTACCGTGGCGGGCGGGAACGTCGGGTTGCCCGACGAAACCTTCCAAAGCGTATCCGGGGTAATCTGCGTCAGGCAACTAAACTGAGAAATGACACCCCTTACTTTCACTTCGTCACCTTCCTGCACGGTATAACCAAAATCGTCACCGCTGAAAATGCTGATGCCGCCAGTTGGATCCAGCAGGAAAAACTGAATTTGCGGGCCGAGGTTCAGGTCAACACCGTGTACGATGCCGGTGAGTTCGCACAACCTGCCCAGTGAATCGGGGATGCCGCTGGCATTCACTTGGGTGACCTGGGCAATGGTATAAACCGGGTAAACGGTAGGCCCTGTGGGGCATTCGGAGTCGGCACCCGGGTTGGCCTTGATCTCTGTATTGTTGACCTGCACACCGGTAGGTGTGGTGGCTGCTGCCCAGTTGGCCGGGTCGGCATTGTCGGCGCCATAATCACAAAGCACCAGGGAAGAGCCATTGCCGTTCGCCTGGGAAGGCCAGGCTCCACTGGGGCCATACCTGACGGAATCCACAAAATTGCCCATTGCATCGCTCAGTTCGATGGTCTCGCCACCGTTGGCCAGGGCACCACCATCCCATTGCAGGGCGGGCACGCCAAACAGGGTTTCAAAGCTGGGGCCGTTGATAGCCGTCACCACAAATTGACCGGCCCCGAGGGTATAGGACGGGAAAGTAAACGTCACCCCTTTGGTGAACGACCAGCCTTCCATGTTTACCGGATCTGCACCATTGTTGTACAATTCTATAAACTCATAGGCATCATTTCCACTGGTCGGGTCATTGTACATGATTTCAGAAATGACCACATCGCCCGAAGCGGCGGCGGGCATTACGGTAATAGTGCCCGTCATGCCCGCACCGAAGTGTATGTCGCACTGGTAGTCGTAGTGGCCGGCAGCATTGAAGGTATGGGAATAGGTCCAGGGGGCACCGGCAGGGGCACCGCTGGAGAAACTTTCCGGGTTGTCAGGGAAGCTTTGCTGCGAGCCGTTCACGTTGTGGAGGCCAGCGGTGTTCATCCAAACTACCGTGTCCCCGGCATTGATGGTCAGGTCCTTTGGGGAAAAGGAGGCGTTCGCTGCATTGACCATGTGCTGTGTCGCATTGGCGAAAGCACAAAAAGTTAGGAAGGCAAGGAGTGTAAAGATTGTTTTTTTCATAAAGCAATTGTTTTTTGATAAAAATGGAATTTCAAGATCGTCCCGGTAAGTAACGATGAAAAAATAACTTCACCATTTTGATTTTGAAAACCCCAGCAATGGAAGGGTTTTTTAAAAATAAAATAGTCATTTTATTTTTCCTTCGATCCTAAGTGTGTTTTTGAAAAGACACCCTCACCATCAGTCACTTGTGCAAGAGTGATACAGTTTAGTGAATTTCATGGGGAAATTAGAAATTGGGAAGTTAAACCATTGATTATCAATTTCTCAATTTCCAAATTTCGAATTCCCAACTTACCTCCTGTGAACAGTCCCGGAATTTCAACGAAAAATGGAAAGTGTAAAATTAGTGGAAGCCGCCGTAATTGGCGGGGATAGGGTTTGAATTAATTGTAAACCTTGGGGAATCGTCGGCCAATCAGCGGCTACTCATGCGGCCGCCCCAACAATTTCCCGGATTTGACGGCCTGTTCCAGCTCTTTTTGCTCCTCGTCCTCTTCGCTGCCCGGGTTGGCCAGGGAGCGCAGATCGGGCTGGCCGGCCAGCACCCAGGCCGTGTACCACGCACTGCCGGTGGCGACAATGGCCGCCCGCATCCGGTCTTCCACCATGCTGCCCATTCGGTCGCTGTAGGCTTTGGCGAAATCCTCGCACTGCGTTTTCACCAGCACATCGCCCCGCATCTCGTTGCAAAACTGCCGGTCGGGCGGGAATTGTCTTCGCAGGTCTTTCTCGATGCCCAAAACGCTGTCAACGTAGCTGTGGCTTTTCAAAACAATATCCCAGAAATAGTCCTGCGGCTTTTCGATAAGGCTGGCCTTGCCAACCCAAAAATCATAGGTGTCTTCGGCAAAAAGTTCTGGCAGGCGGGTTTCCCAAAAGGCATGGATACCGTCCTGCCCGGATAGCTGCCCGTTGTAGTTTTGGGAAGTGTGCAGCGGCACGTGGGCATCGGCCACATAGTGCCCGAAATCGGCAGAGAGCCGGAGTATCTTCTTGGCGTCCTGCTCGATAAAGGCGTATTTCAGGCTGTTCAGCATCTTGTTCAGGTGATAGGGGAGGATGCCGTGTTCGGAGAGTTTGTCCACCACAAAAATGCCGTTGCAACGGGGCAGAACGGAGCCGAACCGGGCCGAAAACACCCCGCAGTCAACCACCCAGTTATCCTCGTAATACTGTGGGAGAATATCCGATTTGAAAAAGGCAAGGAGCGTGTCGTAAGGTAGGCTCTGGCCTGTTTTTTCAAAGAATACCAAGCTGTCTTCCAGGTAAAGATGCCCTTCTGGGCCACGTTTAAACAGAGGCAGTGTATCGTTTTTTTCGTTGATAAAATAGTATTCGGAAAACTGGGCGAGCGCATCGGCCCAGTGGCGGGGCAACGTGGGGAAAGGTGGCTCGCCATAACGGTCGAGGTCCATAAAGTGCCGGGGTGCTTCGTGCCGGGTGGCATATCTGCGCATGTCGGGATCCACGGCGTGTTCTGTCAGGTACTCAATGTTCTTTTTATAAAACACAATCATCTCCGGCGGCAGGGTAAAGACCGCCTGCCGGTTGATTTTCCGATGGGCATAAAACCCCCAGGGCGGGGCCAACGCAGTGGCCAGCAAAGCACCGGTGGCACCAAGCAGCAAAATAGGTAGGACGGTACGAGGATAAAGGTTCATGTGCTGGAAGATTCGTGCTTTGCGGGTGGCCAGGTAGTTGTTTTAAAATTATTCAATCCTTCACCTTTACCCCCTTCGCTTCGAAGAAGCCTTCGTAGGGCCAGAAAATTTTGGAAAAAACGTGGTGCTGGGTCAGCATAAAATCGCCCGTGCTCACATCCGTATAGTACCGCTCAATGAAGTCGGAGGAACGAGTGCCGGTGGTAGAATTTATTTTGTAGGATTCATAAAAAGTCGCCTTTTTTTCCTGGCCGGCCGTAGTTTCGACCGTGACCACAGCAAAGGGGACGAGGCTGCGGATCGAGTCTTGTTTGGAATAATGGTTAATATAATTTTCCGCAATTAGGCGGTCGAACCCCTCCAGGAAGTAAGCTGCCCGGTCTTTGCTGGCTGGCTCTTTGACCGGCGGCACGTTGTCGTAAAAAGGGACGACGGTATAGTCGCTTCCGTCCTTTTTTAGTTTAAAGGATTTGCTGCGCTGCTTGGGGTATTCGATGCTTACGGCGGCAATTTCTTCGGGCTTGTAGCTGAACACCGTCTTGTCCCTCCACTCGTCGCCCTCCAGTTCGTAACGGGTGCGTATCTGGCCCTCCATCATAGGTATTTCCACGGCCATGGGCTGCTCGGCATTTTCAAGGATAAAATAGGTGCCCCGTGTATCCGAAGTCACGCCGCCCACATAGTAGGCCTTTATTTTATCGCCTTTCTTGTTGAAAATTTCCACCTTGATGCCTGTGGAAGCCAGATCCCCCACGATCTTGGGGAGGGAATTTTTTGGGGGCACGAATTTCAGCTCTACATGGCAGATAGCCTCCAGCAGGCTTTCCATTACGTAGGGGTTGGCATAGTTGTCTTTGTTGACCCGCCAGCGGTCTCCTTCCCGTTCCAGGGTGGTAGTGACGCCGTTGCGTTTGGCGATGAAGATCTTCTGGATCTCTTCCTGGTTCTCCACCTTGAACTTGCGGTCCCAGCCCAGGGTCGTTTTTTCATCTTTGCTGCTGCCGATAAGGTACCAGGCGGTGCCGGCCCCGAGCACCAGGAAAATGGCCAATAATAAATAGTTCTTTTTCATAAGCTTTAAGTGATGGTTTCATTGTTTCATTAAATAGGTGCTCCAAAAGATGAAGCAGTATAGCCATGAAACAATCAGTATAGTTTTTCATAATACTCGTCCAGCATCCTTTTCACCGAAAAGGCTTTGCGGGTGCTTTGGATGCTGGCCAGCATCATGTCCCGCCATTTCTTTTTGTTTTTGTAAAAAGTGGGCAGCACTTCTTCTATCAGCACTTTATAGAGCGCCCGGCGGTCGTGTTCGGTTTGCACCTCCGGGTCTTCATCTTCAAAAGCGTCGCCTATTTGCCAACCGTTCACGCCATGCTCGCAGGCTTCCGGCCACCAGCCGTCCAGGATGCTGAGGTTGAGGCCGCCGTTCATGGCGGCTTTCATGCCGGAGGTGCCGCTGGCTTCTTTTGGGCGGATGGGGTTGTTGAGCCAAACGTCCACGCCACGGGTCATCGCTGCCCCGATTTCCATGTCGTAGTTTTCGAGGAAGACAACAGAGTTGGGGTATTTTTTGGCCATAGCCACGACGTTGGCCACCAGCTTCTTGCCATTGTCGTCCAGCGGATGCGATTTGCCGGAGAAGATAATCTGTACCGTTTGGTTTTTCAGCAGCGGCCCGATAATGCGGGGGCTGCTGAAGATCAGGTCGGCCCTTTTGTAGGCCACCGCCCGGCGGGCAAAGCCGATGATGAGCTTGTTAGGGTTGAGGGCGGTGCCGGTTCGCTTTTTGACAAAATTGACCAGCGCCCGCTTGTTCAGCATGTGCGGTCGCCAAAGGTCGCTGGCCGTATCTGCGGCGTTGAGCATGTTTACGTCCACCCATGTAGGCAGGTGGATGCCGTTGGTGATGGCCACGATGCGGGAGCGGCCTTTCACATCGGCCCACATTTCGTTGGCCGTTACGCCATGTAGCTGGGCCACGGCATTGCTCATGCGGGCCAGGCGCAGCGCCCCGACGGTCATGTTGAAATCGGTTTGGCCTTCGGGTACGCCCAGTTTTTCCAGTTGTTTTCGGGACAGCCCCATGTTGGCGCCCATGTAAAGGATGCGGTCTATGGGGTGGCTCTCGTTGCCTTGCACAACGGGTGTGTGCGTCGTGAAAACGATTTTTTCTTTGACCTTTTTACAGGCTTTTTTGAAAGAAACGCCTTTCCCCTTTTTCTTTTTGGAATGGCCGCCCTCCATCTCCTCCCGCAATAGTTCGAACCCGGCAAACAGGGCATGGCCTTCGTTGAAATGATATACGTCCACCTCGATGCCCAGCGCCCGCAAGGCCCTGACGCCGCCGACGCCGAGGACTATTTCCTGGGCGATACGCTCCTCCCCAAACCAGCCGTACAACTGCCCGGTGGTCCAACTGTCGGGATTGTCTGGCAAATCCGTATCGAGCAGGTAAAGCGGTGCATTGCCAAAGGCTTCTGTTTTCCAAACTTTGCACCTCACCGTGGCTCCCCGGATTTCCACTTCTACGGTCACACCGGTTTCTTCCAGGAAATCGTATTGGTAATTGTGGTAGGCATCATAGGGCTGCCCGTCCGGGCCGATGACCTGGTCGCCATAGCCTTGTTTCCATTTGATGCCGATACCAACAATGGGAAAACCGTGATCTTTGGCACCTTTCAGGTAGTCGCCGGCCAGGATGCCCAAGCCGCCGGCATAGATTTTAAAATCGGAACGGAGGCCGTATTCCATACAGAAATAGGCGACACGGGGGAGATGTTTTTTGCGCTTTGACATAAGGAAGAAGTGAGAATTGAGAAGTGAGAATTGAGGGGTGTCGTGACGGGGTCTCACCGCTCACTTTTCACCCCTCGCTGCTTTCTCCTATTGCATTACATAGTTGGATTTTACCGCCAAAGAGGCCAGTTGTTCGTTGCTTTTGGTAAAACTGCCCGTACCGTCGTCGGTAATTACGTCGAATGTTTCATCGGAAATCATGCCTTTGCTGTCCCTTTTTTGGGAACGGACGATGAGTTCCAGCAGGCGGTTGTCGTCGAGGTCGGCGAGCCAGGAATCCTGTTGGTAGCAGGTGCCGTTTTCGCATTGCAGGAAGGCGAGGTAGGCCACTTTTTTCAACTTTCCTGCCGCTCCGTCCCATTTGCAAAGCACCAGGTCGCTGGAAGCATCCTTGCCGGGTATCCGCAGAATATAATGCCCGCTGTTCTCGGTGCGGTAGCAGGCGAAAACGCCACCTGTGCCGTTGGCCTGTGCATCGGGCGGCAGGTATTGCGTCATATTGCCTGTGATGGGTTTCCCAACGTATGGATAGTTGTCGGGGTTGGGATTGGCTTCGTGCGAGGCGAAGAGGTGCATTTTGACGACGTTCACTTCCTCGAACAGGTTTTTGAAATCCTCATTCACAGCGGATGTTTTCATTTCATCCCCGGCAGGTGCAGCGGATGTTTTCATTTCATCCCCGGCGGGTGCACTGGCTTGCTGTTGTGTTTGGTTGGGTTGGCAGCCAATGGCGAGGATGAAGGAAACCAGGATTACGAGATTTTTCATGCAAAATACTTTTGGTGAAACGGTTGGACAGGGCATTGTTCATACAGGGTCGGTTTCTATGCGGGGCAAATTTAGTTTTTTTGGAAAGGTTGTAAAAATAAGCGGGATGTCGGTGTTCTGTTTGACAGTTTTCATTTAGACTGTCCACCATCCTTGGTTGAAAGTTTGGCAGTCTTCAGTGCTTCTATGGAAGGCCTCCGAACCGTTGGGCTTTCGGGCTGCGGTCTGGCAAACAGCGAACTGTCGAACGGAAGACTTTCCAACTGTGGACTAATATTTGGTATTGTTTTTCAGAATAAAACGACCCTCTTGATAAAGGCAGCTTCCAAAACTATGGATTTAATGAGACCGCTGATATGTTCGATTTTTTTCCTGGTGCTCACCAACCCACCTTGCCCCGCACAGGATCGTTTGCCCAATTTCAAGGTTGAAACAATAGAGATGAGGCCCATGACGGAAGTCAATTCCGACCACCTGGACTTCAGTCCCGTCTATTTTGATAACGGGATTGTTTTTGTCTCCAACCGGGGCATCAATGAGGATTTTATTAAACAGAAAGACCATTTGACCGGGGAGAACTGTACCTCGCTCTTTTTTACGGCCCTTCAGCCAGATGGCTCCGGCGGGCCTCCGGTTTTATTTTCAAAAAGCCTGACCTCTTCTTTCCACGATGGCCCCGCTGCTTTTTCAAAGGATGGCAGGCAAATCTATTTCACCAGCAGCAGCCAGGTGCAGCAAAAAAGGGAAACCGGCAAAATGCTGGTCAGGAAGCGGAACGAGCTGAACCTGAAAATTTTTTTTTCAGAGCGGATAGGCGGGGATTGGACTGCCCCAAAATTATTCGATCTCTGCGGCGAAAGTACCGATGTCCATCCAACCCTTTCAGCCGACGGGCAACGAATGGTTTTTGCCTCTGACAGGCCAGGCGGGTTTGGGGGCATGGACTTGTATGTCAGCCATTTAAAAGAAGGTAAATGGAGCGCCCCCGTCAACCTGGGCTCCAATGTAAATACGCCCGGAGATGAAGTTTTTCCTTTCCTGTACGGCAACAGCACGCTCTTTTTCGCTTCCGACGGGCGGGGTGGATGGGGCGGCCTCGATGTTTTCCAATCTGTCCAGAATGAAAGCCAACAATGGGACCTTGCAGAAAACCTGGGCGCACCAATCAATTCTGAAAAAGACGATTTTGGTTTTGTGACGAATGAGGCAGCTATGGAAGGAATCCTTAGCTCCAATCGCAGGGGCGGTACCGGCGGGGACGACCTTTATTATTTTGTTGTAAAACAACCAAAAGCAAGTGCTGAACGCCAGCTTGTTGCGGATACACAAGTCCCGCAACAGCCGGGGAACCCGTCTGATTGCACGGACTTAACAGGCAGGATATTGCAAAGGGACACCGAACGGCCTGTTGCACTTGCCAATTTGACCCTGGTAAACCTAAGCAATGGAAGTTTTAAAACAGCGAATACGGACGAATCGGGCCACTACTCCATCTGTGCGGACTTTGGTTACGATTTCATCCTCAGGGCAGACGCTTTGGGTTTTAACCAAACCGATAAGCTGATCTCCACTGCGGGGATGGACCTCACCAGCGGTGAAAACGGTGGGCCAATGAGCCTGGATTTTACAATGGTCCCTTCTGCTGATGCAAACATTGGGCTTTTGGCTGCTGACGAGACTTACCAGGAAATGCTCGAAGAAGGGTTTTTCGTGGAAATGGGCGGCATCTACTATGGTTTTGACGAGTTCATGCTCCAGCCCGGAGCAATGGATGAACTTGACAAAGTAATTGAATTTATGCGCCGCCAGCCCAACCTCCATGTTGAGATACGATCCCACACGGACAGTCGGGGCGATGCGGACTATAACCGCCAACTTTCGGCCAAACGGGCCCAGGCTGTGGCCGGGTACCTCGTTTCAAAAGGCATAGATTCGGGACAGGTAAGTGCAAGGGGTTTCGGCGAAGATCAACTTGTCAACGCCTGCGGAGATGGGATTCCCTGCTCAGAGGCGGCGCACCGAATGAACCGGCGGACAGCATTAAGGATTTTCAAGCCATAGTTCAGGCAAGTGCACCCATCAAAACCTGGCTTCCTCCACCGCTTCCACGCTTGCCAGCAATTTGCCCGGGATCGTCCGGCCTTTCATCACGAAAACATCTTCCCCGTCTTTCGACAGGTTGTTGATGAAACGGCTCGACCGGAGCATCGGCTCTTCGGCTAATCCCAGATAAAAAAGGCCGCCGCCAACTTTTGCCTTGTTGTTGATAAAGGAGCAATCGTCCACATAAGGCTCGGTCATGCTGCCCCTGCAGGCATTGAAAACACCTGCTCCAAAGGCAGCCCTGTTATTGACAAACTGGCATTCCTGGATAATAGGGTTGCTCAACCCCTCGGCGCCGTTGTTGAAAATACCCCCGCCGCCATAGATACTTTTGTTTCCTGAAAAAACACAGCTGACCAAAACCGGGCTTGCCTCGCCACCTGTGCCATTGTTGAACAGGCCAGCGCCCTCGATGGCGTAGTTTTCCAGGAACAGGCAGTTCATGATGAAAGGATTGGACTTGTTGCCGTGGCCAGCGCCTTCGTTGTACCAGCCGGCGCCCGAACGGGCCGCATCGCCGGGTGCCGCATGGCCATCTGCCTGGCCATGTGCGATGACGAAGCCATCGACAACCGTGCTTTTGTCAGCATTCTTTGTATAGACGACAGTATAGGAATTGTCGGCATGGCCAGGTTGGCCGATGTTGCCGCTGAGGGTGGTTACGTGCTTTTTCCAGTTGCGCTGGCCTTCTCTTGATTCATTGCCTTTAAAGCCGCCCAACACCCTCACTTTGCTTGGGATGGTGAATGAAACGGAACGGTCGGCATCGGTGCAGGTTGCGCATTGGGTAGGATAGTAGGTGCCTTCAGCCACCCAGATTTCCGTGTTGGGGGTGGCAATGGCCAATGCTTGTTGCAAATCTCCCAGGGCGTTTTGCCAGGAAGATCCGTCGCCGGTAGCGTTTTGTTTCACATAGATCGTTTGGGCGGAAGCTGCGTGCAGGGAAAGGCAGGCCAGGAAGGCCAGCAGGATAGTGTTGTTCATTCGTGTAAGTGTTTGGTTAAAAATTGTAAGTAAGTCGAGCAGCGTGCCGGCAAAATGAGGTCTTGGCAGTTGGCAGCAAATTCTTAAGGTTGGTTAAAACCAGGAAAAGCTGACAAACTAAAGCGCCAAAGCTATTGTAAGTAAGTTGGAAATTATTGGACTGTGTAAGTGAGACTTGGCTGAGAGGAAAGATAGATGGAGGAGAAAATTTTGTGAGCGATGACAAAGATAAGGCACAAATAGCGTCAAACCCAGCAGTTTGCCTGATTTTTAACGTATTTTTTTTATCGAAATAGGTAAAATGGGATTGCCCAACCAAAAAAACGAAAAGCGTAGAGGTCTGACATGGTCCCACTTTCAAGGGATATTGGAAGGTGGGCAGAGCAGACGGGAAGGGTACTGCCGTTCTTTTACACCTAGTTTTGACAAGATTGTTAACAACCGTACCGATAAAAACCTAACTACGATGACAAGGATAGATTTTGAAGGTGAGGACTACATCATCCCAGATGCAGTCTTCCTCCTTTCTTCAATGGAAAAAGAAAGGCTGTTCCTCTTCGAGATGCACAACGGTTCTGACACCTTCAGGTTGCTGAAGCAGTTGCACAAACATGCTTATGCATTGGTCAGGAAATTTACCCACAAAAGATTCAAGTACCTGGAAGACAAGTCTTACTCTACCCTTCTCCTTTTTGAACGTGAGCGCATAAAAAAGCCTTTATTAAAAGATTGCACAAGGAAGGGCGGTAGTGGCATTTTTTGACTGATATTTGTGACTAAAAACAACCATTATGATTGTAAAACACCACACTTGTGATAAATGCCAGAGCAAGAACATTGTCAAGAACGGCAAGAATCGCTCTGGCACCCAGACCTACAAATGCAAAGACTGTGGAGGCTACGGGGTACTTGACAGCAAGCAGCCGGGCCGTACTGTTGACAAAGAGGCGTTGGCAAAAGCCTACCGGGAACGACAGAGCCAAAGGGCCACTGGCCGCATCTTCAACGTCAGCCATTTCTTTGTCCAAACGGTGTTAAAAAAAAGCCCGTGACTTGGGCCCGTTCAAGGAAACGATTGACAGGGCATACCCCGGTGACATACTCGAAGTTGATGAGGTTTTTACATACATCTTGATGAAAATCAAGGAGATACGAATCTGGATAGCCCTTTGCCGGGAGACTAGGCAGATTGTCTCCTTTTTCATCGGGGACGGCTCGATGGAATCCTGCAAGCGCCTTTGGCGCAAGCTGCCCTACGGCTATCTGAGGTGCAACAGTTTCAGCGACTTCTGGCGCTCGTACAACTGCTTGCCGCCCGGGACGCATACAAAGGCCGGCAAGGAAACCGGGGAAACAGCGCACGTCGAGCGGCTCAACAACACCATCCGCCAAAGATTCAGCAGGATGGTGAGGAGATGCCTCTCCTTTTCGAAGAAGGAGTACATGCTCAACCTGCATTTCAAATTGTTTGCTTACTTCTACAATCTTGATTGTATCAGTTAAAAAATGCCACTACCCAAAATGGGTTCAAAGGAGGGTATAAAACAAGAATTTCAGGCTATAAACATTAGCTTTATTTTGAACCTGTGGACAAACTTCTTATTTTTGGTTCGGCTTCAAGAAAACCGCAGATGTGTAAAGGGTTGACAAATAGCGATTTACAGTTTTCGCATGTCGAAATTTATCATATTTTCCGATGAATTACCGATTTTGTATGCCTCTTGGGGGAAAAGAAAAAGGGGTCTCTCTCGAAACCCCTTTATTTACTTGCGCCCCCTCTAGGACTTGAACCTAGGACCTACGGATTAACAGTCCGGCGCTCTAACCAACTGAGCTAAGGAGGCTTATTTTTAGTTTGAAACTTCTTTCAAACCGCCATTTTGAAAAGGCGAGCGCAAAAGTATTATTCTTTTCAATAATTGTGCAAGCCCCATTGACAAAAATTTTTAAAAATTTTTCGGCTTAAAAAGTTCTAAAAAAATGGTGCTTTCATGTAGGCCATTCTTTTTTTTAAGCTGCCAATGGGTAAAGCTGCCAAGGCCGGAGCGCGCCGCTGAGGGCATACTCCCCCCGGTAGGATTTGTCACCGGAAGAAAAACGGGAGAATGCTACCTTTGTCCCCACAAAATCTTCACAACATGCTTGAGCAATACTTCCAACCATTCCGCCACCAGATTATCGGCATCGACCAGCACTTCCCCACCCCGTTCGGCGAACAGAAAATCCTGTATGCCGACTGGACGGCCAGCGGAAGGCTGTACCGCCCAATCGAAGACTTCCTGGCCAACGAGGCCGGGCCTTATGTCGGCAACACCCACACGGAGACGACCGTGACCGGCTCGTGCATGACCCAGGCCTACCACCAGGCCAAGCATATCATCAAACAGCATGTAGGGGCGAGGGACGAACACGTCCTCATCTCCTCCAACAGCGGCATGACGGGCGTGGTGAACAAGTTCCAGCGCATACTCGGCCTGAAAGTGCATGAGCGCTTCCTCCCCTATTTGCAATTGCCCGACAGCGAGCGACCTGTGGTTTTCATCACCCACATGGAACACCATTCCAATCAGACCTCCTGGCTCGAAACGATTGCCCTGGTGGAAGTCATCCCGCCGGATGCAGACGGCCTGGTGGATTTAGGCGCTTTCGCCGTTTTATTGGAAAAACACAAGCACCGAAAAACGAAGATCGCTGCGGTGACTTCCTGCTCTAATGTCACGGGCATCATCACGCCTTACCATCAAATGGCCAAAATGATCCACGAAGCCGGCGGTGTTTGTTTCGTGGACTTTGCCTGCAGCGCCCCCTACATTGACATCAACATGTGCCCCGACGACGAATCGGAATGCCTCGATGCCATTTTCTTCTCCCCCCACAAGTTCCTCGGCGGCCCCGGCACAACGGGTATCCTCGTTTTCGACCCAAAACTCTATACCAACAAAGTGCCCGACCACCCCGGCGGCGGCACGGTGGACTGGACCAACCCCTGGGGCGAGCACAAATACCATGAAGAAATAGAGGCGAGGGAAGACGGCGGCACTCCTGCGTTTTTGCAAACCATCAAAGTGGCGCTCTGCACGATTTTGAAAGATGAAATGGGCACGGAAAACATGGTCGCACGGGAGCATGAACTACTCTCCATCATCTGGCCCGGCCTGAAAAAACTGCCCAACCTCCACCTCCTGGCCGACAACGTGCCCGTCCGCCTCGGCGTCATCAGCTTCTACATCGAAGGGCTGCACTACAACCTCGGCGTGAAACTGCTCAACGACCGCTTCGGCATCCAGGTGCGGGGCGGCTGTTCCTGTGCCGGCACTTATGGCCACTACCTGCTCGGCGTTTCTTATGAAAAATCGCACCGCATCACCGATCGCATCAGCCAAGGCGACCTTTCGGAAAAGCCAGGCTGGATGCGGCTTTCCATTCACCCAACAATGACCGACGAAGAGGCGCACCTGCTAGTGGAAGCCATCACGGATCTTTCACAAAACCATGAAAAGTGGGCGGCCGAATACGTGTACGACAACAAGATGAATGAGTTTTTCAGGAAGGGAAATGGCGTGGTGACGGTGGAAGAAATGACGGGAAGCTGGTTTGAAGGCTTTCGGGAAAAATGTGCTGCAGGTGTAGCTTTTTATAATGGTTAGCGGACCTCCGAAGCTCCCGCTTCGGAGAGAGAAAATTGCCCCGAAGCAGCAGCTTCGGGATACGATCGCCCAAAATCCAAGCCAGCACCAAGTTTTAGAATCAACCTATGCGCAATATCATTCCCCTTTCCTTTCTGCTTTTAGCAACTGGTTTATTTGGCCAAAACACCCTGTCCTCCCAACCATTTTCCATTGGGGAAACTTTTGAGCTGGATTCAAAAGTGCTGGGCGAAAAGCGGACGCTCAACGTGTACCTGCCGGCAGGTTACTCCGCCGGCGACACCACCCGATACGCCGTCATCTACCTGCTCGACGGATCGGCCGATGAAGACTTCATCCACATCGCCGGGCTGGTGCAGTTCTGTAATTTTCCCTGGGTCAACATCCTGCCACCCTCCATCGTGGTGGGCATCGCCAACATTGACCGCAAGCACGACCTCACTTTTCCCACCTCTATCGAAGCGGATAAAAAGCAGTTTCCGACTACGGGCGGCGCTGCCAATTTTATGGAATTTATTGAAGTGGAAGTGCAGCCGTTTGTTGAACAGCATTACCGCACCAATAGCTCCAGGTCACTCATCGGCCAATCGTTGGGCGGGCTGTTTGCCACGGAGGTATTATTGAAAAAACCAGCGTTGTTCAGCAATTATTTCGTCGTCAGCCCCAGCCTTTGGTGGGATGGCGAATCGTTGCTAAAAAACAACCTGAGTAATCTGACCGGGAAAAAACTGACAATACACATCAGCGTAGGAAATGAAGGAAAAGTGATGAAGCGGGACGCAAAGCGCCTTTATAAAAAATTGAAAGCATTGAAAAACAGCCAGTTAACTTTAGGGTATAACTATTTAGGGAAGGAAGACCACGCCTCAATTTTGCATTTGGCGATGTATGAGGCGTTTAAGTGGTTTCAAAGCGTTTCGTCAAATCCTAAATCGTAAATCGAAGAATCGTACATCAAAACCTACTCCTGCAGCCCCCAAACCCATTTCCCCTCCATATCAAAATAGCCGACCTTGTCGCCCTGCTCCACCCTGATGAGGCCCTCCCCGGCGTAGCTGATATACTCGTAATCGGGCTGCACGATAAGCTCGCCCTGCAGGTTGGTCAGGCCGTTGAAGCCTTTGATGCGGACCTTGGCGAAGCCGTTTTCGAACTGGTCAATCTTGTCGTATTTCGGCGGGATGATTTCGATGCCCTGCTGGTTGATGATGGCCCATCGGCCTTCCACCTGTACCACCGCCACACCATGCTTGAACTCGCTGGCTTTTTCATAAAAACCATCGTAAAAACGGGACTGCTCGGTGATGTAGTAAAACTGGTACTGCTCGTTGCGCACCAGCCCACGGCCCTCCGCAAAGTCGAGGAGGCGGTTGACGCCCGGTTCAATCACAAAATTACCATCGTTGTCGATGAGGCCGGCCTTTTGGTTGCCTTTGAAAACAATGGCCTTCCCGTCCTTATAGTCCAGGCAGCGGGAAAACTGCGGCGCTACCACCAAATTTCCCAATGTGTCAACGAACCCGCACTGCCCGTCCAACCATACGGCAGCCCTTCCTTCCGAGAAATTGCTGGTTTTTGAAAATTGAGCGGGGATGACCAGTTCGCCTTTGGTATTGACAAAGCCAAAACTGCCGTCCTTGCCTTGCACCCTCGCCATGCCATCTACAAATGGCTCGATGCTTTTATAGGCTTGGGAGGTGATGATTTCGCCCCTGAAATTTACCAGCCCGTACTTCATCGGGTTGCCGCCAAGGCCCGCCACGGCGAGGCCATATTGGTCAAAAGGGGTGAGGGTAACAAATTTGGGCTTCATCAACATATTGCCCAGGGAATCAATCAGGCCCACCCGCAAATGCTCGCCCGAAAGCTCCTCTACCCTGGCGATGCCCCGGTCGAAATCGGAGGCACGGGGGAAGCGGGGTTGCACCGCCCATTCACCCTGGCGGTTGATGTAGCCAAAGTAGGGGCCTTCTTTTTTGGCGGGGGCGAGGCCGTTGCTGAAATTGCCGGCTTTTGAAAACTGGAAGTCCAGTTCCTCGTTGCCGTTGCGGTCAATATAGCCCCATTTGCTGCCGATGCGCACGGCGGCCCAGCCCTCGCTGAAAGTGGAAACTTCGTCGAAACGGCAGGGCACCACCTCCCGCCCGTTGCGGTCCACAAAGCCCCAGTTTCCCTGGCGTTTCACGGCCAGGCGTCCTTCGCCGAACGAGCCGATTTGTTCGTATTGCACGCCAACGGCGAGCCGGCCCAGGGTGTCGATCAGGCCATATTTTTCTTCTTTTTTGAAAACCCGCAGCACCTTGTTGCCGGTGTTTTCCAAAAAGCCCAATTCATCGTAGCGGCAAGGGAGGAGTTGCTTGCCCTTCCGGTCCACCATGCCCCATTTATCGCCGTCGGCCACGATGCCCACCTCGTTGATAAAGTCCTTGGCGAAGGTGTAGCCGGGTGCCACAGCCAACTGGCCGGCCGTGTCCACATAGCCCCAGGCACATCCCTCGCAGGTCAGCAGGCCAAACTTGTCCATATTGAGGTCGTGCAGCGTATAGTCGGTCAGGGTGACGGGGGCGAGGTGGCTGCTGAGGTAGTTTTGCAGCAGGCCGAGGTTCAGGGATTTTTTGTCCAGCGTTGCCGAGATTTTGCCCTTGGCGCTGACCCTGGCCAGCCCGTTGTGGAACTCGCCGATAAAGCTGAAATCCTTGCGGACTATCTTGCCGATGCGGTTGACGAGGCCCTGTTTCCCATCATTGAAAATGCAACGGGCGACGGGCAGCCCATCGGCAAAATCCCCCAGCCGTACATCCACCAAATCCATCTCGTGTACCAAGAGGCCGGTATCGTTTTGCACCAGCCCATAAGCCATTTCGAAGCGGTAGGCAGTGCGGTCGAAAACAACGGGCTGCAAGGTTTCAACGCCCACGAGGGTCAGGCCGAGTTCTTTTTCCACCTTCACCTCGTTGAAGGAAGGCTCTATCTGGATGCTGCCGTTGTCGAGGCGGCGAAGGCCCCATTTGTCTTGTTTAGGGGAATAAAACCACTCGAATTTTTCCAGTTGGTAGGGGCTGTCGTCACTGCTCCATTGCTGCTGCCGATCAGTACCGGTTTTCACTTTTATCGTGAAATGTTTTTCAAAATTGTTCTCGTCCTTCAACCGGCCCTCTGCGTCGAAATTGAAAAAGGACAGCTTTTCACGCATGTAAGCCTTGGCCTGGCCCTCGCCCAGTTCAATACTGTCAAAAGCGGGTTTCACCACTATTTGCCCCCGGTAGTTGGCCACGCCGTATTTCCGGTCCCTGATTACCACGCACAGGCCGCCCTGCATGGGGGCGATGTAGTCGTATTCAAAAGGGATGAGCACCAGATCGTCGAGGGTGACGATGCCCCACCGCCCGTTGAGGTTGGCCCGGAAAATATCGCCGTCGTAAGCTTGTATTTCATTGTACTTGGAAGAGAGGATTTCGCTGCCGCAATGATCGATCAGGCCGAGCGAGCGCTGTTTTTTACAAAGGACATATTCGGTGGAAAAGGGGTAATAGGCTTCGTGGCCGCCTTTTGACACCAACTTGTTGTAAATGAGCGAAAACAGGTTTTCCTTATGGTCGAGGGTGAGTTTGATAAAATTTTCCGAGATGCGGCTGAAATGGTCATAAACAGCTTCGATGACGGATAGCCCCCCAGCATCCACAGCACCCCACTTGCGGTATTTTTTGTAAAAAAACAGGTTGGCATTGAACACCCTGATCTCCTCGGCCTGGGGCGCCAGCACTTCGAGGCCGGAGGTGAGCAGGAGGCCGAACAGGCCCTCCAGTTTGGTTTGGAAATAAATGCCTGGAACTTCCTCGGGCACGTTGGCACAGATAAAAATTTCATCGTAACGGGGGGCGGCCACGATGCGGCCCTGCCCATCCACGATGCCCCACCGCTTGTTTGCCATAAATGCCAGGTAGCTGGCCTGTTTGTTCCCATTGCTGCCCGAAAGGATTTCGACCCGCTCATAGCCCGGGTGCAGGATGACCCTTCCCTGCAGGTTCACCACCTTCCACCGCCCCTCTTCCATTACCGTGATGAGGGTACTGTCGAGGGCTTTCAGGTCGTCGTATTTCGGGGGGACGATTTCCTGTCCATTGGAATTCAGAATCCCTACCCTGCCGCCCCGCTGCATGACGGCATAACCGTACTGCTTAAACTCGCCGATGGCATCATAGACCGGCTGCTGCACGAGGCGGCCCTCGGCGTCCATCAAGCCCCATTTATTGTTTTTTTTGATGGGGAAAAGCGGCTGTGCTTCTGCCAAAAAAGGCAGCACCAGGGGCAGAAGCAGTAGGAAAGGCGTTAGTGGCAATCGCATAAAATATAGTTACGGTCGTGGTCTGGGGCTTTCCAGGAGGCCCTTTTGCTTGGTTTAAGGTTGTTTGAAATCGTTTGGGGTTGTTTGAAATCGTTTGAAATCGTTTGAAATCGTTTGGGGTTGTGGTGACCGGCAATTATTGATTGTTCCTTACGATCTCAAACAGGTCAAAGGATTCAAACAACTCAAGCAACAGCATCTTATGGGGCCGGGTGTTTTTAACGAAAAAAAGCCGGAAAATTTTACAAAGAAAAGGAATCTCCGAATGAAATAATGGGAGAGGGTGAAAAAGTAACGTATCAATAGCTGGACACAAGCGGGCGGCTTGGCGACAAGGCAACCTTTCATATTGGATCAATCGTAGGCTAAGAAGCCCCATAAGCTGCCGTTGTTCCGTCCAGAAAAACCTTCCAGCGGGGTATTTTCTTTGTTCGGCAAGGTTTACAAGCGCTGATCATAATCATCAGTCTATTTTTGTTTAAGTAAAATGGCACAGCATAACTTGCGTGCTACAAAAAGTATGAATTTTTTATGTCCACTTTGGCACACCGGATTTACATTTCGACCCTGGTAAGTATCGTCGTAATCGTTACTATTTTCCTTTTTTACAAGGGAATGTCCTACTACACCACCCCGCTTGAGGAGCGTTTTTACCACCCCGACCACGCCTGGTTCAAGCCGAGCGGCGCATTTGGCCACGGGCTTGGCATAGTGGGCACGGCGCTTATTTTGATTGGGGTATTTGGCTACATCGCCCGCAAAAAGTTCAAGTCGCTGGCCCGCCTGGGCAGGTTGAAGTACTGGCTGGAGTTCCACATCTTCCTGTGTACGCTGGGGCCGATCATGATTCTGTTCCACACGGCTTTCAAGTTTGGCGGCATCGTGTCCGTCAGCTTTTGGAGCATGGTGGCGGTGGTGGCGAGCGGGGTTATCGGCAGGTTTATTTACGTCCAAATCCCCCGCACCATAGAGGGACGGGAACTGGGCCTGGGAGAGCTAAAAGAGATGAAAAGCGATGTTGACAAAATCCTGAAACACTCCTACGGCCTGGATGATTTGGATTATAAAACGCTGGTGGAATCTACCAGCGTGATAGCCCGCCCTGCCGGGGGCAACCTGCTGGTCCGGATGGCCAGCAAGTATGTCGAAGATAAAAGAACCATCCGCAGCGTGAAAAAGACCCTCCGGAAAAACAACGTGGCCAGTGACAGCGTGCGCAAGGTGGCGAAACTGATAGGCAACGAACTATCATTGAACAACCGCATCGAACGCCTGCAAACCATGCGCACTTTGTTTAAATACTGGCACGTGGCGCACCTGCCATTTGCCCTCATTATGCTGATTATCATGGTGATACATGTGGCGGTGACGCTGGCTTTCGGGTACCGCTGGATATTTTGAAAAGGGTTGAGAGGGTTGGGAGAATTTGGCACTCTTCTCAAACACTCTAAACTTCCTCGATCCATCTATAAAGCTATGCATTCAACTCAATCATGTTTTTAGAACAAATAATTATCTATTCCATCGTCCTGCTGTTTTGCGGGCTGGTCGTTTTCTTTTATTTGTGGAAACAAAAGAAAGCCTCCAGCATCGTGGAAGCCAAAATCGAAAAGGCAAAGCAGGAAGGGCTGAACGAGCCGGTGTCGCTGCATCCGGTTATTGACCTGAACACCTGCATCAAGAGCGGCGCCTGCGTGGAAGTTTGCCCCGAAAAGGACATACTCGGCATCCTGAAAGGTGCCGGGACACTGATCAACGCCTCTAACTGTGTGGGGCATGGGGCTTGTTTCCACGCCTGCCCGGTGGAGGCGATTTCGCTCGTTATCGGCACGGAGAAGCGGGGTGTGGATCTGCCTCATGTCAACCAACAATACGAGTCCAACGTGGAAGGCATCTACATCGCCGGGGAGTTGGGCGGTATGGGTTTGATAAAAAACAGCGTGGAACAGGGGCAGCAGGCTGTTGAAAATATTGTAAAATCTGGCCTTAAAAAAGATGAGGCAGCTTATGACTTGGTCATCGTCGGTGCAGGCCCGGCGGGTATTTCCGCCTCTTTGACGGCCAAAAAACACGGACTAAAATTCCTCACTTTGGAACAAGATTCATTGGGCGGTACGGTCTTTAATTTCCCCCGATCCAAAATCGTGATGACGGCACCGATGGATCTGCCGCTTTACGGCAAGGTGAAACTGTTTGACACCAGCAAAACTGAACTGCTGGAATTGTGGCGGGAGGCATTGTCGAAAAACGAAATTACCATCCGTGAACGGACGAAGGTGGAGGGCATCCACGTTGACGGCAACCGTTTTAAAATACTCACCAATAAGGGCGAGGAATTCAGGACGCAGACTGTTTTGCTGGCCATCGGCAGGCGGGGCAGCCCCCGCAAACTGGGCGTGCCGGGCGAAACATTGGAAAAGGTGGCCTACCGCCTGTTGGAACCGGAAATGATCGCCGATAAAAAAGTGATGGTGGTGGGCGGTGGCGATTCCGCCATCGAAGCGGCCATGTCACTGGCTGAACAGAACGAGGTGATTATTAGCTACCGCAGCGAATCCTTCAGCCGCCTCAAGCCAAAAAACAGGGACAGGCTCAATGAACTCCTAAAGCAAGGCAAATTGAAAGTGTTCTATAATTCAAACCTGTTGAAAATTGACAGGGATCATGTGGAAATGAAAATTGGGGAACAACAACAGGAAGTGCTGGAAAACGACCTGGTCTATATCTTCGCCGGGGGCGAATTGCCGACGCAGTTTTTGCAAAAGGCAGGGGTGCTGATCACGAAGCGCTTTGGCTATACGATGCGGAAATATGCCTGATGGCTTCCCAGGCAAGGATAGGACTTGGAAGAATTGACTATTTTTGTTGCCCTAAAATATTGTGAAAATGTCGCTGAGTGCATTAAAGGAAAGATATGTCAATCCGCTCACGGATTTCGGGTTCAAGAAGCTGTTCGGCACTGAGCTGAACAAGGTGCTGTTGATTGACTTCCTCAACCAGGTGTTGCCGGAAAGGCACCGGATAAAAGACCTTACCTATTCCAACAACGAACATTTCAGTGGCAACGACCTCGACCGGAAGGCCATTTTCGATCTGTACTGCACGGCGGAGACCGGCGAGCGTTTTATCGTCGAATTGCAAAAGGCCAAGCAGAATTATTTCAAGGACCGGAGCATCTACTATGCCTCCTTCCCCATACAAGAGCAAGCTCAGAAGGGGGATTGGGACTACCGGCTCGACCCCGTCTATACGGTTGGCATCCTCGATTTTATTTTTGACGACCACAAAAACGAAAACGAGTTCCTTCATTTTGTGGAACTCAAAAACCAGAACTGCGAGGTTTTTTACGACAAGCTGAAATTCATTTACATTGAATTGCCGAAGTTCAAAAAAATAGAAAGCGAGTTGGAAAGCCATTTTGACAAATGGCTCTACGTTTTCCGTCACCTGTCGAGGCTACAGGATCGGCCCAAGGCGTTGCAGGAAAAAGTTTTTACCAAATTGTTCGAGGCCGCAGAAATCGCCAAATTTTCGCCACAGGAAAGGGATGCCTACGAAGACAACCTCAAATATTACCGTGATTTGAAAAACGTGGTGGACACAAGCAGGATGGAAGGCAGAATGGAAGGCAGAATGGAAGGCAGAATGGAAGGCAAAAAAGAAGAAAGAATCGAAATCGCAAAGAGCATGAAAAAGGAAGGAGAAACAACAGCAAAAATCACCCGCTATACGGGCCTATCAAAAGATGAAATTGAAAAACTATAACGAATTGGCTTTTGGGGGGCAGAAGGTTATGGGGGCAATTTCCTTCTTACTTTTTATCCTGATTTCCTCAGTAGCCACCGCCCAACTCTCCCCCGGAGACCTGTCCTCCCCTCACGCCCACCTCGAAGGCATCGCCAACTGTACCCAATGCCACACCCTCGGCGACAAGGTGAGCAACGACAAATGCCTGGAATGCCACAAGGAAATCAAAAGCAGGATGGACGGGCGGGCGGGCTACCACTACTCCAAAGAAGTGAAAGGAAAAGACTGCTTTGCCTGCCACAGCGACCACCACGGGCGCCACTTCGACATGGTGCATTTCGACGAAGAGAAATTCGACCACGGCCTGGCGGGCTACAAACTGACTGGCGCTCACCAAAAAATAGACTGCCGGGACTGCCACCGGCCCGACTACGTTGAGGACCGGATTTTGAAGAAAAGGGCGGAAACTTTCCTCGGCCTCAAAACGGCCTGCATCAACTGTCACGAGGATTACCACCAAAAAACGCTGGACAACGACTGTGCAAAATGCCACAGCACGGATGCCTTTTCCCCTGCCTCCAAATTTGACCACGATAAAACGGACTTTGCCCTGCTGGGCCAGCACAACACGGTGGAGTGCAAAGACTGCCACCAAACGGAAACCCGCAACGGGAAGGAATTCCAACACTTTGCAGGTGTAGCTTTTACAAATTGCAACGCATGCCATGACGACGCCCATAAAGACAACCTCGGCACTGACTGCAAGCAGTGCCACACGGAGCAGGCTTTCTCTTCTTTGGCACTGATAAAACGCTTCAACCACAGCGCTACCCATTTTCCCCTGAAGGGCAAGCACAAGCAAGTGGACTGCGCTGGCTGCCACAAAATGAACACCGGGCCGACGACCATTTTCCAGGACAGGCTGGGCGTGGCGACCAATGCATGCGCCACTTGCCACGAGGATGTGCATGAAGGAAAATTCGGCACCAACTGCGCAGACTGCCACACTGAGGAATCGTTTCGGGCGAAGCTGGATATGGACAATTTCAACCATGACCTGACAGGCTTTGCGCTAAAAGGAAAGCACGAACCGGTGGACTGCCGTAAATGCCACATCTCCGAAAACCTGACCGATCCTCTGCCGCACAATACCTGCGCTGCCTGCCACCAGGACTACCATGATGGCGAATTTGTCAAAAATATCGCTGGACCCGACTGCGCCACTTGCCATACAGTGGATGGGTTTTCACCCAGCCAGTTTACCCTGGCGGATCATGGGAAAAGCAAATTCCCATTAGATGGGGCGCACCTGGCGACGCCTTGTTTTGCTTGTCATTTAAAAGAAGACAAATGGCATTTTAAAAATATTGGGGAACGCTGCGTGGACTGCCACGAGGATGTCCATGTGGGCGAGATCGCCGAAAAGTTTTACCCAAATCAAACCTGTGAGAACTGCCACTTGACGGAAAGCTGGACAGAAGCAAATAAGTTTGACCATAAACTGACGGCCTTCGCCCTCGCCGGGGCACACCAGAAAACGCAATGCTCCGCCTGCCACAAACAGGACGAAGAAAAACCACATGGCCACTTCGCCGGCCTTTCGCAAACCTGCACGGCTTGCCACGACAATGTACACGGGGCGCAATTTGAAAAGGATGGCGTGACGGACTGCGTAAAATGCCATGCCTTTGAAAGCTGGGACATCAAAAAATTCAGGCACGACAAAACGGCTTTCCCGTTGGAGGGCAAACATGCGGAAGTGGCATGCGAGAAATGTCACAAGGAAGCTGTAATGGATGACGGGCAGGTAATGGTGCAATTTAAGATGGCAAGTTTTGAGTGTGTGGATTGCCACAAATAACTAAGGCAGGTTCACCAAAATATACCCGGCTTCTCTTTGAGAGGCCGGGTTGTCGAACCCGGCAGTTTCACCGCAACACCAGGTTCATCAATTTGGCCTGTCAAAAGTGATGCACCTTATGAGAAAATGGAAAGCCATCCCGAACTTAAAACTGAAGCTCGCAGCCCTCATGCTCGCTGGCAGTGTAGCGGTCGCTTTTTTATGGGTGGCTGGCCATTTCATCCACATCGGAAATGAATCGCTGAACCGCAAACTCTATCTCAAAGCCTACTTTACCCGTATCCGTTGGTTTGGGAACCCCAAAATAGGCATCACCATGAGCGACTCCCTGCTGGGCTGGCGGCACATTCCCGGCTCGGTTGGCAGGCACTGGGTGCCTTATAGTTTTGACGTCCGGTACCACATTGACGACCAGGGAAACCGCTCGACCAAAGCCAGTTATGATTTACCCAAAATACTTTTCGTAGGCTGCAGCTACACCTTTGGGCACGGCGTCGAAGACGACTCCAACTATGTGGCCATGCTCCAGGCGCAATGGCCTGGCTACAAGTTGGTCAACACGGCCGTCAACGCCTATGGGACGGGGCAGGCTTACCTGACCTTGCTGCAATCTCTCTCCCGTTACAAAGACATCCGCCTGGTGGTGTACCCATTCATCAACCAACATGCCCATCGAAATTACTTGCGAAAAGAGTGGCTGGAAAAGATTTGGGAAAGCAACCGCCGGCAGAACGTCCATTTTGAAATAGATAACGGCAACCTTGTTTACAAGGGCCTGTCCGAACCGGCGAGGGACGCCATCACAGACACTATCATTTTGGAAAAAAAGGAAGCGGAAATCAGCACTGCCCTCGTCGAGGCGATGAGGGACACCTGCGCCGCCCTGGGTATTCCCTTCCTGCTCGTCCACCTGCCCGACTGGCGGCCCGCTGCATTGGATACAATATTAAAACCCCTTGTGGATACTTCCCATTACCTCGATTTGAAGAAATATATTGACATTAAATCTATTGCCCTGCCGATGGACGGCCACCCTAATGCCACCGGGCACCGGCTCATGGCAGCGCAGCTTTTTCCTTTTTTAAAAAAACACCTGGGTAAGTAGCTGGTGAATATTAATGCGGATAACAGGGTAAATTAATCTCCACATTTTCAGTTGTTTGAAAAACGAGATCGTGGTGATTTTGAAAATCACCACGATCCAACCTCCTGAAAACCAACGAACGTAAAAAAGGATCCAATATTCGCATTATTAACCAGGAAAAAGGTATTTGCCCAAATCAATGTTTGTAGGCAGTCTAAGTCCATTCACCATTCCTAAAACTACCCATATTTCCGCATCGTATAGCCAAACCTTTCCGTGACCAGCACCCCTGTTTTTTTCAAAAACTGCATGGGCAATTCCCCGCCGGCGAAGATATAGACGAGGTCGTTTTCCAAATCCGTTGGCCGGTCGTCGCCGATTTGAAGCTGCACTTTATTGCTTTCGATTTTTAATAGATTGGAATTGTAGAACACCTGCAATTTATTCATGGCGACAAAATAGCTCAGCCGTTCCCGGTTCTGCTGTTTGATGCGCCAGAACTTCTCTTTCCGGTAGGAAAGGATGACCTCATTCCGTTCGGCCAGGGCGAGGGCGGCCTCTACTGCTGAGTCGCCGCCGCCTACGATGACGACTTTTTGGCTGACGACACGTTCCGGCTCCAGCATCCGGTAGGCCACTTTTTCCAATTGTTCGCCCGGGATGCCCAGCTTCCTGGGGCTGCCCCGCCGTCCGATGGCCAGCAAGATAGTCTGGGTCCTGAATTCTTCTCCTTTTGAGGTGGTCACTTTAAAACCACTGCCGTCAGGCTTGATGGTCTCCACTTTTGTGTGTTCCTTTATTTCGATGTCATTTTTTGAAAGGACGGCGTACCACAGATCCAGGAGTTCGGTTTTGGAAGTCCCAAACAATTTGGCCTTCCCGTGCAGGGGCAGGTTCATGGGCGCCGACATGACGATTTTGGAGCGGGGATAATTGAAGATAGAGCCGCCGATAGAATCCTGTTCGAGGGTCAGGAAATCCAGGCCCAGTTTTTTGGCCATCAAGGAGGCGGAAATACCCGCAGGCCCTGCTCCGACGATGATGAGGTCGTGGCCGGCGTACTTCTTTTTCAAACCAGCCTTGGCAATGTTTTCCACGGCCAGTTGCCCCTGCTCCACGCTGTTCCTGATCAGGCCCATGCCGCCCAGTTCGCCGGCGATGTAGATGCCCTGGATGTTCGACTCGTAGTGCTGGTTGATATGCGGAAGCTCGGCTCCCCGCTTTTCCGTGCCGATGACCAGCGAAATGGCCTCCACGGGGCAGCTGTGGAAACAGGCCCCATGACCCACACAGTTGGAGGCTTCGATAAGGGTGCCGCCGTTGTCAACGATGCCGAGGATGTCCTGTTCCGGGCAGGCTTTGACACAGGAGGCCGACTTGATGCAGGTATTGAGGTCAATGAGTGGGTGCAGGGATACCGGCTCGTGAAGCCCTTCCTGTTTTGCCTTTTCAATTTTGGCAGCCACCACTGCCGAAGCTTTTTTCTCCCTGCGCAGGTACAAATAGACTACCCCTGCGCAAAAGAGCAGCACCACGGAATAGATTGTTATTTGTTCAAGCAGCATGGAAACAGGCTGATTGGTAATGGTGAACGTTGAATGGTAAATGGTGAATCCTGCACCAAGTCCGGGACGAATCAACACAACATGCTTACAACCGGCGATTGGCTCAGATACCATTTACCTGATTAATATTCATGAGCTGCACAGGTAGGCAAGCACCGGGGACAAAAGTACCTACTTGACGGTGCGTATGCCTGGTAAAAGTTCCCGAAACAGGAATAAGAGGGGCTGACCGGGGATAATCTGTTTGCGCCCTTGTACCCTTGCTCTCCAGGTTCCAGTCCCCCACTGTGCCTGTTCGGCCTGCTTTTTTGCTTATTGGCCAGGGGCATTCTCAATAATATAGCTTCTATGAAATACCTTTGGTGAGCAATCATAGAAAGAACCCGACATGTTAAAAATCTGCCTGACGCTAGTATGTACCCTGTACGGCCTGAGCGCCGTTGGCCAGGAACATGCAGCTTACACGACCCAAAATGGCACCGTCCATTTCAGTTCGGTTGCCCCGTTGGAGGTCATTGAAGCAAAATCCGACCATCTGCAGGGGGTGCTTGACCCAGCTCAAAACACCTTTGCTTTTCGGCTTGAAAACAGGAGTTTTACAGGTTTCAACTCGGCCTTGCAAAAAGAACATTTCAACGAAAATTACATGGAAAGCAGCAGGTACCGTTTCACCACTTTCAAAGGGAGGATCATCGAGAGTGTAGATGTTTCAATGGATGGTACCTATTCCGTACGGGCAAAGGGCGTATTGTCCCTGCACGGCATCCAACAGGAACGCATCATAAAATGCGATCTAAAAATGGTGGGCGATAAGATTCTGGTGAAGGCCCGTTTTACCATTTTGCTGGAAGAGTACGACATTGTGGTGCCCCGGATAGTTCAGCAGAAAATTGCCCCGGAAATACTGGTGAACGTGGAGGCTACACTACTAAAAGACAGGCCGTGAAAACTTGTTTCCATATCGCACTGCTATGGTTGGCCGGCAATTGCCAGGGCCAGGCGCCTTTTTTTAAGGCCCACGAGCTTGGAGAGCCTTTTCAGCAGGTCAAGGCAGGGTTCGTTTATGAAGACTATAATGGCGTATTGTGGTTTGGCACCACCGGTGGCCTTTTTCTTTTTGACGGGATAGAATTTCAGCCATTTTTGAAAACAGACAGTACCAGCAACCATGTACGCTCCATTTTCAGGGATAGCAAAAAACGGTTTTGGGTGGGTTACGAGGATGGCTCGGTTTATCATTTGAAAGGCCAAAAACTAAGGGCCTGGCAGTTGGGGCAGCAAGGGCAAAATGCACCCGTCAACGGTTTCGCAGAGGATGGGTATGGAAACATCTGGATTTCGACCTACGGTGATGGGGTTTATATTTTTGATGAAAAAAAGCTGTTTCACCTGGACAGCACGGACGGGTTGCCCACGAATGAAGTTTATGTGATGACAACCGACAAGGCCGGCCAGGCCTGGCTGGGGACGGACGGCGGCATCAGCGCCTGTTCCCTGGCGGGCAGTCAAAAATCCGTAAAAAACTACACCACCCAGGACGGCCTGCCAGACGACATCGTGCTGGCTATTTTGCCCAACAGCGAGGGAAAACTCTGGGTTGGCACGCACGATGGCGGGGTCTGCCTTTTCGATCCCGGCAAGGAATCATTTGAATTCCCAATCGACAAACAGGATTTGGGCATTGTGAAATGCCTGGAACTGTTCGAGGGGACAGACCTCTGGATCGGCACGCATGGCAATGGCGTATGGCGCTATTCGCTCCAGCAGGGCAGCCTGAGCCATCTGCCCCCCTTCGAACAGGCCAAAGTGACCGACCTCCACAAGGACATTGAAGGGAACATTTGGGTGTTGACGAATGCACGGGGCATCTTTAGCGCCAACCGCCAGTTTGAGTTCGTTGCCACTAATTTTGAAAACGTCCAGGCCGTTTTGACCGACACCAAAAACAGGCTCTGGATAGGCACGCCACATGGGCTGTACTCGCATCAAATGGACTGGGATGGCAAAAGCAGTTTTCAGCAACATCTGGAAAAATTGAACCTGAACACCGTCAGCCTTTTTGAAGATGAATTTGGAAATATCTGGATAGGCACCTTTGGCCAGGGGGTGTATGTTTACCAGCCCGCCACCGGTGCCACCCGCCACATTTCACTCCAGGATGGGCTGGTGAATGGGAGCATCATGTCGTTGGCCGGGCAAAAAAAAGGGCAGCTTTGGATGGCCACCCTGGCGGGTGCAACGGAAATCAGTTATTCGGGCGATGTACTGAAAAATGGGGCGCTGAACATCCGCCATCTTGGCCGCCAGGACGGCCTCGGCTCCAGCTTTCTGTACAAGGTTTTTATTGACAGCAAGGGCAGGGTTTGGTTTGGTACCGATGGCCAGGGCGTTTGCGTCCTGGAAAATGGGCGGCTGAAAAACTTCCCCATCGCCACCCATCTTCAGGAAAACGGCAAATTGGAGGAAGAAACCCGCCTGTATGCTGTTTATTCCATTACCGAAGACCAAAATGGCCACATCTGGCTCAGCACCGACCGGGCGGGCATTTTTGAGTTTGACGGCACCAATTTCCAACACCTGACCGTAAAAGAGGGCATCCGTGATCTCGAAATCACCAGCCTTGCCACCGATGCCAATGGCCTTGTTCTCATCGTCCATCCCACGGGCCTCGACCTGTTGACGCCCGGATCGAAACACCTTATTTATTACGATGAAGAAGTGGGCATGCACGATCTAAACCCAAATTTGAATGCCGTGTGTACCGACCGGTTTGGCAATGTCTGGATTGGTGCGAAAAACACGATCATTAAGTACTCCGCCCTGAAAGAAGACCTGGAGATAGACCCCCGCACCTTGCTGAACAACGTGTCCGTTTTCCTTGAGCCGATTGACTTTAACGAAGTAAATGTCTTTTCCCATCGCCAGAACAACCTGGTTTTCAATTACATGGGGCTTTGGTACACCGATCCCGGCATCGTAAAATACCGCTACCGCCTGACCAACTACGACCTGGACTGGATTGAGTCGAAAGACCGCCGGGCTACCTACTCCAACCTGCCCGCCGGCCATTACACCTTTGAAGTGACCAGCACCGAAAACGATGCGTGGCTGGACGAACCCATTGTTAGTTACAGCTTCTGGATTAAAAAGCCTTTTTGGCTCAGGTGGTGGTTTATAGCGCTTGCACTGCCCGCTGTGACAGGCTTGTTCGTTTGGTACCAAAGAAACAGGGACAAGCGCATCCAACTGGTGAACCTGCTGGAAAAGGACAAAGTGGAGAGCCAACTGGCCGCCCTGAAAGCCCAGATCAACCCGCATTTCCTGTTCAACAGTTTCAACACGCTCATCACCGTCATCGAGGAAAACCCGAAGCTGGCGGTGGAGTACGTCGAAAACCTCTCTGATTTCTACCGGAAGATCATCCTCTTCCGGGACAAGGAAATCATTTCCATGAAGGAAGAAATAGAACTGGTGGAAAATTTCTCCTTCCTGTTGGAGAAGCGGTATGGCAGCAATTTCCGGTTGCGGATGAACATAAAAAACACGAACTGCTACATCGTCCCTTTCACCTTACAGCTTTTGGTGGAAAATGCCGTGAAGCACAACATCATCTCCAAAAGCAAGCCCCTGAACGTGGATATTTCTTCAGAAAATGGGGAATACATCACCGTGACGAACAACCTTCAATTGAAACTGACCCAGGAAAAATCTACCTATTTCGGCCTGCAGAGCCTCGTCATGCGGTATGATTTATTGGGAAAAAGAAAAGTAAAAATCGAGGACACAGGGAATTTTTACAAGGTAAGCGTACCACTGATCCAGTAATTTTTGAAAACTAAAATCATATCATTTATGAAAATCCTAATCGTAGAAGATGAAGCCGCTGCCGTCAGGCGCCTGAGCAAGATGCTGGAAGAAATAGACCCGGCCATTGAAATCGTCAAAGACCTGGACAGCGTTGAGTCGGCCATCAACTGGCTCAATGACAACCCGATACCCGATCTGCTTTTTTTCGATATCCACCTGGCAGATGGTTCCAGCTTCGACATTTTCCAGCAAATCAAAATCACCCAGCCCATCATTTTTATCACCGCTTATGATGAATATGCCCTGGAAGCGTTCCGGGTAAACGCCATTGATTATCTGTTGAAGCCCATCAAAAAAACAGAATTGGAAAATGCCATCAACAAGTACCGGCAGTGGCAGCAGCCCGCTGCATTTGATTACAGCAAACTGACGGAAACGATGGGCAGCCATGCCAAAAGCAAGCGCTTCCTGATCCGCTTTGGGCAAACCATCCGGGTGGTTGATTTATACGATGTCGCTTATTTCTACACCAGCGACAAAATCACGTTCCTCGTAAACAAAAACGGCAAGCGCTACCCCATTGACTACTCGCTGGAACAACTGGAAACTACCATTGACACCAGCAAGTTTTTCCGCATCAACCGCCAGTTCATTGTCAATATTGACGCCATTGATGAAATGTATGCCTACTCCAAATCCCGGGTCAAGCTGTCCCTCAACCCGCCCTGCGATATGGATACGGTGGTCAGTACCGACCGCTCGCCGGTGTTCAAAAAATGGCTGGTGGGCGAAATGGTGTAGTGAACAGGCTTGCCCGGTAGCACAGCCTGAAGGTTGTGCTACCGGGCAATCAACACAAGAACAGCACATCTTACCCCGTTCAGCCCAAAAATTTCCCTGTTCGGAAAATGCCACCCCCTGCCTGACTTATCTCATGGCGCAGAAGTTGAGTTAAGTCATAGTTTTGTCAAGATCAAAAGAACATGGGCTGGGTTGGCTGCTTTACTTTTTTGAAGCAAATCGGCGGACAAGGCAACCGTTCAGAAAGGATCGTCCGTAATCTTTGAATGAAACGAACTGAAATTTTGCTTGCATAAACTACTACACATATTATCACTGTTAGGGCTGTCTGCCATGCTGTCCGCTCAAAACCCGCACGGCGCAGACATGGCGATCAACTGCGCAGCCTGTCACAACGCAGCAGGGTGGGAAATTTCTGCCGACCATTGGAAAGACATCGAACTGCAAAAGCCAAAATTCTCCAGGGCAACAGGTATGCCCCTTCCCGTTGACACTTCCCTTTTTCATCATAATAAAACGGACTTCCCCCTCACGGGTCAGCACAATGCCGTGGATTGCCGGGACTGTCACGGGTCGCTGGTCTTTTCACAAGCCCAAAGCGACTGTATCTCCTGCCATACCGATATGCACCAAAATACGGTGGGCAACGACTGCGCCCGCTGCCACACGCCAAACCATTGGCTGGTGGACAACATCACCGAACTGCACCAGGACAATGGCTTCCCGCTGCTCGGCCCGCACGGGGCAGTAAGCTGTAATGAGTGCCACGTTTCGGAAACTGTCCTCCGCTTCGATCGCATTGGCAACGACTGCATCAACTGCCACCTCGACGAGTTCAGGGCCACCACCAACCCCGACCACGAGGCCGCCGGCTTTTCCACCAACTGCACGGAATGCCACGACATCAATAGCTTTGATTGGCAAACCGACAAGGTGGATCACAGCTTTTTCCCGCTGACAAAAGGCCACGAAATCAACGACTGCGCCCGCTGCCACGCCGGGGGCGATTTTGCCAATACGCCGACAGAATGCTTCGCTTGTCACCAACCCGATTTTCAGGCGACGGCTCAGCCCGACCATGAAATCGCCAATTTTCCTACCGACTGCGCCCAGTGCCACACGACCGACCCGGACTGGATGCCGGCGCAATACCTGGCGCACGACGCCCTGTATTTTCCCATTTATTCGGGCAAACACGAGGGCGAATGGCAGCAGTGTACGGACTGCCACACCAACCCGGCGGATTTTGCCGTGTTCAGTTGTGTGGTCTGCCACCTCAACCCCGAAACGGACGAGGAGCACAACGGCGTGAGCGGGTATGTTTATGAAAATTCGGCCTGCCTGGCCTGCCACCCGACGGGCAGTGCGGACGGCGCTTTTGACCACAATACAACGGCTTTTCCGCTGACGGGGGCGCACCTGACGACCGACTGCAACCAATGCCATGCGAGCGGATACGCCGGCACGCCGACTGAGTGCAACGCCTGCCACACCACCGATTTTCAACAAAGCACCAACCCCAACCATAACAATCTCGGACTGCCCACCGACTGCGCCACCTGCCATACGACCGACCCAGGCTGGGCACCGGCCAAGTTTGACATCCACAATGATTTTTATGTTTTAAATGGCGCCCACGCAAACATTGCGAACGACTGCGCCACTTGCCACAACGGTGATTACAATAACACGCCCAACACTTGCATCGGCTGCCACACGGCGGATTTCAACCAAACAACCGACCCGAACCACGCTACCAACCAGTTCCCTACGGACTGTGCCACTTGCCACTCAGAGACAGCTTGGGTTCCTTCTACTTTTGACCACGATGCGGTTTTCCCGTTCACAGGGGCGCATGTGCCGGTAGCAAATGAATGTGCGCAATGCCACATCGGCGGGAATTACTCGAACACGCCGAACGACTGTGCGGGCTGCCACACGCCAGATTTTAACCAAAGCCAAAACCCCAGCCACACGGCGCTGAACCTGCCAACGGACTGTGCGATGTGCCACACGACCGAGCCAGACTGGATGCCTGCGCAGTTCCCCATCCACGATGATTTTTATGTGCTGAACGGGGCGCATGCCGCCATTGCCAACGACTGTGCTGCCTGCCACAACGGGGATTACAACAACACGCCCAACACCTGCTTCGGCTGCCACGACACCGATTACAACAACACCACGAACCCGAGCCATGTGGCCTTGCAATTCCCTACGGACTGTACGACCTGCCACTCGGAAACGACCTGGTTGCTAACTACTTATGACCACGATGCGCAATATTTCCCCATTTACAGCGGGGCGCACAATGGGGAATGGAGCGAGTGCCTGGAATGCCACACGAACCCGTCGAACTATGCTGAATTCACTTGCACGACCTGCCATGCAAACCCTCAAACGGACGATGAACACGCTGGCGTAGGCGGCTACTCTTACAACAGCCCTGCTTGCCTGGCCTGCCACCCGACCGGCGATGCCACCAATATTTTTGACCACAATACAACGGCCTTCCCGTTGACGGGGGCGCATTTAACAACAGATTGTATTGACTGCCATGGCGGGGGAGTTTATGCTGGTACGCCAACGGATTGTGCAAACTGCCATACAACGGATTTTAACCAAAGCCAAAACCCGAACCACGTGGCGCTGAACATCCCGACGGACTGCGCTTCGTGCCATACGACCGATCCGGGTTGGTCGCCAGCAACCTTTGCCATACACAATGACTACTATGTGCTGAATGGCGCCCACGCCAATATTGCGAACGACTGCGCCACTTGCCACAACGGCAATTACAACAACACGCCCAACACCTGCGTCGGCTGCCACCAGCCCGACTTCAACCAGGCGGCAGACCCGAACCACGTGGCCAACCAGTTCCCGACGGACTGCGCCACCTGCCACAGCGAGACAGCTTGGGTGCCTTCTACTTTTGACCATAATGCGGTGTTCCCGTTCACAGGGGCGCACGTGCCGATAGCAAATGAATGTGCGCAATGCCACATCGGCGGGAATTACTCAAATACGCCGAACGACTGTGCGGGCTGCCACACCCCAGATTTTAACCAAAGCCAAAACCCTAATCATACTGCACTGGCCATCCCGACCGACTGTGCGATGTGCCACACGACTGAGCCTGACTGGATGCCGGCGCAGTTCCCGATCCACGATGATTTTTATGTGTTAAACGGTGCTCACGCAAATATTGCGAACGACTGTGCTGCCTGCCACAACGGGAACTACAACAACACGCCGAACACTTGCTTCGGCTGCCACTCGGCAGATTACAACAGCACCAGCAACCCGAACCACGCCACGGCGCAGTTTTCCACGGACTGTGCAAGTTGCCATAGTGAATCGGCTTGGGTGCCTTCCACTTTCGACCACGATGCCCAGTATTTCCCCATTTACAGCGGGGCGCACAACGGCGAATGGAGCGAGTGCGTGGACTGCCACACCAACCCATCGAACTATGCGGAGGTGACGTGTACAACTTGCCACACCAACCCGCAAACGGACAATGAGCACAACGGCGTGAACGGCTATTCGTACAACAGCCCGGCCTGCCTGGCCTGCCATCCGACGGGCGATGCAACCAACGTTTTTGACCATAACACGACGGCCTTCCCGCTGACGGGGGCGCACGTTACGGCTGACTGCATTGACTGCCACTCGGCGGGCTATGCTGGTACGCCGACGGATTGTGCTTCCTGCCATACGGCCAATTTCAACCAAGCAACAAACCCCAACCACGTTGCGCTCGGCCTCTCCACGGATTGTGCCCAATGCCACACTACGCAGCCTGATTGGGAGCCGGCGAGTTTCCCGAACCACGATAATTTTTATATGCTAAATGGCGCTCACGCAAATATTTCAAACGACTGCGCCACTTGCCACAACGGGAACTACAACAACACGCCGAACACTTGCATTGGCTGCCATACGGCAGATTTCAACCAAACGACCGACCCGAACCACTCGGCGAACCAGTTCCCAACGGATTGTGCGACTTGCCATACGGAGACGGCCTGGGTGCCTTCTACTTTTGACCACAATGCGGTGTTCCCGTTCACGGGGGCGCACGTGCCGATAGCCAATGAGTGTGCGGAGTGCCATGTTGGCGGGAATTATTCAAATACACCGAACGACTGTGCGGGCTGCCACACGCCTAATTTTAACCAAAGCCAAAACCCCAGCCACACGGCGCTGAACCTGCCAACGGACTGTGCGATGTGCCACACAACCGACCCGGATTGGATGCCGGCACAGTTCCCGATACACGATGATTTTTATGTGTTAAACGGCGCTCACGCAAACATTGCGAACGACTGTGCGGCTTGCCACAACGGGAACTACAACAACACCCCAAACACCTGCTATGGCTGCCACGCCAACGACTACAACTCGACAACCAACCCCGACCACCAGGCCGCCCAGTTCTCCACCGACTGTGCAACTTGCCACAGTGAAACGGCCTGGGTGCCTGCCAACTTCGACCACGATGCACAGTATTTCCCGATTTACAGTGGGGCACATGCGGGCGAGTGGGATCAATGCATTGACTGCCACATCAATCCGGCTAACTATGCGGAGGTGAGTTGCACGGTTTGCCACATGAACCCGGAAACGGACAATGCGCATGTTGGCATCAACGGCTATTCCTACAACAGTTCCGCCTGCCTCGCTTGCCACCCGACGGGCAGTGCGGATGATAATTTTGACCATAACAATACGGGTTTCCCACTGACGGGGGCGCACATCACGACAGACTGTATCGAGTGCCACGCCAACGGCTATGCTGGTACTCCGACGGATTGTGCTGCTTGCCATACCACCAATTACAACCAAAGCAGCAACCCAAGCCATACGGCCCTTGGCTTGCCAACGGACTGCGCTTCGTGCCATACGACCGACCCAGGCTGGTCGCCGGCACAGTTCCCGGATCACGATAATTTCTTTTTGCTGGATGGGGCGCATTTGCCGATTGCCAATGACTGTGCAGCCTGTCACAACGGTAATTACAACAACACACCGAATACCTGTGCTGGCTGCCACACGCCCGATTTCAACCAAAGCACAAACCCGAACCACGTGGCGCTGGCCATTCCGATGGACTGTGCGATGTGCCACACGACCAATCCCGATTGGGAGCCAGCGACTTTCCCGATCCACGATAATTACTATGTGCTGAACGGCGCCCACGCAAACATTGCGAACGACTGCGCAACTTGCCACAACGGGAACTACAACAACACGCCGAACACTTGCTACGGCTGCCACGCCGCCGATTACAACGCCACGACCAACCCGGATCACGCTGCTGCGCAATTCCCGACTACCTGTGATGATTGCCACTCGGAAACAGGCTGGGTACCGGCCACTTTTGACCACAACCAGTTTTATCCACTAAATGGGGCGCATGCCAATATTGCGAACGACTGTGCGCTGTGCCATATCGGGGGGAATTACAACAACACGCCCAACACTTGTGCGGGCTGCCACATCAATGACTACAACTCGACCACCGACCCCAATCACCAGGCTGCCCAATTGCCAACGACCTGTGAGGACTGCCATACGGAAACGGCCTGGGTGCCTTCGACTTTTGACCATAACCAATTTTTCCCGTTCACCGGGGCGCATATTCCTATTTCAAATGATTGTGCAGCATGCCACATTGGAGGTAATTACAGCAACACGCCAAACACCTGTGCTGGCTGCCATACGCCCGACTACAACCAAAGCACCAACCCGAACCACACAGCGCTGGCCATCCCGACCGACTGTGCGATGTGCCACACGACCGACCCGGATTGGGAGCCTGCGACCTTCCCGATACACGATAACTATTATGTTTTGAATGGCGCCCACGCCAACATTGCCAACCAATGTGCGGACTGCCACAACGGCAATTACAACAATACGCCCAACACCTGCTACGGCTGCCACGCCGCCGACTACAACGCCACGACCAACCCGGACCACGCCGCCGCCCAGTTCCCGACCACCTGCGACGATTGCCACTCGGAAACGGCCTGGACGCCGGCCACGTTTGACCACAGCCAATTCTATCCCTTGCTGGGTGCCCATGCGAATATTGCCAATGACTGCAACCTTTGCCACATCGGCGGCAACTACTCGAACACGCCCAACACCTGCTACGGCTGCCACCAACCCGACTACAACCAAGCCGCCGACCCGAACCACCAAACGAACCAGTTGCCGACGACCTGTGAAGACTGCCACTCGCAGACGGCCTGGGTGCCTTCCACGTTTAACCACAATGCGTTTTTCCCCATAACAGGGGCGCACGTACCCATCGAAAATGACTGTGCGCTTTGCCACACCGGCGGCAATTACTCGAACACGCCCAACACCTGCGCCGGGTGCCACACGCCCGATTACAACTCGGCGACGAATCCGAACCATATTGCCTTAGGCATCCCGACGGACTGTGAAATGTGCCATACCACCAACCTCGACTGGGAGCCTGCGCTGTACCCCAACCACAGTGCCGTCTGGCCGTTCAATGGGGCACATGCCAACATCCAGACCGACTGTGCCGCCTGCCACAACGGCAATTACAACAACACGCCCAATACCTGTGCCGGCTGCCACCTGCCCGACTACAACCAGACGACCAACCCGAACCATACTGTGAACCAGTTCCCCACCACCTGTGCGGATTGCCATACAGAAACTGCCTGGGTGCCGGCCACTTTTGACCACAACCAGTTCTTCCCGTTCACGGGGGCGCACATCCCCATCGCCAACGACTGTGCGCAGTGCCATGTGGGGGGAAATTACAACAACACGCCCAACACCTGTGCGGGCTGCCACACGCCAGACTACAACTCGGCCAACAACCCGAGCCACACGGCGCTGGCCTTGCCAATGGACTGTGAAATGTGCCACACGACCGACCCGGACTGGAACCCCGCACTCTTCCCCAACCACAACAACTACTGGCCGCTGAACGGGGCACATGCCAGTGTAAACGACTGTGCTGCCTGCCACAACGGCAACTACAACAACACCCCCAATACTTGCTATGGCTGCCATGCCAGTGAATATAATTCGGCCAACAACCCTAACCACTCAGCTGCAGGCTTCCCCACGACTTGTGAAAATTGCCATACGGTAAATGCTTGGGAACCATCAACTTTTGACCACGACAACATGTACTTCCCCATTTACAGCGGCAAGCACGACGACGAGTGGAACCAATGCAGCGAATGCCATACAACGCCTAATAATTACTCCCTATTCAGTTGCATTGACTGCCACGAACACGATGACCCTGTAGATTTAGCGGATGAGCACCAAGGGGTTTCAGGGTATTCTTATTCCAGTCCAGCATGTTATTCTTGCCACCCCGACGGCGAAGATTGATTTTTACAAAAAAATAGGGATGAAATATTTCTACGCATTATTGTTCCTCACGATCATTTCCTTGCCTGCATTTGGGCAAACAGAAACGCAATGGGAGAAAGGCACGGTGTCTTACGTTTCCTCCCAGAATGTCTATGTGAAATTCAAGTCCACGGCGGGCGTCAATATTGGGGATACTTTATTTGTGAAAAAGGAGGAGGCATTTATCCCCTCGTTGGTGGTGAGCAACAAGTCGTCCACCTCCATTGTCAGTTCGCCCATTGTCCCTGAAAAGTTTGCAGCGAAGGATGAGGTTTTTGTAAAAACCATTGTCACCCAAAAAGAGGAAAAAGCAAAGAAAACAGCGGAAAAGGACGATGATAAAAAACAGGTGGAAAAGCCAACTGCCAAGCCCTTGGTGACGGTAGATGAAGACAATATTGGAGGGGAAGCAGTTGAATCAGGCAAGCAGGATTTCAAACAAAAAATAAAAGGCCGCATTTCGGCAGCGAGTTACAGCACTTTCAGCGATCGGAACACCTCCCACCGGATGCGCTATGCCTTCAACCTGAACGGCAACAATATCAACAACTCCCGTTTTTCCATAGAAAGTTACATTACGTTCCGACACACACTGGGCGAATGGCAGGAGGTGCAGGACAATTTGGCCGATGCACTAAAGGTCTATACGCTGGACGTGAAATATGATTTGGATAAAAGGTCGAGCGTGACCCTGGGCCGCCGGATCAACAACAAAATCGCCAGCATGGGGGCTATTGATGGCTTGCAGGTGGAGAAGGGGCTGGGCCGGGAATTTTTATTGGGCGCCATCGCCGGCACTAGGCCGGACTATTCGGATTACAGTTTCAACACCAACCTGCTGCAGGTGGGGGCCTATATCGGCCATGTTTCGGCGCCCGGCAAGAAATACCAGCAGACGACGCTGGCTATTGTCGAACAACGGAACCACGCCAACACGGACCGGCGCTTCGTCTATTTCCAGCACTCCAATACCTTGGTGGACAACCTGAACCTGTTCAGTTCGTTAGAGATGGATTTATTTGAAAACATCAACAATGAGGCGCACAGCAAGCTGAGCCTGACCAATATGTACCTGTCCCTGCGCTACCGTTTTTCCAAAAAATTCAACGCCTCGCTTTCTTACGATAACCGGAAAAACATCATCTTCTACGAATCCTACAAGAACTTCATTGACCAGTTGATAGACGATGAAACCCGCCAGGGGCTGCGGCTCAATGCCAGCTACCGCCTTTTCAAGTTCGTGACCTGGGGCGCCAACCTGAGCTGGCGTTTTCAGAAAAGCAACATGAACGTTTCAAAAAACCTGAATACTTATGTGAACATCAGCAGGGTGCCGCTCATCAATACCCAACTGTCCCTGACCGCCAATTTCCTGCAAACCGGTTACATTGACAGCCGGGTGTTCGGCGTCAGGATGTCGAGGGACATTGTCAAGGGAAAATTGAACGGCGATGTCTATTTCCGAATGGCCAATTACAAATACAAAACCTACGAGTATTCCAACCAGCAAAAGATATTGGGTGCCAGCCTGTCCTACCGTTTGACGAGGATGTTGTCGCTGTTCGTGTATTACGAGGGCACGTTCGACAACCTGGGGTATGACTACAACCGGTTTAATACGAAGATTATACAGCGGTTTTGAAGCGAGGGCATTTTTGCAGCATTGGTTTGACAGGCATTGGGAAAAGGGAAATTTGGCGCATTTCACCTTTATGCCATTGATGCACTCGCAGCGCTCCCCTTTGGCAATATCCACCAGTTTCAGGATATACTATCCGGATAACTTTGGCAGTTGGACACCAGTGCCCACGCACAAGTTTTCATGGCGCAGCACCCTAAGGGCCGCTTGTCCGTTGATGATTTTTTGTATGTCCGCTGTGCAGTTGTGGCAGAAGGGGAAACAGCTTTTAAAAAAGTATTGGCCAACCCACCATCCATTCCCCAGGACATCACATTCGAGCCTTTATTGCAATTGGCCTCCAGGGCTTATGAAAAGAAAACAGGGCGCCCCTTCGTCCATGTTCCGGCCTATAATTTCGAGACCTATGGCAACGAGGAAGGCTGGAAGTAGTTTTTAAAATCTGCATTCAGGAAGCGTTTTTAACCATGCACGGCAATTCCAATCAAAACGACGAATCCCACCACCTCTATGAGATTTGGGATGAACAGGAGCAGGAAATATTTAAGTATGGTATCAGTTCGGAGCCTATCAAAGATGACGGGCTTTCAAAGCGAGTCAAGGAGCAGGTACAAATATTGAACCTCGCCGCCGGATGGCTGCGGTATTTGGCAAGGATTATTTTAAAACACCTGCCCAACCGGATATTGGCAAAGGAAAAAGAAGATGAATATATGGATGCTTTTGAGGCACAATACAGTAGATTGCCAAGGGCAATTTGAAAAGAAATTACAAAAAACGTTGAATCGCCCATTCAATGGGTTTCACAGATTTACACAACTCATTTTTCCACAAATTATCCGTATAAACGGTACTTTTGGCTTTTTAAACAAGTATAAAATAACATTGCCATGCGATTCTTAAGATTCTTTATTTTCCTACTTGCTTTTAGTATATTCAGTGCCTGCGACTCAGGCCCCAAAGTCATTGAAAGCGCACCAGCGTCCACCGACAATGCCACATCCAGCGGCAGTTCCGTGCTGGATGAAATTGCTGCTGCTCAGCAACAAACCCCCAGCGAAAACCAAATGCACAAAGTGGTGGTGCAGGAAGCCCTGAACACGGACAAATACACTTACATGAACGTGACGGAAAACGGGGAAAACTTCTGGATAGCAGCCTCCAAAATGCCCGTAGAAAAAGGCGAAACCCTCTATTATTCAGGTGGCCTGATGAAAAAGAACTTCCAGAGCCGTGAGTTCAACCGGGTGTTCGAGACGCTGTATTTAGTGTCCAATATTCAAAAACAGCCAACGGCAGGCGGCTCCGCTGTTGATCAGGCACTGGCACAAGCCCAGGACGGCGGTTCCCCTTCCCTCGATCCGCCAAAAGACGTGAAGCTTGCAGAAGGCGCTATTAAAATCTCGGAACTATTGGCCAACAAACAGAAGTATGTGGGGAAAATGGTGAAAATAACCGGCAAGTGCATGAAGATAAACCCCAACATCATGGGCCGCAACTGGATTCACCTGCAGGATGGCTCCGCCAACAATTACGACCTCACCGTGACGACGACTGAAAATATCCCTTTGGGCCATACGGTCACGCTGGAAGGGACGGTGGCGCTGGACAAGGATTTTGGGGCAGGGTACCGGTATGATATTATTGTGGAAGGGGCGGTGTTGAGGTAAACAGGTGTAAAATATTTTGCCTCTTTTTGAAGGAAGATTTCAAGGTTTTATAGACCATCGTTATTAAACGTCATTGGTCATTGAAGTCATTTTATTGAAAATCAGTGATTTAGAATTTTGTCCCAATCAATTTTTAAGGTTCTATATGAAAACCTGTGGGTAAATGACATTAAACATCTATCATTCCCGAAGTGAATTCGGGATTGATAAATGCTTACCTACACGAAGTCACAAAGAACCACTTTTTTTTCTCATGACTGAAAAAGTGTCCAAAGTCTAATTATAGCTAAAATTCCCTGCGATTTAAAAATCAGATGTACGATATACGACTTGAGATTTTGCCGTGCTGATAAAGCAGCTTTGTTTGCCCAGTCAAAAAGGAACCCCTCAAGGCTTCGCCACCTCTTTCACCAAAAACACATACACGGGAAAGTGGTCGCTGTAGCCACCAATGTAGTTGTCGAAGTCGAAGGTGCGGAAGGGATAGCCTTTGAACTGCCCTGTACGCTGGATGAGGTAAGGCTGGTTGAAAACATGGGCCTTGTAGTAATGGTAGCCGGGCTGTTTCTTGTCCATGAGGCCGGAAGAGAGGATGATTTGGTCGAAGAGGCTCCAGGCATCCCGGTAGGCAGTGGTGCCGATGCCCTTCTTAAAATATTCGTACATGGGGTTGAAGAAGTCGCCGGGGCGCACGTCCTTTTCTTTGCCCTTGCTGGCCATCACCTTTTTCACGCTGGGGCTGTTGGGATCGTCATTGAGGTCGCCCATCACGATGACCTTGGCGTTGGGGTCCAGTTGTTCGAGCGAGTCTTTTACATTTTTGCACAATAGGGCAGCGGCGTTGCGGAAGGGCTGGGTGGCGGCCTCGCCGCCCCGGCGGCTGGGCCAGTGGTTCACCAGCACATGGAGCGGTTCGCCGTCGAGCAGGCCAGCCACGTAGAGGATGTCACGGGTGTAGCTGCGCTCGCCGTCGTCGCCATAAATGACGAGGGGGATAATTTTGCTGCCAGTCACCTGGAAGTACTTGGGCTGGTAGAGCAGGCCCACGTCAATTCCCCGGCGGTCTTGCGATTCATAGTGGACAATCTGGTAATCCCGGGCAGCCAGGGCGGGCTGTTTCACGAAATCTTCCAGCACCTTTCGGTTTTCAATTTCAGCTACGCCGAGAATGGCCACGCCGTCGGGCGTGATCTCCGTTCCCAGTTCGGAGACGACCCGTGCTAGGTTCCGCTCTTTTTCCTGGTAAATATCCTCCGTCCAATGCCGGGCCCCATCGGGGGTGAACTCTTCGTCGTTCTTCTCCGGGTCGTCTGCTGTATCGAACAGGTTTTCAAGGTTGTAAAAGCCGATACAGGCGACCTGGTAGCTGGCTTTTTGGGAAAATAGATAAGAGGAAAGGATGGAAAAAAGGAGGAGGAAACAGGTATGCTTCATGTTCAATATTTCGTGAAATGTAATGTGGCGGCAAATGTAAAGAAACCAACCTTCAAGCTTCGCAAACAAGAGTTAAGCTTGTTTGAATTTTCACAGGGGCCTTTGCGGCAACGTTTCGGGAATTACTATTTTGCAGGCCAAATTTGAGAAAACTAACCTAATGATCACGAAAGACCTCCTCTGGAAAGGCATTATCGAAGACTTTATCGAAGAATTCTTGCAATTCTTCTTTCCCGATCTCTTTCCTTTTGTGGACATGGAAAAAGGCTTCGAGTTTTTAGACAAGGAATTGCTTCAGCTGTATCCTGAATCGTCCCTCGGCCACCGTTTTGCAGATAAACTGGTAAAGGTGTTTTTAAACAATGGCAGTGAACTGTGGATATTGGTGCATGTGGAAGTGCAGGGATATTCTGACCAGTCTTTTTCAGAACGTATGTTTACGATGTTTTACAGGTTGCGGGACAGGTACAATGTGACGGTCTGCCAATTGGCCATTTTTACGGATGAATCCGCTTCCTTCCATCCGAAATCATTTCACTATCGTCAATATGGCACCTGGCTGGACTATGGTTACCGCACCTGGAAATTGCTGGACAATCCGCTTTCCGTTTTAGCGGGATCCAACCACCTTTTCGCATGGGTGATGGAGGCAGCATGGGGCGCCCTTTCCAATCAAGGAATGGATGACGAGGTGCTGTACAAGCAGAAAATGGGGCTGGTCAGGAAACTACTGTCCAAAGAAATAAGCAAAGAAAAGATCAGGAAGCTGTTTCAATTTATTGAGCATTATGCCCGTTTTGAAAAACAAGAATTAACCCTTAATTTTGAAAATGAAATCATAAAAATAGCTAAGCCGATGGGAATCGAAGAATTGATTATTGAAAAGAAATTGCAGGCTGCCGAAGAAAAAGGCATCGAAAAAGGCATCGAAAAAGGTATCGAAAAAGGTATCGAAAAAAAACTTTTTGAAGTAATCGAACAAATGTTGAGAAAAGGTTTTGAACCTGAGATTATTGCCAACATTCTTGATGTCGATCCAGCAATTGTACTTGGGTTAAAAAAGAAAATTGATCCCAAACCAACAAAATAAAGCCCAGGCTCGCAACAGCGGCTATTTTAGGAAAGCCCAATTTGTTAATCTCTACTTTGTTTTCTTCTCGCCAATTAGCAACCAAAAAACTTCGCCCGAAGCATAGTAGGCCATGCCTTTCTGTTCACGATGGTGATAAACCGGCCAACTGGATTTTATGGAAAACAAACTTTCAAACCATCTGTAGAATCGTTTGACCCACCTCAGCCCCCATCTTCACAACCTCACGTGCCATTTGAATGGACAACATTTTAACCGTTCGTCAACTGCCATTAACTCCCAGTTAATTTTTCACGAACCACCTAAATGCTAAAACGTTCGTGCTAACTTTGCCGGCTCAAATTGATTGTATGAAACAAATCACTACCCTACTCTACTTTCTGTTCTTTGCCTCTGCGCTTTCCTTCGCTCAATCAGTCCGTATCAGCGGTACCCTTCTGGACGAAGATGGCGACGCCCTCCCGGGTGCCACCGTCTCCATCGGCGATACGGAAACCACCACGGACGAGAAAGGGTACTTTGCTATCAACTTCCAGCCAGATGGCCCTGTCAGTTTCCTCAATGTTTTTAAGGCCGGTTTCACCAACCAGGAGATCGAAGTAGAGACGGCGGGTAAATCGCAAATAGACCTCCTTACCATCAAAATGACGCCTATTGTAGGCAGCCCCGCCATTCGGGATGCCATCACCGGCGAGGACCGCATCCCCATCATCACCCTATCGGAAGGGGAAGAGGAAACCGAACTCGGTTCCCAAAATATTTCGGGCATTTTGTCGGCATCCCGCGACCCCTTTATTGCTGCGGCTGCCTTCAACCTGGGCAACGGCGGTTTTGAAATAAGGGGCTACGATGCGGAGACGGTGGTGCTGTTCAACGGCATGCCCTTCAACAACCTGGAAAACGGCGCCGTCTTTTGGAGCGTGTGGGGCGGCCTCAACGACGTGACCCGCAGCCGGGAATCGGCCATTGACCTCAGCCCCAGCCCCTACACTTTCGGCGGCATCGGCGGCTATACGGCCTTCGACACCCGGGCCTCGGAACAGCGCAGGCAAAAGCGCCTGTCCTACATGTTTTCCAACCGTGCCTATAATGGCCGGGCAATGGCCACCTGGTCAACCGGCATGATGCGCAACGGCTGGGCCTTTTCTTTTTCCGGTTCCAAGCGCTGGGCAACCGAGGGCTATGTGCCGGGCACCTTTTACGATTCCTATTCCTACTTCGCCTCCATAGACCGCAAAATCGGCAGCGACCACCTGCTGAACTTGACGGCCCTGGGCACGCCCACCCGCCGTGGCTCGCAGGGCGCTGCCATCCAGCAGATGAACGATGAAGCCGGCACCAATTTTTACAACCCGCATTGGGGTTGGCAGGGTGGTGAAAAAAGAAACTCCAGGGTCGTCAAAACCCACCAACCCCTCTTCATCCTCCGGCACGATTGGCAGATCAACAACAACTCCTCGCTGACCACCGCCGCCGGCTACCAGTTCGGCCGCTACGGCCGCACCAACCTCGACTGGTTCAACGCCCCCGACCCACGGCCCGACTTTTACAGGAATACCTCCCTGTACTTTGCCTCGCTCAGCCCGGAACTCGGCCAGCAGGTGGACCAAATCTACCGCGACAACCCCGACCTGCTGCAAATCCAGTGGGACAACCTCTACGGGGCCAACCAAACCGTCAACCTGCAGAATACCAACTACTTCAACCTGCACAAATTTTTTGACGGCACCAGCCGCCCGGAGGGCTTCATGTCGCAGTACATCCTGGACGAGCAGCGTTCCGATACCCGGAAGTTCAACGCCACCTCCACCTACCAGAGCATCGTTTCCGACCACCTCACCGTCAATGCCGGGCTGACCTGGCAGCAGGAAAAGACCCACTATTTCCGGACGGTCAACGACCTGCTCGGAGGCGATTATTTTATCAACGTGGACCGCTTTGCCCTTTCCAACCCCAGGCTGCTCGAAACACTCTACAACCCCGCCTTCCACGGCTCCATCTACGACGTGGCCAAGGCAGACCTCGGGGCCGAAAACGTGGTGGTGAAAGAGGGCGACACCTACGGCTGGGACTACGACATCAACGGCCAGCAGTTTGGCACCTGGCTGCAGGGGCTGTTCACGTTCAGCAAAGTGGACTTCTTCCTGGCCGGCCAATCCGTCAACACCACCTTCTGGCGCACCGGCTACATGCAGAACGGCCGCTTCCCCGAAACCTCGCTCGGCGAATCCGACAAACAGACCTTCACCACCTATGGTGCCAAGGGCGGCCTGACCTTCAAAATAGACGGCCGGAACTACCTCTATGCCAACGGTGCCATTTTCGACCGGGCGCCCGATGCCCGCATCGCCTACGCATCCCCCCGCAACCGGGAACAGATCGTGCCCGGCCTGACGAAGGAAAAAGTTTATTCCTGGGAGGCCGGCTTCCAGCACCGCTCGCCCCGCCTCAAGGCCAGGGCCACCTTTTTCTACACCCAAATCAACGATGGCATGAAGCTCCTCCGCTTTTTTGTGGATGACGTGGACTTGTCAGGCGGCCAGTTCGGCAGCTACATCCTCACCGGCCTCGACCGCCGCCATGCCGGGGTGGAATTGGCCGTGGAAGCCAAAATAACCCCTACCCTGACGGCCACTGGCGCCGCTTCTCTCGGCGAGTACATCTATACTTCCAGGCCGCAGGGCTACCTCGTGCAGGACAACGACGGTGTCATCCGCGACCGGGGCACCATTTACCTGAAAAACTTCTACGTGCCCAACACGCCGCAGACCGCCGCCAGCCTGGGCCTGGAGTACCGTTCCCCCCAATTCTGGTCGGCCAGCGTCACGGTGAACTACTTCGACCGCAACTACATTGACGTGACCCCCGAGCGCCGCCGGGAAGACATTGTCTTCGGCGAAACGGTCGGTTCCGACAAGTACAACACGATTACCTTTCAGGAAAAAGTGCCCGATGCCTTCACGGTAGATTTGTTTGCCAACAAATCCTTCAAGATCAACAGCGACGTATTCTTCACCCTGACGGCCGGCGTGACCAACCTGCTGAACACTACCGTCATACAAGGCGGCTATGAGCAGTTGAGGTACGACAAGGCAGAAGTGGCCAACACTGGGGTCAACTTCTTCCCCCCCAGGTATTTTTATGCCTACGGCACCAATTTCTTCGTGCTCGGCGCCCTGCGTTTTTGAGTACAACCCGATAAGGCCAGATGGCCATATTTTTTTGACATTATTTTTTTAAAATATTGAAAATGAAAAATTTAGCTAAAATTTTCCTTCCACTGTTCCTTATTTCCCTGGCTTTCAACGCCTGCATCAAAGAGGACTTCGACCAGCCGCCCACTTGCGGCACCGACCCCAAGCTCCCCGTGACCACCACCATCCAGGAACTGAAGGCGCTGCGCACCTCGGCTGCCTATGATGAAATCAAGGAAGACCTCATCATCAAAGGCGTCGTGGTAGCCGATGATGCCTCCGGCAATTGGTACAAATCGTTTGTCCTCCAGGATTCAACGGCGGGTATCGTCATCCTGATCGACCAGGCCGATTCTTATGTAAACTACCCCCGGGGCCGGGAGGTCTATGTTCGGCTCAAGGGCCTTTACCTGAGCGACTACAACGAACTCATCCAGTTGGGCGGCTTTATCCAGCAGGACGGCACGGTCGGCCCCGTGGTCAATTTGACCGACCATCTGGTGAAAAGCGTTTGCGGTGTAATGCCCACCCCCAAGGTGAAGAAGATCAGCGAGCTTACCGTCAACGACGTTAGCACACTCGTCACCCTGGAAGGGACGGTCAACTTTACCGCCACGGGCGTCACCTTCGCAGACGCCGTGAACCAGACCACCACCAACCTTGACCTGGCCGACTGCGACGGCAACACCGTCATCGTGCGCACCAGCGGCTTCGCCGATTTTGCCGCCGAAACGGTGCCTTCCGGCGGCGGTACCTTTACCGGCGTGCTGAGCATCTTTAGAAGTGACTATCAATTCCTCATCCGTGACCTGAGCGACCTCGACATGAACGGCCCCCGCTGCAACGGCTCCGGCGGCGACCCCTGTACCGGCGGTACCGTGCCAACTGTGAGTGGCGTGGACGAAGATTTTCAAAGCGGAGCGGACAACGACCCCATAGCCCTCGATGGTTGGACAAATGCTGTTATACAAGGGTCCCGCAGTTGGCAGTTCAAAGCATTCCAGGGGAACATCTATGCGCAAGCCACCGCTTACAACGATGCCGCCGCAACAATGGAAACGTGGCTGGTGACGCCCTTGATCGAAATTACCAACCAAACCAAAATATTGACCTTTGAAAGCGCCCAGGCTTTTTATACCCATGCTGGTTTAACTGCCTGGTTCTCCACCGATTTTAAATGCGACCCTGTGGCAGCAACTTGGGTGCCGTTGGCAGCTACCCTCGCTGGCCCCGGCGATGCGAATTATGCGTTTGTCCCTTCCGGCGACATTGACCTCTCGGCCCTTATCGGGCAAAAAGTCGCTATTGGTTTCAAATATGAGGGCAGCGGCCCGAATGACAAAACCGGATCTTATCAGTTGGACAACATCAAACTGGGAGAAGGCGGCAACACCGGCGGCAACGACCCCTGCCAGAACGGCAACCCGCCCCTGGAAGTCGCTACCCTGAACGAAGACTTTCAAAGTGGTACAAACGACGCCACACTTGCACTCACAGGTTGGCAGAATATTGCTACTGAAGGCACCCGAACATGGCGTTACAAAGTGTTCCAGGGCAATGTCTATACACAAGCTACTGCTTACACTGATACAGCTCCAGGCATGGAAACATGGCTCATCACGCCTCTTGTTACCATCGATGCTGCAAAAACGCTGTCCTTTGAAACGGCCAAAGCATTCTGGTTTCACGACGGTCTTAGTATTTGGATTTCTTCCGACTTTGAATGCGACCAGGCAACCGCATCCTGGCAGCCTTTGAACGCTACCTTGGCTTCCCAATCAGACGCCGATTATGCATTTGTACCCTCAGGCAATATTGATCTCTCGCCCTTTATCGGTAAGTCAATCGCCATTGGATTCAAATACATTGGCAATGGCCCTGGCGGAAAAACGACCACCTATATTGTTGACAATGTGAAGATTCAGTAAAGCGCCCTTCGGATAGGTTTTTCATTTTTCCACAAAGCCGTCGGCAGGAGAATATGCCCACTCCAGCCGACGGCTTTTTTTTACACGTCCCTTCCCATTTCCTTCCCCGCCAGGTAGCCGCCGGTCCAGGCAGCCTGAAAGTTGAAGCCGCCCGTAACGGCGTCTATGTCGAGCACCTCGCCGGCCAGGAACAGCCGGGGCTGTACCTTGCTGCCAAAGGTTTTAAAATCAACCTCGTCCAGATGCACGCCTCCTGCCGTGACGAATTCTTCTTTAAAAGTGCTTTTACCATTGACCTGAAAGGAAGCGTTGGACAATTCATCCCCAAGCGCCTGCAAGGTTTTTTTGTTTAAATCCGCCCAGCGATTCGTCTCTGAAATATCCACTGCCAGCACTATGCTTTCCCAAAGCCTTTTAGGGATTTGCTGAAATGGACAATTGGCTTTCACCGTCTTTTTGGCCAGTTCCACTTTTGCTGTTTGAAGTTTTTCGACAACTGTCAGCCCGGCGCTATTCCCCAACCAGTTCACCCTCATTTCAACCTGGTAGCCCTTTTCAAAAAAGTGCCTGGCCCCCCAGGCGGAAAGGCGCAGGATGGCCGGACCGCTCATGCCCCAGTGGGTGATGAGCAGGGGGCCATTGGTAGCCAGCTTCGTGCCGGGAATATTCACGGAGGCATTTTGTACAGCCACCCCAGCCAAGCCATTTATTCGGGCATCTTTGATATGGAAGGTGAAAAGTGATGGCACGGGCGGCACGATGCGGTGCCCCAGGCCTTCCAGCATCTGCCAGATACGGGGGCTGCTGCCTGCGGCAATCATCAGGTTGGCCGTGAGGAATTCACCGCCGTATTGGGTGCTTATTTTCCAGGCAGAATTGAAGTCGGCAGGCGGTGCAATCGCTGCAGCATTTTGACCGCAGAACACTTCCACACCGGCTTTTTCCGCCGCCATGGTCAGACAGTCCATGATGGTCTGCGAGCGATCGCTCACGGGGAACATGCGCCCATCGGCCTCCGTTTTCAGCCTCACGCCCCGCTGCCCGAACCATTCCACGGTGTCCGTCGGGCCGAAACGGTGGAACGGCCCCAACAGGGCCTTGCTGCCCCTGGGGTAGTTTTTCACCAACTCCCCCGGCTCAAAACAGGCATGGGTGACGTTGCAGCGGCCACCGCCGGAGACTTTCACTTTTTGCAGGACGTCCCTGCCTTTTTCCAAAATAACGACCCTGGCGCCGGGAAGGGCCTCGGCACAAGTGATGGCGGCAAAAAAACCGGCCGCCCCGCCGCCTATGATCAGGGCATGTATGGGATGCTGTTTTTCCATGCCCAATGATAGGGAAGATTTGGCGGTTTGGAGCAAAAGCCAGCGGCCCAACCTGCGTTTTGCCAAGGTTGGGCCGCTTTGTACAGGAGCCGTTTGCCTTCGTTGAAAATTGCTTGTTTAAAATAGCGTGAGTTATGGCAATATGTATTTGATAATCAAGTCCGTAGGACTATTATCTTTGTAGAAAAGTCCTGTAAATGCCTGTTAGCGTTCCATCGGAACGCTATCTGTTTCAAGATGCCGCTCCGATGGAGCGGAAAACGCTGCAAATGCTAAGTTCTACAAAGATTTCGCTCTGATGGAGCGAGGCATAATTGCCATAACTCACGTTAAAATACTATCTGGCCAAGACGAAGCGCTTGCCTATTGCCCGCTTGCCTGCTCTTTGGGCATACAGGTAGTACATCCCATCTTCAAAATCCCGCATGTCAATGCGGTAGGGGAAGGCAGCATCCGGCAGGATGTCCTGCGACCAGATGGGCCGCCCCAGGGCGTCGTACACCGTCCAGGTCATTTCCTCCGACGGAGGTTCCGAAAGCTGGATGAAAATTTCCGTACTGGCCGGGTTGGGGAAAATGGTGAAGTCCAACGGCATATCAAAAGAGACTGTGCGCACGGGGCTATACAGCGCCGTGCCGTTTTCCAGCACCATTTTCATCCGGTAAAAATTGAAACCGTCCACAGGCGATTTGTCCACGGTCCTCATGGTTTCTATGGCGTCGGGGCGTTGGCTGCCCGGCGCACTTTCCAGCGTTTCGTACACTTGGCCGTCCAGCGATTTTTCGATAAAAATCCCGGCCACTGCTTCCCTGCTGTGAAACATACCGTCCAGTTTCACCCAGGTCCGTTCACGCACAGCTTCAAAGGACAGGCTGGTTGCCCGGTCGTCCGTTCCGCCGCCGCCGAAGTTGTTCACGATGTTGACGGCGTAATCTTCTATTTCACCAAAAGCAATCGTCTCACATGGCGAGGCATTCCCGTTTCGCTTCATCGTGATGCGCATTCGGGTGGGGCCCGTCAGAGCCGAGGTGGGCAGTTTGAAGGTGCCACTCACGGTAGCCTGCGGCGTCCCGGCTGCGGGCGGGCTGAGGATTTTGCTGAAAGCCAGTTCGTCCGGTTCTGTGAAAACACCGTCGTGGTTGTAGTCAATCCACACGTTCCAGTATTCCGGCCAGGTGAAGTAGCTGAATCCGGTGGTCAGGGTGATGGTGTAGTCATGGTCTTTTTGCAGCGTGGTGCTCAGGGCGGTGAAGTTGCTGTACGGGCTTTTGCCGGAGCTGTTGTCCAGTGTGTTCAGTTGCACCCGGGCTATCCAGTCTTCCCAGGGGAAGTTGCTGGTGGAGGTGCAATACGTGCCTGTAGAGCCACAGGGCGACGTCTGGCCATTTGCGCCGATTCTAATCAGCTTGGTTTCAAAGGATCCTAACTGCTTGGTGCCGAGGAAAGCGCCGCCAGGAACGGCCCGGAAGGTTTTGAAAACGCCATCATCCGGGCTGTTGAATGCCCGGGTCCACAGTGTATCGAGGTTACTGTTCAACCGGATGATGATAGATTGTGACGGCACGGAAGTATAGGGGAAGAACCTGGTAAATCCAGTAATGAAACCACCATCCGTTCCCTTCATAATGGGGCCGGCATCTCCTACCGGCCCGTAGGATGTTCCCGGAGGAATGGCGGGTGCAAACAGGTTTAGGTTCTTGTTAAAGACCTCATTACCGTTCGCATCTATTTTGTACAAATTACCAGTACTGTTGGGTGCGCCGCCGGGGGCGCCGGGGTGGAAGGTGGTCACCAGTGTGGCATCGTCGGAAGTTTCGGCTATCCCTCTAATTTGAGTGAAGTCGTAAAACTCTTTTTTCCAAAGGAGGTTGGCGGACTGCCAGCCGATTTTTAGCAAGTAAGGCTTTTTCTGGCCCAAATACGACGGCTTTTCCGCTACGACATAAATGTTCTTATTGTATCCTTTGAAGAAACGGGCGGTCAGGTTCGGTTCGTCATCAGGTGTCACCGAGAAATCATTGCTGTAGATTCGATTGCCGTTGTAATCCGTCCTGATGAAAAACACTTTATGGAACATGTTCGAATACCAGTTTTCGACATAGACGCCGGTGAGCAAAATGTCCCCGTTAGCCGCTTCGAAAACGGACACTTCTCCGAGCGAAACTGCATTGCTTACGGTGAGTTGCCTGACCCATAGCGGCGTCCCGGCCTTGTTTACTTTTTTCAATAAAATGATGTTCGGGTCGGTGGCAACGGCGCTGACAAAGTTTTCATCGGCGAGCGGGGTGAGTTTCTCATTGAGGGAAAAAATATCCGTTCCTGTCACCACCCCGTCGTTTCCAACGGTCACGTTCCGGAAGGTCGAAATGTCGCCCGCTGCATCGTATTTGCTCATTTTGAAAACGTGGTGGCCGTTGATGGAGGCAGCGCCGTAGGTCGAAAAGCCGTCGCTGCTGACCGTTGATTCAAAGCCGCAGTTCTCCGGAGAACCTGCCGAAACCGCAATGGGTACCGCACTGGCCAGCTCGTTATTGGCCTCGTTGAGTTCAACGATGACGCCTGTCACGTCCACTTTCAGGAGGAGGTAGTACTGGCCAGAAGAAACTTCTACCGGCACGGTGATGCCGCCCAGCACACCGGGTATAGTGCCCACCGGGGTATTGCCGGTGTTGATGTAACCTGTCACTAGGTCGTCGTTGCTCAACTGTTTGTCGTTGCTCATGTAGGCGGCGATGATGTACTCGCCGGTGGCGGTCGTATTGCCCGTATTTTTCAAATCAAAATTGAACCAGACGACCGCACCGGGCGAAGTGCTGGTGCTTTGCAGCGCCAGGTTCGCCATCGAAAGGTCGGACTGTTTGGTACCGGGGCTGCCGCAGTCGGGGTTGAGTGCCCAGTTGTTCCCCAAAAAGAGAACGGTGGTGTCGCCAGTTTGGACGATGTGGTTAAAGTCAATCAGCGCAGGCCGTTTTTCAAAAATCGTCCCGTCAGATTTTTTCAAGGTGATGGTAAATGGGTCAATGTGATATATGCCAGGTGCTATATAATAATTTGCAGAAAGGGTATCGCCAAACAAGGTAGAGTAATAAGATTCGCTGTAGTAACTTCCCATATATGCCACAGAGCCTGATTGGGAAGTCCTGTTTGTCTTTGTGGTCATGGTTTCAAAATCAAACAGTAAGGTTGTGGTGCCGCTATATGAATTTTTAATAGACGGGAAATTATAATCGTATGAAATATTATAATAACCACATGGGGTCTTGTACCAGCTTTTTATTTCTTTTAGGTTAATTCCATAACTACCATTTACCTGTAGCTGTGGCGTGAATTTTACAAAAGCGTACGTCAATACTGTGGTGAAATAGGTGCTGGCCGTGCGGAAAACTGCCACTGCATCCCCCGTCATGGTTTTGACGAAGCCCAGCACTTTGTCGTAGGTCAATGTATTGTGGAATCCATTGAAAACTTCATGGGCAACGTAATTCAGGGCATTGTCCGTTTTGATAAAAACAGCCGAGTCCGCTACCAAATTTCCCTGGTCATATTGCCGCTGAAAGCCGCCCAGGATGAAGGTCCCGTCGTTTAGTTCAACTGCCGCCTCGATGGTCGGGAACTGGTTTAGCACACTCGCCCCGATGGGTTTTTGCCATGCAATCGTGCCGTTGGCGAGCTTGCGGACAACCATGTTGTTTTGCACCAGGGTGCTGTCCTCCGCAACAAGCTGCAGCGGGGATTGCCCGATAATCTCACCATCCTTGTTCACGGTGTAACGTGTTCCGATGCCCTGATTTCCAGTTAATAAGTAAGATTGGCCCGGCGCAGGGGCTTTTTCAAAGCAAAGTATTCCGCCGGGAATATCTTTTTTACAAGCACCTTGTGCCGTAATATTCACGGAGTAATCTTCGATTTCCCCATAGGGAATATTCTCGCAGGGCGAAGCGTAAGCGCCCCGTTTCATCGCCACCCTCATGCGGGTAGCGCCGGGCAGCGTGACGGTCGGGATGCTGATGTTACCTGTGATGTTTTGCGTAGGGGGGCCATCCGTAGTTTTGGGCATAAGAGTGCTGAGCACCATTTCCCCGGCATCGTTGAAATCGCCGTCCCGGTTGAAGTCAATCCAGATGCGCCAGTATTCGTCGAAATGGAAATAGGAGAAGCCTGAGGTGAGCGTCACCTGGTTGCTCCCCTGGCTCAGGTTGAAGTTGAAGGTTTGTGAATAATCGCTGTACGGGCTTTTCCCGGAAGTCTTTTCCTGCGTACCTATGCGCACACCGGCTATCCAGTCTTCCCAGGGGAAGTTGCTGTAGGGCAAACAGTAAGTGCTGGGTGGCTGCACCTGTTCTGTCACCGTCACCGTAAAAGAACACGTGGCCATGTTATTAGCACCATCGGTGGCCGTGTATGCCACGGTCGTTGTGCCAAAGGGGAAAACACTGCCTGGCTGGTAGGTTGAAGTAAGCGTTGGTGTTCCGCAATTGTCGGCAGCCGTAGGGGGCGTCCAGTTTACTACTGCAGGCGCAGGCGATGTGATGGAAATGTTTGAAGGACAGCCACTTATCACAGGTGGTGTCACGTCGGGCGAGCAGCCTGGGGTGCCGCCGCCGACGTCGCCATTGGCATCGGTGCGGACTACCAGGACCACCTTTTGGGAAGGGTTGGATTGATCCTGCCCGTCGCCTGCGAAAAGGAATCCGCCATCGGGCATCAAGCTTAGTGCACGGGGGTAAACGTACAGGTTGTCTTTTTCATACACTTTTGACCAAAGCAAATTGCCGTTGGGGCTGATTTTCTTCAAAGCCATGTCGAAGCCGGCGGAGTCATCGTATGTGCCGAGCAATAAGTTACCATCAGCGGTTGAGATTAATTGCAGGTAAATAACATTTTGCAGTTCCCCGATTTTATTACCACTCAGGTCGAACTTGTAAATTCTGGGCGACGAGCCTAAAAAATAAGTATTGCCGATTTGAAGTGCCCGGATGTTGTTGTCCACGGTTGCAGGTACTTTTTTCAGCCATTGCTGGTTGCCATTGGCGTCCAGTTTTAAAATAGCCAGGCTGTCGGGCGGAGCCTGTAATCCGACAAGTGCGCCGCCATCGGAAGTTTGGATGACGTTCTGGTGGTGCGAATTGCCGATTTGAAAACTCAGGTTGAATTCTTTTTCCCAGAGCAAGTTTCCGGTGCTTGAAATTTTAAGGAGTTGCACCTTTTGGCTGAGGTGAATTGACCTGATGACGTAAAGTTCACCGGTAGGCGCACGGTACACCTTGCCCGTGTAGGGTGTCGGTGTCAGGCCAAGCCATTCGGTCGTATTGTCTGTTTTCAGCCGCACCCTGAACAGGTTGGCACCTTCCCACATTCCTACGTACAGGCCCTCGTTGCCCGGACCGGGAAAGAGGTTGTTGTTGTAGGCCGTATAGGAAGAGACATTGACGGCAACTGCCTCTACGTTGCCTGTCTGGTTCAGTTTTACCGCTTCTGACGAATAAGGCCAGGCAGCTCCTTTTGTAGTGCCAATCAAGGCTTTCCCGTCGTTCAGCGCTGCGGCATCCCACACCTCGAATGTTTCACCGGGCGGTGGCGCAGGCAAGGTTTTCATATAAGTTTGTGCCGGAAGCACGTTGTGGGCAAGCAGGAAAAAGGCAATTAAATGCCAAAAGGGTAAGTGAAATGCACTCGGTTTCATGGCAGGAGGTTTTAAAAAAATTCGCCCTTTGACAAATACTTTGAAAACGGCCTGTGGGTTTAGCGGGTCACTTTAGGTGAGATTAGATTAGCGGGTCACTTCAAGTACCTCGCTAATTTGAACGAAATGAGCGAAGTTACGGGGGCACTTGAAGTGACCCCGTATGGCCTCCATAGGATTTGTCAAAGAACCAAAAAATTTAAGGCTCTATAATGATTTCAAGTTGCTCGTTTTAATGACCTCGGAGAGGTCAAATGTTGGTAGAAGAGAAAATGATAACAACAACCGGTATTTTGACCTCGGAGAGGTCAAATGTTGGTAGAAGAGAAAATGATAACAACAACCGGTATTTTGACCTCGGAGAGGTCGCACCCAGTGAACTTACGACCTCTCCGAGGTCGAAATCTGATTTTTTCCCTGCCTTTCTACCAATGTTTGACCTCTCCGAGGTCGCCAACCTGGAATCGTAATTGAGCCAAATTGAATTTAAAAAAGCACCGGGCTTGCAGCGTAGCACTGTAAGCCCGGTCTTAAATAGCGGTTATCTCGTTATCACAAACCGTTTGCCCACCGCCCGCATGCCTGCTCTTTGGGCATACAGGTAGTAGATACCAGCTTCAAAAAACTGTGCGTCAATGCGGTAAGGGAAGGCAGCATCCTGCAGGATGTCCTGCGACCAGATGGGTCGCCCCAGGGCGTCGTACACCGTCCAGGTCATTTCCTCCGATGGGGGTTCCGAGAGCTGGATGAAAATTTCCGTACTGGCCGGGTTGGGGAAAATGGTGAAATCCAACGGCACATCGAAAGAGACAATGCGCACGGGGCTATACAGGGCCGTGCCGTTTTCCAGCACCATTTTCATCCGGTAAAAATTGAAACCGTCCACGGGCGATTTGTCCACGGTCCTCATGGTTTCTATGGCGTCAGTGGCGTTGGCTGCCGCGCACTTTCAGCGTTTCGTACACTGGCCGTCCAGCGATTTTTCGATAAAAATCCGGCCACTGCTTCTCTACTGTGGAACACGCCGTCCAGTTTTACCCAGGTCCGTTCACGCACGGCTTCAAAGGACAGGCTGGTTGCCCGGTCGTCCGTTCCGCCGCCGCCGAAGTTGTTTACGATGTTGACGGTGTAATCTTCTATTTCACCAAAAGCAATCGTCTCACAAGGCGTTGGGTCGCCGTTCCGCTTCATCGTGATGCGCATGCGGGTGGGGCCGGTGAGGGCAGAAGGTGGCAGTTTGAACGTGCCGCTCACGGAGGCCTGCGGCGTCCCGGCTGCGGGCGGGCTGAGGATTTTGCTGAAAGCCAGTTCGTCCGGTTCTGAAAAGACACCGTCGTGGTTGTAGTCAATCCACACGTTCCAGTATTCCGGCCAGGTGAAGTAGCTGAAGCCGGTGGTCAGGGTGATGGTGTAGTCATGGTCTTTTTGCAGCGTGGTGCTCAGGGCGGTGAAGTTGCTGTACGGGCTTTTGCCGGAGCTGTTGTCCAGCGTGTTCAATTGCACTGACTATCCAGTCTTCCCAGGGGAAGTTGCTGGTGGAGGTGCAATAGGTGCCTGGCGTGCCGGTGGTGATTTGGAGCGGGATGGGGTTCGACAGGTTGTTGGCAGCCACTTTATCGCAACTGCCGGACAGTTCAACAAAAATGAAATAGTTGCCCGCTGCCGTATTGCCTGGAATGGCAACCGGTATGTTGACGGTCGCTTTTCCGTTGAGGTAGAGCGGTGGGTTGGAAAATTGATTGTAGGCAATAGGAGCCATTCCTAACTGCACATCATTGATGGTGCTGAACTGGTTGTCGGCAGAAGGTAGATCGTCGCCGAGGCCGCTATATCCCTGCAGGGCTGCTATTTCAGCCAGGGAAAACTGACCAGGTTGGTCGTTTCGACCGAAAGGTTCAGGTTGCTGCCAGCGGCCGTCGAAGCCGGCACACCGGCCACATTGCTCACGGTAAAATCAGGCGCCCCGATGAAAACGCCAACCACCCTTTCGTTGTCCGATTCGTTGGATTCGGTCACGGTATTTTCCGAATCCATCCTGATGATGACATAATGGATGCCCGGTGCCAGGGAGGTGGGCACGGAATTGCTGAAATTCCAGTACACCACGTCATTAGCGGCCACGCCGCTGAACTGGAAGGTTTGCCAAAGCAGGTCGTTGGCGCTGAGCTGCTGGTCTTTTGACCACCAGCCTTTGATGGTAAAGGGACCGCCGGAACCAGGCCGCTGTTGAGCGACAGCCCGCTGAACACCAGGAAGGTCTGCCCGGGGTTGGTGAAACAGGTGCCACCACCCCGGAACTACTTCTACCGAATTGATGGAGAGGTTGGGCAACTGCGCCGGCCCTGTCGAAATATTCACCGTATAATCTTCCACCTCGCCAAAAGGCAAGGTTTCGCAAGCCGTAGCATAAGCGCCCCGTTTCATCGAAACCCGCATCCTGGTTGGCCCGGACAAGGCAGAAGTTGGGATGTTGACACTGCCGGTGATGGTAGCCGTTGGCGTCCACGCCGGTGCGGTGAGTTTTGCATTGCACCACCTCGTTGGGCGAGGAAAAGACGCCGTCGTGGTTGAAGTCAATCAAACTGTCCAGTATTCGTCCCAGGTGAAATAGCTGTAGCCGGTGGTCAGTTTCACCGTGTAGCCTGCCCCGTGTTCACGTGGGCGGTCAGGTTAGTGAAATTGGAGTAGGGCGACTTGCCGGAAGGGTTCGAGAGGTCGGCCAGTTCCACTTGGCTATCCAGTCTTCCAGAAGTGGAACTGCTGGCGCAATAAGTGCCGGGTGCCGCCAGTCGTGATCATGGCACTCATGGTTTCGTTGTTTTGGTACTTGTTTCGCAGGTGGCACTGGCCCGCAAGATGAGTAGTAGGTGCCCGGCACCACGTGAGGCGGGCAGGCTCTCTCGGGTTCAGCGTGGCCGTTGTGAGCGGGTGAACTGCCCAAAGTTCACGGTTTCCGAACCAAGGTCAATGTCGTCAAGCCGCCATAAAGGCATCGGGCGAGAGGACGGCGATGACGCCCATGTTGTTGCTCAACTCATTGAGTGGGAAATTGGCCAGGTCCTTCACCTTCACGGTGAAACTGATACTGCCCCTGCGGTAACGCTTGCAGGCACCTGTCAGGTTTTGCAGCACGAAGTCAGGGCACCGATTTGCTGCAGGCCGGTGTCAAAGATGTTGTTCGTTTCATCCGATTCGCCCTGGCGTTGTCGGCGTCCCACTTACCAGGATGTGGTAAATACCGGGCGGCGTAGTCGCAGGCACTGCGTTGATGTTCAGTCCGGCCACCGCATCGGCCCCGATGCCGGGGTAGTTGAAGGTCTGCCAAAGGATGTCGCCAGCGCCAATGGCATTGTCTTTTGACAGCCAGGCTTTGGCCGTAAAGGGTGGTGACAGCCACCTGGGAGGGGTTGCGTACCAGCCCGCCCAGGAAGGTGTAAGGGCTACCCGGCTCAGTGAAGCAATAACTGCCGCCACCTGGTATGACCTCCCAGGCCACCGAAAGCAGGTCGGGCAATGCGGCACTGTTGGCAATGTTTACCGTGTAATCCTCTATTTCACCAAAAGCTATGGTCTCGCAGGGCGTTGCGTAAGCGCCCCGTTTCATGGTCACCCGCATCCTCGTGTTGCCGGTCATGGCTGAAGCTGGGATGGTCAGGTTGCCGTTCAGGGTGGCGGTGGGTGTCCCGTTGGCAGGTTTTGTTTTTATGCCTTCGAACACCTTTTCGCCTGCATCCTCAAAGTCGCCGTCGTGGTTCAGGTCAATCCACACCCGCCAGTATTCGTCCCAGGTGAAATAGCTGAAGCCAGTGGTCAGTTGGAAGGGCGTGGTGCCCGTGTTCAGGTTGGTGCTGAGGTTGGTGAAATTGCTGTACGGGCTTTTGCCGGAGGCGTTGTCGATGGTGCCAACTTTTACTTTGGCAATCCAGTCTTCCCAGGGAAAATTGCTGGTGGAGGCGCAGTAGTCCGTCGTCACTGCGTCGTCGAACATTTGGCAGTCGCAGCCGGCGAGTTGGGCTTCCATGGCCTTTCCCTCGTTGTAGTCAATCACGTAGAGCCACCAGTTGTTGAGGTAGCCGTCTTTATCGAGACACTTGTATTTTGGCAGGCGGCTGAGCCACCAGCGCATGAAGCCGTCGTGCTCGCAGTTCCAGTCGCTGCAGTTGATTTGGCGGGTTTGCTGGAAAAGGAAGGGGTAGCGCTTCCAGTTTTGGTCGTAGGTGGTGACGGTGTTGGTGCTGTAATAGCCGTAGTTCTGGTCGGCGTTGGGCGGGAAGTGGACGTTGCCGACGTGGGCATGGCCCGGTGCAATAGCATCGTAATTGAAAAACAGGCGCAGGGCGCTCTCGCCGGTGCCGGGCGGATAGGGCGGGTCGGCGGGCGTGTAGCGCACGGTCTGGTTGAACAGGTGGTAGAGCGTCGTTTCTGTGCGGTGGCCGAAGTTGTGGAGGGCCAGGTCGTAGCTCCGCTCGTAGTTCAGGCCCATGATGTTGAGCAGGTCGGTGCAGGAATTGCCGGTGATGACGGGGCCGTTTATCCAAAAGGCATCCGTGCCAGTCATGTTCGTTTCCCACATGCCGATGAACGGCATGGCATAGACCCACACCTCGTCAATCTGATGGTTGTTGCTTTTTTCGCAAAAATCGTATTTGTCGAGCAATTCGTTGTAGCGGAAAACGGACTGGCCTTGCTGTTCGGCCACGAGATGCCAGGTATCCCAACCAGGCTCTTTGAAAAGATGGTAGGCACTGTCCACGCTCAGGTTCACCTGGCCGAAAGTGTTGTGCAATTCGTTGTCGTCGTGCGTTTCCACAAATTCGTATTTGGCCACGCCGCCGCTCACTGCCGTCAGCGAGTCCCTTACTTTTTGTGCCAACTGCATGGGGGAGCCGGCGCTCAGTTGCTCCCAGGAGAGCGGGGCGCCGTAGTGTTCGGTCCAGGGCACCTGCGAAAAGCGCTTGCCGCCCGCCGCCGGGATGGGCGGGTCAATGATGACCAGGGCCACTTTTACCACCCGTTGCGGGGCCAGGGGCGTGGTGAAATCCTCCACCACTTTCATGGGGATGGTCTTGGAAAGGCCGTTCCAGGAGGCGGTGAGGTTGGTCGTGCCGGTGGAACCGAAGCTGGTGAGGGTGCCGCTGTTAGTCACCGCAGCGACGGCCGTATTGGAAGAGGCCCAGGTAAGGCCGCTGGGCAGCGGGTATTGATTGCCGGCTGCGTCCACGCCCATCACCTTCATATCGTAGGTCGAGTTTTTAATCATGCGCACCTGGTTGGGGCGGAAACAAAGGCCGGTCACCTGGACGGAAGCGGTGGCAGTGATGCCCCAATCCATGATATGGACGTAGTTGTCGCCCGTGGTGCGCCGCATGATGAGGCGGAAGGCCTTTTTTGAAACGGACACCGGGACGTTGACCGTGACGCCCTGGGCGAGGGGCGACTGGCTGAACAGCAACTGGTAGGAGCCGCTGTGGCTGTCCAGGTCGGCTACAGAGTTGGCAGCCTCTACCGTCCACCAGCCGCTTCCTTCGGTTTGGCGGGTGCTCATGGCGGTCACGTTGATGGTATAGTCGAATGCCAGCGTCACCACCAGCGGGTTGATATTGGCCGTGCGGGCGACGGTGTTGAAGTCGCCGTCGAACATATTGGCCGTGGTACCGATGTCCAGTTGGGTGTGGGTGACAGTGGCCTGGCCGTCCTGGATGGCCTGCCAGGTGTTGACGGGGAAAGTAAGGGTGGCCTGGCCCTGCAAAAGGTTGGCGCACAATCCTATTGAAAGCACGAGGGAGAATAATTGCTTGTTCATAGCAAAGCGATTTGGTAAGGGAAATTTAGCAGCTTTCTGGAAAATAGGCACACTTCAACGGAAAGGCAGAATCAATCGGGCCAAGTTGGTTGGTTTTGGCTGGGGTTGGAATGATGGAAGTCAATAGGTGGGGTGAAGTTTGTCAATGATGGCCGGAAATGATGCCCTGCCTGTATTCAGGTTCTTATTGTCGCCGGATGGTTTATATTGTGGCGGAATTATACCTAAACTCGGCGATATTAAGTTTTCCCGAATTTCGGGACAGTAGTGCAAATGCTGTTGGCTGTTGGCTGTTGGCCAACAGCTAACGACCAAAAGCCAATAGCAATTTTACAAATGCACGACTTGTCCCGGTTTTCGGGAAAACCTGTTAGCGTTAAGCATTAAAACAATACTATGGTCAAACTACCCGCAACCCTCTCGCCCCTGCACCACCGGGGCGCACAGCACATCAAAGTGGAAATCCCCAACGAGGAAGAGGCAAAAAACCTCATCCGGCAGGTGCCGGGCAGGAAGTGGAGCAAGACGCACGGCTGCTGGTATGTGCCCTACACGTTGGAGGCGTACCGGCAGTTGAAAAAGTTGTTCGAGGTGAAGGTGCCGGATGATTTTTTGAAAATGGCGAAGCCTGATGAAGCGCCATCGGAAACTATTGGCACCAAGCCTGGAATTGTCGGCACGATATGGGAAATGATCCCCTCACAGCCTGTCGGAAATCATGCAACCAGTGAAGTTTTGCCGCCCGTCATAAGGATTGAAAAAGAAAATGACTGGCGACTAAAAGTTTACATTCCCAGAGAACTAAAGGAGTGGATTGAAAAAATCAAAACCATCCCCGGCAGGGCCTGGAACGAAAAAGAACTGTACTGGAGCCTCCCGCTGACCCGGAAGGTGCTCGACTGGCTACTGGATTGGTCGAACGGGCGAGTGCAATTGCCGCCCAACCTCCCGGAAGGCCTGCCAGATGACTATGTGCCAAAAAATTGGCGGCAGGCAAGACCGGCCCCTGCTGCCAAACCGACTGCTCCGCCCCCTGCCGCCCTGCAATACCCTCCCGAATTTCGGAAAATTCTCCCGGAACAGACGCTGGGTCAAGCGGCAGTAACACCCGCAACGCCTGCCGCTGCACTCATCAACCCGGGCAAACAAACATCCGGTACAACCAAAAACGTGATGACGGATATCCGTTCTGAAAAGGACAAAAACCTCATCCCTTCGGACATCAATAAGACGGCACCATATTTTAAGACAATTGAAAAGGACGGCATCAAGACTAAAGCTGTCGTTGGTGAACTGTTGATTGTGGAAAAGCACGACGAAAACGTTATTTGCGCTTATGTGCCCCACGATAAACAGGACTGGATTGATTTTATTAAAAAAATCCCCGGCAGACAGTGGAACAGTGAACAAAAGTGCTGGATGCTGCCCTTGACGAGGGAAACAATGGACGACCTGGGCGGGTATTTCCGTGAAAAATTGCGGCTCAACTTCAGCGTCACGCCCAATATTCCCGATAAATGGAAACCAATGGGCAAATACGCCCAAAAAGGACCTGAACACAAGTTGAACCCTATGCAGCAACTTGCCGTAACCGCACTGGAGGAAAAGTTGATATTGGAGAGCAAGCGGTTCCGCACCATCAAAACTTATAAAAATGCGCTCGCCGGGCTGCTTGCCTTTTATCCTTTGGTAAAACCCTCCCAAATCAGCCTCAAGCAAATAAATGACTACATCGTATACAAACGCAGGCAGCACAATTACACCAATAGTACCGTCAACACCCTCATCAATGCGCTGAACGCTTTTTATGGCCGCACCCTCAACCAGATGGAAAAAGTGCTGGCCCTCGAGCGGCCGCCTAAAGAGAAAAAACTTCCCAATGTGCTGACGAAAGAAGAAGTTGAACGCCTGTTGAACGCAGTAGAGAACGATAAGCACAAATGTATGTTGGTGCTGATTTATTCGGCTGGACTCAGAAAAGGGGAAGTGTTGCGGTTGCGGGTCAGGGACTTAAACGCCTCCCAACTATGCCTGTTCGTGAAAAATGGCAAGGGCGGAAAAGACCGTCACACGTTTTATCCACCTGAGGCCCAGCAGTTGGTCAGTGCTTATATCTCCAAATATAAACCCAGGTACTGGCTTTTTGAAGGCCAAACCAGCGGACAGTACAGCGAAACCAGCCTTCAAATCATCTTTGACAAGGCTAGGGTAAAGTCCGGGGTCAACCCTGACATCACCATACACGGGCTGCGGCATAGTTTTGCCACCCATTTGACGTACGACGGTGTACCGCTGCACGAAGTAAAAAGGCTGTTGGGGCATGAGAACATTGCAACGACAGAAATCTATCTGCACCTGGCCAACAGGTTTTTGACGAAAATAAAAAGCCCTTTGGAGGGAATGAAGTTATGATTTTTTTTATACTTTGCAGCCGCATCCGCCAGTTACTGCTGGTGATGAGTGCAAAATAGCCTCACCTATTTTTTTCTATAATGCGAGGCAGTGATTTTGAAATACTTTGCAATTAAAGCCTTAATTTTTAATGCTTTATACGATTAATTTAATAATAATTGACAATACTTCCACTACGGGTATTTCAGTACAGTTAGTTGATATGCTCTTGTTCGTATCATTAGAAAAATTAAACCATGAAAAATCTGATGTTACGAAATTTAAAAGCAAATCAAAAGCTTGAAGAAGAGATGTAATTGCTTTTGGAGAAACACAACATCGATTTGTACTCAAATCTCACTGCAATTGTTTGAGGACCAACAAGAGGTGAACCTATAATAGATAATTAGGTTAGTAATTAATCACTCTGGAAGTGAGGACAATTTCTTTATAAGTCTTACAAAAGTTTGTCTGGCCCAGAGTTGAAGAACCAAACAGAAGCTTTTTAAACACTTATCAAAAGCAATAGATTTAGACAGTTCATGTGATTTGCCCTATTCATTAGAGCACAATTGAACCTGAAATCAATTCTTCTTCTTTTAGAAGATGCCAAAGACCGCTGTACTTTTAAATCAAACAGCAAAAAGAAACTATTTTGTTTTGGCTAATACTTATGATTATAAAATGATGAAGCTGCTTTAAAAAATTCTTTAATCTATTTCAGCAAAGCAATAAAAATTAAGGTGAATTTTTGCTTGTACCTATAACAATCGTGCAATAAGATTAGCGATAATAAAGACTTTTGAGGGAGCAATCAATGATTATTAAAGTCTTGTTAAATTGATAAATCATTGGGCTACTATCAACTTTTGGTTTTTGTTTAGATGAAGCAAAAAGATATGATGAAGCTCTAAAATATATCGAATTAGGGTCAAAAATCCATTCTGACGAAATCAGATACCAATTTTACTTAATTGTTGCTAATTCAAGAGTTAAAAACTAGCAAATTGCAATTGGCCATTACCAAAAAATACTTAAGTAATCCGCAGAAGCTCAACTGCAAGCAGAAATTTACAGATTAACGAAAAGAAATATTAAAATCAGCTTCTCAATAAAGCAAGGAGAATTTTCTTATATTGGAGATTATAAGAGCCAAATGTTTTATTTGAGAAGAATACCTTAAAAAGAGGCGGAACGCTACATGGAGAAGATTTGGAATATTACTTGTTTCATCTTAAGAGAAAAAAATTCCGAAACATTATTTGATGAGAATAATCCAATTTACAAAGGTTGGACGCTTTAAAAACTTCGTATTTTGAGAAAGAAGGAAAACGGAAGAATTACTTAAGAAGAGGAAAAATGCAAATAAATTAATGGAATACCAATCAACTTATAGGATTGGTTCGGAAGATATAAAGAAAAATTGTCTTCAATAATAGAAAGGCGCTGAATATGTTTTGTGGTGCATCATTAATTTGGAGCATTTTGTTTTTCAATAAATAAATCTTTATTTCAAGATTCAAAATTAAAAAGAACCTCTTTTCTGTTATTTAGATTAGACATAACTTAATTAAAGAATTAATCATCGAGAAATGGAAGCCAGAGGGAGGAAGATTATATTCTTAATACCATGATGATTATGATTATCTCCATATTGCAATTATCATAGTTATGATAAGATACTTTTGATGCTTTAACAAGATGGTAAATTAGGTGATTGGGATGATTTCGGAGGAGATATTACATTGATGTTATGACATAAAACTGGAAGATAAAAAAAAACGAGACACAACAAAGCATCCAACTTTGGCGGCCTTGACAAAAGCTAGCTACGCGCGAATGCGGGACTTAGCAACAATCAAAAAAACAGACAAACAAGACCAAAACCTCGAAAATAATAACATGAGATTCGTTCAGTAACTTTGCTTAAAAGTAAGACATGAAAAAATCAATTTCCTGATATTGCTTTCCTTGATACTGTGTGATTCATTTCTTTTGCTCATGCAGAACCAATACAAATGAGTTTGAGACAAAGAAAGGGCAATGATTGAAACCTGAAAATAAAAACTGGAGTGTGAATACGTCATCGATTATCACTATTGGAAACATTGTTTCAACCTGCAGCAAAATTCATGAAGAACCCGTTGTTAGGATTTGAGAAAGGGGCATCTCTTGTAAAATTTAATTGGGTTCAAAGATTAGTCAAGCATAGCCAATCTGACACTGCCAAAAAGCCAGAATCTTTTTGGACAACAGTGGTGTTAGGTTTTATTTTCGTAGCTTTGATGTTGTTTTTGAATGTTCCACTTGCTATGTTATTTTTCTTTATCATTAGTGGAATTGGATTAGGAGGATATTATTTTTTTAGAAAAAGAAACAAAAAAATAGCAGAAGCATTTCTCACTATTGCTACAGCCTTAAACCTTGGACTTGGTGTAGTTGCTGTGTATGGGATTTGGTTAGGTAGTGTGGTGGATTGACAATTACAACATATCTCAAGAACAAAGCCATTATGGAAAAATTCTAATTCGAAAATAAAAATTTAAAACTGTATGAGGTATTCGTTTTTATGTACTGTTGTATTCTGCTTCCTAAATCTTTCTACCCTTAATTCACAAATAAGTGTTGGGGCATCTTCTGGAATAACTTTTTCTAATTTAGATGAATTTGCTTTGAATAGCGGACTTCAAAACCATGATTTGAATGGGTTCAGAGTAAATATAATTTCAATCTATCGATTAAACACGTGGTTTTCAGTTCAATCAGAATTAGGTTATATGCGAAAAAGTGGAGAAATTCGAGGAACAGAGAACTTGGTAAATAACGTACAAGATATTGGTTTTTTGACCCTTGTGCCGTGTTTAAATCTCAATTTTGGCAAATTTTCTTCATACGCCGGTGTTGGACTTTCTCTTAATTATGTAATTGATATGAATGGTTTTTCAGAAGTGACAAGTGAAAGGCCGTTTTGGCTTCCCCCAGACGCTTTTTTTCAAACAAAGTTCAATAGGGTAAATTTTGGAATAAATTATACCGGAGGAATTATGTATTCATCCACAAAGTATTCTATTTTTTTACAATTTACATATTCAGATATAGAAGACTCCTTTGCAACAATAGACATTGTTGAAAATGGTGTAAATGTTGAGCCAACAAGATTTTTGACTTACAGCGTAGAAAGAATACTTTCATTTAACCTTGGATTAACGTTCCCTTTAAAAAGGAATAAATAAATACATAAAATTATTCACCATGAAATCAAACAAAATTATTTTTCCCTGTTTAACGGCTTTCTTTATTTTTTCGTTCTTTCTAAATGGTTTTACTCAATTCTGTGTAGAGAGACCAGATGACCTGCAAAGCATAGAATCTTGCAATAGATATATTGCTGAACAATTTTCCCCAAGAATACATCAATGGTCAAATGTTCTCAGCGATAATAATCCTGACGCTAATTATGATAGAATTGTTAAAGTAAATTTCGATAGCGACTGGGTTGCTACCAATAATTGGCTGAAAATGGACATGATTGAGGAACATGATATAACTCCAAACTTATACTATACTGTTTTGTGGACAGAAGAATTGTGGATAATTTCATATACCTATTATTTTGCCAGAGACTGGGCTAATGGTGGGTTTCAATGTGATGAAGACGAACATGAAGGCGATTTCGCCAAAATTTTGGTGGTAACTAAAAGAGCAACCAAACCCGAGGACAAAGCAGAAGATTTATTACTTGGTTTTGCTACTACGAAAGATAACCAAGACTGCATTGATGTTGGAGAAAACGCATTTACTGTGGGTGACAGAATTCAACCTTTTATTTCTTCAGCAGCTGGTTCCCATCACTCTTATACCGCTAATGACCATAAAGGAATCGTTGATAGTGATGGTTCCGCAAATCCCTGTAAATTATTTGGCGATGATTTAATAATTTATGAGTACGGCCAACCGGCTACTTCTAACCCCAATCCTTTAGTAGCTGATTGTTTAGGGTTATTGCTTATTACACTTGAAATTTCTGCAACAGATGTTCTACAAGGCAATTCAAATTACAGAAATAAAATGATAGAGCATGAGGTTGAAAATGCAAATGCTCCTTCTCCAAATAATGAGTTTTATGATTTAATAGATATGTTTGATGAAGATAATGGCCTTTGGGAACGAAGAACCAATACTGATTTATTTACTGATGATGATATTTTAAATCAAAGATTAAAATGTGATGATGGAGATGGTTGTGGTGACGCAGGAATATTATGGGTAATCGCAACGGCAGATAAAGCGCCGTGGGCACCTTGGACGGGTAATATGGGAGTAAACCCACTTGAATTTATTCATGATGAATTTGATAATAGTTTTTGTAATTATACAGTAACAGACAACTCCTACGAATACAACCCCTATCTATGTGAACTTTATGATATAGTAATGCCCGAAGAATTTCTTTGCGATGGCGAACTAACTACCAACCCTGTAGGATCAAACAACACTGTATTTATAAATCTTCAACTCAGTGCGGCTGGTGTCCTTGCAAATGCAGAGGTTACCTGGTGTTGGGAGCTACCATCCGGCTTTAACAATCCCATTAGTTGCGTAGGATGTTCACAGTCTCCTGTCAATAATTGCGTTACTACTGGTAGCGATATTGTTCTAAAAATTGAAAATGCTTCATTAACTACTGTTTTGAACCCAGACCAAATTGTCGTTACAGCAATGACTGACGATCTTTTTGAGTGCGGCACACTATCTAAAGAGTTTCCACTTGAAAAAGTTCGGTTGCAAAAAATGGTCTCATCAGATACTGCTAACTGTGAGAAAATAATATTCGAGGTTAAAGAAGAATGGCACTTAGATGGTAACGTATATAACTGGGATTTTCCGCTTTACGATGCTCTTGCAACAGTTTCCAGTAGTGGCCGAAGGGTAGAATTCAATACCGCATCTGTCATCCAACAGACTTCTGAAACGACCAATCCCGAAAGGAAACTTGAATATAGCCTGACGGTCACCAATCCTTCTTATACTTCGGAAGCAGAGATCAACGGTGAACGAGAAATC
>JACJYR010000006.1 GCA_020636005.1 Lewinellaceae bacterium
TCAACCCACGACTTAAGTCGTGGGTTGAAAATTGGCATCACTTTGAGCGTTTTAACGGATGACCAAAAGATTTGTCAAAGAACCATATTTTTTAAAAAGGCTTAAGGGCCGGAAGGAAAAATAAAACGGCAAATTTATTGCCCCTCTCGACCTAACTTACTGATTTTCAACTATCAAGCTTTTCACCTTTTCCAATTCCGTGTCCACGCCATTCAATACATCCTCCACGTCCGGCTTCACATACACATCCGGCATCAGGCCACTATCCGGCTGTTCGACATCGTAAAAGGTGGCATAAATGGGGATGTCCATTTCCACTTTTGAGTGGGGCAAGGTGAGGAAAAAAATGGCCCCGCCGTTGATGCCTTTCAGGTTGCCACCCGTTTCCTGACCGACCAGCGTTGCCATGCCATTTTCACGCAACACCCTGGCCAGGAAGAACGTGGCAGAACTGTTGGTGGGGCTGACCATCAACCAGATCTTGCCCTGGTAGGCTTTCCTGTTCATGGGAAAAGTACTGCTATCACCGTGGTCTTTTTTGGGTGTGAAATAACCGTTGCCGGCAGGCCTGACCTGTCCACTGAAATCGTAGAACCCTTCGTCCCAGGTGCCCAGGTAGGGGCGCAGCGGATCGGGTACTTTTTCAAACTTCAATAAACTCCTGCTTGCAGGCAGGGCAATTGGTTTGGTGGCCAGGTGTTTCGCCAGTTCAGCATTCACCTCGTCCATGCCACCCTCGTTCTCCCGGATGTCAATGATGAGGTTTGGTATTTGTTTGTCTTTCAATGTTTTAAACGATTCGGCCAGGAATTTTTTCCAGTCCATTTTCATGGTCCAGGTTTCGAAAGTGCCTAGGTGGAGGTAGCCAGTTTTATCGTCCAGCAGCTTGAATTCCCACAGATCATCCGGAGTTTGGCCCATTTCGCCAAAGCGTTTCGTCATCCTTTCGTAGCGTTGCGCCCGGTTGACGGGCAGAACCGTAGCAGAAAAATTTTCCCCGGCTTTCAAATCCACAGCAGCAATTTCAAAGCGGCCATTTTTGGGCGGGAACAAAAGCGGCTGGTACACATCGAAAGACTCGTAAATACCGGTTTGGCTTAGTTCCAAATCCTTGTAGCGCTTGCTGTCGTTGCTGCCGTCGCTCTTCACCAACAGCGACAGGCTGTCCAGCATTTCCCCGACCGGTACGCCATCTATCGCCAGGATTTCCACCCCTTGCCGCAGCCGTTCGTCCATGGAGCAATTTTTCACCACCAACATCCGACGGTCAATAAGCCGGAAAGTGAAAGGCAGCTTGTCTTCTTGTTGAAAAAGCTCCTGCTGGATTTCAGCCGGTTGGTTCCAAAAGTTGCAGTAAGTATGGCCACACTTGATGCTGGCCGTAAACCGGGAAAAAGCCAGGTAGGCTTCCGGCCTTGTCAAATCCCGGCTTAATTGCTTTTTCAGGGTGTTGAAGTGGGCCTCCATTTGCAGGGAGTCGTTGTAGCGGTAAAGGCCGGGGTGAAGGCTGGTGAAAGCTTGTTTCAGGATGGCAAAATCCTCCTGCAGTTGCGCCGCAGGGATGATGGTTTGTGAAATGGCCTGCGTGGCGAAAAAAGTGATTACACTAAATAGGATGCTATTTCTCATGATAAAAAGATTATAAATTAGTACACAACACCGTCAAGGTCAGCTACCCCGACGGCAGCTGTAAATTGACGCTTTAAAGCTTGGAGACATCTACCGTCTGACCATCTAAATCCCTGGATACCGTGAAAAGCAGCCTGCCCTTTTCACCATCCTTCCATAGGTAAACTTCTTCCCCAACCTGGGTGAGCAGCGAAGACTCCCCTTTGGGCGACAAGCTCCATTTCGTTTTTCCGAACTTGATTTCGATGGTGCGGAAGGTCGGGTTTTTCAGGATGACCGTCACCTCGTTGCCCGGGCGCACAGGGGGCGGGATGAGTTGCTTTTCCTCATTCGACCAATTGGTTTTTTCGTTGACCAACTTGCCCTGGTAGGTGTTTCCTTCCACGATTGGCGGTTTTGAAAAATGGACTTTTTCAAACACCAAATCGTCCTTGAACGTGCAGTTTCTTATCGTAAGTCCTTGATAAAAAGTCAGTTGCTCAAATGTGGCAGTTTCCTCAAAACGGCAATTTTCAAAAACAACCTCCTCGTCGAATGCCACGAAATTTTCCTTGAGCACGCCAGGTGTCTGCTGGTCACTGCGGGTGATAATGGCGCCTTGCAAGGTGCAATTCTTCAAAATTAGCGGTGCTTGAAGTTTGGTGTAAAACTCTTTGACGAAGCCGTGCCGCACGCCATAAGAGCCTCCTTTGTACTTTTTGTCCAATTGAGTGAAATCAAGGTCGCCGGTAATGATCGCCCCATCGAGTTCGACCTTTTCGACCCTGTTTATTTTTTCTAAAATAGCAGCAGCAGAAATGGTGTTTTGTGCAAAAGCGCCCATTGAGCAGCCAAAGGCCAACCATGCAAAGACCAACCTTTTCCGGTGGTTGAAAAATTTCCGTGAAAGGAAATGAAAGTGCGGGTGATTCAAATTTTTCATGTTGAATTTTTTTGTTAAAAATGATGGGGCAAAGGTGTTCGCAATGCCTGGCCCGTTCGTCTCAAATCGCTTATTGCAAGGCTCAAATCGTCCACTTCAAGGCTCAGATCATAATTTGAGCCGTCGTTTTTAAAGGAAATGTGTCCTTCCGGGTGTTCTACATTATAAAACAGTGCTAAACAAACTTGTAACTATGAAACTGTTGCCAGCTTTTCTTTTACCCTTCCTGTTGACTGTTGAGCTAAAAAGCCAAACTGCCGACCTGGCGCCCTCTCCCATAAAGTCAGTCGAAATCCATTTTGATTTTGGTAAACACGATTTGCTGCCGGAGGCGGATTCCACCCTGGCGTCCCTATTGAAATACTGCCGGCCCAAAGGGAGCTTCAAGGTCAGAATCACCGCCCATACGGACTCCATCGGCACCTTGTCCAACAACGAAGCCCTCTCGCAGCGAAGGGCAGGCGCCGTGGCCGATTTCCTGAAAGAAAATGGCGTTGACCCGGCATCTATCAGCATGGCAACCTTCGGGGAAACCAAACCCGCCGCCAGCAACGGTACGGACAAGGGCCGTTATTTGAACCGCCGGGCCACGGTCGAGGTGTTCAAATCATTGCCTGTCGGAATGGTGGAGGGTACCGTCGTTGATGTAAAAACGGGCAGTCCCGTCATGGCCGAAGTGGTGCTGCACACAAAGGAAACCCGTGACACCTTACAGACGGACGAGAAAGGTTATTTCAAAAAAACATACCCTGTGGGGACGGTGGTGGGCATTGATGTTTTCGCCAGGTGTTATTTTATGAAATCCGACATGGTGAAGGCGCTCAAAGAAAGTGAGCCTAAAAAGCTGGAGCTAAAACCTGCCGTTTCGGGCGAGATCATGGACATTGACAACCTTTATTTTGAAGGGAATCAGGCCGTGCTGAAAAATTTTTCCAAGCCCGAATTGTCCAAAATTCTCCAGTTCATGCAGACAAATCCAGTGATGAAGATCGAAATCGCCGGCCATGTCAACCTGCCCAACCGGCCCGAAGTGACGGAGACCAGTTGGGAATACAAGCTTTCCGTAGCCAGGGCCAAACTGGTGCACGACTACCTGCTCGAAAACGGGGTAGCGCAAAACCGCATCTCGTTCAAGGGCTACGGCAACTGGGAGATGCGCTACCCGCAGGCCGTTTCAGAGGAGCAGCAGGCCCAAAACCGCCGGGTGGAGATTCGGATCATCGAAGGGGGATGCCCTTGATTTTTTGTGTTTGGGTGTTTATGTGTTTGGGTGTTTTTAAAATACATCAGCCCTCCAAAACACATAAACACCCAAACACGCAAACACATTTTTTCAATTCCAGCAGTCATTTCCCGCATTAGGCTGGCATCCTAAAAAGCAGGAACCTACTTTTGCCCAAAATTTTTTTTATGGCTGCTAAATACCCTGTTTGCTTTTGCCTTCTCCTTGCCTTTGTTTTTTGTCAAACTGCGCTTGGCCAAAAACTTTCCGCAGGTTTTTCTGCCGGGCCCTCCTTTTCCACCCTAAGGTACAACGACCCGGCCCAATTGCCCTTCGACCTGAACTTCGACCCCTTTGATTTCAAGACCGGATTTATCGTCGCTGCGAACGGCACCGTACACTTCAATAGCAGCACGGCACTCAGGGCAGAGGTCAACTTTGAACGGCGGGGCGGCAAATCGGGCGTGGAACTTTCGGATGGGAATGGGCAGCCACTGCCCGACCTGACACTGCAGGAGCATTTCGATTATGTGCAGGTGCCGGTATTGCTGCAACTTTCCGCCGGGAACGGGGCCATGTTTCTCGCCCATTTTGGCTTTAGTTTCGACTATTTGGTACACCGGACTTCCAAGTTCCCCGGCCAGATCATCGTGCAAACAGATTCAAAAACTTACGTCCTGGATATGCCTTCCGATTTCCTGAAATACGATGTCTCATTGGTCGGTGGCGTTGGGGCAAGCCTTCCGTTGAGCGATTGGATAAACCTGCAACTGATGGCCCGTGTCAATTCCGGCCTGAAAAACCTGAACAAAGACGAAGCGGGATTTGAGGTAAAAAACCTGTCCATTGCAGCAATGGCCACCGTACAATTTACCTTGCAGTAGCCTCTTGTTTTTTCAAAAAGTCCAACACACTTTTTGCCCGTGCAATTGGTACTTTCACATTTCGCTCTTTTGGCGAAAAATTGATCAGCCAAAGTAGATTACGAATCCAAAGTTAACTGGTTTTTTGGCCAACAAGAAATAAGCAGGCACCGACGCTACTTTCTATGCTTGCTCACCTGGTGTGGCCAAATACCAAAATGCCGGCATCTTCAATCATTCAGGGTATTCAATCCTGACGTGGTGGATGCTCCGGAGCATTTTCTTGAACACGGCCCTGCATTTTTCCAGATCGGCAAAAGTCAGTTTGGACTCGTCCAACTGGTTTTGGTCAAATTTCTTTTTCAAAATCTTGTCCACCAACTCGTCAATCTCTTGTCCGGTTGGGTCTTTCAAGGCGCGGGAAGTGGCCTCCACCGAGTCGGCCAGCATGAGGATGGCTTCCTCCTTTGAACGGGGCTTGGGGCCGGGATAAGCAAAATCACTTTCTTCGATGGCCACGCCCGGATTTTCCTGCAGGTAGGTTTTGTAGAAATACTCCACCTTCGTCGTGCCGTGGTGGGTGGTGATGAACCGGCTGATGACAGGCGGCAGGTGGGCTTTCCTGGCCATTTTTTCGCCAGCCTTCACATGCTCAATAATGATGCGGGCACTTTCTTTTTGGTCAATCCGGTCGTGGGGGCTGGTGCCGGTTTGGTTTTCCACAAAGTATTCCGGGTTCTTCATTTTGCCGATGTCGTGGTACAAGGTGCCCACCCTGACCAGCAGGGGGTCGGCCTTTATCTCGGCAGCAGCGGCTTCGGCCAGGTTGGCCACCTGGATGGTATGTTGCATGGTACCGGGCGCTTTGATGGCCAGTTCGCGCAACAAGGGGCGGTTTACATCCGAAAGTTCGACCAACGAAATGGAAGAGGTGAACCCAAAAGCCCGCTCCACCAGTGGGATGAGCGGGAAGGCCATCAAGGTGAGCAGCCCATTGAACAGCAACCAGTTGAAAACGGTCGTATCCATGTTTTCAAGGCCACCTTCTTCAATCAGCGACAGGCCGAGGTAGGCAAGGGCATAGGCTAAAAAGACAAACAGCACCGAGCGGAAAAACTTTGTCCAGTCCCTCGCATCGGCTATCACCAGCACGGCTATCACCCCGGCCACAATTTGCATAAAAATAAACTGATAGCCCAGGGAGGTGAGGAACACTGTAATCAACACCACCATCACATGGGTGAAAAAAGCCAGGCGATAGGTGAAAAAATGCCTTACCACCACAGGCACGATGCAGTATGGGATCACATAAACACTCAAAGCATCAATCTGCTCCACAATCTTGGTGAGGTAGCTGAAAGCCAGCAGCCAGGTGAGCACAAAAGCCAAAAAGCGCCAGTTTTCGATGATCTCCCGCCGATAGGCCTGCACGTACATCATGAAGGAACCCAGCACCAGTATGGTCAACAAGAGGTAGCCACAGTAAACGGCCAGGGAAGAATCCTTGGAGAAGGTTTCATCCTGGAATTTATCCCGCAGGGATACCAACTGCTCATACACTTCGTCGGTCACTACCGCCCGCTTTTGCACGATTAAATCGCCCTGACGTACCAGCCCTTTGGTGGTCACCATGCCAGAGAGCGCTTCCTGTTTCACCTTTTCGGTGAAATCTTCGTCGAAGGTCAGGTTGGCAACCACGGCCTCGTCCATGATCTGCCGCAGGGTGGGCGAGGTGTAGGGGGCGAATTTCAACAACTCCTCCAGGGCTGTTTTTTTGGCCTGCTCCAGGCTCAGGTAGCTGGGCAGGGTGCGCATGTAGGTCGTATTGCCTTCGATGACGTTGATGACAAAATCCTTGTCCCTGCCGATATGTTGCGGGGCAAGCAGGTAGATGCCCCGGTCGTACAGTTTACGTAATATTTCGATGCCTTTGATCAAAAACACCTTTGGTTCCGTGCCACCGGGCAAGGTATCGGCGGGTGGGCGCAGCGAGTTTACGAACAGGTCAAAAGCTGCCTCAAAATCCTTCATTTTGGCGCTGCCTATTTCCTGGTTTAGCCGGTAGTAGGGCGAAAAACCACGTATGAGATCCCGCTGTTCTTCGGCGAGTTCTTCCGGCTGTTTCTTGATGGCGAAGTCAAATGGGGCACGCAGGTTTTCATATTGCCAGGGCTGTCCTTTCTGGAATTCGTACTTAAACTTCACTCCACGGGGATACAGCAAGCTGATGAGCAGGATCGTGCCCACCACCAGGACAAAAGATATGAGGTTGTTGAATTTCGGGGGAGTTGCCCTTGTCATTTGAGCCATGCGCTGTTGGTTTGAAAAGGTAAATTTAGGGAATGCTTTGGAAGATTTGCCGGGTTCAGCCTGTCGAAGGCCGGCATCCACGCTGGTGATGCGGTATTGCAGCTAAACTGTGCGCTGTTGGCTTATGGTAAATGCTATTGGCCAAAAGCCAAGAGCAAACTTAAAATCGTCCGTGTTGAAGTAGAAATGCCAGGAAAGTGCTGGAAACGATATGTGGTATGGTCTGAAATACGCCGCTGAACCGTTACGGGAAAAGCCTGGACACAGCACCGGTTGGCCACTTACATATCATGGATTTCCCAATAGTTTTGGTTTTCGATTTCATCTAAAATAGCGAGGTAGTTCATATAGCGCAGTTCGCTGATTTCGCCGGAATCAATGGCTGCCCGCACGGCGCATTTCGGTTCGGTGCGGTGAAGGCATTGGCCGCCGAACCTGCACTCGCCGGATTTTTCAAAAAACTCACGAAAATTATGGGCTACATCCAGCGGGGTCAGGTTGTTGAAGGCCAGCATCTTGATGCCGGGCGTGTCAATTATTTGGCCGCCAAAATCAAGGGGGAACATTTCTGCGAAAGTAGTAGTGTGCTGGCCCTTGCCGGAGTAGTCGGAAAGCTCCGCCGATCGCAGGTCGAGTTCGGGCTGCAAGGCATTGATGAGGGTGGATTTGCCAACGCCAGACTGGCCGCTGATGAGCGTGGTTTTATCTTTCAGCAGCGCCTTCAGCGCTTCGATTCCTTCCCCGGAAATGGCAGAAACCAAGCGCAGGTCGTATCCAATTTTACCATAAATAATTTTAAGCCCGCCAAAAACCGCCAGTTCTTCCTCCCCGTAAAGGTCGGCCTTGTTGAAAACAAGAATGGTAGGGATGTCGTAGGGTTCTGTCATCAACAGGTACCGGTCAATAAAGCCTTGTTTGAGGTTGGGATTGACAATGGTGATGACGACAACGGCCTGGTCAATGTTGCTGGCCAGCAGGTGGAGGTTGTGCTTTTGGCGGGGCGACTGGCGCACGACATAGTTGGTGCGGGGCAGGATTTGTTTGATGAGGCCCTGTCCTTCGCCCTCCGGCACTACTTTCACCTGGTCGCCGACGGCAATAGGGTTGGTAAGGGGCGCGCCGTTTAAACGGAATTTGCCGACGATTCGGCACTCCAGCAGGGAGCCGTCGCCGAGCCTCACGCTGTACCAGCTGCCGGTGGATTTGATGACTGTTCCTGTTTGCAATTGTTAAGGATCAAAAGAAAAAAATGTCCGGTTTATGTTAAAAACCCCTTGGCCAACCTGGACAGGCCCGAAGTGGTCCCACCAATAAAACTGACAAATTATTCTTCACTTTTTATTGGATATTGAAGGTTGGCAAAGGTAACCGATTGCGGTGGAAATGAGTTCCCTTCCTTTTTTCGCTTAGGATCGAAGGAAAAAAATCCTGATCTGTACTGTCGAAAATAAGTTAATACTATTGCTGATTGAAAACGCAACACTTATTTAATCGAAACTTATAGTGGCGAAGCCACATCCAAATTATAACTGGAAGGGCATCTATCATCTTGTAACCCCCTGTTTCAACGGGGGGGGCGACACAACCTATACATCCATCCAACATCTTTACAATACATCACATCCAACTGTGATGCGGATGTTTTGTAAAGAAGATAGATGTGGGCAGGGCCTATTGCAAGCCCCCCGTTGAAACGGGGGGTTACAAGATGATAGATGTTTTCAAAACATGTTCTAAGGTTTTGACTTTCAGTATTTTATAAGAAAAAGTTTGCTAAAAAACAATCTTTTTTAAGTATGTATTACATAGACCACATAGCCTGTAAAAACTATGTGTCCTAATGCGGCCAGGTGTTTTAAAAAAACGTGTTTGGTTGCTGTGTCAACATTTTAGGTTTAAAAAAAAACCATTGCGTTCCTTTTATTGAAAACTTATTTTCGGCAGTAGAAATCGGGATCATTTTTGAAAACCCCTTCCAGTATTGGGGCATCAAAATCAAAATAGGGAAGTTATTTTTTCATCGTTACTTATACCGTAAGTGCCGAAGTGTGTAAAAAAATATAGCCCCGTATCCCAGTGCCAACAGGGAATGCAGCAGGAGGAATGCCAATTGGTCCATTTGCAGGCCTTGCCAAACGGCTAACAGAAAATAAACTGCCAACAACCCTTCGAGGATGGTTGTCCAGGAAATCTTACTGGCCAGGTACTGATGGGAACGAAACGAATCCCGGAGCGAAAGGATGTTGAATTTCGGGGTACGCACAAAGGCACTTTGCCTGCCGAGCCAGCCCTGCACCACCGCCACCGTATTGTGGAGGGAAAGCCCCATGCTCAACGCCAAAAACAGCGGGAACAAGAAAACGAACTTTGCCAGGCGCTTTAGATACCCCCCTTTCTGAAAAGGCAGCTCCACATTGGCCACATACTGCACCGAAAGAAAGGCGAAAAACCCGATGAGGCACCATTTCATCATATCGCTGCCAAAATGGGAATGCCCCATCAACAGCAGAACCGGCACGCTGAACACGCCCAGGATAAACACAAAAACAAAAATGGTGCTGCTGAACAATTGCATCGTGGCATGTATTTTCTGGCCGGGGCGCAGGTGGGAGCGCCAGATGGTCGGCAGCATTTTTTTAGCCGTTTCTGCGCCCCCTTTCATCCATCGGAACTGCTGCGATTTCAGGCCGTTCATTTCGGCGGGCAATTCGGCAGGCGATCCGACACCTTCCAGGTAAATGATTTCCCAACCGCGCAACTGCGCCCGGATGCTCAGGTCGAGGTCTTCGGTCAGGGTGTCGGCCTCCCAGCCGCCTGCATCTTCGATGGCCGCCCGGCGCCACACCCCTGCCGTGCCGTTGAACTGCAACAGGTAGTTGCCGGCCCGGCGGCCTTGTTGTTCCACGCTGAAATGGACGTTGAGCTGCAAGGCCTGCAGGCGGGTGAGGATGGAATAGGTCTCGTTGAGGTGTTCCCAGCGGGTCTGGACGACGCCCACTTTTTTGTTGTGAAAATGGGCCAGGGTGTTGATAAGGAAATCCTTTTTGGGCAAAAAGTCGGCATCGAATATGGCGATGAACTCCCCTTTTGCCTGGTGCATGGCCTCTTTCAGCGCGCCTGCTTTGTAGCCCTGCCGGTTGCTGCGTCGTATCTGCGCTATGTTGAACCCCTGGGCTTTGTAACGCTCTACCAGGCCTGCCGCAATGCTGTTTGTTTCATCCGTGCTGTCGTCCAGCACATGCACCTCGAAACACTCCCGGGGGTAGTCCATTTGCATGATGTTGTCTATGAGGCGATCAATGACGTACATCTCGTTGTACACCGGTAGCTGGATGGTCACGAAGGGGAATTGCGACCTTGCGGGTGGCAAGGCAGGTTTGGCTGGCACGACGGGCCGGTTGGCCAGTTTAAAATGATGTTTTTTATACTGAAATAAAAGGTGCAACTGCATCAGGCAATATACCGTGATCACTACGAGTGCAGCCGTGTAGATAAAAAAGATGAGACAAACCAATATTGACATAGTAAATTCAGGTAATCAGGCGGCAAAAATAGACTGGAAAGATCGATTCGTTTGGTGAAGCCGGGACATTTTGCAGGTTACGCCTTTGATTAACTTGAAAATAAAAATTGAGAACTTGAGAAGTTGATGCTCAATGTTGCAATCGCTCACCTCCTCTTTAGGATCGAAGAAAAAATAATCCCGATGTGAAATCGGGAATATTTTTAAAAAACCCTTGCAGTACTGGGGTTTCAAAATCAAAATGGTGAAGTTATTTTTTCATCGTTATTTAAGGTGAAACAGGTTTGATTGCCTTGTTTCCACTTCGGGCGGCCGGGAAAAATTTACCGGACCAGTCCCTGCAAACAGAATGGGAGTACCTGGTCAAGCATTTCTTAGATCTTTGACAGGTATTCAAGGTACCTTTTTTCAACTGCCTTTGCTGTTGGCAAGGCTTGTACCCCCTTCCCCTCTACCCGCAGGGAGGCCGTCGCATGTGCATAGGCCATTGCATCCCCCAGGAGCCTGGTTTCCGAAAATTTCAGGGTGAAAGCTGCTGCAAACACATCGCCTGCACCGGTAGGATCTACCTCCCGGGTCGGAAACGACGGAAAATGGGAGGTCATTCCTTTTTGAAAAACAGTAGCCCCACCCGCCCCCTGGGTCACGATGAGCAGATTGGCCGCCCTTCCTATGCTTACAATCAAATCCCAGTCTTGATCTACATCGTTTTCGCTCATACAAACAATATCAGCCGTGGTTATGAACTCCCAGTTGTTCAGTAGCTTGCGGAAAACTTTTCCGTTGCCGTCCCAGCGACGCATCCATCCCTGCGGGCAAACACAAGTGATAGTTTTACCCGAAAGAAATTGAATAAAATCAAAGGATACCTCATCTGCGATAGGGCATAATAGGGCTGCTTTTGATTGCCAGTATTTAAAAGATGTGGGCTCGCATACCAGGTCGGCTGCCCTGGCATGGAGGTATTGAGAACGGGCGCCGTCCTGATAGATATTTTCAAAGACTGTTGTCCGGGCCGCCGGGACCACTTTCATTTCCATGTCCTGAAACAAGCCGGCAAACTGAAAATCGGGGCCAAAGCTCGTAATTGCCGCCACATGGTAGCCTAGCCGCTGAGCCTGCAATCCGCAATAAGCGACCGCACCGCCCAGGGTGTAGGTACCATCGGGCAACTTGTCGTGACAAACATGGCCAACCACTAAAAGATCCGGAACGGTATCAGTGTGCAAGGGAGATGGGAAGGGTTTAAACAAAAGAGGCTATATCGCAAGTACCAATTTACGAGTAACGAATTACGATTGTAATGACACCTAAAATATAAACTGCCAGTATTTTGAATACTCTTAAAATCGCAAATCGTCGGTCTTAAATCGTAAATAAGGTCTGTTGATACAGCCTCTTCTGAATATAGGAATGTTACAAATTATACGGTTGCCATATCGGCCACCTCTGCGCCGACAGGGACAACCCATCCCCTTGAATCGGCGATACGGCCTGATCGCAGCCCGTTGATAGTATTTTTCACCAGTTCGCCCACTTTGCGCTCGCTGATGGGCGGAAGTTCCATCACCAGGTCTTTGTACCCAATGTCGGAAACATGGGACACTACGGCAGCGGTACCTGCCCCAAAGGCCTCCTGGAGTGTGCCTTTGTGGTAAGCATCCACGACTTCGTCAATAGTGATTTTATATTCGTCCACCTCAAACCCATTATCCTTGAGGATTTCGATGGCGCAGCGACGGGTCACCCCATCAAGGATGGTACCGTAAAGGGGTGGCGTGATGACTTTGCCGTCTATGACAAAAAAGACGTTCATGGTGCCGCATTCCTGGATGTATTTGAACTCTTTGGCATCGAGCCAAAGCACCTGGTCGAAACCTTTGTCCTGGGCCATCTTGGCGGGCAACAAGGCGCCGCCATAGTTGCCGGCAGCTTTTGCCTCGCCGGTACCACCCATCACGGCCCGCACGTATTTGGTTTCTGCCAATAGGCGCACAGGCTTGGGGTAATAGGGGCCAACCGGGCCGGTAATGATGAAAAATTTATAGGTCTGCGAGGGTTTTACGCCAATGAATTCATCGGTGGCAATCATCGTTGGCCGGATGTAAAGGGCGCTCCCTTCCTGCGGGGGTATCCAGGCCTGGTCGAGCTCGACGAGCTTTTGCAGGGCCTTCAAGAAAATCTCCTCAGGCAGGGCGGGCATGCACATGCGGTGGGCGGAAAAGTTCAACCGCTTTGCATGAAGTTCCGGCCGGAAAAGCGCAGGGGTGCCGTCCAGCATTTTCGTGGCCTTCATGCCCTCGAATATGGCCTGGCCGTAGTGCAGCGCCATCGTCGCAGGGTGCAATTGGAGGTTGTGGAAAGGCTCTATCCTTGGGTTTTGCCACTTGTCGTCAACATAGTCAACTACAAACATGTGGTCAGAAAAAGTACGGCCAAAGGGGAGGTTGTCGAAATCGACGCCATCGAGGTGGGAAGATTTTGATGTGGTGATTTTTATATCCATATTCATTTTCGATTAATTTTGCACAAAGTTATTGAAACTAAGTCGTTTTTTTGATAAAAATTCTTATTCCTTGGTATTATTCTGGGGCAATCAAAATTATATTTTCTTTCCCTTGAAATGAAATTCTATTTATGCCCGACCTGACGGAAAATTTAGACAGCGGATTCCTGGATTACGAAATATTTCCCCTGGTGGAAGACCCCTCTAATTTTTGCAGGGGGGAAAATGCCCGCCACTTATTGCTGGCCACAACGGGCGGCAGCGATCCGGCGCTCCAGGATTTTCTGGAAAAAATAATGGTTGCGGTCAAATACGACGTTGCCAGGGATGCAATCTTGTTTTCGCTAACGTCTCCCGCCCCATTTAGTTTTATAAAAATGGCGCGGCGGTACCATTTTAAGCAAGCAGTTTTTTTTGGTATAAACCCCTCGGAGGCGGGCCTGAAAATGGTAGCCCAGCCCTACCAGCCGCTTGAAGTTGCAGGCATTACTTACCTTTTTTGCCACGATTTGAAAAAAATCCATGACGAACCGGCGCTGAAAAGGCACCTTTGGGAAGCTCTCAAAGCTATGTTTTTAAACTGAAACCATCCGATTTTTTACTCAATTTTTCACAATGAAAAACCTTGTCTTTGCTACCGGCAACCCCAATAAAACCCGTGAGGTGGGCGAACTGCTGGGCAACCAATTCGACATCAGGAGCCTGAAAGATATTGGATGCACGGAAGAATTGCCGGAAACCAACCCCACCGTCGAAGCCAACGCCATCCAAAAAGCGCAATACGTCTATGATCATTTTAACCTGGATTGTTTCGCCGAAGACACAGGCCTCGAAATTGACGCCCTGAACGGCGAGCCGGGGGTATATTCTGCCCGCTATGCCGGCCAGGAAAGGAACGACCTGGCCAACCAGCAAAAAGTGCTTGAAAAACTGGCGGGCAAGGAGAACCGCAGTGCCAGGTTCCGAACCGTGATCGCCCTGATCATAGGAGGTAAAACCTACACTTTTGAAGGTATTGCAGAAGGTTTCATCTGCCACGAGCCAGCCGGCAGCGGAGGGTTTGGGTACGATCCGATCTTCCAACCTGCCGGCCAGCTAAAAACATTTGCAGAAATGGATCCTTCAGAAAAAAATAAAATCAGCCACCGGGGAAAGGCCATTGGAAAATTGGTCACTTTTTTGAAAAGTTTAAATAATTGAAAACCAGTTATAAATTGGTTATTTTTGCCAGGCAAGAACTACTCGAAGTAGCCACGAATTGACACCAATTGTTTCGAATCTAAACCTGAACAGCACCATTTTTCAAAATAGCGTTTGATTAAATTAGTGGAAATTCTTGGCTGCCATTCTTCACCGGACATACATTAATTCTAAATGAATTCGGAAAATTTTCACGAGTACCTTAAGAACCCTTCCATGCTGCACCAGGTCAGCTATCAGGAACTCAAGAGCCTGATGATGCAGTACCCCTTTTCCCCCAACCTACGCTACCTGCTCCTGCTCAAAAGCCTGATGGACCACCATAAAGAATATGAGCGCAACCTGTCTGCCGCATCCGTTTACAGCATCGATCGAAAAAAATTGTGGCATTTGATGAAACAATATGCCAGCCTGCAGGCATCGCACGAAAACTATGCACTGACCGAAGACTACCTGGAATTGAAAGATCTTTCCGTAATAGAGGACATCTTGCAGGACTCGCAGTCAGACAGCGAAGAAACACCTTTGGTACACCAAATAAAGCCAGATCTGGCTGACCCCGCTCCCCATGATTTTGAAGATATGAGCGACCAGGAGTTGCAAGCTTTTTTCCAGGAAGAGGAAGGACTTGATTTTTTGGAAGAAATGTTCGACGAGCCGGACACAGCAGAAAGTGGACATCCTGCACCGAACCCTGAACAGGACCCGCAAAGCGGGGAGCATTCAGAAAACACAGACCAGCCTTTGCCGGACGAAGTAGAAGCACTGGGAAGTACGCCGGAACCGGACGAAGCGACCAATGATCTGCCGGGAGAGATGCCGGGTTTGGACGAAAATTTTGATTACCCTGCCAGGGATTTGAATGAAAGTACCCATTCGCCCGACGACGAGGAGTTTGATCAAATCAATGACCTAAGCGAACCTGCATTTGACATCCCCGAAACCCCGGCAACAGCCCAACCGGAAAATCACCAGGATACGCAGGACGATGAAGCGGGCGAAAACGAGGAAACCATCTTTGACGAAACCTTGGCAAACAGCAGCCCCCCAATTGATGGCCGCCCCACGGAGGACGAATCTCCCCTACCCGCTAGCCAGAAACCTATCCCTTTCGAAATAACCAATAACAATCAGGATCAAGAGGCAATTACGAACCCGGAAGCATCGGCCAAACGACCGCTGCCCATCCCAAAAGATTCGTTCAACAGTTGGTTGCAAAAACTGAGGCCACCAAAAGTCAGCATCCATAAAATCAAACTGGAACCAAGGGCGGGGCAGGACGAGGCAGAAAAAGAGGAGAATGACACAGGTGATGTGAAGCAGATTGCCCAGAAAAGCCTTTCAGAAGACCAGAATATTGCAACGGAAACCCTTGCCACCGTGCTGGCCATGCAGGGGCACAATGAAAAAGCAATCGCTATGTACGAGCGCCTTAGTTTGCAATATCCCGAAAAAAGCAGTTTCTTTGCCGCCAAAATCAAAGAATTGAAAAAATAACACATGTGAAATGAAGGCAGGAATGTAAAATTGCCCCCATTTTTCATGCACAATTATCCTTTAACGCAATGATTCTAATAACTATCCTTATTGCGGCCATCGCATTTTTCCTGATAGCTGCCGTGCTTATCCAAAACCCAAAGGGTGGCGGTGTTGACTCAACTTTTGGTGGTGCACAGGCCAACCAAATGTTCGGGGCTGCCCGTTCAGCCGATCTCATCGAAAAGATAACCTGGGGGCTTGCCATTGCCCTGTTCCTGCTCTGTATCCTGGCCACGTTTATTGTGGGCAGTGGTGGAGAAGTAGGCCCGACCCTGCAATCACAATAATGCATGCCGCCATGTAAAATAGCTCTGGGAAATAGCCATTTTCCGGAGCTATTTTTTTGTTCCATCAACAAGCATAGTCAATCCACGCATACAGGATGAAAATAGCAGCCATCGTGCCCATGCGCCACAGCAGCGAGCGGGTACCAGGTAAAAACTACCGGGATTTTGCAGGAAAACCCCTTTACCACCACGTGGTGGAGAGCCTGTTGGCCTGCAAGGCCATCACAGAAGTAGTCATTGATACCGATAGCCCGGTTATTTTGAAAGATGCTGCCGGGCATTTCCCAACTGTGACGTTGCTCGAAAGGCCGGCGCATTTGCAAGCCGGCGACATCCCCATGAACGATGTGCTGCTGAACACGATCAATCAGTTGGATGCAGATTTTTTCCTGCAAACACACAGTACCAACCCGCTGCTATCGGCAGATTCCGTTGAAAAAGGTGTTTCTTTTTTCCTGAAAAACTACCCCATCTATGATTCGCTGTTCACCGTGACCCGCCTGCAGACCCGGTTATGGGATGAATTGGCCAGGGCCGTGAACCACAACCCCAATATCCTGCTCAGAACGCAGGACCTGCCACCTATCTACGAGGAGAATTCCTGTATGTACATTTTCTCCAAGGCCATTCTGGAACGCAAGCACAACCGCATCGGCGACAGGCCCTACCTGCTTGAAATACCCAAAGAAGAAGCACAGGATATTGACGTGGAGATAGAATTCCAAATTGCAGAATTCCTATTCAAGGCGAGACTGCATGGGAAATGAGCACTTTTGGTGAGGAAAGTCAACGTTTTGCCACCTTCCGGAAAGATTTTGATCGTAAAACCCCAGATCAAACGGCTACTTCCTTTAACCTTTCCCACATCCAATTAATAATAGAGCGGTTTTCGTATAAAGCTGGGGCAATACATTTCACGCATTCCACAGCTTCCTGCCGGCTGCCCTCCCGAAAAGGCTGTTGTTGCGGGGCTACGTTGGGAAAGTCCCTTTGCTCCCGTTTCCTTTCTTTTGCTTTAAATTCCGGCATTTCTTCCAAGCCCAACAAGTAAACGGCCACCCATAAATTCCGCTTAAAGGCCCGCAAAAGCAACCTGTCGCTCCGCTTGGCGGCACCCTCCAATCGATAGCGCAGAAAGGCCCTGCAGTAGTACCAGGTAGCCGACCCGTCGTAAGAAAAATCTTTGTGCAAGGCCTCCGCCTCGGCTATCCTGTTTTCGCAAAGCAAGCAGATCAATAAATACGGCCTCAACTGAAGATCGTCCATCGGGTTTATTTCAAGCAGTTCCTGAAAATGGTGGGCGGCCGTTTCGTAGAACCCGGTGCGGTACAACGTCTCTGCCAGGTTCACTTTGGCCTTTACCCAGGTGTGCAGTTCCACCTGCTTCCAGGGATTTAGCTTAAAATCTGACAGCAACCGGAAGAGTTGATCCTTGCCGAGGGACTTTTCGCAGGCCTCCATACTTCTTTGGTACCACATCATGGCAGCCTCGGCCGTGTCGCTAAGCGAGGCAAGCTCCATACATGCTTCGGCACAATGTGGATCGAGCAGCAGGGCAGTCTCCAAGTGTTTTTTTGCTTTTGGTACAGATGGCATGCGGCGAGCCTCCAGCACATATTCCCGGGCCAGCAGTTGGGGCATCAGGTTGGGATCCAGGTCTTTGAGGGCATCAAAATGCTTCAAACTGTTTTCTTCTTTGAAAAACCTGAAAAAGTCGTGGATGGAGCCGCACTCCATTTGTAGATGGAACAAAAGGTGCCGAAACTGCTCCAGGCTTCGCTGCCGTTCAGCGAGGGGGGTAGATTCCATGAAAAGTGTTTGGGTTTAGTTCTCTTAAGGCTGGTGATGTCCTAATTTTCGTCGTGTTCTATTCGCACATTTAGTGCCAAACATTAAATAAATTTTAATAAATAAATGCCTTTTTGCTAAACAATTAGCACACAAACACTATTATTGCAGTGTAAAGCGGTCTCGTGAGTAAATTTCAGCCTTGTCCTCACCACTCAGTAGAGGCCCTGTTTATACCCGCCCTATCAACAGTCTATGATTTGAGTGCCTCACAAAAATATAGGTCGTACCGCCGGCTTTAGCCGTCATCTCCATCTCGGCGGCTAAAGCCGAAGTTAAGACCCAAAAAATTGTCAAGTACTCCTATGTTCTTCTATCCTTAACGGGAGGCTAAATCTTATAAGCAAATAGTGGATTTTTTAAAATCCAACGAAATGTTGGATAGTTTTCGAGCGATTCGTCAACTATTTGATGTCAAAAATAAACAATTAAGATAAAAATTACCTTATTGGTTAAAATTAATTGTTTTAAAATTTGACAATTAAAAACAAAAAATCCAACTTTGCATTAGTTTTAACCAAAACCTGTTGATATGGAACTCCAGATTCTCGTCAGCAAAAAAGGTACGAAAGTCGTCACGGCTTCTAACCTCCACCTCGCACTTGGCTTGCCCAACAAGCATTACACCATCAACGTAAAACGCTGGTTGAACGACGTTTACGAATTCAGGGATGGCATTCGAAAGCCCGAACTCCTGAAAGACTACGCCCGCCGCAACCCCAGGGAGAACGTGATGGAGGACTTTTACCTTTCCGTAGAACTCGCCAAGCTCATCACCCTCAACTCCAAGAGCAAGGTCAAACAAAAATTTGCCACCTGGCTGCTCAACCTGGAGGATCAGGTGGAAAATGCAGAACTGCTCACAACCGACCAGGTGCTGGCCGTACTAGAACTGGCTAAGGTGATGGGTCTCGTAAGTTGCCAAACCGCCTGTGAGCATCAGCACCTCGAAACGTACGAGGAGCGCAACGGCGGCAGCGCTGCCAATTGGTGGAACTTCCGCTCCAGCATTCTCGGCTATTCCACCGAAAAACTCAAAGAAGCCATGCAAAAGGTAGGCAAGAAAGCTGATGGAAAATCCCAGCGCCAGATGCTGATGCAGGTGGACAAATACGAAATGGTCCGCACTGCGGTGATTGACCTTTTTATGGCCCTGGGCAAAACGGAGCGCTATGCCAAAAACCTCGGCAACCTCGCCAAGGCCTTCGCACGGGAACTCAATGTGGAAATCTTTGACGACAGGGACACGCCGCCTGCATTTATCCCCCGCCTGAACCCGGAATTGGTCAACGAAGTGAAAAACCTTCGCAAAGGCCGCTACCTGCAACTTTGGGAGAGCCAGAAAATGGCATCTTAAAACAGTGTGTTTGTGGGTTGAGGTGTTTTTGTGTTTGAGGACTGGTTTCTAATTCTTTTTTGAAAAACGATATAATAAGTAGTAGTTAGAAATGGTTCGACATCGATTGAAAATGGTTTGACTTTGTTGTCAAATGGTGTAAATTACTGAGGAACAACCATTTACTGACGTGAATCTTCGATTTCAGACAACACCATTTGTGTTGAATTATTTAACATGCCTGCTTAGCTTAGCTTTTTTGCTGGCTGCCCTAGCAAGAAAATTGAAAAGCGGCGGTGGGGACTTAGTCCTTTCCGCCGCCTCGTTTTTTTATAAATTTCAAAGATTTTTAAAACCTTGTGCCGCTATAAATCTAATTCCTAACCAACCTACCTGAAATGCAAAACAATTGCCTATACCCCATCGCAGATGCTGAAAAATTAGTGCAGGGGTTCACAGGATGTACCCTTTCAAAAGAAGAATGGACCCACGAAGCCCACCTTGTCACCGGCCTGTTCCTGCTCGCTCAATTCGGGGAAAACGCTATGGACGAAATGCGGGCACACCTGCCCCGCTTCAACGAGTCGGTCGGCGGGGTGAACGACGACCAACATGGCTACCATGAAACGATGACCTACTTCTGGCTTTGGTTGTTGAAGAAAAAATTTGCCGATGAGAACGGCCAAGTCCATTGGAACCAGGAAAATCTGGACACTTTGCTGGCCGACGAAAGTCTGGCCGACCGGAATTGTTGGATACACTATTACACAGAGGAGCGGATGAAATCAGTGGCTGCGAGGAGGGGGTTTCTGAGGCCGGACAAAATGGATTTCAGAGAGAATCGGTTTATTCATTGAAGCTTTCTACCTTCAAATCCGTCCATGTACATCGGCACCCGCCAACCTGGATTCCACGAAGATTTCAATATTGTCGAACTGCTGTCGGGGAACCTTTATGACACATCGAGGCCAGAAACCGTCCATCCATCCACTTTTTATTCCCCCTCCACAACGAAAAACGCCCACCACCTCCTGGATTATCTATTTTTGCTTTTCTCAGTAACTGTGAAAAATAACTTCTCCACTTCGACCATAGAAACGCTGGCAGGAGAAGGTTGTATGAACGTGAGTTATGGCAATAGTGCCTTGCTCTATTGGAGCGAAATCTTTGTAGGACTTAGCATTTGCAGCGTTTTCCGCCCTATGGGGGCGGCACCTGAAACAGATAGAGTTCCGATGGAACGAAAACAGGTATCTACAGGACCTCTCTGCAATGATATTAGCCCTACAGACTTGATTATCAACTATATGTTGCAATTGCTCATGCTATAAAAAAAAATGACCGCGCAACGGTTCACCAGTTAATCGAATCATTTAATCAAATCAACATGAAAAAAGTCTTTCTTTTCCTACTCGTCCTTGCAGTCATCGGCGTCGGCGTCGGTTGGATGATGTACAACAAGCCGCACGAAAACATGGAGAATGCCAAAGCAGACATGCAAGCAGATGCCAAGGCTTTGTTCGCTGCTTTTTCCAACGACGAAGCTGGTGCCAACGAAAAATACCTCAATAAAATAGTTGCCGTAAGCGGTACGGTAGCCGACGCCTCGAAAGACGAAGGCGGCAACACCAGCGTCATGCTGGAAAGCGAGGACATGATGTTCGGTGTGAAGTGCGAACTCGACCCCCTTTCCGCACACAAGCGCACGGAATTTCAAAAAGGGGAACAAGTAACGATGAAGTGTATCTGCACAGGATACCTCAGCGATGTGGTGATGGTCCGGTGCGTGGAGACAAAATAATCAGGGCAACGGTGCCAGTTACTCGAAAAGCGCACGGTACAGCTCTTCAATTTTTCCTATCGTCTTCACTTCGATGTTGTATTTTTTGGTGTCAAGCCCTTTGGTATTGTATTTTGAAATATAGATTTGCTTGAAACCAAGCCGGTCTGCTTCCTGGATGCGCTGATCGATACGGTTGACGGAACGGATTTCGCCGCTCAAACCAACCTCGCCGGCAAAGCAGATATGGTTGGGAACTGCCACATCCTGCAACGACGAGATAAGCGCCGATACAATGGCCAGGTCAATGGCCGGATCGTCCACCCGGATGCCGCCGGCGAGGTTCAGGAACACGTCATTTTGCGCAAATGGAAAACCACCCCTTTTCTCCAACACTGCCATCAACATGCTCAGGCGGCGCAGGTCGAACCCGGTGGCTGTTCGTTGAGGGGTACCAAAAACGGCAGTGCTCACCAGTGCCTGTGTTTCGATGAGCATGGGGCGCAACCCTTCGATGGTGGCTGCCACCGTGCTGCCACTCAGTTCCTCGTCCGTTTGCGAAAGCAGCAGTTCGGAAGGGTTCGAAACTTCCCGCAGTCCATCGGATTGCATTTCATAAATACCCAGTTCATCCGTTGAGCCAAAGCGGTTCTTGAGTGTGCGAAGAATGCGGTAGGTGTAGTTGCGGTCTCCCTCAAATTGCAGGACAGCATCCACAATATGCTCCAGCAGCTTCGGGCCGGCAATAGAGCCGTCCTTGGTGATATGGCCTATCAGGAAGACCGGGATATTGGTCTCTTTGGCAAAGCGCTGCAACTCACCCGCACATTCCCTCACCTGCGAAATGCTGCCCGGCGTGCTTTCAATGTGCGGGGAAGACAGGGTCTGTATGGAGTCGATAATGACCAGATCGGGTTCCAGGTTGACGGCGTGGGTCAGTATTTTAGAGGTGTTCGTTTCAGTCAGCAAAAAACAATTGGATTGAAGGTTGCCTAGCCGGTCGGCCCGCATTTTTATCTGCTCTTCGCTTTCTTCCCCGCTCACGTAAAGGATTTTTGCCTTCACCCGAAGCGCTACCTGAAGCATCAATGTGGATTTCCCGATGCCCGGCTGGCCGCCGATAAGTATCAAAGAACCGCTCACGATGCCACCTCCCAATACCCTGTTCAGTTCACCGTCGGGCGTGATGAGGCGGCGGGTGGTGCCGGTTTGCACATCTGGCAGGGCGATAGGCTTGGGGTCGCGGACGGCACCATTACTGCCCTTCCAGAGCCGGCTGCGTTCTTCGGGGGCTGTTTCATGCTGAATGACCTCCTCCACGATGGTATTCCACTCGCCACACGACGAGCAGCGGCCCATCCATTTCGGAGAACTGACCCCACAATTGGAGCAAACAAAGATTTTTTTGATTTTTGACAAGGAAAAATTTTTTTTGTGTGAAATTTTTTAGTTCTTGCAGCGTCCATTCGAATCATCGGCAAGGTACTGTTATCAAAATTAAGAAATACGCTTCTGGGAACTTGCCGAACTTATTTCTGAAAAAACTTTTTTTTGAGTTGTTTTAATAAGTTAAGACTGTTAACTAACTTTGCCTTTAATTAAATAAATTTCTAATTGTTTTTTTGAGACTAGTGACCAGAAAGTAGTTCTGCAGTCTTTAGCTTAGTTCTTTATAATTCTAAGGATTATTCAGCATTAATTAAATAAGGCAATTGCCTTTTATACGATATATGTAGATTGTTTTCATTTGGTTTTTTGGGGTTATACAGGGTGCAACTTAGTTGTTACCCTGTTTTTTTTTTATTTTCCGGCTTCGAACTCTTTAATGATTTCTTCCTCGCTTTTCCCCAGGTTTTTCAGCAAAAACGCTGTGTCGTCTGCAAAGTCATCGTTCGGGTATTTTTGAAGGAATTCTTCATATACGGCCTTGGCTGCTGCTGTATTCTTCAGGTCATTGTCCAAGGTAAACCCTTTCATGAACATCGCTTTGGAGGCCTCCGGCGCATCCGGGTAGGATTTCATAATCGTTTCATAAATAGTTATCGCCTTGTCAAATTGCTGGTTCAGCCTTGCCAGTTCGGCTGCCTTTGAAAGGTAGTGGGCGCTCTGTTTATCGCCCGGAAATGCCTTGGCAAAATCTTCATATTGACCCATCAATTGCGTAAACAGGGCCGTCTGTGCTTTTGGGTCGTCCCCGATCTGTTTTTCCAGTTCCTGGATGCCAGCCTGCATTTTTTCCCGGTCAGGGCCTGACTGGCAGGCAGAAAAAAGGAAGGCTATCAGTAACAAAATGGATACAGCTTTCATTGTTTTATTGTTTTTTGTGGCGAATATAGGCCAATTCCCTTTGCGGCCTGAATCATTTTCCAACCTTTGCAAAAGATTAAATTTCTGCAAAATGTACCTACCTATTCACCCGGAAAACCCCGAACCGAAGAAAGTTGAACAGGTTGCCCAAATCCTCCACGACGGCGGCATCATCATCTACCCGACCGGGGGGGTGTACGGCGTGGGTTGCGACATCCTCAACCAAAAAGCAGTGGAACGGGTGTGCAGGCTGCGAAGGCTTGATCCCGAACGGGCCATGCTGTCTTTTATCTGCAAGGATATCAGCCAGATAGCCGGTTATGCCTGGCAGATGGACAACGAAGTGTTCAAATTGCTTAAAAACAACCTACCCGGCCCCTTTACCTTTATCTTAAAATCTAACAACACGGTACCCAGGCTCTTCAAAAACAGAAAACGAACCATTGGCGTCAGGATTCCCGACAGCAAAATTGCCCTGGCCATCGTGGAGCAGTTGGGCAGGCCTATTCTCTCGGCATCCCTCTTAAAAGAGTCGGAAGACGAAGCAGATGACGAATACTTTACCGATGCAAGCCTTATTTTTGAGAAATACGGAAACCAGGTGGACCTGGTCATTGATGGAGGCCCCGGCGGCCTTGTGCCTACTACCCTGGTAGATTGCTCGAAAACGGAATTCGAAGTAATCAGGGAGGGAGCAGGGGTTATAGTGTGGTAAAGTTTTAATTACATGTACCAATGGGGAAAGCCTAAATTCCGGCTTGTGCATCACTAAGGGTTTCCCCGGAAAGAGGCCCGCTGGGCTACCCCCAGGAATTTTCATACCCATCCTCCAGATTAAGGAAAATCTTTACCAGGCCCGCCGTGTTTTTCACGTTCAGTTTTTTGATAAGGTTGCGCCGGTGGGTTTCTACAGTGCGTGGACTGATGTAAAGCTTGGAGGCAATTTCTTTGTTGGTCATTTCCCCTGCGATGTATTTTAGTATTTCCCATTCCCTGTCCGTAACGGCCAGTTGCGCCTGCTTTTTTTGGGCGGGGCTTTTATCGCCGCTTTCCAGGCGGGCAAACAACTTCGACGAGATTTCTTTTGCAAAATAGCTGCAACCAGTTGAAACCGTCTTGATGGCCAATACCAGCTCTTCCACCGGGGAATCTTTCAGGATGTAACCCTTCACCCCGGCTTTCACCATTTCAATCACTGTTTCCTCGTCTTCAAAAGATGAAAGGGCCAGGATTTGGGCGCTTGGGCTTTCGTGGATAATCTGGCGGGTAGCTTCTATGCCATTCAATTCCGGCAGCCGGATGTCCATTAATATCACATCGGGGGCCAGGATACGGGAAAGCCTGACAGCTTCAAGGCCATCACTGGCCTCTCCGGCTATTTCGAAGCCTGCCTCCTTCCCCAGTAAATTTGAAATAGCTGTACGGAACATTTGGTGATCATCCCCGATCAAGATGCGGATATTGCTCATAGCATTCTGTTTTGGTCAGACTCATTAACACAGTAATCCATTGGACGCAACCAGTAGGCTGAGAGAATTTCAGCTTGCCATTGATTCCATGGTTGTTTTTTTGTTCCAAAAATGTGCGTGAGGCCAAACGGCAACAGGGAATTGTTGATCTTTACGGCGTAATCCGTATTTGTTCAACATTGCGGGGGGCGCAAAAAAATGGAGGAGAGGGGACAAAGCCTGAGCAGCGTTAAGGGATAATTGTTGGATGCCCTCATCTCTTTCCGGTCTTTCTGTTGAGGGCCAAAGGTATCACATTCTTTGGTGAAACCAAAAAATGCTTGCGTACAGAATGTTGTCCACCATCATTTGCCAGGTTCCTGGTTCCTTGTTTTAACCAGTGTCAGAAATTGAGTTTTAGTTTGAAATAGTCCGACATGGTTTGAAATCGGTTTGGCTCTGTTGTCAACTGCGGAAATGGCTGAAGTCAAACATTTTTACTGACGTATAAAAATCAAGCCTACCCACTTATGAAACAATTTGGCCTCATAGGCTACCCTTTGGCCCACTCTTTTTCAAAAAAATATTTCACGCAAAAATTTGAACAAGAAGGCATTGAGGGATGCAGCTACGATTTGTTCCCGCTGGAGCATATCGCGGCATTTCCGGCACTGCTGGAAAGCAATCCCCACCTCAGCGGGTTGAACGTGACCATTCCCCATAAACAGGCCATCATGCCATTTCTGGACAGGCTGGACGAAACAGCCGCTGCGGTAGGTGCGGTCAACACCATCAAAATAGCGAATGGAAAACTGACAGGTTACAACACCGATGTGCATGGTTTTGAAAAATCGCTGCTGAAATGCGTGGAAAAGGCCGGACTGAAAGAAGCGGAACTGAAGGCCATCGTACTGGGTTCCGGCGGTGCCTCGAAGGCTGTCGTCTTTGTTTTAAAAAAACATCGAATCCCATTTCAAATCGTGTCCAGGCAAGCAAAATATGGAACCTTAACTTATCCCGATTTGGATAATACCACCTTTTCTTCTTTTTCGCTGGTTGTCAATACCACCCCCTTGGGCATGGCACCAAAAAATGAAACCTGCCCTCCCCTGCCCTATCGGTTTGCCCATCAGGGCCAATTATTTTTCGATTTGGTGTACAATCCTGAGAAGACCCTGTTTTTGGCCAGGGCAGCGGCAAAGGGTGCCTTTATCTGCAACGGCCTGCAAATGCTGCATTTACAGGCGGAAAAAGCTTGGGAAATTTGGAAGGAAGAGCAAATGGGGTGATTGAATGTTGTTTTGCTGGCGTTAACTCCTTTTCATCTTCGCAAGCAATAGATAAGGGTTTATAAGATTGAAATCAACTTTTATCAACCTCATAAACCCTCATCAAGCTTTTCGTGATTGCGCTGGCAGGTTACTTTTTCATTATTTTTTGTGTGAACGTTTGCCCGCCTATCTCCATTTTTACCAGGTATATACCGGCAGGATGGCCAGTCAAATCAAGCGCTATCGAATGTTGACCGATGGGCTGGGTGGCTTCTTGTGAAACCAAAACCTGCTCTCCCATCAGGTTATAGACTGATATTTGAACACTTCCCACCGCTGATGACACATATTGCAGCTTTAGCAAACCACTGGTCGGGTTCGGAACAAGCACAGCGCTGCCGGCAATGACGGGCAATTCTTTGGCACCCGAGATCATCCCAAAGGTGTTTTTATCTAATTTTAAATAAACAATATTCTGCGGATCCACCGTATTGTCAGTTGGTGTGAGGCCCGGCATATAATCCTGCATATAGACCAGGTTGATGTTTTCGCCTATCTGCATGGGAATGGCCGGATAGGCAGCCTCGATGTATTCATAATCCAGGGTCGTCTCCTCGTTGATGAGGTCAAAAGGAGCCGACCAGGACAGGCCGCCGTCTTCGGATTTAACAACGAAGAGATGCCTTAAATTTTGATCCTCAGTATTTGCGAAGTCTTCCCGGATCGCCGAGTAAACGACGTAGAGGTTGCCATCGGCGTCTATGCCTGCAGAAGTACCGCTCGAAAGGTTGTAGTTCGTGTAGCGGTAATCGCCCAGGTCTCCCCCAATCGTGATGAGGCCGTCGCCGTCATAGTCTTCCGCCCCGGCAATGGTGTCTATTTGGCCGGGCGCATGGTCTTCGTTCCAGTAGGCAACACCGTTCATGTCGAGGTAAACGCCATTCTCCACCACATAAAGCCACGAGAAGAATAAATGCACCTTGCCGTCATTGTCAATGACCAGCGACCCGGAACCATCCGATGTAAGGATAGCCAAATCAGTAGGCGCATTCGGATCATCGGGAATATCGTCAGCCGTATAGCCGCCTCCGGCATAGGCATCCAGGGGGAAATCGTGTACGATGGTGCGGGCCCAGTTATCGCCATTGTCAATAGATTTATAAATGGCAACATCCCCCCAGGACTCCAGGCTGGCGATGACGACAGTTTCCCCCCTCGCCTCAATGGCGTAACTCTCGCCGCCTACCTCATGGTAAAAGGTGCTGTCCCAGCCAGGGATGATGATGTCCTGTTTGTCCCAAGTGGCGCCACCATCCGTAGAGCGCCAGTAGAGGGGGTGCAGTTCCATACCCTCATAAACAGCACCGCCAAACATCGCCGCTACGGTCACTGCTACAACATGAAGGGTGTTTCCGTCTGGCCCTCCTGCCGCCACTTTTGCCCATACAGGGCCGCCAGTTACCGCCGATGGGATTTCGTGTTCTGTCCAGGTCGTTTCGCCAGGTTTTTTTGTTTGTACGGTCAATATCCAGTTTGAGCCAGTTGTGCTCTTATGGGAGGCGATTACTTCCGTCCCGTTTGGCGACACGGCGAAGGAGGGGTAGCCCGAACGGGTTTCCTCAACACTTGAGGTTGGCTCAGGCCCCCAAGTGGTGCCGTCAAAAGCGTTGTAGGCTGCCCCCCTGTCAGGGTAGTTATTTGCCTGATCCGCTCCAAAATGCCAAATGGCCGATAGTTTACCTCCACCCAGGTCCCCCACCCTGCGCCCAAGGGAGCCGATGGATTGTAAATCAAAAGTAGTGTGGCCGATGGTTTCTTCCAGCGCCCGGTAGCCAGGAGAAGGTGGGACGGTCGCCTGGTGCGGCGGCCATGCACCATCAGGGGATTGATTGGCCACCCTCGGGTATTGGTGTTGAAGTGTGCCTTTTGCCAACTGAAATTGCTGGCTGAAAACGGCAGAAACAGTAAGCAGCAGCAGCGGAAGGAGTATTGTTCTTTTCATAGAATCGAATGATTTAGTTTTGAAAAATAGTTTGAGATGGAAAGGTAGGGAAAACGCTGAAAAAAAATTGCCCCAGAGGCACATTCCAGGGCAATTCGGTTTGCTAATCATCAATTGATATTGCCAAAACCAACCTTAAGCTACAACACCTTTCGCTCCTTCCTTGATCTCATCCACGACTTCCGGGTTCAGCAAGGTGGACGTATCGCCAAGGTTCTCCGTATCGCCAGCCGCCACTTTCCGCAGGATGCGCCGCATGATTTTCCCGGAGCGGGTCTTTGGCAGCCCCGTCACGACCTGGATAACATCTGGTTTGGCTATCGGGCCGATGATGCGGGTCACCGTATTCCTGAGTTCTTTTTCAAAAACAACCAAATCGCCCACCGGCCTGTCCGTAATGACGTAGGCATAAATCCCCTGACCCTTGATGTCGTGCGGATAACCAACTACGGCACTCTCCACCACCGCTTCGTGCTCGTTGATGGCGTTCTCCACTTCTGCCGTGCCGATGCGGTGGCCGGAAACGTTGATCACATCGTCCACCCGGCCAATGATGCGGTACATACCGCTTTCGTCCCTTCTGGCACCGTCGCCAGTGAAGTACATGTTTTTGAAGGTGGAAAAATACGTCTGGCGGCAACGCTCATGGTCGCCATAAGTGGTTCGGATAATGGATGGCCAGGGGAACTTGATACAAAGCATCCCTTCGACGCCATCGCCTTCCAATTCATGCCCATCTGCGTCCACCAGGCAAGGCTGAACGCCCGGCAGTGGCAAGGTGGCGTAGGTTGGCTTCAGCGGCGTCAGTCCAGCCAATGGCGAAATGAGGATACCGCCCGTTTCCGTCTGCCACCAGGTATCCACGATGGGGCATTTTTTCTTCCCGATTTTTTCATTGTACCAATGCCAGGCTTCGGCATTGATAGGTTCACCGACCGTGCCGAGCACCCGCAGGCTGCTCAGGTCGTAGCCTTCCGTCCATCGGTCGCCGGCGGCCATCAGCGCCCGTATGGCCGTGGGGGCTGTATAAAAAATATTGACTTTGTGTTTTTCACAAACCTGCCAGAAACGCCCGGCATCGGGGTAGGTCGGAACGCCCTCGAACATCAGCGAAGTAGCGCCGGCCAGTAGCGGCCCATACACGATGTAGCTGTGCCCGGTTATCCAGCCCACGTCGGCAGTACACCAATAGATTTCACCTTCTTTATATTGAAAAACATTGAGGAAAGAATACATCGCAAAAACCATATAGCCGCCCACTGTATGGACCACGCCTTTAGGCTTGCCTGTCGAACCGGAGGTGTACAGGATGAACAACATATCTTCAGCGTCCATTACAGCCGGCTCGCAGGTAGTGGCCTGGTCGTAGAGGGCTTCGTGCCACCATACGTCTTTCTCCTTGTTCCAATTCAATGGGTCACCTGTATTGCGGTGCACCAATACTTTTTCAATGCTGGGGCAGCCAAGTGCCAGTGCCTCGTCCACCACTTTTTTTACGGGGATGTTCTTTGCCCCTCGGCGGTTGAAGTCAGAGCAGATGACGACTTTACAGGCGGAGTCATTGATACGGTCGGCCAGGGAAGAGGCAGAAAAGCCTGCAAATACAACACTGTGGACAGCACCGATCCTGGCACAGGCCAGCACGCCAATGGCCAGTTCCGGCACCATTGGCATGTAGAAACAGACCCGGTCGCCTTTTTCCACGCCCATTGATTTCAGGGCATTGGCAGTGCGGCAGACCTCGTGGTAGAGTTCCCGGTAGGTCAGTTTCCGTACTTCCCCTTCGGTATCATTTGGTTCAAAGAGGATAGCGGTTTGGTCGCCCCGTGTTGCCAGGTGGCGATCCAGGCAGTTGTAGGTAATGTTCGTCTGGCCGCCGCTAAACCATTTTACATCGGGCGTTTTGAATTCCCATTCCAGGACTTTGTCCCATTTTTTGTCCCAATGAAAAGTGGAGGCGATGTCCGCCCAGAACCCCTCCGGGTCTTCGACGCTGCGTTGGTAGGCGGTTTTGTATTCATCGAAAGTTTTGAGTTGTAGTGCCATGATTAACCTTTTATTATTAAATGTTTGAAAAATAGGCACACTCAGTATTTATACGTTTTTCAGGTAAGGTGCCCATTTGAGCGAGTGGTAAAGTTTGGGCAAATTTTCCGGTTTGGCTTTATCCAGGCGATGATTTTTATCTTCGTGTTGAATAGTAAAAGTCAGCATTTTTTGAAAATCGCCCGATACAAGAAATTGCAGCTACAGGTTTGGGCATTGTCATTTGGCCCCAAGCACTGAATTTACAACGCCACTTCCATCTTCACCCGCTTGCCTTTTATTTTTTCATGTTTAACCTTATCCAACACCTCCGTTATTTTATCCCTTTTAACAGCCACATAGGCAAAAAAATCTTTCACCTCGATCAGCCCCACATCTTCCTTTTTTAAGCCCCCTTGCTTGGATAAAAAACCGACAATATCTACCTTATTTATTTTGTCTTTTTTTCCCTTTCCTATAAATAAAGTATCCCATGCTGGCGCAGCGGGCGGCGGGCATTCTTTTAAATAAAATATTTGAGGATCGCCCTCTACATATCCGGGAATATTTTCTTCTTCATTTAAAATGAGAAACGCAGAACCCTTCGCATCCATGCGGGCGGTACGGCCATTGCGGTGGGTAAACGCATCTGCGGTGGGCGGCAGGTGGTAATGCACAATATATTTGATATCAGGAATATCGAGGCCCCGGGCGGCGAGATCGGTGGAAACCATGATTTGCACCGTGCCGTTGCGGAATTTCACCAATGTTTTTTCCCGCTCTTTTTGTTCCAGCCCACCGTGGAAATAATCATGGATAATATTATTGTCAAATAAAAATTCGCTGACCCTTTCGGCAGATTCCCGGTGGTTGCAAAAAACAATCATAGCCCCCGGTTCGAGGTTGCCAATCAATTTCAACAATGTTTGCAGCTTATCTTTTTCGGGCGACTGTACTATTTTTATGTCCAATTTCTTTCCTGCCGATTTCTTTGGGATAAAATGCAAACGTATTGGTTTGCCAATGCCTGTAAAATCAGGTATTTTGATACTTTCGGTGGCAGAGGTCAATATGCGTTTTTGAAGGCCTGTAAGTTGTTTAATAATAAAACCCATATCCTCCTGAAAGCCAAATTCCAATGATTTATCGAACTCGTCCAATACCAATAATTTCACTTTTGATAAGTCAATATTTTCCCGTTTAATATGGTCAACCAAACGGCCCGGTGTGGCGATTAAAAGGGCAGGCGGGTCAATCAGGTTTTGCTGCTCCACCCGCATCGCATGGCCACCGTAACAGCAGGTCACTTTATGCGGCGTTTTCATGTCCTTAAAAACTGATTCTATCTGCATGGCCAATTCCCTCGTGGGCGTGAGGATGAGGGCTTGCACTTGCTTTTTTTCCTCCTTCAACCCAGCCAATAAAGGCAGCAGGAAAGCGAGCGTTTTCCCCGTGCCTGTCGGCGACAGCAGCACGATGTCGTTTTCCTGCCGGCTGGCTTCGATGGTGGCAAGCTGCACCTCATTGAGCGCTTCGATTTGTAGTTTTTGGAGGATGGGAGCGAAGAGTGCTTGATACGGTTGCATATTGTAAAATTAACGGCAATGCGCTCCCGACCGGCAATTTCCTGGGGGCGCTTTTTGATTTAGGATCGAAGGAAAAATAAAGTGACTATTTTATTTTTTAAAAAACCCTTCTATAGCTCGGGTTTTCAAAATCAAAATGGTGAAGGTATTTTTTCATCGTTACCTAAAAGGGTAAAGGTAAAAGCATTTATGGACAAGAAAGGATGTCAGTGGGAAGGATGGATAATTATACGCTGCGCTAAAAGGTTTTCCCGCTAACCGGGACAAGTCGTGTATTTGAAAAATTGCTATTAGCCATTGGCTGTTTGCTATTGGCAAAATGAGGTCTTATAAAGTTCGTTGGCAAGGCTCCTGCCTCCACCCCCAAAATGTGGAAAACTTTGAAGTTTGATAAAAGGATAGGTTCTTATACTAAAACACGGATGGTTTTGTCGGTTTGCTATTAGCTGTTGGAAGTTGGCCATTGGCTTTTGCCAACTGCCAAAGGCCAAAAGCCATCAGCGTAAAGTATAGCTTTATTCTCACAGATTGAAGCGGAGGCAGGCGCTGTTGGGAAGCATTTTTTTAAACTGTTTCAATAAAATGGCTCGTTTGAAGCCCGGCGCTGCCGCCAATACATTTCACCGAATTGTTTTCCAAACACTCCCTGCCGTTTTGTCACCCCGCCCCACCCCACTACCTGCCACATTTCCCATATTTCCCCCAAAAAACTTACAAAAAGTCAGTCCCGTCCCCGTGGCATGTTCATTGATGACACCCCTGCGTACACTCACTGCCGGAATTGGCCGATGAAAAAAGGCAAGCCTGGCAATCATTTTAAAATCATCAAAACCAAAAAATAATATGGCCAAAATCATAGGAATAGACTTAGGAACTACCAACTCCTGCGTGGCAGTCATGGAAGGCAACGAGCCGGTCGTTATTGCCAACGACGAGGGCCGCCGGACGACACCGTCCATCATCGGCTTCCTCGACAACGGCGAGCGCAAGGTCGGCGACCCGGCCAAGCGCCAGGCTATCACCAACCCGACCCGAACCGTTTCGTCCATCAAACGCTTTATGGGGCACCGCTTTTCGGAAATCGGCAAAGAACTCGAACACACTTCCTATAAAGTGGTGAAGGGCGAAAACGACACAGTGCGGGTGGACATTGACGGAAGGCTCTACACGCCGCAGGAAATTTCAGCCATGGTACTGCAGAAGATGAAAAAAACGGCGGAGGATTTCCTCGGCCAGGAAGTAAACGAGGCAGTCATCACCGTACCGGCCTACTTCAACGACTCGCAGCGCCAGGCCACCAAAGAAGCCGGTGAAATCGCCGGCCTGAAAGTGCGCCGAATCATCAACGAACCAACGGCTGCTGCCTTGGCATACGGCCTCGACAAACGCCACAAAGACATGACCATCGCCGTCTATGACCTCGGTGGCGGTACTTTCGACATTTCCGTGCTGGAACTGGGCGAAGGCGTATTTGAGGTAAAATCCACCAACGGCGACACGCACCTCGGTGGCGACGACTTCGACCGCAAAATCATCAACTGGCTGGCCGACGAGTTCAAGAGCCAGGAAAACATCGACCTGCGCAAAGACCCGATGGCCCTCCAGCGGCTGAAAGATGCTGCCGAAAAAGCCAAAATCGAACTCTCTTCTTCTTCCGAAACGGAAATCAACCTGCCATATATCACGGCAGTGGACGGTGTGCCGAAGCACCTGGTGCTGAAACTGAGCCGTGCAAAATTCGAACAGCTCACGGACGACCTCGTGAAACGTACCATCGAGCCTTGCCGCCTCGCCCTTAAAGACGCTGGCTTGACCAGCAACGATATTGACGAGGTAATTTTGGTAGGTGGTTCCACCCGTATCCCACGCATCCAGCAGGTGGTGGAGGAGTTTTTTGGCAAAAAGCCCAACAAGGGCGTGAACCCGGACGAAGTGGTGGCCGTAGGTGCCGCTATCCAGGGTGGCGTCTTGACGGGTGAAACCAAAGACGTGCTGCTGCTCGACGTGACGCCCCTTTCAATGGGTATTGAAACGATGGGTGGTGTGTACGACGTGGTTATCGAAGCCAATACGACCATCCCGACCAAAAAGTCGAAAATATACTCTACGGCTGCCGACAACCAGCCGAGCGTGGAAATCCACATCCTGCAGGGCGAGCGCCCTATGGCCAGGGACAACCGCACGGTGGGCCGCTTCATCCTCGACGGCATCCCGCCGGCACCGAGGGGCGTGCCGCAGGTTGAAGTTTCTTTCGACATGGACGCCAATGGTATCCTCAGCGTTTCTGCCGTTGACAAAGGCACGGGCAAACAGCAAAACATCCGCATCGAAGCTTCCACCGGCCTGAGCAAGGAGGAAATCGAACGGATGAAAAACGAAGCCCAGGCCAACGCCGACAGCGACCGCCAGGAACGGGAAAAAGTGGACAAGCTGAACGCCGCCGACTCACTGATTTTCCAAACAGAAAAGCAGTTGAAAGAATATGGCGACAAGATACCCGCCGACAAAAAAGGCGCTATCGAAACTGCACTGAACGACTTGAAAGAGGCCCACAAAGCCGCCGACCTCAACCGGGTGGACAAGGCCAGCGCCGCACTCAACGCAGCTTGGCAGGCCGCCAGCCAGGATATGTACCAGGCTACGCAGCAACAGCAGCAAGAGGCCCCGGGCAACGGCCACTCCGAACAAGCTGATGCCGGCGATGCTGGCAACGGCAAGACGGAAGATGTAACCGATGTTGAATATGAGGAAGTGAACAATAAGTAATCCTGGGTCTTCGGACCGGTTTTCATGAGAAAATGATGGCGTCCCGGTATTCGGGGCGCCATTTTTTTTATTCTACCCATAGGGTGGAGATTGTTCAAAAAACGGTGTCAATTTCTCACAAGTAATTGATCGTGAGAGTGGTTTTTATTCAAAAACACACTGCGCTGAATGGTCTCCTCGGGTGGTTTTATCGTTTTACCCTTAATCAAAACTATGACTTCCAAAGTATTGCCTGGCTTGCATCGTCCCTCGCTGACCATTGCATCCGGTTCGATAAATCTGACCGGCCCTGGCTGCGGGAGCCTGTTCTGAACTTAATTCCGCCCATCCCTTTCAAAAAAAATATTCCTTACCCTGCGAACCTTATCCCCATTTCACTGTCCTTCCCAACCATTCACCTTTCACCAAAAATAGCGCATGAAATTTTATTACACCTTTCTGTTTCTCATAACCAATTTTTGCCTCCACGCCCAAAGCGCAAGCATCAAGGGCCAACTTCAGGATGCCGATGGCGCCGCAGTCATCTTTGCCAACCTGGCACTGTACAGTTCCACCGACAGCTTACTGAAAAAAGTCGAGACCAGCGACGAGAACGGTCGCTTCCAACTGCAAGGGCTGGATGCGGGGAATTATTTCCTGACCGCAACCTATGTCGGCATGGCAGAATTTCGCAAGGAAGGCATTGCTTTGGGAAAGGGCCAGCAACTCGATCTTGGAAAACTATCCTTTTCCCCTGCCGCCACAGATTTAGTGCAAGCCACGGTGACCGCCGACCGGGCCATGGTGGAAGTGAAGCCGGATCGAACCGTGTTCAACGTCCAGGGCACCATCAATTCCACTGGCGCAGATGCCATCGAACTGCTCCGCAAGGCGCCCGGCGTCACCGTTGACAACAACGACAACGTGAACGTGCTGGGCCGGGCCGGTGTGCTGGTTTATGTGGACGGCAAGCGGCTGCCCCTCGGCGGACAAGACCTGTCCAACTACCTGAAAAGCCTTACCGCCGACCAGATTGACCGGATTGATATCATCACGAACCCAGGTGCAAAGTATGAGGCCGAGGGCAATGCGGGCATTATAGACATCCGCCTGAAAAAAGATGAAAACCTCGGCGCCAACGGCTCGGTCAACCTTACCGGCAGCATGGGGCGCTATGCCCAAACTTTCGGCTCTGCCAGTGGGAATTATCGAAACAAGCGCCTGAATTTGTTCGCCACCTTGGGCGGTGCTAAAGGCAAAGGCTACAACGACATGGCATTTTTCAGCAAACAAAACAACCTGTTGCTGGACGAGACCAACAAGAGCACCAATGAATGGCAGAATGGAAACGCCCGTCTGGGCGCTGATTTTTTCATCGGGAAAAAACACACCGCCGGGTTCCTTTTTAGTGGTTTTGACCAAAATTTTGACAGGGGCAACACGAACCGTATCGCCCTTTCCCAACAGGTAGCCCCAGAGGCCATTGACAGTATCCTGGTTGCCCGCAACACCGCCGTTGAGGATCGCAGCAATTTTACCTACAACCTCAACTACCGTTTCGACAACAGCAAGGGCCGCACGCTGAACCTTGACCTCGACTATGGAAAATACGACATGAACGGCGACCGCTACCAGCCCAACCGCTATTACAATGCTTCCGAAACAGTGCTAACATCCGAAAACATTGACAGCTTCAACACCTCCACAGGAATTGACATCAGCACCTTTAAACTCGATTTCGAAGAGGAATTGCTGGGTGGAAAACTCGGACTGGGCACCAAATTGAGCCGGGTGGCATCCGATAATCAATTCCTGGTTTTTGACGTGAACAACGGAATACCCATTCAGAGTGACAGCTTATCCAACCGTTTTGGATACACGGAAAATGTGTATGCCGGCTATGTGAGTTTTGCCCGCCCATTGGGCGAAAAGTGGAACTTGTCCGCCGGCCTCCGGGCAGAGCAGACCGATGCCGACGGCGAACTGAAAGCTTTTCGTGAAGACCTGCAGCAAGACCCGGTCAAACTAAAATACCTCAGTTGGTTCCCCAGCGCCGGGCTGACTTATCAGGCAGCGCCCATGCACAGCATCGCACTGAACTATGGCCGCCGCATCAACCGCCCGGACTACAACGTGCTCAACCCTTTCAACAGCCGGCTCAGTGAATTGAGCTATGAAAGGGGAAACCCAAATCTCAAGCCTGAAATCGTAAACAACGTAGAACTGGGCTGGACGTATGCCTACCGCTTCAATTTCAAAATCGGCTATAGCCGTACCGTTGACCAAATCACCCGGCTCATAGGGCCGGACGAATTTGACAAGCGGGCCAGCTTCATCACCTGGGCCAACCTGGCCAGCCAGACCATCTGGAGCCTCAATGCCAGCTTGCCCTTCGACGTGCGCAAGGGCTGGAATGCCTATTTCAACTTCAATGCCTCGCATGTCAACAACCAGGCTACCTACCCAAAAGGCGGTTCTGTGGATGTGCAGGTTTATACTTACAATATCTACACCCAGCAAACCTTCGATTTGCCCTATGGCTTCAAGGCCGAAGTGTCAGGTTGGTTTTCCGGCCCCGGTGTGTGGGGCGGCGTTTTCTTGTATGAAACCAGTTGGAGCCTGAACCTCGGCCTGCAGCGTAAGTTCCTGCAAAACAAGCTGAATGTCCGTCTCAGTGCCAACGACATCTTCTACGAATCTGGCTGGGAGGGCTATTCTGACTTCAACGGCCTCTATTCCGAAGGGCATGGCAACTGGGACAGCCGCCGGGTAAGCCTGAGCCTGAGCTATAACTTTGGCAACCAAAAAGTGAAGTCCAGAAAGCGGGAGACTGGAATGGAAAAAGAGGCAGAGCGCGTTGGAGGTGGGCAGTGATGAATGGGTTTCCGCCTTTGATGGCGGCGTACAGCAATATACATTAGTAGAATTGAGAGGAGAGGACTGCGCAACTACCTTACCTCCCATTCATGTACGCCCGCCGAAACCCCTTGCCGGCAAACCAGTTCCAGGCGCAGCGCAGACGTCTTCACCGGCTCGAACTGCACCTTGTCCCAGCCATCTTTGGTAACAGCGTATCCTTTTGGTGCGTACACCTGCTTCCACTCGCCGTTTTCCAAATACAGCACCCGCCAGGATTCCGGGATGCGGCAGCCACCGCCACTGGCCTCGTCGTCGAACCAATAGACCCGTACCGTGCCCACTTGTTCCTCTTTTTCAAAATCATATTGCAGCCATTCCGTCGTGCCGAAGTGTGGCCACCAATGGATGTAGGGGTTTTCGTGGTCGTCGGCGTTTTGGGGCAGCCATTGATCGGCCACGCCGGATAGCTCCCCCTTCACGCCATCCGAGGCAGAAATTTTACTTTGCGAGGCGATGGAGGGCTGGGAAATGGGCCGGGCCGCCCGCAGGCCGTTGGGCAGCCAGACGAGCATGTTGTCCATGCCCCGGTTGGCCCAGGCAAAATAAGGAATGGCCTTTAGCCTCATTTTTTGCAGATCGCCCTGGTCGGGCGCAGATTTCTTTTTTACCAAAAACCCATCAAAACTGAGCGTCGGCAGGCCACCCAACATGTCGGGCTCAAACTTGGTGGAGATATCGTCCAGGTCGTTGACCATGATGTTCAATATCCGGTCGTCCGGCTGATCCTTTCCTTCCAGGCAATACATCAAAGGGCCCCGCTGCAGTGCCAGCCGGTCGGCATCGGCAGCTACTTTGGAGTTGGCGGCCACCTGCCGCACGGGCATGGGCAGGGCAATCTCCACCTGGTCGCCTTTTTTCCATTTGCGCTCCATGATGGCGTAGCCGTGGCGAATGGTAACGGGCAAAGATTTCCCATTCAGGAAAATGTAAACCTTGCTGTCGTCGTGTTTTGGAAAAGAATAAAGATCAAACGGAACTGCATCGCCCTGTGCCCAGCCGGGGATGCGTACTTTGAGGGTAAACGTGTTCGGTTTTTCCGGCTCTACCCTGATGGTCACTTTGCCATCCCACGGGTACTTGGTCTGCTGTGAAATGTTGACGTTGACCAACTGGAGGCGGCTGTTCACGTTTTGCACCGTTGTTTCGCTGCTGACAAACAGGTTGACATAAATCTCGTTGCCCCGCTTGGCATATATATAACCGGGGATGGACGGGAAAAACCTGGCGACATTAGAGGGGCAACAGGCGCAGGCAAACCAGGGGCTGCGCTCCACGTTTTTCCTGCTTTCCAGGGGGTTCGGGTAAAAAAAGCGGTCGCCGGAGAAGGACAGGCCAGCGTCGAGCGCATTGTACAGGGTGCGTTCCAGCACATCCATATACTTGGCATCGCCGGTCAATTGGAACATGCGTTGGTTCCATAATACAAAGGCGATGGAGGCACAGGTCTCGCAATAAGCACTGTAATTCGGGAGGTCGTAGGGCTGGCTGAAGCCCTCATTGCTGCCGCTGCTGCCGATGCCACCGGTGACGTACATCTTTTTGCCCACCACGTCTTCCCAAATGGCGTCGAGGGCCGGCAAGTATTCTGCCGTGCCTTTCAGCGCCGTCACATCGGCCATGGCGGAGTACATGTAGCAGGCCCGCACGGCATGGCCGGCTATCTCCCGTTGGTCTTTTACCTTTTGGTGGTTTTGCATGTAAATGTCGCCGTAGCCCCTCACATCGAGGAAGAACTGTGCGAGATCCAGGTAGCGTTGTTCCCCGGTTACCTGAAAGAGTTTCACCAGGCCAATTTCAATTTCCTGGTGGCCGGTGGCCTTTTCCAATTTGCCCCAGCCAAAGGTTTTTTCTACCAAATCGGCATTTTTCAACGCCACGTCCAGCAAGGTTCTTTTCCCTGTTGCCTGAAAGTAAGCGACGGCAGCTTCATACAAATGGCCGGCATTATAAAGCTCGTGGCTGTGCTGATCTTCGTGTTCCCAACGGGTGTCGCTGCCCTTATAAAACTGGCCGCTGACGGGTTCCTTCACCACACCAGCCGCTTTTTCCCGGTCGTAAATGCTGCGCCAGGTGTAGAGGTAGCCGTCGGGTTCCTGGGCTTTTGCGATTTTTTCAATCAGCCCATCCACATAGTTCTCAAGCGCTGTGTCGGGATGAACCTGCAAAGAATATGCGGCCCCTTCAATGACTTTGTAAACGTCGGAGTCGTCAAAGGCATATTGGCCGCAAAAAGCACCCCTGGCACTGCCGCCTGCTACTTCGAAGTTTTTCACCCGGCCCGTTTCCACGCACTGCTGAAAGGCGTAGGGGATGGTGACCGTGCGCACCGTTTCGATGCGGGGTGCCCAAAAGTTGTCGGTGATTTTCACCTGGGTGAAAGGGACGGGCTTGACATTATAGGAGGGGGTTTGGGTTTTGGGCCTGCAGTAAAGCAGTAAGGTGGCCAGCACCAGCAAGATTACTTTTTTCATTCCACTGAATTTTTAATGACCAGCTATTGGCCACGATCAGGCTTTCAAAAACAAAGCAACACGAAAACACCCAAGCAAAAGATTTCCAAAGGCTATTTCTTCTTCTTCCTGGCCTCGGTGCGTTTCACAGGCTGCGAATTTGCAGCTTTTTCCTCTGCCTCGGGCAGGTGTGCCGCATCCGGCCAGGCATAGTTTTTTGAAAACCAGAAAATGCCCCATCCCATCAGGCCCAGCACCAGGATAGAGGCAACCAGCGAAATCATCTCCCCCCGATAGTAGGTTTTAGGCGCAAAGATCATTTTCACCTCATGCTGACCTGCTGGCAGCTTGGCGGCTCGCAACGTAAAGTTGGCCTTGAAGAAGTCAGGCGCTTTTTGCCCGTCCAGGTACATTTCCCAACCTTTTGAGGGCGGGTAGTACATCTCCGAAAACACAGCCAATTGTTCGGAACCGGTGGTATAGCTGTATATCATGGTATCGGGGTGGTAGTGCGTCAGGCGGATGGTGGCGGTGCTGTCATATTGCAGGTTGAAGCCCTGCAGTTGATCGGCCTGTTTTTGCTGCACGACCGCTTTCTGGGCGGGTTCCAGGGTGGCAAGGGCCGCTATTTCCGCATCCCCGTCCGGCACGATTTCAAATTCCCGCACAAACCAGGCATTGCCCAGCACATCGGGGTTGGGGAATACCTGATCGCCATTTCCGATGATATATTTTGCATTGAACATGCCGTATAGCTTCTGGTATTTGGCAGGGTCGGAGAGGTAGCGCTCTATCATTTCCTGGTAGCGCATCAGTTTGGCAGCGTGGTAGCCACCCATCGACAGATGGTGGTAGGAAGTGAGGGCGTTGGTAAAAGGGTTGCCCCTGAAATCGGCCACCCGGTAGTAGGGATCCGGGTCTTTGTTGATCTGCTCATCGGCGGCAGTGGGGGCGATGATGCTCCGCTTTTCGGCCACCGAAACAAAGTCGTCGGAACTGATGAACCTTGACCCAACGCCCCAGATATCGGCAGTGGCAACCAGGCCGATACCGATGACGCTCCAAACGGCAGCAAAGCGTTTTTTCGTCCAAACCCACAGTAGGGCAAAGCCCAGCGCCGCAAACAACAGGGAGCGCAACACATCTGCCTGCAACAGGGCCGCCCTGTCTTTTGCCAGTGCCGAAGCAACGGTCGCCGGCAGGTCGTTGCCTGGTTTGGCATAGTCAAACCCAAAGCTTAGGGCAAAGGCGATCAAAATTAAGCCGCCCGTGATGCCGCCCGCCTTCAGCAGGGCCGCATTTCTTTCTTTTTCATCCAGTGTTTTATCAAAAAATGCCTGAAGGCCGAGCGTGGCCAGCAGAACGACCAGCAAATTGGTGGCGCCCAGGGCTGTTGTCGCATCCCTGAACTTGTTGAAAAAGGGGAAATAGTCGAACACAAAATAGTTGAAGGCCGCAAAATTCCGGCCCCAGGAAAGCAGGATGGTGAAAATGACCGAAGCGACGATGTACCACTTCAGGGGAGATTTCACCAGAAAAGCCCCCAGGAAAAAGAGTAAAATAAAAACGGCGCCCATGTAAACCGGCCCGCCGGTGAAGGGCACATCGCCCCAGTAATGGGTAGCGTAGCGTGCCAGCTTGTTGGCCTCGTCGGGGTTGTTCATCTGGCGCAGGGCGGCCAGGGTGGCGCTGCCCGGATCGCTCAAAAAATTCTCGGCACTGCTTCCGCCCAGGTAGTTGGGTATCAGCAGGTTGAATGATTCCAGTTTGGCATAGCTCCAGGTAAAGGCATATTCCTTGGATAGCCCGCCGCCCTCGTCGGCGCTCGAACCGCTGCTGTTGCCCTTTTTAGTAAGTTCGGAGGTACCCCGGATGGTTTCGGCGGCATACTCCTGGGTAGTGGCCAGGCGGCCATAATTGCAGGCGATGCCCAGGCCTACCGCCAACAAGGAAACCCCCGCCGCTTTGGCGAAATTGGGCAGCGTACCCTTCCGGATGGCATCTACCAGCAAGACGATGCCGAAAATGACCAGCGTCAGGAAAAACAGGTAGGTCACCTGTACGTGGTTGGCGTACAGTTGCAGCCCTACGAACAGGGCCGTCAATGCACCGCCAAGCCAGTATTTTCCCCGAAAAGTAAGGATCAGGCCTGCCAGGATGGGGGCAGAATAGGCAGCGGCCACAACCTTCGTGGAATGGCCCGCCTCCACCAGCCCCATGTGGTTGGCGGCCAGCCCGAAGCCTACCGCCCCCACGATGCCTACCCGCCAGTCAACCCCGAGGACGATGAGCAGCAGGTAGAAGCAGGCCATCATCAGCAGGATGCCCGTGTGGGGCGGTGCCATGCCGTTGCCGAGCAGGGCGGCCTTGCCAACCCATTGCAGCAGGCCCTTGTGGGCGTACATGATCTGATAGGCTGGCATCCCGGCGAACATCGAGTTGGTCCAGAGCGGGTATTCCCCGGTCTTGTCGTGGAATTTGCGCAGTTCCACCTGCATACCATAGGCTTGTATGTTGTCCGATTGCTGCAGGGCCTTCCCCTCGAACACGATGGGTGCGAAACGGACAAAAGCGATGGCCAGCATGATAACGTAGGCGATGAGGTGGGGCAGGAATTTCTTTAAAGTTGGGTTCATTACCTGTTGGATGTTTGATTCTGCATTGAAAACGAGCGTTCTACGCTGATTTTCCAAAAAATGGTGCGGCCAAAGGTAAAGATTTTTGGTGCTTTGGCAATTGCTGATGAAGGGTTAACAACAGGAGGAAAAAGCGTTAGAATAAGAAACGATATTAAATGCAGCACAGCAGGTCGGGCGGTCGAGATGGGCTGCTGGTTTTTCCTAAAAAAAAGCGCCGGACAGTGTCCAGCGCTTGTCGGGTGATTAAACTTGCTACAATAAGTATAAAGAAATGATCGCTACGGGGAAAGTAAACCTCAGGGCTTACCGGCCTTCGCCTTTTCCGCTGCTTTTTTACGGTTTTCTTTAAAAAGCGGCAGGTTGGGATCGTTGCTGGCCTCGGCCAGTTCTACTGCTTTTTGGTAGCTTTTCAGCGATTCTTCCAGTTTGCCATTGGTGGCCAGCGCCTCTCCATAGCTGTCGAACACGTTGGCGGAGACAGGAAACAGCAGGGTGTTGCATTTAAAAATAACTTCTGCCGTCGTGGGTTTCTGGTGCTGCATCAAGTAATCGTAGCCCATCTGGTTGATGGCTGGCTCGTCGAGCAGGCCGGCATCGAGGCATTTTTTCAGGCTGTTGAAAACAGGTTCATGAGTGCTATTGGCGGTGTAATTTTCCAGGCTCGCCGTCAGGTTCTTGAACAGGACGGTGTTTTTTTCCTTGTTTTTTTGGCGAAACTCCTCTGCCGCCTCCTTCGCCAAATCAACCCCCTTTTCCAATGCTTCATCGGCGGTGGTCATCACTTCCGGCACTACGCCCACGCCCTCCCAGTTGGTTTTGGTGATAGGGTTGATGGCCCGTCCCGTTGGGATAAAGACCATCAATTTGTCGTTGAGGGGCACCCCGCCGCCGGGGTTGGCACCGCCGCCGGTCGTTTCGCCTATCAAGGTAGCCCTGCGCTGGGTCTGCATGTTGTAGGAAAATTCTTCCGCTCCGGAGAAAGTGTAGTTACTGGTGAGGATAAACAGTGGCACCTCGGGCATTTTCTGGCCACCAACCTTGTCGAGCGTCCAGAATTCACGGGTTTCGTCGCCTTCCCTCCAGTAAAGGCTGTTGAGGTGGACGTGTTTGTCAAAAAAGTAGCTGCAAAGGTATTGCACCATTTCCGGGCTGCCGCCGCCGTTTTTGCGCAGGTCAATGATGATGGCATCGGAAGTGGCCAGCAGTTTCATATAGGCATCGGCCATCGGGGCGCCCCAATCGGGGCTGGCAAAGCCCCGGAGGTCGAGGTAGCCAATGTTGCCGTCCAGTTTTTTCACTTCCCGGAAGCCGGCGTTGTTTTCCCGCATCTGTGCCTGTTGCACCAGTTGATCCTCTATCATCCGCTCCGGCGTATCGGGGGGGGCTTCCCTTGGCGGCAGGGGGCGGATGCGCATGTGCTTATCGTGGTTGATGGACTGCACCTCAGCCGTTAGCGCATCGGCAAAGGCTTTCAGGTCGGTGTATTTGTTAAAAACCCCTGCCGACAGTTGCTTTTGGAGGTGTTCGCCGGTAGCTTTTGCCACATCGGGGAACACATAGCGCTCGTTGATGGCATCGCTGAGCCTGGCCACGGTCGCTTTTTTGAAATCGGCGGTGATGGCCACATCCTGTGCGCGAAGGCTGAAGGTGAACAGGGTGAACAGGCAAAAAAGAAGGGACGAAAGGAATGGCTTTTTCATTTTTTCTAAATTATTTGTTTGTACGAAAGACATCGTAAGCCCAAAATTATGGGACAAGGAAAACCTGAAATTGTAAAAAAGTAAAGGGCAAAAAACGGCCTACCGGGGGTCGTATTGGTTGGAAAACCGCCGTTCGATAATTTGCTGGGAGATGCCCACCATTCGGCTTTGCTGCTGCAGAATGCGCCGGGGGCAATCGCCAAAAAAAGAGCGGCACTCTTTGATGAAATGGGCCTGGTCGTAAAAACCGGCCTCAAGGCCCAGTTCGGTCAGGTTCTTTTCAGGGGCGTTTTTGGCAAGTTGCAGGAAATAGTTCATGCGCCAGATGCGGGAAATTTTTTTGGGCGACAGCCCGATTTTCTGGATGAAACGGTTGTGGAGCGTGACTTTGCTGACCCCGAACTCCGAAAACATGTCCTGTATCCTTACCAGTCCTTTCCTGTCCAGGATATAGTTCAGTTGTGCCCTCAAATCCTGATCCACCGGGAAGGATTTTTCCAGCAGATCCGACACCAGTGGTTCGGCAGCCTCTACCTTTTCCATTGCGTCATCCAGGGTTAGTAAAGCCCTGATGGCCTGTTCCCTTTCGTTGGAAATAGAAAAAACCTTGTCGAGCGGAAGCACCTTGTCGTTGAACTGGCTCAACGGGTTGCTGATGAGGTTGGCAAAGGCAAAGGGCTTGAACCGGATGCCAAAAATAGTGGTGGGGCGATCCACACCAAAACAAAACCCCGTCGTTTTCTGCCCGGCCAGGGAAGCCCCCCTTCCGACCCGCTCCCTTTGTTTTTTGTTGAAATTGGTGATGAAAAAGGGATGGTCGGCCAACAAGATTTCATAGGTGCAGTCGGGGGCGAGGATTTCAAAGCGACGTTCCAGGTCATTGGGCAGCAGCCTCAATTCCCAGTAGCACTCAATGTGTTGGGAAAAAAGTGCTGCGGGCTGGAATTCCTGGTATTGCATAGAAGATGGGGAAAAGCCTTGGTTGTTAATCAAAACACTTGATATAGACAGGAGGCAACTGGATAACGTTGCTTTTGTGGCCTTTCCGATCCATGATGTACAGTTCAAAAGGAACTTCGTCGTAGGTCATGGTTACCTGAACGGGGGTACATTCACTCAGGATGAGCGAATCGGGGTACAGGCAGCATTTGGTGAACTGCCGGGCGGTGATTTTCCCTTTGATGCCGTTGGAGGCGCCCAGTTCCGGCACAAGCGGGACTTCCAGTTTGGTGATCTCGTCGTTGCGCAGGTCGGTCAAAAAGATCTGGTTGTTTTCCTCATCCCCGATATCGCCATCGCCATCGGTGAAGGAGAAGGTGATCAACAGCGTATCCCTGGCAGGGAAATCGCTCAGGCTGGACGCCCGCCGCAGGGTGTCTTTGGAAAAACTGACAAACTCGATATACGGCTCGACCGGGTATTCCGGCGGGGAGGCACAGGAAGCCAACAAAGACAGCAGGGCAATCGGGAAATATTTGAGAAGTTTGCGGCAAGGCTGCATCTTATTCATTGTTTACTTTTTTCAGGTTGGGAAATTAGTCATTTTGATAAAACCTATTGATCGTAAGTAGTTGTTTGAAATGGTTTGAGTTGTTTGAAATCGCTTTGCATCCCTGATTGTCAAGCATTTACTTGAGTATTTAAAATCAAAATAGCCCAAACTAATTTCAAGGATGAACTTATTTGACGAGGGGCAAGCAACCCGGCAGCGTCCTTTGGCCTGCCCGTCAACTGTCAGTTTCAATGAAATACGAAGAACAAAGAAGGCTTATTATCCATCAGCTACGGGAATTTTCCGGGGACCGGTTTGAGTCGCTGGCCCTGGAGGTGTTCAGGTTCCAGGCTACCTACAATGCGCTCTATGCCAACTACCTGTCCCTGCTGGGCATTGAAGCGCCGTCAGTCCAAACCCCCGATGCCATCCCATTTCTGCCTATCCAGTTTTTCAAAAACTACACCGTGAAAACGGGCGAATGGCAGGCCGAAACGATTTTTACAAGCAGCGGCACCACCGGCGCTATCACGAGCAGCCACCCGGTCCACCAGTTGGATTTTTATAAACAAAACACCGTGAAAGGGTTCCAGTCATTTTACGGAAACCCCGCCGGGTATTGTGTACTGGCTCTTTTGCCCTCCTACCTTGAACGCTCCGGTTCCTCGCTGGTTTGCATGGCCGGGCATTTTATTTCCTTATCAAAACACCCGCAAAGCGGTTTCTTTCTAGACAACCTCGAAGCCCTGGCGGAAGTCCTGCAAGCAATGAAAGCTGCCGGCGCCCCTGTTTTGCTGCTGGGCGTAAGCTTTGCCCTGCTCGACCTGGCGGAACGATTTGACCTGCAGTTGGAGAATGCCATCGTGATGGAAACAGGCGGCATGAAAGGCAAGCGGCGTGAACTGACCCGGGAAGAACTGCACAGGTCACTGAAAACGGCATTTCATCTTACAGCCATCCACTCAGAATACGGAATGACCGAGCTGTTTTCGCAGGCCTATTCAAAAGGCAACGGTCAATTTTACCCCGCCCCCACCCTGAAAGTGTTTGCCCGTGAAATAACCGACCCTTTGGCGCAGCAGGGTTTTGGCAAAACGGGCGTCCTGAACATGATAGACCTCGCCAATTTCGATACCTGTAGCTTCATCGCTACCGATGACCTTGGCAGGGTTTTCCCCGACGGCTCCTTTGAAGTGCTTGGGCGGCTGGACAACAGCGACATCAGGGGCTGCAACCTGATGGCGGGGGCGGATTGATAGCGCCGCCTGGTTAACCTTTTATAAACGCAACCGCACACACCCTGCCGTTCTCCTCCCGCAGCAGCACCCGGTAAAGCCCTGCGGGCAAACCGCCCACCTTTATCTGGTAGTCTCCTGCTTGAATGTTGCCGGTACCTACCACCTGGCCGACCGAATTCACCAAAGACCATCGCAAAGCACCGGCTCGCAGGCTTTCACCCACTACCTGTATGTAATCCTGGGCAGGATTGGGGAAAACCCTGAACCTATCGCTGGCTATCTGCTCGTCCACGGCGCTGATTGCCCCTTGCTGCACGGTATTGTTGGCAGAAATCAGCCAGATGTCGGGGTCGAACTGGACCGCAGTCACCTCAAAAGGCACTGACACCGAAAACAACTGGCCGTTGAAAGTATGCTCCAACCGCACCAGGGTGTCCACGCCGTTGCCCATGAGCAGAACAGGCAGGGGCATTTCAAAAAAATCAACGGAAGGATGGGAAGTAGTCTGGATAACCTGGAGCAAAACCGGATTGCCAGGTGCCTGATTCCAGGTGACCTGGTAGCTGGGGAAGCCCTGGCCCTGGTACCAGTCTTTGAAAAACTCCGTCAAAGGCTGCCCGGAGGCTGCTTCGAGGTGGGCCTGCAGGTCGGGCGTTTTGGCAAAGCCGAACTGGCGGTCGTCCAGGTAATTGCGAAGGCCCTGGAAAAAGGCTTCGCCGCCGAGCTTCCAGCGCAGCATGTGCAGCAGGAACGCCCCTTTGGAGTAGCTCAGCCGCCCGCTGAAAATCCGGTTGACGTCCGTGGTATCGTTCACCTGGACGGAGCCATCGGGCTGTGAAACGATGTTGTTCAAGCGGTTGAGCTTCCAGTTGTACCAATCGGTTGGTGTCAGGAAACGCTCCCTGGTCATGCCTTCCAGGTAGGTGGCAAAGCCTTCGTTCAGCCAGATGTCCTCCCAACTGCCACAGGTCACCATGTCGCCAAACCATTGGTGCGCCAGTTCGTGGCCCAACAGGCTACGGGTGAAGTTGATCACAAAGCTCATGGTCTGGTGTTCCATGCCACCGCCCCAACCAAACTGGGCGTGGCCATATTTTTCCTGGTAAAAGGGATAGGTCATGAAAAGGCTGTCGTAAAACTGGAGGGTCTGCACGAGGTCTGCCGTGCCGGCCTGTGCAGCGGTTAGATCTTCGGGGTACACATAGTTTACCATGGGCAGGTTGGTGCCGTTGCCGAGCATCACATTGTCGGTGTATTGGGCATAATTGGTGACGGCAATGGCCACGAGGTAAGGGGCGATGGCGTACCGGTGTTTCCAGTGGTACCTTTTATTGTTGCCAACCGTGGTTTCCTGCACCAGCTTGCCGTTGCTGGCGGCCCGGTAGGCGGCAGCCGTGGTGACCAGGACATCAATGCTGTCAATCTTGTCGTCCAGGCCGTTTTTGCAGGGCCACCAGTCCTGGGCGCCGAATGGCTCGGAGAGCGTCCAGAGTATGGGCGTTCCGGCGTGTTCGGTCTGGATGAAGGAGCCAAAACCGTTGGAGGGCGGGGCACCCTGGTAGGCGATGGTCAGGCTGTCGAGCTTGCCGGTGGGGAGGGCCGCCGGGAGTTGAATGGTCAGCAGGTAGCTGCCATCCTGGGTGTAGGACAAAGCCTGTCCGTGGTAGCGGATGCTGTCAATGCCCAGTGCAGAAGAGAAGTCAAAATTGATTTCCGAGAAGCCGTCTTCCAGGGTTTGAAAATAGACGGTGGCCTTGCCCTGGATGTAATACTGGGCCGGATCGATGAACCACTCGAAGCGATAGTATTTCAGGTCGTAGTTGTCCGTCAGGGCGTTGGTGGTACGGGTTGTCAGGAAGAATTTTTCGTGGGCGGCCCCTTCCTTGCAGGCGATTTCTTCCAGGGTGGTTTCGGGGTTGTTTTGGGCAAAAATGGAGCAGGCCAGAGCCAGCCCAATGAAAGTCATTATTTTTTTCATAAGAATGTTTTGAGAAGATAAGTGGTGAAAATTCCGACGTTGGACGGGGCTTTTCGTTTACCCAATAAAAATGATGGTAAAATTTATAAAAGTCACCGAGGCAAAAAAATTTTGAAGGTTGAGAAAAATCATTTGTGCAAGCCAACAGACGCACTGGGGTGAATCCTTATTAAAAAGGCTTGCGCCAATTTATTTTTGTCAAAAAAGCCTAGTTTCAGTCTCCAATAGCGATGCCTTTTGCTTTAGTAACGATGAAAAAATAACTTCACCATTTTGATGTTGAAACCCCAGCACTGGAAGGGTTTTTAAAAATAATCCCGATGTGAAATCGGGATTATTTTTCCTTCGATCCTTAAAAGTTTAACCCGCTATTTTTTCACCACCTTCCCACGCAACACATTCCCGCTTTGCAATAGCCGGTAGTAATAAACACCAGTTGGAAAATGCGCCAGGTTGATGCTTTGCACACCGCCCTGGAATGCATCGTAACGGCGCTCCAGTAACAGCCTGCCGTTCATATCCAGCATTTCAATCTGCACAGTGCCTGGTTTATCCCCCAACTTAAAATAAAGCATGTCGGAAAAGGGGTTTGGATAAACGCTAACCTCTCCGGCAACCTCCTCCACCGACTGGCTGACCACCAACGAAAGCGCCTCGGCTACTGCGGCCAGGGCATCCACCCGCCCGTAGCCGTAGGTATTGTTTGGGGTCAGGGTGCCGGGCACGCCCCCACATTCCTGGTCGGTAAAAAGTGGGACGGCTGTCCGTTCTATAATATTTTCAATGGTGTCCACCTGCCCGGCCAGGTCGGGATTTGCAGAAATCATCAGTGCCACCAGGCCAACCACATGCGGCCCGGCCATGCTCGTCCCGGAAAAATTGGCATACCCACCATTGCGGATAGAAGAGCGCACGAACACCCCCGGCGCTGACACATTGGGCTTTAAGCGGCCACTGCCGTCGGCCATCACGGGGCCGCGGCTGCTGAACCCTGCGATGGTGTCGTTGATGTCCGTCGCCCCGACGGAGAAGCTGCTCTCGAACAACGCCGGCGGATCGGCAATGGAACTGCAACCACTGCCACTGTTACCCGCCGACACGACCACCACCGTGCCTGCCAGCCGGAGGTTGTTGACGGCCAGGTTCATCAGCTGCAGGTTGGTGGCGTTGCAGCCTTCGCCCGCCGAGCAATACCAGGAATTGTTGACGACGTGCGGCGCTTTGGTCGGGTCGGGGTTTTCGTTGTTCAGATCGGTGGGGGCAATGAACCACTGGAAACATTCGAGGTAGGTAAAAGGCGAGCCGTTGCCCCGCTCCATGTTGCGGCAGGCGCACCATTTCGCCCCCGGGGCCACGCCGATTTCGTTGTCGCCGTCCAGCCCAACCATCGTGCCCATGGTGTGCGTACCGTGATTGTGGTCGTCGCAGGGAAAAGGCGAATCCAGCCCGCAGGGGTTGAGCGAGTCGGAGGCAAGGGGGCTGATGGAGTGGATGGCATCGTGCCAATTGTAATTATGGTCGGCGGTGCCGGTGAGGGTGTCGTAGCCCCGGTACTCGTTTTTCAGTGCCGGGTGTTCCCATTCGTAGCCGGTATCCTGGCCGCCTACCGTGACGCCCTGGCCCCGGTAGCCCATTGCCCACACATCGTCGGCATTTATTTTTTCAATGCCCCATTCGATGGTCCTTTCGGACGTGCCGCCCCTGTCAACGGGGGCATCAAAACGGGAAGTGGGATTGGCGATGATTTGCCCGACATCCGGCCTTTGGGCCAGTTCTTCCAGCAGCGCTATATCTCCACTGGCCTCAATGGCGTTGACAATGAAGAGGCTCTGGTAGGCAACGTTTTTTTGTTCCAAAAAGGCTATCAGGCCCGCCTGGGTGCTTAAGGCGGTTTGGCTGAGTTGGTTGAACACGTAGGTGGCTTTTTCGTCCTTGGTTTTCAGTTGCCGGGCGGCGCTGACATCGGCTTGTTGCTTTAGCACGGCAATAAATGGGGCCGCCTGGTCAGCGGCCAGATTTTCGAGGAGGGCCGGGTCGATTTTCTGTGGCCAGTTTTCCGTTTGGGCAGGAAGGATTTGGAACATTGCCAGCAGACAGGCCAGCAGGAATAGATTTTTCATAGAATAGATTTAATAATGCGAATAAAGGGTTCGTTCTTTAAGTTCGTTGATTTTCAGGAGGTTAGATCATGGTGATTTTGAAAATCACCATGATCTCTTTTTCAAACAACCAGAAATGTGGCAATTATTTCAACCCATTATTCGCATTTTTTTAAAGAAATAGTAGTTGAATTTTGGCAAAGGTAGAATGGCTTTTATTGTGCCAGACATCTCCTGGCAGACATCTGCCGTGAATATGGTGAGAAATTCCGGCAGGTAATTTTGAGGAGACAAAACACAAACCGTTCAATCAAAGCGATAGCATACTGAAGTTACCCCGTCACTTCGTGCCGGTTTGGATCAACTTCCGAGTTCCCGGCGGCCTTTCCAGACGATTTCCAAATCACGCCAGCCGTCATAGTCCTTTGCATAGAGAAAATTCAACCGCTGGACCGTAGCCTCATCCAGTCCTTTTTTCCCGATGGCATCCAGTGGTGTCAACACCCCGGTTTTTATTGTTGGCAACAAGTGCTGGCGGGGGGCGGGGGACGGCGGAGGATGGACAGCGGACGGGAAGCGGGGGCCTGCATACCCGACCCAGCTTTTTTTCCCAATGAATACCTGGAAGATATTGATTAGAAACCCCTTTCTGTTTTTTACCAAAACCAATACCAGCGGTACAAACAACAAACAACAAAGAGCAAACAGCAGATCAAACACCCGCTTGTTACGGCGTGCCATCGGTGTGGCTATCTGGTACCGGATTTCTATGGTGTACAGTTCTCCGGACGTGTCCTTTGAACTGCTGCCGATGATGCTGGCGCTTTCTTCGGGCACAATTTTGTAGTCCACGACCGGGCCGAGCCGGGCCATCCACTGCATAATGTCTTCCGAGCTGATGTCTTTTGAGCAAAAAATGATCTCGTCTATTTTGTAAATCTGGGCAACTTCATCGAGGCGGCTTATGTCTGCGAGGAGGTCAGCACGATGGGCAGCGGACAGGGGACGATGGGCCGGCAGGACGGTTCCGATGAAATTCTTCCTTACCTGTGCCTGGCCGAGGAGGTTGCGCACCCGCTCGCTTTCCTCAGGAGAGCCGACGATGACCAGGTTTTCAGGTTTCGAACTACCAACATCAAAATTTTTGGTCCTGATAAAATGAATGGCCGTCCGCAGTGCGGCAGTGCTGCCGATGGCCCAAACAGCACCCAATAACAAGATGGCCCTGGACGGACGGAAGTCCAACGACAGGTAGCCATAAACCGCCGACAGCACCAGGGTACCGATGAGCAGCCCCCGCACCAAGCGCCGCAGGTTGTAGCGTTCGTCGTAGCCGCCTGTGAAAAATACGGCCCCGAGCCATATCAGCGTGTAGAAGGGGATGTTGAACCAGATGAACTTGGGGTCGTAGTAGCCGGGGTCGTCGTAATAGTACCTCGCCCAGAAGAATTTCAGGAACTGGAGGCCGCCCGCTATCAGCAGGGCATCCAGCAGGGGCAGGGCGCTTTTTTTGAAAAAATTGAGGACGAGCGTGATGCCCGCCCGCAGGTAAATCGCCCCATAAATCATGGCGATGTAGAGCCGTGCCTGCCTGCCCGTGAAGTGCTTGCGGGCGAAGATGATCATGGCATTGTAGAAGGTGCGGACATAGTTGAGGCTGCCTTTTTTGGTGCTTTCGCCTTTGTAGTGGATGATGGTGGTGCCGGCGAAATAGTAGTTTTTGTAGCCCGCCTGCACGATACGGTAGCTCAGGTCAATGTCTTCGCCGTACATGAAAAACGCCTCGTCGAGCAGGCCGATTTTGTCTAAAACGCTACGGCGCAGCAGCATGAACGCCCCGGCCAGCACGTCCACTTCGTGCGTCTCGTCCTGGTCGAGGTAGCCGAGGTGGTAGCGGTTGAAGGTTTTTGACTTGGGGAAAAGGGAGGACAGGCCGAAGGTTTTACAAAAAGCCACAAAGGGCGAAGGGAAGCCCCGTTTGCTCTCCGGGAGGAACTTGCCACTGCCGTCAATCATTTTCACGCCGAGGCCGCCCGCATCGGGGTGCGCCTCCATGAAGTCAAGGCAGTTTTTGAACGTGTCCTCCCGCACCACGGTGTCGGGATTGAGCAGCAGGATGTATTTCCCCTTGGCTTCCTTGATGGCTTGGTTGTTTGCGACGGCGAAGCCTGTATTTTGTTGATTGGCGATGAGTTTTACTTCGGGGAATTTTTCCCGCACCATCGCCGTGGAGTTGTCCACGGAGTTGTTGTCCACCACGAAGACCTCGGCCTCCCCCCTGCCCCCTCCGAAGGAGGGGGGGAGCGCCTTGCGCACGGAGAGCAGGCACTGTTCGAGGAAGTGCTGGACGTTGTAGTTGACGATGATGATGGAGAGTTGCATCAGGGGAGGCGGGATAGTTTTTTGTGGATGTAGGCGATGGCAACCTGGCAGTAGGGTTCGAATTTTCCTTTTTTCATAGTTGACCATTTTTTCAACATATCCCTAAGCATTGCCTTTTTCGCTTTTTTGTCGGGGTTGTTTTTTGAGGCTGATTCAATCTCATTTTTCAGTTTGTCGATGAGCAATTTTCGTTCATCAATGAGGTGTTGCAAATCAAGCCCCAAGATCTCCTTAAGTTCTTTGTCAATCGTTTCATTGTCCGAGTAGATATGCCCTCCAGGATCGAATTTCACCAGTGTTTCACAATTTTGGTTCAGCGGTGAAATTGTGATGGATAGGTTCTTTTTCAGCGTATCGCAATGTTCCGAAAAATAGCTTTTTTCCCTGCCCAGTTGGTCTTTCTCCTTCCATTGATAATTGCCGGTACAGACAACAATCAGGTTCATGTAATTCTTTTCGTTGTTTTTGTTCCTTGGTTCCCAATGCTCAATTTTGGTCGATTTCTCACTGTCATTGATGCGCTGCATGCAGTAGCCACAGATAAAGCCTTGTTCGGACAGGAGCGCATTTCGCAAGGATTTTTTGGGCAGGTCATCGAAAGTGGAACCAGGAGTAGTCCTTTTTTCAATCACATCAGCGGGTTCGTTTTTGGCCTTCTTATCAATAAACTTCATGATCAGTCCTCATTTAAAAACTCAAATTGCCCCCTGGCCCTGACCACTTCCTCGTCGTAGTAGCCATATCTTTCTTCTACGTCCCGCAATAGCGCTTCTGTTTCTTCTACTTTGTCAGGATCATCCATCATTCGGTACAATTTTGAGAAAATTTCTTTTGATTCTGGCGGCCTTTTCTCTACTCCAAAGATGTCCCATAGGATAGAGTTGCTGTCCCTACCATAAGTATGCGGCGTGTCCTGAACCAACTGAAAATTGTCGAGAATGAAGACGTTTTCCTTTTTCAATGTGCTCAGCACCTGCGGCGAGTGGGTGGTGAGGATGAACTGGATGTTGGGGAAGGTGTCTCTTAGTGACTTAACTACCTTTCTTTGCCAATCAGGGTGTAAATGCTGTTCAATTTCGTCTATAAGTACGATACCGTGACCCTCAAGAGGGTTATTTAATTCTGAGTTAGCAATGTTTAGTCGCCTAGCGATGTCCCCCGTTAATGCAATTAGCATTTTTTCGCCATCAGAAAGACTCTTAATTGATAGTTTTCTTTCGTTCTTTTCAAGTATAAAATCTTCATGTGGTTGACGTTGAACCCTAAAGTCCGTAACAGCCTCCAATAACTTTAATTTTGAAATTGCATTTCTAACTGTCTCTAATTCCTTTATGCGAAACTGAGCATTTCCCTTAGCCCGTATTTGCTCATTCTCAACATCTTCGAAACTTCTAAACCATTCAAAAAAATCATTAAAATTTATTGATTGGGCGAAAGCTCCTAAATACACATTAATTGGCTGAATTGCACTAATGTCTCTTGCTTTAAGTGAGAGGTCTTGAGTTATTGCTCTTTTCGCAGGATAATAAACAAAAACTGAAATATTATTGAGCAAAGATTCCCTAATTTTAATTAAGTTATCCTCCGTAACAAATTTGTTTATCCAGGGGTTTGTGAGCTTAGAAATTGAAATGCTTCCAGCATAGTTTGTTAACTCATTAATAATAGATATTTCCTTTCCCTGCACCTCAATTGTCAATTTTCGTTCACTTATGTAGACTGAAAAGTGAAAATCGGTCAAACGATCTCCAATGCTACAATATTCAAAATTTCTATAATCTCCGTTAATTACTTTTTCATTTTTAAACAGCTCGTAATAGTAAGTATAGAGTAGGCTTAAAATCCCCTCCAACACACTCGTCTTCCCACTCCCATTCACCCCCACAAAAACCGCCAACCCGCTCTCCCCTTCCGGAAAGTCAATCACCAGTTCCTCAAACCCCCGAAAATTCTTCAGTTCCAATTTCTTGATTCTCATGCCGATAAAGTTTAGCCCAGCCCTGCCAGGTTTTGGAACACCTTGCAAGGCCCGGTTATTCACTGTCCCCGCAAATTTCTCATTTTCCCTGAATACTTGGGCCGGTACATGGTTTTTACGGCCAGCCTGCCTGCCGCCTTCCTTCCGCCGGCCCGGGTGCGAGGCTGCTTTTGCTGCAAGGTTTATAAAAAGTCGAATTCCTGCTGGACGATGGGCAATCCGAGGCTGTTGCAGATCAGCACCGTGCCAGCCCTGCCAGCATATTGCTCCCAATACATCGAAACGTGGTGCTGGGCGGGGTTGGGGAACAGGGTGAGGGCATCTTTGTCAATGCCAATATTGGCCAGGCGCACCTCGCTGAGCTTCGAGTTGCCGTCCACAAAAATCACCCGTACCCGGTAGAAGTTGGCCCCCTCCATCGGTGTTTTGTCCTTGTTTTTATAAACGCCCACTTGCTCACCCCTTTCAGAAGGCACTTCAAAAAGTGGCAGGAAATGCAGCCCGTCGCCCGAACGCTCGATGACGAAACGGTCGTTTTTGTCTTCCGTGTTGGTCAACCAGGTGAGGTCAACTTCGCCAGCAGCCCCATTGGCCGTCAAGGCAATATGCTCGCTGTTGCCCATCAAAGGCACAATCGTACCACCAGCTGAACCGCAGGGATAAGGCTGCCATTCCCACTCGGCGTATTCTCCACCATCCACCTTTTTGGCGATGAATTGGCCGGTAAGATACGTGGGGTTGCCTTCTTTAGAATTTTCCACGTCCAGGTTATCGAAGCGGACGCCCAGGTTCGCATTTTCGGTGGAGCTTTCCTTGATCTTTACATCATCTTCGCAATAAATTTTTATACAGCCAGCTTCGTCCGGGTTGATGGCAGAACGTTTTCCAAATTCTACCTTTTTTCTCACCATGAGTTCTGTTTTAGTAACGATGAAAAAATAACTTCACCATTTTGATTTTGGAAACCCCAGCAATGGAGGGGTTTTTTAAAAATAATCCCGATGTGAAATCGGGATTATTTTTCCTTCGATCCTTAGTTGATGTTGAGGTTTGCGCCAAAATTGTTGGAGAAAGTGCTGCCGGATAGCACGTTCAGGGATTGGGTGTCCAATACCTGTGCATTTTCAAAAGAACCCTTGGTCAGTATAGTGCCCGCATCGGCATAAAGCGTGCCGTCAGAGATTTGGGCATCGTTGCCGGGGCCTGGCAGCACGTTGTTCTGCCAGTTGGCAGGGTCGGACCATTCGCCCCCGTTGGGGCCTGTGTAAATGGTGGTTTGTGCAAAAACGCCTGCCCATAAGCATAGGCATAGCAAGGTCAAGTAAGTTTGGTTGCGCATAGTGATTGTTTTAAGCTATTGAATTTAAAACCGACGGCAGATGGTGGGGGAACCTAAAATAGTTGCCGAAGGAACTGACATACGTGCTGTGATGTGCGGAAGTAAGACCGGAGTGACCAGTGAGCATTTTTCAAAAAACAGGAACGGGAAAAAGGCTATAACCAATGATCCTGCAAGCGTGAAAGTTGTGAGAAGCCAGGTTCGGGAAGCTAAGTTGTGTAACTAAAGGCGGGAGGAATAACTGCTTAAAATGAGAAAGAAGGTTTGAAAAGTAATCTTTCCTGACATTCCTGCCAAGATTTTTTTGAACGGATGGGATATCAGGGGGATTTCGGGCTTGTTGGCTTTTGGGGATTATGCGGCGGACGGGGGATGTCGGACGGCAATACTTTGATTGTCATAGCCTTGTTTTTGGCAAAAATGACAACACCATCCTTGTTTCTATACAATTACTTTAAGTGCGTCCCTGGGAGGCCGGGTAAAATAACCCGGCCTCCCAGGGACGAAAATAAGCGGCTTCCTATACAGACCTTTGGGCCAAAAGCAATGGGTGGATATTTCGGAAACTTTGGCTGTTTTTTATCTTTCATCGTTAATAGCATTTTTTCAAAGCTACTGTTTTTTTGGTTCAATGTCCTGTCAATGCCTGGCAAAATACACTTGTAGGATTAGGGGTAAAACGTTGAATACGAGGATGTTGAACCCCCTCACCACACCACATCCGGCCCCGCCTCCGCCCAACGGGGAAAATTGGTCACTACCATACGGCGAAACTTAGACAGCAGCGCCAGCACCTGGATGATACCGTCTTCCTTTTCCGGGAAAGCGTCCAGCATCGCCTGCCAGGCGGCCATGCTCCGTTCGATGGCCAGCATGACGATACGGGCCGTGCGGTTGGCGTCGCTTTGTTCGGGGCTGCCCCAGTGGTCTTCATGCATGTCGTCGAGGCCGCCGATGGCCCGCCGCATTTTCACCCCGATAAAAAAGGTGTACCAATGGATGACCTCCGACTGGGCTTTCACCTCTTCCCATTTCGCCAGGGCTTCCTGTTCACCAGAGAGGCCCATTTCCACCCAGCTGATAGTCTCCTGGCCTTTCTCTTCAAAATACGCTTTGTTTTCTTCGAAAAATAAGCGGCAGCTTTCGATATATTCCTTATGGATATCCTCGCACTGTGCTTCCAGCCGGGCGGCCCGTTTGCTGGGCGGCTCTTCTTCCACGTCGGGCAGGTTGTCAAGGTCAATGCCCGCTTCGGCGGCGTGCTGGCGGAGTAGTTCAAACGTCTGTGCCAGGCGCTTCCCGACCTGCGCCCAGATCTCCTCGTCGGAGAGATCCTTGTACAGCGGGTCAATGCCATCTTCCACGTCCATTTGGAAATTGTAGCAGCGGTCGGTGTATTTGCAGCGCTCGCACCAGCGGTCGCAGTAGTTGTAGATGCTATCGATGTAGTGTTCGTTTTCTTCCATCGTATTTTTGGAATTAAAGGTAGGGAAAAGGGGAGAATACCGGCGGTTGTTTCATTTTGCTTTCAACCACCGATTTGCAAAATACGCCTGCAAAATGCGGTGGCGGAATGGCCAGCAATGACTTCAAAAATGCTCGTTGTACAAGTCTTCTAACGACTCGGTGTACCAATAATCTAGGTTATCCGGCCGGAACAGTGCTTCGCAACGTTCCCTAAACTGTTCGCCCAGTTTGTGCTCCGCCATCATTTCCACGGCTTTTTTAAAGGCACTGATGCTTGCGTTGTAATCCGCATCCGGCATGCCGCCGAACTCATTGGCGAATTCCGTCGCCATTTCTACCCGGTAGAGGAACAGGTCAATGACTTCCGAAGGGAATACGGATATTTTTTCAAAATTAGCAAGCAGGGTGCGCAGTCCCGCATTGCTGGATTTGCGGGGGTTGCCCGTGCGGGTCCAGAACTGGTTGTAAACCTTCTTTTTGTAATCTTCCAGCATGGCCTTGCGCTCCGCATCGGACATGAGTTCCTGGGCATAAAACTCCTGTACTTGCGGCAGTTTGGTGAACAGCTTTAATAGTTCTTCCCGCAGTCCGGCTTCGTCGAGGCTGTCGAGGTATTTTTTGAAATCGGTGAGTTTTGGTTTGGCCATGGTTTGGTGCAAATTAATTTGGTTGTTTATGGCTCAAATTTCTAAAAATCTATGATTTCTCCCGCCACTGCCCCGCAAAAAGCTCCTGGAGGCTGCGTTTGCGGGTGCCGCTGTTTGAAAGATGGGTACGGGAGTTTGGGGATTTGTGAGGTGAAATGGCAATCATTCCTTGTCCCCCGTAAAATACCAACCTGCTGGCTGGATTTTAAAATCCAGGACATCCTTAAAAGGAGCTATTTTTTTCAAAGCTTCCGATGGTTCAAACGGCGTTTGTTGGCTTTGTTTCCAATCCTTCATGTCCATCGTACCGAAAACGAAACAATTTTCAGGCTTGAATTTCATCCCCCATGACTCCACCAATTGCTGCAAGAATGATTCTATTTCCGACTTTCTCTTGATGATAAGCTCGCACTCCGTGCAAAACTTGCAGTCCATCCGGAGCGAAACCATCCTGTGAAATTTCAACGGTTTTTCCCCATAGTGAATCATCATGCAAAATTTCCGCACCCTGGTTTTTGTGTAGCATTTCGGGCATTTCGTCCATGCGTATTCATCATGGGGATTTGGGTAGAAGTGATATTTTGGTCGATTCATGTTTCCATTTTTAAATTTTACCCAAACTTACAAAACAACTATGAGCGAATTCCAATGCTACAAGTTCAAGGCCATTGACCGCCCGCTGACCGACAGCGAACGCCGGGAGGTGGACGAACTCTCCAGCGATGGGCAGGTAACCTCCACCTCCGCCACTTTCATCTACCATTACAAAGGCTTCCGCCACAATAAACGCTCCCGGTGTTTGTGGATTTCGAGGCGAAGGTATTGGCAAGTGTTGAATTCGAGCAGCCCCTCGGAGTTCATTAGCAGATCGCCGATCTTGCTTTCCGTGTTCAGGATGGCGCTGAAGGCGATGTTGGTGTCCACCACGATTTTCACGGGCGCAGGAATTTATCCTTGTTTGCATCCCACCAGCTTTTGTTTACTTCTTTCGCCAACTGGTCAACCTGTTCCTGCTTGGCTTTGCTGGTTTCCACGGCGGCTTTGTACTGCAGGTAGTCCAATAGCCGCTGCACGTCTTCCGGGTCGGTCGTGGCGGGCAATTTGATGATGATTTCCTTATCTGTTCTTTCGATGGTCATTTGCTGAAATTTTGCTTTGCAAACTTAACCTTTTTGGGAGAGGAATCAAATCGGAGGTTCCTCCTTCCACTGCCCCGCAAAATACTCCTGTATGATGCGGTACTGAAAGCGCCAGGTGAGTCGAACATGCTCGGCCAAGCTCAAATTTTTTAGTTTGCGGCCTTAAACCTTTTCCTAAAAGCACAATCAGACTGCTTTTGACTTAAAGAGCATGTCGTTACAAGCGGCTTGTTGCCGTTGTGTTAACCACCGCTTAAATCTCGGTTCAATGATTAAAAAAAGCCTTTTGCCCATCTTTGTTTCGCTTGCTTTTGCTTCGCAAATTTTTGCCCAGCAAAACGTCCTGTTGATTATCGCCGACGACATCGGCACAGACTATTGCGGTTTTTATGAAGATGCACAAGACACGGCCAACATGCCCCATGTAAGCTCGCTTTTGGGCAAGGGCGTTCGCTTTACCAATGCCTGGTCAAGCCCCACTTGCTCGCCCACTCGGGCTGGTATTTTGACGGGGAGATATTCCTTTCGCACAGGTGTCGGCACCGCTATTTCGGGGCCAGATTACACTGAGCTGGACACTTCGGAAACCACGATTGGGAAGTTGCTAAAAAATGCCGCCCCGGTCACCTACGCCACGGCGAACATCGGCAAGTGGCACCTCAACCAGCCGACGCCGCAGTCCTGGATTTATCCGAACCTGATGGGTTACGACCATTTTTCGGGCAATTACCTGGGTGAATTGACAGATTATTTTGATTGGAAAAAAGTGGTGGATGGGACAAGCCCTGTCACCGTTAGCAATTACGCCACGACGGAAACCGTGAACGATGCCATCAATTGGCTTGACGGTTTGAACGGCAGCCAGCCTTTTTTTCTTTGGCTGGCCTTCAACGCCCCGCATACGCCCTTTCACTTGCCGCCCGATTCGCTGCATACCGTACCGGGGCTAACGGGCACACAGATGGACATCAATCAAAACCCAAAAAATTATTTTCGGGCGATGACCGAAGCAATGGACACGGAATTCGGGCGCCTGTTGCAATGGCTCGACCAGCAGGGCCAACTCGACAGCACGAACATCATCTTCGTCGGCGACAACGGCAACCTGAAACGGGTTTCGCAACTCCCCGACACCACACGGGGCAAGGGCACTATTTACGAGTATGGGGTTCACGTCCCGTTCATCATTGCCGGGCCAGCAGTAGCATCGCCGGGCCGCATCAGCGAGGCGCTCGTGAGCACACCAGACATCTTCGCCACCATTCTTGAACTGGCGGGCTTTGACGACTGGCCCTCCGAGATTCCTGTTGACAAGCCCGTTGATTCCAGGAGCCTGGTGCCCATTTTGAAAAACCAAAGCGAAGCCGAAAGGGACTGGAATTTCACTGAGCAATTCAGTCCGCAGCCCGACCCCGATGATGGCAAAACTATCCGAAACCTCGCCTACAAGCTCCTCCATTTCGACGATGGCCACCAGGAGTTTTACCACCTCGCCACCGACCCATCAGAGCAAAGCGATTTGCTCCTTCAAGCACTTGACGCAGAAGCGGCCAGCAATTATGACTACCTCTGCCATGAACTCAGCCAACTCACCGGCACGAGCGCCTGTGATCCCATCCTCCTTGACACAAAAACAATTGACCATGATGACGGCCTGGCTCTTTTTCCCAACCCTACGAGCGGGATCTTTTTTTTGAAAATGGAAAACGCCGACGGAGGGCCTGTGGAAGTCGCTGTTTTCGACCTGTTGGGCAGGGAGGCTGCCTCATTTTTTGGGAACGGCCCTTTGCTGAAAGTAGAAAGCTCAAACCTGGCAGCGGGCCGGTATTTTGTGAGAGTACAGCAGGGGGAAGGCGTTTGGTGGAGCGGGTTGGTGAAAATTTGATGAATGTGTTTTCTGGATTCAAGGGCAAAGTTCCAAAATTCGTGATTCAGATCTCCTCCTGCCACTGCCCGGCAAAATGCTCTTGCAGGATGCGGTGGCGGAAACGCCAGGTGGCGCCGTCTGTTTCGAGGAGATGCCGCCCGGTCATTTCATTCAGGAAATCCACGAGGCGCAGGGGCAGCACCCCGGCACGGTAGAGTTGCCAGCGGAGCAGCCCGTGTTGGAGGATGGAGAAGTGGAAGGCACAAAATCATCTGCCCTGCCAACGCTTCGGGTTTCTACTGGCGTGAATGATTGCTACAATCAAAATCACGTCGCCATGCAGTTCATAAATGACAAAGAATGGAAACCTGACTGGCAATGCCTTGCGCCGTTGCTGATAAGCCTTCGGAAAAGAGGCAGGGTTTGAAAGGATAAGCTGCACAACTTCGTCTATCGCATCCATGAATTCTATACCCAGCCCTTGACGTTGCCCTTCATACCAGTTAAATGCATCTTGCAATTCCTCCAAAGCCAATTGGTGGAAAATGAGCATATAGTTCATTGTTGCAGCACTTTATTGCGGACTTCTTCCCAAGTGTAGGTTTTGGCAGTGCCATTTAGGTAGGATGCTGTGCGGCGGTCAAGTTCCTGCTTCCATTCCTCGCTCAACTCAAACTCCCCGGCATCTTCCCTCAAAGTGTCGAGGATGTACTGAACAAAAAGGATGCGCTCAACAGCGCTCAATTTGCGGACTTCTTCTTTCAAGGCGCTTGCGGACATGGCGGTTGTATTTTTTACAAAACTACGGTTTTTCGGCGTCATTCTCCTTCCACTGCCCCGCAAAATGCTCCTGTAGGATGCGGTGGCGGAAGCGCCAGGTGGCGCCGTTATTTACGAACAGGTGTCAGTTGACTACTTTTTTGAAGAATTATCGCTACCTTTCACCCAAGTTTTACCACCATTCAAATAATGAAAAACCAAGGCACATCCCCACTCAAAATATTCATTTCTTACAGTCACGACTCTCCGGAACACAGTGATTGGGTTGCCAATTTTGCCAACCAACTCCGCAACCCCGGTGGCGTGGAAGCAAATATTGACCAATTCGTAGCAGGGGCCTTCCCCGAAGAAGATTGGGATACTTGGATGTTTCGCCAGATTCGTGAAGCTGATTTCGTGCTTTGCATTTGTACGGAAACTTACAAACGTAGGGCGGAAGGCGACGAAGAGCCAGGTAAAGGACTCGGCGTCAAGTGGGAGGGCAACATCATTCGAAAAAGGATATACGACGAAATCGAAAACAACAAGAAGAAATTCGTCGCCGTACTGCCCCCGAATGGCAACAAAGCCCACAAACCTTACTTTCTCCCAATCCATTATTTTGAGATGCCCGGTGCATGGGACAACCTCTTCCGGCTCTTTTTTAACTTGCCGCAAGTAGAACCAGAGGTAGTCAGCGGCAATGCTTATATTCCCAAGACAATAAAAACTTCTCCCTCCTCAGCATCCGATTCACCTGAGCACCTTGCAGGGCGTGCCGCCGAGATGCAGCAGTTGACCGATTTTTGGAACAACCCGGCAAAGCCCATCTTCACTTTCTACGGCGTAGCGCAGATGGGGAAATCCTTTACCATCCAGCGTTGGTCAGAAACGCAGTTGAAAGATTTCGAAACCGTTCGGGTCACACTGACGGAGGGTTTGATTCCAAGCGCCATTGCAGGAGAACTTATTTTTGGCAACCCAGAACTGCCGGAGACACACCGCCTTGCACAGGCAATCGCAGCGAGATTTCAAAACAAAACACTGGTTTGGTTCGAAAACATGGAGCTTGCCCTTGAACTTAAGCCAGGCCAGGATAGCCACCGTCTGCAAGACCAAGCTTTACACGAAATACTGAAAAAACTCAGTGCTAACTCCCATGTCAAAATCATTCTCGAATCCCGTCATTTTATTGACCTGCCGGAGATAAATCACCTTACAGTTGCGTTGCGGGAAAACCAACTACAAAAAATTGCTACTGACTACTTCTGGCCATTTTACCAGGGAAAATTCACACGACCTGAACTCAACCTTATCTACCAAAAAACGGGCGGCAACACTTGGCTCTTGCTCAACATCCCATCAACTTTTGACGACCTGTTCGAAGACAAGGAAGCTTTTCTTGAAAACTTGCGCCAGTCCGCCTCTTTTGAAAAATACAGGGAGGACTACCTCCGCAGCCTGCTCGACCGGCTGGACGAAACCCAGGTAGAATTGATTTGCAGACTTGTTTTTTCCTATCAACCACGAGCCTTTCAAGAGATTTTGCCCGATGGCATTCAAGTCGCTGAGTTCAAGGACGAAATGCAATCGCTTCACAGAACACTGCTGATAGTTGCCGATGCTGACAAACGCTTTGCCATCAATGGATATGTGCGTGAGGTGTGCCGGCTGCACTTTAAAGACCGCCCCGCCATGCAGAGAGCTCTGAAAGAGCAAGAGCAAAAAGTGGGTAAAAAATTCAGAGCCGACGAAAGTGCTGAAAACCGCATCGACCGTTACACTTATCTAATCAGGGAAAATACAGGCTTCATCCCCTATTACGTGGAATTGTCAAAAGCCTATAATTCAAAAGGAAAAAACAGCCAGGCACAAAAAGTATTGAGCAATGCTTTTCCTTACGCCTTTACCTATAAAAACAAAATAATTCTTTATACCGAACTGATTTCCATTTCCGATTACGCCACGGCGTTGAAATGGTTTGAGGAGATGTCGACCAAGGGCTTGACGCCTAACGAGATTTCGTATTCCACGTTGGTCAACAAAAGCCCCGATTACGCCACGGCGTTGAAATGGTTTGAGGAGATGTCGACCAAGGGCTTGACGCCTAACGAGATTTCGTATTCCACGTTGGTCAACAAAAGCCCCGATTACGCCACGGCGTTGAAATGGTTTGAGGAGATGTCGACCAAGGGCTTGACGCCTAACGAGATTTCGTATAACACGTTGGTCAACAAAAGCCCCGATTACGCCACGGCGTTGAAATGGTTTGAGGAGATGTCGACCAAGGGCTTGACGCCGGACGTATTTTCGTATTCCACGTTGGTCAACAAAAGCCCCGATTACCCCACGGCGTTGAAATGGTTTGAGGAGATGTCGACCAAGGGCTTGACGCCTAACGAGATTTCGTATAACACGTTGGTCAACAAAAGCCCCGATTACCCCACGGCGTTGAAATGGTTTGAGGAGATGTCGACCAAGGGCTTGACGCCGGACGTATTTTCGTATTCCACGTTGGTCAACAAAAGCCCCGATTACGCCACGGCGTTGAAATGGTTTGAGGAGATGTCGACCAAGGGCTTGACGCCTAACGAGATTTCGTATAACACGTTGGTCAACAAAAGCCCCGATTACCCCACGGCGTTGAAATGGTTTGAGGAGATGTCGACCAAGGGCTTGACGCCGGACGTATTTTCGTATTCCACGTTGGTCAACAAAAGCCCCGATTACCCCACGGCGTTGAAATGGTTTGAGGAGATGTCGACCAAGGGCTTGACGCCTAACGTATTTTCGTATTCCACGTTGGTCAACAAAAGCCCCGATTACGCCACGGCGTTGAAATGGTTTGAGGAGATGTCGACCAAGGGCTTGACGCCAAACGAGATTTCGTATAACACGTTGGTCAACAAAAGCCCCGATTACGCCACGGCGTTGAAATGGTTTGAGGAGATGTCGACCAAGGGCTTGACGCCGGACGTATTTTCGTATAACACGTTGGTCAACAAAAGCCCTGATTACGCCACGGCGTTGAAATGGTTTGAGGAGATGTCGACCAAGAGCTTGACGCCGGACGTATTTTCGTATTCCACGTTGGTCAACAAAGCCCTGATTACGCCACGGCGTTGAAATGGTTTGAGGAGATGTCGACCAAGGGCTTGACGCCTAACGAGATTTCGTATTCCACGTTGGTCAACAAAAGCCCCGATTACGCCACGGCGTTGAAATGGTTTGAGGAGATGTCGACCAAGGGCTTGACGCCGGACGTATTTTCGTATTCCACGTTGGTCAACAAAGCCCCGATTACGCCACGGCGTTGAAATGGTTTGAGGAGATGTCGACCAAGGGCTTGACGCCTAACGAGATTTCGTATAACACGTTGGTCAACAAAAGCCCCGATTACGCCACGGCGTTGAAATGGTTTGAGGAGATGTCGACCAAGGGCTTGACGCCGGACGTATTTTCGTATTCCACGTTGGTCAACAAAAGCCCCGATTACCCCACGGCGTTGAAATGGTTTGAGGAGATGTCGACCAAGGGCTTGACGCCTAACGAGATTTCGTATAACACGTTGGTCAACAAAAGCCCCGATTACCCCACGGCGCTCAAGTGGTTCGAGGAGATGAAGCGGGAAAAAGTTCGTCCAGACGTTTTCACATTCAATACTTTGCTGAAAAAGTGTAACACATGGATGCAGGCATTTCCGCTGATTGAAGAGATGATGCAAAGTAACATCCTGCCGCAGGTAAAACCTGCAACTTACACTTTGATTGCTCTGGAGAAGCTCGCCAAGAAGAACCCGGGCTCGATGACTGAACTGGAATCATGGCTTCGGCAAAATCCTCCGACATATGAGGCATGGAAGAAATTGTTCCAGCAATTGTTAGCTGTGAAATCTTATTTTCCAAAAACATATACCTCCCCCAAGCCAAATCCAAAGGCTGTCTTTTCAAAGCAAATAGTGCTGGAATTGATTGAAGAACACAGAGTAAAAGAGGCATTCAAGTACCTGAAAAAAATGGGAAAAAATAGCAGAACTCTGGTGGTAATTCATAGTGAGTGGAACAAACTACGTGAGGATGATAACAAAGGAATTCTCTCCTCCGACGAAAGTACACTAAAGCGCAATCGAATCCTGGACAGGTTGCTCCAGTTTATTGATGATTTGGAGGAATAGTGCTGTTAAAGCTAAGTCGTCCTTCTCCCTGCCATCCCGTCACCCTATTTCCAACTTTTTGTGTCAAAATGTCACCCAAAATCCAATTCCTACCGCCAATATTACCTGATAAATCTCATGGCACACCGCTTGAACGACCTGCCCCAGAATGCGTTTAAAGAAGTGGGAATGCCCAATCATTCTCAATTCTCCATTTTCAATTCTCAATTCAAAAGATATGAACTTAAACAACCTAACCATAAAATCGCAGGAAGCCGTCCAACGGGCGCAGCAGCTCGCCATGGAAAACGGCCACCAGCAAATCGAACCCGGCCACCTGCTGAAAGGCATTTTCGAGGTGGATGAGAGCGTGACGCCCTTTGTTTTCAAAAAACTCGGCGTCAACTACGACGTGCTGAAAAAGGCAACAGACAGCGTAGTGGCCGGCTACCCAAAAGTTAGCGGCGGCGGCGGCCAATACCTTGGCCGGGAGGCCAACGAAATCCTCCAAAAAGCAAATACCTTCCTCAAAGAATTTGGGGACGAGTACGTTGCCCTGGAACACTTGCTGCTTGGCCTTTTGACGACCAAAAGCACGGTGTCCCAAATGCTGAAGGACAGCGGCGTGAACGAAAAGGGCCTGAAAAACGCCATCCACGACCTCCGCAAGGGCAGCACCGTGACCACTGCCAGCGCCGAGGAAAGCTACAACGCCCTCAACAAATACGCCGTCAACCTGAACGAACGGGCCCGTAACGGCAAGCTCGACCCCGTCATCGGGCGGGACGAGGAAATCCGCCGGGTGCTGCACATACTCGCACGGCGAACCAAGAACAACCCCATCCTCGTCGGCGAACCCGGCGTTGGTAAAACCGCCATCGCCGAGGGCCTGGCGCACCGCATCGTGAACGGCGACGTGCCGGAAGACTTGCGTGACAAGGACATCTATGCCCTCGATATGGGCGCCCTGATTGCTGGCGCAAAATACCAGGGCGAGTTTGAGGAACGCCTAAAATCAGTGGTGAAAGAGGTGGTCAGCGCAGAAGGGCGCATGTTCCTTTTCATTGACGAAATACACACCCTCGTAGGCGCAGGCAAGGGCCAGGGAGCGATGGATGCCGCCAACATCCTTAAACCGGCCCTTGCCCGTGGCGACCTGCGGGCTATTGGCGCCACTACACTGAGCGAATACCAGAAGTATTTTGAAAGCGACAAGGCGCTTGAACGCCGCTTCCAGGTAGTGACGGTGGACGAGCCTTCGGAAGAGGATGCCATCTCCATCCTGCGTGGCTTGAAGGAGCGCTATGAGACTTATCACAAAATCACCATCCGTGACGAAGCAGTGGTGGCTGCGGTGCAACTCAGCACCCGCTACATCACCGACCGCTTCCTGCCGGACAAGGCCATTGACCTGATTGATGAGGCAGCTGCCCGTTTGCGCCTCGAAATGAACTCTATGCCAGAGGAACTCGATGAGGTGGAGCGCAAAATCCGCCAGCTCGAAATTGAGCGGGAGGCCATGAAACGGGAAAATGACCATGTTAAAATTTCGAAAATCAATGAAGACCTCGCCAACCTCGAAGAGCGCCGCAACGGCTTGAAAGCCAAGTGGGAAACCGAGCGGGAGGTGGTGAACGGCATCCAACAGGCCAAAGAGGAAATCGAAAACCTGAAACTGGAAGCGGCCCGCCTGGAGCGGGAGGGCAAGTTCAGCGAGGTCGCCGAAATCCGCTATGGCCGCATCCCCGACGTGCAAAAGCGCCTCGACGGTTTTAATGATAAACTAAAGGACATGCAGGAGGGCGGCAAGCTCCTCGTGAAAGAGGAAGTGGACGCCGAGGACATCGCCGAAATCGTCGCCCGCTGGACGGGCATCCCCGTCACCCGCATGTTGCAGAGCGAGCGGGAAAAACTGCTCCACCTCGAAGAGGAACTGCACAACCGGGTTGTCGGGCAGGACGAGGCCGTGGAGGCCGTCTCCGATGCCATCCGCCGCAGCCGCACGGGCCTCGGCAACGAGAAGCGCCCCATCGGTTCGTTCCTCTTTCTGGGGACAACCGGTGTCGGTAAAACCGAGTTGGCGAAAGCCCTCGCCGAGTACCTGTTCGACGATGAAAACCTGATGACGAGGATTGACATGAGCGAGTACCAGGAGCGCCACAGCGTGAGCCGCCTGGTCGGTGCGCCTCCTGGCTACGTGGGCTACGACGAGGGCGGCCAATTGACCGAGGCCGTGCGCCGCAAGCCCTACTCTGTAGTCCTTTTGGATGAAATCGAAAAGGCGCACCCCGACGTGTTCAACATCCTTTTGCAGGTGCTGGAAGATGGCCGTCTAACCGACAACAAAGGCAGGGTGGCGAATTTTAAAAATACCATCGTCATCATGACGAGCAACCTGGGCAGCGACCTTATCCGGGCGAATTTTGAAACTATCACCAAAGCCAACCACGACGAGGTAGTGGAAAGCACGAAGGAGATGATTTTCAATTTGCTGAAACAGTCCATGCGACCCGAGTTCCTGAACCGGATTGACGAGGTCATCATGTTCCAGCCGCTGTCCGCAAGGGACATCAAGGCGATTGTTGAACTGCAACTGCAGCAGGTGATTGATTTATTAAAACAGCAGGACATCGAACTGATTGTCACCCCGCAAGCCGCCGAGTTTGTGGCCGACGAAGGTTTCAACCCCGAATTCGGCGCCAGGCCCGTGAAGCGGGTCATCCAGAAGCGGGTGCTGAACGAACTGAGCAAGCAGATGCTGCTCGGAAAAGTGAAGCCCCATGAGAAGATTGTGATGGATGCTTTTGACGGGAAGGTGGTGTTCCGGGCGCCGATTCGGGAAGAGGCGAAGGCGGCGGTGGGAGTGGAATAGTAGCTTTTACAAGAGATATTTGGAGCGGTCAGGTACGGTAGTGCCTGGCCGTTTTTGTTTGGGAATTTTGAGTATTTTTGTCAAGGAAAAACCGCTACATGGCAAAAGACAAATACCACGAATTGGTCAAGCAAGCCTTGATAGGCGACGGTTGGACGATTACGCACGACCCTTTGCGGCTTTCCGGGCTTGCCAGGCCCATCGAGATTGGTTTGGGTGCAGAAAAGCTCATCGGGGCGCAGAAAGGAAAGGATGTTATTGCCGTTGAAATAAAAAGTTTCCTTGGCCTTTCCGAACTGTACGAGTTTTATGGGGCAGTGGGACAGTTTTCCTTTTACAAGGAAGCCTTGGAAGAAGTTGAACCTATCCGGGTGCTATTTTTGGCTGTACCCTTGCCGGTTTACGAAGGTTTATTCCAGGAGCCAATCAGCCAAAAAGTTTTGAGTGCCCATGAGGTTAAAATCGTGGTGTACGACATCAAAAGAAAAAGCATCGTGAAATGGAAAAAATAGAAAAATATAAAAGCATTGCCCGCCGAATTGTCCAAGATTTGGGTAAACGCCTTGGCGACCACCAAGACTTCGAGGTACAGGTCATCACAGATGAAGAACATGGCCAATACATGGTCTTTAACAACGGCTGGCGGGATGGTCAGCACCGCATCTACGGATGCATCGCCCATATTGAGGTAAAGCCAGATGGCAAGGTTTGGCTGCACCACGATGGCACGGAACTCATCATCGGGCAAATGCTGCTGGATGCAGGGGTGCCCAAAAAGGAGTTGGTCATCGGATTTCATGCACCTGTGATGCGGGAGGATACGGAGTTTGCAGTAGCTTGACGCTCATCGTGGAGCGGATCATTTAGAAGAAACTGCTGAACGAATTGAGCATGCAGATGCTGCCCAGCAAGGTAAAGCCCCAAGAGCAAATCATTTATGTGCACCTGTCCCCATTTTCCGTACTATTACCAAAATTTTCTAAAGAAAAGTTTTGAAAAATAACACTACAATGAAAAGACTAACCCGCATAACATTCGACCCGCTCGGGATGGGCGGCAAGCCCTGCATCCGGGGGATGCGGGTGACGGTAGGTATGGTTGTCGGATTGCTGGCGTCAGGCCATACCAACGAGGATATACTAAAAGCCTATCCTTACTTAGAGGAAGATGATATCCGTGAGGCACTATCCTACGCCGCCTGGCGTTCCGAAGAAGTTGAAGTGCCCGTCGCTGCATGAAAATATTGATAGATATGAACCTATCACCGCTTTGGGTAAGTGTCTTACAGAAGGCAGGTTGGTATGCTGCCCACTGGTCGGAGATAGGAGCCATGAAATCACCGGACACTGTCATTATGGCTTATGCAAAGGAACATTCCTATTGCGTATTCACCCACGACCTTGACTTTAGCGCTATTTTAGCAACGACAAAAGCGGAAACACCAAGCGTTTTTCAATTCAGAACACAGGACGTGATGCCCGACGCTATTGGTCACTTGGTCATCAACAATATGCGAAAATTTCAACCCGAATTAGAGGCAGGTGCCCCGGTCACCGTAAATGAGACAAAAGGTAAAGTGAGGGTGTTGCCAATTAGATAAATCAAATCTACCCACTTCCAACCAAAATCTATCAGCAAAAATAAATACCGCCATTCTTCATAATGTCTGCTACACTTGTCGCCAATCAGCAAAACCTCGAAACTACCCCTTAGAATTACAGAATTCCCTAATTTCACCCCCACAGCGACTAAACCCAATCTCAAAAATGATAAGACTCTTACCCGCCATAGCTTTGTGCCTATGCACCCTCCAGCCGATAATCGCACAGATCATCATCAATGAAGTCTGCGCCTCCAACCTGAACGGCCTGCTCGACAGCGACGGCGACCGGGAAGATTGGTTTGAACTCTACAACGTCGGCCCTACTGCCGTGAACATAAGCGGGTGGTTTATGAGCGACGACCCCGCCGATCTCCAGAAATGGGTGATACCAAACGGCCAAAGCATCGCCCCGGGGGCCTACCGCACGGTTTTCTGCTCCGGCAAGGACAAAATCGTCGGGGCGGCCATGCACACCAATTTCAAAATCAGCCAGACCAAAGGCGAATGGGTGATCCTGTCACTACCGGACGGTTCACTGGCCGACGGCTACAACTTTACCATCCCGAACCAGGTAAACCACAGTTACGGCCGCTCACCCAACGGAGGCTTTGACTGGAAAATTTTCACCACACCGACGCCCGGCACGGCCAATACCGGAACCTCCTATCAAGCCTATGCCCCCTACGTGCAGGCGAGTATAGAGGCAGGTTTTTATTCTGGCAGCGCAGCAGTGAGCCTTAGCACCGACCCAGGTTTTACCATTCGGTACACCACCAACGGCAGCGAACCCACCGCTGCTTCCACACTCTATTCGGGCGCATTGAACATTACGGCGACCACCGTTTTGAAGGCAAGGGCTTTCAGTACCGACCCACAGATACTGCCTGGTTTTGTGACAGCCAATACTTATTTCATCAACGTCAACCATACCATACCGGTCGTTTCCATAGCTGGCAACGGCGTAGCAAACTTGATGAGTGGCCAGCAAAGCAACCCGGCCGGCTCGTTCGAATATTTTGAAAACAATGTGCTGGAAACCGAGGCTTACGGCGAATTCAACAAACACGGCAACGATTCCTGGGCCTACGCCCAACGTGGCATTGACTGGATCACCCGTGACCAGATGGGGTACAAGGATGTCGTGAAACACGAATTTTTTCCGGAGCGTGACCGGAAGAAATTTCAGCGGCTCATACTCAAAGCGGCTGCCAACGACAACTATCCCTTTTCCAACGGCGGTGCCCACATACGGGATTCTTATGTCCACACGCTCGCCCTCCACGGTGGGCTGGATTTGGACGTCCGCACCCACCGTTCCTGTGTTTTGTATGTAAATGGCCAATACTGGGGAGTCTATGACCTGCGGGAGAAAGTGGACGATGCCGATTTTACCAAGCACTACTACGACCAGGACGAGTTCGATATGGATTATATAAAAACCTGGGGCGCCACCTGGGCAGAGTATGGGTCGTTTGCCAATTGGACGCCCCTCAAAAATTTTATCTTAGGCAACAACATGGCCGTCCCCGCCAATTACGACTACGTGCAGCAGCGGTTTGACCTGTTGAGCCTGATTGATTACGTCATCATCAACCAGCACACGGTTTGCAAGGATTGGCTCAACTGGAACACCTCCTGGTGGCGGGGCTACAACCCCGATGGCGGGGCGACAAAATGGCGCTATGCCCTGTGGGACATGGACGCCACCTTCGGGCATTATATCAATTACACCGGCATCCCGAACATCGGCCCGACCGCCGACCCCTGCGATGTCGAACAAATTCCCAACAGCGGCGACCCGCAGAACCACATTGACATTTTCATGGCGCTTTATGCCAACCCGCAGTTCAAGGACTTGTACATCAACCGTTACGCTGATCTGCTCAACACCTCGCTGTCCTGCGAGTACATGAATGCGCTGCTGGATTCCATGATCAATACCATAGCGCCGGAAATGCCCCAACAGTGTTCCAGGTGGGGCGGCACGATGGGCCAGTGGAACCAAAACGTCAATGCGCTGCGCGATTTTATCAATTCCCGCTGCCAGGTGCTGGATGCGAGCATCGTTGACTGTTACGAAGTAACCGGGCCTTTTGGGCTGACGGTCAATGTCTCCCCGGCCGGTTCGCCCAACCAAGTCATGGTCAATACCATTACGCCAACGATCTATCCGTATGTGGGCGATTATTTCGGGGATGTCAGCATTGACCTCGTTGCCAAGCCGGCCCCCGGTTGGCAGTTCGACCATTGGGAGGTGAGCGGGAACTCGTTCGGCCCCAACCAGTTTGCCGATGCGATTGATTTGGCTTTTCAAACTACGGGTGTGGTAACGGCTTATTTTATCATCGAAGGCCCTTGCACCCCACCGACCGACGTAGTCGTTTCCGGCCCGACGGTAACCCCTGCCTTGGATTGGACGGACCAACCCGCCGCCAGCAGTTATTTGATACAATACCGGAAAGTAGGAGACCCCGTCTGGACGGACGCTGCTACCACCGGTAATACCTGGGATTTTGACGCCCTGCCCGGCTGCACCGATTATGAAGGGCAGATTCAATCCGTCTGCCCGCAAGGCAGCAGCGATTTTGTTGATTTTGAGTTTGCAACGCCAGATCTGCTGCCTGATTTTGAATTGTCCGATGCGGTGATCTGCAATACGGGCACAGCACTGTTGGATGCCACCGTGCCAGGCGCAACTTACCTATGGGACGACGGCAGCAGCGCACCGACCCTCAGCGTGACCAATCCCGGCAATTATGGTGTTGTTGTTCAAATGGATGGTTGCACGGCAACGGATACGGCACAAGTGACGCAGGTCATAGCAACGGCCACCCTCCAGCCGGTGCTTTGCCCTGGTGAAATATTCAGTTTGGGCGGTGAAACGTTCGATGAACTACAACCCAACGGACAAGTCATTTTCCCCAATATGGCAACCAGCGGCTGCGACAGCATCGTCGAGGTCAGCCTGCAATTTTTGGCTTCAAGTGAAACCCAGCTTATACAGACCAGTTGCGACCCGGCAGCGGTCGGGGTGGACACCCTGCTGCTGACCAATGCGGTGGGCTGCGACAGCCTGGTCATCACCACCACCATACTGGTGCCGACCAGCGAGACTTTTTTGGCAGCCGTTTCCTGCAACCCCAATTCGATAGGCATTGACACTGTTTTTCTGACCAATACCTTCGGTTGCGACAGCCTGGTGATCACAACCACTTCGTTCGACGGCAGCGGCATTTCCGTCACGCCGCTTTTTGCGCAAAGTTGCGACCCGGCAGCGGTCGGCGTTGACACTATCTTGTTGACAAATGTGGCAGGCTGCGATAGCCTGGTCATCACCACCACCACGCTTTTACCGTCCAGTGAGACCTATTTGGCAGCCGTTTCCTGCAACCCCCAATTATTGGGAACTGACACCCTGTGGCTGACCAACGTATTCGGCTGCGACAGCCTGGTCATCACCACCACTTCGTTCGACCCAGGCGGCATTTCCATCACACCGCTTTTTGCGCAAAACTGCGACCCGGCGGCGGTCGGCGTGGACACCGTCTTGCTGGCCAATATGGCAGGTTGCGACAGCTTGGTCATTACTACAACCACACTTGCTTCGTTTAGCCAAACCAATTTGTCAGCACTTTCCTGCAACCCCAGTTCCGTTGGCATTGATACCGTTTGGCTGACCAGCGCAGCGGGCTGCGACAGCTTGGTGATTACCACCACCTCTTTCGACCCAGGCGGTATTTCCATCACGCCGCTTTTTGTGCAAAACTGCGACCCGGCGGCGGTCGGCGTGGATACCGTTTTGCTGACCAATCTGGCTGGTTGCGATAGTTTGGTCATTACCACAACCACGTTGGCACCTTCAAACCAGACCTTGCTGACAGCCCTTTCCTGCAATCCAGGCACAGTAGGAACTGACACCCTGTGGCTGGCCAACCAGTTCGGCTGCGACAGTTTGGTGATTACCACGACCACGTTCGATCCAAGCGGCATTTCCATTACACCACTATTTGAAAAAAACTGCGACCCGGCGGCAGTCGGCGTGGACACGGTTTTGCTGACCAATATGGCAGGCTGTGACAGCCTCGTCATTACCACGACTGCGTTGGCAATATTTAGCCAAACCAATCTGACAGCACTTTCCTGCAACCCGGCGGCGGTGGGCGTGGACACCATCTTGCTGACCAATGCAGCGGGCTGCGACAGCCTGGTTATCACCACCACCTCGTTCGACCCGGCAGCCATTTCCGTTACACCGCTTTTTGTGCAAAACTGCGACCCGGCGGCGGTCGGCATTGATACGGTTTTATTGGTAAATTCGGCGGGCTGCGACAGTCTCGTCGTCACCACGACCACCCTCGCTCCATTGAGCCAGGCCTTTTTAACAGCCCTTTCCTGCGATCAGGCGGCGGTTGGTATAGATACCTTGTTGCTGACCAATCAATTCGGCTGCGACAGCCTGGTCATCACAACTGTAACTTATGCTGGCCTTGATTTCGAGGCTTCGGCCCACGATGAGCTTTGTTTTGGCGAAGAAGATGGACTTATCCGGTTGGATACGGTCATAACCGCTTTTCTGCCCGTGGAATTGGTTTTGGAAAACCACACCGCCCAGTTTTACACCGGCACCCCACTTCAATGGGACGGCCTTCCTGGTGGCATCTATCAGCTTTCGGCGACCAACCCGGAGGGATGCACGCTGGCCCAGGAACTTGAAGTAGCCGAAGCCGACGAATTGTCCCTTGCTTTCGATCAGCGGCATATTGTCCTCCATACCGGCGACAGTATCTGGGTGGAACCGGTTGCCAATTTTCAGATAGCCACCGCTGAGTGGTCGCCATCCATTGGCGTGAATTGCCCCACTTGCCCCGGCACGTTCCTTTCCGCCCCTGGCACGGCAAACTACACGCTAACGGCAACCGACGCCAATGGCTGTACAGCCAGCGCTTCGCTCATGGTGCAGGTGGATCGAAGGGTACGGATTTTCGTGCCCAACGCCCTCCGCCCCGGCAGCGGCGGCCCGAATGAACACCTGACCATTTTCGCCGGGCCGGAGGTGGCGGAAATCAGTTCGCTGCAATTGTTCGACCGCTGGGGCAACCAGCTTTTTGAGCAACAGAATTTTCTGCCCAATGTCCCGGTAGCATGGGACGGTACGTTCCGGGGGAAATTAGTTCCGCAGGGCGTCATCGTGTGGATGCTGACGGCAACGACGACCGACGGCGAGAAGGTGAAGCTGAGCGGGGATATTACCGTACTGCGGTAGGGCGGCAGTTGGCGTCATGGGGCAACGACTGGCGGGAGCGCAACATTCAGAAAAAAAGGGCTGACCGGACTCGGCAAAACTACCTGCATCCAGCCCGGACGAATTGGCCGTCATCCATTTTCTACGCCGGGGTTTTGGTTTCAAAAACTGCCTTTTAGAAACCGTCAATTCCTGCTCGAAATGTTTGAAAATGACCCAGGAAAGCAGGGGCAGTAGTTGGATCTTCCCGCATGCCAATTCATTGGCCATTGTTTCCGAAATAACAGGCTCTTTTGCCAAGTGGATCGCATCTTTGGGCCGACAACCATTTTTTTGCGAAGCAAAACTGAATCTATGGTAATAGTAACAGGCGCAGCAGGCTTCATCGGCAGTTGCATGGTGCGAAAGCTCAACGACGAAGGCCTTTTTGATCTCCTGCTTGTGGACGATTTCTCAAACCCCGGCAAGAACAGGAACCTTGAAGACAAACAATTCCGTGAAAAAATCCACCGCAACGAGTTTCCTGCATGGCTGGAAAAAAACGCCGGCCAGGTCAGTTTCATCTTCCACCTCGGCGCCCGGACGGATACCACTGAACAGGACACCGCCATATTTGACCGCCTCAACCTGGAATATTCCAAGCATATCTGGAATACCTGTGCCGCGCACGGCATCCCCCTCCTCTATGCCAGCAGCGCCGCCACCTACGGCTCCGGCGAGCTCGGCTACGACGATCGCCACGACATCGTGCCTGCCCTAAAACCCCTAAACCCTTACGGCCGCAGCAAAAACGATTTCGACCGATGGGCCCTCCAACAAACAACGAACAACGAACAACCAAAAACGAGCAACGAACAACGAACAACGAACAACTTCTGGGCTGGCCTCAAATTCTTCAACGTTTATGGCCCCAACGAGTACCACAAGGGGCGGATGGCCTCCGTCATCTTCCACACCGTGAAACAGATTCGGCAAACAGGTGAAATGAAACTCTTCCGCTCCCACCGTCCCGGCATCTCCCACGGACACCAAAAACGGGACTTTATTTATGTGAAAGACGTGGTGGATGTATGCTGGTTTTTTTACCAAAACCAACCGCACAGCGGCCTCTACAACGTGGGCACAGGTCGGGCAAGAGCTTTCCTCGACCTGGCCACCAGCACCTTCCGGGCGATGGACCTGGAACCCCATATCAACTTCATTGACACGCCGGAAGACATACGGGCGACGTACCAGTATTTCACGGAGGCCAATATGGAAAAGCTCCGGGGCGCAGGGTATGACAAGCCCTTCTATTCCCTGGAGGCCGGAGTTGAGGACTATGTGAAAGGGTATTTGATGGCGGGGAGCTACTGGTAACAATTTTTTTCAGGCTCCTCTGCTGTTTGTATTTTTGAATAAATGGCACACTTCAAAAAACCGTGTCCTGAACAAACTCACAAAGCGCATTCTTTCAAATCTTTATGCTTTTGTATGAAATAAAGAAATATGAACACCTTCACATTCCTCCCCCAAAATACTCACACAATCAATCACTTAGGATCGAAGGAAAAATAAATTGACTATTCTATTTTTCCTTCGATCCTTAAGTAGTTCAATGGTATTAATCGACACTTTCCTCGATGTTTGAGGTTGTTTGAAGATTGTTTGAAAATTGCTGGTCATCAATTATTTAAGCCTATTTCTGACAAATTCAAACAATATTCAAACAATATTCAAACAATATTCAAACAATGTCGAACAAATTCTAACAACTACTTACTATACATATCACAAATTTTTTAACAACTTCAGGATCGGGTAAATGCCGCAGGCTTTCGCCAAAATTTCGAAAAATCCATCCCTGTTATAAACCATCTTCCTCTTTATGTCATTCCCTACTCGAACTTTAAACACTTACTTCAAACCCACCCAATCATGCAGTACAAATTTTTAGGGAACACCGGCGTGCTCGTCTCCGAACTATGCTTTGGCGCCATGACCTTTGGCGGCGAGGGTTTCTGGGGCAACATTGGCAAACAACAGCAGGACGAAGCCAACGAACTCGTCAAAACTGCCCACGAAAACGGCATCAATTTCTACGACACCGCCAATGTCTATTCCTTCGGAAAATCGGAACAGATACTTGGCCAGGCATTCCGTGACCTGGGTATTTCCAGAAATGAAATCTTCCTCGCCACCAAGGTGCGGGGCCGCATGAGCGACAAGCTGAACGACATCGGCCTCTCCAAATACCACATCCTCGCCTCCGTGGACGAAAGCCTCCAGCGCCTCGGCATGGATCACATTGACCTGCTCTACATCCACGGCGTGGACGCATACACCCCGCTGGAAGAGACGATGCGGGCGTTGGAAGACACCGTGCGCAGCGGCAAGGTGCGCTACCTCGGCGTGAGCAACCACGCCGCCTGGCAAATCATGAAGGCCAATGGCTTTGCTGACCGCATGGGCTGGAACCGCTTCGTGGCCACCCAGTTGTACTACACCATTGCCAGCCGTGAACTGGAGCGGGAACTCATACCCATGATAAAAGACCAGCGGCTGGCCCTGATGCCCTGGAGCCCATTGGCAGGGGGTTTCCTCACCGGAAAGTACCGCCGTGACCACACCAGCGACGGCGATCGCCGCCGGGATGCCTTCGATTTCCCGCCCATTGACAAGGAAAAGGCCTACAACATCATTGATGTGATGGATGAAATAGCAAAGGAATACGAGGTTTCTGTGGCACAAGTGGCCATCGCCTGGCTGCTGCACCAACCCGCCGTCACAAGCGTCATCATCGGGGCAAAGCGCAAGGATCAATTGCTGGACAATATCGAAAGCGTTACGCTGAAAATGTCCAGGGAAGCATTGGCCAGGCTGGACAAAGTGAGTGCCCTGAACCCGGAATATCCACAGTGGATGATAGAAAGGCAGGGAGCGGGACGTGTGCCGGAGAGGTAGGGTGCCATTAGTTTTTAGGGAAATGGGAAAGCTTCATTCAGTCTGAAAAACATAAGTATTCAAACCTGTTCCTGCCCTTTCACACAGCTTGCGGTTTAAAACCACACTGTGGGAAGGGGCAGTAACAGGCCGCTGCGATCGATAGTACATCAACCCTCCTCCAGAACAGGTTCCTCCTCCCCTACCAACTCCTCAAACGTCACCTTCTCCTTCCTGCTCGACAAAAAGCTGTACATCGCCGGAATGACGAACAAGGTCAGCACCAGCGAAAACAAGATGCCGCCGACAATGACCACGCCCAGCGGGATACGGCTCGTGGCGGCAGCGCCCAAAGAAAGCGCAATCGGCAACGCTCCCAGCGACATGGCCAGGCTCGTCATCACGATGGGGCGCATCCTGGCACTGGATGCTTCAATGACGGCCTGTAGTTTGGGTACGCCCGCCCGTCTTTTTTGGTTGGCAAATTCAACGATGAGGATGCCGTTTTTCGTCACCAGGCCGATGAGCATGATCATGCCGATTTGAGAGAAAATATTCAGCGTATGGCCGAACAGCCACAGCGACAGCACGGCCCCCGCAATGGCCAGCGGCACGGTGAACATGATGACCAGCGGGTCTATGAAACTCTCGAACTGGGCGGCCAGTACCAGGAAAATCAGCACGAGCGCCAGGATGAAGGCAAAGCTCGTATTGCCACTGCTCTCCGCATAGTCACGGCTGCTGCCGGCCAGTTGGGTGCTCCAGGTGTCGTCGAGCAGTTTGTCGCCAATGCGTTGCATTTCGGCTATACCATCGGCGATGGTATAGCCGGGGGCTAGGCCTGCGCTCAGCGTGGCCGACTTGTAGCGGTTGAAATGGTAGATGACGGGCGGGGCTGTTTCCTCCCGGATGGTCACGAGGTTGTCCAGCGATATAATATCGCCCAGGGTATTGCGGACGTAGATATTTTTCAGGTCGGTGGGGTCGTCCCGGTCGCCCCGCTCCACCTGGGCCATTACCTGATACTGCTTGCCGCTTTTCATAAAATAGCCCATGCGGCGGTTGCTGAGGGCGAGTTGCAGCGTCTCGGAAATGTCGCCTACACTCACGCCCATCTGGGTGGCTTTCAGTCGGTTGATTTCGATGCGCAGTTCTGGTTTGTTAAATTTGAGATCGCTATCAAAGCCTTGGAAAACAGGACTTTGCGACACCGAATCGAGGAAGGCTGGCAACACCTGCCGTATTTTTTCAAAATTGTTGTTCTGGATGACGTACTGCACGGGGAGCCCCCCAAAGCGGCTGGCCGAAATAGTCGGCTCCTGAATGGCGAATGCTTTTACTTCGCTGAAATTGCGCATGTTGCGGTTCACCATCTGCACGATTTCATCTTGCGAACGATTACGTTCTGAAGTTGGCACCAGTGTCACCCTGACGAAGCCGGTGTTCACGGAGCCTGAGCCTGTAAAACCGGGTGCGGTCACCGAAAGCACCACTTCCCTTTCCGGGATGCTGTCGATCATAAATTGGGAAAGGCGGTCAACGTACTGGTCCATTGCATCGTAGCTCGTGCCTTCGGGGGCCGTCACGCTCATGCGGAACTGGCTGCGGTCTTCCAGCGGTGCGAGTTCGGATTTCAGGTTTTTACCAATAAACCAAATGATGGCAAAACAGCCCAACACGATGGGGAATGCCAGCCACCTCGCCCGCATGAAGCCCTGCAGCAGCCAGTTGTAGCCATTCTCCATGCCCCGGAAAAACGGCTCGGATACCCGGTAAAACCAACTGTGCTTGTGGACTTTCCCGGCCATTTTTACGGTCAAAACAGGAGTGAGGGTGAGCGACACAAAACTCGAAATCAGCACGGCGCCCGCCACCACGATGCCAAACTCCTGGAAAAGCCTGCCGACAAACCCCTTCAGGAAAATGATGGGCAAAAAGATGACCGCAATGGTGATGCTGGTCGCAATGACGGCAAAGTAAATTTCTTTTGAACCGTCCAACGCTGCTTTCCATTTTGGCACACCTGCTTCCAGTTTTTTATAAATGTTTTCCGTGACCACGATGCCGTCGTCCACCACCAGGCCTGTGGCCAATACGATGCCGAGCATGGTCAGCACGTTGATGGTAAAACCGCTGAGGTACATGATGAAAAACGCCCCGGTCAGCGACACTGGGATGTCAATGAGCGGGCGCAGGGCGATGATCCATTCCCGGAAAAACAGGTAGATGATCATCACCACGAGGATGATGGCTATGAGCAGGGTTTCCTGCACTTCCACGATGGAGTTTTTGATAAAACTCACCCCATCATAGGCGATGTTGAGCTTAATATCTTCCGGCACCTCCTTTTTCAGTTGCTCGTAGCGGCGCATGAACTCGTCGTAAATTTCCACGTAATTGGCACCCGGCTGCGGGCTGATGGCGCAGGCTATCATCGGCACCATGCTTTCTTTCAACACGGTTTCCTCATTTTCAGGGCCGAGCACAGCACGGCCGATGTCCCTGAATTTCACCTCAGAGCCATTGGTGCTTTTGATGGTGAGGTTTTCAAATTCCTCTTCTGTATCCAGCCTGCCGAAGGTGCGCACGGTGAGTTCGGTGGCATTCCCGGCGATTTTACCGGTGGGGAGTTCCACGTTTTCCCGGTTGAGGGCATTCCTGACATCCATGGGTGTAATGCTGTAAGCGCTCATTTTAGCAGGGTCGAGCCATAGGCGCATAGCGAAGCGTTTTTCCCCCCAAATCCGCACGCTGCTCACACCGGGGATGGTCTCCAACCGCTCCACGATGAGGTTGGTGGCCAGTTCTGTGAGTTCCAGTTGGTTGCGGATGTTGCTCTGCACGGTGGTAGCGACAATGGGCCGGTCGCTGGCGTCCGATTTTTGAACGACAGGTTGCCCGTCGAGATCGGGGGGCAAGCCGCTCACGGCCTGTGCCACCTTGTCCCGCACATCGCTGGCAGCAGCTTCGAGGTCTTCGCCCAGTTCAAATTCGATGGAAATATTGCTGGTGCCCTGGCTGCTGGTGGAGGTAATGTTCCGCACCCCGGCGATACCGTTCACCGCCTTTTCCAGCGGCTCGGTGATCTGCGACTCGATGATGTCGGAGTTGGCCCCGGCATAGTTGGTGCGCACGGAGATGATGGGCGGGTCAATGGCGGGATAGTCCCGTACGCCCAGGTACTGGAAGCCGATGACCCCAAACAACACGATGAGGATGTTCATCACGATGGCGAGGACGGGGCGGCGGAGGGAGAGTTCGGAAATGGTCATGCAGAGAGTTTCAAAGGTGAAAAATCAAAAATGAACGGTGATGTAGAAATTGTTCATTTCAACCACCTTGTATTGGTTCAGAAGGGCCAATAATTGAGCATAGTTTCGGTCGAAAAGAGCGAACAGATCCTTATTCACAATATTGCCTGTTGTCAAATTCAATAATTTCCAAGGCTCTTGATGTAGTACATAGTAATCATAAAAGTCCGAATCTTTGGAAATCACAATCCTTTGATCCTGCATAGAAATCTTGATTACTTCAAAATCCTCTGTCAAATTACCATTCGGTAAATCTATAGTATGAACAACATCGTGTCCTTTTAAGCGAAGATACTTTGCCAGGCTCCTTGGTAATTGAGCGTCAATAATAAACTTCATCAGGCAGCATGAACTTTATGAATGCTTTTTACCTGAATCATCTTAGCGGCAAAAGCGAGGCAGGCAAGTATATCTTCATGCTCTATATCGGGATAATCTTCTAAAAGTTCTTCAACAGTCATGCCCGCAGAAAGCAGATCCAAAATTGTTTCAACGGGGTAACGCATATTCCGAATGGTGGGCTTACCAAAACACACCTTCGGGTTCAAGGTAATACGATCAAGCAGGGGCGAGGGCCTACCTAAATCATTTTGTCCAATTATGTTTTCTGATCCTGCAGCTTTTCCAAAACTTGCGTGATAAACAGTAGAATCGTCCTCCTCCTTGGCCATGTCTGATGCAGTAAAATCTGCAAGTGGATAGGCCCCACCACCTTGGCTATCTTTTGGTAAAATTACAAGAATAACCTTGTCAGGGAGATCATCAAGCACTGTAAATGGCTTAACTTGTAAGGAATTATCCAACCTATAAAGTGTATGCAAAGATGGGTCAAACCAATTTTGAATCAGTGAAATAATTTGTGCTTCATTTTTTACATTTTCTAATTCAAAAGTATTAACCAGTTCCCCGTTCTTTCTAACTTCAAATTCTATTTTTTTCATGGCTTTAATAACTTTCTCATGTTTATCTAGTTTGTTTAACCGTAATCTTATCAGTTGTATTCTTTAAAATCTTCCAAAGATTCATCAAAATCTGGTGACATAACAATCATGCCTTTAAGGCATCCAAAACCTCGTTTGTACTTTTCAGGGTCGGGAGCTACACCAGTCCATTCAGCAAAAGCAATGGAAGGGATAGGTTTGGCATGAAGCTCCTCACCAGTATCTTTTTTTTCCTGAATTTGAACTGTAACCTCCTCAGTTTTTAAAGCGGGTTTCATTTTATTCCCATTTTTGAAATCAGGAGCTATAGTCTTTTTCTCAAGAATCTTCAGATCCAGCTTCGCCAAAAACTCCATGAGTTCCTGCAAAGCAGCTTGATTATCCGTGCGAATGGTAACTTCAAACATAACTTGAATTATTCCTTACAAAACTACGGCAATTCCCCAAAGGTTGCACCCTCAATCATCCAGCGCCGAGAACACCAACTGCCGGAACTTCCAGCCTGTATCGTCCTTGTCCAAATCCTGCGTCTGTTTCATCAAAATGCAGATGATGTTCTCTTCCGGGTCGGCCTGGTATTGCGTGTTGAAATAGCCGCCCCAGCTAAAAGTGCCAAGCCCGCCCATGCCGCCTTTTGCCACGCCTTTGGGGGTCACCACGCTGTAGGCAAGACTAAAATACTGGCTGCCTTCGCCCCAGGGCAACAAATCGCCCGTTTGGTTGGCCAGCATGGTTTCAATGGTGGTGCGGCTGAGCAGGCGGATGCCGTTCAGTTCGCCGCCGTTGAGGTATAGTTGGAGGAAGGTGGCGTAGTCCTTTGCCGTGCTGCTGAGACCAGCGCCACCAGAAAAGAAGCGCTTCGCCCCTTTTACAGGATAGTCGGTGTCGTAAAAAGTGACGGGAAAGCGCACCCATTTGCCGTTGTCCGGCTTCTGTACGCTGACGAGGCGGGCAGCTTTTTCTGAAGGCAAATAAAAATAGGTGTCGTTCATGCCCAGCGGCTCGAAAATGTGCTTTTTCAAATACACATCGAACGGCTCGCCGGAGACGATTTCGATAAAATAGCCCAGAACGTCGAGGCCCTCGGAGTAGGTAAATTTCTCGCCGGGGTTGTGGTGAAGGGGCAGCATCGCCAACTTCTTGACGCTCTCGGCAATGGAGATATTTTCAGTGGTAAACAGGTCTGTGACGCCCGCTTTGTGGTACATCATCTGGAAACGTTCGTCGCCGTCGATCACGCCATAGCCCAGGCCGGAGGTGTGGTTGAGCAGGTGGCGGATCGTAATTTCCGATTTGGCAGGCTCGGTCGTCCAGGTTGTGTCGGAATATTTGAAATCCTTGAGCACTTGCGGGTTTTTGAATTCGGGGATGTAGTTGGAAATGGGGTCGTCGAGTTGGAATTTACCTTCTTCCCAAAGCATCATCACGGCAGTAGAAGTGATGGCTTTCGTTTGCGAAGCGATGCGGAAAATGTCGTCCCGTTTCAGCTTTCGGTTGGATGCGTTGTCGGCCATGCCGAAGGCATTCCAATAGACAATCTTGCCGTTCCTGACCACCAGGGCCACGGCGCCCGGGATGTCATTTTTGGCCACCGCCGCTTCGAGCATGGAGGTAATGCGGCCCAGCCGCTCGGTGGACATGCCGGCGCTTTCGGGGCTGGCCTCGGCGAGGGGTGGGGATTTTTTGACGGATTTGGTTTGGGAAAAAACGAGGAAACTCGTTGCGAGGAAAAGGAGGGTAAGCCAGTTTTTCATAGAAAATGATTTTAGATAAGTTATCATTGAAGTTTTCACCATAAAGTTTTGACGCCGTAAATCGGAAACCCTGGGTCTTTTGTAACGATGGCCATGCCCTCGGCAAGGGCCTGGGCAATGAGCATACGGTCGAAGGGATCACGGTGGTGGGGCGGTAAATTGCCGGCTTGAATGGCATGTTTAAACTCGATGGGCAGCCATAAAAAACCATCTGTTGAGAGAGAAACCTGAATATCCGGTAAGGGCCGGTTCAAATTGAGCTTACCCAAATTGACCTTGATAGCAATTTCCCATATAGATGCTGGGCTTATCCAACGCCTGTTATTTTGGTTGGAAATCGTGGAGTGGGCATTGACAGAGAGTTGGGCATCCCCGTTCAAGTACCAAATCAAGGCATGGCTGTCAATCAAAAAATCCATCAATACATGTATTCTTTAAAATCTTCCAACGGTTCGTCAAAATCTGGCGACATTTCGAACATGCCTTTAAGACATCCAAAACCAGGTATAAAATTCTCGGGTAATTTATCAAAACCTTCCGGCAGTGGAATAGGCCCTTTTGACCAACCTTTAATGCCCATTATCTTTTTTTTTGATTCAGCCGTTTGGATGGGAATTTCTACGATTATTTTTGAAGAAGTGTCATTTGAACTTTTGGGGATCGGCAAATTTAAAGAAGTCAAAACCTCCAAAAGTTTCTTCAATGCGTCCTGGTTATCGGTGCGAATGGTAACTTCAAACATGGCTTATCTTTTTTCCTAACAAATCTACGGTTTTTTAGAAAAGGTTTCACTGCATCCCTCACTCCACCTTAGACAACACCAACTTGCTATCAGGCCGGATGGCCAGAAGCCCCGTCGTCACTATCGTATCCCCCTCCTTCAGCCCTTCCAGAATCTGCACATACGACGAATCCCGGATGCCCGTGTCCACGATGCGGAAGTCGGGAGCGCCATTTTTAAATACGATCACCTGCTTGTTCCGGGCTTGCGGGATGACGGCCTGCGTGGGCACAATGAGCGATTTTTCGTTGCCGCCCATGTTCAACTGCACTTTGGCGAATATGCCGGGCAACAAAGCGTTGTCCATCCCCTTCACGAGGGCCCTCACGGTCAGGCTGCGCGTGCTAACATCTACAGCTGCTTCGGTGGCAATGACGGAGGCACTGAACAGGCGTTTGTTGCCAGCCACCGTGAAGTTGATAGTGCGGCCTTTCCTGAACATTTCGCCATACTTTTCCGGTACGGTGAAATCCAGTTTCAACTGGCTCACTTGCCGCAGCGTGGTGATGAGGGTGGTGGGTGAGACGTAAGCTCCAAGGCTGACATTGCGCAATCCCAAAATCCCACTGTACGGCGCACGGATTTCTGTTTTTGAAATGCTCACCCGTACGAGTTCGATGTCGGCCTTGATGTTGTTTACCTGTAGCTCGCTGAGGTCCACTTCCTGCTGGCTGATGCCCTGTATTTTCAGGAGCGATTGCTGGCGTTCCAGGGTTTGTTTGGCTATTTCGAGCTGCACCTGTAGCTTTTTTAACTGGGCCTGCAGGTCCTCGTCAAACAGCTTGGCAAGGAGGGCGCCTTTTTGCACGGCACCGCCTTCCTGCACGTTGAGGCTCACCAGCCTGCCAGATATTTCAGGGCGGATTTCTGTTTCCTCAAAAGGCAACAATGTGCCCGGCACTTCGAGGTTTTCGCTGAGTAATTTTGCCCGAACGACAAAGGCTTCCACTTGCAAAGGAGCGTTCCTTCCAGCGGCAGGGTTGGCGGCCGGGGCTTTTGCTTTTTCCGGTTTGCAGGAAAAAAAAGCAGCACTGCCAAGCAGGAAAATGACAGGCAAAAGAATAGGTGAAGGTTTTCCGATCATGAAAATTAAGGGATGAAGGTTATGGCTTTAATCAGCAAGGTTTCAAAAAAACTGAAAAGTATAGGGATAGTTTGAGGTGGTTTGAATTTGTTTGAGTTCGTTTGAAATTGTTTTGGGCCACGAGGGCAATTTTCAAACTATTTTCAAACAAATTCTAACGATTTCAAACCTCTACGCCGCAGTCTCAAAACACCGCATAGAAATGCTCCCGTTCTGCACCGTTTCAAAGGTAAAACTTACTTCCTCTTTTTTGTCCAATAGCCCCAGGGAATAGAGCATCGGCAGGTAGTGGTCGTTCGTCGGCACGGAAAGTTGCGCCGCCCTTCCCTGTTCTTGGTAATTGATCAGCGATTGGAAATCCTTGCTGGCTATTTTGTTTTTCACAAATTCATCAAACTCAATGGCCCATTCAAATTGAGCTGCCTCTTTTTGAAAATCCATCATCCGCAAGTTGTGGACGATGTTGCCGCTGCCGATGATCAAGACGCCTTTTTCCCGCAGTTTTTTCAGCTCGGCGGCGAGGTCGAAGTGCCACTGCGGGGGCTTGTTGTAGTCAATAGAAAGTTGGAAAACGGGGATGTCTGCTTTTGGGAAAATATGTTTGAGGATAGTCCAGGCGCCGTGGTCGAAGCCCATTTCGTGGTCTTCATGCACCTGGATGGACTGCACGTTTTGCACCAGTTCCCTGGCCGTGGCCGGGCTGCCGGGAGCAGGATATTTAACCTGGTACATCTCCGGCGGGAAGCCGTAGAAGTCATAAATTGTTTCCGGATTGGGGCTTACTGCCACCGAAGTTTCGCCCCTCGTCAGCCAGTGGGCGGACACGACGAGGACGGCGTTGGGCCGCTCCAGCCTTTTGCCCAAATCACTTAAAGTGCGGGTGAAGCTGTTGTCAAAAATGGCGTTCATCGGGTTGCCGTGGCCGATAAACAGCACGGGCATTTTTTGCGAAGCGGAAAAATCAGACGCCTCTTTGTGGAAGTCTTTTAGTTGCATGGCCAAAGCCCCGGCAGGGAGGAGGAATAAGGATTTGAGGAAATGTTTGCGGTTCATGTTGCAAAAGTAACGGTGGGAAAACGCTTTGATAGGCAATGAAGTTGAAGGACTTGTTTCACTAAAATATTCAATCCAAAGTTGCCGGTAATAGGCCCATCTTCGCCCAAACCATGCTTGTTTTTCAATCTTTTCCCCCATATAAAACCCTAAATGGATAAAAAGTGGGATATTTCGGGCCAAGCGAAAACCTACTCATTTCACCCAATGGCCAATGACAAAAATGACTAATGACAAATAAATCCTAACCACTCATGTCAAAAAACATCACCGCCCTGTCCGGCAGAAAAGGGCTGACCGACAATCTTTTTGAAAAAATAGGCAACCTCACCGAGCCCGAAGGCATCCTCACCAAGGAAGACGCCCAGCGCCTGGCCGACGAGTACCTCATCGGCGACGCCAGTGTGTATGGCGCCAGCACTTTCTACGACTTTACCCGCCCCTCGAACAAGGGCAAAAAGGTCTTTGTGTGCAATGGCAGCGCCTGCCTGTGCGCCGGTACGCAGGAGCAATTAAAGGAAGACTTGGGCCAACATTTCAAGGAAGAAGAAATCGGCGAAATGTGCTGCCTGGGCCGCTGCCATGAGAACAGCGCCTTTTACTACAATGGCCACAACTATTCGGGCAAGCAGGCCTTTACGGAAGGCTTCAACGGCCAACCCGGCAGCATGTCGTATGAAGACAAATACAACGTTGCTTCCAAAGGCGCTGGCATCCTGACCTCAGCACCGATGACGGTTGAGGGTTGCCTGGAGGTTTTGAAGAAGATGCTGGCTACTTCGCCCGAAGACATTTTGGCAGAAATAAAAAGTTCCGGCCTGCGGGGGCGTGGCGGGGCCGGCTTCCCCATCGCCATCAAACTGGACGGCTGCCGGAAAGCAAAAGGCGACCGCAAGTTCATCGTCTGCAATGCCGACGAGGGCGATCCGGGCAGCTATTCCGACCGTTATGTTTTGGAAAAACAGCCGCTTAAAATGCTGCTCGGCATGATGATTTCCGGCTACGTGGCCGGCGCTGACCGGGGCGTGTTGTACATCCGCTACGAATACCCGGAGAGCATTGAGGTGATGAAACAAGCGCTGGAAAACCTGCGCAGCGCAGGGCTTCTGGGCGAACATATCCTGGGCAGCAATTTCAGCTACGAATTTAAAATCATCGAGGCACGGGGCGCTTACATCTGCGGCGAGGAGACGGCCCTGCTGTCCAGCATCGAAGGCCAGCGGCCGGAAGTGAGGGTGCGCCCCCCCTACCCCGTCAACTACGGCCTTTTCGGCCAGCCGACCGTGGTGAACAATGTGGAAACACTGGCGAGCCTGCCTTTCATTTTGGAAAACGGGGGCGCTGTTTACGCCGACATCGGAACGGAAAAAAGCAGCGGTACCAAGCTGCTCTCGCTCGACAGTGCCTTCAACCGCCCCGGCATCTACGAAGTGGACATGGGCACGCCGCTTTCTGTGGTGGTGAATGAGATGGGTGGTGGCTTCCGCCGCAAGGTAAAGGCACTGCACATCGGCGGCCCGCTTGGCGGTTTGGTGCCCACTTCTAAAATCTCTGACCTCACAGTGGACTTTGAAAGTTTTTCCAAAAACGGCTTCCTGCTCGGCCATGCCAGCATCGTGAGCGTGCCGGAGGAGTTCCCGATGGTGGCTTACCTGGAGCATTTGTTTGCTTTTACGGCGCATGAAAGTTGTGGAAAATGCTTCCCCTGCCGCATTGGTTCGGTGCGTGGGAAAGAGCTTTTACAAAAGGCCCAGGCGGAGGATTACAAGATTGATAGGGAGCTGTTTACGGACTTGTTGGGTACTTTGAAAACGGGTTCGCTTTGTGCGCTGGGCGGCGGCATGCCTTTGCCGGTTTATAATGCGATGGAGTATTTTAAGGAGGAACTTGCACCATACTTCAATCAGCCGTCATAATAGGATGAGGACACGGATTGGGCGGATTAGACGGGTTTAAACAGATCCGCATTTCTAAAAAATCCGCCCAAATCCGTCTAATCCGCCCAATCCGTGTTCCTATCCTCCTCGCAAGCAAAAACTAAATTTAAGATGAACCACCTAACCATCCTCCTCACCCTCACATCCTTTTCCATAATGGCACAAACTGCCGATTTCCGCACCCCATTTGAAAAAAACAACAACACTACCGCCACCTACCAGGAGGCCACTGATTTTTACAAAAAACTGGATACCGCCTACGACCAACTCCAGGTGACCGAATGGGGCACGACCGATGCAGGGTTCCCCTTGCAGGTAGCCGTTTTGTCCAAAAACAAAAACTTCGACCCGGTTGAGTTGCGCAAGCAGGGCAAGTGCATCATGCTCATCAACAACGCCATCCACCCCGGCGAGCCGGAGGGCGTGGACGCCACCATGATGCTGGTGCGGGATTATCTGCAAAAACCTGACTTGCAGCCGTTTCTGGAAAACGTGGTGCTGGCCGTCGTGCCATTTTACAACATCGGCGGCGGCCTGAACCGGGGCTGCTGCAGCCGTGCCAACCAGAACGGCCCCGACGAGTACGGCTTCCGGGGCAATGCCAAAAACCTCGACCTCAACCGGGATTTCATCAAATGCGACTCGAAAAACGCAAAGACTTTTACCCAGATCTTCAACTACTGGCTGCCCGATGTTTTCATCGACAACCACACCTCCAACGGTGCCGACTACCCCTATACCATGACCATGCTCGCCACGCAGGAAGACAAGCTCGGGCCTGTTTTGGGCAAATACCTGCGCGAGGATTTGCTGCCCGTTTTATACCAAAAAATGGCGGAGCGCAAATGGGAAATGTGCCCCTACGTGAACGTGTGGGGCAGCACGCCCGACAAGGGCATCCCCGGCTTCAACGATTCGCCCCGCTTCGCATCGGGCTTCGCCGCCACGCACCATTGCATCGCCTTCGTGCCCGAAACGCACATGCTGAAACCTTACCCGGACCGCCTGCGGGCCACCTATGCCTTCATGGACGTGACCATTCAGGAGGTAAATGCAAGGGCAAAAGTCATCATCGCCAAGCGCAAAGAAGCCATCACGGCCTGCATGGAACAGGAGACTTTCCCGCTCGACTGGAAAATGGACGAGGCGAACCCCGACATGATTACTTTCAAAGGCTACGAAGCCAAGACCAAGCCCAGCGAAGTGACCGGCCTCGAACGCCTGTGGTACGACCGCTCGGCACCCTACACAAAGGAAATCCCTTACTGGAACCATTTCAAGCCCAGTGTGGAGGTGGTAAAACCGCTGGCCTACATTTTCCCGCAAGCGTACTCGGAGGTAGCCGGGCGGCTGCAATGGAACGGCGTCCAATTGCTGCGCCTGAGCGAGGACACGGAGGTGGAGGTGGAAATGTATTCCATTAAAAAATACAAAGACCGCGGCGCCTACGAAGGCCACTACCTGCACCAGGAGGTGGAAGTGGAGGTGAAAACGGTGAGACGCAAATATCACAAGGGCGACTATGTGGCTTTCACCGGTCAGCCTGCCGTCCGTTTTTTAGTGGAAACGCTGGAGCCGCAGGGCGTGGACAGCTACTTCGCCTGGAATTTCTTCGATGGCATCCTGGGCCAGAAAGAGGGCTTTTCCGATTATGTGTTCGAGGACATGGCCGCCGAGTTTCTGAAAAAACATCCCGACGTGAAGGCGGAATTGGAGGCGAAGAAAAAGGAAGACCCGGAGTTTGCGAAGAGCAAATGGGCGATGCTTGGGTTTGTTTATCAGCGGACGCCATATTATGAGCCGACGTTCAACCTCTACCCGGTGGGGCGGGTGGTGACGGCGGTGAAATTGCCGGTGGAGGAGAGGGTGAGAGGGTGAGAGGGTGAGAGGATGAGAGGGTGAGAGGATAGCTTGGATACTTGCTTTTGGCGGCGGTGTAAATACATTTTGGTTGGCCAGGTTTTATGATATCTTTCACAGTGGGTTTTGCCGGGGGGTATTTTTTGAAAAGAGTTGACAAAGTTGACTTGCACGGCTTTTCCCGGTATATGGTGAAAACCTGTTGGTGGGCGGAACAACACTAACGTTAATCAGCCAAATACGATGAAAACTAAAATCAAGGTATCTATTTTCATGCTTTTGTTGAACGCTGCACTTCATGCCCAGGCCGTATTCCCGGATGCCGGTGCCGAGTGGGTGGTCAATTCCAACAACCCGCTTCTTGGGGCCAATGATTATTACAACACCTGGAAATATTGGCTGGAAGGCGATACCACCATAAATGGGATGGATTATGTGAAGGTTTATTTGAAAACCCTCTGTTACAGCATCACTGATCAGCACCACTACCTGCCTGCCAACCCGTCGGTGACCTTGCTCGCCGGGGCTGTAAGGATCATGGGCCAACAGGTTTATTTTCTGCGCTTCCCTGGACAGGGCAGCTTGGGGTTCTATGCCCAGGAATGGGCGAAGTTCCCGGTTGGCCAGGAAAGCCTGCTCTATGATTTTTCATTGGCAGTCAGCGACACCGTGGAATATGCTACCGGGAAAAACCTCGTCGTTACGGATACATCCACCGATAGTCAAGGCAGGAAAGTGATCGATCTGCAGTACCTGGGCGACCCGCCTTTTGCCTCGAGGTGGGTGGAAGGCCTCGGCTGTACAAAAGGCTTATTGGAGACCACGTTTTATTGGTTCAATTTCGGCTGCTGTATCAATACGGAACAATGGCCCGAGGACTGCACTTTGCCCTGTGCGGTCACCTACAGTACCGAGGCCATCAGGTCAGCGCATGTAGCTATATTTCCATCCCCTGCATCCACGTATGTCACTATTCACCCGGATTTTTCCGAACAGCCATTTGATGTAGATCTGTACAATTACATGGGGGCAAAAATTGCCTGTTATCAGAATATTACAACGGAAAGCAAAATTCCAATAGAGGATTTGGGGCCGGGTATGCTCCTATTCGCAGTAAAGACAAAGGAAGGCAAAATGGCAGTGGCCAAAGTGATGAAAGATTGAAGGATACCCTGCGCCAATAGTTTTATATAAATACTATCAACGCAGGGTATAGCAGCTTCAGGCCACTTAGTTTTCGATAATCAACGTTCCGGTCATTTCCGTAGTCAGTACAGCCCCTGTCTGCACGTCGAGTGTTTTACCAACAGCCTGGTAGCCCGTCGGCACTATCACGTTCATGCCGCTGCCGATGATCACGTCCTGACAAGGGAGGGGCACGTTGCCGCCATCCCAGTTTGCCGGGTCAGACCAGTTCAGGGCATCGCCGCCGCCCGTCCAGGTGACGGGCACGCAAGGATCGGAGAACGAAATAGCCACGTATTGCAGGGTCCCAATGTCCTGGCCGGCACCGTCGCAGATTCGCAGTTCCCATAATCCGATGGGTGAGCTGCCGTCGTTGAAACTGGTAAAGTCGCCCTCCGGGATGAAGGAACCGATGAAGGGGGCCGTGCCGTCGCCTATTGGCCCGTCAGCACCGGTCATATTGAAATTGGTGACCTGTGCGCAGGTATTGTCGTTCGGGTTGCCGTAATTGTCGCCCGATCCACCGTTGAAGCTTGAGAGCAGCACTGACACGCCATTGGGCGAGACGAGACTAATTTGAAGGTCGCCTGTCCAAGTATGGCCGATGATCAGTTTGACGTCCGTGACGAAAACGTCCGTACCGAGGGCAGTGCCGGGAGCAGTTGCCACATTTATTTGGAACACATTGTTGACAGGGCAGTTGTCATCGTCAAGCCCCAGGTTGAGCTGGCAGTCGGAAGGGTTGCTGAGCGGAGGCGGCAGGGTACTAAAAGTGCCTATGTTGACAGGGCCCGCCATGCCATTTATCCCGCAATCTTCGTACACCCAAACATCATAGGTGCCGTTAGCCATCAGTCCGGTTACATTGATAGGAAATGCTGGGGAACAACCCACGGCAGTGCCGGTGCCGGTCACAGGTGCTGAGGATGGATTAGCCAGCACCCAGTATTCTGCCCCCACTGCACAACTGCCGCCCGGCGCCCAGGTCAGGTCGGCACTGGTTTGGGTAATGTTGGCTGTCATTAAATTGGCCGGCGGAGGACAGACTGGCTCAACGATAGTGATCGTGTAATCTTCCGTTTCCCCAAATGAATAGGCGCCACAAGCGGGCGGGTCAGCGCCATCTTCACTGAAAACTATCCTCATTCGTTTGTCGCCAACAGGTGCCATAGCAGGTATGGTAATGCTGCCGATGGGTATGGTGTTCAGCCCGGTGGTCGGGCCAAAAGAATAGACCAGTTCGCCCGTGTCGTCAAAGTCGCCGTCATTGTTGAAGTCAATGTAGGTAGCAGCGTAGGCAGGATAAGGTGCGCCGCTGCAGGAGCCGTTCACAATCGTAAGGCCATAAGTGCCACCGGCGACGACCGTGGTGCTCAGGGAAGTATTGTCCGTATAGGTTTCACAGGTAGTGGCAGGAGAACCTATTGCTATGGTATTGAAATGCACGGAGTCGATTTTTGTGTCATCTGAAAAAGTGGGTTCAGATGCACAATATTCAACAGGCCCATCAATAGTGATCGTGTAATCCTCTGTTTCCCCATAAGAATAGGTGCCGCAGGGGGGTGGAACAACCCCACCTTCCCAGAACACTATCCTCATGCGTTTATCGCCAACAGGAGCCATAGCAGGTATGGTAATATTGCCAATCGGTATGGTGTTCAACCCGGTGGTCGGGCCAAAAGAATAGACCAGTTCGCCAACGTCCTCAAAGTCGCCGTCGTTGTTGAAGTCAATGTAGGCAGCAGCGTAGGCAGTATAGTGATTACCGCTACAGGAACCGTTCACAATGGTAAGGTCGTACGAACTACCAGCATTGACTGTGGTGCTCAGGGAAGTATTGTCCGTATAGGTTTCGCAAGTAGTGGGGGGAGAACCTATTGCTATGGTATTGAAATGCACCGAGTCAATTTTTGTGTCGCCCGTACTAACTGATCCAGATTCGCAATAAACAATGGGAGGGTCAATAGTGATTAAGTAATCCTCCGTTTCCCCATAAGAATAGGTGCCACAGGAGGGCGGGTCGACACCATCTTCACTGAACACTATCCTCATGCGCCGGTCGCCAGCAGATGCCATGGCAGGTATGGCAATATTGCCGACAGGAATGGTATTCAGCCCTGTGGTCGGGCCAAAGGAATAGACGAGTTCGCCCGTATCTTCAAAGTCGCCGTCATTGTTGTAATCAATGTAGGCAGCGGCGTATGCAGGATAATGATTTCCACTGCAGGAGCCGTTCACAATCGTAAGGTCATACGAACTACCAGCCATGACCGTGGTGTTCAGGGAAGTATTGTCCGTATAGGTCTCGCAAGTAGTGGGGGGAGAACCTATTGCTATGGTATTGAAATGCACCGAGTCAATCTTTGTATCGCCCGGATCCATAGGGCCGGATGCACAATATTCAACAGGGATGTAGCAGATATTGAGCGACCAGTCATTCAGGGTGCCGCCGTCGGCCGGAAATACGTCCTCTACGGACAGCGTCCAGGTACCGCTCAGGTTTTCGCCGTCAAAAGCGGAAAGGGGGGAAAAGGGTTGGTAGGTGCCATTGTCGGTAGGCGGGCAGGGAAAGTTCGGGCTGGCAGCCTCATCGTCAAAGTTGATGAGAACGTCATTATCCCCTTCGCATGGTTGATCCATTAAAGTGACAGTGGTACCTTCCGGGCTGGTTAAAGTAATGATCAGGTCGTTGACCCAGGAATGGGTGATATCTAGCCCAATTACATTTACATCGAGGATGGAGCCGAACGCTGGAATGTTCAGGGTGGAAGTAACCGTTGTGGCCGCATTGGAGGGAATCGTGACGGGTACATTGGAACTGGCCCAACTGTCGCATAGTACGTTCGCCGTAGTAAACGTAAAAACAGGCGAGTAGGCAGTTTCTCCACAGGGGTTCATGGCTTTGACCCGCCAATAGTAAGTTGTCAAAGGCAGCAAGGCATTCGTCAAGGTATAAGTCGCATTTTGCGGCATGGCCGTTTCTACAATATTGGTAAAAGCCACATCCGAAGCCACCTGAACGGTGTATCCATCTGCACCTGACCCTGTCCAATCAAGGGCAGGAAGTATGCTGACTCCAGTCGCATTGTCGGCGGGCGTTTGCAGCACAGGTACCGTGGGGCTGCTGGCATGAACGGTAAACGAAACGTCCGTGCTGACCGTAGTGGAAGCACCAACACCCTCGACCGTGATGGTGTAGGTGCCGGGCGCGACAGCTGACGTGTTGCTGATGGTCATGGTGCTGCTGCCCGATGGTGGCACCGGGTTCACCGAAAACGCCACGACTGCCCCGGCCGGAACGCCAGCTGTTGCCGAAAGGGTCACATTGCCGTTGCCAGGACCCACGCTGAATACATATTCAGCATTGGCAGGCTGGCAAACGCTGACACTGGCAGGCATGGCTTCCAGGGTGCAGGAGGGTGGCATATCGAATGCTTCCGTGCCGTCCGAGGTGCTGCCGGAACTGCCCTGGTCAGCACTAAAGCCGAGGCCCCGCTTGGCAAAGGCCGTCCAGATGGTACAAGTGTGGGCACCGCCATAGAGGGCCACATCAGCGGCGAGGATGGCGTCCCTGCCGTCCACAAAACCGGGGCTGCAGGGTTGTAGTTTCAAGCCTTCGTTAACGAGGTTCATGGCCACGTCGAAACCTGCCGCCATGCCGTCCTGGGCGATGATGCCCCAGGTCATTTCCCAAATCATTGTACACCAGGCGTACCCTACGCCGTGGGGGATGGCCAGGCCGCCAATGTCGTCATAAGTGGTGGGGTTGACGGACAATAAAGTGGAATAGGGTGTGGGACGGATACCGTTGCCAGTGGGTGGCTGGCCGAGCGCATAGGTGCCGATGCCCCGGCTGTCCGTGCCCATGTCGCCTGGTTCCAGGGTGGTCATCAAGGAATAATAGTCGCTCCATCCCTCGCCCATCTGCTCGCTATTGTTGAGGCAGCCCGAGTTGCCGGGGCCTCCTGTCTGCCGGATGGAGATGCCGTGCCCGTACTCGTGGGCGATGATGCCGTTGTCAAGGTCGCCATCCCGCAGCGGGGAAGTCTGGTCCCAAAGGTACATTTGCATCCTGGGCCTGGATCCGTCTGGCGGTGTGGCGAAGTTGGCGTTGTTAAGTCCGCCGGCATCCTGGGCATCGGCGATGACATAATCGCTGCCGGCGCCGCCGTTTCCGTAGTTGTTTTGCTGAAAATTGCCGCTCCCCTCGTCGAACCCATACCCGTACATGAGGTCGTGCATGTAGTTGTTCCAATAAAAGAGGTTGGTGATGGCAGCGCTGGCGTAAGTGGAAGGCGCTTGCCCCAGGTCGATGGCGTAGTCGAACACCAGGCCCGGCCCGCCGTCGGGGGCAAAGCCAAAGGTGTTGTTGTTGTCGTCGTCGTCCAGTTGGGCATACACGTTGTTGCCCCTGGTGATGGTGAAATCTGCGCCGGCCACGCCGCTGGTGTCGTGCCAGCCAAAGGGTGAGGCCGTCAGGTCTTCCGGGTCTGAAATCAATTGCCGGCTGCCGTGGGAGGGGCTTTCGACCGGCTGGGGATAGACGTTGTAAACACCCGACATGGCCAGGTTTACAGGCGCCAGGGGTTGATTTAGACCGTTGCTTATTGAACTGAAATCATGGTGTTGGTGACAATCATCCCCGTCGGGGTGGCCGAAATTACAGCTAACAACCCAGTCGTCCTTTCGGAGAATCTGCCCATTCCCGGCATCCACCGCCACGCTCCACCAATGCTGCCCATCCTGCTGGTAAATGTTCAGGTCCCAGGCGAGGTGCACGGTGCCGTCCGTCATCGGTTGGTAGATTAGCCGGACGGGGATGTCTTCAATCGAAAGGCTGCCTTTTTCAAAAACGACTTCCTGGGCCAGGCCGCCAGGTGTATTTTTCACCTTCGGCAGTTGTTGAAAGTCGTAACCCAATTGTTGTGCCGCAGCGGCTACCGCCTGCACAGGGGTAATTTTCGGCAACCTGCCGATGATGTTTGCTTTTAAATCAGGTACAAGACGGCTGCCCCAGGTGAGCAGTTCCCCCTCTTTGGTAAAGTGGATGTTGAAAATGGCATTGTAAACTTCGATGCCTTCGTAGCACTGTGCATAGTAACTGTTCATCACGCCGCTCTGGCGGCTCTGGTACTGGTTCTTTAACTGCAGGCAGTCAAAGTCGCCAGGCTTGAGTTGGAGTTCCCGGGCCTTTTGGCGCAGCAGTTGCTGTGCCGTTTCGAGGTCAGCCTGGGCAAAGGATTGGGTGCACACCAGCAGGAGCAACACCACAATGGCGATTGGGTTTGAGAGTTGGATTTTCATACGGTGGTTAGAATAATTTATAGACAATCGTCATTAAAAGTCAGTGGTCATTGAAGTCATTTTATTGAAAGTCAGTGACTTAGAATTTTGTCCCAACAAATTTTAAATGTGACTATCTATAAAAGATGAAGGTAATTTTTAAATCGGCGCTTAAAGGATCGAATCGTTGTTTTTATCTCCGCTTAAATGATCCCTGAATGAGCTTTCTGTAAGGGTGCAAAGTAGGTTTTCTTCTGGAATTTCATTTCAACAGCCCCGATTTTTATTTGGGATCTTGAATTTGCGGCAGCAAAGTTGACAACACCGCATAGCCGCTTCCAATGCTAAATTGTGCGAATGGGGCCAATCGCCATCTGCCAACAATTTTCCGCCCATCCCCGCTTTAGGATCGAAGGAAAAATAATCCCGATTTCACATCGGGATTATTTTTAAAAAACCCTTCTAGTACTGGGGTTTCAAAATCAAAATTAGCGAAGTTATTTTTTCATCGTCTTAAGGCAGAGCGGGTCTTTCAGCAACGTTTTAGTTTTGAGAGGCCGGGTTATCCAACCCGGCAGTTTGGGGTCGGCTCCGCTGGGTTATCCAACCCAGCAGTTTGGGGTCGGCTCCGCTGGGTTGGATAACCCGGCCTCTCCTCCTGAAAGGCTCCGCTGGGTTGGACAACCCGGCAGCTTGGGGTCGGCTCCGCTGGGTTGGACAACCCAGCCTCTCCTCCTGCTAGTCTGCATTTCACTTTGAACAGGGGATGAGCGAAATTTTCAATACCAGAGCGTTGAACAACACAATGACGCCAAAAAGAATGGCTACTTTTGACCCCATCATTTTCACGCAACCATACCACCTGTATGCAACCATTCCACCTCGCCTTCCCCGTCACCGACCTCGAAAAGACCATGGACTTCTACCACGGCTTGTTATGCTGCCCCGTTGGCCGCACATCCGACCGCTGGATAGACTTCGACTTTTGGGGAAACCAGATAACTGCCCACCTCGTGGACTCCGACCCAAACGACGCAGCCAGCAATCCAGTGGACGGCCACAACGTGCCCGTCAAGCATTTTGGGGCCATCCTCGAAATGGGGGAATGGGAGCGCCTGGCAGAAAAGCTCCGGCAGCACGGGATCGAGTTTATTATAGAACCCTATACCCGGTTCAAAGGGGAGGTGGGCGAGCAGGCGACCATGTTTTTCCTCGACCCCAGCGGGAATGCCATCGAGTTCAAGTCATTCCAGGATTTTGGGCAGATATTCGCCCGGTAAATTCAATCCTGCCGCATCGCCTCATACACCGCATCCTGCACCAATATCCTGATATTTTGGTCGCCCAGCTTGTTGTTCTTCATCGTCGGGAAAGTGCGGTTGGAAAGGAACACAAAAAGCAGCCCATTGTCCGGGTCGGCCCAGACCGCCGTGCCGGTAAAGCCGAGGTGGCCGAAAGTGTTGAGCGAGGCTTTTTTCGATAGGTTTTGCTGGAATTTTCCATTGGTCTGGAACATATCGAAGCCAATGCCCCGGCGGGTGCAGCCTTTGCAGCGGGTGGTGTAGAACTCAATGGTCTCCGGCTGCAGGTATTGCTTCCCGCCATAAAAGCCTTTGTTCAGCAGCATCTGCATCAAAATGGCCAGGTCGTTGGCATCGCTGAACAGGCCTGCATGGCCGGAGACGCCGTTGAGCATGGCGGCGCCCATGTCATGCACGTAGCCCTGTATTACCTCGTCCCTGAAATAATGGTCGTCCTCTGTCGGCGGGATGCGGCTGATAGAAAATTTTTCAGTGGGACGGAAGGTCGTCGTCCTCATGCCAAGGGGCTGGTAGTAGGTTTCGTCGGCAAAAACCTCCAGCGGTTGGCCGCTCAGGCGGTGTACGATTTCACCCGCAATGTAAAAGCCGAGATCGCTGTACAGGTAGTGCTTTTCCGGCAGCACAGGGCTTTCGATGATTTCTTTCCAGATGGTGTCGGGGTAGCCGGCCCGCAGCCACAGGTCTTTCGCCACCGGCAGCGGGAAGTTTTCACTTTTCTTTTTTTGGTAAAACTCTGGCAGCGGCTTTTGCTGGCCGGAGATGGTTTTTTCATAAAACTTGATCCAGGCCGTCAGGCCCGCCCGGTGGGTCATCATCTCCACGAGGGGGATGCCCGCCTTGTTGGAGCCGGCGAACTCGGGCAGGTATTTTTCCACGGGGTCCTGCACGCTGAACTTGCCTTCTTCCTGCAGTTTCATCAAAGAAACAGTGGTGGCCGCAATCTTGGTGATGCTCGCCAGGTCGAAGATGTCGTCCGTTTGGGTCACGGGCGATTTGTTGTCGTAGGTGTGGCGGCCGTAGGCTTTTTGGAAAACCACCTTCCCGTCCCTGGCTACCAGCACCACGGCCCCGGGCGTGGCCCCGTCGGCGATGGCCCCCGCTACGATGCCGTCCACCCGGGCCAGTTTATCGCTGCTCATGCCCACCTCCTCGGGCAGGCCGTAAGCAAGGCGCATCAAGCTGGGGGTCACGATGCCGTCGCCGGCCTTGAATTTCCCGGAGGCAGTGACGGGCAGTTTGCCCTGGATGGGAAAAGCCCCGAACAGGGCCTGTGCCGCCAGGTCTTCCACCTCGTCATCGGACTCGTAGGCCATCAGGATGCAGCCCGTATTTTCAAAATACTTCAAAGCATAGGGGTTGCCAAAAACCACGAGCACGACCTGCGTTTCCTTTTGCAGTTTTTGAATAAAATCCTTCGTGCCCTGCGCCAGGCCGTAGCCCTTCGAGGCAAACTGGCTCATATCGTGAAGGCTGACGATGACGGCGTCCTTGTTTTTCAGTTTTGAGATCAAAGCCGTTGGGACTTCTTTGCCGCTGGCGTACAACTCAATGCCCTTGTAACGGGAGAGTGATTGTTGGAAAATATTGTCTTTTCCGGCACAGATTGCAAGTGCCGCCAAATTGAGGTGGCCGATATCCCTGAATGGCAGCAGGTCGTTGTCGTTTTTCACCAGCGTCAAGGCATTGGCAAACAGTGCCCGTTTTACCGCCTTTGCTCCGTTGTCGTTCACATCTGCCCGCACCTGATCTACCGCAATGGGGTGGAATTCCGTCAAGCCCATGCGGTATTTCCAGCTCAGCACCTTTTTCACACTGCCATAAATCTGCAAGGTGTCGAGCTTTCCTTTTTCCAACCAATCCCTGATGGTTTTAAAGGAAGCTTCCACATCGGGCGGCAGCAGCAGCACGTCGTTGCCGGCAGCAAGTGCTTTGGCTTCCACTTCGCCTTTCCCGAAATATTTGGTTACCCCTGCCATTTCGAGGCCATCCGTCACGATTAAGCCGTTGAAGTTCAGCTTGTTTTTCAGCAACCCCGTAATAGTAGGGTAGCTAAGGCTGGTGGGCAAATGCTGAGTATCGTCCAGGGCGGGTACGCTCAGGTGGGCCACCATGATGCTCCCCACGCCTTGCCCAATCAAAATTTTAAAGGGAAAAATCTCCAGGCTGTCGAGCCGCTCCCGGCTTCGGTTGATCACGGGCAGGTCGTAGTGGCTGTCCACGTCGGTATCGCCGTGGCCGGGGAAGTGCTTGGCGCAGGCCATCACACCGTTGTCCTGCATTCCCTTCATGTACTGGTAGGCCTTGGCGGCCACGTTGTACTTGTTTTCCCCAAAAGAACGGAAGCCGATGACGGGGTTGGCGGCGTTGTTGTTCACGTCGGCCACGGGGGCGAAGTTGACGTTCACCCCTACCCTTTTGCAGTGTCTTGCTATTTCGGCGCCCATTTGATAGATCAACTTGTCGTCCTGGACGGCACCGAGGGTAAGCTGGTGGGGGAAACTCAGCGCTGTGCCCTTCATCCTCATGCCCAGGCCCCACTCGCCGTCTATGCTGATGAACATGGGCACCCGGGTGGCCAGTGCCTGGTAGCGGTTGGTCAATGCTACCTGCTTTTCGGGTGTCCCCTTGGCGGTTGGGTTGAAAAAGCAAAGGCCGCCGGGATGGTATTTTTTGATGAGGTTTTCGACGGCTGCCTCGTGCGCAGCGTCCTTGTCCGTATGCGCCCGCAGCCAGAAGAGCTGTCCCAGCCGCTCGTCGAAGGTCATGGCTTTGAAGAGGCTGTCCACCCAAGCCTGTTCTGCCAGGAGGGACTCAATGGCCAGGTTTTGCTTCGGGGCATCATACCTGGTCAGCGCCGCCGAGGCGAAGATAAAGGCGAGCAGGATGAGGAAGAGGGCGAAGGTTTTTTTCACGGTACAAAAGTTATCGGCTATGTGCCGGGGCAAAAAAATAGTGTTTTTGACAAATAAACGGGATTGAAGGTAATTCTTTTACAAATTGGCACAACAAATACTGTTGGCAGCGGCTGCCCTTTCAAATGCAAGGACTTGGGAAAAGGTGGGATGCGAAGGGGAGGCACTGGCTGGCCATCAGCGAAATTGAAGACGTTGCCAGTCCACCTTCCTCCCTTTCCCGAACAAGCCGCCATCGTCACCCCCAAACGAGCGGCTGCCGGGTTTGGTGGGGCAATGGGAGCCGGAGGGTCAGCGGGTGCAGGCAGTGCCGCCATTGGAGGCGAGAGTTGCAAAAGCCGGGAAGCAACCTGCCTGTTTTACCCAAAGGCCAGTTAGCAAAAGGAGCATAAAAAAAGGGCAACCTAAATCTTCTTGGCTGCCCTTTTTTTGCATTATATTGGGTGCGTTTTTTGATAAAACATTACCAATGTTGCGAAAAAGCTACGCTGCCATATTCGTTTTATCCCTTGCATTCAATCTACCCAAAGGAAGCCTCAACGCCCAAACTACGCCTGCCGACAGCCTCCGCCACGCCTTCGACCTGGAGAATGATCCCCTGAAAAAAGCTGATACCTATTACGAATGGGCCTACCTGCTCCTCAATGAAAAACCAGAGACGGGACTAAACACTGCGGATACGCTGGAAATGTTGTCAAAAAAAGGAAACTACAAAAAGGGCATGGCAAGGGCATCTTACCTAAGGGGGCTGGCCTATACGGAAGAGGGTAAATTCCTGGACGCACTGCCCCACCACCGCCGGGAACTGGAAATCGCCCTGCAAACAGACGACCTTGAGCTGCACGGAAAAGCGTTCAATTCCCTCGGCAATTGTTTTCACAACCTGGCACGGGAAGACAGCGCCCTTGTTTATTTGCTGCAAGCGGCAAGGGTCAAGGAGCAGTTGGGAAACATGAAGGACCTGGCAGCCTCCTATTCCAATATTGGCAATGTTTTCAGCGATGCCAAAGCACCTGACAAAGCCATCGAGTACCTCGAAAAGGCGCTTGCCATCAGGTTGGGCCTGCCGGATGGCGAGAAAAGCGCCATTATTACCTACAATAACCTATCGGTGGCCTACAATGGGAAAGGCGACAACGATAAGGCCATCGAATATGCCCTGCACGGCTTTGATCTCGCAGAAAAATCTGGCAATCAGTTCCTGGCAGGTGTACTTGCCGGCAGCGTCAGCCACCTCTGGCTGGAAAAAGGCGACCTGCAAAAGTCCATTGAAATGGGCGACAAATCAGTAGCACTTTTAACGGCATTGAACCGCCGCTCAAACCTGGTTTATCCTTATGCCACACTCTCCGAAGCGTGGTGGCGGAAAGGTAATTTGGCCAAAGCCCTCGAAACGAACCGGGCGGGCTTCGCCATCATGGAGGAACTAAAACTCATCGAGCCTTTGGAGGTGTATTATGAAAATTTTGCGAATGCTTATGAAAGCCTGGGGGACCACAAACAGGCGCTATTTTGGTTCAAAAAATACATGGAGCTGGACAGTGCTTTGTTCAGCAAGGAAAAGGTAGAGGCCGTAGCCGAAGTGGAGGCCAAATACGAGACAGAGCGCAAGGAGTCCCAATTGGCAAAGCAGCAACTCGAACTGGAGCGGAAAGAAGCGCAGAAAAAGACGATCCTTTTGGGTGCAATGGCGGCCATCCTCGCCTTGGGCGGCGGTTTTCTGTACTTCCAAAACAAGCAGAAAATCAAGCAAAAAGAAGCCGAAATAGCGACGGAAAAAGCTGCCCTCTCCGCCCAACTCGAACATGCCGAGGCCGAAAAGCTGCGGGAAATGGACGCCCTGAAAAGTACCTTTTTCGCCAACATCAGCCACGAGTTCCGCACCCCGCTCACCCTCATCATCAGCCCGGCAGAGCAGATGATGACCGGCGCCTTTAAGGGTGATTTCCAGAAATACTACCGCATCATCCACCGCAACGGAAAGCGACTGCTCGACCTCGTGAACCAGCTTTTGGACTTGTCGAAACTGGAAAGCGGCAAGCTGGCCCTGCAGGCCACCGAGGGGGATTTGGGTCAATTCGTGGGTGCCGTGGCAGGGTCATTCGAGAGCCTGGCGGTGCGGCAACAGGTTGATTTTCAAATAGAAGTGCCGGATGAGCCGATGGTTTGTTTCTTCGACCGGGATAAAGTAGAAAAGGTTTTGGTCAACCTGGTTTCCAATGCTTTTAAATTTACCGGAGAAGGCGGGCGGATTGGCGTACGGTTGACGACTGATAATTTACTAATGCAGGACAATGCTGGGCCAATCGCAATTCGTCAATCGTCAATCGTAATTCGTGACACCGGCATGGGCATCCCCGCCGACCAGTTGCCCCACTTGTTCGAGCGTTTCACCAAGAGCAGCCTGTCGGAAGTACAGGCGGGCAGCGGCATCGGGCTGGCGCTGGCGAAGGAATTGGCGGAACTGCACGGAGGCAGCATCAGTGTGGAGAGCAAGGAGGGCGAGGGTACTGTCTTTACGGTGACACTGGCTGTGGGGAGGGAATTTTTCAAAAATGAAGAAATCATCGGGCCGGGCGCCGAAAGCCCGGATTTGACCAATCCCCAGGATGTGTCAGGTCATGCTGCCCAGCCACCAGCCGCCAGTCGCCAGGCACCTATCACCCAGACTTTGGCAGCATCGGGCAAGCCCATCCTCCTCCTTGCCGAGGACAATCCCGACGTTCGCTCCTTCATCGCCGACACGCTGGCCGGGGACTTTAAGGTGATCGAAACTGAAAATGGCAGGCTTGCCTTGAAAAAGGCCCTGGAAATGACACCCGACCTTGTCATCAGTGACGTGATGATGCCCGAAATGGACGGCATGGAGTTGTGCAAAGCATTGAAAACCAATGAGAAAACGAGCCATATTCCCATCGTCATGCTCACCGCCCTCGCCGGGCAGGGCGACAAACTGAAAGGCCTTGAAACAGGGGCGGACGATTACCTGCCAAAACCATTCGACGCCCTGGAACTAAAAGTGCGGGTAGCCAACCTCATCGCACAAAGGAAGAACCTGCAGGAGCATTACCGCAAAACCTTGAACACCTTCGCCCCTGCACCGGTAACTGCCGATAGCATGGATGCTGTTTTCCTCCAAAAAGTAAGGGAAGCCGCAGAGGCCAACCTGGACGACGAAAACTTCAGCGTGGTGGAACTGGGCAAGCAAATCGGCATGAGCCGAAGCCAGTTGCACCGCAAACTTTCTGCCCTGACCGGCTCCTCCCCCAACGAGATTATCCGCAACATGCGGCTGGAGCGGGCCAGGCAAATGCTGGAAAAAAAGACGGGTACTGTTTCGGAGATCGCTTTCCTCTGCGGATTCACCTCCCCTGCGTATTTCATCAAATGTTTTAAGGATCATTTTGGGAAAACGCCCGGAGAAATCGCCTGAAAATCAACCACTTACAACGCTGCTACAAAATTGCTATCCTGTGCGACCAAATTGATATGCCCCCGGCCGCCGCTGCCCACATCTTTGCCCCGTGCTTCTTTTTGAGGCCGTAAAAAATCCTTTCACCAATAAATTTTATCAACAATGAAAACTTTCTTTTTCAGCGCAGCCACTTTCTTCGCAACCCTGTTTTTTGTACAAAATGCCCAGGCACAAAAAGCCGATCAGGCCACTTTTGAAGCTTTCCTGAAACAAGTCTATGATGCTTATCAAAGCGGCGACGACAATGCCATGTGGGCCTTCTATACCGATGCCGCTTCCGAAATCGCACCCGACGGGATGCTATCTTCCGGCAAGGAGGCTTTGAAAGCAAGTTGGGATCAGTTCATGAAAATGACGGACGGCCGCCCATCCTTTACCTACAAGCTGACCTCCTGGCGGTCCATCTCCCCCGATGTGGCACTGGTCACCTGGGATTCCAACGCCGACATCAAAGTGCAGGGGCAGCAGGTCGGCGGCCCTAGTTCCTGCGTGGCAGTTTTACACAAAACCAATGGAAAATGGAAAATTGAGTTCGATGGCATGACGCCCGTCATGCAAATGCCCTCAGGGAATTGAAAAACCAAATAAATCCAGTGAGGGGGCGCAACTTCATTTGCGCCCCCGCCTAATCCAGTTTTTCACCATCTAAACTTTTTGCAGCATGAAAAAATTTCTCAAATGGGCAGGCATTACCCTGCTTGGCTTGGTGCTGATAGTCCTCCTCGCCTCATGGATTTTCGCCAGCAAATTCAACAGCAAATTTGAAAAGGTTTATTCGCTGACCCCCGCATCCGTAGCCATTCCCACTGACTCTGCTTCCATCGAACGGGGCAGGACGCTTTCGGTTGGCTGCCGCAGTTGCCACGATGTGGACATGGGGGGCAAGGTTTTTTTCGACGACCCCAACATCGGTGTGCTTCCTTCCTCTAACCTGACAAGGGCGAAAGGCAGCGAAACAGAGGGATATACTGATGAAGACTACGTGAGGGCCTTGCGGCATGGTTTGAATAAAAAAGGCAACCCATTGATGGTGATGCCCAGTGAGTCCATTACGCATTTGAGCGACCAGGATTTGGGCTGCCTCATTGCATTTATAAAAACGCTGCCACCCGTCGAACGCACATTTCCGAAGCGCCATTTTACTTACATGTCGCAGGTGATGGCTGGTGCGGGCATGTTCGGCAACCTGTTCGCTTATGACGTAATTGATCATGAAAAAGCGAAGAACATCACTGCGCCACCCATCAGCAACAGCATTGAGTATGGTGCCTATGTAGCGCAGTTTGATGGCTGCCAGACCTGCCACGGAGAGAACTTCGGGGGCGGCAAATCGCCCGACCCTGTATCGCCCCCACCCCCGGACATTACAAAAAGCGGCAATCCCGGCAAATGGACATTGGAACAGTTCACCACCACTTTCCGCACCGGAAAGACGCCGGAAGGCAAGGCGCTGGATGGAAAGTTCATGCCTTTTGCCAGCATAGCAGCACTCAGTGACGTGGAGATTGAAGGTTTGTACAATTACATTCAGTCCTTGCCGCCTGCTCATCCGGCAGAAAGTAAAATCGCTGAAAGATAGCTGTCGAAAATGGCGGATTTATTGGCGGGAATACAAAAAATCTTCACCAAATTGAGCGGACAAAAAGCCGCCGTTCATGCGGCTTTCAAACCAACTTTTTTCACCAACAAATTTTAAAAATGGAAAAGAAAATCCTTTTCGGTACGCTCGGCGGCTTCGTTGCCGGTAATGTCATCGCTGCGGCCATTTTTATGGGCCTTATGGGTGGCATGTTGGAAAAATGGATGGCTGACAACGCAGCTTGTGTCCATGAAATGAGCATGACAGGCGGGCTGCTTGGAAGTCTGGTACTATCTCTTTTCATAGCAATCCTGCTGCATAAGTTTGGCGTCAGCACCATCAAGAGTGGCGCCATCGCAGGAGCATGGATTACCTTTCTGATGGTGCTTTGGTATGGCATCTGGAATGCAACAACTTTCACGGCTTATACTTGGAGTTGGCTGCCCTATGACCTCATTGGAAACACCGTAACCGGAGCCATTGCAGGAGGTGTCATCGGCTGGATTTACGGCAAAGTGAAATAGCTTCGTTTAACCCCAAAACCATTTTTTCCCACATTTAAAACTCTGGTAAAACATGAGAAAACTGCAATGGTGGATGCGCATCGTTGGTGGCTTCTACCTCCTTTTGACTTTGATGAACCTCTACGGTCTGTTCAGCAACCCCCATTTTTTCAAAGGCAACCTGCCCGCACCCATCAACACGGACGAACTGGCAGTGCGGAGCTTCACCGATGCATGGATGGTGTTCGTGTTCGAGCTGGGCTGCATTGGCGCCGTGCTGCTCTGGTTTTCAAAAAATCCAATGGGAAACAGGGGCATCATCTGGCTGGTCATCCTCGCCGAGATTTTCCGGGGCATTGTTTGCGATGCCATCTGGATAACGAGGGGCTACAATGTGGCCAGTTATGTACCGTTCATCATCGTTCACCTGGTTATCATAGCGACGGGCTGGTGGTTTTTGCGGCAGGCGGAAAAATCCTGATGCCCAAATTTGAGAACCCCTTCGACATAATGATTCCCCCCGGACAGGGCTAATTGGTTCTGAAATTTCAACCCACAACTTCAGTTGTGGGGATACAAACAGGTGTTTTAATCAACCGATTTATCGGTTTTTGGCAGTAAAACGGTTAAAACCGTTGCCTGATGCTCGTCTATCGAAAGCCCCACAACTGAAGTTGTGGGTTAATAAAGCCCTGCCCCCGGGGCACTTCGACACGAAGCCCAATTGATTCACAAAATAAAAACGATCAAACCCTTTTTACAGTGAAAAAGTAGGAAGTTACTCGAACGTGGAGTAACGATTTATCAATTCACATCCGCATCCAACCAATCAAAATCCTTCGTCCTCCCCACTATCGCAATGGTAATGGCCGCCACGCCAGCGGGACCCCTTTTGTGTTTTGCCACCCTCCTTTTTCACGGACAGCATTTTCTGAATGAGGCGGTTGCGCTCGTTGGCCACCTCTTCCCGCAGTTTTTTGTCTTCTTCCCTGTCGAAAAACCTGATGCCATCCACAAAGGTCATTTCGGCCTGGGCATACACCGAAAGTGGGTTTTCGCTCCACAGCACCACGTCGGCATCCTTGCCCACTTTGAGGCTGCCCGTCCGGTCGTCAATGTGCAGGAGTTTGGCGGGGTTGAGGGTGACGAATTGCAGGGCCTCCTCCTCGCTCACGCCACCAAACCGGACGGCCTTTGCGGCTTCCTGGTTGAGGCGGCGGGCCATTTCTGCGTCGTCGGAGTTGAAGGCTACGGTGACGCCCTGTTCGTGCATCAAGGCCCCATTGTGGGGGATGGCTTCGTAAACTTCAAATTTATAAGCCCACCAATCGGAGAAGGTACTGCCACCCGCACCGTGGGCGGCCATTTTGTCGGCCACCTTATAGCCTTCCAGGATGTGGGTGAAGGTGTTCACCTTGAACCCAAACTCATCCGCTACGTGCATGAGCATGTTGATCTCGCTCTGGCGGTAGCTGTGGCAGGTGATGAAGCGCTTGCCTTCCAGTATTTCGAGGAGGGCTTCCAGTTCCAGGTCCTTGCGATAGGGCTTGCCTGTCTTTTTTAGTTCACCATATTGTTTGGCTTCGGTAAAATAATCTTCGTACACCTGCGCCACGCCCATACGGGTCTGGGGGAAACGGTCGCCTGCATTGCTCCAGTTGGACTGTTTGACGTTTTCGCCCAGGGCGAATTTGATGAAAGGTTTGGCGTGGTCGTATTTCATGTCCTCCGGCGCAAAGCCCCAACGGAGTTTTACGATGGCGCTTTGCCCACCGATGGGGTTGGCCGAGCCGTGGAGCAACTGCGAGCAGGTGACGCCGCCGGAAAGTTGCCGGTAGATGTCAATGTCCTCGCTGTCCACCACGTCGCCGATGCGCACTTCGGCGCTGCTGGCCTGGGTACCTTCGTTCACGCCCCGGCTGATGGCAATGTGGGAGTGCTCGTCGATGATGCCGGGCGTCACGTGCTTGCCCGTGGCATCTATCTGTATGGCGCCGTCCTGGCTGAGGCCCTTTCCGATTTTAGCAATTTTGCCGTTTTGGATCAGCACATCGGTGTTCTGCAAAATGCCTTCTTTTTCATTCGTCCAGACGGTGGCATTTTTCAAAATATAAGTGCCTGCTTTTGGCCGCTCCGTCCAGCCGAAGGGCATGAAGGGGTAGGTCACTTTGCCCATTTCCTTTTTCCCGTCCCTTGCTTCCTCCTTGCTGCGCTTCGCTTGTTCTTCCGTTTCCAAATCCCCGCTCCTGATGGCGCTCCAGTTGGTCCAGTTGCCACTGGCAGTTTGGCCTTTCCCTGACCAGCCATCCTTGCCAATGGTGCCGGAAAGCCTGTTCAGCCCTTCGCCGCCCTCCGGTTTGTATGTCAGTGTGATGCGCCCGTTCGACAATTTATTCGTCACCTTTATTTCGCTGGTGTCACCGGTTTTTAAGGCCATTTTAAAAACGTCGCCCTCTTCCTGCACCTCCAGCCTGGTTGTCGAATCGCCAAAAGCCAGGGTGTAAATCCCTGCCAAATCAGGGGTGTCCAGGTTTTTAAAGACGAAGGGTTTTCCTTTAACCCAATTGTGGTAAATCCTGGTTTTTTCATCAAACACATTTCCGTTGGTGACGATGAAACTGGCGAGCTTGCCTTTTTCCAGGGTGCCGGTTTCGCTGAGGGCATTGGCCAGTGCCGCCGGGGTGTAGGTCAAGGCTTTTAGGGCATCCTGTTCCGACAGGCCGTTTTCGATGGCCTTTCTGACGTTGGCCAGGAAGTCTTCTTTTTTCTGCAAGCCATTGGTGGTGAGGGCAAACGGAATACCCGCTGCGGCGAGCCTGGCAGGGTTGGCCGGGGCAAGTTCCCAATGCTTCATATCGGCCAAATCCACCTTGAGCGCATCAAAGGGGTCTTCGACATCATAGGCATCAGGAAAGTTGACTGGAAGGATGAAGGAAGTACCCGTCGCTTTTAACTCGTCGAGGCGCTGGTATTCGTCGCCATTGCCTTTGATGATGTAGTTGAAACCGAATTCTTTGCCGATGCTGGCAGCCCGGAGCGCCTCCAGTTTGTTGCCGACCTCAAAGATTTGCCGCAGGCCCAGCGCCTCGTTCCAGGCTTCGAGGGAGATGTTCACCTCCTTTTGCCGACCCTCCGTTTTATACCACTGGCCATCCAGGTAGGTCTGCCGGAGCAGGGCAATGGCGCCCATAAGGGAACTTGGATAGCTTTGGGAAGAGGTGCCTTTGCTGAAAGAAAGATGGTGGCCGGCCCGTTCCTTGACGATGGCTTCGTGCTCCTTTTCATCCGACAGCGTCACCAGCACGGAAGTGCCACGGTCAATGCCGTCCATTTGGTGGGACAGCACCGTGCCAAAGCCAATTTTGCGGTACTCCTCCGCTGCCTTGTCGTTTGTTTTAAAAACCTGATAGGCCTGGAATTCGGGTTTCAGTGCCTCGTTCCAGGCATAAGCCCCCGCCTTGTCGCTGGTAAACTGCTGGCCCCTCCTGCCACCGCCCGGCCCTGGCTCCGCTTTTTTTTCCGGCATCCCATAATCTGTATAGATATCAATGAAGGAAGGATAAACTGTTTTGCCGGACAAATCCAGCACCACGGCATCCTGGGGGACGGCGATACCTGTGCCAATTGCCTCCACCTTTCCTTGGCGGATGATGAGCGTGGCGTTCTCCAGCTTTTCGTTCCAGCTTTGGTAGATAGTTGCGTTGGTTAGGGCATACAAGCCGTCGCGGTGGTCGGCTACGCCATTCCGGGGAAAGGTTTCCTGCGCCACGATAGGCAAGTAAAGATGGGAGCAGCACAGGAGGATAAAGAGGAAAAGTTTTTTCATGCACAAATTGCTGTTAGGTTTTGGGCAAATATAGAAATTCGCCTTTGCCGGAGGGCCAAATTTGTAAAAGGAGCACTGAAGGTGAAGGCTAGGTTCCTATTCAGTTGGTAAGCACAAAAAAATTTATGGATAAGCCGGTTTCGTCCACCTGCATGTCCGAATTTTCCTGGTCGAAAATTTTTTTTTACCCTATTATTTTGTAACCTTTGCCTTGTCCCAAAGCTGTTTATAACAGGCCCCGAAATGATGCCTGTTTTCTAAAAGCCCAATTTTTTCACACCAAATGAAAATGCCATGAATGACCTCATCCTTCTGATTACCGCCATCTTTTGTCTCATCTTACTGCACATCCCGGAAAGACAGAAAGACAGGCATCCCTCCTAACCGGTACTATCACGTATTCCATTTTAAAGTAAAACAACGGCAGGCCTGGCCAATCCCATTTCATTATTGCTGCCCAACCGCTGTGTTCATGGCTTTGCTTGTCTTTAAGCCCTAACTGCAATTTTCACCATTTAAATATTCATTTCATGAAGACAAATCAATTAACTCAGCTACTGGCAGCTTGTGTGGTTGCCACCGTAATGGTACTCTTGACTTCCTGCGCTGCCGACCAGGCCGACTCGGCTGCCGAGCCTGTCGTTGAAAGCACACCCACCGAATCTCCCTATGTAATTGCACCCAACGGAGAAATTACACTCCGCACCGATTGCGACGGCGTGGACATCCACTGGGAGTACGAAGGTGCCGACGGGCCCGACTATTGGGACGACCTCTGCACGGATTGGGCCTGTGGCGGATACCAGCAATCGCCGGTGAACATCGTTCCGCCCCCTGTTCGCCGTTTGTCCAAATCGCTGCGGTTTTACTGGAAAAACACGGAAACGCACATCGTGAACAATGGCCACACGGTGCAATACAATATTGACCAGCCAAGCAACCAGAACGACCGGAGCTATATCTCGCTGAATGGCCAGCGTTTCTACCTGCTCCAGTTCCACTTCCATGCTGCCTCCGAGCACACGGTGAATGGCGAGCATTATCCTGCGGAAATCCACTTTGTGCACCAAAACCCGCTGAATGGACAATTGGCCGTTATTGGTGTCTTTGTGGAAGAAGGGGCCGCAAATCCGTTCTTTGCCGACATCCACGATCTTTGGCCGCACGACGAAGGCCACTACGACGATGCTTCCAGCACTTTCAATCCCAATATGCTGATGCCATCAGGTTACAACAATTTTTACAAGGCCCATTTCTGGTACTACGATGGCTCCCTGACTACACCGCCCTGTTCCGAAATCGTGAACTGGATGGTCTGGTCCACCACTATCGAGGCTTCTCACGAGCAGATCATGGAAATGGAGAGCGTCCTGCACGAGAACTACCGCCCGGTACAGCCACTTGATGGCAGGTTGGTAAAGGCGCAGTAATAATTGGAATGATAAGACTAAAGGCGGTTTTGGCCATCAGCGCCTTTCCCGTTAAAAATGAACCCTGCTACTTTGCTGTAGCAGGGTTCATTTTTTTGCTCCGAGGTGGTTTCTTCATAACTGGACTTTTGACATGAACCTTTTCAAAAAAAATCGATAACGAAAATCACAAGGAGTAGCGATTTATACATTGTTAAAATAATTATTTGATGTTTTGGGAAAACAGGGGCCATTCTCAAAACATCAAAAAATTAATTTTTAAATGTTTTTTCAACTGAAAATCAATCGCATGGAATTTTTTCAACTTGAAACCTTGTCAAAAGTCCAGTCCATAAGGATCGAAGGAAAAATAATCCCGATTTCTACTTCCGAAAATTAGTTTTTAATAATCACCGTCCCATCGGGATGGAATCTTTGTAGAATTTGTATGCATCAATGGTCTCCGTTCCAGCGGAACGGTATCTGATAAGCAACGACATATCGTTCCTACGGAACGAAAGACCTCGGTTCATGGCAAGCTACAAAGATTCCGTCCCGCTGGGACGCCCGGTAGTATTTTATTAAAAACTTATTTTCTGGGGTACACATCGGGATTATTTTTAAAAAACCCCTCCATTGCTGGGGTTTCAACATCAAAATGGTGAAGTTATTTTTTCATCGTTACTAAACAAATATTCACACCGGGATTATTTTTCCTTCGATCCATGATTGCTTACTTTTCGATTTCTATTCTATGCTCTTCGCCTGTAAGTACTTCATTGAAATTAGATTAGATTATTTAGCTGCTTAAAAATTTGAATAACCCCTTGAAAACAAGGCGTTTAAAACAATTTCAAACCCAATCAAACTACCCAAACAATTTCAAACGGCTTTGTTGCATGAATCCTGCTTAGATTGTGCGGGATGAAAAGCGGGCTGGTTTTGTATATTTGGTTTTTGCACAATGCGGTGCGACATAAAGTTTTAATGAATACGCACGACATATTGTTTTGAAAAATCAGTTCATTGACTTACGGTTAAATTGTACAGGTTTTCTTTTGAAAATCTATCATCAGAGATGGTTCTAAGGATATTCTGGTCTTTGTCCAAGCACAACCATGCAAAATCCTTGGGCGAAAACTTGCAGAACACGACAGTGCCCTTGTGTTTCAGTCCGACGGAAAAGTTCTTTGAGTAAAGGGCAATCGTGCCGGCAGAGGAGACTTTCCTTGGGTAAACGGCATGCGAAAGCAGCCCGTATGCCAGGTTCTCATCAAATCGGGCTTCCTCGAATTTTCTGGGATTGTCGTGAAGCTCGGGGAAGAGTTCCTTTCTGGTCACCTTTCCAAGGCGTGTCACCTTGTAGACTTCCCGCTGGCAACGGGCCGCTTCGTCGAGCCTTTCCTGCAATTGTCCTACATTGGCACATCTGTATGCATCTGCCCAGCGGGCGGACGTGCCCTGGTTGTTCTCCACGTTTGCGTTGTCAGTGGGCCGCTTGGGGCGGTTGAGGATGTGCCTGATGCCCCACGCCGCCAGCCAAAGGGACATGATGGGGATGACATCCCTTGTTGGCACGCCGAAGGGCTCGCCGTTGTCACTCCTGATGGCTTTCGGCACCCCCCATTGGCGGAACAGGTCGAGCATGGTCTGTCTGACCTGCTGGATGTCCGCCATACAGATACGCCCGAGGGGGGAAAGCCTTTGCCTTCAGGATGGCATTGCTCTTCGTGTCGGTGACGTTGAGGTAGCAGCCTTCGCTGCCATCCGCCAGGCCAATCCTTTCGTTGGCGTCCACCTGCCACTCGTCGTTGGCCAGCCGGGGCCTCTCCGGTGGCGGCTCCTTGGGCAGCTTTGCCGGGGGCACGACGATTCCAGGAGCGTCTGCCTTCAAACGCCTTTGGTACTGCCGGTCGCTCAACAGCTCTAAATCGGGGAAGTCCTCTCTGATGCGGGTGGTGATGTACGGCACACCCCACTCAGGGTGCAAGTGCTTGATGAGCCTGACGAGCCGGTAACCTTTCCCGGAGCCGGGCGTCACTGGCCGTCCGCAGGCAGAATAGTTCGGAACAAGGCCGGCCTCCCCCTTCGATTCGTAGGAGGCGCAGATGCTCCTGACTGTATTGTAGCTGATACCGTGGCGATTGTAAAGCTCCAGGTAGCTAACGCCTTCAGTCTGCCTTTCTCGTGCAATCTGTAGTCTGAGTTGTACTGGTTTTGCTTGTCCCATAGGTTTGTGTACTTTTTAACCGAATGTCAAAGAACGTTATTTCAAAACTTTATGTCGCAGTAATTCGCTAAACCTTTATGTCGCACCGCACGTCACCGACACGAAGAGCAATGCCATCCTGAAGGCAAAGGCTTTCCCCCCTCGGGCGTATCTGTATGGCGGACATCCAGCAGGTCAGACAGACCATGCTCGACCTGTTCCGCCAATGGGGGGTGCCGAAAGCCATCAGGAGTGACAACGGCGAGCCCTTCGGCGTGCCAACAAGGGATGTCATCCCCATCATGTCCCTTTGGCTGGCGGCGTGGGGCATCAGGCACATCCTCAACCGCCCCAAGCGGCCCACTGACAACGCAAACGTGGAGAACAACCAGGGCACGTCCGCCCGCTGGGCAGATGCATACAGATGTGCCAATGTAGGACAATTGCAGGAAAGGCTCGACGAAGCGGCCCGTTGCCAGCGGGAAGTCTACAAGGTGACACGCCTTGGAAAGGTGACCAGAAAGGAACTCTTCCCCGAGCTTCACGACAATCCCAGAAAATTCGAGGAAGCCCGATTTGATGAGAACCTGGCATACGGGCTGCTTTCGCATGCCGTTTACCCAAGGAAAGTCTCCTCTGCCGGCACGATTGCCCTTTACTCAAAGAACTTTTCCGTCGGACTGAAACACAAGGGCACTGTCGTGTTCTGCAAGTTTTCGCCCAAGGATTTTGCATGGTTGTGCTTGGACAAAGACCAGAATATCCTTAGAACCATCTCTGATGATAGATTTTCAAAAGAAAACCTGTACAATTTAACCGTAAGTCAATGAACTGATTTTTCAAAACAATATGTCGTGCGTATTCATTAAAACTTTATGTCGCACCGCACACAACTAAATCTACAAACACACCAGCCCATGTCAAAGGTAAAAAAGGATAACCATACAAGCGACAAGCCGAAAGAAAAATATCAGGTTCTCAATTGGTCAGCTTACAACAAAGCCTTAATCAACCGAGGAGATATCACGATCTATTTCGGTGACGAGGTGACAGACAAATGGTACAGTGATCTGCCCAACCAAAGAGGAGCCCAACCCGTGTACAGCGACCTTTGCATAGAGACACTTTTGACGTTTAAGGTTGTGTTCAAACTGGCATACAGACAGACACAAGGTTTTTCACAAAGTTTGCTCAAATTAATGGGCATAGAGGATTTGGAAATTCCATCGTACACGCAAATTTGCCGTCGTGCAAAAGCCTTGGATATAGCTGTTTATCAGATTCCCCGTAGCGGCCCGATTGTAATAGCTATTGATTCAACAGGTCTGAAAATTTACGGCGAAGGGGAATGGAAAGTCAGGAAACACGGGTATTCAAAGCGGAGAACATGGCGAAAACTTCACCTTGGTGTCGACCCTAAAACCGGTTTCATTCATTGCCACACCCTGACGTTGAATGACGTGGATGACGGGTCTCAGTTGGAAGAACTGGTTGACCAGGTGGAAGCAGAAGTGACAGATGTCTGTCTGGATGGTGCATACGATCACGTAGAATGCTGGGATGGTTTGATCGATAGAGATATAAATCCCATCATTCCACCCCGGAGCAATGCTATCGAATGGTATGAAGAGGTACCTGATGACATCCCTGATTATCCACGAAATGTTGCTGTAAATCGAATGAATGAAATCGGTATAAAGGAATGGAAAGTTGAAACAGGCTATCATCGACGAAGTTTATCAGAGACGGAAATGTTTCGCTATAAAACCATCCACGGCGATAGACTATATTCCCGAAAATTTAGCAGCCAAAAAACCGAAAACGATATCAAAATAAAAGTGCTCAATATAATGACAGCCCAAGGTATGCCTGTTGCTAAACCAAGAAGAGTGGCTTAAGTTGGCGGAAAATTAGCGAAGCTATGTCTGATCGATTCATGCAACAAAGCCATTTCAAACTGCTACGCAGGGTTTTGCCGATTTGGGAAAAACCTACCAGTTTGCAGTATTGATGCTGCCAACTTGCTAACCATATTTCATGTACGTTATTTTAAAATTTTCACCAATGAAAACATCCTATGGAGGGCCTGTTATTTTCCTGTTTCTTTTCCTGGCCCAAACATGCGTCTTTGCCCAAAACAGGGTGCCTGCACTGTCTTCCACCATTCCCAATGCCTTTGCACAGGGCTATCTCGGCTCCATAGGCGCCGGCGGCGCATTGCAATCCCGCTCCCGCCTGACCAGCAACTTCATCGATCCCGATGCCAATGCGGCCTTTGCTATTGGTTTGGGAAACCCTGAAAAATGGATCGGCGTGGATTTCAGGCTGAACATCTACGGAATTGGCAACAACACCGGGGCCTCCGACAATTTTTTAGAAGGGACGGTCGAATTCCACCTGACCCGGCAGTTGGCCAGGCAAATCTGGGCAGGGGCAGGCGTGTACGACCTGGCAGGTTGGGACAACGAGCCGGCCAACAAGTTGCGCAGCGTTTACCTCACCTTGACCGGGGTGCTGCCGCTCAGGCCCGGCGAAGGCCATTTTTTCAAAACATGTTACCTTACGGCGGGGGTGGGCAATGGCCGTTTCCGCACGGACGGGCAGTACGATGTGACCAGGGAAGGCGGCGTTGGGGTATTTGGAAGTGCGGCATTCCAGGTATTGCCGGAGGGGAACTTTGTTATAGAATGGACAGGGTATAACTTGTACACCGGGTTTTCGGTTTTCCCTTTTAAAAAACTGCCCGCACAGCTTACCATTGGCGTGGATGATATTTTTCACGAGAACTGGCACTTTGTACTGGCCGGCACGATTGGGTTTCAAATTTTGAAAAACAGGCGAAAAACAATTCACCACGGCACGACCATAATGCCGCCGCCGCCGCCGCAGACTTCCAGGGTGTTTTGAAAAAGAAAAGGTGTGCGTTTCCTGAACCTGCCAGGTTCAGGAAACGCAAGAATGCCTTACCCGTTCACCTTCTTGTAGTCTGCCAGGAATTTGGCAAGCCCAATATCTGTCAGCGGGTGGTACAACATGCCCAGGATGGCCTTCAAGGGGCAGGTCACCACATCGGCCCCATTTTGCGCAGCCTGCACGATGTGCATGGGGGAGCGGATGCTGGCAGCGAGGATTTCGGTTTCGTAACCCTGTACGGCATAAATTTCAGCCATCTGCTTGATGAGTTCCATGCCGTCCCAGTTGGTGTCGTCAATGCGGCCGAGGAATGGGGAGACATAGGTAGCCCCGGCCTTGGCTGCCAGGATAGCCTGTGCGCTGGAAAAGACCAGGGTACAGTTTGTTTCGATACCAATTTCCGTGAAATGGGAAAGGGCTTTCACGCCGTCCTTGATCATCGGCACTTTCACGATGATATTTTCGGCCAGGCCGGAAAGGTATTTCCCTTCTTCCACCATGCCTTTGAAGTCCGTAGAAATGACCTCGGCGCTCACGTCGCCCGGTACGATTTCGCAGATGGTTTTGTAGTGTTTTTCGATGTTCGCCTTGCCGGAGATGCCCTCTTTGGCCATCAGGCTGGGGTTGGTGGTCACGCCATCGAGGATGCCGAGTTCTGCTGCTTCCCGGATTTCGTCGAGGTTGGCGGTGTCAATGAAAAATTTCATAGGTCAATGTTGTTTTATTTTTGAAAAAAATGGATTTATCCACGGCGGTAAAGGTAGGCAAAGCCTTGGGTTTTGTGCCAAGAAGCACAAATTGGATATCCGGGATTACCTTGCTTTGCTGGTTTTATTAAAAGTGGTTATGTCATGAAAAAATTACTGCTATTCTTCCTCCTGCCAGCCGTGGTGGCCTCCTGCAAAAGTATTTACCATGCAGACAATGTCTCCCAACTTCCGCCTGATCAGTATTTTGAAAAAATGAAAATCACGCCCGATTTCACGGTCATTGACGTGCGCACCAAAATGGAGTACAAAAAGCAACACCTTGAAAACGCCCACAGCGCCAGCCTGCTCAGTTTCCGTTTCAAAAAGAAAGTTGCCGGCCTCGACCGCAACAAGCCTGTTTTCATCTATTGTGAAACGGCGCACCGCAGCCCCTTCGCCGCCCGCAAACTCCGCCGCATGGGTTTTGTGGAAATTACAGATTTAAAAAAAGGCTATAAACCCTACCGGAAAAGCTTGCGGGAAAAGCCGGCGGGCGGCGGGCAGTAATCAGTGGACAGGTATCAGCTACATTCTCAACCGTCCACCGTTCACCGCTTCCCGTTGATAAACACTGTGTCAATCAAGTCGCTGCCAAACGAGTAGGGAAGAAAGGCAACCGAAGGCATAGGCTTGGTGATGAAAAAATTTGCCCTTTTGCCTTTGGCGATGCTGCCATATTCCTGTGAACATTCCAGTGCGGAGGCACCATTCAGGGTGGCTGCGTTGATGGCCTCCTCCGGCAACATTTTCATTTGGATGCAAGCCAGCGACAGCACAAAGGGCATCCTCGCAGAGGGCGAAGTGCCCGGGTTGAAATCGGTGGCGAGGGCAACTGCCAGGTTGGCATCAATCAGTTTGCGGGCGGGCGGCACCGGGTCGTTCAGGAAAAAGGCGGCGGAAGGGAGCAGGGTGGCTATGGTTTCCCCCTCTTTGAGGGCTTCCACATCAGCTTCGTTCACCAGTTCCAGGTGGTCAACAGATACCGCTCCATGCCGCACGGCTGCTGCGATGCCGCCCATACAATTGAACTGGTTGACGTGGATTTTTGCTTTCAGCCCATGGCGGGCGCCCGCTTCTATAATTTGCTCCGACTCTGCCACGGAAAAGGCGACTTTTTCACAAAAAACATCAATGTAATCTGCCAGCCCTTCCCCGGAAATTTGCGGCAGCATTTCGTTGATAATCAAATCAATGTAGCCCTGCCGGTTGCCGTTGCGGTATTCCATCGGCACGGAGTGCGCCCCGAGGAAGGTGGCCTTGATGCCCAGGTCGATAGCCTCTTTCAGGCGGCGGATAACCCGGAGCATTTTCAGTTCGCTTTCCAGGGTGAGGCCGTACCCGCTTTTTATTTCGATGAGGCCGGTGCCGAATTTTCGCACCTCGGCCAGTCTTTCCATTGCCTGCTCAAACAGCACTTCTTCGGGTGTTTCCTGCAAGCGCCGGGCGGAGTTCAGGATGCCGCCGCCCCGGTGGGCGATTTCTTCGTAGCCCAGGCCCTTGATGCGGTCCACCCATTCCTCTTCCCTGCTTTTGGCGAAGACCAGGTGGGTATGGGAGTCGCACCAACAAGGGAAGACGCTGCGGCCATCTGCATCTACTTCCTGGCCGGCCCGTTCCGGGCAATTTTCCATGTTGCCAAAATCTGCGAAAAGGCCATCTTCCACCAACAGGTAAGCGTTTTCAAGGACATCTAACCGGGATAATGCGGTGCCTTTCAGGGGTGCGTTGCGCACCGTAGATTCTATGCCGACGAGCTGTTTGATGTTTTTTATCAAAAGGTTTGTGGTCATCATTATTTATTTGGGGCAAAAATAACATTCGCAAGGGGCAAAGGAAACGGACTATTTTCTTGGGTCCAGGCGCTTATCAGGATGCTGATTTTTGAAAAATTCTGTTTTGGGACGATTAGGTTATGAAGTTTAAATTCATCCGTTAAAATGAATTAGCTATGAAAATGAACTATTTACCAGCTTTCTCGCTGATGGGACTGGCGTTTGTAGCCGTCATTTTTTTACCGGCAGATTGTCCTACTGTTTTAGCATCTTCGAATAGATACGCACATCCAACAGTGCCCCAAAAAACAGCGGGCCATCTTTCAATCCCAGTGGAAAATATTCCTGCGCCAGAAAAAAAACCGCTTTGCCCACCGCCCAATGATCAGCTATTTACCTTAGGCAGGTATCTTTTTTATGATAAGAACCTGTCTATCAACAACGAAATTTCATGTGCAAGCTGCCACAAACAGGAGTTTTCTTTTGCCGGGGGAATGCAATTTAACCCTGGATTAAATGGCGTACCAACCTACCGCAATACGCCACAACTTAACAATATCCCATTGCTGGACGGGGATGGCCCGGACAATCCAAGCCTTTTCTGGGACGGCAGAGAACACAACCTTGAAAAGTTAGTGTTACAGCCAATCTCCCATGAAGATGAGATGGGAAAGGATCTGAATTTCCTGCCTGAAAAGCTTTACGGGCTTGAATATTACGACCCACTGTTCCATGCTGCTTTTGGCACTAGTCAAATCACATTAGACAGGATCGCAGCAGCACTGGCAGAATTTGTAAAAGGTTTGGCAACCTATAACACAAAATATGATGTTGCCAAACCAAGCGGTTTTGCTTCTTTTTCAGCCTCAGAGTTAAATGGGTTGAATTTGTTTGAAAACCATTGTGGGCCTTGCCATGTGCCCCCGCATTTTGGCGTAGCATACCCGGTCAACAATGGCCTTGATTCAGTTTATGAAGATCCTGGCCTTGGCGGATGGACCGGCAATACTTGGGATATTGGGAAATTCAAGGCTCCTTCACTTCGCAATTCTATTGTGACGGCACCTTACATGCACGACGGCAGCCTTGGCAGCCTGGAAGAAGTGCTTGATTTTTACAGTGACGGGGTACAGCCGCATCAAAATTCCAACTTTGCGCTGATAGCTGAACCTGGTTTCGATGGTTTTCATTTTTCAGAACAGGAGAAATCGGATATCATCGCATTCTTGCACACCTTGACCGATAAGCCACTGTTGACGGATGAAAAATATTCGGATCCTTTCGAGACGGTCAGCACGGCGGATTATGTATTTGAAGAAAGAATTATTGTTTATCCAAATCCATTCACAGAAAGCGCCATTGTCCAATTAGAAAAAAATGCTGGGGAAACCTACCAATTACGACTGACAACTTTGGCAGGAAAGGTCCTGAAAACCACTGAAATCAGGGATGGGATATTAGAAATTAAAAAGGCCGATATGCCAAAGGCTGGCGTCTATTTATTGGAAATCAGGAAAGGGGATTTGAGAAAAACGGAGCGGATTGTTTTGCAGTGAATGAGCTATTGAAAGTGGTTTGAAACCGCAATGTCAAACCACCTTCAAACAATTTCCTGACGACGTCAAACAAACTTTTTTCAGTTCTTCAACTGATTGATAATCCCCATCAAATCAAGCTCCTGCCAACTGCGGTAAATCTTCCCGTCCCGCATGTCGTAAATGACCAGGCCGGTGGAGGTGAATTTCTTGCCCGTCGCCGGTATCCCAAACGCATCGCCAAAGTGGGTAGCCTCCACTTCATATCGCAGAGCCACATGCCGTTCGTCCCCAAAGATATGGGTGATGGTAAAATGGGCATCGGGGAAGGCGTGTTTGTAAAACTCCACCAACTCGTACATGCCGTCCAGGCCGGTGGTCTGGTCGGGGCGGAGGGGGTTGCCGTCGCTCCATTCAGGGTGGAAGACCCTGGGAATGAGTTCCTTGTTGCGGTTGTGGTTCCAGCCTTCCTCGAACCAGATGCGAAGGGTCTCGATGTTTCTTTGCGCCTGTTTGGCATTTTTGGAGGCCGTGCATTGGGCGAACAGCAGGATGACGAAAAGGGCAAGGACGATGTGAAAGTGTTTCTTCATGGCAAGTGAGTTTTGATTGTATCAAAAGTGTGCGATTAAGGTAGTGGTTTTTTAAACAAAATGTCAACAGAAATTTTCCGCTTACTTTTGCCGCCTTACAACAAATTGCCCGTTCAGGCGTAAAAGAATGCTTCTATGGAGGCGATTTCAGCAGGTAACCATAAAATTGCCTTCTGGGTTTTTCAAGCAGTATCAAACATCCGACATGCAGTTTTTATTTCCCACGTTTTTGTTCGCATTGGCCGCTGTGGCCATCCCCATTGTCATCCACCTGTTTTATTTCAGGCGTTTCAAAAAAGTCTATTTCACCAACGTCCGCTTCCTGCGGGAGGTGAAGGAAGAAACGAGCGCCCGGCAGAAGCTGCGCAACCTGCTCATCCTGCTGATGCGCTGCCTGGCCGTCATTTTCCTGGTGCTGGCCTTTGCGCAGCCATTCATCCCGCAGGATGTGGAGGTGAAAAAAGGCGAGAACGCCGTCAGCATTTTTGTGGACAACTCCTTCAGCATGGACGCCCTGAGCGAGGATGCTCCACTGGTCGAAAAAGCTAAGCAGCGGGCCAAGCAGATCATCAACGCCTATGCCGTGGAAGACCGCTTTCAGGTGCTTACACAAGACTTCGACGGCCGCCACCAACGGTTGGTGAGCAAGGAGGAGGCCCTTGGTTTGGTGGAAGAAATCAAAACTTCCCCGGCGGTGCGCACTTTGTCCCAAATCCTGGCCCGGCAACAACAGGCCTTAGGCAGCGGTACGGCCAACAACCGCATTTCTTACGTAATCTCTGATTTCCAGGCAAATACGGCCGACCTGGCCAATTTCAAAGACACGCTGCTGGAAGTGAACCTGGTGCCGCTCCAGGCTGTAAAGGAAAACAACGTCAGCATCGACAGTGCCTGGTTCGAGGCTCCGGTGCAGATGCTCAGCCAGCCCAACCCGCTGATTGTCAAGGTAAAAAACTGGGGCAGCGAGGACGCCGAAAACGTGCGCCTTACCGTCAAATACGACGGCGAAACCAAACCCGTGGGCGAGATGAGCATCCCCGCCAATTCCTTTAACATTGACACCCTGAACGTGACCATCTCCACAACCGGCTGGCACGAAGCCGAACTGGCCGTGACCGACTACCCCGTGCAGTTCGACGACCATTACTTTTTTACCTACAATGTGGCAGAGGTCATCAACGTGCTGGTCATCAACGAGCAAGCGCCCGATGCCTACCTCGACGCAGCTTTCAAGGGCATCACCTATTTCAAGGTGGACAACCAGTTGAGCCGCCAATTGGATTATTCCAAATTTCCGGGCTACCAGTTGATTGTTTGCAATGGCCTGGTATCTGTTTCTTCCGGCCTCGCCAACGAGTTGAAGCAATATGTTGACAATGGTGGCAACGTACTGGTTTTCCCGGCTGCCAATGCGAACACCGGCACTTACAACACCTTCCTCGCCAGCATCCCGGCTAACGAACTGCAAAATTTCGAGCCACAGGAGCGCAACGTGGCCGATGTGAACACCGAGGAGTTTATCTTTAATGATGTGTTTGAAAACAGGAGCGCCAACCTGAAACTGCCCTCCACCAAAGGCAATTACCGCCTGAGCACCCTCGCCAGCCGGGGTGAGGAAAAGTTGCTCAGCTACCGGGACGGCAACACCTTTTTGGCAAAATATAAAAGTGGCCAGGGCATCTTTTACCTCTGCACAGCCCCGCTCGCCGAGGATTACAGCAATTTGGCGAGAAGCGGTGAAATTTTCATCCCGATGCTCTACAAAATGGCCATTTCGAGCGCCCGGGAACGCCCCATCGCCTACACCATCGGCAGGGACGAGACCATCGAGGCCGACAACGTGGTACGCGGCGGGGAAAGCGTTTATAAGCTGAAAGGCAAGGAGGGGGAGTTCATCCCGCAGCAGCGCATCGTGGCCTCCAAGGTTTTCTTGGGTGTCCAAAACCAAATCATTGATGCCGGATATTACGACCTCTTTTTGACACAAGACACTATCCTGGCAAAATTTGCCTTCAACTACGATCGCCGGGAATCGAACCTGGCCTACCTGAATGCCGACCAGCTAAAAGCACAAGCCCCCCCCAATGTGAGTGTGCTTACTGGCACTGCCGCCGCTGACTTTTCAGAAGTGGTGAGCGACCGCAGCCGGGGGGTCATTTTGTGGAAATGGTGTGTAATTTTAGCCTTGTTGGCACTGGCGGCCGAAGTGTTGTTGTTGCGGTTTTGGAAGGGGTAAGCAGGTTGCTTAATGATGCGAATACCGGGCTCTATTATTAAATCCGTTGAATTTCAAAAAGTTAAATCGTGGTGATTTTTCAAAATCACCATGATTTCGTTTTTCAAACAACTGGAAATGTGTCAATAATTTTAACCCGTTATGAGCATGAATGACCAGGGAGTGCCTGCGCTAAAGAAAGTGCCATTAAATATCACTTTGAACAGGAAGGCCCCGCAGGTTGGGGCCTGTTTCCCGCCCTGCCTCCGCTAACGGTGGGGAAGTCTTTATTGAGTGAACATTAAGACCTGTTATCGCTCAGTGCGATAACAGGTCTTATCATTTTCTATTCCGATATATTGAAATATACGCAGCGGCTACTTATAATTTCTGGGGATTAATTTTTTCAGACAGGAAATTAGATATAAAACGGTGTCCCCTGGCATTCCAATGGCTGTCATTTGGAATAAACAGGTTTGAACAGTCTGGTGGATAATAATCCAATAAGTCATAATAAATCACCCCTTCTTCTTCGCACAACTGTTTTAATAGCTCCTGCCTGGTGACATCTGCTTTATTAATTATTTGGTTATCGGTCGGAATATCAACAATCATCAATTTAATGTTATTGTTCTTACACAATGAACTTATTGATTTAAGCATTTTCCGGGTAATAGTCCATGTTTGGGAATTTCCCTTAAATAAATTGAAATCTATTTTCTGGAATATATAGTTGAAGTCTTTCCCCTGCAGCACTTTTTTATCCAAAAATTTATATGCAGCCAATTTTTTGTAAAATGGAAGTTTTATTGTTTCATCAGGAGCATGAAAAACCAATGAATCCTTTTTAAGTGAACAATAGGGATTACACATGCCTGGCCTGGCATTCCATATCATATCATTTGCTTCTGTATAAAAAAGTACAACCATATCTATATTGAAATCATTTATGTGGTTCTCCAGGGTAAGGTATTCCTGAACGGTATTATAACCGACTACACCGGTATTGATAAACAGCATATCTTTTTGATCCCTGTTTAATACTTCGGTAAATATAGAATCCTGCTCCTCCTTTACGCCAAAAACCATCGAATCCCCCAATACAAAGATCTTTTTCCTGGTATCGGTCGTGTCGTTTTTAGGCTGGAACTCCTGGGAACTCCTGAATCCGATTGAATTGACATAAGTATCCTTGTCCCTGTAATTTGGGGCCAAGACCCATCCAAGTTGCTTGTCGAATAAATGAATGTCTTTGGGCATTTCATTGAAGGTATTTATTTTATCGGGATCGGCCACGTTGGTCGCACGCAGGTAAACCCTTACGCCAATTTCAACAAATACCAGGGTAATAGATACGGAAAAAAGGCTAATGGAAACGTTTGCAAGGAATTTTAATAATGATTTCATGGGTCGGTCCAATTTAATGTCTTTGCGGGTACCTCACAAAAACAGGGTTTGAAAACTAAGGATTAGGTGAAGAAATACATATCAACCATGAGGCACAATATGGTACCCTAAATATTGGCTGCCCCGAAGCCACGTTGCATGATGAAATCATACACCAGGTCGCTACGACGCTGCATGGTCATCAGAATTTTGTGTAGTGGAAGCCTTAAAAGTTGATGTTGGAGAAATTCTATATGGCTAAAACAAAGAGCGAACCAATTAGCCTATTTTTTAATAAGCCCGGAGAAATTTTTGAAATATTCTTTCAAATCACCAATAGAATGGCCTGGTTGGCCAGCATGGAAAGGCTGCTAATCTGGGAGGGGGAACTCAATACGACTTCCTGAACACCACCCCTACCCCCGACTTCGTCGTGTTCGCATCCAGCAAAATATTGTAGTCGCTTTCGTGAAAAACTTTGAGCAGGTAGTTGCCCTTTTCGGTGAGCTTGTATTCCAGCACAAAATCGCCGGCGATGGCCGAGTAGCCGCCTTCCTGCAGGCTGGACGACTGGCTGTTTTCCAGGTTGAAATTGCCGCCCACCCGGATGGTCAGCCGGTCGTTGAAAAGGCGCTTGGAGAGGCCGAGCTGTACCTCCGTCACGTTGCTGGATGCCACGCCGCTGCCCGATTGATAGGAGTCAACGCCCACCGTCACGTCCACGCCCTTGATGAAGCGGTCGGCGAGCTTGTTCAACTGGCCTGTGATGAGGCTGCTCACGCTGCCCAGCGCCACGTTTTGTCCGACATTGCTCAAGCCACCGCCCGTTTGCGAAGCGATAAAACTGTTGAAGAGCAGCAGGCCGAACACCTGTTTGTTCAGTTCCGTGGGGTCGTCTTTCAGGTCGGCCAGGCGGCGGGTGGTGAGGTTGTCCACGAGGCCGCCCTGGCTATTGGGCAGGTTGATGTCAAAAGTGATGGCCGGGGCGTTGAGGTTTCCATCAATATTCATCAACACTTCCACATCGGTACGGCGGCGGGCGGCATCGAGGGTGGCAGGGTCGGTGGCTTGTGTACTGATGAGTTCGTAAGTGGTGGCACGGGTCTTATACACCGCCGTAATGTCGAAGCGGGCATCGTAGGGATCGCCGGAAAAGGAAAGGCTGCTGCCCTTGCGGATTTCGAAATCCTTTTTCACCAACCCCTGATAACTAAAGGAATAATTCCCCTTTTCGATGATGTAGGTGCCAACGATGGTGAGGTCGCCCGCCGGGTTCATGCGCACGGTGAAGTTGCCGCTGCCGTTGCAAAAGAGCTGGTCGCCCGTCAGCGGGTCTATAATGATGTTGAGTTCGGCCTTTGGCGTCACGAGGAGGGTCAGCGTAAGGTCGAAGCCGGCCGCCTTTCGCCCGATTTGCTGTTCCAGGGCCTGCAGGCTGTCCGGCTGGTAGCTGTTGGGATTGGCAAAAATGATGTAGTCCTCCTGCACCACGGCCAGGTCGGACGTCAGTGGTTCCACGTGCAGCAGGGTGCTGTCCTGCGTGGTGGCGGTCACCTTCAGCACGGGCAGTTCGGGCGTCCCCTGAATTTGAACGTCGGCACTGGCAAAGATTTTCCCATAGTAGAGGCGGTTGTTTTCACGGGTGGTATTGAGCATTTGCAGGCCGTCCGTTTGCGCCCGGAGGTCCAGCTTCATATTTTTAAAATAATCGTGGCCAATCTTTCCGCTCAGCGTGGCTTTCTGATCCCGTGCATCGAACACCACTTGTTGCCCGACATCAATTTCATGTTCGGATAAGGTGATGGTGTTTTTTCCCGTTCGGTAGCGGGTGCCCGTCATCACTACCTCGGTGCTCACATCGTTCGTGGTGATACTGCCCCGCACCGTTGGTTTATCGGGCGTCCCCTTGATGGTCAGGATGCCGGACAAGTAGCCTTTTGAATCACGGATGAGGGTGTTCAAAAACGGGTCGGCTACCACGGTGCCGAGTTTTTCCAGGTTGGCAGATATGTCGAACCGGTTGTCGTCCAACGCATAAGTCCCCTGCACTTTCATCTTGTTCTCGCCGCTCAGTTCCGTCAAAATATCAATGACCCTTTGCCCTGCAGGCTGCGCCGCCTCCAGGCGCAGGGTGCCAAGCAATTGTTCATTGAGGCTGAGTGTGTCCACCGTCACGTTGGCATTGTAGTGCAGGTTGGTTTTGGGTTCGATGACGGTGAATTTGCCATTAAGGCCGCCTGCCAGCCGCATACCGGGGTTGTTCAGGATGTCCGAAACTTCACTGAGCTTGAAATTGTCAAACGCCAGCTCAATCGGCGAATAGTCGTTGGCAGGAGCCTCGCCACGGCTGTTGATGGAGATGGACTGCCCGCCCCGGCCAATGGTCAAATCGTTGATATACAGCTTGTTTTTGAAAAAACGAATCATATTCTTTTCATCAAAATGCCATTCGTTTTCATTCAAAATCAACTGCCGGTCAAATACCAACCGGTTCTCCTCCGCTACTTCTTCTGCTTTGCCACCGAGTTTCAGTTCCACGCCGGACGTATCGTCGAGGATGGCCAGGTTGAAGCGCAGGGAGTCGTCGCCCAGGCGGCTGTCGAAATCCATTTTGGTGGCGAAAAAGGAATTGCCCAGGTTCAGGTTGCGGGCAGAGAGGTTGGTCTGGATGCGCCGGTTGTCACCATCGGCGCTCAGTAGCAGGCTGTCGAGGCGGATGCCCTGGTATTGCAAGTTGGAAAAAACGGCGTTCATCGCCAGCGATTTTTCAGCGCTGTTGAATTTCCCTTGCAGGAAGGAGGAAGAATCAACGGCCAGGAATCCCGGCACAAAAACGTTGGCCACCGTGGTCAGGTCGGTGAATTGGAAATCAAACCCAAACTGCTGATCAGCCACCTCCGGGCGGGCATGGAGGCGGGCTTCCTCGGACAGCAACAGCTCCTCTACCGGGTAATAATGGTTGACAAAACCAAAAATCAGGTTGGGCAAATCCTCGAATTTGTACTTTCCTTCCACACGGGCGGACATGAAGCCAGCATTGAACAGCAAAGCCCGGCTGCCATCCCCCAACTGCCTTGCTTCCAGCAATATTTTTTTGTCACGGTATTTACCCCCACTGCCGGAAAGCGTGAAATCGGAAAGGGTGGCCAGGCCCTTCAGGTTGTCGGGATTGTTGCCATAGATATCGGCCACCAGTTGGCCGCTGAACGCCAGTTCAGTGCCTGAAAGATTAAGGTTTTTCAGGTTAACGGTATCCATCTTCACCGTCAAATCCAAGGCCGGCACACTATCCAGGAGGTTGAATTTCCCAGCCAGATCAAGGTTCAGGTTTTTGTCTGCCACCATAAGTTTTCCATCAAAAGCACCATTGATCAACTGGCCGTCCACTTGAATATTCTGGTATTCGTATTTACGGAAAACGGCCCTGCTGATAGAGCCTTTCAGGTTGGTGTTGATGCTGTCGAGGGCCAGCCCGGCGCCATTCAGGTCGAGCCTGAGCGATACCGCACCAATGTCTGAAGTGTCGCCGAGCAGGCTGCCGAGGTTGAAATTTTCCATCGCCAGTTTTCCCTCATAGCTGGCGAAGGAATAGTCCTGGTTGAAGGCCATCGAAAGGTCGGTATCCAGGTTGCCGGGCGTGGTTTGGAATTGGCCGTTTATATCAAAATCGTGTATAGTGCCCTTGAAATTCCCAGCGAACTGCACCAGCCCCAAACTGTCCAATTGAGGCGGCAAAGTGTCTTTTACAAAGCCCTTCAAATCTTCTGCACGGGTCACCAACTGTTTTATTTTTAAATCAAATACCGTGGTGTTGAAGTCGGGCAGGCCATCCGCTCTCAAGTCGCCGGAGAATCGGGTGGCAGATTGCGTGGTGAGGTTGAGGCCTGTGGCTTCAAGCTTGGCCAGCCTGCCCTTTATCCTGCCATTTATGCTGAACTGGCCAAAATTTTTCAGGGCTGGGGGCAGGCCAAGGCCGGTGGTGTAGTGGTCGAGGCTGCGGTAGGAAGTGGTGAGCTTGTCAATTGCAACATTGTAAAATGGGTCGGTGGTCAGTTGGGCGATGCTGCCAGATGCTTGTAATTGGGTATTTTCATCCATCGAAAAAATCAAATTGGCCAGGAAAAGGGAATCATTGGCCAGGCCCAGCCTGCCTTGCAGGAAAAGCACCCCATTTTCCGGCCAGCGCAGGTTGGGCACTTCCCTGAGCGATGGCGCTATCATCAGCAGGTCGCTGATGGCCAGGTGGCTATCGGTGAACTCCGATTCCAGGCTGACCCGGTTGACAAAATCGGTCAAATCGTTGAATTCAGAAAAGGCGAGGCGGGTGTTGTTTTCAAAACTGCTTTGCGGGGTACTTAAAAAAAAACCATCCACTTCGATGCCGTCCGGCAGCACTTTCACTTCGCCGTGCAGGTCTTCCAGCACAAAGCCATTGGCATCCTGGAATGCGGCCTTGTTGAGTTTCAGTGAAATGCCGTCGTCGGCATAGCGAAAATCGTCCACCGAAAGCAGCAGATTTTGCAGGTCGAGGTGGCCATAGTCGAGCGCCTTTTCCAGGCGTGGGGCGTTCTCGTCGTTGAAGGCGAGGCGGTTGTTTTCGAGGCGGAATTTGTCGGCGGTGATGGTCCAGCCGAAGCCGGGGAACTGGAGCTTTGCGCTGTCGGGCGCCGCTGGTGGCACCAACGTGGCATCTTTTGGGAGCAGCCGGAAGCTGACGTCTGAATGGCTCAGGGCTATTTTTCCAAGTGCTATTTTAAAATGGGCGAGGTCGAGGTCGTCCACCCCCACGTTCCATTTGCCCACCCGTGCCAGGAGGTCGAAGCGCCCACTGCCTTCGTCTTTCATGTTGAAACGGACATCCTGCAAAGACAGGCCGCCGATGCCGAACGTCCAGGGCTTGGCAGTCGTATCTTTTGGGGCGTCCGTGGCAAATGCGTCCACGATGAACTGGTAGTTGAAAATACTGTCCGCCGACCTGCGGTGCAGGTCAACGTAAGCTCCTTCCAGGCTGGCGTGGTTCAGGTAAATCTCATTGCCCAAAAGGTTGAAGATGCCGATGTCAGCTTTCAGTGCCTGGGCAAAGAGCAGCGTGTCGCCCTGCCGATCTTCCACATAAATATCCTCGAGCACTGCCGTTTTAAAAAAATTGATCTTGACGCCGCCGACAGCGATTTTTGCCTGCAAAGACTCCGACAGCATGGCGGCTACCTTCCCCGTAGCCCAGGTCTGCACCGAAGGGATGCGGATGGCCACGACCAGGGCCAGCGAGAGCACGACCAAAGCGAGGATGAGGTAAAGGAATATTTTGCCTGTGCGGCGGAGTAGGTTCATTGCAAGGGTTTGGCTAAGGTAAAAAGGAAAATAAGGTAGGGATGTTTTACAACCGCAAAAATTTCAGGTATCAAACCACCATTTTATTGCTTGCGCCATCAAGTTTTGTGCATGAATCCAGGTGGTTATAAAGGTTGATATGTACTACATACTTCAGAAAGATTGTTTTTTTAGCAAACTTTTTCTTATAAAATACTGAAAGTCATAACCTTAGAACATGTTTTGAAAACATCTATCATCTTGTAACCCCCCGTTTCAACGGGGGGCTTGCAATAGGCCCTGCCTACATCTATCTTCTTTACAAAACATCCGCATCACAATTGGATGTGATGTTTTGTAAAGATGTTGGATGGATGTATAGGTTGTGTTGCCCCCCCGTTGAAACGGGGGGTTACAAGATGATAGATGCCCTTCCAGTTATAATTTGGATGTGGCTTCGCCACTATAAGTTTAAAAGGTTGATTATCAACCCTTGTCAACCTTTTAAACTTTTATCAACCCTGCACAAAACTTAACGGCTGGCAGTATATACAAGAAAGCCACCGCAACCATAGAAAACCCCGATCCATGTCGGATTACATGGGTTGATTGAAGCAAAAAAAAAGTAGCCCACTACCGATCCTGCCGCTCAGCCGGATAATCGGGCACCGTATTCCTGGTCAAATGTACCATCCGGTTCAGGGCCAGTTTCACAAAGCCCAACACGCTCAACTCGTGCCTGCTCTGCCGCCAGGCTTTAATAATTTGCAGCAAGTGCCAGGGCAACTGCTTCTCCGGCTGGAGTTGCCGTGACTCGTGCAATTGCCAAAAGAACATGTCTGCCATTCCTTTTTGTGTTGAGTTGCAAAAGGAGAACAAAAAAGGTTCGACCATAGCAGTACGGATGGTTTGAATAACCCTTGCCGCTTCCGGCGGTAGTTCGAGGCCTGTTTCCCGTTGAAGGAACGCCAAAGCTTTTTGGACAAAATAACCAGCCTGGAGAACCTCGGAGAAGCGGGCCATTTTTTCCCAATCAAATGCCGGGCAGTTCGCCAAAATGGCCATTGTATCACAGGCCCATTGCGTGTGGGAAGTATGCTCGATGCGCAGGCCATGCACGATGGTTTGGATGAAAAGCAATTCCGGCGGGGGCACCAGGAACGCATGGCCATGAAAATTGACCTCCATTTTTTCCTGAAAAAACAAATCCGTAGTGCGGTGGTGCTTGTGCAGCGCAATCGGCAGCCAATGCACATCGAAGGAACCATATTTGGGCATCTCCGGCACGGTGAACCCCACCGAATGGGACGTACGGAGGTGGAAATCCCGTCCCCCTTCGTAATAAGGCTTGTACCCTGCCTTTTCAAACAAGGCTATGGCATCCATTTTCCGGTCAAACGGCACCAGGATATCATAGTCGAACTGGAAGCGGGAACCCATGCGGGGATAGAGGCCGCTGGCGATCATCGCCATGCCCTTCAGCAGCATGGCCGGGATGCCTTGTCCCGCCAACATGGCCTTCGTCTTTACCAGGTGCTGCAGCAGGAGGCTGTTGAGGAAAAAAGTTTTTTTGAAAGCCCCCTCCACGCCGTGGGGGAACACGAGTCCACTGGCCGCCGGGTTGTTCGACAAGTTGTCGTAGGCAAAGGGCAGCACCCGGTAGCGGTCGAGCGTCACGTCGGTTTCCAGCACGTGGCGGCTGCTCCATTCCTGCCAGCAGCGCAGGGCTTCTTCCCCTTTTTTTGTGGCGGCCTTGATGAGCAGGATGTCGTCGCCCTTGGGGAAACCGCCGGTTGCGTATAGATTTTTGTTCATGTTCGTATAGAGGAGGTTGGAAATTAGAAAATTAAGAAATTGAGAAATGATAAGACCAGGTTTATTGAAATTTCCCAATTTCCCAATTTCATATCTGTCGTTCCCTTAAAATTTCCATGATCTCCCGCCGGTACTCCGCCGTCCGGTGGGATAGGTTGCCAGGGTGGATGCGTTTGCGCAGCACCAGGTTATCCATTTTTTCCCATTGGACCGGCCCCGCTGTCAGCCGCATGAACCACTGATGGTCGCAGGCTATCCGGTAGCGGGTGTCAAAGAGGCCGACGGTATCGAACACGCTTTTTTTCACCAGCAAGCCGCCCGGCGTGAGGGCAGGTACGGTTTCGGTGAAATGGGCTGCCGAGTAGGCGCCCCCCTCCCCTGCCCCATCGGCAAAGCGGAGGAGTTGGCCGGTCACGGCATCCAGGTTTGCTGCTTCCAGGTGATGGAGTTGGTATGCCGTTTTATCTTTTTCCCAAACATCGTCACAGTCCAAAAATGCAACCATGTTGCCCTGTGCCAGGAAGATACCAAAATTCCGGGCAGCCGCCAGGCCAGGAGCCTCCTGTTGTACTGCGATGGCCCCGAACTGTTTTGCCAAACCGTCCACCATGTCCGGCGTTTGCGCTGATTTTACCACTAAAATTTCGTCCGCTGGCCTGGTTTGGCCCACAACGCTCGTCAAAGCTTGGGGCAGCCAGGCAGGGTCGTCGTGTACGCATAGGATGGCGGTGATGGTGGCAGATGGTTTCATGGTTTCATGGTTTCATAGGCCTTCGGAGATTGCTGCAGTTGATTTTCAAAAAAGTGCAGCAGGTTTTCCAGGAATTCATTTCCGGGCAAATGGGGTTTCAATTTCACCAAAATATCCCGGCTTTCCTGCGGGTAGGCCAGGGGGTATAAATAGGGGATCACATCTTTGTAGCGCTCATGCAATGCTGCATTAGAAGCGCCGCTATTGGCCCGATACATCCGGTAAATAGTGGACAGCACCTGCGGGTTTTTCAGGGCAGCCAACTGTTCGAGCAGGAAGTTCTGGCGGTCGAAATCCAACCCGCTTTTTTCATAGCCAATTTTCTCAGGATGGACGAGGGGTGCTGGCAGATGAAAGGCTGGCAGGGCCGCCCGCAAGTCGAAGTCGTTGTGGGTGTGGGTGCCTTGTGGGTGGAAGCCCGTGTTTTGTACCAAATTCACCTTCGGCACGATGCTCAGTCCTTTTTGGCGAAAAACGGAATACGTCCATTGGATGTCCCAGGTGTCCAACAGCCGGCCCTGGTACTGGCGTTCGTTGTAGTCGTGAAAGTCGGCCTGGTCAGTGTCCTGGAGGATTTCCTGGTAAAGCGGCCTTGTTTGCGGCGTCCAGTAATTGCAGGTAAAACGGTAGTGCTGCCATGCCCTGGCCCAACTGGCCCAGCCCCAGGGGTTCACCGTGCGGGAGAAGAAGTAGCTGGCCCTGCCTTCCGACTGGCCGAGGTTGTTCCGTCCGCTGACGAGCATGACCTCCTTGTTGGACTCATATTTTTCCAGCATCGCTTCGCAAAAAGAAAAGAAGGAAAGGTCGGGCAGCAGGTCGTCCTCCACGACGATGCCCTTTGGCTCGTGCCGGAAAAACCAATGTAGGCCCGATGCCACCCGGATGCCGCAGTTGAGATTGTGGCGGGCATAGTTTTTCTTAACCGTGCAGGGCCAGTCTATTTGTTCTATCAAATCCCGGCACCCCTCCACCAACTGCGCCTCACCCTCCACATGGGCACGGGCGGCATCCGACACCACATAAAGCCGTTCCGGCCTGGCTTCCCGCAGGATGGCCAGCCCCCTTGCCGTCTCCTCCGGGCGGTTGAAAATCATGAACAAAACCGGCGTCCCCAGGCCTGTCCGATGAAAGTTCGCAGTGGGTACTGATTTCACTTTTAGTAATGATTAAAAAATAACTTCACCATTTTGAATTGGAAACCCCAGTACTGGAGGGGTTTTCAAAATTAATCCCAATTTAACATCGGGATTGTTTTTCCTTCGATCCTTAGTTCAACATTTGAGATTTGTCAAATCTGGCCGCCATTCAAATAAGCATTCACCAAGGCCGGCACCTGCGTCAGGTCGCTGCCGACATGCAGCTTACCGAGCGGCAGCGATGCTGTCAGTGTGTGGTATTCCCGCAGCAACCGTCCAGGGGCGATGCCCATCAGCCATACCGTTTGCAGCGAAGACACCAGCGCATTCATCACTTCGCCCTGGCTGGCGGGCGAGATGAAGGAATCAGGTTGTTGCACAATCTGGGGGATCAAAATCGCTCTCAGCGGCAGCTGATCGCCCAATTGGGGCGCAAATGCCGGGTGCAGGTAATGGCACCATTTGTCTTTGTTGCCCAAAAATTCGGGGCGCAACAAAGTGGCATTGGGGAATTGCCGCAACATTTCCCTGCTCTCTTCCGCCAGCATCAGCGAGGAATACAGGCCAAATACCGTGCGGCTTTCAGGTTCAATGAGCAGGTAGTCGTCGCCCAGCAACTGCAGCCCGCCCAACAGGGCCGCCCCGACGGTGGTGGACTTGCCCGCCCCGCCGATGCCGGGCAGCAATACCCCGCCGTTTCCACTGCCGATGCAGGCACCATGACACCACAGCAGGCCCAGGTTTTCAAAAAACCAGCAAAGCAGCCTGGAAAAAGGCTTGGAGTGGTAAGGCTCTAAGGCGTCCATGCCATTCCCCAGGAAAAAACCTTTCCGGCGGTTTTCGTCCAACCAAAAAAGGCCGTTTTCCTGCGAGCAGTAAAGGATGCTGTTGTGCCGAATTGTTTTGTGGGGCCTGTTGTCCAATTGGTTTTCCGCTAGCCAAGCTGTCACGTCAAGCGGGTGAAGGAAACAGAAAATATCCAGGTCGGCAGTTTGTCCATTCGCCGCAAGGTGGCTAAACGGCGGCGAACAATATTGCCGCAGTGCTTCATCGGGAAAATGAAAACGGATGTGCCGAAGCCCCGCAGCAATTGCAAACGTCGAGGGCTGTACGGCCGCTTTTTCAAAAAGTTTATCCAGAAAATGGCTTGTCATAGTTGGGTTCAGGCTTTGCGGTGGGGCCAGCCCAACTCCCCGACATCGTGGATAGGATCGAGCAGGAGGATGTCCTGCATGTTGGTGAATTTCTCATAATCAGTGGCAGGAAAGGAAGGTTTGCCGTTCGGGGAGGCTGCCGGGAAAGCAGCCAGTTCGTCCAGCACCTTGTCCTCGAAATGCGCCAGTTCATCCTCCCTGAATTGCCGCAGCAAACGGCCTATCTCCCCCACCGCCGTTTTATCCAGGGTAAATTCTTTGGAAAGGGCGGCGAGCACCTCCGGCAGGGAGACGGCAGCGGCGGCACTGCGCCATAATTTGGCAGCCGTGTTTTTGAGGGTAAAATAGGCTCCGTTGTGCAGGTTGACGATGATGATTTCGTTGCCAAAATCTTCGATGGTCAGCGCTGGGTTGATCTGAAAAGCTGGGTTCATGGCATTGCGTTTATTATCATTAAAATTGCTGATTCGTTTTGGGAAAAATGGCAGCAGGCTTCTGGCTGTTAGTTTTGGGCCGTTGGTTTTTATCGAACAGTAATTGGCAAACTGCTATACTCCTGCACAGCAGGTTTTGTCAGGAATAGATTGGTTGATAAAGGTTGATAAGGGTTTATTTGGTTGATTATCAACCTTTATCAACTTAATGCCTCCGGACAAAACCATCCGTGCTAAAGTATAATAGCCTGTGTAAACAAACTGTAAAGTATGGATTATAGATCAATAACAACTAACTGACATTACGCACCCCTAACAACTTGGAAAAATAAGTTCACCGACAAGGAGGCTTCTCAGGTGACCTCGTAGAGGTTTCATATTGGTAGAAATGTTAACAGCAGTGTGTTCCGACCTCGTAGAGGTTGCATGTTAAAAGCAAATCTGGGCATAAACATGCGACCTCTACGAGGTCGGAACACTCCTTTTATGATGTTTCTACCAACATGTGACCTCTATGAGGTCTTCCAGAAGAATCTGTCAAAAGAACTGATTCTCAAAATATGGATGGGTGCGTAATGTCAGTCACTAAATGCCCCACCAGCTGCTGCTAGCATAAAAAACCTGCAATAAAGCCTAAAACAGCATTTGCCGGGTTGTTAATTTGGCGATAACTGATAAAAACCACTCCACTAAGGCATGAATGCCGAGAGGATCAAAAGCAATTAGAAACCTATTGTAAGTGGATCAGTTGACGAAGAAAGTGGCCTTAAACGCTGCTTAGCCGGCAACCGATTAAGTTTAATAGCCACCCTAAAGACTAGACGTATCAAGCAGTTGCAAGGCAAAGTTGGTAAAATTTTCGAAAAAAAATAAATACCAATCAATGGAATTGAAACCACTCCTATCCTGTGTTTTTTAAACTTCCCCTAAACGCCCTATCTTCACCACCTCATTAAAACCGATGACATGATGCGCACCCTGCTACTCCTGCTCCTGCCCTTTTTTATCCAGGGCCAAACCTGCCTTTACCTCGCTTACGATGGTTTTGATTACGGCTCCAACCTCCCGCTCAATGGACTGAGCGGTGGTGGCGGTTGGTCGCAGGCCTGGTATGTACAGAACGGCGATGTAGTGCTGCCGGGCTACCAAAGCTCCACTGCTGCCGGGTCGCTGATGTTCGGCAACCTGCAAACGATTGGCCGCCATGCTACCGGCGGCAGGGTCTATCTCACGGCAGGCCGTCGGCTCGATACCAGCGACAGCGGCCCATTCAGCGACTATGTGGCCACTGGCCAAAACGGCATCGGCACCCAGACAGGCGATACGCTCTGGATGAGCGCCCTGCTGCGAAAAGACCAGAACAACAACTCCTCCGTCTATGCCGGCCTGCACGGCAGCGACCTTTCCTGGTGCGACAACTGTACTGCTGAAAAAGTGGAGTTCGGTTACTTCGAGGGCCAGTCCGACGTGGGCGGGCAACGGCGCTGGACGCTGCGCATCGGGAATACCTATTACCCGACCAGTATCCCCGTCACCATTGGCACGGAGGCATTTTTTGTAGTTGAAATACGGTTGCTTGCGGGCAGCACGGCGGTGAACCTCTATGTCAATCCCGCCCAACTGGGGAACGGAAACCCTGCCCCCGAAATGAGCCAATCTTCTGCCACGCCTTTCGTTTTTCGCAGCTCAGTTGCATATCTTGGCAATTCGCCAGGATACGGGTCGGTGGATGAAATCAGGCTGGCCTCCTCCTACGCCTGTGCCGCCCCTGACAACACCATCACCGTCAACCTGCCGCCTGTGGCCGTCATCAGCGCCACGCCGAACGACGGCATGGCACCCCTTGGCGTCAACCTCTCCGGCACAGCAAGCTACGACCCGGAAGGCTCACCGCTTACCTACACCTGGGATTTTGGCGACGGCTCGCCCGCCGACACCGGCGCAACGAAAACCCACACCTACCCGGCGCTCGGCCAACTGACCGTCCAACTGACCGTGGAAGACATCACCGGGCTGCAGCACACGACCTACCAGACCATTACGGTGCGGGACGACAACAACACCTTTCCCTGCCTGAGCAGTTTTTCTTTGGTGCAAACGGCCAACTGCTCCGGTGGCACCGGCATCATCCGCATCAACGACCACCCGCAGAATTTCACCCTACGGAATTCAATAGGCACCGTGCTCCCGCCCGTCAATGGCAACGAATTTCACAACCTCGCACCCGGCATTTACACCTACACGGCCAGTAATGCGGCGGGCTGTACGGACACCTTCGCCCTGCACGTGCCAGTGGACAGTACCGCCTGTCCAGGCTGGCAGCCCGACTCCTGCGCCCTGAAAATAGGCACGAACTTGAGCGGTTTTGCCGACTGGGCAACGGAGCGCCCCCTTCGCAACCTGATGAAGCACGTCCGGCCCGATTATATCGCTTTCGACGATGGGTGTTTTTGCTGGAGCAACGGCAATGCTTCGGGCATCGTCACCGACGCCAATGGCTACCCAACCTCCGTCCCGCAGAATTTCAACGGGGTGGACAACAAGGTCCGGTATGTCATTTCATCCGAAGGGGCCAACCTGCCGCAGGGGCAGACCTACGTGCTGCTCTACGATGGTACCGGTACGCTCAACGTGGGCGGCAGTGTGGTAGAAACAGGCAATGTGCCTGGCAGGATACAGTTCAACGTGCTGGCTGCCGACAACCTGTTTTTCATCATCCACACCTCCCAACTTGGGGATCATGTGCGCAACATCCGCATCCTGCGCCTGGCCGATGAATTTTCCGACATCGAAGCCCAGCCATTTTACCAGGGTTTTTTAAATAAAATAGCCCCTTTCACCACCTTGCGTTTTATGGATTGGGGAGCTACCAACTTCAACCCTGCCGTGCAGTGGTCGGACAGGACGCCGCTAACTTATTTTACCTACGGCACCCCGCAGGGCGTGCCTTATGAGATGATGGTAAAACTGGCCAACCACACGCAAAAGGATGTATGGATATGTGTGCCGCACGCCGCCGACAGCAGCTATGTGGCACAGATGGCCACCCTCTTCCGGGACAGCCTTGATGCCAACCTCACCATTTACCTGGAATACAGCAACGAAGTCTGGAACTGGTTTTTCTCGCAAGCGCAGTACAACGACCAGACTGCCCCCTCAAACCTCAACTACGGCAGGGCCATGGCGCAAAAAGCGGGGCGTACATTCAAAATTTGGAATGACGTGTTTGGTGAACAAAGCGTAAGGGTGAAACGGGTGCTGGGCCTGCAGGCCGGATTCAATTACCTCAATGAGCAAATCCTTTCTCAACTCGACCCTTCGGAATGGGACTACGGCTCCCCGACCAGCTACATTGGCCTCGATCACTCGGCCAGCGGCAACCCTGTGCTGAATGCCTCAAGTACGCTGCAGGATGTCATCGCCAATGCCCGCAATGGCTGGGCCAGCTTCCGGCCTGCGCTGCGGCAGGACTACCGCAACGTGCGCTTGTTTGGCAAGGAAATCATCAACTATGAAGGCGGGCAGCACTTCGTGGGCAACGCCCTCGGCATCCCGTACCCCTACCAGCAGGCCATGTATGACGCCCAGTACAGCCCTGAAATCTACGGCCTCTACGACGACATGCTTGATACGCTTCGGTACTGGGGGGTGGAACTGTTTGGCAATTTCATCTTGGCCAGCCCGCAGGAAAGCGTTTACGGCTCGTGGGGCGTGCTGAACGACATTGACATCCAGCCGCCTTTTATAACCAACGCCCCCAAGTACCAGGCTCTGCTGGACAACGGCTGCCTGAACGGCTGCGATGGCTACCCGGCTGCGCCGGTCAATACCTGGACGGGCTTTGGCGACGGCACCCACTGGTCGGATGCCGCCAACTGGAGCCGGGGCATGGTGCCGCTGCCCTGCCAGGAGGTGTTGATACCTGCTGGGGCGGAGGTGCTGCTGCCCAATGGTGTTGATGGTTTTGGTAAGACGCTGGAGGTGCAGCAGAACGCTGAACTTGATGTAGGGACGGGGGGGACTTTGGAGATAGGAAATTAGTACGCTGCCAACTGATTTTCTATGGAAAATGCAGTTCCCGCACAGCTACCAAAGTTTGAATGTATGGAAAGTCAGAAAGGGCGGGATGTGCGTCCATTACGGCAATAACACTTTGGAAAAGAGGGAGTTACACGATTTTATTAACGACCCTGAAGAAACAAAAAGCGTCATTTTGGAACATACGGAAATAGTGTTCAGCCTTGACTCGTTGGCAGAAAAAGCAAGAGGAGAAATGGGAGATGCGCTATCGCAATGAAATGGCAGTTTAAACAGAAAAGCAGGTGGGGAAGAATGAGTCTCCCCATCAATTCTTTTTCTCCATCGGCAGCAACTGCCTCCTGACCTCTTCCGGTATCAGCATTGCCGTCAGTTCATCCTGTGTCGGATCGTTTTCAACAAAGAACCACTCGTCGCTGCCCTCCCTGGCCACGGCAAACATGGAGCGGAAGGCATTGATATCGAAGCTGTAATTGGCCTTGTTGTGAATGATATTATCAGCGCCATAAGAGGTTTCGAAGCTGGTTTTCAAATTAGCCTGTACCGATGAATCCCTGAATTCCTGGGAGGTTAAAAAGATGGTCATGCCGACGTCATAGTTTAGCAGGGCAAATTTTTCGCCCCCGAAAACCACAATGTCAGAAATGCTTTTGGCTTCAAAATTTTTCATCTCTATATTCATCCCCTCGCTTTCCATGTCCTTGAAAACCTGGGCCATGTCCTCCTTGCCGATGTAGCTGAACAGTTTCGGGTAAATCATGTCCATCACCCCTTTCCAATCCCTTTTTTCCGTTGCTTCGAAGTATTCCCTTACCCTTTTGCGAATGGCATCCCGGTCGGTTTGGGCATTTGTTTTTAAAAACAAAAACAAAAAAGGGAGAAGTAAGAAAAATGCTTTTTTCATGATGGGTAAAATTGAAAACCCAGGCCCTTTGCCGGGCCTGGGTTTATGTTATAAAAAGTAAAACTTGCCAGCAAAAACTTACCGGACCAGCACCACGTCCCCGGCGAGCATCTGGGTCGAGCCGTTGACGAATTCAACTTCGGCCATGTAAACGAAGACGGCGGGCTTCATGTTTTTTCCTTTCAACTTGCCGTCCCAGCCAAGTTCCGGCTCATTGGGAACCAGGTCTTTGCCTTCGAACACATTCTCGCCCCAGCGATCAAAGACCCGAAAAGTTCGGATTAGTTTCACATCGCCTCCTGCATAGATGGTAAAATAATCGTTTTGCCCATCGCCATTGGGCGAAAAAGCAGAAGGAATGAAGACCTGACCCCCGCCCTCCACAAAAACCTGTACCTCGTCAGTCGCCGAGCAACCGTTAGCGTCCGTCACGGTGACGCCATAGAGGCCGCCTTCCATTGGGGTGACGGTCAGGCTGCTCACGCCATCCCAAGTTTGGCCGCCGGGGCCTGTCCAGTGGATTTCGCTGGCTGGTTGATTGGTCACCAGGTTCAAGGTGGCAGACGCTCCCATTTTGATAAAAAGATCCACGCCCAGATCCGCCGTAATTTCCTCGGGTTCCGGAAAATCAACAACGGTGGAATCCTTGCAGCCATTGGCATCGGTAATGGCTATGAGGTATTCGCCAGGAGGCAGATTTTCCATTAAATTAGAAGGCGGAGGCTGATCATTGACCGTAAAACTGTAAGGTGGCACGCCGCCTGAAAATCCATTCACCACTATCAGGCCGTCACTTTCTCCAAAACAGGCCGGGGGCTGTAATTCAAGGTCGGCCTCTAAGGCAGGGGCAGGGCCTTGTACCACCTGCGCCACAGCTTCTGTGCTGCACCCATTTTCACCGGTGACGGTTACCAGGTATTCCCCTACCGATGATGCCAGGACGGAGTCGCCGGTGGCCAGGGAGCCGTCCGGCAATTGCCACGCAAAGACCGGGGCCGGATCGGAGGAGGCAGCAGCCAGCCAGACCTCGTCCTGCGCACAGGACAAGGTGCCTTCGGTCACGCCAATGTTTGGCCCGGCCAGGTCGGCTGTGACCGCCGTTTGTGTTTCTGCGGTGCAACCGTTGGCTGCAATGGCCACCACAGTGTATGTCCCTGGCTGCGAAGTGTTGATGGTGCTGCCTGTTTGCTGCGTGCCGTCCGGCAAGCTCCAGGTGAAAAGCACGTCTGAAAAAGAAGAGCTGGCCATCAGTAGTACCGAGGGCTGGAGGCAGGTAATTTCCCCATTGCCGGCAGCCAAATCAGGCGGGTTGCTGTTGTCAATGACCAGCGTTTGCATTTCGGTGGAACAGCCATTGGACAAAGAAGCCACGACGGCATAAGTGCCCGCCAATGCAGTAGAAATGCTTGGCCCGCTTTGTTGGCTCCCATCGGGAAAAGACCAGGTGAAAGTCACGTTCGGGGAGGTAGAGGTGGCATCCAGCGTTACAGTTTGTTGGGCACAATTCAATTCTCCCTCCGTCACGAATAGATCGGGCGGCGAACCATTGTCCACTACCTGCGAGGGCTGGGCGGCGGTGCAGCCGTTGGGGGCAATGGCAACGACTGTATAGATGCCTGGGATATTTGTGGAAATAGCCGCGCCTGTCAGCACATTGCCATCGGGAAAAGTCCATTCAAATGAAGCGCCCTGCGTTGAGGAGGTGGCCTGCAGGATAGCTATGCTTTGGTCGCAGGTCAGCTCGCCGTTGGTCACGGACAAATTGGGCGGCGAAGTATCGCTGGTCACTGCCACCGATTCAAAATCGGTACAGCCCGTGAGGTTGTCGGTCACCGTACAGGAGAAGGTACCTGCCTGCGCAACGGCCAGGTTGGGAGTGCCGGTGGATGCAACGCCCGGCCCGGCCCACTGGTAGGAGAAGTTGCCGCTGCCGCCGCCTACAAACGCAGTCAGGAAGACAGAAGTGGCATTGCAATCAAGCATAGCCGGCGGCAGGATATCCAAATCGGGTGTTTCATAAAAAACAACCGGCTGGCCCGCACCAACGGAGAGGCAGGCATCGGCCATGTCCACTATGCCACCTGCATCGTTGCCCGTTACGGGCGAAATGTAATAGGTTTGCCCATAGGCCATCAGGCCTGGCACGAAGCCAAAAATGCCGCTGGTATTGGTGCCAATGATGTTGCCCAGGCTGGTGCCGGAGCCTGTGTGCAGGATGAATTCGAGCAAGTCGCCCGGTGCCAGTACAGCGTCATTGTTGAAGCTGGAAGCGGCCATTTCACCCTCACAATGGGTGAGTTGGTCCAACTGCATAGTGCCGGAAAAATTGGGGCACTGGCAACTGTATGCGCCCTGTACCTGGGTTTGGCCAGCACCGCAAGCACCAAAGTCTGATACCAGAAAAGCATAAGGATTGCCCGAAGGGATGGGGTTTGATTGGTAAAAATTGCCATTGATAAAGTTCCCGTTGACGGAATAGGGCGGCGTTCCTGAAACGATGTTGAAACTGACAGAATAAAACAGGTTGGTCGCATCGCACAGCTCCGTTACAGGGCCAATCAACAGCGGCGGGTCAGGCGGGAAGAAAAAAATAGAGAAAATGTAGGTATCAAAGCAGCCAGTCGCAGGGTTGAGGATTTGCTCGACATGAGGCCCTGGGTCACAGTATTGGTTCCCGCTTAGCTGGAAACACTCGCCTGGACAAAGTTCTATCAGGCCAAGGTCGAATGTTTCCCCGACAAAGTTTTCCGTGACGGTCAGTTGCTGTTCTCCACAAGAAAACGGGCAAACGTAAAACCCGGCGGCGGTGATGGTTTGGCCACAAAAAGAATAAGAAGGCTCCGCACAGGTCAGTTCTACCTCCAATGTTTCTACTAAAAATGGGGCGGGCGTGACCAAAGCGGTGAAGGTTTGCTCGCATCCATATTGATCCAAGTTGATGAAGTCATAAACGCCGGGCGAACAAATGGTTTGGCCAAAAACGGTGATACATTCCCCCTGGCAGAGTTCATAGTTTTGGAAAATAGAGATAGGGGCGCCCACGCCTACGGGCTTGGGCTCGATGTCGCAGAGGCCTTCCACGCCACATAGCTGGGTGCAGCCACCAATGCCATTGTTCAAATAGATAATTGTATCAAAATCGGTTGGGATGATATCGGCATCCACAAAGTGGTTGCCTGGCATCGTCCATACCACATAGACGGTATCGGTGATGCTGTCATTGTTGACGAAATAGCCGGCAGTAGGTGGGATGATGTGCCAGATAGTATCCCAGTCGATTTCAACCAAAAGGGTGTCCCAAAACGGCTCGCTGAATTGTTGCGGGGCATCCGAGCAAGGGTCGATGGGAAAGGGGCAGTCCACACCCGGGCCGGGCAATATTTCACATTCAGGCTTTGTGGCGGTGTATGCCACCGGTATGGAGGAAACGCCGGCCGGGGTATCCAGGCACACATCGCAATCCCCTGTGATGAAGCCCGGCGTATTTTCTTCATGGTAAAAACCGCCGCCACTTACACCGTCCAGGGTGTTCACCTCCCATTGGCAGATGTCGCCTGAAAGGCCGTCCACCATTAAATAATAGGTGCCGCCGGGAACCAGGCCGGTAGCTACAAGCGTGTCCGTATTGCCATCGGCAATGGAAAAACAAGTGGTCATTGCGGTGAAAACATCACAATCGTTGGTTTGCAAAATGGCGAACTGAAGGCCGCCAGCATTGAGGCAATTGCCCACGGTAAACTCAAACCAAGCGGTATCGGCACACGCCTCGAAGGTGAGCCACTGGTTGTTTTCAATGGAGCATCCCAGCACAGTCCCAAGGTTCCCCGGTACGTTGGCGGTGTAGCCAGCGTTGTTGGAACAAAAGTTTGATAAGTATTGGCTGCAAAACGGCGGGGCATTGTAGCAGGAGTCGGAGGGGGCTATGGGATTGTTGGGGTTTGAACAGGAAAACCCTGGTTGCAATGCCACCACGAGCGAATCTGTGCAGCCTGAAACCGTATCCGTCAGCAGCAAGGAATAAGAACCAGGCGCACTGACCGTTGGCGAGAGTTCATGCTCATTCGAGGCCTGAATGCCAGGGCCTTGCCACTGGACAACTGTGTTCCCGGACAGTTGGGAAGGCGATGCATCCAGCAGGGCCGTGCCATTGGCAGCAAAAGTTGGCTGTCCGGCCAAGGCGGCGTCAATGACTGGATAGCTGGAAACTATCTGGGTCTGGAGTGTGCAAGCCACCTGGCAGGAAAGGGTATCCGTGCCCGGCATGGTGATGTTATCACCGCAAAACTGGAAATGCTCACCTACGCAAAGGGTCAATGGCGGCAACTCCTCAAACTGAGGAGTAAGGATGATAATATTCAGCGGCAGGATGATGCCGGGCGGGCAACTGCCACAGGCCAGGCAGTCGCAGTTGTCGTCTGTCACAATACCAGCGGTCACCGTCCAGGCGACAGGTTGGGTAAAAACCACCGTGACCGACAAACCGCCAGTGGGGCCGATATAGGAGGTACCCGGCGGGAAGTTCCATTCAACGGTGGAGCAATCCTCAAAAGGATAGGCAGTTGGGCAGTTCCCGCTTGTCCCGATACAATAAGGGGGGGTTAAAGTAAACGTAACAGGTTGGTTCAAGCAAATGACGGGAGAGGAGGCCGTGATATACCCATCTACCGACTCATCGCCCTGGCTGGGCACGGTCTCTATGCCATCCAAAACATGGATGGTGTATTCGCAAACATCACCAGCGAACCCATCCAGCATCAGGTAATAGACATTGCCGGGTACCAGGCCCGACGTAAACAAAACATTGGAACTGAAGGGAAAAATCTGTTCTAAACAGGGCGAAACCACATTGAAATTATCGCATTGGTCCATTTCATAGAGCACCGCCTGTATTCCCCCACCGCCCGTTGATCCCTGGCAGTTTCCAACTTCTATCTGTAGTGCCACATTGGATTTGCAGGGCACAAAGCCAATCCATTGGTTGTTTTCCAGCGTGCCACAGGGATAAAAAGGCGGCAGTAAAATAGGCATGAACGTCGGAGGTTCGGTGGCATAGCTCAACCCGTCCAGGATGGCCCCGCACACGATGGGGGCATCGAAGCAATTGGGGTTGGGGACGCAGTTTTGAGCAAAAAAAGCGTGGAACGGTAAAAGCCCGAGCAAAAGCGTATAGAGTTTTTTCATACAAGAAGTTTTACAAAAAATGTTTTTGCTTAAGGTTTAGACAGGCTCTTACGAATGAAAACTGAAGCGCTAAGGATCGAAGGAAAAATAATCCCGATTTCACATACGGCTTTTGCACCGAAATCGGCCATAAAACCCCAGTTCATTGACATTTTAGGATAACCATTTTGGTTCAAAAGTTAAAACCATTACCTTTTGTTCCAAAACTGAGAACATGATGCTATTGGTTGACTTTCCAAGTATTGTAAAGAAATACGCCCCGATTTTTGAGCATTGTTTCAGCCCGGAAGGCTATGAACATTTCAAGAAGGCCGTATCGGGGTTCATTGTCAGCGACAACAAGACCCTGGAGGCCATCAACCGGATGTTCATCCATTCCCCCCGACACCAGGCCAGTTTCAACAAATTCTTCAACCGCCAGAACTTTGACCTTGAAGAAATCAACCTTGTCCGGCTGGACATGCTCCAGGGCGGTGCCGGTACCTGCTTCAAGGAAAAGGGCGTGCTGAGTGTGGACAATAGCCTGCTGAAGCACTATGGCAGGCACTTCGACAATATCTACTATCATTTCGATTATGTCCACAAATGCTACCGTTGGGCGCACGACCTGGTCACGCTGCACTACAGCGACGACCTGACGGACTATCCTGTCTTGTACCGTATGTGGGAGCCGCCCGATTGGGAAGCCGTGGCCACTTACCTGCGTGGCCGGGGCTTTGTGATAAACGAACAGAAATGGGACAACAGACACAGCCAGCCCCAACAGTGGCGCAACTATATCCGTGCCCGCTACAAGGACGGCCGGAAGAAACACCCCGGTGTGGCCGGCATCTATAAGACCAAAAACCTCATCGCCCTTGAACTGCTGCGGAAGTTCCGTTCCATGTGCCCACAAGACAGCTTCCCTGTCGCCCTGGACACAGGCTTCACCTCTGCCGAACTGTGCGGGGCCATCAGCGGGGAACTTGGCCTGGATTACGTAGGTGCCCTGCGGGAGGATCAGTACGCCACCGACCGGGACAGTGGCAATGAGGTGCCGCTCAAAGAGCTTGTCAAGAAACTGCGGCAAGGGCCTTCCCCCCGCAACAACGTCCAAAAAACAGGCTTTACTTACAAAGGGGAAAAGCAGATATGCTATGCCTATTTTGCCAACCACCGTGTAAGGGGCTTCGATAAAAAACAACGGCTGGTCATCTCCTTCCTGCGGGAAGACCTGAGTGACCGGCCCACATTCACGGTCACCAACCGCCTGGACTGGCGTCCCAGTGGCATTCTGCGCATCCGCCGGCACAGATGGCCTGTTGAGACCTATCACCAGGAGGGCAAGGCCGAAGGGCTGGAAGGGTACCAGGTGCGAAACGAGAAGGCTATACAAACGTATGTCGCCTTTGTGGTCGTCGCATACTCCATGCTCAAATGTACAGTCCACGACTCTGGCCTCTTGTCAAGTATTCAACAGCGGCTCCAAACGGAGACGAACAGCACGCTGCCTTTCCTGCGGAGGCTGATGAAGGCCGAAGGGCTCGCCCTGCTCATCGAACACGTCTTTGTGATGATGAAAAAAGGGCAGTCAATGGAAAAAATATTCCAAGGCCTGGCACCATGTCTTGCCTACGTTTAGGAGTGCGGAGCGAACATGATTGGTTCACTTGGGATTCCTGGCAGCACAACACTGCCCGGGAAGCAGGATTGGTTATCCTGAAATATCAAAGAACTTGGGGGCTTTTGCCAGAAGTACTGCATTCTGAGCCGAATAACCGGCGTTGAGGCAGCGATTTTTTTCGGTGCAAAAGCCGTATTTCACATCGGGATTATTTTTAAAAAACCCTCCAATGCTGGGGTTTTCAAAATCAAAATGGTGAAGTTATTTTTTCATCGTTACTAAAATGGGAATTATTTGAGGAAAATCTTCCCGGAATAACTTTGTCCACCCGAATCGCTGATTCGGAAATAATAAATCCCTCCCTGAAGGCCCTCCCGATGGAATTCAAATTTTCCGTGCTGGCGTTCGGCTTGGCGCACCTCCCGCCCATTGGCATCGAAGAGGCTGAAAGTGAAGCTGTTGCCTTGCACATTTTCCAACTCGAACGTGGCTGTTTCCACAAAGGGGTTTGGATAGACTTTTACAGAAGGCAATGGCTGCTGAACCCCAGGCCCGGCGCTGGAAACAGAATCCAGGAGGATGAAATTTTCCCCAATGGTATGAAGGGTCCTGTTGGTGAGGATGGGGGCGTTGAAGTCGAAATAGATACCGGCCCTGTTCCTGATTTTGGTGCCGATGGCATTGTTGTGCAACTGGCCGATGCGGAACTTGACGAAGCCGTGGGAGGCAGGTTCGTTGATGTTGCTGTCGGGCAGCATGATGTTTTCGAAGGTAAATTTGACGATGCCGTTGCCATAGAGTTCCCAGCGGCAGGGGTGGCTCGCCGCCCCGATTTCAATGCTGTGTTTGTCCAAAAAGGCAGACAGCGTATCCCGGATGATGACGGTGAAGGCAGTATCCGTACCCGTATTTTGAAAACGAATCAGGTATTCGATGTCGGTATTGCGCTCGATAAAATGTTCTGCCCCATAGCCAGTAGGAAAGCCCTGCTTGTCGTTGGGGTCGTAGGAACCGGTATTCTCCCGGCAGTCCATGTCCACGGAGAGGTCGGCATCGTTGAGCGGGTATTGCACAATGTAGCCCGTACTGAAAGGCGCCGCACCGCAACCTTCCACGGCCACGCTGGGTTTGCTGTTGCCGGGGTGGCCGGGGCTTTGGTCGGCCTCCATGCGCCACGTGGAGCCGTTGGCGGGGAAGGAGTAAGTAGCACTCTGGTGGCTTTCTAGCTGGTAATTCGCTTGAAAACCGATGAAAACATCTTCGATGACAATCAGGTTAAGCGGCTCCGCCATATTCCCATCTCCCTGGTTCCTTAAGGTGAAAATAACAGAATCATTTTCACATTTGGCCTCCAGGGATATACTTGCCTCATCCCAGTTCGGATTGGGGGGCAAACAAAGCTGGGCAGGGGAAATTTGGGCCTCACTACAATGTGTTTGCCCCAAAACAGTGGAATCACAGTTCACCGTCAGGTACACCTGAAATTCACCCTCCTGGAACGGCGCTACCAGCCCGACATTGAAAACATAATTGTTGCCATTGCTGGAAACCCAGGGAATACTGGTGCTGTCAACATCCAGGAAAGGATCAAGATTGACCTCGATCAAGGCAGGATTGGCTACCTCAGAGCCGAGGTTCCTGTACCTGACCGTATAGGCGTTGCTGAAACACCTCCTCAAACCCAGGGTGCTCAGGTCAACCTCCATCAAAGGGCACACGGTGTTTGAGTGCAGGGAAAAGTCAACAGTAGCCGTATCGAAAACGCCAGCCAGGGAAACAGTAACACTGTCCTGGCAAGGTTCCCAGTATGGAGAAGGGTTGATCAGGTGAACGTTGTAGGTGCCATCCGGCACAGGTACCCAATAGCGGCCATTTTCGTCCGTCGTGCCGTAATAAGTAAAAGGCCCGGTAATCTCGACAAGGTAGTTGGCGATGTCCTGGCCAAAAGATTCTGGTTGGCAGGTGGCATTCAGGTTGGAATAGACATTCCCCTGGATGAAATTGGTCAGCGAAATGCCGGAGCCATCCGTCCTGATCAGGTAGCCATCGGAGCCGCCGGCCCCAAAGCTGTGTGTAAAACCTGCCACGACAAAACCTCCGTTGGGCGCCACTATCACGGCATTTCCGCCGTCGCCCATCACGCCACCGAACTCTTTTTTCCATTCCAGGCTGCCATCGGCCAGCGTTTTTATCAACAACACCTGCCGTTGGGCTGCGTCGTTGATCCTGCTCTCGCCCGCCAAAATGAACCCACCGGAAACGGTTTGGCGTACAGAGCGGATGGTTTCCAGGCCCGGAAGCTCGATCCGTTTCCACAGGGTTTCGTTGCCCGATGCGTCAATTTTAAACAAAAAACCATCCTCGCCGGTGGCACCGCTGTCCTCTATTTGGCCGGCGAGGACAAACTCCCCGTTGGTGCAGGGAGCAATGGCAAAGGCCAACTCGGCAGCCCCCTTGTCGTAATGGCTGGCCCAAAGTTGGTCGCCCGTGGCGTTCGTTTTTACAATGAAAATATCATAGTGTTCGGCATTGAAGCTATTGGTTTTCCCGGCCAGTATCAGGTCGCCGTTGTTCATTTCCACCAGGCCAAACCCCTCGTCACTGTTGCTGCCGCCGAAAGTTTTCCACCATTTTTCCAGGCCGTCCGAGCCTACTTTCATCAGAAAAACGTCATAGTTCTGCCCTTCGGTCACATTGGGCACCGGCGGGTTGAGTTTCAGGCCAATGATGGCGAAGCCGCCATCGGAAAGTTGGATGACCTGCCTGCCCTGCACGGAATCCTGCGACGATCTCACTGTCCAGAGGGTATCTCCGAAAGTATTTGTATTGACAATATAAGCGTAAGAATTGCCGTCGCCGATGGAGGTGCCGCCGATGACATAACCGCCATCAGGGGTGGCCTGAATGCTAGCCCCAAAATCGAGGTACATGTTGTGCCCGATGGACCTGCTCCACTGTTGGTTGCCGTCTGCATCCGTCTTGATGAGCAGGATGTCCCGGTCCAGGGAGTCCATCTGCCGGACACCCACCGCTGCATAGCCGCCGTCCGCCGTGTTGACCACATCGGCCAGGCCATCATTTTGGGCATAGCCAAAAACCCGCTCCCAGCCTTGTGCGAAAATGGGAAACTGCAAACCGAAGAAAACGGCGGCGATGAAAAAAATGTGGGTCACCTTTCGACTCATGGGCAATGATGGGTTTCTCGATATTTCGTTTTCCGGGGTCAACCTGGTTTCAAAGATAGCTTTTCATTAGCCGGGTTGCAAAAAACCCATTGAAACCTTTTCCAAACAGCCCCTTTGGGTAAACCCCGGGAACCCGCCCAACCTAAAAAAAGACTTTCCGTTCGTCTGTGCCTACCTTGAACAGGAGACTGGTAGTGAGTGTGTGCCTTTTTTCAAAAACACATTGCTCTGATTGGTTTTAAAAAGTGGTATCCCCGAACCAAGATCCAGCGATTTTGGCCGGAGACACCCCTGGTAAAAGCCTGTTAGGTTGAAAAATATTCTGGTGCTAAGTTCACCTTAAATATCCAAGCAGTCAAAAACAAATATTCCCGATTCTCGGAAAATTTATAAGGTATTTATCCGGCGATAAAAGTATTGAGTTAAAGCGAAATAACCTTAAAAACAATACTTTTGTCAATAATCTTGCATTTCATACCCCATCCTTTGATTCTCGGAATTTTTACCTTGTTATATGCAAAAAAATAAAGTAGTCCTTTTGTTAAAATCATTGAGCGCCGAAGAAATAAGGCAATTGGACAAATTTGTGCGCTCGCCGGTACACAACCAGCATAACGATGTGGTGGCCTTATTTCAGTACATCAGAAAATACCTGAACGGCGGCCAGCGTGCCCTTCAAAAGGAACAGGTTTATGGCCACCTCTACCCCGGAGAACCCTTCAACATGCAGAAAGTACATTATGTAAGTTCCTATCTGCTAAAGGTTGTTGAAGAATTCCTGGCCTGGCGGGCCTGGCGCAATAACGAAGGCAACTTTTACCTCTATCTGATGAAATCCTACCATGAACACCACCAGGAAAGCCTCTTCGATGCGGCCACTGAAAAAATGCAGAATACCCTTGCCAATAGCGAATTACAGGATGTCAACTTTTTGTTTCAAACCTACCAATTGGAGCTTGAACGGTTCAATTACAAAAGAACCCAGAGCAAAACCAACGAATTCAGGCTCCAGGAACTTTCCGACTCCCAGGACATTGCCTTTATGGCAGAAAAACTGCGAAATGCCTGTATTCTGTTGAGCAATCAATCGGTGAGCAAAACCAGCTATGACATTGGCCTATTGGACAAATTCCTGCCATCCATGGCCAACCACCCTTATTTGGAAATACCCGCCATCTCGATCTATTATTTCGCCATCAAAACGCTGACCCATCAACAGGACGACCATTCGTTCCAAAAGTTGAAATCGTTGTTGCGAACCCATCAGCTTTCCTTTACAAAGGGCGAATTGTACGATATGTACATTTTTGCCATCAATTACTGTATCAGAAGGTACAATAGTGGCGATTTGGAATTTATGAAAGAAGCATTTGAAATTTATAAAATCGGGATGGTCGTGGAAGCATTTGTTCAAAATGGTACCATAACACCAAGGACTTATAGCAATATTGTCATGTCCGGGCTTAGGTTCAATGAGTTTGACTGGGTCGAACAATTCATTTTCCGCTACAAAAACAGTTTGCCAGAGAAACAGCGGGAAGGCTTTTTCAACTACAACCTCGCAAGATTTTATTACGAACAAAGGGATTATAAGAAGGCGATGCCCCTGCTGTTGCAGATGGAATATGATGACGTACTGCTCACCTGTTCCGGCAAGATTCTTCAAATCAAAATGTACCTTGAGCAAAAGGAAATGGAGACGCTTTCAAGTTCATTGCAAAGCTTCAAAATCTATTTAAAGCGTAAAAAGATGTTGGGATACCATAAAGAAAGCTATATCAATTTTATTTTTTTAGTTGGAAAAATCATGCAGTTGAAAACCAATGAAACTATGATAAGCCTCCAAAAAGAGATCACCGAAACCAAAGTGGTGGCCGAAAAGGAATGGCTCCTCGCACAGCTTGGAAATTAGCCTATCCTCGAGCGCCAATACCCGCTCACATCGTCCAGGTTTTGCTGAAAATATAGCGCCCGGTTCGTCAGGTCGAAGGCACAGAGGTAGCCCTTTCTGGGCAGGTGCTGCGCAAAGCAGCCGCAGTCAATGTCTATCACCCGCCTGTACTTTAAGTTGCGGCACATCCCTTCAATCTCGGCTTTTGAAATGGGCGTGTGGCCATGCACAACGATACGGTCGCCCAGCCAGCCAAAGTCAATCGTGTCGTACCATTCCCTAAGGTAAAGCATGTTGACATCCGGAGCCAAAGGGTTTCGGGAACGAAAATCCAGCCCAGCATGTACGAGGATGTAGCCATCCACCTCTATAGTATATTCAAGGGTTTTGAAGAAATCCATGTACTTTATAGGGACAGAAGCGGCAAAATGTACCCCAAAACTTTCGAGCGTTTGCCTGCCGCCCCAGCCATCGTACCACTGGTAAAAAAAGCTGCGGTCTTTGGCGGCGATGAGCAGGGCGTCTTCGTGGTTGCCCATCAGGCAGCGCACTTTGTGGCCTTTGTTTTTCAGGTCTAAAATAATATCCAAAACGCCTTTGGAGTCCGGCCCACGGTCGATGTAGTCGCCCAGGAAATAGAGTTCGTCGGAAGTCGTCAGCGCAAGTTGGTCGAGGAGCGCCTCGAAGCTGCGCCGGCAGCCGTGTATGTCCGTCATGGCAATTTTACGCATAGGGTCAAAGATGTGTGTTTTTGTGTTTTTGTGTGTTTGTGTGTTTGTGTGTTTTTGTGTTTTTAGATGTTGATTTTCAGTGGTTACTGATCCGGTATCATAAAATACCCTAGAGGCTCCCAAAGTTAGGCAGCGGGGGAAAAAATGATAATTTTGCCGTCTTTTTTAAAAAGAAGTGAGGGGGGAGAAGCGAGGGGTGAGGGCTGCGCCCCACTGCCTCACTTCTCGCCCCTCACCTCTCACTTCTAAAAAATGAGCATCACAGATACCATACAAGCAGGCACGATACAGGCAGTGAAAAGCCTCTACAGCGAAGACATCACCGCCGACCAGATTACTATGAACGTCACCCGGAAGGAATTTGAAGGCGATTATACCGTGGTGACTTTCCCGTTTACCCGTTTTGCCAAAAAGAAACCGGGGGAAATAGCAGAGGAACTCGGCCAGTACCTCGTGGAAAACGTGCAGGAAATTGTGCGCTTCAATGTAGTGCAGGGCTTCCTGAACCTCGTTGTCAACGATAGTTTTTGGCGGGAATTTGTACTGGAAACGGCTGGCAAGCAAGCTTTTGGCACACAGCCCAACAACGGGCGAAAAGTAATGATCGAGTATTGCTCGCCCAATACCAACAAGCCGCTGCACCTTGGCCACATCCGCAATATCCTGCTCGGTTGGTCGTGCTCCCAACTCTACGAAGCGGCTGGCTACGATGTGGTGAAAGTGCAGATCATCAACGACCGGGGCATTGCTATTTGCAAGAGCATGTTGGCCTGGCAAAAGTTTGGACATGGGGCGACGCCTGAAAGTACCGGCACGAAAAGCGACCATTTTGTGGGGGACTACTATGTGATGTTCGAGCAGAAATTCCAGGAGGAATACAAGGCCTGGCAGGCATCGGATGTTGGCCAAACAACTTTCAAAGAAAAAGCAAAAGAAGGCCAGGACGAAGCGCAGTTTTTCAAAGATTTCAAAAACACCTATTTCAACGAACACAGCCAATTGGGCAAGGAGGCCCGTGAAATGCTCCAGCTTTGGGAAGCCCACGACCCCGCCACCATGGAGCTTTGGCGGAAAATGAACGGCTGGGTCTATGAAGGTTTTGAAGAAACTTTCAAAAAACTGGGCGTCAGTTTCGACAAATACTATTACGAAAGCAACACCTACCTGCTCGGCAAGGACATCGTGGATCAGGGCCTGGCCAGCGGCGCATTTTATAAAAAGGACGATGGCAGTGTCTGGATAGACCTGACGGATGCAAAGCTCGACCACAAAGTGCTTTTGCGCAGCGACGGCACTTCTGTTTATATGACGCAAGACCTTGGCACGGCACAGATGCGCTACAAGGATTTTGGTGCGGAAAAAATGGTCTATGTAGTGGCCGACGAGCAGAACTACCATTTCCAGGTACTTTTTGAAATCCTGAAACGGCTGGGCGAGCCTTATGCCAATGGCCTTTACCACCTCAACTACGGCATGGTGGATTTGCCCACAGGGAAAATGAAAAGCCGGGAGGGCACGGTGGTGGATGCTGACGACCTCATTGCCGAGGTGATTGCCGAAGCGACCGCAGCTGCCCATGAGCGGGGCGAAATAGCAGCCTTGCCCCAAGCGGAACAGGATGACATGATCCGAAAAATTGCCCTGGCCGCCTTGAAGTTTCACATTATTAAAGTGGGGCCGCAAAAGCGGATGGTCTTTGACCCAAAAGAAAGCGTGGACCTGCAAGGCCAGACCGGCCCGTTTATCCAATATGCCTATGTGCGCATCTCCTCCGTTTTGCGCAAAGCCGGGGACGCCGACACCAGTGCCGCCGCCAACTACCAAAAACTGGAAGCCCTGGAAAAGGAATTGGCGGGCCAGCTTTACCGCTTCCCCGAACTGGTGGTGAACGCTGCCGAAACGTACGACCCGTCATTGGTGGCGAATTACTGTTATGATTTGGCCAAAAACTTCCACCGCTTTTTTACCGAACATTCCATCCTGCGGGCGGAATCGGAGGAGGCGAAGGCTTTCCGCCTGCAGCTATCGAAGGCCATTGCGAATGTTTTGAAAACGGGGATGGGGCTGCTTGGGATTGAGATGCCGGAGCGGATGTAGGTAGCATCGGCCCTCCGTTTTTTTCGAAATTGTCGATCATCTCCTGGACGAAAGCACTTGTTCCCATACGGTCAAAACATCATGCTTGTTATCCTTAAATTGAAATCAAGCCGGAAAGCTGGGTTTTCGACCAATCACGAAGTGTGCTACCGGGAATAATACCCTCCTAGTTTTCGGTGCCGTTAAGATATTCCTTTTACCATTTGTAATAGATGGTCTTGCCCTCGTCCATCTCGCAGACGGGGTGCTTTGGGATATTCTGGGTGGTGCCGGATTTTATCGCCGTAGCTGAGGATTTACTATAAAACAGCATAATTTGGCGCAGTTCAACTCAATACACAACAGTAAACCTGCTCCCACCGACCAAACTGGAAAGAGCCTCCGGTGTATGCCTGCAAAAAAGGAAATTGTATTCGCCCGGTGCATAGCGCCCGTCTTCGTGATCCATAAACTCTAAGGTAAAATCGTTGATGTAATAGGCATTTAGCCCAAACTGTTGGGTGAGCAAATCAGCCAGTTTTTCCTTTCTCGCTTTTTCCAAGAACTCGATGAGGAGGAATTCGACACTATCCATGTGTTTAGCTGCCCCTTTGATAAAGTCGGACTCAGTGTTTTCGATGTCCACTTTGACCAGCCATTTGTTAAAATCCTTGTTTTGCTCCACGAAATCATCAAACGAGATGATCTCGATGGTTTTTTCCACCAATTCATCCGTGGTTCGGACAAAACCTTTGTCCAGGGTAGAACTCAGATCATTCGTAAGGTTTACAAAAAAGGAGGCTTTGCCAGAGACTGCGGCGATGCCTTTTTTAATGCCGTGGATATTTACAAGGTTGTTACTGATAATATTCTGCCTGATAGCATCAAACAACTTTTCGTTGGGTTCAAAGAAGAAAATGGGCTTCCCTTCAGTTAAAAAGTGGCGCATGAAAAAAGTATAATAGCCCCAGTTAGCGCCAATGTCGGCCACGGCATCTACGTGTTTGCCCAACAAACTACTCAGGTAGAGCACGCCCCTTTCGCCGTAGTAAGCCATCGGATTGCCAAAGGCAAACAAGGAATTTTCGGCAGGGACGGTCATCTTGTAATGGGAGTCAATGCCAAGGTTGGAAAAAATCAGGTCTTCCCTGGAAGGGTGGCCAAAGAGACGGCCGCCAATACGGGATAATGTAGCACCTTTGAACGGAACCGGCAGGCCCGCCAAAATGGAAGGAATTGTTCTCATGGAATTATAGTTTAAGTAGTTTAAATGCTGGGAAATAAAGTTGGGCTACATGGTCAGTCGTAGAAACCGGGAGGACACGTGGTTGAATTATTATCAGGCTTGAAAAGGATTTCGGCTTTTTTCCGAATTAAAGCATCACTGGTTTGGGTTTTTCGTAGAAATTTGCACCTCAATAAGAAAGCTATATGTACGAAGTGTATTCTTCACTGTTTCAAAAAATAAATTATTAATGACTTCCGACATCAAAGAAACGACTGCTAAAGAACCGCTCAACTTCATTGAAGAAATCATTGAAAACGACATTGCCGAAGGCAAAAATGACGGACGTGTGCACACCCGCTTCCCCCCGGAACCCAACGGCTACCTGCACATCGGCCACGCCACCACCATTTTCCTGAATTTTGGCCTCGCCCGGAAATACAATGGCCTATGCAACCTTCGGTACGACGACACAAACCCCGTGACCGAGGAAACCGAATATGTGGACAGCATCCTGGAGGATGTGCGTTGGCTGGGTTTCGAACCTGATAATATTTTTTATGCTTCCGACTACTTTGGGCAGCTCTACGAGTTTGCCGTGCAGCTTATCCAAAAAGGCGCAGCCTATGTGGACGACAGCACTGCCGAGGAAATAGCCGCCCTGAAAGGCACCCCCACAGAAGCGGGGCAACCCAGCCCATACCGGCAGCGCAGCGTGGAGGAAAACCTGAGGCTCTTTGAAGGGATGAAAAACGGCGAATTCCCGGAAGGCTCCAGGGTGCTGCGAGCCAACATAGACATGGCTTCCCCCAACATGATCATGCGGGATCCGGTGTTGTACCGCATCAAATTTGCCCACCACCACCGCACCGGCGACGAATGGTGCATCTACCCGATGTACGACATGGCGCACGGGCAGAGCGACAGCATCGAACGCATTACCCACTCAATCTGCACCCTGGAATTCGCCCCGCACCGGGAGCTGTATGATTGGCTCATCGAACAGCTCGGCATTTTTCCCTCCAGGCAATATGAGTTTGCCCGCCGGAATTTTTCCTACACAGTTGTATCCAAGCGTAAATTGCTGAAACTGGTGCAGGAAGGCTTTGTCAATGGGTGGGACGATCCCCGGATGCCCACCATTTCTGCCATGCGCAGGCGTGGCTTTACCCCTTCTGCCCTGCGGGAGTTCAGCCGCCGGATTGGCATTGCCAAAAGGGAAAACCTGGTGGACCTGGGCTTGCTCGAATTTTGCGTCCGGGAAGATTTGAACAAGCTGTCCAAACGCGTCATGGCGGTGCTCAACCCGCTCAAACTGGTGATCACCAATTATCCGGAAGGCGAAGCAGAATGGCTTGAAACAGAAAATAATCCGGAAGACCCCGAAAGTGGCATACGGTTGCTTCCCTTCTCCCGCGAACTATGGATTGAACAAGACGATTTCATGGAAGATCCCCCAAAGAAGTTTTTCCGGCTCTCGCCTGGCCAACTGGGACGCCTGAAAAGCGCCTACATCATCCAGGCAGACGAGGTGGTGAAAGATGGCGAGGGAAACATCACGGAACTGCGCTGCACCTATTTCCCCGAATCAAAAAGCGGCCAGGACACCTCTGGCCTCAAGCCCAAAGCCACCCTGCACTGGGTTTCAGCCGCACATGCCATCCCCGCTGAGGTGCGCCTCTACGACCGCCTCTTTATGGTGGAAGATGTGGATGACGATCCCCGTGATTTTAAAGATTTGTTGAACCCCGATTCCTTAGTGGTTATAGAAAATGCGTGGTTGGAACCAAGCTTGGCCGATGCGTTGCCAGGGGAATATTTCCAGTTTATCCGCATGGGGTATTTTACGCCGGACACCGACTCAAAACCTGGCAAGCCAATCTTCAACAGGACGGTGACGCTCAAGGATGCCTGGGCAAAAATCGCCCAAAAAGGCTGAGCAACCATGTAGGGAGGTGTTTTTGTGTTTTTGTGTTTAGGTGTTTAGGTGTTTTTGTGTTTTATACCCACGCCGACCGGTTTTACTGAAAAATCGGGAGAAGTAGTTTATAAATGCGAATAACGGGTAAAATTGATGGCCGTATTTCCAATTGTTTGAAAAACGAAATCATGGTGATTTTTAAAAATCGCCATGATTTAACGTACTGAAAATCAACGGGCTTAAGAAATGAACCCATTATTCGCATTATAAGCTTTTGGCCCTTGGCGCTTGGCTAAAAGCCCCAATGGCCAAAAGCTAAAGGCAATAAGTATAGATGCTGATTTTCAAAGGTTTCTGAGATTCATCCACACAGCAGGCCAGGACTATGTACCATTTTGACAAAAAGCAAAAAAGTAAAGGGCTGCGAAAGCGTCTCCGCTTTGCAGCCCTTCTCAATAGTGTGTGGTTATGATCTGTTTTTTATGTATGCTTTTTTGAAAAAGAGAATGGACTTTTAACCAGCCTGGTTATTTCCTGACTTCCACCATTCCTTTGTACACCTTCTTTTCTTTTGTGCCATTGTCCTGGATTTCATTTATTTCAAGAACGTAGAAATAGGTACCATCTGGCAAAAAGGTGCCTTTGTAAACAGCCTTCCAGGGGTTGCTATTGGTATAGCCATCTGCCGAATATACCCTGTTCCCCCAGCGGTTGAAGACTACCAAACTATTGTCTTTGTATTTTTCCAGCTCAATGTTTTTGATGCGGAAATAATCGTTAAAGCCATCTTCGTTGGGGCTGAACCCGTTGTATATGACCAGCCCCGACCCACCGTTGTCGAGCACATTAATGTGCAGGAAGGTCGTATCGCAAACCCCTAAATCGTCGCAAAGCACGATGCAAGCCTCCTGGGTACCTTCCGAAACGCCCTGGATTTCGAGGGCATACTCGGGGCATACCGTTTGGCTGGCGGGCATGTTGACGATAAGGGCATTACTGACAAATGACTCGCAGACGTCATCCGGCTGGAACTCAATGTTGCCGGCCAGTTCTTCCGCTGAAATACAAATAACTACCGATTCGCCGACATTGACCGTCACATCTACATTTTCAGACTGGGGTTGATCCGGCTGTACCAGGTTGATATACAGGGTATCCAAACATTGGGTGAACGGATCGAGCACAATGAAGACATGTGCCTGCGGGTTGTCTTCCACGAAGATGCTCGGGCGCTCCACATTGATACCGTCCGGCATCAATATAAAGGTAGTACCAGTACTTTCGTGACGGATGACCAGTTGTCCGTAGTTGCCCTCCTGCGAACCTCCAATGATACCACTGGAGGCGTCAGCGTTGGTCCAGTTGCCCAGTGGATCAAAGTCATTCATGATATTAACGAGTTGGGCAACGGAACTGAAATTAAGGCCTGTTATCTTCTGCCCATTGGCATTCCATTCTTCCAGGATGAACGGCGACTGAAGGCTGTTCAACTGCGAATAACCATAGAAAAGGGTACTGCTCACGCAAACATCAACGGCCTCTGCATAAAGCCCACCGTCCAGGGTCAGCAAATAGCCGGATAAACTGGGCAGTTCGGTTGGCAGGCAGATTTCCGTCAGGCCGGGCACCAAAGCGACAAAAAATGTATCGGTCAGGAACACGCTTTCGCAGGGTTGATCCTGGCAGTCGCTTGCCACCGTCAGGTTCTCCATCAACGTGGTACAGCCGTTTGCATCTGTGATGGTCACACTGTACGAACCTTCCCCGACATTCGACAGGCTCTCCGTGCTATCGCCATTGCTCCAGGCAAAGGTATAGGGGAAAGTGCCACCAGCAACAGACACCTCAATGGAACCGTCGTTGCCGGCGCAGCTTACCATCGTTTGGTTGGCGATGCCGGTTGACCAATTTGCCGGGCCGTCCACGCTGACGGGCAGGGTTACGGTACAGTCACCCGATGAATAACGGAGTGTATAATTGCCGGCGGGGGCTTCGATCCAAGGGGTAATTCCCACGACCGAACCGCCTGCGTTCAAAACTTCATAAGTGTCGCCTGTCATAGAAACAATAGATCCCAATTCTCCAGGGCAAGTGTACCCAGCCACCTCGACGCTGTCTGCCGTCAGTGACGGTTCGTCAAAACTGTTGGTGACCAGATAGGCCATGGTGTCCTGACAACCCGCATTATCAATGATGGTCAAATTGACCGTGCCTTCGTAAAGGCCTTCTATGCAAAATTTATTGTTGGCAGAACCCGGCACCACCGTTCCCATATTCGGGGCTGGCAAGGTATAGGGTGCCTCGCCCCCGATGATTTCAATACAAACCGAAGCATCTTCCACCCCACAGGCCGAGGCCGAAGTCACAATGGAATTGGTCTGTATGGCGTCCTCTCCGGCGATGGTAAATACTTCTAAAGCCACACAGTCAGAAAGGCCAAGGTCTTCTACCTGGATGACATAGGCCCCTTTGCCAAGGCCCGTGATCTGCACTGGTGCTGAACCTGCCGCATTTCCATCAAGGCCGGCGTTGAGGATTTCGTAATGGTAGGAGTTGAAACCTGAAACGGAGAAGGTAACGGAACCATTGTCCTGTCCGCAGGTGGCGGCAGTCATGGCCGACATGCTGATAGAAGCGCCATTGGCAGAGGATAAGGCGTAATTATTGGTTTGCGAACAGCCGTTCCCCCCGGTAATTGCTACCGAATACACATCCGGGCCAACGCCGGTTAAAGGGTTGCTGTTGCTGATAGAATCGCCATCTGAGTTATACCAGACCAGGGTAGCCCCGTTGGGCAGGCTGGAAAGGAGGATGGAGCCGTCGTTTGCGCCGCAGCTTGGATCCGTTTCGGCAGCGGTCACAGCAAAATTCGCCTGCTGGCTTTCTATGTTTACAACCACTGGCTGGATGCAACCATTGGCATCCTCGACGATAGCCACATAGGTGGCAGGTTCAAGGTTACTAATGTTCAACGGCATGGAATTGATCGGGAGGTCTTGCCCCAGCAGGGTATTGTTTTTATAAAAAGTATAAGTATAAGGGGCATCCCCGCCTGAAATAACGAGGGAGGCCGTGCCATTGCTCTGGCCACAACCTGCGAGGGTGGTGGTTGGCAACACGCTGATGGAGGTATTGGCGGAAACCAAAGTCCTTGTCTCAGCATCGATACAGCCATTGGCATCCACTACTTCTACCTTCCAGGCGCCCGGTGCCAGGCCAGGGAAAGTCACGGAAGTCATAGTACCGCTGAATTGATCAACCAGTGCCGGCTGGCCGGCTTTGTAAAGGTTGAAAGAATAGTTGGCTGTGCCGCCGCTTACCTGCACGGTGATACTTCCGTCGCCGCTTCCACAACCTGAAGGCTGATCCAAAGTGACGTTGTTGATATTGACATTGGTAGAACTGCCGACGATTGCACTGCTGGTAGCCGAGCAACCGGAACCTGTTTCAGTGATTGTTACCGTATAGGTGCCGGCTGCCAAACTGCTGATGTTTTGTGTGGTAGCGTTTCCAGGGCTCCACTTGTAAGTATAGTTTCCACCTCCGGTGAGGTTGAGGTTTATTGCTCCGTTGTTGAGGCCGCAGGACGCATCGGTGACAGCGGTAGCTGCACCAGGATTAAAGGCAGCTACGTTGAGGTCCATGCAAAAATTGTCTGTGCAGCCATTGTCTGTCACGTCCAGGCAGACTGTTTTTGTGCCTTCCGTGGCATAGGTGACGATTTTTGTCTTGTTGTCAGGGCTTGAAAAAGTTACCTGGCCCGTGCCAAATGACCAGGTATAAGCAGCATTTACCCCAGCAATGCCATTGAAGTTAAAGGTAATTTCACCGTTTGTGCAAAGCGTAGCCGAATGGGTAAAGCTGGCGCTTGGCAAGGCCAGGCCCGTCACTGTGAAATTCTCCGTTGCCGTGCATCCGCTTGCCCCGGTGAGAATGACGTTATAAGTATTATTAGAACCCAATACGGCTGATACATCCATGCTCAACGAGTTTCCATTGATCGATTCGCTGGTATGTGCCCCGGTGCCCGTAATCGTATAGGATGCAATGGGTTCACTCAACTGAATATTCAATTGGGAAGATGAACCGACGCAAAGGTTGAAATCATTGACCGGCGAAACTGTAGGGCTTGGCGGATTGGAAATCACGACGGATTGTCCTGTGACCAGGCAGGAACCATTGCTATTGGACACGGCAACGTTGTAGGTGCCGGCGGCAAGGTTGGTAAATGTGCCGCTGGCCTGGGTGGTAGTACCACCGTTGATGCTGTAATTCAGTGTGCCGTTGCCGCCGCTCGCCGTGATGGTAATGGTGCCATTGTTCGCCCCGCAACCGGTCAGGTTGGTGGACGAAACATTGGAGATGGAAATCGGCGGATCCGTGAGCACAACGGTTTGGCCGGCTACCTCGCAGGAGCCGTCATTGTTGGACACCGAAACATTGTAAGTGCCAGGGCCGAGGTTGGTAAAATTGCCACTTGCCTGGGTGGTGGTGCCTCCGTCGATGCTGTAAAGCAAAGGGCCATTGCCCCCGGTAGCCGTGATGGTGATGGTACCATCATTGGCGCCACAGGCTGTTGGGTTGGTAGAAGTTACGTTGGTGATGGAGGCCTGCAGCGGCGCAGTGATGATCACTGGGTTGCCGTTGTAGGCTGCCGGGCAGCTGCCCCCGGCATTCCTGGCAAAAACATTGTAACTGCCGGGGCCCAGGTTGGAAAAGGTGGCACCAGGTTGCCAGGTAACATTGTCTATGCTGTACTCCAGGCTGCCGGCACCCGTGGCGTTGATTACAATAGAACCATTCTGGATGTTGCAATCAGTTGGATTGCTGGGTGTTACGCTTACAAATAGTGGCTTGTTGGCCACAGTGACGGTTATTTGAGCAGTTGTTTCGCAAGAAGTACCATTTCCATAGGTGACACTGTAAACAGTAGTGGAAGAAGGTGTTGCCACCGGGTTGACCGGATCGGTCAGATCCAGGTCGGTAGTAGGGTTCCAGGTAGCAGTGGTTGCACCGGCAGGCCCCTCAAGGGTTACGCCGATGCCGTTACAGGTGGAATAGCTTGTGACAGATGGCAAGCCGGGAGAAGAAAAAACGGTGACGAATCCCGAAAGCGTGTCTTGACAACCGCTCTCGGTCGTCACCGTCAATGAAACCTCAAAATTCCCGGAGGTGGAATAGATATGAGAAGGAGATTCAATGTTTGACGATTTGGTATCGCCAAAGCTCCAATTCCAGGAAGTTATAGGCTCAATAGAAGTTGTTGTATTTGTAAAATGTACGGTATCGCCGAAGCACACGTCGGCTGTTGTGAAGCCTGGCACCAAGGCGGCACAGGGGTCGTTGTTGCAATCATCGGTCGCCTCGCTGGTTAGGCAGGGGATAATATCAGGCCCCCCGCTTCCAAACACGGAAACATAGTTGCTTGCATTTTCATTGGGATTGTTGATAATTGGATCATCATTTTCCATCAGGAAAACCGATCCGCCCTGACATGGGCCTCCATTTTCAAATTTGAAAAGCGGGAATTTCACCCCGGTTTGATAGACGATTTCACTGGTAAAGTTTCCAAGACCGAATACCAGGTAATCGTGGGCTGGGTCTTCAGCCGGTGCAACAATGGAAGCACTGTTCCATAGGTTGGGCGCTGTATTGGGCACCAGGTTGGTCAGGTTTGATATGACAAAACCACCGGTAGGTACTTTAATGGTTACGTTCAGGCTACTGGTGAAGTTATTGGGTGCTATCCAGGTCGTATCAGAGATGAGCGAGACCTGGTATTCACCTGTTGCAAGCCTTTCAAAATCGAACGTCAGCAAGCAATCAGGCTCTTCGCAGCCGTTCAAGTCATAATTGCCGACGAAGTTTTGGCAAACATTTACAATGTCCCTCACCCAAAAAGAATAGGAGCCTTCTGCAAGGCCGGAAAAAACATTGGACACTTGCCAGGGGCCGGTTTCTGACAGGGCATATTGCAAGGAGCCACCGTTCTGGGGAATGGCATGGATGGTAACACTGCCATTCGTGCCGCCGCAGTCCGGTTGCACAACGTCCACACCAGTAATTACAGCTGCTAAAGGGCCTGCCAGTTCAAACTCGCCGAGGTAAATCTCGCAGCCCAGGAAATCCCTTACTGCGAGGTAAAAAATATCACCTGCAGCCAGGTTGGGGAACACCCCGTCGCCTGGTTGCCAAACCACCTGGGGAGTACCATAAGTTATGGTATAATCAACAAAACCTGCAGTAGAAGTGGCGTCCATCGTGATGACGCCATCTGCCACACCACAAGCCGAAGGGCTGACGAGGTTGACATCCCACACTTCGATGCCGCAGTCTGTATCGGGCTTGCAGTTTGCCGGGATCACGCTGTAGTTGCCAGTGTAAATATCCTGGCCAAAAGCGATAAAGCTAATCGCTGGGTCAATGCCAAAATTATTGGGAAAAGCAAAAGGATCGCTTCCATTTTCATAAAGCACCATTTCCCCTGTACATGCGCCCGTATTTTTAAAACTGAACAGTGGCAACTCAACTCCCTCCTCCAGGGTCAATGATGCGGGGGAGCCTTGCCATCCTATAAAAATATAGTCGAAAGTAGGATTTTCAACAGGAGCTACTGCCATCGGCTTCAGCGTCCAGGTGCCGGCCAGGTTGGCTAAGTTAGCTGCCGCAAATCCGCCGGTAGGCACCTTGAGGGTTATCTGGCCGGAAGTCACTATATTGTTCGGCGCTGAAAACGTGGCATCCGGCCTGGCTACCACCTGATAGGTGACGTTGTCAGGCAGGAGCTTGACTTTTAACTTGACCTGCGCTGTCAGGGAAAAACAAAACAGGAGCAGTACGAATGTAAGTTGAGGCTTCATAGTACGTTAAGTGATTAGTTTCACGAAAAAGAAGATTGCACTGAGAAAAAGCACCAAAAAATAAGCTGAACGAGAAGGTTGAACTGAAGCAGCGGGCCTGCCTTTCACCTTGGTTTTCCATTTTGTTGGGAAAACTGTTTGTTCAAGCAGTTGGATGCCTTTTTTCTGAGAAACCTGAAACCAGTTGAGGGGGGAGAAAACCGGGGGAATCTTAATAGTTGTATAATGTCGCTTTGTCCTTTTCCAAAAACAAAGCCAATTTGCCATAAGGGCCATTAGATGGCTGTAAACCTGCCGTTTGGAGTCATTTGAGTTTGGCTAAAAGCCCAAAGTAGTCAACTTCCGTTGACGGCATTTGGCTAAAAGCCAATAGCCTGCTTATCCTTATTTTTTTAGGAAAAACCTGGCTGCCTAAGCAATTCATCATTCCATCAGCATGACATCTCCTGAATAGAGGATGATTTCACCATCAATGAATTCAACGTTCATGGTATAAAGGTAGGCACCGGTGGGCATGGTTTTCCCCCGGGCCGAGCCGTCCCAACCGCTATCGGGATCGTTGGGCAAAAAGCTGTGGGCAGAGGAAAACAACATGTTGCCCCAGCGGTCAAAAACCTGCATGGAGCGAATGGCCTTCACTTCAAAACCAGCATAAGGGATAAACTTGTCGTTTATGCCATCCCGGTTTGGGCTAAAGGCATTCGGGATAAAAATATCCCGTGATTTGCGGACAAGAACCGAAACAAAGTCTGAAATCTCGCAGCCGGACGTATCGGTCATTCGAAGGCGGTAAGTGATATTGTCGGTAGGCTTTGCTATAGGATAAGGACAATCTGAGCAAGACAGCCCCTCCGTGGGAGACCATTCAAAAGTAACATTGTCCAGCGGGAAAAGCTGTGCATTGAAATCCACCTCCTCCCCAAATTTGATGGATTGGTTGTCTCCAAGCTCAATAGACATTTCCCGTTTGGCGGGAATGAGAAAATCTTCTGTAGTCCTGCATCCTTTGGCATCTTCCACCACGAGGCGTTGGGGCATGCCCGGCACCACTTCAAATTCTGTGGCTTCGGTAAAATCGCCCAGCCCAATAATGCTCGCTTTCCAGGGTTCTGTCGCATTCTCAACAGCTATAATGCTGATGTATGCCTTATCGCCAAAGCACCGGGGTTCTTCCATCCGGTAGTCCACTTCAATGGCGGGTGGTTCTTCCACAAGGTATTCTGCCGTTGCACTGCAAACACCGGTGGCATCGGTAATGGTAACCGCATAATAACCCGGCTCCAACTGCCAGGCGGAGGAGAAGTCCCCTGTTGTAACATTGGAAGACCATTCAAAAGTGTAGGGCGGGTTGGGGCTGACCGGGTAGAGGTCAATAACGCCGTCCTTAGCACCGGCGCAGGAAATATCCGTCAGGTGGGGATTGGGGAAAATGACGAAGTAGGTGCCAACCTCAACGCTCCCGGAAGCGGAACAGCCATTGTCGTCCATCACTGTAACGCTGTAGGTGCCGGGATCCAAAAAACCTATGGATTCGCTGGAAACGGTTGGGTTGGTGTTCCAAAAATACTGGTAATCGTTGGCTACTGTTCCGCCGGAAGCCTTATTGACAAAAGCTACACCATCCAGGCTGCCGTTGCAGGTAGCATCGAATGCCTCCACTTCAATGGTGAGCAGGGCAGGCTGGGCGACCAGCAGGTTTGCCTGGCCCACGCTGTCGCGGGCGTCGTGGATCGTAAAAATGTAATTGCCCGGATCCATATATGGGAAATCCAGGATCCCTTCAAAATCCGGGATGACATCATCACCACTGAGGCCGGTCGTTTGGTTGATCCAGGAGACTTCGTAAGGCTCTTCACCTCCAAAAGCCTGCAGTGAAATGCTGGTCAGGTCTCCGTGGCAGCGCACGGGATTTTGGCCAGCTACCGCAGACAGTGATAACGGTGGGCAATTGACAGAAGATACCATCGTATTGCCTGCATAGGCATTTTGCCCGCTGCCTGCACCAACAACCGAAAAGGTATTTGTAATGTCGAAGCCCGATGAGTTCGATAAAAACGGATCGGTGTTATTGTCAATAATTTCCACCAAAGAACATCCATAGCCATTTTCAAAAGAAAAAAGCGGTAAAGGGTTGCCAGCAGTATAGGTAATAGTTGTTAGCGGCGAAGTCAAATTGAAAATGAAATAGTCGAAAGCAGGTGACTCCGGAGGAGCTATCACCGGAGTAGCAGATGACCACACTCCGCTTATGCTCTGGAAGTTGGATACCTGCAATTTTCCAGAAGTGGCCCTGAGCGTCACGACTGCGTTGTCAGTGTTCGATTGAGAAACATTGAAAGTGACATCAGGAACGACAGAGACCCGAATGGAATTGGTGCCAGGGACAATCTCGATCTTTCCCTGAAGCTGCGAAAAAGCAGGCATAATAAACAAAAACAGGGCGGGGGGCACGAACGAGAAAATTTTGGACAAGTGTGACATAGTTCGCGCATTATTAGGATTTACAAAAAAAACCCAGTTGCAAGAACTATGCTAAAAACAAATCCTTTTGGAATAGCTGTTGAAACGCTGGCGGGTCAGCCAGCAAAAAGAAAGGGCCAACCTGACCGGATAACAGACCCGTTGCCTGTGTGCTTGGGAATATTGACCGTGCAGGTTGGAAGCGTAAAAAGGAATCATGGAAAACCAACTTCACCCCAAGGCTGTCACGCCGGAGGTCATGTTATTCTCCTGCCGGCCTTTACTTTACTTTCTTGATGGTAATTTTTATTTCAGCCATAGCTTCCGCAGCAGGGTCCGGGGGAATCCGCTGGGTCAGCGTCATTTCACCATTGACACAACTTTCCATTTGAAATGTTTCAGAAAATGGCGTGGATGCACCTTCGGAACTGGCCCATTTCAGCTCCTGCGTGTTTTCATCAAATGTCCAGTTCCCTTCTTTGGTTGTCGAACCGGGAACCCCTGTGATGGTGATCTTGCCGTCTTTGGCAAACTCATAGGTGGAATTCAGGTAATCATCCTTTGTCATTTGAAGGATGGATGCAGACAATTTGGTGGATTGAACATCAGCAGACTGGACTGACCATTTCCCCTTAAAAGAACAGCCGTCGTCCATGCAGGACTGGGCAGCAAGGACAAAACAAAGCGCAAGACAGAATAAAACGTTTTTCTTCATGTTGTTAATTTTTGTTGATAAAACGGGCAAAAGTAAGTATTGGCCTACTTCGTTGTAGGTGCCAAATTTTTTTACTTCCAAAAAGCTCATGGCCTGGCGAATTCAATGGCTGTGGAAACTTTTGAATACTTTTTCTTCCGGCTGCTTTTGGAAATCAGTTCCAGTGGTTGCCAGCCTATGCTTTTTTTGTAAAAAAATCAGGTTGCATGGTTTTCAGGGTTTCATTCAAAAACACGGATGGTTTTATCATTTTTGGCTTAAGGATCGAAGGAAAAATAATCCGATGTTAAATCGGGATTATTTTTAAAAAACCCCTCCATTGCTGGGTTTTCAAAATCAAAATGGTGAAGTTATTTTTTCATCGTTACTAAAACAAAACTTTGCCTATCAAAGCAATGGCAGGCAGCCTGCCATCCGCCGTTGACCAGTTTAGATCAAGAATATGCTAAAAATAAAGCATGAGTAAAAAATATCATGCCACCTATTTGGCCAAGACCCTCCTGCGACAAAAAACAAACCTGAACCTGATAGGTGTGTTTTGGTTTTGAATGTATTTATGTTTTCAGGAACTGATCTTACCTGGCTTTTAAATCCTTATAATTAAGGTGTGGAAAGGCCCTACAAAAACTTTAGTAAGACCTCGTCCCTACCTGTTATTGGCAGATGGAAAGTGCCTTTTTATCTAAAGGATTTTTCAATGCAGGACTACAGGGTCAGATTCGCCGTTATTAACAACCAGCCAATGGATATCTACCTTAGAGTAATTCTCGAAAGCACCACCCAGGCCTACCAACAACTGAGGGCCAATAAAATGAGGACATTCCTTTCCCTGCTAGGGGTCACCATTGGTATTTTTTGCATTATCGGGGTGCAGTCGGCAGTCAATTCGCTGCAGGACAACGTGATGGGCAGCCTTGAAAAGTTGGGCGACGATGTGGTGTACATCCAAAAAATGCCCTGGAACGAAGACCCTGGACAGAACTATTGGAAATACCAGCGCAGGCCGAACCCTAGTTTCGAAGATTTTGAAGTGATACAAAAAAAGGTGAATTCGGCAGGTGCTGTTGATTACCACGTATTTATCGGCACCCGCACGTTGAAGTACCGGTCGAACAGCGTGGAAAGGGCGTTTACAGTAGCCGTCACCTATGATTTTAATGAAATTTTCAACATTGCCTATGAAAAAGGGAGGTATTACACTCCAACGGAATACCATTACGGCATGAACAAAGTGTTGATTGGGTACGATGTAGCAGAGGCATTGTTCGGCACCATTGAACCCATCGGCAAAAAAATAAGGATGAACGGAAGGGACTTTGAAGTTATTGGCGTTTTTGAAAAATCCGGGAAGGACATCCTGAAAATAATGGATTTCGATCAGGCCGTCATCATTTCATACGAACTGGCCAAAAAAATAGCCAATGTTAAAACCACCAACTTTTGGGGCACCACTGTCAACGTTAAGGCGGCGCCCGGCGTCACCATAGAAAAATTAAAAGACGACCTGACCGGGGTACTAAGGGCGGAACGGAGACTGAAGCCCAAAGAGTCTGACAATTTCGCCCTCAATTCCCTTTCCTTGTTGGCCAATCTCATGGATAAGTTTTTCGGGGTGCTCAACCTGGTCGGCTTTGCCATCGGGATATTTGCCATGATTGTGGGCATGATCAGCGTGGCCAACATCATGTTTGTCTCTGTCAAAGAACGCACGAATATAATAGGTATCAAGAAGGCCCTGGGCGCAAAGCGCTCCGTGATCCTGTTTGAGTTCCTCATTGAATCGATCATCCTGTGCATGTTGGGCGGGGTGATTGGCCTTGGCCTGGTTTACGTTATCCTGACTGCTCTGGAGAGCGTGATGCCCTACCCTATCTACCTTGATTTTAAAAATGTTTCCCTTGGGCTTGCTTTATCTGTTGCAGTCGGGGTTATCTCTGGCTTTATTCCTGCTTTAAGGGCATCAAACATGGATCCAGTGGTTGCCATCCGCCATAATGGATAGCATAGGGGTATCCGCCAATCAAAAAAAATTCCGGCAAGAAAGCCGGCTTATCCGGCCAACTAACCCTTTTGGCCAAGGCTAAATTTCAGTAAAAACCTCCCTGTTTAGAATAAAATAGTCCTGCGGCATCAAATTGTCAGGATTTTCACCTGATTTTCTTTCCCCATCACCAGACTCACCAAATATCCTTCCGCCTGGTCACTTTACACCTTTTTCTTATGGCTCGAACTTTGCCCGAAAACGTCGTCCCCCGAAATTAAATTTCGAAACCACAATCAAAAACTTAGACTATGAAGCACCAGCTACTTGCACTTGCATTGTGCAGCATCTCCTTCTTTTATTCCAACTCCCTTTCAGCACAGTCAAAATCCAACCTGCCCGGCAAATTTACTTTTAGCGCAGGCATAGGCGCCTTGCCCACTTATTTCACCGACAAGGCCAATGCGAACCTTCCTCCGGTCAACATCAGAACAGGCTACCAATTTGCCAATAAATTTGGCGTGAATGCCTTCCTGGGATATTCTTCCGTTACCACCGTCCCTACCACTTTTTCGGATGGACTGGAAAGCCAGGTCATCAATAAAAGCCTGATGATTGGCCTCAGGGGGGAAATCCACCAAAAAGTCAGCCCAAAATTTGATTTCTATGGCGGCGCCATGCTGGGCGTCAACTTCCTGAACATCAAGGAAATAAATACCGGGACGGGCGACGAAATGGTCAGGGTAGAAGGCGAGCCAACCCCTTACAACCCCCATCCGAAAAATACACAGATGTTGTATGCCGCCTTCGTTGGCGCCAACTACTACTTTGTCAAGGGCATCGGTGTATTTGGAGAAATTGGTTATGGGGTTTCGTTGGTGAATTTCGGCCTGACTTTCAAATTGTAATGGTTCCTAAATTTTTTACCGACAGGTTCTGCATGTAAGCAAGTCCATTGCCTGCATGCAACCTGACTCGTATTTGCAACATTTAAAAAGTACTCTTTTTAAAAAATAAACTTGCCACAGGCAAAAGGCTTCAAAGGATTTTCATCCTTGAGGCCTTTTTTTATTTCCAGTGAACCAACGCCCCCCTACTTTTACCCGTCAGTAAGAGTAGGAACAAACCCGACGATGGTTTTATATACTAACACGGATGGTTTGTGATTTTGAATGTAAAGTTGAGCGGGTGGAGATATTTAGTTAGTTGATAATCAACCTGTACCAACCACTTCGACTGTCTTTTTTAAAAATAATAACCTGCAGGGTATAGGTGTAAGAAGACTAATTCTTCAAAATCCCCACTTTTTCATCCGGTCCAAAAGTGTTTTCCTGTAACTTGTCAACGAACATTTTTTATTTATAAAACATGAATATATCAGAAGCCATCCCAAAATTATTCTTTCCCAACAGCCAGAGTTTTTTTCTCATAGCCGGCCCGTGTGCCATCGAAAGCGAAGCCATGGCCTTTGAAATCGCCGAAAAAATTACAGCCATTTGCCGGCGACTACAAATCAATTACATCTTCAAAGGGTCGTACCGCAAAGCCAATCGTTCCAGGATAGACTCCTTCACCGGGATAGGCGACGAAAAAGCGCTTAAGGTTTTGGGGTCGGTCGGTGACAGGTTCGGAATACCAGTCACGACCGACATCCACACAGAGCAGGAGGCCCCCATCGCCGCCGAATTTGTGGATGTCCTGCAAATACCCGCATTCCTGTGCAGGCAAACGAGCCTGCTCGTGGCCGCTGCCCAAACCGACAAAGTGGTCAATGTGAAAAAAGGGCAATTCGTCAGCCCGGAGGCAATGGGTTTTGCCGTTGAAAAGATAAGGCATTCTGGCAATCCCCGGGTACTCCTGACCGAAAGGGGAACTACCTTCGGGTATCAGGATTTGGTAGTCGATTTCAGGGGAATCCCCCTGATGAAGACTTTTGACGTTCCCGTTGTCCTGGACTGTACCCATTCCTTGCAGCAACCCAACCAGGCCACGGGCATCACCGGGGGAAGGCCGGCCCTGATCGAAACCATCGCCAGTGCCGGTATCGCTGCAGGCGCCGACGGGCTGTTTATCGAAACACATCCCGACCCTGCCGCCGCCAAATCTGACGGAGCGAATATGTTGCCGCTAGATAAACTGGAGAAAATGCTCGAAAAATTGGCAGCTATAAAGAAAGTTTTAAACGAATACAACTAAATTTGGTCATTTACTTGACTTTTATATTAATAACCCATACATTCATCACCAAATTAAAAAGGAGGTTTTATGAAAACCAGAATATTATTCCTCTCGATCCCCCTCTTACTTTCCACTGTTGCATCCAATGGGCAACAGGCAGAAAAGACGCTGGTAAAAGCCTTCAACTTACAAGGCAGCAAAGCAGTGCTGCTAAATGTAGCTGGCCAGGCAGATGTGAAAGAATGGAACCAGGAACAAGTGCGCATCATGATGACCGTTACGCTCGAACAAGGATCAGAACAGGTACTGAAATCACTCGTGCAATCAGGAAGATATAACTTGCAATCCGTTGAGGAAAACGGCGTGTTCGTCATTTCGGCACCCGGCTTGGAAAAGCAGATCAAAATGAGTGGCGGCAAGGAAATACACGAAAATATAAGTTTCGAGGTGTTTGTTCCCCACAATGTTTTATTGTCGTTAAAAGATACTGAAACCGAACCAACTACTTCTTCGTTTTAGCATCCACCAAAAACAAACAACCGGGGTATGGCGTTAACCACACGTTGTACCCTTTTTTATTGAATCTAATCAACAATTTGTACGCCATTGAAATTAGCTTGGTTTTTTTGGCTTCTTTGAAATCTGAATAACAGATTGAAAGTCAGCCTTTAAATACAACTTAACTTTGTGAATTTCCGATTTCAGCCAATTTCAAACTACGCTTTACCACCGATTAATATGAAAATTTTTGTGATAGCGTTTTTTATCCTCAGTTCCCTACCTGCCGTTTCTGGCCAGGTTGAAAAAACCATCCACCAGACCTTTGATATTGGGGAATCCACCACCATATCGCTCGCATTGGCAGGCGAATACTCCATCGTCCCCTGGGCAGGCAACACCGTGATGACGGAAACCCAGGTTGAACTCTACGATGCGTCCCCTTCCATCCTCAAACACCTGCTGGAAAAAGACCAGCGGTACAGGATAGATGCCGACACCACGGGAGGAACCATCAAATTGATCAGTTTCGACCAAAAAAGGGAGCCTGTCCGGACACGTTCGGGCACTTGTACGGAGCTTGTCCATATCAAGGTGTTCGTACCCGACAACTTTAAAGGGCAAGGTGAAACAACTTTTGTCAAAACCAGATAATCGCATTTTCAAATCAGCAAGAACCCTGTCCGGCACATTGTACCTGACAGGGTTTTTTTGTTTTATCAAAAGTAAAACCCCCATTCCTTACCTTTGGCGCCATGCAAAAAACGGTCGAAATCAAACTATCGCCCAAAGAAGCGGCAGACATGGTGGCTGTCAGGCAGCGGGCCGCCCATCTTTCAAAAATCCCCCTCGAAAAGGTAGAGGACTGCATTGTATTGAAGCGATCCATTGATGCACGGGCCAGCCAACCCCTTGTCCAACTAAGGGTTGCATTGTATGCCGGCGAAAAATTTACAGGCGAGCCTGCCCTGCTGGACAACCTGAAAGATGTATCCGATAAACAGGAAGTCATCATCGTAGGGGCAGGCCCGGCAGGCTATTTTGCAGCACTGGAACTCATCGAACTGGGCCTGAAGCCCGTCATCTTCGACCGGGGAAAAGACGTGCGTACCCGCCGGCGGGACCTCCGGGACATCCAGCAATTCGGCATCGTAAACCCCCATTCCAACTACTGCTTTGGCGAAGGCGGAGCAGGTACCTATTCCGATGGCAAGCTCTATACCCGCTCGCACAAAAGGGGCGACATCTTTAAGGCCCTCAAACTTTTCGTTGAACATGGGGCCAAAACTGACATCCTCATTGATGCGCATCCCCATATCGGCTCCAACAAGCTGCCCGGCATCGTCGCCAATATCCGGGAAACCATCCTCCACTTCGGGGGAGAAGCGCATTTTGACTCGCAGGTCACTGGTTTTGTGATGCAAAACGGCCGATTGAGCGGCGTCATTATCAATGATAAAGAAGAGCGGCTGGCAGCATCTGTTATTCTTGCAACCGGGCATTCTGCCAGGGACATCTACCACCTGCTGGCTGACAATAACATTAAAATAGAGGCGAAACCATTCGCCCTGGGCGTCAGGGTCGAACATCCACAAGCTTTGATTGACGAAATCCAATACGGCCAATCGCCAAGGGACGAGTACTTGCCGGCCTCAAGTTACCGGTTGGCCTGCCAGGTCGGCGACCGGGGCGTATTTTCCTTTTGCATGTGCCCCGGAGGGTTGGTAGTGCCCGCAGCGACTGCACCCGGTGAAATCGTGGTCAATGGCATGTCCATGTCGAGGAGGGACTCCGCCTTTGCCAACTCTGGCACGGTGGTGCAACTCGAACTGGACGACCTGTCGGCGTACAAGCACCACGGCCCTTTCCAATCCCTGGCATTCCAGCAAAGCGTTGAAAAGGCAGTTTTTCAATTTGGCGACGGCAGCCAAAAAGCACCCGCCCAGCGCATGACGGATTTTATAAACGGAAAGGTATCTGGCAGCCTGCCTGGCACTTCCTATATCCCTGGGCTTATATCCGCCAATTTGCAGGATTTGTTGCCAACTTTTATTTACCAAAAACTGCGAAAAGGGATGTTGGAGTTCGGAAAAAAAATGAGCGGCTACTACACATCCGAAGCCAATGTCATTGCTACAGAAAGCCGGACCAGTTCGCCCGTCAGGATACCCAGAAACAAAGAAACGCTGATGCACGTAGAAACAGAGGGGCTGTTCCCCTGTGGCGAGGGCGCCGGCTACGCAGGTGGCATAATTTCAGCGGCCATGGATGGCCAAAACGTGGCAAGGGCCGTTTCAATCTTCATCCGGCGCAAATGTTGAAATTCTCGGCGCCCAAATGAACATAAGTAGTAGTTTGAAATGGTTCGATATGGTTTAATAATGGTTCACTTTGTTGGCACCTGTTGTAAATGGCTGAGGCCCAACTATTTACTGACGTGAATCTTCCATTTCAAACAGCACCAACTGTGTCGAATAATTTAGCCTACCTGCATAGCAACCATTGAACAGAAATCAATTCAAGATGGCAAAGGGCAAGCAATCCAAAGTCAAAAAAACATCAGGGGTACCCACCGGGAAGGCGATACGGGAAAAAACCATCCCGCATATACAGGAAGCCTTCCCCACTAAATGGAAATTGGCCATTGCCGCCGGGGTAGCCCTGTTGGCAATGGCGGTGTATGGCCCCAGTTGGTCCTATGATTACGTCTATGACGATGATGCTGTAATAAAAGAAAACCGCTTTGTGAAACAGGGCCTCGGCGGCCTGGGAAAAATCTGGACAACCAGCTATTTCCAGGGGTACGACGAAAATATGCTGGCCCGTGCCTATCGCCCCATCCCCCTGACCACCCTCGCTGCCGAATACGAAATCTGGGGGCTGAACCCCCATGCCAATCACTTGGCAAACCTGCTGTTTTACGGGCTGACAGCCTTTTTCCTTTTTCTCTTTTTATCAAAATTGTTGCGGGCGCACCACCCTGCCCTGCCGGTCGCCATTTGCCTGTTGTTCATGCTGCACCCTATCCATTTGGAGGTGGTGGCCAATATCAAAAGCAGGGATACCATGCTCGGCTTCCTGAACCTGATCATTGCGCTCTGGTTTCTATTGAAACACCTCGACAACCGTAAAATACAGCCCCTTGCCCTTGCCCTCTTTTTTTATTTCATCGCCCTTTTTTCCAAAGAAGAAATCATCACTTCGCTGGCAACCATCCCGCTGCTCCTGTGGTTTTTCAGGGACTATAGCCTAAAAAAAATAGCCTTTTCTACCTTGCCTTTTGTGGCTGCCGTGGCTGTTTTCCTGCTCATCCGCTCCAGTATTCTTGGGGGGTTGAACGAAGGTGTCACCCTCACCTATCTCGACAATTCGCTGTTGGCTGCCCAGGGTATTGCCCAGCGGTCAGCCTCCAACATCCTTGTTCTGGGCCACTACCTGTTAAAAACTGTCTTCCCGCATCCGCTCATCAGCGACTATTCCTACTCCACCATTCCTTTGGCAACCTGGGGCGATTGGCGGGTCTATGCCTCGTTGTTGGCCAATATGGGACTGTTGGTTCTTGGCATTTATGGTTTAATAAAAAGAAAGGCCATCGGGTTTGGGCCCCTGTACTACTTCGCAACGGTTTCCATTTTCACCAGCATCATTGTCACAAACGTCAGTGCTTACAACGACCGGTTCCTATACAGCCCAGTTTTGGGGATTTGCTTTTTGGTGGCATGGCTGCTTTCTTTTTTGCTTAAAAATAGCACAGCGGGAGGTACCGCCCAGGTCAGCATTTTTTTCCGGGAAAATTTCACGGCCGTGGCCATCACGGCGGTTTTATGCAGCCTTTTTGTCTATAAAATTTCCGGCCAACTGCCTTTTTGGAAAGACCGCTATGTTTTGTTTGAACACGATGTGAAACTGGCCCCCAACAATGCGAGGATGCGGAAAAACCACGGCGGATCCCTGGCGAGGCTGGCCCTGCAATACCAGCAATCGGACAAGTCATTGATGGAGCAATATGCCCGGCAGGCCCTCGGACAACTGGACACCGCCCTTTCCCTGTACAACAACATGCCGACAGGGCACATCCACAAAGGGAACATGCACCTGCTGCTGGGCGAGTACGACCAGGCTGAGCAATCGCTGAAAACCGCCCTGCAGCAAGACCCCCGCAACTACTACGCCTCCACCAGCCTCGGCAACCTGTACTACCGGCAGGGCAGGTACCGGGAAGCCATAGAGATGCTGGAAAACATCAAGCCCGGGCTGCGGAGCGAAAACGACAATAGACTTTTGAAAATGTGCTACGACCAACTGGGGAACGGCCAGTAAAAAAAATTATTAAGGAATGGCTCAATACCCATATTTGGCCGCCTGGTAGGAAGACTTCTGCGGGTTCCACGGATCTTTATAGGAAGTTTTGAACAACAGTTCCCGGAGGTAGGCCAAGGTTTGGCACGACCTCAAAAACAGGGCGACATAGAAAATCATAAAAGGTACGTACGGCAATAATTTCATCTCCTGTTTTTTCCGCTCACTGAACATATAGATGGCCCACATCTGCAAATAACCAGTGATGGTGTAAAGGATGAGGTTGAAAGGCAAAATGATTTCGAGGAAACGGCTATAATGAATGGCTACGTCGAAGAAATAGACGAACCACTTGAAATCGAGGACAATGTTGTAAAAGATATTCTCTACAAAGCCGATGTAATTGCTCCAATTGAAGTTTTGGTGGGGCAACATCACATCCCGGTGCTTGCGGAGGCGGAAACGGACGATGGACCTGCTCCACCTGGAACGCTGTTTCCAAAGAACGGAGAACTTTTTCGGCCCGGTCGTCAGGCAAACGGCAGATGGTTCGAAGTGTATCCTATAGCCTGATTTCCTGAGTTTTACGGTAATGTCGCCGTCCAGGCCCGGCCCAATATCCCACCCGCCGACCTGCCGCAGGGCATCCATGCGAAAGGCGCCAAAGGCACCGGAGATAATGCGGTAAATACCCAGGTAGGAGGTCACTATCCGGCCGGTGGAAATGGTCTTCAGGTACTCAATGGATTGCAGTTTTGAGCACAAGGTGTCGGCTTCCCTGATCTTCACGTTGCCCCCTACCCCGCCGATTTTTTCATCCATATAAAATGGCACCAGGATGTTCTCAACGGCATCGTGGTCGAACGAGCAGTCTGCGTCCATGTGCAGCACGATTTTGCCTTTGCAGTAGCGCATGGCCACGTTGGCACCGGAGGCCTTACCGCCACGGGCATCATTCCTGATAAAAAGGTCGATCAAACCAGCTTTTTCAAGGCTGCGGCCAATAATGGGCGTTTTGTCGTCGGAGCCATCGTCCACGATGATGATCTCCACGTTGCGGTAGGTCTGCTCGTTGAGCGATTTGACGAGTTTGTAGATGTGCTTGCCCTCATTTTTGCCGGGTGCAATGATGGAAATGAGCGGATTTTCGTTCCAAAGCGCCTGCCTGGCGGCCTCCCAACGACGGGCCCTCTTTTTTCCGTTCAGGCGGTAAACAATCAGTACAAAAAACTCCAGCCCCACGTACCGCACAAACTCGAAGGTCAGGAAATACCAGAACACCCTGGTGATTTTCCAAAAACCAACGGAATACCAATAACCAAAAAATTCGTCGAGGTTGAACATGGGTCAGGTTGAAGTTGGCTGTTGGGAATTGGCAGTTTTCAATTGGGGCCAAGTAACAGCCCCGTCACTATTGTTCATTGCCAAAAGGCCGGCTACCAACTAATTTTCGCCTTTTTTCATTTTGGAAAAACCCTGCTGTATTTACAGGCAAGTGATTGTTCTTCAGCGGATTATGCCTGCCTGGCCAGCCGTTCCATGAAGACCCTGACCTGCACTGTTTTTTGCTTTAGGTTGGAAACGAGGATTTGGTGGAGGTTGTAAGCCAGCACATCCTTCAATTGGTCGGCTTCTTCCAGGGTGCTCTGCGACATCAACAAATAATACGACTTTATCCCTTTTGTGCTGACCACATCTGTATTTTTCAAATAGCTCTTGATGATTTGGCAAATTTCCTGGGTGATGGCCTCCTGCCGGGCCTCCGGCATATCTGCCAACGAAAGGCCCTCAAGTTTTACCTGGCCCAAAGTGCCTGTCCGTTCGGGCCTGTCGGTCCGCATCAATTCTTGTTTTACCAGGATTTTGAAAACATCCAAATTATAAATCCCATCATTGCGGGAGGTGAGCTTCGGCCCCGCTATTTCACCCCCCGTTATCGCACCCGTTTGAACGACGGAATTCCCTTTCGCCGTCAATTGATATTGGCGGATGTAGGCCTCTTCCAACCGGTGCAGTTCGATGTCCCCGCCGCAATCAATGCAAAGGGAACGGTATTCAGCCTGCTGGAAGGTGTGGTGGCAGTGGTTGCAATTATGGATAGAAGAGGGCTTATCGTAGTCGTTGCCGATGTGGCGCAGCGATTTATCGCATTTTGGGCAATGCAGGCCATCGTGGCCATCCCTCTCAAAATCACTGACCGGGGCAATGTTGGCACAGGGGAAATGGTGAACTAAATCCTCCTCCACGATGTCAACGCTTTTGCATTTGGTGCAGGTAGCCCGCAGGTTTTGGTGTGCGCTGCCGCACTCCGGGCAGCAGTGAATTTTGTCCACCAGTTCCCCTTTCAAAAACCCTTTCTTTTCGGCCATCCTGAAGATGGAAAGCAATCTTTGCTCTTCTGATTCGGCCAGGAAATAACTCGCAAAAGGATAATGATAATGGATATTTGAAAAGCGGTTGGGTTGGGGTTGAAGGTCGGTTTGCCGGGTAAAGATGTACTGGAGTATTTTTAACAAAACCTCTGTGTCAAATCCTTCGTGGAGGCTCGGGTTGCTGCCTAGCTTATCAATTCTTGATTGAATTTTCCTGACTTTTTCAGCAGCCCCGGACAGATCCTCCAAATCGGCAAAACCGTCCGTATCGAAGTGCTTTCCCTGCCTCATTGCCGGTGAATCAACGATAAAAACGGGCTTCAAATACTCTTCCGGCGATGGCATGGCACGCAGCTCACGCAAAATGCTCTCGAACTCACGGCCCGAAGCAGGCTGGACTATCAGCGCATCCACCGAACGGATAAATCCAGGTTGGATTTGCCGGTAATGCCTGACTATCCCAAAGGACAAACCCTCTTCATAAAGGATCTTGTCCAGGCTGAGTGTTTTTGCGGCGTGTTGAAGCATAGAATAAGTAAAATGTGGCCGCTATTGCCAGTTATTGTTCGATATTTCCAAAAAGGGGGAAGATGTAAGGAGTGGAAAATGCAAAAAGATACAGGCAGGTATTGTGCCAAAAACCAAGGACCGTTCTACCTCCGGGAATCACCAAGACAGCTGCGATACCTAAATTGCCAGCCAACTTACCTGGTTCCCATCTGCATTTTCAGGCTGAAAACATGCGGTATCCGCACACCAGAATTGCCCCAGACATACCGGCCGGGCTGCCGCTCTTCCATGTTGGGAAAACAATTATAAGGGGAAAAATCAAACTCCCGAAGTTCTTGCAAAGAGAGGCCATTTTCAAGTAGTGGGCCTATAACCTCTGACAGGGCGTGGTTCCAGAAGTGTTCCTTGCCTTTTGTTTTCTTTTCGGGATCGGCGTAAGAGCCTTCGACGTCCTCTGAGAAGGGTTCGCTTTCGGTGAAATAGCCGTATTCCAGCTTGTAGTTGTCAAAATTAAAAAGGTATAAGGTCGGATGGAATTCGGCCAGAAAAAGCAAGCCTCCAGGCTTTAGGTACTTGGCAACAACGGATGCCCATTTTTCCATATCCGGCAGCCAGGGGATGGCACCAAAGGTAGTGAACACAAGATCAAACTTTTCATCCAGCACTTGTGGCAGATCGTACACATTGGATAAAATGAAGCGTGCTTCCAGGCCAAGTTCCAGGCCGATTGCAGTGGCAGCTTCAATTGCCTTTTCCGAAAAATCTACGCCTGTCACCCTTGCGCCCTGCCTTGCCCAGGATAGTGTATCCTGCCCAAAATGGCACTGCAAGTGGAGCAAGGTTTTACCTCTTACATCGCCGAAGGCATTTTTATCTATTTCAGTGAGCGAGGATTTTCCGGCCATAAACCCTTCCATGTCGTACAGGCCAGACTTCATGTGGACTGCTACCCGGTCGTTCCAGAGTTTCTTGTTTTCTTCGAAGAATTGTTGGTGCATCTGTTGAGTTTTGCAATTTATCAAATGAAGTACACTGAAACTGAAACTGGTTGAAAACGTTCCATGCTGCCAGTCCAATTTTGCGCTCCGCATAAATATACAGATATTGCCGGGCCAAAGGAATTTGAGTCATTCAATCACAAAAAAAATACAAATCAACCATGCCAGACAAGAAAATACAGCAAAGCTCACTGAACATCGAACTGCCTGAAGACGTGGCGGAAGGCCAATACTCCAACCTTGCCATTATCTCCCACAACCACTCCGAATTCGTGGTGGATTTCGTTTTGATGACGCCCAACGTCCCCAAGGCCAAGGTAAAATCAAGGATTATTCTGACCCCACAGCACGCCAAGCGGCTGATGATGGCCCTGGCCGACAACATCAAAAAATTCGAGGCGCAGTTCGGCCCCATCAGCGAGCCGGAAATGCCGCCCTTCCCGCACATGAATTTCAATACGCCAACAGCGCAAGCCTGACCTTCGGGCAACAACGTGCGGGATCTTTCCTGGAAACATCCAACCGGCCCTGCCCGATCATGCATGAAACTTTTCAGCATTTCTGCATTATTGTTTACATATGAATTTAAAGGATGGAGGCAACCGTTATCTATGGCTGGCAGTCATTGGTGCAGCCTCCTGAATTTTTTTTTCGCTAAAAGACAAGATGAGTTGTAGTTTGAAATTAGTTCGACATAGCTTGAAAATGTTTTTACTTTGTTTTCAACTGTTGTAAATAGCTGAATTTCAACAATTTACCAAAGTGAATCTTCGGTTTCAAACAGCACCAATTGTGTCGAATAATTCAGCTTATCAACTTATATCCATCGACCATGAAAACTAATATCCTGACCCACCTTCACCTTTTGCTCGCTGTTCTGGCCTCCATTCTGCTCCTCCAGGCATGTGGCCTTTCCGAAAATAAAAGCAATGAGCAGGCTAAACAGCTTTCTACCATCATCCAAAAAGGCGAATTTAAAATATACGTGGCTGCCACAGGCGAACTGAAAGCCAAGAATTCCGAAGAAATAAAAGGCCCGACAGGCATGCGCTCTGCCCAAATCTGGCAAGCCACTATTTCAGACATGGTACCCGAAGGCACAGTGGTAAAGGCGGGTGCCTATGTAGCTTCGCTCGACCCCACCGAGTTGCAAACAAAATTGAAAGAGGCGCAAACCGAGATTGACAAAATTCAAACCCAACTGGAACAGGCCAAAATTGACACCGCTATTGAACTGCGGGGTATCAGGGATGATTTGGTGAACCTGAAATTCGGGATGGAGGAGAAAAAATTGCAGGTGGAGCAGAGCAAGTACGAACCCAAAATGGTCATCCAGCAAGCTGAGATCGATCTCCAAAAATCAAAGCGGGACTACACCCAACTTGAAAAAAAATACGAGCTTACCCAGACGAAGTCCGTGGCAAAAATCAGCGAGATCCTCGCTTCGCTCCGGCAGCAGGAGTTGAAGCGGCAGCGGCTACAGGAACTTTCCGAGCAGTTTGTGGTAAAGGCGCCCAAAGACGGCATGGTCATCTACGCCCGTAGCTGGAACGGCAAAGTTGGGCCTGGCTCGCAGATCAGCACCTGGGATCCCGTGGTGGCCGAACTGCCCGACCTGAGCATCATGATCAGCAAGACTTACGTCAACGAAGTGGACATCAGCAAGGTGCAAAAAGGCCAGAACGTGGCCATTAAGGTGGATGCCTTCCCCGACCGGGAGTACAGTGGCCAGGTTATCCAGGTGGCCAACGTGGGCGAGCAACTGAGGGGCTACGACTCCAAGGTCTTCGAAGTGACGGTTCAGATAAACGAAGTGGATTCCATCCTTCGCCCAGCCATGACGACCAGCAACGAAATCCTGACCTACACCTACCAGGACGTGCTGCACATACCGCTCGAGGCGCTACTCAACGATACGATTGCCTATGTTTATAAAAAGGAAAATGGCAAGGTGGTAAAACAGGAAGTGCTGACCGGGGAAACCAATGACAACGAGGTCATCATCGCCCACGGGTTGGCCGAAAATGCCGAAGTGATGCTCACCGTGCCGGACAATCCGGAGAAGCTGCCCTTCGTGCCCATTGACCCGAAAATCAAGGAAGAAATCAAAAAGAAACTCGCCGAAGAAAAGAAGAAACGCCAGGAAGAAGCCGCAGAAAAATTGAAACAGGTGAAAGATGAATACCAGCCCAAAGACGGGGGTGGTGGCGGTGGTTTTATCATTTTTGGATAGGAAATAATGGTGAACAACTAATGGTGAATGGTATCTGGTTCACTATTAATCATTCGCCATTCACCAATAGTCAATCCATGCAAAGAGTCATTTTCAATTTCATATTGGCTGTTGAAGGCGTTGTGGCCAACACCTTGCGGGCTGTGCTGACGGCCCTGGGGATTGTGTTCGGCGTGGCTGCCGTCATAGCGATGCTGGCTATCGGCTCGGGAGCCAAGCAGTCTATTTTGGAGCAAATGAAATTGATCGGCACCAACAACATTGTCATCAAATCGGTGGTGTTGAAAGAAGGGGAAGGCGGCGAAGAGACAGCCAATACCGGTTCCAATTCCAATAACAACAATAACAATGGGAAACGCCCCTGGTCGCCTGGCCTCACACTGGAGGATTTGCGATCCATGGAAGTGGTATTGCCCAATATCGAGCGGGCCAGCCCTGAAATCGTGCTCCCGACCAACCTCGTGCAGGCCGGCAAAACGCAAAAAGCAAAATGCGTGGGCGTCACAAACGCATTTTTTGAACTGAACAACCTCCATCTCTCCGACGGGAACCTGTTTCACAAAATCCACCTGGATGGTGGGAAACCCGTCTGCATCATTGGCCACAACGTAAGGTCGAGGTTTTTCCCGGAAGGAAATGCGGTGGGCGAATGGATTAAGTGCGGCACGGCCTGGATGCAGATCATCGGCGTGTTGGAGAAGCGCTCTGCCAGCAAGGAAAGCCTGGAAAACCTCGGCATCCGGGACTACAATTCCGATGTGTACGTGCCGGTGAGCACGGCCCTGTTGCGCATTCAAAACCGGGCGAGGATCACCAGCGACGACATCCAACAGGACCGGGACGACGACAACGACAAAGCAGAAGAAGAGAACTACCACCAATTGGACAAAATAGTGTTGCGGGTAAAAAACTCCAGCCAACTTAAGGTGACTGCCGAAGTGGCCGCCAAAATCTTAAAGCGGCGCCATAAAGACCTCCTCGATTTCGAAGTGGAAGTGCCGGAGCTTTTGCTGGAACAACAACAAAAAACGCAGGACATGTTCAACTTCGTCCTGGCTGTCATTGCCGGCATTTCGCTCCTGGTGGGCGGCATCGGCATCATGAATATCATGCTGGCCTCGGTGTTGGAACGAATTAAAGAAATCGGCGTCCGGCGCTCCCTGGGCGCCAAGCAAAACGACATTGTGCTGCAGTTTTTGTTCGAAGCTGTGTTTATCAGCTTGCTCGGGGGTATCATAGGGATTATCCTGGGCGTCGTTTCTGCCAAAATCATCGCCAACGGTGCGGACATTCCAACGGTGGTTTCTGGCTGGTCAATCGCCCTGTCATTCGGCGTGGCAGCAACGGTCGGTCTCGTGTTTGGATTATTCCCGGCGAGAAAAGCGGCGAGGCAAGATCCTATAAAGGCGTTGCGGACAGATTAATGAATAAATCTTAAAATTCAATTCGAGGTATGTACACCACTGGAATTAGTTTAGGTTTTGAAACCATCTTGAAATTAAGGTAAACACTTGTCAATCAGATACTTTCAACAATTTACGGGTGTGAATCTTCGATTTCAAACAACTACTTATGAAACCAGCCTTCCATTTCTCCTTTTTTGCTTTGTTGTTGCTAGGGAAAATCCTCCAGGCACAAACCGATACGCTGCACGTCAGCCTGGAAGAAATCGTCACACTGGCCCAAAGCGAAGCCCCCGACGCCCTGCTGGCCGAGACCAGGATGAAAACCAGCTACTGGTCGTACCGCACCTACCAGGCCGACTTCAAGCCTGGCGTCGTATTCACCGGAACCCTGCCCGAATTAAACCGCTCGATTGGCCTCATCACCCTGCCGGATGGGAGCAGCGCCTTCGTACAGCAGTCCCAGATTGTCAACACCGCCAACCTTTCCATCCGGCAGCGCATCCCTTTTACCGGTGGCTCCCTCTTTGCGCGCAGCGGCCTGCAAAGGCTGGACATCCTGAACCCCGGCGCCGCCAACTCAGTATCCTATTTTTCCACCCCTTTTTCCATCGGTTTCGATCAGCCCATCTTTGGCTTCAACGAGCTGAAATGGAACAAGCGCATCGAGCCGCTCCGGTACCAGGAAGCCACCCGGCAGTACGCTGAGCAAATGGAAGACGTGGCCTATACGGCGACGCAGTTGTTCTTCGAAGTGTACATTTCACAACTCAACCTGCAGGCCGCCCGCCAGGACAAAGCCAATGCAGATACCTTGTTCAATATCTCCAAAGGCAGGTTCGAGGTAGGCCGCATCGCCGAAACGGAATTGCTCCAAATAGAACTGAGTGCCATGAATGCCGATGCTGCCATGCAGCAGGCAGTGCTCGACCTGCAATCCGGCACCGAACGGCTGCGCAACTTCCTTGGCCTCCAGCAAGCCGTGTTTTTCAAAATGGAAGCACCCACGGAGATCCCTGGATTCCTGGTTTCTCCTGACGAAGCCCTGAAATATGCCAGGGAATTCCGCAGCGACATAATTTCGTTTCAGCGGAGGCTGGCCCAGGCAGAGGCCAACGTGGCCCAGGCAAAGGCCAACCGGGGTTTCCAGATGAACCTGTTCGGCCAGTTGAGCTTCTCGCAAAAAGGGGACAACATCACTGACGCCTATCAATCTCCCCAGGATAACGAATTGGTGACGGTAGGCATCCAGGTACCCATCTTCGATTGGGGCCGGGGACGGGCACAACTGGAAACTGCGAGTTCCGCCCACGAATTGGAAATGCGGACCGTCGCGCAGGAAAAAGTGAACTTTGAGCAGGAAATACTCCTGCAGGTGAAACAATTTGACCTGCTCCGCAAGCAGGTGGCCATATCGCTCCGCGCTTATGAAGTCTCCCTGAAACGGGAAGAAATGACCCGCAACCGCTATTATATCGGCAAAATCGGGGTGCTGGAACTCAACCTCGCAGTCTCGGAAAAGGAAGCCGCCCGCAGAAGCTATATGAGCGCCCTGCGCTCTTTCTGGCTGGCATATTACGATTTGAGGCGGAATACCCTGTTCGATTTTGAGCGCCAGGTTTCATTGGTCCGGCGGGTCGAGGGTTACTGAAAATGGACAAAAGCAAAGACAAACGGCAATCAGCCCAACCCCAGCGAACCACTTGGCCATTCAACCCATACAGCCAATTCCTTCCAGCAATTTCCAAACTTTCCTGATTTCGATGACCCAATTTAACGGCCATATATTATCTTTGCCCCAACAGCGAAAGCTACCCCTTCCGTTAAATGAAATTATCTGTGTCAAACTCCTTCATCAGACATACGCCACCTGAAATACCACAGATTGCCCGAACTGGCTTCCTCATTACCCACTTATTTCCAAATCGTAAAACGTTTTAGTCCTATGCAACAAGTACCAGCAGTACTCCTTTTAGAAGATGGAACGGTTTTCCATGGCAAATCCGCCGGGAAAATCGGCACTACCACCGGTGAACTTTGTTTCAATACCGGCATGACAGGCTATCAGGAAGTTTTCACCGACCCTTCCTATTTTGGCCAGATACTCGTGGCCACCAACGCCCACATCGGCAACTATGGCACCCGGATTACGGAAACCGAATCCGACAGCATCAAGATAGCGGGTCTGGTCTGTAAAAATTTCACCTGGCAGTACAGCCGCCAAATGGCCACAGAGTCTATCCAGGATTATTTTGTGGATGAAAACCTGGTGGGTATTTCCGACGTGGATACCCGTGCCATCGTGCGCCACATCCGCAGCAAAGGTGCCATGAACGCCATCATCTCTTCCGAAACACTGGATTTGGATGAATTGACCTTGCAATTGTCAAAAGTACCCAGCATGAACGGCCTTGAACTGGCCAGCAAGGTCAGCACCAAAAAGCCCTATATCATGGGCAACTCCGATGCAAAATACAAAGTGGCCGTCCTTGATTTCGGCGTAAAAAGGAACATCCTCAACTGCCTCGTGGAGCGGGGATGCTACCTGCAGATTTTTCCTGCCAAAACACCCTTGACGGAGTTGAAAAAATGGAACCCCGACGGCTATTTCCTCTCCAACGGCCCCGGTGACCCGGCCCCTATGGACTATGCCACAGAAACGGCAAAGGCTATTTTGGCCGAAGACAAACCACTGTTCGGCATTTGCCTGGGCCACCAAATCCTCGCCCAGGCGATGGGCATTTCCACCTATAAAATGCACCACGGCCACCGCGGCATCAACCACCCAGTGAAAAACCTGGTAACCGGCAAATGCGAAATCACCAGCCAAAACCACGGGTTCAGTGTCAGCGCCAAGGATTTGGAAAACAATCAGGATAAAATCGAGGTCACACACCGCAACCTGAACGACAACACCATCGAAGGTATCAAGGTGAAACAGAAGAAAGCATTCTCTGTGCAATACCACCCGGAAGCATCGCCGGGGCCACACGACGCTCGGTACCTTTTCGACGAATTTGTGCAAATGATGGTTGTCAGCCGAAAGGAAAAAGGTGTGGCCGTATAGGCGGGAAATTCTTTTTCCAAAAAATAATCAATTGCCGGGAAATGAATTTCCCGAATACTTAAAACAAAAAGAAAAACTTCATGAGCGCAATCATTGACATCCTCGCCAGGGAAATCCTCGATTCGAGGGGCAACCCAACCGTAGAAGTAGAGGTATTGACCGAAGATGGTTTCTTCGGCAGGGCCGCCGTCCCCTCCGGCGCATCCACCGGGAAGTACGAAGCCGTAGAACTGCGGGACGGCGAAAAAGACCGCTACCTTGGCAAAGGCGTGCGCAACGCCTGCGACCATGTGGAGGAAGTCATCGCCGACCAGTTGATAGGGGAAGATGTGATGGACCAGCGCTACATCGACCAGTTGATGCTCGACCTTGACGGCACCACCAACAAAAGCAAGCTGGGGGCCAATGCCATCCTTGCCGTGTCTTTGGCCGTAGCCAAAGCAGCTGCCGAGGCCTCCGGGCTTCCGCTCTACCGCTATGTCGGCGGTGCCAACGCACACATCTTGCCCGTGCCGATGATGAACATCCTGAACGGCGGCTCCCATGCCGATAACAGCATTGACTTTCAGGAGTTTATGATCATGCCCGTTGGTGCGGAGAGCTTTTCAGAAGGCCTGCGCATGGGCGTGGAGGTTTTTCATCACCTGAAGTCCGTGCTCAAAGAAAAAGGCTACTCCACCAACGTTGGCGACGAGGGCGGTTTTGCGCCCAACATAAAATCCAATGTGGAGGCCATCGAAACGGTTTTGCAGGCCATCGAAAAAGCAGGCTACACCCCCGGTGAGGAAATTATGATAGCAATGGATGCCGCCTCTTCCGAGTTTTACAATGAAGAAGAAGGCGTTTACCATTTCAAAAAATCCACGGGCGACAAGCTGAGCTCTGCTGACATGGTAAGCTTCTGGGCGGACTGGTGCAAAAAATACCCGATATTTTCCCTCGAAGACTGTATGGCAGAAGATGACTGGGACGGTTGGAAAGCACTGACCAAAGCCGTCGGCAAACGCACCCAGCTCGTGGGGGATGACCTCTTCGTCACCAACACCATCCGGCTCCAGCAGGGCATTGACAAGGGAATCGCCAATTCTATTTTGATAAAAGTAAACCAGATAGGCACCCTGACGGAAACTATCAACGCCGTAAGCCTGGCTACCCGCAACTCGTACACCACCGTGATGAGCCACCGTTCCGGTGAGACGGAAGACACTACTATCGCCGACCTGGCTGTGGCGCTGAACTGCGGCCAGATAAAGACCGGCTCTGCTTCCCGCTCCGACCGGATTGCAAAGTACAACCAATTGCTCCGCATCGAGGAGGAACTGGGGGATATGGGACTATATTTGGGAAAGAAGTTGCTGACCAAATAATGGTTTGTTAATTGCAAGTGGTTGTTTTTCAATACCTTTGTAATACCTCTAACAGTAGTAGCTTCACTAAACATACGACCATGGCATTGAATCCAAATAATCCATTTCAGTTATTGCTGAGAAAACTGCCCAGGCCTTTACGCAACAAGTATTTCTTGTCGCTGACCGTATTTGCCGCACTGATGGTGTTTCTCGATAAGCACGACCTGATCACACAGTTTAAGCTGTCCAGGTCGGTCAAAAACCTGGAACACGACAAGGCTTACTACGAAGGTAAAATCCAGGAAGCCCAGGTGGATCAGCAAAACATTGAGGCCAACAAAGAGCAATTTGCAAGGGAGAAGTACCACATGCACAAGTCCGATGAAGAAGTGTTTATAATTCAAAACGAAAAATAAAACCGAATTAATAATTGAGAGTGGAAAATTGAGAATTACGGGTTCTCGGTTTGACATTCTTAATTTTCAATTCTCCATTTTCAATTCAGATGTCTGTTTTAGTAAACAAGAACTCAAAAGTTATTGTCCAGGGGTTTACGGGCAAAGAAGGCACATTCCACGCCACCCAAATGATTGAATATGGCACCAATGTCGTTGGCGGTGTGACCCCCGGCAAAGGCGGCCAGACCCACCTCGACCGACCTGTTTTTGATACCGTGGAACAAGCGGTGAAAAAGGCTGGGGCCAATGTTTCCGTCATTTTTGTACCGCCAGCGTTTGCGCCGGATGCCATCATGGAGGCAGCCGATGCCGGCATTAAAGTTATCATCTGTATCACCGAGGGCATCCCCGTACAGGACATGGTGAAAGTGAAAGCTTTTCTGGAAGACAAGCAGGATTGCCGCCTCATCGGACCGAACTGCCCCGGCATCATCACTCCCGGCGAAGCCAAATGCGGCATTATGCCGGGCTTCATCCATAAACCAGGGCGCATCGGTATCGTAAGCCGCTCCGGCACACTGACCTACGAAGCGGTTGACCAGGTGACGAAAGCTGGTATGGGCCAATCCACTTGCATTGGCATTGGTGGCGACCCCATCGTCGGCACTACTACCAAAGAAGCCGTGCAACTATTGATGAACGACCCTGATACTGACGGTATCATCATGATCGGTGAGATTGGCGGTGGCATGGAAGCAGAGGCAGCCCGCTATGTGAAGCAATACGGCACCAAACCTGTGGTGGGCTTCATTGCCGGGCAGACCGCACCGAAAGGACGCAAGATGGGCCATGCCGGCGCCATCATTGGCGGTGCGGACGATACGGCAGCCGCCAAAATGAAAATAATGGAAGAGTGCGGCATCCATGTGGTGAAATCACCGGCTTCAATCGGCGAGACGATGCGCAGGGTACTGGAAGGGGAATTGGTGGCCTAAATGAAACTGTATTTTTGTGTTTAGGAAAGTTTGTTTTGAAAAAAGGCTGCGCTAAACACCTGAATAAACAGGATTTGGAGATAATCCTGAAAATGAAAAACCGCTTGCAATCATTGTGCTGCAAGCGGTTTTTTCATTTTCAGCGAAGCAGTTAATGCCCGCCCTTTTTACTTTTTTCTGGTATTTGCTGCAAGGAATGCTTGGCTGTCCTGCAACCGGTAATTTTACCATCCTGCTGGATAAAGGTGTCGAGCGTCAGTTCCCCCGGGTTACAAGATTGGACCGGAAAATATTTGTTCAGGAAAAGCTTGTTCCCTTTTTGCTCCAGTTCAAATGCGAACACGCTTTCGCCGCCCTGTTCCTTTGCAATCAGGTAAAAGGCCAACTCAGATTTGACCAGTTTCATGTTGCTGAACGTCACATTGCCTTCAAAATTCAGATAGAAACGATCGAGGTCGGCCTTTTTCAGTAAAAGCCAGTTTGGCCGGTTGGCCTTCGCAACCTTGACACATTCTGGCGCTTTTTGGGCAGTGGCGCCGGGTAGGGAGAAGGCAAGCAGGAAGATGGATGCCAGGAGTAGTTGGATATATACTTTCATCATTTACTTTTTTGAAAAAAACCGTTCAGGCCGATGGAAGTTGTTCGGCAAGTCTTATTTATTAATGCAAATAATGGGTTTAATTAATTGCTGTATTTTCGGTTGTTTGAAAAACGAAATCAAGGTTGTTTTTTTGAAAACCACCATGATTTAACCCCCTGAAAATCAACGAATTTTACCAATGAACCCGTTATTCATATTGGTGACAAATAAATAACAACCTGTCGATTTTGCTTTTGGAAACCTCCGGAAGGGAAATGTTTTTAGAAAAAAATAGTCATCATATTCTTCCTGCTGTCCCTAAACCCTTTCTATGATGGTGGCTACTCCAATGCCGCCCCCGGCACAAAGCGTGACGACACCGGTGGACAAGTCCCTGCGTTCCAGTTCATCCAGGAGGGTGCCTAGCAACATGGCCCCCGTTGCGCCCAATGGGTGGCCCATAGCAATCGCCCCGCCATTTACGTTTACCTTCTCGATATCCAGTTCCATGTCTTTTTGAAACTTCAACACAGCAGAAGCAAATGCCTCGTTCATTTCCCAAAGATCCACATCCCGGACTTCCATGCCCGCCAGGCCCAGGGCTTTTCGGCAGGCAGGTGCCGGGCCTGCCAGCATGATGGTGGGCTCCGTACTGACCACCGCAGAGGCAGTGATTTTTGCCTGTGGCCGCAGTCCAAGTGCTTCGCCTTTGTCTTTGTTGCCAACCAGGACCAGGGCAGCCCCGTCTGCAATGCCGGAAGAATTTCCCGCTGTGTGGACATGGTGGATAGCAGCAACCTGCGGGTAGCGTTGTATCGCCATTTCATTAAAACCCATGCTTCCTGTTTGGCTGAAGGCCGGCCGTAAGAGGCCCAGCCGTTCAAGGGTAGAGTCGGGCCGGGGGAGTTCATCTTTCTCCAAAATCAACAGGCCGTTATTATCAAAAATAGGGATAATGGATGTTGAAAAATACCCGTTTTGCCAAGCGTAACCAGCCCTTTGTTGGGAAAGCAGTGCGTAGGCATCCACGGTTTCCCTGCCAAAACCTTCCAGGGTAGCTATCAAATCGGCAGCAAGGCCCTGGGGTATGTGGTTGGCCCTTGTGATTACCTCGGGATCGAACAACAGGGCACCTCCGTCGCTGGCCAATGGAATGCGGCTCATGCTTTCCACGCCGCCGGCAAGCAGCATTTCAGCATTCCCGGTTTGGATTTTCATGGCCGCCAGGTTCACTGCTTCCAGGCCCGATGCACAATAACGGTTGATCTGCATCCCCGGGACCGTAATCGGCCAGCCGGAAAAAAGCAGCGCAGCTTTTGCCACATTATAGCCTTGCCCGTCCACCGGTGTCACACATCCGATGATGCAATCTTCCACAGCCGACCTGTCCAGGTTGTTCCGCTGCCCGATGGCTTGCAGACATGCCCCGAGCAGGTCAACCGGCTTTATTTCATACAGGGAACCACCGGGCTTGCCCTTGCCACGGGGCGTCCTTAAGGTATCGTAAATGTAGGCAATGGGCATTTGGTAGTTTTGAGTATTGAGTGTAAGGTTTTTGAGTTGGGGTGTGATGCACTCAAAACCCTAAACCCTAAACACAAAACTTTTATGGTTCTTTGACAAATCGTGTGTAAAGCCGTTAAAACGGCTCATAAAATAGCTGTCTTTTAACCCACGACTTAAGTCGTGGGTTGATAATCAATAGCTTATGTCAAAAACCGTTTTAACGGTTTTCCTTTTTCCACACGATTGGTCAAAGAACGACTTTTATTAAGCATAGCGCTCCTGCATCCGCTGCATGCGGAGGCTCCGCTGGCGCTGGTTGCGGAAAAAGCCATAGAGGACGACCAACAGGATCGGCAGGCCAAAATTCAGGTATTTCAGCATATTTCTGGTACCGGCATTGTCGTCGCCGAGGTACTCCTCCTTAATAGGTCTGGTGGCTACCCCTTTGGTGCGCAGTTCGATGAGGCCCGTATCGTCGGAAAGCCAGTCGATGCTGTTCACCATGAGGTTGATGTTGTCCTCGCTTTGCCCCCTGCCCTGGCCTGTCACGGGGAAGTCCCCATCGCCGATGACGATCATTTTGCCCGGGCCGGCCTCCTCCAGGATACCCCCGATGGTGATGTTGGATTGTTGAAAATCAGCTGCTGTCCATTGCTTGCCCATAACGTTGAAATTAGTTGGCGCCGGCGAGGTAGCAGCTTTGGCAGAGGAATGTAAAAAAGTCGTCCAGGTGCCGGAGCCAGTGTAGTTCACCGGGCTGGCAAACGGCAGGATGACCTGCTCCAATCCTTTCGTGATGGGGTTTTCAGGAAACTGGCTGAGCAAGGGCAGGTAAGGGAATTGCACCGGGGTGTTTATCATAAAGAACCCTTGTTGCTGTTGCACGGTTACCGAACCGCACTGGGAGTCGAGGATAAAAGAAGGCTCGACATTGATGCCTTTGCCTTGCAACCAGGTTTCCAGGCCTGTATTGACTACTGTACCGCTTTGTGTTTGCAGATCGCCATTAACCCTGTTGATGGCAATGAAAAGGTTGCCGCCGGTGCCCAGGTAGCTGTCGAGCTTGGCCAATTGGTCGGGCGGGAAGCTATCGGCAGGTGCCACTATCGCGATAGCTTTGTATTTGGACAAATCCGTTTCCGTACCAAGGCTCACCGGCTCCACAGTATAAAGTATGCTCAATGACTGGTACACCTGACCAAGTTCCTGCAACGAAGGTTCGCCGTTCCCCTGCACAATGCCCACGGACGGCTTGTCGGCCACCGATATTTTTTTGATGCCCGTGCTGAGGGCATACTCCATGCCAGTGCCAGAAACCACCAAAGGGATCACATCCGTCTGTTCGCCCATCTTGATGATGGCACCGAGGAAAGCTTTTTGCTGTTTGCTTTGGTCTTTATCCCTGGTATTGATCATTACCGGGCGGATGCCACTTTGGGCGGCTTCCTGCTCTTTTTCCTCGCTCACGCCGGGATCCACAAACTGATAATCCAGCATATTCTTCGAGGTGTTGCGGTATTCGACCAGCATTTCCTGGAAGTCCTGCTTGATGTTTTCCAAATCCGGCGGCAGGTTTTCTGAGAAATAGGCTGTGACCGTCACTGGATTGTCCAGGTTTTTCAAAATGTCACGGGTAGCCTTGCTCAGGGTATATTGCTTGCCCTCGGTAAAATCGAGCCGGACGAAGAAACGCTGCGATAAAACATTGACCAGCAGCAGGATTCCTGCAAGCAACAGAATGGTGACTGCGGTTATTTTTTTCATGTTTTGATAAGTGTCAAATGCGGCAGGCTTGCTGGGCGCAATCTTGCCACAGTCTTTTTAGGTTAGTCCCGTTTTCCAATATTCCATTCGGCCAGGAAGAGGCCAAGCAGAATGATGGTGGCAAAATAGAAGATGTCCTTGCTGTCGATGACGCCCCTTGAGATGCTGTCAAAATGGTTGGAAATGCTCAGCATCTTGAAGAAGCTGCCAAACCAGCCCGTCATCCCGCTGCCGATGGCATCGAATAAAAAATGGAAGGCCAGCCCAATAAACAAGGAGAGCAGAAAAGCGACTATCTGATTGTTGGTGATGGTGCTGGCGAACAAACCGATGCTGATGTAGGCGGATGCCATGAGGATAAGCCCGAGGTAGCCGCAAAGCGTGGCACCGTGGTCGAGGTTGCCCAAATTGGCGACTGTAATGTAGTACGGAAGCGTGAACAACAGGGCGATGCACACCATAAGCAGGCAGGACAGGAATTTACCCAAAACGACCTGGCGGTTGGTCACGTTTTTAGTGAGCAGTAGCTCGATGGTACCCGTGCGTTTTTCCTCGGCGAACTGTCGCATGGTAATGGCAGGGATGAAGAGCAGCAGGGTCAGTTGCGCCACTTCGAAGAACACCTGCAAATCGGCTTGTTTGCGCAAAAAAACGTCGGCCCCGATAAGCCAGGTAAACAGGCCGGTGAGGCCCAGAAAAACGATGAGCAGGATGTAGGCAACAAGCGAATCGAAATAACCTGCCAATTCTCTTTTTGCGATAACCCAGGTAGGATGCATGGCTGAAATTTGAGTTACGAGTTTTGAGTTACGGGATTTGATTTGAAAGTGAATTAATCACCTAAAACCAAAGTGAAAAAACCACCTGAACACACAAACAACTAAGCGCTCAATTCAAGGTCAGGTCACGGAAGATATCTTCCAGCCTTGTTTCAAAAGGCACCATTTCGGTGAGCGCCCATTTGTTTTTTACACAAAGGTTGAAAACGTCCCTGTTCGATGCGGCATCCTGCACGCTCTGCACTTCAAAGCGGTTGGCCGCCTGGTCAAGAATGTCCACCATGGCCACAGAGGGCAATGCCCGGAGTTTTTCAAAAATATCGTTGGTACTGCCATCCTCAATCCTGACCTGTAATACTTGCTGGCCTTGTGCCTGCTTGCGCAGGGTAGCCGCCGTTCCGTCGGCGACTATCTTGCCTTTGTTGATGATGAGGATGCGGTCGCAGGTAGCCTCTACTTCCGGCAGGATATGGGTGCTTAGGATGACGGTCTTCTCTTTCCCGATGTTTTTGATCAATTCCCGGATCTCGACGATTTGGTTGGGGTCGAGGCCCGTAGTAGGCTCGTCGAGGATAAGGATTTCAGGGTCGTGGATCATGGCCTGTGCGAGGCCGACCCGCTGGCGGTAGCCCTTGGATAGCTCGCCGATTTTCTTGTGCTTTTCGGCATCAAGCCCACAAACCCGCACCATGTAGCGTATCCGCTCCGGAATCAGCCCTTTGTCCATGCCCTGAATGGAGGCACAAAAAGCCAGGTAATCGATCACAGGCATTTCCGTATAGAGCGGGTTGTGCTCGGGCAGGTAGCCGATGTGGCGTTTGGTCTCGCCGCTTTTAACAGCCTTGCCGCCGATGAACACCTCCCCCTGGTCGCCATCAATGTAGCCTGTGATGATTTTCATCGTGGTGGTTTTCCCGGCACCGTTGGGGCCGAGGAAGCCGAGGATTTCACCAGTCTTCACCTCAAAGCTGATGTTGTCCACTGCTTTTTGGAAGCCGTAGGTCTTGGTCAGGTTTTGAATTGAAATATCCATAAACTGAAATGGTTTTGATCGCAGGAAACCTGTTGTAAGGGTTTTAGTGAAACAGCCCAGCAAGGTCGTTTCGACTGCGAACATTGGACGGGATTTAGTTGGAGGCAGCCTTGAACAGGGTGCTGCTTTCTTCGGGACGCAAAAATAAAATTCAAGGGGACAAAGGAAAAAAGAAGGCTAAACTTTTGCCTAACATCGGTAGCAATTTGAATTACCTTAACAAACGCCCTGTACAGCTTTTACCCGAACAGGACAGATTTTTGCATTTTGCCAACTTTTTAAGTAACGATGAAAAAATAACTTCACCATTTTAATTTTGAAAGCCCCAGCATTGGAGGGGTTTTTTAAAAATAATCCCGATTTAACATCGGGATTATTTTTCCTTCGATCCTAAACATCACAAACCCAAATGGCCGTGAAGATTTTGGTTTTACGTTTATGGTTGGCCAAAGCCTTGAAACAAGGGGATCTTTATTGTTGAAAGGTGGGTCAAGCGCTCAAGGCCTTCGAAAATAGTTTTGAAATACGACGCACCGGGGCTATTGGGAAAAACCATAAAACCCAATCCATAAACCTTCACGGACCATTGAAATTCAAATCTATCGGATTATGAAACAGTTACTATTTCCATTTTGCATTGCTTGGTTGTTCATAGGTTGTGGAGGTAGTGATAGCACTGCCCCTGCTCCTGCCAAAAGCGGTTCGGTCGTTGCACCGCTTGATTTATCTGGTTTTCAATTGAGGGACATACCCGGCACTGACCTGAAAAAAGCCATCAAACTGGACGAAGCGGGCCATGTCAGGGAAGAAGGCACCCTGCGAAACGGCAAGCGCTACGGCACCTGGGTCGTTTACCACAACGACAAAGAAATACCCTTCACCGTCTCCAATTATGTGGACGACCAACTGAGCGGCCTGCACATGGAATTAACGCCGATCGGACAGGTCGTGCTCACCGCTGGCTACATCAACAATCAATTGGATGGGCGTTTTGCCAGGACAAAAAACGGCCGGATAACTGAGGAAGGCTACTATAAAAATGGCCAGTTCGATGGCGTGTACAAACGTTACTACGAAAACACGGATATCCTGCAGCAGGAGGTAAGCTATAAGGAGGGAAAATTGCATGGCCCTTCAAAATACTACAATGAAGCAGGTGATCTGGTAATGGAGTATGAATACAAAAACGGCGAGAAAGTCCGGGGAGACATATTAAAACCGGAAGCGTCGGGCAAATAGGCGTTTTTCAAATAACACAAAAAAGGCCCAAAGTCCAACAGGACTTCGGGCCTTTGCTATTTCAACGAGATTTTTCTTATTGGCAGCCCAGATCGGCCTGCGATTGAAGGTCGTTATTGGGAAAACAATTTCCTGAAAGCACTTGATCCGGCACATACCGGTGCATGTTGTGATCGTGGAGCGCATTTTCCAAAAACGCTACCAAATCGGCTTTTTCACTGTCAGAAAGCCCAAGCGGGCGGAACTGCGGGGCAATTTGATCTTTTGGCACCCGTGCATTTTCGGGCTCGGCTTTGTTGAAGTATTCTACTACCTCCTGCATGTTGCGCTTGCTGCTGCCATGAAAGAAAAATGGTGTTTCTTTCATGTTGTACAACTGAGGGACTTTGAATTTATAGAGATCTTCCGCCTTGCCGGTAAAACCACCCCTTCCCAGGTTGGCTTTGTCGTTGACATTGGTCTTAATCGCTTGGCCAGTTTCGTATAAATCCTTGACCCCGATGGCAAAAAACTGATCCGGGTTGTTGAGGGGTTTTCCGTTGTGGCATTTGACGCAGCCTGCCTGCCCAAAAAACAGCAATGCGCCCCGTTTTTCCTGTTCGGTCATCGCCGTTTCATCGCCTTTCAAATATTGCTGAAATGGGGCGTCGTTGGCAATTAAGGTGCGCAAATAGGCTGCCATGGCAAAAGCAGCGGGTATCTCCGAGTACCTTTCGCTTTGATCCACTTCCGGGAAAGCAGCGTCGAAGAGGGGTTTGTAGCCCAGGGAGTCTGCAATTTGCTCATTCATCAAAAACCGGTGAACTTTGGTAAACACCTCGATGGACTGGGTCTCAGGGCCCAATAATCCCAGCTTGTTGATTTCGGTTTCACCCACCCACTGATCCTCTGTTCCAAGGTTGTTGTATGTTCCACCAAATTTGCCCGACCAGGTCGTGTTCGGCACGAAGGCGACGTTCATTACATTCAAAGCCCTCACACCCTGAACATCCGGTTCCTCATCATTGTAAAAAATGTACTTGACCCTGCCCTCGCCGTTTTGGCCAAAACCTACTCCGCCATCGGCTATACCCTGTGCCCTGCCGGGCATGAAGCCTGCTTCGGGTACGTGGCAACTGGAGCAGGAAAACGTGCCCTTGCCTTCTGCATGTTTTGGCAACAGTGCCAGGCCTGTCTCGTAAAAGAGCATCTTGCCAAGCTCTACTTTTTGCGCCGTCAGGGGGTTTTGGGGGTCTTGCGGGATGTTGGCAAAATCGGTAGGATCGGGCAGGATAAAATGGTCGAACTCCCCCGTCGGGGAAGCACGCTTGATGGCTTTTTCCAATTCCACTTCGAGCGGTTTGGTCAGCTGGTCGGAAGAACAAGCTGACAGTATCAAAACCATTGCTATTGCACCAGGTAGAAAATTTTTCATCTTTTGAAGTTGCTTATGTTATGGGATCTTTTATCGTAAACAATAAGGTCTTTGGCAAAAGCTAAAATCCCGCCAAAGGCTTTACAGGAAGGTAGTTTGGGTTGGAAACAGTAAACGGAAAAAGGGATGAATTCGGAATTTTTACCTGGCAAAATTAATGCGAGAAATTGACATATTCAAAAAGTCAATGGAGAAAGGGCAGCTATTTTCTTTTCCACTTCTATCGGGGTTATGCTAATTGTTAAAAACAATCCTATAAATTTGGGCTTTACCTGCTTTCAGGCTGCTTATTTGTTCATTTTGAGCAACTTGCGAACTAAAACCATGCAGCAACGTACCATAAAATACTTGAACCAAATCTTTCCCGGCCATGAAAAATAGCCAGTCACCGTCCATCCATTCTATTTATCAAAACGCGTTGCCGTTTTACCTCAACCGGACGGACATCTGCGCCGCCGATGAAGAAGGGAAGATTTTTGCAGTAAAGTTTTTCGAGTCTTTACTTCAGGAAAAATTGGCCATCCAGTTGAATGCCTCCAGCAGTTCTTCCGATAAGCTCCGCCACTTGTACTTTGAATCCAGGAACCTGGAAAAAACGTTTGGGCCAAAAACCCTGGGTTTTGGCTTCCCATTGCTCATCGACACGTATGAAGGCGAACTGTTCGTATCCCCTTTATTCATTTGGCTGTTGTCCATCGAGCCTGCCCAGGCGAAGGTTGATGCCTGGATTCTGAAGTTTTCCAACCAAAGCCACCTGCTCCCTAACTTCCGCGCCGCCAACTTCCTGAAAGAAAAATACGACCTCGACCTGACTGAAAAAATGAAGGGGATGACCTTTGGCAGAACATTGAACGGTCCGGCGCTCCAAGCCTTTTGCCAGGAACTGGCCGACCGGCTTCATTTTGAAAAGTTTGGGGCCGATGAAAAAATCATCCCGTGCCCCGGTATTGATGAAATTGGAAATTACACGGAAAAGGGCGCTATCCATTGGTCGGGGGTGTTGAGTATTTTCCCTCCGCAAGACAGCAAAAAACCAGACAGCCAGCCCAAGCCAGAGGATGTTTTTGTGCCTTCTGCCATGCCATCCAAAGCCGATGATCCGGTATTTCCGTTTTTGCCTGCCGACCCGGAGCAAGTTTCGGCCCTTGAAATAGTGGAAGCCAACAAAGTATCGGTGGTGGAAGGCGTTGACTCATTGGGTAAAACACAAACCCTGATCAACCTAATCATCCATGCCCTGGCCTGTGGCAAAAAATGCCTGGTCGTCTCTGAACGGGCACCTGCGCTTAAACATACCCAGAAATTTTTGGCCAATACAGGGCTTATCCAACTTCACTTTTTGCTCGATGACGCACTGAACGACAAAATGCCTTTGCTGGAACTGATGAGGGTAGCAGCAAAAGGGGGCAGCCGGACGGTTAGTTACAACGCCGAGGAATATCAGGCCAAAAAAAACAAGTTTGCACGGGAAAAAACGAAACTGGATGCTGCTTACGGAGCCGTCAAAAAAAAGGTCTTTGGGGATTACAATTGGACGGAAACTGTGGGCCTTTTCCTGGCCAGCAACCGGGTTGAGGGCAAGGAACTCTTGACCAGCCAACTGAATGGCCAGGATTTTAAATACAATGTGGCAGAATATGAATCCTTCAAAAATGGCATATTGACCTGCCACCCGCTTTTTCAAAAAGTAAAGACCCTCTCCCACCCGCTCGGCAACCTGCACGATCAGGTTTTTCAGCAACCATCCGCTGAGGAGGCCCTGCATTTTGTAAAAAAACAGCTCAGGCATTTCCTGGACAAAACCTCCAAACTTCAGCACCGTTTTATCGGCAAGATAGACAGCTATGGCGCAAGGCTGCGGGAACATTACCGGGCTTATTTCGAACAGATGCAAGATATGAACCGGGCGCTCAAAGAAAATATCCTAGCCAAAGGCGACGAACTGGGCAACGATTTCAGGGAAGCGGGTTCAGGATATTTCAAGCTTTACCTGCTCTTTTCAACCAAAAAGAAAAAAATTGCCAAGGCCCAGGAAGAGGTGGGCAAACAATACCAGACCCTTGTCAAAACCTTTACTTCCCAACCCTATTTCGACTTTCAATTCCAACCCTGCAAGGACGGCCTGCATATCCCCAACACCCTTGCGAATATTGAGGCATTCGGGAAAGCACTTAACGAATGGCACAGCAAATTGGACAGCCAGGTGCAGGAAGAGGTGATGCGCCTGAACAGCAAAACGGCCCATCCCAGCCTGGACGTAAAGGAGCAAATCACCGAACTTGAGTACTCACTGGACGTGCTACTGGAAGAACTCAACGAGGCCAACCTTTACCAAAAAAACCTCGAAAACAAAACCCTCACGATACCCCAGCGCCAGAAATACCTGGAAAGCATCATCGAACAACTGGAAAACACACAGCTTAACCTTCGTGATTTCGACCTGTTTTTCCAATGGCAGTCTAGCTGGCTCGCCCTCGGCCCCATGGGGCAAAAGGTGGTGCGGGCCCTTGTCAAGGTGAAACCCGACGACTGGATGGCGGCTTTTGAAAGCTGGTACTTCAACAATTTGCTGACCTATGCGCAAATGCCTGATTTGCCGGCGGAGGAAGCCTTGGTAAAAAATTACGCAGAGAGCTGGCACGCCCTGCGTCCGCTCATTTTACCGCATATCCAGCAACTATGGCAATCGAGGCAGGAAGCTGAACTGAAAGAACTCAGGAAAAAAGACAAGAAAAAATATCAATTGATTTTTGAAAAGAACGGCCACCAACAAGCAGCCAGTATGCCATTGGGCGATGTGCTGCAGGGCGGTTACGATGCCGTCAGTGCTTTCCTGCCAGTGCTGTTCACCACGCCGCATGTAGCCATGAATATGTTGCCCGTTGGCAAGGGCTACTTCGATTATGTCATCCTGGAAGAAGCGAACCGGTTTTCTGTTGAAACAGCCACTGCACTGGCGCCCCTGGGCAAACAGATCGCCCTGTTTGGCAGCAACGACAGCAATGGCGGGGAGACCAGCATCCTTCAATATGCCCTTGAAAATGAAGTGGCGTTTTCCCCAATCACCAACCTGTACCACGTGCCGGCAAGGGGGCTATCCGCCCTCCTGAACCCGAACGGGATGCAGCAATTTCCGAATGAATACCTGGTAGAAAGTGCGGAAGGTCGTTTTCATGAAATTGACAACACGAACGACGTGGAAGCCCAGCACATCATCCGGCAGTTGAACCAGGTAAAGCAGACGCCACAAAGGGTTTACCCAACAGTGGGCATTGTGGCCTTTACCGTGGAGCAACGGGACTTAATAGCCAATTACCTGCTCAAATTGAAACAGCAGAACGCAGTCGGCAGCGAGAAGATCCAGCAGTTGGAGCGGAACGGTATGGGGGTATTCTTCATTGATGAACTGTTTGGGCAGCATTTCGACATCCTGATCCTCTCCTGCACCTTTGGCACCGTCAACCTGCAAGGCTCATTGACCAAGAAAATCATCTTCCTGAACACCCCCGAAGGTATCAGCCAGGTTAAGATGTTGATCAACAAACCGGTGCAACAGCTCCAGATCATCCATTCGTTTTCAGAAGATCAGTTGGAAAAATTCCGGATCAAGCAATGGGAAGAAGGCACCTGGCTATTGGCCAATTTTATTCAACTGGCAGAAGCCATGAGGGCAGGCAATACAAAGCAGGTCAAGCACTTACAGGAAATGATCGGCAAGGTGGAAGAACCCAAAGCCTCCAAGTCCTTGTTTACCCAGGAAGTCATCAATGCGCTGCGCCCATATTTTGACGAAAAACGGTTTGTCAAAAACAAGGTTATGGAAGACGTGGTGCTGCCGCTGTGCATCAAGCCCCAGCATCCCAACGGACAACCGCTCACAGTTCACCCGGACGGCTTCTTTGCAGATACAAACGCCACCTCCGGGCTATGGGAACAACAGCAACGTGACAAGCTTGCAAGCGCCGGCTTTTCCTACCTGCCCGTTTGGTCGCTGGGCTGGTTTAAAAATCCGTCCCAGGAAGCAAGGTTGCTGGCCAGTAAAATTATCAAGTTGGATTCCAGCTTGCCTGAAAACGAAGCTATCAAGGAAAACCTTGACGTTAAAAAAGAAGTAAAAGACAAAGATGGCAAGCAGTAGAAACGTCGTTGGAGGTATTGCCCCGACGACGTTTGAGCCGTTAAAATATCATTATAAATTCTTCAATTCGCCTACCAGCTTGCTCAGCGTATCCTTCGCATCACCGAAAAGCATTTTAGCCCTTTCATGGAAAAACAGCGGGTTTTCGATGCCTGCATAGCCCGGCCGCATACTACGTTTCATCACGATGACACTTTTAGCCTCCCAAACCTTGATGACCGGCATGCCATAAATGGGGCTGCCCGGATCATCTTCTGCTGCTGGGTTCACCACGTCGTTGGCACCAACAATTATTACTACGTCCGTATTGGGCATCTGTGGATTGGCGTCGTCCATTTCCACCAGTTTTGGGTAAGGGACATCCGCTTCGGCCAGCAACACGTTCATGTGCCCGGGCATCCTGCCCGCCACGGGGTGAATGGCATAATATACTTCTACGCCTTTCTTTTCCAGGCTTTTTTCAAAATCGTGGCAAACGTGCTGGGCTTGCGCTACTGCAAGGCCGTAACCAGGGACGATGCAGACTTTGCTGGCATAGGCACACATGATGGCGGCATCGTTCAGGGTGACTTCCCGGTAGGATTGTTCGCCTGACGCTTTTGCACTACCGGCAGAGCCGCCACCGAAACCACCTATCAGTACGTTCATCAAGGAGCGGTTCATGGCCTTGCACATCAATGCCGTCAGGATGAGGCCCGATGCGCCCACCAAAATACCGCCTATGAGCATGATGCGGTTGCTGTAAATGAGGCCGCCAAATGCTCCCGCTATACCCGAAAGGGAGTTCAGCAAGGCTATGACGACGGGCATGTCGGCACCACCGATGGGCATTACGAAGAAAATCCCGTATAAAAAGGACAATCCGAGCAGTATCCAGCCGCCATTGGCGCCAAGTGTTTCTGGGCTTAATATCCCCATTGTCATCAACACGAGGATTACTGCCAGCATGAGCCAGTTGAGGTAAGTCATCAGCCTCCCGCTGACGTCCTTGATTTTGTCGTCGAGTTTTCCATAGGCGACCATGGATCCACTAAAAGTAACGGTGCCCACAACGATGCCCAGGTAGGCGACCAGCAAAAAGCCCCAATCGGTGCTGTCGCTGGAGAAAAACTCCATGCAGGCAATGATGGCAGAGGTTGCACCGCCGGTGCCGTTAAAAAAGGAAACCATCTGTGGCATGGCGGTCATCTTGACCCTGGTGGCCATCACATAGCCAATGGCAGAACCAACTACCAAACCGCCCACAATCCAGGCCAGGTTTCCGATGCCTTCACCCGCTTCATTCTTGTGGAAAAGGATGGTTCCAAGGATAGCGAGGGTCATGCCCGCCGCTGCTATGTTGTTGCCCTGCCGAGCACTGTCGGGGCTGCTCAGTTTCCTCAACCCGATGATAAAGGTGACGCAACCGACGATATAAAATAGTTCGAGCAAAAATTCTGACATGGTTGATCGTTATTCGTTGTTGTTTCAAACAAGGATGGTAAGCCCTGTCCGATTACTTTCTTTTTTTAAACATGGAGAGCATCCGGCCTGTGACGGCAAAACCGCCCACGACGTTAAGTGTGCCGAGCACAACTGCCAGAAAGCCCAGCACCAGGGCCAGGGTGTCGTCGGGCCTTGCATGGCCCACTACAATGATAGACCCCATGATCACCACCCCAGAGACGGCGTTGGAACCCGACATCAGGGGCGTGTGGAGCAGGGCCGGCACATTTTTGATCACTTCCGTGCCCAAAAAAATGGCCAGGACGACCAGGAATATCATATCCTGGTTTTGGAGGAAAAATTCTGAAAAAGCTTGCATAAGATTATTGATTCTAAAATGCTTATAATCAGGCTAAAAAGGAAGGATCAGGCTTTTCCCAAAACGGCCTTCAGCCTTTCGCTGACCACGGCACCCTGGTGGGCGATGCAGGTGGCAGCAATGATGTCGTCATCAAAATTCAACTGCAATTCACCTTTCGGCGAAAGCAGTTTCAGGAAATTCAGGATGTTTTTGCTGAACATGGAACTGGCATCCCGCGGCAAGGTGGAGGGAAGGTTGGAGTCACCAATTACACACACACCCTGATGATAAATCGTTTTGCCGTTTTCCGTCACGGCACAATTTCCGCCAGTTGATGCGGCCAAATCCACAATAACAGAGCCTGGTTTCATGGTTTCCACTGTGGCTTTCTGGACAATGACAGGTGCCTGCCTGCCAGGGATCTGGGCAGTGCAGATAATGACATCCGCTTGCTTGGCGTGTTCGTGAACTGCTTCGGCCTGTTTTCTTTTGTAGTCTTCGCTTTGTTCAACGGCATAGCCACCGGCGGCTGCGTTTTCCTGCGCCCCTTCCACTTCCACAAAGCGGGCGCCCAAACTGAGTACCTCTTCTTTGGCAGCCGTCCTCACATCGAAGGCTTCTACCACTGCACCCAACCTTTTAGCCGTGGCAATGGCCTGCAGGCCGGCCACCCCGGCACCAATGATGAGCACTTTAGCAGGTTTGATGGTACCTGCAGCCGTCATAAACATGGGGAAGAAACCAGGGGCCTGGGTAGCAGCAATGAGCACGGCCTTGTAGCCCGCTACGGTCGCCATGGAGGAAAGTACGTCCATGGCCTGCGCACGGGTAGTCCTCGGCAGCATATCCAAACTGAAGGCTGTCGCTTTTGCCCCGTTGAGTTTTTCAGCCACCTCTTTATTGGCTAATGGGTTGAACTGCCCCAGGATTATTTGACCTTCGGAAAGTTTTTTGACCTGATCCCCTGCTAAAAAATGGATCGTTGTAATGAGGTTGGATTTTTTGAAGATATCGTCACCTGTAGCGACGACGGCCCCAACCTCCTTGTAGGCTTCATCGGGGAAACCTGCATTTTCGCCAGCCTTTTCCTCTACCAGGATTTTTTCAAAACCCATCTTGAGCAGGGCTGCGGCTATTTCGGGCGTTACGGATACCCTGTTTTCAAAGCTTTGTTCCTTAAGGATACCAAGTACCATATTGTTTTTCGTTTCTTGTTGTTTGCAATACTTGAAATGAAGGGCTGAAATTAATGGAATATTACAAATCTTTAGCCCCGGATTCCAAATTCATCAATATTTAGTTTCGGACATGCTGGATTTGCCCTTTCGGCGGATGCTCCAATTTATCCCCGCTCAGAATGAGGACGGAAAATTCGGTGGGGCAAGAGCACCATCAGGTGACAAAACCCAGTGCTTTATGGAGATATTTATCATTCATTAATGATACAGGATGCCAGGCTGGTTTTTCAAATTCATCTGTAATTTTCCTGAGTCAGTAGAAGAATTTTAACTGGGTTGGAAGAATAACTTTTCTTTGGAAAATCAAATAAAAAAAAGTAAAAAAATGGCAAAAAGAACCCTTAGGGTAACAGGTTTTACCCGATTTTTCCTGGTAATGATCATCGTGGCCCCTTTGGCTTATATCGGTGCTTCGTACTACAATGGAGATAATGGCGTTGAAAAAATCAAGAGCTTTCTCAACATGCAAGCCGAGGATGAAACTGCCGAATCAGAAAAACCCGGCAACGACAACGTCAAGCCTGTCAACCAATCACCGGCGAATGCTCAAAAAATCATATCATTAGAAACAGAAAACAAAAGGCTGCAGGAGGAACTGGATTTCAAGACAAAACGAGTGGATGAACTTTACAGGGAAAACGAAGAACTGAAGCGAAAACTGGAAAGCATGGAAAAGACGCTGAACGAAACCAAGGACCAATAGGATAGCAGGCTGTGATTATATTTGTGCCAGGAAAAACAATTTTCAATAACAAAATCAAAAATCATGGAATTCATCCTCACCATCCTTATCAATGGAGTGGCAATTTGGGCCGGTTCGCAGCTCCTGCGCGGCGTTGAAGTGACAGATTTTTCGAGGGCGCTGATCATTGGCCTTGTAGTAGCACTGCTGAACGCTACCCTCGGCAGTTTTCTCGACTGGATTTCTACGCCCATCCGGTGGATTACCCTTGGCCTGTTCAGTCTCGTGGTAGATGCCATTGTTTTAATGGTAGCCGATTACTTCCTTAAAGGTTTGAAAATCAAGAATTTCTGGTGGGCAGTGGCATTGGCCATTGTCGTAGGAGTTGTCAACGGCATCACGCATTGGGTATTTCACTAAGACGGAAAAAAGGGGGAAACACATGAATTCCCTATTCCCAGATCAGGCTTCGCTTATTTTTGATGTAGCGCTTCACATTGAGCCAAAAGGCTACAAAAAGGTAGAATATCACAGGTGAACCGAGTGTCACAAAGGATAGATAAATGAAATACAGACGAACCCTGGCAGAAGCCAGGCCCATCTTGTCCCCAAGATAGCTGCATACGCCAAAGGCGGATCGTTCCATTAAATCTTTTAGCGTTTTCATGAGGACAAATGTAAAAATTAAAAGGCAAAAGTAGCACGGGCTGCTTTTGCCTTTTAATTTTAACCAAAGCAGTATGGGAGTTATTGCAGTTGCACTTCCTTCTCCGCCACCATCTTGCGAATGTTGATAAGTGCATAGCGCATACGCCCCAAAGCCGTGTTGATGCTCACCCTGGTCAGGGCTGCGATCTCCTTGAAACTCATGTCGGCATAATGGCGGAGGATGACTACTTCCCTTTGTTCAGGCGGCAGCATATCCACCAAATGGCGGATTCTGTCGTGGGTCTGGCTACGCATGATGAGCTGCTCGGCATTTGGCTCGTTGGTATGCAACACATCGAAAATATCGAATGTTTCGTTGGGATGCACATGCGGGCGGCGTTTGCCACGGCGGAAGTAGTCAACACAAAGGTTGTAGGAAATCCGCAAGGCCCATTGGCCGAACTTCCCTTCGTGGTTGTACTTTCCACTGCGCAGGGTGTTGATAATTTTGATAAAGACTTCCTGGAAGATGTCTTCGGCGAGGGTCTCATCTTTAACAAAAAGATAGATGGACGTGTAAATTTTTTGCTGATAACGGTCGAGCAATTCTTTGAATGCTCTTTCATCCCCATCAAGGTAGAGGGCAATAAGTTGCTGATCATTTACTGGCGTAACTTGCATAACTAAATCTAGTTTAGTGAAGAAATGTTCGAGACTGATTTAGTGTAGAAGTTTTACGCCTATAAGATATAATTTTAAAAAGGAGATGTTGAAAAGTGAAGGATATGAATGCTCATTTACAAAGACGAAGCCAAGATAGAAATTTCATCTAAGAAAACTTACTTTTCATCTTCTTTAACAAAAAATTAGTCGTTCTTTGAAAATAAATGTAAGCTGTTGAACGAATTCCGGCACAAAGAAATAAGCTTTTTTTAAAACATCAAAGCTGCTGCGAGAAAAATATTCCATCACCAGGACTTGCCCAAAGTTAATTTGCCAATCAACGTGCCGACCGAATCTAAGTACAATGCAAATGGTCAAAGCATACACTTGATTCTTTAGGAAAAAGCTGATTTTAGCCAATTTCTATTCTCTTTTGGCCAAACAGAACTTAATCTTTACTTTTGCCGCCTCCGTTACCGAAATCTTTCAAAAAGGTGAATTCTCACAAATTAATCTATTTATGAAACGTCAGCGCATCGTTGCGGGAAACTGGAAAATGAACAAAACTTTTGACGAAGGACGTGATTTAGCCATCTCCATTATCCAGCAGCTCGGCCCATCCGAAAACCTGGCGGTACTTTGCCCTCCTTTTATACACCTCAACTATTTGTCGGTCCTCACGAATGGCATAGCCAACCTGAAATTAGGAGCACAAAATTGCCATTTTGAAGAAAGTGGAGCTTTCACTGGAGAAATTTCAGCTGCTATGCTGAAATCCGTTGAAGCTGAGTTTGTCATCCTGGGCCATTCAGAAAGAAGGGAATATTTCAAGGAGGCTGGCGAACTTTTAGCCAAAAAAGTGGATTCCACACTTAAACATGGCCTCCGACCCATATTTTGTTGCGGTGAAAAACTGGATGCCAGGGAAGCCGGCAATCAGGAAGAAATAGTGAAGCAACAACTCGAGGAGGGGCTATTCCACCTGGAAGAAAGCCAATTTTCAAATGTTGTTATCGCTTACGAACCAGTTTGGGCCATCGGCACCGGCAAAACTGCCTCACCTGAACAAGCACAGGAAATGCACCGTTATATCCGTAACCTCATTTCCTTAAAATACTCCAGCCATACCGCCAACCTGACGACCATCCTTTACGGCGGCAGTTGTAACCCCAAAAATGCAAAAGAACTATTCAGCCAACCTGACGTGGATGGTGGGCTGATTGGGGGTGCTTCCCTCCATGCAACTGATTTCATTTCTATATTTAACAGCTTTCCTGTTTCTGGTTGAAAAATTTCTGTTCAACAGAAAAAAATGAACAATGAAAAAAATTCTATCAATTGTTTCGCTGGTTTCTTCTTTGTTATCAAACCAGGCTATTTCTCAATGTCCACCGCCCGGCTATCCCCCAACAGGGGACATCTGCACGCTGGCACCCACTCTTTGCACCGACCTTAATGGTTATTGTGCCACACTTGGCACAAACAACGTTCAGGTCCCGCTCCCCGGATGCCCCGGGAACGTATTGAACAATGACGAGTGGTTCAGTTTTATTGCCGGCACACAAACCATAACCTTGGAAGTGATCCCGTCGAACTGCCAAAACCTGAACGGGCAGATAGGCATGCAAGGTGCAGTTTACGAGGGCGGTTGCAATGGCCCCGCCATTGCAACCCAGTGCAATTGCACAGATAACCCATTCCAACTGTCTTCCAATAGTTTTATCGTAGGCCAGGCTTACTATGTGGTTTTTGATGGTTGTGCAGGAGATATTTGCGATTTTCAAGTCAATGTGCTTGCCGGGTCAACTTTGCCAGTACCGCCAGGCAATCCAGGCCCAGTATCCGGCCCTACCCAGGTTTGCCCCGGTGCAACTACCTCGTATTCTATCCCTAATCCCAATGCAGCAACTTACACCTGGACGATAAACCCTCCTGGCATCGGTTCTTTTTCTTCTTTGCCGGAAGGGGGGATCGTTGATGTAACCTGGAATACTACCGGTACAGCAACTATTTGTGTCACTGCTTCCAACCCGTGTCTTACCAATCCCAATCCTTCCTGTATCACGGTTACCTCGGCCAACCTTCCCCAAGGCAGCGATACTTATGATTTATGTGTCGGTGATTGTGTGACATGCGCCGGCATGTTGTTTTGCGCCCCTACCCCACCAGTCGGCACACCGGTCACGCTCACCTCATGGTTAGGCTGCGACAGTATCATCGTTTGCCATATCAACGGCATTCCGCCCATCCAGACCAATTTGGGGCAAATAGAGTTCTGTGGGCCCTCTGCCTACCAGGTCTGCAATGAGGTGTACCTGGAATCGGGAATTTACTACACAGACTGCACCAGCTATCAGGGCTGCGACAGCACGGTCATTGTGGACCTCGCCATCTTCGAACCGGAGGCAATTATCAACACCCCCGTCCCGGTGCTGGGTTGCGGAGCAAATGCTTCTGTTATTCTAAATGCCTCCAATTCGCCCTTGGCGCTCAACCCGGGAGCCACCAATACATTCCTTTGGACGGGGCCAGGCATTGTCGGCTCGGCAAACGATATTGTGGTCACAGTTAACCAACCCGGCCAATATTGTTTCACCATCACCCACCAAAGAAACGGCCTGCAATGTTCTGATATGGCTTGTGTGACAGTCACGCAAAACGCTGCCGTCCCTCAGGTACCCCAAATAAACGGAAACGCTTCCCCCTGCCAGGGCACTTCGGCCAATTATACGGTTACGCCAGTAGGTACACCGGCGCCCACTGGCTACACCTGGACAACCCCAAATGGCGAACCGATCACCCAGGTAAACCCCACTACTATTTCCGTTCAGTGGAACAATGCGACGGGCGGACAACTGTGCGTAACCGCCAATAATGGTTGCGGCCCATCAAGTCCGGCCTGTTTCGTCGTGAATGTGCAAGCCGCTCCGGTGGTTCCCATCATTAACGGGCCGGCTTCAGCTTGTGCGAACAATCAAGCACAGAATTATACCGTCACCAACGTTCAACCTGGGGTTACCTATTCCTGGACTGTGCCTCCAGGTGCTTCTTATAGTGGCTCAGGTTCAAGTATCGCCGTGAACTTCAATGGCGCCACTCCGGGCACAGGCCAGGTTTGCGCAACAGCAATGAATGCCTGCGGCACCAGCCAGCCTGGCTGTACTTCCGTTACTGTTACCGGCATTCCTGCTACCCCAACACTAAATGGCCCCGCCACAGTTTGTTCCAGCGGAGGAACCTATACCTATTCTGTTGGAAGCCCGGTGGCAGGGATCACGTATAACTGGACAGCCCCGCCAGGTGCCACCATAAACGGCACCGGTTCCAGTGTGACAATAGACTTCAACGGCGCAAGCAATGGGCAAGTCTGTGTTTCTGCCGGAAACGCCTGCGGTACGAGTAACCAGGCTTGCCAGACGGTACAGGTAGTTCAGGCACCCATGGCTACTATCAGTGGAAGTGGGTCATTTTGTGCTGGAGTCACTGCAAATATCAACCTGACCATCAACGTCACTGGCACAGGCCCCTGGGATGTTGGATACAGCTTAAATGGTGGTGCCCCAACCATGGTGACCATCCAAACAAGTCCTTACACTTTACAGGTAAGCCAGGCTGGCACGTACACCATAACCAGTGTCTCCGGTGGGGGCAACTGCCCCGGCACGTTCAGCGGCACAGCAACGGTGACAGAAAACCCTGCCCCTACCGCCACCCTGAGCGGTAATGGCAGCATCTGCCAGGGCAGCGGGCAGCAATTTCCACTAAATATTGCCCTGACCGGCACTGCCCCCTGGACAGTAAACTGGCAGGTGGGCGCCAATGCCCAGGCACCCTTAACCATCAATGCGTCACCTTTTACCCTCAACATTGGGCAATCACAAGCAGGCAGCATTTCCCTGACAGGCGTCACGGATGGCAACCAATGTACCGGCACTGTTTCCGGCACAGGAACCGTTACCGTCAACACCGCACCCACTGTGAGCATGGTTTCAACCGAATGTGACCCGACCAACGTGGAATACACGGTAACCTTTACTATCAATGGAGGTGATCCCGCAAGCTACTCGGTGACGCCCCCCAATGGGCAATTGAACAACGGTGTTTTTGTCAGCAATCCAATTCCGACAGGGGATGGGTATTCCTTTGTGGTAAATGACGCCAACGACTGCAACCCAGTTACGGTGTCCGATAACGCTGTAATTTGCAACTGCACCACCGCAGCAGGAAGCATGGATCTGACCCCCTTTGAAATTTGTGGAGATGGGCCAGAAACCATTCCTTACGATACGACCGGACAGGCTTTCGATGGGGATGATGTCCTTGTTTATATCCTTCATTCAGGTAACAGTGTAAACGTGGTAGCCCCTGTTTATTCCGTTTCGGTCAACCCTGATGTCATGTTCATCCCGGCTAGTATGACATACGGAACCACTTATTACTTATCCGCCGTGGTAGGAAATGACGATGGTGCCGGCGGTGTTGACCTCGACGATCCGTGCCTGGCTGTAGCACAGGGGACTCCTGTAACTTTCAATGAAATTCCAACCGCCACCCTGAGCGGCAACCCCTCCATCTGTGATGGGGATAATGCGACGCTGACAGTTGATTTCACAGGTGAAGGCCCCTGGAGTATCATTTACGAAGATGGGAATGGAAACTCCCAAACCGTAAATGGTATCACCAGCAACCCCTATTCGCTGGTCGTCAATCCGACTTCAACAACCACTTTCTGTCTCACAGGGCTAAATGATTCGAATTGTCCCGGTACTTTTAGTGGTTGTTCCGATGTCACGGTTAATTCAGGGGTTGGCTATACCAACCTGATGGTGGCTTGCAACGCAACCAGCACGGCGTACACTGTTTCATTTACCATCACAGGTGGCGACCCCGCCTCGTATTTTGTCACGGGCGTTACAGGGACTATCAACATTGACCAATTCACCAGCAACCCAATCCCTGCGGGCAGCGGCTATAATTTAATGGTTAACGACGCAAATGGATGCGATCCCCAAACCATTTCCCAGTCGCAAATTATATGTAATTGCTCTACTGACGCAGGCGAGATGGTGCTGTCCCTTCTGGAGGAATGTGGCGATGGGCCAATAACGGCAGATACTTTGGTGGCACCCACTTTAGATGGTGACGACGTAGTTGGTTATTATTTGCATACCAACTCAGGAACGAACTTAGGCACTGTCATCGCAACGAACAGCACACCATCATTCAGCTTTGATGCAAATACAATGTCTTACGGGACAACCTACTATATTTCATCTGTGGTAGGAAACGACAACGGATCTGGTGGGGTAGATCTTGGAGACCCTTGCCTTTCTGTGGCGCCAGGTACGCCAGTGGTCTTTTACGAAGTGCCCACTGCCAGCATGAGCGGCTCTGCTGAAATTTGCCCTGGTGAATCAGCAGAACTAATGATAGCACTGACAGGTGACTCTCCCTGGTCAGTCACCATCAATGGCCAGGTCATCAACAACATTGTCGGGACGCCTTATGCCTACACCGTGAATCCTGGCACCACTACCGATTACCTGCTTACATCGGTCAGCGACGAACACTGCACCAATACAGCCACAGGTACAGAAACGATTACCGTCCACAACCCGCCAGCCATCGCCGGTGTGGATGTTGCCTGCAACGCAACAGGCACCGCCTATACTGTTTGTATAGATATATTAAATGGCGACCCCTCGTGTTATTCGGTCACGCCCAATACTGGCACCTTAACAGGGAGCCAGTTTTGCAGCGATGAAATACCGTCGGATCAACTTTTCACTTTTCAGGTGAGCGATTGCCACGGCTGCCCGCCCGATGTAGTGCAGGACTCTGCCATTTGCAACTGTTTGTCCGCAGCGGGAAACATGGTACCCGATACTTTGTCTGTTTGTGGAAACGCCATGGCCGTGGCAACTTACGACACTACTGGGCAATTCCTGGATGCTGACGATGCACTTTGCTATATTCTTCATGCAGGCAACAGCAACAACCCGATTGCAACCAATTCGAATGCACCGTCATTTGCCTTCAATGCTGCCACTATGAGCTACGGCCAGACCTATTATATATGTGCCGTCGTGGGCAACAACAATGGCAGTGGCTGTGTAAATTTAAGCGACCCTTGCAAAGATGTAGGGGGTTGCGCCCTGGTGACCTTTCACGCTGTCCCAACTGCTACACTTTCGGGAAACACCAGCATTTGCAGTGGCCAGACTACCGACCTGTCCGTCACCCTCACTGGGGCCGGTCCCTGGAACTTTATTTATCAAAATGCGGCCGGAAACCCCGTACCCGTCACTGCTACCAGCAGCCCCTGGCCCATCACGGTGATGCCATCCTCTTCCAATGTTTATACCTTGATGAGTTTGCAGGATAATTTCTGCCCAGGCACCGTAAGTGGAAGCGTACTGGTCAATGTGAACACTCCACCACAGATTGTCAATGAAACCTACACCTGCGATGCATCTGCACTCAACTACACGGTTTCTTTTGAAATAATCGGGGGCGACCTGGCCAGCTATACTGTCGAGCCTGCCGGTTCGGGTACTTTAAACGGCAATATTTTTACCAGCAACCCAATCGGCGATAATCTTCCTTTTACTTTCGAAGTGGATGATGTCAACAATTGCGGCCCAGCCGTGCTTAGCGATGTACACGACTGCGAATGCCTGACAGATGCCGGTTCTTTTTCCAATATCTCCCTGGTTGGCGTTTGTCTGGATGAAACATTGACCATCAGTGCCACATTGACTGGTACCGTGCTCGACCCGGACGACAACCTCGTTTATGTGCTGCGTACCAACAACGGCACTACCCTGGGGACCGTGTTAGCCTCAAGTTCCACCCCATCGTTCGATTTCATACCTGGCACCCTGACGCCCGGTGTACAATATTTTGTCAGTGCCGTAGCCGGCAACAGCGATGGATCGGGTGGCGTGGATTTCAACGACAATTGCCTTGACGTATCGCCCGGTATCCCCGTCATCTTTTATGCCTTGCCCACTATCAACATCAGTGGTACAACGGCCATCTGCGAAGGAGACACTGCCACCGTGGCCATCACCCTGACCGGCTCGCCGCCATTTGATGTCGAATACCTCCTCAATGGTATCCCACAGCAGGTCACACTGCCAGTCAATTCTTTAGCACTTGCTTTATCGCCGCCTGCATCTACTACCGTCATGCTTGTTTCGGTTACTGACGGCAACGGTTGCTCCAACTCGTCCTCACAAAGTGCAACTATTACGGTCAACCAACCCGTAGAAGCGGGTGTGCCGCTCGATCCAATTGCTTTCTGTGCAGGTAGCAATCAATCAATTGATTTGGACGCCCAATTGACAGGTGCTGATCCTGGGGGTGCCTGGACTGACCAGAACGGCAACGCTATTCCAGGCGGGAACCTTAGCACAGGTTCGCTGGCTGCCGGAGATTATAGCTACACTTACTTCCTGGATGCAGCGGCGCCCTGCCCCGACGATCAAGCTACCGTTTTGATGACCATCCACCCGCAGCCGGAAGCCGATGCGGGCCAAAACCAGCAAATTACCTGCGACGTGGTGCAGGTTACCCTGGGTGGTAATGGAACATCCCCAAATGTGAATTATACTTGGACAGGTGGTAATGTGAGCGACCCGGCCATCGCCAACCCAAACACGACTGTTCCCGGTACCTACACGCTGACAGTCTCCAATGACTTTGGCTGCTCAGATTCCGATGTCGTCACGATTGGCCAATCCGTTACCATGCCTGAGCCATACTTTTCAGGAGTCCCTGTCAGTTGTTTTGGGGAGGAGGACGGCTTTATCGTATTGGACAGCATTATAGGTGGCAACCCTCCCTATCTGTTTTCCTTCAATAACGGTCCTTTTGTGGCGCAGCAGCAGTTTACCAGTTTGGCGCCTGGCAGCTATCTTATCGAAGTTGAAGACAACTCAGGCTGCATGGGTGAAGCAACCATAACCATTGACGAACCTGCTGAAGTAACGGTCAAGATCATGGGTGACTTCGCCAGCAGTGATCCGGTCATTTTGTTGGGGGAATCCACAACGCTCAGCCTGGAGTCAACTCCACCCTATTTTGAACTGGACACTGTTATCTGGGCTCCCATTGGCATCGATTCCTGCCGCAACTGCGAGCGGATTACGATTGCCCCTGTGGAGCAGACTTTTTACAAAGTGCTGGTGGAGAAAAATGGCTGCGACGCCGAAGCCGGCCTTACGGTTTTTGTGAAAAAAGAGCGCCCCATCTTTGCACCAAACGTTTTTTCGCCAAACGAAGACGGGGTGAACGACGTCTTCCGCATTTTTGGCGGATCCAGTGTGGCCAACATCAAGTCGTTCCTGATCTTCAACCGTTGGGGGGAAACTGTGTATGAATATTACAATATGGATCCACAAGACCCAATGCTTGGCTGGGATGGGTATTACCGCGGCAAAAAGCTCAATCCAGCCGTCTTTACCTGGTTCGCCGATATAGAGTTTAAAGATGGTTCGTCCGAAATTTACGAAGGGGATGTTATTTTGATGAAGTAAAACACGAGCCAGCCCCGATTAAGCAGGCAGGCTAAATTATTAGATACAACTGGTGTTGTTTGAAATAGAAGATTCAAGTGAGTAAATGGTTGGATAGTCGCTTGGTCACAGCTTTGCCATCGGCTTTCCCGGCTTCCGGCATGGGACAAGCTCTTGAGAATCCGACTCATGGCGTACACCCTTGCTTTGGCTAACACTCCTCGCTGCCAACCGTGTAGCGGACCTGCTGCGCCAAGTTATTGCTCTTGCCGGGCACACTAAAGAAAAGCCCTTGCCGAACAGATCGGCAAGGGCTTTTATGCTTTTGATAGGGATGCAGATTAAGGATGGCCAAAAGTAGCCGTCCAGTTGTAGTTTAAAGTCCCATCATTATAAAGAAATTTCACCTTTAAGGTACTGTTGCTAATCTCCAGGATGTCCTGGCTGTCATCATCAACGGTCAACACCTTTTCGTCTGAACTAAGCAACCAAGTACCCGATGTCGTCTGTGGATCAGAAGGATCGCATTTGGTTGCACCTTCATCGAAGACTACTTTATTATCATCTTTGAAGAAGGTGATGTCGTCCTTGAAACAATTGTCGTATTGCGCAAAAACATCAGTTACTTGAACCCCCAAAATATTGATGGCAGGATCCGATACGAGGGATTTTAATACCCAGCCTTTGTCGCTTTTCAGAAGATCGGCTACGGATGCATCATCTTTTGAGCAAGATGCGAAAGAAACAACCGCTATGGCGGCCAGATACAGGAAATAATTCTTTTTCATAAATGAATGATTAGTTGGTTAAATAATACGAAACAATAAGCTCAAAACGAGGGCTAAAATGGTTTCGCTGCTGCGAAATTAGCTTTTTTTTAACGCTGAACGATAGCCTGGCCCCGGCTACTGCCACTTTAATCCACCACCCCTTTGTGATTTGAAAAAAAACCAATAGCTTTCCTACGCTAAGAATTCCTCCAAATCATTATATTTTACCAATGGTCTTTCAGGTCATTAACTGGATAAGTTCATTGGCCAAAGGCCATTTTCAAGCATTTGCCAGTGCCAGAAGAATCAAAGAACAACCATCCATGCCTCGTTAATGGCATCAACGATACCAAGAAAAACATCCTGCTCTCCGGCAACCTTATCTTCCCCGCCTTAGTGGCTGTGTCAACGACGCCAAAACGTGGGTGAGCTACCCAATCCGATCCTTCTTTGGATCCTGCGGCTGCTGGATGGCGACGCGCAGGCAACCGCCGGTCATCGTGCATGCTAGCGTGTACCCACCTCTGGCCCAGGTTGCCAAGCGGTGACGTCGTTTTCTTTACTATTCCGGCCATGGTGCTGGAAAAGGCCGACGAATCTGTTTGGGAGACCCTTACTGAGGCGCTGGTCTGCCACATGACCACCCCACTCGCCTGACTTTCTTGCCGGCTGACAAGGAACTCCGCATTTTGCTGAAAGAATCCTACGATACGACCCAAGCGCACATCGTGACTATTTCGATTGTTGCCATTCGGGCGACAAACACCAGGGAACCATTTCATCCCAGCGGCAAGAGGGGTAAAAAAGCAAATTGGACCAATTCTTCCCAGCGCCAATGGAACGAATTCATTTTTGCCGACCGCTTCCAGGCGTTTCTCCAGTTTGCAGGGAAAACATGCAACGAAGTCATCGCCCAGGTTCTTATAATGCAAATAGGCAGCGGCGGAACGAACGGGACGAACTGGCGCTGTATGAACGGCAGGTGCATTTCAATTTGTTGAAGACTTTAAATCCTGTGCTACAGCCCCAGCTACCGACCCGCATAGCTGTGCGCAACCAACTGAAATACCTGGTTCACATCCAAAAGCCGTATTGATATGCCCCGAACCCAACCTCGACCTCCTGGATGCTGGTTTCTTAAAAGCTGGGAGCCTGCGGCAAAACGGCCAACCTCGTCTTCAACCAAAAAGGTGGGCTGGCGCATTGACTGTGGCATCTTACACGGCGGACAGAAGGTGATAGAAGTGATGATTGGATAAAACGGCGAGATTTTCGCTTCCCGGTCGGCAAACGGAACTGGACGGCACTGGTACCCGACCTGCTATAGCCCTTGGAAAGAGGAGTATCTGTAAATTGAGCGGTATTGCCACCAAATCATACGGCCCATTTAATCAACAAGGATGCTTTGACCAATGATTTCCAGTCGGTCGTAGCAGCGTTGTCTCGCACTGGCAGAAAAATGCGGCATTTTATTGCGTTGGAAGATGATGCCTCCTACCCGATTTTTGCCCATCGTTTGAAGGACATGGTGCACTCTGGATAAAGCCGGGCGACCTGTTACGCCCCCTTCGGCCTATCCATTTTACTTTTTTTGGATAATGAGGGAACAGCAGCAACAATCCGTGCGATTCCTGAACTCATCGAATCGCTGGTGAAGGCATCCATCTGACCAAACTGGAACCGACTGCAAAAACGAGGGCAAAGCGAGGTGCTGGATGACCAGGCACTGGAAATCTTTCTGCGCATGAACCCCGCGATTTGCACAGAAACCCCTGATGCCATTTCTTGACCAAAACCAAATTTGCAAATAGTGTATGACGAATTGATCGGCAGCAGCACCAGGTGGGCGGCCATTAAAATAGTGATGAAACAAGACGCCCGGGCACCAAGCTCTACGTCGCCCTGTTTCAATAGGCTTATTGATTTCAGCACAACGGCCTGCTGCCTGCTCGAACCCCAGGTGGCTGAAATAGGTCTCAGGCTGCCTCTGAAACCGTGCGGATCACCGCAACGGCTCCATGTTCATCAGCCCGGATGAAATAGCCTATTGGTACAACAAGCCCACTTTACGGACACCCTGAAATTTATCATCGTCAGCACACAGCCTTAGAATTGGATGGCTCTGGAAACGAAACGGCTTATTGGAACCTCTTGACCCTGACAATATTGAAAATGAAATCAGCAAAGGCGGAATAGACCCGGACGATGGGCAGGAAAGAAGCTGCTCAAAGGTTGAACGCCCAAACCGACCTGAGCTCTCAGAACCCTGAATACATGCCGCCCGCCAAAGACGTGGAGCGGATGTTGATGCCAATATGAACTGGCCCATTTGCTATCGGGCTTTATTTTCAAAAAGGTAAAATTTGTAGCCTTGGATGTCACCTCGATCTGGCATCAAAGGAATTACTCCAGGTGAAAAGGGGCTTTGAACATTCGCCCACCTCCGCCAACCGATGGGCCCATTTCTGGTGGATGGCGCTATAAAAGCATGATGCAGAAAAACCCAGACTCGCTCTGCGTTTGGCCGAGGGGGCCCCCTGGTTCCAACACCCTTGCTGACAGATATTATTGATTACGTTGGCGGTATTACCCCATCTACTGTGTAGCGGAGGCAGGCGACACCATTCGGAATTACCTGAAAGAAGGCGTACTACCTGCAAGCCATCAACACAGTGGATCCAAAGGTTTTCCTGATATGGCGGTGGCAATGACATACCTGGCGAGAGTCCATGCCGTTCTCCGCAGGGATTTCCTGAGAGGGAAGGAAAAAAGCCTGCCCGGTTTTTCACGGCGGCATTTAAAATGAGCCTGAATCGGTGCTGAGATGTATCGCACCTCATTTTCATGGACTTGAAAAAGAAAGCCCGGCATGGAAGATTTTCGTACACACATGATTACCCGCACCTGCTACATCCGGCACGAAAAAACGGAGTTGGATAGGCAAGCAATTTCGACGTACGGTGAAATTACCAGGGAAGGTGATCGCCGGTCTGCCGTACAGCACATGAGCTTAACGAATTCAACGAAAGGCTAAAGGCATTGACAGCATCGGAGGAATTCCGCCAGCAGGATTATATTCACCTGCGTAAATAGTAAGGGACGACCAGGGGACGACGAGACCACCTGAACGACGAGGGTTTTCTGATGTCTCCCTGAAAGTGCTGCAAAAGCTGGTGGAGGCAAAAGCTGTAAGGATCGAAGGGAAAATAATCCCCGATTTTTACTGCCGAAAATAAGTTTTGATAAAAGAACGCAACGGTTTTATTGAAACCAAAATGTTGACGCACAACCAAACATGGTTTTTCGAAACACATAGGCACATTAGTGCACATAGTTTTTGCAATAAAAAATTTTATAGCATAAAATTTTTTATGGGCTATGTGGTCTATGTTTCTATGTGTTTTGATTAAATAAGTGTTGCGGTTTCAATCAGTAATATTAATAGCTTATTTTCGGCGGTACTCATCGGGATTCTTTTTAAAAACCCTTCCAGTGCTGGGGGTTTCAGCATCAAAATGGTGAAGTTATTTTTTCATCGTTACTAAAATGAAGAAAATGTTTCATGGCTACTTTGAATTGATGGTCAAAGAAGCCATGAAACAAAGGAGGCATCAATTAAAGAGGTTGTCGTAAGAAGTCGAGCCGCCGCTGCCCCTGGTTTGTTTTTCCGGCCTGGAAACTTTGCTGTTGAGATCGAGGCTGTCACTGGAACTGGTTTTGGGCGCCATGAGCATGAGGGTGCTTTTTTCTTCCCATTCTTCCAGCATTTTCAATCCTTCCTCCTGGAAAACGCCTTGCTGCAAGTCAATGGAATCCATAAAGTTGGCGGACATTTCCATGAAACGTTCCATTTCCCCCACCTTGCTGGCCACATCGTCCGCAATGTTTTCGATGGCGGCATCGAACATGGCCCGCTTGTCGGGGTCGCCGGAGATGACGCTCATGGCCGACTTCATGGCGGAGTGGGATGCCCGAATGGCTTTTCGTTCCTGCTCTTTCAGCTTCACCTGATCCTTGGTGTCTTCCAACAGGATTTCTGAGTTTTTATACATCTTGTCCAGGATGCGGTAGAGGATCTCCATTTTGTTGTGCAGCGCCTGGTACTTTTCGTTGGTCTCCTGCAGGCGGGCAGCTTTGCGGGTAGCCAGGATGACCTGGCTTTCGTTGTCCTGCTGTTTGGCCACGCTGGCCAGCTTCAGGTTATTGTTAATCTCCTTTTCGTTGTCCTGCATCAGGGTACTCATCTTGCGCATCTGGCCTTTCAGGTTGCCGATTTGCTTGCTCATCTTGCCCAGGTTGTCTTCCAGGTCTTCGACATAGCTTTTCAGGATGCCTATCGGGTCAATCTGCACAAATACGCCCGTCATCCAGCGCATGACGCTTTTGTACATGTACCAAATCAGGTTGCGCATCTTTGGGTCCAAGATGATATAAACCAGGGCAGCCAGGGCCATCAACATCAGCACGAGGTAAATCGTGTTGGCCGCCAGGGCAATGAGGGCTGGCAGGAACATGTACAACAAATAACCACCGCCCACCAGCAGGGCGGCCAGGAAAATAGCGCCGGTGACGCCTTCGGGCCTTTTCCAGAAAGATTTCTTCTCGTAGGTTGGAGGTGCAATATCCGACATGATGATGGTTTGAAATTGTTTGAATCGTTAGATGATGGTTTGAAATTGAAAGTCAGCAAGAAGTTTCAAAATGAACCTTTGTCAACCTTTTCAACTTTTACCAACCGTTTTCCAAAACCCGAAAGTACGGCAAATTGATTTGAGCAAACCATTTGTACCAAGAATTTTCAGACGAAGCGAAGGTTATCCTCCATAAATCTCCTTTTTGCTGGCCTTCATGGTGTTCATCAACAGGGACATCACGGTCATCGGGCCAACGCCTCCGGGCACGGGGGTGATGAAGCTGCACTTGGGCGCAACAGCTGCATAATCTACATCGCCTACCAGCCGGGTACCTTTCTTGGCCGTCGGATCGTCTATCCGGTTGATGCCCACGTCAATCACCACGGCACCTTCCTTTACCATGTCACCGGTCACAAAATGCGGGATGCCAATAGCAGCCACGATAATGTCGGCCTGCCGTACCATGCCCGGCAAGTCCCTGGTGCGGCTGTGGGTGATGGTCACCGTGCAGTCGCCCACCTTGCCCTTGCGGGAAAGCAAAATCCCCATCGGCGTGCCAACGATGTTGCTTCTGCCGATGATAACCGCATGTTTGCCGGAGGTCTCGATGCCATACCTTTCAAGCATCGTCACGATGCCAAAGGGCGTGGCAGGTAAATAACAGGCCATGCCGAGCGCCATGCGCCCAAAGTTCACCGGGTGAAATCCGTCCACGTCTTTTTTCGGATCAATGGCCAGGGTGATCCTTTCCTCGTTGATGTGCCTGGGCAAAGGTAGTTGCACGATGAAGCCGTCAATATCAGGGTCGTTGTTGAGATCGTGGACAGCCTGGAGCAGTTCGGCTTCAGTGATGCCCTCCTCTTTTTTCACCAGGGTGGATTTGAAACCTACTTCTTCGCAGGATTTCACTTTGTTGCGCACATAAACCTGGCTGGCAGGGTTCTCGCCTACCAGCACAGCGGCCAGGTGGGGGATTTTGCCTCCGTTCCTTTTGACTTCCGCCACTTCCAGGGCGAGCTCGTTCTTGATGCGCTGGGAAAGATCTTTTCCATCTAAAATGGTCATAATTAAATTGGCAGTTTGTGGTGGGCAGTGAGCGGAGAAAACAGCGACAATGCCTGGACCTTGTATTGAAAACGCTAAAATAGGAAAGGAGGCCTTTCAAAGAAGTGCGTTTTGAAAAAAAAACACAAGCTAGCAACCAGGCACTTTGGCAAAAGTATCTTTGCTCAGTGGAAGGGCGGTTAGGAATAGGCCAATTTTCCTGGAATAAATATTGGCCTGGATTCCACTTTTTTGAAATTGGATACCGCCATTGCCGGTATCTTCAATTGGTATTTCAATTGGCGGAGGTCGGGCAATGCCTCGATGCACATCACGTATTTCGAAGCCGGCGTTTTTTTCAACCCCAGTGAGTTGACGATGGCACATACCCAGGACGGAAGGTAACGGTTGAACTTGATTTCCAAAATAAAATGCCCCTTGTTGGCAGGATGGATATGTGGCTCATCGAATAAGCCACTTGTCGCCGGTTGGGCCACTGCCCGCAGGTTTTTGTCAAATGTGATGCGTAGGTTGTTGTCCTTGTCCCTGGCCAGGGCATGGAAGGGTTCCCTGTCGTAAATTACCGTCACAACGGGCTGCATTTTCCTGGCGTGCAGGTTGTATAAAAAACGGCTTGCATTTTCCCTTGCTTTCCCGCCTCCTTTGTCGCCAAAATCTATTGTTTCGAGGGGCTGGCTATTTTCTAACAGCCGATTGGCAGATTCAAACATCAGGGCCGACCTGTGTTTCAGCAATGGCCCGCCCATCTTCTTTTTGATTTCAAAAAAAACGGTAGCCCCGGGCGAGCCTTCGTCGTATCCACGAAGCCGGACCTTGTCACGGTATTTCACCCCCTCGATCTTTTGTTGGTAACACTCCATCTGTGGCGTATCGAAGTAGATGCTCCGGACGGTGTATTCCCCGCCGCTTTTGGCCGCATGGCCGTCGAGCTCCAGGTAGGGGGAAAACAATTGCTTCAAGCGGCCTAACTGTTCGTTCGGGACGATGTACTTGTATTCGTAGCGCAGCATAGTGTTTGGTTTATAGTGTAAAATGGTATAGATGAATCCTTGTGGTTAAAGCAGTTCCGACGCTCCTGCTTCGGAGGGTATATTGCTCCGAAGCAGGAGCTTCGGAGTACGATCTCATTTAGTACCTGCAAAGTGTTTTTTGAAAAAAAAAAGAACCTGAATAATTTTATTCCCAATCCAAAGAGCGCCGCAGGAATTCCGACACCCTGACCTCTCCGCCGCTGAGGCGGCAACGGAAGGGGGTTCCTTTGGGCATCTTGGCGGAGGTGACCAATTTTGCAAAAACAACCTGGCGCCGGTCGAGCACCTCTACCCTATCGCCGATTTCGGCCACCCTGGCTACTGTGGCTGTTGGCAATTGACTTGCGGCCAGGGTGAGTTCCGTTTCCATCCCAACCTGAAAATATCGGCTGTGGCGCAATTGGACAGGAGCCAGCAGTACGGTTGCCGCGGTATCCTCCAACACGAGTTTGTCGCCCAGCGGCGTTTGCTCGAAGCGGGCCAATCCGCCGAAGGGGGCCGTAATGGCCAGGCGGCCCTGCCTGTTTTCAAGAAAATTGATTTCCTGCTGAAGGGATGCTACCTGGGAGCCGGCGAGCCGCTGCGACTCCTGCTTGTCCCCGGTATCGGCGGCGGCCAGGGCTTTTTTGGCAATGTCCACCTGGATATGGGCTTCCTGGTAAGCATTTTCTGCTGCTTCCAGATCAGTTTTTGCCACCAAACCTTCCGCAAAAAGCTGCCGGGTGCGCTCAAACTGCTTTTGTTTCAAGCTGCTGTTTTCCTCCGCCAGGGCTATTTCGGCTTCCAGTTGTTTGATGATCTGTGGTTTCTGCCCGGTGGCTACTACCTGTAGGTTAGCCTTTTCGATGGCCAGTTGGTTTTTGAGCTGCACAAGGCGCTCGCCAAGCTGGCTGGACGTGAGGATGGCCAGGGTGTCACCTGGCAGGACGGCACATCCTTTTCCGCCGGCAATGGAAGGGTTAAACTGTACCTCCACGACGTCACCCCTTTCAAAGTTGAAAGTTTGGCTGGATTTGACGGCACCGGTCAGGTGATCGTTCCAGGAAATGGACAGGGTTCCATTTGGGTCTTTCAACAAGGCCCATTCCTGCAAGGGCATGGAACGGCACATGGTATCAAGCGTAAAAGGAATATCAACAGGGGAAAAAGCAAGCAAGGCCAGGACGGCCAGGACTAATAAGCTGGTGTAGCGCTTCATGTTCAAGTGTTTGATTGTTGGGGGGCAAACAGGAAAATAAATCCCTAGTGGTCAATAGCGGACGTAGTTTTAAAACCCAAAGTGTTGATTAAAGTCAAATCACAGAACCATTCGTGTTTCCGTGAAAACCGTTAGGGTGTTCAAAAGCTAAAGTTTGGGAATTGGTGGAGCAAGTGAGAATCAGTGTGGAAAAGCAGTGGGGAGTAAAGGGCAAATTATTTTATCCTTAGAAAAGCCCTTTGGAGGGAGATGCAAAATTAATCCTAAAAATGAAAGTTGCAAATCCATGAAAATGGAAAGGTCTAATTGCCGGATGGAAAACCCTACCTTATACCTTGTATTTTTCAAAACCAATTATTTCTCAACTAAATTTTCAATCAACCATAAAATTCTGGTGGTCAAGCCTATTGAAGAATGATCTATTTCATCCTTGCCCTTTTTCAAGCTTTCTACAAGAAGCAGATCCATACAAGAGATAGAAAAAATAATAAATTTGCAATTCCTTCTCAAACACTTCTGGTCCATTCTCCACATTCCCCCCTTTCATTGATGTTTTCCTGTTTTTAACATGTTGTGCCCCCAGCCAAAACTTACTACTATGAACAAATCGGTACTTTTTGTTGCATGGATTGCCATGCTGCTGCCCGGCTATTCTTTCGGTCAATCGGGCAATTCACTCTTCGATCCTTCCTATGTTCATGAGCTTCGCTTTGTCTTTTTCCAACCCAATTATTTTAACGAAATGGATAGCCTTTGGGACGAACACCACGAGGCTTCCGGCATCAATATCCCTTATACCAAGGCTTTTATTCAGATAGACGGCCAATGGCTGGATACAGTAGGCATCCGCATCAAGGGCCTTTCCTCTTATTACAAGGCCAATGAACTCAAGAAGCCCTTTAAAGTGGACTTGAACGAATTTGTAGCAGACAACGAATACGACGGCATGAGCAAGTTTAACCTGCACAATGGGGCTTGCGACCCAAGTATGTTGCGGGATTTCCTCTCCTATAATATCCTCCGCACCGCAGGCGTGAGCGCACCGAGGGTGTCGCACTGCAAAGTTTACTTCAATGGCCAATACTGGGGACTCTACAGCATCATCGAGCAGATTGACAAGACATTTCTCAAAAATAACTTTGCCGACGACAATGGGACGCTGATAAAGAACACAGGCTGGGACGAGCTGCAGTGGCAAGGCCCCGAAATCACGCCTTACCTGGCAGATTATGAAATGAAAACCAATGAGGTTGAATACGACTGGAGCGGCTTTCTGAATTTTCTGGATGTGTTGAACAACAGCACGGATGAGGATTTTCCAGCAGCCATCCAACAGGTGTTCGATGTAGATCTGTACCTGCACGTCATGGCCGCCGACGTGATGACGAACAACTGGGACAGCTACATTGACGGCGAGCGCAACTACTACCTGTACCAGGAGGAATCTTCCGGAAAATTCCATTGGATTCCCTGGGACTACAACCTCAGCCTTGGCGGTGCGCTGACGGCAGACGGAAACCCATTTCCTCCTTTTGACTCGGCTTGTTATATCCAGGCGAATTTTTCACACATCGTGTCGGGAAGTTCCATCGCATTCACGAATTTATCAGTTCCATCTGTTGATTCCATCCGATGGGATTTTGGGGACAACCAAACTTCAACTGTTCCTGATCCGCTGCATTATTTCGCCATTGGCGGAACGGTCAATGTTTGCCTGACCGCCTACCGGACAGAGGGCGGGCAGGTTTGCCAGAATACCCGTTGCAGAAAGGTGGATGTTGACTTCTCGCCCCAAACCTGCAACACCATTGCCAATGGCAGTTGCCCTTTCCAGGCCACCGACCCCTATTTTCAATTGGTCGCCCAACAGGATTCCTATTGCTGTGAAGAACAATGGGACGCTGTATGTACCCTACAGTATTTTGAGTTGAGTCAATCTGCACAGAACAACAGCATCGGCAGCCCCGGCGTACCTTACAGCCTCGATTACCCGCTCATCATCCCCGACACCAACAAAGTGCTTATCCGGCGCTTGATGAACGTACCGGAGTTCCGCCAACGCTACCTTGATATCTGTTGCGTCATGCTGGCCAATAATTTTACCGAGGAAAGGCTTTTCCCGCTGATTGACCAGCAGGCCGAACTCATCCGCCCGTACATCATGGAAGATCCTAATTACATTTTTACGCCTGATTTCTTTAATTACGATGTTGGCAACGGCACCGGCGGCGGCGGCGATGCGGAAATACCAGCCTTAAAATGGTTGTTGAGCAAACGCTTCGACCAACTGGCCGGCCACATGCTTGACGAAGGGCACGACTGCACTAGTGCTTTTTCCACCCTAAGCTGGCACGATTTGGTAATCAATGAATTTGCGGCTTCGAATGATGAAAACAGCGGTATCGCCGATGCTGACGGGGAATTCGATGACTGGATTGAAATCTACAACAACACCAGTGAAACAATTGACCTCAGCCATTATTATTTGACTGATTCGCCTGAAAGCCCCCGCCAATGGACCTTTCCACTTGGTTCCTTTATCGACCCTCAAAGTTACCTGATAGTTTGGGCCGACAAAGACGAGAACCAGGCCGGTGTCCACAGCAATTTCAAACTGTCGGCCAGCGGGGAATTTTTGATGCTCAGCCATGAGGACGGCACGGTAGTGGACAGCTTCAGCTTTGGGCCTCAGGTTACGAACAAGACCAACGCCAGGCGGCCAAATGGCACCGGCGAATTTTTTGTTCAGCTACCCACTTTTTCAGCCAACAACGAATTGGTGAGCAGCACTAAAACACTGAATTTGGATCCGACTTTCGAGGTGTACCCCAACCCAGCCAACCACCAGTTCATCATTGATTTTGGTAAAAACATTTGGCAGAGCCATGAAATTGTATTTTCTTTGAACGATGCTTTTGGCACCAGCCATCTCACTGGCCTCGTTAACAACTCACACCAAACAATAGTACCGACCTCCCCCCTTCCCGACGGATACTATTTTCTCAAAGTACAAATTGATGGATATGGAACTATCGTTAAAAAGGTCGTCGTATGCCATTAACTACGCTGTAATCTTTATATCCTGAATTCCCTCTTTTTATTTTCTCATCTCACTTAACAAGGCCGCTCACAGCCACCATAACAAATCATGGTTATTGAACCTGCCTAATCATTGCCAGGGGCATTGATGGGAAAGGTTTGATATCATAAACCCAACGATTTCACGCTGGCCCCGCCAGGGAGAGCCTGGCTTTTTTAATAATCTGAACAAAGAGCAAGCAGCCCCCCAACTGTTTGATGAACCAATATTTTTAACCATTACAAACTGAGCATTATGAACTTTAAATTTAACCAATTTTTGAGGTTTTGTGCGTTGCCGGCCTTGTTCGTGTTGGCGGCAATGACACCTCACATGTTACAAGCCCAGGATTGTTGCGATCAAGGCGACAAACCAGTTTCCCTCACCTTAATCTATACTGGGGAAGGCTGTTCTGCGACCAACACTACGCAAAGTACCAGCAAGTACAGTTGCAACAACTACAACGGCGGCCCCGCCGGGGCATCCTCCGTTTATATTGTGGCAAGTAAAAGTGCCAACGGCAGTGGCGATGTGTATTTTGCAGGAACTGTCAACCTGAATGGCCAATTCACGGCAAGTGCAGCCAATGCCGGAAAAGACAAGCTGGAGTCGAACACCTATTTCACCATTTACACGAGCCAGGGTGGCAGCCTTAGGGCGGTTATCAAGATCCATACTTCCTGCTCGGCCCCCCTCGTAAGCGGCGAACAGTTTGGTGGCTTGAAAATACAGTCAGTTGCCTTCAAGAACGGTGTAAACTGTGGCCCGCCTGTTCCGCCGCAGGTATGTCCTACCCCGGTCATTGAAGTACAAACCGGCCAATTATGCGCTGGTGCCCCTGTTACTTTTACAGCACCGGATTTGGGATTCCCCTGCCTGATGTACGTTTGGGATTTTGGCGCAGGTGCCAATCCACCTGTATTTGTGGGCAAAGGCCCTGTAACAGTTACTTTTTCAACACCAGGCACCAAAACCGTTTCGCTTTCCATAGACAATGGTTGCGATGGCAACAACAATAACGGCAATGCCGGCAGCGGGAGTGGCAGCGGGAGTGGCAGTGGTAGCGGCAGTGGCAGCGGCAGTGGCGGTTCAGGGTCTGGTAGTGGTTCAGGTGCCGGCGCCAATGTTACGCCGGTAATTTGTCCAACTCCTTGCGGGCCAGTTGGAGCAGGAAGCGGTTCCGGTTCTGGTTCTGGTGGCAGTGGCTCTGGAAGCGGGGATCCTTGCAACCAGGGTTCTGGCTCCGGGAGCGGTTCTGGAAGCGGTTCTGGAAGCGGCGGCAGCGGTTCTGGAAGCGGCTCGGGCAGTGGCAACGCCAATACGGGCGGAGGTTTTGCCCAGCCTTGCCTTGAGTGCAGGAAGACAACAACCATTACAGTTACCATAGAGAACTGCAATCCCTGTGTAAACCAAGGTGGCGATACCGACGGTGATGGCGTTTGCAACAACCAGGACTGTGCGCCCAACAATCCGAACCTGCCGACCACCCCGGGCACTGCCTGCGACGATGGCAACCCAAACACGGTCAACGACTTGATCCAGGCGGATGGCTGCTCCTGCGCCGGTGTCTTCAACCCTTGCGCTGCCCAGGGCGGCGACAGCGATAACGATGGTGTCTGCAACAACCAGGATTGCGCACCATTCGACCCGAACTTTCCGAAACCCGCAGGAACACCTTGTAATGACGGCAACCCCAACACGTTGAACGACGTGATACAATCAGACGGGTGCTCTTGTGCTGGTACCTTTAACCCCTGCGCCACCCAGGGCGGCGACAGCGACTTCGACGGCGTTTGCGATTTTGTGGACTGTGCCCCGCTCAACCCGAACTTGCCGAAACCGGCCGGCACACCCTGCAACGACTTCAACCCGAATACGATCAACGATGTGATTCAAGCCGATGGTTGCTCTTGTGCAGGGGTATTCAATCCTTGTGCTGGACAGGGCGGCGATACGGATGGCGATGGTGTTTGCAACAACCAAGATTGCAGGCCCAATGATCCGGCATTCCCGGCTGCTCCGGGCACGGCCTGCAACGACGGAAATCCAAATACGGTGAACGACGTAGTGCAGGCAGATGGCTGCTCCTGTGCAGGCACACCTATCAACCCTTGTGTGAACCAGGGCGGCGATACGGATGGCGATGGTGTTTGCAACAACCAGGATTGCAAACCTTTTGACCCTGCTTTCCCGGCTGCGCCCGGCACGGCCTGCAACGATGGAAATCCAAATACGGTGAACGACGTAGTGCAGGCAGATGGCTGTTCCTGCGCAGGTACGCCAATCCAGGTGTGCGACAACGTCATCAACGGCGGCACGATTGGTTTTGGCCCGGCCTGCCTGGGCAGTACGACCATTTCCTGCAATGCCAATGCACCCACCATCACCAATTGTGCAACACCAACTGGAGGTAGCGGTAATTTGGAAACTATTTGGCTGAAAAGCACGACCAGTTGCACTTATCCGACTACCACCGCTGCCCAGGTGATGGCAGGGCTTGACCCTCACTGGACTGTTATTGCCGGCGCTAGCGGCTTGACGTACGATCCCGGGCAAGTTTCACAAAGCACCTGCTACCTGCGCTGCACCCGCCGGGCTGGTTGTGATGTTTATCTTGAATCCAACATCATCAGCCTGACTGCGAACTGCAACAACGCAGCACCCGATTGCAGCAACATTGGCGTCACTGCAGGCCAGGGCAAGATTCAGATCACCGGATTGAATGGCGCCCCGGTTGTCATGGTACAGGTCTGGACTATTGGTTGGAGCTATGTGTTCGATTGCTCTGGAACTTGCGGCGGCAACACCATCAACATTCCGGTAGGCCCCGGCGCATACCGTGTAAAAGTGAAATACGCCAATGCACAATGGAATACGGTTTGTGAGCGGAATGAAGTAGTAAATGTGGTCAACGCCCTTTTAGCGGCGGGAAGCAATTTTGATTTCGAGGCCAACAAATACGACGAACATGCAGAGCTTCAGTGGGTACACAACCAGGGCAAACTGGTGCAAAACTATGTACTCGAACGCTCCACCGATGACATTGACTATGAGACCCTTGAAAGTGTACCTTCCGAAGGCGGCACCAACAATGAGTTTTACAATGGCTATGACATGGCACCAGTCAAAGGAGACAATTTCTACCGTGTCCGCATGGATTTGAAGGATGGCACCGTCGCCTATTCAAACGTCAAGCTCATCCACTACGACGACCTTATGGATTTCGGGCTGTTCCCGAACCCGGCCAATGATTTTGTGAAGTTGAACCTGGAAACGGAAATCGGCAACACACTGGATATTGTGATATACAACAACCTTGGGGTGGTCGTGAAACAGTTCCACCTCAACGAAGTGTACAGCAAATACTACCAGATGGACATCCGTGATGTGCGGGAAGGCCATTACATCGTGAAAGTGACACGTGACGGCAAACGGCCTGTCGCCAAAACCTTGATGGTAGGAAAACCTTAAGTAAGCAGGCTGAATTGTTCGACACAATTGGTGCTGTTGGAAATTAAAGATTCACATCGGTAAATGGTTTGGATTCGGCCATTTTCAACGGTTGACAACAAAGTCAAACCATTTTCAAACGTGTCGAACCAATTCAAACTACTTCTTAATCATAAATACTTTTCCAGGTAAGTACTGAAAAGGTTATTTTAATCAAACAACAGCCGCCCGGGTTTCCGGGCGGCTGTTTTGTTTACCACCAAATCTGGAGATATCCGGACAGCCATTTGCTGCCATCCCCCAAATCTATGAGGTAGAAATAGGTGCCAAACGGCAGTCGTTTTCCTTGCCAATAGCCATCCCAATCGTTCCGGTAGTTTTTCGTCTGAAACACCTTGTTGCCCCACCGGTTGAAGACCATGATGTTGTGGTTGGGATAGGCGCCAATACCGTCAATTTTGAAGAAATCGTTCACGCCATCGCCGTTGGGCGAGAAGCCATTATATACAATGAGCCCATCGCAGGAAACCTTGACAAATACCAGGGTGGACTGGCAGCCGAACGCCGTGCATACCTGGTAACTAAATTGGTCCAATGGCCCGTCATCGTTGCAGTAGCCTTCTTCTGGCACGTAGTTGATGGTGCCGTCGCCATTCAGTATAACGGAACCATGTTGGGGCTGGGCCAGGATAGTCATAGAGACTATGCTGTCGGGAATAATGTCATTGAGCAGTACTTCGCCCGTTATCGGGATGTTTTTTGTCGTGCAAAGTGAATCTGGCAACAGGGCAAAGTCATCGTCAATCACCGTCACGTGGATATAGGTTGTATCGCATATTCCCGCATCGTCGCAGATGACATAGCAGGCATCTGTTTCCCCCGGTTCGAGGGCCACTACCTCCACGCAAACAGTGGAGGGCAAAATGGCCAAATCAGCTGCTGTGATAATGCTTTCACCGCAAGCACTGAAGACGCCGCTGACCTCGCCTTCCAGTTCCTCCGTGCTCAGGCAGATGGTATCAAGCGTACCGACGGGCATGGTAATTTCAACGAAATCTGGTGTTACACAAACAACACGGAGGTTGAATGAGTCCACCTCGGCAGTCAGGAGATTAGTGACCACCACCATGTTGTTCCCTTCCGGCAGGTTCAGGTAAGTGCTGTTGGCGGTAAACTGCTGGTACAGTTCAAGGATGGCCTCCGTGCTGTTGCTCAATTGGCGGATGGTCATCTTGCTGTAATAAATCTGGGGGTTTCCGCCGGAAATGGTGCGGGTCGTTTCATCGATAGTCCAGGTTCCGAAAATATCCCACTGGTTCATCCAGGCGACGAGCTCTTCAATCGTTTGAAAATCAACGGTGTAGTTGTTGCCGGCGATGTTCCAGTCTTCCAGCAGGTAGGGCCCCTGGCCGCCCGCCGCCAATAATGCACCGTAAGAATAATAGCGATCCCGCAAATAATCACAGGTACCAAATTCGCCCGTGTAAGGGCTGCCATTTACTTCAAAACCATAATCGCCCAGCTTTGCATAGGGGATGTCCATGCAGAAAAACGGGTCGGTCACCCCGCAATTGTAAACAAGGAGCAAGGTGTCTTGCGGTGTGGGCGCCTGTGGGCAAACGAGCGGGATATTGTTGTTGAAAATAAAAGGATCGCCGGGCTGCAGGTTGAAGGACAAATAGTAAGGGTTGGCCTGGCACCCAACATCGGTCAGCAGCAGGTTGGCCGTATCTGCACCGAGCACTACCGGGTCAGCCATGCCCGTGGGGTCAATCGCTCCTGGCTGGGGAAGGCAATCCTGGCTAAAGGTGTAGTTGGCTGGGGGGGTATAGACCAATTGGTAGTTCCCTGGAGTGCCATCCGTGTAAAATTCATAATAGCCGGTAAAACCATCCGAAACGATAAAGACCTCACCCGGACCAGTGACAGCAATGGAGCCTCCGGTCACGAGTTCCCCGGTGTTTTCACAATACAAATAACCAGTTGGGTCGTGCGGAAGAAGCTGGATGCTTTGTTGATCCATATCGTCTTCGGCACTATCGCCATTATTGGGCGTCGAATCTATATCTGTAATTGGGTTTCCAAAGGAATCTGTCGCCCCGGCCACTTCGGCCGTATTGTTGATCCACTGGCTGGAAGCACCGTACCTGACTGCCAGCACGATTTCGACAGAAGCGGATGCACCCGGCAGCAATGGCCCGGCGATGGTATATTGGGCCATGCCTGGTGTTGACACATCCCAGGCCAGTGAATTGTTGCCAGGTACCAATTCGGGTGAAATGAAATCGGATATCAAAATATTCGACACAGCTATATTTCCCTCGTTGGTCACGGTTATCAAATAATGGATTTCGTCACCAACATCCACCTGTGCCAGCTGACCCGGCGCCAGGGTTTTTGCAAGGGAAAGGTCGAAATATTGGCCGCACGATTCTTCCACAATAACGGGGCAGCAAAGCCCGGTCGGACAACCCGAAGTATTGACAATAAAAGTATAACTACCCGGAAGGGAAGCAGTATAAACCTGGCCCGTTCCCACAGCAACCAGGCCGTTGCCATCCTCCCTGAACCATTCGTAACCACTGAACCCGTCGGGGGCTTCCATGGTTACGGTTTCCCCTTCACTGGTACATATCTGGTACGGAATGCTCAAACAGGAGGTGGCCATATCGTCTTCCGGCAAAAAGCCATTGCCCGGCTCAGAATCAATATCCATTTCGTTTTGTGCCCAAACTTCTGCCTGGAGGTAAATCACCCCTTCAGCAAGGATAACAACTTTCAATTCCAGTTCAAGCTCGGCAATGTTTGCCCCCAGGGCGTTTCCGATTTGCCAGATGCCTGAAACGGGATCGTAGGTAGTTCCAATGGGTGGAATAGCCAGCCAAAAAGAAGTGCCGGACGGGATGGCAGTTTTGACGGAAAGCCCTGTATTATTGCTTTGCCCCTCGTTTTTTACCTGGATAAAAAAGGAAACGGTGTCGCCCGGAATGGCTGAGGAAGTGGATGAAAAAGCACCAATGGAAACATCATTGTACAACTGACCGAAAGCCAACTGGCCGGACAGCATCAACAGGGTGATGAATATTTGCGTGTGCCTTCCCCATAATAGGTTTGAGAAGGAGTTCATTCGTTCAAGTTTTTATTCTTTATGTCTTGTTTCAAACCGGTCTCCCGGTGCATCAAGGTGTTTTATGCTATCATAAAATTGGGTTTGCAGTTAAATTTTTCGTTGAAGTATGGTAAAAAAAAATGCAATGCCATCACAACTTGGGAGGCATTGCATTTTATCATTTTTAACCAAACTTGCAATTTGCAGGCCAATAAAGAAAAGCCTGAAATTGTTGAAATGAGTTATCAGGAATTATTGAGTCTTTTGAAAACCAGGTGATTAGCCATTCCGCTTTTCAACGTACTTGCAAAAATCTTCATTCCCGATGTCGAATCTATGTTGTCGAATAGGTGACCGGCAACTGGAAAAACCAATCGCCGGTCATCTTTCACGCATTTAATTTTTCGTCGTCTGTACGGGCAGGCAAATCTGCGCCGGGCAGTTCACATCTATCAAATAGGTTTCAACCTCCCCACTGTTCAGGTAACCGCCAGGCGTTGTCGGCTGGGTGTTGCTCAAGCGTACGACCAAACCGATGTTCGTACCAGTAGTTGCAGTTGATGGCACTGTGATGGTCATGTAACCTGGGAAGCTTCCACCACTGTCATCCAGGCTCACCACATGTTCGCCCGGGTCGTCGAAGTCGCCGTCGCCATTCCAGTCAATCCATGCTTCCAGGTAGGCCGTATTGCCAGTTGTATTGGTTACAGTGAAAGGCACCCTGATAGTCCCGCCTGGCACGATGTCGTAGGTAGATCCGACAACAACGCCGTCGTCATCGTCGCCGCCATCCGTGTCGTCACCGTCACCGTTGGCGCTGGGCTGGCCATCGCTGTCCGCATCTATGTTTGTACCCAGATGGAGGCCGGTAATGATACCGTGGCTTGGGCCGCCATCAGCAGCAGTAGTCGAGTAGTTGCCACCGACGGAAGCATCTGGCAAGTCTCCGTAGTCAACCGTGCAGGAGCCGGTAATTATTTCCTGCGCCGTTGCGGTGCAGCCATTAGCCCCGGTTACAGTTACCGTGTAGGTACCCGCTGTGGTCACGCTGATATTAGCTGTTGTTTCTGTGGTTGACCACAAGTAACTGACCCCGCCCGTAGCTGTGAGTGAAATCGAAGTCTGGATACAGGTCAAAGCAGTTGTCCCGGTATTGTTCGTGATGCCGGCCGTCGGCGGCGTGATGTCTTGCGTGATGACCAGTTGAGAGGTTGCCGTGCAGCCGTTCGCACCCGTCACCGTCACCGTGTAGGTGCCGGGCGTGGTGATGCTCGTCGCTGCCGTCGCATCGCTGTTCGACCATAGGTAGCTCGTGCCGCCCGTGGCCGTCAGGTCTATCTGCGTGGTCGTACAGGTCAGGACGGTTGTCCCTGTGTTGTTCGTGATGCCGGCAGTCGGCGGCGTGATGTCTTGCGTGATGACCAGTTGAGAGGTCGCCGTGCAGCCGTTCGCACCCGTCACCGTCACCGTGTAGGTGCCGGGCGTGGTGATGCTCGTCGCTGCCGTCGCATCGCTGTTCGACCATAGGTAGCTCGTGCCGCCCGTGGCCGTCAGGTCTATCTGCGTGGTCGTACAGGTCAGGACGGTTGTCCCTGTGTTGTTCGTGATGCCGGCAGTCGGCGGCGTGATGTCTTGCGTGATGACCAGTTGAGAGGTTGCCGTGCAGCCGTTCGCACCCGTCACCGTCACCGTGTAGGTGCCGGGCGTGGTGATGCTCGTCGCTGCCGTCGCATCGCTGTTCGACCATAGGTAGCTCGTGCCGCCCGTGGCCGTCAGGTCTATCTGCGTGGTCGTACAGGTCAGGACGGTTGTCCCTGTGTTGTTCGTGATGCCGGCCGTCGGCGGCGTGATGTCTTGCGTGATGACCAGTTGAGAGGTTGCCGTACAGCCGTTCGCACCCGTCACCGTCACCGTGTAGGTGCCGGGCGTGGTGATGCTCGTCGCTGCCGTCGCATCGCTGTTCGACCATAGGTAGCTCGTGCCGCCCGTGGCCGTCAGGTCTATCTGCGTGGTCGTACAGGTCAGGACGGTTGTCCCTGTGTTGTTCGTGATGCCGGCCGTCGGCGGCGTGATGTCTTGCGTGATGACCAGTTGAGAGGTCGCCGTGCAGCCGTTCGCACCCGTCACCGTCACCGTGTAGGTGCCGGGCGTGGTGATGCTCGTCGCTGCCGTCGCATCGCTGTTCGACCATAGGTAGCTCGTGCCGCCCGTGGCCGTCAGGTCTATCTGCGTGGTCGTACAGGTCAGGACGGTCGTCCCTGTGTTGTTCGTGATGCCGGCAGTGGGCGGCGTAATGTCTTGCGTGATGACCAGTTGCGACGTAGCCGTGCAGCCGTTCGCACCCGTCACCGTCACCGTGTAGGTGCCGGGCGTGGTGATGCTCGTCGCTGCCGTCGCATCGCTGTTCGACCATAGGTAGCTCGTGCCGCCCGTGGCCGTCAGGTCTATCTGCGTGGTCGTACAGGTCAGGACGGTTGTCCCTGTGTTGTTCGTGATGCCGGCAGTGGGCGGCGTGATGTCTTGCGTGATGACCAGTTGCGACGTAGCCGTACAGCCGTTCGCACCCGTCACCGTCACCGTGTAGGTGCCGGGTGTGGTGATGCTCGTCGCTGCCGTCGCATCGCTGTTCGACCATAAGTAGCTCGTGCCGCCCGTGGCCGTCAGGTCTATCTGTGGGGTCGTACAGGTCAGGACGGTCGTCCCTGTGTTGTTCGTGATGCCGGCAGTGGGGAGTGCTTTGTATTGAACCGTTATCGGGCAACATGACCCACCGCTACAGGCCCCAACTGCACCTCCGTTGACAGTGAAAGTGAAATCCCCTTCTTCTGTTATGTTATAGGTTTGGGAGGTTGCCCCGCTAATAGGGTTGCCGTCTTTGAACCATTGATAGGACGTATATCCGGCAGGAGCAGTCGCTGTGAGATCAATAGTGGAACCCGCACAATATTCTACTGGAACCGTTACGCAAGCTGCTGCATAATCATCTTCCAACGGACTGGCATCAGTCGGGTCTGAGTCACCATCGTATTCGGTCATGTCAGTGATATGGGATTGCAATGTTTGGGCTCCTTCTCCGGTCATCTCGACTACTAAAGTCATGGAAACAGAAGCAGTCCCGCTGCTGATGTTGCCTATATCCCAGACATGTGTGGTAGTATTATAGGAACCTGTACCGGGAACCGCTGACACAAAGGATGTACCTGCGGGCAAAATATTGGTTACTTTAACCCCGGTTACACTGGTAGCCCCCTGATTGTTGACAGTAATGGTGAAAGTCACGTTGTCGCCGATAGCAACAGTTCCGGATGTGGTGGAGACGCTTAATGACAGGTCGTTTTGACCAAAAAGGGAAAATGCCGTGCAAAACGTCACTGCCCAAACGGTCAGTAGTTTTTGTACTGAAGGTCGCATTTGTGTGTTGAGTTTGGTTAAAAAAAAAATTAAAACAGCCGAGGCTGAAACGGGGGAATGGGTGTAATGAGAGGGAGGCATTCAACACTAAAAATGCGAAAGGCCTCCAATAAAACTATGAATGATGAACGATGAATGAGGAACTGAAAAGTAGTGCAAAACCCATCGTTAGTTATTCCTGATGGTAGATACAGGCAAGCAAATCTGCGGGGGGCAGCACCTGTAAACAGTGATTGTCCAATCTTCTGTGTCGTCTGGGCAGGGGGGTATACCAGTTATGGTATATCGAAAAGTATAGGTGTCAATGGGTAGGCCGTTGGGATTGAGGACGCCAGTGGAAGCATTGAAATTTGGGCCGGGGGACCCACCTATTACCGACCAAACGCCTCCAGCATTTTCTCCGGTCAGTTTTTCAAAAAGATCAATGTTGGGAAGTCCACTGCCTTCCAGACAGGTAGAGTCATTTGCAACTGCCGTGCCAGCATTGACGGGTTGGTTCACAATTACTGAAAAAGGACCGCTAATCGCAGTGCAGCCGCTCGCATTCGTCACAGTTACAGAATAGCTCGTTGTGGAAGCTGGTGAAACTATGATAGGGGCTGTCGTTGCCCCTGTATTCCAAAGATAGGTGCCGCCGCCGCTCGCCGTCAAGGTGGTGCTGCCGCCAGCACAGATCGTATTGGTGCCGCTGATGCCCGCCGTCGGGTTGCTGTTCACCGTCACCGTCCTCGTGGCCGTAGCCGTGCAGCCATTTGCATTTGTTACCGTGACCGTGTAGGTAGTCGTTGTAGCAGGCGTCACCGTGACGGCGGCGGTAGTTGCCGCAGTGCTCCACAAATAGGTGCCGCCGCCGCTCGCTGTCAGCGTCGTGCTGCCACCAGCGCAGATGGTGTTCGTGCCGCTGATACTGGCCGTCGGGTTGGCGTTCACCGTCACAACTGTGGAAGAAGTGTAAGTGCAGCCTTTCGAATCGGTAACAGTGACGGTGTATGTACCCGCATTTAAAGAAGAAGCATTTGCAATGGAAGGATTGTGCAGGGATGAGGTAAAACTGGCCGGCCCCGACCAACTCCAGCTTACCGCACCTGTCCCGGTTTCATTCAAAAGGATGGTTTTGCTGGCGCAAACCGGTGAGTTGCTTGTGGCAACAGCGGTAGTTGGATTTGGCATAAAACCAAAATTGTTTGCACAATCCAACTGATCGGGGGCAAAGAAAACGGCGGTTTCCACATTGTCGGTAGTCATGGTAGCACCGCAGGGAAGATCGGTAGTGTCAATCTGCAGGACATAGGCATTTGTAAAACTGCCGGAAATCTGCAACTGGCTCCTGTTGTAAGTGCCGTTGTCCTGGCTGGGATAGGTGTCGCAAATCCTGAGCGTCCAGGTACCCATTGCATTTTGACCATTAAAAGCATTCAATGAATTGCTGGGGCTTGCCGTTCTGTCATAATAAGGAGTAGCTACGTCGTCCACATTGTTGTCGTCAATGGCATTGCCAGAAGCGCTATCGAGCAGCAAATCGTAATTATCGTCCTGGTCGTTGGCACTGCTGGAAATTATCGTGACAGTGGTGCCTTGTGGCGATTGGAGCGTTACCTGCAAGTCTCCCCGCCAGGTGTGGGTTGCGTTGAAGCCTACATTGATGTCGGTCACGGTCATGTTTTGGGTGACCGTAAAAGTGCGGATTATTGGGCTGCTGCAAGGGGAAGTGCTATTGATGGCCACGCCGCCGGCAGGTGCATCATCGTACGTATAAGATCCACTAAACGGGGGATTTATAGAAAACGAATACGCACCATCGCTGCCTGTTTCCTGGGTGGAGACAAGGGCATCCGCTCCATCAACCTGGCCATTTAAGTTATTATCCTGGTAAAGGGACACGGTCACATGCTGTTTCCCGGCTTCCCCATTGTTAGGAACCTGGTTGCCATTGTTGTCGCTAAACACCGCCCCTGAGATCACATTCCCCGCAGAAGTCCCACAGATAACAGTAACTATCACCTTGGCCGTGTCGCAGGGCGAACCGCCAACGTCACAAACTTTATAGGCAAAAGAATCAATACCGACAAACCCGGCTACAGGCGTATAAGTAATAGCCCCAGTAGCAGGGTTTATGGACAATTGGCCGGAAGCTGCCTGCAAAAGCCCTGTATTTGACACACTTGCATTGCTAATATTATTTCCGAAATCGTTCGACAATACATTGATGACCACCGGGGTAGCAATGGTAGTAGTGGCCGTATCGTTGAAAGCATTCAGGTCGCAGCCGGATAGCTGGTACGATAGGATGAGATCCTGGTTGGTGTACCACCAGGTGTTGATGGTATTGAGATCGCCATAGCTGAAATTCGTATAGTTGTGGCAGGGGGGCGAACACCCATTCACCCGCACTTTTGGTGCGCCATTTCCAGGGTTCGCAGGGATGTTTACATCATCGTAAAATACTTTTTGGGTGAAACCCGGCACCGTTGGCCTGACGGGTGTCACACCAAAACCATTGACGTTGTACTCTACGTCATAGACCGGGAAATGTACCATTCCCTGGGCATAGGTGAAATAAATGGGCACCTGGTTCGACAGGGATACCGTGTTGTTCAGGCCATTCTTCCCGTCCCAGGGAATACAGCGTTCATAAGGTGGCGATTCGCCTATGTAGGGTGTCATCCGCTCGTAGAGGAGCACATCGGCCGTACCGGGATCGTAAAGGCCGGGTCCCGATGTTGAATCAAAATCAAGCAACACGAATATATAGCCGGTTTCGGTGACTGCGTAGGAAATGCAAAGGTCACTGGCGTTGCAATCCACCAGGACCGGATTTGAATACAGCTCCCCAATATTGCCGGATGGATAGGCAGTGATGTCAGGGTCGTTGATGAAAATCTTGTACCGGGTGAGCGTGTTGTTCGTGTTGGCGACTGATCTTCGGTCCACCTCAAAATCCCCGGTATTTGTCACACCGGTTTCATTATAGGCCAGATTGAACGACAATCCCCGAAAGCCGGAATTATTGAAGTCCACTTTGCTGACAAAGCCATCGAAGGTATAAAGGTAAACGTGGCCATTGAAGGGCCTGTCGTAGTAAGTGTAGGTAGGATCGCTTCCCTGGCTGATAGAGGGAGTCCTGAGCGACCATTTTTCCGACCAAAGGCGGCCGTTGATCGCTTGGGGGGTGCTGCCGGTTGTCGCCACGGTGATGTCCCAGAATTTTATGGCAATGACACCAGTTGATGGGGTAGTCGCATTTCCACTGAATTCGATATAATAGTCACCTGCTGAAAGTCCGGTAGGGATGAAGGTAAAAGGGTTATAACCGCTTGTCCCAACAATGGGCGCAGGCCCCGCCGAAGCCAAGGCCCATGTGTCGGCATTGGCAGTGGTGCTGTTGATAATCTGGGGGCCATATACGATATTCCCGTTCGGGTCTTTTATCCTGAAATAGTAGGCTGTATTGATCAAATTGCCATCTGAACCATTGTTGGTGCTGGCCTGTCTGGAAAAACCCAAATAAACCTGTTCGTTGGAAGGATCACTAATTTGGATCAAAAGCCGGCCACTATGGGGGCCATCGTAAGCTGCAAAGCTGCCGTAAGTCGCCTCGTTGGCATAGAGCATCGTGACGTCCGTGGAATTGGGCGCAAGCTCCTTTGTTCCTTCTGCCCTTAGGATTGTGTTCAGGCACAAAAAAAGGAAAATTAATACTATCGGCTTGCACAGTGCATTCCGTAGAGCACTGGATCCTGTTGGCTTTTCAGGCTGGAGTTTTAACCCAAAAACAATCAGAAAATCAGGCATAAGACACCCGGCATACTGCCTTGCAATGTACAGTAATGCCCTTAAAAACCTTTTAAGGGAAAGAATCATGAGGCGTATGCCTACCATCGGGTACCTGCTTTCTGTTCATCCCGCCAGGAAGTTGCTTCTGTGTTGAAGTATAAAAAAGCAGACTTTGAAAGCCACCAGGGCCATCAACGGGAATTGTTGAGTTTCAAGGTTTTAACCGCTAAGGTGCGATTGGGAAAAAATCAATTTACGGGATGCAACGACCAAATCTGGCGGGTTGCAAAAGGGTGAGGTAGGTCAAATAATATGGCCAGTTTTGTGAGGATAGGGGGGCAAAAGATTGATTTTACTGGCCTGTAACACTTGGTAGCCAAAAATTATACCATAGGGTTTTTACTGATAAAACCTGAAATGGCCTGCATTGTCAATAAACCAATGCAGGCCACGGGCATCTACGCTTAGGCTCATTACCACTTTGTGTTGAAATGCAGCCTCTTAGACGGAGAGGCCGGGTTGTTTGCCAACCCCTAACTGCCGGGTTTGATAACCCGGCCTTTCAAAACGAAAACGGTGCTGAAATGCCCAATACACCTCAAAGGAGGGATGAGCGAAAAGCTGATTTCTTACTTCCTATATCTGCAATCCTAACAGCAAAAAACTTAATTCACACTGTACTTAGTAACGATGAAAAAATATCTTCACCATTTTGATTTTGAAAACCCCAGGAATGGAAGGGTTTTTTAAAAATAATCCCGATGTGAAATCGGGATTATTTTTCCTTCGATCTTTAGCGGTTCAATTGCACGTAGCCCCGGAGGGGTTTTTCACCTTCTCCCAGATCGAGAATGTAATAATAGGTGCCATCGGGCAGGTCCTTGCCATCCCAGGTTCCGTCCCAGTTGCTCTGGTAGTTGGTGGCCTCGAAGACGAGATTTCCCCAGCGGTTGTAGATGATAAGCTTGTGGTTCGGGTAGTTTTGCAGGCCAGTGATTTTGAAAAAGTCGTTTTTGCCGTCCTCATTGGGAGAGAGGGCGTTGAAAATCTCCAGGCCCGAACATTCCACCAGCACAAATACCGTCGCAGTGTCGCAATTTACTTCGTTGCAAATGGCGTAGGTAAAACTGTCCGGCACGGATTCGTCGCAGTACCCCGGCTCGGGCACGTAATTGATGCTGCCGTTGGGCAGGAAAACAGCCATGCCGTGGGCAGGCGGCACGACAATGTAAAAGTCGTCCAGCGAAATGATAGTATCATTTTGAAAAACGTCAATGGCGACCACTTGCCCTTCTCCTGCGACCACCGTATCATTGACCGCAACGACCATAGAATCACTGGCCAACAAGACGGTAATGTATAGAAAAGTCGTATCGCAAACGCCCAAATCGTCGCATACCACCATGCAGGCCGTGTCCAGTCCCGCATCGATGCCCGTGTAAACGATGCAACTGTCCAGAATCTGAAAATCAACGATGGAACCTGTGCCTGCGCAATTGTTCACCACCGTTTGCCAGTCACCGGGCAATTCGGATAAATCCAGGCAGAAGGTTTCCGATTGGCCCGCAAGGATGGTATCCACAAAAATGTCGGTAGAGACGCAGGTGATCTCAACAACCACTGTTTCAGCACATTGCAACACCGTATCGGACAGCGTCAGGAGGTGGTTGCCCAATTCGAGCAGGATGGCAAGGCCCGTCGGCACTACTGTTGTCCCCGCAGTGAGGGTGGTGAGGTTGCCGGTGTTGTTTTGGGTAATCTTCATATCACCATAAGAGCTGCCGGTGTTGCCACCAACAATCAGGGTGTTGCCGCCCTGCACCAGGATTTGCCAATTGCCAAGCGGATCCCACACGTTCATCGAATCCACCAATTCCTGATCGGAGTCAAAAGTGCCCGTGAACGAAATCCCTCCTACCAGCCATTCTGTCACGGTGTAAGGCCCAAACAAGCCATCGTTCGGCAGGTCGCTGTACACATAGTTGAAAATGCTGTCGGTACCGCATGGCACCAATGGGGCCGTGTACAGGGCATTGTCAACCAAAAAGACCTTGTTTTGCAAATCCGCCAGGGCCAAGGGCAAGCACAGCAAACCCGAATCCTGCGAACAGGGAACCGCAGCTGTGAGCATGCCATCGGGCAGCAGATCGGGGCAAGGTTGGGACACGTCCACATTCACAAAGAAATATGAACAGGAGTCCAGGGCATACACCTTGAAGCATCCAGTGTCCAACCCTACCGCGTCCCCAAAGACAGTGATGCACCAGGTTGTCTCGTCTATTTCAAAGGAGGCATTTCCGTTTGGCAAACAAGAAAAGGCCACGCTATCAATCAAACTGGGGTCAAACCCGTAATCGCCAAGGCAAAGCACCGAGGAGTCGCCTACTGGCAGCGCCACATTGACGGTGGTGTCCATCCACGGATAGCACAATACCGTCACGCCAAAGGTATCCGCACAGCCCTTCACCGTATCGGTGAAAATAAGTTCGTGGAAACCCGTATCGAGTTGCACAGAAATAAAGGTACCGCCGGAACCGCAAGTACCGATTGGCCCTACATTAAAGCTGCCATTGTCGGAAAGGGTAAAATTGGGAAAGTTGGACACTGCAATACCCACGCAAAAAGCGGTGAGGCTATCACAATCCACTGCCATATTGGTCAAAGGTGACAAGGCCGATATGCCACAACCTACCGTATCCAGGGTACAGGTGATGTTGGCTAGCAGGGTATCCAAACAACCCGTGGCACTTTGGTACACGACGATTTCGTGGAAACCAGTGTCCAGGCTGATTTGGGTAAACATTCCGTTGCAGGCCACAAACCCTCCCGCATAAAGGCTGCCGTTGTCCAGCACGGAATAGTTGGCAATGGAATCCAGCAGTACAGGCACGCAGTAAGCAGCATCGTCGGCGCAATTGTTGACCGCAATCTCCTGGATGCCGTCCGGGAAAAGGTTAAAGGTGCTGCAAAGCGGCACGACAGTGATGAGTACATACGTCGTGTCGCAATTGCCCTGATCATCGCAGGCCACCAGACAGCCTTCGTCGTTGCCCGTAAAACCAGGATTGGGGAGATAGGTAAAACAATTCCCGATAAGGTCGAAAACGCCGTTCTGGGGTTGGCCACAGATGGCCGTCGCCATATAATTGCCCGGCAGGCCCGTCGTGTCGAGGCATACCGTATCCGTTGGAATGCCTTCCAGCGTGGTGAGCACGATGACATCAGCCTCGTTGATCCCGTTGATGGTCAGGGTGTCCGTACAGCCATTCCCGATATTTTCCAGTACGATAATATGTTCGCCATCCCCGATGAAGAATAGTTTGGTCCCGGCAGGCACCTCGTTGGAAGTGACCCCAATGTTCACGGACGAACCCGTCAAGATATGCGTCACGGTGAGCACTCCATAGGTGCCCGTTTGGCCGGTGCCCATGATGGTGAGGGAAGAGGCGATGAGCATCCAGTTGCCGTTGGGGTCCCAGCCGTTCATCAGATCTACCAGCCCGGCCATGTCAGCCACATTTGAAGCGGTGAAGGTATTTCCATTGGCATTCCAACTGACTGAATACGGCCCCAGCAGGCCCTGCCCGAACACGTTGTTGTAGTTGTAAATATGGGCCGAGTCAAAATCACAGCCCATCAGGGTGCCTGCATAGGCTGTACCGTCCAGCAGGATATTGTAGTCGAAAATATCCGTCAAGGCCACTGGCAGGCATACTTCGCCCGTATCATTTACCACCACCACGGTTATTTCGTTGGGGTCAAAGATCTCAGGGCATGGATTGTTGGTCGTGTCATTGGAGATGACCAAAATGGTCGTGTCGCAGATAGGTGGCACATCGCCTGTGCAATGGACGACACAGGCCACCGTCGTGCCGGTGAAATCGTTGTTCAGGTCTATCGTAATGCAATTTCCATTAAAGGACAGGTTTACCTCGTTCGCATTGATGCCACAGGAAAATGCCGTGTCTATAATGCCAGGCAATTGCAGCACCGTGCCGTCCAGGCATTCATCGAAGGGATCAACGCCGGGTGCATCAATGAACACCGTATCAACAGGAATGGCGGTTGTCACCACTACGTAAAAAGTATCGCACACTTGGGGCTGGTAATCGTCGCAAACGACAAGGCAAAACTGGTCGGCACCGGTAAAGTTCAGGTTCGGGGTGTAGGAAACGCAGGTATCACCAACCACGCCGACCGAGCCGTTGCCAGGAAGCCCGCAAAAGTTCATGGATTGAAAAATGCCGAGCAGTTCAGCGGTATTGGCACAAACCGGGTTGACGCTTGTGTTCAGCGGGGTTTCAAAAAACAAGGTTTCGGGGGTGACAAAATGCTGCTCCAATATGACGACCGTTGTATCAGAACAGCCATTTGGTGCGGTCACTACCAAGTCGTGGCTGCCATAGCCCGCTATCGTCATTTCAGCGCCAAATGGCAGGATCAGGTCATCGGGGGAGAGTATGACCGTACTGCCGCCAACAGGTGTGATTTCAAGGTTTCCATAGACACTGGCCGGCAGGCCGCCCTCGATGGCCTGCGAAGTAGCCACATCTTTCCAATGGCCATTGGGATCCCACACATTCATCGAATCCACCAGCGATGAAATATCGGATACCGGGCCGGAAAAGACGTTTCCGTTTACCGTCCAGCTTTGGAGCAAATAAGGGCCGGCCGGCAAACTGCCATACAGGTAAAAACTGACCGGCGTGAAATCGCAAGGGATAAAGGATTGGGCATAAGGAACGCCATCCAACAGTACCTGGTAGCCAACAATATCACCAGGCGGCACACCTACGCAAAAGAATCCAACCGATTGTGCCGAGGCAATGGTCACAGGGTTTTGGGTAAAAATATCGGCACAAACAACAGGTGGTTCTACCGTGACAACTACAATAGTGGTGTCGCAAACGGCCCCGCTGCAAAAAATAATGCAAGCCTCCGATGTCCCGGAAAAGTTGTTGACAGGACTGATGTTCAGGCAGTTGCCCGTAGTGCCAATGGAGATTTCATTGTTGTTGATCCCACAAAAACTACTGGAAGTGATGGCCCCCGGCAATTCGATGATGAAACTGGAAAGGCAGGTATCTACCGAAGCCGTGCCAGCCGGGATGTTGATGTTTACCACATCCGTTTCCGGCAACACGTTGACAATAAAAATGGTCGTGTCGCAAAACTGTGGGAAGCCATCGTCGCAAACCGTTATGCAAAAGGTATCCGCCCCGGCAAAATTGAGGTTTGGCACATAAAAAACACAGGTATCGTTAGCCAATGGTGCCACCCCGTTGGAGGGTGTTTGGCAATAGCCGACATTGACAATTGTATTCCCGGGCAGTTCATCCCCATTCAGGCAAAATTCACCCGTTGGTGTGTTGACGCCCGTTGTCAGGAAAACAGTTTCCGTGACCGTCGGCACTGCTACCGCATTGATGTACAAGGTATCCGAACAACCGTCCGCCGGATTGGTCACGGTTAAAACATGAATGCCCAGATGCGTCAGGCCCACCGTGAAGCCCATCGGCTGAAAGGTGAAGTTGGGGCTTAGGAAAGTCGGGTTTCCGTTCTGGATGTTGACTTTCATGTCGCCATAGGTAGAGACGGGATTGCCGCCAAAAATCAAGGTCCCTACGGGGTTGATTTGCCAGTTGCCGGTTGGATCTAAACTGTTCATCAGATCGAGCAGTTCATTGGGGTTTTGGAAAAATCCGGTCAAATCGTTGCCGTTAACTTTCCAATATTCCAATTGGTACGGCCCGCCGAAGCCCCCACCGGGCAAGAAAGAATAGGAATAGGCAACCGTTGGGACAAACTCGCAGCCGAAAGGATCCACCACCGTTTGGCCTTCAAAAACCAGGTCATCGCCAAACAGGGTGAAATATGGAACGGGAACGCAATAGTTCGTCGGGTTGCCCGCATAGTTCACGGAGACCGAATCGAAGGGGAACACGTCGTCGCAAATCACCTGCATCACATTGATGCTCAGGTAGGTCGTGTCGCACAGGGTGGTGGTGTTATCGAAACAATGGACCAGGCAGATCAAATCGGGCGACTGGCCTTCAAACCCATTGGCCGGCGTCAAATCCACACAGGTGCCGTTGAGGTTGGTGGCCAAGACAGTCGCCGCACTGCCAGGGTTGCAAATGGTGGCACTGGTCAGGCTGCCCTGAATGTCCAGTAGATTGGCATTGAAGCAGAAGTTGGCCGTACCGGTCAGCGGGATGACAACCTGCACCGTATCCGGGCATCCCGGCGTTGCCGTCAGGGTGGCACTTGCGGTAACCACACAACCGTTGGCCGGATTCATCACCTTGAGCGAATAGGTGCCGGCAGGCAGGTTGAAAAAACTCGGATTGGACTGAAAAAACAAGCCGCCATTGTTGCTGTACAACAGGTTCCCGGTGCCGGTGGCATTGATGGTAACCTGGCCGTTGTTTTGGCCACAGTTGCCTGCATTGATGATGGAAATGCTATTAATGACAGGCGGGTTGTCGGGGCTGGCCAGTTGCAAAGGATTCGAGGAATAGGGCACCTCGCACGACCCATCCGCATATCGGACGGCAATCTGGTAAGCACCATTGGCCAGTCCCGTAAAATTGGGGCTGGAAGCCCAGGTGGAGCCGCCGTTAATGGTATATTCCAAACTACCCGCCCCAGTGGCCGCTATCAAAATGGAGCCGTTGCTGATGCCACATTCTGCCGGATTGGTAAAACTGACTCCTGTAATAATTGGCTCCGCCGGGCCTGCCAGGGCCAGTGGCCCGCCATCTGTTTCACAGGTCCCATCAATGTTCCTGACCGCAATTGCATAGCTGCCCGAAGGCAGGTTGGAAAAAGAATTGGAAGCCTGCCAGGTAGCGCCCCCGTCGATGCTGAACTCAATCGTGCTTGGCCCATAGGCCAGGATGGTAATGGTGCCGTTGCTGGCCCCGCAACTCAAAGGCTCCACCTTTGAAGTGCCGTAGATGACCGGATGGTTGAAGCTTTTTAATTCAACAAAACCGCCATTTGCAATGCAGGAATCATTGGCCACCTTTGCAAAAACCTGGTAAACACCTTCGCTCAGGTTGTAAAATTCATTTTGGGGGAAATAATTCACCCCTCCGTCTATGCTGTATTCCAGATCTACGTTGCCAGCAATCACAGAAATCGTAATGGATCCGTTTTGCAGGTTGCAGTTGGTAGGATGGCCAAGGAATATGTTAGAAATCACTGGATCATCGCCGGGGCTGTCCAATACCACCAGGGTGTCGCCATTGGCGCAGGAACCATCAGCGTTCCTGACAAAGAGATGATAAAGCCCGGCGCCCAATTGCTGGAAATTGATGCCTGTTTGCCATTGAATGCCGCCGTCTATACTGTATTGCAACGGGATGAGGCCGCCTGATGCCGTAACGGCAATCCCGCCATCGAATTGATCGCAACCCGATGGATCCAGTTTAAGGTATCCTGTGATGGCAGGTTGAAGCGGCTGGTCAATTTCCACCGTACCGCCCTGTACCGGGCAGGCGCCTCCCGCATTCCGCACAACGATTGAATAGGTGCCAACCGCAAGGGCATTGAATGTACCGCTGTTCTGCCAGGAATTGCCACCTGAAATACTGTATTCCAGCGGGCCGCCCCCCGTTGCCTCAATGATGATAGAACCATTAGGAAGGCTGCAATCCGAAGCGTTGTTAGATTCGACGGAAAGGATTGCCGGCGGGGAAAAAACAGCCACCGTAACCGAATCCACGGTGCCGTCATTGCCGGTAACGAAATAGGTGGTTGTGGATGATGGGCTGGCCAGCGGGTTGGGGCAGGTGGTGCAGCTCAAACCGGCGGCTGGGGCCCATTGATAGGTATTGGCACCAGTGGCGTTTAATTGTGCTGCATCCCCCAGGCAGATATTTTGGTTGTCGCCGGCGTCAACAGCAAATAAGCTATTCCAAATGCAGGAAGGGTAATCTGGCAAAGCCATTCCACGGTTGGCCAGGGATTGTTCAGGGGAAAACAAGGCCGCTAAACTCAGCAGGGCTGTCTGAAAAATAAAAGGGCGAAAGATCGTTTTCCAGGCCCATGATTTTGTTTGCTCGTAGTGCTCGTTCATGAATTCTAGGTAAGGAGGTTTGAGTTTATAGGTTTCTCACAATATTAAACAAAGCCGTGAGGGGAGAGAAGTAAGATGTGAGGCAGTTCATTTCTGAAATTTGACTGTTTATCCTTTGGCTCACTTTTGCATCCGTTCATGCTTCAATTGTTCGGGATTAATCGGTAAAGCCTCCCAGGTTTTAGGTAAAAAACTGATAATAAAGGTTTTACAAAATTCACAAATGCGAATTTAGTCAAATATTTTCTTCACGAGACCAGGTAAAAGAAATTAATTCAGGAATGTCGGTCAGCCTTCATGCCACGTTCCTGGTAGTAGTTTTTCATAGAATACGGTCGGAAAAAATAGTCGGATCCGTCAGGAACTTTTGTCGGTGTGTTCTATAATGTGGCAACTGGAAAAGGCCAAAGTGGGTGAGCAAGACTAGTTATTAATCGCTTGGATGTGTGCTGATGACCTTATAAAATTAGCTTAAAAAGCTTCGGAAAATTTTCCAATCATCGAGCATTGTGTCAGATTTCAAAATACCAAAAGAGCAGTATTTCTAAATAACCGTTTGACAAAGGGGGAACAGGACAGGGCAAAGATAGCCCATTTGGCCTGATTTCAAAATGTAGTTTACAGATTTGTCAGTAAAGGCATTAACCCTTAATAAGTATTGAACGCAGATGACGGTCACCATCATCAACACTTTAATATATGGGCTAAATTATTCGATACAATTAGTGCTGTTTGAAATTGTTGGATAGTCGTTTAAAATTGTTGGGATTCAGCCGTTTACAACAAATGACAACAAAGTCAAACCATCCCGATCTACTATTAGAATTTATTTTACTGCTGGAATTCCTGGAAAAAGATAGTCCGGACCCTAATTTCTCCTCCACTGAAAAATGGAGTGGCACAGTTCAAAGTATCAGTGAATGCCAGCATAGGAATGGAAAGAGTGGCATTGGTCAAAACAAGCGCATCCTGTTAGAAAATGCCTTTTTGAAGTTCCTTCCGATTGGAATTTCTTCCCCTGCCACAATAGCTATGTCATTGCCAATGTCCACAGAACTCACCTTGTCCAGATTGACGACGAAGCTCTTGTGGACCCGGACAAACCTGTCTTGTGGGAGCTTGAGCACTGTTTCCCGGAGAGGCGTGTTCACGAGCGTCTTCTTGCCGTCGGCGGTCTTGATGAGGGAGTACCGCCCGTCCACCTCCACCCAGAGGATATCGGCGAGGTGGATTTTCTTCAGTTGTGAACCGAATTTGACGTAAAAATCCTCGCCGCTGCCTGCTTTGCCTTCCTGGCTTGCATCGCCATCCAAATGGCCGGTGGCCAGTTCAATCGCCTGCCGCAGGCTCAGCTCGTTCATCTCCCTCCCGATGAAGGCACGGGGGCCAAGCTCCTTGGCCTGCTCGTACATTTTCGAGGTGTAATTGGAAGTGATGAAAAGGAAAGGGGTGTTGCTCTCCGATTTGATGTAGCGGGCCACATCGAGGCCGCTGCGCTCCTCGCCCAGTTCGATGTCCAGCAAAGCCACGTCCGGCTTGTACTCCCGGAACAGTTCAACAGCGCTGCGGTAGCTGTTGGCCGTTCTGATATTGCCCACGCCGATGCGGCGGAGGAAGAACTCCAGGATTTCCAATTGTGCAGGCTCGTTGTCCAGCACCATGAGTTTGATGGTCGAAAGTGTCTTCATGCGTTGATTTCTTGCAAAAATAAGGTAGGTTTCAGACATGAAAAATGGGCGGGTAAGGCTTGTGGCACCGTTTGGCTTGGTTTTGCACTTTATTACAAAAACAGTGCTTTTTATTGCATAAGACAAGCTGAGAATGACACTTGGCCTTAAATTCTTTTAATTAGGTGCAAAATCAGGCACCTGAAACCTGCTGCGGATGAGGACTACAACCACAATATTACTTTCCTTCCTGTTTTTGCCTGCTATGACTCAGGCACTTGTAAAATCCGACAGCCTGCTCCGGGTAGGTAAAAAACTTGGTAAGCGCTTCGTAAAAGGCGACATGGGCGGCTCAGGCATCGGGCTGGCGGTGTGCCGCCGCATTGTTGAGGGGTACGGCGGAAGGATTTGGGTGGAGTCCGAAGTTGGGGAAGGCAGCCGTTTCTATTTCATTGTCCCCATTTAAAATTCACATTTCAAAATGAAATTTCTACTGACATCCATAAGTCTTCTTTTCCTGTTAGGCAGCCTCAATGGTCAAAGCCAAGTGGACAGCCTGAGGCAGCAGTACGAACAAGCGGTTGACGGCTCAAGGGACGAAGCGGTTAAATTTCTTGATTTTGTAAAATACCTTTATGAGTCCGACCACCCTGAAGCCCTTGCCTTCGCCGAAGAACTGATAAAAAAGGCTGCCTCACTGAGGGATACTGCACTTTTACTGACATCCTATAATCTTGAGGGGACTATTCTGACCCGTAAAGGACAGCTTGATAGCGCTGCCCTGGTCTTTGCGAAAGCATTGGGCACCGGTGAAATATTTGGGAATACCGCGCTTTTAATCCTGCTCCATCGGGATTTAAGTGCAGTCCATTATTTCAAGGGCGACATGAAAAATGCTTTCAAGGATTTGATGCTGGCCGCCAACTTGCTCCAAGACTGCCCAAACTGTCCACCTGCCAGAAGAGCAATTATCTATGATGATTTGGCCTGGTACTATCATTTTGCCTCCAACGATAGCGAAAAAGCGCTTTATTGGGCATACAAGACGATGGATTTATCGAAAGGTCAGAATATCCAAAATGAGGCAGCATCGAATCTAAGGCTTTGTGAAATATACCTCAAAGCTGGTAATCTTGATTCCGCCACGCAGTATTGCCCCGTAGCCCTTGAAATGGCTGAAAAAAATGATTTCAAAGTATTAATGGCCTTTGCCAAAGTTTACAATACCAGACTGAGGTTGCGGGAAGGCCATCCCGAACAGGCGCTCTCATTGGGGTTGGATGCCATCCAGACCAATGAGGGATTTGGAACTGGCTATGCAAGCACCATCATAGCCGCCTACAACGCCGTTGCCGAAGTATATTTGGAAATGGGTGACAACCACAAGGCCCTTGCTTTATTGCAACGGCTGCCTGTAAAAGTCAAAGACAGCGATTTTTCAGCTTTAATCGAGCTAAAGGTTTACCATCGGTTGCTGGGCCAATTGCTGGAAGACACGGACCCCGCCAAGGCTTTGGCCCACTACCAGCGTGCCAGCGGCATCCAGGACACGCTGCAACAGGAGATGTACAACATCGGCCTCGCCGAAATCGAGGTGGAGAGCAGGCTCGCCGAGAAAGCCCTTGAAAACCAACGACTACAGTTTGAAAAGGAAAAGCAGGCTGGGCGGGCCAAAAATTTTCAGGCCGCCCTCTTTGTCGCAGCCGCCGTGCTCCTCCTGCTCTCCCTCGCCGCCCTTTACATTTACAAAACCGCCCAAAAGAACAAGCGCCTCGCCGACGAGCTGGCCGCCTCCAACCAGCAACTCGCCACCGCCAATGCCGACCTCGAACTGTTCAGCTACTCCCTCGCCCACGACATCCAGAGCTACGTCACCCAGGCGCTCAACTACACCTTCTTTTTGGATGAAAAACCCGGTGCCCTGCCCCCTGAAAAGGAACAGGACTTCATGCAGAAAGCCCGCCGCAGCATCAAGGGCCTGAGCACCTTCTGCCGTGACCTCATCGCCTACGCCCGCATGGGGCAGGATGCCAGCGAGCCAGAAGAGGTAATGCTGAACGAAGTGCTGCACGAAGTACGCAATGCCCTGCAATCGCAAATCGAGCAGGCGGGCGTGGAACTTTTCGTCCCCAAAGATTTACCGGAAGTCATCGCCCACCGCCCCCGCATGGTGCAGTTGTTCCAGAACCTCGTCGGCAATGCCATCAAGTACCGAAGGGCGGGCGTGGTAACGGAAGTGATGGTAGCTTTTGAGCAAAAGGGCAGCGACTACTTTTTCACCGTCTCCGACAACGGGCAGGGCATCCCGGCAGAACGCATCAGCCGCCTGTTCGACCTCTTCGTGAAAGGCGACATGGGCGGCTCCGGCATCGGGCTGGCCGTGTGCAGGCGCATCGTCGAGGGATATGGTGGTCGCATCTGGGTGGAATCGGAAGTGGGGGTGGGCAGCCGTTTTTGTTTCATCATGCCTGCTTGATGGCCTTTGCAGATTAATACAATCTTACCTACACATTTTTACAACAGAAGCATCCTTTACAACATGGACGCTTTTTTCGGCTGCGCATTCTCCCAAATTTGCAGCCTTGTTAAGTCCCTCCAGAATAGCTAATTTCTTTTCTTCTCACATCACTAGTATCTCACACCACGCAGTTCAAGACAGCAATTGGTATGCTCTTTCTCAAGGGGGTTTACCTGTCTGCATACAATTTTTTTAACCAAACACTTATTTATTTATGAACAAGCACTTACAATCTGTAAGGGATTTGGGTGAAACTGTCATTACAGAAATGGCAGGGCCGTCAAGGCGTCATCCTAAAACCCTGAACCGTTCCATTGCAACGAAGCATGCTTCGGCTCATGGGGCTGCCCAATCCTTCCATTCTTCCCGTTATCATTTATTGAAGGTCTTATTACTGGTGATGACATTCGTTTTTCCCTTCGGCAATAACATTTTTGCCAACGGGGGAAACAACGAACCACTTTCTACTTGCGTGGACGAAGTTACTGGAAGCGTTTATGTACAAAACAACTCCAACTGCTCCGTAACGGTTTACTGTTATGAAGCAAATGGCGCTTATGCCGGGCAAACCTTTAACATGGGGTCTCTTGGGTATGGACAGGCCACGACGATATATCCAAGTGCATCAAGTGGTACTGTTTATTGCAAGTATGGCAACACAACCACCTCAACTGTTAATTTTTCAGGGGGATACCATACTCTTTATAATAACTCCTGTGGCGGTGGCGGCTGCACCTACAGTTTCACCATCAACAACACTGGTTGTAATTTACTGACCGTTGGTGGTAGCCAAACAGCCATTATTTCAGGAGGGGATTCGAAAACTTTTACAGGAACAGGTTCTGCATCATTCACCTGGACTTGGGCCGGCGGCAGTGGCAATGGCTCAGTCAACTGTAGCACCGGAAACGCAACAGCCAATACGGGCGGTTGCCAACCGAACTGCATCAATGTGAGCAATGCAGGCAGCATTTGGGGAGATGAGTCCAACTGCGGTGCTTACAACCCAGGCAATATCAATAGCAGTGGCTCCGCTTCCGGCGGCTCCGGCGGCTCCATTGTTTACCGCTGGCAACAAAAGGTGGGCAGTGGCAGTTGGACGACCATCTCTGGTGCCACTGGTTCTGCTTACAATCCCGGCAACATCAACCAGACCACTCAATACCGCCGGGAGGCCCGCCGGGAGGGTGCTGGCTGCAACAACAGTTGGATTACATCCAATGTGGTGACCAAAACAGTAGATGCCAACAACCTCAACCTCATCTGCGAGGCAAATGTCAACAACGGCGGCTGGAACGACCTCGGCAGCTGTTCGGTCACGGTCTGCGCAGGTGATGCTTTGGACCTCTCGGTTAAACCCAATAACCAGGCTTTCTATAAATGGAGCGGGCCAAACGGGTTTTCACGCAACGTGCTCAACTACAGCGACCCTTTGTTCTGCATTGACAACAATGTCCACTACCGCTTTACAGCCAAACACAGTGGGAAAGTGCTGGATGTCTCCAACGCCCAAAGTGGCAGTGGTGCCAACGTCCAACAGTGGAGTGATTATGGTCAGCAAAATCAGCGCTGGCGCTTTGAATACGTGACCAATAACGACGGGCACCATTATTTCTCCATTATCAGCGTCGAAACGGGTTTGGCACTGAATGTAAGTGGAGGGGGAATAAATGACGGCGACAATGTTCAGGTTTGGACCAAAAATGGCTCCGGTGCCCAGCAATGGCGTTTTCACCATGTTGGAAACGGATATTATCAAATCATCAACCGCAACAGCGGCAGGGCCCTGGACGTGTCCGATGCATCTACCGCCAATGGTGCAAATGTGCACCAATGGAATGCCGCAGCCAATGGCAGCAACCAACACTGGAAAATCGAAAAAACGAGCGGGACTTGCTCCAATACTGGAAATTCTGGCGGGGATGTCCATGTTTCCAACAGCATCACAACCAGTCAGGCCGGCGATTATACCGTAACCGCGACGAATACCAACGGCTGCACGGCCACCAAGACCATCCACGTGACGGTCATCAACACCCCGACGCCACAGGTAACGGTGACCCAACCGACCTGCGCCAACCCCAAGGGCAAGATTGTCATCACCAACCTGCCAAATGGCTATGCGAGCAGCCTGAACGGCAGTGCATGGGCACAGAACAAGACTGTGTACGGCGACCTGAACCCCGGCACGTACCAAGTGGGCATCGGTGCCAATAGCTGCGACAAGTTCATCAACGTCACCATCAACAACGTAGGCCAAGCCCCTGGCACGGCCTGCAACGACAACAACCCGAACACCACCAATGACATAATCCAGGCTGACGGCTGCACCTGCGCTGGCACGCCCGTGGCCTGCAACCTCTCGGCTACCTTCACCGTGCCGAACGGCTGCCTCACCAACTCCTTCTTGTTGTTTGCCGATGCCAACGACCCGTACTTCCCACCGACCAACCCGCTGTACACCTATTCCTACGTCATCCAGCCGCAAAGCTCGGTGGCGAGCCAGTCCAGCATTGACCCCCGTTCGGTCACGGTGACCTTCAATTCGCCCGGTTTGAAAACGGTCACGGCTACCATTACCAATCCAGCCGTTCCGAACTGTCAAATCGTCAAGACTACCACCTTCACCGTGAACGATTGTAGCCCCTGCGCCAACCTCGGTGGCGACACGGACGGCGACGGTGTCTGCAACAACAACGACTGCCAGCCCAACAACCCGGCCTTCCCGGCAACACCCGGCACGGCCTGCAACGACGGCAACCCGAACACCACCAACGACGTGGTGACAGCGGACGGCTGCGGCTGCCAAGGGACTGGTGGCGGCGGTGGCACTCCCAACTGCGACACGGGCATCAGCATCACCACGGGCACCGGCACCATCGTGGTGACGGGTCTTAACGGTGCACCTGTTTCGTCGCTTCAAGTTTTAAGCGCCACTTGGCAGCCCGTTTATTCTTGCTTCGCAAACTGTGGCGCTTCGCAAACCGTGCCCGTGCCTGCGGGTACTTATTATGTGTATGCCAAATACTACACGGCTGGCTACAGCCTGATTTGTGAAAAACAAACAACCGTGACGGTAGGCGGCGGTGGCTGCCCCGATGCCGACAACGACGGCACCTGCGACGCCGACGACTGCCAGCCGAACAACCCCGTCTATCCCGCCACGCCCGGTACACCTTGCAACGACGGCAACCCGAACACCACCAACGACGTGGTAACTGCCAACGGCTGCGGATGTGCGGGCACACCTAACAACCAAAGTAACTGTATTGACGAAAAGCTCTTGGTCTTTTATAGTCTTGATGCCTGTACGGCAGCAAATGGCGTTGCCAACTTTTCAGAATTTACGGCAGCTTATCCCAGCAATAGTTCCTGTATAAATATCACAGCGAACAATTTGGAGGCTTCGTACAATCTCCACTCCTGTGTGGCAAATGCTCCCTTCCCGTACAACAAAAGTGCCGAGAACAGCCCCAATGCTATCTGTGCAAATACTTCTGTTTCCAATACCTTCAACCCCGTCATTACAGACGCTTCGAACGTTTACGACAACCATTACTACTCAATTAAGGTAAATGCAAGCTCTTCTGGTCAAAACGGAAAACTGAGCAAATTAACCTTCTATTACAGGGGAAGCGCTGGCGCAACAGCAGGCGGTTTACAACTCAAATCCCCAGAAAAAATGGGCATCCGGGTACTCCGTAATGGGGTCAATGTTTTCCAACAGACTGGGCTGAATGTTGACAAATTTACTTGGCAACAATTCACTTTTGATTTTTCTGACGACCCAGATTTTAATTTGAGCAGCACCTCGGCAGAGTATGAAATCCGGGTGCAAGGCTACCAACCAGATGGGGGAGCGGCTTATGCAGTTGGCGAAATTGACCAGATTCGCCTTTATGGTGGATGTGCCATCAATCAACCCACTGTCAACATCACGGGCAACCTGAGCGTCTGCACCGGCCAGACGACCACCCTCACGGCTTCCGGCGGTGGAACCTACCTGTGGAGCAACGGCTCCAGCAGCCAGAGCATCAACGTCGGGGCAGGTACTTACACCGTGACCGTCACTGGCCCTGGTGGCTGCACGGCGGTAAAATCTGCCACCGTTTCACAGACCAACACAACGGTCAACCTCACCAACTGTCCCACCAATATTTCGCAGAGCGTAAGCGCAGGAAGTTCCTGCAAGGTTGTCAACTGGACTGCGCCATCAGCTACCAGCAACTGCGGGACACCCAACCTGAACAGCAACTTTGCGCCGGGCCATTGTTTCCCTATTGGCACCACGACAGTCGTTTATACTGCCACCCTGAACGGTGTCACGCAAACCTGTAGTTTCACCGTGACCATCACCAGCAACGACCCCTGCGCCAATCAAGGCGGCGACTCCGATGGCGACGGTGTGTGCAACAACAACGACTGCCAGCCGAACAACCCCGCCTTTCCGGCCACGCCCGGTACCCCCTGCAACGACGGCAACCCGAACACCACCAACGACGTGGTGACCGCCGATGGCTGTGGATGCCAGGGCACGCCCACGGGCGGCAACCCGGACTGTGAAGCGGACATCACCATCACCACGGGCAACGGCACCATCACGGTGTCCGGCCTCGATGGTGCGCCCGTCAGTTCGCTGCAAATTTTCAGTGCCACTTGGCAGCCTGTTTACAGTTGCTTCGCAAATTGTGGCGCTTCGCAAACAGTGAACGTGAACGCAGGCTCCTACCTCGTTTATGCAAAATACTACACGGCGGGCTACAGCCTGATTTGTGAAAAACAGGCGACAGTGACGGTCGGCGGCGGCGGCGGCACCTGCGACAACGTGACCAATGCGGGCACCATCGGCTTCGGCACTGCCTGCACCGGCTCAACTACCTACTGCCCGAACCAGGGTGCTGCATCTTTGGTGAAAAACTGCGTTGCACCGTCCGGTGGGGCCGGCAACCTGGAGGTCATCTGGCTCAAGAGTACCACTTCGTGCAGTTACCCGACCACAAATATCACGCAGATACAGGCGGGACAAGACCCACACTGGACCATCATCCCCGGTGCCACCAGCCTTGACTACAGCCCCGGCAGCCCAACGCAGCAGACCTGCTACCTGCGCTGTGCACGCCGGGCCGGCTGCCCCAACTACGTCGAGTCGAACATCGTGACCCTCGGCATTTCCAGCAACTGTGGCGGCAGCAACACCGGTACGCCCGACTGTGCCAACATCGGCATCAGCACAGGCCCCGGCAGCATCACCGTGACCGGCCTCGACGGTGCGCCCGTGACCTCCGTGCAGATTTTCAGCGCAAGCTGGCAGCCGGAGCACAACTGCTTCGCCAACTGCAACAGCCCGACAGCCACCTATTCCGTGACCGCCGGTGCGCACTATGTCTATGTGAAATACTATACTGCGCAGTATCAGCTCATCTGCGAGGTAAACCAGACGTTGAACGTGGTGCAGGCATTGGCGGGCAGCCAATCGGAAAGCTTCCAACTCGAGGCCGTGAAGCACCTCGAACATACCGAACTGTTGTGGGTACACCAGGGGGATTACTTTGTTAGCACGTATTCTATAGAGCGGTCAGCAGACGGCATTGAGTTCGAGGAGATATACAACATCCCTTCCGAGCAGGATGCCGCCGCTGACGTTTACGAGGGCTACGACCTCGAGCCGCTGACCGGCAAAAACCATTACCGCATCAGGAGGGACAACATTGACGGCACGGTGGGCTACTCCGAGGTGAAGGTCGTCGAGTATGAAGATATGATTGACTTCGTGCTGTTCCCCAACCCGGCGAACCAGTTCACGAACATCAACCTCGAAGGCATCGTGGGCTTCAAGGACGTGGACATCCACATCTTCAATAATGCGGGCGTGCGCATGAAGCAGTTCCACCTCGACGAGGTATGGGGCAAGTACTACCAGATGGACTTGCGTGACCTGCACGAAGGGCATTACGCCGTATGGGTGAACATCCCGGGCCGCAGGCCAAGAGTGGTGCAGTTGGTCATCGGCATATTGTAATTAATAATTATTGTTCATAATGTATTGTGGTGCGGACGGGCAAATGCCCGTCCGCTTTTTTTTGCCAAACATTCCCATGTCAGTTGAACAGTTTCATGGCCTTGGTTTCCTTCACATCGTTGTCAAAAAGAGCACTTTTTTGCACGATAAAGCACATTATGCACCCAAATGTGCTTATTATTCCAATTAGGAATACCGTTGGTTTCAAACCCTTCCCACATTGTTGCACCGACTGAAAAACAGGAAAAGTTATTGAAGTATAGTAGGTGTCCACATAATCCTTCCCATCCTTCCCTCCCCCAATTTTTTAGATAAGCATTTAGCCCAATGCGGGCATTAAAGAATATTTTGTTTGTTATGTACTCATCTATTACGAGCTGGCCTGGGAGGCCTTTGGCTTCCCAGCCAATTCTTTTACACTAACAGACACTCCGGCATTTCCCGAACTAATTCCCTTTCTGTACATCTGGCGGCTACATAAACTATGAACTTACCCTTGCCGCTGCAAGGGTATTTGGCAAATTACAAACACAACTATGAAACAACACTTACTACTTAGGTCGGTCTTCATCCTCCCGGAATTACCCTATCTTTTAATTTTAAATTTGATGAGAAAAATGACAAACATCCACACCTATCGTGGGCTGTCCTGCCCAAGGCTGCTCGTTAAAAAGGCTTTAATCGCATTGCTCTTTTTATCGTCTTTTCTTTCTTTTTCCAATAAATCAACGGCCCAGTGCACTTCCAGCGTTACCATCATTAGCGACTGTAACCACTGTTACGAAGGGTTCATATCTTATAATGGCGGTTCGAGTTGGGCGCAAGGACTTGCTTATGGCTGTGTATCTGGGAGCGGTTCTGGCACCTACAATATGTTGGTTCCGGTAGGGGTGAACCGGGTACGCTGGCGGGTTTGGATAGGCGGCGTCCTGGTAGATACCTACGAGTCGAGCAACGTCTGCAATAACATTGGCACCTACAACTCCAATAATTATAATGTTTGTTGTTCGCCCCTGACCAATGGCGGTTCCATCTCCGGTGACGAAAGCAGGTGCGGCGGCTACGACCCCGGCAATATCAGCAACCAGAGCATCCCCAGCGGCGGGAACGGAGGAACCATCGAATACTGGTGGGATTACCGGGACGGGACAAGTGGCAGTTGGATAAATATCAGCGGTGCCAATGGCTCTTCCTACAACCCCGGCTATATTTCACAAACCCGGCAATACCGGAGAACAACAAAAAGGAGTTGTTCAAGCAGCGGTTGGCAAAGCTCCAATGTCGTCACCAAGGAGGTCATTAACACGCCGACACCACAGGTGAATGTGACGCAGCCGACCTGTTTAAATCCCAACGGAACCATACAAATAACCAACCTGCCGAACGGTTTCTGGAGCAGCCTAAACGGTACATGGACGTATAACATGACCGTTTATAACAACCTGAACCCCGGGACGTACCAGGTGGGCATCGGGAGCAACGGCTGCGACGAATTTGCATCGGTCACCATCAACCAGCCACCGGCAGGACCAAACCTGGTTTGTGAGTACCGGGTAAATGGCGCCGGTGGCTGGACCCCAGGCGACTGTACCGCCGAAGTATGTGTCGGGGAGCAGTTACAACTGTCCGTCAACCCGAACAACCAGGCTGCTTACCAGTGGGCCGGCCCGAACGGATACAGTTTTGGCATCCAAAGCCTGCCCAACGGCTACCTTTGCACTGGTAACAGTGTGGCTTACCGCCTACGGGCAAGGCATTCCAACAAGGTGATGGAAGTAGCAGGTGGCGGTACGGGAAATGGTACTAATATCCAGCAGAATACCTACAACGGTACGAACGCCCAACATTTCTACCTTTTGGATGCCGGAAACGACTATTTCTACCTTATCAATGTGAATAGTAATTTAGCGGTGGACGTTCAGGGCGGTGGAACCAACAACGGTGACAATATCCGACAATGGACGCTAAATAACTCCATTGCCCAGCGGTTCAGGCTGCAAAGTACCGGCGACGGGTGGTACCAAATCATCAATTTGAACAGCAACATGGCGGTAGATGTATCCGGCGTTTCAACTGCGGATGGCGCAAACATCCACCAATGGTCAATTACCGGCGGACAAAACCAGCATTGGAGTTTTGAATTGGTTAGTGGCAGTTGTTCAGGGGGAGGTGAAGCACTCATTTCTAATAATATCGCGCCCGTACACGCCGGTACCTACACCGTGACGGTCACCAATAGCAGTGGCTGTACTTCCGTACAGTCCATGTCTGTTTTGGTCAACACGGTATCCGGCGGCACGATAGCAGGCAACCAAACCGTCTGCTCCGGCGGCGATCCCGTGGCCTTCACCAGCCCAACGGCGGGAACGGCAGCGGGCACCCGCACCTACCGCTGGGAGAGCAGCACCACAGACTGCTCTACAGGATTCTCGACCATTTCCGGGCAAACTGGAGCAACTTACAACCCGCCCGCAGGCATCACGCAGACCACCTATTTCAGGAGAATCACGATTTCGACCCTGAACGGCGTGGCCTGCGAAGCGGTAAGCAACTGCGTGACCGTCACGGTGAATACGGTCAATGGCGGCGCAATAGCGGGCGGCGAGACCGTCTGTTCCGGCGGCGACCCCGTGGCCTTCACCAGCCCAACGGCGGGAACGGCAGCGGGCACACGCACCTATCGCTGGGAGAGCAGCCCGACGGACTGCAACACAGGGTTCACGACCATCGCATCAGCAACGGCAGCAACCTATAACCCCCCGGCGGGCATCACGCAGCCCACTTATTTTAGAAGAATCACGATTTCGACGCTGAACGGCGTAGCCTGCGAGGCGGCAAGCAACTGCCTCACCGTCGCAGTGGTCGCCGACCCCGCCGTCACCGCCCAGCCCACGGGAACCACGATTTGTTCCGGCGGCACTGCGAGCCTCAGCGTGACCGCCACGGGTGGCACGCCGTCGCTCAACTACCAGTGGCAGAGCAGCACCGACAATATCACTTTTTCAAACATCGCTGGCGCAACCTCCAGCAGCTACACAACCCCTGCGTTATCCAGCACTACGTATTACAGTGCAGTGGTCAGCGCCTCCGGCAACGGCTGCGGCAGCGTCACCTCATCAGCGGCAACCGTCACCGTGGTCGCCGACCCCGCCATCACCGCACAGCCGACGGGAACCACGATTTGTTCCGGTGGCACTGCGAGCCTCAGCGTGACCGCCACGGGCGGTACGCCGTCGCTCAGCTACCAATGGCTGTCCTCTTCCGACAACATCACTTTCAATAATATCGCTGGCGCAACCAGCAGCAGCTACACCACGCCAGCCCTTGCCACGACCACCTATTACCGGGTACTCGTAAGTGCCACGGGCAACGGCTGCGGCAGCGTCACTTCCAGCTCCGCTGCCGTCACCATCGGTGTTTGTGGC
>JACJYR010000007.1 GCA_020636005.1 Lewinellaceae bacterium
GCGCCGGGAGGCTGTGGGTGATGGTGCGGTGGCCAAACCTGCGGTTGAGGAACTTGGATATGGGGTACAATAGTTTGCCGATGGGCGAGCGGGTATGGTCGCAGTCGGGCAGCACGGAGGCCACCAAAGTAGTGATGAGCATGGCCGGGCTGGACAGAATGTTCAGCCCGAAAAGGATGGTGGCGAAGAAGCCCGTGAAAACGGTGCCGCCGGCGAGGTGGTTGGGCATGGTCATCTGATAGATGGTTACATAGTTTGATGGCTTATTCAACTGTTTGAATATCAATCAATCAATTGAAAAACCAACTACATGTGCTATCTGAACTTCCCAATCTTGAAAATCTGCGGTTATTACTTTTTAGCGGCAGGCTTCGGAAACTCAATGTGCTCGTAAATGTCGGCCATAGAAATGACGCAGCCTATCGATTTCAGGAAAACCGTGCCGTTCGGGTCTGTGACGACGGTTTCCCGCCATAGGCCGGGTTCTTCCCGAAAGCGGGTTTCCACTTCACAGGTGTCTTGCCGGACGAGAATGTATTCTTCGAATGAGGGACGGGCCTTGTATAGGTCGAACTTGCCTTCCCGGTCGTATTTCTGCGTACTTCTTGATAATACCTCGACGACCAGCAGCGGGTTTACAAGCAAAAGTGTGTCATCATCCCAATATTCGGGAACTTCGCTCACTGCCACAGCATCAGGGTAAACCCCGTGGTTGACTTCAGGCAGATAAATTTTTTGGTCACCACTGAAAATACGGTACTTTTTCTTGAGCGGCCGGACGGCGTTTTTTAAAGCTGCCACTACATTGATGGTGATTTCGTTGTGCGGTCCCCTTGCGTATGGCATTTTGACAATTTTACCGTTGTGATACTCATATTTTTCATCATGTTTGGCCTCCCAAAGGACGTACTCCCGGAGGGTCACGAACCGATCTTTTCTCTTCAATTTCAGCGGGGCCTGGGCCGATGATATATCTCCGGACATAACTGGTTGTTTTTTACAAAAATACTTGATTTAGCTTGAATAAAAAACCTTGCCGGGTGCCATGGTATCAAATGTACTTTTTCTTGGTCGCCGCAATAATGCCCCTGCCAAATATCAAGAACACCAGGCCGAGCGCTGCCAAAAGGTAAAAAGGCCCGGCGTCCTCGCCGGAGATGCGGCTCCAATAGCGCAGCACGGTCATGCAGGCCAGCACGCCCACGACAAAGGGGGCGAAGTTGATTTCCTGGAGGGCGGCGGTGTGGCGGATGTCCTTGACCAGTTCGGTGTTGATGTCGGCCTCCTTGCTGTAGCGGTCAACCATTTCGCAGACGTAGAGCGGCACGCCGTTCGTGTTTTCCCAGATGTGGTTCTTGTAGGCCTCGTAGTCCTCTATGCGGTTCAGGAAGGGTTTTGACAAACGGGCGATAAGCTCCATCGTTTCTGGCCTCGCCAGTGGTTTTAGGTCTATGCGCTCGAAGTTGGTCAGGAAGGTGGCTTTTTCGACCGGCACCCTCCGTGCGGCACAAACGATGTGGAAGTGGTTTTTCAACTTCTCCAGGCCGGTGACCGCAGTGGGCGTGATAGTGGTCACATCGTCGATGACGAGCGTGAACTCGTGTTTTTTGGTGACGGCCACCAGGTCGTGGATGAGGTACTTCGGGGATTTGCGCATGACTATTTCGTTGACCCGGGCTTCTTCTACCTGTAGAATAAACTCTGCCCGTTCCGGTTCCCTTTCCAGGATGGCCAGCAGCAGCCCGCCCAGTACTTCCTTGTTGCTCTTGAACTCCCCTACCCTGATGAGGTTCGGCATTTTGTAATTGTCCAGCAAATGCGTTTTGCCGACGCCCTGCCCGCCGAGGATCAGCACGTTGATTTTCTTTTGGGTCAAATCCGCCAGTTGCTTCAACTCTTCCTTTCTGCCGATGTGGAACTGGGTCAGGCCCAGCTCTACCGGGACGATGTGTATCCTTTTTTTGGGAAAAACCTTCCGTGAAATGCGTTCCAGCCAGCCCGTTTTTTCGATGTTCTGGATAGCCTCGACCATTTGATCCCGGCTGACGTGGGTATAGATTTCGGTGGTGGAAATGGACTTGTGGCCGAGGATTTTCTGCGCCGCACGGAGGGATTCGAAGTCCTTGCCCTCGTTGACGATGCGGGTGGCGCAAGTGTGCCGCAGCATGTGGGGGTGGACGGCGCCGTCGGTGTATTTTTTCAGCCTCCGCCAGACGGAACGGCGGTCTTTGTGCTTCGTGGGGTCTTTCGCCTGGGGGAAAAGGAATGCGTCGGGCTGCCTGCCCTTCATCTTTTGCCAATAGTCGGTCATGGCGTCGAGCAGGCGCTCGGACATGGGCACTTCCCGGTGTTCGGGCTTCCGCTTTTTCAGGCTTTCGACAAAAACGGTCTTGTTCAGCGTGTTGATGTGCTTCACCCGCAGGTTCATCACCTCGGACACCCTCAGCCCGGCGTCCATCATGAACAGGGCGATGGCCTTGTACTGGACGTTGCACTTTGCCAAGAGCAGATCCTGCATGCCTGGTGAAAGGACTTTGAAGCCATCGGGTAGAAACGGGTTCTTCATCTCGCTGCCTTGTGGACAGCCACGCCTTCCCTTACTTTGAAAAAGTAGCGGGAAATGAATCCCGCTACCATTCGAAATGGGAAGTGCAATAGCACAAATAGTCGCTGAAAACAAAAATGGGAACCCACAGACGCAATGCTATCTGTGGGTTCCCATTTCGATTTACGACAAAGTTATCTGGAAAAAAGTTTCCATGCAAAGCGGAATTAGTAAATATATTGTTTGAAACGTATTTTGTGAAAAATTTTCCTTTTTGCGGGGGTTTAGGGGGGCGACATTATGTGGATTTTGTCGCGCAGCCTGGGACCGGAAAGGGCGACAAAACCCGAAATGGGCAAACGGGGCGGTTTCGGGCGATTTAGCGGGATGAAAAATCCGGCGTCATTCCCCCTTGCTGAGGGGTTTAAAATCGTCCTGTAGGCAAAAAATAGAGGCTTTGGGCGAAGAATGAAACTGGATAGCGGAGCGCAATCTATCGAAGATCGGCAATCCCTATACCCTGCCTGGCGGTTTGTTGCAGGGTTGTTAAAATGTTACAAACGCTCCAAGTATTACAGTTGCACCATTTGCACCAAGGGCGTAAGAGAGAAGAAGAAGTATTCTTTCTTTTCTTTCTTCTAAAGGCATTAGGAGGCCGGGCAGATGCTCACGAACGGCTTGGTGCAATCAGCCTTGAATGTTACAAATGCACCAATTGTTACAATTGCACCAATTGCACCAGTGGAAAGTGAAGAAGAAGTATTCTTACTTTTCTTCCCTAAACATGAGGGATGAGAAATTTGCAAAAGATACTCTTGCTACAATGCAGCGACCTTCGCCCTTAAGCTTATTCTATCAGTGATTAGATTTTGAAGCAGCAGTTTGGAAAGAAAATTCAAGTCCATATCACACTACCCTGCCTAGTTTGCACTGCGCATTTTTCGAAAGGCTGATTTTTAAAGTCCTTCATAAAAAATAGATTTCACCAGCAAAAGTCATTTTACAAACCCTTTTTGCTAAACTGCAAAGTGAACCGCTTCAAAAATTTCCGATAAAAGTGGTTTTAGAGGCTTCTGCCGGGATTTTTCGACTTTGGGCTTAAACTATGCGGAGCAAGCCGACATCGCCCAGTACGGGGCAAAATATTGTTTTTGTATTTTTACAGGTCTAAAACTCTATAATTGTAATATTATAAAATTACAATAACTTACAATTATACGGTTGCAAAACCAAAAACCTTGGAAATAACTTCCCACAGTTGTACAATTACACAATATTAGACCTACACAATTATAAAACAAGAAAGGTATTAAATTATAAAACTATTTAACTAAAAAATTACACAATTATAAAGGCCGAAAAATAAAAAACTCTAAATTTGCCGTCAAAACAAAACACCAATGAGTAAAATTATCATGTTTGGCAACCAAAAAGGGGGGGTAGGGAAGACAACCTTGACCTGCCTTTGTGCAAATGCCATGAGCGCCAAGCCTTTTGCCGAAAATGTGTCGGTAGTAGATGCTGACAAGCAACAAAGCATCGTGAAGCGCCGCTTAGCAGATCTACAATATTTTGATGGTGAAACACCCTACCAGGTTTTGCAAATGACCCTCGGAGATTTCCAGAACAAGAACAGGGGCATTTATAAATTAGTGCAAGACCATGAATACGTCTTCGTGGACGTAGCAGGCAAGCTGGACACAAACATGAGTGTTGAGGAACAAGAAATCACGAAGTACCTTCAATACGTCCACTACCTGTTCATTCCTTTTGTACCAGGCAACTACTCCCTCGAATCCACTACCGACTACCTAAAAACGGTGCTCAAGCTAAAGGCCAAACGCGACAAAGCGGGCAGGCCGCTCGAAATCATAGGGTTTGTTAATATGAGCGAAGCACAAACCCTTGATGACCGCTTCTTATTGGAGGAACTGGAAGAGCTAAAAATAATGGTCAATATCCGCTGGATGGAAGCCCCCCTCAGCAGATATGCACTTTTCAGGAATGCTGACACACTGACCAGTTTTTACTCCAAACAAAGCAAGGACCGGGCTGTCATCAATTTTACGAAATGGTTTGATGAGTTCAACAAAATAATCAGCGAATGAAAAAGCCACGACGCCCAAGGCCTGTAATTGATTTGCCTTCACCGGATGAAGTCAACGCGGCGGCGGCCGAATTGAGCGAAACTGTTGCGCCTGCAAAAAAAAGCCCGCCGCCAATAGAGGGGAAAACAGCAAAAAATACAGCGGCAAGGAAAAATTTAAAAGAAGCGCCTGCTCCTACCATTGTTACTAAGGCAGCAGTTGATGAGGCCAAGGCTGTTGGCCGCCCGCGGGCAAACCATGGACGCCGCAGCACCTCCGTCATGGTGAGGCCCCAGATTTGGAAGCAGCTTAAGCTGCTGGCACTTCAACGTGATATAGACCTCTCTGAAATGTTGGAAAATATGTTTTTAGATTATATAAATAATAAAAAATAGTAGTATGATTGTGGGCATTGACCGGGTTGGCATTTCTATGTTTTAAAAATCCACCACCAACATTCATTTTGTTGTTGTTTTCTTTTTTTTTAATGCTTTAAATAACTTTTTGTTGCCGATAAATTCCGCACTATCAATGGATTATGCTCTTTTTTATGAGAATATTAGAAAAAAAAATGAGCAATTTGGAAAAAATTATGAGATTTGTGGAAGATAGTATGAGATTTGTGGAAGATAGTATGAGGTATTTGGAACGAGGATGAGGATATTGCTTTGTGGCGCGTTCTCTGCTATTTACTATGAGGTATTTGGAACGAAAAGAGCTTAAAACAAACATTTGACATGTTGAATCATCCCATTTTGTTCCATATTTCTCATAATTAAACAGTGGCAGGAAGCTTCTTTTCTATTTTTCTCATATTAATTAGCGACATGAAAAAAAGTAAACGGAAGGCCAACAAAGGAATAGTCCTCATCAAAAAGGCCAACGACCTGATTGAGTCGAGGTATAAGTTCGATGTATGGGAAACACGGTTTTTCCTCACTGTTTTGGCCCAAATACGCAGGGATGACGAGGAATTTCAAGAATATAGGATTTGGTACAAGGATGTGATCAAGACCTTTGGCCTTAAATCAGGTGATTCCTATGCCTTGTTGCGCGGAGCAGCCAAAAGCTTGATGGGAAAATCATTTTTTGTCAGCTATGAGGAAAATGGAGTGGAACGGGAAAGGCAGTACCACATCCTGCGCGAAGTGGACTACATGAAATCGGGACAGGAAGAAAAGGGCAAAATAGCTGAAAACCACGAGTACATCGACGTGGTAGTAGAGAAAAAGATGAAGCCATTTTTACTTCAACTGCAAAGGAACTTTACTGCCTATGACCTGAAAAATGTGGTTAAGCTGGGGGTGTACCCTGTAAGGGTATATGAGCTGTTGAAGCAGTACCAGACTTTTGGAAAACGGACATTTAAAGTGGTCGAAATGAAGCGGATGTTCGAGCTGAACGACCAGTACAAACTATTTGGTGACTTTTTTCGATGGGTTATCACTCCTTCTGTTAAACAGATTAACAAGTACACAGACCTGTTTATTACCAACATCGAAAAAATCAAAGAGGGTAGGAGGGTGGTGGCACTCCGTTTCCACTTCTATGCTAAAAGCGAGGAAATGCCCCCTTCGATGGAGGAGAGCAGACCAACTGGGCAGTTAAAATTACCGATGGAAGTTGAAACAGAAGATATTCACGAAACGGAAAAAGATCGTCTTTTTAACCAGTACCAGCCCCTAGTGGTGGAGAAATTTGGGGTAACCCCGTCCGTCTTTTTGAACCTCCTGGAAGGACGGACGGAGGCGCAAATTGAACAAGCTATCAACGTGACAAACCGGGCAAAATTTAACCAAGAAATCAAAAGCAGCGTTTCTGGTTTTTTTGTGAAAGCATTAAAAGAAGGCTATACCGACCAAAAGGAGGAAGTCCGGAAAAAGGAAATGAAAGAGCAAATTGAACGCGAACGGAATTTTAAAATAAATGAAAGAATAAAAGAAATCACGTCAGAAGATCCCACTATAACCAATCGGGCTGTCGAAGCACTGAACCGGAACCCTGCACTCAAGGTATTTGTGGAGCGAAAATCAAAATCGCTTGGGCGGCCACTTGAATTAGATGACTACCGGAATGACAGGACGCTTAGGGACTTAATAAAAGGAATGATCATCGAACTGGCCAAGTCGCAATTTTTGGACATTGATGCAGAGTTCGACAATAATGAAATCTGAATGAATAGGGTGGGGGAGTGAGGGTATTATTATTAGGTAATTTCACTATTTCAGGTGTTTCGGAGGTAACTTGAAAAGCCTGTGATAGCATGTAAAAAATTTACGATGAGCAAACATCAGACTTTGGTAATAGAAGGAACCGAAATCACTTTGTTCACACGGGAAAAAGATTTCTATGTCAGCATTACCAACTTAGCGCGCCACCAAGCTGGGCAGCGTGCGGGCGAACTGGTTCGGAACTGGCTGCGTGCGCGTTCCACCGTTGAGTTTCTTGGCGAGTGGGAACAGGAGTTCAACCAGGATTTTAATTATACCGAATTCGATATAATTAGAAATTCTGCCGGGACGAACACTTTCATGCTTTCTTCAAAGGAGTGGATGGAAAAAACAAATGCAATTGGGATAGAAGGCCGGGCAGGAAGGCATGGCGGCACTTATGGACATCTTTACATCGCCCTTCATTTTGCCAATTGGATGAACGTCAAATTCTACTTGAAGTTCATTGATGGATATGTGAGGATGATTTCCCAGTTGAACCCTGACTTTGATGTTCAACGCATCATAGCCCGCGCCAATTTTCACCTACAGGCCCGCTCCGTACGTGAGCATATTGTACCCTTGATGGATTGGAACACCAAGCGGGAGGCCATTTTCCAAGCAAGTGAAGCCGATATGCTGAACTTGATTATTTTCGGGATGACGGCAAAGGCATGGCGAACCGCCAACGCCGATAAAAAGGGAAACCTGCGTGACCATGCCACAAAGATGGAACTGGTAGTGCTGAACAACCTTCAAGCCATCAATGCCATGCTAATCGAAGACGGTATGCCAAAGGAAGAACGCATGAACAAACTGCTCAATGTAGCTGCTACGGAAATGGAGACACTGCTTGGCAGCAGACCGATAGAAGATTTAAGAAAGTTAGGATAGCATTTTGGCTTTCTTTGCAAACAGTTATAGGGTGTTTTCAAAAGTCAATGCCAATGGAATTATGTTGAAGACCATGCAGAGAAGTGTGTTTTTAAAAAAAACACACGCTCACAATCAATCACTTGTGCAATAATGACAAAGTTTAATCAACACCCTCTTATGTTGGACATGAGTAGGGGGGAATGCCCTGAATGCTGACTAAGGCTTCCAAAGCAAACCCCTGTTCTTCACTCGACCGGTAGCACAAACCAAAACCCACCATCTTCTTCAAAAGCACAAAGTGGGAAACCCTCGTCTAGTTCCAAGTCTATTTCATGCCCGTTGAAATCGAGTTGCGCCTCGACGATCTCTGCTTGGCATGTCCAAGGGGCAGTAAGTGAGGGTTCGCCACCATACGCCCAAAGTTCAACAGGTGCTTTACAAAACTGGTATTCCGTCGAGCGGAAGGTGGCCCGGCGCTGGTCAAAATTCCAGGCGAGTTCAAGGAGGTCGTAGCCTTGGCAGGAAAACGGTTGCTGCCCCGGCAGATAGAGTATGCAATCCTCCATTTCAAAATAGCCCAAAAGTAGTTTTTTGCATTGGCAGGGTTTAGTCGGAACATCGGTAGTTGTACAGTCTTCGGAGATGATCACCAATGGATCTTCGTTTTTGGTACAAGCTGCAAGCAACGTGCAGCCAAAAAGGATGGCAGTAAAAAGGATGTTTTTACATACGTGAATCTTTGATTTCATGGCACAAATAGTTTAGTGATGATTGCCTGCCTGCCTGTGGGCAGACAGACTGGATGTGATGAAACTTTTTTTCCCTTTGTGATAAACAGGGGGTCACTCGTGTATCTCGCAAGCACCGTACATTTTGACGTGGACGGTTGGTTTGCGGGCATCTATCTCGACGAGGGCTGGTTTGGCGGCATGGAAAAACCGAACGAAGTAAAAGCCGGGCTGGGGCAGGGGACAAGTAATGGAAAACCCCCGACAGAAGCCGTGTTTTATGAAATAGAGCGGCCTACCAATATCCTCGGCGTAGTAGATGCGGAAAGGGATGACCTCCTTCAAATCGTAGAACTTTGAAATGAACTGTGTCCTGAAAAAGGAGGGGAACCTTCCTACCGTGAAAGTGCTGTCCCCGTAGGTGGCGCAGCGTGCGTTGACGAAACAGCGGACCACCTGCTGGTCAACGGGCTGGAGTTTGGCCAAATCGAGTTGGGCAAGGCAGGTTGAACCTGACAAGAGGAGAAGGGCAAAGAGTGAGTTTTGCATGGCACAAATAGTTTAAATCCTTTGCAGAATGAAAAAATGAATAAAGGGTACATAAGGGACTTGAACAGGTCCCCTGCGGGGATGACAAAAACTGGCGGCGCACGGCAAGACGGAAGGGAGACGTTGACAACCGGGCGGGGTAGGGCAAGGCAAGGAATGTTGCACGTGGTGCAGGCTGCACCATTGCACCAAAAAAATAGGGGATGATGCAAATGATTGAAAATCATGGTTTTATAGCACAAATAATCCCTTTGCGAGGCTGGTGCATTGCACCAACGTGCAACAAAAAGCTTGGTCAAACAGGTTTTTCCTGGTCGTCTGGAGCGGCACCTGGGTCATTTTCCCGCCGATAAGTGGCAAGTTTCCGGCTGATGGTCGTGTGCGCCCAGTCAATGTCGTACAACTGTTTCAGTTGTTTAGCGATGTCCCGGAAGGAGGTGCCGTTCTTGATGCGCTCGTCGTAGGCGTAGCGGACGGCCTCTGTCTCTACCTCCGTATGGTCTTTCGCAACAAGATGGGCCTGTTCGGGCGAAAACCCATAGAAATCATATTGGAGGCATGCGCCGTCCCTATGGATAACACAGTCGATCACGTGTGTTTCGTCGTAGGCCTGGATGCCGTCGCTCCGGTTGCGGCATTTGGTCTGTTTGATGTACCGCTTGTCTGGGTCTTGCTTTGAGAAGCTGATGGCGACGACGCTTTTGGCAAAATTGTCAAGGTTCTTTGCCCCGGCAAGGTGGCGTGACTGTACGGGCTGGCTCAAATCCCGTTTTGGTGTGTGGGCGATTACGAGGATGGTAAGCGGTGGGTAGCGGCGCTGCAGCGAATTCAGTTTTTTCATCAACTTGGTGGCCACGGCCGGATCCTGGCTTTCAGATGCGATGTAGGTGATGTTGTCAATAATAATCAGTTCGGGCTTGTACATCTCCACGTCGCGCTGGATTTCGTTCATTATCTGTTCGTCGGCGTTCTCGAAGTCGAGGAAGTCGGGGTTGAGGTCGGAACGGCGGTAGTTTTCGTTGAACCTGTACTTCTGCTTGTCAAGACTATAGCGGGCATATAGTTCGTTGTCCTGCATTTCAAAATCGTAATAAAAAGTGAGCTTGGGCTTGGTCTCGTTGGCGAATTCCTCTATCCCTGTGAACATCGGGGCACCGCGGCTGGCGGCATCGCCGATTTGGAAGGCGAGGATGGACTTGCCGCTACCGGCGTCGCCGAACAATATGCAGACTTCGTTTTCCTTGATGAGGTTGCCACAGATGCGCCGGCTGGGCGGCTCTTTTTCACCAGCGTCCATGACGTCGTTCATTGGGCGCAGCCGCAGTACTTTTGCCGGGTTGAGCACCCTTGTGTGACGGCCTATCTCTTCGTACAGTTCAAAAATATCATGGCCCAGATCCTGTGCCATGTGCATGAAACGCAGGCCCTGCCGGGTGGCTTCCCTGCGCATGTGCAGCTCGTACAGGATCCGGCAGTGGTTTTCCAAGTGTGCGCCGGACAGCACTGAATTGGAGCATTCGGCCGGGTAGTGCGGCGGCACGGAACCTGGTTTCATTTCGATGACATTCCCCTCTTTTTTGATTGCGCTTTCGCCGAGCAGCCCCATGCTTTTCAGCTCGTGGGTGACCGTCAGCAGGTCAATCTTTTCGGTACGTTTGGACAAATTGTCCATGGCGGCAAAGATACCCTGGTGCTTTTCGTCAAAAAAGGCGGCTTTGGGCAGGTAGCGCTTGACTTCCTGGAAAGCACCGGTGGTGAACAGGGCAGCGCCGATGACAGCTTTTTCTGTGCCGGGGTCGTGTTGCAGCGTGACACCGAATTGGGCAAGTTGTTCCTGTGAAAAATGGTAGTCGCCTTGCCCGGAGCTGTGAGCGTGACGGTTTTTGCTTTTCATAACTATTCGTTTTAGATAAAGCGGAATGAGCCGACATTGCCACTGGGCATGCCGCCGCAATAACCTGGCAATCATTTAGCTGGGCAAAGGTGGGGCAGACTTATGCAGAGCAGTAAAAAAACTAATAGGGTTGTGGGAAGTGGTCCAAATGTGTGTGGAGTCGCTAACTACGGATGATTTTGAAGGGGCAATTTAAGGATTGGCTTGTTAACTTCAAAAATGTTCTGTTATTTTATTTTGCTAACTACGGGTATGCGCATACAAATTGTGGCGGGAAGGTGGGTAAACCTGCCTTCCCGTTTTTTCATGCTGAGGGCATATCACTTAATCACCATCCCCAATGTTTCAGCCAATCCCCTCCTGATTTCGTTGAGCCTTTCCTGTGCGGTCAATAAGCGGGTTGTTTGCGTTTCGTCACCGCCCGGAATGTTGCGGAGGCGCTGAAGGTTTTGTTCGCAAAAACGGTTGACCATGTTCAATTTTAGGTGGGCGATTGCTTTGGTGATGAGGACGATCTGATCTTGTCCATTTGAGTGTGTAGATGGGAAATGGCCAATTTCCTCCCAATATGGGCCGGGCTCGATTTTCTTGAAGAGCACTTCTACTACCAACCCGCTTATGGCCAGGTCTTCGTGCGAGGTGAAATGATGCGGTGCAACGGGTTGTTTTGACTTGACCAGTTCGATGCTTTCCCTGCAAATACAGAGGCAGAGCGGGTCTTCAAAATGCTCCAAGATATCCTCGATGCTGCCCAGGATAAATTCGGCAATGGTGGTGTCTTCTTTTGGGCCGAGGGTTTCGGCGCCGTGTTCGAGGAGGAGCCTTATAAGGTAGCGTTCGTAGGTTTCCTTTTGGGGCGACAACATTGAGGAATGATTGGATCCCCTCGGAATGACAAGTCGCTGCCTTTCAGCCAAAGCCCGAACGGTTTTGGCGGTTTCCTGGGCCAAAACCTCCTCGCCCAAACCAACGAGTGCTGCGCAGTCTTTGACGAAGAACGAGCGCTTGAGCGGATCAGGCACATGGGCGATGCTGTCCACGATGTTGTGGACAGCGGCGGCTTTTTTGACTGGATCGTTGCCGGCACCGGAGAGCAGGGTATTGGCTTTGAAGTTGATAAAATCCACTGCATGGTTGGTGATGAACTCCGTAAAAGCGTTGATACCTACTTTGCGCAAAAAGCTGTCCGGGTCATCGGGGTGGGGGAGGGGGACGATTTTCACGTTCATGTCCAACTCTAAAGCTAAGTCCAGTCCACGGAGCGTTGCCTGGATGCCAGCCGGGTCGCCATCGTACAATATTTTCAGGTTGGTAGAAAATCGGCGGATGAGCAGGAGCTGCTCCGATGTGATTGCTGTGCCGGCCGAGGCTACTATGTTTTCGATACCTGCCTGGTGAATGGCAATCAGGTCGGTGTAGCCCTCGACAAGGATGCACTCGTCCTGTCGGCGGATCGCTTGTTTAGCCATGTGAATGCCGTAGAGGGTTTGGCCTTTTTGGTAAAGTGGGGATTCTGGTGAGTTGAGGTATTTTGGATGGTTTGATTGCTGGATTGTTTCATTGTTGATGGTACGACCTGCAAACGCAATTACCTTACCGCCGAGATTAGTGATTGGAAAAATGACCCGGTGGCGGAAGAAGTCTTTGCCGGATGGGGTGGTCAACCCGAGTTTTTGTAGGTATTGGAGTTTGAAGCCCGCTTGGGTAGCGGCTTTTTTGAGGGCATCCCAATTGTCGGGAGCATAACCAAGGCCGAATTTTTGGATGGGGGCTTCGGTGAAGCCCCGGCTTTTGAGGTAGCCCATCCCGGCACCGGGCAGGTTTTCTTGGAAGAATTTAAGGGCGTAATCGTTGACGATAAAAAGGCTTTCTTCTTCCTGTTGGGTTGCCAGTTGTTCCAGTGTGGGCTGCACTTCTTGTATTTCGATATTGTACTTTTTTGCGAGCCAGCGAAGTGCTTCCGGGAAGCTGTAGCCTTCGTGTTCCATCAGGAATTTTGCCGCGTTTCCGCCTTTGCCGCAGCCGAAGCATTTGAAGATGTTGCGGGCGGGCGAGACACTGAAGGATGGGGTCTTTTCGTGGTGGAAGGGGCAGCGGGCGGTAAAATTGGCCCCGCTGCGGCGAAGGGGCAGGAAGTCTTGGACGACTTCTTCGATGCGGGTAGTTTCGAGGATGTGGCGGATAGTTTTTGGCGGTATCATAGACAGGAGTGTTTGATGTTAGAACGATTTATTAGAGCTGGCAATTATTTTCTGTAGGTAGCATCTATCTTCGGGCGGTGAATTGAGGTAATATCATGTTTAGTGTGTGAGTTTTTTAATGTCAAACCAACCAACACTCGACGAACTCCTGGCTGGATGCCAGCGCAACGACCGCCGCAGCCAGCAGGCGCTGTACGACCATTTCTATACGTACGCGTTGGCAGTGGCATTGCCTTATTGCAACCATGCCAACGAGGCGAGGGAGGTGCTAAACGAGGCTTTTCTGAAAATTTTCACTGGCATTGGGCGATATGACCCCGCACAGTCCTTCACTGCCTGGCTGCGGGTCATCGTCGTGCGGACCGCCATCAACCGTTACCACCACCGGATGCGGGAGCCCGACTGGCTCGAACTTGACGAGGCACTGATGTCGTTTTCCAATGGCCCTGACGAAAATTTAGACCGGCTCTCGGCAGAAGAAATACTGCGGCTGGCCCAACAGTTGCCGCCTGCCTACCGCCTCACACTCAACCTGTACGCCATCGAGGGATATTCCCATGCTGAGATTTCCGAAATGCTAAGCATTTCCGTCGGGGCGTCGAAGTCCAACCTGTCCAAAGCAAGGGCGAAATTGCGGAAACTAATAACGCATTTGAAAGGGATTCTTTGGTGATTTTTAGAAAAAAAATGCCGTGAAATCTGTGACTTTTCTATGCTGATACCAGTAAATTGCAGCTTCCATGATAATGCCCGATATTATCTCATACAAACTTTCACCACCTGCAAAAAGAGACTGGCAAGATGAAAAAAGAATTGGATAGCTTGGAATTTGACAATTGGTACGTCAAGCAAACTTGGGCTACTTTGCCCGAAGAACTGGATAGTTTAGGCTCAAAACTGCTTGAGTTCATGCACACCAAGTCTTTTGGTGGAGCCTGTACTACCCATTTTTTTAAACATGGGGAGACAGAAGGCATGGACGGCTTTTTCTACTTTGACAGCCCGATGAACGAGCGTCTGGCGCATTACCTTATTGAAAAGGAATTGGTGTGCTATGCTGGCAAACGCTCCTTTCACGGCATGAAATACAAGTCGTGGACTTTTCAAAAGGATAGCGGCATTTCAGAGAAACTGATGGCAATAAGAGAGGAAATCAAAGAACTTTTGACCGATAGCCAGCAACGGAAAGAAACCATCAAAAGGGCAACCAAACTTTATCTTAATCGGCACGGCGATATGTATTTGAGGTGGTTGTTCAACACCCACCGTTTTGGGGTTCTTGCTGGTGGTACTGAGGATTTTGTTTTGAAGGAAGGAAACAAATCCTTTGTTCTGGTTGAAAATGTTTGCCCAGAATTCGTAGAGGCAATCACCGAACTTCAGGATGAGGATAAGTTGAAAATAAATTCAAGTGGCTACGTTTTGCCCGGCAAAAAATTCAAGTTCTCAATGTGGGGGAAAGAAGGCAATGACCCATTACATTCTTTCGTATTCGGGGAAGAGGGAATCCTCCAGCCAAATTTGCACTGATAAAGTTTTTATTGCGGCTTCGAGTGCTGTTGTATACCGGAACATCCTCATTTTTTTAAAAAAAGAACCCTGCCAAGGCAACCCCGCCGCCCTGCTATTTGAATAGTTAAAAGACGGCCTATCCAGTCATTCCCTATTCAAAAAGATAAAGCATGGCAAACTTTGACTTCTTCGACCAATTTGGAAAAAAAATGCGTTCCCTGCGCCCTTCGTCCCGTACAGCGGGGGAGGACTGGCAGGTACTCTCCCAACGCCTCGACGCCGTGATGCCAGAAGCGGTGCCTGCTCGCCAACGCTGGCGGCTCGCCGCTGCCGCCCTGCTGTTGCTCCTTTTGGGGTCAAACCTCTGGTGGGGTTTTACCTTCCGGCAACAAGGCCGCTCCATCGAACAGTTGTCGGCAGAAGTGGCGGCATTGAAAAAAGCCCCTGCAACCGCTGAAAAAACAACGACATGCGAAGAAGCGGACGTCTTGCGGAAACAGGTGGCCGCCCTTCAATCCAGCCTCGATAAGGTGACCTTAGCATTGAAAAACGCCATTGCTTATCCACCTGCAATAGCCTTCCATCAATCGGGCGTATTTTCAAAAAAAGATGGTGAAACAGCCACTGAAGTGCCTGAACCTTCAACTGTAATCCTTTCCAGTGGGCTAGCTGCACTTGCTGAAAATGAAGGGCAAACAATAGCCAAAGTTCACGGCGATTTTTCATCAAAAACAAGCGAAGAAAGCGAACCCAACGGAATGGTTCAACCTGTGTTTGGTCCGGAAACCGAACGCCTGTCAAACGTACTTTCCAACCCGGAAAAGCTGCCTGCCCTTGATTTTTTGCCTTTGGAAATTCCCCATCGCCACCCACCTTTTCATTTTGACAGTGACCTTGTGATGATGCCAACGGAATATAAAAAAGACGAATTGTCATTCACCAGAAAAGTTGCCAAAACATTGTTGCCCAAGGCTTTCAGCATAGGCGCAAGCGGGGGTTGGCTGTACCCTCTCGAACCAGACATGGGGAACCAGACGGGCTACGGTTACGGATTGAAGGCAGACCTTGCTTTTTCCCGCCAGTTCAGTTTGTCGGCTGAATGGGGCAGGGTAATGCTACACTATAAGGCGCTGGCCCAGGATGCTGCCATTGGCTTGCCCTCGCTGCCACTGCCCTCGCCGGAACACCAGTTTTTAGAGATGGACGTGTCGAACCAGCGGCTCGTTTTCTATGGGCTGGGCTTGCGGTACAAGTGGATGCCGAATAGTTCATGGCACCCGTTTGCCAGCCTCGGTTGGTCGGGCATGAAGGTGTCTCCGTTCACAGCGCAATACGAAACAGCAATGGCGGGCAGCATTTTCAAAGGCGCACATTCTATCCAGCAACGGAGCGGATTGAAAAATTTCGCACGGCTGGGGGCTGGGGTCGAATTCCCTTTGGGCAAACGCTTCGACTGGTCGCTGGAAGGCTATTATCTGCACGCGTGGCGAAACGGCGAGCCGGATATAGTAGGGGTGCGGACAGGGTTGAGCTTTATTTTTTAATGAACGCCTGATATTTAGCCTTTGCGGCAGCAGGAGAACAACTGGGGTACTGCTGCCAATGGAGGTTGACCGGCAGGCTTTTAAGATATGGTTTTTTGGGGTTAAATAAGCTGGTTGGCGGCGGGTTTCTTCTGAAAAGGGGAAACTGCCGCTACCAGTTTTTACTCAATTCGAATCAATTTTTCACATCGCTATAAATCCTTTTACAATGAAACTAACCTTACCCTTACTGTGCCTAACCCTGTTAACCAATATCTGCCTGCAAGCGCAGGCCATCTTCTCGGAAAATTTCGAAAGCGCCGGCATTCCTTCGGGCTGGACAATCCAGACCAACGCCAACGATGGAGGCTGGAAAGTGGGGACGCCCTCGGCACTATCCAGCCAATATTGGCCAGTAGCCGCCAACGGTTCCATTCGCATTGCCGCTTCCAACGACGACAACTGCAACTGTGACAAAAGCCAGGACTACCTCGTGACGCCGCCGCTCGACCTATCGGTTGTGAGCGCCGTTGTATTGTCTGTGGATGTTTTTTTCCAGGCGAATACATTCCAAAACACTACCGAGCGGCTGACCATCGAAGTCTCGACCGACAACTTGACGACCTGGACGGAGGTCGAAGACCTACACGGGCATGGTGGTTGGGACACGCACCTGGTTGACCTGACTGACTATGCCGGAGCGGACAGCGTTTACATCGCCTTTCACTATGACGACGGCGGCGGCTGGCTTTACGGTGGGGCCATTGACAACGTGACGGTGGGAGTGCCTGCTTTGTTGGATGCGAAACTGACGGAAGTGCACGCCAAACGGTACGGCGAGGAAATGGCGGAAAACCACATTGCCACCACCATTTTTAACAATGGGGTCAACGCCATAACTTCCCTCGAAGTAAGCTACTCCGTGAACGGCGGAGCGCCCGTCGCCGCTTCTGAAAGCGGGTTGAACATCGAGCCATTTTCTTCTTATGAGTTTCACCACCCAACGCCCTGGACGGCGGATGCAAGCGGTCTGTATGATATTGTGGTGGAAGTTACTGCGGTTAACGGCGGCTCGGACGAAGATGCCAACAACAACAGCCTTTCCGCAGAAACAGAAATTTTCCCGCACGTCGTGCCACCGAACCGCATTGACGAGTTCCTGCTGGCGCCGCCCGTTTTCACCACCATCGCCACCTCCGCCAACCAACTTGACAAGCCCACCGACCTTGACTTTTTCCCCATTCTGGGAAAAAACGAGCTGTGGGTCGTCAATGAGCGCACGGAAACCCTCGGTGGCAGCACACTGACCATTTATGACCCCGATGCTCCCAACGCTGAATTCCTGCAACGGGTGGACGGCAATGCCTGGCACTTCATGTCGCTGCCGACGGGCATCGCTTTCAGCGAAAACTTCAATTTTGCCACCTCGCCCGGCGTCAAGGATGCCAACCATAACAACGGTACTTTCACGGGACCTGCACTGTGGTCGAGCGACCCCGACATCTACGCCCAACCCTCCGGCGGCAACGGTAGCCACCTCGACATGCTGCACGGCAGTCCGTACAGCATGGGCATCGCCAGCGAGGCCGACAATGCTTTTTGGGTATTCGACGGTTGGAATGAGACCATCGTGCGCTACGACTTCCGAAGCGACCACGGCCCCGGCAACGACGACCATGCCAATGGTGTCGTGCGCCGCTATTTGGAAATTCAGGTAAAAAAGGACGCCAATATTCCCAGCCACCTCGTGCTGGACAAAACCACTGGTTGGCTGTATGTTGTGGATAACGGCAACGACCGGGTGCTGCGCCTCGACATCAATTCGGGCAGCGTCGTCAATTCGCTGCCGCCCATCAACGAGCCGTTGGCGGAACATTCCGAAATGGGCGGCGTCACCTGGGAAGTCATCGTTCAGGACAGCATCGAGCGTCCCTGTGGAATCGAGGTCATGGAAAACCGTCTCCTTGTAGGCGATTATGCTTCCGGGGACATTTACGTCTATGACATCGAAAATGGCTTCGCCGAACTGGGGCGCATCGTCACCGGGCAAGCGGGTCTGACGGGCATCAAAGTAGGGCCTGACGGTGCTATCTGGTACACCAACCGCCTGCAAAACAGCCTGACAAAAGTAGTGCCCGGCGAAGTGAGCGCAGCAGGGGAGCAAGCGTGGGAAAGCCATATTTCCGTATCGCCGAACCCGACTTCTGGCAGTCTGCTGGTGCGCCTGCCTGAATTGCCCACAGGCAATGAGGTTTTATTGGAGATTTCAGATTTGACGGGGAAAAAACTTTTGACCAAACAAGGCAATACTTCAGTTCATCAACTTGACCTGGGCAGCCTTTCGGGCGGGATTTACCTGCTGTCCATTCGCAGCGGCGAGTTTTTCGCCACCCGGAAGGTTGTTTTGGAAAAATAGACTATTGGTTCCGACACTGTTTCGTAACGGCGTCGGAGCTATACACCAAATCCATCATGACAAATTTCGACCGCAAAAGTCATTGGGAAAAAATTTACCAGACCAAGCAACTGCAAGAGGTAAGCTGGTACGAGCCGACGCCGGAAACGTCGCTCCGGTTCGTCGCACAGTTTAATCTGGCGAAGTCGGCTAAAATCATGGACGTGGGCGGCGGCGACAGCCTGCTGGTTGACCACCTGCTTGACCTTGGCTACACCGACATCACCGTGCTGGACATCTCGGTGCAGGCATTGGAGCGGGCGAAGGAACGCCTCGGCAGCCGGGCAGCGCAGGTCAAGTGGATAGTAGCAGATGCCGCCAGTTTTCAGCCCACGGAACGGTACGATTTCTGGCACGACCGGGCAGCCTTTCATTTCCTGACGGACGAACAGGAAATCGGGCGTTATCTCGAAACAGTGAAGAAGCACCTCGCCGATAAAGGCTACTTCGTGGTGGGTACTTTCTCAGAACGAGGTCCCGAAAAATGCAGCGGCATCGAAGTGCGGCGCTATTCGGAGCAATCCATGAGCGAGCGCCTGAGCGCCTTTTTTGAAAAAATCCGTTGCATCACGATTGACCACCTGACTCCCTTCAACACTTGGCAAAATTTCATTTTTTGCAGTTTCCGGCAACGGCTGGCGGCTTAAAAAATTGATACTCATTTTCACAATTCAAAACCCAATTTTTATGAAGAACAGATTTTTACTCCTTTTCCTTGCAGCCATTTTCAGCCAGGGCGTCAGCGCCCAGATGAACGTAACCCTGCACATGCACCAGAAGCTGGGCGACCAGCCTCTCGCACTCAACTCAGCGACAACAGCTCCTGGAGACTACCAAATTCAAGTAACCCGCATGCAGTACTACGTTTCTGAAATAAAGCTTGTCCACGATGGCGGGCAAGTGATGCCAGTGACCGACATGCACCTGCTTGTCTCTGCCCAAAAGGATAGCATTTTTAGCCTCGGTAGCTTCGGTGTGACAGCCATCGAAGGAATCGAGTTTTCCATTGGCGTTGACAAGGCGTTCAACCACCTCGACCCGGCAAGCTATCCGGCAAACCACCCTTTGGCACCAAAAAACCCTACCATGCACTGGGGCTGGACGGCTGGATACCGATTCATCTGTTTCGAGGGAAAATCGAGCAACAATGGCACGACCTTCCCTGATATCTTCCAAATCCACACCGTGGACGATGCAAACTACAAGACCGTCACTTTGCCAGTGCAGGGCGTGATGGTTGGCGACCAGATGACCATCAACATTGATGCAGACTACACGAAGGTGCTCACCGACCTCAACGTGCAGGGGGGTGTGATTTCCCACGCGGCCAACGGGGTTTCCGCAGTGATTGCAGAGAACATGCAAAACTATGTGTTCACCCCCTCCGCCCTCACCAGCGGCACGGTTGAGCCGGGCGTTCTTGGCCAATTCGGTATTTCGCCAAACCCGGCGAGCGGCAGCGCCACGCTTCGCTACGACCTTCCCGGTTACGACTGCCTGACGCTGACCGTGAGCGACCTTGCCGGGCGAACGGTCTTCACACAGCCTTTGAACGGCTCGAAGCAGTCGGTTCCACTGGAAACCAACTGGCATCCGGGCATCTACGTTGCCCGCATTTTCAGCGGGGAGAAATTTTTGGCGCTGGAAAAATTGGTGGTGAAGTAACCGCCAATTTTATTTGGCTGCCTCACGATTGAGACAGCCAAATAAATTTGACGACCTCAAATGCAGCATGAAAAACAGCCTTCTGCTATTTGCCTGTATGTTCCTTTTCGCCTGTGAAAAAGAGCAGCCCGAACCGCCCGCCGAGCCTTTGCTCGCCGTGCCGGAGGGCTTCCCCGCGCCCGTTTTTCCCGAAGGGAATGAACTAACGCCGGAGCGTTGGGCATTGGGCAAAAGGCTGTTTTTCGACCCCGTTATGTCGAGCGATGCCACGGTTTCCTGCGCTTCCTGCCACTTGGCTGAACTGGCATTTACCGACGGAAAGCAGTTCAGCGAAGGGGTGGAAGGGAGGCCCGGCACCCGCAATGCGCCAACGCTCGCCAACGTCGCCTATCATCCCTACTACACGCGGGAGGGCGGCGTACCGACATTGGAAATGCAGATACTCGTTCCCATCCAGGAACACGCCGAGTTCGACATGAACATCCTCGACATTGCGGAGCGTTTGAACGCCGACAGCAGCTACGTGAGGGCGAGCCGGGCAGCCTACGGGCGTGTGCCGGATGCCTTCGTCATCACCCGCTCGATTGCCTGTTTTGAAAGAACCATCCTGAGCGGCAATTCACGTTATGACCAGTTTTTACAAGGAAAAAATACTGCCCTGAGCGCCGCCGGAAGGCGGGGCAAGGACTTGTTTTTTGGTGAAAAAACCAACTGCCCGCAGTGTCACGGCGGTTTCAACTTCACCAACTACGCCTTTGAAAACAACGGGCTTTACGAGGACTATCCCGATCCCGGGCGCTTCCGGCTAACGGGTGACGAGGCAGACCGGGCATTGTTCAAAGTGCCTACGCTGCGCAACGTGGGCGTGACCGCCCCTTACATGCACGACGGCTCGCTGCCGACGCTGGAGGACGTGGTGGAACACTACAATTCGGGCGGAAAGAACCACCCGCACAAGAGCAATTTGATAAAACCGCTCGGCTTGACCATGCAGGAGCAAGCTGACCTGGTGGCTTTTCTTAAAAGCCTGACAGACGATGATTTTTTAAACAATCCAAAATTTAGACAGTAACGCAAACTTGTTTTTATGAAAAAAATAATCTTCACTTTCTTTTCCATCGCAGCCCTGATGGTGGCCTGCGACCCCGACGACGACACGGTGAAAGCCGTCTATGACCCCACGCCCTACGCCCTCGACTATGGCGATTTTCCCGACCCCAACCTGCCTGCCGACAACGTGCCGACCGTCTCCGGGGTGCAGTTGGGGCGGATGCTTTTTTATGAAAAAATGCTGTCGAAGGACGGTTCGCAATCCTGCGCCGATTGTCACCTGCAAAAGGACGGGTTCAGCGACATCCGGCAGTTCAGCATCGGGGTAGAGGAGTTGCCGGGCAAGCGGCAGGCTATGGGAGTGTTCAACCTCGCCTGGCACAAGAACGGGATGTTCTGGGACGGACGTGCGCCCAAAGTACGTGACCAGGCATTGCTGCCCATTCAGGACCCGCTGGAAATGAACGAGACGCTCGAAAACGCCGTCGCCAAATTGCAAGCCGAAAAGCAATACCGTGACCAGTTCATCCGGGCATTCGGAGATGAAACCGTCACGCCGGAGCGCATGGGGCTTGCGATGGAGCAGTTCGAGTTTACCATGGTTTCCAACAACTCGAAGTACGACCGCTACCTCGCCGGCACGGAGGCGCTGACCGACAGCGAGGAGCGGGGGCGGGTGTTGTTCTTCGCTGAGTTCGACCCTTTTATTGGACAGAAAGGCGGCGAGTGCTTCCACTGCCACGCCGGGTTCAACTTCACCAATGACAAGTTCATGAACAACGGCCTGGACGAGGATGCCGGCTTTACGGACGAGGGCCGCTTCAAGGTGACCAACGACCCGGCGGACAAGGCGAAGTTTAAGGTGCCGAGCCTCCGCAACATCGCCTTGACCCCGCCCTACATGCACGACGGGCGCTTCTCGACGCTGGAACAGGTTATGGAACACTACGACACGGGCGTGAAAAACTCCTCGACGCTGGACGGGCTGCTGTTCCACAACATCGAACCGGGGGGCTTGCAGCTTTCGGCGCAGGACAGGGCGGATTTGGTGGCTTTCTTGAAGACGCTGACGGATGTGTCGTTTATGGCGGATGAGCGGTTTTCGTCGCCGTTTTAATGGCGATTTTGCCGCCAACACCTTTTTAATTGAAGTATGAGTTTGCACCAATTTTTTCAAAACCTGGTAACGAGCAACACCTCGTTGTCGGGCAGTCAAACTCTTTTTTGAAAATGAAATTATTATTAAAATTCCTTGTGTGCGGCTTTGCCGCAATGGCGGTTTCAGCCTACGGGCAAACACCCGTACCCATCCCACCCACGCTATCGGGCAACACGATTGACCTGACTGTACAAAATGGCATGACGGAAATCTATCCCGGTATCGCCACCCACACTATTGGCTATAACGGCAGCTTTCTCGGCCCGACCATCGTACTCGATGCGGGGCAGCAGGTCACGCTCAATGTCCACAACCAGTTGGGCGACACCACGACGGTGCATTGGCACGGACTGAACGTGTCGCCTGCCAACGACGGCAGCCCGCATGTCATCATCAAGGCGGGGGAGACTTGGTCGCCAACTTTCCCAATTTTGGACAAAGCGGCGACCTACTGGTACCACCCGCACCCGCATGGCAAGACCATGCAACAGGTGCTGCTCGGTGCAGCGGGTTTCATCATCGTGCGGGATGCGGAAGAGGCCACCCTCAACCTGCCACGCACCTACGGCGTGGACGATGTGCCACTGGTTTTTCAGTTCAAAACTTTTGACGCTCAAAAGCAAATTGTGATGGACGACGAGGCGGACAATGCTGTACTCGTAAACGGAGTAGTTGATGGAGTGGTAAACAGCCCAGCGCAGATGGTCCGCTACCGACTGCTCAACGGCTCCAGTCATCGCTTTTTCAATTTTGGCTTCGCCAACAACAAGCAGTTCCACCAAATCGCCTCCGATGCCGGGCTGCTCGATGCGCCGGTTTCTATGACCCGCCTCACCCTCGCACCCGGCGAGCGGGCAGAAATCCTCGTGGACTTGAGCAGCGAGCAGGGCAACACTTTGACGCTGAAATCCTTCGGCACGGAACTGCCGCAAGGCTTTCCCGGCGGCACAATGATGATGGGCGGCATGGAAGGTCCGCTCGACAACACGGACTTCACGGTGCTGACCATCAACGTCGGTGCGCCGACCGCCAACCCGGTGACGACCGTTCCCACCGCTCTGACCATCAACGAGGTGCTGTCGCAAAACGGCGCAACAAGCCGTCAAATCGGCTTCACCGCCCAGCCAATGATGAGCATGACGAATTTTTTCATCAACAATAAAAAGTTTGACATGGAGCAAGTGGAGTTCACCACCGAACAGGGTAGGGTAGAGGTCTGGAACATCACGAACCAAACGATGATGGCGCATCCGTTCCATATCCACGGCAACCATTTCTACGTGTTGCAAGTGAACGGGGCAACGCCACCGCCCAACCAACGGGGCAGGAAGGACGTGGTGACCGTGCCGCCGATGAACGGCAGTGTGAAGCTCATCACCAAATATGAGAATTACGGCGACCCGGTGCTGCCGTACATGTTCCACTGCCATATCCTGAGCCACGAGGACGGCGGCATGATGGGGCAGTTCATCGTGAACCCGGCGGTGAGTGGAACGGAGGAGCCTATCCAGCAAGGTACGCTGACCATTTCGCCGAATCCCGGAAAAGGGAGCTTCATCATTGAAGCGGATTTGCCGCAGGCAGCCGAAGCTGTGCTGACGCTGCATTCTTTCGACGGCAGGTTGCTGGAAACGCGGAAGTTGGAGGGTCTGACCCCAGGCGTTCAGCAAATCCCGGTGGATTTTACAGGGCTGGCTGCTGGCTGGTACTGGCTGACCGTTCGGAGCAGGGAGCGGGTGTTCTCGGGGAAGGTGGTGGTGGAGTGAGTTTGCAGAATTCTATTTATCTATCTGAGGACCATTGGTAACAGTATATTAGTCGTTTCTCGAAAGTTTCGATATTTTGAGCCAATGGTTTTCGGATTGTTATTAAAATTGTAGAAGGTTATCTTTGGGCAAAATTAAACGTTCAACATGGCTCGAATGATACCTACCCAACCAATAGACACTCGTAGTCGGGGCGAACTTGACCTTTTTTCCATTTTCCAACGTCAGTTACCAAACGACTATCATGTGTTGCATTCTTTGCGCTGGTTGGGTGGGAAGTCAAAAGTGGAGGGGGAGATTGATTTTGTAATTTTTCATCCAAAAAAGGGATTGCTTCTGCTCGAAGTTAAAAGCGGGAAAATTGAATATCGAAATCGCTTATTGCTTCAAACCAATTCCAAGACTGGTGAAGTCGTAGAAATAGACCCAATCGGACAACTGCGAGCCAGCAAGCACAAATTGATTGACTTGCTGAAAAAAGTTCTGCATCGAGGTGCATTTTGTCCAATCGGATATGCAGTGTGGTTTCCTACTTTTTCGCTGAATGGGGAGCTTCCTCCAGATATGTCGCCTGATTTCACCGGAGACTTTTCCGACTTGACTAATTCGCTATCATTTTTAGAAAAAGCATATGGGTACTGGCTGAACGTAGTAGGCCAAACTGTTCTTTCCGACCAAAATTTCAACTCAGTGCTTCATGCACTGTGTGGGGAATTTTCCATTGCGCCGAGCCTGAAAGCGCAGTTTGATTTCCGGGAGCAACAGTTTGTTCGATTGACCAACGAGCAAGCCCGTATTCTTGAATTTTTGGAAGAACAGCCTCATGCTGTAATCTCCGGTGCCGCAGGTACGGGAAAGACACTGCTTGCTATGGAGAAGTGCCGCCGCCTTGCCGAGAACCGGGAGCCCACGCTTTATCTTTGCTTTAATCGGCAATTGCGTCAATTTCTTTCTTTGAAATTTCCTTCCAATTCCTGGCTGCAAGTTCATACGTTCCATTCGTTGGCAGCGTCACTTCTTCCGCCCTGTCCAAATTTGGAAATGCTCGAATACCAATTCTCCGACCTTTTACTTGACGACCGGTTTGAGTTTCCTTTTCAACACGTTATTGTAGATGAAGGTCAAGATTTCCGGGAAGAATGGTTGGATTTAATGTATCTGAAAGAGCCACAAACCTTTTACATTTTCTACGACAAGCATCAAAGTCTTTTTCAATCCGAACTTTCCCGCATCATTGCCGAGGCTGATTGCAGATTGACACTGACCCGCAACTGTCGCAATACGCGGCAAATCGGCAAAACAGCCACCAAAATGCTACAAATGCCTGCCGACCGTCTGCTCGCTGAAGCGGTGGAGGGTGAAAAACCCATATTGCTCGAAGTTGGCAGTGTGCGGGAAGGTTTTGAAAAAGTAAAACATCTCATAAAGCACCATGTCCGGGAAATTGGCGGCGACCTGCATGAAATAGCAATTCTTACCCTTTCTTCTTTGGAAAAATCGGCTTTCTCAGAATTGCCCAGGCAGCTTGGGTTTCCAGTGAGCGAGGAATTTGAACAGAACAAGATTACATTTACCACTGCCCGTAAATTCAAAGGGCTGGAAGCCGCATTGGTGGTGCTACTCGACCTTGATTTGCCTGCGTTATGTGACCCTTTGCAGCGCAATTTGACTTATGTGGCGTGTTCGAGGGCAAAACACGCACTGTTCTGGGTGGTGGTCAGGCCTGAAGAAACAGATTATGCCCAAGCTCTTGCGAATGAGTTTGCAGGACGACGCAGGACAGCAAACAGACAAGCATTTAAAAGTCATTTTTCCATTCAAATTCAATGAATTATGAAGCGTTCTCTGGTTCACCCTGAAGCAAAAAACGATTGGGCAAGTATCCGCCAACCGGAACACATCACGGCGGTTTTAGACGTGATACTCATTAAACTGGATGATTATTTTGCCCGCTTTTGTGCTGCACCGCCCTCGACCGAAGCAGACTTGGTTGCTGTTTTGGGCAATCTCGGTGAGGTGCAGACGTCTTCGAAAAACAAGCAGTCTGATACTCGTTCTTGGCTTTTGGAACGTTGGGCAACTGGCTTGAAAAAACATTATGACAAAGAAGAAAGAAAGTACAAGGCCATGTTCAGCGAACAGCGAATGGAGAAATTCCGGGACGGAAACCCTAAAAACTTTAAAGACAGGTTGAAAACAGACTGCCCTGTTATTCATCGTTCCTTGCGAAGCAAAGCGGAAGAAATGCAAGAATGGAAAGGAAGCTTTGCCCGTGCAAAACCGCAAGAAATGTTCGACACTTTTGAGGAAGTGCTTGATTTTGCCCGTCCGCATGTTGAGGCATTCGAAAACGACCTGCCAGAAACTTCGCTGCTGCCTGATACCTTCGCTGAATTGGCTGCCTTTTCTGATGAGCCAAACCTGTCCCTTCCAGGCGTCATTGGTGCAGGCATCAAATCAACCGTGGTTTATTACCTTTTCCCAAGTCATTTTCACCGTGCCGTCAGGCATTCGCTGTTCGGTTTTTATTTTCTAAGTGATATGCAAGCCTTTGGCTTACCAAGCGGCACAAATGAATTCATCATGATAAATGATACGGACAAACGTCGTGAACAACGTGGGAGTGAGTACAATTACAAAATAGACCAAAACTACTGGTATCCATACGACTTGTTTATGTTTTATTCCTATTGGTTGTTCCATAAACTGGAATGTCGAAGTGAAAACTATGGGGTGCCCCTCGACCCAGACTTTCGTTTTGCCTACGTTTTTACTTTTCTCCATTTTGTATGTGAATGCAATGACGGCTCGATGCAAGTTATGGCTGGTGGTTATGGGCACGAATAATAATTCAATCCTTGCTTTCATAGCTTATGAACATTCGGGAAATTCTACAAACGCATTTTGGTCATCACGATTTCCGTGATTTGCAAGAGCCTGCCATCCAACGATTGCTTTTGGGTGAAAACACGCTTTGCCTTATGCCGACTGGCGTTGGTAAATCCATCATTTTTCAGGTTGCAGGTATTGCTTTGGAAAAAACGACACTGGTTATTTCACCGCTTCTTGCATTGATGAACCAACAAACGATGCGGCTTGCAAACCAAAAATTGTCGGTACTCGCTTTCAACTCTGCCCTTGGCGATAGCCAGAAACAAAGTGCCGCACTAAAGGATTTTTTTAAAAACCAACCTAATCCCCGTTTCCTTTATGTGTCCCCGGAAAAACTAATGTCAGACGGTTTTCTGGATTTCGTTCTTCGTAAAAATCGTGATGAAATCGGGCTGGTAGTCGTAGATGAGGCGCATTGTGTTTCGCAATGGGGGCATGATTTTCGTCCAGCGTACAAATTTATTCCCCAGTGTTTGGATACTATTTTTGGTGCGGAGCCACGCCCTCCCATCCTCTGCCTTACCGCCACCCTTGCTCCACGAGACTTGGAGGAAGTCTGCCGGGATTTCGGTATTCCGAAGCAAGGCGTTTTGCGAAGCGAGGAAATTCTTCGCAGCAATATCGAATTAATCATCGAACCTGTGTTTGAAAATCACAAAGCCAAAGTAGCACGCTTGCGTGAAATTCTGGAAAAACATTGGGGTGAGAAGATTATCGTTTACACCCACATTAAGCGGTACAGTTACGGTACTCGTAAAATGGCAGAGCTATTCGCCACTGATTTTTCCTGTCAACCTTTCGATGCCGATTTGCCGGAAGATGAAAAACGAAATACACTTTCTGCATTTGAGCGCGGCGACTTGAAAATAGTCTTTGCCACCAGCGCCTTCGGTATGGGTATTGACATTCAAGATATTAGGGTCGTTGTACATTATTTGATGCCGGAGAGCATTGAGCAATATATCCAAGAAACTGGCAGAGCGGGACGTGATGACAAGCCTTCTTTTGCCTATTTACTTCATACACCTGCCAATGTCAAAGTCAGGGAAGATTTGATTAGGCAGGATTTCAGTGTGGAAGCGCTATCCGAACTTTTTTATGGACAATTATTTATGAAAAACTATCGGCAGGATAACCCTTCGAGGTATTTGATTTATGATTGGTCGGATGCGAAGGAAGAGGAAATGCTACCAAAGCTTTTTTTCCAAATGCAGCAATTTGGTCTCGCCACGCCACCTGTTCGGTGTTTTCAATTCGTGGATTGCTTTGAAGCGCGGGTGGAAAACGCCGTTTTTAAGCAATATGCCAGCCTCCCTGACATTTTTGCCCTCGATGATGTTGCCCGGCATGTCGGAGAGCCGCTCGCTGCCGTTGCCGAAAAAATTTACGAGGAATTTTACCACGACCGGCTGAAACTGAAAAGACAAATGAAAAACGTCTTATTTTTTCGGTTGACAAGAATCTTTGAAGCAAACGATTTTGAATTGCTCGCGGCTGCCATGAATGAGCGGGCAACCGTTCGATTAAACAACTTTCGACAGTTCTGTGATTTCATCGAATTGGATGCACCTGAACGTGAAGGACAGTTACGCCACTTTTGGTCTTCTACTTAACTATTCTGTTTTGCCTGTTAACCCGCAACTCTTTTATCTTCTCTACTGAATAGTTTGGTAATGTCCAATAGAGTATGGAGACCATTGTGTGAAACTCAGTTTATTATGAAAAAACAACAATCCATGATTAGTGCTGCCCTCGGCTTCGTACTGGCAACGAGCTGTTGCTGGTTGCCTTGGCTGGCGCTGGCCTTGGGAGGCGCTGCGGGTCTTTCCGTTGTTTCCGAGGGCGTGGAAAAATACGGTGGCTGGCTCATGGTGTTGGGCATTGGGCTGGTTGGTTGGTCAGGTTGGAAGTTTTTTCAGAAAAGGAAGAAACCCCAATTGGGCAACATCGTCTTACAAAGCTTGCTCACCTGTCCGAACTGCGGTTTTCAAAGGATGGAAACCATGCCCAGCGACGCCTGCCAGTTTTTTTACGAGTGCGAAAATTGCCGGCAACTGCTGCGCCCGAAGCCCGGCGATTGTTGTGTGTTTTGCAGTTATGGTTCGGTTAAATGCCCGCCCATCCAGCTCGGAAAAGATTGCTGCGTATGACCAACGCCCGTTTTTATTCTGATAGCTACATTACCATTTCCGAAAGCTCCTGAATTTTTTTCCATTACCAGGCAACCATTTCCCCATCACCATTGAATAGTATGATAGCACCCTGAAAATCCGGTGCGCACCTCAAGTTCAATCGCATTGCATCATGAAAAACGTTTTTTATTTACTATTCCTGACCTTTTCGCTGATGGCGGCAGGTTGTCAAAAAGAAGAACAACTGGGGCCTGCCGATGCCATTTACCTGAAGTTCATCAACAAAACCGGCGACGGCATCGAGGGCCTGCTGGTCAGCCGGGCGGACATCGGCGATTTATCCAAAGGGAAATCATCGGATTATGTGCGCTACGAGACCTTTGGGCAGCAGTTCAAGTACATGCTGACCGAGGCAGTCGGCACGATGGGCGGCAAAAGGCATTTCCAGTCGTCCGCTTGCAGTGGCGTTTGCGGAACGTCCTCGGCGCCTTATGGTGTCTGGTTGGAAAATGGCTATTACAAGGTGGTTATTACCAAGTCGGGTGAGTTGGGGGGCAATTATCTTGATTTTCGGTTGGCTGAGTAAATTCGCTACTATTTTCAGTGACCGGAGCCTGTTTTGCCCCACATTTTGTAACTATACCCCATAATTTTATAAAGCATCACGGCATTAAAACCTTTACTTTTGTGGTGATTTTTGAATCAATGGCAGCTAAGTTCCTACATATCATTCTCGCTTTGTCGGTTTTGTTCAGCACGACCGGCTTCACCTTGAGCAAACACTTTTGCCAAAAAGAGTTGCAGGATGTGAGCCTTTTTGCGAAAGCGGAAAACTGCCAACATTCCAAAACGCCTCCCTGCCAAAGCGCCAGCCATCATTGCGGTTCCCATTCCGGCGAAGATGACAATGGCTGTTGCCACAACACCGCAAAGTATTACAAGCTCGACCAGGAAAAACAGGCCCAATCGCTTGAGTTCAAACCGTTGAAAGCCCCGGTATTGCTTGCAGCCGTCCTGGTCATATTTAATATCGAACTGCCGGTTGACAAAACCCAATTTCTCACCTACCAAACCTACAAGCCACCCATTGTCTGCGACGATTTCCAGTCCATGTTGCAGACGTTCCGTTTATAAATAGCCATCAGTATGCACTTGCCGCTCGGTGAAACCCACCGCAGGGGCTAAAGTCGTTTGGTTTGCGCCGGCAACGGCGTGAATTTTTTCAACCAAAATTGATGGTACATCATGCTTAACGGAATCATTCGCTTTTTCCTTGAAAACAAATTCGTCACCCTGCTGCTGCTGGTGATATTTATCGGGTGGGGCATTGCCACCGCCCCCTTTGGCTGGAAGACCTTCCTGCCCTCCGACCCTGTGCCTGTGGACGCCATACCCGACCTCGGCGAAAACCAGCAAATCGTTTTCACCAACTGGATGGGGCGCTCCCCGCAGGACATCGAAGACCAAATCACCTACCCGCTCACGACCTTCCTGCTGGGCATCCCCGGCGTGAAATCCATCCGGAGTTCCTCCATCTTCGGCTTGTCCAGCATCTACATCATTTTTGACGAAAGCATTGAGTTTTACTGGTCACGAAGCCGGATATTGGAAAAACTCAACTCCCTGCCCTCCAACCTGCTGCCAACCGGGGTACAGCCATCGTTGGGGCCGGATGCCACTGCCCTGGGGCAGGTGTTCTGGTACACCCTTGAAGGGCGTGATTCCGCCGGGAACGTCACCGGGGGATGGGACTTGAACGAAATCAGGACGGTGCAGGATTTTTATGTAAAATATTCCCTCAATGCCGTCGAGGGCGTCTCCGAAGTCGCCTCTATCGGTGGCCACGTCAAAGAATACCAGGTGGATGTGAACCCCGATGCCCTTAAAGCCTACAACATCCCCTTGACAAAGGTGATGGACGCTGTTAAAAAGTCGAACCGGGACGTTGGCGCAAAAACCATCGAAATCAACAAGGCGGAATACTTTGTCCGGGGGCTGGGCTACATCAAAAAAGTGGAAGACCTCGAACTGGCGGTCGTGGCCGTGAACAACAACGTGCCCATCCGTATCAAGGACATTGGCGTCGTGAAATTGGGCCCAGCTACCCGGCGGGGCCTGCTCGACAAGGACGGCGCCGAGGTGGTCGGGGGCGTGGTGGTTGCCCGCTACGGCTCCAACCCGCTGGCCGTCATCAACGGCGTCAAAGAAAAAATCAAGGCGACCGCCTCTGGCCTGCCAAAAAAGACCCTGGCCAACGGGACGGTGAGCCAACTGACCGTCGTGCCTTTTTACGACCGTTCCCAACTTATTCATGAAACCCTCGGCACGCTGGAGCGGGCGCTCTCGCACGAAATCATCATCAGCATCATCGTGGTCATCGTGCTGGTACTCAACCTGCGGGCATCGCTGCTCATCTCCAGCATGTTGCCGGTGGCGGTGCTAATGACCTTCGTCGTCATGCGCTACGCCGGGGTGGACGCCAACATCGTGGCGCTGTCCGGTATCGCCATCGCCATCGGCGTGATGGTGGACGTGGGGATTGTTTTTGTGGAAAACATCATCCGCCACCTCGAACTGCCGGAGAACCACGGGGTGCGGGGGCGGCGCCTGCTCGAAGTCATCTACGAGGCGACCGTTGAAGTTTCGTCTGCCATCACCACAGCATTGGCGACGACGGTGGTGAGCTTCTTGCCAGTTTTTGCGATGGAGTCAGCGGAGGGCAAGTTGTTCAAGCCGCTGGCATTCACAAAAACCTTTGCGCTGGGCGCTTCTTTCGTACTCGGTATAGTGGTGCTGCCTGCGCTGGCGCACCTGGTGATGTCGTTGAATTTTGACAAAAAAAGGGTGCGAGGTATCTGGAACATTGCGCTCATTGCCGCTGGCATCCTGTTCGCCATCGTTTATAAAACATGGCTGCCCGTATGGCTGGTAGTTATTGGTTTGAACAACCTGCTTGAAAACAAATGGCCGGAACGCTGGAAATCAGCGCCCAATTTCATCAATATCGCTGTTGTTGTGTTGGTCGCCACGTTTTTCCTGACTGAGGAGTGGGCGCCGCTGGGGCACCATAATTCGCTGTTTGTCAACTACCTTTTTGTGCTGATGCTGCTCGGCATCATTCTCGGTGCGTTACTGTCCATTGTCCATTTTTACGAACCTGTTTTGAAATGGTGCCTCGTGAACAAAGGCAAGTTCATGCTTATCCCCCTGTTCACCATCCTCTTCGGGCTGGTCATCTGGCTGGGGTGGAACAATTCGTTCGGTTTTGCAGCAAAGGGTTTCGATAAAATAGGCTGGAATATCCGCACGACCGGGTTCTGGAGCGCCATGACGCATAAATTTCCCGGCATGGGCAAGGAGTTCATGCCCTCGCTCAATGAGGGCAGTTTCCTGCTCATGCCCACTTCCATGCCGCACTCCGGGGTAGAGGAAAACCAACGGGTGGTGGCACAGCTCGACATGCTGCTGGCGAACATCCCCGAAGTGGAACTGGCGGTGGGCAAGGCCGGGCGTGCCGAAACGGCGCTCGACCCCGCCCCGATTTCGATGTACGAGAACGTCATCAATTACAAACCTGAGTTTTTAATCAATGAAGACGGAAAGCGGGAAACGTTCAAGGCGGATAAAAAAGAACGCTTCATCCTTGTTTCGGGCGATTCGCTCACGAACGAGGAAGCCCTGGAACGGGGTGTGAAACCTACCGAACTCATTCCCGACCCGGACGGCCAATACTTCCGAAACTGGCGCCCGAAAATCAAAAAACCTGCCGACATCTGGGACGAAATCGTGCGGGTGACCAAACTGCCCGGCGTTACCTCTGCCCCGAAATTGCAGCCTATCGAAACCCGCCTCGTCATGCTCCAGACCGGCATGAGGGCGCCCATGGGAATCAAAGTTTACGGCCCCGATTTGAAGACCATCGAGGATTTCGGGCTGAAGCTCGAAGCCATCCTGAAAGAGGTACCCTCCGTAAAGGCTGAAGCCGTTTTTGCCGACCGCATCGTGGGCAAACCCTACCTCCACCTGAACATCGACCGTGCCGCTGCCGCCCGCTACGGGCTGAATATCGAGGACGTGCAGATGTTCATCGAAACCGCCATCGGCGGTATCGCCGTGACGAGCACAGTGGAAGGCAGGGAGCGTTTCCCCGTGCGGGTGCGCTACCCCCGTGAGCTTCGGGACAACCCCGAAAGCATCAAAGAAATGCTGGTACCGACCCCGGTCGGGGCGCAAGTGCCACTCGGCGAATTGCTGGAAATCGAATACGTGCGGGGGCCTCAGTTGATTAAAAGCGAGGACACATTCCTGACCGGCTACGTGCTGCTCGACAAAAAAGAGGGCTACGCAGAGGTGAATGTCGTGGAAGAAGCCACCCGTTTCATCCAGCAAAGGATTGACAATGGCGAACTGGCCGTGCCTGCCGGGGTGAGCTACAGGTTTTCCGGCAGCTACGAAAACCAGTTGCGGGCGATGAAACGGCTGTCCATCGTCATCCCCATCAGTCTCATCACCATCTTTTTGCTGTTGTTTTTTCAGTTCAAAACGGTCATCGCCTCGTCCATCCACTTTTCGGGCGTGTTCGTGGCCTTCGCCGGGGGCTTCATCATGCTCTGGCTTTATGGGCAGGACTGGTTCCTGAATTTTTCCATCGCCGAAGTGAGCATGCGGGAGCTGTTCCAACTGCACCCCATCAACCTCAGCGTGGCGGTCTGGGTGGGCTTCATCGCCCTGTTCGGCATCGCCACCGACGACGGGGTGATTATGGGGACGTACATCCACCAGGTTTTTGAAGAAAGGAAGCCGCAGACCGTGCCGGAAGTACGGGAGGCAGTTTTGATTGCTGGCAAAAAGCGGGTACGCCCCGCCATGATGACAGCAGCCGTTGCCATCATCGCCCTGCTGCCTGTGCTGACTTCGACTGGAAAAGGCGCCGACATCATGGTGCCGATGGCGATTCCAACATTCGGAGGGATGACAATCCAGTTGATGACGATGTTCGTGGTGCCGGTGTTGCAGGCGTATTGGCGGGAAACGGTAGTGAAAAAGCAGGCATCTTCAACGGTGACGCCAAGCTGACGGCAATAAAGTTTTTAAACAAAAAAGAGAAAATCATGCGCAGTATAATCATCATTATTTCAATCCTGGCGACGAGCAGCCTTTCCGCCCAAACGCTGGACGACTACCTGAAAAACGCTGCCGAAAATAATCCCGGCATTAAGGCCCGGCAGACTGAGGTTCAGGCTGCCTTGCAAAAATTGCCGCAGGCAAAAGCATTGCCCGACCCGACGGTGAACGCTTCCTGGTTCATCCGCCCGATGATGCTGCCAATGGGCAACCAATTGGGCAGCATCTCGGCGATGCAAATGTTTCCCTGGTTCGGGGCGCTCGACGCCATGGAAAACGAGGTGGCACGGATGGCGGAGGTGAAACTCCAGGCAGTGCAAGTGGCACAAAACGAACTGTTTTTCAAGATAAAAAACGGCTGGTATCCGCTGTTCGAGCTGGAAGAAAAAATCCGCATCCAGCAAGACCTCTTGCGACTGCTCGAAACGGACAAGGAACTCGCCACCGTCATGTTCCAGCAGGGCATGGCGCCTATGGTGGACCCTATCCGGGCGGACATCATGATAGACGAGGTGAAAACCGAAATCGCCCTGTTGGAACAAAAACGCAAGCCGCTGGAAGTCGCTTTCAACCGTCTCCTCAACCGGGACGACAACCTGCCGGTGACCATCTCCGGCGTACTGCCGGAACCGGTGACCGGCGCTGCTTCCCGTGCTGACAGTCTTATCGGCAACAACCCCATGCTGGCGGTTTTTGACAAACAAATACAGGCAGCGCAAGCCGGGGAGAAAGTGGCGGACTACATGCGGAAGCCGATGATTGGCGCCGGGCTGCAATACATGCCGTTGGCGAAACGGGCCAACAGCGACATTCCCCCCAACACCGGCAGGGACATGGTGATGCCCATGTTCTCCGTCACCGTGCCCATCTGGAAGAAAAAATACAATGCCGCCGTCGAAGAGCGCCGCCTGATGCAGGCCATGTACGCAGACATGAAACAGGACATGCAAAACGACCTCGCCGCCATGTACGAAATGACTTTTTACGAACTGGAAAAAATGGCACAAATGGTCGAACTGCTCAACCTGCAAATGGTGAAAACCCAGCAGGCCATTGACCTTTTGATGGCAGCATACAGCAATGCGGGGCAGGACTTTGAAGAAGTTTTGCGCTTGCAGCAGCAGTTGTTCCGTTACCGGACGGAAAAGGTTTCGGCGCAGACGGAGTACCAACTGATGTTGGTGAAACTGGATTATTTGACAGGGAAAATGAATTAATCAAATCATCCGAATGTGCTTTGCGGCCGCCGGGCGGCTGCAAAGCACAGGTTAAAAATTTCAACAATGAAAAAGATAAAAATCAATCGTTCCACACTCATTGCCGCCATCGTCATGCTGGCGGCCGGACTGCTCATCGGCTGGTTCGCCAAACCATCCGCTTCCGAAAACACTGGCCATGAAGGGCATGAAATGGCAGGCACGGAATCTTCCAAGGCCACTACCTGGACTTGTTCCATGCACCCGCAAATACGCCAGCCCGAACCTGGCCAATGCCCCATTTGCGGAATGGATTTGATACCGCTGGACGACAACATGTCAGAAGGCGACCCGATGGAAATCAAGATGTCGCCCACGGCAATGCAACTGGCCAATGTGCAGACAGCTATCGTCGGCTACGGGATGCCCACCAAGGAAGTGCGCATGAACGGCAAGGTGCAGGCCGACGAGCGGCTGAAATACTCGCAGGTGACCCACCTCGACGGACGGGTGGAGCAGCTTGCCATCAACTTCACGGGCGAACCGGTGCGGCAGGGGCAGCGGATTGCCAGCATTTATTCGCCCGAACTGGTGACGGCACAGCAGGAGCTGTTTTCAGCCGTGAAAATCAAGGACATGCAACCGGCGCTGTACAATGCCGCCAAGCAAAAACTCAAAAACTGGAAACTCACCGACCCGCAAATCGAGGAAATCATCGCCTCCGGCAAACCGCAGGAGCGCTTCCCCATCCACGCCGACGTGAGCGGGATTGTTTTGGAAAAGAAGGTCAACCTCGGCGATTATGTCATGCGGGGTATGCCGTTGTACGAGGTGGTGGATTTGTCGAGGGTTTGGGTGCTGTTCGATGTTTATGAAAGCGACATGCCCTGGGTAAAGGTGGGCAGCACGGTGGATTTCACCATCCAGTCGCTTCCAGGCGAAAGTTTCAAAGGAAAAATCACCTTCATTGACCCCGTCATTGACCCCATGACGAGGGTGGCGACGGCGAGGGTGGAAATGCCCAACCCCGGCGGCAAGCTCAAGCCGGAAATGTTTGCCAGCGGCATCATCAAGACCCAATTGGCGGGCAAAAAAGACCAGCTCGTTGTCCCGAAATCCGCCGTCATGTGGACGGGCGAGCGTTCGGTGGTTTATGTGAAAAAATCAACCGAACAGGGCACGAACTTCTTGATGCAAGAGGTCACGCTGGGGCCTCTGGCCGGGGACAATTATGTGATAAAAAAAGGGCTTGAGCCTGGCACTGAAATCGCCGTCAACGGCACCTTCTCCATTGATGCCGCTGCACAACTGGCGGGCAAACCCAGCATGATGAACCCCGAGGGCGGTGCGGTGATGACGGGGCACAACCACGGCGGAAGCCCTACCACTGCTGCTGCGCCGATGGTTTCGATGGAGGTGGGCAAACAGGCCAAATCAGCGGTGAAGCAATTGTTTGACCTCTATTTCCCGCTGAAAGATGCGCTGGTGAAAGACGACCTGGCCACCGCCAAAAAGCAGGCTGGCGATTTGAAAAAAGCTTTTGAAAAAACCAGTATGAGCCTTTTCACAGGTGCTGCCCACAACCATTGGATGAACCATAGCGCTGCTGCGGTGGAGGCTTTGAACAAAATCGCCGTTGCCAAAGACGTGGAGGAAGCACGAAAGTATTTTAAGCCGCTATCCAGCCAGATGGTGGCGCTTGCAAAAGCCTTCGGCCCCTTCGGTGAAACGGTGTACGTGCAGCACTGCCCGATGGCGGATGGCAACACCGGGGCGGACTGGCTGAGCCTGGACAAAGAAATCCACAACCCCTATTTCGGTGATAAAATGCTGAAGTGTGGGAGCGTGACGGAGACGATTAAGTGAACTAATTTATAACCAAGTCTGCCCTGGCTGCCCGAAGCTGACAGGCAGGCATTAAAATCCTTTCGACAATGAAGCTATTAAAAATTCTGGTATTTCTCGTGTTTTTCGCTGCCGCTTCGGCGGTCGCCGTTTCGTGCGGCGGCAATCAGCATTCGGAATCCTCCGAAGCAAAACAAGGCAAGGAATACACCTCCGCCTACGTCTGCCCCATGCACTGCGAGGGCAGCGGCAGCGATGAACCGGGCAAGTGCCCCAAGTGTGGGATGGAATACAAAAAGAATGAAAACCACCAACCTGATGGGCACGACCAAAGTGGCCATGAGGGACATAATCACTAATTTTTCTAACCAGTCTGCCAATAGGCAGGCATCAAAATTTCGAACATGAAGTATTTAAGTCAAATCCTGAGTCTCGGTTTTTTTCTTTTCCTGGCCATTCAGGTACAGGCACAGCATGACCACGGCAGCCATAATCAAAAGGCCGCAACCACCAAAGCCGAAGCCACACCAGCCGGCGGCGTAACGGACATTTTCATGGTTTCCGGCAATTGTGGCATGTGTGAACGGAGGATAGAAGGTGCGCTCACAAATGTGAAAGGCGTCCAATCCGCTGATTGGGACGTGGACACGAAAGTGCTGACCGTCAAGTACGATGATACCGTCATCTCGCTTGACGACATCAAGAAAAAGGTGGCGGAAGCGGGGCACGACACGGACAAGTTCCGGGCGAAAGACGAAGTGTACAGCAACCTGCCGGGTTGCTGCCAGTATGACCGGCCAGCAGCCGAAAAGACAAGCAACGTGTCGGCAGTCCAAGGCACTGAGGCATCTCTGACCGTCTATGGCAACTGTGGCATGTGCAAGCGACGCATCGAAGGGGCGCTCATAAAAATGGCAGGGGTCAACGCTGCCAACTGGGACGCTGAAACACAGGTTTTGTCAGTAAACTACGATGCCGCCCAAACGAACCTGGACGAGATACAAAAGACAATTACCAGGGTGGGCCACGATACCGATAAGTACCGGACCGATGATAAGGTTTATGAAAATCTGCCGGGTTGCTGCCAGTACGACCGGCCAAAAGGTTAAAAGGATAATATTCTTCTTATACAGATTTTTTTGAAAGCGCGCAGCAGGCAGGGGTTACGAAGTATGTTTTGCCTGCCGCCTTTCTCTAAAAAACAGCCGGTATGAAATCATGCTGCAAAGAAGCATTTGAGGATAAGCCTAAGTCCATGTTAGGGCGGGTTTTCAACTGGCTCGTGCTTGGTATTCTGCTCGTTTTGGTAGTCGGGGTACTGATTCAATTGATAGCTTAAAACATCCGCCATGAAAAAAATACTTGTTCCAACCGACTTCTCCCCATGCGCCAACAACGCTGCTGAAACAGCATTGCAAATTGCCCAAAAAGCAAATGCGGGCATTGATTTCCTGCACATCCTGGTCACGCCCATTGATTGGGTGGCTTTGGACATCAGGAAAGAAAGCCAATACCCGGAGGTGAAAAAACAAATTGGCCATGCAAAAGGAGAACTCAATAAATGGGTAAAACGGGCAAAAGGGTTGGGGCTGCAAAGTGAAAAGGTGCTGACCTTCACGCAAGGCAGCGAAGAAATTGTGAACCATGCCGAAAGCCACGGCCACGATTTAATCGTGATGGGTTCGCACGGGGCGAGCGGGTTGAAAGAACTGGTGATGGGTTCCAATGCCCAAAAAGTGGTGCAGGAGGCAAAGACCCCGGTGCTCATCATCAAAGAAGAGTTGAAAAGCCTGAAAATTGAAAACATGGTTTTCGCCTCCACTTTTTTGGAGGACGTACACCGGCCATTTCACCAGATTATTGATTTCGCAGATTTGATGGGGGCTTATAATAGCCTGCTTTATGTCAATGTGCCCGAGCAGTTTGAGGAAAGCCACCAGAGCGAGTCGAGGATGAAAAGTTTTCTGACAAGGTGCCCCAGGGGGACATGCAGCATCAATGTATTCAATGCTGAAACCCCCGAAAAGGGCATCCTCCAATTTGCCGAAGACAGGGGGATGGATGTCATCGCCATTGTGACACACGGACGGAAAGGTATCAAAGGCCTGTTTGCGTCTTCTTTGACGGAAAAACTGGTCAACCATTCCCCATTACCCGTATTGAGCGTCAACATGCAGGCTTAAATGAAAGTATTGAAAGAGACATATCAAAGAAAAACCACGGTGAAAGAGGTGGGCAGTTTCCTGAAAGAATTTCTTTTCAAGGAAATGGGGCTGATTACAGTCGGGGTACTGCTGTACCTGATACTCATCAATGTTTTCAGCCATCATAGACAGGCGGTTTTGATGACTGTATTTGTGCTGTTGTTTGCCGTCATCAAAGTGGCCTATTTCCTGTTGTTCACGCTCAACCGTTTGGAAAAACACCTGCGGCACAGCGCCTTTTCATTTTACCGCTGCCTCTCCTCTTTTTCCACGATTATCATCCTGCTCATCCTGTCGTTTTCATTGGATTATGTGTGCCTGTCCGATTGTAATGCACTGGCTTTTGAAGGTATTCAGGCGAGCAGTCCATTGTTCTACCGCTTTTTGGAATTCAACTATTTCAGCGTCGTCACATTTGCCACCATTGGTTTTGGGGACATTGTCCCGGCCTCGTTGGGAGCAAAACTGCTGGTCATGCTGGAAATCACGACGAGCTTTTTCATGGTGGTTTTCATATTGTCCAATTTCTACAACCTCCATTTTTATTACCGGGATAATAACAGGGGGAATTAAACAACAACAATCATGAGAGACTATCAAAACTTGGTGGAAGCACTAAACGACCTAAAGGCAAGAGGCTATGAAAATGATTTCAACTTAAAGCCTTTTTGCGTGGAATGTGCTTCCCTCCAACTACAGTTGCACCCCGAAGATTTTGAAATAAAAGAAACGTATCGCTTCGAAGGGATGAGCAATCCCGATGACAGTTCGGTGGTATATGCCATCGAATCACTCAGCGGCATAAAGGGCGTGATGGTAGATGCTTACGGCGTCTATGCGGAAGCGCTTACACCGGAAATGGCAACCAAGCTTGGAAACACAAATGCGAAGCAGTAAGCCATCATAGTATCACAACTAAAATCCATCAAAATGGAAACTTACGAAATCCACGATTTGACCATCAAAAATATGATATGCAGCAGGTGCCTGAAGGTCATCCGGCAAGACCTCGAATCTATCGGGGTGGAGTTGCTGGAACTGCGGCTGGGGAAAATAAGAATCAAGTACCCAAAGGATAAAGTGACGCTGAAGCAGATTGAAGAATTCCTGGAACTGGATGAATTTGAATTGGTGAAAGACAAAAGCGAGGTTATTTCGGAAGAGGTGAAGCTCGTTTTGATAAAAATGGTGAATAACCTGCCCATTGACCGGACGCAAAAACTGTCCGATTTCCTTGCAGAAAAACTGCACCGGGACTACTGGACACTGAGCAGGACTTTTTCCAAGACGGAAGGGACGACCATCGAGCGCTATCTCATCCTGCTACGGGTGGAAAAAGCGAAGGAACTGATTGAGTACGATGAAATGAATTTTTCCGAAATAGCCTATGAACTGGGCTACAACAACATCAACCACCTGTCGGGGCAGTTCAAGCAGGTGACGGGCATGAGCATGAGCGAGTACAAACAGCTAAAAGACAAGCTGCGCTCGCCATTGGACAAGATTCTGTAAACATTACCCAAAAGAGGATAAACCCTAGTCATGGAAAAGTCGTAATTTTATGATTATTAGATAATTAGGGTAAAAACCATGATTTTCCCATTCCATTTTCTGCCTGCACTTCCCATGCGTTTTTAGAATGAGAAAAAACAAATTTTAAAGCCGGTTTTAAAACAGCGTGTTAGGCCAACTCAATTCAATTGACCTCGGTTGAAAAGCCTTTTTATTGACTAAAAACAACGTTTGACATGAAAAACAAACGCCTGATTTGGATGCTCATCGGCTGCGTTTTGCCGCTGCTGCTCATATTTTTTGCCCCGGCCTTGGGTTTGAGCAGCAACGCCAGCCTGTTGATTTTCATCGTGGCCATGTTCGCCTGCCACCTGTTCATGCCCCACGGTCACGGAGGGCATGAAGGGCACGGGCAGCATGACCATTCACCTAACCAAAAAGAAGAACGTCATGAACACCATTAACATTAGAAAATTTGGGCTGGCGGTCGGGTTGACCTGGGCGCTGCTCTACCTCGGTTGTGCCATTGTGATGATGACGGTGGGGAGGGAAGGCACGGTGCTGTTTTTCAACAGCTTGCTGCATGGGTTGGACACCGCACCCATCATCCGCATGGGGGTGCCGTTTTACGAATTCTGCATCGGGCTGGTTGAGTCTTTTATCCTCGGCTGGCTGGTAGGGGCTTGCGTTGCCGGCATTTACAACTTCAGTATGGCCAAAAAATGAATTTTATAACCAGTAAAACAACAAAAATCATGATTAACAAAAAGTATCAAAAGGACAACGCTTGCTGCGATGTGACTTTCAGCTTGCCGCTGGAAGTTGCGCCCGATGCCCGGGAAGTACGGGTGGTCGGCGATTTCAATAATTGGAACTGGGAAGAGGGGCTGCCGATGAAAGCCACCAAGAACAAGAAAGAGTACCGGGCTACCGTGGAACTCGAACCGGGCAGACAGTACGAATTCCGGTATTTACTGGACAACGAAAGATGGGAAAACGACCGGGAAGCCGACGACTATGTGCCTTCCCCGTTCGAGGGTGTCCACAACTGTGTGGTATCCCTGGAAGCGGAGGTTTCTGCTCCCGTCGAAAGTGCCGTCACCTAAAGCAAATGTTCAATGGAATATGCTTGGTTCATCTGGTCGCTAATTGCATTGTTTTTTTGGGGTTATACATACTGGAGGAAGCCCGGTTTCCGAAAGGAAATGAGGCAAATAAGCTGGCTTACAATGCTGTTCGGGTTGACCGAACCTTTGTTCGTTCCGGAATACTGGGCTCCTCCTTCTTTGTTTGATTTGGCCGAAAAAACCGGATTTGACATTGAAAGCTTCTTGTTTTCATTTGCCATTGGGGGTATTGGCGTGGTGCTGTACCGATTGGTTTTTCCAGCTGAATTGAGTGCCTTGAGCGGGCATGAAAAATACCACAAGCGCCACCAGTTGCACCGGGTTATCCTCTTTTTGCCAGCGGCACTTTTTCTGGTACTGGCTGTTTTTACGAGCCTTAACCATATATACTGCGGCGTGATTGCATTATTTCTGGGAGGGGTGGCGACACTGTACTGCCGCCCCGACCTGAAAGCAAAAATATGGGTGGGCGGGCTGCTTTTTCTGGGGTTTTATGTGGTGTACTTCGGCAGCCTGTTGCTTGTTTTTCCGCAGTTCGTTGACGCCCATTGGAACCTGGCTGCCCTCACCGGCATCAAGATAATAGGGATACCGCTGGAAGAACTGTTGTTCGCCTTCACTTTCGGCCTGTATTGGTCGGGCTTATACGAACACCTTTTTTGGTATCAATTAAAACCTGACAACACTTTGACCCATGCTTAATCAATGCCCACATAGCACTGTTTGCCTGCCAGCCACCGGTCTGCCAAGGGTCGTGGTCATCGGGGCAGGGTTCGCAGGCATTAATTTGATAAAAAAACTGCGCAACCAGCCCGTGCAAATCGTCTTGCTGGACAAAAACAATTTCCACCAATTCCAGCCGCTGCTGTACCAGGTGGCCATTGCCGGGCTGGAACCAGATTCCATCGTCACCCCTATCCGCAAACTGTTCCAAAGCTATGAAAACCTGATATACCGCATGGCGGAGGTGGAGCGGATAGAGCCGCAAACGCAGCGGGTATTCACCAGCATCGGCTGGGTGGGTTACGACTACCTCGTGATAGCAACTGGCAGTTCCACCAACTATTACGGCTTGCAACAGGTGGAGCAAAACAGCGTGGGTTTGAAAGACATCCGTGATGCCCTCGACATCCGAAGCTGGGTGCTGCAAAACCTGGAAGCAGCCGCCATTACCTGCGACCAGCAGGAAAAAGATGCGCTGACCAATTTTGTCATAGTCGGAGGTGGGCCTGCCGGTGTCGAGCTGGCAGGCGCCCTCGCCGAGTTCAAGCGCTACCTGCTGCACAAGGACTATCCTGAAATAACTGCGGACTGGATGAAAATCTACCTCGTGGAAGCGGTTGACCGCTTGCTGCCGATGATGTCAGGCGGGGCTTCGGCGCATGCGCTGGAGGTTTTGAAAAAATTGAAGGTGGATGTGCTGCTCAACACGGCGGTAAAGCAATACGACGGCAGCGTCGTCACCCTTGGCAACGCTGAAAAGCTTTCGGCCAAAATGCTGGTCTGGACGGCAGGCGTACAGGGCGAAGCGCCGGGTGGTTTGCCGGAAGGAGCTATCGTCAAAGGAAACCGCCTTAAAGTGGACGGCTTCAACCGGGTGGTTGGCCACGGCAACATTTTCGCCATCGGCGATGTGGCGGCGATGATTTCGGAGGATACGCCCAAGGGACACCCCATGCTGGCGCAGGTCGCCATCCAACAGGGACGGCTATTGGCGGAGAACCTGCTGCACCATATCAGGCATGGCGCGTTTGAAAAAACCTTCCGCTATCACGACAAGGGCAGCATGGCCACCATCGGCAAGCGGAACGCCGTCGCCGAAATCGGCAAATCCACCTGGGAAGGCTGGTTCGCCTGGCTGCTGTGGTCAACGGTACACCTGTTTTCCATTACCGGGTTCAGGAACAGGCTGATGGTGGGCATCAACTGGATGATGCGCTACCTGTCCTACGAAAAAGCGAACAGGCTGATAATTCGGAAATTCAAACCGCCTGGTACTTTGATGAAAGACCGCCATGCGAGTGAATTTGATAAAACATTTATTTCTAATCATTGAATTTTTAAAAACAACAACCATGAAAAAGCTGATTCTTTTTTCCCTCGCTGCAATCACCCTCCTTTGGGTGGGTTGCGGCCAACAAGCTGACGTCAACTCGATGATGAAAAATGCAGAAACAAAAGACAAAGTGTTCGCTGCCATTTTGGACGACCACGAACTGATGACCGAATTCATGACCAAAATGATGGCGACCGAACATGCCATGATGATGATGAAAGGGGACAAGGGCATGATGGGCAAGATGATGGGCGACGGCAACATGATGGACATGATGAAGGACAACCCGGACATGATGCAAAACATGATGAGCGGCATGATGAAAGACGGCAACATGATGGGCCACATGATGCAGATGATGAACCAGGAAGGCATGATGAACGACGAGTGCATGCAGTCCTGTACGAAAATGATGGCGGACAAAGGCATGTCAATGGACAAGGGCATGATGGGTGACAAGGACGGAGGTGACAGCGATTCTCATCACTAAAAATCAATTGCCATGATGTACTTCTGGATAATACTGGCGGCAATCGCCATTGTGGTAGTGTGGTATTTCAACAAAAACAATGGAAATGCCCCGTTCATAGGCCCCAAAAAGGAAGACCCTCTGGACATTCTCAAGCGCCGTTTTGCCAATGGGGAAATAGACGAGGAAGAGTATGAAGAGCGCAAGGCGGTGCTTGAGGAAGATGAATATCTAAAGTACAAACCGTAGGGATGGACCAACCTTCATCCCTGCACAAAACCAATCACTATGCATTTCTACGAAGGTTATCATTTTGGGGGCATGCACCTATTCTGGTGGATTATCTGGATAGTGCTGCTCATCTGGGTTTTCGCAACGCCCTGGCCAATCCCTGGCGACCAGCGAAAAAGAGAACGCCCATTGGACATTCTTCAGCGGAAATATGCTGCCGGGGAAATTTCTACCAAGGAGTACGAAGAACGCAAAGCCATCCTGGAAAGGGATGGGACTGAATGAGCTTAAAATCAACCATCACAACATGAAAACTTGCATCTTCAGCAACCACCATTTCGAAGAAAAACACCTGCTGCAAGCCAATAACAACAGGCATGACCTCCATCTGCTCGATGTGAAACTGGACGAGCGGACTGCAGCCCTTGCCAAAGGTTGCGAGGCTGTCAGCCTGTTCGTCTCCGATAATGCCCTGGCGGATGTATTGAAAGTATTGCATGAAAATGGGGTCAAATACCTGGTGCTGCGCTCCGCAGGTTTCAACCACGTGGACTTGGCGGCGGCAAAGGAGTTGGGGTTCCGGGTGGCGAGAGTGCCTGCCTACTCCCCTTATGCCGTCGCCGAACATACCGTTGCATTGATGCTGGCGCTCAACCGCAAGCTCATCCGGGCGCACAACCGGGTGCGGGAGCTGAATTTTTCTTTGGACGGGCTGACGGGTTTCGATATGCACGGCAAAACCGCCGGGGTAATAGGCACGGGCAAAATCGGCAGCGCCGTCGTGCGCATCCTGCATGGTTTCGGCTGCCGTATCCTGACGCACGACCAATATGAAAATGAAGAATTGAAAACACTGAGCGGGGTCAAATACACCGATTGCTCCACGCTTTGCCGGGAGTCGGACATCATCACCCTGCACGTACCGCTCAACCCACACACCCGCTATTTGATTGACCGGCATTCCATCAACTCCATGAAGCCCGGTGTAATGCTCGTCAACACCAGCAGGGGCGGGTTGGTGGACACCAAGGCAGTGATTGATGCCCTAAAAACAAGGCATGTCGGGTACTTCGGGATGGACGTGTACGAGGAAGAAGAAGGTCTCTTTTTCGAAGACCACTCCGGGGACGTACTCCAAGACGACGTGATAGCCCGGCTGATGACTTTCAACAATGTACTGATTACCAGCCATCAGGCTTTCCTGACAGATACGGCACTGAAAAACATTGCCGATACGACGATTTACAACCTGGATTGCTTTGAAAAAGGAGCGGAAAATGAAAACGAATTATTCATCTAAAAAAATAAAATCATGCACGGAGTAGATTACGGCGGTTACGCCTACGGCTTTTGGACGACGGTACTGTTCGTCTTCCTGATATTTATGTTTATCGTGTTCAGTTACGTCAAGCCCAAGGAAAAATTCGAGTGGCGCTCGATGGGTGTTTTCATTGGGTTTTTGGCGGCGCTCTTTACTGAGATGTACGGCTTCCCACTGACCATTTACTTACTGACAAGTTGGTTTGGCAGCAACTATCCAGTGCTCGACCCATTCTCGCATTCGAGTGGTCATTTGGTGTTGGTTTTTCTGGGTTTGTCCCATTCTGCGACAGCCATGTCCATCCTCCATATCATCACGAACGGCATCATATTTTTTGGAATTTACATCATTTACCTGGGCTGGAAAAAAATATACAAGGCTACCGGGGAGGAACTCGTCACAGATGGAATATATGCCCAAATCCGGCATCCACAATATGTAGGCATGATGCTCATCACCATAGGCTTTTTAATCCAATGGCCTACGGTCATCACCCTGGCCATGTGGCCCATACTCCTGATGCTATACTACCGCCTGTCGAAATATGAAGAGAAAAAACTGGCGGCAAAATTCGGACAGGAATTTTATGACTATCAGCAACGGGTGCCTGCTGTCATCCCCCGCTTCGGTGGAGGGAAAACGGCAGGGCACGCTGCCTGAACAAATGTTTTCAGCCATGCAATCACCAGCCCAAAAAGAACAAGCACTAACCCCGGCGGAAAAAGAAAGGTTTTTCCAGGCTTTGGAAAACGACCAACACCTTTTCAAAGAAACCCTCGAAGTGGTGCTGAACCTCGTGGTTTCAGACCCAAAACTGACTTTCGATGTGGCAGATTTCATTGAATCCGATTTCAGGAACCTGTACCTCGTCATCATGAAAAAAGTGGCGATGGATAGGAGCAACGATAGTACGCTGGGGTGTTGCAGGGATATTTAAACGACCATTCATTTAAAAATCACAACCATGAAAAAGATTAAAGTAGCAGTCAACGGATACGGCGTCATCGGCAAACGGGTTGCAGACGCCGTCATGCTCCAACCCGATATGGAATTAATGGGCGTCAGCGACGTGGCGTCGGATTGGCGGATAAAAATCGCCAATGTCAAGGGAATCCCGGTGTTTGCTTACGGCTATGAGGCGGCTGATAAGATGTCGCAGGCAGGCATTGACATAGCAGGGGTTTTTGACGACCTGTTAAAACAGGTAGATGTGGTGGTGGATTGTGCCCCAAAAAAATTCGGGGCGCAAAATGCTGAACGGTACCGGAAAGCAGGCGTGAAATTCATCGTGCAGGGTGGGGAAAAACATGAAACGACCGGGCACTCCTTTGTGGCGGAAGCCAATTATGAATCGGCACTTGGGATAGCAGCGACACGGGTCGTCTCCTGCAACACCACTTCCATCGTCAGAACGCTCACGGCGCTCAAAAAAGCCGGTCTTTTGAAATATGCGCGTGGTACGCTCCTCCGCCGGGCGACCGACCCCTGGGAAAGCCACCTCAACGGCATCATGAACACCCTCGTGCCGGAGAAAGAAATCCCCAGCCACCAGGGGCCGGATGCAAAAAGTGTTGACCCGGAACTGGATGTGGTGACTGCAGCTGTGAAGGTTCCCGAAACACTCAGCCACTTACATTATTGGAACATCCGCCTGACCCGTGCCGCTTCCAAAGAAGAAGTGCTGGCCGCTTTTCGGACTTCCACCCGGATTGCTTTTATCCAATACGAAGACGGGCTTTCGGCCAACAATGCCGTGAAAGAACTGATGCTCGACCTCGGCAGGCCGCACGGCGATATGTACGAAGTGGCCATCTGGGAGGACATGCTGAAAGTGGAGGGCGATGAACTCTACTACGCCTACCTCGTGGACAATCAGGCCATTGTGATACCCGAAAACATAGACGCCATCAGGGCTTTGATGGGTATGGAGCCAAGCGCTGAAAATTCTATAAGGACTACCAACAAAGTCCTTTTCATTCACCCTGAGTTTTTTTTACAACCCTATTTGGTTTGACCCAAATTCCTGACCCATGTCTGTCAAAAACAGAAAGAATCAGATACTCATCACCAAAGCCTCCGGCGAAACCGTACCGTTTTCAGCGGAAAAACTCCGCCGTTCCCTCCGTCGTGCCGGGGCAGGGGAGGAGGTGATGGATAGCATTGAAAAAGAAATAGGGCAAAGGCTCTATCCAGGGATAACCACGAGGGAAATATACCGACGGGCATTTTCCATGCTCAGGAAGGCTTCGGCCCACTTAGCTGCCAAATATAAGTTGAAGAAAGCTCTTCAAGAGCTGGGGCCTTCCGGTTATCCCTTTGAGAAATATGTGGGTAAAATATTGAAGCACGAAGGCTATAAAACCAGCGTCAGCCAAATCGTTCAGGGGCATTGTGTGCAGCACGAGGTGGATGTCATTGCCACCATGGGCGACCAGCATTTTATGATTGAGTGCAAATTCCACAGCGACCAGGTGCGGAAATGCGATGTCAAAATCCCCCTTTACATCCACTCCCGCTTCCTGGACGTGGAAAAAGCCTGGCAGGAGAAGCCGGGCCATGGGCATAAATTCCACCAGGGCTGGGTGGTGACTAATACCCGCTTCACCACCGATGCCATCCAATACGGGACTTGCGCCGGGCTGAACCTCGTCTCTTGGGATTTCCCCAAAAAAAGCAGCTTAAGGGAACGCATTGATGGCTCCGGCCTGCACCCGGTTACCTGCCTGACCACCCTGACTAAAAAGGAAAAACAACTGCTGTTGGACAAGGGCATCGTACTCTGTCAGGAGCTTTGTCAAAATGAGAAGCTGTTGAAAGAAATTGGCGTACAGCCAGCACGGGAAAAGAAAGTGATGGAGGAAGCAAGGCTTATTTGTGAAACAAAAATTGAATTATAATGCACCATTTGATAATCCAATTGCTTAAACCATTTATCAACGCCTCGGCAAAAAAGGTATTGATGCGGCAGTTTAATAAAAATGCAGTCCGCACTATGCTCAAAAACGCCTGGGCAGATTACGCCAGTCTAAAAAATGGCGTACACATGGAACCGAACTTCGGAGCAAAAATCATGGTCGGCCTGGCAGTGGTCTCAGAGGCTTTTTACCAACAACTTTCACAAAAAACAGGAGCGCAGAAAGCATATCGGATTTTCAATGAAATAGCCTGGGATATTTATTCAAAAATGGGTGGGTTCACTTACCGGCTCACCGGGTTGATTTCAAAAAACAAATACGACCACCTGCTGAAAGCTACCCAACTATTCCGGGCATTTCCTTTTTCAAGCCCATCTTATCAGTGGAAAGATTTGCCCGAAGAACCAGGAGTGGTTGCCTTCAACTGCGAGCGCTGCCCGGTGGCGAATTATTTCAAAAGCAGGAGAGATGCAGCGCTGGGTTTCAACACCTGGTGCAAATTGGATTACAAACTTGCAAAACTCTGGGGCGGCGACCTGACACTGACCAACACCATTGCAGGCGGGGCAGAGGTTTGCGATTTCAGGTGGAAAGTAGATGAAGACGAAAGAGAAGACACACCATAGGGAGCATCAAAGCCTTCCTGTCAGCTTTTCTACACACTATTCGATTTTAAGCGCAAGTCTATGGAGGGCAGAAGGTTTGGGAAGGGTGGTTTACAAAATAAAACCCAAGAAGAAAGAGGCCAATTTATCTTGAAAAAACACCTCTACAATCAAAATGCACTGAATTGAAAAAGATGATTTGGATAATCTTTATAACCATCATAATTGCCTTCGCAGGAGTCGGGATACACGGCTACCTCAACGGGGTCATGGCGCCACCCTACGACCCGGAGAAAATGATGCTCAACTACGAGCGGATTGGCAACGGCCCGAAAAAGATGGTGCTACTGCATGGCCTGACAGGCTCATCGAAATATTGGAAAACAGGATTGGGTGATTTGCCCGATTCCTGTTCCATACTGCTCATTGACCTTCTGGGCTTTGGGGACTCCCCCAAGCCCAACAGCAAATACGACCTCGAAGAGCATTTGGGGGCGATTGAAAAAGTGATAAAAAGAGAAGGTTTTGATACTGGTGAGGCCGTCGTGGTGGGGCATTCGCTCGGGGCCATTTTGACCATCGGGCTGGTTGGGAAACACCCGGACTGGTTTCAAAGCCTGGCCGTCATCGGGCTTCCCAATTATAGCGGAAAAGAAGCCATCAAAACCAAGTTCGGCAAGGCTTCCCTATGGGATGGTGTGAGCGTGGATTCCAGGTACAAGTTCGTTTGCTTTTTCCACCCGCTTTACATGACGGAGTGGTTTCGACCAAAAAACATCCCGAAGGATATTTTCAAAGATGCGGGCAAACACACTTGGGTAAGCTATTACCGCACCCTCGATGAGGTCATCATCAATACTGACCTCCGAGAATTGGCTTCCCGAATCAAGGACAAGAAAATACTGTTCATACATGGCGAAAATGATGCTGCTGCACCGATTGAAAATGTGGAGGCATTACTTCCCATTTCCACGAACGCAAAATTTGAAAGGCTGCCGGATGCTGACCACCATGTTTTTTTGACAGACCCGGCAAAAGTCTGGGCATTGATAGAGCCACTTTTTTCCATCGACAAAAAATTAGAACCCGTAAAATGAATACCACTAAAAAAACAACCGACCTGCTCGGCACAGAAGCAAAATGGCTGCTTGAGCATGAATCCACCTTGATTCCAAAAAAATCATTAGCGCTGCCTGGCCCTGATTTTTTGGATAAAGTATTTGTCAACAGCAACCGCAGCCCACAGGTGCTCCGCAGCCTGGCGCAGCTTTTCGGGCATGGCAACCTGGGTGGCACCGGCTACCTGAGCATCCTTCCCGTTGACCAGGGGATTGAGCACAGCGCTGCATTTTCGTTTTACAAAAACCCGGAATATTTCAAGCCGGAAAACATTGTCCGCCTGGCCATCGAAGCGGGCTGCAATGGCGTGGCTTCTACCTTTGGCGTGCTTGCGCTCAACGCCAGAGAGTACGCCCACAAAATCCCTTTCATCGTAAAAATCAACCACAACGAATTGCTGACCCACCCGAACAAATACGACCAAGTGCTTTTCGGCAATGTTCGGGAAGCATGGAACCTGGGAGCGGTGGCAGTCGGGGCCACCATCTATTTTGGCTCAAAAGAAAGCAACCGCCAGATTCAGGAAGTTGCCGAAGCATTTGCCAAGGCCCATGAGCTGGGCATGGCCACCATCCTTTGGTGCTACACCCGCAATGAAGCCTTTAAAAAGGAAGAGAAGGATTACCACGCCGCTGCCGATTTAACGGGACAGGCCAACCACCTGGGCGTGACCATTCAGGCGGACATCATCAAGCAAAAATTGCCCACCACCAATTTCGGGTTCCGGGATATTCAGTTCGGAAAACACAGCCAGGAAATGTACGAAGCCCTTACCTCCGAACACCCTGTTGACCTCTGCCGCTTTCAGGTAGCGAACTGCTACATGGGGCAGATTGGTCTGATAAATTCCGGTGGCGGCTCAAAAGGAGGCTCCGATTTGGCAGAAGCCGTCAGGACGGCGGTCATCAACAAACGGGCAGGGGGCATGGGCCTCATCCTCGGCAGGAAGGCATTCCAGCGGCCGGTGAAGGAAGGGGTGGAAATTATCAACAGCGTTCAGCAGGTATATCTGGAAAAGGAAATCACCATTGCCTGATTGCAAAAAGAAAATGAACCACGATTCAAACATATTGAAGCTCAAACGCCTCGGCATAGACACCCAGCGGGAATACTTTGTCTATATGCGCTCCGATTGCCACATCTGCATTTCCGAAGGCTTCGAGGCATTGACCCGCATCGAGGTGACGGTGAAGGGGGAAACCATCATCGCCACCCTGAACGTGTTGCAAAGCGAACTACTGCAGGACGGTGAAGCCAGCCTCTCGGAAAGTGCCTGGAACGCCCTGCGGGCGGAGGAGGGCGATGCCATTGCTTTCAGCCATTTGCAGCCCGTAGGCTCCATGAGCCATGTCAGGTCGAAGATGTACGGAAACAAGCTGGGTGACGAAGCTTTCCATTCCATCATTGCCGATGTGGCGGAAGGGAAGTATTCCAACATCGAACTGGCTGCTTTTATCACCGCTTGCGCCGGGGACAACCTCGACGCCGAAGAAATCGCAGGCTTGACCAAAGCAATGGTGGCAGTCGGAGAAAAACTGGATTGGGGAAAAGGGATAGTAGTGGACAAACACTGCGTCGGCGGCTTGCCCGGCAACCGCACCACGCCCATCGTAGTGGCCATCATTGCCGCTGCCGGACTGACCATCCCCAAAACATCTTCCCGTGCCATCACCTCCCCGGCAGGAACGGCGGATACGATGGAAACTATGACATCCGTCAATTTGAGTTTGGAGGAAATCCGCCGGGTAGTTGGGCAGGAAGGCGGCTGCATCGCATGGGGCGGGGCAGTGAAGCTCAGCCCTGCCGACGATGTGCTCATCAAAGTGGAAAAGGCGCTCGACGTGGACAGCGAAGGGCAAATGATTGCTTCCGTTTTGTCCAAAAAAGCGGCGGCTGGCTCCACCCATGTCGTCATTGACATCCCGGTGGGCAAAACGGCGAAAGTCCGCTCTCAGGTTGATGCTAAAAAACTGGAGTTCTACTTCCGGCGGGTGGGGCTGGAAATCGGGCTGGAAGTCAAAGTGCTGATTACGGACGGCTCGCAACCGGTGGGCAGGGGCATCGGCCCGGCATTGGAAGCATTAGACATACTGGCTGTTTTAAAACAGGAAAACAACCGCCCCAAAGACCTGGAAGAAAGGGCCACACTCATAGCAGGCGCCCTGTTGGAAATGGGAGGTAAAGCCTTGCCCGGCAACGGTCAATCCATCGCACTGGACTTGTTGCGGGGCGGTGCTGCCTGGAAAAAGCTCCGGGCGATTTGCAAAGCACAGGGAGGCTTTCGGGAGCCGGAGCCGGGAAAGCTGAAGCATGAGGTACGAGCCGTCAAAAGCGGTCGGGTGGAGGAAATTGACAACCGCCGGCTGGCGAAGGTCGCCAAGCTATCGGGAGCGCCCTCCCGCCCGGGTGCAGGCGTGGTGCTGCATTGCAAAACCGGGCAAAAGCTGATGGCAGGCGAACTGATGTTCACCCTTTACGCCGAGACTTCCGGCGAATTGAACTATGCGAAAATGTACCTGGAAAAGGAGTTCGAAAATATTATCCGTTGGGCGCCTTTAGCTTGAAAAGGATAGCCTTTTACGAGAAGAATCATTTGGTTTTTTGGGGTTATCCTGCTACTGAGGGGGGATTAAGTTTCCCTCCTCGTAGCGGGGTTTTAAAAAAGAAAAGAGTATGGCAACCAACAGAAATGGCAAACCATCGAGCAACGGAGGACCCCCGCCGCCAACGGATGCTGACTATTCCAATATTTTGACGGGATGGCAAGCGCTTGAGGAAAGGCTCGACCGGCTGGAAAGGAAACCACTGTTCAGGATAAAGAAAATTCTTGTTGAAATGCAGAGCCAACAACTTTATCAATCGGCATCGAGCCTGGGGGCGGGCATCCTGGGTTTGGGGCTGGGCATCCTGCTCAGCCGCTGGATGGGCGCATGGACGTCTTTCCTCATAGCTGGCGGGCTGTTCATCCACGGCTGGGGCATGTACAAACTGCATTACAGCGGCAACGCTTCCTGGTCAAAACTCCCTGCCTGGCTGAAGATTTCCGTGGGGGTGTGCTGGTTGGTTCTGGCAGGCTTGCTTGGCTGGCTGCTGGTGAGAATTTTTGGAAATTAAAATTCAAGAAAATGAAAATCATACTGTTCGCTCTGCCGGGAAATGAAGAATTGGCGAAGGTTTTAGCAGACAAACTGAAAGCTGAAATGGGTGAAGCCACCATCCGCCGTTTCCCCGATGGGGAATCCTACGTCCGCATCCTGTCCGATGTGAAAGACAAAAAGGTGGTGTTGGTTTGTTCGCTGCACCAGCCCGACGAAAAGCTGCTGCCGCTCTACTTTTTGTCGAATGTAGCCAAAGATTTGGGGGCAAAATGCACCTGCCTCGTAGCGCCGTACTTGGCCTATATGCGGCAGGATAAAATATTTCACAAAGGGGAAGGAGTGACATCAAGATACTTTGCCCGGCTGGTTTCAGGCTTTGCCGACAGCCTGGTGACTGTTGACCCGCACCTGCACCGCATCAGCAGTTTGGGCGAGGTTTACAGCATCCCGACCAAAGTGGTTCATGCGGCTGGTGCCATTTCCGAATGGATAAAAAAACACATCGAAAACCCGGTGCTGGTAGGCCCCGACAGCGAGAGCGAGCAATGGGTCTCGGAAGTTGCCGGGAGCGCAGGTGCGCCGTTCCTGGTTTTGGAAAAAACCCGGCATGGCGACCGGGACGTGGAGGTCTCCGTACCGCAAGTGGAGGCTTTTCAAAACCACACACCTGTGCTGGTGGACGATATAATTTCGACGGCAAGAACGATGATAGAAACGGTGGGCCATTTGAAAAAAGCCGACATGAAAGCCCCCGTCTGCATCGGCGTTCATGCGGTATTCTCAGGAGATGCTTTTTGGGATTTGCTGCACTCCGGGGTGGAAAAAGTGGTGACCTGCAACACGATTCCACATGGAAGCAACGCCATTGATTTGAGTGGCTTGTATGTGGATTTTATTCAAAATTTTGACAAATCATCTGTCAGGAAACCATGAAGAATGCTGCTTTCATATTGACCTGTTCCCTATTCCTTCTCCCCTTGTTGGGTTTGGCCCAGAACGAAGAGGGCATGTTGATTTACCAGATTGACGGCAACCGGTATTACCGGAAAAATTATGATGAAAACAATAAGCTGATTAGCTACCAGTCCATCGAAGTCGGCAGCCTGAAAACGAGCGCTGAAAAGGTGGAAGCCAAACTGACCGTGATTACTTACGACGCAAACGACAACATGAAAGGTGCTTCCCAGACTGTCATCACCTGCGACCCGAAGGCGAGCGAGGTCATGATGGGCATTTTCCCGTTTGCCGGAGGCGCTACCAATAAATCCCTGAAAATAGAACTGCCAAAAGATGGAACATTATACCCGAAGGGTTGGAGGGAAAAAGCTGCCCTGGAGGACTACACTTTCCAGCTCAACTTTGAAGGGGGTGCGGCGGGCTTTTTCGGGACGGAAAGCAGCGTGTCGTTCTCTGGCCGAAAAGTCAGCCAGCCAAGGGAAGGGGTGTTTCGGATAGCCGGGAAGATGACTTTGAAGGCTTATGTATTGGGGATAAAAATCTCAACCATCAAATACGATTACTCCGAGGATTTTGAAAAAAACACCGGCATTGTGCGCCAAAAATTCACGGAGGGCAACGGGAATTATTTCACGGTTGAAATCAAAAAATAGCAATGATTGAGCTTGATAAAATAAATACCAGCGCACCGGACGGCGCAAAGAAGAAAGCAATGAACCGGGAACTGACTGCCTTGCACAAGCGGCTGTTTTCCCTGCAAAATGTGCTGTATGCGGAGGGCAGGCACCCCATTTTAATCATCCTGCAGGGCATGGACACCGCTGGAAAAGACGGCGCCATCCGCCATGTTTTTTCCTGTGTGAACCCGATGGGCTGTAACGTCAAATCCTTCAAGGCACCGACGGAGGAAGAGCAAAACCACGATTTCCTCTGGCGCATTTATCCGTACCTGCCGGCAAAAGGGATGATGCAGATATTCAACCGCTCCCACTATGAGGACATCCTGGTGCCTTCCATTCATGGCACGTTGTCCACGGCGGCCATCGAAGAACGCTACCATTTTATCAACTGCTTCGAAAAGCAAATACAGGCAAGCGGCACGGTGATTTTGAAATTCTTCCTGCACATTTCAAAAAAGGAACAGGCAAAACGAATCGAAGCACGAAAGCAAGACCCGCACAAAAAATGGAAGTACGACAAGTCGGACGAGCGGGAAGCAAAAAGCTGGGAAGCCTATTCACGGGTTTACGAAAGCATCCTCCAGCGGTGCAGCCCCGAAATACCCTGGCTCGTCGTGCCTGCCGACCAGAAATGGTACCGGAATTACTACATCGCCAACCGTATTGTCGAACAGTTGGAAAACCTGAATCTAAAATACCCTTCATAATTACATCATCATGAAAAAAGCACTGCTGATACTGACCATTTCAATGACCGCCTGGAGCGCTGCCTTTGCCCAGGATGTCTATTACACCAAAAGCGCCACGCTCAAACTCAACGGCGAACTTGACGGCAATGCCCTCCAACTCGACACCCGGCAACTGGGCGTCATGCTGGACTACGAGACCACGGAAATGATTATCCGCTTTCCGCTGAACTCCCTCAAAAGCGGGGTGGATTCATTGGACAACCTCCTCAAAAACAGCGCCCTGGAAGTGGTTTTCGATGGAACGCTGAGTTTGGAGTACATCAACACCGAAAACCACCCGCCGCTGAAATTCACGGCAGAAGGCTGGCTGACGGTTGGCCCTTCCAAAACCCTGATAACAGGGGAAGGGGAGTTGCACCATATAGACGATGTGGGTCAAATCGCCTGTATGATGGGCATGACGATGCACCTCAACCTGAAAGACCTGAACCTGCGCAACCCGGTGCCGGGCTTGAAGGATGATTTTGAAGCAGTCATTACGCAGGCGGTGCTGCAAAGGGATAAAAACTGACAGACATCATTTTCACTATACACCTTTCACCATCAAATTTTTCATTCATGAAGAAACTCATCAAAGTTCTGTTGGCGGCATTCATGCTGCTTTTTATCAGCCAATCCGCTTTTGCCCACGACCCGCAGAAGCACAAAAAGGCGGAACAGCCCGAAACAACTGCTGACACGACTGCCCAGTCGAAAGATTCAACCATAGTAACTATGGCCACCGGGCATGAGCATGATGAACACCATGAGATGAACTCCACCATCGTAGAAGCCAGGTTGAGCGATTTCCCGTCCCTGCACCCGCTATTGGTTCACTTTCCGATAGCCCTCCTGCTGCTGGCGTTTTTGACGCAACTTTTGGCGCTGTTTGTCTGGAAAAAAGAGCTGAGCCTCATCACGGGGATTTTGCTGCTCGGCGGTTTTGGCGGCGCTTACCTCGTCAGTACCCTTTTCCATCCGCACACCGGAGAACTGAGCGAAGCCGCCCAGCAAGTGCTTGACCTGCACGACCGGTATGCCAGTTACACCGTCTGGGCAAGCGGGATTGCCCTGTTGCTGAAAGTGGCGAGCCATTTTTTGCTCAAAAGGAAATTATGGGTGGAAGTATTGGTTGCCGCTGCCATTGCAGGGGCTGGTTGGTCGGTCAGTCATGCCGGGCATTACGGCGCTACGTTGGTTCACATACATGGTGTTGGCCCGCAGGGCAAATACCTGGAAACACATGAAGACGGCGGCGAACATGAGCATTAAGCAAGAAACATACATCCCCGCCCTTGGCGGCACTTTTTCATTTTATAAATCAGAAAAATCAAATCGACAATGACACATACCTATCAAATCACGGGCATGACCTGCGACCATTGCGTCCAAACAGTCAAAAAAGCGCTCGAAAGCATCGAGGGCATTCAATCTGCCGAAGTCACCCTGGAACCTCCGGTTGCGACGGTGACGATGCACCACCATATTTCCGAAGATGCGATGAACGAGGCACTGGCGGCTGCCGGGAATTACAGCCTCAAAATGGCAACGGGGGGTGGCCACGAAGACCACCACGGCGGACATGGCCACAGCCACGCCGAAAAAAAGACCGCCACCCCGGACGAAAAAATGCACCCCGAACACGGTGGCCATTCCGGTCACACCGGGCATCAGCAACCGCCTCCGCAAAAGGCCACGCCAGCCAAAGCAGATAAAATGCAAGGAGACCACAGTGGCCACGGCGGACATGGTGGCGGGGACAACCCAGCCCACGGCCACATGGGGCACGACCACCACCGCATGATGATTGCCGATTTCAGGAAACGCTTCTGGGTAGCCCTTGTCCTGACCGTTCCCATTCTGTTGCTGGCGCCCATGATTCAGAAATGGCTGGGCGTCGAGTGGCGGTTTCCGGGAGACAGCTACCTGTTGTTCGCACTGTCCAGCATCGTCTATTTCTATGGCGGCTGGCCATTTATCAAAGGCTTTTTTAAGGAAATAAAAGACCGGTCACCGGGCATGATGACGCTGATTGCCATGGCGATTTCAGTGGCGTATTTCTACTCCGCAGCCACCACCTTCGGGTTGCAGGGGGAGAGTTTCTACTGGGAACTCGCCACGCTGATTGTCATCATGTTGCTGGGGCACTGGATTGAAATGAAATCCGTGCTCGGCGCATCGAAAGCGTTGGAACTACTGGTGAGCATGATGCCCTCCGAAGCCCACAAAATGGAAGGTGAAAAAGTGGTTGATATAAAACTGGAAGACCTGCTGGGCGGCGATATTATTTTGATAAAACCCGGCGAGAAAGTCCCTGCCGACGGTATCGTCATCGAGGGCGAAAGCTACCTCAACGAATCCATGCTCACCGGCGAATCGAAGCCCGTAAAAAAAGGCCTTGATGAAAAGGTCATCGGCGGAAGCATCAATGGCAACGGTTCGTTGAAAGTGAAAGTGGAACACACCGGCAAGGACAGTTACCTGAACAAGGTCATCACGATGGTACAGGAGGCGCAAAAGACCAAATCGAAGATGCAGAACCTCTCCGACCGGGCAGCGAAATGGCTGACCTACATCGCACTTTCCGCAGGGTTTGGCACTTTGGTTTTATGGCTGGCGCTCGGACAGGATTTTGTTTTTGCACTGGAAAGAATGGTGACGGTGATGGTCATTTCCTGCCCCCATGCATTGGGCCTGGCGGTGCCGTTGGTGGTAGCTATTTCAACGGCGATTTCCGCTCAAAACGGCCTGCTTATCCGCAACCGGACGGCGTTCGAGGAGTCACGGAAAATCACCGCTTTGCTTTTCGATAAAACAGGAACATTGACCATTGGCAAGTTTGGCGTCACTCGTTACGAGGCTGTAGCCAAGGGGCTGGACAAAAACGAAATGCTGCGGCTGGCAGGCGCTTTGGAACAAAGTTCGGAACACCCCATCGCCGTGGGTATCGTGCAAAAAATCAAGGAATTGGACATCGAAATCCCCAAGCCTGAAAACTTCCAGGCCATCACTGGGAAAGGGGTGCAGGCAACAGTCGAAGGCAAGGAACTGAAAGTGGTCAGTCCCGGCTATCTGAAGGACGAAAAAATGGACATCCCCGAAGGCGCTTTTGGCAGCGCCGCTGAGACGGTGGTTTTTGTTTTGATTGATAAAAAACTGGCGGGCTTCATCGCCCTTGCCGACGAAATACGCCCGGAATCCGCTGCCGCCATCAAAATCTTTAAGGACAACAACATCAAGGTTTACATGGCGACTGGTGACAACGATGTGGTCGGGAAAGCAGTCAGCGAGGAATTGGGCCTGGACGGCTACTTCGCCGAGGTGCTGCCCCATCAAAAAGTGGAAATCATCAAGGATTTTCAAGCCAAAGGCGAGTTCGTCGCCATGACGGGAGACGGCGTGAATGACGCCCCGGCACTGGCACAGGCAGACGTGGGCATCGCCGTCGGCAGCGGTACCGACGTAGCCGCCGAAACGGCGGATATCATCCTCGTGAACAGCAACCCGAAGGATATCGCCAACCTCATCCTATTTGGAAAGGCTACCTACCAGAAAATGATTCAAAACCTCGCCTGGGCAACGGGTTATAACGCTATTGCCATTCCGCTGGCTGTGGGCGTTTTATACCCTTGGGGATTTCTGCTCAGCCCGGCAGTAGGGGCGGTTTTTATGAGTTTGAGCACCATCATCGTGGCGATTAATGCCCAGTTGTTGAAAAAGAAAATCGGAAACTGAAGGATATTGAAACCTATAAAAAAACGCAGCCTTATGGCACAAAACACAGATTCACGTATTTTTCAATCTGACCTTGACACCTTTTTGCAAATAGCCAACCAAAGAAGTGTGAGGCTATTTATCAGGGAAGCGTCGGGAACGCATTATTCCAGCCTCTACGTAATGCTGTCCGTTCAGGAAGTATCTGCTGAATCAACGTGGATTTATGAGGCGTTTTCAAATTTCAGTTCGGACAGTAATGGCCGGAAAAAAAGCATGGACATAGCGCACGAAGATCTGATGCAAGTCAGGTCAAAATTACAGATGAATGGCTTTGATGTACAGCATGGGGAGGGCTTGGGCTGCGATAATTGGAGTCCAAGCAAAATCCATCGAACCTCGCATTATTTTTAGCATTAAAATCACAAAACTGAACTTATGGATAGTATCACCCAAGCCGTCCTCGGCGCAGCCGTTGGCGAGGCAGTTTTAGGCAAAAAAATCGGCAACAAAGCAGCTGTCCTCGGCGCTATCGGCGGCACCATTCCCGACCTGGACATCGTGCTGCTCCCCTTTTTCAACGACCTGCAACGCATCAGCATCCACCGGGGGTACAGCCATTCCATTCTTTTTAGCGTACTGGGGGCTTTCCTTTTCGCCTGGATATTGAGCAGGGTAAAATGGACGAAAGGGATTGCCTATGTCAGGTTATGGTGGCTCTCGTTCCTTGCCCTGTTCACGCACATCATGTTGGATGCTTTTACCACATACGGAACGCAGCTATTCCTGCCACTCTCGGATTACCGGGTGAGTTTTGACAGCGTCACTATTGTTGACCCGGTCTATACCCTGCCTCTGTTGGCGGGGCTGTTGCTGAGTTTGTTTGTTTATAAAAATAGTCCCAAAAGGGCTTGGACCAATTACCTCGGACTGGGCATCAGCACCCTCTATTTGTTGTTTACCCTTTTTCACAAACAGTACATCGAAAAGCAATTCAATGCCACATTGGCCAACCGGGGCATTGTCTTTGATAAAATGCTGACCGTACCGGTTTCTGCTGCCAACCTGGTTTGGTACGGCGTTGCTAAGGACGGGGAAGGGCTTCACATCGGCAAGTACGCAACCGGGCAAAACGAGCCTGTGCAGTTTGAGTTTTTCCCCACCAACGACCAACTGCTGGAAGGTCTCGACCCAGAACTGGTTGACCGGATGAAATGGTTTTCCCAAGGGTTTTATACCGTCGCCGAACACGAGGGGAAAATCAGGCTCTACAACATGCAATGCGACATGCAGGGGATACGGTACTTTGGTGACTACAAAGCGCCGACTGCTTTTTATTTTGAAATAACGCCTTTAGAGAACGGGGCATACCAATTGAGTTCAGGGATGCACCCTCGTGAAGTGGAGAAGTAAAAAGAATGAAAACTTACGGTTTTACAGGCAAAGAAACATTGAGAAAAATATCATTCACCAAGAAAAAGCAGGCACAAACCAAAATACACCATATACAGTTACTAAAATTCCGACAAAGGTATCTTCAAATTCTTCCCGGTCATATTTGTCGGAGGGTATGTTCAATTTCATGAAATAAAAGGTCAGGAAAATGGCGAAACAAACCAATGTGGTAAAACCCACTTTATACCAAAAACCATTATTCAAGGCTGCTCCGTAGAGAAAAGACTGATAGGTGAAGACTGTAATCCAAGCTGAAATTGAACTTGTCACCCCATAAATCAGAATCCGGAATTGCTTGTCATACCTGTGCTTTTCAATAATGAAGCGGCTAAATAATTTCCCGATGGCATAAGTGGAAGAAAAAATCAACAAAGAAGTGATGAAAAACCGAAAGGTGGAAAGCGGGGCTCCAAAGGCATCTATCCAGATGATATTGCCAGCATTTTTAATGGAAAATACACTAAATAGAAAAGTCAGGATGGTGAGGATGTCAGCCGTTGTCCCAACGGAAGATTGAAGTTTGTTCATAAGAAAAATAATTTGATGGAGGAGTACATCCAATTGATATAAAAAGTTCCCGTCTGCCCTGATTTCAACCGATGATTGACAAATAGAAATGCTGCTAAGGTTCTTAAAGGCATAAAATCTGTGATAGATAGCCTTTTATTTTATTGGTTTATCAAATAACAAATTCATGTCCCTGTTTAACAAATTCTTCTTTTCAATATCGTTGTTTTCCATTGCAACTTGGTGTTCAGTTTTCCTCTCCTGCACCAACGACTCCGCTCTCGGCGATGACGGCACCGTGTTGCCGCCTGTGGACACCACCACCGTAGAACCTCCCGACACCATAGCGGGCATTGTTTGCAGCCCCGATACCATCCACTTCGAGTGGGAAGTTTTGCCCATCCTGAAATCCTCCTGTGGCAGGAGGGACTGCCACGACGCCGGTGCTGCATCTTCCGGTGTAAAACTGGTCAATTACCAAACCGTCATGCTGACCGGCGGCATCAAGCCTTTCATGCCGGAAGAAACGAGGATTTACAAACAAATCACCCATGACGACGAGGAGGAACGGATGCCGCCACCGCCCTACGACCGCCTCACGGAGCGGCAGGTGCAAATCATCGCCGCTTGGATAAACCAGGGTGCTCAAAACATCCGCTGCGACAGCTCGACCATCCCCTGCGATGCAGACAGCGTCAGTTTTTCAGCAGACATTGTTCCCCTTGTCAAAGATGCCTGCTATGGCTGCCACAACCAATATGTACATGAAAGTGGTATCGAATTATTGACGTACGACGACCTCAAAACGGCGGCACTCAACGGCAGCCTCGTTGGTACGGTGGCGGGTGAAACAGGGTATGTACGGATGCCGTTTGGGAGCATCCCGTTGCCGGCATGTCATGTTGAAAAAATACGGGCTTGGGTAGAGAGAGGGGCGTTGGAGAATTGATGTTTTTACGGTAAAAATCAGAAAGGTGAGTGTTTTAAGCCAATTTTTTAAGACGTAAAAAGATTGTAAAATACTGATAACCAAATTATTTGAGGTGCGTTCCAAGATATTTTTTTATAAAAATTCCAATAAAACCATAAAATTGTTCCTTTATTTCAGAAAGTAAGGAAGCATCTTCGCAGCCTGAATACCACCGTCAAAAAGTGCTTTACCATGTCAAAATATACCTTGCCGCTCCTTCTTGTCTTCTTATCGAATTTTATTGCCAGGGGTCAAACCCTCACCGGCACCATCACCGACGAAACTGGGCAACCCGTCCCCAATGCCCGTATCACCCTTTTCAATGCAGACACCACTTTGTTCCGGGAAGCCCGTACCGGTGCTGACGGGACGTATTGGATTGGGGGCCTGCCATCTGGCGGGCCGTACCTGTTTTTTGGTGCGGCAGCGCCGGGCATGGAGTATTTTGAAAATGCAACAACCGGCATTCTTGATACTACTGTTCACAATGCCATGTTGTTACCGGAAACCCACCCCGGCCAATGGGACATCATCATGCAGTCCCCCGAACCGCTCGGCGGCACCGACCTCGGCATACTGATGCCCGATGGCAGCATTTATTACTGCCACAACACGAAAGACCCTTTCTTTTTTATCCCCGAAGAAAACGATACTACGGCGGCGCTGGGTCATACGCAGGTGCAGGGATGCGTAGCGCCCGCCCTGCTGGAAGACGGTAAAGTGCTTTTTGCGGGAGGCACCTTGCAGGAAATCTATGGCCCCGGCACCAACAAAATCAAAACTTTCGACCCCGCTACCGGGCAATGGCAGTGGCAACCCAATATGCTCGATTACCGCTGGTACCCTTCCCTGGCGCCGCTGTACGACGGCAAGGCAATTATCGTGGGCGGTGGCGGGTTGAACAACCCCATCCGGGTAAAGACCTCCGAAGTGTACGACCCGGAGACGGGAACGACGGTGGCAGCCGACACCGTGCATTTTGGCAATGAAGTATCGCCCATACTGCCACTTTACAATGGTAAAATCCTGATGACGCACCGCCCGCCGCAATTGTTTGACCCGGAAACCAGGCAATGGGAACTGGCTGCTGATTTCGTGCAGGGCAACCGCCTGCCCAACGGCGACCACAGCGACCACGAACTGGTGCACCTGCCCGACGGCAAGGTGTTGGCCGTAGGCTACAAATCCTTCACCCCGGGACAGCCAGGAGTCATGCTGGAAATGTACGACCCCAATGCTGACGAGTGGTCGCTGCGCTCCAACTTCGCCCCGACCCGTTCGAGGGCAAAAGCAGTGCTGCTCCCCGACAAAAAAGTGTTGGTGATGGGCGGCCAAAAGGAAGACGCCGCCGACCCGACGCCCGTCAACAACTGGGGCTACATGAACCTGACCGACCAGTACGACCCCATATCCGATAACTGGAGGAGGTTGCAACAAATGAACATCAAACGGGAGTACCATGCCATCACCATGGTCGTGCCCGATGGACGTATCATTGCGGTGGGCGGCGAGGGTGCGCCCGGCAACGAGCCGCCGCAAAGTACCATCGAGGCATTTTCGCCGCCCTACCTGTTCCGGGGCATACGACCGGAAATCAGCAATTTGAACAAAACCGTTTTTAAAAGGGGCGAATCCATTTCGTTCGACGTGGCAAAAACCAATGCGCTCACCAGCGTGATTCTCATGTCCAATGCCGTGCTGACACATTTTATGAACTCCGGGAACAACCGTTTCCTCGAACTCGATTTTACCCAAACCGGCAACGCCGTGAACGCAGCCCTGCCCACCGATAGCCTGCACCTAATGCCGGGCTGGTACATGCTGTTTGGCATGGTGGACGACATCCCCTCGGTGGGGAAGATGATTAAAATCGAAAAAGGACTGGCACCGGTCAGTGGCATCGTACAACCAAACATGGAATCGTTTTCTGCCACCGTTTTCCCGAACCCGGCGGGCAGGCAGTTTTTTATCAAAATTCAAAACCCGGCAGGTTATAAATTTTTCAGGATAGAATTGTTCAGCCAGTCCGGGCAGGTGGTTTTTGAGGATTTAATTGAAAATCCGGGGCTGCATTTCGAAAAAGGAATATGGCTTCCCGAGGGATTGCCCGCCGGTGTTTACAATTTGAAAATTACGAATGAAAAAACAAGCGTAGCCCGGAAAATAAGCCTTCAATGATAGCCCAGGCAACTTTTCCCAAACCTTTCCGTTACCTTTGCCACATGAAATGGTTCATCTCCATATACGCTGCCTACATACTCGTCCTCGGATGCCTCCCCTGCACCGACATGGGGCATGAACATAGTATCCAAACCGGAGAAGAATTTGCCATTTCATTTCCCGCCGAACAGCCCGGCGACCATTCCGATTGCGGCGACTGGTGTTCGCCTTTTTGCCAATGTACATGCTGCCATTGTGCAACATCAGTAACCAAGCTGCTGGCGTTGCAGATGACAACCCCCACCGCCGAACACCGCCAACTATCCTTCACCTATCAAGCTCCTTTTTCCACCACTTACCGTTCTGCGCTGTTCCGTCCTCCGATAGCCTTTTTGGGTTAGAGTTTTCCCTTGCCAACCAGCAGGGCAACCGGCATTTGGCGTAAGCCATCTGACTGGGTATTTTATTTTTTCATTTCATCAACCCAAATCCTATGTTGGACAAAATCATTCATTTTTCCATTCACAATAAACTCGTCGTCGGGCTGTTTACGCTTGCCCTTGCCATCTGGGGCACCGTCTCTTTTCTAAACTTGCCCCTCGACGCCGTGCCCGACATCACCAACAACCAGGTGCAAATCATCAGCCAAGCGCCCACGCTTGGAGCGCAGGAAGTCGAAGCCTTCATCACCGCCCCTATCGAGCGGGCGCTGGCGAACATCCCCGACGTGACCGAGCGCCGCAGCATCAGCCGCTCCGGGCTGTCGGTCATCACCATCGTTTTTCACGACGGCAAGGACATCTACTGGGCAAGGCAGCAGGTCGGCGAGCGCCTGAAAGAAGCCGAAAACGAAATCCCGAAGGGCTTGGCGGAACCCATGCTTGCGCCCATCACCACTGGCTTGGGCGAGATTTACCACTACACCCTGCACACAAAGCCCGGTTTCGAGGACAAATACACCGCCACCGACCTGCGTACCTTTCAGGACTGGATTGTGAAGCGCCAGCTTGAAGGTACGCCCGGCGTGGCGGAAGTGAGCGGCTGGGGCGGCTACGTCAAGCAGTACGAAATCGCCGTTGACCCAGACAAGCTCAACGCCCTCGACCTGACGATGAACGACGTGTTCGACGCACTCGAAAACAACAACGAGAACACCGGCGGCTCCTACATCGAGAAGGGAAGCAACCTTTATTTCATCCGGGGCATCGGCTTGGTAAAGACATTGCAGGACATCGAAAAAATCGTCGTCACCGTCCGCAACGGCATCCCCATCCTCGTTCGTAACGTGGGCACGGTGCAGTTCGGCAGCGTCAACCGCCTCGGCGCTGTCACCCGCAATGGCGAGGGCGAAACGGTGGCGGGCATCACGCTGATGCTCAAAGGCGCAGATTTCAACCAGGTCATCGCCAGGGTTAAAGAAAAGGTTGAATCCATTCAAAAATCGCTGCCCGAAGGAGTGGTCATCGAGCCGTTCATTGACCGCACGGAACTTGTGGGGCGCACCATCGGCACGGTGGAAAAAAACTTGCTCGAAGGCGGCTTGATTGTCGTGTTCGTGCTGGTGCTGCTGCTCGGCAACTTGCGAGCGGGCCTGGTCGTGGCATCAGTCATCCCACTGGCGATGCTGTTCGCCTTCGGCATGATGCGGCTGTTCGGCGTGTCGGGCAACCTCATGTCACTCGGCGCCATTGACTTCGGTTTGCTGGTGGACGCAGCGGTCATCATCGTGGAAGCTATCGTTTACCGCATCACTGGCAGCAGCCTGTTCCCCGGCGGCACACGGCTGACGCAGCGGCAAATGGACGAGCAGGTTTACACCGCCGCTTCCAAAATCCGAAACAGCGCCGCCTTCGGAGAAATCATTATCCTCATCGTCTATCTGCCGATTTTGGCGCTGGTGGGCATCGAGGGCAAGATGTTTCGCCCCATGGCGATGACGGTCGGCTTCGCCATTTTAGGTGCTTTCCTGCTATCGCTGACCTGGGTGCCCATGGCGTCCGCCCTGTTTTTGAGCAAAAAAACCGAGCACAAAGCCAACATCAGTGACCACATCATGGCGTTTTTTCACAAACTCTACTCCCCGGCGCTGGAAGGCGTTTTGCGTTGGAAAAAGCTTACCGCCTCCATCGCCGTTGTGTTGTTTGCGCTGGCGTTGTGGGGCTTTTCCCGCATGGGAGGCGAGTTCATTCCTACGCTCGAAGAAGGTGACCTGACTGTGGAATTTTCCATGATGCAGGGCACTTCGCTGACGCAGATGATGGAAAGCACCACTAAGGCGGAAGAAATTTTGATGAAAAATTTCCCGGAGGTCAAACAGGTCGTCAGCCGTATCGGCAGCGCCGAAATCCCTACCGACCCTATGCCGGTGGAGCGGGGTGACATCATGGTGTCCATGAAGCCGAAGGACACCTGGCGGGAGGAAGTCTGCGACCGGGAAGAAATGCAGGAAGCCATGGAGAAAGCACTTTCTGCCCTGCCTGGGGTGAGCATCGAAATGACGCAGCCAATGCAGATGCGCTTCAACGAACTGATGACCGGCATCAAGCAGGACGTTGCCGTCAAAATCTTCGGCGATGACCTCGACGTGCTGGCAGACGAAGCCGCAAGGGTTGCAAAACTAATCGCACCAGTCCGGGGGGTCAGTGAGCCTATTGTGGAACGTGTGAAAGGCCTGCCGCAAATCCAGGTCACCTACGACCGTGACAAACTGGCACAGTTCGGGCTGGACGTCGCAGAGGCGAACCGCATCCTCACCACCGCCTATGCAGGCAGCAAGGCGGGCGTGGTGTTCGAGGGTGAAAAACGCTTCGACATGGTGGTGCGCCTGGAGCGCAGCCTGCGGCAGGACATTTCCAACCTGGAAAACCTGTACGTCTCCACCCCCGGTGGCGGCAGGGTGCCGCTCAACCAAATCGCCACCATCGAGTACAAAGATGCCCCGGCGCAGGTGAGTCGGGAAAACGCACAGCGCCGCATCGTCGTCGGCTTCAACGTGCGTGGCAGGGACGTGGAAAGCACCGTAGAGGAAATCGAAAGCATTTTGCAGGAAAACCTCAAATTGCCGACGGGCTACCACTACACCTTCGGGGGGCAGTTCCAAAACCTGCGGGAAGCCAAAGCCCGCCTTTCGATTGCCGTGCCACTGGCGATGGCACTTATTTTTGTCTTGCTGTTTTTCACCTTTCACTCTGTCGGCCAGGCTGTGCTGATTTTTACTGCCGTGCCGCTTTCCGCCATAGGCGGCGTAGCAGCGCTGATGTTGCGGGGAATGCCGTTTAGCATCTCGGCGGGAGTTGGTTTCATTGCCCTCTTCGGAGTGGCAGTGCTCAACGGTATCGTTCTTATCGGCTATTTCAATCAACTCAAGGCTGAAGGCGTCGCCGACTTGCATGAACGTATCCGGCGGGGAACTTACGTTCGCCTGCGCCCGGTCATCATGACGGCGGCGGTGGCATCGCTCGGCTTCCTCCCCATGGCACTCTCCACCGGCGACGGGGCGGAGGTGCAGCGACCCTTGGCAACGGTGGTCATCGGTGGGCTGATTTCGGCAACCCTGCTCACCTTGCTGGTACTGCCGATACTGTACATCTGGTTTGAAAAATGGTTTGGGAAAAAAATATCACCGCCAGTGGGCGGGGCTGCCCTGCTCGTGCTGGCGGTTTTGTTTTTGCCCAAAAACACAATGGCACAAACTCCGCTGACATTGGACGCCGCCATTTCACAGGCCAAAGCCAACAACCCGCAAATACGGGCAGGCACCTACCAAATACAGGCCAAGCAAACCTTGCGGCAGGCGGCCTACGTCGTGCCAAAAACGAGTTTTGACCTGGAATTTGGGCAATACAATTCCAACCTGTTCGACCAGAGCATCGGCATCCGGCAGGAAATCCCCAACCCCCGCAACAAAAAAGCGGGGCTTGCCTTTGCCGACGCCAACATCCGCAGCGCCGAACTTTTCCTGGCGGTGTCGGAAAACGAACTCGTGTTCGAGGTGCGTTCGGCATGGTACGAACTGGCATACCTGCTGGAAAAACAGCGCCTGCTCGAAAGCCAGGACAGCCTATTGGCGGACTTTGTGCGGGCGGCGGAAGTGCGCCTGCGGACGGGCGAGACCAATAGTCTCGAAAGGGCCACTGCCGTCAGTCAATCCGGCGAAGTGCGCAACCAACTGGCGCAGGTGCGGGCGGATATCCAGATTGCCCAAATCCGCCTGCAAACATTGCTCGCTGCCGCCGAGCCGGTCGGAATTCCTGCGGAAACACGCCTGGAAAAGCGGCCACTGCAACTCACGGGCGATGTTTCCGGCAATCCGGCGCTGGCGTATTTCCAACAGCAAATCGCCATCAGCGAGGCAAACATGGCGGTCGAAAAAGCACGGCGGGCACCCGATTTCAGCATTGGCTACCTCAACCAATCGTTGATTACTTCGGGAAAAAATGCCGACCCAAGTTACTCCTACGCCGACCGTTTTCATGTTGTGCAGGCTGGCATTTCCATTCCAATTTTCGCCAAGGCACAGAAAGCCCGCACCGAAGCGGCACAACTCGAAATGCAGGTGGCACAGGCCAGCGCCGAATACCAGTCCTTGCAATTGGAGGGGCAGTACCGGCAGGCTTTGCAGGAATACGAAAAGCAGCGGACGGCACTCGATTACTTTGAGCAAACAGCCTTGCCCACTGCTGACCTGCTGCTGAACAATGCGCAGAAAGCCTTCCGGGCGGGCGACGTGGGCTACCTCGAATACGTGCAGGCCCTTACCCGTGCCAACGACATCCGGCTCGGCTACCTCGAAACCCTCAACGGGTACAACGGGGCGGTCATTGCCATGGAATGGCTGACCGGGAAGTGATTTTTTATTTTCAAACCAATCCTTTTTTAAAAAAAAATACGACAATGAAATTTTTGCAAAATATCATCCTCGCTGCGACGGTCGGCAGCTTCATTTTTCTGACCGCCTGCAACAGCAGTGAAGCGAACGACCCTGCCAAAGAGGGTGAAGCCGCTGAAGCTCATGTGCATGGGGTGGACGAAGCAATGGTAGTGGCGCTCACCGCCGACCAGTACAAAAACGCTGGCATCGAGACCGGCAAGGTGGAAACCCGCCCCTTAACCGGCACGGTGAAAGTGAACGGTGTACTCGACCTGCCGCCGCAAAACCTGTTCAGCATCAGCGCTCCGACAGCTGGGTTTTTGAAAAAATCGGACTTACTGCAAGGCAGCCGGGTGCGGAAAGGGCAAGTAATCGCCGTGCTGTACAACCCGGAATTTATTGTTGAGCAGCGGGAATACCTCGAAGCCAGGCAGGAACTTGCCGCTGTCCGGAGCCAACTCGAATATGCAGAGGCGGAGTACCGCCGACAGGAAGAACTGGCAAGGGAAAACGTGAACGCCGGGAAAACCCTGCAAGCCGCCAAAGCCGAGTTTTACTCCTTGAAGGCCAAAATAGGAGGGTTGGAAGCCAAAACCGGCGGGCAGCGAGCACGCTTCAAACTGCTCGGAATCAATGCCGACCGTCTTTCCGCCGATAATTTTCAAAGCGAAATCAATCTCTACTCGCCCGCCAACGGCTACGTCACGGAGGTCAATGTGAACGTCGGCAAATACGTCGGCAACACCGAAGTGCTGTTTAAAATAGCCGACACCGAGCATATCCACGCCGAACTGACGGTGTTTGAAAAAGACATTCCCAAGTTGAAAATAGGGCAGACCGTGCGCTTCACGTTGGCGAACGAGACGAAAGAGCGCCTCGCCAAGATTTATCTTTTCGGGCGGGAAATCAGCGCCGACCGCAGCATCCAGGTGCATTGCCACCTTCTCCGGGAGGATAAGGATTTGCTGCCGGGCATGTATTTCAAGGCAGTAGTCGAGACGGGCGCAACACCCGTACACGCCCTGCCGGAAGCCGCCATCGTGAGCAGTGAGGGCAAGAATTACATTTTCGTCGTCACAACTGCCGCCGAAGCGGAAGCTCCCCAGCACGAAGAAGGCGGAAAAGAAGCAGAAGAACAGGAGCACGAACCCCAAGCCGAGCACCATTTCCGAATGGTCGAGGTGAAACGGGGGGTGACGGACGGGGCTTTTGTGGAAGTGGGCTTGCCGGAAGATTTCGATGTCGCCAATAGCCTGGTGGTGACAGACGGGGCTTTTTACCTGCTGTCGGCAGCGAAATCGGGTGGGGAAGAAGATGAGTGACCAGCGCATTAAGCAACATTTGTTAGAAATTCTATTTGGCAATATTTTAATGGCGGGACGATGCCTTCTCCATCGGGAAAGGCGGCGTCCCTGCCCCATTTAAATTTTCTTTCCATGAAAAAACTAATCTACACCTTCCTGTTTTCGGCGGTCATGTTGGCTCCCGCTGCTTTTTCGCAAACCGAGCCCCTCCCCAGGGGTTTTTCCCCGGAAGAACTCCTTTGGCTTTCTCAAAATAAAACTGTTCCCGGAGCAGAATCATCAGGTATCACCGACCCGCCACCGCTGTCCGTCCGGGCAATGGCGGAATGGGAAGAAATGCAGGCAATGGTCATCACCTGGCGGAGCTACAAGCCCATCCTTGCGCAAATCGTGCAGGCTGCCAAAGAAGAAGTCCGGGTCGTGATTGTGAACAGCGACCTCGCCACCTGCCAAAGTGAGCTGACCGGTTACGGCGTGGACTGGCAGTCGGGCAATGTCGAGTTCATGCAAGCGCCGAGCAACAGCGTCTGGATTAGGGACTATGGCGCAAACCCCATTTACCTAAACGGGGTGGACTCGCTGGCACTGGTGGACTGGATTTACAACCGCCCCCGCCCGCTCGACGACATCATCCCCGATGCGGTGGGCGACTATTTCGGGCTGCCAATTTACAGCACTACCGTAGCGCCCTACGACCTGACGCACCCCGGCGGCAATAATTTCTCGGATGGTATGGGGACTAATTTTTCCTCCAAATTAATCCTCGATGAAAACGGGCCGCTCAACCAGTGGGGCACGAGCAACCACACCGAGGAAGGCGTGGACAGCATTATGGAGCGGTTCTATGGCATTGACCGATACGTCAAATTCACCAACCTGCCCTACGACGGCATCCACCATATTGACATGCACATGAAGCTACTGAACGAGACAACCTTGCTCGTCGGTGAGTACCCGGAAAACTTGCCCGACCGGGTGCAAATCGAGGCGAACATCCAGTATTTGCTGGACAATTTTACCACGCCGTTCGGGACGCCGTACAGCGTGGTGCGCATCCCGATGCCGCCCGAGAACGGTCAGTATCCAAGTGGTGGGGCGCCGCTACGCACCTATGTCAACTCGTTCATCGTCAACAAAACCGTGCTGGTGCCCAGGTACGAGGAGCAATACGATACGACGGCGATGCGCATCTGGCACGAAGCTATGCCCGGCTACAATATCGTGGGCATCAACTGCAACAGTATCATTGACGCAGGTGGTGCTATCCACTGCATCGTGAAGGAGGTGGGCGTACAAGACCCTTTGCTCATCCAGCACCAGCCTTTGGAGGACATCACCGGCATCAATCCACCCGCTTATGAAGTAAATGCCTTGATACGCCACCGCAACGGCATCGCTGGGGCGACGCTTTTCTACACCACCGACACCGCAGCCGCTTACCAAAGCCTCGACATGACGTTTGCCGAACCTGACAGCAACCGCTGGTCGTCGTCCATCCCGCAGCAGCCGGAAGGCTCGACGGTGTATTACTACATCCACGCCGTTGCCAATTCAGGCAAGCAGGTCGTGCGCCCGCTGGTTGCACCGGAGGGCTATTTTGACTTTTATATTTATCCGGCGACGGCAGCAGGGGAAACCGCTCCTCCGGCGCTGCGAATGGACGCCATTTTCCCCAACCCGGCGAGTGCCATTACCTGTATCCCTGTGTCGTCCACCGTCGGTGGGACGGCGACACTGGAAATCCGTGACGTGCTGGGCAGGACAGTGGAGACAGTTTTTACCGGAAATTTGTCTGCGGGAGAGTCGAAATATTTTTTCAATGCAGGGCGGCTGTTTCCGGGCGTGTACGCTGTGACGTTGGTAACATCAAGCGGCATGGTTTCTCAAAAAGTAATAGTGAAACAATAGCAGAAAAGGCGTGAAGTGCCATCTGACTGCCTTTTTAAGAATGGTTTTTTGGATAAATCAAGCCTATACAAGCAAAAAAATAGTTCACTTATTGTCAAAATAATGAAAAACAACGACCCTCACCACGTCCACACCTACGACGCACAAGGCAACATGACCTGCTGCTCGTTGGAAGAAAAAATTTACGCCAAAGCCGGTGCAAGCCAGCTAATCCACCCCGAACAGGAGCAGCACGGTGACGGCGACGGGCACGACCATGCGCACGGTAGTGAAGCAACTGCATGGAAAAAATACCTGCCCGTCGCTGCGAGCCTCGTGGTGCTGCTGGCGGGCGTGGCGCTCGACAACTACTTCAAGCCCGGCTGGTTCAACAGCTACCTGCGACTGGCCTGGTACATGGCGGCTTACCTGCCCGTTGCCCTGCCGGTGATAAAAGAAGCCGTTTCCGCCCTGCGGAAGGGGGCGTTTTTCACCGAATTCACCCTCATGTCGTTGGCGACGCTCGGCGCATTTTACATCGGCGAATATTCGGAGGGCGTGGCGGTGATGATTTTTTATGCCATCGGGGAGCTGTTCCAGCAAGCCGCCGTCAACCGGGCGAAGCGCAGCATCAAAGCACTGCTCGAAGTGCGCCCGGACACCGTGACCGTACTGTACAACGGCCTTGCCACTGCCGTTGACCCGGCAACGGTGCAGCCGGGCGACCTTATCCAGGTCAAGCCCGGCGAGAAAGTGGCGCTCGACGGCGAATTGGCCTCGGAAACTGCTTCCTTCAATACTGCCGCCCTCACCGGCGAGAGCAAGCCCGACACCAAGTCCAAGGGCGAGACCGTGCTGGCTGGCATGATAAACCTGAACACGGTGGCGGACATCCGGGTGACGGCGCTTTTCAAAGACTCAAAGCTCTCCCGCATCCTCGAAATGGTGCAGGATGCCACCGCCCGCAAGTCGCAAACGCAGTTGTTCATCAGCCGTTTTGCCAAAGTTTACACACCCATCGTGGTGTTCCTGGCGCTTGGGATTGCGCTGCTGCCTTATTTTTTTGTGGAAGATTATGTGTTCGACAATTGGCTCTACCGGGCGCTGGTGTTCCTCGTCATCAGTTGTCCCTGTGCGCTGGTGATTTCCATCCCGCTTGGCTATTTCGGCGGCATCGGGCTGGCGAGCCGCAACGGGATTTTGTTCAAAGGCTCCAATTTCCTCGACGTGATGACGCAGGTCAACACAGTGGTCATGGACAAAACCGGGACGCTGACAAAAGGCGTTTTCAAAGTTCAAAAGGTGGAAACACAAGGCTTCGACGAAGAAAAACTCCTGCACATCGCCGCTGCGCTGGAAAACAAAAGCACCCACCCGGTCGCCATCGCCGTGGTAGAGCACGCCGGGCAAAGCCAGCAAAACCTCGTTGTTTCGGACGTGGAAGAAATTGCCGGGCACGGCATCAAAGGCAAAGTCAACGGTGATGAAGTGCTGGCTGGCAACCTGAAGATGATGCAGAAATTTGGCATCGCTTTCCCGCCGGAAGTGGCGCAAATCGTGGAAACCTTCGTGCTGGTTGCTGTGAATGGCCAGTACGCCGGGTGCATCGTCATTTCCGATGAAATCAAGGACGACGCAATGCAGGCCATCGCCGAACTGCACCAAATGGGCATCCGCACGGTGATGCTGTCGGGCGACAAATCGAGCGTCGTGCAAAAAATAGCATCGGCATTGGGCATTGACAGTGCTTTCGGCGACCTGTTGCCGGAAGACAAGGTCGAAAAGGTACAGGCGTTGAAAAACGAGGGCCGCCACCTCGCCTTCGTCGGCGACGGCGTGAACGATGCCCCGGTGGTAGCCCTCGCCGATGCGGGCATCGCCATGGGCGGGCTTGGCTCCGATGCTACGATTGAAACCGCCGACATCGTCATCCAGAACGACCAGCCCTCCAAAATCCCGCTTGCCGTGAAAATCGGTAAAGCCACCCGCCGTATCGTCTGGCAAAACATCACACTGGCAATGGCAGTGAAAGTAGCGGTGCTGGTGCTCGGAGCCGGTGGCCTGGCGACACTGTGGGAAGCCGTTTTTGCCGACGTGGGCGTTGCACTGCTGGCGATTTTAAATGCGGTAAGGGTGCAACGGATGAGGTTTTAGTAGGGCGGGGCGGTTGTGCTTGGTGGCCTTCCCACATCTATTACGACTTTTATAAACGCCAACCACCCCGGCGCCACCATTGAACACGTCATGCAAACATTCAATGGCAATTATTTCCTTCGGTTGTCGGATTGTGCAAGGCTGGTGTTCGACGGGGATGGGAACATCCTTTTCGATAGCGGGGACTGATGATTTACGTTATTGTAGTTTGAAAAACGAAACTGCCCGGTTCCATCCTTAAAAACCGGGCGGTTTCTATTTTACCTTTCATGGTTATCTTTACAAAGTAAACCTCCATGTCATCCATTTTTACATCTTTGCTGAATGAAACTCTTTATCAAAAACATGGTCTGCGACCGCTGCAAAATGATGGTGCGGCAGGAACTGGCCAAGGCCGGGGTTTCGCCGGAAACGGTTGAACTGGGTGAAATCAGTTTCCCCCGGGAACTGACCCCACAGGAAATCAAGACCATAGGAGAAGTGCTTACGCCGCTTGGTTTTGAAATGATTGACGACCGCAGAAGCAGGTTGATTGAGCAAATCAAAAAAACCATCATCGAACTGGTTCATTACACCGAAGAAATGCCGAAGGTCAACCTCTCGGTCTATTTATCACAAAAACTCCATTACGAATACTCCCACCTGAGCAACCTGTTTTCGGCCATCGAAGGCATTACGCTGGAGAAATATTTTATCGCCCAGAAAATTGAACGGGTAAAAGAACTGCTCGTGTACGACGAACTGACGCTCAGCGAAATCGCCCACCGCATGGGCTATAGCAGCGTGGCCTATCTGAGCGGCCAGTTTAAGAAAGTGACCGGGCTGACCCCCAGTTATTTCAAGTCCCTCAAGCTTTCAAAAAGGACATCCATTGATAAAGTGGCAGCCGCTCCTCCCAAACCATGAATCTTGTAAATCCTTCCCAAAGTATCGTAACGCCCCGCCTGCCTGCCCGCCGTAACTTTGTACCATAAACAACAAGTTATGGTAATCAATAAATCACCCGGTACAATTCAGCAGCAGCCAACCAACGGCCAAAGCCTCAAAAAGACTTTCCCGGTGACCGGGATGAGCTGCGCCTCCTGTGCGGTCAGCACGGAGAGTATTTTGAAAGCACAGGAAGGCGTCGTGAACGCCGAGGTCAACTTCGCCAATGCCAGCGTGGCGGTGGAATTTATCCCTGAAATTATCGGCCCCGATGAAATGAAAACTGCCCTGCAAACCGTCGGCTACGACCTGGTCATTGACGAAAGCGAAGATGCGCAGGCGCAATTGGAAAACGAGCAGGCAGCCAGTCTGAAGCGCCTGAAACGCAGGACTTTGCTGGCTGCGTTGTTCAGCCTCCCGGTGGTCGTCATCGGCATGTTCTTCATGGACATGCCCTACGCCAACTGGGTGATGTGGGCACTTTCGACACCGGTGGTTTTAGTGTTTGGAAAACAGTTTTTCATCAATGCCTGGAACCAGCTCAAGCACCGCAACGCCAACATGGACACGCTGGTGGCTTTGAGTACCGGCATCGCCTACCTGTTCAGCGTGTTCAATACCCTTTTCCCGGCATTCTGGCACAGCAGAGGGCTGGACGCACACGTCTATTTCGAGGCGGCAGCGGTCATTATCGCCTTTATTTTATTGGGTAAATTGCTGGAAGAAAGGGCCAAGTCCAGCACTTCGTCCGCCATCAAAAAGCTGATGGGGATGAGCCCCAAAACGGTCAGGATAATCAACGATGCCGGAGAAGAAACCGTCATTCCCGCCGCTTCGGTAAAAGTCGCCGACATCGTGGTGGTCAAGCCCGGTGAAAAAGTGCCGGTGGACGGCGAGGTGGCAACAGGCAGTTCTTATGTTGACGAGAGCATGATTAGCGGTGAGCCGGTGCCAGTGGAGAAGCAAACAGGCGACCCCGTGTTTGCCGGAACGGTCAACCAAAAAGGCAGCTTCCGTTTCAAGGCACAGAAAGTGGGCGGGGAGACCGTGCTTGCCCAGATTATAAAAATGGTGCAGGAAGCGCAGGGGAGCAAAGCCCCCGTTCAAAAACTGGTGGATAAAATAGCGGGCATTTTTGTGCCGGTGGTGGTGGGCATTGCAGTTCTGACCTTTATTACCTGGCTGCTTTTGGGCGGCGAAAATGGATTGACCCACGGACTGCTCGCCATGATTGCCGTCCTTGTCATCGCCTGCCCCTGTGCCCTGGGGCTTGCCACGCCAACCGCCATCATGGTCGGTGTCGGGAAAGGGGCTGAAAACGGAATTCTCATCAAGGACGCCGAGAGCCTGGAAAAAGCGCACCGCATCAATGCAGTCGTATTGGACAAGACAGGGACTATTACCGAAGGAAAACCCGAAGTGACGGATATAGTCTGGCAAAACAGCCTGGACGACGCCGACCGGAAAAGGCTCGCTTCCGTCCTGTTGGCCATGGAATCCCGCTCCGAACATCCCCTCGCAGAGGCAGTGGTCAGGTTTTTAAAAACAGGAGGAACGCCAGCGGCCAATCTCACAGGCTTTGAAAGCCTTACTGGCCGGGGGGTGGAAGCCCTCGACGGCATGTTCACCTATCTGGCTGGCAACCAAACCTTGTTGCAGGACAAAGGCATCATTCTACAAGAACACCTGAAAGAAACAGCGGAAAAGCTGCAACAACAAGCCAAGACGGTCATTTGGTTTGCTGCCGGAAATACAGCCGTTGCCATCATCGCCATTGAAGACCAGGTGAAACCCACCTCCGAAAAAGCAGTGGCGGCACTACAGGAAATGGGCATCGAGGTTCACATGCTGACCGGCGACAACTTCCAAACCGCCGAAGCGGTGGCAAAAAAAGCGGGCATCCGGCACTTCCGGGCAGGCGTGATGCCCGCCGAAAAAGCGGATTTTGTGAAAAACCTCCAAAGCCAGGGCAAGGTAGTGGCGATGGCTGGCGACGGCATCAACGACGCCCACGCATTGGCGCAAGCCGACGTCAGCATTGCGATGGGCAGGGGCACAGACATTGCGATGGACGTGGCAAAAATGACCCTGATTTCATCGGACTTGCTGCACATCCCGAAAGCCATCCGGCTCTCCCGGCAGACCGTGCGGCTCATCCACCAGAACCTGTTCTGGGCATTCATTTACAACCTCATCGGCATTCCGGTGGCAGCGGGCATTTTGTACCCCGTTTCCGGTTTTCTGCTCAACCCCATGATAGCCGGGGCGGCGATGGCACTGAGTTCGGTCTCGGTGGTGAGCAATAGCCTGCGGCTGAAATTCAAACGATTAGCTGGTTAAATGGCTATATGGTTAGATGGTTAGATGGTTTTCCCTACGGGACAGTACATACCATTTAGCCATATAACCATCCAACCATTTCATGTTTCACTTTTAAAATTTTCAAAAATGGAAAAGACACTCAAGTTCAAAACCAATATCAATTGTGGCGGCTGTGTTGCCAAGGTCACACCTTTCCTGAACGAAGAAGAAGGCATCTGCCACTGGGATGTGGACACTGCCTCGGCAGAAAAAACGCTGACCGTGAAGGTGGACGGTATTTTACCGGAGGAAGTAAGTGCCATCGTGAAAGAGGCGGGGTTCAGAGCCGAGGAGATACCAGCGAAGTAAAGTGTCGAAAGGATTTTTATGAAAGCCGTTTACCTCCGTCACATGGGGTAACGGCTTGTTTTTTACTTGTTCCTTGCTGGAAAAGTGACTCAAATAGCTATTTTTGTCATAGAATAGTTTTTTTCCACGAACATTCAATGTAAATGACCAGAACACTACTTCTAATATGTATTGGACATGTTGGGCAGACAGGTCAGCCAAAAAACAGTCCGTCTGGAATACGGGCTAAACCACTTCTCCCTACCGCTCGACCCGCAGCTTCCTGCCGGGGTTTATCAAGTGGTGATGTATGAGACGGATAGGGTAGGGATAGCTAAGTTTGTGAAGCAGTAGGGGGGAGGCTGCAGATATTGTGAAAACTGGAGTTCACATCCAATTATTAATCTGGTCATCCGAGACGAATCCATATTTCGTTACCAGTCAATCTGTTCAAGAAAAGCCTACTTTTTTTATTTTGTTTGTATATCTCTCTTACCAGGCAGATAATATTTGTCCCTGAGCCATAAGGCTACGTTTACCAAAACAATCAGAGCGGGAACTTCTACCAACGGGCCAATGACACCAGCAAATGCCTGCCCACTATTGATGCCAAAGACACCAATGGCTACGGCAATTGCCAACTCAAAATTATTGCCCGCCGCCGTGAAGGAAATGGAGGCATTCTTTGAATAGTCTGCCCCAAGCGATTTGCTCAGAAAGAAACTCACCAAAAACATAATCGCAAAATAAATAAGTAATGGAACAGCGATTATCAGCACATCCATCGGTATTTCAACAATCAGTTCACCCTTGAGTGAGAACATGACAACGATGGTGAAAAGCAAGGCAATCAAGGTTATTGGCGAGATGGTCGGGATGAATTTTTTAGTGTACCATTCCTCACCTTTCAGTCTGACCAAAATAAGCCTGCTCAGTATTCCCGCCACAAAAGGAATCCCCAAATAAATTGCCACACTCTCCGCAATGGTCGCAATGGAAACATCCACAATTGCACCTTCAAAACCCAAAAGGGGCGGTAGTTTTGTGATAAAAATCCAAGCATAAAAACTATATGCAAATACCTGAAAAATGCTGTTAAGGGCTACCAGTCCTGCCCCATATTCACTACTCCCTTCTGCAAGGTCATTCCACACCAAAACCATAGCAATACATCTTGCCAACCCAATGAGAATCAGACCTACCATGTATTCGGGATGCCCCTGCAAAAAAATGATGGCTAAAACAAACATTAATATTGGTCCGATTATCCAGTTTAGGATAAGTGAAATGGATAATATTTTGGTGTTTTTAAAAACTTCAGGAAGGAGGCTGTAATTTACCTTTGCCAAAGGTGGGTACATCATCAGAATCAATCCTAATGCAATAGGAATGTTTGTCATGCCAACACTGTAAGAATCTATCAGGCTGGAGAAAGAAGGGAAAAAATATCCTAAGCCCACGCCTACCGCCATTGCAAGGAAAATCCATAGCGTTAGGTAACTATCAAGGAAAGAAAGTTTTTTCTTTCCTGACTCAGGGGCACATTCACCATTATTTATTTTGAGATTTTCGGTTTGCTGCTTCATCTGTGAATCCATGTTTTGTCAATTGTTTGCGGATGGGGCTTTGGCTTTTTCCATACCAACAACCAGTCTGTTTTTTGCATGTTTGACGGCATAGAACATTTCACGGGCAATCTGCCTGCACCGTTCATCGTATGCTATTTCTTCCGATGGTGTTCCATCAAAATTTTTCGGGTCTTCGTATGGTATGGAAAACCTTGCATCTGCGCCAGGTACAAACGGGCATGATGCATCAGCCTCAGAACAAACCATTACGGCAGCAAACCCTGACGTGGGATTGTTGCGGTGGTCATACTTTTTGGAGAACATCAATATATGTGGATAGTCTGCACCCAAAGAAGCTTCATAAACTGGATTGTCGCTACTTCCGTTCTTGTCAAACTTGAACCCTGCTTTTTTTAGGGCGGTAACTGCCCTGGGGTTGAACGCTGTAGCCTCAGTCCCACCTGAGGCAGTCAGTAAATCGTCAATGCCATAGTAACCGGCAGCGGCTTCGAGCCAAAGCTGTCCCATGTGGCTGCGGCGGGAGTTGTGGGTACAAATGACAGTAATGCTCGGCTTTCCCCCAGCTTTCTTTTTTTCATAAATGAAATCTCCCAACTCATCAAGTTGTTCTTTTCGTGCTTCGGGTATCTGGTCAACCTCTCCTTCGAGAGTAGAACAGTACGCCATGAGTTTTTCGTAGAATTTAGGCTTTCCCATCGGTTAAAAATTTAGAAGTGACATAGAAAACAGGAAAACGAAACTGATTTTCAATGTTTTCATAATACTTACAGATTGATAAATGATTTGTTTATTGCAATAATAGAATGATAATGGCCAAAAAAACTCTAACAACAATCCTGGTCTCTCACCATCGTGTCGAATAGTCCGTTTATCATTGCCTGCACTTCTTTCCACCTTTCCGCATCAATACAGTAGTTGACCCTGTTCCCCTCAATCTCCCCCTTGATGATACCAATAGATTTGAGTTCTTTTAGGTGACGTGAAATAGTGGGCTGAGCCAATGGTATTTCATCAACGATTTCCCCACCGATACATTCATTCACTTTCAATAAATGCTGTAAGATGGCAATACGGGCAGGGTGTGCCAACGCCTTGGCAATGGCGGCCAGCTTGTTCTGGGTTTGGGTAAAATTTTCTGATTTAGTCAATCCCATAGGGTAAATCATTTAATGATTGCAATATTACGATAAACATTGTTCTCTGCAAATAATATGCGTTCAATTTTAATCCTACAAATTACTTTTTGTAGCTGCTGCTCCACTCAGTAAGTTCTCAGCATAACACATTTTTTATCATTACCTTTGCCGCTCGATGAAAATAACCATCCACCTATTCACCGTCTATATGTTCGTCCTGGCGCTCGTGCCCTGCGGCGACGGAGGTGGTGGTATCGTGGAAATTGCCAACCATTTTTTTGGCATCGAACACCAGGATGCTTCTGACCATGAGCAGCATTCCAATACCTGCAACGACGACCTTTGCTCGCCTTTCTGCGTTTGCAGTTGCTGTTCGTCGGTACTGGATGCCCCGGCCAAGCTGCCTTTTCTGGTCAGGCCGCTGGCCTCCATTCCTGACACGAAGCCTTCCTTCGTTCCAAATTTCATCCATTCCTCTTTTCCAGCCTTCATCTGGCAGCCGCCCCGGTTTTGTTGAACCCTTTTTAGCAGGACACCCACGCCTGCACCTCTCGCATTTACAGGTTTAACAAAACATTAATTTCAATATGTTTGATAAGATAATCGCTTATTCGATTCAGAATAAGTTCGTGGTAGGGCTATTGGTAGTGGCCCTTATCGTGTGGGGGTATTCTCCCTGCGCCAACTGCCCATTGATGCCGTGCCCGACATCACCAACAACCAGGTACAGGTCATCACCATTTCCCCGACCCTGGCCACCCAGGAAGTGGAGCAGTTCATCACCACCCCGATTGAACTGTCCCTGCAAAATATCCAGCAACTGGTCGAGATACGCTCCATTTCCCGCTTCGGGCTGTCCGTCGTGACGGTCGTTTTGAGGAAAAAATGGATGTCTATCTGGCCCGGCAACTGGTCGGGGAATACCTGAAAGAAGCTGAAAGCAATATCCCCGCCGGACTGGGCACGCCCGAAATGGCCCCTATTTCCACCGGGCTGGGAGAGATTTACCAGTACGTCGTCCGCCCCGAAGAAGGGTACGAGGATAAATTTACCCCGACCGATTTGCGCACCATCCAGGACTGGATTGTGAGACGCCAGCTATCCGGCATCGAGGGCGTGGTCGAGGTCAACACGATGGGCGGTTTTTGAAACAGTACGAAGTGGCCGTGAAACCCAACCTGCTCAAATCCATCGGCATCAGCATCACCGATGTGTTCGATGCATTGGAAAACAGCAACGAAAACACGGGCGGGGCCTACATCGAGAAGAACCCGAGCACCTACTACATCCGCACCAACGGCATCGCCAAAACGCTGGCCGATATTGAGAACATCGTGGTGGACGTGCGCAACGGCAGGCCCATTTTGATAAAAGACGTGGCCACTGTCCAGTTTGGCAAAGCCCCCCGCTACGGCGCTTTGACCCGTGACGGCGAAGAAGCCGTGGGCGGCAGGGTAATGATGCTCAAAGGCGCTAACTCCGCAGCCGTCACCGACCGGGTGAAGGAGCGGGTGGTACAAATCCAGAAATCGCTGCCGGAAGGCGTGGTCATCGAGCCTTACCTGGTGCGGGACAAACTCGTGTCCACCGCCATCGGCACCGTGAAAACCAACCTGATAGAGGGTGGCCTGATAGTCATTTTCATCCTCGTGCTGATGCTGGGCAACTGGCGGGCGGGGCTGATTGTGGCCTCAGTCATCCCGCTGTCCATGCTGTTTGCCGTTTCGATGATGAACGTGCTGGGCATTTCTGCCAACCTGATGAGCCTGGGGGCGATAGATTTCGGGCTGATAGTGGACGGGGCGGTCATCATCGTGGAGGCGATTGTCCACCGGTTGCAGGTGGGCTTTGCGGGGCAAAAACTGACCGCCGCCCAGATGGATAAGGAGGTCCAGACCGCCTCCATCAAAATCAGGAGTTCGGCCGCCTTCGGCGAAATCATCATCCTGATGGTCTATATCCCCATCCTGGCGCTGGTGGGCATCGAGGGCAAAATGTTCAAGCCCATGGCGGAGACCGTCATGCTGGCCATCGGCGGGGCTTTGGTGCTGTCGCTTACCTACGTGCCGATGATGTCCGCCCTGTTTTTGAACAAAAAAATAAGCGACAAAAAGACCATTGCCGACCGCATCATCGCCTTCAACCAAAGGCTGTACACCCCAGTGCTACGGCTTGCGCTGCGCTTCAAGGCCGCATTCGTGCTGGCCACGGTGGCATTGTTCGCCATCAGCCTGTTCGTTTTCAGCCGGATGGGGGGCGAGTTCATCCCCACTTTGGAGGAGGGCGACCTGGCCATGCAGCAAATCCTGCCGCCCGGCACCTCGCTGTCGCAGGGCATCGAAATGTCCAAAATGATACAGAAAAAACTGATGGCCGAGTTTCCCGAAATCGAGGACATCGTTACCAACATCGGCGCAGCAGAGATACCCACCGACCCCATGCCCGTTGAAATCGGGGATTATGTGATTGTGATGAAACCCAAAGATGAATGGACTTCCGCCTCCACCCGGCAGGAGATGTTTGAAAAAATAGAGGAATCGCTGAGCGTCATCCCCGGCGTGGGGTACGAGTTTTCGCAGCCCATCCAGCTCCGTTTCAACGAGTTGATGACAGGCTCCAAAGCGGACATAGCCATCAAGCTGTACGGGCAGGATTTGGAACTGCTGTACGACAAGGCCAAGGAAGCCGAAAAGGTCATCAACAAAATAGATGGGGTGGGCACGGTCAATGTCGAGCAGACCATTGGCATGCCGCAAATCATCATCAATTTCAAGTACGACAAAATGGCGCAGTACGGCCTGCAGGTGAAAGAGGTCAACCAAGTGGTCAGGGCCGCCTTCGCCGGGGAAAGCGCCGGGATAGTTTACGAAGGCGAAAGGCGCTTCGATTTGGTGGTGCGCCTCGACGAAAGCTACCGCCAGGACCTTGACAATGTGCAGAACCTGTACATCACGCTGGACAACGGCACACAGGTGCCATTGCAGGCGGTCGCCGATGTGGAACTGATTGACGCCCCCATGCAGATTTCACGGGAAAACACCAACCGCCGCATCGTCGTCGGCGTGAACGTGGGGGATACCGATGTCGAAACGTTGGTGGAAAAATCCAGGCGGCGCTCGATGCCGAAATTGATTTGCCATCGGGCTATTACTTCACCTACGGCGGCCAGTTTGAAAACCTCAAAGCCGCCAATGCCCGCCTGATGATAGCGGTGCCGATTGCGCTGGCGCTCATTTTCATCCTGCTCTTTTCACCTTCGGCTCCCTGTCGCAGGCCGCCCTCATTTTCACCGCCATCCCCCTTTCCGCCATCGGCGGCATCTGGGCGCTGGAACTCCGGGGCATGCCTTTCAGCATTTCGGCGGGCATCGGATTTATCGCCCTGTTCGGGGTGGCGGTGCTGAACGGCATCGTGCTGATTGGTTATTTCAACCAATTGAAAGAGGAAGGAATGACCGATATCCGGGAGCGCATCATCAGGGGGACGAGCGTCCGGTTGCGGCCCGTCCTGATGACAGCCTCGGTGGCCTCGCTGGGCTTTTTGCCTATGGCGCTTTCCAACTCCGGTGGGGCGGAAGTGCAGCGGCCGCTGGCTACCGTCGTGATTGGCGGGCTGATAACTGCGACCTTCTTGACACTGGTCGTCCTGCCGATTCTGTACAGTTGGCTGTCCAAATGGAAAGAGGAAAAAAGCAGGGCATCGCTGCCCCCGGCCGGGGCAATGGTTTTGCTGCCGCTACTGTTCTTCGGCTTGCAGGCCCAGGCCCAGCAAAGGCCCATCACGGCTGACGAAGCGGTGCAAACGGCGCTGGCCAACCACCCTTCCGTCCGGGCCGCCAACCTGCAAATCCAGACCAGCCAGGCCCTGCAAAACCTGCCGTACAGCCCGGGGACGACGGAAATCAACTACCAGGGCGACGGGCTGTTCCGGGAAAACGGGCAGCGGGTCAACCAGGTAGGTTTTCTGCAAAACCTGCCCAACCCGGCGGTCAACAAAGCCCACAATGCGCTCCAGGACGAGGTGGTGAAATCGAACACCCTGCAAAAGTCGCTGACCGAAAGCGAACTGCGCCTCCAGGTGCGGCAGGTTTATTTCGACCTCCAGCAAAAAATGGAACTGAGGGCGCTTTACCAACGGCTTGCCCGTACTTATTCCGGCTATTTTGAAATAGCAAAAAAACGGGTGGACGTGGGCGCCACCAATGCCATCGAGACGCTCACCATCCAGTCGGCCATGAACGAGTACAGGCTGTTGGAGCGGCAGGCCGGCATGGAAATATCCACCCTGGAGCAGCAGCTCAAGGTGCTGCTGAACACGGACGAAAACGTGACCGCCACCGATAGTTTGCAGATGCTCCCTTACGCCCCGCAAGCTGACATCAACACCTTGCGGGTACAGTTGGCACAACAGGAAGTGGAGGTGGAACAAGCCCTCGTGCCGGTGATTAAATCGGGCATGAAACCCAGTTTCAACATCGGCTATGCCGCCCAGAACTACTTCGACGGCGGGTGGCTGTACGGGGCACAGGCAGGGGTGCAGGTCCCTTTGTTCAACAAGCCGGTAAAAAAACGGCTGGAAGCCCAACAATTGCAGGTGGAAGCGGCCAACGCCCGCTACGAAGCCGAACGGCTGGGCGCCGGGCGGCAGTTGCTCTCCGTTGACAATTCCATCCGGCTCTATGCGGAAGGGGCCAATTATTACCGGGAACAGCTTTCGACCATCAACCCGGAAATCGAGCGGATATCCGAACTGAACTACCAGGCGGGTGAAATATCCTACCTCGAACTGCTCAACACCCTGAAACTGCTGGCCAGCAACAACAAGGGCTACTGGGAACAGGTGCTGGCGCACAACCAGTCCGTTGCGCTTTATCAATTTCTTTCAAATCAATAAAATCATTTTTCAAGATGAAAATCATAAATAATTCAATCCTGTCAATATTGTCCATAACGGCCCTGCTGCTGCTCTTTTCCTGCGGCGGCGGGCACACCGACGGCGACGGCCACAATCACGGCGATGAAGCGGAAGCAGGGGCACACGCCGGGGAAGAGGAGCATCAGGAAGGGGAAATCCACCTCACGCCGGAACAGATAAAAACCATGAACATCCAGTTCGGCGGCGTTTCACAAATCAAAATCAACGGCTTCGTGAGCGCAACGGGGACGTTGGGCCTGCCCCCGAATGCCCTGACTTCCGTGAGCGCAAAAGCAAGCGGTTTCATCAAAGACAGCAAAAAGTACGTGGAAGGCATGTACGTAAAAAAGGGCGTGGTCATGGCCTATCTGGAAAACCCGGAGTTCATCCAGCACCAACGGGAATACCTCGAAACGGCCGCCGAACTGACCTACCTGCGCCAGGAACTCGAACGCCAACAGACGCTGGTGGATGCCAATGCCGGGGTGAAAAAAAACCTGCAAAAACTGCAATCGGAGGTCGGCGTGAAAACGGCCACCCTGAAAGGGATTGGCAAGCAACTGGCTTACCTGGGCATCAACGTCTCCGGCCTGTCGCCCGACAACATCGTAGAACGGATTGCCATTCTGGCCCCCATGACAGGCTACATTACTTCCATCAAAATGCACGACGGCATGTACGTCGCCCCCGAACTGGAACTCATGGAGATTGTCAACGAAGACCACCTGCACCTCGAACTGGACGTTTTTGAAAAAGACATTGCCCAGGTGAAGGAAGGGCAGCGAATCAGCTACACCGTCCCGGCCTTGGGCAATACGGTGTACGAGGGCGAAGTGAACATCATTGGCAAGGAGTTCAATACCGCCAACAAGACCGTCCGCATCCACGGGCACCTGGAAAAGGTGCGCTCCAAATTCATCAAAGACCTGTTCATCGAGGCAAAAATCTGGCTCACCGACCAGACGGTTCAGGCCGTGCCGGAAAAGGCCATCATCAAGGACGGTGCCTCCTCCTATGTCTATGTGGCAAACGACCAGCAGGGTGGCGATGAGGTGAAATTTGAAAAACTGCGGGTCGTGCCCGGCGTCACCGACAAAGGTTTCACCTCCGTGAAACTGATTGACCCGGTACCGGACGGGATGAAAATCGTGACCGAGGGGGCTTTTTTCGTGTATGCCCAGTCGAAGGCTGGGGAATTGAAACACGAGCATTGACCGAACATCCGGTGGCCGTTCCCACGGGGGCAGCCACCGGGCCTGTTTTTCATTTTAAAACGGATAAAAATCATGAAAGAAATAAAAGCATTCATCAAGCCATCACGGGTCACCAATGTGGTGGAAGCCCTCGAAAAAGCAGGCTTCGACAGCCTGACCATCTCCAAAGGCGAAGGGACCGGCACCCACGAAAGCCCCGATGCCAGACTCGATTTGGAGTTCTTTTTCACCAACAGCGAAATCATCAAACTGGAACTGGTCTGCCAGAACGAGGAAGCCCAAAATGCCATCCGGTTGATTTGCGAAAACGCCCGTTCGCCCGAACCGGGGGACGGCATCATTTACCTGACCGAAATCGAGGATGCCTACCGGATTAAGACGGGGGAATCGCTCAAGCGGTATGATTTGTAAATGTAAATGAACCATAAACCACCGGGAGTGAACGGCGGCCTGTCACGGGCAGCTTGTCTTTTCCTGAGATTCAATACTATTAAAATGAAAGGCATATTGGCTATCATTCTTTTTTCCTTTTGCGGACTGCCAGGTGCATTTGCCCAAAACATTTATCAAAGCCTGGAGGGTCACGTCCTGGTTTCCGGAAAATATGAAGGTGGAACCATACTGGCAGAAAGCCACCGGCTCAACTTGTTTTTGGACTACACCACCAAGGAGTTCAGGGGGAAATTGGATTTGGGGACGCTCGATACCGGCATTGATTCACTTAATGCGAAACTTGCCGCAATGAAGCCCGCACAAGTCCTTTTTTCCGGTGTTGTCCCCGATGATGATTTTATTTCCTGGGAACACCTGGAACTTGAGTTCAATATCCCCCTTTCCGTTCAACTTCTCGGAATAAGCCTGAAACCATCACTCGATATCAAGCTGAACCACTACAAAGACAGCGGTACTTATGCATGCCTTTTGTCCGGCTCGATGAGCCTGGACCTGTCTGCATTTGAAAATCGGCCCGGTGGGTTTGGCGACACGGTTGAAGTAAAGTTCACACAGGTTTTGATGAGGAGAGACCGATAGTAAATAGTGCCGATGCGGTGAACCTTGCATGTGCATCCGCACATACAAATGCACATCGCAGAAAGGCCATTCAATATTTTTATAAAACTTTCAAATCCAATTCAACATGAAAAAAATCCTGTTTTTCACAGCGCTTTTCGTGTTCACGGGGCTGCTCGCCTGCCGTGAACCAGCCTCGCAGCACAAGGATGGCGACGGCCACGAACACAAGGATGGCGACACGAAGCACGAAGGCCACGGCACGGCTGCCGACACGACGAATCACGAGGGACATGAGCATGCCCCTGGCGAGGAGCATCAGCATTGACACTTCATTTTCCAAGAAAGCTATGAGCTATTGCTTCATGGCGGGGCGGCAACTTCCCATCCGGAGGGTTTGCCGTCCCACCAATTAAAAAATTTGAATCCATGAAAAAACTATTCTACACCTTCCTGTTTTCTGCGGTGCTATTCGCTCCCGCTGCCTTTTGCCAAACCGACCCCCTCCCAAGAGGATTTTCCCCTGAGGAACTCCTTTGGCTTTCTCAAAATAAATCCGTCCCCGGTGCTGCCGCCTTCGGCATCACCGACCCGCCCTCGCTGCCCGTCCGGGCAATGGCGGAATGGGAAGAAATGCAGGCGATGGTCATCACCTGGCGCAGCTATAAACCCATCCTGGCGCAAATCGTGCAGGCGGCGAAAGAAGAAGTCCGGGTCGTCATTGTCAACAGCAACCTCGCTACCTGCCAAAGCGAACTGACCAACTTCGGGGTGGACTGGCAGTCGGGCAATGTGGAGTTCCTGCAAGCGCCGAGCAACAGCGTCTGGATTAGGGACTACGGCGCAAACCCCATTTACCTCAACGGCGTGGACAGCCTGGCACTGGTGGACTGGATTTACAACCGCCCCCGCCCGCTCGACGACATCATCCCCGATGCGGTGGGCGACTATTTCGGGCTGCCGGTTTACAGTACTACCGTAGCGCCATACGACCTGACGCACCCCGGCGGCAATAATTTCTCGGATGGTATGGGGACTAATTTTTCCTCCAAATTAATCCTCGATGAAAACGGGCCGCTCAACCAGTGGGGCACAAGCAACCACACCGAGGAAGGCGTGGACAGCATCATGGAGCGGTTCTATGGCATTGACCGATATGTCAAATTCACCAACCTGCCCTACGACGGCATCCACCACATTGACATGCACATGAAGCTGCTGAACGAAACGACCCTGCTCGTCGGCGAATACCCGGAGGGGGTGCCCGACCGGGCGCAAATCGAGGCGAACATCCAGTATTTGCTGGACAATTTCACCACGCCGTTCGGGACGCCGTACCGGGTGGTGCGCATCCCGATGCCGCCCGAAAACGGCAAGTATCCCAGTATGGGAGCGCCCTTGCGCACCTACGTCAACTCTTTTATTGTCAACAAAACCGTGCTGCTGCCGACCTACGAACTGCAATACGACACGACGGCACTGCGCATCTGGCAGGAAGCCATGCCCGGCTACAACATCGTGGGCATCAACTGCAACGGCATCATTGACGCCGGCGGCGCTATCCACTGCATCGTGAAAGAGGTGGGGGTGCAAGACCCGCTGCTCATCCAACACAACCCCTTGGACGACATCGTTGGTGCCAACCCGCCCGGCTATGAGGTGAATGCTTGGATACGCCACCGCAGCGGAATCGCCGGGGCGACGCTTTACTACACGACTGACACGGCCGCCGCTTATCAAAGCCTCGACATGGCGCTTGCCCAACCCGACAGCAACCGCTGGTCGGCATCTATTCCGCAGCAGCCGGAAGGCTCGACGGTGTACTATTATATCCACGCCAACGCCAATTCCGGCAAGCAGGTCGTGCGCCCGCTGGTTGCGCCGGAAGGTTACTTCGATTTTTACATTTACCCGGCAACGGCGGCAGAGGAAGTGCCGACATCCTCGCTCGGCAAGGTTTTCCCCAACCCGGCGAGCGCCCTGACCTGTATCCCGGTAGAGGCCACCGTTGGCGGGGAAACCGTCATCGAAATCAGCGACCTGCTGGGCAGGAAGGTGGGGACGGTGTTTTCGGGAACACTTCCGGCGGGCGTTTCCCGGCACTACTTCAGGGCGGATGGACTGGCGGCGGGCGTCTATCAGGTCGTGCTGCGCAGCGAAGGCGGCGTGCAGGCACAAAAAATCATTGTCAAATAAGCAATCCAATTATTTTATCACTTTTTAAATCCATGTTTTATGAAAAAATTCCTTTTTACCCTTTGCACAATGGCGCTGGCGGCGATGCCGCTCTGGTCCCAGGACATCGTCGTAGACGACGACAGCCTCTACAAAGAAGCTTTAGCTTCTGATTTCGATTTCTCCATGACGACCTACATTCGCAATAATGGAAGTGAGGATGTCACCATAAAATGGGAACGTGTTATTGAGCAAATTCCCAATGGGTGGACCACAAACTTTTGCGATAAAAACCTGTGTTATCTTGCCACGGTTTCCAGTAAAGAATTTGAACTATATGCCAATGGCGACAATGGAATCCTGAAGCCGGTTTTTATCCCAGATGGAAGACCAGGTATGTGCATTTACCGCATAAAGCTTACATCTCAAACGCCCAATGTCCCATTCGTAGGAGAAGTCGTTTATGTGGCAGTAGCAACTGGCGTAAGCAGCTCTGTGGAGGTACTTTCCGCCAAGGACGTGGCGCTTTACCCGAACCCCGCCACGGAGGAACTGACGGTGGCGGTCGCTGATGCCCGTTTCAAAGGAAGCTGGACAGTGACCACTGCGACTGGGCAGTTGGTGTTGACCCGCCCGGACGCACCTGCGACGGGGCAATTGGATTTGTCTCTCCTTCCGTCCGGGGTTTACTTCCTGAACATCAGGACACAGGACGGACAGTCCGTTGCGACCGAGAAATTCTTTATACAGTAGTTTATTTTCTTAAACCACCGGTTGGCCTTCGGGCCGGCCAAGTGGTTTAGCCATTTTAAAATGAAGAAACCATGAAAAAACTGGCCATACTTTTCATTGCACTGCTCGGCTGCGCCTTTGCTTCCGGACAGGATGAAATTTGGATAAACCCCAATACCGCCTATGCCGAAGCGGATGCAACGGCAACCGAAATCGAAGCCGTCTCGTCCATTTACAATGCCTCCGGATTCGAACTCTACGTGGACTGGCAATGGAACACCATCGAGCTGCCGCCGGGCTGGAGCGTTGAGTTCTGTGAGAATAATGGCTGCTTCCCCTCTTCAATGGATACAATTTTTTCTTTGAGTTTGGATGAAACAGCACCAGTAAGTGCCATTTTTCATCCCAATGGGATACCCGGCACCGGCAAGGTGATAATCAGGTTGTACTCGGCCAGCCCGGGGATTCACATTGAGGAGCGGCTGGTTTTTGTCGCCGTGGCAACGGGCCCGAACGCAACGGTGGAAAATGAAGCTGATGCGGGCATCGCCCTTTTCCCAAACCCGGCCCGGCAGGTGCTTAACCTCGTGGTGGAAGACCCTGCCTATGCCCGGTGGCAAATCGTTGAGCTGACCGGGCAACAAAGGCTGGGCGCACCAATAGCTTCCAATCAGGTCCATATTGAATGCTTGCCTCCGGGCTTGTACATTTTTCAGGCATTGACCGCTGAAGGTGGGGTGATTGCCGTGAAGCGTTTTGTCAAAATATAAACTCAGCGGGGGCAAGGAAGGTGCTTGTTCCTTTAGCCTTTTTGTGCTTTTAAATTAACAGCCATGCAAAAACAAATTTTCAGTTTCAAGTTCCTTCCCATGCTGGCGGTACTGCTGGCTGTGGTTTTGTTCCAAAACTGTAAAGACGACGAAGGCGACGGGCATGAACTCAGTGAAGACACAACCGCTCCCGTGCTCATACTGACCTCACCGACCGAAGGGCAGGATTTCGTCAATGGAGACACCATCCACATCATCGGCAAAGTGACCGATGACGTCTTACTGGATGAATACCTATGGTCTGTAAGGAATGTTGGGGGAGCCATTGTTCATGAAGCCATTGTAAATATCCATAATCAGACAGAGCATGACATCCACGAAATGCGCATTGTCAGTGGTGTTCTTACTGCTTTGACTTGGGAAGTCGTCGTCCACGTGGAGGACCACAGAGGCAATATCGTTGAAAAGTCAGTGGCCATAAATGTAGGCCAATAAGGTTTTCATCGTGGTGATGGACGATTTTCTAAACATTGTTTTGATTCTTTAATTAATTCGATTTTATCACTTTTAAATACTTCAATCATGCAAAAGCAAATTTTCAGTTTCAAGTTCCTTCCCATGCTGACGGTACTGCTGGCCATGGTCATCTTCCAAAACTGCAAAGATGACGAGGGTGATAGTCACGAACCGGGCGAAGACACAACCGCTCCCGTGCTCTCGCTGACTTCACCGACCAACGGACAGAATTTCGTAAACGGCGACACCATCCACATCATGGGTACGGTGACCGATGAAACCGCACTTCATGAATATGTGTGGTCAATAAAAGATGCTGGCGGAGCGACTGTCCATGAAGCTACCGTAAGCGTCCATGACAAGATAGAGCACGACATCCACGAAATGCATGTCGTCAGCGGCGTGACCGCTGCCACAACCTGGACAGTAACCGTGCACGTGGAAGACCACGGCGAAAATTCCGACGAGGAATCAGCAACCCTCAATGTGGGCCAATAAGGTTTTTATGGGCGCAGCGGTCGGTTTTCAGAACTTTGTTATGGCTAATATGGAACCGCCGCTGCCTTTGAAAAAATGGTTTTTTGGGGTTAATTAAGCTGGTAAGCGGTGGCCTCTCTCCAGGTGAGGGGGCCTCCGCCCCTTGCTTTTCGGAACGAAATGGAAACCAAAAAAATGTAAGGATACTTGCCACGGGCGCAAATGCCGCAGGCGGGGAGACCTCTAACTATACAATCATGGTGTATCCAGACAGCAAGATACTGAACCAGGTTTCTGCCTATGTGGAAGGACTGCTGCGCAACCGGTTGCCGGAAGGGCATATTTTCCACAACCTGAACCATACCCGTTTGGTCGTGCAGGCCGCCGGGGAAATATGCGGCTTTATGTCCGTTTCAAAACCCGAACAGGAAATCGTGCTGATTGCCGCCTGGTTCCACGATGCCGGCCATGTGGTTATCTGCGACGGGCACGAAGAGGAAAGCAAGCGGATGGCAGGGCAATTCTTAAAGGAAGCCAATTACCCTGCCCCAAAAATCGAAAAAGTGTTGGAATGCATTGAAGCAACGAAGGTGCCCCAACGCCCTGCGGACATACTTGGCGAGATACTTTGCGATGCCGATTTGTATCACCTCGCAGCCAAAGACTATTTTATGTCGCTTGGCCAGTTGAGGGAGGAGTGGTCCCGGATTAAAAACGAAAATTATACGGATGCAGATTGGTTTCAATTAAACCTGCATTTTTTACAGGCACACCAATATTTTACTGGTTACGGCAGAGCGGTGTTGGAGAGGAGAAAACAAGCTGCTATCGAGGTGTTGGAATTATCCTGTAAGTTTTACGGGCAATAAGTGCGACCGAAGAACTTCTTCATAATTAGTGCAGCGGCTATGCTGAAAGAATGATTGCAGGAAGCCGCTGCAATTTTGTAAATATTTTTATGGACAACGAAGCGATAAAACAACTCGACATCTGGAGCCACCTCACGGAGGTTGAGCAGGAAAAACTGCTCCACGAGGCAAAGGTCAGGCTTGTCCCCAAGTCGAACGTGGTCTTCCACGAAACAGAAAAAGGGAACAGGGTCTATGTGCTGATTTCCGGGAAGGTGCTGCTCAAACATTGTAACAGTAGCCCGGAGGATTTGGTCATCCACCTGGTACGCCCCGGCGAGCTTTTCGGGGAAAGCCTGCTGGCCAGCTCTTCCACTTACGGTTACCGGGCGGAAACGTTGGAGGAAAGCGCCATCGCTTTCATCCCATTGGTGGCTTTTATGGAAATTTTCCAGAAGAACGCCCAGGTTGGCTGGTATTTCTTCCATTCCCAGGCCAGGCGGTTGCAAAAGGCCGAGGGCAAGCTGATTGATTTCCGCTACCACCGCACCGAAAAGCGCATACTGGCACTCCTTAAAGAATTGATGGAGGAACAGGGCAGGCGACTGGTATCGGGCGAATGGGAAATCACCGGCAGGCTCACGCACCAACTGATTGCCAGCCTTGCGCTGACGACCCGGCAAAGCGTGTCGGTCATCCTGAACAAGCTGAAAAAGAAGGGCATCATCAACTACAACCGGCACCATATCATTATCCGGCGGCCGGATTTATTGTAACTTAAAAATTCAGAAAAATGAGATTTTCAAAAACTTTATGGGTTGCTATTTTGGGCGCAGTGACCTTTTGCAAAGCCCCGTGCATCATGGCCCAAAACCTGCAGGTCATTGACATCCTGGACGATGTCCGGATTGATTCTATGACATTTTTTGTCCAACAGCTGACCGGAGAGCAGGCGGTCAATGTCAACGGCCAGGCTGATACTATTTTCTCCCGGTACATGGGTACGCCGGGCAATGAATTGGCTTTTCAGTTTGCCAAGAAAAAATTCATGGACTACGGCATGGCGGTGGATTCATTGGCCTTTGGGGCATTTAGCGGTAAAAACCTGCTGGGCATCTTGGTCGGTACTCAATTTCCCGAACAAATCGTCATGCTGGGCGCACATTACGACAACCTGCCTGTTTCAGCTACGGCCCCCGGTGCCGATGACAACGCCAGCGGAAGCGCTGCCGTGCTGGAAGCTGCCAGGGTTTTTTCAGGCTACACCTTTCCTTATACGGTCATCTTTGCGCTTTGGGACGAAGAAGAGCAAGGCCTGATTGGCAGCAAGGCATACGCCGCCTACGCCGCATCCAACGACCTGGAAATCCTCGCCTACATCAATGTTGACATGTTGGGCTGGGACAGCAACGACGACCATGTTGCGGACATCCATGTAAGGCCAATCGCACAATCCATCCAGCTTGCCAACAAAGCGGTAATGGCGGATTCCTTATATGAAATAGGGCTTGGCATCCATGTCGTAAACCCCGGCATTACCGCTTCCGACCATGCCTCTTTCTGGAACGAAGGCTATACCGCCATCGCTATTGCCGAAGAGTATGACAACGATTTCAACCCCTTCTGGCACACAACAGCGGATTCGCTGGGACAATTCAATCTGCCTTTCTATGAAAAAGTTGCCAAACTCGCTTTCGCTACCCTGGGTGAATGTGCGCTCGGCAGCACGGCCACCGGGTCGGGTGAAGCCCCTGCTGCCGGCAGTTTCGTGGCCACCATCCATCCAAACCCTTCACCGGGCATTGTCCGGCTCGAATATTCGCTCCCCTTCAGTGCGACCGTATCCATCAGCATTTTCGACCCGGCTGGGAAAATGGTGGAAACCTCCACCAACCCCGACCAACCGCCCGGTAATCACAGCACAACATGGGAAGCTGCTAACTTCCCGGCAGGCATCTACCTCTGCCGGTGGCAGTTGACCCCGGCAAACCCAAATGCAGCGCCCGTTGAACTTATCAAACCTGTCATCCTTTCCAGGTAAACCTTTTTCATACAACACTCATCATGAAAAAACTCCAACTCGAAATCCCCCTCCTCCTCCCCGAAATCCCCGACGAAAAAGACCTCTGCATTGACCGTCTCATTTCCACGTTGGAAGAAAAGGAAGGCATTGAAAAAGCCCATGTCGAGGACGGCGACCCGCCCCTGTTGTGCATCCACTACGACCCCGGCCGCATCCCGCTGGAAAAGGTAAAAGCCATCGCCCGGCAGAGCGGGGCAGAACTCACTGGCCGCTTCCGCCACCTCCTGCTCGACGTGCAGGGCATCCGCCACCAGCGCCATGCCCGGCAGGTGGGCGAAACGCTCGAACGGCAGCCCGGCATCGTCGAGGCCGTGGCCTCTGCCGCCGGAACATTGCGCATCGAGTTCGACACGCAGCAAACCGACCTGCAAAAAGTCGAAGCTGCTGTCCGAAAGGCGGGGCTGACCATTTCGATAAAAAAGCCCGCCGAACAGCACGACAACAAGCCGGGAGAAAGACACGGCCACGAGGAAAGCGAAGAAGAAGGCCATGCCCACGGCGGCATCTTCGGCGAAAAAACCGAACTGATTTTTGCCATCCTGAGCGGGGCGCTGCTCGGCATTGGGTTCGGGCTGTCGTTCGTGGAGGGCTTGCCGGGCTGGGCATCGCTGGTTTGTTACATCGGGGCCTACTTTTTCGGAGGTTTTTTCACGGCGAAAGAGGCTTTTGAAACCATCCGCCGGGGCGGATTTGAAATTGATTTCCTGATGCTGGTGGCGGCTGGCGGTGCGGCCATCCTTGGCGAGTGGGCGGAAGGGGCGTTCCTACTGTTCCTGTTCAGCCTCGGCCATGCGCTGGAGCATTTTGCCATGGAAAAAGCGAGGAAGTCCATCGCTGCACTGGCGAATTTAGCGCCGCCAACGGCGCTGGTGAAACGAAACGGCGAAACGATGGAGGTGGGCATCGAGGAATTGAAAATCGGCGATCTCATCGTCGTCAAACCCAACACCAAAATCGCCGCCGACGGGGTGGTGGTGAAGGGAGAAAGCGCCGTCAACCAAGCGCCCATCACGGGCGAGAGTGTGCCAGTGGATAAATTTCCATCGTCCAATCCTGACAAGGATTTCAAAGATTTGAGCGGCATCCCTGCCGAACATCGAGCCTTCGCAGGGGCTATCAATGGCGCAGGCGTGTTGGAAGTGAAGGTGCTGAAAGAGGCCAAGGACAGCACCCTTTCCCGCCTGATAAAACTGGTGAAAGAAGCCGAAACGCAGAAGTCGCCGACGCAGCTTTTCACCGACCGTTTCGAGAAGTGGTTCGTGCCTGCGGTGCTGGCGCTGGTCGTGCTGCTCTGCTTTGCCTTTTTGGTGCTGGACGAGCCGTTCAGCCAGAGTTTTTACCGGGCAATGGCGGTGCTGGTGGCGGCCTCGCCCTGCGCCCTGGCGATTTCGACGCCGAGCGCCGTGCTGGCTGGCGTGGCGAGGGCGGCAAGGGCAGGCGTTTTGATAAAAGGCGGCGCCCCGCTCGAAGATTTAGGCCAGCTCACCGCCATTGCTTTCGATAAAACGGGAACGTTGACCGAAGGCAAACCCAAGTTCACGGGGGCTGTCCCGTTCGGCGAAACGGCCAAGGAAGACCTCCTGAAGGTGGCGCTGGCAGTGGAGCAAACGAGCGACCACCCGCTGGCCGCCGCCATCGTGGAGGGCGCAAAAAAAGAACTCGGCGGCAAAACCGTCCCCGAAGCGCAGGACTTGCAGGCCATCACCGGGAGGGGCGTGAAAGCCAATTTTGAGGGTGAAACCGTCCACATCGGCAACCGGGAACTGTTCAAGGAACTCACCGGGCAGCCTGTCCCCGGCGGCATTTCCGGTAAAATGGAGGAACTGGAAAACGAGGGGCACACCGCCATGATTGTCCACCGGGGCGACCAATACCTCGGCATCATTTCCGTCATGGACGTGGCCCGCCCGGAGGCGCAGGTGACGCTGGCGACGCTGAAAACCCTCGGCATCCGCCGCATGATTATGCTCACCGGCGACCACCAGCGGGTGGCCGATGCGGTGGCAAAATCCATCGGCATCACCGACCCCATGGGCAACCTGATGCCGGAAGACAAGGTGGAAACCATCGAAAAACTGCTGCAGGAAGAGGGCAAGGTCGCCATGGTAGGCGACGGTGTTAACGACGCCCCCGCCCTCGCCAAAAGCACCGTCGGCATCGCCATGGGCGCTGCGGGCAGCGACGTGGCGCTCGAAACCGCCGACATCGCCCTGATGGGCGACAAGCTGGAAACACTGCCCTTTGCCATCGGCCTGAGCCGAAAGGCCCGCAGTATCATCCGCCAAAACCTCTGGATTAGCCTCGGCATGGTCGCCGTGCTGGTACCGCTGACGATATTGGGTATTGCGGAAATCGGCCCTGCCGTCGTTGCGCACGAAGGCTCGACGCTGGTGGTGGTGGCGAATGCGCTGCGGTTGTTGGGGTATAAACAAAAAAATCATGGATAGTATCACCCAAGCTGTGCTGGGCGCAGCCATAGGAGAGGCCGTTTTAGGCAAAAAAATCGGCAACAAAGGGGCCATCCTCGGCGCTGCCGTCGCCACCATTCCCGACCTCGACGTGGCACTCTACCTTTTTTATGACAAGTTTGAAATGTTGAGCATCCACCGGGGGTACAGCCATTCCATTTTGTTCAGTATCGTCGGGGCGTTTTTGATTGCCTACATTTTGCAAAGGATAAAATTGGGTGAAAAGGTGGGCTATTGGCGGCTCTGGATTTTTACCTGGCTGGCCTTGTTCACACACATGCTGTTGGATGCTTTTACGGCGTATGGCACACAGTTATTTCTTCCTTTTTCTGATGCACGAGTAGGATTTGACAGCGTTAATGTCGTTGACCCTGTCTATACTTTGCCGTTGATTTTCGGATTGTTTTTCAGTCTTTTTGTTTTTAAAAACAGGCCGTCGAGACCTGTCGGCAACTATGTTGGGTTGGCCATTAGCACCCTTTATCTATTGGGCACTTTGGGGATAAAAAACAGGGTGGAGCAACATTTCCGGGCAGAACTGGCGGAACAGCATATTGAATACCATTCCCTGCTCACCATGTCCGTCGGCGTTGCAAATATAAATTGGTACGGCGTTGCAAAAACCAATGACGGCCTGTACATGCACAAATATTCCATCCTCAAAAACGAACGGCTTCCCTTTGAATATTTCCCCACCAACGACCACCTTCTGGAAGGGGTAAACCCACACCTGGTGGACAGGATGAAATGGTTCGCCAAAGGGTTTTACACGGTCGAAAAAACCGGGGACAAATTGCGGTTTTACAATTTGCAGGTGGACATGCGGGGCATCGTGCAGGACGGGAATACCAAAGCCCCGACGGCAGGGTATTTTGTGATTGTCCCCCATGCGGACGGCGGGTTTGGGTTTTCAGCGGGGACGCATAGGGTGGAATGAAACACCATTCATGCTGAGGGTTGGATAGCCAATGACCGTTCACAAAAATCACCCCTCACCCTGACACAAGTCACCTCTTCCCTTCCCTTCATCCCGTTACTTTGCGGCGTTATAAGAATATCAATAGCCGTTGTCCAAAAGTTTTTGGACAACGGTTTTTCATTTTATGGCTTGAAGGAGTTCGAGGAGATTTTTCATGTACGGTATATTTTCAGGCGAAATCTTGGCGAAAAGCAAAAACGCAAGTATCAACAATAGTCGCAAGGTTTTGGGGTCGGTCAAAGTGCCTTTGACAAATATCAGGTTAAAGGAAATGAAGTTTTTCGGAGTGTTTCCTTCGCTATTTCTTTGTTGTTTTATTTTTAATAAATTCATTGCCATTGAAATTTTTGTAATCAATGGCACAAAGGTCAATCATGTCAAAGGCGGAAGAAGGAAAATAGGAAGCCGATTTTTTGCGAGTGATTTTCCTGTTCAGCTTTTATCTTTTTGTGCTAACGAATGCCAATATTTTACTTTTTCTGCCAACTGCCATTCTTCGGGATAAGGGGTTTGAAAATAGTAACTGAGGTGAAGGGCTTTTGCGATGAATAGATAGTATCGCTCTGAGGGCGTAAGTTCTCTTTCGTTCGGAGGTGACTCGTTCAGCAGGTAATTGTAAAAGCTATTCACTATTCGGGGGAAAAACCTTTCTTCGGGCAAGTTGAATTTCCCCGTTGTCGTGCAAGAAAAAGAACCTGACTGGTCAACGTTTTTTATCTCTGACTGCAAAATATCTGTTTCATAATCTTCCTTGAAATCGGTGTAGTGTTGCTCAATGGCTCTTTGAATAAAGTGAAGCGGGAGTCTATCCGTGAGTTGGTATTCTTTTTCATCTCCTTCCAACTGAAAGGAAAATTTAGCCAGCGGTTTTCCTTTCTTCATTGATTGAATCAGCAATTTGAAAGGTTCATATTCTGCTGGCAGGTTTTGATTATCCCCCCTTGGTTTGTTTTCCAACTGAGAACCGATACGCCAATGCCAATCACGTAAACAAGCCATCAGGTGAATAACTTCACGAATAAGAGGCATCGCATCAAAGCGTTTACACAGAAAAAAGCCATTCGAAATAGCATCTGCTCGTTTGACATCATCAACTGAATCTATAAATTCCCTGTCAAAGTATTTGTAAAGTTTGTTCCTATCCAATTCGATTTTTTCGTAGGTCAAAGTGGGGTTTATTTCATGAAGTTTTACCCAATTGCGGATATGGCGGATTTTCACCGAATCACTTTCGTGAAAATCTTTTACTGGAATTAATCCGAACTCAATGATTTTTCCAATGCACTCCATCAACTTATTGGGATAGGGTGTTTTTGAATCCAGTTTGAATAGCTGTGTCTCCGTGAAAAATTTATATAGGGCTTTGGCAAGTCGGAATTTGAACTGCTGTTTTCGCTTGTATTCCCCATAGCTTGCGGGGAGCGCTTCTAATTGTAGTTTCCAATTTTTATATGCACCTTCTCCATACCGTTTTTTGAAATCATCAATAAATTCTTTTGCAATCCAAGGGTCAGCAACTTTGATAGTTTCATCCTGAAATGCAAAGTTTATGTGCAGCAACTCAGCAGGTCTTTTTGCATCGGGGTCATTCATCCAAGTCCTGTCTTCAACTTTTTCAATCATCTTTATGATTTTCTGCACCTCTTTATCTATGTTCCGCACCATTTTTTTCTGGGCAGGCTGTTCCCAAAAATGGACATGCTCCGAATAAAAGTCTTGTGTTTTAGCAATGATGAATAAAATCAAATCACGGACATGAAGCAGGTCATGGTCGTTGATGACATTCATTATTTCATGGAAAAGTGATTTTGGAAGAATGAGGCGGGAAAAATCAAAGTGCCAATGATATCCTTGGGCTAAAGCATCTATTTCGAATACCTCCTTAAAAAAATGGAAAAAGGTCTCGCTCATCCATCCGTGAGCGTCAAATGATGAGTTCCGGAAAAATCCATCTGCGATGTGCATTATTTGCATTTCAAGAAAATCTTTTTCTTGTCTTGCTTTTTCTAAATTTTCGTCGTGGAAACGGTGAACATTCCAAAATGGGCGATGCATTTTTAAGTTTTCATCAAAGTGATGAAAAACGTAGGTATGTTCCCACCACCGAAAATGTCCCCAATCAAATGGGGTTTTTGGGGTATCCCAATCACCCATTGCGTTGCGCTTGATTGGGGAATTTGATTCTGCTGCTTTCATTTTTGAGCAATGATTTTGTAAATCTCTTTTTCAAAGTGTGAAACTAAACAACTCCGCCCCAATCCGCTGCCAGGCCGCCTCCAGTTCCAGCCACCTGTCCACGCTCTCGTAGTACAGCGAGGTTTCCAGAAAATATTCCAGCACCGTCATCTCGCCAGCCTGCAAAGCCTTTTCGAGCAGTGCGCCGCCCGAAACCAGTTGCAGGTTGCTGCGGTACGCATCGGAACGTTGCCGGAGCGACTCGTACTGTTCGTACAGCCGCTTGATTTCGTGGTAATGCTCCGTGCGGTGCTCCTCGATGCGGGCGTCGTACACCTGCACCTGCAACGCCGAGTAGTTCAGCCGCTTCTTGTTTCCCCAAAGCGGTACGCTCACGCCTGCATGGACGCCGTGAAACTGCTGCCCCAAAATGCCCTGATAACGGTAGCCCGCCTCGAATTTCGGCAACAACATAGCTTTGGTCAGCTTCACTTCCGTTTGCCCGATTTGTTGCTGCGTTTGCAGGTATTTCAGCACCGGGTCGCTTTCTTCGATGGTTCGTTCCAAGGTCTCGAAATCGGGCAGGCCGGGAGCGGGCGGATAGACCGTGTCGGTGAAAACGACCAGGTTGCCACCGTTCAGTTCGGTAAGCTTTTGTAGGTTTTCGGCAATGGCCGTTTCCAGCAGTTGCAGGTCGGTCTGGATGTTGAGCAATTGCAGGCGGGACTTGTTGAGGTCAAAAATGGTGGCATCGCCCTGCTCCATTTTTCGCTGGTAATTGGCCAAAAACCGCTCTGCACCGGCCAGCCGCCCCGTCAGTTCCACCTTGCGCTTGTTGAGGAAAACGAGCCGAAGGGCGGTCAGTTTTGCTTCCAGCAAAATATCCTTCCGCACCGATTCGCTTTCATAAACCGTCTGCCCCGTTTTCAGGCCCGCCACCTCCCGGCGGTATTTGTACGCCGTCGGAAAATCGAAGGCCTGGGCTGCGGTCAGGTCGGCCTGGTTCCCTGCGGAGGAAGGGAACCCCCTCAGCCAGTCGAAGCTTAGCGAAGGGTCAGGCAGGGAAAGTCCCGTTTGAAAAAAAGCTTTGCTGGCCTCTATGCGGCTTTGCTCTGCCTGTAAAGTTTTGTTGTTGGCCTGCACGGAGGCAAGCACCTGGTCGAGGGTGCTTTGCGCCGAAAGGCTGACCGTCAGGGCCAGCAGGGTGCAAAGCAGTTTATATCGTTGCTTCATTTCTATTGCTGTTTTTATTGCTTAAAAAATACACCACCGGCACAATGAACACATTGAGCAAAGTGGACGTGAGCAGGCCGCCCAGAATGACCTTTGCCATCGGGCTTTGGATTTCATTGCCCGGCAAATCGCCAGCAATGGCCAGCGGAATGAGCGCAAGCCCCGCCGTCAAAGCTGTCATCAAAATCGGTGAAAGGCGGTCAACCGAGCCTTCCATGATGGTCTCATAAATGGGCTTGCCCTCCTCCTGCAAGGTCTTGTAGCGGGACACGAGCAGGATGCCGTTCCGGGTGGCCACGCCAAACAGCGTGATGAAACCGATGATGGCCGGGATGCTCAAAATGCCCGATGTGACCCAGATGCTGAACACCCCGCCAATCAAGGCCAACGGCAAATTCAGCAAGATGATGGAGGCCGTTTTCATGTCCTTGAACTCCTGAAAAAGCAAGAGGAAAATCACCAGCAACGACAGCAACGAAGTCGCCATCAACGTTTTCGAGGCTTCGGCCTCGGCCTCGAACTGGCCGCCGTACTCGATGCGGTAGCCTTCGGGAAGCGTGATTTTTTCGCCAATCATTTGCTGGATTTCCTCGACAGCGCTTTTCTGGTCACGGCCAGCCACGTTCACCGAGACCACCGTTTTGCGCTGCACGTTTTCCCGGTTGATGGTGTTCGGGCCTGACGTGCTGACCACATCGGCGACGTAACTCAATGGGATTTTTTGCCCGTTGGCAGCGTCAATCAAGGTGTTTCGGATGTTCTCGATATTGCCCCGGTTGGCATCGTCGAAACGCAAAATCAGGTCGAAACTGCGGGTGCCTTCGTACACCTCGGACACTTTTTCGCCCGCAAAAGCCACGTCCACGAACTCGTTGAACTGCCCGATGGGGATGCCGTAATGGTTGAGCAAGTCCCGTTTCGCCTTGATTTGCACCTGCGGGATTTCGATTTGTTGCTCGACGCTCAAATCCACCAGACCGGAAATTGGCGTAATCGCCGCCTTGATTTCGTTGGAAAGCGAAAAGAGTTTAGCCAAATCCGTCCCGAAAATCTTGATGGCGATGTTCGCCCTCGTTCCGCTCAGCATGTGGTCAATGCGGTGGCCGATGGGTTGCCCGATGGTGATGTTCACGCCGCTGACGTTGGCCAGTTTTGACCGAACATCTTCCATGAATTCAGCACGGCTGCGGTCTTCCAACAAAAACGGCGCATCAATTTCGGCGGCGTTCACGCCCTGTGCGTGCTCGTCCAATTCCGCTCGTCCGGTTCGGCGGGTGGTGATTTGGATTTCAGGAACTTTCAGCAATTCCTCTTCCACTCGGCTGCCGATTTTGTTGCTTTCCTCCAAAGAAATGCCCGGCAAACTGACCGCCGAAATGACCAGCGAACCTTCGTTGAACTCCGGTAAAAAACTCCTGCCCAATTGCGTAAGCGCAAAAACCGCCACGGCCAATAGCAAAACTGAGGCGACTAGTACGGCGGTTTTAGCTTTCATCACGCCTTTCAAAGCCCTTGAATAGCCATTTTGCAGACGCTGCACGAGCCAGCTTTCGCCGTGCTGTTTTTGCAACATTTTTTCATTGGACAAAAGATAGCTGCCCAAAACGGGGGTCAGCGTGATGCTCACCACCAGCGATGCGAACAGCGAAACGATGAACGCAATGCCCAGCGGGGCGAGCAGTTTGCCTTCCATGCCCGACAGGAAAAACAGCGGCACGAACGCCACGATGATGATGAACGTGGCATTGATGATGCTCGTCCGGATTTCCACCGAGGCATCGAAAACGACTTTCAATATCCCTTTTCGTTCGCTTTCGGGCAGGGCAACGTTCTGTTTCAGGCGTTTGAAAACATTTTCCACGTCAATAATCGCATCGTCCACGAGTGCGCCGATGGCGATGGCCATGCCGCCAAGCGACATCGTGTTGATGGTGAAACCGAGCCATTTCAAGGTCAAAATGGCGACGATGAGCGAAACGGGGATGGCCAGCAATGAAATCACCGTCGCCCGCCAGTTCATCAAAAACAGGAACAGAATGACGACCACAAAAATGCTGCCCTCCAGCAAGGTCTTGTTGATGTTGGAAATGGAGGCGTTGATGAAATCCGCCTGCCGGAAAATCTTGGTGTTGATTTTCACGTCGCCGGGCATGGTTTTTTGCAAATCCAAAATCGCTTCGTCAATCTTGTCCGTCAGCAGGAGCGTGTTCGTGCCGGGCTGTTTCATTACCGTCATAATCACGGCGGGTTCGCCACGCAGCGAGCCGTCGCCGATTTTGGGCGCAGCCCCGATTTTGAGCGTCGCAACATCCTCGATTTTCACCACGCCCTGCGGCGTGGTCTTGATGACCGACTTGCCGAGTTCCGCCAAATCGCTCGTCCTGCCGATGCCCCGCACGATGTACTCGTTGCCAAACTCGTTCAGGAAACCGCCGGAGGAGTTGCCGTTGGCTTCCTCGCAGGCTTTCAACAGTTCATTGAGCGACACGCCATAAGCACCCATTTTTTGCGGCGAAGCCAAAATCTGGTACTGTTTGTACTCGCCGCCGATGACGACGACCTGTGCCACGCCGCCCGTTGCGAGCAAGCGGGGACGCAGTGACCAATCGGCAATCGTCCTCAAATCCATTTGCGAAGTAGAGTCCGCCGTCAGGCTGATGAGCATGATTTCGCCCATGATGCTCGCCTGCGGCGCCATGGTCGGGTTGCCCACGCCCGTCGGCAGGCGTTCGGCGACGGCGATGATTTTTTCGTTGACGATTTGCCGGGCCTTGAAAATGTCGGTGTTCCACTCGAATTCTATCCAGACAATCGAGATGCCCGCCGACGAGGACGAGCGCACCCGCCGGACGTTGGTAGCGCCGTTCACCGCCGTTTCGAGCGGGAAGGTGACCAGTTTTTCGACCTCCTCCGGCGCCATGCCGTGCGCTTCGGTCAGCACGACGACGGTCGGGGCGGTGAGGTCGGGGAACACGTCCACCTCCATCTGCGAGGCGACGTAGGAACCGAAGACGATGAGCAGCACGGTGGCCACAATCACCAGCAAGCGGTTGTGCAGTGAGAAATCTATTATTTTATTGAGCATGGCTTTGGGGTTTTAATGTTCGTGGCCATGCGCCGGGAGCGTTCCCGAAGCGGTGGACAATTTGATTTGATAAGCGCCTTTCGTCACCACCCGTTCGCCCTCGGCGATGCCCGAAAGCACCTGGACGTTCATGCCGTCGGAAGCGCCGATTTTGAGTTCCCGTTTCTGGAAACTTTCGCCTTCCGTTTGGACATAGGCGTAAAAAATGCCCTGTTCCTCCAAAAGTGCCGAGGTCGGAATGACAAGAGCGGGCTTCGTGCCGGACTGCAAAAACACCTCGACCACCGAACCGGGGACGAAGTTGCCCACGTTGTCAATCTCGAAATGGATGGGCAAAAAAGGCGCACCAGCTTCCGCCGATTTCCCGGTGGAGACGACCCGTCCGTTCAGATTTTTTGTGCTGAAAACCTGCCCGCCGTCCGAAGTCTTGAAATTGGCAGAAGTGAACAAGGCGAGTTTCGGGAAATACCTTTGTGAAACATCCGCCCGCAATAGCAGCCTTTTGTTTTTGGAAATGGTTGCCAGCGGCTGTCCGGCGTTGACGAACTGCCCGTTTTCGACCAAAACGTTTTTCAAAAAACCGCCCATCGGGGCGGTGATGCTTTGCCTGTTTTGGTTGAATTTTTTGGAAACGGACACGTTGGCGAATTGCGTCTGCGCATTTTCAAGCTGCCGTTTTGCCTCCAAAAATTCCTTATCGGAAATGATTTTGTCCTTCACCAGTTCGTTTGCCCGCTCGAAGTTCTTTTTGGCGCTCGCCAAATCGTTCTCCGCTTCCGTGACCGCTGCACCCAAATTGCTCTGCACGGCTTCGTTGCTTTTCACCGTGAACATGGGAGCGCCAGCCGAAACGGTGCTGCCGGCCACTTGGTTTTTTCCCGTAAAAGTCACGATACCGCTGATTTGGGCAACCACAACTGCTTCGTCGCCAGGAGCGGCGAGGATTTGTCCGCTCGTTTTCACCACCTCGCTGAACGGCTGCACCTGTGCCGGGGCATTCGCAAATTCGACTTTCCAAGCCTGTTCTTTTAAGTAGGAAATGTCGTTGGCGCCGCCTTCCGAGGGTGCTTGGTGCTCCATCGCCGTTTTTTCGTCGGCAAAAACCTCCACGTTTTCGATGATGATTTTGTCAGTGTAAGCGGGCGTTTTGATGTCAAAAACGAGGCTGTAAATCCCTGCTTTTTCGGGCGACATCCGCAGCCGGAAGATGCCCGGCACTTCGGGTTCGGTAGCGGTGACGGATTGTGTATGCCCATTGCCCGACAAAGTGAGGGTAATGGTGCCTTCACCGATGGGTTTGAACAGGTCGCCAAGTGCTGTGAAATGTGCCGCAAAACGGCTTTCCGAACCCACCACGAGGGGCTTGAATTCTACGAAAAGTTCGGTTTTGTCAGAATAAAGGGTAAAGGCGAGGGCTTCCAAGGAAGGCTCGGCGGGCGTGATGTGGTTGCCCGCAGCGTCGTGGGCGTGTTCACCTTCTATGTCGTTCGAGTGGCAGCTTGCCAGCAATGCTGCGGCAAACAAGCCAATGATTATTTTTTTCATTGTTGGGTTTGAAATTTAAGCTTAAAAAGATGGCACATGCACCTTTCAGTCAGCGCAGGGCAATACGGGAAAACTGCATTTGCGGGGTGCAAATGACAGTTTGATTGAAAAAAATGAAGCTTAAACTAAGGGAGGCCCTCGGAAGGAAAATGCCTTCAGGAAAGGCGGTGAAGGCAGATGGCCGCTTGGAATAGGGACAAACCCGGCAGGTTTTTTCCCGGCAATTTTTCTGTAATCATCTATGAAAAAGACGACAGCCGCAATCGCTGCCGGGGGCGATATTTTTAGGTCGAGGGATTGAAAAACGAAGTTCTCATCTACCAAGTGGAAGGAAAAATCATGGTGATGGTGGCCGTGTTCCCCTTCGTCGTGGTGATGCGTTTGCTCCGCTTCTAAAGGGTGATGGTGGTGATGCGGCGTCAGGTTATGTGCCAGCAGCAGGCTGAAGGCGGCAAAGACGAGCAATTTGTGGAGCATCAATTTCATAAGGCGGCAAATATACAATAATGTGCCAATAAAGTTGGTAGATGTGGCTTGCTTGCAAAATGTGGCATAATGTCACTTATGTTAAATACAATTTCGTAACTTATTGAAATTCAGTCTTTTTTTCCTAACCATATACGAATAGACTTCCCCAACTGACCTCGTCCTTTGCCAAAATCAACCTGAACTTTGGCCTGAACTCAGGCTGTTTCACCTGCATAACGCGGTAAAAATGTTCTTCTATGGGGAAACCGCTGATGCTTGGCGGTGGAGTCAGGTCAACCCACTTTTTTTCTGCTGCCTGTCGAGGGAAGTATTGGCAAACAATCACAATTCCATTTTGCGGGTCAGCACGGGCTACATGGTTCGCAGCCAACGAAACCTGTCGAGCTTGAAAAGCAGGGGCGGCGTCCCAAAACGCCGCTCCTGCTGCGGGGGTGCCGCCGCTGCCGGGCGTTCCGGGTTTGTGCCGGGCAAAAAAGGCTGCGGCGGTGCGTTGGGTTTCGTTGGCTGCACCGCTGAAAACGGGTGGGCGGGGGAGGTGGGGATTTGTTCTCTACCTGCTCAAATGAACTTTTTTCACATAAAAAGTCTTAATGCAAAAACAGTAGGCTCGGCGCTTCTAGCGCCAGGGCCTTTTTATTTAAATATGGATACATTTCAACGAATACTTCAGTTTATAGAGGACGACACTTCCACTTTCAGGCAGACCTATGAAGTTACCAGTGCAATAGCAGTCATGCGTGACGATTCTTTGACCGATTCCGAAGCAAAGAGGTTGCAATGGGAAATAGATGCACTGAACTTCAGCATCAGCAAGGGAAAACTCACTCCGATTTCCCAACAAACATCTTGGGACGGCAAGGTCATCCATGCCTATCCGTCGCTTGAAATATTTGGAGCGGAAGGACTTGAGTATCTTCACTCAAGGGCAATTGACTCCACGAATGCGTTTTTAAATGCAAGGTATTTCATGCTGCTTTGGTCTGCACCGGGGGAATTCCGTCACGAGGATACCGCAAAGTTGGCCATAGATGCCCTCCTGGGGTTGCTCGACAAAAAAGCGAAACTGACCTCTATTGACGTGAAGGACGAGCTCGAACAATTGGCCATTTTTGAGTGTGCAGTTGAAATGGTCGCCAAAATCTACCCCTACCGGGCCGGTGAATTGAAAACCTTGGCGAACCATTGGCTTTTCACTCCCGGATTGGTCGAAGGCTTTTTCTCTCTTTCCCTCATTGAAACTATTCTGGACTATCCCAAAATCTGGAAAACCGACGAACTGCTCAAACTGCCCGGACTGCTTGAAAACATCATGGACATTTATATCAAAAAGCCTGATTTTTTTATGTCAGAAAGGGCTTTTAGGGCAGGTGAACGGCTTGCCTCCAAATTGCAACAGGATGTGAAGTTTTGGCACAACAAACTGGGGGCAGCATACGAAGCATTTGCCAAACACCGGATGGATGATGAGAGTAGGATGATACCCTTGGGTTTTCTGGGAAGGGCGCTTGCCAGTTATCAGGCGGCCAAAAATGAGGCGAAGGTTTCAGAAATCGGAAATCGATACCAGCGGGTAAGCAAGGAACTCCAACTTTCGGAAATCACTGTCCCCTTGCCTGCCGAGCCATTGCGGGCTTTAATGAAATATGGGGAAGCTCGTGCAAAAAAACTATTGGAACGCAGCAGCCTTGAGATTTTCGATTATTTGGCAGGGGCATCGGAACTGTTTCCGCCTATCCAATCCATCCGGGCAGGGTTGGAAAAACAGGGGGTGGATTTTCTCGACTTCGCCACAAAACTGAATTTTGACATCAACAAGAATGTGAAAATTGAAAATGGTGGCAACGGGTCAAGCAGGCTGGATGAACTCAACATCGAATATAAACTGCACCTGCGGTTTGCCCTCATGCCGTTTCTGGAAACCGTCATCGAACAAGGTATTTTGAACGGAAAAGTAAATGCCAATACGCTGGTAAAATGGCTGGCCGAAAAGACCTGGCTTGGACAGGAACTGGAAGAAACCAACTCTGGCAAGGAAGTCCGCCGATATAATTGGTTGGGCTTGCTGGCCCCGTCCCTGTTGGAATTTTTTGTGCAGAAAGAGGCATCGCTGAAATCGAAAAACATCTTTACCAACTACGTCATATGCATTGATTCCCTAACGCTGAAATTCGAGGGCATACTTCGTGATTTTGCCAAACGGGCAGGCATCAACACCGTGACAACCGGCAGGAACGGGCAAGTCCGGGAAATGTACATCGAGGATATCCTGACCAGCGAAAAAATCGGCGAGTTTTTCCATGAAAACGACCTGGCCTTTTTCAAATACCTTTTCACCGCTTCCGGCGTCAACCTGCGGAACAACGTCGCTCACTGCTATTTTCGGTTTCAGCATTATGCCGAGGGGTATATGATCTTGTTGATTTTGGCAGTTTTGCGGTTTGGGAGGTATCAGTTATAAAGCAAAACAGGAAATGAACGAATTTCGCCAATCAAACAATATATTACACCAACCATGTTCCGAACTAAAATTGACCTGCCAAAAGTAAATACCAACTCGATTGAGCCTGAGCTAATTTTTGACTGTACTGTTTCATATGAACAGCCTTTAGAAGCTATTACCTCTATACATGGAAGTCTTTTCGCTGGAGACGGCAAAGAGCTTTCGAATTTCAGTTTTCAATTGCAGAGGCTGAATTGCCCTCTTTCAATTCATCATGACTATGGAGATAAAAAGCCCACTAGAGAGGAAACAATTAGATTTCAAGCAAAAGCAAAGCTTTCTCCCAAGTCGGTTTCTCACATTGAGGGGGTAAGACAAATCCACTATCACAAGAATGTAGTGTTCAATGTTCGTTTAAACTTAGTTACTGTTACTCAAAGGTTTGATCGGAGGCTCTTTTCTTCTCAAGGTCGGAGCGGAGAATTAGAATTTCTTAGAGTTTCAGATGAATTCTACGAAACTTCTATTGAAATCACACAAAGTGATTGGATTCAAAAATACGCCGAACAATTGGGCATCGGCAAATTTCTACTTGTGGAGTTGCCTTCCGCAAACCTAGGTTTTGTAAGGGACAGGTTTCTAAATTCGGCATTCCCCTCCGTTCAAAAAGACTTGTTCCAGGTCTATGGACGACTAACTGAAAAGTTGAACTTGATGGAAACCGAACTCAGAAAGGGGAATTGGGATTTGGTGATTCGCTATTCTCGTGAATTCTTTGAATTGTTGAAGTTAGGCAAAAACAACCCGCTGGAACGTGATTTGAAGGATATGTTCAAACTGCGAAATGGAAGCGATATTGGTTTTGATGAATTGATGAAGGGATTGATTGCCCTTTTCGATTATGCCTCAAAGTTCATCCATGAGAAGCCACTGGGGTTATCTTCTCTGCAAACCAAGCCAAAAGCGAGAAGCGAGGATGCCTACCTCATTTATAGCCTTTGTCTCAATACGTGGAATTTGATAGCTGAAAAGATTTAAACAGCCATTCCATTTTGCGGGTCAGCCCGGGCTAACCAAGTTCGCAGCCAACGAAACCTGTCGGGCCGAAAAGCAGGGGCGGCGTCCCAAAACGCCGCTCCTGCTGCGGGAGCGCCGCCGCTGCCAGGCGTTCCGGGATTATGTCGAGCAAAAAAGGCTGCGGCGGTGCGCTGGGGTTTCGTTGGCTGCACCGCTGAAAAGGGGTGGGGGGGGGAGGTGGGGGCTTTTTTAGTTGGCAGTTGACAGTCAGGGTCTGGGAGAACGCCCCGTTGTCCGGTTTGATTGGTCAACGGGGCGTTTGTTTAGGCTGGCACTTCATTGAGCAAGGGCAATACATGGATGGCATTGAACTCCTCCAAATCCAGCACCAGGTCGAAGCTGTCCTCCTCGATGGCGACGAGGAAGCGCCATTTGAAGTCCTGGTAAACCTTCCGGGCGATGTCCTTTCCGTAGAGTTCGTGGCAAATGGCGTAGGCGAGCTGGGCGGGGCCGCTGCCGCCATAGCCCCAGTTGAAGCCGTCGGGGGAATGGCTGACGTATTTCAGGCTTTTGGCATGGCTCAGGGCTTTGCCTTCGAGCCAGACTTTGCAGATGCCGCCGTGCGCCATTTCGCTGCGGCAGCCTTTCAGTGTTGCGGTGGCTGGTGTGTTGTTTTTCATAGAAAAAGTTTTGAATGATGAATGTTGGATTAGGCGGCAGCCTGACCGAATTGGTCAGGCTGCCGTTCCGGTTTTATGCTGACATTTCAGGTTGCGGGGCAGTCCCGGCAATTCCCAAAGAGGCAAGTAAAAAATCGGCGGCACGTTGGGCGGCGCTGGCAGCAGTCATCAATAAGCGGGTGTCGCCATGCAAGACGTTAATCCACGATTGCAGGTAAGCGGCGCTGTTCTCGACCAGTTCCTCCATGACGATGCCGCAATGGGCGCACAGGAAGCAGGCGGACATTTCCGCCACGAGTTCTTCCCGGCTGTACTTTTCATCGCCAAATTTTGAGGGTTCGATACGGTTCAGGCGGTTGGGGTGTCCCGTCCAATGAGCCAACTCATGGAAGTAGGTGAGGTAATAATGTTCCGGGCTTTGGAAAGCAGCGATACCGGGCATTTTCACCACGTCGAGCAGGTGATCATAGGCGGGTTCGCCGGGGCGCAATTCGTGGGGGTTGGCAGTCAGGACGGCTTCGCAAATTTCCATCCGGTCGGGCTGTCCGGGTTCGTCGCTGCGGAACATCCCGGCGTTGAAGCCCTCGATGTCCAGCACGTTGAAGACCCTGTACTCTGACAAGAAAGGCACTATTTTTTCCGCTTCCCGCCTCGTACCCACCCGCTTACCATCGGCGTCGAAAAACAGCATTTTCCAAAAATAGACGGGGAGCGATTTTGCGCCTTTGCGGACACGGTGTCCGGCGTCGCTGATCTGCTTGAAGGTTGCGAAACGTGGCACGTCAAAACCGTCGAGCAAAAAACGGTTGATGCCCGTGTAAACATGCCCGCTGAAATGGTTGCAGGATGCGCCCATTTGGATGCGGTTCCAAGTGCGCCGCCAAGGCACAGCACCTTTTTCCAATTGGGCGATGATGCGGGCGGTCATTTCCTGGAATTTATCGTTGGTGGCTTTCATTGCATTGAGTTTTAGTGAGAAGGGAAAAACCCGCCGTCCGCCGACGGTGGACGGGCGGGTGCGCTCGGTCAGAGCAAGAATGACAAACGACAACTCAAATCCTTTCGCCCGCCTCGACGAAGCGGCGCAACAGGTAGCGGTACTTTTTTCTTCCTTTTTCGATGAAATCGCTGTCCCGGTGGAAGGGGACAATGTGGACGGCATAGGCCGGGCGTTTCTGCACCCCAACGAAGTAAAACCACTCGGCACGGCTGCCATCGAGATAGAAAGCGGCCTGGCGGTCGTAGTCGTACACGTCGAGCAGTTCGATAAAGCGCTCCTCGCTCCATGCACTGGTTGTTTTCACATCAAAAACAGCCTTCCGGCATACGATGTCGAACTGTGCCTTGCAGGGCAATCCCGTTTCCTTGTCCTTCCAAACCCTCGGTTTCTCATAGGTCAACCGTTTGAACTTCGGCTGTCCGGCAAGGAAGCCGCCGAAGTCGCCGATATAGGCGTCCCGCATTTGGCGGATGGCTGCCCACTCGGAAGGGCGGAGGTTCCAGACCGGGTCGCCGCTGCGGGCATGTTCGAGGGCAACGGCGTGGAAAGCCTGGCCGAACACCAGACAGCGTTCCGGGTAGCGGATTTCCTTGCCCTGCAATTTGGCCTTGAAGCGGGTCAAACGGGAATTGCTGATAGCGGGGATTCTACGGATATGGCCGGCCGGCAACTCTGCCAGTGGCACGGATGCCCCGAAGCCCAAATGGCTGAACAGGTTCAGGTAGTTCACCAAGCTGGTGCGGGTCAAACATCCGGTTTTTGCCGTCCATTTTGCCAGCATGGTTTCCAGCGTTTCGTTTGTTAGGTTGGAGTAAATATTGCCGTAGGGCGTTTCGATGATTTGGCTGGCAGGTGCAATAGCGAGGTCTGCCAAGCGGGTGTTGGTGGTTGTCATTGTCTTAAATTTTAGAAGTGAGAAAGTGAGGGGTGAGAGACCCCTACCCCACCCTTTCAGGTTGAGGGAAAAGCGGCGGCGCCCCGGCAGGGAGCAGGAACAGCCGCCACCAAGCAAGTAGATAGTACGTTCAGGCTGCGACCACTGCCGCTTCTTCTTCCGCTGTCGCCCCGTTCAATTCGATGACCGGGTGCGGCGGGTTCCAGTTCAGTGAAAATTCGATCCGGGCATCGCCGGTGGTGGTTTCTTCCCTCCAAAAGTTGATGCCTTCCGTTACTTGCAGCAAAGTTTCCTTTTCGCCCTTCTCCAACTTCTTATAGCTGAAATCCGCCATAAAATACTTCTTGCCGGGGGCTTCCGGGTCTTTGCACTCCTTCTCGACGGGACGGGCGGTGAGGATCACATCGCAGGGCGTCACGTCGTCGTAGAACATTTCATTGGCTGCCAAGCGCATAAAATTTTCAACGCTGTAACCATGAAACAACACGGCACACACTTGCCGGGCTTCATTCAGGAAAAAGAACTCCGCCCAACGTTTTTTGCCCATGCCCAAGATGTTGTCATTGAAGATTCGGTAAGCAAGGGGGATGAAGGAAAACTCCTCACCCTTCTTGGTCAGCGGCACGTCGCCGTTCAGGTTGAAATTGCCCTTGCTGGCGTCGAACCGGATTTGCCGGGGATAGCCGGGCAGGTAGCGCACGGAGTGGACTTCGCCCGTTTTTTTGTCAATCAGGTTGCCATTGGCGCTGGTGATCGGATGCAGGTTTTTCATAGTAAAATAAGTTTAAATTGTTAAAAATTAGATGAAAACGGAGTGGGTTTACAGGGATGCTCCGCCCCCTGCCCAACCTGTTGCCGCACAGGAAGGGAAAAGCGGTTTCTCTTTCAGATTTATCCCCAACGGGAAAGGCTGTTTCTCAAAGGAAATTCTACCGAAAACTAAGCCTGGACTACTTGCGCAAGAGGAAGAAAAACGGCAGGGATAACGCCCCCTGCCAAGGCGGCTTTCTCATAGCACGTCAGAGCAGCATTTCAAAAAGTATATCCGCTAACTCCTTCTCGGAAAGGCCACCATGAGCGGTGATTTTGTAGCGATCATTTTTTTCCCCGATCAAGTCGTCGCCTTCGATGCCGACGACCTTGCTTTTCCAGTCAAAAAATTTGTGTGCTTCTTTGGTATAGGGCGGCACGACGGGCAACCTACCGTGCAGGCAAACCACATCGTATTCCTGATGGCCGGGGGTGATGGAAAAATGCTCGGCGGGGCGCAGGGTGCGCTCTTCGTAATAGGCTTCGGCGGAGGCAGTGCGGGCAGCCTCGACGCTTTCGGACAGGTAAGTTGTGTTTGTCATGTTGTTGTTATTTACGGCTGTGTTTGTTGTTATTTGATACTGTAAAAATAGAAACAAATTACCTATTTGTCAAGTATTTTGAAACAATTTTTTTAATTTTTATTTTCATAATTTGTTAATAAAAAAAGACAAAAAAAGTGTGCTTAATATTTGAATAATAGAAACAAATTACCTATTTTTATGGAAAATAACAACAACACAACCGACCATGAAAAAGCAACTAACCGTACTTGTAAGCGGTAGCCGCCAACTACCGGAAACGGCAGAAAACCTGGAACGGCTGGAAGCTGCACTCGATGAAATCTACTGCCAACTGGCCATCGAAAACGAGCAGCACGACTACCCGACCCACCTGGCGCACGGCGGCGCTGCCGGGGCCGATCAACTGGCAAAAAGGCTGGCAAAAAAACTGGGGCTGGAAGAAATAGAACTGAAGCCCGACTACCACCAGCACCACCCGAAAACCGCACCGCTGCACCGCAACGGCGAACTGGTGAAACTGGCGGACGTGACGGTGGCATGGTACGCACCGGGGCAGGTGGGAAAAGGCGGCACGGCGGACACCGCCCGCAAGACGACCGCCGCCGGGAAACCCCTGCTGGAACTGCTGCCAGACGGCACCACCCGCTGGACACCGGCCACAAAAACGCTGCTATGAGAAAAAAGGGCGGGGCAAAAGCCCTGCCCCCTTAAAAGCAAAAAAGAAAAAAGAAAAAAAACACCAAAAAAAAGCCTGCCCCAGCGAGCAGGAACCAAGCCACCAAAAGCCCTATCTGCCAATCGGAGAACGGCACCAGGTACCCCCGCTGACGTGTACCTGCGAGGACGGCGGGGGCACGACGGCGCTACCGGCGTGGCGAAGCGGACCCCCGCCGCCCACAGCAGGTACATGGCAGCGGGCATTGGAGCAGCTACTTTGCCACAACGCACAAACCCAAGTCCAACCCCTACCCCACTTATTTTTCTTTTAGCCAGCATTCCTTTTTTGTGGGCCGGCCGGGGGCCATCAACTGCTATCGCCGCCTGTGTTGGCCTTGAGCGGAGGGGCGGCACGACTGGGGGTGCGGGGAGTCTTGTGGCGGCTGCCGGGTGGGGAGCGTTGGCAGTCTGGGCAGGTCTTTGCCGTTGGGCAGATTTTCACGGATGGCTGGGAACTTCGGGCGGGATTGGTTAGCTTTGCGACTGTTGTTATTGACCATGAAGCCCTTTTCATGGTCGGTTGTGTTAAAGCCTGATTCGCCGAGTGCGGTTCAGGCTTTGCTTTTTTCGGCGGCGGCTTCGAGGATGGCTTCCAGGCGGTGAATCATTTCCAGTTCCTGGTTGTCCCCAGCCAGTTGCCGCAAGGCTTCCTCAATGCGTTGGCTCTTTAGTCCCTGCGTCGTTATTTTGTAAACGGTGGAGGGTGAGACATCAATCATTTCTGCCACCTGGTCTGCAAAGGCATTGGGCAGCAGTTTTTCCGATACCAATTGTTCTATGCCCCACTCCGAATAATCAATGGGCTTGGGTTTGGATGGCCTGATTCCCAAAATCAGTTCTGCATCCCTCACCAGGTGTTCCACGATGGCGAGATTGGCACTCCTCCCCTTCACCGTTTCACGGGCGGCATTGAGCGTTGCCCCCGTGCGGAGGGCAAGGTCGTTCGGATAGCCGAAGGGCAGTACCTTGAGCTGGTTGAGTTGGCGGAGCAATTCCCGGATTCGCTCGCTGCCGGCGCTGCGGTATTGGGTACGGGTTGACATGGGGGCGAAGATAGATAGTTCTGTTCTGAATTGCCATTTAACCCAAAGCGAACACTTTCAATCATAGTCAAATTCAATTTCAAGCAAATGAGGAGTAGGTTCAAGAGATATATCCTCCCACCCTCTTTTCCTGCCAGTTTCTGCAATCAGATGTAGGTTTGTTTTGGCTCTTGAACAAATTACATAAAGCAATTTGCGGGCTACTTCGTCTTCATCCGAATCTGGGTCAAAAATTTCACCCCAATGTGGAAGGTGACCTTCCAATAATCCAAATGATATAACTGTTTCAAATTCCTCTCCTTTCACTCCGTGGCACGAACTTACAACCACGCCTTTTGCATCTTTGTAAAAGTTTCGGAACGATTGGATGTCTCCCGGTAAAGCGTAGTTCGGGTCATCAATGCGTCTCTTTATCCCCTTAAAATATGATTCATAGTTTATTTCTAATGGAGGAATGAGATTGATTTCAAGTTCAAGTTTGTCAAAAAATTGGGAAAAACAATCTGTCAAATAATCAATAGCATTCTCTTCCCCTGATTTGATGCCATTAATTGTTCTTAGGAGCTTTTTAGGGGCATATCGTTCGGCATCTTTTTCATTGTCCGTTAAGAAAATCAGCTCTTCTGAAACCTCTCTTGCCCACCTGTATCGAAGTGAATATATGCGGGGAGAAGGCTCGGTCATAAAGAGCTTTGTCAGCTTAAAAAAAATATTGTCCCTATTTCCTGACATTGGGGAAATGCCAGTAGCATCAAATGAAACGTCTGGCAACAAGGCCCGCAACTTTTTTGCGAGAGACATTACCAGATACCATTGCGGCACGAGTACACAAATTTCCTTTTCAGGAATCCCCATTTCCAAACTTTGAGTGATTAGCCTTGCTACTGCCTCCGGAAGGTTATCTTTGGAAGTATCGGTGTCGAGCGTAACGATTCCTCTTTCACCTGCATTTTCACCTCTCGCCTCAATGGGGATTGGTGCAGTCTGAAAATGTCTGTAATAATCAATCACCCTTTGGCAAGTCCTGTAATTTCCAGGCAAGCTCAGTTGCTGCATTTCCTGCCCTATCCCCGCTTCAATTTCCTCCTTGGTCTTTGCCACTCCACCCAAGGAGCCATAAATGGCTTGGTCATAATCACCGACGAAGCAGACATCTGTGCGGCCTTTGCCCGCTTTCACTATGTTGAAAATGATTTGGTATTGAAGTTCTTGGGTGTCCTGGTATTCATCTACCAAAATGGTTTGAAAAATCGAGGAGAGGTTTTCCGCAGTTTTTGGGTGGCGTTCCAGCAGTTCAAATGAATAGTACAAAAGGCATTCAAAATCCACGAAACGATTATTAATGAGGGAATCGTGGTATTCGTTCAAAACGGCTTTGATTGCTTGGTTTGGGGCTGTTACGGTTCCATCAGGGTTAAACTTGAATCTGACTTTATATTTGTCATTCTTTGACAGGTTGTGCTTTTTCACGATTTCACTCATTATCTCGTCCGCCTTCACGCTGTCAACGATTGTGAAGCCTTTTTGGGTGCAAGGGTGAAAACAGGCATAGGGACGTAATATCCAGTTCAGACAGAAAGCGTGAATATTGCCTGTCCAAAGTTGCGACGTGTCAACATTCATGTGCCGCATACGCCGCTCAATTTCCTCGGCAGCACGGATGGTGAAAGTAAGGGCAACAATCCGTCTTTTGGGGTGGGATAGGTTTTGCAGTTCCCATGCGACCTTCCTCGTGATGACGCGTGTTTTCCCACTTCCCGGGCAGGCTGTGAGAAGGAGGTGTCCATCCGCTTTCACAGCTACAATCTGCTCGTCGTTCAGGTTTTGGAAAATCATGATGCAAAGTGGGCAAGAGGGTCATTTGGAAAAACTTCGACGAACCTGGCCACAAATTCTGAAAGTCGCTCAGAGGTTTTGAGTTCTTCTAATTTTGGGAATTCACCACGGAGAGCAACCCCTTGTGGAATTGCCTCTTCGCACATTTTCTGAATCCGGTAGTCCGCAATCCCTGCCTGCATCCGCAATGGCATAGAAGGGACAGCAAACGCAACTGCTTCCAATATGTAATCCGGGAAGGCTACTTTCCAATCAAGGTGTTTTGCAAGCAAGATGGCAAACCAGCCTTTGCCAACCTTCTTCGCTAAGCGCAATATTTCATGATTCGATTTAGAATCAGTATCATCAATTTTTGCTATTGAACTATTCCTATCTGCCTCTCTTTCATAAATATCATGAATTACTTTTTTAACAATATCTTTATTTCCAACCCTTAGAAAGTCCACCTCAAACGTGTGAGATGCATAGTTAACATTCACCCATGTATTATCATTGAACACGTCATCAAGTATGACAACCCTATTAAACCCTGACTTCTGCGAGTTTTGATACTTCACCCAATCCTCTGGCGTACAATCAGCTTCATCAACTGAAATTGTATCCGAATCAGTCAGGATTGTACAATTTCGTTTTATCCGGTCTTCATGGAAAAGCACGGCCAGGTTTTCAAACCCTGTACTGCCGATATTCACAAGGCTGACACCCATTTCATCCAAGCTGACCCCAAATACCCGGAGGAACATTTCTGGTATCAGAATCTGCTCGGCATCACCTTCGACCATCACGACACCTTTTGCAAACAGTAATGTGCTTCGGACAGCATCCAAATAGCGCTCAATTGCATCAACCTTATCCCCAAGATTATTGGCCGGATAGAAAACATCCGCATAACCGTTATTCCGAGAAAGGATGTTAACCGAACTGATTTTGCTGGCAGAAGAAATATGGGTCGAATGGGTGGATACGATGACTTGGGTTTTATTCTGCGGAACGTTTTTAAAAAGGGATTTCTGGATATGGGTGTGGATATGGGCCTCTGGCTCCTCGATAAAGAGAAAATGAGCTGCCCGGTTTTCGGAACGGAGTTTTTCATATTCCAACAATCGTAGGGAAAGATAAATAAGATTGACCCCGCCTAAGCTCAACTCCCACAACCTGCCAAGATGGTTTGCCTCGTCAGGGTCTCCGACCCAAAGCTTGAGAGATTGAAAAAGCCGGTCAACGTCATCGGGAATTTCAGAACGGATGTCCACATTAGGGGCATAGGTATGCCCAACAGCACCTTGAACGCTTAAAACAATATCAGAGGAAAGGCTTTTGACTTCATCCAACCCACTAATCCTGGTGTTCAAGTTCTTTATATCATCAAGAATTTCTGTTTTCCCGGCTGTGGCAACTTTTTTGTCCTTGTCCCTCAACAGGTTCAGAAGGGGGCTTGACTGGTAGGATTTCAGTTCCGCTTCCACATCCCGAAGCGCTTTCACGAATGTACATGAAATCTCGCTCGGCAATGAAATTTCATTGGGCAACCTATCGCCTAAAATGGAGTTGTCTTCTGATTCGGGGTCAGGGAAAACAATACTTTCAAAGTCGCCAACATGCTGCAAGTAGGAAACTTCATCTGCAAAATCAATAGTGCCTTTCCCTCGGAAAACAGCCTCGTATTGCTCAAGTGTTATCGTGTCAAGTAGAGAGACCAATCCTTCCGCATCCTTATCTTCTGTTTCTGAATAATCAAAAAGCTGTTTTCTTACTTCCCTTCTCGGTCGGAACAAAAAGCTGTAAGTGCCTTTGTTATCCGCAGCGTCCCCAACTGCATGAACAGCTAAAGACTGGCATTCGTCGCTGTTGTCAAGTTCGTCAAATTCCAAGGAAATCACAATCCAATGCCCCCGCCAATTGTCCAACGAACGGTTGAAGTCCGATTCAAACAACTTAATATTTCTTGGCATTGTGCCATCGAGCATGATGCGAAGCGCTTGAAAAACATTGGTTTTCCCCGACCCATTTTCACCAATGAGCGTATTGATGCCTTTTTCAAAATGAAATCGGGAAGCCCGGAAATTCCGGAAGTTTCGGAGTGTTAATGAGGTTATGAACATATCTACTTTTGTTTAAAAGATGGCCGCCAGCAAAAGTAGAAAATGATTTAATATGAAGCCCCATAAGTGTCATCAGACACAGAGCTTTGTCAGCGAACAGATTGCCTACGCCGAAGAATGGGCAAAACGGGAGCGGAGAAGGAACTTTCAGCATGATTTCTAAGTCGCCCTGTTTACGATGAGAAATCTTTTCATGACAACTTTTTAAGATGCCAGGCAACTACAAACACGCCTTGACCTGTTCATAAGTCAAGGCACTCCTGCCGAGCGGATATTTACCATTATTCGTTTTCACGGCTAATTTTTCCCGGATGCCGTTCAGGGCGGTGTTCAGTTCGATGACCTCCTGGGCGTACGTTTCCTGAATATTTGGGCGCACCTGTTGCCGCTGGTAGTAGTGCCTGAGTTTTAGCAACAAAACTTCTTCTTCGCTGTACAAATCTTCCAGTTCCTGCTCCAATACCTGCGCACCGCCGGGCCTCGAACCGAACAGGGAAAGCAGCCGCATCAGCGCCTTGCCTTTTGCTTTTTCAAGGTAGGCATAGCCTTCGGCGGGTTTTCCGTTTTCGATGGCCAGCAGGATGACAAAATCGAACACCTGCTTCAAACTGGCCCCAAATGAAATCAGGTTTTCTTCCACCAGTATCTGGTTCAGCAGCGACTCGGATTTCTCGATGGTTTTTTTGCCAAAGGAATAGGAAAGTTCCCGTTTGCCCATTTGAAAATATAACAAGGAAAGGCTGCCCAGCAGCATCTGTTCCCGGTAGCCTTCCCCCGCACGGGTGGCTATTTCCAGCCCTTTCTTGAAATAGCCTTCCGCCTTTTTGAACTTTCCCCGGCCCATCGCCACATTGCCCAGCGTCTTGAAAACGTACATTTCGGAAGACTTGCTGTTGACCTCGCCATTGTTCAGTTGCAGGGCCAATTCGAGGTATTGCTCGCTTTTGCCATATTCCTCTTGGTGGTAAAACAATGTCCCCAAGTTGATATAGGCCGTGGATTCGAGATGGACGCTACCCACAGCTTTGTTCAGTTCAACCGCCCGCAGATAGTGCTCCTCGGCCATAGCCCAATTTCCCTCGTCGGCGTAGCAATTAGCCAACCCATTGTGGGCGATGGCCTGGCCAAAGATGGCGCCTGTCAGTTGGTGGAGTTCCAGTTGCTTTTCGTGGTTCAGGCGTGCCTTTTCGGGATCTCCCAAATAAAAGTAAATATCGGCAGCGTTGCCATGTGCCCCTGCCACCCCGGCGATGTTGCCAATCTCCGTGTAGGCAAGGAGGGCTTCCGTGTTCTTTTGAAGCGCCTCGAAGTAACGGCCCAATGCGTTCAGGGCAAGGCATTGGTTGGAGCAGCAGCGGGCAATCCCGTGCCTGTTTTTAAGGTGCCGGTGGATGGCCAGCGATTTCTCCAGATATTCAAGACAAAGGGCGTTGTCGCCCAAGCTGAAATGGCAGGTGCCGATATTTTGCAGGGCAGAGGCAGCGCCCGGCAGGTAGGTTTTTTCGACAAAATAGGCCAAAGCCTGTTCGTGCAGTTCCAATGCTCTTGCGTGTTGCCCCAATTTGCTCAGGGCGATTCCGAGGTTGTTCCGGGTTTGTGCCACGTCCGTCAACATCCCTTTTTCCTCGAAAATCGCCAATGCCTTTCGGTGGTAAACCATGGCTTGTTTGACCTCGCCCTTGTAGCTGTGGGTAAGCGCAAGGCTATCGTAGGTGGTGGCAATGGAGGCTTCGTCGCCACCCTCCTTGTCCAGTTCGAGCGCCTGGGAGTAGCACCGGATTGCCTCATCAAACTCTGACAGGTTTTGGTGGGCCAATGCCAGGTTATGCAGGCTATTGGCCATCTCCCGTTTATCGCCGGCCACTTCAAAGAGCCGGAATGCCTCCTCGTTCAACCATTTTGCGAAATGGTACTTGGCTCTTATGCGGAACATCTCCGCCACGTTCAGGAAGTATTTCCCCGGTTCGATGCCGGTTGCCCCAATTGAAAGCTCGTGGACGTGCAAGACCAGCCCTGCCCTATCATCAGCGAACCGGGCCTCCATCCCTGCCAGTTGGTTATCTGGAAACATTTCCATCATCCAGTCATTTGGTAAAATCCAGCGGTTCAGACAGTTGGGCCGTTGCCGGGCTTGCTGCCGTTCTTTGCGCTTTCGAGTACTTTTTTGATGCCATCCCAAAACTCCATTGGAGCTTCTTTGATGATTTCCTTCAACTTGTCCACGACCTTGCTGGTCGAGAAATACTTCCTCGTCTCCTTGGAGCCGTCCGGGAGGGTTTTTTCATCGGGGGCATACAGCCTGTTTTGGTCGGCGCTCATCTGCACCCAAGCCACGGCCAGTATGGCTGTAATCAGCACCATTCCCGACATCACACCTATGTCCGCCAGGGTTGACCGGGTGGCGCTTTCATTTTCATATTGCTGCAGCAAATCCGCCATTCGCTGCCGATGGGCGGGTGAAGCCTCGCCGAGTTCGGCGAGCATTTCTTTGACTTTTCCGTAGTCAATTTGCTGCTCGCTGACCGGGGTTTCCGGGGGCAATTCCGTGTCGAACAAGCGGCCCATGTCCTTTTCCAAGCCTTGGAGCAGGAAGTTTACCTCGTCCGAGTACAGGTTGGCTATTTGTGTCCTGAAGTCCATTTGTCTTATTTTATTGTTTGAAAAATAATGGTTGAAACCTCCCGAAGGAGCGCTAAAAATAACACATCATCACAAACATGGCAGCAGTTCCCTCCCGCACCGCCAGCAATATTTCCGGGGTCAGCCCATGTCTCCGACCAAGATATAAGAAAACCAAAGGAAGGGATTCTGAAAAATTGGCTCCCGCCTTATCCCCTGGCAATACGCTTGCAAGGCTTCCGCCTTTGAAAGCCCTTCAACCAGCCATAGGTGGTAAAATTGGGAAAACAGGGTATGGGACAACTCCTTAGACCTGTGCCCCGTTACGTTTTTGAACGTTGGGAACAAAGAAACGATGGCGGAGTTGGCCCCGGCAAACATCAGCGCCCGGGTCAGCCCGATAAGTTCGTCCCCAGGTTTGTTCAGGCTCTCGCCCGTCACACAGGCACTCAAGACGACAAGGTCGGCTTCCAGTTGCAGTTTTTCGAATATATCCTTGGCCGTAAGGACAAATTGGAAGTGTTCAACATCTTCCCCATCAAAGGCTGCCGGGCAACCAAACAGCAATGCGCCCGAGTCCATTGCATCCTTTTTGGAAAAATAGCCGTGGGAAGATATGTGAACCAAGCTTTTTCCATTGGCAGAAGACAGCAGGTTTTCCTTTGTTGCCTCTTGGCGGGTATGGGCAGTTATGCCCCATCCCCCAATTTCCTTCAGCTTTTGTTCCACCGCCTGGGCCTCCGACTCGAAGAAGCGGCTTCTTTCCCTGTAATCTACGCCAAGAATACAGGCTTCTTTGACTGGGTTGGCTGGCTTTCCTTTTTCGGTAAAATACTGCAGGACAGAGGCACTGGGCAGGTAGGCTATTTTGAAAAGGTCGTGCAGGTATTGCCCCTTGATGCTCACTGCATGCAATGGCAGGTAGTGCAGTTGGCCGAAGGGGACCAGGTAAATTGCATTGAAGGCTTCCAGGCTGGACAGCAGTTCATCCGAGAAAACCTTCCTGCCCAAAAGGTTGAGTTGTTCCAAACTAGTCTCCGTGAGCCTGTCCAAGACGGCCGTGTCCAGGCTTCCGGCGTTTTTTTCAATCAATTGGTTGATGGCAAGGAAGGTACTCCGTATTTTATGTACCAAAGCAGCGACTTCAGCTTCGCCCAATTGTGCTTCAAAGACAAGGGGTTCCTTGTCGTTTATCCCAAATTCTGGCATGTCAGGCCTGACCACGAAAGTAAAAAGGTTGTCTTCGACCAGGAAAAATTCAAGCAGTGCTGTTTTGTGCCTTCCCATTTGATTTTTGTATTTTGTGTCTAATTGAATTGACTGCAAATATGCCGGACAATGCCAACTTTGTTTTGGAAAGGATAAAGGCATGGCACAGCCTGAATCCACTCCCCTATCCTGCCCTGCTAAAATAGGATTTATCTACTTTCTTGATTCGAGCCAAAACTGATGTTCAAATATCATCGTGAATGTATCACTTGGTGCAGCCTGCACCATTGCACCAAAAACAAAAACCTTGATACAAACAACTGAAAATCAAATCTTTATAATACCATCATTTTTTGGCACAGCTTGGTGCAGTGCACCAACATGCACCAAGAACGCAGTTTCAAATGGTCAAGCCCCTACCCTATTCATCTCATGGCTGCCGCCATTTGCAGGTTTTGGAGCTTCACCTTCCTCCACCAGCACAGTTTCAAAAACAGCGGCGATGCCTCCGACGCACAGGGCATAAAGCCTTCCGGCATTTGGATAAATCCTGATTGGGGTATTTCAAATTCAAAAACACAGTCCGGCACATTACCGCAAGCCAGCGACTCGTGGACGGAAATGGAAACAATACCTACAAATTCGCTGCACAATGGCGTGACGGTCATCGTCCCCGCCGCCGGGTCAATGACGGCGCTGAACATGCCGGGGTAGGAGAATTGCCAGTTGAAAGGCATAAAGTAGGAGGATTGGGTCTTGTGCATCTGCACTTGGGCATTGGCCACAAACGCAAACAGCACCAACCCGGCGAGGGTGAGTGATTTTTTCATATAGCACAAATTTGATGGATGGTTACATGGCTGGATGGTTTGATGGTTGAGGAGCAAACCCTTGCAACTTTGCCGGATTGGATTTTCGTTCCCAGAAAATGGTTTGTTCTACCCGGATGTTGTGGCCGGTCTGTTCGTGGTGGGCGATGGCGTCATAGGCAGCGTTGGTGCCTTGCCATCGGTAGTTACAGTCTTTGCAGTAACTGACGGTGGTTACCCCGACGTCCCGCCGGGGCGTTGTTCTGGTGGGTTGAGTCATAGCACAAAATAGTTTAGAATCTGGAGACAATTTAGGGGTTTTGGGCGGGGGATGCAATAGGAGCTTTCGGTGACTTGAACCTGACAAACTCATATTTCCTAACTGGCTGAAAAAGCAATTCCATTTGTTGTTCAAACTCTCTAAAATCAGCCCTTCCCAACTCATCCAGTGATTCAAAATTGGCTTTTTTAAATGCCTTCAAAACGGGCTTCAAAAAATACTTGCTGCCAAACAATTTCATGGTGTGCAGGCGGTGAATATGGAAAAAATATAAACCTGAAATTTCGTACATCGCTTTAGCCATTTTGTAAACATGGTGAACCTTGATAGCGACGGGTGGCTGCCCGTTGTCCTGGACAACGACGATTAGGTCTTTTTTGGGTTCGTACCAATAGCTGTAATGCTGTGCGGCATTTCTTAACAGGCTGGCGTATTCATGAATCAATGCCTGGTACTTCGACGGCAATTGCTTGATGAGCTTTTTTGTGAGGAAGGCATAAGAGTCGGTTGTGGTGATTCTTGTGTCTCCCTGCGACACCCTCCAAAGTTCCCATACCACTTTGATGTAGTGCTTGTACAGGTTTTCAACGACCGCCCCTATTAACTTCATGGCAACCCTCGCCCTATGCTCCCCTACCCTTTCACGGCGATATTCCTTGAAAAGGTGCTCAGGCTCAACGATACCTCTTAACAAATCCAGAAGGTGCAGACGGTTGAGGATAACAAATGAGATAAAAGGCGCCTGCTTTTCCGCTTCCTCAATTAGTTCGATAAGGGCTGCCGCTTGTTCGCTTTCTGTCTCCAGTTGGCATGTTAATTCCCTGCATTGGTCTTTGGCCCGTTTCAGCATTTCGTTTACGTCCAACTGCTTCAGGGAATTCAAAAAATCAAGCGTGAATGCCTCTACTTCCTGTGGCTCAACTGCTTTCAGCTTCTTGCCCATTTCGTCCTGCATCTCGAACATGGCGGTCTGGAAATAACGGCTGTCCTGAAAGTTGGCGTTGTTGACGATGGGTTTGAGGTGCTGATTGACAAGCTTGTTTATTTTTTTCTGGAACGGGTGGGTCATGGTCGTTTTTTTGAAAATTGAAAGAACTCTAAGACAGATAAGTTCCGTTCTTCTGTTGCTGAATCTTTTTAAATTTAGACAAAGTATTTATGGTACACTTCAGCCAGCTTTGCAGAAAACTCCTTTTTCAACTCTATTTCAAAAGCTTTGTTAATAGCCGCTATTTTCATCGCCCCGATTTTTGACAATACCTCAGCGCCATCGTAGAAGAATACCCAATAGCAATTGAAGTCTTTGCAATCGAAGCCTTTCGGGTCGAGCATCCAGCGGAGGGAAGCAGGAAGGGATTTAAGTTTGAGTAGTATCTGGACAGTCTTATTGCCGAGGCCAACATTAGATTTGTAATTGAGCATGGCAAGCCAGTATGGACCATTGACGGCAAAGTTGTCCCTCCAGTTTGTTCGTGTCCCATCCTTTTCAATTTTTATTTTCTCAATGGCATCGAAATATTTCTGAAAAACCTCCAATTGTGTTTTCGACAATTCTTTTGCCTCAGAAAACATACCATTGTGCCTGGCCAGCATCCAAAGCATCAGGCTTTCTGTGTCGCTGCCATTAGGAAGTTCCCGAACAATTTCACCAAGTACCTTTTGTAACTCCTCAGAGAGGAATGGGTACAAATGGACAAATTCCTCGACTTCTCTTTTTTCATTCCTACTCTGGGCAAAAAAATCGGTCATGGTTGGTTTGTCGGTCAACTGGAAATCAATCTCTTCTTTTTTTAAAATACGGGCCAATGTGCTGCCGAAACCATGTTTCCAGCCTTGGGTCTGTGTTATCACCTTTATTGCCCATTCGATTTGGGCATGATTGAAAAACTTGATGTTTCTTTTCAAAAAGCTAACAAAATATTTCACTTCCCACAGATGCCCCGAACGGCCATCGAAGTTGGCGATAAGAGCTTTGAGCAAAGTATCTATCAATTGGTTCAATTTCCCTGAACCAGCTAACTCTTCAAAGTCAAAATATGAGAAAAGAAGAAAGAAATTGTTGCTCAACTGTTCTACTTCACATACATAGACCTTATCATTCAAATACCGTAGTAACAAATTATTTTTCCTTGGCTCAAACGAAAATATGCCTTCCTCAAAGCAGGAGGAGAACCAATCTGTAGCAAGGGCCACAATCCGCTCTTTTTCGATTCTGGATTTGACAGGGAGAATTTCAGGTTTGTAGAGACAGAGGATTTTCTCCATTTGCTTGGTATCCAGAAAATGGCAGGCCAAATTGAGTACGCCAACCTCCACCTCCTCCAATCGACCTCTGTTCCGTTCGGAGGAGCAAACACTAGCCACCATTCCTTCAAAAGCCATTTCAGTCAATTCTACAAATTTGTATTCGTCCCACCCAAACAGGATACCATTTGAGTGAAAAACCCAATGCAGTGTCATGTATTTTTCAACCAAATCGTGTGCGTCATTTGTTCCGCTTGATTGGTTACCGGGATGCTGAAAAAAATCGTAGTAATACAATACCCCTTTATGGGCTTTCTTGATGGCCCTTGTGTATCTGTCCAGCAGTTCTTTAAAGAGTACCTCATTCAATAAATCTTTTACCTCGGTTTCCGCTTGCATTGTCTTTAGCAGGCCACACAGGTCAATGGTGTCCATCTCATCCCGAATTTGTCCCACAAGGTCTGGCGGGTATTTTTTCCAATCGGCAATCCGCAATACCCGTGAGCCTAAGTATTTCTTATTGTACTGGCAAATGAAAAAAACTGGATAGTCCTGCCGTTGCAAGGCTTCCGTCCCAATTATAGAATACAACGTGTAAGCCTCAAGAAAAAAATGAAACCTTGCCAGCATTGAAGCGTCGAGCAATCTTTCCCTTAATGGTTTAGCCGGATGACCGGACGATTCCCATTCCCTCGAATAGATGGACTCCAACATCGGTTTGTACTGGCAATTCAGCCATTGGGAAAAGAGGAGCTTTTCGTCAAATTGAGTGCCGTAGAGAATGCGGTTGTGGTTGTTTCCGTCTCCTTTACGCTGGATGCAGTGGATTTGACTTGAACGCAATTTGTCAAAAATATAGGCCAATTTATTTTCAAAATCGACCACTTGTTCAATCTCTTTTTCACCACCGCTCCCCTCCTTAATCAAAATCCGGTTATTCTTAAATTCCAAATTCTGCATCAGGGAAATAATTTCCTCATTACTGGTTTGCAAATGATAGCCTAAATCATGTTCTGCATCCAACTGCATTTTTCCAGGATGGAGACTGGTGGGGGAAAAAGGGAAGAGTCTCTTAAACGAGTGAGGAGGGATACAATTGAAAGCATCAAAATTAAGGAGGCTTTCATGCATTTGGTCAAGAATGTGCTGGGATTTTGCCCGCTTTGGCCAATCATAATTACGGTATTTCAGCACTTCAAGCATCCGAAGGAAATCATAAGTTTTACGTCCAGCTTCACTCTTTCCCACCACTTTATGGTTGTCATCCATTTCTTCCAAATAATTGGAAATCGTGTCATCGAAAACAACTGGCCGGATACCCTTCTTGCCAAAATAATCAGTCTCGTGAGGTTTGGGTTCTTTTGTCTGAAAGAGGTAGGCAGGTTGGAAGTCTTTTCCCAGTATTTCTTTTACCCAATTTACGATTTGTTTGAGGTTCGGGTCGGAAAAAGAAAAACCAACAAAAAGCACGAGGTGGGAAGAAAAGATCCCTTTTACAAAGCTTTCAATCAAAGGGAAGTTTCGGGAATAGTTTAGATAATCGTCCTCTTTGAAGACAAAATTCATGACATCCCAGTCGCCGTGCATTTTGACGATGTATTCATCCGAAACAGCATAGGGTAAATCCTCATCCCGCCGGATAATGGTGTATGACTTGCCAATAGCGCCTTTCTGCAACTCTTTCAAAGCCTTTTCTAAAAGATCGTCGTAATTTGTCGTAATCAGGTGTCGGGGACGAAGCCGGAGCAGTTGGCGGTGGATGGGATTTGGTTGTAACCCTTCATGGTATTTGAGGATTTCCCGCAGTTTTTCATTGTATTCTTTTTCCCCTCTTTCATTGAAAAGCCATTGACCAATCACAGGAGCTTCGACATTGGTTGATTCCGAAAGCCCCAACGACCGCAGAATTTCTGTACCTGTTTCCCGCCAGAGCGGGGCACCAGAATCCACAGAAACCCCGGCCCCGGCAAAAATGACGAGCTTGTTTTTTTCGCGGGCCTCTTGGATTTTTTTGATGGCTTGATACACTTGAACAGGCAAATCCACCACATCAAGCGGATGCCGGAAAAGGTACCTGATTATCCATTTTTCGGATACCCTGAACCCAGTTTCACCTTCTGCAAGTTTTTGAATGGTTGCTGTACCAACCCACAGAAGTTTGTTATCCTTTTTCGTCTTTTCGTAGAAATGTTTGGAAACGGATATTTTCACCAAAGCTTTGGAAGATTCCCTATCCTTGTCCGCCTTGTCAATGGCGATGCGCTCCCGCAGGAACAATTCATAAGCATCTTCTGAAATCTTGAAATATTCCCGGAGGGATTTGTCAAAATCCTCCCAACGGTGAAAACCATTCAATGCCAAATCACGCCAAGTAAAAAAACGGGTTTCACCCGCTTCGTTTTTTAGCAGCAGATACTGGTCTTCTGATTTTACCGCGCAGGTAATGATGGCGAATGTTTGGTGCGACATGAATGGGCAATGATTTTAAAAATGGCCTGCTCTCAAATGCTTGTGGGTTTTGCAAAAATATAAAAGCGGTACTTCCACGCCTCAACAAAAAAACTTACACCTCCGCCCTAACCCGCACCTGCTGCTCAATACCCACCCTAATCTGCTCATAAACCTCAATTTGAGAGCTTGCCGGAACAGCAAAAGTTACGGCCAAAGCATACCGTATTTTCTCTGACTTAGGGAGAGCAGGGGCATCCTCTTTGCAGTTCACTTTCACCCTCAAAGATGCACCTTCCACAAAGGCGTCCGCTCCCCTACCCTTTAGCACATGGTGTTGTACCGTACCGTTCCCAGTGGTTTTTAAATCAAAAATATCTTGGGAAAGTCTTAGTTCTGTCTGGCCGTTCTTGGCCATGTTTTCCAAAAATAGGTGTGCCTTTCTGTATTTGGAAGATTGAAAATGCAGGGGCGATATCCAGGCCAGGGTCAGGACTATATTCTTTTCGACGTCCACTCCGTTCAGCACTTCAGGAAGTGGGATAAAAAACTCATGGGCTTCTTCTTTTGCCAATTCGCCATGGCCGAGTATCGTCACCCGTTTGGAGGTGGAGAACAATGAAATGGTTTCGTGGACTTTCCCGTATCCCAAAAATGGGTGGGTGTGCCTTTTCACTTGATTGGCCTTTACTTTCCCAGTCAAAACATCTCTATAAATGCTGTCAGCTCCCGACCAATGTGCCCCATGCACCAACAACGACTTAATCATGGCTGGAAAATATTCTTCTGGAATGGGACTATCGGGATTTTCAGCGTTCAGTTCTTCCAACATTTGGTGGAGGAACACTGCCTGCCGGGTGGCAAGTGCTGTTGCATTGCTTGTTCCAATGGAGTATCCTTCAGCGTCGGTTGCCCCATTCCGGCCCGGCATGGCACTTTTGATCCCAGGTGGGTGGAGCAGGATGGAATCAGGGTAATAAATGTTTATTTCACGGCCCAAAGGGGTCTCCCTTCCCATTACCCTGCCGCCGGGCAAAAGAATTTCCGGCTTCACGGAACGGTCAAAACCGAAGCCCACTCTTGAATAAGGGGCGGGCAGGGCTTCATTTTCAGAAATCAACTTGATGTTGGAAAATTCTTGGGGTGTTTCGCAGCCATCGGTATTTGTTGCGCCGACTGTCAGTGCATTGATGGATTCGCTGGGACTGAGAATGCGGCGTTCATTGCGTTCAATTACAAATTGGCGTTGGATTTCCAATTCCCTCTCGCTCACGGTCAAAGGTTTGCCCTGGGCATTCAAGGAAGGGATTGTCAACCTTGAAACGTGGTTTCCAGAACTGACGATAAAAAGGATATTGTATTTGAAAGACAGCCAATCCAATACTTTTGCCCAGATGCCTATGTTGAAAAGATATGGACGGTCGGGGTCGCCGATGGCCAGGTTGATGACCTTGATATTTGGTGCTGACGGAGCTTCCCCGGTATCGGGGTCGCCTTCTTTCATCCGCTTAACGGCACGGATGAGCAAGTCTGCAAACAATCTTGTTTCGGGCAGTTTTTCTGACCATCGCCCACCTTCTTGCTTAAGCCGCAAAATTGGCCGGACATAAAGCCGGGAGATGATGGCACTTCCTTCGATGTTGTGGTCGCCATGTACAATTAGGGAAGCCATACTTGTGCCATGCAAGCGGTATTCAGCAAGGTAATTTTCCTCCAAACCGTCCGGGTCATCAATGGTCAGGCGTCCTTCAAGGCGGACATGGTTGGCTATCGGTAGGCCATCGAACAAAGCAGCTATTGGTTCGCCCAACTCAGCCGGGGGCTGAACTTCACTTCCCGTTCCAGCGGGAGGCAAGTCTTCTTCCGGGGGCAATTTGGCAACAAGTTGCCCAACCGGGCGGAAGGCCAATGCCGCCGAAGATTTCAAAAAACTGACATGGGTGTTTTCGCTCAAATCCGTGAAACGGGCCGCAGGTGCCTGGGCAATCAGCCCATGATAGTGCAATTCGGCAATAGTTAGCTCAGAACCTTGCACTATCGAACCGCCCGCTTCCTGTATGGCCTGCCTGAAAGCATTGAATGCGTTTTGATTGAAAAGACCATCTTCATCTTTGTACACCAGTTCAACTTCAAAGTTGACCAGTTCGTCGGGAGCAGTATATTGTTGGAGATACTCCCTGATGCCAGGTTCAAGAAAACGGTCTTTGACGCTGTATGGCCGGATGTCGGCGAGCACTTCGAACAGCGTTTTGTATTTCCCTTTAAAATGAGGTAGTTTATTTCCAGCCAGATGGGTTTGCCAAAGACTTCGAAGCTCGGCAAGGGCGGCTTGGTTGGCGAGGGAAAGGAACACCCGTTTCGGAATTGGTTGGGTTACCAGTTCACTCTCAGCATTGTAAAATTCAAACTCGTCGTCCAGTTCCAGCTCCCCATCGTATTCCCCCAAGAATTCCATGCCCTCCGTTTTTCGGATAGCAGAGAAAAAATCGTCCATCGTGCCGGCAATTTCCATCACCAGCACCATCTCCGGTATCTGACCTATCATACCGTCAGCGAGCGCAGCTTCCTTTCGTTGCCATGCTTGTTCAAGCGCCGTCAAACGTTGTTCGATTCGGACTGCTTGCTGTTGTCCATTGGTGGAATAACCACCACCGCCCCTACCTGATAGCGTACCACGGGTGGAAGTAGTTGGTTTTGGAAACAATAAATGAGGGAGATTTGCCATGCTGTTTTGAACGGATTTTTTGGGAACGGTCAAAAATGATGATCCGTTGCCGCTATTTGACAGACTTCAACTGGCTTTGGGCAATGGCCTTTAGATTGCCCTCAGGAAGGGAAAGAACGTATTTCCTTTGAATGTCCAGTAAAAAGTCAATTATCTCGGAATAACTGCGCCCTGTGAGCTTCTTTGCAAACTGGACGGGGGCAATGCCAAATTTTTTGGGAAAGCGTTTTTCAAAATCCTGTACTACCTGCTGAATGGCCTTTTCAGAAGGTTTGCCCAACTCAATCTTGATTTGAAAACGACGCCAAACCGCTTTGTCGAGCAGTTCGGGGTGGTTGGTCGCTGCAATGACCACCACATAACTGGGCAGTTCGTCCATTTGCAGCAAAAGGGAATTGACGAGCCGTTTGATTTCGCCTGTCTCATGCGTGTCGCCCCTTTCTTTACCTATGGCATCAAATTCATCGAAGAAAAGGACACAATGTTCCTGTGATACAAATTCCAACAACTTGGAAAGGCGGGAAGCAGTTTCGCCTAAATAACTGGTGATGATGCCATCATAACGAACCCTGTAAAACGGGATCATCAGTTCATTGGCAATGGCTTCGGCCAAGGAGGTCTTTCCATTGCCGGGTACTCCTGTAAGTAGAATTCGGTGGCGGGGTTCAAGTCCATGCGAGCGCAAGAAGTCGCTCCTGAATTGTTCTTGAACAAATTCACTCACTGCTGTTGATATTTCCTGTTCTAAGTACAGGTCTTTTAGCGCAAATTTTGGGTTGCTCTTGTGAAGGAGTTTCTCGACCTGAAGATTCTTTGAGCCATTAACTGAACCATTGCCATTGATGTAAGGCTTGGGTTGGTTATCAATGATGACATCTTCCAACTTAGAGGCAAGTTGATGGTGATGCTTGCCTTTCTCTTCGGCAATAATGGCCTGGACAGTCTTTTTGAAAAGATGCCTGTCGCCGGAAGAACCGGACTGGACGAGTTTTATGAGTAGGTCTGACCGTGCCATTGATTCATCGTTGAATTGCTCACAAAGGTATGTGATAAACCCCGTAAAATGAACGAATTTGTTTGATTCCAGTTCCTTCAACGAGTAAAATAGGCTGTATTCATTATCCCCCACTCCATCTCCTTTCATTGCACTATCAATTCCCTTTCCAACATCGCCTTCTGGTTCGGCAAGAACTACTGATGGGAAACTCTCACCTACGCCCACACCACCCTCCCCTCCTTCAAAAAGAAATGCGCCCTGCACCCCTTCGTCCGGTGGATGGAAGGAGCAGCAGAAAAGGACTTCCCTTTGTGCAGTTCCACTCGCCAAAGCGGTCTTGCTATGGGAAGCAGGTTCAGGTAGATGACCTCCCGGCAGCCGCAGGGACAGCGGAACGCCAGGCAACATTTGTGACCCTCTGCACCCACCCAATAGGCGACCCGGCTACGGATGCGGCTTTCCTCCGGCATCTCTTCCACGCTTTTCAGGGTGTAGCGTCGGAAGTGACGGAAGAACCACGAGTGGATGCTCCCGGCAAGTTGTTTCCATAACCTAATCATGCAGGTTGCAGGGTTTTGATGGAGCTGAACTCTGGCATGTCGAGGAACGGCTCCATGTCGCCTCGACCGATGTAGCCCATGAGCCGCTTGTCCTCCGACTGGTCGGATTCGTGCTGGCAGGTGCCGTCCACGAGTTCCCAGCGCTGTATTTCGTAGCCCCGGTTGGCCGGGTGCTTGGAGAGGGAATAGCGGTAGTGGTGCAGCCTTGCCAGCATTTCCTGTACGCCCGCGGCGGCTATTTGCATGTTCACGCTGATGACGGCAGGGCTTTCTACCCTGACTTTTTCGATATAACCCCCTTTCTGACGGCGGTCGTACTCACCGGGATTTGCCCGCTGGAGGCTTGCAGCACTAAGCGCCTCTACCGAATAGACGCCCCTCGCCATGAGCGACTGACCGGGTTTCAGGTATTGGGCAGTGGTGCAGATTTTCTCCACGCCGCCTGCCCCATCGGCGATGAGCTTCACGCCGAGGTCTATGTACGGGATGCCGTAGAAGGTGGCAAGGCGGTTGAGCAGGTGCCTGCCGTCCACGGAGTCCATGCAGCCGAAGATGAAATCGCAGGTGGCGATGTCATGGAGCAACTGCGGGTCGTCGTAGAGGTTGACCGGGCAGGAATGCACCTTGACCCCTAATCCCATGCGTTCCACGGCTGCCTTCAGCACGTCGGTCTTGAAACGACGTTGGCGGGCATCCTCCATCGTGGCATTGACGATGCGGTTGAGGTTTTTCTCCTCCACCCTGTCGGGGTCAATGAGGTATAACTCCCCTACCCCATACCTTGCCAGTTGCTCTACGAGCGGGCTGCCCGTGCCGGAACAGCCAACGACCGCAACCCGCAGCTTGCGGAGCAGCCGATAGGTGCCCTCGCCGAAAGCCTGCACCGTTCGGATGGCGTATTCCGGCACATCGTCCCGGACTTCTTCCCTGTCCAAAAGGTGGACGTCGTCGCTCACCAGCCTGACCCGGTCAATGGGCGTGAATGAAAGGTCAGGCTCGATGAACCTGCCGAACAACTTTCCATCGGGCAGTATGATGAGGCTGGCATGGGGAAGGTCATCGTTGAGCCAGCCATAGACGGAATCGAAGAGTTCGAGGTCGGAGCGGTCGTCAGTACGGGAGAAGAAGGCGCCGCCACCGGGGTGGCAGTGGATTTTCGCAATGGACATCCTGGACCGTGCCGCCCGGATGAGCAGCGGACGGATGATTTCCGTTGACCAGTGCAGGAAATCGCCGCTGCGGTGGTGGCACTGGCCGTAAGGGATGGGCAGGATTTCATGCACGACCAGCCCACGCTGATTGCCGTTCATGTTCCTGCCACAGAGGGCAACAGCGACGGCTTCCTTGCCATCGCCGGGGAAAAGATGCTCTTTCAGTGGTTCATAGTGGCTTCCGCCAATGTTGAAGAACGTTTTCATAGCTTATTTTTTAATGGTTGATGAATTCACGTTCCGGCCAATGGCTCACGAGGCTCATGTGGGTGGAGATGTCGTCCACATCGGGCCGCCAAGGGTTTTGCCCCGTGCGGTGGCGTGACCATCGTTGGTAGTTTTTGCCCTCAATGGATTGTGAGGATAGTGCGTTGATGCCCCTGCCGTCCGTCCGGGCGAGCGGAGGGTGGAAGTATGCCATGTCAAGCGGGGCAGTGGGATAACCGGGCGGTATCATCAGGGCAACGTCCACTTTGCCGGTGTTGTAGCCCGGCGGAACGGGGAAGTCCCGCACGATGAGCCACTGGTTGCTGCCCTCCCGAACGGTTTCAAAGTTGAACCCGGATGCGGCAAGGTATTCCCTGTCAGCTTCGGGCATCAGGAAGTCGGTGCGCTGCGGTCGTCCCTCGGTCTGGTCAAGCGGGATGGTGACAAAGCGTTCCACACCACAGATGGCCAAGTCCACTTTTTCGTCCAGTTCCACTTTTTCGACCCTGCCAAAGCGGAACATTTGGTTAAGTTGGAAACGTTCGGGCGGCGTTTTGCCTGCAAGCGCCAAAAGTTCCCTGCCCGTCAAACACTCCTTGTCAGTGACATAGTGTTTGCGGTCAATGTGAAAAGCGTACCGGCGTCCACGGGGGATTTCTTTGCCGGATTTGTTGTACTCGGCGATGTCTATGACATCTTTTTCTAAAACATTCATGATTGAAAAAAATTTAAAATAAAATGATACCCCCGCTCTTACCCGGAGGGTGTAGGTTTATCTTTGTTGATAGGTTCGTCCTATTGTGAACCTCTCTAAACCGAAGTATTTCAGCCCATTGTGCTTTTGTCATTGTCCTGTCAAAGTGGAACTTTATTTGTAGATAAAACATTTTTTTATCTTAATTTTGTAAACAAACTAAGTAAATTCCGTTTTAGTTCTTCATCCCATGATTTTTTTTGCCCCCCATAAGCTCGCCCGTGAACCACTTAGCCCAAACACTTCACAAAGGGCATCCCGAAGACTGCTTTAAGCATCACCACGAAAAAGACCGTAGCACCATGCAAAACTTCCCAGCCCGGCTCAAGTCCGCCCGCCTGATGAATGGAATGTCCATTCAGGACTTGGTCAACCGACTCGACAATAGCATATCGAAACAGGCCATCAGCCGCTACGAAAATGGCATCATGCAGCCGTCAGGCGAGAACCTTTCCTTGCTCTGCAAGGCATTGAAGGTAAAGCCCGATTATTTTGAAAGGGAAAGTAGCGTCGAACTGAAGGAGCTTTCTTACCGGAAGCTCAAACGGCTGTCCGCCAAGGAACAGGAGCGGGTCAGGGAAGTGGCCATTGACCACCTCGAACGCTACCTCGAACTGGAAAACCTGATGGGAGAAAGTTCCCCGCCGAAGATTTCTTTGGAACAATATGAAGTGAAGACTTTTGAAGATGTGGAAAGAGCAGCCGAGGATTTCAGGGCAAAGATGGGCTTTGGCGATGACCCATTGCTCAACTTGGTGGAACGACTGGAGGAGGAAGGAATAAAGGTGGTCGAAATCAAAGCCGACCCCGATTTTTCAGGGTTCGCCACGGTGATGAACGGGGAGTTCCCGGTCGTCGTGCTCAATGTCCACCCGGACATCCCCCTTGACCGAAAGCGTTTTACCCTTGCCCATGAACTGGGCCACCTGCTGCTCAAACCCATCGGGCTGGACGAGGAAAAAGCCTGCAACCGCTTTTCGGGCGCTATGCTGATCCCGCAGAACAGGATGCGGGAGGAATTGCTGGAAAAGCGCCACAATATCCATGTCAAGGAATTGATGTTGCTCAAACAACAGTACGGCATGTCCATGCAGGCCATCTTATACCGGGCCAAGGATTTGGGCATCATCACCGATTACCTGTTCACCCAACAAATGCGGTTTTTCAGCCAGATGGGTATGCGGAAGCAGGAACCGGGCGTTATCCCCGGCGAGGAACATTCGCATCGTTTTCTGCAACTGTTGCTGCGGGGCATAGCCGAAGAAATCATTTCCACCTCCAAGGCGGCTGCACTCTACAACATGAAGTTGGCAGATTTTATGGACGAACTCACCAAACTGAACTGATGCGGTTGGCCGTTACGGATGCGAACATTTTCATTGACCTTATCAAGCTGGACTTGGTGGCGCACCTGTTCGTTATCGAACTGGAGATTTTCACGACGGCTGAAGTGTTAGAGGAACTGAACGACCACCAAACGGAGGTGCTCAATGGGTTTCATAGGGAAGGCCTACTTTCCATACATGTTTTGACGAACGACCAGCATAAGGCGGTCGGGGCATTAAAAATCCATGTTGGCTTATCCTATACAGACCGGACGGTTATCGTTCTTGCGAAAGTGTTAGGGGCTATCGTGGTGACAGGGGATGGGGCCATGCGGAGGTTTTGCGGCGCTCAGAAATTGGAGGTTAGGGGCATTTTGTGGCTATTCGATTGCTTTTTACAATTCCAATGTATCAGTCACGCCATAGCGGTTGAGAAAATGGAGGGGCTGATGCGGATAAATAATAGGTTGCCGGTGGAGGAGTGTTTGGAACGGCTAAAAAAGTGGCGAGGAGGAACATAGGCCACTAATTTTCCTCTGCAATATTTGGAGTCCTTTTTTCAGAATTGAGATAATCCCTAACAACATCTCCAGGGTTTAGGATCGGAATGTAAAAATCTCCTTGAAATTTTCCAACCGTCCTCAGCGCAATCATACCACGCATCGTGCTGATGGCAATTCCCGTCAGGATTGCGAGAAATTCTTCTGGGAGCTTCACCTCATTGTTGGTCAGGTCAAGGAACTGTTTTAGGTCTTGGATCTCGTATTCGACCAACCCTAAAAACTTCAAAAGGATTTCATTCATTTTCTCCTGGTCATAAACGTACAAGACTTCTACTATCACAGAAAATGTGTCACTCTTCAGGTTCCAGGAATAATCGAAGGTAAAACCATAACCCAACTTTTCTTCCTCAAAATCATCAGCGATTTCCGCCAAGACCATTGGGATAAAAAGTTCCAATTCCTGGATGTCAATTATCCGGTAGTTGATGGATTCCAATTTACTTTTTTTGGCCATTGGGCTAAGCTGTTTTGAGTTGGCGCAGGGGCGGGTTAAAGTAGTAAACCGGCCGGTTCATTTCCCATTGTCCTTCATCCCCGCTCGTGGTCGGATTCGGCAAATGCTGCTTTTTAGTAGTCCTTGAAAGTTGTTTATTAATCATTGCGCCATGTTTTACGTGGATAGTGAACGGCGCACGGCGCACATACTCAGACTTCCTTCGCACCATTCCTTTAGATTCCTTTACGGCCACTTCTTGCAAGTCCTCAAACTCAAGGACAGGGGCTTTTCCTATGGCAAGGGAAAGTTCGATCAGCTTTGACAGGCGATGGTTGAATTCACCGCTCATCAACTGGGTGACATAGCCCTTGCTCACGCCCAAACGATCTGCAAACTGGGTACGGGTCATCTTGTTTTCAGCAAGGTAATCTTCAACAGCATTGTAAAGGTCATTTTGGATTTTGGTCATCCAATAGGTGTCGGTCTGGAGGAGTTCCTGATAGGTTTTCATGCGATAAATGGTTAATGTCAAACGTTTCTCAGCCTTTCGAGGCAAAATATGCGAGCTTGATTTCCCGCATTTTTGCTATTGCTTTTGACGGCTTATTCTCTTTTTTCTTTTTAAGTTCTCCCAAAACAATGATTTTACCTTCCTCATCTTCAAATAGATAGACACGCAGCCTATGCGCCCTTATTTCGTAATCTTTGTGAGGGTCACCTTTTTTGCGGTGCTTTAACTCCTGAAACCAATCGGTAGGGACTCTTGTGCCCAGTGAAATTTGGACTATAATAGATTGAATTTTGTCAAGGCTTTTCGCCTGACTTCCTGATTTTTCCATTTCCTGACAAAAGTCATCGAATGGACATGCCCCGTCTATTAACAGCTTGAAGAAAGGCTCAACGGGGTGGGGAGGCAACCCTTCTATATTAACAAGGGCAAAATTAGGCATATTGTTTAGTTATTACTAAACTTTTGATTGACTTTAAGTAAAAATTACGCCAAACTGACAATCAACAACCAAAATTGATGGCTCGAAGACAACATAGGCAAGTAATTTCTATCGGGTTTATTTCTAATTAGTGGCAAAACTAATATATCTATTGGGGATGCACAAAACTTAGGATTTCCCCTTCCAAATTCCCCACCTCCATCTCCTTCCGCATCACCCCCAACTCCGCCTCCAACAGCGCCTTCTGCCTCGGCAGAAACTGCTGGGGTGAAATCTTCGCTTCGTCGTAGTCGGCCTGGATGAGCAGGAAAAACTGGCGGTCAATGTCCAGCACACGGCGCATGGTTTCCAGTTCCAGCAGGAGGAGGGCGTGGCGATGGAGCAGGCGGTCGAGATCGCCATGGGCTTTTTCGCGTTCCAATGCCGCGTTGGCCGCGATGCTTTCGCGTTTTGCGCGGACGTCGCGCTGGCGGTGGCGGGCGATAAGCACCTGCGAGAGCGAGAAGGAGACGGTTGGGCGCGGTTCGTTGTTGAAACGGAAACTGCCATCACTGCCACCCTTGGCAATGGGCGTGTAGCCGATGCCGACTGAGGGGAGGTAATGGAGCCAATTGCCTTTCTTGGAGGCGTCGAACTCGGCGAGCTGGGCTTCGAGCTGGCGGTCGAGGAAGGTGCCGAGGGCCTGGTGCAACTGGTCAGCCGGTGGCAGGGTGTCGGCAAGTTGCAGGTGGACGATAAGGAGGAGGAGTTTCATGGATTTACGGTTTAGCGATTCAGGTTCCCTTCGGGAATGACAAGGTTGACATAGCGGACAGTGCCGTTGAAGCGGAGCCCTTGCATTTGCCCTGTCCCCTGTCGGCGTTTCAGTTCGAGGGCCTGGTGTTTGGCCTCGTTGCGCAGGGCGGCTTCCTTCTCGATTTTGCGGATCTGGTTTTGGAGTTCCTCTATTTGGGTGTGGTCGGATTTCGGCGGTTTGATGGCTTCGAGTTCCTTGATTTGAGTGTGCAGTTCCTGGCGCTGGAGCGGGTCGTCGGTGGCAAGGTACTGGCGGTGGAACTGGGCGGTTTCCGATTGGGTGGCCTCCCAAGATTTCAGTTCTGCTGCCTGCTCCCGGCGGAGGATGGCGATTTTTTGTTGCAACAGTTCAATTTGCGGGAGGTGGCCAAGATCGGGCAGCAGGGTATCCAAGTAGATCCCCTGCGACGGTGACAAGGCAAAAAATGGGGGTACGTCCAGGTATTTCCCATCGTAACCAGTCACGGTTTTCGGGAAGTCGTTTTGACCAGTCACCTGAAAGGGATGGTTGGCCCGTACTTCCAGCGAGAGGATGGTCTTGTCAAAAAGCAGACAGTTCAAGCTGTCCATGGGGATGTTTACAAAATCAAGGTGATGGATATCGAGCCGTTGGCCTGTATGTGTCGGATAGACCTTTTTGATGTTCATTTTGCCGCTTTCCAGCAACCGCCACTCCCCTACCCCAGCCCTCTCCCGGCCTCTCCCTTCTGCGGACGGGGTTTGCAACAATGCCGCTTTGGAAAGGCTGCTCTCGATACAATAGCCCGAACCCGATATTTCGGATGTGCCCTCGATATACACATAGTCCACCTTCAGCAGGTCGGTGGAGCGCCGGAACTCGCTGTGCAGGTGTTCGAGGGTGGCAAATACCCGGTTGTAGGTCGTCCAAAAACCGTTCTGGAACAGCCCTAGGGAATACAGGCTGACGCCCCACGCCAGGAACACGCTGAAGGCCATCGCTTCCCGGCGGTAGTCCCCTACCCTGATCCTCGCATCGGGGTTGCCAATGAGGACGAAAGGGTTTTTCATAAATGGATAGAGCAAGGGCACCCCCTGTAAGGTACACATATCGAACAGCAGGTGCGACCAGTAGGAAAGGCAGAACACCACCGATACCCGGTAGCTGCCGAAGTAGGTTTTTTCGATGAAACTGACCAGCAGCGTCAGTACGATGA
>JACJYR010000008.1 GCA_020636005.1 Lewinellaceae bacterium
GCCCGGCCTTTCAGGCCCGTTCCCCGGTTGACACAAAAAAGCCAAAGCAGGCCACCACGGCAAAACAGGCCAGCGGCACCAGGTAGCTCAGATGTATGTTTCCCGTCGAATCGGAAACCCACCCCTGCAAGGCCGTCAGCACGGCCCCTCCCAGAATGGCCATGATCAACCCCGACCCCCCCAGTTTGGCATCCTGCCCAAGCCCCACCGATGCAAGCCCGAAAATAGTCGGGAACATCAGCGACATGAAACCGGAGATAGCCACCAGCGCCACTACGCCCACTATGCCATTGCCGAGAATGGTGATAAGTGTAAACAGCATGGCCAGCAGTGCCGAAACGCCCAGCAAAGTGCCTGGCCGCACGTATTTCATCAACCAGGTAAAAACAAAACGGGACAGCGTAAATAAAACCAGCGCCGCCAGGTAGTAGGATGCCGCCTGGTCTTCATTGACTTTCAACTCCTGCATGACATAGCGAATCGTGAACGACCACACACAAATCTGCGCTCCTACATAAAAAAACTGGGCCACCACGCCCCATACATAGCGCCGCCGCCGGAGCAACCGCTGAACGGTTGCGCTGAAATCCAGCACCCTGTCTTCGTCGGATGCCCGCGGCATCCTGATGACGGCGATGACCAGCCACAAGACCGCCAACACAACGGCCACGCCGACGTATGGCCCCATCACGGCAGACAGCTCTTCCGACTGAATGGCGCTCAGTTGCCCGGCGTCCATGGCCGCACGTTCCTCCGCACTGGCAATGTTCAGGTGGGACAGGATGAAAATTTTGCTCAACACTACCCCGGTGATAGACCCGATGGGGTTGAAAGACTGCGCCAGGTTGAGCCGCCGGGTGGCCGTTTCCATAGGCCCCATGGCAATAATGTAGGGGTTGGCCGTTGTCTCCAGGATGGACAGCCCACCAGCCAGGATGTACAGTGCCGCCAGGAAATGGCCATAGACCATCGTTTTGCTGGCAGGGTAAAACAGCAGGGAACCTGCAATGAACAGCCCCAGCCCGACCAGTACGCCCGTTTTATAAGTAAACTTTTTGATCAATATAGCCGCTGGCAACGCCAGGCAAAAATAAGCGCCATAGAAGGCCACCTGGATAAGCGAAGTCTGCGCATCGGTCATGCTCTGTATGCGCTTGAAAGCCGACAGGAGCGTATCCGTCATGTTGTTGGCCAGGCCCCACATCAGGAATAGGCTCGTTATCAGTACAAAAGGCAGGAGGGGGGTGTTTTTCATGTTGTTTTGATGTTAGGTTCAGCTTTGTTTTAGATCATGGTTGAAACTTTAGCCCAAGCGATAAAATGCTTCCGCATTGCCTCCCCATATCCCCATTCGCACCGCTTCGGGTAAGCTGCCGAGGTAGCGGTCTAATATGCTTTTTACGATGGTGTAATTACCGGCCAGCAGGCAAACGGGCCAATCGGAGCCGAACATCAGTTTCTGCGGGCCGAAGGACTGGACAACGTGATCCAGGTACGGCAGCAGATCACCGTATTTCCAGCCATTCCAGTCGGCTTCGGTCACCATGCCGGAGAGCTTGCACCACACGTTGCCAAGCTGGCCCAATGCTGCCATCGGCCCCGCCCAGCCATCGGAAAGGCCTTCCCTGATACGGGGTTTTGCCAAATGATCCACGACGAACCGCTGGCGGGGGAACTGCCTGGCGAGTTCCAGCGCCGCTCCCAGTTGGTGGGGGAAAATGAGGATATCGTAAGTGAAGCCATATTTTTCCAAATGTGAAATGCCGTTTAAGAATGCTTTCCCCAGCATGAAATCGGGATCCCGTTCACCCTGCACGATGTGGCGGAAGCCCTTCAGTTTGGGGTAGGTTGAAAAATGGGCCAGCCGCTCCTCCACATTTTCCGCCCGCAGATCCACCCAGCCGACCACGCCCTTGATGAACGCATGACGCTCCGCCAGGCCAAGCAAAAAAATGGTTTCCTGCTCCGACTGGTCAGCCTGTACGGCCACGCTGCCGGCCACGCCGTTGGCTTGAAGCTCTGCTGCCAGTTTCGGCGGCATAAAGTCCCGGCGAAGGGCTTTCATCGATTCGTCCATCCAGGTGTCCCGGACGGGGCTGTATTGCCAGAAATGCTGGTGGGAATCTATGATCGTCATAAAATTGGGGCAGTTTAAATAAAAGCGATAGTATGGAGAAGTAATGGTACGGCGGTTTTTGGAAAAACTGAAATCGAATGGTACCAGTTTGCGCAGAAGTTGTCTTTCCTTCTTTTGGCCATTTCGATTTTCCCTGAATTGGTGCTGCGCAACGTAGCTTTGCAGCCGTTTAGATAAAAACGGATTAACAGCCGAAACCCAACTATTTAAACCCTTCGCCGTCTATGATAAATTCTTTGACACCCGAAACAGAACTGCTCCAGTTGCTCCGGCAGGGCGACGATGCTGCATTTCGGGCGCTCTACCAGCGTTTTTACAAATACCTCGTCGTGACGGCCAACAACATCCTCGGCGACAGCGAGGCGGCCAGGGATCTGGCGCAGGATGTCTTTGTGGAATTATGGAAAAAGCGGGAATCCATCGAAGTGCAGACTTCCCTGAAGCCCTACCTCCGCCGGGCGGTGGTCAACAAAACCCTGAATCACATCAAGGCGCGGCGCATAGATTTTACCGAGCCTGAAAAGCTGCCCGAAAAACCTTCACAGCTGGACAGCCCCTACACCCAGCTCGAAACGTCCGATTTGGAGCAGATCATACACGCTGCCATCGCTGCCCTGCCGGAGCGCTGCCGCGTGATTTTTACCCTCTGCCGCCTGGAAAACCTGCCGCACAAAGAGATAGCCGACCAACTAGGCATTTCCACCAAGACCATCGAAAACCAGATGACCCGTGCGCTGTCTGCCCTGCGGGAGGCCATTGGGCCGCATGTTTCCCCGGTTTTTCTGTTGTGGCTGGCAGGCCACTTGTGTTTGTTTGTTTTTGTGTTTGTTTGTTTTTAAGCCCTTGCATTTGCAAGCTTGAATTTTTGTAAAAAAAGTTCAGAGGGGATAGGGGAAACAGCTTTTTCGATTGTCCAGGTTAGGAGTTCATTTTGATAAAAACCATCAACGTCAAGACACCAAAGCACCGAAATACCAAAACACAACAACCTTGCGCATGAAAGAAGACCTGTACATATCACTCCTCCAAAAAGAACTGTCCGGCGGACTGGCACCGGAAGAGCGGGCCTCCCTGGACAGTTGGCTCGCCGGCTCGCCGGAGCACCTGCGCATTGCCCAATCGGTGCGAAAGGCCTGGGAACTGAGTGGCGGCTTCAAACAGGACGTTGAGCTGGATATGGAAGCAGATTTTGAAAAAATAAGGCGCCGCATTGCCCAGGTTGAAAAAGCACCAGCCAGGGTAGTCCCGCTCCACATCCGCTGGGCGCTGCGGGTAGCGGCAGCCATAGTGCTGTTGCTGATGGGGCCTTACCTGGTAAAAAAATTCCTGCAGCCCGATGTGCCATCCGAGGTAGTCTTGACCGGGGATCAGCCCCGCAGCGAGGCAGTGGCCCTGGTGGACGGCTCAAGGGTTTTCCTCAACGCCAACAGTCGGCTCACCTATTTTGTAGCAGCCGGGGGGAAGGAGCGCCGGGTCAAGCTGGAAGGCGAGGCTTTTTTTGATGTTGCCCGCGACGAAAGCAAACCTTTCGTGGTAGAGACGCCGTCTGGGGAAGTGACCGTTTTGGGTACTTCCTTCTCTGTGCAGGAACGTCCCGATGGTACTTCCATCGAAGTGGAAGTGGCCAGTGGCAAGGTGAAACTACAGCCGAAGGGCGGCAGCAGCCATCTGATATTGGTGAAAAACGAAAAAGGAATTTTCTACAAACAGGAAAACAAGCTGGAAAAAACCGACGATCCCGGCCTGAACGATCTGGCCTGGCATACCCGGCGCCTGAATTTCCAGAATACCTCCCTGAAAGATGCCCTCGCTGCCATTAACCGCCTTTACCAGGTGGAGGTGAAAACCAACAACCCCGCCACCGAAAACTGCCCCCTGACGGTGACGTTTGATCAAAAAAACCTCGATACGGTGTTGGCCACCCTCCAGGCCCTGCTGGGCGCCCAACTGGAAAAACAAGCGGACGGCAGCTATTTGCTAACTGGTGGCCGCTGCGAGTAATTCAATCGTTGCCCCTTCTTCGCGTGCTGCTCTGTACTTGCCGGGCGGCAATGTTTTACAAAACAAACGCACATGATAGCAACTGTAAGGTTTTTTGGCGTTTTCCTCGTTGTTTCCTTGATGTTCATTGGCCGATCCGAAGGCCAATCTGTACTGGACACGCCGGCTTCCCTGCTGGTGGATGATGCCCCCATCCCCCAGGCACTCATTGCCTTGGGTAAAAACTGCGGCGTGGAACTGGCCTTCAGCGAGCGTTTTTTTGATAAAAAACAGCGGGTAACGCTGCGCGCCAGGCAAGAAACCGTACAGGCCATTTTAGATAAAATACTGGAAGGAACGGGCATCGGCTACAAGGAACTGGAAGGGCAGGTCGTGCTGTTCCTGCTGCCCCGGCAAGCACCCCGTTTTTTTACCCTGAACGGCTACGTGGAAGATGAGGAAACCGGGGAACGGCTTATCGCTGCCGCCATTTACTGCCCCGCGCTCGGCAGGGGCACCGTATCGAACGAGTACGGCTTTTTCAGCCTGACGCTGCCCGCAGAGGCGGGCGCCATCAAGGCGAGCTATCTCGGCTACCATGATCAGGAGGTCCCCCTGGCCATCAAGGAAAACCAACGCCTCGACCTCCGCCTCCGGCCCTCGCTCACCCTGGCAGAAATCCTTGTGGTGCCTACCGAAAAACCTGGCAGCCTGCTCCCTTCGCCGGCTGCCCTTCGCCGCCTGAAACCCGAAGACTTCAAGGCCCAGCCCGACCTCGGCGGCCAGAGCGACCTGGTGCGCACCCTGCAAATGCTGCCGGGTGTACAGTCGGGTGCCGACGGGGTCGGGGGCATCTTCGTGCGCGGCGGCAATGCCGACCAGAACCTGGTGCTGATGGATGGCGTACCAGTGTACAACGCCGACCACCTGATGGGCATGTTTTCTATTTTCAACACCTCGGCTATACGGAGTGCAAAACTGCTGAAAGGCGGATTCCCCGCAAGGTACGGCGGGCGGCTGTCCTCCGTCCTCGATGTGTACACCAAAGAAGGCAACCAAAACAAATGGGGCGGCGAACTGGGTGGCGACCTCATCAGTGCCAGGGCTGTCGTCGAAGGGCCTATTGCCAGGAAAAAAGGCTCGCTGATGCTGGGCGGCCGACTCACCCACTCCGATTTTTTCCTGATGCCCGCCACGCTGCGGCTGCTGGAGGCAGGCGATATCATGAACCCTTCCTACCGGTTTTTTGACGCAAATGCCAAGTTCAACTTCGCCCTGTCGGAACGGGACAAACTGCTCCTTAGCTTTTACCGGGGCAACGACGTGTTCAAGGGGCAGGAGAGCCTGATGCAGGAGGACGAATTTGGTACCCAGACCAGCATGTCGGAAACAAAATTCGACTGGGGCAATACCATCGCCTCCCTCCGCTGGAACCACCTATACAGCCAAAAAATGTTTTCCAATACAACCCTGACCTACAGCCATTTCAAGTTTTCGCTGGGTTTTCTGGACGAAGAGTCCTTTATTTCCAATGTGCCGGGCGAGACGGCTTTTTCCTACAATTCCTTTTTGGGCCTGCAATCGGACATCCGGGATCTGGCCCTGAAGACCGACTTTGATGTTGCGCCCGGTGCCAACCATTATATCCGTTTTGGCGTAGGGGCCACCCGCCACCATTTCCGGCCCAACCTGACTTCCCTTCAACAGGAAGTGGAAGACCCCTATGCAAATGATTCCCTTTCCATCGAGGATTATTTCAGCAACGACGGGAAAAGAAACGCCGTCAGCCTGGAAGCATATATCGAGGATGAATTCAGGGTCGGCCAGCAATGGTTGTTCAACACCGGGCTCAGGCTTTCCGCCTTTGGGTCAGGCGGTGAATTTTTCTTTTATCCCGAGCCCCGCCTCAGTGCCAATTTTCTGGTGAGCAAACAGTTGAAGCTGACAGCCTCCCTTTCCCGCACGGTTCAATACCTGCAGCGGATACCCACCCTTAATTTTAGTTTCCCCGGCGACTACTGGCTGCCGGCAGGTGCCAAGCTGGACCCACAACGGGCCTGGCTGGCCACCCTGGGCCTGGAGGGAGGCTTGAAAAACGGGGTGGAGTTCAGCCTGGAAGGCTATGCCAAATGGATGAAAGGGCTCGCCGCCTTCCCGGATTCGTTTTACTTCGATCCCTTTTTCGGTGAGGATCCCCAGCAGGAAAACTACATCACCGGCGAGGGCCGGAGCTACGGGCTGGAGCTGTTGCTGCGCAAACAGGAAGGCCGCACGGGCGGCTGGTTTGGCTATGGCCTGTCGAAAAGCACCCGCCAGTTCGACGGGCAAAACGGCGGCCAACGATATACCTTCCTCTACGACCGCCGCCACGAAGTGAAACTATTCCTGTTCCAACGCCTTGGAAACCATTGGCAGGCCAGCCTCAATTGGCATTTTGGCTCACCCAACCCACAATTGCTGTCCGAAGCGGAAGGGGACGTGCCGCCGCCCGGCACCAAAAACAGATTGCGCAGCACGGCCTACCACCGCCTCGACCTGGCGCTCTCCTATACCCTCGCCCTGGGCTGGGCAGAGCATACCCTGAAGGCTGGTGTTTACAATGTTTACGACCGCAAAAACGTTGCTTTTTACCAAGTGGATATTGACCGGATGGGGAACCGGGTATTGAAGCCTGTCTATCTGTTCGGCGCTATGCCCGGCATTAGTTATGCCCTGAAATTTTAACCTCTGCAACCCTTTTAAGCGAATCAGCACCTATCGTTTCCTTTTCCGCTCCGGCGGGGCGGTTTTTACACAAAATCATCCATAGCGGCAGTTTTTTTCTACTTTTTTCCATTCAACCTTGTGCCCGGCGGCAGCCGGGCGGGGAGTATTATTTCACTTAGTAACGAATGGATAATAACTTGTCAATTTTACTTTTGGAAGCCTCTTCGAGGAAAGGTTTTTAAAATAAAAGCGCCGTTTTATTGTTCCTTCGATCTTAAAACAGAAGATGATGAAATTCAAAATCTTTTTGTCGTTGTTGGTCGTAACCATTCTTTTTGCCGCCTGTGGCAAAGACACTACCGTTCCCGCCGCTAATGTGGACTGCACAGCCGTGACCTATTCCGGCACCATCAATCCGCTCATCCTGCAAAGCTGCGGGGGATCCAATTGCCACGGCCAAAACGGCCGGCAAGGCGATTTGACGACTTACGCCAAACTCTCAGCGTATGTCAACAATGGCCGTTTCAAAAGAGAGGTTCTTGACAACCAGACCATGCCGCAGGGCAGTTCACTGAGCAGCGAGCAACTGGGCCAGATTAAATGCTGGCTGGATGCGGGTGCCCCGCAGAATTGAAAGGAGTTTTCTTTAAAAGACAAAAAAGCTGGCAGGAACCCAACCTGCCAGCTTTTGTCATTTCAGGAACGATGAAAAAATAACTTCCCTATTTTGATGTTGAAACCCCAGTACTGGAAGGGTTTTTTTAAAAATAATCCCGATTTCTACTGCCGAAAATAAGTTTTTAATAATCACCGTCCCATCGGGACGGAATCTTTGTAGGATTTGTAAGCATCAATGGTCTCCGTTCCATCGGAACGGTATCTGAGAAGCAACGACATATCGTTCCTACGGAACAAAAGACCTCGGTTCATGGCAAGCTACAAAGATTCCGTCCCGCTGGGACGCCCTATAGCATTTTATAAAAAACTTATTTTCGGCGGTACGCATCGGGATTATTTTTCCTTCCATACTCATGAAAAAAAAATGCCGGCGGCCTGAAGGAAAGCAGAGAGGCTTAAATTGTAATGCGCAACGCCGGAAAAACTTCTCCCCCATATTAGCTTCGGAAGCCCAATTATTTTTCCTTCGATCTTTAAAAAAACTTCCCACCCTGGGTAGGGGAACCCGTTTTCCGGGTTGTCTGGTAATAAATCGGTTAGCTAACCAGTCCCGACAGACCATCTTTCATCACCCGATTCTTTTCACAACCAGGTAAAAAAACTTGCCCGACTAGCATACAACGGAGGGGATTATTGCCCCCCTTTGTCGCCGGGGATTTCTTTGCCGCCATTTATTTCAAAATTAAAATCTAAAGCCATGACAAAATTCAGTAACCTGCTGACCATCAGCCTCTTTACCCTCTCTTTGATCGCTCTTTTTGCCTCCTGCAAAAAAGATGACCCGATAACACCTGCCACGGGCGACGCCAAAACTTTTTCCCCTAACAATGGGATGCAACAGGTGGCCACTTCCCGCAGCAACGGAGAGGATGAACTTTGTTTTGAAATCACCTTCCCTGTCTCCATCGAACTGCCCAATGGCTCCACCCAAGCCGCCAACAGCATGGAAGAACTGGAAACCATTTACGAGAACTGGGTCGCCCAACACCCCGGCGACACCACCTGCCCAGCCGTTGTCTATCCTATTACCGTGACGCTGGAGGACGGAACAGCCCAAACCGTACATTCCGATGACGAGTTGTTCAGCTTGCTGGAGGCTTGTTTCCAGGATGAAATCGGATGGGAGGACTGCTTCACCATTGCTTACCCGGTGACGGTCGTTTATCCCGATGGCACTACCGCTACCGCCGGCAGCGACCTGCAACTGATGCAGTTGTTTGACAACTGGTACAGCGACCACCCCAACGACACGCTCGACCCGACCGTGGCCTACCCGATCAATGTTACCCTGGCTGACGGCACCAGCACCACGGTGGGCAGCGACGCCCAAATGGAGGCACTCTTCGAAGACTGCTACGGGGATTGGGGGGGCGAGGAGCCTATCCAGGACTGCTTTGCCTTCGTCTTCCCGCTGCAGGTGGCCCTGCCGGACGGTACTACCCAAACCGCCAACAGCGACCAGGATCTGGACGATATTTTCATGGCCTGGTTCGACGCCAACCCGAACAGCATGGAATTCCCGACCCTCGTGTTCCCCCTGCAGGTGAAATTGCTGGAAACCGGCGAAACCCTGACCCTCGAAAATGAAACGGAACTGACCTCCATCCTTGAGACCTGCTATGGCGGCGTCGTTGGGTTTGAGGAATGTTTTTCCTTCAATTATCCCATCACATTGGTGTTGCCCGATGGCACTACACCCGCCGTCAACTCGGATGAGGAATTGGTCACAGTCATTGAAGCCTGGTACGAAGCCAATCCCAACAGCATGGAGGAAATTTCTTTCCAATACCCCCTCAGCGTGACGTTGAGCGCGGACGGCTCGGTGGTGACAGTGAACAGCGACAGTGAACTGGAAGCTATTTTTGCCAACTGTTACGATTGCCTGGTGAACGGTGGAGGCGTCGTGCTGGGCGGGCAAAAAGACACCCCCGCCAAGTTGGTGGTCAAACGCCACAGCAAAATAGCCGGGCAACAGAAGGCACGCATTTCAAAGGCCTTGATAGGAAAGGCCAAATCGAAAAGGGGGCGTTAAAAGCCTGTATCCCGGAAACCTGATCCTGCGCCTGCCGGTAGTGAAATACTGGCAGGCGCTTCTTTATAGGCCCACAGCAACACCTCGCCATATTGAATACATTCGCCGCCAAAGGCGATGGCAAGCCTTGCGCGGGACTGCCTGCTAAAAAAAGGGCCTGAATGTTTCATTCAAATACCTTTTGGGCCAAAATTGAAAACCAGGGTCAAAACACCCGAACACACCCACATTCACCACTCCACTAGTACAAAAAAGCTAGGCGTAATCCTCGCCGCCAGGCGCCCGAGTTCCTGTAATTGATAGGAATCCTGTGGCTCATCCAGCGGGGGTGTTTCCAGTAAAAAGTCTTTGTCCAGGAAGTTTTTCCGGTTCAGCAGGTTATAGATTGCCAGGCCTGCTTTTCCGCGGGAGCGCTTTTTCGACCACTTGTAGGTAGCGCTCACGTCCACCCGCACGGAGCCAGGCAGGCGCAGGTTGTTCAATTGATCGAAGTCCAGGGCGTAGGACGTGCTGTCCGCCGTGCATTCCGGGCAGCTTGCCTCCACGACGCGTGGCCGGGAATAGGGGCTGCCGCTGCGCAGGGCGAGGTTGGCGGCAAAGTCCCAGCGATTGAGGGCCAGCATGTTCACCCAGTTCAGGCGGTGGCGGATGTCGTGGCGGGCAGGGTAAGGCTGGCCGCCGTTCAGTTCCGGGAACTGTTGCCGCACCCCGGCCAGTGAATAGGACAGCCAGACGCTGTACGGGGGGAGGCGTTTTCGGATCAAAAAATCAAAACCGGCAGCGGCCGACTCGCCGTTGAAGGCCAGGGGCCGCTCGAAGCCCTTGTCCACCCGGAGGTTGAGCGAGGTAAGGTTGGTGCTGCCCTTTAGGTAAAACTCGCCGTCCACGAGGAGCGATTTGGTTTCGTAGGCCGCACCGAGGGTGACCTGGGCCAACTGCTGGGCGGGGATGTCCTTGCCTGCCACCGCCCAGAGCGGTTCGCCCGCCCCGAGGTCGCCGTAGTCAATGATTTGGAACACAAACTGGTAATAGCTGCCCAGGCTGCCTTTTACCAAAAAACCATCGCCGTCCAGGCGTCCCTTTTTGCCGTAAAAAGGCCGCCAGTTGACGTTCAGCCTCGGCTCCGGGTAGTGCAGGGAGCGTGTGGGGAAGAAGTTTTCCCGCAGGCCGAAGGTCAGATCCAGTTTGTCGCCGGGCCGGAAGTTGTATTCGGCATAGAGGGTGTGCAGGCCGGTGCGGGCGGTATCGTTCGACCAGATGTGCGCCTCTTGCTTCACGGCGTTGGTGTCCCGGTACACGATCATGGCCTCCTGTACGCTGAGTTGGTAGCCAGCCGCCAGGGCGTGTTTTTTCCCAACTTTCCATTGGTGGTGGAACTGGGCGGAAAAGTCGGCCATTTCGTTGTCGGTGTTCCACCGGTAGGTAAATGGGCGCTCCCGGTCGCCGTCGTTGTACTGGAGAGTGTAATGGTTGGAAAAAGCGCTGACGGCCACTTTGTACCGGATGTGGAAATTCCTGGACCAATCGGCCTGGTGCTGCCAGCTCAGGCCCACGTTTTCGGCATCGATCAGATCCCTGGTTTCGGTGTAGTAGGTGCTGTCGTCGCGGGAAAAGCGGTAGTCCAGGTGGTCGTTGCTGTAGTAAAAGCTGATGGCGTGGCGGCCCTTCCGCCTTCCCTGCCAGTTCAGCTTGAGGTTGGCATCGCCGAAGCTGACGGTGGGCTGCCAGATGACCGACCCTCCCTTTTCAACTTCCTGCAGGGCGATTTTGCCATTTTGAAAAGCCTGGTTGAAAAAATTCTGGTAGGCCGTAGATTGCAGGCCATCCACGTAAGACCGGCGGTTCGACACCCGCAACGAGTATTTTTTCTTGAAAAGCGGCGCCTCGAAAAAAGTCTGCACGCTGAGCAGGTTCATGCCTGCGCCCCAGTGGATTTTCTCGACAGGTGCATCGCTGGCCCGGATGTCAATCACGCTGGAATTCCGCCCGCCATACGTTGCCCCGAAGTTGCCCCGCCACACGTCCACTTCGTCCACGGCATAAGAATTAAAGGCATCGTACAGGCCGAAAAAGTGGCCCGTATGGTAAATCGGGATGCCTTCCCACAGTACCAGATTTTGGTCGGGCGTGCCGCCCCGCACGTTGAGGCGGGCGGGCGTCTCGTCGGCGCTGCCGATGCCGGGCAGCAGTTGCAGGATGCGCATCACGTCGGGCTCGCCCCAGCCGGGCATGGTGGGTATTTTGTCTTTTTTAAAATGGAAACTGCCGTCGCTGCCCAGTTGCACCATGTCCGTCGCAAAGTCGCGGATGATGATGTCGGGCATGAGGTTTTCAGCAAATTTCATCGAAAAGGACTGGCAGGGCTTGTTTAGTAAATCGGCTACGGCCACCGTCTGCACCTCGTAGCCCAAATAGCTGATTTTTAAAGAGTCTTTTTGGGTAAAACGTCCGTTCAAAGTGAAGCCGCCTTTTTCGTCAGCCGCTGTGCCGCTCGGGGAGTTTGGGATGTAGGCAATGGCACCGGGCAACGGCTCGCCGGTCTCCCCGTCGAGGATGCTGCCGCAGAGGGACATGGGCGGTGGCCCGCTGTCGGGGGGCAACTCCCGGCCCGGTTTCCATTTCAGCAAAACATAGCGGCGGTCGAGGGTTTCAAAATCAAGGCCCGTACCGGCCAGGAGGGTCTGGAGCGCTTCCGCCAGGGGCTTTTTTTTAAAAACGCAGGTGACGAATTTGTCCTGCACGGCGGCATCGTCGAAGGAAAAGGAGAGGCCATAGGCTTTTTCCCACTCCTGCAGGGCAGCGGCCAAAGCGGTGTTTTTGAAATTGGCGGACACAAACAACTCTTCCTGCGCGATGGCGGAAGCAACCATTTGAACAGCAAACAAACAAACTAGGACAATTCTCCGGACAGTTGGATTCATGCGGTTGTTGGACTTATTGCCGGGCAAAGGTATGGAGTTGAAAGCGGGTGTTGGGGGGAAAACGATTTTGATTGGGAATGCCCTACTGGCAGGGCCAGCGCAAAAGTGTAAACAACGGAGGGTGTCCGAGCCGGCTCTACCCTGGAAAATACTTCGTCACCAATTTCGGCGGTGCAACGGTCAACCAGGCCGTTTTCAGGGCATCCTGCAAAAAAACTTCTTCTGCCGAGCTTAATTCGATCACCGTCCAGCCCTGTTTGCCCCAACCCCCTGCCACCGGGTAGCAGCTTCCCTTTCCCATGGCCGAAAAAACGGATTGATCCACTTCGTTCAGTTTGACGACTACTTGCTGTTTTTCAGCAGAATGCGTGGCAAATATTTTCCCATTGATGCGGAAAGCGTTTTTTTCAAAATGGGGCTGCTCCATCGTTTCGGGGAGGGCAAGCGCCAGTTGGCGGACGGTTTCGCTGGTGATCATGGACTGAGGAAAAAGTTTAAAAGCAAAAATAGGCGACAAGTGCCGATGGCTTTAATCATCCTGGAATTTTATTTATCATTGCGCAGCCCTGTAAAATATTTTCTTCTGTTTCCCAACAAACAGGATTGTTCTCATTCTCTCACCCCTTCCTATGGCAGTCGAAATCACCGAAATATTTTATCCAATCAACAGAAAAGAATGGCGCTCCTGGCTCGAAACCCACCACCGGATCAAGCCGGAAATCTGGCTGCAACGGTTCGTCAAAGCCAGCGGCCAGCCCTCCATCGGCTACGACGACCTCGTGGAAGAATGCCTCTGTTTCGGCTGGATTGACGGCATCGTTAAAAAACTGGACGCCGCCAGCAACGTGCAGCGCATCACGCCCCGCCGCAAAAAAACCTTCCTCTCCGAACTGAACCGCCAGCGGGTCTGGAAACTGCAACGGCAAGGCCTGATGACCCCTGCCGGCATTGCCCCCATCGAAGACCAGATCGGTTCGCCGGAAGATCCTTTTGAGATACCTGATTGGGTGTTGGAACAACTGCAACGGGATGCGCAGGTCTGGAAGAATTTCGATGCCTTCCCCCACTTCTACAAGCGCCTGAAAATTGGCTGGATAGCGGAAATCAGGAGCGACAGCCGCCGGGCCGAAGCGCAAAAACGGCTGGATTATTTGATAAAAATGACGGGGCAGGGGAAGCGGTACGGGACGGAGCCGCTGGCAGGCTTTTGAAGCATGGCCTGGCCGGAAGGTATTTTGGCGTAAACGCTTTGCCCGGGTTTTTCTTTTTGGATGAAAACGTCTGCCTTCTTTTTATTGACGACGCCTATTTTTTGGATGCCCTGATTGGCCAGCATTGCCTGGCAGAACTTGGACAAAGGGACATCTTCGGCTTGTTTTGAAAAAATGAACAGGACACCTGCCAGGGCAATAATGCGATAGGCAGTAGCAAATCCAGGAGAATTTCTTACCCAAGAAAAATTGCGGTTTTCGGGTTTATCAGGCGGCTGGTTGCCGGAAGGGGGAGTCTGTTTTGCCATTAAGGCTGTTTGGAGGTTCGTTAAAAAAAATAAGTACGCCAAGTTTGGCTTGCGGATAGTGGCAAAGGCTCAACAATAGTGAAATAAAAACGGATAGGGGGCATGTAGTTCACCCTAACATTTTTAGAAATTTTACAAAAAAAGTGGCTGTCTCATAAGGCAATATTGATATTCGGAAACCAAACGTTTTACACAAAGGCACTAAGGCACAAAAGAATATTAATCGGGGACTTTATGGCTTTGTGTTAAACAATGGTTGGCGTCATTTTCCAAAAATTGACTTATGAGACGGCCTCCACCGGTTGTTTGCAACTTGAGCTGAAAACGAAATGCCAGGTAAGATTACAGCGAAAGATAGGGAGCTTTTTGGGAGGCGGCATTGTAGGGGTGGTTTTGTTTTTTAGTAACTAATGTGCAGGATGTAGTTATTTAATCAAAGCGTATTCCAGCCGTAAACTCACCCCGATGCCATACAGTTTTACATCGCCATGCCCGACGCCCCGCAGCGGGAATTGCGCATAAGGCGCAAACCTGACAGCAAGCCTCTCTGACACCCAGCTGTTATAACCTACCGACAATGCGCCGATCCCAAACCAGTAATTCCCATTTTCATTGGTGGACCAGCGGTTGATGTGGTTAGGGTTGTAATAAGTGTAGTCGTAGATGTAGTCTTCTGAAAAAAGAAAATACGAGGCCACTCCTAGGGTGCCAAAAAGGCCAGAATGCCGATGCCCCCCCAAGAAGTAGCTGATTTCAATTGGCACTTCGAGCATGTCGCAAGTACCACGGGTGGCCACCAGTTTATCCAGATTGGGAAATGTTTCGGGCAGTTGAAATTCCCCTTTTCCAGCAACATATTTCATTCGCAGATAGCTCGCACCAATGCCCAGGCCAAAACGCTCCCTGTAACGGTATTCGAGGTGGAGGCCGAATTTCCAATTGAGACGGGAAAAGTCGCCAAAGCCGACTGAGTTAAGTTCAGGGCCGCCGCCAATGCCGATAATGAGTTCATTGCCGATGGATATACCGCCATTGACCATAACAGAATTCCATTCGCCAAGCGGCAAAGTGAGCGACGGGATAGCCCCATTGTGGGAAATATACGGGCTTGGCACAGGTAAAAAAGTTAAACCGGGCAGGAGCGCCGCCCTGTCATCAGGCCTGGACGGTAAGCCATTTTCCGCAAGTGTGCCCTTATCGGGTTCGCCATCCGCAATTGCCGGCTCCGCTGGCACCTGCACACGATCCCATTCATTACGGCTGCCGCTTTCGGCTGCCGCTGGCGGTGCTTGTGCTTTTGATTCCTTCGTTGCTCCTTCGGAAATCCCTTGAGATAGCTTCCGTTGGTTGGATGGCTTTTTGTAAAAAACAACTTTCCGCTCTTCCCCATGTCCTGTTGCGCCGGCCGGCGCTGGCTCCTGCTTTCCGGTTTCGCCTAAACCTGTCTTTTGTTTCGTGTAGCCCGAAGCCCGTCCTTTTTGGGCCGCTTCTGAATGCTTGTTATTTTGTTGAAAATCAGCAGACTCCAATTCGCCGCCTGCCTCGGCTTGGTTTTGCTCCGGTTTATTTTGCACCACTCTACTTTCCTCAATGTTTGGCTTTATGCTTCCATCATCCACCCGCTCCTTGCCCCACAGAAAGAACATAACTACAGCTATTGCCACTGCCCCAATTATTCCTGAAGCCCACCAAATTAGCCAACGGCGGCGCTTGTCCTTGTCAAGCATCCTATCCATCTGCTCCCAGGCAGCAGGGTTGTACTCGAAATCGAACTGCTCCGATCCTTGCTGGAATAACTTGTCCGTGTCTTTGTCTGTCCAGTTTGGCATGTGATGGTTAGTGGTTTGTAGCTTGGGGTTGGGTCAAATAGTTACGTTTAGTTTTTTCATGACCAGTTCCTGCAGCTTCGCCCTGGCCCTGGTCAGGTTCGATTTTGAGGTGCTCACTGTGATGCCTAGATGCTGGGCAATTTCCTCGTGCTTAAAGCCATCAATGACGTACATGTTGAAGACCGTCCGATAGGCAGTGGAAAGAGACTGGACGATGCCTATTAATTCCCTGTAGCTGATGCGGCTCAGGATGTCTTCCCGATCCGGTAAGTGCCTTGCTTCTTCCATGCTCACTTCCATTTTGAATTTTCTTTGCTTTTTGATGTGGTTGATGGCCGTATTCACCAAAATTGTCCGGAACCAAGGTTTGAACGGCATCGAGGCGTCGAACTTTTTGATGTTCAGGAAAACTTTGAGGAACCCTTCGTTCAAAATAAAAACCGCCTCCTGCTCGTGATCCGCATAACGGATGCAGATGCTCATGCCATAGGCGTAGTACATACGGTACAGGGCATGTTGGCTGCTGCGATCCTGCTTGCAGCACCCGGCAAGTATTTGCTCAATGTCAGTTTCGGCGAATCGTTGCATCCGGTTGGTTACGGTTTTCCACCTGTACAAAGGAAATTTTCAATTGGCTGCGTTTCAGGATCGAAGAAAAAATAATCCCGATGTGAAATCGGGATTATTTTTAAAAAACCCTTCCAGGGCTGGGGTTTCAACATCAAAACAGGGAAGTTATTTTTTCATCGTTACCTAGGGGAAATTTCATTGAAGCATTTTCAAAACGGCACTGCCGATCTGCCACACAGTACAAGTTGAAAGAGAAGCAAGATTTAATGAAATAACGAAATCTTCCTCAATCAATTCAAGTTGGAAAAGGGTAAAAAAACTATCAACTCAACCCTTCAAACACTTCGTCCAAATCGAGGGCAATGCCGTTGGTGGGATCGGAGAATTTGCCGGTAGCATAGGTCTTGAATTTTTCATCCGGCGTGAAAACACTGACCGTCCGGGCGGAGGGGATAATGAGCCAGGCCGATTTGACCCCGGCGGGGAAGTAGTTTTCAAAAATCTTGTCCTTCACGTCCTCGATGCGCTGGCTGGGAGAAAGGATTTCGATGGCGGTGAGGGGCGGTTCTTTCACCTTTACGATGTCTTTCGAGAGCGACAGTTCCCGTTTTGTGAAAATGGCGATGTCCGGCACGGTCGGGCGCTGGGCATTGGGCAAGTCCAGATCCACTTCCGAAGCGATGGTGTATTGTTTACCGTAGTGGAGCCGCAAGGCGACCCCGATGTTTAATTGGATGACGGAATGGTTGATGCTGGGCATAGGTTTTCCTCTTTCTGTTTCGTAATCAGTTTCTACTAAGGCCGGATTTTCTATCGGGATTTCTTCTTTGTACATGATTTGAAATTTTTACAAATTTACGGAAATAATTCCGCTTTCACCTCTCAATCCAGCAACTCCGCCAACCCCGCCCGCGTACAAGCCACCGTCTCCGGCGAAGCCAGAAAATCCCCTGCCAGCGCCGACTTCCGCTCCTGCATCTTCAAAATCTTCTCCTCAATGGTGTCCTTTGAAATGAACTTTACCGCCACTACCTTTTCCGTCTGTCCGATGCGGTGGGCACGGGCGATGGCCTGGCTCTCCACGAAGGGGTTCCACCAGGGGTCGAGCACGAAGACGTAATCGGCAGCCGTCAGGTTCAGGCCGACGCCGCCCGCCTTGGTGGTCATAAAAAACGCCTGGATGCCGGGGTCGTTGGAAAATTGGTCAACAGCCTTCTTCCGTTGCGCCTGCGACACGTCGCCCGTCAGCCAGGCATAGGGCTGTCCAGCCTCCTCGAAGTGCGCCCGGAACAGTCGCAGGTATTTTTCAAAAGAACTGAAAATGAGCACCTTGTGGCCGGATCGGCGGATGGTTTCCCAGTATTCTATTACATCGTCGAATTTGCCGGAGGAGGAAGACTGAAATTGGGTGCCATTGGCTTGTTCGTCCCCAATTTCCCAATTTCCCAATTTCCCAATTTCTACCAAAGCTGGATGGTTCGCAATCTGACGCAGCCGGGTCAGCGCAGCCAGCACGGCCACCCGGTTCTGCGGCTGCGAGGGGTCGCCGATGTTCAGCAGTTTGTTGCGCACGGCGGATTTTTCTTTTTCGTACAGCTTGGCCTGCGCCTCCGTCATTTCAGCATAAAAAACAGACTCGGTGAGCGGGGGCAGGTCGGGGGCCACTTCCTCCTTCGTACGGCGCAGCAGGTACGGCTCCACGAGGCGGCGCAGCTCTCCCTTTTTCACCTCGTCCTCCTGCTTTTCGATGGGTTTGATAAAATGCTTTTTGAAATAGGTGAAATTGCCCAACATGCCGGGGTTGAGGAACTGCATCTGCGCCCAAAGGTCGCTCAGGGAGTTTTCGATGGGCGTGCCGCTGAGGCTGATTTTGTGTTTCGCCGGCAGTTCGCCGACGGCTTTGAAAATGCCGCTCTGTGGGTTTTTGATGTACTGGCTTTCGTCCAGCACGACGTATTCCCAGTCGGTTTTTTTCAAAAAATCCAAGTCACGCTGGGCGGTTTGGTAGGTGGTCAGCACAATGTCGTAGCGGGCGAGGATGCGCCCGTCCTTCGTGCGTCCCGGCCCTACGTGGCGGCAGACGGTGATGCCGGGGGCGAACTTTTTGATCTCCCGCTCCCAGTTGAAGACGAGGGAAGCGGGCAAAAGAATAAGCGCCTGTAATGGGTTAAAACTTGGTTCATCGAAAAGGCTGGGTTGAGGCAATTTTGGATTTTCGATTGACGATTGACGATTTTCCCTGGCAAACAGTAGGATGGCCAGCGTCTGCAGGGTCTTGCCCAAGCCCATGTCATCGGCGAGACAGGCCCCTAAACCCTCATGGTAGTGCTGCGCCAGCCAGCGGGCGCCCGTTTCCTGGTAAGGCCGCAGTTCAGCCTTTAGCATTGGTGACAATTGAAAATCAACCTCCTTTTTATCAACGGGTTCTGCCATGTCACCCAAACCCAAAGATTCCAGCAGCGGGCGCTGGCTTTTGGACAACAGCAGGCTATCGCCGTCCATTTTCCCCAAATGCGCCAAACCATGAAACCTCGCCATCCATTCCTCCGGGATAAGGAAAAACGTGCTGTCAGGCAAGGGGAAAAACCGCTCTCCGTCACGGATGTAGCTGATCAGTTTTGAAAACGGGAATTCAAACTGCCCCACCCGGATGGTGATGCGCAAATCGAACCAATCGTTCACCTGTACGATTTCCTGTTCCCACGACGGGGACAGCAAGCTGATTTTCTTGTCGTCAAAAACTGGCGCATCCAGCGTGAATCCCGCCCCTTCCAAAGCAGGCCGGAGCGCCGACAGCTTTTCAACCGCCAAAAAGAAAGGCTCCTCCCCCCCAAGCTGCGCCCCCCCAATCGTAAATCGTAAATCGTCATTCGTAAATGGAATCCCCCACAAGCTCCCTTCTTTCATTTCAAAACCCAATCCTGCCAGCTTGTCCAGGTACTCCCGCTCGCCTTCCGGGTTGCGCTTCACCTGCATGATGCGGATGTCGGATTCATTTTCGAAGTGCAGCGCCGTGCGCATTTCCCTGGGGTCGTTTTGCAGGAACGAAGCGCCCATGTAGTGGAATTTCACCGAAACAAACCAACTGTTTTTAAACAAGTGCTTCGCCAACGACAGCTCGCAGCCCTCCAGTTTGCGGGTGCCCGTCAAGTCGAAGCCGTCGGCCTCTATTTCCGTCCGTTCCACGGCTTTCATGATGAATTTTTGGAAATAGGTGCGCATTACCCGGTTGGGCACGGGCTGTTCGTCCTTGGTCATAAAGGGTTTCACCATGTAGCCGTTCAGGTCGGGCAGGGGGTAGAGGGTATTGTCCACCATAAGCCAGCCGGGCTGGTTGGTGAGGGGGGTGGGCTGTTTCCAGCGCACCAGCCAACGCTCCTCGCCTGTGGTGAAATTCAAGCGGTACAGCACGCCATCTTTCGTGCGGCGGAAGATGAGGTGGGGCGTGATTCCCCCGTCAGGATAGCGCACGAGCAGATCCTGCATCAGTGCTTTTTTTTCGCCCATGAAGGTGAGCGGGAGGCGCTTTTCGGTCATTTTTTTCAAAAAAACATCTACCTGGCGGTGGACGTACTGCTCGATGTGGCGCTTCAGCACTTCGTCTTGCAGCAACACTTCGAGGGGCTTGGGCTTCCCCTTGGGCGGGTTGAATTTCTCTTCCAATGCCTTTTCCGTCAGGCTGTCTATGATGTTGAAAAGTTGTTTTAGCGCGGGGGTGAGTTCATGGCCGTAGCTGCCGATGGTGTCGGGGGTGGCGTTCTGCACGATGTAGGTAGGCTGGCCGTCCTTGTCTTTTTTTACGATAAAAGCGCCGGGCAGGTACCAGGTAACGCCCGACACGATGAAGCGGCGGATGTCGAAGACGATGGCGGTGTTGTCGGGGAGGGAGTTGCTCATAGTTTTTCGGCAAACATCCGCAAAAAACCACTGGCCGCCAAAGAATTGTGCTGTTGGCTTCTCCGGCATAGTAATGGCTTTTTATGAAACAGCCTGAATAGTGGCTTTTACTGGAATTTAAAAAATGCCAATGCCGCCCCTGCTAAAGTCCCTGCTATGTGCCTTGCTGGCCGGTGCTGTCACCTTCGGGTGCGAGGGGCAACTGTTGTTTCAAAATTCGACCCTCCTCACCGCCGCCGATGGCCTCTCCGAAACCCATCTCAACTGCCTCCTCGAAGATGCCGACGGCTTCATCTGGGCAGGCTCAAAAAATGGGCTGAACCGCTACGACGGCCGCACTTTCCGCCATTTTTTCAGTGGCGACGGCCCAGGGCAAATGAAGGGGCAAAACATTAAATGCCTCGCCAGCTACGACAGCCTCCATATCCTCGTTGGCACCGATGGGGGCATTGCCCGCATCCACATCCGCAACTTCCGCATCGAGCCACTCGTCTTCCCCGCCCCGGCACAGTTGGCTGCCCGCACCAACAACGTCCACCAACTGAAAGTAATGGCGGAGGGCAGTTGCTGGGCCGTCACTACGGGGGGAGTTTTCCTAGTTTCAAAGGATTTAGTCGTGTTGCAGGCCTATTATTTCCCGCCGGAAAAAGTGCTGACTGCCAGCCACCTCCAGCCCAACCGGATATGGGTCTTCCCGGACGGGCGGCTCTGGGCAGTGGGGCCATTGGCCACACAATTTGACCGTCAGGAAGTGTATGAAATACGGCCCGAAAACCGAAGTATGTCCCTCCTGGAACGGCAGCCATTCCCCGACGCTACCCGCTTCTTATCCCTCGTGCAGGCCAACGATACGCTCGGTTTTGTACTGTACGAACACAGCGGCGGTGTCCGTTCCGGGCTGTTCGACCTTCGGCGGTGCAACTGGGTGGATGTACCTTGCGAGCCTTTCAAGTTCGAGTATTTCATGCCTTTTTTCAGCCAGCCGGGGCCCGGCAAGATCGGCTTCAGCACCAAGGGGCTGGACAGTTTTTACAGCCTTGATGTGGCAGCAGGTCGTTGGGAATATTTTCCGTTGCCGGGGCCGTATATCCTGCAGGGAGTGGTGAAATCAGCGAGCGGCATCATCATGGCGGCCACCTCCAAAGGGCTGCTCCGCACCTCGCCCGTCAACCGCCTGTTCGACTATTGGCCAACGGTGGAGGATGCAGCCTCGACAGCTGATGGCAATGGTTTAAGGATGACCGGCATGACTTGCTCTGACGGCCGTTGCAAAGCGGTGAGTTGGGGCGGCAGGTTGGTTGTTTTTGATGAAAAAACTGGCGGCATACAGGCCTCCTCCGATCTGCGCCACCCCCAATGCGGCAAGGCCAATATCTTCTCCATCCTCCCTTTTGAAAAAGATGAAATGCTGGCGGCCACCAACAAGGGCGTGTTTTTGGTAAATGGGGCGGACGGCACAAGTTCCTTGCTGCCCGGAAAAAACAAGCCTTCTTTTTTCGACTCCCTCACCGCTTTTCCTTTTGCCGACAGCCGGGGCGATATTTGGTTCGGCTTTGTGCAGTTCAGGGGTTTGGTGAAATACAGCCCCCGTGAAAAAGCATTTACGCACTATCCCTTTTATTCAGGGAAATATAGCCATTTGTATTTCAATGAAATAAGCTCCATTACCGAGGATTTGCACGGCGATATCTGGTTCGGGTGGGAGGGCGGCGGCTTGGGGAAATGGGTGCGGAGTGCCGATACCATCGCCACTTTCTACCCCGACCTGAACGTTGACCATTCTTTTAAAAACAACATCACCTCGATGGCCACTGCGCCGGACGGGCGGCTGTGGCTGGGCACTGCAGGCTATGGCATTTTCGCTTTCCACCCGGACTCGATGCTTTTTGCAAACTATACGAGCAGGGATGGCCTGACGCACGATTATGTCACCTCGCTAGCCGTGGGTTGCAATGGGGAAATATGGGTGGGAACCCGCAACGGCCTGTCGAGGCTCGACCCCCGCACAGGTAAAATCCACCGCTTTTACGAGCAGCATGGTATCCCATCCAACCATATTTACACCGTAAAACCCATGACCGACGATCCCTGCCGGGTGTTCATCGGGTCGGAGGGCGGCTACCGCATTCTCGACACAAGGTATTTTCCCGATGCCCCTTCAAGCGGGGCGGGCATTGTAGTCCACAGTTTGAAAATCAATGGAAAGGATCGGCCATTTTTGCCCGACGAAAAACTGGTACTGGAATATGATGAAAACAATATTGAAATAGCATTCTCTTCCCTCAATTTAATGGACGGATATTTAGACGAATTTTATTACCATTATTCTGAAAAGGATGAAATATGGAAGCCTGTCGGCCCTGAAAATATATTGCGCCTGACGGGGATGCAGGGCGGCCAATACGATGTAACTATCCGTACCTGCTCCAATGGTGGCTACTGTTTTGAGCAACAAATTTTACAATTTTCCATTAAAAAGCCTTTTTGGAAATCGCCCTTATATTATGGTATATTGGGGTTAATTATAGCTGCTATTACAGCCGTATATTTTAAAATAAAACTGAACAATATAGAACGCCTGCAAAAGCTTCGGCAAAAAATATCCTACGACCTCCACGACGACATCGGCTCGAACCTTAGCAGCATACAGGTACTTACTTCACTCTCGAAAAACCCCGCCGTGCCGCCCGAAAAAAAGGCCGAAATCGCCGACAAGATCAAAGAAGCTGCTGGTCAGGTGAACCAAAGCCTCGAAGAGATCATCTGGAGCCTGCACCCAGGAAACGATCCTTTTGAAAACACCCGCAGCCGCCTTTACGAACAGGCCCGTGAGGTACTGGAAGCAAAAGGCATCACACTGCATTTCAACATGGAAGCAGAATTCGACGACCTCAAACTGGGCCACGAAAAACGCCGGGAACTGCTGCTCCTCTACCGCGAGGCGCTCAACAATATTGTAAAATACGCCGCCTGCCAGCAGGTGTGGGTCAACTTTGAACGAAAGGGCCAGCGCCTCCTCCTTTCCATCCGCGACGACGGCCAGGGCTTCAACCCCGCCACATCCACAAACGGCAATGGCCTGACATCCATGCAGTTCCGGGCGGCGAACCTCGGCGGCAGCCTGTCCATTGAATCGAAACCAGGTGCAGGGGCTTATGTACTGGTGGAGTTTACGGCTGGCTAACACTTAAGTGCTATTGTACCGAACCCCCTAAAACCTCGACCTTTGCACTCTCCCAGATATTCACTCATTCCCCCATTCACTCATTCATTCATCCACTCATTATAAAATGTCCATCCGCATCCTGCTTTTTGAAGACAACGACCAACTCCGCAACAGCCTGGTTTGGCTATTCGACGCCACGCCGGACATTGAACTTTGCGGCCAGTTTTCACACTGCCGCAATGCTGCCGCCGAGATGCAGAAACACTCGCCCGACGTGGTCATCATGGACATAGAAATGCCCGGCATGGACGGCATACAGGGCGTGCGCCTGTGCAAGGAGGCCAACCCGGCCACGCACATCGTCATGTACACCGTGTTCGAGGACGACGAGCGGCTGTTCGAGGCCATCTGCGCCGGGGCGGACGGCTACCTGCTCAAAAAGACCAGCCCCGCCCGCCTGCTCGATGCCATCCGGGATGCGCACGAAGGCGGCTCGCCCGTTTCGCCGTCGCTGGCCAAGAAATTGTTGAAAGCCTTCCAGCAGCGTCCCTATCTGTTGCCCGCTCAGCGCCCGGCCTTCGACCTTTCGCCACGTGAAACGGAAATCCTCGGATGGCTGGTAAAGGGGCGCAGCTACAAGGAAATTGCGGCTGAATGTTTCATCAGCGTGGAAACCGTGCGCCGCCATCTGCAGAACATTTATGCCAAGCTGCATGTGAACTGCGGCACCGAGGCGGTGGCAAAAGCGTTGCAGTTTCAGATAATAAATGGGTGAAAGTGGAAAGAATGAGAGACGGAAAAAAAAGCGATTTGCTTACAGGTTTTCAATTTCCTCCTCCGAAAGGCCAGTGTATTTTTGGATTTTGCTGACGGGTTCTCCAGCCTGTTTCATTTCAATAGCAACCTCCGTTTTACCCTCTTGCCTGGAAGTTTCAACGACGTTTTTGATGTCCCTGTAATATTTAAGGCTTTCTTCGTAGGCTTCCCTTTCTTCTGGAGAGAACCCTGCGATTTCGGCGGCGTCGAAAAGGCGCTCAAATATCTTTTCTTGAAGTGCTTTTGGGCGCTCCTGCAGCATGGCCAAATGCCTGAAAACAAAAAGCCATTTGTCAAAATGTGTAGCTAATTCATCCTCTGTTTTCTTAAATTTTGGCAATTCGATATAGATGAATTTTAACTTGTCAAAAAAGACCTCACCATGCTGGTTTTTCAATTCAACTGTATGTAGGAGGTCTTCCTCGTTTTTGTGGTCGTCAAAAATAAAATCCAATATTCCGATGGTGTAAACAGGGTCCAACCGGTAATCCCAATCCCCTTTGCGTCCTTGTTCTTGAATCGGAAAAGACGAATAATAAATACTTCTGTCTTTAAAATAATTCTGCTTGGCTTTCTGGATTTCCACAATAAACCGTTCCCCTGACTCCCCTACGCAGTAAATGTCGAAAATGGCCTTCCTGTCCAGTTCTGCTTGGGAGATTTGCTCGTTTTTTGAGTAGCTTAAATCCTTTATTCTATGGCGTTCGGGTAAAATCTGATTCAAGAAATCTATCAGCAATATTTTATTGGGCTCTGCGCCGAACAAACGTTTGAAACCAAAATCCGTCAACGGGTTGATATACCTGTCTTTTACAGTGTTCATCTTCTGAAAATTATGGCTTGATAAAGAATAGGTAGTGGTTTGAAATTGTTCGACATAGTTCGACAATGTTTTCAACGCTTGCAAATAGTTGAAAACCAGCAATTTTACAACTATTTACTGACGTGAATCTTCGGTTTCAAACAAATTCAAACAGCACCAATTGTGTCGGATAATTTAGCCAATCTGCTTTAGTTTATCAGGGGAAAAACCTTGTTCAATTCATTTGCAAACTTAGCAACTAAGCCGCTGCTTACCAAGCAATGTATTTTCAGCCAACTGGCCGGTGGATAAGAAATGGCACATTCGTGTTATTGCCCTCCCATCTTGTTGCCCCGAACTTTGCCCGGTCAACTCCCCCTTGGTGCCATTTCCCCTCCGGATGGCGTTTTTACCATCCATTTTCAAAAAAACTTACCAGAAATGATGAAGAAGATCCTTGCCATAGCCGTTTGGCTGTGGGCAACAAATATTGCATTTGCCCAGAGCGGCATTTCCATCAGCCCAACAGGAGTGGAGGCCGACCCCAGCGCCATGCTGGATGTGGTTTCTACTTCCAAGGGCGTACTTATCCCCCGCATGGTGTCCACCCAAAGGGTCGGCATTGCCAGCCCGGCGGTGGGCCTGCTCGTGTTCGACAGCACCACCAAGAGCTTTTGGTTTTACGAACCCGGCGGCTGGACGGAACTCACCTCCCGGGGCCGCCTCTCCGACCGAGACGGCGATACCCGTGTGGACGTGGAGGCCAGTCCCGACGAGGACATCATCCGTTTTACCGTTGGCAGCACACAGAAGATGGTTTTGTTAAAAAATGCCAACGGCTCGGCCCGCCTCGAATTCCCCGATGCGGGCAACAACACCTTCCTAGGCACGGCGGCGGGCAACCTGAACAGCACCGGCATCGCCAATACCTTTGTTGGCGGTTCGGCAGGGTTCTACAACCTTGGCGGGGTGAATAATAGTTTTTTCGGCGAGGGGGCGGGCTACGCCAATACTTCCGCCAGCAACAACTCATTTTTTGGGAAAGACGCAGGCACGGACAACACCACCGGCCACTCCAATACTTTTCTCGGCAAAGCTGCCGGGTTTGCAAATACCACCGGAGCAGCCAACACCTTCGTCGGAATGAATTCCGGCATGTCGAACACCACGGGCTGGAGCAACACGGCGCTCGGCGACAGCACCCTGCTCAACAACACCACCGGCAACCTGAACACGGCGCTCGGCAACCAGGCATTGAAATCAAACACCACCGCCGTCCACAATACCGCCCTGGGCGCTAACGCTTTGCTCAACACAACAACGGGCGGGTACAACACGGCCACTGGCGTCCAGGCGCTTTTGAACAATACAACGGGCTTGGCCAACACGGCGGGCGGTTGCCTGGCTTTATATGGCAACACCACCGGGAAATACAATTCCGCCTTTGGTGCGGACGCATTGAACCAAAACACATCGGGGGACTACAACACGGCCCTTGGCGCAACAGCCTGCTTCGGCAACACGACTGGCACCAACAACGTCGCAATTGGCCGCAGCGCTCTTGCCAGCAACTCCTTCGGCCATTCCAACGTGGCCATCGGCAGCCGGGCTTTGAACTTCAACGCCTCCCGCTCCAACCTCGTCGCCGTGGGCGATTCCACCTTGATTGACAACGGCAAGGGCGCCACTCTTTCTGTTCACGGAACGGCCAATTCTGCCTTGGGCTCAAAAGCGCTGTTTGCCAACACAACGGGTTTTAACAACACCGCACTCGGTTTTGAGGCGCTGAAGGCCAATGCCATCGGTGTGTCGAACACTGCGGCGGGCACCCAGAGCCTCAACAAAAACACAAGCGGCAACCACAACACCGCCAGCGGCTATGATTGCCTTTTTGAAAATACAGCGGGCAGCGAAAACACAGCGACCGGCTCGCTAGCCCTCTCCGCCAACACGGCAGGGGATGCCAACTCGGCAGTGGGCTACCAGGCGCTTTTTGACAATACCACGGGTAGCGGCAATGCCGCTTTTGGCCAACGTGCACTGTACAACAACACTGCCGGCTCCTCGAACACAGCATTGGGCCGCAGGGCACTGTACAACAACACAGATCGCAGCAACCTCGTGGCCGTCGGTGACTCGGCACTCTATAACAATGGGCTTAGCGCAAGCGAATCCGACGACGCCAAATTCAACACTGCCATTGGTTCCAAAGCACTTTTTGGAAATACAAGGGGAAAACAAAATTCGGCGGTGGGATACCGGACCCTTTTTGCCAACAGCACAGGCAATGGAAATACAGCCTTGGGTTTTGAATCCCTTTCGGGAAATACGGCTGGTGCCGGCAACTCCGCCCTCGGCTACAACAGCCTCCATTCCAACGCTACCGGCAGCTACAACCTGGCGGGCGGCTACAACGCCCTTTTCACCAACACTGCAGGTGATTACAACATTGCCTTTGGCCACCGGGCACTTTTTGACAACGCAACCGGCGATAGCAACATCGCCATTGGCAACCTTTCCGCCACCAACAACAGCAGCGGCGAGAAAAATATAGCCGTCGGCGACAGTTCCCTTTTTGCCAACACAATTGGCCAGCGCAATACCGTCGTGGGGGTAGGCGCTTTGATCAACGAAACGAACAACTCGCAGAACACCGCCATCGGGTACCAGGCCATGAACGGCAATTTTCTGGGCGACAACAGCACGGCCATTGGCAGCTACGCCTCGGCCAGCGGGAACATCCTTTTTTCCGGCTCCAATTCTACGGCCATTGGCTACCAGGCCACCACCAACGGCAACAATCAGGTGCGGCTCGGCAACTCCCTCGTATCTTCCATTGGCGGCTATGCCCCCTGGACCGACCTCTCGGACGGGCGTTTTAAACAAAACGTCCAGGAAAACGTGTTCGGCCTGGATTTCATTCGCCAGTTGCGGCCCGTGACCTATAACCTGGACATGGAGAAACTGGCCAATACCCTTGGCGAAAATGACCGTTTGGCGCCCGATAAACAAGCCCTGGAGAGCCGTGCGGAAAAAGGCCAAATCCGTTACACCGGCTTCATCGCACAGGAGGTTGAAACCGCAGCCCAAAGCCTTGGCTATGACTTTAGCGGCGTGGATGCACCGCAGCACGGTGAGCCATTTTACGGCCTGCGCTATGCCGTTTTCACCGTGCCGCTCGTGAAGGCTGTGCAGGAACTCGATGCCGAAAACCGGGCGCTGCGGGAGGAACTGGCCGCCCAGAAATCCCTTCTGGAGGCGCTGCAGCAAGCGGTTTCGGCTTTGCAGAATGCCCCGGCCACCGTGGCCTCCAAGCAATGATTTTTCATAAAATAACCGCCATGAAACGCAGCTTTATTTTTGGCCTCCTCCTGTTTCTGTTTTTTTTGAAAAAGGCTGCTGCCCAGCCAGCCTTACATCTTGGCAGTGGGGCCGCCCTGCACCTTGGCAGCGCCACCCTGCGGCTTCATGAAACCGATCTTACCAACGAGGGCTACATCAATGCAGGGGCCGGTAAGATCATCTTCTCAGGCAGTCAGGATGCCCAATTGACTTCCAGCGGCACCTACTGGTACGACCTCCAGCTTGAACTGGACGCTGGCCGGAAATTGCTTTTGCAGGATGCAGCCGCCCTCACCCACCAACTCCATTTCGCTGCCGACAACCTGGTGGTGCTGGGGCCCCATGACTTCACGCTTACAACTGATGCTACTTTAACGGGCACAAGCGGCCAGCGCTATTTTATGACCAATGGCACTGGGTTTTTACAAAAAGAAAACCTGGGCGCAGCGGGTTTTACCTTCCCCCTTGGCTTCGATGAAACGACCTACAACCCTGCGACTTTGGCACAGAATGGGGCACCCGGCAAATACGGCCTGCGCTGCCTGACACACCACTTTGAGGAAGGCCCGGTCGGCGACAATTTCACTACAGAAACGGTGGACGCCTCCTGGGAAATAAGCGAACCAATTTCCGGCGGCAGCGACCTCGACCTAACCGTGCAGTGGGCCGCTTCCGATGAGCTTTCTTTTAACAGGAACGACTGCGCCATCGGCCAATGGGACGGTGCGAAATGGGACTATGGAAGCGTGCCGGGCAGCGCCGCTGCTGGCACCGGTCCGTTTACCCAAAGCCGTTCGGGCATAGCGGGCGGTGGCATCTTCGGCGTCAGGAGCGGGGCGGTGCTTCCCCTGGAACTGCTGCACTTCGATGCGGCCGCAGTGGGAGAAGACGCTCAATTGCGGTGGGAAACTGCCTCCGAACAGGGGGTGTCCCATTTTGAAATAGAGCGGCGCAGCGCTGGCAATTTTTTTTGGGAAAAAACAGGAACATTGGCCGCCAAGGGGAACAGCTTTGTTTTACAAAAATACATCACCACAGACAGGGGCGTGGGCCAGCAAGGCGGACAATTTTACTACCGCCTGAAGTTGGTTGACCTGAACGGAGATTTTGCCTATTCACCCGTGCGGCAGGTGCTTTTTGAAAAGGCGGGTGGGTTTGCCGTTTATCCGAACCCAGCTTCGGAAGGTGTGGCGGTGTTTTTTTCAAATGAAGAACATGCCACGGCCTCGGTGCAGCTTTTTTCTTTGGATGGAAAATTGGTGGCGGCACAGGAAGCAATCAGCCACGGGGGCCGCTTTGTGTTTGGGCGGCGGCTTGCCAGCGGGGCATATATTTTATTGTTAAAAACAAATGAGGGCAAAGTGCTCCAACAGCGGTTGGTTTTGGAACAAGAATAAAACGGGGCGCTTTGCGAATTGACGGAGGCTGCTACTTTTGCCAAAAATAATCAACTAACATGCACGACAAACCCCGCTGCCCCTGGTGCCACGGCCACGAAATTTACCTCCGCTACCACGACGAGGAATGGGGCGTGCCCGTCCACGACGACCGCCACCTGTTTGAAATGCTCTGCCTCGAGGGCGCACAGGCCGGATTGAGCTGGCTTACCATTTTGAACAAAAGGGAAAGTTACCGGGAGGCATTTGACTTTTTTGATGCCGAAAAAATAGCTGTGTATGGCGAAGCAAAACGTGCCGCCTTGCTCGCCAACCCCGGCATTGTGCGCAACCGCCTGAAAGTCAACGGATTTATTGAAAATGCAAAGGCTTTTTTAAAAACGCAAAAAGAGTACGGCAGCTTTGACCGGTACATCTGGCAGTTCACCAATGGCAAAACTATCGTCAATAATTGGGAGAAAATGGGCGAGTGCCCGGCGGTTACGCCGCAGAGCGATGCCATGTCAAAGGATCTGAAAAAGCGGGGCTTCAAGTTTGTAGGCTCCACGATATGCTACGCATTCATGCAGGCAACCGGGATGGTGGACGATCATTTGGTGGGGTGCTGGAAGCGACAGTAATTATGTTGCATAAGTTATAGAAAATAAGGGCGGCCAAACTTTAAGAAAGAGAATATTTATAAAAGTGTGTCACGCAACGCCGCAGCGAACGCAAGGTCTTGGACTCTGTGCGTTGCGTTCGTTGCGTCACAAAGTTTTTTGAACATGCTCTTCAGAAAGCTGGTCAACCACGACGACAGAAGTTTTTATCAAAACCTGCTCACCACCAACCGCAACCCCTTCGCTCGCCTTCCCTCTGCCTGCACCCAAACCACATACCACCCCTCCGGCACATCCGACAAGTCCAGGCGATAAGGCGCTAGTGAAGCAGATTCGATTTCCACCTCCTTCGCCAGCCGCCCCAACCTATCCACCAGCAACAAGCGCACGATGCGGCCCTCCACGCTGCGGAGGTTCACGTCCACATAGTCTCCAGCAGGGTTGGGGAAGAGTTTGAACTCATCCAAATCCTCCCAGAATTCCAGCATCTGCACATTGGAAAAAGCAAAGTTGCCATCGTCCCGCAGTTGTTTCACCCGGTAAAAATTCCAGCCGGGCAGCGGGTGGGAGTCCTGGTCCCTGTAAGTGGCAAAGTCGTCCGAAAACTCCTCGTTGTCCCTCGCCAGAATCATATCCCACTGCCAGCCGTCTGCCGAACGCTCCACGATGTAGCGCAGGCAATGCTCGCCGCTGTTGGTCGTCCAGCGGAGCTTGGCGGTGGCGCCATCCTGGGCCACGTTCAGCTTAAAAGCCTCGCCCGTACCGGGGGCTCCAATCAGTGGGTTGATGGGCGGCATGAGTGTCACCAGCGCCTCGTCGTCCTCGGCAGGTGTACCTGATGTGTTGTTGTTGGGTGTGCTGTCCACATCGGCGGGGGTGGCCGTTTTTACCTGCACGAAATAGGGCAGCGGGGTTGTGTTTTGCAAACAAAAAAGCACGATGGTAAACGTCTTGGCCTGCCCCGCCTGGAGGCTGCCCACTGTCCATTCCTGGGTAAAAAGGTCGTAACTCGTACCTGATGCGGGCGTGTTCGCAGTGTGCGCCAAGCCTTGCGGGATGGGCACGGCCAGCTTCACCCCGCTTGCAGCCTGTCCGCCGTTATTGGTCACGGTCACGGTAAAAGTCACGTTGTTCCAAATCAACAAATTCGGGCTGCTGGAGGTCAGTGTCACTTCCAGGTCGGGGCCATTGCCGCTGCCGGGCTGTGCGACGCCGAAGCTGCGCAGCACATCGGGCGCCGGGTTGTATTGTGCATTGCCCGCCTGACTTGCCCGAATGGTCACTGTTCCTGTCGCACCAGTCAGTGTCACTTGGCTTCCGTTCAAAGTGGCGGGGCCGCTCACGAGGCTGAAACTCACCGGCAAACTGCTCGACGCCGTCGCTGAAATATTGAAAGGTGCATCCGTTGTCAGTTTATTTGGAATGGTGGGGAAAGTAATCGTCTGGTCGAGCAGGCCAGGTGCATTCACTGTGAAAGTGCGCTCCACGGCTGAGGCAGCGTTCCAGTTGGCGTTTCCAGTCTGCGTTGCCCGCACGGTCACACTTCCGGTCGTTCCACCCAATGTAATGATGTTGCCGGAAATGATGGCCGGCCCGCTCACGATGCTAAAGCTGACGGGCAGCCCACTTGTCGCCGTGGCACTGACGGTGAAGGGCGGCGAGGTGGTTGTTTTATTTGAAATAGCAGGAAAAGTAATGGTCTGATCTTGTGGCCCGGCACCGGGGGCATTGGCGGTGAAGGCCGCCTCGTCGTCCTCGTTCGGGGTAGGCGACGTGCCGTTGTTGGGTGTGCTGTCGTCGTCGGCAGGCGTGGCGGCGGTCACTTGGGCGTAGCCCGTCAGGGGTGCATTTTGTAAAATAAACCAGTTGACCGTGATGGTCTCCGTCGAGCCGGGCGCCATCGTTCCGACTGTCCAGATCTGATCAGTAAAAAGGCCATAGCTGCCTTTTGAAACCGTTACCTCATTTCCACCCACAAAAACGACACTTGAAGGTTTTGGGAAAGCCACTTTCACACCGGTGGCCGTCACGGTGCCCATGTTTTTCAGGGTAGCGGTAAAACCAATATTGCCCCATTGGGTGATGGTCGCCGGGCTGGCGCTCATGGTGAGTTCGAGGTCAACGCCACCGCCACCGCCGGGTGTGGTCACCTGGAAAGTCCGGTCAACATTCGGCGCAGGATTGTAGCTACCATTTCCTCCTTGCGAAGCGCGGATGGTCACGCTGCCCGGCTGCCCGGTGAGCGTTACGGTATTTCCAGAAATGGTGGCCGGGCCAGATTGCACCGAAAAACTGACGGGCAAGCTGCTGGATGCCGTCGCACTCAATGTAAACGGCAGGTCAGTCGTCAGTTTGTTCGGCAATGTCCCGAAAGAAATTGTCTGGTCCTGCAAACCCGGCACGTTTACCAAAAACAACTGGTCAACGGGCGCAGCGGCATTCCAAAGGGCGTTGCCAGACTGCGTAGCCCGCACCGTCACGACGCCCGTCGTCCCTGTCAATGTAATGGTATTGCCAGCAATAGAGGCTGGGCCGCTCACGATTTGAAAACTGACGGGTAGTCCGCTCGTCGCCGTGGCGCTGACGGTAAACGGTGGCGAGGTCGTTTCTTTATTTGAAATAATGGGAAAGTTAATCGTCTGGTTTTGAGGGCCTTGCCCCGGCACGGTGACGGTCTTGGCGGCCTCGTCGTCTTCGTTGGCGGTGCCGGGTGTACCGTTTGCGGGTGTGCTGTCGGTGTCCGTTTGGTCGGCAGCGCTCACTTCTGCCCAGCCTGTCAGCGGGTCGGTGGCGAGCGCGTACCAGTTGACGGTGATGGTCGCATTGCCGCCCGCTGGCACCGTGCCAACGAACCACACTTTTGCTCCAAAATGATCATAAATGCCTTGTGAAACCTGGTACTCATTCCCGCCTTGCCATACCACAGTAGCGGGTTGGGGTAAAAACACCCTGACATTGGTGGCTGCTACCGTGCCTGAGTTCGTGAGGGTAAAAGTGAAACTCATGTTGTTGTAAATGGCCAAATTGGCCGGGTTGCTCGTCACGCTGAGTGCCAGGTCTATGTTGCCGCCCCCGCCGCCCTGCGTCACATTGAAGGTTCGGTCAACGGGCGTCGCTGCTGCCCACCCCCCTTGTCCCCCTGAAGGGGGAATGCCAGCTTGCGTGGCCCGGACGGTCACGGTTCCAACCTGCCCGTTCAGCGTGATGATATTCCCGGAAATGGTGGCCGGACCGCTCACGATTTGAAAACTGACGGGCAAGCCGCTCGATGCCGTTGCTGAAATAGTGAAAGGTGCCGCATTGGTCAACTTATCCGCTATCGCAGGGAAAGTAATCGTCTGGCTTTGAGGCGGTTGGGAAGAAAACGGCAATAATCTCATGCCCGGAATCGGCCGCTCCAGCGTACCGCCCGGCAACTGCCAACCGACGGCCAGGTTGTCGCCGCCCGTGCCTTCTTTCATCAATGCCTCGATGTAGTATTGCTGCCCGGCGGTGAGGGTGATGAGCGCCGATTGTTGCGAAGCAAACTTCGTCCACTCCTGCGAATTCGTCCAACTGCCCACGCTGGCGATGAGCTGTTTGTTGGCCGGGTTGGAACTGGTGGACAGCCAAAGTTCGCCGTTGTCGTCGCTGGCAATCCAGAATCGGTACTGCCCCGTGACGGGCGGGCAGACGTAGCCCCTGACCCGTGTGCCATAGTTGTCCAGTGCGTTCACGGGTATTTCAAAAATGGTCAAAGAGCCAGTTTGGTTGGGTGTGTTGGTCAATGGTATTTGTGAAATGGCGGTGCCAGTAATGCCCGTCCATTTTTCAAATGAAATAGTGCCCGTGCCGCTGCAACTACTTGGCGGTGCCACATTTACCCAAAAACTCCGCTCCACGTTGAAGGCTGGGGCGTAAGTGCCGTTGCCCGGCTGGGTGGCGGCAATGGTCACTTTGCCCGGTACGCCTTGCAGTGTCACCGTGTTGCCGAGGACGCTGGCCGGCCCTTCCGTCACATAAAAAGTAATGGGCAAACCACTTGTTGCTGTTGCCGAAATAGTGAAGGGCGCATTGCCCACCAGTTTGTCAGGAATACTTGAAAATGAGATGTTTTGGCTCGTGCCCGAACAGGCTGGATAAATGTCTTTTTGGTAAAAATCACTGGCGCCGGTGGGGTCGCTCACTTTTAGTTTTACCCTGTACCAATAGCTGGCGTTGTAGCATTCCACGGGCGTAATGTTCACATTGGCAATGGCAGAGGTGAAACTCTGCACCGGGTGGTTGTGCTCATTGTGGTAGAGCAGCACTTCCCAGAGGTAGCTCAACTGCCCTGCCGAATGGTTGGCATCGGTGACGGTGGCACTGAGGGAGAGGTTGGTGGTGATACTTGGGTTAAATGTGTTGATGTTGTTTACACTGGTGGAGACAATTTGGGGTGGCGAGTTATTGGTGGAAATGTTGAGGGTAGCCGTGCCTGTCAGGTTGGTATTGTCAGTGACGGTGAGGGTGACATTAAAACCTGCCGCCGATGCGCCGGAAGTGAAAGTGTGCGATGGGTTGGGCTGTGTATTGGTCGTGCCGTCGCCAAAATTCCAGAGGTAGCTCAATGCGCCGCCGTCTTGATCGTATGTGTTGAAAGAAGAGAAATTGACGGCAAGCGGGGAGTTCCCATTCGTCACATCAGCCGTGGCGAAGACAACTGGGGCGTGGGTGGTTGTACCTGTGAATGTTACTTTCCGAATTTGATCAGGCCAGCGTACATACCAGAGGCCGCCCTCGGTGGGGTGGGTATTTAAAAAAACACAGGCGCCCGCCACGTCGATGAAATTGCGTACCTCTAGTGGGTTGTAGTTGGCGTCGAATCTGATATTTTTTATCCAGCCTGCACCATAATCCGCATGGAAATAAGTGTCGTGCCAAGTAGTCGGCATTTCATGCCCATGGTACCAGACCCCACCAGTGCTGGCATTGCCGATAAAAGAATTGCCCGGTAATGTGGAAGAACCAACGTTTACTATATTGCCATTGACCAGACCTCTGGCCGTTCCTGTTCGCCAATCCATTTTTGGCTGGCTGTGTATCTGCGGCGTATAGGTGCTATTATTATAACCTGGCTGGTAGGTCATGCCTTCATACTTTGGCCATCCAAAATTCATTTCTGGTCCTCGCACCACATCCAATTCCTCCCTCGTGCTCCAACCCACGTCCCCCAAGAGGAACACACCAGGGTCACTGTCGGCGGGATTGTGGCTACCCGTTTCTGGCACATAGCACATGCGATAAGGGTTGCGAAGGCCTCTTGCCCAAATACGACTTGCCGCGGATTTTGGTTGTGCAGCATTGTAATAGGGGTTTGAAGAAACTCCATTGCCTGTCTGAGGGTCAAGGCGCAAAATTTTACCAGAATAAGAGGAAAGCATTTGGCAGCGGTAAGCACCGACATTTTGGGCAGAAGTGATGATGCCATCGTTGAGGGCCTGCTGCCAATAGGTTTCCGGGTCGCTGCCCTGGTCAACGGCGTTGTAGCTGGCGCCGTCGCCCATGGTGGCGAGCAGGGTGCCGTCCTGCCCGAACACGAGCGAACCTGTGCCGTGCGATTCGTGGAGGATGGGCGGCCCGTCGTTCAGTGAATTTCCCAAGAGGACAAAGCGGCTGTTTGGCACAATGCTATTGTAGTTTGAAATGTTGACCTGGTAGCGGGTGATGCGGCCAATGGTGGCAGCGAAGTATTCATTGGTATTAGGGTTGTACTGCCCGGTGCCGAATTTTAGTAAGTGGTGTCGGTCAACGACATAGAGCAGGTAGATGTAGCCGTTTGACAAAAAATTGGGATCGAGGGCGAAACCGAGGAGGCCGAAATCCCGCCAGCCGCCTACTTCCTCGGAGATGTCGAGCAATGGGCTGTTTTGCTTGACGCCGTTTTCCACGACCCAGACCTTGCCCTTGCGCTCCCAGACGTACATGCGCCCGTTGGCGTCCCAGGTAAAACCAGCGGCCTCGTCCCAGCCGCCCATGTAGATATTGTCTGAAAATCCGGTGGGCTGCGAGCGCAGGTTTTCTTTGATGAAAAACAAGAGGAAGGCAATGAAAATGAGGATCAGCGGCCATGGCCGTGCAGGGTAGCATTGTGGGTTCATGATGTTTTTGTTTATAGTGCCATTGTTGAAAGCCAAACTTTCAAGGGGGAATTCCTAAAAATATACAGGTTGTTATTTCAGCAGTTTGAGATGTGAGACTCGAATGGGAGGAAAGCCGTGAGAGGAAGGATGGGCGAATGTAGGGAAAAAATGGGGATATGTCGAGGAAAAAATTTTGGGGGTAGCTCAGTGAAATAGAATTTCTGTGCCTTAAATTAAGGAAAAGATGGGTTCCTGTTGCGGTGGATTCTCAATAATATATTTCTCGAAAAGCACTGCGACAGGAACCTTACAATCAGAGTTGGCTCCTTTTTAGTACCGATGAAAAAAATAACTTCACCATTTTGATTTTGAAAACCCCAGCAATGGAGGGGTTTTTTAAAAATAATCCCGATTTCACATCGGGATTATTTTTCCTTCGATCCTTAATAGGCTCATGGCAAGTTTGGCCCAGCCTATGAATAAAACCGAATATTATAGACGCCCGCATTGAAAATTAATCCGAAGGTCTTTTGAGAGGCGGGGTTATCGAACCCCGTAGTTCCGAAACTGCGGGGTTCAATAACCCCGCCTCTCAAAAATAGCTGGAACTGGCACGAGCCGACCATAAATTTCAAATGCGAAGACCTGTAAAAACCTATTGTACTACCAGCTTTGCCCGAAAGACTATACCATCGCCGTCGTGGATGGCCAAACAGTACAGGCCGGGAGGCACACCTGATGATACATTAAATGCCCCGAGTTCCACCCCTTGCCTGGATACCAGATGGCCGCCCAGGGTGTACAACCTGGCTTCCAGCCCCTGGCGCCCCTCCAAAGCACCGCATTGCAAGCTTTGCCCTGGCTGGCAGGGATTGGCAAAGGTGCAAAGCGGCAGCCCGCCAGCTTTGCCGCTCTCTGTAGCGCTTCCTACCAGGCAGTCGCTATTGAAGTAATTTCCCAAATTCACATTTAAGAATCCGTTCGCCGTTTCGTCCCATATTTGAAAAGTCTCTTGCAGCGCTAAATCGCCTCCATCAAAGGTGTAGGTAGTTAAATAAGATGGCTTCCATTCATCCAAAGTGTTGCTCTCCAACTTTTCCTGGAGGGAAGAAGCCACCTGGTTGGCATACCAGGTATTTGTAAACCTGATCCCATCATTGAAAAAAGCACCGTTGTAACCATACTTATTCTCATAGATCAAATTATTGCCGTCCATGTCCAATGAGCGGAAGTTGGTCTCTACCCACGCCTGATCCCAGAATGCCAATCTTTCGGTGTTCAACGCCCCATTTGGGTAATAGCTGAATTGCTGCAGGGTATCGTTTTGCCAGTCAGGTTGGAAGTAACTTTCAGTAAGCACCTCTGTAATGCTTCCGGCCCCATCATAGGAATAGGTTTTACGGCTCCTGGTCAGCCATTGCTGGAAAATGTATTCTTCATAAAGGGAAGAAGCGGGATTGCCGCCGGTTGAATAGGAATAAGTCGTGCGGTAGCTATCCACCCAACCGTTACCAACATAGTATAGCTGGGCAAGCACCTGCGAGATCCTGTCAGAAGTATCGTAGCTGTGCAGCCAACGGCCTACCTCCACCCAGGAGCCGCTTGCGTTCGATTCGTGCAGGCGTTCTGCGAGATTGCCCTGCCCATTGTAGGTATAGCTGTACCTATCTGAAAGTTCCCAGGCGGCCAAAGCGGCGTTCCACTTGGATAACTCCTCCAGGCTCACCTTTTCCTGGGCATCGTAATGGTGGGTGGTTTTCTCCCCTGATTGTGGGACACCGTTCTGGACAATCGTAAAATTCCATTCTTCTGTTATCTTACCGGAAGGCAGGTATTCCGCATGGATGGTTTCGACCCAATCACCAAAAAGATCTGTGGAGAATTGCTTGCGGGATTTCAGGGTACCGTCAGGATGGTATTCATACTCCAGTTTAAAACTGTTGTTAAAATTGGAGCCATCGAATTGTTTAGTGATAAGGGACAGCCTTTTTCCTAACCCGCAATCAAATTCATAATAAAGTTTTGAATGGACGGGGCCCCAGCTTTGCGTAGTGGCATCCCATGATCTGCCCTCAATGGAGTCGGTTTTGTGCAGGCCATCCAGGCCTTCCCATACTCTGTGGGTTTTATCAATAGTTGTCAAGCATCCTTCCAGGCCATTGTCAAGCCATGCAGACGAACCGGACTTTGCCAATTCCTGCGCCCGTTTCATAACAGATTCAAGGGTGGTTTGGGCTTTCGCAGCCCACACGGCAAAGAGCATAAAGATGCAAGCCAGTAATCTTTTCATATTGGGTAAGTTTAAGCGGGAACAAGTATTTGAAGCGGTAAAATTAGCAAAAACACACAGCCGAGGGCCCCCCAAAAAATTTGCGGCCCAACAATTCCCTGGAAGCAGTTTCTATCTACCTTTGGCCCCTGCTGAAAGTTATCTCCAGCGTTCGCAACTCACAGCTTAAAAACAATACAATTTTATGAAAAACCTCATCTACGCTTTGACCATGCTCTCGCTCTTCAATGCCTGCCAAAACAGCGGCACCCACGCCAACCAGGCCGACCAGGCCACCAGCACCGACACGACCGCCGTTGCAGAAGAAACGCCCATCGCACAGACCTCCTGCTACATCCGGGCCCTCGGCCAGGATACCACCTGGGTAAAACTGACCATCACCGCCGACGGCTCCGTGAGCGGCACTTACGATTGGGTGCCTTATGAAAAAGACTCCGCCCGTGGCACCCTCACCGGCAAAAAAGAAAGCGACGAACTCCACCTGATGTATGACTACATGATAGAAGGTTCGAATCAACAACAGGAAATGAGGATGAAAATGATGGGCGACCAAATCGCTGAAATGGAGGGCGAACTCGTAGAAGGGGATGGCGGTGTATTGAAACTGAAAGACCCGACGAAGGTGAAATACCTGCCGTTTACGAAGGTGGAATGCAAATAATGGGCAAACACCTGCCTGGATAAAGAACATGGGCAGACCCGTTTAACCACAAGTCTGCCCATGTTAGTAAATGTCGGTTTTACCCAAGACATTTTTCCTTTTTGAAATCTAAAAAATCAAACACATCGAATTAGATGTGATTTCCTGTTATTTGCGCATTCCTCAACTCTGCCCACTTCACAACACCAGCATCTTCTTCGTGATCCCCATCCCATTGATTTTTACCTGGTAAAAATAACTGCCGCTCTGCAAACTGCTGCGGTCGAACAAGACCTTATGGCTACCGGCCGGGTAGTCGCCCTCCGTGATTCTCATGATGAATCGGCCATTGGAATCCAACAAGTTGACCACCACATGGGCCCCGGGGGTGGTGAAGGTAATGAACGTGGTGGAGCGCACAGGGTTGGGGTAGTTGCCGACCTGGAAAGCATCCCTTCGGGCCACGTCACGGGTATCCGTCGTGCCTTTGAAAATGGGCAGGATGGGGAAGTCCTCGTAGAGGATTTCATCCAGGCCCGTCAGCCCGAACCAGTCCTGCAGCACGCTGGCATACACCGAGCGGAAGTCGTGCTGCATCGGAACGTCTTCCGAGAGGTCGAGGGCGGAGGGTATCTGCGCGTTCTGGCCGATGAGGCCCGGGTTCACGCCTTTTCCAAAAACAAACAAGGGTGCGGCAGCCCCGTGGTCGGTGCCAATGCTGCCGTTCTCGGCGATGGTACGGCCAAACTCGGAGAAGGTCATCCCTGCCACCTTGTCGGCCATTCCCATCAGGGTGATGTCGTCCTGAAAGGCGCAAATGGCCTCGGATACCTGACGCAACAGCTCCGCATGGGTGCCGGTGGCCGGACTGCCGTCCGTTTGCTCGCTGTGTGTGTCGAAACCGCCGATGGAGACCATGTAAACCGGTGTCTGCAAACCCCCGCCGATGAGCCGTGCCACCACTTTCAGCTGATCGGCCAGGTAGTTTTGGTACTGGGGGGGATATTTGCTCGACAAGGTTTGGCTGGTTTCGGCCGCTGCCTTGATCGCATTGTAATACAGTTGCGACTGCTGCAAGATGAGGCGGATGTACTGCAGTTCATCGCCGTACGGCGTGGCCGGTGCAGGTTCCACAAAGTCATTGATGTATTGATTGTAAAAATCGTCGGCACTGCTGATGGACATGCCCATCGGGAAGGCAGATCCCATAAAAGCAATCGGCACAATAGAGCCTACCTGAATGGCCAATGGATCAGGCGTATCTACATTGGGGTAGCCCGTTGGGAAATCAGGGTACTCCAACTCCAGGCTGCGGCCCAGCCAGCCCGTATCCAGCGATTGGTCGCTTTCGGAGGCTGTCATCCAGATGTCCATTGAGCGAAAGTGGGAATAGTCCTGGTTGGGATAGCCCACGTTTTGCACAATGGAGACGAGGCCATCGGCGTACATATTTTTTAAATCCGTCATGGCCGGGTGCAGGCCCGTGGCGGGTGTTCCGTCGAGCGTAAGTACCTGGTTTTCAGGTATCAGCAGGTTGCTGCGATGGTTGGAGAGGTTGCCGTACTGGTCGAGCGGGATGAGGGTGTTCAGGCCGTCGTTGCCGCCGTTGAGTTCGATGAACACCATGACCTTGCCGCTAAGGCTGGCCGCTGCGCCCAATTTTGAAAAAACGGAGTTGCGGGCCATTGCCGAGATGGGAAGCCCATTATAGATGAACGGCGTCAGCGCTGTGGCCGTACCCGCCGTGCGGAGGAAGTTTCTTCTTTTCATAAATCAATGAGTGAATTAGAGAATGGGTGAATGAGTGAATGGGGCCGGGTGAAAAATATTCACCCAGTATATCCTTCACTCATTCGCTCATTGTTAAGCAAGCTGGTATTCCGGCAGTTTCAGCAGGTAGTTGTGTAAAAAGGTCAGGCGCAGGTTCACGGCATCGTAGGCCATTTGGTTGCCGGGGTCGTTGATGTATTCGTACCATGCGGCAGTCCAGTAACTGTCGTTGGGCAGGCCGGTGAGCAGAATGCTCTTTAGCAGCGTCTTCTTAGTCTGCGAAATGGGCTGCGGCAGCAGCAGGCGCACCATGTCGTCCACCAGTTTGTTGGGGTTGCTGGGATCGTCGAACTGGCTGGCGAATGCGATGTGATCAATCTTCAGCAAGTCGTTGGTTGTTTCGATGCCGGGCACCGTCATGGCGTCGGTGAAGATGCTGCGGTTGCGGGCCGTATCGCCGTTTATCCAGATGCGGTAGTACTGCGGCGACTGCCGGAAGGCCTGCCAGCCGGCCACGTTGGGCGGGTTGCCGGGCAGCATCTGTTGATCGCTGAGCAGCACGGACAGGATGTACTGCATGACCAACTGATCCCAGGGCGTGCTGGCGGGGATGGTCAGGTTGAAACTGCGCAGTGTGCCAACGATTAGATCGAGGGGTGTTTTAATAAAACAGCCCTTGTTCAGTGCATCGAAAAAATGCTCGCTCCTTAACAGCACGTCCAGTACCGGTTTTATGTCGAAGTTGTTGTCCCTGAAAATTTGCGCCAGCGGCACGATCACGTTTTGCTCCACATTTGCATCAACGTTGTAGTAGATAAACCAGCGGTAAAGCTTGCGGCAGAGGTGGAGCGAAACCTCCTCTTTTGCAAAGATCATATCGAGCAGGGCATCCAGTTCCGCCCCACCGTCGATGCTGCCGGGGATGATGGTGTTGTTGTAAAACGCGGAAAACTGCTTGTCCTGAAAGTCGTGCTCCGCCGGGCTGAAGAAGGTCTGGCTGGGTACCGGGTTGATGCGCCAGCCCGTCAGCACCCTGGCCGCTGCTACCACATCGTCTTCGGTGTAGCCTTGTGGCGTATCCTTGCCGATGGTGAAAAGCTCCTGCAGTTCGCGGGCGTAGTTCTCGTCGGGTGCCTGGGCGGTGTTGAGGTAGCCGTTGAGGTAGTACAGCATCATGGGGTCGAGGGTGACGATCCGGGTCAGTTCCTTGAAATTTCCCAGGGCGTTCGCCCGCAGTTTGGCGTTGTGCTGATAATTGGTTTTGCCATAAAAAACCGCTTCCGATTGCGTTGCGAAGTGGTTGTGCCAAAACAGCGTCATTTTTTCCCGGATGTTGGCTTCCTGGTTGATCATCAGGTCCACCCACCATCCCCGGAAACTCTCGATGCGCAAGCCTTCGGCGTCCTCGTCGTAGTCGGCGTCCACCCAGGTCTGTCCGAGCGGCACATTGGGGTCTTCGTAGCCGTCGGGGTTATCGGGATCTCCATTGAAATAGTTGTTGAGGGGCGGCGGCGGCGGGCCAGCCGGCACGTTCAGGATGTGATCCACCGCTTGATCCATCGTCATGGTGAGCAGCAGTTCCACGTCTTGTTTGCGCAGGCCGAAGGTGGTGCGCCGCAGCAGGTGGGCCGCCTGCTCGTAGCCCCAGGGCCCCATGTAGGGGTCGAGGCCGCCCAATAGGGTGATGGCTGTAGCGGGCGGTGGCACAGGCGGCAGTTCCTGCTCCTTGGTAGGCAGTAAGGGGTTGGTTTTACCAAAAATCCCCTTCCGCCCCACTGTTGTTTTGTGGTTGCTGAGTTTCCGGAAAAACGATCTGCGGTTCAGCGTAGAAACGGTCATATTGATAGTGGTTTGGTGAGATGGCAATTTGCGGTTGCGGGGTGTCCTTGTGTTTGGGTGTTTAGGTATTTACGTGCTTTTTGAGCTGGTTTTCAATGGCTCATGGCGCATTTATTCAAATGCCCCTAACTATATTTCAAAGCAAAGCAGTAAGCGTATTTACCCAATTATGTCAAAGGTTTGGAAGAAAAACGAAGGTAACAGGGAAAACCCTACCAAGTCGGGCTGGAAAGGAAAATTTATTTTTCGGCGGGGAAACTTGTTGGTTATCCGACAGAAGGGCCGGGCGGGGTGCTGGTGGCTTTCCTGTTCTTTTTGCTGAACGCTGTTTCCTGCATCTGGCGGTACATGACTTTAAACTTGCGCTTCCTCCTGACTAGTTTTAACTGGTTGAGCGGGCTTTTTCTTCTCAGCTTTTTTCGTTGGAGGATTGTCATGGCAGTTTTTTAGGTAAAACGGGGGTTTATGTATTCTGTTCATTCGGCAATCCCCAGATGACTGATGGCGCCAACTCTATGCAGTTCCCTTCCGGGTCACGAAAATAAAGCGAAGTGCCGCCAGCTGGCCACTCCACTTCGCTCTCGATTTCCACACCCGCATTTTGCAGTCGCTCCCGCCATGCTGGGATTTCTTCCTCCCCTACCCTAAAGCAGACATGACCTGCCCCTGATGTGCCATGCAGTGGAATGGGGCTGCCGTTTACAATGCTGGTTTCGTGTATGGTGACCTCTGGATTGAACAAGAGAAAGACACCCTGGCCGCAGCGGAAAAAGGCATGTCTGCCCGGCTCTTTGGCAAACATTTCCAAGCCAAGGACTTTGGTGTAAAATGCCGCCGCTGCTTCCAGATCGGTGGCGCAGAGGCAGGTTTCGAGGATGGCGGATGGTTTCATAAATAATGTGGTATATGGTACCAAACTAAACAGGATTGGAACGCGGATTAAACGGATTGGGCGGATTTACACGGATTTTTGACTTTGCCAATATTTGAAATCTGTCCTGATCCGCCCAATCCGCCTAATCCGCGTTCCAATCACGCCATAAGGGATGTAATGAGTTTATTTTCAACCAATTAATTCCATAACCCGCATTAAAGAAATTGGAAATTTCCAAATTTCCCAAATTCAAAACCCTCACTCTTGCTTCCGGTAGCTCGCCACCGCCAGCGTATTGAAAACCACGGCCAGCACCGCCGTCGCAACAAAGTCGTGCCGCACATCGGCGAAGCCGCTGCCCTTCAGCAGCACCTGCCGCATCACGTTCACGAAATGGGCGATGGGGTTGGGTAGCGTCATGTATTGCGCCCATTTGGGCATACTCTCAATGGGGGTGAAAAGACCACTCATCAGCACAAAAATGATGATGAAAAAGAAGGCGACGAACATGGCCTGCTGCTGCGTGTCCACGAGGTTTGAAATCAACAGGCCCAGGCCGAGCACGGCGGTAACGTTCAGGATGCAAAAGGCGAACACCACCCACAGGCTGCCCACCATCGGGATGTCGAAAATGAGCTTGCCGGCGGCGAGGCCCACCGTGAGCAGCACCAGGCCCACCACCAGGAAGGGGAGCATTTTGCCCAAAATAAACTGCCACTTGCGGATGGGCGTCACGTTCACCTGTTCGATAGTGCCAATCTCCCGCTCCCGCACCACGTTCATGGCCGTGAGCACCATCACGAGGATGGTTACCAATTCGCCGAGGATGCCCGGCACCATGAAGGTCTTGTAGTCCAGGTCGGGGTTGTACCAGTTGGAGTAGGTGATGTCGATGCGGGGGCTGGGGCTGCTGCGCAGTGCAGCCAAACGGGGCGCTGCCTCCAGCCGAATTTCCTGGTTGAACGACTGAATTATTTGGCTGAGGTAGCCTGCGCCCACGGTGGCCTGTTGGCCGTTAATAGCATTCACCAGCACTTGTAGGCTGGCGTTTTTTTCCTTTAAAAAATCCTTTTCAAAATCTGGTGGTACAATCAGCACGATGTCCGCATCGCCCCGTTGCAGGTGCTCGTCCCCTACCCTGCCCGATGGCGGGGCGGCCACGATGGTGAAACGCTCGTTGGCCTGCACCTTGCCCACCAGCAGCCGGGAGTAGCTGGAATGGTCGTGGTCAACAACGGCGATGTTCACGTTTTTCACCTCGCTGTTGGCAGCGTAGGACAGCACAATCAACTGCACAATGGGCAGCACGGTCATCATCGGCAGGATGGCCTTGTTGCGGAAAATCTGGATAAACTCCTTTTGGACGATGAAAAATAAACGGCGCATATTAATGGTGAATGGTGAATGTTAAATGGTGAATGGGATAAAAATTAACCATTCACCATTTAACATTCACCATTACTTTTTACGGATTTTAAAATTGGCCAGGGCCAGGGCCAGCAACAGCACGGCCATACCGCACAGCACCGCCACCGGCAAGCCGATGAAACGCAGGCCGACGCCTTTCAGCATCACCCCTTTCAGCACTTCGATAAAATAGGTGGCAGGGATGATTCTTGAAATAAACTGCAAGGGTATTGGCATACTGCTGATAGGAAAAATAAAACCAGACAGCAGCATGGTCGGCATCATCAGGCTGAACAGCGAGCCCATCATGGCGGCCTGCTGTGTTTCTGCTTTTGTTGAAATCAGGACGCCCAATGCCAGCGAGACCAGCAGGTAAAGCAGGCACACGCCCAACAACAGGGGCAGGCTGCCCAACACAGGTACTTTGAAAATGTAATAGCCCAGCACCAGCACCATGATAGCACTCAGGAAAGAAAGGATGGCATACGGCACCACCTTTCCCACGATGATAAGCATGGGAGGCAAGGGCGAAACGAGCAGCAAGTCCATCGTGCCGTTTTCCTTTTCACGGGCAATGGTCAAAGAGGTCATCATGGCGGAAATGAGCAGCAGGATGAGGGCGATCACCCCCGGCACAAAGGTGTAAGCGCTGCGCAAGGAAGCATTATAGACCATCCTCGTTTCCACGTTCACGCGGTACGGCTGCTGCCCCGCCCCGCTGTGCAACTGTTGAAAACGCTGGATCATTTGCGAAGCGTAATTCAGCAAAGTGGTGGCATAGTTCGGCTCCGAGCCATCGGCGATGAGCTGCACCTGCGTCAATTTTTTATCATAAAAATCATCCTCAAAACGGAGCGGGATAATCACGGCCAGCTTGGCATTGCCGCTCTTAAACTGCGCCTCAATTTCGTCGTAGCTCCGCAAATCGGCTTTGACGAGGAAGTGGCCGGAGGCCTCCAAATGCCGCCGGAATTCGCCGCTCAGTTCGTCGTGCGCATTGTCCAGCACGACGATGGAAGCATCCTTGAACTCGTTGGTCACCACGTAGCCGAACAGCAGCACGAGCGCAACGGGCATCCCCAACAGGATGGCCAGGGTGCGGCGATCCCGGAGGATGTGGAGGAATTCTTTGCGGACGAAAGCCAAAAACTGTTTCATGTTTATAAAAATAAGCCTGGTGGCACTATTACCGGGGAAAATGTATTTTTGTAAAAATCATTTTAAAAATGGCTACTATCGAAATAAAACCCAAGGTGAAAGTGGGGCTGAATGAAATACTTGACGGCATTTCCCAATTAGATGTCAAGGAATTGGAATCTTTTTTCAACCGGGTCGGAACTCTGCTGGCACATCGAAAAACCCAGCACCTAACCGAAAGCGAATTCCAGCTACTATCAGAAATCAACAAAAGTTTGCCCCCCGATCACCGTCAACGTTATTTGAAGCTCAAAGAAAAAAGGGGTCAAGCAGGGTTATCGGAGGCAGAACAGCAGGAACTACTTGCTATGTCAGATGAAATCGAGCGCATCGGGGTAAGGCGCCTTGAATGCCTGGTCGAACTCGCCAAATTGAGAAGCATTTCATTGGACGAACTGATGGAACAACTTGGCATCAAAGCCCCGCTCGCCTATGGCTGACAAAAAGATTTCCCAATCTATCAGAAAAAAGGTGGCCTTCAGGGCAAATTTTCGTTGCGAATACTGCCAAACCCCGCAAGATCATGCTCCAGGCTTTTTTGAAATCGAACACATTTTCCCAATTGGAAAAGGTGGAACTTCATCCTTCGATAACCTTGCATTTGCATGTGACGGCTGCAACAACTTAAAATCTGACAAGACTGATGGCGTTGATCCTTCCACTGGCCAATCATCCGCTCTGTTTCATCCCAGATTGGATTTATGGGATCAAAATTTTGCCTGGGACATGGACTTTCTGAATATCATTGGCATATCGCCAAAGGGAAGAACTACCGTTGAATTGCTGCAATTGAACCGCCAGCCTCTGATAAATCTTCGCAGGGCTTTGTTTTCAATAGGAATTCACCCTCCTTCTAAAAAAGGCTTAACTTTTTAAGCCTCACCCCCTCGCCAGCTTCACAAAAACCTCGTCCATCGTCGTTGCCCCAAATTTTGTTTTCAGCTCTCCCGGACTGCCCATCGCCTCTATTTTCCCCGCCACCATGATGGAAATGCGGTCGCAATATTCCGCCTCGTCCATGTAGTGGGTGGTGACGAAAATGGTGCGGCCCGCATGGGCGGCGGCGTAAATCATCTCCCAAAACTGCCGCCGGGTAGCAGGGTCAACGCCGCCCGTCGGTTCGTCGAGGAAAACGATGGCCGGATCGTGGACATTGGACACGGCGAAAGCGAGCTTTTGCTTCCAGCCCAGGGGCAGCGAGCCAACGACCTGATCGGCATAGGTTTCGAGGTTCAGTTCTTTTAAAATCTGGGCAGTTTTTTCTTTGATTGCTTTGCTGCGCAAACCGTAGATGCCGCCGTAAAAACGGATGTTTTGCCGGATGGACAGGTCTTCGTACAGGCTGAACTTTTGGCTCATGTAGCCAATGTTTTCCTTGATCTTCTCAGCCTGCCGGGCGACGTCAAAACCCGCTACGAACGCTTCGCCGTCCGTTGGCCTGCTCAGGCCGGTGAGCATACGGATGGCAGTGGTCTTGCCTGCACCATTGGCACCGAGGAAGCCGAAAATCTCGCCTTTTTTCACCTCAAAGGAGATGGCGTCAACGGCGGTGAAATCGCCGAAACGTTTGGTGAGGTTTTCAGCTTGTATAGCTATGCTTGCTGGCATTTTGCTACGTTTTTAGTTTTAAAAAAAACGGCTTAACTTGGCTAAAATTTAAAATCCATCCACATGGAAGCAGCTGTTTTATCAAATAAAACTGCCACAAAAAATGGTAAAATTCTCCTCCTATTGGAAGACATTGAGGTGCAAGGACTCCGTTCGCCCATGACGGACCAGGAATTCGAGGAATTCTGTTTCGACAACCCCAAGCTTCGCATTGAGCAAGACAAACACGGAAATATCATCATTATGTCCCCCGTTTCTTACGACTCCGGCAATTATGAAAGCGAGGTGACAGGAGACCTCGTTTTGTGGAACCGCAAAACCAAAATGGGCAAGACTTTTAGCCCTTCCACTATGTTCATCCTTCCCGACGGCGAAAAAAGAATGCCCGACGCCGCCTGGATTTCCATGGATAAACACAAAAAACTCGCTCGCTGGGAACGGAAAAAATTCGCACACATCGTCCCCGATTTTATCGTTGAAGTGCGCAGCCCATCCGATAATCTCAAGACATTGAAGTCCAAAATATCTGAGGTATGGATAGCCAATGGGGTGCGCCTCGCATGGCTGTTAGACCCTGAAAACGAAACCGCCATTGTGTTCCGGCCCAACAGCGAACCTGTCGAAATCAAAGGGTTTGACCAAGTGCTTTCCGGCGGCGACGTGCTGCCAGGCTTTGAGTTCGATCTCAGTATTTTGAAAGAACAATAAGCTGCTCACACTGCATTTTCCGTTTGCATCAAATCCAAAAACACATCCTCGATTGTCGCTTCAATAGGTTTTATTAAAATATGCTGATGCCCTTTGTGCTCCATCATGTTTCCTATCGTTTCCGTTTGCACAGCAGGCTTTGTGGTTAGGTGCAGGTACTCGCCAAACGGCTCTACCTTTTCCGTAAATTCGGCTTTCCGCAAATCCTGCAGCAGTTGATAAAACTGGTCGCTGCGCACCGCATACAGCGGTTTTTTGTAGCTGCTGACAATGCCCTGCGGCGTGTCGGTGGACAGTATTTCACCATGCTGGATGAGGGCGATGCGCTCGCACAGCGACGCCTCGTCCATGTACGGAGTGCTGACGAGGATGGTGATGCCGTGGGCTTTGAGCCGTTTCAGCATTTCCCAAAACTCCCGGCGGCTGACGGCATCCACGCCGGTGGTCGGCTCGTCGAGGAACAGCACTTCGGGCTGGTGGACGAGGGCGCAGCAGAGCGCCAGTTTCTGCTTCATGCCGCCGGAAAGTTTGCCCGCCCGGCGCTTGCGGAATGGCTCAATTTGCACCCATATTTCTTCGATCAAATGGTAGCTCGCTTTGGCCGTTGTGCCAAAAATGGTGGCAAAAAAGTGGAGGTTTTCCTCCACGGACAGGTCTTGGTAGAGGGAGAATTTGCCGGGCATGTAGCCTACCCGGCGGCGTATTTCTTTGAAATCCTTCACCACGTCGTAGCCTGCGACACTGGCTTGGCCGGAGGTGGGCAACAGCAAGGTGGTGAGTATTTTGAACAAGGTACTCTTACCCGCACCATCAGGCCCGATGAGGCCGAAGCGCTCGCCAGGTGCTACGTCCAGCGTTATATCGTTCAGCGCTTTTAAGTCGCCGAAGAATTTGGAAATACCTGTTATTTTAATTGCGTTTTGCATAAACTTTTATCACCTGTATTTCATCCCTAATTGAAACTAACCAGAACAAAAACTACTTTTGTATAAAACATACCTTTATGAAGGAATTGACCATAAAAATTACCGACGAAAGCAAACTGGCATTCCTGCTGGAATTACTTTCCCAGCTTGATTTTATTGAATTTGAGACTAAGTTTTTCAACAAGAGAGGGGCAACCGATGCCGGGCAAAACAAGGATAAGCAGGAACCCTCTTCCCCAACGTTTTCTTGGGCTGGAGGCCTCAAAGGAATGGACGAAGGACTTTCCTCGGTAGAATGGCAGCATAAAATCAACGAGCTTCGGACAGAAAATGCCCTGCGCCCAACTGATTAATAACCCCTGTTATGGATTTGGTAGATACCAATATTTTCCTTGAAATACTCTTTCAACAAAATAAGAGCCCGGACTGCGAGCACTATCTCCGCACCCATTACGGTAAATTGTATTTTTCTACATTCAGCCTGCATTCCATCGGTGTTCTGCTTTTCAAAAAGAAACAGGTGGCCTTGTTCGATAAGTTTTTAAAAGATTTCCCACCAGGAACCTTGATGTTGCCCATTTCAAACAACGGGTATTCCCAACTTTCCTCCGTACAGTCAAAATATAATTTAGACTACGACGATTCATTCCAATTCCAAGTAGCATCCGAAAACAACCTACGTTTGGTGACAATGGATATGGATTTCAAAAAAACAGTTAGCGACATCCAAGTTATGTTCCTTTAATCCAACGCTATGACTTTCAACGATCCTGTCACCAATACTGTCCGCACCTTTGTCAAAGACATCCGTAAAGAAGGTGTTCAACTCCGCAGAGCCTACCTTTTTGGCTCTTACTCCAAGGGAGAGCAGCGTGAAAGTTCAGACATTGACGTGGCCCTGGTGTCCGACGATTTCGTAGGTGTCAGCTTTGAAGATGTCAAAAAATTCATTGATGTTACCATCCGAAAGCCGTACTTCCTGATAGAGCTCCACACTTTCAACACTTCCGATTTTGAGGAAGGGAACCCCTTCGTGGATGAAATCAAGCGCACGGGCATTGAAATTTCATAGTCCCAATAGAAACCGTCATTCCCCATTCTTAAATCGAACCTCCCCCGGCATCCCGATCTTCAGCGTCCCGTCATTTTTCACCTCCACTTTCAGGGCATAGACCAGGTTCACCCGTTCCTCCTTCGTTTGGATGGTTTTGGGCGTGAATTCCGCTTCGCCGGCGATCCAGGTGATAGTGCCGGGAAGTTCCCGGTAGCCATTCTCCCCATCGTCCACCCGCACCTGTACTTGCTGGCCGATTTTTATGTTTTGCAATTGCACGGCACTGGCGTAGGCCCTCAAAGTGAGGCTGCTCAGGTCAGCGATTTTGTATAGCGGCGTGCCGAAGCCGACCACTTCTGACGGTTCGGACAGTTTGGTCAAAACAGTACCGGTAATGGGGTTGTAGATGTAGCATTTCTGCAACTGCTCCTTCAGCACGTCCACCTGTGCAGCGACGGGTTTTTGTTCCGAAAGGATGCCCCGGTTGGCGACCTGCACGGAGCGGCGGGCGGCGGCAATGCGCTGTTCCAGCACTTCGATTTCGCCGTTCATATCGTCCAGTTGCTTGGGGGTGGCAGCCTTGTCTCTGAGCAAAAGCTTCACCCGGTCACGCTCCCGGATGACATTTCTTTTCTGGTCTTCCAGCACGGCCACATCGGGTTCTGCTTCTCGCAATTTTTGCGGCAGCGTTTCGATGGTGGCCTGTAGTTGGAGCATTTGCAGGTGCAGTTGCGTAGTATCCACGAGGGCGACGAGTTCGCCCGCTTTCAGGGACTGGCCTTCCTCCGCTTTGAGGAAAAGTAGCCGCCCGTTTGCCTCTGCACCGACGGTGGTGGTGGTGGCCTCGAAGTTGCCGAAGGCGTCGGCGCCGCTTTCTTCCGGCTGGCAGGCAGCGAGGAAAAAAAGGGGGGACAGGTAAATCAATAGCTGCTTCAAAATGGTTATTTTTGTTGAAATAATGGATTTATGGCAAAAGATAAATACCACGATTTAGTGAGAGACGCCCTGATTCAAGACGGCTGGACAATAACGCATGAGTCCGCACTTTTCAAATTCGGGAACAAAAAAGCTCAGTTTGATTTGGGTGCTGAAAAACTCATTGCCGCCGAAAAAGGGAAAGAGCGCATTATGGTTGAAGTGAAAAGTTTTTTGTCAAATTCTGCTTTTTACGAACTGCACGAGGCCGTAGGCCAATTCACAAACTACAGAAGGGTTCTTCAGTTGTTAAAAATGGACTACGAAATGATTTTGGCGCTGCCGGAAGACGTGTTTGAAATATTGTTCAACGACGAATTCGGGCAATTGACCATCGAACAGGAAAAGCTGAAATTCCTGCTTTTTAGACCAATCGAAAAAGAAATATCAAAATGGATAAAGTAACTCATTATCAATCGCTGATAAAAGAAATTCTTCATCGACATATTGGAAATGACTTCCCGCCCAAAGAAGAATATGATGAACAAGTCATTATTGACGATAAACACGGACATTATATTCTAATGGGTGTTGGATGGGATGGATACAAAAGGGTACACGGCATCTCCATCCACCTCGACCTGAAAGGCGACAAGATCTGGATCCAGACTGACTGGACTGAGCCAGGCGTTGCCAAAGAACTTCAGGAATTGGGCGTCCCCAAATCCGACATCGTGCTCGCCTTCCACGCCCCCTACCGCCGCAAGCTGATAGAGGACTATGCCGTAGGTTAATCCCCTTTCAACGTGCGCCAGGCTGCCTCCACCTGTGCCAACTGCACCTTCCTCGACTGCGCTGACAGCCTCGCCTGCAACTCGGCATTGCTCTGCAACAAATAGTCCGTCGCCGTAATGACGCCATGTTCCAATTGCGAGGAAAGCTGCTGTAAAATCTCGCCCTGCAACTTCGCTATCTCCTCGTCCGAGGCGATTTGGTTTTCTATTTTTGAAATGTCCTCCCGGAATTTTCCATCCAGGTTTTCTATCGTTTGTTCAAATGATCGCTTTTGGTTGTCAATGAGTTGCGACTGAACAGTGAGTTGCTGGCGTTCCCGGTCGGCCTGCTTCCAGTCCAGTATTTTCCAGGAAAACTGCACCCCGCCGATAAAGTAGGGGCTTATTCTATCATCGAAAACATTCAGCGGGTCGGGGTAGCCGACGCCCGTAGTAGCGAAGACGCTGGCTTTGGGTTTCCAATTGGCACTTATCAAATCAGAAGAGGCAAGGACTTGTTGTTTTTGCAGGTCGAAAAGTGCAATCTCTGGCCGCTGCAACTGCAGACTGTGGACTGCGGACTGTGAACTTGGCAATTCCAAAGCTACGTTTTCATCCAACTCCTGCCCCGTCAAACTGCCGAGCACGGCCAGCATGGAGCGGTGGTCGCTTTCCACCGCAGCAATGTTTGAACGGATGCTCAATTGCTGCACCTGTACCTTTTTGAGTTCGCTCTCCAGCACCACGCCGTGGCGGACGCCCGCTTCCAATTGCTGCGCCCTGGCCTCCAAATCCTTTTGCGTCACTTCCAGAATTTTTCCCTGTTCCTGCAGGAGCAAGGCACCAAAATAGTATTGGTTCACCTGGTCTTTCAGCTTGTTCAGTTCCACCGCCACCGATTGCCTGTCCACCGCCAGTTTGGCTTGCTCCAACGTCTTTCGGGCATCGGCCAGGCCGCCGTCGTACAGCAGGTAGGAGGCTTCCAGGTTGGTCAATATATTATAGTGTGGGATGTTGACCTCCGCCCCGGGAATCTGAAAGGGCAGGCCGAACACCTCGTTTTGCCAGGTCGCCTTGGCGTTCCATTGCACGGAGGGCAAGCGGCTGGCATTTATATTTTGCAGGCGCAAGTCCGTCAGGTTTTCCAGCAGGGCCGGGTTTTGTGAAATGGCTGTGTTCGATTCGGCGAGGTGGTAGCAATCCTGCAGGGTCAGCTTGTTTTGGCCAAAAATATTTGACCAAAAGAAACCAAGGTGGATAAAAAGGAGGAGGATTGCTTTGATGATGGTCTGCATAGTTGTACTGCTTTCGGTGGCAAAAGTGTGGCAGGCATTTTCTTTTTGAAAAATTATGCAACGAGTGGCGGAGAAATTCCTGCGAATGCCCCGACCACTGCAACGACAGGTTTTTCGCCCCATTTGGCCAATCACATAAGTATGTGATTTTTAAAAAAAATGCCCAAACGTAGAGCGCTCCTTTCATCGTGAAATCCTGCCCTTCCATCGGTCGGGGCTGCTTCTCCGGCTTTATAAAAGCCCTGAAACAAGGCATCCAAGGGCGATCACCCATTCATGCGATTACGCCGCCTGCCCTGCCGCCCCAACTTTGCATCATCAAATGAAAACAAAAAAAGGCGGCGTACCGCCACTGATTTACAAACCATTTAAAAACTATCTACAATGAGCCAATCATCCAGATTATCCCTAGTTGTTACGCCCCACAAGGGCATCCGCTATGCCTTCCCGCAGTTGTCCATCAAAGCGGGCAGCCTCGACTATGCCGACAAACGCGCCGTCGCTGATCTGAAAGACAAAATGACAGAATTCGGCGAACTGCTGGAAGAACACGCCGACCTGGAAAACAGGTTTATCCTGACAGCGCTGGAAGAACGTGCCCCCGGCAGTGCCAGCCACGACGAAGGCGACCACGAACAGCTCTATTTCCTGCAGGAAAAACTGATGGCAAAACTGGACAAGATCCTCTCGCCCACCGTTTCACCGGCAGATGCCGCCAGGCTGGGCTACGAGTTTTACCAGGATCTGAGCATGCTCCACGCTGCCCACCTCGAACACATGATGGAAGAAGAAACCGTGACGCAAACTTTGATGTGGCAACACTTCACCGACGCCGAACTGATGGCCATTCACGGCCAGATCGTCAGCAGCATCCCCCCGCAGATGATGCTGGCCTGGAGCCAATACATCCTGCCGGCCCTGAACCCGGCAGAGCGGGAAGAAATGCTGAAAGGCATACAGGCCAACGCACCGGCCCCATTTTTCGAACAAATAATGTCCGTGGCCAAGTCGGCGCTTGCTGCCAGCGATTTTGAAAAACTGGAGGAAAGCCTGATGCAGCACGCCTGAAAACCAGCTTAAATTTTCGATAAATCAACTTTGACAGGCAGGGGGGTAAAGTAGAATAGGGGGTCTCCCATAAATATCGTGAAACGCCCTCACTTCTCACTCCTCGCCTCTCACTTCTTATTCTTAAATCATCCGACTTTATGAAAACAATCTCATTGAAGACCCTCGTGGTCATGCTCGGCGCTTGCGCCCTTTTCGCTACCAGTTGCAAAGACGACGACGAAGCGACCCCCAACAAAACCAAGTACCTGACAGGCGGCAACTGGCAACTCACTGCCATGACTTCCGACCCGGCCATCGACTGGTTCGGCACCCCCGTCACGAATGTGTATGCCCAACTGCCCGCCTGCCTGAAGGACGACCTGACCATCTTCAAAAGCAACGGCACGGTCAACTTCGACGAAGGCGCCTCCAAGTGCCAGCCGAACGATCCGCAGACCAAAACCGGCACCTGGACTTTCAACACCGACCAAACCGTGCTTTCTGTAACGCAGGACGGAGAGACGGAGAGCTGGGACATCAGCGAACTGAAGGACAACACCTTCAAGGCCGTTTACAAAGTGGTCGAAGAAGGTATAACGTACACGTTTTCAGTGACTTTTACAAAGAAGTAATTTGCATAATTTTGTGATGGCGGTTGATGGGCTTGTTCCCATCAACCGCTTTATTATTTATCCACTCGCAGCAGGAAAAAGGCAGTTCGTTGCAAAAATTAGCGGGGAATAAAACAGCAAGCTACTTTTGCTCCCAATGAAAAACAAGACCACCATCATTGCCCATTTGGCCTTTTGGCTTTTCTACACTTCGGTCGTAGGCACGGGGGGCTACATACTTTCGGAGGGGCAGGAGGGTTGGTATTTTATTATTAATAGTTTGCTGTTTGGGGGGATAGTTGTGTATGGCAACCTGTGGTTTATCCTTCCTTTTTTGCTAGCTAAAAAATACAAGCGGTTTGGGCTTACAGCAATTGTGTTTATTACGGTTATAATTGTATTGCGCTTAAATACAGAGCACATATTCGGCCTGCATTTTACAGATAAATATGGCTGGCCGGCGCAATTTATTCTTACGATGCAAATGCTGGCTTTGATGCTGCTAAGCACCATGTTCGGCGGCTTCCTTCAGTGGCTCAACGACCGGGAACGGGAGGTTTTACTACAAAAAGAAAAATTGCAGGGCGAACTGAAATTCCTGAAAACACAGGTAAACCCGCATTTCATGTTCAACACCCTTAACAACATCTACTCCCTGGCCTACCGCCAGCACCCGAACGCCGCCCCGATGATCGCCACCCTATCCAAAATCATGCGCTACCACCTCTACGACGGCAGCCGGGAGCGGGTGGGCTTACAAAAGGAGGCGGAAATGCTGCAAGATTATATCGCCCTGCAGCGCCTCAAATACGGTGATTCGTTAAATGTAGATTTCTACACCGAAGGCATCGAAAACCAGCACGAAATAGCGCCGCTGCTGCTGGTTAATTTTATCGAAAACAGCTTTAAGCACGGCGATATGGACACCAACCCAGAGGCTTTCGTCAATGTGAATTTGACCGTAGAAAAAGGCGAGTTGCATTTCACGGTGGAGAACAGTTTTAGATTCCCTTCGGGAATGACAAAAACGGAGGAAATTGAGGAGGGTGTCGGCTTGAAAAACTCAAAACGGCTGCTGGATTTGGCCTATCCGGGGCGGAGCAGCCTGGAGACGAAGGCGGAGGGCGGTACTTTTTTGGTGGACTTGCGGTTAAAGCTTTGAATTTCTTACAAACATAGGCCTGCCCATTCTACCTTTTTACCATTATATTTGCATAGGCAGAAAAATAAACACTGCCTAAGATGATCATGATAACCATTGAAGTAGAGGTCAGCCCTACAATTGTAAACAAAGTGGGCATGGAGGCACTAAAACAGCGGCTTCAACGCACAATAGAGTTGGAGGAACTTGCCCTATTAGCGCAGGAATTAGATCTAAAAATGAAAGCAGCGGGGGTTGATTTTAAATCCTTGACAGAACAGGCACGGGAAGAAGCGTGGGAAGAGTATAAAGCAACCCACCTCCAAAAACACCTTGAATGAACCGCTATGCGACCGATGCCAATGTGATTTTTGCGAGCCTGATCAGCGGCAAAGAAGTGTATGGGCAAATGTTTGCCAACAACAAATTTTACCTGCCGGATTTTGCCCTCTCCGAAATCCAAAAATACCAGCCCGAGATTTTGCGGAAAACCAAAATGCCATTTGAAGATCTGAAGAAATATACACTAGGCATTTTTGATAGGATTACGATTGTACCAAACCTCCTGGTCACTACCAAAAGCTTCCTGGAAGCATTTCATTTATGCAAAGACATTGACGAAAAGGACACGCCTTATTTGGCACTGTCCATTGAGTTTGACATAGAATTGCTCACGAATGACCTGGAATTATTGACGGGCTTGAGAAGTAAAGGCTTTCAAAAAGTCATTTCCCTTTCTGAGTTTTTTGATAAAATGAATGATTTTGCAAATCCATGACACCACTCCAAACCCTCATCGTGGACGACGAGCGGCCAGCCGTCGAACTCCTCGCCGCCTACGCCGCCAAGATTCCCGAACTGCACCTCGCCGGTACGGCCCATAGCGCCATCGCCGCCAAGTCCATTTTACAGGAAAAGAAAATTGACCTCCTCTTCCTCGACATCCAGATGCCCGACCTCACGGGGCTGCAACTGTTGAAAATGCTGAAAAACCCGCCTGCCGTCGTGCTGACTACGGCCTACTCCGAGTTTGCCCTCGAAGGCTACGAACTCGATGTCGTGGATTATCTTTTGAAGCCTATTGAGTTTGAGCGGTTTTACCGGGCGGTGGGCAAGGCAGTTGGCAGTTCTCAGCCGGTAGCCGGCAAGCCACCGTCAGATGGTACTTTTAGGGAAACCAGTGAGGATTACTTTTTTGTAAAAACAGACCACCTCATCGTTAAGGTCAATTTCGCCGACATCCTTTTCATCGAAAGCCTGCGGGAATATGTGCGCATCCACACGCCCACGGAGCGCATCGTGGCCAGGCTGGCGCTGCAGCGGCTGGAAGAGTTGTTGCCGCCCAAAAATTTCATCCGCACCCACCGGACGTACATCGTCAATATTGATAAAGTGCAAAAAATCGAGGGCAACCTGTTGCACATCGGCAAGGAGCGGCTACCCATCAGCAAGGGGAAGCGGGAGGAGTTTTTGAAGTTCGTGGAGGGGAAGGGGGTTTGGTGACCAGCAACTTCTAAAGGCGGCTGACCGTTTTAACCAAAAAACTTTAACTTGCGTAAAATTCAGCCCAGCATGGAAGTTTTAGAAAAATTATTGACCTACCAGGAATACCGGGAAATGGAGTTCGACGAAGACGACAACTTCCAGTACGAGCTTTTAAACGGCGTATTAATGAGAAAGGCATCCCCCACTATCCAGCACCAGCGCACCGCTGGAAACATCTATTTCAGAATGCGGCTTTATGTTGAAGAAAAAAAGCTTGGCGAAGTCTTTTCTGCTCCGCTTGATGTCGTGCTGAACGAACACAATGCCCCTCAGCCCGATGTCTTTTTTGTTGGCAAGGACAAAAAGTATATCCTTGACGAGGAAGAACAAGTTGTTATCGGCATCCCGGACATCATTGTTGAAGTGCTTTCCCCAGGCTCGGTCAAAAAAGACCGCATCACCAAAAAGAAAATCTACGAGCGCTGCAAAGTGCCGGAATTCTGGGTGGTTGACCCATCCTACCGCAATGTTGAAATTTACAAACTCGCCAGCGATGTTTACGAATTGGTTGATTTCATCGAAGAATCCGGTTCGGTGAAATCCTCCGTTTTGGAAGGTTTTGAATTGCCGTTGGATAAAATTTTCTAAATACTTTTTCCGAGCAAATCCCAACCATTCTTTTCTTTCCATCTGTCTCTAAGGAAAATTAATCCATGAAATACCTATCTGTACACGTACTACTTTCAATTTTTTTATTTGCAAGTTGTAAAAAGGAAACTAGTATACAGCCAAATGAAAAACCCAATATCAACCTGCGCATCAAATCCATCGCATATAGTGGCTGGTCGGACAATGGCACCAAATTGTTTTCATATGATAATGAAGGCAGGTTGGCACGGACCTATAATGAAAAAAGAAAGGAGGCTTTTTCATTCCTCTATGGCGATAATGGCAAGCTAGAAAAAAAAGCTAGAATAACTTATTATTCGGGCATTGAGGACACTGCTTCCTGGGAAATTTTCTCGTATGACGAAAATGGGTACCTCGTTCAAGAAATCAACTATGGAAAAGATACAACGTATTCCTCCACCCACAATTACAAAGTTGACGGTACGGGCAGAATTGTTGAAGTAAAAACCGATTACCCCAACGGGTTTTTACGGTATAAATATTTTTGGAAAAACGGCAATGCCGTAAAGAGGGAAGATTATAATGGAAATGGGCTTATGCACGAGTGGCTTTATGAGTATGATAGCAAAATAAGCCCTTTCTGCCTTACACAGGAGTATATTGAGGCACCCGAATATGCCACCCAAAATAATGTGATCAAAACTACGGTTAAAGATTACACTGGACTACTTGATCTTATCGCTAACCCAATGATATACAATCATGATTATAACCAAGACGGCCTGCCCACAAAAATTTCAACTAATTTTGGATGGACATTAGAGTATGAATATGAATGACTTAACGGCGCCTATATAATGCCCCCACTGGCACTCCCACCCCCAAAACCAACCAAAACTCAAACACCCGGAACAGCAGCATAATGGCAATCCCCTCCGCCGCATCATATCCCAACCGGGTCAGCACATAAGAAAGCGATACCTCGATGACGCCGAACCCCCGGAAAAACGGCGACACCGTGAGAAACAGCACCTGAACCACATAGCCCACCAGCGCCGCTTCCCAGGATGCTTTGGCCCCCAGTGCCAGCATGGCCAGGTACAGATGCAGCACACCTACGATCTCGATGCCGATGGACGCCAGCAGCACCGCCCAAACCGCACCCCTGTCCACTTTTTCGGAGCGCATCACTGCCCAGTCTTTTTCAAAATTTGAAAACCGTTTTGCCAAAAACCTGTACACCAGGCCTTTTGAAAACAGTGAACGAGCGGCCCAGGCCAACGCCCCCACCATGCCCACCAGCCCGAGGAACACCAGCCAATCCAACCGACCTGTGGTTTCATAAAAAGCGCCCCAGGCCAGCACGGGCAGCGCCACCACCGCCACCGAAAAGATGCCCATGAAAGCATAAATCGAAGACGCCACATGGACGTTCGTTTTTTCAAATCCCTGGTTCTCCAGCCTTTTGGTGAAAAATGCCAGCGAGGTGAGGCCGCCCATCGGCAGGAAAGTGCTGGCCAAATTCCGCCGCAAAAAGAGCGACATGCCCGTAAGGATGGGCAACCGGCGGTTGACGGCCCTGAACGAAAAAACATACATCAACCCCTGCAGCCAAATGTAAACGCCCGTCAATGCAACACCCGCAAGCAGGCAATCCAGCCGGGCATGTGCCAGCAGCGGCAGGATTTGCCGCACCTCCCCCGCATTCGCACGAACGAACCAGACGGCCAGGGCAATGCACACCCCAAGAAATAGGATTTGGAAAAGAAGGGTGCGGTGGGTTTTAAAAAATCCAGTTGAAAGCATATTTATGTCATTGTTTGAAGTTGTTTGAAATTTGTTTGAAGGTAGTTTGAAATCGCTGGGGCTCAGCCATTTTCATACGATTTCAAACGATTTCAAACCATTCAAACCATTTCAAACAACCTCATCTTTCATTCATCCATCTTAAAAAATCAGTAGCCTTCGCCTTGCTCACGGTCACAGGGTCAGGCGTTCGGAGCGCCAATTTTACGGATAATTTTCTGGCAAAGTCATTCTCCACATGGCGCACGGCGTCGAAGTTGACGAGGTACTGGCGGTTGGCCCGGTAGAACTGTTTTTCATCCAGCATACCCTCCAACTCCTCCAGCGTGTGCGGCAGGTGGTAGCTTTCGCCCTTGAAATTGTAGAGCCAGGTGTTGTCGCCCAGCACGGTGAAAAAGGCAATGTCCTGCACGGCGATGGGCAGGAATTTCCCCTGAAAAGAAACAAGGAAACTGGTCTTTTTGGAAGATTGCATGCGCTCCACCGCCCTGGCCAGTTTTTCCAGATCGGGGTTGCCGTCTTTGTAAAAAGCGGCCAGCGACTTCACTTTTTCGATGGCACGGCCCACCGTTTTTTCATCAAAAGGTTTTAGGATATAGGCCACGCCGTTCGTTTGGAAAGCCTGCACGGCGTAGTCGTCGAAGGCGGTGCAAAAGATGATGGGGCAGCGCACTTCGGCCTCTTTGAAAATATCAAAGCTCAGCCCGTCGGCCAGTTGGATGTCGAAAAAGGCAAGGTCGAGCGGTGGGCTTTTTTCTAAAAAGGCGACTGTTCCTTCCACGCTGTCCGTCATTTTGACGATTTCGGCGGTGGGTTCTACTTCTTTGATGGTGTTGGCCAGGTCAATGGCGGTGCGGGGTTCGTCTTCGGCAATTAGAATCTTCATTTTCTCTTATTACTTGATTGGAACGCGGATTTGGCGGATTGGACGGGTTTACGCGGATTTTTTTAGTGATCCGTGAAAATCCGTCACATCCGCCAAATCCGTGTTCCAATCCTATCTAGTTTGAATGTCAATTAATCAACGGCAAAAAAACAGTGAACCATTCCTCCGTTTTTTCCACTTCAACCCCTTTTCCCGCCAGCAACTGGTAGCGGTGCTGGATATTCTCCAGGCCAGTGCCGGTGCCGTTTTCTACTGATTTTTTGGGCTGCAAATTGTTCCGTACGGCGATCTGCTGCGGGTCGGGCGAAAAGATTTCAATGGCCAACGGCCGGTCCATGCTGACGACGTTGTGCTTGATGGCATTTTCCAGCAACAACTGAAAAGTCAGTGGCGGCACGCCCGTAGCCAGCAGTTTCTCTGGCAAGTTTATTTTCAAATTGAAATTGTCGCCAAAACGGGTTTTCAATAAAAATGAATAGGACTGCAGCATTTCCAGTTCCTCCCGCACGGTCACCTGTTGGCGGGGGTTGCTCTGCAGCAGGTAGCGATAGACCTCCGACAGGTGGACGATAAATTCGGGCGCTTCGGCGTCGTTGGTTTTCACCATGCTTTTCAGGGTGTTGAGGGCATTGAAAAGGAAATGCGGGTTCACCTGCTGGCGCAACAGGTTGAGCTGGGCGTTCACGTTTTCTTCCTTCAGGCGGGCGTTCTCCAGGGCAATGTTGCGGCTGCGGCGCTGGAGCTGCATGGCGTAATAAATGACGAGGATGATCGCATTGTGGAACATGCCCCGCAAGAAGTAAAACCAGATGTTGTCGCTCTGCCGGAAATTGTAATGCACGATGCTTTCGACACCCAGTACGATGGCCGTGCCGACGGTGAAAATAAGCGCCGCCCGGAACAGGAACAGCCGCCGGGAACTGCCCGAAGAAAGCCGCTGCTGGTAGTCGTCCACAAAGAAATTGAAGCGCCAGATCAGCCAGTTGCACACCAGGATGGCCGCAAAGTCGGCCCAGATGATGCCCTCCTCCCGGTAGTCGCCGAGGGCGTACTGGCGGGCTATCTCGATGGTGGCCAGGATGATGGCCGACCAGAAGGCGATTCTATATCTGCTTTTGAAAAAGTCCAAGTTTGGGAATGGTGAATGATTAATGGTGAATGGTGAATGGTGAATAACACGGCATTCATAGCAGCAAATTTTAGGAAAAAGATGGAGCTTGAGCAACAGGTCACTGGCGAAACGGGCATTTTTAGGGGTAAAACGGGCGATGGGGCTGCTCAATTCACCTGCTTTCGGGCGGAACTTTGCAAAGGAAATCACAACCGCAAACACATCACATTTAACCAAAAAAATTATCGGACATGAATAAAATGAAATTGTATATCGTGCTCGCCGCCTTTCTCGGCAGCGGCCTCACCCTCGGGGGCTATAAATTATTGGAAAAGGACAACGTGCAAATCATCCACACCGCCAATGATGCTCCCAAAGCCCATTTTACCGGCTTGAACAACACCACCACGATGGTGGCCACCGACTTTACCGTAGCTGCCGAACAGACCCTCCCAAAAGTCGTCCACATCAAAGTGACGCAGAAAATGAAAGGCCAGGCATTCAGCCCCTTCGGCGGGCAGCAGATGCCGGAAGAGTTCCAACGGTTTTTCGGCCCATTTTTCAACAGCCCCAACGGACGTGGCGAAGCACCGGAAGAATTCAAACAGGAAGGCTCCGGCAGCGGCGTCATCATCAGTCCGGACGGCTACATCGTGACCAATAACCACGTGGCTGGCGATGCCGATGAAATAGAGGTGTCGCTGTACGACAAGCGCACTTTCAAGGCTGAACTGGTGGGCAAAGACCCCTCCACCGACCTCGCCTTGTTGAAGATTGACGCCAAGGATTTGCCCTATGTCGCCTTTGCGAATTCTGACAATATAAAAGTGGGCCAATGGGTAGTCGCTGTCGGCAACCCGTTCAACCTGGAAAGCACCGTGACCGCTGGTATCGTGAGTGCGAAGGGAAGAAGCATCAACATCAATACCGACAAAGCTCCCATCGAGGCTTTCATCCAAACGGATGCGGCAGTGAACCCCGGTAACTCTGGCGGCGCATTGGTGAACCTGGACGGCGAGCTAGTCGGTATTAACTCGGCCATTGCCTCCCCGACGGGCAGCTATGCGGGCTATTCTTTCGCAGTACCTTCCAATTTGGTGGGCAAAATAGTGGACGACCTGCGCAAGTACGGCGTGTCGCAACGGGCCTTCCTCGGCGCCCGCATCCGCACGGTGGACGGCAATTTTGCCAAAGAACAAAAACTGGACATGACCAGCGGCGTCTGGATTGACGAAGTGAACGACAATTCCGCCGCCAAAGAGGCCGGCCTGGAAAAAGGCGACATCGTCACCGCCATTGATGGGGTAACGGTGACCGAATCCCCCGCATTTATCGAGCAGATTGGCCGCCACCGCCCTGGCGACAAGGTCACGCTGACCTATCTCCGCAATGGCAAGGAGCGCACCACCGTTGCCACCCTGAAAAATGCCAGCGGCAATACCGATACTGTCACCAAAGCCACTTCCCTCTCAATGGCTGCCCTCGGCGCCGACTTCAAAGCGCTGAGCACCAAAGAACTGGACGCCCTCGACCTTTCGCACGGCGTGAAGGTGGAGAACCTGCACAGCGGCAAGCTGAAATCCGCCGGCGTACAAGAAGGTTTCATCATCACCAAAATGAACAACCAGCCCGTGAGCAGCGAGGACGACATCCAGCGCATCCTCGACGAGAACGATGGTAACGGTGTGCTGATAGAAGGCAAGTACAAAGGCGAGCGGGATATGGTGTACTATGGGTTTGGCCTTTGAGGACAATGTGTGAATGAGTGAATGAAAAAATGAGTGAATTAATTATCCGACGCCCAAAAAATTCACTCATTCCCCCCCTTCACTCATTCACTCATTAAAAAGACTTACAGGGTTTTAGTTGGTTTCAGCAGCGGCTTCTGCGAGGGCGGGGGCCGCTGTTTTTTTGTGCCGCACTGACCCCTAAAGGGCAGAGTCGATTGGTTTTATTTTTTTGATTTAAGAATTAAGATTACATGATTTAAGATGTAAGATTTTGCGGTGAAACCAAAAGCTACAAAGTTGTTTTTAACCGGAAAATCGCCCATCGTAATTCCAAAATCCCCAATAAAATCAAAAATCATACGTCGTCAATCTTAAATCTTAAATCAGAAAACTCCAAAAATTAGAACCAATAGCTCTGCCCTAAACAAAACCCTCTTATGAACCTTTGCTGCGCACTTCCCAAAGTGGTTCCCCTTTAGGGATCAGGGGCTGAGTCGGGCAAACCCGCCCCCGAAACGGCCAAAGCACCTGCTCAATTTAACCCCGCAACCCCCTATCTTTGAAGTGTCAAAAGCAAAGAACAATACTACGGCCATGAAAAACATGGAATCTAAAAAAGACAAAATACAGTGGTTTGAGTGGGCCATGCTGTTCGTTGCGATAGGCATCATAGCCGTTTCCATTTATTATGTGGAAGGAAATAATGATGCTGATATGGCCACGAACAATGATACCCAAAACCAGGAAGTCCAGGTGGAAGAACAACCCGTACAGGTTGCCCCCATCGCCCCGCTCGATCAGCGGCTGTTGCAACCCGCTTCCAGCAGAAACTGGAACAACCTGGGCCTGGAGCGCAGGACTTACAGCAGGCCGAACAACCTTCTCCCAATTTACCCCTTGATCCCCACCCCCACAATCCCAGAAGGCATGGATACATCAGGTATCCTCCCGGTAAAAAATTGATTGAAAGATAACTTGCATAACAGTGTGTGTGTAGTCCTCTGCGGCGGACAACCGGCAGCGAGGCTTTGATTCCCAAAACCTCAGCGACCACCAACCTGCAAAGCCTGCGCTGCCGGAAGTTCCGCTTTTCGATGAGTGAGAGGATGAGAGGATGAGAGGGTTTAGACGAGCTTAATCTTTGATCTACGCATATCTGAATTTTAAAACCATTTGGAAACAATTTTTTCGAACCAAATCCTTCTAAAAATATCGACCCCCAATGACCAATGACCAATGACCAATGACCCCAATGACCAATCTAAACAGGTGAAGAAGCCATCCCGGCGGACCATCGAAGCCTATTGACTCCAATGTCCACCCATGACTGTCATCCCATCACAATCAAATTTTTTAACAACATGAAAAAAGTAATTCTTTTCGCAGCCTTCGGCCTAATGCTCGGCGCAGTTTCTGTTCAGGCTCAAAGTGCGCCAACTGCCAAGCCACAGACCAAACCGGCCACCACCACTACCACTGCCCAAAAAGCGGCAGCTACCCAGCAAAAGCCAGCTTTGGCCACCAGTGCCGCACAAGCAAAGCCAGCCACCGCCCCAGCTTCCGCTCCCAAGGCTGCCCAGCAGCCGATGAAGCATGAAAAACCAGCGGCTAAGCCAGCTACGGCAAAAGCACCGCAAACTGCCACCGCTTCCACGGCTACGACACCTAAAAAGAAAGGCAGCCGCAAACATCACAAAGCAAAACCTCAAACTTCCCAACCATCCACCTCACCCACCGGCAAAACTGGGGCCTCCAAAAACCCCAAGCCGACCAACCAGTAACCGCTAACTTGTGGAGGGCCCAACCCCTCCGGTGCTTTCCCGAAAAAGACCGCCAGTGCTACCGTGCACGGCGGTTTTTTTATTGGGAACAACACTGGCAAGGTGCGCTACCCTGCCAGTGTTTAGCGCCGGGGATTTTATATTTTTACAAAAAAAAATCAGGATGATGCGGTTTGAGCACAAAAATGAGCCAGTGGCCTCCCCAAAGAAATTCCACGAGCGGCTGTTCCGGCACATATCCTACGGGGCAGTTTTGATTGCCATCTCGCTCGGCATTGGCACGGCGGGCTATGCTTTTTTTGGTGAAAAACACGATTTCGTTTCCGGCTTCTACAATGCCTCCATGATACTGACAGGTATGGGGCCTGTGGACGATATGACGACGGATGGCGGGAAACTCTTTGCCTCGTTTTATGCCCTGTACAGCGGGGTGGCCTTCCTCAGTGCGGTGACGGTGACGCTGGCGCCCATTGTCCACCGGTTTTTGCATCTGCTGCATGTGGATGAGACGGACACATAGGTTAAAAACAAACCTATTTTTGGGCTTTCGGTCAATTTATCTAAAATAGCTTTTGGTAAAAAATAGTTAGATTTGAAGAAATTTAAAAAAATGGTTGCACAACAAGTTTCACCGGCCCTTGACGATTTTGCTGATTTCCTGGCAAAACTTGCCCCCCGAAAATTATTGGAATATAAGGCTTCGCCAAAAGCCCAGGAACGTTTGAATTTCTTGCTCGCAAAAAATAAGGAAACTACCCTTTCCTCTACGGAGCAAGATGAAATAGCACATTTCATGTTGATCGAACACCTCGTTCGTCTCGCCAAAGCCCGCGCCCTGCAAAAACTGGATTTACAAAAGCAATGAGTGGGAGCAAAAAACATCTTAAAAAATTGATTGCCATTCGCGCGGGTGGCCGCTGTGAATATTGCCGGGTGCTAGAATATTTGTCAAATTTCAATTTCCATACAGAACACATCATCGGTTTGCAGCATGGTGACCCTTCCACATCTGAAAACCTTGCCTATGCCTGTTCATGGTGCAACTGGAAAAAAGGGCCAAATATTGCCACCATTCTCTTGCCTGGCGGCAGTCTATCACCACTCTTTAGTAACGATGAAAAAATAACTTCACCATTTTGATTTTGAAAACTCCAGCAATGGAAGGGTTTTTTTAAAAATAATATAGTCATTTTATTTTTCCTTCGATCCTTAATCCCCGCCCACAAAATTGGTTTGATCATTTTGAAGTGGACTCAAACGGCTTTCTTGTTGATAAATCTGAAGTTGGAAGAGCTACTATCAAGTTGCTTGAATTGAATCATCCTGAAAGGATTATTGAAAGGGTAGAAATGATGAAACTTGGATACTATCCTTAAACCCAAGTCACTGCCCGTGATCGCTCGATACACCGATACCGGTTTCAACCCTCACTTCCCCACCGCTTCCTTGAAATTGGAGAAATTAGAGACGATGAGGATGATGGAAATAAACGACAGGCACATTTCCAGCAAGACCATATATTTCGCAGAAACGGTTACCGGCACCACATCGCCAAAGCCGACCGTCACAAAGGTGCAGATGCTGAAATAGGCAAACTGGAACAGCTGCAACGGAAGGGCCTGTTCCGGGGAAATACCTGTGAAAGAAGCTGCCTCCACCCTGTACAAGCACCAATAGTCCACTGAAAACGAGCCTACGATCAGCATCACGCTCACCCCGACGAATTTGATAAAATCAAAATAGTTGGACTTTTCGCGCAGGAAGGCGACGATGCGCCGGATGGTGTCGTGGAGAAAGAAGATCGCCTTGAAAGTGGCCCAAACCAACAGGAATGCTTTTGGGTAAATGTAATGCACCAGCTCCGCGTTATCCACGAGAAAAACGGCCAGGCCAATGGCAATGACCACCCCGTGTTCGATGAACAACCGGTGGTAAGGCTTCTGCGATTTGAACGGGCGGATGCTGCGTATTTTCACAAATTCCTTTTTTTAAGCTCTTTCACTGCGTAGTCAGCCGCCCTTGCCGTCAGCGCCATGTAAGTCAACGAGGGGTTTTGGCAGGCCGAGGACGACATACAGGCGCCGTCGGTGACGAAAACATTTTTGGCCGCCCACATTTGGTTGAAACTATTGAGGGCGGAGGTTTTCGGGTCTTTTCCCATGCGGCAGGTGCCCATTTCATGGATGCAGTGGCCGGGGGGCGTCGTCGCCAGATCGTCGAAGGGGTGGATGTCTTTCAGGCCGGCCGCTTCCAGTATTTCAGAGGAGGTCATCATTACATCTTCGCGCATGGCGATTTCATTTTCACGGTATTCACAATCAATATGCAGGATGGGCATCCCCCACTGGTCGGCCTTGCTGGGGTCGAGGGTCACTTTGTTGTCGAAATGCGGCAGGTGCTCGCACCAACCGCCGAGCCACATGCTCCATTCGCCAGGGTCGTGCATGGCTTTTTTCATGCTTTCGCCAAAACCGGGTTTGTTGGTAGCGTTGCTCCAACCGCCCCGGCCAGCGCCGCCCTGGAAGCCGTAGCCGCGCACGAAGGTTTTCATTCCCTCTTTGCCGGGCAGGTTGCGGAAGCGCGGCACATAGATGCCGTTGGCGCGGCGGCCTGAGTAGTATTGGTCATTGAAGCCGTCATAGGTTCCCCAGGAGCCGACGCCATAATGGTGGTCCATCAGGTAGTGGCCGACTACGCCGCTGTCGTTGCCGAAGCCATCGGGGAAGCGGTTGCTTTTTGAGTTGAGCAAAATATAGGTGGTGCCAATGGTGCTGGCGTTGAGGAAGATGATTTTGGCAAAAAAATCCTCCGTCTGCCTGGAGTTGCGGTCAATGACGCGGACGCCGCTGGCGCGCTGTTTTTCATTGTCAAATATCACCTCGCTCACGATGGCATCGGTGCGCACGGTCAGGTTGCCCGTGTTGTGGGCAGCGGGCAGGGTGGCGGACAAGCTGCTGAAATATGCCCCATACGGGCAGCCCCAATGGCAGCGGTTGCGGAACTGGCATTTCCCTCGCCCCACTTTTTTTTGCGCTTCCGCCGGATCGGTCAGGTTGGCCACACGGCCAATGATCATGCGGCGGTCGTCCCAGTTTTTTTTGGTGGTTTCGGAAATATGTGTTTCCAGGCAGTTCATTTCCATCGGGGGCAGGAAGTTGCCGTCGGGCAGTTGTGCCAAGCCCTCCTTTGAGCCGCTGATGCCTGCGTAGGCCTCCACGTAGTCGTACCAGGGGGCGAGGTCTTTGTATCGGATGGGCCAGTCCACGCCGTGGCCGTCGCGGGCGTTGCTTTCAAAATCCATGTTACTCCAGCGGTAGCTCTGGCGGCCCCACATGAGGGAGCGCCCGCCAAGGTGGTAGCCGCGCAGCCAGTTGAAGGGCTTGTCCTGCACGTAGGGGTTGTCAATATCGTCCACCCAGAAATCTGAATTGTCCACATTGAAGGCATAGCACTGGCTTTGGACGGGATGCCGGTCTTTCAATTCTTTGGGCAGGCGGCCACGGAGTTTCAGGTCCCAGGGGTTGTTGAGCGCACCTTTGTAGTCCTTGATGTGCTCGATGTTTTTACCCCGCTCCAGCAGGAGGACTTTGAGGCCCTTTTCGGTGAGTTCCTTGGCGGCCCAGCCGCCGGAGATGCCGCTGCCGACGACGATGGCATCGTAAGTGCGTTCCTGTTGCGCTTTTCCGTTGATGTTTGGCATATAAAAAGAGGTGAGGGGTGAGGGGTGAGAAGCGAGGAGGACACCTGTCGAATTCCTGGCTATACAAGCCTCATATTGTAAAATTTAGTACGCCCAAATGTACAGTTTGAAAAAGAAATAGGTCTAAAATTTCTGTTATACTCAACGGCAACAGGTTTTCCCGAAATTCAGGGCAGGTCGTGTAAATGGCTGTTGGCTGTTGGCCAACAGCCAACAGCTTTTTTTTTCCAATGCACGACTTGTCCAGGTTTCCGGGAAAACCTGTTGCAGTGCTTTATTATGCCAGCGGGCAACTTGCATGGTTCAGTATTTGGTTGAAACTTAAATCATTGCCAGTTTTGTGAACTGGTTTTAAATAAACCGAAACCCCTTGCGTAAGCGGGGGGTTTCGCTATTTTTGGCGCTCATCAAAACTCAACTTCATTATGGATGACAGGCGCAAGTTTTTGAAAAAAGTATCCCTGGCTGCATTGGGCAGTGCTATTCTACCTTCTTTTTCCGCCAAAGCCGGGCCAGTAAGTTTGGCCGCTGGCCAAACCATCCTCTTCCAGGGCGACAGCATCACCGACGCTGGCCGCGACAAGGGCAAATATTACCCCAACGACGCCTCCGGCATGGGCAACGGCTACGTCCACCACATCGTGACGGAACTGCTCGGCAGGTTTCCCGAACAGGATTTCCGCTGCTACAACCGCGGCATCAGCGGCCACAAGGTCTTCCAACTGGCCGACCGGTGGGAGGACGACTGCCTGCAGCTGAAGCCGGATGTGCTGAGCATCCTGATCGGCGTGAACGACTTCTGGCACACCCTGTCGTCAGGCTATAAAGGGACAGTGGAAGTTTATGCGCTGGATTTGAAGAAATTGCTGGATCGCACCAAAAAGGAACTGCCCAATGTAAAGCTCATCCTATGCGAACCATTTATGGTGAAAGGGGGCACGGCACTTGACGACAGATGGGGGGCTTTTGCTGCATACCAACAGGTGAACAGGAAAATAGCTGCCGATTTCGGGGCAGCGTATGTGCCGTTCCAACAGGTATTCGACGATGCGCTGAATGTGAAGCCCGCCAGCTATTGGTGCCCCGATGGGGTGCACCCGTCCCTGGCAGGGGCTTACTTGATGGGGAAAAAGTGGATGGAGGTTTTTGAAAAAATGTAAGCTATCAATAAAAGAGGCCAGGCGGTGGTGCCTGGCCTCTTTTTGTTTCAGTATAAAACTCAGCCAACTATCGCCTCAAAGTTCAGGGTATCCCATTACTGCTTCACCATCTTCCGTTGCTCCTTCCCATACGGGGTTATTAGTTGGTAAAAATAAATCCCGGCTTTTTCAAATGCTTCTCCGTTCACGGGCACTTCGTGCCAGCCATCCTCCAATTCCCCGTCGAGCAAAACCCATTTCCGTCCTGCCACGTCCATCACTTCCAATTTCACCGGCATCCTTTGTTTCAACATAAAACCTATGGTGGTCTCGCCACTGAACGGGTTCGGGCGGTTCTGGGCCAGCCCGAAAACGTGGGCGGCATCCACGGGCCGTTGCGGGGCCTCGTGGATGCGCCACTGGATGTTCAAGGGATCACCGCCAATCTTGTACGCAATGGCGGGCGTCAGCGTGGAATTAATATCAAGTGCTGTGGAAATGGAGGCACTTTCAAGGATCTGGAATTGCAGGTAAAACAATGGGTTCCTGGGTTCAATAAGCTGGCCTTGCGGTGAGTCCCAACTGAGGGTCAGGTATCCGGGCCGGGGTTGGCCGAAGTTGTTTTCATTTATCCTCATTGCCGCCCCTTCTATGCCTACAAAAGACATCACTGCCGGATCGTACTGCAGGGTGAGTTGCAGGGCCGAAAGGTTTTCATAAGCATCGGTATAGACAGGCAACTGTAGGGTCTGGCCTTTTTCCAGGGTAGCTTCTGCTGTGTAAAGCGGGAGGCCGCCCTCCCCTACCCTTTCCTCCAAATTGCCGGAAAAATTGACGACAGCGCTGCCATTGATGTCGCCAACTTTTATCCCCACGAAATTCTGTGCTACCGCATCGTAGATCAAGTCCGCCAGCCAAATGGTCTCAGGCAGTAGCTGCAGAAAGGGATCCGAAGGGTTCGGGAAGGTGTAGCCTGCGCGGATGAAGCGCCAGGAGGTATTCCCTGGAAACTCGTTGTTGATGTGCAGGATGGCTTTCCGCAAATTGACGACGTCAAATGTGGTAATGGTGCCCGTCCGGTTAATGTCGGCAGCAATGTACTGGTAGGGTGAAGTAAAAGGCTGGATGCCCAGTATGTGCTTGGTTATCAACAAAAGGTCGTAGGTCGTCACGCCGTTCAGCAGGTCATCGTTTTTATAGGGTTGCAGGAAACAGCTCATGCCCAGGGTGAGATTGTTAAAATTAAACTGCCCGTGGCTTTCCGTAAGCCCAGAGACGATGTTCAACCCATCAATCAACTGGACTTCTACGCCCGCCATGGCTTCCTGGTTTTTGGTAAATACCCGGCCATTGACAACCAGCCCGTCATCATCGCAGATGTCCAGCGGATCATGAAGTATTATTTCAAGGCTACAGGTAGATGTATTGCCGGATGAATCGGTCATAAAGACGGTAGCTGGGATAAAAGTGGGATCCTGGACAAAGTCCAGGCAATCAAGTGTGTCGGGGTTAATCGTATAGGTCACTTCAGCGCATAAGTCCACAGCACTGACGAGCCCCAGGTTTACTACTGAGTCCATATCAATAATGGCCAACCCGGCTGCGTCAATGTTCCAGTCAATATCGTCACAGTGCTGCACAACGGGATTTACCACGTCCTTCACCAGTATAGTGACCGTGCAACTGCTTTCATTGCCACAGGCATCTACTGCAAAAAAATCAATAAGGTTGGTACCAACGGGAAAAGTGCCGTTTACTTCCCCGCCCCCGTTATCATAACTATTGGTGATGGTCACCATATTAATTGCGGAACAATTGTCCACTGCGCCAACAAGGATACCCACCGTTGCCGAGCAGGAAGCAGGTGTATTGGAAGCCATGATGACGCCCGGAGGACAGTTGAGCAAAGGGGGTATGGTATCCTCCACCAAAATGGGCAATTGAACCAGTGCCTCATTCATGCACTTGTCAACCAGCCGGAAAGTCCTCGTCACCTGGCCCGAGCATTGCGGCGCGCCCGTGTCGCTGACATGCACCACCGTTACGGCGCCGCCGCAGTTATCCATTTCACCGACCACCTGTGCAGGGTTGGGCAGCGGGATGTCCGCCAGGCAATTGTATGGCCCAAGGGGATCCAAATCCGCCGTTGGGGGTATGGTATCTTTGATTATGATATTTTGGGTAACAACAGCCGTGTTCCCGCATATATCCGTCAGCCGGTACGTCCTGACGACGGTGCCCATGCAGCCGGGGTCCCCCGTGTCGCCCAAAAAATTGATTACGATGGGGTTGATGCAATTGTCCTTGGCGTCCAGGGTAACCGTATCGGGCGGAGGCCTGTCTCCATAGCAATTAAATGGCCCCAGATCAGGGAGCATAGCCGTAGGGGCCACTGTATCTTTCACCACCACCTTGGTCACAAAGGGCACGGAAACGTTGCCACAGGTATCAATCGCCCTGTAAGTCAGGAACTGTGTAAAATCGTTCGCACAGGCGCCATTGACAATTGAATCGCCAACTAATTCCACCACCCAGGGCGTACAGTAGTCTGTCGCTGTCGGGGGCGGCGGTTTCACGATGTCGTTGCCGCAAAGAAACTCCCGATCCAGCGACCCAAAGGGAATATCCCAAATGGGCGGGTTGGTATCAATGGCCACGATTACTTGCGTGCCACTGGTATCGAAGCCACTGCACCATTCAATAAAGTTGTAGGTGCGGATGATCTTCATGCCACAGGGTATCTGAAAGACTTCATTCTGTATATTCAATACAAACAGTTCACAATCGCCCAAAGCCTTTACATCATTGGAACTGATATCCTCGAGTGGAACGCTGCAATCCACCATCGTATCAGCAGGGAAAAAGTATTGGGCTGGTGTCAGGTCAACGGTAGTAATGGTCTGGGTACAAACCGCCTGGTAGCCGGAAATATCGGTCACCGTGAAAGTGCGTGCAATGGTACCGGTATGGCATACATTCAGTTGTTGAACGTCCGCATAAATAAGGGTATCAATGCCGCAGTTTTCCAATACCACCGGGCTGCCCGTCTGCGACAAGGGTGGCGGAAGGGGATCGCTGCAATTGATGGTAATATCCGCCGGGCAAGTAATAGCCGGGGGCAATTTATCCTGCACGAATACTTGCACCATGCAGGTATTGGTGTTACCATAACAGTCTTTTGCCTGGAAAATGACGAATACCGTGTCGCCCAGATCACCGCAATCAAGCTCGACATTTGGGGTAAAGGGCGTGCTTGGTTCGTCCATCCTTTTGGCTAAAAAAGTCACCTCGACACAGCAGGCGTCATAGCTGCCATCGTCAAAAGTGGCTGCGGCTATTGTGGCAAAGCCTTGCCCATTGAGCGAAACAACGGTCGTTTCATCGCAAATAGCTACCGGCGACACATCGTCCACCACCTGTACAATGACTGCACAACTGCCCATGTTTTGACAGCCATCCGTCGCCTGGTAAGTAACGGAATGGAGGCCAAGTTCCAGGTCGTGAACCAAGCCACCATTGCCGTTTATCAATCCGGTGGGTGTTTGGGTGAAAATGGTCAGGTTGGAGGCACAGTTATCTTCTGCACCCACCGGGGGCAACAAATAAGTGGCGGAGCAACCAGAACCGTTTGCGCCTACTACAATAGTATCGGGACAGGTTAGCACCGGCGGCTCGTCGTCCGCCACCTTGATGATCTGTTGATGGGTAATAATTTCGTTGGTGCAGCAATTCAATACCTTCCAATTCCGCAGGATGGTATATGCCCCTTCGCACTGGCCTACCACAAAGTCGTCGTAGGTCACATTTATTTTGCAAAAAGCAGTGATCGGGTTGCCGTCAATGGCCGGATAGCCGGTATTGGAAGGATCCGTGCTGGCCCCGGTACAACTCAGCGCCGGGGCCTGGTTGCCATCGAGATGAGGTGGCCACGCCACATCGGCAAGGCTGGGGCGCTTCACGCGGATCGTCTGTACGCAGTTGGACTGGTTGCCGAAATCATCGGTCGCATGCCAGCTTCGGGTTAAAATATATGTATAAGGCCCGGTACAAAGCGCCGGGCTGGAAGTCTGTACGTGCAGCAACTGCGGGCTGGGGTCGCAGTTGTCTTCGACCGTGACCGGGCCAAGTACGCCAGGGGCGAAATTGGCGGTGCAACTGACCGTAACGTCCGGGCAAGTGATGACCGGAGGAAGTTTATCCTCTAATAAAACAGAACCCCAACAATAGTTTCCGGTATTGGCATCAACTACTGATGCTATCAGCAACTGGCCAGCATATACACAGTGGAGCGTATCGCCCAGGTTGGCCCCGTTGGGAGCGTAAACTTCGACGATCTTAGGGCCAGGACAGTAGGTGGAGTCGCTTTCCAGGATCATGTCGGGCAGAATCACCGCAAATCCCTCTGGAGGGATGGAGACATTCACCTGGTCATTGCAGGCAAGAGTACACTGGGCAGTAAGATGGTTCAGGGTCAGGCACAGCAGTGCCAGTGCCCCTAAAAGCCACAAGCGTTTCATAGGAGGAGGATTTTAATTTGTAAATAGTGGCAACTTTGCCCCAGGGCTGCTGGAAATTGAGCAATTAAAAATTTCACGTAAGCAGTTGGTGATCAGCTTACTTTACGATTTCATTGTTTCTAAAAATCAACATGCCCTAAAGCATAGAAAATTGGAAATACCGATTTCCGTTTGGTGTGAAACGTCCCGCAGGTTTAGTAAAAATCGGTCGGTTGGTGGGAAAAGGGACTTTGTCTTGGGTGGAATGCACCGCTTGCGGGGCCCTAACTTTAAGTGTTTATATTAAATATTAAAATAATCTATACGGTCCTGGGCGGCGTCAGTTACATTATTGTTTTTTTTAATTAAAAAAAATTCAGCCGGCCTGGAAAACCGGGATGGTTTTTACCGAAAAAGGCAGATGAAACGTTTGGGCAATTATTTCTTAGGGCTGTATGCCTGCATTAACGGGAGAACAATTTTAGGTTTGCACTGCCGGGCCGGAGGGCAGGGGCTTTAGGCTACAAAATCGTTACCCCGCAGTAAATGAGCGTGGTTTTGTCCCGGCTGCCCCCGCTGGCCAATTGGCGATCGCCGAACACCGGGCTCCCGGAATGGGCAGCCCAAAGTTTAGGCGCCTGGAGATTTTGAACAAAACGGCCAGGGTACAAATTGAAATACCGGTAAGTACCAAACTTGTTGACATCATCAAAAAACTGAAATGAAAGTTGTCAAACCTATTATCGGAATCGTCCTCTCTGGCGGCGGCGTCAGGGGCGTGGCCCACTTGGGCGTGCTCCAGTTTCTAAGTGAAATGGGCATCGAGCCCACCATCATTTCCGGGACCAGCGCAGGGGGCCTGGTGGGGGCCATGTATTCGGCGGGGCATTCAATAGAGGCCATGTTTGAATTTTTCAAGACAACGGCTATTTTCAAAATTGGCAATTTCGCCACCAACAAACCTGGATTTATCGACTCTGACAAATTCTACCCGCTTCTGAAAGACTACTTCCAGGAAGATGATTTTTCCACCCTGCATAAAAAGTTCTACGTCACGGCCACAGACATTATCCACGGCAGGATTAAATGTTTCTCAGAGGGCGAGCTGATTCGTCCGTTACTGGCGTCTGCTGCTGTTCCTGTAGTTTTCACCCCGATGGATATTGGAGGGACACTTTATACGGATGGCGGGGCCTTGAACAACTTCCCGGTGGAGCCTCTTACGGGCCAATGCGATGCGATTATCGGGGTAGATGTCCACCCCCTGAAAGATGCTAAGCCGGAAGACATCCGATCCACCATCCGTGTGATGGAACGGATTTTCCACTTGTCGGTCCACCATCAGTCCATTCAAAAATACCATCTCTGCAATGTGACCATCACCTCGCAGGATTTGGCAAAGTTTGGGACGTTCGATAGAGGGCATTTTGAGGAAATTTTTCAACTGGGCTACGACGCAGCCCACAACAAGAAAGCCGAATTGCTTGCCATGATGAATGGACGATAAAGCCTTTGAGCGAAAGACTTCCAGGATTGTATTGAAATGGTTAGCTTTGTCAACCGTATGTTATTTTTGATAAAACCATTTCCACATCTCTTATCTTCCCACCAGAACATAACTTTACTTGATACCGATAAACACAAGAGCTACCCCGAACCCAACAAATTCCCTGTGTGATCCAAAAAAGTATCGAGGCGTCCATCATCCAGTATGTATTGGAATTTGCCGCACAAGTGAAAAAAGGGGGCGATCTGCAATGCCAGGCCTATGGCATTACCACCCAACAATGGTTGATCCTGCTCCACCTCGCCAATGATCCAAATGTCCCTTTCTCCATGAAAAGGGCAAAAGATCAGCCAGTGCTAGCCTCCGAACTGGCAGATTTCTTCAAAGTCTCCCGTGCCAATATCACCAACTTATTGAGCGTACTGCTGAACAAAAAACTCATCCGCCAAATTGAGGACAGCAGGGATAGGCGGCGCAAGTTCCTGGAACTCACAGCTGAAGGTGAGAAGGTGGTCAATGCACTGGAACCGCTGAGGAATGCTGCAAATGAACGCTTGTTCAGCCAATTTTTACCTGAAGAGAAAGCCTTGTTTTTTGAATACCTGCAGCAGTGCGTAAAGTACCTTTCGACTGTTTTGCAAAACAGGTGAGGCTAATCCGTCTTCCAAATGCCCTCTGCCGGCAATGGTGCCTCCAATAAGAGCGGAGCCCCGGTTTTAGGATGTTCAACTGACAAGGAATGGGCATGGAGGCAGATCATTCCCCCCCCATCGAGTGTTGAGCCATATTTTCCATCACCCATAATCGGGCAGCCTATAGCCGCAAGTTGAGCCCTTATCTGATGGTAGCGCCCTGTGAGCAGTTCAACTTCTACCAGGCTTTTTCCATCTTTGCCCGTCTCCAGCACCTGGAACAGCAAGCGGCACTCCCGGGCCTGTTTATCTTGCCTGGAGGAGACAACGGCCCGCCGTTCCGATTGATCCTTTCCCAGCCAATCCACCAGTTCGCCGGAAGCTGTCGGCAGTTCGCCTTCTACCAATGCCAGGTACTTCTTGCGCACCGTCCTTCGCTCAAATTGCAGGTTGAGGCTTTTCAGGGCCATTGGCGTTTTTGCCAGCAGCATCACACCGCTCACCGGGCGGTCGAGGCGGTGAACGATACCAACGATCAACTGCTTTTTCCAGGGGTAGGTTTTTTCCAAATAAGCAGTTGCTTCCAGTTCAACGCTTGGGCTGCCCCACCGGTCCGCTTCTGCCTGCAGGCCGGCAGGTTTGTTGATAGCCAAAATATAGTTGTCTTCAAAAATGATGGGAAACATCGGATGGCGGGGATATTAAGGATCGAAGGAAAAATAATCCCGATTTTACATCGCATAGGCGTCAACTTAAAAAAACCGAATATGATTAGATAAAATAAAAATGCTGCTTAGGTTTGTTCAAATCAACATTCAGAACACCTAAACAGCATATGAAAATTAAGTTGGAACAAATTAAGCGAAAAATTGGCGAACAACAAATAAACGCCATCGCAAAAAGTAGCGGTTTCCAAAAGCGGGAGCCGAGGAAAGTCACCGGATATAGTTTTTTTCTTGGTTTTTGCATGATGGTACAGCTTGGGCAGACGGGGCTGAGGGACTGGGCAAAAAGCATAGGGCGGCTGACCCAAAAGCTGGTCTCCAAACAAGGCCTCCAAAAAAAACTCCAGTTCAGGCACGAAGCTTTTGCCCGCCAACTTTTGGGGTTTGTACTCAAACAGTGCACGGCCTCAAACGGCCACCAGGGGGTTGCCCTCTTCGCACCGTTCAAGGAGGTCTATGTTGAGGACAGCACCTGTGTGGGGCTGCCCCGCAACCTGTCATCTTTCTACCCCGGCCCCCACAGCAAAACCCACGGGGAATGTGCCACTGCCCGCATACAGTTGCGCATGGAATTGGTGAGTGAATCCTACGAAGGGGTTTTTGTGGGGAGTTACCGTGAAAATGACCAGGGTTTTGCGCACCGTATCGTTGAAATACTCACGGCAGGCTGCCTTGTGATCCGGGACAAAGGGTATTTTGTGCTGGCCGCCTTCCGGGCGATCATGGAGAAAAAGGCGTTTTTCCTGTCCCGCCTCCGCTTTGGGACAACCGTTTTTGATGCGCAGACCGGGGAAAAAATGGATTTGCTGAAAGAGCTCAAGGCTTTGAAAAAAGCAGGCCGCCAAGTCCTTGACAAGGAAATATTGCTGGGGGGCAAGGAGAAACTGCCAGTCCGCCTGGTGGCCATCGAAGCCCCTGAAGAGGCCAAACGGATGAGGCAGCACAAGGCCCGTACTGACCGCAGTGCAAAGGCCGCCCATTCCAGAGAGTACATCCAACTGCTGGGCTGGACCATTTTCATAACAAATGTCAACAAGGAAACCTGGGGGGGCCGGGACATCATCAGGGCCTACCGGTACCGTTGGCGCATTGAAATAGTGTTCAAGTGTTGGAAAAGCAAGTTCAACCTGGACAAGTTCTTCGAAGGCAGGGAAACAATATCGCCACCGAGGGCAGCCATGACCATCTACCTGATGCTTGCTTGGTTGACCTTGACAATGGGGGCTTGGTATGGGTATTTTGTGCACCGGGTTTACGAAGAAAAGAAGAAATTCATCAGCATGCTGCTGTTCGCCGATTTTGTCAAAGAACGGTTTTGGGAAATACTTTTGACAAGCGACCTCGATGTTTTCATCGGTGAGCTTGCCAGATATTATTCCCATGACAAACGAAAATCCCGAAAATGCTATCTCGAATTTTTGTATGAAATAAATTTAAGTTGACGCCTATGCGATTTTACATCGGGATTATTTTTAAAAACCCCTCCATTGCTGGGGTTTTCAAAATCAAAATGGTGAAGTTATTTTTTCATCGCTACTAAAGGAGGCAATTAGAAATTGGGAGATTAAGCCATTGGCTATCAATTTCCCAATTTCCAGTTTTATCATAAAGCCTATCGACTTTAAACAGCGCAACCATGGAACTGCTACTTAGACTGGTTGCGGTACCACTGCTCGCAGTAAGCTTGTACGCTGTTTTCGAGCAGTTGCTTATAGTTGGAGGCGGTAGTAAAGTTTTCAAAAGCAGCCTGCCGCTCTTTGCGGATGCTCTTGTGGATATGGGGAAATTCTTTTTTGAACTGCTCAAAATCAAATCCAGCTTTTGGCTTTGGGGCTGCCGCATCTTTTTTTGCCGGGCTGAATAAATCGGCCATCTCCCCTACCCTGTTCATCCGGCTGGCCTGGTCGGCGGTTTTCCTCTGAACCGTAAAGGAAGGCTCGGGCGACCGCCCGATCACTTTTTCTTCTTCCAGCAATTTCCGGAAATCGGCTGCCGTGATGCTTTTTGCGCGCTCGCGGTTGGCGCGCTCCAGATCCTTTAGTTTTTTCTTTCGGCCCACCACCTGCTCCACCAATTGGGCGTAAAGGTTTGGCTCTTCAAAACGCTGGTTTCCGACCCATCCGGTGAATGCTTTTACCTTTTCTTTTTGCGATTTTGCATTGGTCTTTTTTTCAAAAAAGGCCAACATGAAAAGGACGAAAAAGTCCTCGTAGCCGATCAGTTCGCTGCCTTTGATGATCGGTAGCACCTCTTCCATGGCAAAGGCCATGCTCACCCCATATTCAGTCAGGGTGTTGAAGGCACGGCGCTGTGCCTCGGTCAGTTCTCCTATGCGCACCTGAAGATCGTTCCCACCAGGAGAAGGGCTGCCGGGCTTTTTCCCTTGCCGCAGGGTGCGCTCTTCCACCATTTCAGGGTTAAAATCCGTTTTTTCGTTGATGATAATCCGCACATCAGTAATGTTCCTCCCTTTTTTGATGAAATCATAATCTATCATCAGGCGCGTCTTTTCGTTGATTTCCTCTTTGGCCACATCCAGCACCTTACGCCGGAAATTGCGAAAATCGGGGTACTTGTCGGCGATGCCCAACCTGAACTTCAATTCCTTGATGCTTGCGGCCAATATATTGCGCCCATGCCGGATGTTCTCAAAATAATAGGCCTTGCACATCTGGTATATCCGGATGGAAAAACCGCTTTTCATCTTGGCCACTTCCAGGAACTCGAAGCGCGTGAACTTTTCTTTCAACCCCAACAGGAAGGGTTTCATTTGTGGAGAAAAACCAAATTCCACGCAGAGTACGCCATTTTCGTCATATTTGGGCACGGCGCCCGCTACCCAGTTGATATGTCCCCGAAGCCGGACACCGTCCACGGTGAAATCCGTGGGGAAAGTGATTTTCTTATCGGTGATGCTGTCGAGCAGTTCGTCCAGCCGCTCGTAAAACGAACCATGTTTTTTGGTAACGTCCGATTTAAGGATGTACTCGATTTCAGATACAGGTACGAGATATGTCTCGAAGTCACTGTGTTCCGGCCGGAGCAGGGTTGCCATGTAAAGGATCAGCTTTTGCTCCCTGGGCGTCAGTTTGTAGCGGGCATGCTGGATAAACTGGTTGGCAATGGCCGCAACTTTTTTTGTCTTTTCCATTTGCATGATGAAAAATTTTGGGGAAAATATCCTCTCGCGTGTACATGGCAAATGGACGGGGTACACTTTTTTTCAACACTTCCCACACCGGGTACACAACAACTAAAAATACTGGGCGATCCTGCCCAAAAGCTACCCCCACCAGGTACACATTGGATCAGGAAATGCTTTTTTTTCCGAGTCCCAATCCTTTTTGGAGCAACATTTTGGCAGCCCCACGTCAGGAACACCCCAAAAACCCTATGGATACTGGGGTTTTTGCATGGGGTACACATTAAGTACAACCGAATTGATCGGTCCTTCTAAAAACTCCCCCGGCATGGACACATATCCCACAATGGGGACACTTTACTAAACTTTGACTTCATCTACTAAAAAATTGACAATCAATGGTTTAAAAACAATCAGCAGGATTGTAGGAAAAGCGAATCGAGGAAAACTTCTACCCCAAATGGGTACACTTTGAGATTATTGCCAAGGGATTAGGCGAAGTAAAACACTGCTTACTGGCTTATTTTTGAACATTGCAGGGCAAAAGTGCGCTTAAAACGGCCCGATTCCCCACGAAAGGTACACGCACCCACAATTCGGACACTTGTTTCCCCAAGCAGAAACACCTGTTGCACACACCAGGTAACCTTTCAGCCCACACTTTGGACTCATACATCCCACGTCTTGTCATCCTTTCACCCACAACAGGGACACAACCAACCCACACCGGGCATCCAAAAAGCCCACAGGAAGGACACAAAATTAAATCTAACCATCTGATTACCTGTGGAATATGACAAGCATAAAAACCTAAAAAATAAAAAGAATAATAAACCAACCCTTAAGAGGGAAAAGGCAGAAAGGTTTTTTTCTTTTTAAACAAGCGCTATTCGACAAACAGCAGCAAGCCTGCTATACGGCTCACAATCTTAATCGCGGATGTGTGTTCGTTTTGTGGGCAACTAAAAACGGGATGGCAAACACATGCGGTGGAGCCTTGCCGGGACATTGGTAATTCCTCTGGTGCTGCGCCTAAGGGTTGGGTTGTTCGCCCGGTACAAAGCTTTGACCAACCTCAACCAGCCAAAAATGCTGGTTAGCATGTCTGAAAATATTTAGGACCTCTTTACAGAATTCGTTAATTCGTTATTTACTTTTTTCTTTAAAAATATCTTCCCTTGCTTTTTAAATTTGGCTACCCGCCTTAGTTTTGCCGCGCAAGGAATGTATAATTCGTCATTTCTTTATTTCGTTAATTCATTCACCCTGATAAATTTATCAATTCATGGCTTTAGTCATTGGAGTCGTATCGCAGAAAGGCGGCGTGGGCAAATCAACCCTGGCCCGCCTCATCGCCTGCAACTATGCCGCCAGCGAATGGCGCGTCAAAATAGCGGACATGGATTTGGCACAGGGCACCTGTACAAGTTGGAACCGCCGCAGGCTGCAGAACGAAATTGAGCCAAAGGTGGCGGTCGAGCAGTTCCTTAATGTGGACGATGCCATCAAGACCGGTGAACAATACGACCTGGTCGTTTTTGACGGTGCCCCCCACTCTACCCGCAAAACCCTGGACATCGCCGATGCCTGTGACCTCCTCATCCTGCCGACCGGCGTCTCGCTGGACGATCTGGAGCCGACCATCAAACTGGCGCACGAGCTTAAAAAGCACGGCATCTACCCACCCAAGATTTCCATCGCCCTTACCCGCGCCGGGAACAGCGATGTGGAACTGGCAGAAGGCATGGAATACGTCCGATCGAGCGGGTACCATTTGCTGGATGGCGTCATCCACGAAAAAACGGCCATTCGGCGCGCCAGTGACGAGGGCAAATGCGCCACCGAGACTTCCTTTAAGTCCATCAATGAAAAAGTGGACCAACTGGTGCAGGCTATTGTCAACCGCGCCGATGAATTGGGGAAGAAATAAATAAAATGATTTTGATACGTTATCTTTATTTCGTTATTTCGTCAATTCATTAATTCTTTTACTGTTTCAAACTTACATCATGGCCAAAATCAGGAAGCCCATCGTTAACCGCAAAGGAGCGCCGCCGCCCGAAGTGGAAGCCAGCACCAACCTCACCCGCACGCCCGATCAGGATCTCCGCCCAATGAACTTCAAAGTGTCGGCAGAATTTAAGCGCGAGTTTAAATCCTATGCGACCCAAATGGACATCAGCATGGTGCAGTTGCTCCAGGAATGCTTCGAATTTTACAGGAACAGCCGGTAACGAATTCGTTATTTAACGACCGATATTTGTGCTGTAAGACAAAGCTTCTGGGTTGCCGCCGGGCCATTCAACCCTTTACAATTTTCCTTCCACAGCACCTTGGGTTCATTCTGCCCCGGTCGGAGGATTACTTTAATTCATTATTTAATGAAAACGTTATTTAACGAATTCGTTTTTTAGTGCTTTCAAAAGCTGGGGAATCGCCCGATTCGTAAACAAATTTGCGAGGCAGGCCACTAAGCGGGGCTTCCAGGAAGGGAAGGAAGGGATTTAAGGGGATATGAGCGGTTTTTTGCCGCCAGGCCAGCCAATGCAGGAGCGCGTCTTTTCAGGTGGCTAAAAGGGCTTAAAAAAGGATCCTTGATTTGTGCCAAGCAGGAAGAAATAACGAAGTAAATATATAACGAAATAACGAAAACGTTATTTACTTATATCCTCCTTTCTCCATGCCGTCCAGGGCATCACAAATTTCCTGCCTTCCGAAAAGGTCAATCCGTAAATCTTCCCATCTTCCAGGTACCCGGTGCTAAAGTATTTCCCACTTCCGTCCTTGGTCGTGAATGCAAAGTATAGTTTTCCCCATACAGTGTTGACGGTTCCGTTGGCGAAGGGCGTATCGTAAAAAAATCCCTGGAAGCTATTTTCGCCTGTATCCTCGATTGCCATCTCTTTGTAGTATGGATCGGCGCCAGGCGAGGGCGTCAGGTCAACCGTCCAGGTTCCTTTCAGCAGTTCAGTGCTCAATTCCTGTGCATTGGTGTTCGAAGTGAAGGAGAAGGCCAACAGGCAAAAAGTCATAAATGATTTCATCTTTTGATGTTTGTGGCTGAGGGCAAACAAAAAATAACGTTATTTCTATATTTCGTTAAAACGTTAATTCTTTATTTGCTCAAAACCGGTTTTTAAAAATAAGCCGGGTGATTTCGGGCCAAAGATGCAGGCACCGAAACGTTGGGCAAAGGCATTTTCGCCAGGCTGCACCACAGGCCGGTGGACAAACGGGCAGGTCATCCACCGATATTTTCTGCCGTTCACCGAAAATGACTTGCCGTATTAAACCGGAATGGCGAGGTTTGAGGGATGGTTCTATCTCAACACGATCGCTTGCCCAACTGGCTGTACCGCCGGTTCCTGTGGAACATCCTCCATTGGCAGGTGCTGGCTTACATGGGTTGCAATTTCCTTTTTGGGTTCATTTATTGGCTGGCCGTTTACCTGAATTCTTCCGGCCAGTACAATGCCTGGGATCAAACACTGCTGAGCTATGGCACCAAGGCCATCTTTTCCCTGCCTGTTTATTGGGTAGTCTTTGTAAAATGGGGGCACTGGCCCCTGATCCGCCGTTTGTTGCTCCACCTGGTTTTGTTGCCTTTGTTTTTGGTTGTTTGGTTGCTCTGCTATCACCGGGTTTGCGACTTTTTTGGTATCGAATACCTGACCGCCGAAGGCATGGTTTGGGATATTTACATTCCCGCACTCCTTTATTTGGTGCAGTTTGGCTTCATCCATTTTTACGAGTATGTGCGTAAAACACAAAAACAAGAGCAGGCAGCGCACGAGCTCAGGCAGATGGCCCTGCAAGGTGAAATGAACGCCCTGAAAGCCCAGTTGCAGCCCCATTTTTTGTTCAATACGCTGAACAGCATCAGCGCTTCCGTGCCGCCGAGCATGGAGCATACCCGCGTTCTGATAGCGCGGCTGGCCGATACATTCAGGTTTGGCCTGAAAGCCAGCCAGGCTGAATGGATACCTTTGAGCGATGAAATCCATTTTTTGAAAACATACCTGGAACTGGAAAAACAGCGGTTTGGTGACAGGCTGAAAGTGATTTTCAGGGTAGGGGAGGGCCTGGGCCACGAAACCGTCCCTCCCATGTTGTTGCAACCCCTGGTAGAGAATGCCGTGAAACATGGCGTCGGCAACAGCCTGCGTCCCGTCACCCTGGCCGTCGAGGCCGAAAGGGTAGGGGAGTGGCTCCGTTTCGAGGTATCAGATACCGGTTGCGGGTACGACGGCGATCTGGAAGGAGAGGCATTTCTGAACAATGGGATCGGACTCCGCAATACCCGGCTCCGGCTCGAAAAACAGTTTGGCGAAAGGTTGAACGTGCGCCGAAACGAGCCGTCCGGCCTTATCTTCAGCTTTAAAATTCCTTTCCGACCATGAAAGTAATCCTGATAGACGATGAAGGGGATGCCCGCCTGATGCTGCGGCAATACCTGGAGGAATTTCCCGGCCTAACCATCGTGGACGAATGCAGCAATGGCCTGGAGGCAGTGACGGCTATTGAGCGGCACGAGCCGGACTTGGTCTTCCTGGACATCCAGATGCCGGGCATGAGTGGATTCCAGGTGCTGCAGAATATCGTCCATATTCCACAGGTCATTTTTTCAACCGCCTATGACCGCTATGCCCTCAAGGCATTTGACCACAACGCAGTGGACTACCTGCTAAAGCCCTACACCCGCGACCGCTTTGCCCAGGCAGTTAACAAGTTGCTGCTATCCTCGCCTTCCCGCAACCTTCATCAAATAAGGGCATTGGCCGACAACCTGCAAAAAGAACAAACACAATACCTGGATCGGCTGCTGGTGGAACAGGGAAACCGCATGATCGCCCTGCAGGCCCACGAAATTATCTGGATAGAGGCCAACGGCGACTATGCCAACCTGCACACTGGCCAGAAATCCTTCCTAAGCTCCCTTGGGTTGGGCGAATTGGAAAACCGCCTCAACCCCGCCCAGTTTTTGCGGATCCACCGCTCGGCCATCATCGGGCTGGCACACATCCTGGAAGTACGCAAAGACCCTTCCGGCTACTACATGGATCTGACCAACGGAAAACGCCATAAGGTGAGTCGCTCCTACCAGGAAGCGTTAAAAAAATGGATGGTTTGACGAAAGCGTTATTTCGTTAAATCTTTAAGGATCGAAGGAAAAATAATCCCGATTTTACATCGGGATTATTTTTAAAAAACCCTTCCAGTACTGGGGTTTCAAAATCAAAATTAGCGTAGTTATTTTTTCATCGTTACCAAATAAAGAATTTCATCACAAAGTCCGTCTGCTCCTCGTCACCCAGGACGAACTGGTGCGTACCCGTTTTTTGAAAACCCATTTTTTCGTAAAACCGGATGGCCTTTTCATTTTTCTCCCAGACGCCCAGCCAGACGTATTGCAAACCGTGTTCCCTGGCCACTTCCACCACTTTTTTTAGCAGCAAGGATCCGGTGCCTTTTCCCTTATGGGCAGGCACTACGTATATCCGCTCCAGCTCCAGCGACCGGGGATCGTGGATGTCGGTTTGGGCCCCGGCAAAATTCACCTTGACATAGCCAACGATTATGCCGTTGCTCATGGCCAGCCAATACTGGCAGAGGGGGCTTTGGAGTTCCGTGGCGAGCCTGTCTGTGTTGAAGGCCTTTGCAATATAGTGCCGCATGTTTTCGGGCGTGTTCATCGCACCGTAGGTGTCGGTAAAGGTTTCCACTGCGATTTGGCGGAGCTGCTCCAGGCAGGGTAGGGTAGCGCGGGTGATCGTGGGCATCGGTTCAATCAGAAATTCGTGCGCCGGTGGATAACAGGGACAAAATAGCCTACCGCTGCCCCAATGACATAGCCTACGATGACATCGGAAGGAAAATGCTTGCCCGCTGTCATTCGGAGAATGCCCGTCGCAGCGGGCAGGGTAGCGGCCAGGCCCCAAACGACCGGCTTCCAGGGGCTGTCAGGGTGGTAATCTGCATACAGCCGGGCGGTGAGGAAACACATGGAAGCAGTCTGTGAGGTATGCCCGGAGGGAAACGAGCTTCGGGCGGTTTTCGTCATTTTTTCGTCCAGCGTCACGTTGTCCCTGTAAACATAGGGCCTTGTGCGCCGGACGGTAGTCTTTACCAATGCCGTCAGGCCAGAACTGATGAGGAGCGTCTCGCCGTACATCGTACCGATCTTCAAGGCATCCTTTCGCATGGTTTTATCAATCAGGGTGAAGGCAATGGGAGCAACTTGGGATGAATAGAGCAGTACATTGCTCGACTTGTGCGATTGGACAGACCGGCGCGAGGTGACCCACCGTTCAAAACCGCTGAGATCATTCGGGTTTAGCTGGGCTATTTGCGATTCGGTGAGTGGCTCTAGTTTTTTTTGAAAATAAAACGCCGTGCCCAGCAGCCCTGCACCGGTTCCAAAAAGGGCCAGTTCCCGGCCGGTCTTCAGTTGATAGGGGGACTGGCCGAAAATACTGATAAAACTGAGCAGGAAAGCAAAAAACAGGATGAGTAGCTTTTTCATTCGATTGGATTTAATGTGTGTTGGAAGATGCCCGAGAAAACGTTATTTCGTTATTTATTTATTTCATTAAAAAAAGAACCCCACGCGGATGGTATAGGTGTCGCCCTCCTGCCCATTGGTAAAAGTATAAAATGCCGTCACTGCCGTAAACTTGTAAGGGGTAAACCAAACGCCCGGCGAGTAGCCGGCATGCCACTTATCTGAATCTTCGCCCTCCAGCCAGACGCGGCCGTAATCAAAGCCGCCCGACAGCCCAAACTCAAAAGGCATGAAATGATTGCGCCAATAAAACAGCTTGAGGCGCAGATCGGTATTGTGGTAAAACAACGACTGCCCAGCGAAGCGGTTGTTGCGAAAACCGCGCAGGTAGGCATTTCCGCCAAGATTGTTGCTGTGGTAAAAGAGGAAATTTTCATTGCCCATGGTGGCAGCACCAATGCGGCTGGCCAGCGTAAGTTCTACCGTGCTGCCTACCGTCACGTAGGTGGTAAAACTTCCTTCCAGGCGAGTGTAGCCCTGGTTGTCGCTCAAGTTGTGGTAATAGGTAGCGCCCAGGTTGAACCTGAGGCCGTTGCGCGGATAACTCCCGCCTTCCACTGATTGGAAACTATGTTGGATAGTAAACCCCAGGATTGTTTTTTCGGCCAGTTCATTTTGTGTAAGGACATCGGAACTGCTGATGTGCCCCGATTGGTTTTTCGCTTCCACCCGCTCGAAGAAAGGGCCGAAGCGGGTAAAGTTCCGCCCGTTGTACCAGCTCTTTTTCAGCAAAGGGCTGATGGCCAGTTTTTCCAGGCGCACCCAGTTGTAACGGCTGGACTGTGCCGTGTCCAGGCTCTCGTTCCCCAGTCCAAAAAAGTTGAAAATGATGGGCCGGTCAAAACGAAGGTCCGGGTTGAAATCAAGTGTGCCGACCGTGCGGATGAAATCGCCCGTGTAGTGCAGGTTCAACGCGTTTGTATTGGCGGAAAAACGGGCGAAGATGTTGTGCTTCACGCCATAGGGCTCTTTGCGGAAACGGTAGTTGGTCAGCGTTACGCCACCCCCGAACAGGAAGCCGTCGTCCACCGTCCGGCCAAAAGTGACGAGCGGGAAATACCGGGAGCGCTTAAATTCATGGCGGTCGTACTCGTTCACTTTCAGGCGGTTGGAGCGCAGATCGCGCACATTGCCGCTGACGCCCATCCCGGCGGGCGTGTCGTATACGGCAGTTTTTTTGAAAAAACCGCCTGTTTCAACATTATCCTCCACGGTATCTTCACCCTCCCCGCCAATGATGCGGACGCGAACCGCCCTGCCCCCGTCGCCTGAAATGATGAACAAGTCGTCGCCGCCCAAACCATAAAGCCTCACCTCCCTGGTTTCGCTTTTTTTGAAAACCCGGTGGTAATTGCGGGTACCTTTTCCGCCCTCTTTTGTAAGGGAAAAAACGCTCACCTCTGTTGTGCCAGCGTCCTGGTGTATTACCTCAAAAAAATCTTTTTTATCTGTGCCGATCACGTCCACATATTTTGCATAATAACAGTAAAGTTTCTCGGCATGGATAGGTATCCGGTTCCGCCGTTCTTTTAACGTCGTTATCATGTATGGGGCGTTGAGCCTGTAAATTTCAGGTGGCCACGCTTTGAAAGCATTTTCAATCACGGAGTCGGTCAGGGCCGCCCGCATTTTAAGCGCAACTGCCATCCATTCATCCTTGTCCAGGCCAGTGATAAAACTCCTGTCAAAAACAGAACCCGGGTAGGCCTGCCCCGGCACATCGTAAATTTTCCCCCTGAACGAACGCTGCTGTAGCTGCAAAAAACGGCGGCTGATAACAAACGGCACAACGCCCCGCAAGTCGAAAAAAGCCTGATCCCGGTCGCGGGGGATGGGCTGGTAAAGCGAGAGGGAATCACCTTGGGGGATGGTGGCCCAGCGCCATTGGTCGTCGTGGCGGTCTGCATCGTGGATGAACTGGTCGAACAGGCGGGACTTGAGCGCCCACGCTTCATCCACCCTGTATTTTGGGCTTTTGTGTATGTCCTCCAGCATGCTCAAATAGCTTTTTATGTTGGGGCTGCTTCCGAGGTTGGGTTCATCGTTCCAGTCGTCGTTGGGCCGTTCTTCAAAAAGGTAAAGCTCCCCAGCAAAATTGTCGTTGTAAATACCCAACCGCGGCTGGCGCGGCAGGTAGAAAAGGCGTGGGTTGGTATGATATACGCCCGCTGCGTCCGCCATGGCAGGTATCACAAAAGCGCCATAAGGGTGCAGGCCGCTTTTCAAGTCCTGTATGAAATCCTGTACCACTGTTTTACGGATATCAACGGGCAACCCCCTGCTCACGTCTTTTTCGATGGAACGCAACACGTATTGCTTGCCATCCGGCCCCTCCAGTCGCAGGCTTTTGGACGACATGCCACCGCCCTGCTGCACGGGCGTGAGGCTTTTGAAGGTTGTGTTCAGGTTGAAAACCGGCACTTTGACGGGTGTTTCCCATGCCTTTCGGTAGCGGTCGCCAAAGGTGAATTTTCTGATACCGCCAACTGCGAATGCCTCAGATGCAGTGGCCGTCATGCTATCAGGCAACGGCTCGAAATCATAGCTTGAAGGCATATCGCTGCCTGCCAACTGGCCGGTGAAGAGTTTTTTCCTGAAACAAACCTGGCCACTCCCTCCTTCTTTCCCAGGCGTCACGAATTCGAGCCACACCTCGTTATTTTCATAAACATAAAGCTTGGCGTAGCCTTGTTTTGCATGGACAAAGTTGGCCCGCCTGCCGCCCCGGGCAAAGTCGGCTTTGCCGGCCGATCCACTCACCACGAACTGCATGCGCTTGTTGGGATCCTCAAAATATTGGAGACTGTGCTCGTGGGCGCCCACGAAAATGAGGCTTTGGTTCTTCGGTGTTTTTTCGGCGATTTTCAACAATTCCTGCTTCATCCGCTGGTACCGGAAGTGGGTGGCATCCTGCCGGGATGCACCCATCTGCCGGGCCAACACAGCCAAGGTGCCCAGACCCGGCAGCGGCAGCCAGGCGTTTTTGTTCCACAAGGTCAAAGGGAACAGGTGGTGCTTCCAGGAAAAGCTGCCCCCGTGCAGGCCATTGCTGTAGATGGGGTGGTGCATGAACAGGATAACCCTTTCCTTGTCGTATTTTTTCAAAACATCCTCCACCTCCTGCAGCATGGCCAGCCGGTCGCTGATGTCGCACTTCCGGTTAATGCCGTCCACCTTTTCCCAATCCTCCAGCCACCATTGGCTATCAATGAATAGGAGGCGAAGGTCGTCGTGCAGCTTTTCTTTTTCAGGTTCGCCGCAGCCCTTGCCGGGCATGAAGGTCTTGCCGCCCAGCCGGTCTTCCACATAGTCCTCCTGCCATCGCACAGCATCCCTGCCATCGGTCTTGCCGTTGTTCCAATCTTTTTCCCCGGCCATGAAGTAGGTTTTGCCTTTAAACCCTTCCGTGAGCCCGAGCAGGTTTTGCAGGTGTGCTTCTGCCTTGTCCATGCTTTTTTCACTGGACAGGTTAAAGGCAGGGATGTTGTCGCCGAGGAATACCAGGGTGCTTTTTTCGCCGGCCCCGGCCAGTTCATCTTTCAGCAGGGAAAGGGTGGGGGAGGGCTTTTCAGGTTTTATTTCGTCTGTGTTGCCTACTAAAAATAGGGTGTTGCGCAAGGGGATATCTGTTGGCAGTTCCCTTTGTTGCCAGTTTTGTTCTTCTTTTTTATACCAGGCATGGCGGGCGGTGTTGCACCCGAATAGCAGGGGCAGGATAACGCAAAGCAGTGCAAAATGATGGGAGGTCGCTGTTTTCACCATAGGTTATTAGGTCCTTTTCCGTGTAAATATGGAAAAAATGGCTGGAACCTGTGTCCAGCCACTCCTAAAAGTTTGCTATGGTATAAATAGGAAAAGGTGTCCTAAATGTTAAACAGCATATTTGAAGGGGCCGGGGGGGGGAGCCGCCACCCGCCAGGGTGCTGTATTGCTGAATAAAAGTACTTATACTATGTAAGCGTTGTCAGGGCAATTTGCAATGGTTAACCTATTCCTCATATCGCAGCCCAACCCCAAACGGATACAAGGGATCCTTCGAATCATGCGGCAGATCCTCTTTCTGCTTGCGCACGGCCTCCATGCTGGAGGGCAGCTCGAACGGCAGCTTTCCTTCAGGCTTGGCGATGCCAAACACCACATCCAGCAAAGCGGCATCGCTGGCGCCGTAATTGGCCAGCAGGGCGGCCGCTTTTTCCGAAATTTCGGGGATGACAGCGGGGCGGTCGAGGTAGATGTCCACGATGGTCGGCACGGTGTTTAGCAATTGGAGGATGCTGTCCAACTGCGCACCTTTGAAATCCAGGTCGCCGTGGTGAAAGCCCCGGGCGAGGAAGTTGTTGGTTTTCATGGGTACCCAGGGCGTTTGCAGGCGCAGGATGGCGACGTTGGCATCTTCGGGTTTTTCGACGACGGTGCCATAGTTGGCGGCTACTTTTGGATCTATGTTTTTCACATAGATTTTCAGCTTGTTGGCAGACAGGGGCAAAACGGTTTTTTTGTGGACGTGGCCGTTTTTCAGCAGCGTGATGGAGCGGCGCTGGGCAGCCTCGCCGGCAGCCACAAAGTCTTTCCGGCCCACTGTTTTTACTGCATTTTCCACATCGACATACGGGTTGTCGAACAGGCCCAACTGGAACTTCTGGCGCAGCACCCGGCGCACGGATTCGTCTATCCGTTTTTCACTCAATTGGCCTTTTTTTACCAAACTCACCACATGCTGCGGGCAGCTTTCCCCGCCAAACTGGTCAACACCGGCCTCGATGATTTTCAGCACCCGTTCTTCCTCTGTCAGTTTCTCAACGCCCCAGGCACGGGCCGGCCAAACCACATCGGGGCCTAATTGGGCGTCCGTCACCAGTCCCCAATCGGTGCAGATGACACCGTCGTACTTGTATTTTTCCCGCGCCAGGCCGGTGATGATTTCCTTGTTGTACGACATGGCTACGTCTTCGCTGGTCTGCCCGGTGGGTACGCCATAGTAAGGCATGAGCGAGGCCGTGCCGGCTTCAAAGGCCGCTTCGAATGGTATGAGGTGGTAGTCGAAGTTGTTGCCGGGATACACCTGTCCTTTCTGGAATTCAAAATGGGGGTCGAGCCCATCCCTTTGGGGGCCGCCGCCGGGGAAATGCTTGGTCATGCAGGCCACGCTGTTGGAGTCGAGGCGCTCGCCCTGGAAACCCCTGATGTAGGCCTTCACCAGTTTGGCGGAAAGCTGTGCGTCTTCGCCGAAGGTTTGGCTGATACGGGGCCAGCGCGGCTCGGTGGCCAGGTCGATCTGTGGGTGCAACGAGACCCGCATACCAACGGCCAGGTACTCCTGCCTGGCCATGTTGGCGTGTTCAAACATCAGCTTTTCGTCGCCGATGGCGGCAAAGCCCAATTCCTCGGGCCATTGCGAGAAAGCATTGGCGGACATGCTGAAAATGTTGTTGCTGAATGCGTTTCGCGGATCGCTGGCAATGGTGACGGGGATGCCGAGGCGGCTCTCTTCCGCCACTTTTTGCATAGCGTTGTAGCCCTTTGCCAGCGCCTCCGTGCCAGGTGTTTGCCAGAAGTTGAAATGGTTCATCTTCAACTCGGTGATGGACTGGATGGAAGAGGGCATCCTGGCAGCAAATCCGTTTGCTCCTGGCTTGCTTTCCAGCGTCCCGTCGTCATTGACGAAAGTGCCATTGATAAACATTGTGCCGGCTTTTTCTTCCAGCGTCATTTGGGAAAGGAGGTCTTCCACGCGCTTTTCGATAGGCTGGCTGCGGTCTTCGTACACGTCGAGCTTGCCGTTTTTGTTGAGGTCGCGGTAAGCTGTTTTGTGAACTTTGGGTGGTTCATTTTTAAACGTAAAAGCAAGGATCGCCACACCTGACAGGATAGCGGCGATGGCAAAGAAGTAAGTGCTGGCAGTGTTTTTCATGTTGTTGAAATTGAATTGTTGGTTGATGCTGTTTGAATGGTTTGAAATTGTGTAAACAAGTTAAACAACAAATTCAAATGGCATCAAACGACACAAACAAATTCAAACTATACTGTATTAATTTGCTGACCTACTGCATCATATCACTCCCCTGCATATTCTGCTTCATGTTTTTCCGCTTAAACAGGCTGGTGTCCATTTTCCCGAAACGGTAGGAAAAGTTGAGCCGGAAAACCTGCGGGTTGCGGGTGTTTTCGGAATCCTGGATAAAAACGCCGGGCGAGTTGGTGTAGGTACCGTTGCGGCGGGTAGCAAAGATGTCGTTCACGTTGAGGGTGAGCGATGCCTTGCGGTCGAGGAAGTCTTTTTTCAGCGAGGCGTCCACGTACCAGTTGGAGAGGGAGTAGCCCTGGGCCGTGTTGGTCGGGCCGGGCTGCCAGGGCATGCGGTTGCCGCTGTCGGGGGTGAAGGATGCCTTGCTGCGGTACTCGCCGCTGAGCTGGAGGGTGAGGCCGGCCGGCAATTTAACCTGCATGTTTTCCTTTACAAACCAGCTCAGGCGGCTTATCTCCAAATCCGTTTCCACATTCGAGGCGTCCACTTTCGATTGGTACAGGTTGACGTTGGTGGTCAGGTCGAGCCAATTGAAAAAGCTGTTTTTCAAGGTTATCTCTGCGCCATAGGCCTGGCTGCTGTTGGAGTTGGCGTAGGTGGCCACCACCACTTCTTTTTGGAGGTCTTCGTTGAATTCCGTGTCCAGGTAGGTCGTGATGAGGTCGGTGGCCTGTTTGTAATAAATGGACAGGAGCAGGTTGTGGCCTTTGGCAAAAATATTCTGATAGGACAGTTCCAGCGAATTGATAAACTCGGGCTTCAGTTCCGGGTTGCCCTTGCGCAGGTTCAACGAGTCGGAGAAATCGGTGAAGGGCATCGTCTGGAAGAAATTCGGCCTGTTGATGCGGCGGGTGTAGGCAAACTGGATGTTGTCGAGGTCGTTGAGCTTGCGCGTAACGAACACACTTGGGAAAAGGCTGAACGGATAGGAAATCGTAAAAGATGAATCCCTGTCCGTGAGCGAACCTTTGTAGATGCTGCTCTCTGCCCGCAGCCCGACCTGGTAGCCCCAGTTGGTGAGCTGGTGGCTGAACTGGCCGTAGGCGGCGTACACATCGTCGTTGAACTTGTAGTGGTCGGTGAGGCTGGAAGGCTGTTCCACCCCTTCCCTAAAGTTGGCGTTGTCATTTTTGTTGCGGCGCAAGGATGCCCGCAGGCCGCCTTCCACTTTCATCTTGTCGTTCAGCGGGTTGACGAAATCGGTCTGGATAGTGGCAAACTGTCCTGAGCCGGTGCCCTCTTGCCGCTCCGAAGTAGTACCGGAAGCATACATGGTCGTATAGTCACTCCCGCCTTTGAATTTCACGCGGTTGTAGTTGACGTCGGCAGTCCATTCAGCGCCTTGTTTTGGGAACAGGTGCTTGAACAAAACCGAGGAGCCGATATTGCGGAAATTCCTGTCCTGGTCGGTGGTGCGGGTGTATTCGCTGGAGGTAGTCCTTGATGAAAAAAGCGAGTCGATTTGCACGGACAGTACCTCATTCGGCTCGAAATGGCCGCGGGTGTAGCTGCCTGCGACGGTCAGTGTGTTGCGGTTGTCCATGAACCAGTCAACGCCGGCACGGGTATTGGCGAAATAGCCGCTCATGTTGCCATCTGTAATTTGCGAGATATTGGTCAGAGGCGATCCAAAGAGGTTTTGGCGAAACGTTTCACCGTCACTGTAGCCGCGCATCCGGTTCAGGTTACCGCTGAGGAAGAGGTTGGTTTTGCCCCCGCGGGCGTTCACGTCGCCGCCGAAGTTGAAGCCCTTTCGCGTATCTACACCAGCGCGCACATTGCCATTGTAGCCGAGGCGTTTTTCCTTTTTTAAAACAATGTTGATGATGCCCGCCGTGCCGCCGCCGGCATCGTATTTGGCCGAAGGGTTGGTGATGACTTCCACCGATTCAATGGCATCGGCGGAGATCTGGTCGAGCGATAGGGTAGTGGGGCGCCCGTCCAGAAAGATTTGGGGCGAGCCGTTGCGAAGCGACACATTGCCATCCAAATCAACAGAAAGGGAAGGGACGTTTTTGAGGGCGTCCTGTGCGTTGCCGCCAGCCACGGAGGCGTCCTTGTCCACGCGGTAAACCTTTTTGTCCAATGCCAAAGTTGTGGTTGCAGCTTCTGCGGTGACGGTGACGGTTTCGAGGGTTTGGGAATCGGGGGCCAGTTTGATGTTGCCGAGGTCTTTGTCGAAATTGACACCTGCCATGCCGCCACTGGGGGGCTTGCTGCCGCCGGGTGCGCCACCTTTTGGGGGCATGAGCCCAAATGTTACTTTTTGTGAAATTTCGGCGTAGCCGATAAAGGAAATTTTCAGGGTAAACTCTCCCATAACGGGCAGGTTTTCCAGGCTGAAGTCGCCATTATCTTCTGTGATCTGGCCGGCCAGTAAGGTCTCGACCGGCTTTTTGGCCACGGTGTCGAACTGCATTCCGTACAACTGGACAGTGGCATAGCCAATGCCCTTGTTGTTTTCATCTACTACCTTACCGTAAAAACGGCCATTTTTAGGGGGGCCGCCGCCCCAGTTGCCGCCGCCACTGCCGGGCCATTGCTGGGCGGATAAATTGGTGAGACCAATGATCAGGATGGCCAAGATGGCCGCTGTTTTTATCAATAAAAGGTGCATCGGGTATTTCATAAAAAGAATTTGATGATTAAAACGGCTGCAAAGGAAAGACAGAATCTATACTACATGGATGGGAATAGACGATCCGGGGAAATGTGGAGATGAAATGGCGGGCGTCCTCCGCCCCTGACCCCTGAAGGGGAACCATATCTGTCAATACCCAAGGATTTTCCCCAAATGGTCCCCTTTCAGGGGTCAGGGGCGTGTCAGAGGCGCAAAATCCCTCCCTTCATCTCCATAATACCTGATTTCATCGCCACTCCCGTTTTTGCTCGTTTTCAGCCCCTACTTTTGCGCCAGTTTCATCAAAAAAAAATTCAACTTGCGGCATGAAGATCCCTTCCGACAAACTTTACCGTTGGGTGTTCCACATCATCCTGTGGACGATCTGGATCGGATTGCCCATCATCAACGCGGGGGAAAACCAACAGCACCGGCAGTTCACGCTCGCCATCATCCCGGTAGCGCTGACGAACATCCCGCTATTCCTGCTCAACTCGGAGTGGCTCATCCCTCAAATTTTCAGGAAAAAGGGCATTGGGCCTTATTTGTTTTCACTGATCGTACTGATAGCAGTGTTTGCCACCCTCCAGCTTTTTATGAAAGAATGGGTGGTGCCTGACGAGCTGCTCCGCTTTCATTGGGACATTTTTTGGGCGGTGGTGCCCGTGGTTTTTGTCACGGCCATCAGCACGGGCTATGGCCTCATCACCTATTTTTTGGATCAGGAACGGCACCGGCGGGAGGAACGGCAGGAGCGTATGCAGTCCGAACTTTCCTTCCTGCGCTCGCAGATCAGCCCGCATTTTATCTTTAATATTTTAAACAGCATCGTTTACCTCATCCGCTCCAATTCGCCACAGGCAGAACCCGTCACCATCAAGCTGTCGGAACTTATGCGCTACATGCTCTACGAGAGCGCCGATGAGCAGGTGCCGTTGGACAAAGAAATTGACTACCTGAAAAACTACGTCGAACTGCAAAAAATCCGTTTTGAGGAAGATGTTGAAATCCTCATGAATATTGAAGGCCAGGCAGGTTCGCAGGCCATCGAGCCGATGCTGTTAATCCCTTTTGTAGAAAATGCCTTCAAGCATGGTGTCGGTATGATCCGGGAACCCGTGATTGATATTTCTTTGAAAATCGTGGGGGAACACCTGTATTTTACCGTAAAAAATAAACTTGGCCAGTCGATGGAAGAAGACAAGGACAACAGTTCGGGCATCGGACTGCGCAACGTGCGGCGGCGGCTTGAATTGCTGTACCCCGATTCCCACCGCATGGAGATAAAAACAGCAGACGAATGGTTCACCGCTGCATTGGACCTGACCTTGGCAGGGGAAATTTCACCCAAAGAAAAAATCCGGTATGAAACTGCGCTGCATAGCCGTTGACGATGAAAGCCTCGCCCGCAAGCTGCTGGAAGAGAACATCCGGCAGATCCCTTTTTTAGAATTGGCAGGCACTTGTAAAAATGCTTTTGAGGCCATGGAACTGTTGCAAAAAGACCAGGTGGATCTGATGTTCCTCGACATCCAGATGCCCGGCATGTTGGGCACGAAGTTCCTGGCCAGCCTGCGGGAAAAGCCACTGGCCATACTCGTCACCGCCTATTCCAACTATGCCGTGGAAAGCTACGACCTCGATGTGGTGGACTACCTGATGAAGCCCGTCAGCCTGGAGCGTTTCACCAAAGCGGCGTACAAGGCGCTGGACATTTTTCAAAAAAACAAAGCTACAGGGGCCGCCCCCTCCATTGCCGGGACGGCTGCAGCTTTTCCAGATTCTTTTTTTGTCAATGTAGAGTACTCCCTCGTGAAAATCGTGGTGGACGACATTACCCATGTGGAGGGTATGAAGGACTATGTGAAGATTTATCTGGCAAATGCCACAAAACCCGTTTTGACAAAATCTACCCTAAAAGGCATTGAGGAAAAACTGCCGCCGGAAAGTTTTTTGCGCATCCACAAGTCCTACATCGTCAACCTGGAAAAAATCGAATCCATCCGCAACCACCAGCTCACCATCGGCGGGCGGGAAGTGCCCGTGAGCGAAGGGAATATGGAGGATCTGTTGAAAGCGTTGAAGCATTCAAAATAAGCATTGATCCCCAGGCGGTTTTTTCAATCAATTCTTGCTCTTCGTCGGCAGTATTTTCGTTGGCCAAAACGAAAGACTGGCTGCCGGAACCTGGCAAAAAAGATGTGCTGAGATACCGGCTCGTTGTTTTTGATGGTAAAATGACGATGGCGAACGCAGGGAAGTTTTGGAAAAAATAGCCTGTTATCGAATCGAGTGGAAAAGCGTTTATTTTTGTTGGAACAGAAAATTCAACAGCTATTCAATGAGCAACCTAAAAGAAAGATACATCAACCCGCTGACGGATTTCGGTTTCAAAAAACTTTTTGGGACGGAACCCAATAAGGTTTTGCTGATAGATTTCCTCAACCAGGTTTTGCCCGACCGGAAAATCAAGGATCTGACCTACGCTTCCAATGAAAAAATGGGCAGGTCGGAGATGGACCGGAAGGCTATTTTCGACTTGTACTGCACAGGCGTCGATGGGGAGAAGTTCATCGTCGAGATGCAAAAGGCGAAGCAAAATTTTTTCAAGGACAGGAGTGTGTTTTATGCTTCCTTTCCGATTCAGGAGCAGGAGAAAAAGAGCGAATGGGATTATAAACTGGAGCCTGTTTACTTCGTCGGCATCCTCGATTTTATTTTTGACGACCACAAACACGAAGAAGAATTGCTGCACCTGGTGGAATTGAAAAACCAGCGCTGCGAGGTTTTTTATGAAAAACTGAAATTCATTTACATCGAATTGCCCAAGTTTCAAAAAAGCGAGGAAGAACTGGAAACCCACTTCGACAAATGGCTGTACGTTTTCACCCACCTCTACCAACTGACCGACCGCCCGAAGAAATTGCAGGAAAGGATATTCGCCCGCCTCTTCGAGGCTGCCGAGATTGCCAGGTTCGCCCCCGAAGAAAGGAAAGCCTACGAAGACAGCCTTAAATACTACCGGGATATGAAAAATGTGGTGGACACAGCAAAGGAGGAAGGTTTGGTGGAGGGAATGGAAAAAGGGATTGAAAAGGGAATGGAAAAAAAGAGTATTGAAATTGCCCGGCAAATGAAAACTGAAGGCTTTTCAGATGAACAGATTGCACGTTTGACTGGCTTGACCAGCAATGAAATCAGGGATTTATAAAACAATAACTTGTATGTCCCAATCCTTTTCAGCAAGAAAAAACTTACTGAAAGTCCACCCCGCCGACAACGTCATTGTCGCCCTGCAAGATTTTCAAGCGGGCGACGAAGCCGTGCATAATGGCCATACTTTCCAATTATTGGAAGATATACCCACCAAGCACAAATTCGCCGAACGCAATTTTGCCGAAGGCGAAACCATCACCATGTACGGCGTGACGGTCGGGAAAGCGCTGCGCCCCATCCCGAAAGGCAGCCGCATCAGCACGGAAAACGTGGCGCACGCTTCCAGCGATTATGCGGTGGGAAGGCGGCAGGCCGATTGGCAAGCGCCCGATGTTTCAAAATTTAAAAACCGCCAATTCAACGGCTTCCACCGGGCAGGCGGCAAGGTCGGCACCCGCAATTACTGGCTCGTCGTGCCGCTGGTTTTTTGTGAAAACAGGAACATCAAAGTCATACAGGAAGCCATGCTGGAGAAGCTGGGCTATGCCACCGACCGGGACTTTTCGGTGGACATGGCGGGGTTGATAAACCGGTATAAAAATGGCGCCAATGCCGATGATATTTTAAATGCCGAAATCATTAAAACAGGTAGCGACATCCAACGAAACCGCCTGTTTCCCAATGTGGACGGCATCAAATTCCTGACCCACGATGGCGGCTGTGGCGGCATCCGGCAGGACTCCGAAACACTGTGCCGCTTGCTGGCCGGGTACATCACGCACCCGAATGTGGCGGGGGCGACGGTGCTGAGTTTGGGTTGTCAGCATGCACAGTTTAAACTGCTTGAAAATGCCCTGCAGGAATTTGCCCCGGACCTCCGGAAACCGCTCTATATTTTGGAGCAGCAGAAAAGTAATTCCGAGCGGGAGTTCATTGCCGAGGCAGTGAAAAAAACGTTTTTGGGACTCATCGAAGCGAATAAAATAGAACGGCAGCCGGCGCCCCTTTCCCACCTCACGCTCGGCCTCGAATGTGGCGGCTCGGACGGTTTTTCAGGCATTTCCGCCAACCCGGCCCTGGGCTATGCCTCCGACCTGCTGGTGGCATTGGGCGGCACGGCTATCCTCTCCGAATTCCCCGAACTGAACGGCGTGGAGCAGGAACTCATCAACCGTTGCACGACGGATGAAAGTGCCGAAAAATTCGCCACCATCATGCGCACCTACTCGCAGCGGGCGAAAGAAGCCGGCTCCGGTTTCGACATGAACCCCTCGCCCGGCAACATCAAGGACGGCCTCATCACCGACGCCATGAAGTCGGCAGGGGCTGCCAAAAAAGGCGGCACCTCGCCCGTCACCGATGTGCTGGACTACACCGAACAGGCGACCCGACCCGGCCTCAACCTGCTCTGCACGCCCGGAAACGACGTGGAAAGCACCACCGGGCTGGTCGGCTCTGGCGCCAACCTCATCGTGTTCACCACCGGCCTCGGCACACCCACGGGCAACCCCATTTCACCGACCATCAAAATGTCGAGCAATACCGCCCTCGCCCAGCGCATGGCCGACCTGATTGACATCAATGCAGGAACGGTCATTTCCGGTGAGGATACGATTGAGACGAAAGGGGAAGAGCTGCTGGAATTGCTGATTCAAGTGGCGAGCGGCGAGCGGCTGACCCATGCGGAGCGGCTGGGGCAGGATGATTTTATTCCGTGGAAACGGGGGGTGTCGCTGTGAGGTTGCTCTTTTTCTACTTCAGGTGTTTTCAACTAAATAAGTCAACCAATGAAAAGCCACGAGCTTGCAACTATACCCGGTGCCATTAAGGTTTCCTGAATTTCGGGACAGGTTGTGCAAATCGGGATTATTTTTCCTTCGATCCTTAGCGTGAAGTATATCTTTCACCGACCTTGAAAAACGTGCCGCCAGCCTCAACAGTGATCCCTTCGAAATTCTCGATAAACCGTACAATGTGGTTGAACTGCGCAAACTCCTCCCGCTTGTGGGTCGTCGTGACGATGACCGCACTGGCACCGGCCCTTTTTGCAGCCTCCGCCCCCGTTACGCTGTCCTCGAAAATCAGGCAATCAGCGGCAGCAAGGCCCATGGAGGCGGCAGCTTTTTCAAAAATTTCGGGGTCGGGCTTACCTTTCTTGACGCTTTTTGCATCGAAAATGCCCATGAAATAAGGGCGAAGGTTCAGGTTTTCAAGCACAAAGTCCACGTTTTCAGTCGGTGCGGCGGTGCCGATAGCCATGGGGATGCCAGCGTCTTTCGCTTTCTCCAAAAAAGCCGGCAACCCGCTAATGAGTCGAAGTTCGGGCAGGAAGATTTCCCGGTAAGCCGCCTCCTTTTCCCAAGCGATTTGGCGGCGTTGCGCAGGGGTGAAGCGGTCGCCAAATATCCTTTCCAGTATTTCCTCGTTGATGCCGTGGATTTGTTCTTTGACTTCGTCAATGGTCAAATCCAGCCCCAGTGTGGCCAATTGTCGTTGCCAGGCCCGGTGGTGGACCATCATGTTGTCCACCATTGTGCCGTCCATGTCGAAGATGAAGCCTTTGTACATATTGTGCATTTACGATTTCGGGATTTACGATTTACGATTTAACAACTCGCCGAAAATGGGGGTGACGGCATGAACAGAAATCACGCCGTCACCCCCAATCGAAAATCGTAATTCGTCCAATCGTAAATCCAATTATCCCCTGAAATACAGGTAAGCCGCCAAAATCAAAAGAATAACCAGTACAGAAACAACCTTGTCGGGCGTATTGTACGTCGCCTTAGTTTCCGCTGCCTGTTCGGCGCTGACGGTGCCGAGGGTCAAGCCTTGTATTTGTGCTGCATTCGGTGCCTCGGTAGCGTAGCTGACCACGGTCATCACAATGGCGCACACAATGAAAATCAAGAGGCTGTAATACTGGAAGAAGGTGTTGTTGATGACCCAGAAAAACGAACCTTCTTCGTAATGAAAACCTTCGGTCAGCATTACGGGTGTATCAATCGCCAAGCGGAAAAGCCCCAGCGCAAAGCCGACCAGCAACGTGGCCAGCGCCCCTTTGGCATTCATTCGTTTATTGAAAATTCCGAAGAAAAACACCACGAAAATGGGCGGGGCCAGGTAGCCCTGAACGCTTTGCAAATAGTCGTACAAGCCGCGGCTGCCCTGGATCACAGGAATCCACATGAGGCCGATGACGACCATGACGCCCGTGGCGATTCTGCCCATGCGCACCAGTTGCGCCTCGGAGGCATTTGGGCGGAATTTGGAATACAAATCCATCGTGAACAGGGTAGAGGAGGCGTTGAACACCCCGGCGAGCGAACTCATCAAGGCCGCCAACAAACCCGCCACCACGATGCCCCGGATACCAGCGGGCAGTACCTTCGACACCAGCAACGGGAACACCTGCTGCGCATTGGCATTGATGATTTTGCCATCGGCATCGAGCAATGCGCCTGCCAGTTCGGGCATTTTGCCGCTGGCGGCAAGCGCAAAACAAATAACGCCGGGAATGATGAAAATGAAGACTGGCAACAGCTTGAAAAACGCCGCTGCAATCGTGCCCCGGCGGGCTTCCGTCAGGTTGGCCGCACCGAGCATCCGCTGCACGATGTACTGGTCGGTACACCAGTACCACAGGCCGATGATGGGGGCACAAAACAACATGCCCAGCCAGGGGTAATTGCCATTGAAATACCAAGCCATTTGGGTACTGGTCTTTATCGGCGCCCAAGTGCCTTCCATGCCATTTGGCACAAGCGGCTTCCAGAGGTTGAACATCTCAGACCCTGCTATGCGCCTTAATTCATCCCAACCGCCCAGTGCATCGAGGCCATAGACCGTGACCAGCACCGACCCCATGATGAGGATGACGGTCTGAATGGCCTCCGTGTAGGCCACTGCCCGAAGGCCGCCGAGGATGGTGTAAATCCCGGTCAGCACAATCATCAGGATGGAACCGACCCAAAAGCTGTTCATGCCCATGAAATTGACCTCCGGCAACAACACGCCGAACACAATACCGCCTGCAAAAATGCCGACCGCTACTTTCGTGAGCACATAGGCCACCAGTGAAATAACCGACAGCACCCAACGGGAGGTCGGCGAAAACCTTTTCTCCAAAAACTCCGGCATCGTGTAGATTTTGGAGCGCATGTAGAACGGCGCCAAAACCCAGCCCAACACCAGCAAGCACCAGGCGTGCAACTCGTAGTGCGCCATCGCCACGCCGTCCGTGGCGCCAGAGCCGGCAAGGCCCACGATGTGTTCCGAGCCAATATTGGAAGCGAAAATGGAAGCGCCGATGACGAACCAGCCGAGGTTGCGGCCAGCCAGGAAATAATCGTCGGAAGTGTCATTTTTTTGGCGGATGACCCACCACGCAATCCCGAGGATGATGGAGAAGTACAGGGCAATGACTACCCAATCAATTGGTGCTAATACTGACATAGGTAAAGTTGGTTTATTTCGTTGAAAATTTAAAAATCGTCTTCGTAGCGTATTTCTCGCCGGGAGCTAAGGTAGTAGTTGGAAACGAATTCTGGTTGGGGGAATCGGGGTAGTGCTGCGTTTCCAAACAAAAACCCGTGCGGTGGCCGTAGGTGCCTCCGCCGGGCATGGGCAAGGTGCCGTCCAGGAAATTACCGCAGTAAAACTGGATGCCCGGTTCGTCGGTGAACACCTCCAATAACCTGCCGGTGCCGGCGTGGTAGGCCGTGGAGACCTTTCGGAAGCCCTGCCCGTTCAGCACCCAGCAGTGGTCGTAGCCTTTTCCCTTCGTCAATTGGTCGTCCTTTTGCTCAATGTCCCGACCGATGGCCTTCGCCTGCCGGAAATCAAATGGCGTTTTCTCGACCGCCTTCAGTTCTCCCGTTGGAATGAGCGTGGCATCCACCGGCAGGAATTTATCGGCGTCAATCGTCAGCTCGTGGTCGAGGATGTTTTTGGAAAAATCGCTGGACAGGTTGAAATAGCTGTGCTGCGTCAGGTTCACCACCGTTTTTTTGTCGGTCGTCGCCTCGTAGCTGACTTCAAGTGCGTTGTCGTCGGTCAAATGGTAAATCACCGTCGAAGTCAAGGTGCCGGGGTAGCCGCCCTCGCCGTCCTTGCTCACGTAGGTGAGTTTCAGTGCCGAGCCGTTGTCCACGGGCTGTTCGCTGGCCGTCCAAACCACTTTATCGAAGCCCTTCAACCCACCGTGGAGGGTATTCGGGCCGTCGTTGGTTTCCAGTGTGTAAGTCTGACCATCGAGGGTAAATTTCCCCTTCGCAATGCGGTTGCCATAGCGCCCAATCAGTGCCCCGAAGTAAGGCGTTGCCTTGATGTACTGCTCCAGATTGTCATAACCGAGCACCACATTGGCGTAGTTGCCCGCCTTGTCCGGAGCCGTCCACGAAGTGATGATACCGCCGTAGGTAATCACGTCCACCTGCATCCCTTGTTTGTTTTTCAGGGTAAACTTGTCCACAGCCTGCCCGTCGGGCGTTGTTCCAAAACTACTTTTCGCAATGTTTGCGGCAGCAGGTGCTGGTGTTTCAGCGGGCTGTTCTTTTGGTGTTTCGTTATTACATTGTACCATAATAATGGAGATAGCCGCCACGAGGGCGAGGGTGAGTTGTTTGAAAATTGGCTTGTTCATTTTATGATGGTTGATAAGGGTTGATAAAAGGTTGATGAAGTTGATATGGGGCTGTGTCATGCGTGCAATCAACCCTTATCAACCTTTTTATCAACCTTTATCAACCCCCAAATGTCACATCCCATGCTGAAACAGGTGATAATACACCTCGTTCGCATTGAGTTGGTTCTTGAAATCCCGGATGTTCGTTCCCTCGTCAATCACGACGCACTCGATGCCCGCCATGTCGGCGAAGTCCTCCATGTACTCCGTTTTCAGGGCTTGGGTGTAAACGGTGTGGTGTGCCCCGCCCGCCAAAATCCAGGCCGTGGCGGCCACTTCGAGGTTCGGTTTTGCATCCCAAAGCACACGGGCCACGGGCAGTTTCGGCAGCTCTGCCTTTGGCGAAACGGCTTCCACCTCGTTGATGATCAAGCGGAAACGGTTGCCCATGTCCACCAGCGAGGCGTTCAAAGCGGGGCCGGTTTTACTATTAAAAACCAGACGTACTGGGTCGGCCTTGCCGCCGATGCCCAGCGGGTGGATTTCGCAGGAAGGTCGGTGCGCCGCAATACTGGGACATATTTCCAGCATGTGCGAGCCGAGCACGTAGGATTTTTCGGGGGTGAAATGATAGGTGTAATCTTCCATGAACGAGGTGCCGCCGTCCAGCCCCTGCGCCATTGTTTTCATGCTGTGCAACAGGGCCGCTGTCTTCCAATCGCCCTCTGCGCCAAAGCCGTAACCGTCGGCCATCAGGCGCTGCACGGCCAGTCCTGGCAACTGCTTGAACTCGCCGAGGTTCTCAAAAGTATCGGTGAAAGCACCGAAGCCGCCATTTTTCAAAAAGCTGCGAAGCGCCACTTCGATGCGGGCTGCCTCCACGAGCGAGTCCCGTTTTTCACCGCCCGCTTTCAGCGAAGCGGTCAGGTTGTAGTCGTTTTCATACGCCTCCAAAAGCGCCTTCACCTCGGCGCTCGTTGCCGCAGGCAGGTGCTTCAAAACATCAGTCGTGTCGTAGCCGTTCACCGAAAAACCGAAGCGGATTTGCGCCTCCACCTTGTCGCCCTCGGTTACGGCAACCTCCCGCATATTGTCGCCGATGCGGGCCACTTTCAGGGTTTGGAGTTCGTGCCAACCCATCGCCACCCTTGACCATAAGGCCAGCTTCTGCTGTACGGATGGGCTCTGCCAATGGCCGACCACGATTTTCCGCTTCTTCCGCATTCTCGACATGAGGTGGCCGAACTCCCGGTCGCCGTGCGCCGCCTGGTTTAGGTTCATGAAGTCCATGTCAATGTGGGTCCAAGGGATTTCCGCATTGTACTGCGTGTGCAGGTGGCAGAGCGGTTTGCGCAGGTTCGACAGGCCCCGTATCCACATTTTGGCCGGGGAAAATGTGTGCATCCACACCACCACTCCGATGCAATTGGGGTCGGCATTCGCCGCAATGCAGGCCTGAAGGATTTCGTCGGGGGTTTTCACCACGTCCTTGTACTTCAGTTCGACCAGCAGCTTGGCGTCTGCGTTCAGCGCCTTCACGATGGTTTCGGAGTGCTGCGCAACTTGTTTCAGCACCTCCGGCCCGTACAGATGTTGGCTTCCTGTGATGAACCAGATTTCTTTGTTTTTTACTTTATTCATCAAAAACGTTTTGTTTTATTTAAACACATAGACACATAGGTCACATTAGGAAACCCAATTCGCCAAAGGCGAATTTAACTATGTGCGCTATGTGTCTATGTACTACGTACTTCAGAAAGATTGTTTTTTTAGCAAACTTCTTGTTGAAACTAATTGATTTTCAATGACTTTGTAGTTTTTGAGGTGACATCTTTTCGCCTTCGGCAATTTTGAATTTCAGCAGAATTTTCAAGGCGAAAAGGTGTCATCTTGAAATGGTCGCCCACGAGATGACACCTTTTTGCCTTTGAATTACCTGCTGAAAATTTTAATGTAGAGCAGGCAAAAAGATGTCACCTCTTTGGTTGTGGCTATGTCACTATAGGTTTAAAAAATGCATGTTTTGTAGGTGTTTATTGACCGTAATACGCATTCTTTCCGTGCTTCCTTTCGTAATGCTTTTTAATCAATGAGTCTTTCAATCGTGGTGCGTTGGGGTTGATTTGCAGGGTCAGATAGGCCATCTCCGCCACGGCCTCCAGCACCTTGCTGTGATAGACTGCCTTGGCGGCATCCTTGCCCCAGGTGAACGGCCCGTGATTGCCAATCAGCACCATCGGCACCTCCTCGTAATCAATGCCCCGCTCCTGAAAACAGTCCGTGATTTGGATGCCCGTGTTGTGCTCGTAGTTGCCTTTGATGAGGTCGTCCCGCATGGGCGGGGCGCAGGGGATGTCGGCGGTCAGGTGGTCGGCGTGGGTCGTCCCGAAGATGGGGATGTCCCGTTGCGCCTGCGCCCATGCCACCGAAAACTTGGCGTGGGTATGGGCGATGCCGCCAATTTTCTCCCAGTTTTTGTACAGCCAGGCATGGGTCTTCGTGTCGGAAGATGGCCGCTTTGTTCCTTCTACCACGTTGTTTTCAAAGTCCAAAATCACGATGTCTTCTGGCTTCAACACCTCGTAAGGCACCCCGCTCGGCTTGATGGCGAAGACGCCCGCTGCCCGGTCCACGGCACTCACGTTGCCGAAGGTGTAGATGACGAGGTTCAGGGCGTTTAGGGCCATATTGGCCTCATAGCATTGCTGTTTTAGGTCGTTGTATTTTGACATTCAAATTTCAATTAAAATGGTCAAGCGTGGCTCAGCCCCTGACCCCTAAAGGGGGACCCCCGGACGCACAGATGTTGGAACTTCAAAAAATTTAACTCAAAGCTTAACTCCAAAGTTTTTGAACTTAAGCTACAAAAGAACCGGGTTAGGTCCCCCTTTAGGGGTCAGGGGCTGAGCCAAGAGGGCAATCACCGTTTTAGACACGCCCTGATTTTTACCAAAACCGCTTCCAAATTCGTCAAAACCTCTTGGTTAGTAAACCGGATGATTTTCACACCAGATGCTTCAATCCGCAAGGTTCTTTCCTCATCGTATTCCTTTTGGTTGGGTTCCAGGTGGTACTCGCCGTCCACTTCGATGGCCAGTTTCGCTTCGTGACAATAGAAGTCAACGACGTAGGCGCCGATGGCGTGCTGGTTCCTGAACTTAAATCCATCCAGCTTCTTTAAGCGGATGGCTTCCCAAAGGGCAGCTTCGGCAGGGGTGTTGTTTTGCCTGTTGTTACCTGCGTTTTGTTTGACAGAAGCTCTTGCCCATTGATGCATTGGCTGTTTGTCGTGTGAGTTTTCCATAGTATTTGGTTTTTACTCGTGGTGTAGCCCCCAGCCCCCAGCCCCTAGCCCCTGACCCCTAAAGGGGGACCCACGGACGCACAGATGTTGGAACTTCAAAAAAATAAACCGAGGCTCAACTCCAAACTTTGGAAATCAAGCTGCGAAAGAACAGGTTTAGGTTCCCCTTTAGGGGTCAGGGGCTGCGTCACGCCTGTCCTTCCACAAACACCCCCAACTCTTCATACCTCCCCATCAATTTTTCAAAAACCACGACCTGCTCCGCCTGCGGGAAATACTCCGCCTCGAATTGGCTCGCCAGTTTTTTACTGGCCTCCAACACGTTTGGATAAAGCCCTGCCGCCGTGGCCGCATAGATGGCCGCACCCAGCGCCGGAGCTTGGTCGGAAGCAGCTACCACGATTGGGCGGTTCAGCACATTGGCCAAGGTCTGCATGATGTACGGCGACTTGCGGGCCACCCCGCCGATGCCGATGACCTTCTTGATTTTCACGCCCTCTTCCTCGAAGCGGTCCACGATTTTTTTGGAGCCAAAGCAAATGGCGTGCACCAGCGCCTTGAAAATATGTGCCGCTCCAGTGCCCAGCGACAGGCCAGAAATGGCAGCTTTCAGGGCTTGGTCGGCGTCCGGTGTGCGACGACCGTTAATCCAGTCGAGGGCGATGGGCAGGTTTTCGGTCAGGGGGATAGCCTCGGCCTGTTCGGTCAGTTTGCGGAGCAGTTTGTTTTCAAATTCCTCACTTAGCTTTAGCTTTTGCATGGCATTGATGGTGTTGCTTTGTTCCAAAATATTATCAATCGGCCACATCAGCACGTCCTTGAACCAGGCCAGCACGTCGCCGAAGGCGCTCTGACCCGCCTCCAAGCCAATCATGCCGGGCAGGATGGAGCCGTCCACTTGCCCGCAAATGCCCCGCACGGTGTTGCTGCCGATGATGGCTTTCGGGGCCACCATCATGTCGCAGGTGGAAGTGCCCATCACCCGCACGAGGCTTCCTTCTTCGACGCTCACGCCGACCGCCCCGGCGTGGGCATCGAAGGTGCCTACTGCAATGACCGTGTCGGTGGTCAGGCCGAGTTTTTCGGTCCATTCGGCGCTGAGGTTTCCAGCGGGCAGGTCGGAGGTGAAGGTGTCCCGGTACATCCGGTCACGCAGTTCGGCGAGGTGCGGGTGCAGTTTTTCCAAAAACGATTTTGGCGGCAGCCCGTCCCAGTCCTCGTGCCACATGGCCTTGTGCCCGGCGGCGCAGCGGCTGCGCTTGAGAGCATCAATATCGTTGTTGCCAATCAAAATATTGGTCATCAAATCGCAATGCTCGACCCATGAAAAGGCACTGTCCCTGACATCGCTGTCCTCCCGGATGACGTGCAGGATTTTGGCCCAAAACCACTCGGACGAATAAATTCCGCCCTCGTATTTTGTGTAATCCTCGCCGCCCCAAGTCCTGGCCAGCACATTGATTTCTTCTGCTTCCGCAATAGCCGTATGGTCTTTCCAGAGCACCATCATGGCGTTGGGGTTTTCCTCAAAACCGGGTGTCATACAGAGCGGCGTCCCGTCTTTTGCTACCGCAATGGGCGAGCTTCCTGTTGTGTCCACGCAGATGCCACGCACCGTTTCGGGGGCCACGCCCGACTCCCGCACCACGGCCTTGATGGTCGCTTCCAGCCCCTCGATATGGTCGAGCGGGTGCTGCCGGAACTGGTTGGCAGCGGGATTGCAGTACTTGCCCTCCCGCCATCGGGCATACCAATGCACGCTTGAGGCAATTTCTGCCCCATTGCTGGCATCAATCAAAACGGCCCGGACGGAGTCGGTGCCGTAGTCGAGTCCTATGACGTAGTTGTTCATTCTTTAGGTTGATGAGGTTGATTTAGTTGATGAGGGTTGATATGGGCCTACGTTATTCGAGCAATCAACCCTTATCAACCGTATCAACTTTTATCAACCATTTATCATTTATTCGCTCAACTCCAACACCACCACCGAGTTTTTCGGCATATCTACCGAGAGTTGGTTACCTGAAACCGTAGCTCCGCTGAAGGCCTTTGGCGTTACTTTAGTTGGGTTGTCGAAAGTATTGCCGTCCTGCACTTTTGGCGAGGTTAAAATCCTGCCGGTCACCTTGCTCACCTTGAAGCTGTTGAGCGAAAGCTCTACTTTTTGGTTGGCGGTGTTGTCCAAATTGGTCAGCGAAACGTGCATTTTCCTTGCCTTGTCAATGGAGGCTGAGACCGAAACCGCCGGAATCCGCTCACCGTCCACCATGAAGTCGTTGGTAATCACCTGCACGGGTACCAGGGTCGCATCCTGATGGACTTTGTACATTTCCATGACGTGGTAGGTGGGCGTCAGCACCATTTTTTCCTCCTTCGTGAGGATGACGGCCTGGAGCACGTTCACGGTCTGGGCCAGGTTGGCCATGCGCACCCGGTCGGCGTTGTTGTTGAAAATATTGAGGGTGATGCCCGCAATCATGGCGTCCCGAATCGTGTTTTGCTGGTATAGGGCGCCATTGCCAACTGGGTCAGTCTCGTACCAGCCGCCCCATTCATCCACAATCAAAGCAACCCGTTTTTCGGGGTCGTATTTGTCCATGATGGCTTTGTTCGTTTTGATAAATTCCTCCATGAACAGCGCCCGCTGCATGGTGATGAAATACTCCTTGTCGGTGAACTGGTCGGAAGAGCCTTTTTTACCCCAATCAATCACCGAATAATGGTGGATGGAAATGCCTTCGAACCTCCTTGCTGGCAAGGTTTTCATGATTTCTTCCGTCCAATGGTAATGATTGGGGCTACCCGGGCCGACGGCAATTCTGAACAGTTTTTCGGTGTTGCCATAGCTGGTCATGGCGGTGGCATATTGCCGGTAGAGGTCGAGGTAATGTTCCACCCGCATGTCGCCGCCGCAGTCCCACGACTCGTTGCCGATGCCCCAGTATTTCACGTTCCAGGGTTTGTCACGGCCATTCTCGGCGCGCATGTCGGTGAGGTAGCTGGTGCCGTTTTTGGAGTTGGCGTATTGCACCCATTCCACGGCTTCCTGTACGCTACCGGAGTTCATGTTGGTGGCGAGGTAAGGTTCCGCCCCGAGCAGCTCGCACATGTTGAGGAACTCGGTGGTGCCGAAGCTGTTGTCTTCCCGGTAATTTCCCCAGGACAGGTTTTCGATGGGCTTCCGTTTGTCCTTCGGGCCAATTGCGTCCTTCCAGTGGTAGGTGTCGGCGAAGCAGCCGCCCGGCCAGCGCAGGTTGGGTATCTGCAAATCCTTGAGCGCCTTGATGACGTCGTTGCGCACGCCGCCCGTGTTGGGGATTTTCGAGTTTTTGTCGCCAACGTAGATGCCATCGTAAATGCACCTGCCGAGGTGTTCGGCGAAATGGCCGTAGATGTTCTTGTTGATTTGGGTTTTGGCAAGGTCGGCGTTGAGGGAGACCTTGGTTTGGGAAAAAATGCTCGAAAGGAGCAGGAAGGCGAAGCCGGAAGTGGCACCCCACTTTTTTTGGAAGCATCGCAAATTATTTAACCTTGATAAAAGCTGGAATTTGTTCATAACTCAAAGATTGTTTTGATAAAAATGATTTCTACGCTTGCAAAAGTAATTCTGCTATTGAGGTATCCAAATTAGTAATGCTTTTCAGTTTTGAATCACCAACACCTTATGTGGCCTTCCGCATCGGCCATTTTTACCAAAAGCAAATACAAACTGCGCTGCACCTGTAAAGGGTAGTCGAATGGGGCAAAAGAAGTGGCTTTCATGGCAAATCACAACCCACTGTGATTGTTCCATGCAAGAACTCCTATGCCGGACAAAAGGGTTTTACCCTCCAATTAACATAATGGCATTTATTAAAAAAAACTGTATCACCCTGAAATACAGAACCTGTTTCCCTAAAAGCCCCACAATGTTACCTTTGCTGCAGAACTTGTAAAGTTGATGGAACCACTCCCGCAAAAAGATGTCTGCCAGGAACCGGTTTTTCAGGAACTGTTCTTCGCCCACGCCCGCCATGTGCGAAACTTTCTCTATTATAAAGGTGCCAATGCCTCCGAATCGGAAGATCTGATGCAGGAAGCCTTCCTGCGCATGTGGCGGGATTGCGCCAAAGTGCCTTTTGAAAAAGCAAGGGGTTTTTTGTTCGCCGTGGCCGGCAATTTGTTTTTGGATGCCAAAAAGCACGAGCAGGTCGTCCTCCGCTTCCAACGGCTGCAGCCTGTAGAAACGCAGGAGGATGAAACCCCGCAATTCCAATTGGAAACCAGGGAACTACAAGACCGCCTCGAAAAGGCCATTGCCCAATTGCCTGAAAACCAACGTATTGTATTCCTGATGAACCGCATGGACAAAATGACCTACGCTGACATCGCCGACCACCTCGACCTCAGCGTAAAGGCCGTGGAAAAACGGATGAGCAAGGCGCTGGTGGAGTTGCGGCAGATTCTGAAAGGGATTTAGGGGCAAACGGGCCGTGAGGTACCAGGGAGTAGGGTTTTTGCAGCTTGATTCGTTTTTATAAGACAGAAAGAAATAGGGCAAACATTGCGTCCTGTTTTTTCCTTTCAACGCTGTACTTTATTACTTTAAGAAATGAACCAGGACGAAACATTGTTGGCAAGATGGCTCGCAGGCGACCTCCAGGAAGGCGACCTGGAAGCCCTTCGCAACCTGGAGGGCTACCCGGAGTATGTGGAAATGTTGGAAGCCCTGGAGGGCATGTCCTTGCCGGATTTTTCAAATACCCTTTCCTGGCAGCAGATGAAGGAGAAGTTGGCGGTTGAGCGTGAGCAGTCCTCTCTTGACGGTACTCAATCAGCGGTTCAAAGCCCGCATTTGTCAGCGCCAGATATTCCATTGGTTGAGAAAGCAGCAGCAGTTACTGACATTGCAAGCGCAGAAAGCCGACTTTCTGTTGAGCCCCCAATAGAACCCGTGATTGCCGAACCACCCAAGCCCCAATACCCATCACCAACAATCCGCCGCCTCGTTCCCTGGAAAATGGTGGCCGGTATTGCGGCAGCGGTCACCTTGTTGATAGTGGGCCTGTGGTGGGTTTCCGACAATGGTTTTGGCGCAACGCCGGTCGCAGTGACAAAAGCGGGCGAACAAAAAGAGGTTAAACTGCCGGATGGCTCTTCCGTCACCTTGAATGCCATGTCGGCGCTTACTTATTCTGTGGACGACTGGTCGAATGGCCGCAAAGTAAATTTGGAGGGAGAAGCCTATTTCAAAGCCAAAAAAGGCAAGGTCTTTACCGTAACTACGGAACAAGGTACGGTGGAAGTGGTCGGGACGGCTTTTAACGTGTTTGCCCGCGACAAGGAACTGGAGGTAAAATGTACCGAGGGCAAGGTGCAGGTAATCAACCCCGAAGGCACCGAGCGGGTGCTGATAAAGGCGGGCGAGCAGGTGTCCGTTCTGAACGGGCGGATGCAGCGCCGCCAGGGCCTGGAATTTCAGCCGAGATGGTTTAACGGCGAGAGTACCTTTCGCAGCGAACCACTGGAGAAGGTCTTTGGTGAAATGGAGCGGCAGTATGGCGTGGTCATCATGGCCGACAGCATCGAAGGCCGTACCTTTTCCGGCAAGTTCGTGAACAGCGACCTGGAGAAGGCACTGAAAATGGTCTGTGTGCCCATGAAGTTGAAGTATTCGGTGGTGGCGGACACCGTCAAGATTTTTTAGCCCACCGCCATTCCGTATTTTTGCAGGCCACGACTAAAAAATAACTTTTCCATTTTGGTTTTGGAAAGCCCACCAAGAGGTGGTTTTTTTAAATGAATGGCTATTTTATTTTTTCCTTCGATCCAGCCAAAACAGACACATGGCTAAACAAGCGACGATAAATGTCCAGGGGGTAGAACTCCGCCTGCAAACCCAAGACCTGGGCGATTATATCTCCCTCACCGATATTGCCTCCTCCGGGCGGGCCCCCGCCAACGACATCATCAAAAACTACCTGCGCAACAGATCCAACATTGAATTCCTGGGCCTTTGGGAAAGCCTGAACAACCCGGATTTTAATTCGGTGGATTTCCACCGAATTAGAACCGAGACCGGCCTGAGCGATTTCATCCTGTCCGTCAAAGAATGGATAGACCTTACCGGTGCTGTCGGCCTGACCGCCAAAGCCGGGCGCTATGGCGGCACCTATGCACATCCCGACATTGCCATCCAGTTTGCCAGTTGGCTCAATCCCGCTTTTTACCTCTACCTCGTCCGGGAATACCAGCGCCTGAAAGAAGACGAGTCCAAGCGCCTGAAGACGGAGTGGAACCTCAACCGCCAAATCACCAAGGCCAATTGGCACATCCACACCGCCGCTGTCCGGGAAAATCTCGTGCCCCTCATGGACTGGAACTCAAAAAAGGAAGCCATCTACCAGGCCAGCGAAGCCGACCTGCTCAACCTCGCCCTTTTCGGCCTCACGGCCAAAGAGTGGAAAAGTGCCAACCCTACCAAGAAAGGCAACATCAGGGATCATGCATCCGTCGAGCAGCTTTTGATCTTGTCCAATTTGCAAAGCCTCAACTCCAAACTGCTGCAATGGGAAAGCCCCAAAGACCAGCGCCTGGAAATACTGCACAAAACCGCCCGGGAGCAGATGGACATCATTGTGCGCACCAAAAGTCTGGATGAAATAAAAAGATTGAAATGACGTGCTTCGGGCGCTACGATGAAACGAAGGATTAGGAAATTATCATCGCCCGTACCCTAAACCGGCCCGGCTGCCCTCCGCTAAATCGCACATTCATGCGATAGGCACGGCTCCTGCCCTTTCTTTTTTAAAACACCACACTACAACACGTCACCCCGCCCTCCGCCTTTATCACCTCCGAATTATCAACCAAATAAATGTCCATACCTGCCTCTAACAGCCGCAGCGCAGTTTGCGGGAAATCCAAAGGGAAAATAACTGTATCACCAAGGAGCAAAGCATTGGCGGCACCAGGTTCATCAGAGTGGGTCTCGATGATTTTATAATTGGAGAATAAATTAGCATCCACCCATTCGGAGTTGAGCAATAAGGTGTCTATTGAAACTTGCGTCACCGCCGATTTTAGGTGGAGGCAGCCCGTCAAATGGACGCCAATTACCTCATAATCAAAGGGTTTTAATACATTTTGCATTTGCCGCACGGCTTCGGCATTGCTGCGGCTGGAAAGGCCGACAAAGATTTTCTTGCCGAGGCGGAGCACATCGCCCCCATCCAATACACCCGGCGCTTCGATTCGGTGAAGGGGCCGGTATTTTTCCAAAACCGTTGCTACGGAATCAATTTCGCCCTTTCGGCTGTCGGCGCCCGGAAGGGTAATTATGGCAATTTCATCCAGAACTACGGCGCAGTCTTCCACAAAAACACTATCGGGGAAATCGGGAAGGGCCGGGGCATGGACGATTTCGCAGCCGAGGTAGCGCAGGGCGTCTTCATAATCCTGGTGCTGTTTTTCCGCCAAAGCCACATCAATGGGCTGGCGCTCGAAATGGGTCAGTTCACATTCGGCCATGCGGGGACTGACGGGGCGGAGGAGGGCGGTGGGCATAGTATCTTTGTTTGGTTCGATAAACTCGATATGAAGCGGCAACTTAGCTGAAAATTTCAAATTACGCTTTGTGCCTGCCGCAGGTAAATCCAACTTTTGAAAGATAAGCAGTAGTTTGAAATGGTTTGACTGGTTTGAAAATGGTTTGACTTTGTTGTCAACTGTTGAAAAACGAATTCAAACTACTCAAACTTTTTCAACCATTACTTACCCCCAATCAATTCTCCTGTGGATCAAAATTCCCCGTATGGATTACCACCACGCCATACTGCCCATCACGGCCATAAATCATTGTTTCCGACGGGTCTTTCAATATCTCTATGGCGGTGATGTCGCTTGGATTCACGGCATCGGCGGCGGAGGCATAGCTATGGCCTAAACGGATACCATCAAGTACAAACAGGGGGGTGCCGCCACGGATTCTAACAGTCGTGTAAGGGCCGAAATCATCCACGTAAACGCCGGGCATCCTTGCCAGCATGTTGGCCAAAGTGGTTGTATTGTCAACCTGAACGACCGTGTCGTTGTGGCCGGATAACTTGCCGGCGCTGCCGCCCTGCACGGCGGAACATGCGGAAACCAGGGTGGCAAAAAGGAAGGCGAATGCGATATTTGGGAAATTTTTCATGGCACTTTGTTTTAAAAATGTATTTACAACCAAAACAAACCAGGTCGCCTGAATTTTAATTTACCTGGCTGATTAACAAATATTTAGTAACGATGAAAAAATAACTTCACCATTTTGATTTTGAAGACCCCGGCAATGGAAGGGTTTTTTAAAAATAATCCCGATTTCACATCGGGATTATTTTTCCTTCGATCCTTAGCACCAGGTTTCCCATTTTACTAAAATAGCCATCCTTGACACCGCAACAAGCAATTTCATTGATCGAAAAGTGCGTACAACAAAAGCAAGGTACCTGGGCCGACATCGGTGCTGGCACGGGCACGTTCACCCTTGCCTTGCGGGAGATACTTGCCTCAGGCACCATCTACGCCGTTGACAAAAACCCTCATGCGCTCTGGCGTTTGCCCTTGCAAGGCGAGGTGAAAACAGAAGTAGTGGAAGGGGATTTTACCAAAAAGATGGAATTCCCAATGGTAGGCGGCATCCTGATGGCCAATTCGCTGCACTATGCTGCGGATCCTGTGGCGGTTTTGAAAAATGTACTATCCCACTTGCAGCCCGGCGGCACTTTCCTGTTGATAGAATATGAAACCCATACGCCGCTTTTACCCTGGATACCCTATCCGGTCCCATTTGCCCGTTTTCAAAAAATAGCGATGGATAGCGGCCTTTCCGCACCCGTTGCATTGGCGAAAGTCCCTTCCGGTTACGGGCACGGGCATATTTATTCGGCCAGTTGCATTTGGAAAGAAAAATAATGGGCTGTCCAAGCTGTGCACCCCAATCGTAAATCGTCAATCAAAACCTCCCACCATCCACATCCATAATAAAACCCAACAAGCCAGGATAATAATGCGCCTGATCATCCCACATAGACAAGTGTGAACCTTCGGGGCAATACAGGTAGCGGCCATGCTGCACCAGCTTGCTCATTTCCTCCATCGCTGCCGGGTCCATCGTATCGTATTTGGCACCGATCATCAGGGTAGGAATGTGGATCTCGTTCAGGCGGCCCATGATGTCCCAGCCGGCGAGGTTGCCGCCCGGCACGAACTCGCTCGGCCCCTGCATGAACTCATAGATATGGCCATTGACGTGTTCCATGGCCCGTTGGAAACCATCGGGGAAAGGGTTCATCCGGCAGATGTGCTTGCGGTAATATTCTTCTACCACAAGATTCTGGTAGTCGGGGTTGTGGTAATCGCCCTTGTCCTCAAATGCTTTCAGGCTATCAATGAGCGAGGGGCGCATCTGGCTGCGCAATTGGGCGTTGTAGTCGGCGTATGCGGGAAAGCTGCCCTGCATATTGCTCACCACGAGCGCTTTGATGTTGTCCTGGTACTTAAGGGCATACTGCATGCCCAACATACCGCCCCATGAGTTGCCGATGATGTAGCCGTTGTCCTTATTGAGGCCGAGCGCCTTACGCACCTGTTCCACTTCTTCCACGAAGCGGTCAATTACCCACAGGTCGTCGTTGCTGGGCTGGTCGGAGAGGTAGGAACCGAGTTGGTGGTAGTAGTACATTTCATAGCCCTCCCTGGGCAGGAAGTCGCCGAAGCACTCCATGTATTCCGTCGTCATGGCCGGGCCGCCGTGCAGCAACAGGACTTTGACTTTTGGGTTGTTGCCCACCTTTCTCGTCCAGACTTTGTAAGTGCCGGCGGGCGTTTCAACAGGTATCATCCGGACGCCATCCGTGCCTTCGGTGGAAGGGATGGGGATTTCCACTTTGGCAATAGTTTCGGTATCAGCGCTGTTTTTGCCGGGTTCATTTTTGCAGGCAAAAAACAGGACGCCGGAAAAAACAGCAAGGAGGGTAAGCTTGTATTTCATGATACTTATTTTGTTGGGAAACAGGTTGAATTGACAGGTCAATGATACGATTTTTGAGAAAAATTTTATCCCGCTGTAACCTTTCCCCTCCTAAATACACTTTTATAATAACCCCCTTTTTCAAAACCATCAACCATCAACAACATGGTACAAAGCCCACATGAAGAATTTCTCCGCTGGTACGAGCCTGTCCACGACCGCTTCGTCCGTTATTGCGGCAGCCGTGCCTTAGGCCTCATGGAAACAGAGGATCTGGTGCAGGAGGCCGTCCTCCATGCCTTGCAGGCATTTTATAGAATTGAAGACAAACAGCGCCTGCTCGGTTACCTCATCGGCGTGGTGAACAACCTGGTGAAACAGGCCAGACGGCGGCAAAAATTCGTCGGTGCGTGGGAAGAAAAGACCCTTTCAAAGCTGGAGTCCCGCACGGGCGACCCCGAAACCGCGCTGGACATCCAGTACTTGCTGAAGGCCATCCAGCAATTGCCCCGGCAGCAGCGGGAAGCACTCGTTTTATTTGAAATCAGCGGTTTCAGCATCAGGGAAATCAGCGAAATCCAGGTGTGCAGCGAAGGCGCCGTGAAGACCCGCCTGAGCCGCAGCCGCCAGCGCTTGCGGGAACTGTTGAGCGAAGATGGGAGGCCGATGCCTTTGTCGAAGCGCCTGGCCATTTACGCTTCCTTGTTGTAAAAATATATCGTGAGGAGGAGCCACGAATTGACACGAATTTTCCCTAATTTAAAACACCAAATTCGTGAAAAATTTGAGTCAATTCGTGGCAAAAAACCAGTTTCAAAACTTTGAAAAAACAAATCTCCATACCAGAAACACTGGCTGCCCTGCGCCAACTGCCGCCAGAAGTCAGCCTCGAAAAAGTGCAGCGATGGGTGCGTCAACAGCCCCCTGTCAACCTGCGGGATCGACACTGGTTGAAGGTGTTTTGGGACTATTTTTTTTCAAATAACTAAACCTAAGTAGGCAGGTCGGGAAGTGTTTAGGTGTTTGTGTGTTTAGGTGTTTTTAGGGTCTGGTTTTCAACGGTTTCAGGTTCGTTCACACGATACTGGAATACCCCGCAAAACACACAAACACTTAAACACGCAAACACCCCTATGTGCGAACGCTTTGCTAAAATCACTGCAAATGGAATTCCTGAAATACGCCACCAAACACATCGGCCTGGGCCGGATGCACCTCGAAAAGTACATGGCTGCGGGCATCCCCGGCATTTACAATTTTACCCCTGCCGTCATCGAAGAGCGCCAATTGAACGTTGCTCAAATGGACGTTTTTTCCCGCCTGATGATGGACCGCATCATCTTCCTCGGCAGGCCCGTGGACGACTATGTGGCCAACGTCATACAGGCGCAGCTCCTCTTCCTCGATTCCACCGACCCGAAGCGGGACATCCAGATGTACATCAACAGCCCCGGCGGCTCGGTGACGGCAGGGCTTGGCATTTTCGACACCATGAATTATATCCATGCGGACGTGGCGACCATCTGCACCAGCATGGCCGCTTCGATGGCCGCCAACCTGCTGGCCTCCGGCCAAAAAGGCAAACGCACCTGCCTGCCGCACAGCCGGGTGATGATCCACCAGCCCAGCGGTGGGATGCAGGGGCAGGTCACGGAAATGGAAATTGCTTACCGGCTGATCAAGGATTTGCAAAGGGAACTCAATGAAATTTTGGCAAAAAACACAGGGCAACCGATTGAAAAAATATTGGCGGATAGCGATCGGGACAACTGGATGACGGCATTGGAAGCGAAGTTCTATGGCATAGTTGACGAGGTGTTGACCAGTTAAAGTTGGTTGCCTGTTACCCAGGCTCCCCGGTGGGGTGTATGCCGGTATGCCCCTGGAAGCGGCATGGCATTGGAGCAGAACCAGGCTGGATTTTACTTTACTGAAAAGGGGTAGCTGACTTGCAAAAACCCATTTTTTATGAAAAGCCAACTTTGCGCAGTTGCCAAAAGCACAAAAAGCTCCTTATCTTTCGCCCTTGTTCCACCTGAAATACTGTTGTTCCTTTTTGTTTTGGCACAAACGCCAAAGCGTTGAAATGCCATCAAACACCTACGCCAACCTGTTGATCAAATCCTGTTAAAACATGAAAAAGTATCTTCTTGGAGCCGTAACGGCTATCTTAATTTTACCTGTACTTACCCTGCTTCCTTCCTGCGGAAACGACGGTGATGACCCAACCACCTGCAATACTTCCAATGTCAGCTTTGCAAAAGATATAGCGCCTATCATTTCCAGTGAATGTGCGGGCGTTGAATGCCATACGGGCAGCAATCCGCTGAGCGGCCACCCGTTCAACGACTATGCAGGCGTGAAAGCCCAGGTAGATGCCCAAAAATTGTACGGATCAGTAGCACAGTTGCAAGGCTTTCTGCCCATGCCCAGGAAAAACGATGGCACTGGCGGCACGTACAAACTCAAGGACTGCGAAATAGCGCAGATAAAGGCCTGGGTGGATGCGGGGGCACCGAATAATTAGGCAAGGAAATTTTTTGGAACTCCTCTAAAACTATGCGTTTCAGGATATGCCCCGGAAGGTAGCATGCTTTCCACTGGCCCGTACGGGCGTTGCCGTTTTGGCTCTGTAATGGGCTATTTTTTTGGCAATGGTAAAGCCAAGGGCCGGAGAACTCATCTTTTGCCATGTTGCCCGTTGCCTGCACCAGTGTAAGAAAGGAAACGGTATTGCAGCAGGTTCGTTTGGCACAAACTTTGGCATTCCTCAACCGTTTCGTGAAATATTTTATTTCACCCTGAAATCAGCCGAATTCATTTTCAAATTTGTTGATAAAAACAAATGCTCTTATGAGGGATTGAATCCAATTCATTCTTTTGCTTCAATTCCGAATAACATACTGCTTCAAACACAGTTTAAGCATCCTCTTTTTGGAGCAAACTGAGAGTAGTTTACATCATACCTTATCTTACCTAAACGATCCAACTCCTCTTGCTTGCATCTGGAAAATCTGTGGGTGGTGCTTTACTGCCAGGATATGCTGACCGGTCACGGGCATCAAAAAGTGAACCCGGTTTCGCTTGAAACGTATGTTGAAGGGCGGCACATTGGCAAGAAATCAATTTAGGATCGAAGAAAAAATAAGATGACTATTTTATTTTTAAAAAACCCTTCCAGTACTGGGGTTTCAAAATCAAAATGGTGAAGTTATTTTTTCATCGTTACTTAATAAAAATAGTTTTGATTTCCGCAGGGAAGGTTTGGAAGGGCTTTTTTGATACAGTGCTTTAAAGTGCGGCGTGTGGTTTTCAAAAAAGGATTTCAATATATCCCTTCTTAATTTTTTGTTTTGGCATTAACGTGTTGAAGTATATTTGGGAAGAGTGCATTCAAACAAAATTTATGTGTTGTTTTATGAAAATCGTTCAAGTTTTTGCGCCACGTAAATGGAACTTGAGTTAGCACTCTTTCTTTTTTTCCTGGTCTTTTCGTTGGCCGAAATGGCACACCAACTTGTTTTTAATTGTAAACTACCCTCAGGATCAATGCGTGAGAAGGGGGCCCACACCAGCAGCATGGTATGCAGAAACCATGTTGGAAAATTTTTCTGAAAAAGCTTTCTACCAGAAATCAAGCCAATCTAAGGCAAACAAAAAATGAATCGTGGCCCAACCAGTAAGAAATCGATAAGAAAGGGTTGTGCTTTCGAAAAAAACCACCCGTGTCTTAGCGCCTGTCAAAGCTTTTACCAGCCCAGTATTTTACTACCCACCCACCACCGTCCTATTGCTGCTGCGGCTTGTATTCTACTGCAATTGTGAACTACAAGCTGCCCGATCCGTTATTATTTCACTATTTTTGAACCTTCACCGGGCGCAAGAGGCCACCCCTGGCCGCGCCGACGTTTTATTAACCAGCTAACAGCCTGAATTTCAATATCTCCTAAATGGCAAAACAGACTCCTCCACGCGGCAACCCGCCGCCCGACAAACCCGAAAACCGCAATTTCTTCGGGGGCAAAAATTTCTCCTGGATCTACTTCGCGCTCATTGCTATCTTATTGTGGCAAGTTTCCTATTCGTTTTTTCAACCTAAAGCCGACGAAATCCCCTTGTCGAGGTTCAGGCAGGAAATGCTGACCAGCCAGGACATCCAAAAGATTGTCGTCATCAACAAAGAGAAGGCGGAAGTTTACATCAAAAAAGAAAAGCTCGGGCAGGGGCCTTATGCCAAAATTCCCGCCGACCAGCCAGGCCCGCACTACGAAGTGGCCATCGGTTCGGTCGAGAATTTTGAAAAAACGCTGGAAGAAGCACAACGGGACGTGCCTGTTGACAAGCGCATTGAAATCAGCTACGAGCAGCGCACCGACTGGGGCAGCACCATCCTGGCCTGGGCATTGCCACTGCTGATCATCATCGGCCTGTGGGTGTTCATCATCAACCGAATGCGGCCCGGCGGGGCTGGCGGCATGAACCCCTTCGACTTTGGAAAGTCGTCGGCGCAGGCCTACAAAAAAGACATCAGCAGCGTCAACTTCGACGACATCGCCGGGCTGGAAGAGGTGAAAGTAGAAGTGCGGGAGGTCGTTGACTTTTTAAAAAACCCGGAAAAATATACCAAGCTGGGGGCAAAGATCCCGAAGGGTGTCCTCCTGGTAGGCCCTCCCGGCACAGGAAAGACCCTGTTGGCAAGGGCAGTGGCCGGCGAGGCGGGCGTACCGTTTTTCAACATGTCGGGTTCGGAGTTTGTCGAAATGTTCGTGGGCGTGGGCGCTTCCCGGGTGCGGGATCTGTTCAAAAAAGCCAAGGCCAGTTCGCCGAGCATCATATTCATTGATGAAATTGACGCCATTGGCCGCAGCCGCGGCAGGGCGGCCTCTTTCCAGTCGAACGACGAGCGGGAGAACACCCTCAACCAGTTGCTCACCGAAATGGACGGTTTCGGCGCCAATGCCGGCGTCATCGTGCTGGCCGCCACCAACCGCGGGGAAATCCTGGACCGGGCGCTGCTCCGGCCCGGCCGTTTCGACCGCCAAATCTACCTCGACCTGCCCACCCTGTCCGAGCGCAAGGCCATCTTCAGGGTGCATACCAAGCCGCTCAAACTGGACAATGACATCAACCTCGATACCCTCGCTTCCCAAACGCCCGGCTTTTCAGGGGCCGATATTGCCAACATCTGCAACGAAGCCGCCCTCATAGCCGCCCGGCGGGGCCAGGAATCTGTGGGCATGAAAGATTTTCATGACGCCACCGACCGGGTGGTGGCTGGCCTGGAGAAAAAAAGTAAGATACTCTCCGACCGGGAAAAACGGACGGTGGCCTACCACGAGGCTGGCCACGCCACCGTGAGCTGGTACCTGCCCAATGCGGACGCTTTGCTCAAAGTTTCCATCGTGCCCAGGGGCCGTTCTTTGGGCGCTGCCTGGTACCTGCCACAGGAGCAGTCGCTTTACTCCAAAGCACAGTTTACCGACAGGATCTGCGCAGCCCTCGGCGGCAGGGCGGCCGAAGAGGTCGTTTTTGGGGAAATAACTTCCGGCGCATTGGACGACCTGGAGAAGGTGACCAAACAGGCCTATATGATGGTCGCCTACTACGGCCTCAACGACGAGATAGGCAACATCAGTTTCTACGACAGCACAGGCCGCAACGAGCAGATGTTCCAAAAACCCTACAGCGAAGCGACAGCCAAAAAAATAGACGACGAGGTAAGCAAACTGGTGGAACAGGCCTATGAGCGCACCAAATCAATGCTCATCGAGCACCGGGACGAGATGAATAAACTAGCAGAGCGGCTCCTGGAAAAAGAAGTGGTCTTCCAGCAGGATTTGGAAGAAATCTTCGGAAGTCGGCCGGTGGAGGCCCCGGCCAAAGTGATCGTTTGAACGGGCTGATAAAGTTATTGACGTTTCCCGCTGTTATACTAAAACACGGATGGCTTTGTCGGGTTGCTATTAGCTGTTGGCAGTTAACCATTGGCTATTGCCAAAAGCCAAAAGCCAAAAGCCAAAAGCCAACAGCCAACAGTATAGCTTTTGGTCTTGGCTATGGGTTTTCCGCCAAAAGTTAAGACTGGGAAGTATATAGATGGTCGCATTGAAAATTAATACAGCAGTTACTACAAGTTGCTTCCCGGCAAACTGAAAGCTTTGAATTGGCAAGCGGGGAAGGACAACTGAAAATGCCCGGAAAGATCAGGTTGCTTTGGCTTCTTTCCTGTACACCACCCTTTTCTGGCCAAGCATTAATTTTGTGCAGCTTTGAACAAAAACTATTTCTCTCAGTTTTTTGAGTAGCTTTCATGCTGTTGAAAGCTTAGGGTGTTAAAACAGATGGCTAACAGATAGCCGCAAGAAGTATAAAAAATAGGCCCTTAGTCGGCGTAAAACAACAATTTTTTCCCGCCCAGGGCCATAAAGATTTGGTTTTTTGGGGTTAAATGGCGGCTGCCCCCTCGTGGGGTGGCCGTCTTTTTTATGCGCTCCATACACGGCATAAAATCCTTCCTGCCCCGGCCAGCTTTGTTCCACAAATTATCATCGCGACTTACAACTCGCCTGCACAGATCTTGTGCACATCCATTGGATTTTTGCCTTTACCTGTTGGCAATAGCCAAAAGCGAACGGCGAGAAGTATAA
>JACJYR010000009.1 GCA_020636005.1 Lewinellaceae bacterium
CAATGTCATCCCACCATCAATAAAAATCGTCTCCCCGTGGATATAATCGCTGTCGTCGCTGCAAAGGAAGACGGCCAGTTTACCAATGTCTTCGGGTACCCCGACCCGCTTGTAGGGAATTAGTCTGAGTAAATTCGTCTCGGCTTGGGGTGTAGCCCAGGCACTGTGGTTAATCGGTGTTTTGATGGCACCGGGGGCGATGCTGTTCACCCGAATTTTCAAGTGGCCGTGCTCTTGTGCCATGGATTTCATTAGTAAATCAACCCCGCCTTTGGAGGCAGCGTAGTTGGCGTGGCCCGCCCAGGGAATGATTTCGTGGACGCTGGACATGCAGATGATTTTGCCTAACGCCACCGACACATCGGGCCTCGGGCCTCGGCGGATGAACTCCCGGATGGCCTCCCTTGCACAGAGGAACTGGCCCTTGAGATTGACGTTGAGCACGAGATCCCACTGGGCCACGGTCATGTCCACGAAAGGACTGTCTTTCTGAAGCCCTGCGTTATTGATGAGGATGTCCACCGTGCCGAAAGTGGCCACAGCTTTTTGGAACATGGCAATGACCTGGTCTTCCTGGCTTACGTCGCATTGGACGGTGATGGCCTGACTGCCCGCCGCACCTATTTGATCGGCGGCATCTTCCGCCCCGGCGGGATCGCCAACGTAATCAAGTACAACGTTGGCACCTGCCTGTCCGAGGGAAATGGCAACGGCCTTGCCGATGCCACTGGACGCACCCGTGACAACGGCAGTTTGATTGGCAAGTGGTTTTGAATTTTGCATATCAAAGTTTCTTATAGTTCCAATGGGAATAAAAAAAACCGCCGGAAAATTTTCCCCTTCATCCGGCGGGCAATTCACACGTTAAAACTTCTTCGTTTTCAGGATTGAAAAACTTTCAACTATTCCCAACAATTTCAAAAACTGTTTTAAAAGGTTACGCTCTTGCATATTGGTGTTCGTAAACATGCACCACCTTTTGGCGGGCACGCAACAGCCGCATCTTCACGGCGCTTTCGTTCATGTTCAATTGTTTGGAAAGCTGCTCGATGGAACGGCCCTCGATGTATTTCAGCTTGAGGATGCGGGCGGCGGGGGTTTCGAGCAATACTGGCAATGCAGCCAGTTTTTGGTCTTTTTCCAGCATGGATTCTATGTCGGCAGGCTCGTCGGCCAGGGTAAAGCAAGTATCCACCGGCTCCATGCGGCTGCGGGCGTTGCGCTTGTGCGTGTTCAACACTTCATTACGGGCAATGCTGAACAACCAGGCCACCCACAATTGTGCGTTTTGGAGGGTAGGCAGTTTTTCAAAAGCCTTCAGCATGACTTCCTGAGCCACGTCTTCGGCAGCGGTCGCATCGGACAATGATTTGAGGCAATATATCCTTACCTTGTTATGATAGCGGTTGTAGAGTTCGGCGAAGAGTTGGTTGTTGTGGGTGAGTTGGAATTCGCCGACCAGTTGTGCATCGGTCATTTCAGCTTGGGTTGGGAAATTGGAAGTTTGCATGGCGGATACTTTTGATGGTTGAAAAATTTCGTTTGACAGGTCAAAAGTATTCCGTCAAGCAGGGGAGAATGGGATGTTTCGGTGAAAAGGGGGAAAGTGTCGGTGAGTGCGGGAGGGGAATGGATGGCCTCCTATTTCAAAAATGCTTTTTCCAAAAAAACAATCGCATCATTCCTTGTTTTAGCCACCTTTTCAAGGAGTATTCTCAGGGATTTCAAATCGGGCGTTTCGCTCCTCGCCCCCAGTTCCAGTTGTTTCAACACCTCGCCCAACGATGCGGCTAAGCCCATATAGGCGGCTGTGCTTTTCATGCTGTGGGCCGCAGTGGCAGCTTCGCCGAAATTATTGACTTGTAACGCTTTTTCGATTTGCGCCAATTCCTTGGCAGACTGACTTATGAACAGCCCCGCCATTTCCTTCAGCACTTCCGGTTTACCTTTGGCAATGTCGAGTATATACTGGCGGTCGAAGCCATCGGGGTCGCCAGGCGTGGCATTTGCTGCTTTTTGGTTTGGATGCTTTTGCTTGTCCTGCCGCACATGTCTGCTGATGAGCGATATCAATTCATTTTCTTTTATGGGCTTAGAAATGTAGTCGTTCATGCCATAGCCGATACATTTTTCCCGTTCCCCGGCGAAGGCGTGGGCAGTGGTGGCAATGATGGGCACGTCGAGGTGCAGCTCCTGGCGGATGTGCTGGGCAGCGGTGTAGCCGTCCATTTCGGGCATCTGGATGTCCATCAGCACGAGGTCGTAGGCTTGGCGGTTGAGTTTGTCGAGGGCGATTTTGCCGTTCTCGGCGTGGTCATAGCGGAAGCCCCAGTCGTCGAGCAGCAGCCCGACGATGCGGCTGTTCATGGGATTGTCCTCCACGACGAGGATGCTCACCTTTTTGTTTTTGAAGCTGCCGTGCTGCAGTTTGTTTTTACCGTTGCCTGTCATGGCCTCGGCTATTTCGTAGGGGATTTCAACGATAAAAGCCGCCCCTTTCCCCTCGTCACTTTCTACCCGAATCTGGCCGCCTTGCAGTTCTATCAATTGCTTGGAAATGGTAAGCCCCAAGCCTGCGCCGCCGAACCGGCGGGTGGTGTCAGTGGTGGCCTGCCCGAAGCGCTCGAAGATGGCGGCCTGCTTGTCCGTCGGGATGCCGATGCCTGTGTCGCTCACCGTGAAGCGGACGGTGATGTGGCCGTTTTCCCGTTTTGCCTCGCCTACGTGCAGTTTGACACTGCCATTGCTGGTGAATTTGAAGGCATTGCCGAGCAGGTTGACCAAAATCTGGGTGAGGCGGGTCGGGTCGCCTTGTACGGCTTCTGGAAGGATTTCGTCGGCCTGTACTTCGAACCGTAGGCCCTTTTCATCGGCCCGGTAGCGGAACATATTGTCCACGGAGTGGAGCAGGGAAGGTAGCGAAAATGGGATATGCTCGATGCGGATGGCACCAGCTTCTATTTTCGAAAAATCGAGGATGTCGTTGATGATGGCTAGCAGGTTTTCGCTGCTCGTCTGGATGCTGCGGGTAAACTCCTTTTGCTTTTCCTTCAACTCTGTGCGCTGCAACAGGCTGGAAAACCCCAAGATGGCGTTGAGTGGGGTGCGTATCTCGTGGCTCATGTTGGCGACAAACTGCTCCTTGAGCAGGCTGGATTGCCTGGCCGCTTCCAGTGCCTGCAACAGCTCCTGGTGCTTCTGTGCTTTTTCCTGCTCGGCCTGGTAGCGCCGCCGGGCCGTTTTTACCAAATAAAAAATGGAAAATGACGTGATGAGAAACACAGCCAGCACACTGAACCAACTGGCGGACCGCAGCCAATCGGAAGTCTTTGATTTTTGGGCAATATATTCGTCCAGGTGCTGCCGGTGGTGCTGCCGAAGGGAGTCGGTGAGGGCGGAGATGCTGTCCCGTAACTGTCCCGCGTCGCTGTCGCTAAACATCTGTGCGGCAGCGGTTTTCCCATCCTTGCGATAGCTGTCCATCACATTTTTGTTGAAGCGGATTTTTTCATCTACCAGTTCTTCCAACTTGACTAGCTGTTGCTCTTTGGAGGAGTCCTCAAAAAATTTGCGTACCGCCACCATATCCGCTTTTACTTTTTTGATGCCCTGTTCCGTCTCGGAAGCATATTTTTTATCTTCCAGCATGATGAAACCTCGCACGGCACTCTCCACTTCCACGAGGTGGTGGTCAAGGTTGCGGAGCAGATCGGCCGCTTCGTAGGTTTCCTTGACGATGTAGGATGATTCTTCGTACTCGTCCACCGCATTGAGGGCAAAGAAGTGGGCGAACAACACCAGGACAAAAGCCAGTAACATGGTGACAATCACCTGCCAATCTTTCCGCTCCAGGGTAAATATGTTGGGTTTATCCATGATATTACCGCTCTGTTTTGCCTTCCAACTTCCAATATGTTGCAGTGCTTTTTGTAAAAAAGGCCTAACAGCATCGTTTGAAGTTTGGGTAAAAGATATTGGGTTGGTTAAAAGTCACATTTGTTTCAAATCACATTCAGCTGCCGCATCAGTTCCGCTTTAAGCCCCTCGCTCACTGGCACGATGTGTTTGCCGATTTGGAGGGAGTTCTGTTCCACATTGGCGATTTTATCCAATGCAACGATATAGCTGCGGTGCACCCGCAGGAAACGGTCGATAGGCAAACGTTCCCCCACGGATTTCATAGTCAGGTGGACGGGGTATTTTTTCTCCGCTGTCTGAAAAACCACATAGTCGCCGAGCGCCTGCACAAAGAGGATGTCGCTGAAATCAATGCGGAGCAGTTGGTTGTTCACCCGTGCGAATAGATGGTCGGTGCCCATTTCGTGAAAAGTTGCGGGCTGCGCGGCCTTTTGTCGCTCCTGCGCCCTTTGCACCGCCTTCAACAACCGGGGCATGGCAACGGGCTTCACGATGTAGTCTACCACTTCCTGCTCGAAGCCTTCCACTGCATATTCTGTTTTGGAGGTGATGAGGATGACCTGGGGCTTGGCCTCCAAGCTTTCGAGCAGTTCCAGCCCGGTCATGCCGGGCATTTCCACGTCGAGCAGGAGGAGATCGCAGGGTGTTTTTTGCAGGAAGTTAAAAGCTTGGAGGGCGCTGTCGCATTCCCCGGCGAGTTGCAGCCCTTCCACGTCCGCCACCATGTTGCGCAGGGCGAGGCGTGCGAGGGGGTTGTCGTCAATGATGAGGCAAGTCATAGTTTGAAAGTCGTTGGTGGCTGTTTTGACTTTCAAAGATAGGGAAGGTATTTGAAAAAAAATTTAGGAGGGGTTAGTGCTATAAACCCACCAACCCCATCCGAAATATCAGTTTTCCCGAAGGTCAAAGTTTATGCTTCGCTGCCCGTTTACATATGGTGCATCCGGTGTTCCTTGCCCGTTTTAGTCTCGTTTCCGTGGGCATCGTAGGTCACCCACATTTTCTCATTTCCTTTGGTCAGTCCTACCCGGTAGTATGCTTTCTGCTGGTCGTCCCGGTTGATGGTCAGCAGTTCGTGATCCTGGGAGGCTGTCCAGCCGGGATTATCCCTTTTCACGGCCCTTTCCACAGGTACGGGCAGCGGCGTGTTTTTATAGGATTCCCTGGCGGAAATCAATTTGCCCATGCTATCGTACGTGGCCTCTGCATTGTAGCGGGGGCCCTTCATTTCTACTTGGTAGGTATCGTAGCGATCAGGTTTGTTGTTACTGGATGCCAGTAAAAAAGTCCCGTCAACGAACTCTGCCGGGATGGTCTTGAAACCGGAAGCTATCAAGCCTGGGAAGTCCTTTTCAATGGCGATGGTGATGGCTTGCGGCACTTCTTCCTTCTTCAGTTTGGCAGTAAAAACTTCTTCTTGTGCGGTAATGACGCCCAGCGAGAGGGCGGCCAATGCGATGGAAAAAATGAGCTTTTTCATGGCGAATGGTTTTTGTGAAAAAATGATTTACCGGCATACTTCCCAAAATACTTTTTGCGGTAGCTGCCCGCCGTAAATCAGGGAAAAGATGGGATGCAAAGGCGGGGTCACTCCTTTTGGATGAAAATTTTTTAAAAAATGAAACTGGGCGGGTTGCCATTTCACGGAAAGACGCGAAATAAACTTCTCCTTTCTTCCGTGACTTCTTCCCTTCATTTTGTCCTTTCAAAAAATTATTTCATCATGAAAAACATACAATTCATTACCGATTACTCCCCGCACTCCCGCCAGGTGTTCCACTATGCCCTGCACCTGGCGCACCACTTTGGGGCCACGCTGACGGCCACCCACATTTTTGCGCCAGTATTTCCCGCAGCAGTGGACGATTTCACAGAGATGCCGGGCCTGAACGCAGGCGACCAGCTTGAAAAATTCCTCAATACCGAATGGGACAGGGAGCGGGAACGGATGGGTTATTTTTTACAGGAACACACGCCCAGGGAATTTAAGGACGTGCCCATCAGAAAGGAAATCGGCTATGGCCATCCTGCCGACGAAATCCTGCGGATGCAGGAAAGCATCGCCTTCGACCTGGTGGTGATGGGCATGAACACCCGTGATACGTTTGTCAAAAACCTCATCGGGGCCACGGCGCTCAGTATGATCGACCATGCTAAAATCCCCATTTTGCTCATCCCGCCCACTGCCCAGTTCCAGGGCATTCAGCGCATCCTGTTCCCCACCAGCCTGCACCTCGTTGAATTGAACATGGTGGACTTCCTGTTGGAATGGACGAGGGCTTTCCAGGCCAAGCTTTTCTGTTTTCACACCCATTTTACCGATGCCAAAGAAGGGGATGATTTCTCCGACTGCCTGATAGCTGCCAAGCAGCAGTTCAGTGCCGCCATGAAACGGGAGGAAGTGGAATTTGTCGTGATAGAAGGGAAACGGAAAGAACTGGCAGAAAACATCGAAAAGGAAACAGGCCTGCTCAATGCAGACCTGTTAGTGATGCAGACCCACAATAGGGGACTGTTCTCCCACCTTTTCGAAGAAAGCACGACCAAGGAGGTGGCAAGCGATGTTTTTGTGCCTGTATTGGTGCTGAAAGGCACTGGATTTCAGCTGCCCTCCAAGCGGTTGGAGACAAGGGCAAAAGTTGCCTGAAAAAGAATTAGAACTGAGCACACAAAGGCACAAAGGCGCAAAGCGGGGGTATGCCTATGAGGTCAATGTTGCCGGTAACAATTATAGAAAAAGGGCTGACAAAAAAGCGGCCCCGCCCTGCGAACAGGGAGAGACCGCTATTTAACCCCAAAAAACCAACCCTGTGGCTATATCGCCTTCGGGTTGGTTGCTGGTCTTCAGAAATGACAATGAAAATGCCGGGTCATATTCTGATGAATTTTTTTAGTAGTCCTTCTGGAAGTGTTGATATGTTTTTAGGCATTTAGCGGTTAGCTGTTGGCGATTAGCTTTCCGTCAAGGTCAATTAAAGCCAATTGCCAACAGCGAACGGCCAACAGCCATCAACACTTAGGATAACACGACCAATTTTTTTTAATTGTTGACCCTGAAGGATTCGAACCTACATCTCCCCGGTAAAGAGCCGGGTTCTCTAACCAATTGAGCTAAGGGCCAAGGGAAAAGGTTTACAGGGGTTTAAGCAGTCGTTTGAAATTGTTCGTTTTGGTTTGAAATTGTTTTATACACCTGATTTTCAAGTGGTTGTTCAAATTTCAAAGAAGCTAAATAAGCTAAACTAATCGCTCATCCCCTCTTTAAGGTGGCGTGGGCATTTCAGCACCGGTTTATTTTTGAGCGGCCGGGTTATCAAACCCGGCAGTTTGGCGCCGGAACCGCCGGGTTTGATAACCCGGCCGCTCCACCTAAAAGTCTGTATTTCACCTCAAAGAGGGGAAGAGCTAAACTAATTTCAGTGAAGCACTTACAAGGGTTTACATTTTCTAACCTTTGGAGAAAGGACAATGAACAGGGGCGGGGTCACATTTTTTCCAAAAAAAAATTACTGCATCCCTGTATCCCCCATCAACCCTTTTCAAATCACCCCCTTCTTCCGCAGCACTTCAAAAATTAGCCCGCAGGCTTTTATAATACTGTAAAATATCAACGCCCGCCACAAGGCTGCCCTCGCCGGCAAAGGTTTTGGCAAAGCCATCAACGCCATACTTCCAACCGGCATCGCCGGAAACCATCAGGGTGACGGATTTGGGCGTGCCCGTTGACAGGTAAACGTGCAACTTGCCGAAAGGGGCAAGGGTAAAGCTGTCCGTCCTGCCGGTATTGGGCGGTTCGGGAGGGGCGGGTGTTTTTCCGTCCGCCTTGACGTCGTCGCAGGTAAGAAAAACAGTGATGAGGATGGCTGCTAAAAGAGCAAACTTGGATTTGTGGCGGTTTCGGAAACTCGATATTTTCATAAATATCAGCCATGGAAATGGAGCAGCCGATGATGCCCTGCCGAAAACTAGGAACACCAGCCCGATTACTGCAAGCAGGTAAAACAGTTAGCGTCCTTTCCGGAGAGGTAATTTTCGCGAAAGGCTTATTTTAATTTTTTCACTTCCTGCAAGGCTTTGACTTCTTCCAGGATGGTCAGTTCCCGCTCGGCACGCCGGGAAAGGATAGCGAGGCGTTCTTCTTTGGTGAAGCCCTGCTCGATGAGGGTGGCGTTGATGCTTTCCATGTTGGCGAGGACTTGCAGTTCCTTGACGGAGGCGCTGTCACGCAAGTTTCCTTTGGCATCGGGATTGAGGGTTTTCCATTGTTTGGCGGTAGTTCCGAAAACGGCGAGGTTCAGCAGGTCGGCTTCGGAGGCAAAATGCAATGACTCTTTTTTAGTATGCCATTCCATCAATGGGACAAGATTGGACCTAACGGCATCAGAATGGATATGGTAATTTGCTTTGGCGAGTTCACGCCGCAAGTTCCACGTAAGCCCTAGTGCCTCAGCTTCTTGTTCCTTCAACCGCTGAAATTCTTGTATGAAATAAACTTGAAAAGAAGGGCTGAGCCAATAACAAAAATTCAAAGCAATGTCTGAATGAGCTAATGTACCCCCATACCTGCCTGATTTGGAGATGATGCCAACGGCGCTTGTTTCTTCTACGTACCGCTGAGGGCTTACTTTTTTTCGGTTATCAGCAGCATCATTTCTAAACTGGTGCATTTGCCCCACTTTAAAGTCTGGGTTATGGAGTGTCTCCCAAGTTTCAAGGAAAAGTAGGGTCGAACTGTTTCTTAGCCAATCCCGGATAGATTCGGCAGGCGAACGCTCGGTTTGCTTCGCAATATCGGTCAAAGAAACATAATCAACCCCTTCTACCCTTTCCACGGCAATGGAAAGCCCTTCGACAGTTATCTTTTGTTTAGCCATGTTTTGAATAATTTATTGAACCCGGCTTTAATCGCGCCGAATTCGACGCGATTAAAGCCCGGGTTGTGCGCGGCTTCCCAAACGCCCGGAAAATCAATTGTGGCAAGGGTTCGCATACAGTTCAGCAACGTGTAGTCCATAAAGATGACAACCTTGCTGCGTCTCCCCTTCTCGACACGCAAAGCTATTGTTTCTTGATATGCTGTAAAATATCTTCAAAAAAGAAAGATTTAATCTTTAAAATATCTTTAAACCTGTCTTTTCAGGCTTTCGATGGTTTTTCTGGCTTGCTTGACAACCGCGTCGAATTTTGCCTGCAATTCCTTAAATTGCTCGGGCCGAAGGTTTTCAATTTGAAAAATGACGGCATCTCTCAGGGGTTTGTTGTAGCGCCAATCGTCCATCTGAAGGTTATTCAGGTCCAGTCCGGTAGCTTTTTCCAGGCTCCTTCGCAGGCTAGCGTTGCCGAGCACCCTGTTTACCGCCTCCGCAGCGAGGAAGGGGTCGGATTGGGTCAATGTCCTGATAACTTCATTAGCCTCCGCACGGCGGGTGGTTAACAGTTCTTCGAGTCGTTCTTCCCAGCGTTGCAGTTCAACAGCAGCTTTTACCTTTGCCGCTTCCGCTTTCCGCTTCCGTTCCTCGGCACGCTCCCGTTTGAGCTGGACGGCACTTTTCCAACCTTCCTCCACAGCCCGGATAAAAAACCCACCGACATTCTCTTTTACTTTTTGCTGCTTTTCGTTATCCAACGTGCAAGCCAACCCTTGTTTTACCCGTTCTTCTCCATACTCATTCAAAAGGTTTTGCAAAGTGGTTTCCGTAACGCCCCAAAATTTCACCTGGCCGAAAAGTTCAGCAATTAAACTGGCTTCCACTCCCCTACCCTTCTTGGCAGATTTTGCCGGCCGTCCGGCCTTCGGTGGCTGGGCGTTGCGGCCCTGATTGGTGTGGATGTAAAAAGTAAGGGCAACCACGCGCCTTCCTTCTTTGTGCTGGTCGAAACTAAATGCGATGTCCGTAAACTCTTCCAAATCGGCTTGTGCCTTCAGGATTATCTTGTTCTTAAAATGCCCGTACAACTTGTATTCGTCGGGTTGAATGGCCAGGCGAAGGCGCAGGTCATCCAGTGAAAAATTCCGTTTCCCGATGCGTTCGTATTGTTTGAGCAGTTCGTAAATCCTGACCGAATAGACGCTGCTCAACCCCCAAAGATTACGGATATCGTACTGCAGGTAACGCTCCTTCAGCTCAAGCAGGTAAGGTTTAAGTTCCGGATGGAACTGCACGCTGATGTAGTTACCGCGTTTTGCCTCTTTAAATCCCTGCGCACCGGCAAGCAATGGCACGGCGTACCATTTTACGCCTTCGGGAGTATCTTTCTCAATTTCAATGACCCTTGAAATCAATTTTTTAGCCGCTTGCTTGACCGCCTGGTAGTTGTCGCCGGCATCCTGCAGGTTAAAATCCTTGAGCAAATCACCGACGTGGATGTCGTACAATTGCAGGATATTGTCGTCTGGTTTAATCAGGGTGAGCATTTTGGCGAAGACCCTGGTCTCCCAGATATCGAAGCGGTAGCGGGCTTCCACCAATTCGTTGGCCTTCCGTATTAATTTGACAGAAGTTTCACTGCTTCTATGCTTGTGGCTTTTGCTCATGCGTTATTGTTTTTGAAATACGCTCCAAAGGTAAAAATCACTTCTGATTCGGAAAGTGATTTTTTAATCATCACCAAATAGACGGCAAATGGACATTCCGTAATATCGGTGATAAATACTTCCCGTAAGGAAGGTGATACTTGGAGCCTATTTCCGTAAGATAAGTGATAGATAAAAGGCATCTCCGTAAAATCAGTGATAATAATTGTGTTATAGATAGAGTTTTCCACACTACGGACGCAAGTTAAGAGGTGAAAAACAGGCTTTATGATGGTTCCCGTAAAATCAGTGATGGTCCCCGTAATACAGGTGATAAATGAGTGAAGTATAGGTGATGGTTCCCGTAAAATCAGCGATGGTTCCCGTAATACAGGTGATAAATGCCGTAATATAGGTGATATGAAGCATAGCTAACTCACTGACAATTAACAGAATAGACAGACAGAAAATACAAAAAGATTGTTAAAGAATAAAAACAACAACAGGTTTAAACGTGGTTTTTGATGTTGTTCTTTTTTTAATAAATATTTATTGAAGAGGCTTCAAAAGCTGTTGGAAGAGACTCTATCTGCAAAATATCTTTAATTTATAAAGATTTTATCTTTTAAAAAGCTTCAAAACGATTGCTTTCTTCGTGTTTTTAAAATTTGACATCTCTGTTGCCTTGAAGTTACCGGCCAGTTTTACAATCCAAGGATTGGAAGTATGTTATAAATTCCGATGTTTTTGGGTTTGAAATCATAAACGCACAATGTGATTTGTTTTGCTGTGGATGGATGGCTACGTTGTTTTCAGGATGCGCCCGGGCTAACAAAGCTGTACGGTTCCAAAAGGCAACGGCTTGTTTTGATTTCAGGGCCTCTCCCACAAAACAGTGTTTTCCCAGCAATCAAAATCAAAATCTGTCAATAATCTTTAAAAAACAAAGAATAAATTTTTGTAAATTCTTTATTTTAGATTTTTGCTGTGTTACACTCGATTTCAAGCTATCACAAGCTCTGGGTATAATTTTGCGACAAGTTCCATCAGATGATGGTTTATTCAATCGGAGACAATCTCTCTTTTGAATTTTGAATGAGCCTTAAAAATCGTTGTTCGCCAGGATGATGAATACATGAACTCGCCAATAATTTTTAAAAAATAAGGAATAAATCTTTAAATAATCTTTATCTGCAGTTTTTTTTCGGTTGCATAGCTCCGTCATTGCCATGTGAGTTTCCAAACCTTGCCAGCGATCATTATTAAAATTGAGCTTTGCTGTCGGGTCTCACGGATGCTGTTTTAGCCATTTTAAAGCTCTTTGGCGCATTTATCTTTATTCTTTGGGCCAAGGTAATCTTCAATCAAAAAATCAATCTACAAGGCAGTTTAATGGCTTTTTCGGAAGGATTCGCTGATGCACCAAGTTTAAATGCTGACGTTCAGGGCACAAAAAAAGGAGAATGTGACCGAAGTCCGGAAAAGAAGGAATCTGAATCGGAAGGTAATTGAAAACAGAAAATAAAGACTAAATCTTTAAATTGTAAAGATTATTTCATTACAATATCTTTAATTCAAGTTTTAGTCAAGAAAAGAGGGGCCTAAATCTTTTAGACACCGGCTTAAAAATCAAGTATGAAACTGAAACAGCGTAAAGCGGACTTTTTTTCATTCGGTCATACATCCTGAAGCTCCATTAATAGGATAGGGCGCAGGTTCCCGGAGCAGTAAGCCTATTGAGTAGCAATTCAATTTGAGTTCCGGTGCTAAAAACAATACTCCGTGCAGTTTTTTGAAAGGATTTTTACTTGTAGGCAACAGAATCCAACTTATACCGCTCTCAAAACTTTGTTTTGTGAAAGTTTTCTGATTTTAGATTCAATTTGGCAAACTCAGCCAAAAAGCTGAGTTTGGTGAAATTCAAAAACCCAAATTATGGGGTCAAACTTTATAAGCAAACTGACTACGTCCCATTTTTAAAAACCGCACGGAGTATTATAAAAAGAGAAGAGCTTGATAGAGGAGTTACAAGGAGAAATGTAAGATTTAAAGAAAAAATCTTGGTAGTGGCATTTTTTAACTGATACAATCAAGATTGTAGAAGTAAGCAAACAATTTGAAATGCAGGTTGAGCATGTACTCCTTCTTCGAAAAGGAGAGGCATCTCCTCACCATCCTGCTGAATCTTTGGCGGATGGTGTTGTTGAGCCGCTCGACGTGCGCTGTTTCCCCGGTTTCCTTGCCGACCTTTGTATGCGTCCCGGGCGGCAAGCAGTTGTACGAGCGCCAGAAGTCGCTGAAACTGTTGCACCTCAGATAGCCGTAGGGCAGCTTGCGCCAAAGGCGCTTGCAGGATTCCATCGAGCCGTCCCCGATGAAAAAGGAGACAATCTGCCTAGTCTCCCGGCAAAGGGCTATCCAGATTCGTATCTCCTTGATTTTCATCAAGATGTATGTAAAAACCTCATCAACTTCGAGTATGTCACCGGGGTATGCCCTGTCAATCGTTTCCTTGAACGGGCCCAAGTCACGGGCTTTTTTTTAACACCGTTTGGACAAAGAAATGGCTGACGTTGAAGATGCGGCCAGTGGCCCTTTGGCTCTGTCGTTCCCGGTAGGCTTTTGCCAACGCCTCTTTGTCAACAGTACGGCCCGGCTGCTTGCTGTCAAGTACCCCGTAGCCTCCACAGTCTTTGCATTTGTAGGTCTGGGTGCCAGAGCGATTCTTGCCGTTCTTGACAATGTTCTTGCTCTGGCATTTATCACAAGTGTGGTGTTTTACAATCATAGTGGTTGTTTTTAGTCACAAATATCAGTCAAAAAATGCCACTACCAAAATCTTTAGTAAATAAAGGAAAATCCTTTATTCTTTGAATCTTTCCAATAAAACAGACAGGATGACACCCCGGATGGTTTGACCGTTTTGTTTGCCCTCCGCTTTGATGGTTGCCACCAACCAGCGGGGCAGGTCAATCGTAAGACGGTGTTGTTCGTTCATATCTTGCTGGGGTGGGGTAGGGGTCTTGACAGTTTTATTGCTTCCTCCTCCGTGGATTTGTTCTGCTATCTTATCCAGTTCCTCAGCGGTACGCGCAGGCTTGATGGTGTCGAGAAGAGATTTTTTCGCCACTATTTGATGCTGTTTAGATGATTGCTTTGAAGATGTTGGCTTTCCTGATTATCTTAGTGCAAGGGAAGACAGGAGCCATTACAGCACGAAATAAAGAGAAAAACTTTAAAATTTAAAGAAAAATACTTTATTTTTTCTTTTTGACGATTTTCAGGATTTCGTTTGCCAACTGAGTAACCTCCTTTTTAGCCTTGTCGTTTTTCATTTCTAATACACCCAGACCGTTGATGGGTGCTTCCCGATAGACCACCCGGTCAGCCAGCTTGGTGGTCATCACTTTTAAGCCCAGGCTGTCCAGCGCTTCGGTCACTTCCCGGTCGAGCCGCATCCTCCCGCTAAACTTGTTGAGCAGGATAAGTCCCTGGATACTGTCGCCTTTGACTGCTTTCACCTGTTCGTACTTTGCCATGAATTGCTGCATGCTCCAGATGTCGAGTGCACTGGGAGAGACCGGCACTATTACGATGTCTGAGACCGTCAAGGTTTTTACCTGTGCCAGTTCCAATTGGGGGCTACCGTCAATGAGGACAAAATCGTAGTAATTCTCTTGTTCCTTGGCATCCTTGATGACGTTGTCGGCTTCCGTACCCAAAACGGGAATGGCCGGGACATCTTCCCCCCGTTGTGCCGCCCATTTCATACTGCTGCGCTGCCCGAGGTCAGTGTCGAGTACACAAACTTTATAGCCTTTATGGGCCAGACTAACGGCGAGATTTTGAGAGATGGTGGATTTGCCTACGCCCCCTTTAAGATTAGTGATTCCTATTACCATATTTGGAAAATCTTTAAAAAATAAAGATAAAGTCTTTAAAAATTAAAGTATTTATCTTTGAGGGCGCAAGTTAGGAAAGGCAGGGTATTTGGAACTAAAGTTTTAAAAGAATTTTTGAAAAGAGTAAAATAAAGAAAAAGTCTTTAAAAATTAAAGCATTTATCTTTGCTGCCAGAAGTTCACAAAGGGTATAAAAATAGCTGCCTCTTTAGAGGCAGCTTAAAGGCAATCAAAAAAAATAATTCCACTGCCAGCGCAAACCAAAACCCGTCCTCTTCCTCATAAGCGCAAAGCAGGAAGTTTTCATCCAATTCCAAGTCCAGATCGTGTCCGTTGAAATCAAGTTGGGAAGAAACGGCCACCGCTTCGCACGGCCAAGGTGCAATAGGGGAGGGGTCGCCCCTGTACACCCACAGCTCAATGGGGGCATCGCAGAAGTGGTACTCGGCGGAACGGAAAGTAACCCGGTGCATCTCGAAGTTCATGGAGATTTCAAGCAGGTCGTAGCCTTGACAGGTGAAGGGCGGCCAGGTTGCTCGTTTTTGCCCGATTCCATCACCTCGTTCATGGTGAGGTGGCGCAGGGCTTTTGCAGTAATTAATGATAGGCCTGATTGAATTGCTTTATACTTAGCATACCGCGAAGGCGATAACTTTGCCGCTGAGGCTGTGGTATTCCAATTTGAAACCGGTTTGAGTGGCGGCTTTGGCAAAGGCATACCAACTTTCAAGGGCGAAGCCCAGGCTGAATTTTTGGATGGCGGCATCGGTGAAGCCCCTGTTTCCGAAGTATTCCAATCCTACAGCGGGCAAGTTGCTTTGGAAGAATTTGAGGGCGAAGTCGTTGACGATAAATAGGCTTTCTTCTTCCTGTTGGGCTGCCAATTGTTCAGGGGGGGCTGTGTTAATTGTATTTCGATATGGTACTTCCGGGCGAGCCAACGCAAAGCTTCCGGGAAGGTGAAACCTTCATGCTCCATCAGGAATATTGCCACATTTCCGCCTTTGCCGCAGCCGAAACATTTGAAAATATTGCGGGCGGGTGAGACGACGAACGAGGGCGTCTTTTCGTGGTGGAAGGGCAGAGGGCGGTAAGATTGGCGACGGAGCGTTTCAGCGGGTGTAATCATGTGATTGTTTTGTTAAAATTTTCGATAGGGTAGGGGTGCTGGGAAGAGAATTTTGCAGTCACGTAGGTTGCGGAAGTTGTTTCGGATGTGTGCATTGGCAATTTGGTTGATAACGATTGGGTTGTTGTAAAATTGTGGAAGTCGGGCTGTTATTATGGTTCATTTTATTGATTATCAGTTACTTATGCTGTTTTTCTGAAATTTTGATAATTCAATTTATGTTAACTTAAAGAAAAAACCTTTAAAATCGCCCGCCTGCCTTTGTGGAAATGTGGCGCGGCTGCTTCAATGGACGGCTAGTCCGTTTCACCGGTAAATATGCCCTCCTGGCCCATATAAACTTGACTTAGACCGGTGGGCAGCTGCAATTTTGGGGTATCCTTTTTCATTATTAATAAAACCATTTTATCATGATGAACATTCAAGAATCAAGCGTCCCTACCCCGCCACAGCTCCCCAAACCAACCCAAAAACCGGAACAGGCAAAGGCTTTAGCGCCGCCAGTGAGGCCCCTCCCTACCGCTATCGATCAACCCGTGAAGCAACCCCGCATTTACCCCAGGACCATCCCCCCCGACGAGGAAATTATTATCTGGTAGCATTTGCTGCCGTTTTGTACCGAACAACAGAGAATAAGAGAGAGCGTGTTTTCATGACAGCCTGCCACACTTGCGGCAGGCTGTACTTTTTTCATCGATACTTAACACAAAAGCCAAAGATTGCTGTCAAAAAAAGTGTGACCTGATCCACGGGCGTTGTCATTTCTTACATTAGAAACAACCTAAAATTAAAAGTCATGATTTCGCTTAAAATCAATGAGCAAGACCTCAATCCGAGGCAGATACTCTACCGCCACGCCATCCAGCTCGGCCTGCTGACTGCCCTGATCATGGCAGTTTACGAACTGCTCATCCACTTCGCCCATTCCGACACCCTGGAGGGATTCCGAATCCTGAAATACATCATCCTGTTTGCCATGATCGGCTACGGGGGTCACCAGGCCCGGGCCTGGATAAGGAAGGAGCACCAGGCCGAGGACAGCATGGCGTTCGGCATTGTCCTGTCGGTGTTTGCCGCCTTTGGGGTCATTGCCTTCGACAGCCTCATCAGCCTCTGCAACTACCACCTGGACATCAGCGACACCTTCCTGCCCATTGACGACGGGTTCAAGTTCGCCGTCAACGCGATGGCCACCTTTTGGGGCTGCCTGATTTTTGGGTTTCTTTCTTCCTTCATTTTCACCAATTACTACAAACGGATGTGATCCGTTTGAAAAAAGCCAACGCCATGTCCAACAACATAGATTCGTTATTGGTCAAACATTCCCCCAGCCTCCGCCAAACAGCGTTCTTCCTTACCAAAAACAGCGACAGGTCGGACGACCTCTTCCAGGAAACGGCCGAGCGGATCAAATGCCTTCCTCAAGCTTTTGCCCAAATTGTGACCTTTCACGCTTTCGCCATCTTTTTACAACAGCATTTTTTCCACCAATCAAAAATTCGCCTAATGAAAAAGTACATCCTGTTTGCGGCTATGTTCGCCATGTTCATGGCCTGCAAAAATGAAAAAAACACAACGGCACAGACGGACGATGACGATGTCCCGGTAGTCGCCGAAGAAAGCGAAGTGGACGTCGATCCCAATGCGACCGACCTTGATTTTGCAGCGGCCATTGCCGCCTACCGGAAAAAAGATTTTGAAACGGCCTCCAAGTACATCACCACGGCCCTGGACGACCTGAAAAAGGAAGCGGCCCCCACGGATGCCAAATCCAAAAAGCAACTGGAGCAGACCGAAACCGCCATGCGCTCGTTGGCCGAACAAGTGAAAAGCGGCAGCGTAAAAAGCGAGGCAGAATTGCAGGAACTCTTTGCCCATGCGGACATGCTGAGTGCCCATCATTACTTTGAACTCACCGAGACGTATGCCATGAACGCCCCCGAAAAAACGGAAGGGTTTTACCAAAAAGCCCTGGAGCGGATGGAAAGGGCCAACCGGAAACTCGAAGGTGAGACAAAAGCCGAGTGCAACACCATCATCGGCGATGTAAAAACCGACCTGGCCAGTGGCGACCAAAAAGCCGAAAAAATCGGCGATGCCGCCGGGGCAAGGGTTATCTCCATTGAAAAGTGGCTGGCAGCACACGCCAAAAAAATGGGCATCAAGCCGCCGCCATACGTGGAATAAATTTAGAAAATGAGGTAAAAAAAAGTTGATGAGGGTTGATATGGGTTTATATATCAACCCTCATCAACTTTATAAACTCCTATCAACCCTTTCAAGATTTGCCAACTCCCAAACTCATCGCCTTCCTCTTCCTCCTCCTGCTCATCCCCGTGGCATGGTGGTTTTTGTTTTTTTACAGGAAAAAACGAAAAGACCAACTATTCCCGCCCGGCTGGAAAGCTATCTTGGAAAAAGAAGTTACTTTTTACCGCCACTTACCGGAAGCGAAACGCATACGCTTCGAGCAGGACATTCAGCAGTTTTTGGAGGAAACCCAAATCACGGGCGTGGGCACGCAGGTGGACGACACCGACCTGATGCTCGTGGCAGCCAGTGCCGTCATCCCGCTGTTCGGTTTCCCGGACTGGCGCTACCGCGACCTCAACGAAGTGCTGCTCTACGATGGCGCTTTCAATGAAGATTACGAAACCCGGCAAGGCGAGGAACGCGACATCCTCGGCATGGTGGGCGAAGGCAGCATGAACCGCATGATGATTTTGTCAAAACCCGCCCTGCGGAAGGGTTTTGCAAACCCCAACTCCCCGCACAATGTGGGCATCCACGAGTTCGTCCACCTGCTCGATAAGGCGGACGGGGCCACCGATGGCATTCCCGAAACCTTTCTCCAACAGCCCTACCTCATCCCCTGGACGAAAATGATGCACCGGGAAATCCAGGCCATCAAAGCAGGGCATTCCGACATTGATGTTTACGGCAGCACCAACGAGGCGGAGTTTTTCAGCGTGGTGAGCAAGTATTTTTTCCAGCAGCCACACCTGCTGGAAAAGCACCACCCGGAATTGTTTGCCTTGCTGGAAAAGATTTTCAAGCAAGATTTGTCCTGAAAAAATGTGACCGCCCTTCTATCCCCTGTCTTTTCCAGAAAAATGCAACTCAACAAATATAATCTTCACCTGGCGCTTTCTTACCTCGCTATTGCCGTGGTGACAATGGCGTCCATCTTTGCCTATACAACCAGGAACTGGCGATTTGGCGAAGTGACCGTGGGTGTCGGTTTCCTGCTGCTGGCCCTGTTATTTTTCCTAAGCCCGAAGGATGATTCGGACGATTAACTATTTCAAAATATGCCGCTGTACAAAAACCTCGACCCGGCAACGCCGGCCGGCAAGCGCACCATTGAGCGCCTGCTGCAATTGCGCCAGCAACTCAACACTGAAATACCAGAAAAATCGGCGGAAAAAACCCTCCTGCTCGCCACCTGGAACATCCGGGAGTTCGACTCGCCTGCCTACGGAGACCGCATCCCGGAAGCGTTTCACTACATTGCCGAAATCGTTGCCCGGTTCGACCTCATCGCCATCCAGGAGGTGCGGCAAGACTTGAAGGCATTAAATCAATTGATGGATCTGCTCGGTGAGCATTGGGACTGCGTATTTTCGGACGTGACGGAGGGGACGCAGGGCAATGGCGAGCGCACGGCCTTTGTTTTTGACAAAAGGAAAATTCAGGCGGGCGGCTTGGCGGGGCAGTTGGTTTTGCCCCCCATCGAGACCAAAGATGCACAGGGGAAAACCATCTATCAGCCTGTCAACCAAATCGTCCGCACGCCGTTGGTGGTAGGTTTTAAAATTGGCTGGTCGGACTTTATCCTCACCACCGTACATATTATTTATGGAGAAGACATGGCCAACTCACCTGCCCGTATCGAAGAAATCCGGCAAGTGGCGCAGGCATTGAAACGGCGCAGCGAAGACCCTTTTGAATGGTCGAGAAACCTCATCCTGCTGGGCGATTTCAATATTTTCGATACCAGCGACGAAACGCTGAAAGTCATCACCGATGCGGGTTTCGTTATCCCGCCGGAGTTGCAGCAGTTGCCGTCGAATGCCCTGCAGAACAAGTTTTATGACCAAATCGCTTTCAAAATCCGCCCCGACCGATTCGGCACAACGGGCAAGGCGGGTGTTTTTAATTATTATAAAACAGTCTTCACCCCGCAGGACGAAAGCACCTATGCCCCTGACATGGGTAAAGCCTACCTGACTACCGGCGACGGCAAGCAGCGGCAAAACCCATCGCTGTATTACCTCAACTATTGGCGCACCTTCCAGATGAGCGACCACCTGCCCATGTGGGTCGAACTGAAAGTGGATTATTCGGACGAGTACCTGGAGCGGAAGCTATCTTCGTAAGTTGAAATCAATGGTTTTGTGTGTGTGACTTTCCTTTTTTCTATTTTCCTTTTTGAAAAAATGCAAAACACCGTTTTTACCGTCCTCATCTTGTACCTGCTCGCTGGCTGCGGCGAGCCAGTGGAACAAACTGAAGCACCCCCCGCACCAAAAGATGCGTTGATTTTTGCCGTCATCGGCGACTATGACAGGCCCGGCAAAGCTGTTTTTTTATCTCATCAATGGCCTGAGCGGGGGCGCCCTTTTTTCAGGTAGGCCATGTGACCCCGGTGGATGAGGTTGTCTTTTCCCCGAAAATGAAAGAGCCTGATTTTTAAAAGGCCAATCAGTATATATAAATCAATCAAGATGAAACAGATGATTTTCTTTTTTGCCTTGCAGCTTACGGCTGTTTCCATTTGGGCGCAGCCTGGCTACCAAGTGGTGGAAGGCCCCCATTGGCTGGGCAAGAAATTCGTGAACGCCTACACCATCAACGTTTTGAATGCCAACCCAGATGATTTGGCGCAGGCCTGGTCGGCCAAACTGCTGAAAGCGGGCGGGCAAAAAATCGAAACCCAGGACGGCCAGGTGTACCATTGCCAAAACGTGGGCTTCCCTGCCTTGAGCGAAAAACCTGTGGAAGTGTTTTTCCAAACTTATGGCGACGGGGCAACGGGTGCATACCTCACGGTTTGGCTGAAACAGGGCGAGCACTACCTTTCCACCAAAGGCAATTCGGCGGCTTTTATGCCCATTTCCAGGTTGTTGATCCAGTTTTCTTTTGACCTGGAAGACCAGATGAGGGTCCAGAACAGAAAGGATGACATCGAGCGGGCCAATGACCTATTCCCAAACCAGCCATCCAAGACCAAGGGGTAAAACCAAATTAATTGCAGTGATATGTTCAGCCACCTATACCACCTGCTTTACCATCTGGACGGCACCCTCCTCCAGGTGATCCATCCATTCGGCCGGCTGACCTATCTGTTGTTATCTACCTTGGTTTTTTGTGAAACGGGGCTGGTGGTCACGCCCTTCCTGCCGGGCGACGGGCGTCGTGTCGGCTGCGGGGCCGCTCAATCTGGGGGCAGTACTGGCGGTACTTTTTTTTGCGGCCTTCCTGGGCAACCTCACCAATTATTACAACAATGACCATAAGCAATCAACGCTGGATATGGGCAGCCATCGCCGCCTGCTGGCTTTTTTTCCTGCTCGAAACAGGCACGGATATATGGTTCGGCTCCCAGTTCCCCGGCTACGACTGGAAGAAGGAGTCGCTCAGTTATATGGGGCAGGCCGGCAGCCCGATAGAGGGTTGGGTAACTGCCTGGGGGGTTGGGTTCAGCCTGCTGTTGTTGCTTTTTTCGGTTGGCTTTTATAAAACTTTCAAACAGCACCAATGGGTAAGCGTGGCCACGGCCATGATAGTGGTATATGGCCTGGGCGAGGGTATCGGTTCCGGCCTCTTTCCCATTAATCCGCCGGGCACTCCCATGACGGCGGACGGTTTTTTGCACAACCTGTTCAGCGGTATCGGGGATGCGGCCATTGTGTTGCTGCCCCTTGTATTGATGGGGGTCTTCCCCAAAAAAACATACGCCGCTTTCAGGAAATACCTGTGGTCGGTGGTGGGCATTGGTCTGCTGATGGCTTCATTTTTCCTCATTGCCAAATATTTTGCGCCCGATAATTTCATTTTGCATTTCAAAGGAGTGTGGCAGCGCCTGTACATATTGAACTACCATTCGATGTTGGTGTTTTTGTCTTTGCTAATGAAACGGTTTATAAACCATTAAAAGAAAATCATGAAAATCACCACCATCATTCTCGCCTTCACGGCCCTGCTCTTTTCCTGCCACACCGGTGTGCCCAAATCGGAAAAAACAGGCGCCCAGTTCCCGGAAGCCAGGCCCGCCAGCGAGTGGCAGAAAATCCTCAGCCCCGAAGCCTATGAAATCATGGTCAACAAGGGGACGGAACCGCCCTTTAAAAACGCCTATTACGACAACCACGAAAAAGGGGTGTACGTGAGCGCCGCCACGGGCGAGCCGCTGTTCAGCTCGGACGACAAGTTCGACTCCGGCACCGGCTGGCCCAGTTTTTCCAAGCCCATCAAGGACGGTGTGGTCGTTTGGGTGAAAGACAACAGCCTCGGCATGTCGAGGGACGAAGTGATCGAACAGGCAACGGGGCTGCACCTCGGCCATGTGTTCGACGACGGGCCTGCACCGACCCACCTGCGTTACTGCATCAACTCCGCCGCCCTTAAGTTTGTGGAAAATGGGACAGCCAGTACCACCTCTGCCCCGGAGGGGACGGCAAAGGCCTATTTTGCCAGCGGCTGCTTCTGGTGCGTGGAAGCTGTTTACGAAAGTGTAAAAGGCGTGAAAGAGGTCATTTCCGGCTATGCGGGCGGCCACACCGAAAACCCGACCTACGAGCAGAGCAACACCGGCAGGACGGGCCATGCCGAATCCGTCGAGGTCATTTACGACCCCTCGGTGGTGAGTTTCAGCACCTTGGTGGACGTATATTTTGGCTCGCAGGATCCTATGCAGGTAAATGGGCAGGGGCCAGACCGCGGATCGCAGTACCGCTCCATTATTTTTTACCAAAACGACGCGGAGAAGAAAATCATCGAGGAAAAAAAGGCGGCGCTCGCCCAGCAACTGGGCGCCACTATTGCCGCCGAAGTGAAGCCGTTTGAAAAGTTCTGGCGTGCCGAGGATTACCACCAGAATTATGAAAAACAGCACCCCGAAAACCCTTATATCCAAAACGTTTCCATTCCACGGCTGAACCGTTTCAAAAAGAAATTCCCGGAGCTGTTGAAAGAAGGCTCGCATTAAAATGTTGGAAAAGGAAGGTAGCTCCTGAAGGAGCCACCTTCTTTTCCTATGCAGGAGTTATTGAGATTCCATTCCCGCAACACAAGGGGGGGCCGAAGCAAATTGAAAAACAGGGGCCTAAAAACAACCGACATGACACACACCTTCATAGTCGACGGCATGACCTGCCAGCACTGCGTCTAAACCCTGACCCGGCTACTGCTGGACATCAAAGGCGTACAATCCGCCGAAGTGACGCTCGAACCGCCCCGTGCCACCATCCATATTTCCCACCCGGTTTCACTGGACGCCATCAACCAGGAGTTGTCGGAATGGAGCAACTACCAACTGGCCGAGCTGGAGGTGAAAACAGCCTGAGCTACTTTCTGCTGGAAAAAGACTTGAAACCAGGCCCGGTACGTGTTCCTCTTCGGGCTGATATTGACTTTGGTGCTGACCTTTTTCATGCGGGCGGCACTCGTGAAATGAGAGAAAAACTCACCAACCTTTAATTCCATCCCATTGTGACCTTCCGCTTGGTCATTGTCCTTTCTCCATCAGGGAGTTGGTGCCTGTTTTTTTAACCAAAATGAACGGCATCATCCCTTATCAACACAACCCAAATTGAATTACCCTAGATGAAGAATTGGCTTCAAATAAAGCTTTATTGGGGGTTTGCTTTTATGTTTTCTGCCCAGATCTGCCTGGCTCAAAACGAGAATCACTGGGTATTGAAAAGTTGCAAGGATGGCGTCAGTGTCTATACCCGCGACGTGCCACACTCCAATTTAAAGGAGATGAAAATGTCCGGCACCGTGAAATCAAGCTTGGCGGGTTTTATCGCCGCCTTGACCGGCCCCGAACTGGACGACCCTTCTTTCGCAGTGACCGAACTTAATATTTACCACGATGGTGTGCCTTACATGCGCTCTACCATTGACTTCCCTTTTCCAATAAAAAACCGTGATCTGATTACTTACGGCATCCGCACCCAAGACCCCAAAACAGGCGTCGTCACCATCAAAACCACCTCCGTGGCCGATGCCTATCCCGAACAGGATGGCTATGTGCGCATGCCCCTGCTCAATGCCAAATGGGTACTGACCCCGCTCGGCAACGGGGAATTGCAGGCCGATTATTTCTTCCGATCCGACCCTGGCGGCAGCATCCCCGATTGGGTAACCAACCTGATGATGACCATTGGCCCTCCCCAAACCTTTAAGGAAATAAAGGGATTGGCAGAAAAGCCCGCTTATCAGGAAAAAACCATTGAGGGGGTTACTGAAAAATAATGCGCCAGGATTGAGGAAGACGCATGACTGAAAAATTACCTATCAATGGCACTACATATTTCGAAGCTAAAAATACCTTCCCAAACCTCCATTTCATTGAAGGGGGCTTTGCATTGCTGATGATCGGCTATCGTCCTATCCTTTTTGGTCTGCGTTTTCACCGGTGTTTTCTTTGGGTATTACCCGGCCTTGAAGGCGTTGAGGCTGGATCCGATTGAGGCGCTGCATTATGAGTAGTGGATAAAGACCAGCATAGAAGCAATAGGTCAGACTTCCAGTGGTTTCAGAGTCTGTAACTTTGCCTGCTTTTTTTATCCAATCAAACGTAACTTTCCACCTTCATGAAAGAAAAAATCTTCGGCGACATCGAGACCATGATACTCTTCCTGAGCATCATCGGCGCTACGATTGCCATAGCCACCTCCGTCAATATTTTCCTGAACCGGGCCGTGCGGCGCACCCTCAAGCGCATGGATGCCGACATGACGAACTACGTTTTCCTCCGGCACTTCGTCGTCGGGTTGATTTACCTCGTGGGCATCGGCTGGGCGTTCCTCGTTTTACCTACTTTTAAAACGGTTGCCCACACGCTGCTCACCGGCGCCGGCATCGTCGCCATCGTGGCGGGGTTGGCCTCGCAGCAGGCATTGAGCAACATCACCAGCGGGCTGTTCATGGTCATTTTCAAACCCTTCCGGGTCAACGACCGCATCTCTATCCGGGGCACCATGACCGGCACGGTGGAGGACATCACCCTGCGCCACACCATCATTCGGGATATGGACAACAACCGCATCATCATCCCCAACTCCGTGCTCGGCAACGAAATCATCGTCAACACCAACCTGGCCGATACGACCGTCTGCCGTAAAATAGACATTGGCATCGGCTATAGCTCCGACATCGACCGGGCGCTTGGCATCATGCGGGAGGAAGTGTTGAAACACCCGCTGCATATTGTCCCCGAACCAAACTCCCGTTCCGTTAGCCACGACCCCGATGTGTTCACCCAGATCCTGTCGCTCTCCGAAAGCTCGGTGGTACTGCGGGTATGGGCATGGACAAACAGTGAAAATGACGCTATCCGGATGGAGGGCGACCTGCTGAAAAGCATCAAGGCGAGGTTTGATGAGGAAGGCATTGAGATTCCATTTCCGCAGCGGGTGGTTTCGTTTAAAAATTTCCCGTCCGACCAGAAAAATTAATTGGTTGGTGATCAATGACAATCACTCCCCTTTATCACCCTTTTTATTTTGAGGGCGGAAAGCTGGATTTTCTTCTACGATGGTGTCCTGGTCTCCAACGTCTTTTGTGGCGTCCCGTACTTCCGCATCTTTTGGCGTATCGGTTTCCACCTTTTCATCCAGTTTTACGTCTGCCTTTGGCAAGGGTTGGTTGCAGGAGTTGCACTGGGTAGCCCATAGCGGGACGGCCAGCAGCAGGAGTAGCCTGAAAAATGGTTTCATTCGCATAGCTTTTTACTTTTAAGTAACGATGAAAAAATAACTTCACCATTTTGATTTTGAAAACCCCAGCAATGGAGGGGTTTTTTAAAAATAATCCCGATGTGAAATCGGGATTATTTTTCCTTCGATCCTAAAGATAACCCTCCGGATGTGGGTCACACCACAATTCGAAAAAAGTGACCTTTTCATTTCCTTTTATCTTTTCACCAAAAACAAATGGGCAAAACCCTACTCTACATTAAAACCAACCAGAAAGTCCTCCTCCAAATCGCCCTGGCCCTGCTCTTCGTCGGGCTGGGCATTTACTTCCTGCGGCACGAGCGGGCGGAAGTCCACAAAGTCGCCGAAGCGCTGTTGCAGGCAGATGCCCTTTGGGTGCTGTTTGGAATGGGATTGCTGGCACTGTTCGTAGCCGTGCAGGGTTTGATGTATGTGTACAGCTTTCGCGCCATTGGGCAAAATATTGGCCTCGGCACGGCCTCGGCGCTGTACCTGAAGCGCAACCTCATCAGCGTGTTCCTGCCCGCCGGGCTGCTCACCAACATGCTTTTTTTCAATGAGGAAATGGAGCGGAAGGAGGGCGTCACGCAGACGCAGACCTATTTCGCATCGTCCATTTTCAGCGTTTGTTCCATCCTGTCGGCGGTCATGGTGGGATTACCGGCGCTGCTGTGGTTGCTGCTGAAAAGCCAGTTGTCAGGCGAGATAGCGGCGGGTATTTTGCTCACCGTTGCTTCATTGGCAGGGCTTTATTTTTTGGCGAAAAGCCTAATAAAAAAGGGCGCTATCTATCGCTTTTTACAAAAAAAAGCACCCCCTTTCGCACAGGTCATTGACCAGTTGGAAAGCCATGTGTTCGACGTCCGTTCATTTTGGGTAGTGGTCGCCTTGTCCTGTGTCATCGAGGCCATTGGCATTGCCCATCTTTATATTGCTATGGAAGCGCTGGGGAACGGGGCGACCTTGACGGCAGCGGTCATCGGCTACGCCATCGTGCTTTTGCTGTTGATGAGTTCGCCATTTCTGCGCGGCATAGGGGCCATCGAAGTGGCGCTGACGTATGCCCTCACTCAATTTGGGTTTTCGACAGTGGAGGCCGTATCCATTGCCATGCTGTTCCGCTTTTTTGAGTTTTGGTCATTACTGGTATTGGGTGCGGTGGTACTGGTGGTACACCGGGGCGCCTTGCTGGTCCGGGTGTTCCCGGCGCTGCTGTTGTTTGCCCTCGGTGTGGTCAATATCCTGAGCGCCATCACGCCCGCCGTGCCGGAGCGGTTGCATATATTGAAAGAATACCTGCCCATCGAGGCTGTCCATGCGTCCACCTATTTCGTGCTGTTTTCAGGGGTGCTGATGCTCGGCGTGGGCGCTTACCTGCTGCGCGGCCTCCGCAATGCGTGGTGGATGGCGGTCGTGCTGGCAGCGCTTTCGTTGTTCACGCATTTGACAAAAGGTATTGACTATGAAGAGGCCATTCTTGCCTTCATTGTGCTGGCGAGCCTGCTGTACGAGCGGAAGCAATATTTCATCAAAACCGACCTGCGGCTGGCACGGCGAAGCTTTTTTCCCGGACTGGTGGCAGTGGGCGGCGTGATTTTGTTCGGGACGGTGGGTTTCTTCTTTTTGGATGCCAGGCATTTCAATACCGACTTTACGTTGTGGCAATCTTTTCAGGAATCCCTCTCCACTTTTTTGCTGTTGAATGTTGACCTGGCGCCCGTCACTACTTTTGGAAAAGAATTCCTCTACGGCATGAATTTCCTCGGCGGTTCGACGCTGGCCTACATGGTTTTCCTGTTGCTCCGCCCGCTCGTCCACCGCCCGCCGACCAAAGCGGACGACCGCCTCCGGGCGCAGGCCCTGGTGGAAAAATATGGCCGCTCCCCCCTTGATTATTTTAAAACCTATTCCGACAAAACCTTTTGGTTCAGCGAAGACGGCGAGGGCTTCGTGGCCTATAAAACCAGCCGCAGCTATGCCATCGTGCTGGAAGCCCCCGTCTGCCAGGACGAGGCGGCGATGGTCGCCATCGTGCCCGCCTTTGAGCGTTGGTGCCGGCAAAACGGGCTGCGGACGGCCTGGTACAGGATACCCGCCAATGCCGTCCGTGTTTTTGAAAAACTGGGCAAAAAAACGCTGCCCATCGGCGAGGACGCTACCGTGAACCTTGACACGTTCACCCTGCAGGGCAGCGATAAAAAACCGCTCCGCAATGTGCTGAACCGGCTGACGAAAGAGGGCTATGTCTTCCGCACCTACGACCCGCCGCAGCGCGATGGCTTCCTTCAGCAGCTAAAGGCCGTGAGCGACGAGTGGCTGAAAGACACCGGGCGTGGCGAATTGCTTTTTTCGCAGGGGCTTTTCGATGAAAAAGAGCTGAAAAACCAGCCCATTTTCACCATCGAAAACCAGGAGGGGAAAATCGAGGGCTTCGTGAACATCATCCCGAACTACGCCCCCGGCGAGGCCAACTTCGACCTCATGCGCAAAACAGAAGATGCCCCGAACGGCACAATGGATTTCCTGTTCGTCAATATGTTCGAGACGCTGAAAAAACAGGGCTTCCGGCGCTGCAACCTCGGCATGGTGCCCATGAGCGGCATTGACGACCCGGACAACGTGCAGGAGCGCATCATCAAACTGGCCTACGAGCGCATCCGGCAATTTTCACATTACAAAAGCCTGCGTTTTTTCAAGGAAAAATTCGACCCGGAGTGGCAGATGATGCACCTGGTGTACAGTGCGCCGTTCGATTTGGTGTATTTGCCGGGGGCGCTGGAAAGGGTGATGGAAGAGTGAGGTTTCCGGTTTTTTTTAAAATGAAGGAATTATTTCGCCGGCGAGGCCTGGCCTGATGCTGCCTGGCGCATAGCTTTAATCATTTTGCCGAGGTCGTCCATGTGTTCGATGATGCCGAAATGGGCGAGTTGGGAGGAGACGGCACCGAAGCGGCCGGCGTCGAGGCGTTCGTGGAGTTTTTTCCGTCTGAGGAGTATCATTTTATCGTACTCCCCATTGTAAAACCGGAAATGTTCCTCGTTACTTTTGTCCTCGAATCCGAGTTTAATCAAAGCATTTGAAAGCTCGGCAAAGGTCGGTTCCATATCTTCAAAAACGCTTATGATAGCCATATTTATCATTTTTATTAATTCGCAAATTCTTTACGCTTTCAGGGGTGAAATGGTTGTCAGCCGGAATGTAAACACGCATAAATTTATGCATATCCTTCAACAAAAACCGGTTCTCCCTAAAATAAGCTTCCAAGTCTAAATAGAATCCCGTGTCATTTTGGGCATCATACAACACAACGACAACGGGCATATCCTCATCCAACCAGAGTTCAAGGTCTCTTTTATCCAGTTTCAATATGTATCCATTTTTTTGTTTTGAGAACCGAAGGTGGTCAGTTGCTTTCACTTGTATGAAGAAAATACCGTCTTCCGTCTGCCCTGTTTCATCAAAAGTAAAAACGTGCTCGTCGTAACTGTACTGTCGCATGGTGTAGCGCTCGAACGTGCAAAACCCTAGCAAAACCTGTTTTTCCACAAAATTGTAGCTGAGGTCTTCGATGACGTGCTGGCGGGTTCGGAGTTTTCTCATGTCGTTCCTTCGATTTTGTTTTTGCAAATTTAACACTCGGGTTCCGGATTTTACACCAAAATATTGCACTTCAAAAAAACATCCACCAGCCCCGGTTATTGCGTTTTTTCGGATTGAAAATCAGTACTTTGTAGCTGTTTATAAAATCTGTGAACAAGTAGTATTTTCCCCGAAAAATGTCATTTTTGGCCTTCAAATCACAACCCGCTAACATGAATTTTTTCAAAAAAACGCTACCCATCCTGCTGCTGGCGGCATTTCAACTCCAGGCCCAAACCACCCTGCCCATCCCCCGCAACATCCGGTCAACTTTTGAAAAAGGCACCCGGAGCCTCACCGGGCAGCCGGGCGAAAAGTATTGGCAGAACTTCGCCACTTACGACCTGCACATCAACTTCACGCCAAAAACAAGGCTCATCAGCGGCACGGCGGACATCGTTTACACCAACAACAGCCCGGATACGCTGCGAGAGATCCATTTCAAGCTGTACCCGAATTTGTACAAAAAAGGCTCGCCACGCTTGTCGCTTTTCCATTCGGAAGATACGGGCGACGGCATGTCCATTGAAAAAATCACCCTCAACGGACAAGTGCAGGACGCCGGCGCTGCCCGCGTCCAGGGCACCGAAATGGACGTCCGCATACAGCCGTTGCTGCCAGGGAGCCAGGTGCGCTTTTCCATTGATTTCTCTTATGTATTAAACAAAGGCTCGCACCAGCGCACCGGCGAAATTGAGGACGGTGCTTATTTCATCGCCTACTTTTTCCCCCGCATCGCAGTCTATGACGATGTGGACGGCTGGAACACCAACCCCTACCTCGGCTCCCAGGAATTTTACAACGATTTCTGCAATTTCAAGGCCGACATCACCGTGCCGGACGGCTATGTGGTATGGGCCACGGGCGACCTGAAAAACTGCGCCGAAGTGTTGAACCCAACCTGCTGCCAACGCCTTGCCGCAGCGGAAACCAAGGACGGTTTTATCAATATCATAGACAGTATGGATTTGAAAAAAGGCGGCATCACGGCCAACCATCCCACCAATACTTTCCGCTTTGAGGCAGAGGGCGTGACGGACTTTGTTTTTGCAATGAGCAATCATTATATGTGGCAATCCACGAGCCTCGTGGTGGACAAAACGACGGGCCGCCGTACGCGGGTGGACGCCGTTTTTAACCCCAAACACCGCGACTATTTCCGGGTGCTGGGCGATGCCCGTGCCACGGTGGAGGCCATGAGCTACCGCTTCCCGAAATGGCCCTTCCCCTACCCCCACGAAACGGTGTTCGACGGCCTCGACCAGATGGAGTACCCAATGATGGTGAACGACAACCCCGTGGAGGATGTGGCGGAGAGCATCGAACTGACCGACCACGAGATTTTCCACACGATGTTCCCCTTTTACATGGGCATCAACGAAACGAAATACGGCTGGATGGACGAGGGCTGGGCAACCCTCGGCGAGTGGCTCATCAGCCCCATGATTGACCCTTCCATCGTGGATGACTATGGCGTGGAGCGGTACGAACAATCGGCGGGCACGGAGGAGGATTTGCCCATCGTGACATTGACCACGCAGTTGACGGGTATGCCTTTTTTCACCAATTCCTACCCCAAGCCTGCCATGGGCTATTTGTTTGTGAAGGATATGCTGGGCGACGAATTGTTCACCAAAGCCCTGCACCACTACATCGGCACCTGGCACGGCAAACACCCGCTGCCCTGGGATTTTTTCAACTGCATGAACACGGGCGCCGGGCGCGATATGGACTGGTTCTGGAAAGCCTGGTTTTTCGACGGCGGCGTGCCCGACCTCGCCATTTCAAAGGTGGAAAAAAAGAAAATCACCATCACCTCCAAAGGCACGAAGCCCGTCCCCATCGACCTGACGGTGGAATATGCCGATGGCAGCACCGAGGAAATACACCGCAGCATCGCCGTTTGGGAAAAGGGGACCCGGTCGGTGGACGTGCCGTTTTTACCAAAAAAAGAAGTAGTGAAAATCACGCTGGGCAACGTGCATGTGCCGGATGTGGAGCAGGGCGACAATGTATGGGAAAAAAGCAAAAACTAACCGCCGCGCCGCCCGCTGCAGGGTCTTCAAATCTGGAAATCGAGGTGGATTTCAGGAAGTCCTGTTTTGCCTGAAAATCAGAGGGCGTCATTTTTTTAAAAAATCCACAAGACCACAAAACTTGCCACAATCACTGCCCCAAACCCCAACCACAGATAGCGCCGCATGGAGGGGGTGCCCAGCGTCACGCCGTACAGCGCTTTCAGGAAATTATTGCTGATGGTCGCCTGGATGGTGGCAGCGACGACGATCGGTTCGGCAAAAGTCTGTTTGCCCTGGAACAGGTTGAGCAGGAAAGGGTCAATGTCTGTGACGCCGACGATGAACGCGAAGGTCCGGTCGGTGCCGAAGAGGAATTTGGTTTTATTTATCTCGTGGTGGCGGCGCTGCTCCAGCCCAATGAGCAGGGCAAACAGTGCGACCAGCAGGAAGCGCACGAAGTCGGTGGGTATGTTTTCGAAAAAATTCATTGTAAAGTCTTTTCCAACTTTTCAATTCTCATGTCAATAAAAGGGCATTTTTCCATCAGCGAATTCCTGCCGGACAAAAACGTAAAATTCCTGCTATGTCTCAATGCCGGGGCATTTGAAGCGGAGTTGGTTTTGCTTTTTTCCCATGCGATTTTATTAAACAGCATAAACCTGGCCCGGCTTTGCCACCTGGACGTTCCAGCCGAGTTCGGACTGAATTTTCAACCGCAGGGTATCAGAGGCATGTGGCTCGCCGTGGTTAATGAACACTTGTTCCGGTGCTTTTTCAAAATGTCGCAGCCAGGCCATTATCTCGCCCTGGTCCGCGTGGGCGGAGAGGCTGGTTATTTTTTTGATTTCAGCTTTCACGGGGTGAAATTGTCCGAAAAACTTCAGTTCCGTCGCTCCTTCTTCGAGCGCCCGTCCACGGGTGCCTGCCGCCTGGAAGCCGACGAGCAGCACAGTATTCCGTTCTTCGCCGATGTAGCTGTTGAGGTAGTGCAAAACACGGCCACCAGTAATCATGCCGCTACCAGCCATTGCGATTTTTGGGCCGGGGTCGGCCACGATAGCACGGGAAGCATTGGCATCGGTAATGAGGTGGACCACACCGTCCATCGCCCTGATTTCATCCCCAGACAAGCTGTGCCAGCCGGGTAGTTTCATCATCACATTCGTAGCACTGACACCCATCGGGCTGTCGAGGTAAATCTTAATGCCAGGCAGCCGGTTTTCTTCCTTCAACTGGCTCAGGAGGTAAATCAACTCCTGCGCCCGTTCGACGGCGAAGGTCGGTATGATGAGGATGCCGCCTTTGTGATTGGTTTGCCAGATGATGTCGTGGAGTTCCTCCTTGGCGTTGTCGGTTGGGTGCAGCCGGTCGCCATAGGTTGATTCGATGACGAGTACGTCCGCCTGTTTGACGTTTTCGGGAGGCGGGAGCAGCATGGGCTTTTGCCGCCCCAGGTCGCCGGTGAAGAGGAGGGTTTTGCCATCCAGCCGCAGTTCGAGCATAGCGGAACCGAGAATATGGCCGACGTTGCGGAACTGGAACTTGGCAAATTCATCCAGGATCACCCACTCGTGGTAGTTATGGGTTACGAACAGGGGAAGGCTTTTCATCACATCCTTCAGGTCGTAGAGCGGTTTGGCGGGGCTGTGTTTGGAGTAGCCATGCTTGTTGGCCCGTTCGGCTTCTTCCTCCTGGATTTTTGCGCTGTCCTTGAGGATGATTTCCGTTAGATCTTTGGTTGGTTCCGTGCATTGGATGTCGCCGTGAAAGCCGTTTTTCACCAACAATGGGATGTAGCCGCAGTGGTCGAGGTGGGCGTGGGTGAGCAGCAGGTTCCCGATGGTCTTCGGGTCAATCGGGAAAGAATAACGGTTTTGCAAACGCAATTCTTTGAGCCCCTGAAAAAGGCCACAGTCCACGAGAAGGTGCTTGCCACTGTATTCGATGAGTGTTTTGGAACCCGTGACGGTGCCTGCTGCGCCGAGGAATTGAAGTTGTAATTTCATGGTACTATTGGGTAGGTTATGAAATGATTTGGAGATCAGAAACCAAGGATTTCAATGATTGCTATATCCTTTTCGCTATTGTTGTTTTAAAAAAAGGAAAATACGGCCATGGAAAGGACAAGGAAAAGCATAAAAGTCACTAGGTCAACCTGATAGTTATCAAGTCCGCTTTCAGCTATTCTTTTGATTTTCAGGTTTTAAATAACAAAAAATATCCAGGCACCTGCGTGTGACCTGAGGTATTCAATTTGTCCTTTTCCAAAAGAAATATGGCCGTAGCCCGATTATTTGCCGCCAATAAACCCTATTAAACTTTATACACTTTTTCAATGAAAAACAACACCCGTTTCCAACACCAGTACCTCGAAAAAATCCTTGCCACCGAGGACGGGCATTTGAAGAAGCTCCACCGGCTCGTGGCCGATGCCATGCAGGAGCAGGAACTTATATCCGAAAACCTGCTGCACCCGCCAGGAGAAACCTTCAGCCGGGGGCAACTAGTGGCCGACAAAGTGGCCAGTTTCGGCGGTAGCTGGACGTTCATCATCTCTTTTGGCGTGGTGCTTTTTTGCTGGATTGTGATGAACGTCATTATGGCCGCTAAGGCATTTGACCCTTACCCTTTTATCCTGTTGAATTTAGTGCTGTCCTGCATTGCCGCCATCCAGGCGCCCGTCATCATGATGTCGCAGAACCGCAAAGAAGAGAAAGACCGCAAACGGGCCGAGAACGACTACCTCGTGAACCTCAAAGCGGAAATCGAAGTGCGCAACCTGCACCAGAAATTGAACCTGTTGATGGAGGAGCAGTTCGACAACCTGCTGGAAATCCAGCGCTACCAGGTGGAATTGCTGGAGGAGATTTCGGGCAGAAAAAAAAGCAAGGGGAAAGCGTGACTTTTTGCAGGTGGGGTTTCCTTTCTGAAAATTATTTCAACATGAAAATCATCCACCTTCTTCCATTCCTGGCGGGCCTGTCGCTCGCCTCCTGCGGCAATCCTTCCACGGAGAAGCCCGCTACCACGCAAGCCAAGCAGGAGCAGCCCGCTGCGCCTGTCCCCGTAAAGCACGAATACAAACTGACGCCCTTTGAAAAATCTGCCGAATTCGCCGACGCCAAGCTGGAAAGCATGACCTACAAGAACGGCAAGTTCACTTTCAAGTACAGTGGCAAAGGCTACAAGCTCGGCGAACAGACCCCTGACGCCGGCCTGAAAATGTGCGCCAACTCCGCCAAGGGCCAGCACATCCACCTCATCGTGGACGACCAGCCCTACGTGGCGGAATACACGCCCGAATTTGAGTACTCAATTCCGGACGGCGAGCACACCATCCTCGCCTTCCTGAGCCGCTCCTACCACGAGAGCATCAAGAATGGCAAGGCTTTCATCGTCGAAAAAGTGACGGTAAAAGATGGCAGCATCGTGAAAAGCGAAAAAATAAAGACGCCGATGATTTTCTACAGCCGCCCGAAAGGCGACTATGTGGGCAAGGCCGAAACGGACAAGGTGATGCTCGACTTCTTCCTCGTCAATGCCACGCTGGGCAAGGACTTCAAAGTAGTCGTGGACGTGAACAACGAAAAAAACTTCGACATAGACACTTGGCAGCCCTATTACCTCGAAGGCCTGCCAATGGGCGAGAACAGGGTAAAACTCCTGCTGCTCGACAAAGACGGCGGGCCGGTGAAAACCATTCACAACCCCACCGAACATTCCTTCGTGCTGAAGGCAGACCCGGCGGAGGCACAGACGGCGGGCAAGTGATTTTTGGTTTTGATTTAAAAAGGTGCCCCGGTGGGGACTTTTCACCGGGGCACCTTTTATGGAAGAATTCCTAACGGCCAGTCCCCTACCCTGCCCTGCGACTTCCCTCGAACCCCGTTTCTTTTTCGTGAAATTTTTCAAAACCAGCCATCACCCGCTGCCGGTGAAAAAGAAAAGCTAAAGCTAAATCCTCGACCGGTTAGGCGCTGATTTTCAGGCACTCGAAAGGGCAGATGCCCACAAGCTCGACATCGAAGGCGGCGTCATCATCACCGACGTAAACAACCAGCCCGTGAAAACGGTGGACGAACAGGTGAAAGCACTGGAAAACGCACAGGGCGGCGGCGTGATACTGGAATGAGTGTATGAGGATGCGCCGGGGGCTTATTATTATGCGTTTGGGTTGGACTGATGGAAATGGGTTGATAAGGGTTTATAAATAAAAAAGCCTGCAACGATTGTTGGGGGCTTTTTTGTTTGAATCACCCCCAATTCCTCCCCAAAAACTTTAGCATCTCATCCGCCAGCCGATAAACCTTTGTGGTAGCGGGCGTATCCGGGTAATCATGTTCCGGCGTTGGGTCTGCATCTCTGGCATTGGCAGCGGCCGATTCAATTTTTGGGGCAAATTTTACGATACTATAACCACCGGGTGTTACTTCATGGAGCAATTGTTTGAATTCCTTTGATGCAGTGGCTTTGCCTGAAATTTTATCATTGAAATGAAATAGCAACCAAACTTCAAAGCAAGGGTTGCTAATGGCAGTTGCCCATCCTGGATAATCAGTGCAAAGCGACCGCAATTCCTCTATGGATTCCCGTTCCCATCTGTCAACATCCAGAACAAACCAAATCTGGTCACCGGGCTGTACGGCATTTTCCGGCAGGAACTTTTGGAGACGTCCCAGCATGTGTTTTGGTGCAGAAGCCTTTCCTTCCCGTTCTATAATTTCCACCCGTATGCGCTTTGATTTCTGCTCGAACCAAAGGAAATAATCCTCTTCCCGTTCGCCTTCGGCGATGATGAAGAAACAACGGGCGTCACGATGCTTGCCCGTACTTTTCTTATAGCTGCGGTTTTCAGTTCTCGGCATGGGCGGGCGTTTTCCAATCCATTTTTTTCAAATCAACCAACGATGGTACTGCCCCAAACCGCCCCAGCAGGTAGCCTTTCTCGATGTTCAAGTCTGGGCGGATGGCAAAGTCGCTCAACGGATACAGTTTCGTTGCCCCAGTTTCATTTTTCTCCGCAAACCAAATTTCGTCCTGGCGGAACATATCCAAATCAAGCAGGCCCGCTTCGTGTGTGGTGAAAATCAACTGGCCCTTCGCCTCTTTTTCATCCGCCAGTTTTTTCAAAATTTCCCGGATAAGTGAGGGATGGATGGAGCGCTCGATTTCGTCAATGACGATGATATCTGCATCAGTTTTAAGCCCATAAAAGACGGAAAGGAACTCCGTCAGTTTCCGGGTGCCATCCGATTCTTCTTTAAAGTCAAACAGCACTTTTTGGTTATTATTGGCCTGATGGTAAGCGGCCAAAGTTTTGATGACCAGTTCATTGTCTTCAAGCATCACCACGGCTGGGGTGTCGTCGCTGAATAGGAGCGGCACAGATTTTTCGCCTTTTTCAAGGTCTTCCAGTACATCTTCCAACAATTCGGCATCTTCACGGATATTGCTTTCTTTGTACTTTTCGGTCTTTACTACCAGTTCAGAAACGCCTGTATCAAGAGAGGGCAGGAATTCGTTGCAAAAAGTATGAAAGCCGGGGTCGTTCAGCAGTTTTTCCATTATCCCCTCCGGGAATTCATCCGCCCGCATGACCAGCAGATGGTTCTCGAACCAGTCAAAAACATGGTTCGCTTCTTCGATGACCACCTCTTTAGCCTGGTTGAGCTGCCATAAAAGAGTCGAATGGCTTTTCAAAAATTCGTTCTCGTACAATTCCTTGCGGAGCTTGGCCTTTGCGTTTTGTTCATTTTTAGCGGCGAAGGTGATTTTTGTTTTACCATCAACAGCGGTCGAGCGTTCAAAAATCAGGGTATCCTGTTTGTTTCCCAACCCCGACTCGTATAGCCACTCCTCCACTACCCTATTCTGGGTCAGTGATAGCCCGTACAAAAAGAATTTATTGTTGATGAAAAGCTCTACTTCTATTTGGGGAAATTTGCAGTCAGTTGATGTGCCAAACTTGTGGGGGCTTATTTTTTCATTTGGAATCTTTTCAGAAGATGCAGCTTCCTGAAGCAAGTCCAATGCCTTTATCAGGTTGGATTTCCCAGCCCCATTTGCTCCATAGATTGCCGCCATCCGCACGACAGAAACTTTGCCCAAGGAGTGGACATGGTGGGGATGCCGACGAATATCCCCAGTCAACATGTTAAATTCAGTCTTATTTTGAAAAGAGTAAAGATTGCAGATTGTGGTTCTAATTAACATTTATAACGATTTTTTCGTTACAAACTTAAACTATTCACATGAAATTTAGAATAACTGGGAGTTTTACAACGGAAAAATTATCGAAACTGAAAAATTCTACAGGCAGAAAAACCATGTCTTCCGCACCCCCCGCATCTCCCACCTCCCCATCGGCGCAAATTTGGCCAATTTTTAACCCATCCTACCTTTCTCAAATCACCGCCGCCAGCCCCGTCCACCCCGTCTGGTGCGAAGCGCCGAGGCCCTTGCCCGTTTCCCCGTGATAATACTCGTAAAACAGCATCAACTCCTGGTACTCCGGTAGCAGGAACAACGGATTGCCGCCGTTTGCCTTGCGTTCGCCATCGGCATTTCTTTCGAACAAGGCCAGGAGCCGGAAGGCAATTTCCCCGGCAGCTTCCCCGAAGGTGAACTGTGTTCCTGAACCCGTCGGGAACTCCATTTTTACCGTATCGCCGTAGTATTCCTGGTAAGTCTCCAGGGCGTGGATGAGCAGGTAGTTCATCGGGAACCAGACCGGGCCCCGCCAGTTGGAATTGCCGCCGAAAGCAGCCGTTTCACCCTCTGCCGGTTCGTAGTGCAGCCCGAAAGTCTGCCCGTCAATCTGCACCTCCACGGGGTGTTCCTGGTGGTATTTTGACACCGAACGGATGCCGTTCGGGCTCAAAAACTCGCCCTCGTCGAACAGCACTTTGAGCAAGTGCTGGAGCCGGTCGGGCGGCACCAGCGAGAGCAGGATGTCGCCATTGATAGAGGTTTGTTCAAACACGATTGTTCCGTGCCGTTTGATGCGTTCCTCATGGAAATAATGCATCCGCTCCGTAAAACCCGGCACTTTTTCCAGTTGGCTTTTTTTCAAAACCGTCACCCCGAACAAGGTGCTGAGGCCCACGAGCGAGCGCACCTTGAGCGGCATTTTTTTATCACCATACCGGAGCTGGTCATAGAAAAAACCGTCCTCCTGGTCCCAAAGCTCGTTGCCGAGGCTGTTGAGCGAATCGGCGATGAGCACAAAATGCTCGAAGAACTTGGTGGCCATGTCCTCGTAGGCTGGGTTTTCGGTAGCCAAGGTCAGCGAAATTTCCAGCATGTGCAGGCAGTAAAACGCCATCCAGGCCGTTCCATCCGCCTGGTCGAGGGTGCAGCCTTCCGGGATGCCTTTTTCCCGGTCGAACAGGGCGATGTTGTCCAGGCCGAGGAAGCCCCCTTCGAACACGTTGTTGCCATCGGCATCCACCCGATTCACCCACCAGGTGAAGTTGAGCAGTAGTTTGTGAAACACTTTTTCGAGGAAAAGGCGGTCGCCCTTTCCGGTCATGGTTTCTTCCAAATGATAAACTTCCAGCGCGGCCCAGGGGTGTATCGGCGGGTTCGCATGGTCGAACTGCCACTCGTAGCCCGGCACTTTCCCATTGGGGTGCATGTACCATTCCTTGAGCAGCAGCAACAGCTGGTTTTTGGCAAAACCCGGGTCAACCGCCGCCAGTGGGATGCACTGAAATGCCAAATCCCAGCCGGCAAACCACGGGTACTCCCACTTGTCGGGCATGGAAATGATGTCCCGGGCGTTCAGGTGGCGCCAGTCCGTGTTGCGGATGGTCTGGTGGCCGGGCGGTGGCGCCGGTTCTTGGGGGTCGCCATCCAGCCAATCGGCGACGTTGTAATTGTAAAACTGCTTGCCCCAAAGCAGCCCGGCAAATGCCTGCCGCCGGATGAGCGGGCAGTCTTTTCCCAGCAGTGGACATACCGCCGGAACGGGTAATTTGTTGTAAAATTCGTCCGCCTCTTTTTTTCTTTTTTTAAAAATATCGGTGAAAAACGCCGGGTCGAGCGCACCGGGCAAATCGGCATTGGCCAAGCGAAGCCGCACACTGGCCGATTCGCCGGGCTTCAGGGTAAAATGGTAAACCGGGGCGCATTTCGTCCCCTGTTTTTTGTCTTTGATGAAATCGAAATCCTGCCCGCAGACGGCCCGGTGGAAGGCGTCCTTTACGAAGGGCGTTTCATTTTTTGCCCCAAAAATCCGCTCCTCGTTCGTGTCGTTTTCGGTGAAAAGCAGGCGCTCCGGTTTTTCAAAATACAGTCGCACCTTCCCTAAATTCGGGTGAATGGCCTCCACGCCATTAGCAGTAGCCTGAATGTTTGGCCTATCCGCTCCCAGCAGCCAGGTGTTGCGAAACCAGAGCGTGGGCAACAGCCAAAGCTGCTGTTCCGACTGGCTTTTGTTCGTCGCCGTGATGCGGACGCAGAGGTCCTCGGTGTCCACTTTGGCGTATTCGGTGAGGATGTCGAACCAGCCGTTTTCACCCCAAACCGCTGTGTCGGTCAACTCAAATTCAGATTCCAGGCGAGTGCGCTGCTGGTTCGTTTCCAGCAGTTCCTGGTATGGGAATTCGCCGCAGGGATAGAGGTATCGGTGCGCCATGTAGGCATGGGTCGGCGTGTTGTCGAGGTAGAAATACATTTCCTTCACGTCCTCGCCGTGGTTGCCTTCCTCGTTGGCGAGGCCGAAAAGACGCTCTTTCAAGTAGGGGTCACGCCCGTTCCAGAAAGCCATTGCGAAGCAAAGCCGCTGCCCGTCATCGCTGATGCCAGCAATGCCGTCCTCGCCCCAGCGATAGGCTCGTGAGCGGGCATGGTCGTGTGGGAAATAGTTCCAGGCGTCGCCATCGGCAGAGTAGTCTTCCCGGACGGTGCCCCATTGGCGCTCGGAGAGGTAAGGCCCCCAGCGGAGCCAGTTTTTTTTGTTGGCGTAGTGGTCGTTGATGCGGGATTGTTCGTTGTTTGGCATTCGATTTTTGTGAAAATTAGGAGGATAAAACAAGGCCAAAAACTAAATATTTATTCACCCATTGTCTTCAAATCCAGGGTA